>CBDBCF010000001.1:0-2845000 GCA_965202985.1 Longimicrobiales bacterium
ACGTCTGACCGCTCGCCGGAGCGCTCGACACCGTCACCGCAGTCACTGCCGGCACCGTGAACGTACTGCCGGACACCTGGTGGCCGCCGCTGTTCGTCACCACCACGCCCGTGCCCAGCCCCAACGTCGCGTCCAGCGTCCCGCCAGCCAGACGGATCGTACCGCCGCTCAACGTCAACGCGCCCGACCCGATGCTCAATCCGTCCGCGTCCGCGTCGCCCGACGCCACCACGTACCGGAACACCAGCCCCGTCGTCCCCGTCCCGCTCGCGTAGCTCGCCTGCCTGGTCGCCGAACCGATCGTCAGTGCGAGCCGCGGCGTGCCCGTCACGTCCACCGCGCGGTTGAACTCCAGTTCGACCTCGATCGTCTCGCCACGCTCGAACACGTCGCCAACCACGGGAGAACCGATCGCCAGTCCCGTCACGCCCGGCGGTCCCAGGCTCCCGTTCACCTTGTGCGCCGCAGCGTTCGTTATCGCGTGCGTGCCCAGCCCCAACGTCGCCGCCGTCGTGCCGCCCGAAAGCACGATCGCACCGCCGTTCAGCGTCAGCGCGCTCGCGCCGACGCTGATCCCCGTCGAATCCGCGTCCACAGCCGCCACCACGTAGCGGAACGTCAGAGTTCTCGTACCTCCCCGCTCGCGTACGACGCCTGACGCGTCAGCGTGTCGATCGACAACGCCAGCTGCGGCGCCCCCGTCACGTCCACCGAACGCTCGAACTCGACCTCGACCTCGATCGCCTCCGTGCGTCCGTACGTGCTGTCGCTCGCCGGCGCGCTCGATATCGCCACGCCCGCCACGCCCGGCGCCACCTCCTTGCTCCCGTCCACCTGGTACGCCACCGCGTCCGCGAAGTTCCACGGAACCAGCGACAGCCGAGCGTCCGTCGTCGTCCCCGTCGCTCGAATCGTCGCGCCGCCCGGCAACGTCAGCGCGCTCGCCCCGATGCTGATCCCCGTCGAGTCCGCGTCCGCAGCAACCACCGTGTAGCAGAACACCAGGATGACGCCGCCCCCTGTCGTGCCGCACTGCGCAGCGCTCCGCGTCTGCGCGCCGATCCCCAACGCCAGCCGCGGCGTGCCCGTCGCCGTCACGCCCGCGTTGAACCCGACCCCCACCCGAATCTGGTCGCCCAGTCCGAACACGCTGTCCGTGCTCGCGTACGACAGCCCCGCGTTCGTCGCCGACAGGAAGAACGCGCTCGTCACGTACGGCACGGCGCCCGCAACCTTGTGCCCCGAAGCGCTCGCGATCGCGTGGCTACCCAGACCCAGACCCGCCGCCGTCGATCCGTCCCGAGCGTCCACGATCGTGCCGCCGTTCAGCGCCAGCGCCCCCGACCCGATGCCGATCCCGTCCGCGTCCGCGTCCGACGCCGCCACCACGTACCGGAACTCCAACGTGCTCGTGCCGCTGCCGCTCGAGTAGCCCGCCTGTCGCGTCGAGTCGCCGATCGCCAGCGCCAGCTGCGGCGTCCCCGTCGCCGTCACCGGCCGCACGAACGACACCTCCACCGCGATCGTGTCGCCCTGCACGTACGTGTCGCCTACCACCGGACTGCTCGTTATCGCCAGCCCGCTCGGCGACGACGCCGTGAGCGTCGCGCCCGACACCTTGTGGCCCGCGCTGTTCGTCACCGCGTGGCCGCCCAGCCCCAAGACCGCGTTCGTCGTCGTGCCCGTCCGCCGGACCGTCCCGCCGTTCAGCGCCAGCGCGCTCGCGCCCACGCTCAACCCGTCCGCGTCCGCGTCCGCCTGAACCACCGTGTAGCGGAACACCAGCGACGACGTGCCCGTCCCCGACGCGTAGCTCGCCTGCCGCGTCACCGCTCCGATCCCCAACGCCAGCTGCGGCGTGCCCGTCACCGTCACCGCCGCGTTGAACTCGACCGTCGCCGCCACCACGTCGCCTCGCTCGAAGGCGTCGCCCACGGGCGGCGACGCGACGACCAAGCCGCTCACGCTCGGCGCGCCGATGCCGCCGTTCACCTTGTGGTTCGCGTCGTTGCTGAACGCGTCGCCGGAGGTGGTCAGAAACACAGCCGACCCGCCCACCCGAGCGTCGTTGATCGTGCCGCCGTTCAGCGTCAACGCGCTCCCGCCGACGCTCAACCCGTCCGCGTCCACGTCCGCTGCCTGCACCGCATAGACGAACACCAGATCCCTCGTGCCCGTACCCGAAGCGTACTCCGCCTGCCGCGTCTGCGAACCGATCCCCAGCGCAAACTGCGGCGCGCCCGTCACGTCCACCGCCCGCGCGAACCCCACCGTCACCTCGATCCGCTCTCCAAGCTGGTACGTCTGACTGCTCGCCGGCGTGCTCTGGACATGGAAGCCCGTCACGTGCGGCGTCGTGAAACTCGAGCCGTCCACCCGGTGGCCACTGTTGTTCGCGACCGCGTGCGAACCCAGCCCCAGAAGCGCGTCCACCGTCGCGCCCGACAGCCGGATCGCGCCGCCGTTCAGCGTCAGCGCGCTCGCTGCGATGCTGATCCCGTCCGTGTCGCTGTCCGACTGCACCACCGTGTAGCGGAACAGGAGCGTCGTCGTGCCCGTCCCGCTCACGTAGCTCGCCTGACGCGTCGCGCTCCCGATCCCCAGCGCCAGCTGCGGCGTCCCCGTCACGTCCACCGCCCGATGAAACTGGACGCGGACCTCGATCCGCTCGCCCCGCTCGTACTCCGTGTTGTACGGATCGTTCCCGAGCGACACGCCGCTGACGGTCGGCGGTCCCAAGCTGCCGTCCACCTTGTGCGCCGCAGCGTTCGCTATCGCGTGGCTGCCCAGCCCCAGGCCCGCCGCCGTCGAACCGTCGCGAGCGTCGTTGATCGTTCCGCTGTTCAGCGTCAGGCGCGCTCGCACCGACGCTGATACCCGTCGAGTCCGCGTCCGCCGCCACCACCGTGTAGTGGAACGCCAGCGTGTTCGTGCCGCTCCCGCTCGCGTACGACGCCTGCCGCGTCAGCGTGTCGATCCCCAAAGCCAGCTGCGGCGTGCCCGTCACGTCCACCGGGCGCGTGAACGACACCTCGACCTCGATCACCTCCGTACGTCCGTACGTGCTGTCGCTCGACGGTGCGCTCGCGATCGCCACGCCGCTCGGCGCCGACGCCGTGAACGTCCCGCCCGCAACCTTGTGGCCCGTGCTGTTCGCGACCGCGTGCGCGCCCAAACCCAGCAACGCGTCCGTCGTCCCGCCCGACACACGGACCGTACCGCCGTTCAGCGCCAAAGCGCCCGACCCGATGCTCAATCCGTCCGCGTCCACGTCCGCCGTCACCACCACGTACCGGAACACCAGCGTGTCCGTGCCCGTGCCCGCGGCGTAGTCCGCCTGCTTCGTCGCGCTCCCGGATCCCCAAAGCCAGCCGCGGCGTGCCCGTCACGTCCACCGACTTGTTGAACACGACCTTGACCTCGATCGTCTCGCCGCGCTCGAACGTGTCGCCCACCTCCGGCGAGCCGATCGCCAACCCCGCAACGCCCGGCGGCCCCAGGCTGCCGTCCACCTTGTGCGCCGAAGCGTTCGCGACCACGTGGACCCGCAAGCCCAGGTAGGCGTTCACCGTCGCCGACCCCGCCCGCCTGACCGTCCCGCCGTTCAGCGCCAGCGCGCCCGCGCCGATGCTGATCCCGTCGCTGTCCGCGTCCCCAGCCGCCACCACGTAACGGAACACCAGCGAATCGCCGCCCGTCCCCGACACGTAGCTCGCCTGCTTCGTCGCCGACCCGATCCCCAAAGCCAGCTGCGGCGTCCCCGTCACGTCCACGTTCTCGTTGAACACCAGCCCGACCTCGACGGTGTCGCCCAGCGCATACGTGTCGTCGCCCCCAGCGTCGCTCGCAATCGCCGTGCCCGTCGCGTGAGGCACCGCCTGAGCGCCGTTCACCTTGTGCGCCGAAGCGTTCGCGATCGGCGTGAACTCCAAGAAGGCGTTCGCCGCGCCCGCCGGCGCTCCGGCCGTCCTGACGTAGTCGCTGCCGCCAAGCGCGACGCTGTCCACGCTGAGCCCGTCCGCGTCCAGGTCGGCCAGCGTCGGAACGTACCGCCAGTGCAAAGTCCGGGTGCCAGTGTTCACGTTGTGTATGTAGCCCGCGCGGACATCCTCCCCGATCGTGAGGTATATGGCCGACGACGCCGTGACCGACGCCGCTATGCCCCGATCGAACACCGTGAAGAAGTCGATGATCTCGCCGCTCGCCCACGTCTGGTCGGCGCCCGCGCCGGTGGGAATCGAAACGCTGCTCACTTTCGGCACTTCCCACACGCGGTGGGACCTGTCGTCCGTCGCGACGTGAGTCCACAAGCTCAGGTACGCGTCCGTCGCCGTGCCCGCCCTTCTGATCGTGCCGCCGTTCAGCGTCAGCGCGTCCCGCCCGTAGCTGATCCCGTTCGTGTCCGAGTCTCCCGACGCCACGACGTAGTTGAACCTCAGCGTGGCGGTGCCCGTCCCCGACACGTAGCTCGCCTGCACCACCGCGCTCAGCACCAGCGCCAGCTGCGGCGTACCCGTCACGTCCACCGCCTGGTTGAACACGACTTCCACCGCGACCGTGTCCCCTTCCACGTAGATGCTGTCGGTGCCCGCGTCGCTCGCGAACGACGTGCCCGTCACGATCGTCGCGCCCGAGCCCAGTACCTTGTGGGCCGCCGCGTTCGCCACAACGAAGTTCGCCGTCGACAGCGCAGCGTCCACCGTCGCGTCCCCCGCCCGCTTGATCGTACCCCCGTTCAGAGCCAAAGCGCTCGCCCCGATGCTCAACCCGTCCGAGTCCGCGTCGCCGCTCGCCACCACGTACCGGAACGTCAGCGAATCCGTCCCCGTGCCGCCCGCGTAGCTCGCCCGACGCGTCCGCAGACCGATCCCCAGCGCCAGACGCGGCGTACCCCCCACGTCCACGCTCTCGTTGAACACCACCGCCACTTCTATCGTGTCGTTCGCCGCATACGTGCTGTCCGTGCCCGCATCGCTCGCGATCGGCATCCCCACCACGGCCGGCGGCCCCGCCGCGCCGTCCACCTTGTGCGCGCCGGCGGCGGCGACCGTGTGGACCCGCAAGCCCAGGTAAGCGTCCACCAAGGCGCCAGTCCGCCGAATCGTCCCGCCGTTCAACGTCAACGCGCTCGAACCGATGCTGATCCCGTCCGCGTCCACGTCCCCAGGCCCAACCACGTAGCGGAACGCCAGCGAATCGCCGCCCGTCCCCGAAGCGTAGACCGCTTGCCGCGTCGCCGTCCCGACCGTCATCGCCAACCGCGGCGAGCCCCCCACGTCCACGTTCTCGTTGAACCCGACGCCGATCTCGATCACGTCGCCACGCGCATACGTGCTGTCGCTCCCCGCATCGCTCGCAATCGACGTGCTCGTCACGTGAGGCACGTTCCTAGCGCCGTTCACCTTGTGAGTGGCCGTATCAGCAAGAGTCACGGCTGAAAGATCGTTGTCCGCCTCGACCAACGTCCCCTCGAGCGTGACGCTGCCGATGTTCGTCAACGCGTTCTCCGGCAAGCTTATGCCGTTCTCGTCCAAGTCGGCGTTCGTCACCGTGTATCGAAACCATACCGCCCAAGGGTTCTGCTGGTACGGCATCGCCGTCACCGTGTCCGCGCCGATCTCGATCGCCAGCCTCATACCCTGCCACGTCGGCTTGTCCACGCGGGTGTTCCACGTGATGCGCAGCTCGATGTTCTCACCCGCCGCGAACGTCTGGTCGCTCGCCGGGTTCGTCTGGAAATGTATCGGGGCCATCGCCGGCCTGCGCGCAACTTGGTGGTCCCTGTCGTTGCTGATCGCGTGGGCCCCCAAACCCAGCGTCGCGTTCACCGTGCCCGACCCCGCCCTTCTGATCGTCCCGCCGTTCAGCGTCAGCGCGCTCGCCCCGATGCTCAACCCGTCCGCGTCCCTGTCCGTCGACGACCCCGGCAGCACGTAGTGGAACGCCAACGAATCGTTCCCCGTGCCCGACACGTAGCTCGCCTGTCGCGTCAGCGTGTCGATCCCCAGCGCCAGCTGCGGCGCCCCCGTCACGTCCACCGACTCGCTGAACACTACCAACACCTTGATCGTGTCGCCCTGCACATACGTGCTGTCGCTCCCCGCAGAACTCGCGATGCCCACGCCGATCACCACCACTCCGCCGTCCACCTTGTGCGCCGCAGCGTTCGCGATCGCATGGCTGGCCAAGCTGCCCAGGAACGCGTCCTTCGTGCCGAGCCTGATCGTCCCGCCGTTCAGCGTCAACGCCCCCGCGCCGATGCTGATCCCGTCCGCGTCCCTGTCCCCCCCAACCACCACGTACCGGAACACCAGCGACGCCGAACCCGTCCCGCTCGCGTAGCTCGCCTGCCTAGTCGCGCTCCCGATCCCCAAAGCCAACTGCGGCGTGCCCGTCACCGCCACAGTCGAGTCGAACGCCACCGTCACCGCTATCGTGTCGCCAGCAGCGTACGTGCTGTCCGAACCCGCGCTGCTGCTGATCGTCACCCCCGTCACCTTCGGATACCCAAACGCGCCGTCCACCTTGTGCGCCGCAGCATTCGTGATCGTATTGCCGCTCAAGCTGTGGTTGATCGGGTTGGCCGAGGTGCTGTCAAAGATGTGCTGTTCCAACGCGTTCGCGCCGACGCTGATCCCGTCCGCGTCCCAGTCCGCCAGCTGCACAATGTACTTATGCTCTAGCCAATCAAGCCCTGCGGGCTCGTTGGTTACCCACCTCGCCGTCCCCGTCGCCGACCCGATGTTCAGGGTAAGGTTCGAAAAACCAGAGGCTGCGTCTATGTCACCGCTAAACCATATCCGCAGCTTGATCGTGTCGCCCTGCACGTACGTGCTGTCCGTCCCCGCAGAACTGACGATCCTCAGACTGTCCACGCCCACGCTTTGGGCGCTCAGCGGCGCCGTGGTCCCGAGCGCCGCCAGCAGGCCGAACGCCGCGAGCGCGGTTCTCGCTACCGGCATCAGTACAGACCGAAACCTGGCGTCCGATCCAGGCTTGCTGAAAGAAAGTCGCTTTGGGGAGGGGGGGGGGGGGGGGGGGGGGGGGGACGAGTCATTTGTCGGTGCCGGGTGTCGGTTGATCGATCACGACATGCTGCCTGCCGTCAGTCAGGGCGAGAATATAGCGAAATCGCCTGGTCCGTTCCAGGGTTCGCGGACTGCGCATGGAATCTATTTCGATTCAACGGACCGACGGGAGCGCTTCTTCTTGCCGTGCTTCCGCCAAGCACGCCTCCAGAGCCCGACGCGCAGACGCGCCGCTGGGCGCAGCCATGGCCTGGGCGGCCGCCGCCCGGACGTCGGAGATGCGCAGCCGGCGAATCAGCCGCTCGACCTCGGGCAGCGACGGCCAAGCCACGGACAGAACCTTGACACCCAGGCCCAGAAGGAGCGCGGCGCCCAGGGGGCGGGCCGCCATCTCGCCGCAGGCGCTCACCTCGATGCCGGCGGAGCGGCCGGCTTGCGACACCATCGATATCAAGCGGGCGACCGCGGGGTGAAGGGGATCGAAGAGGCCGGCCAGACGACGGCTGTTGCGATCCACCGCCAGCGTGTATTGGACCAGGTCGTTCGTGCCGATGGAAAAGAAGTCGGCGCGAGTCGCGAGTTCGCGCGCCAGGAGGGCGGCGGCGGGCGTCTCGACGGCGGCGCCCAGCTTGACGGCGGGAGCAAAGGGCGTGCCGGCGCGGCGCAGATCGTCCGCCGCTTCGTCGACGTGCTGTCGGACGAACCGCAGGTCGTCGGGCGTGCTGACCAGCGGGACCATGATCCGCAGGTCGCCGTGGACGGCAGCCCGCAGCAGGGCGCGGAGCTGCGTGGCCAGCAGCTCGGGCTCGTCGCGGTAGACGCGGACGCCGCGTCGGCCCAGGAACGGGTTCTTTTCGCTGGGCGTCCGCAGGAAGATGGGGAACTTGTCGCCCCCCAAGTCGAAGGTGCGGACGATCACCGGTTGACCGGGAAAGGCTTCGACCACCAAGCGGTAGGCCGCGTATTGCTCCGATTCGTCGGGGGCGACGGCTCGGCCCGCGGCCAGGAATTCGGTGCGGAACAGCCCCACTCCGGCGGCGCCGTGCTCGCGGGCCCGGACGGCCTCGGCGGGCAGGTCCAGGTTGGCACGGAGGACGACCGGCTCGTGGTCCCGGGTCGTCAGCGTCCGGCAGGCGACGGCGGGCGCGCTCCGGGGGCGAGCCGCCAGCTCGGTGCGATGTCGCTCGAACCGCGTCCGTTCGGAAGCTCCGGGGTTCAGGACGACCCTTCCCGACCGGCCGTCCACGATCATCGCTTGGCCGTCGCGGGCGGCGCGGCAGACGTCGCCCAGCCCGGCGACGGCGGGGATCCGGAGGGATCGGGCCAGGATCGCCCAGTGGGAGGTTCGGGCACCCTCGTCGGTGGCCACGGCCACGATCTTGGCCGGGTCCATGCGCGCCGCGAAGCTGGGGGTCAGGTCCGGCGCCACGGCTACGGTTCCGGCTTCGACGTGGTCCAGGTCCCACGGGCCGGGCAGGTCCAGGAGGCGGCCCAGGACGCGCAGCTTCAGGTCTTCCAGGTCGTTGATCCTGTCCAGCAGGGTGGGCTGGGACGCGCGGGTCCAGCGTTCCTTGAGCTCGAGCATCCGCCAGTCGAAGGCGCGGGCGGCGGACAGGCGGTGCTCGGCCACGTAGCGTCGGGTGCCTTCGACCACCTCCGGGTCGTCCAGCATCAGGATCTGGGGATCGAAGATGCGGGCCTCCACCGGACCCAGGCGGGCCTGCGTGTCGTTCTTCAGCGCCTCCAGACGGGTCCTGGCCCAGTCCAAGGCGTCCTGAAAGCGCGCCAGCTCGCTTTCGCGGGCGTCGGCGGCCACCGTCTGGTGGGGGACCTCGGGAACGCGCCAGTCGAAGCGGCGAACGACGCCCATGGCCAGTCCCTCGGAGGCTGCGAAGCCGTCCAGGACCGGACTACTCACCGAAGCCGGCTTCCACGAGGGCCGCCAGGGCTTCGGCGGCCGGGCCGGCGTCGTCTCCAACGGCGGTGACGACCAGAACGCTGCCCTGCTCCGCCGCCAGCATGAGCACGCCCATGATGCTCTTGCCGTTCACCGACACGTCGTCCTTGCGGACCTCGACCGACGACGAGAACCGGCCGGCGATCTTGACGAACTCCGCCGCGGGACGGGCGTGCATGCCCAGCGGGTTGGGGACGCGGGCCGTCCGCGTGCAGCGGGTCTCGGGGCGGTCGCGCTTCACGGGGCGAACGGACCCCGACCGGCGATCGCGGCGCGCCCCTTGTCCGCCAAGCGGGGGACGAGCTCGTCGAAGCTCAATCGGCGGTTGAACACGAAGTCCAAGAGCATGGGGAGGTTGACGCCGGTCACCACGGTCACGCCGGCGTGGTCGCGAGCCACGTCGAGCGCGGCCCGGTGGCAGCTGCCTGCGGACAGGTCGGTGAAGATGACGTTCCTGGTCCCCGACAAGGCGGCCCGCGTCTTCGCGCGCAGGTCTTCCCCGCTCGTCCCTCGGTGGGCGACGACGGCCAGCGCGCCCGGCGGCGAGCCGGCGATCTGCCGGACCGCGTCCACCAGTCCTCGCGCCATTTCGCCGTGGGTCACCACTACGCCGCGGGCGGGCTCGTCACTCATAGTCCTCCACCAGCGACTCGCGGGGGTTCATGGCGCGGCGCAAGCCGTCGTCGAAGCGGGTGGGCACGTCCACCCCCGCGTAGGCCAGGAGCTGGTTCATGGCGACGACCTCGGTGATCACCGTGAGGTTCTTGCCCGGGTTCACCGGGATCACGAGTCGCGGCAGCTCCACGCCCAGGACGTCCGTCGATTCGCGCCCGAAGCCGGTGCGGTCGTACTCCTGGGCGTCGTCCCAGGCCTGGAGGTCCACGATCACTTCCACGCGCTTGCGTTGGCGGGTGGCGCGGGCGCCGAACATCGACGCCACATCGATGATCCCGATCCCCCTGATCTCCATGTGGAAGCCCTGCAGCTCGGCGCCCCGCCCCATGAGCACATCGGCTCGCCGACGGGAGACGAACACCAGGTCGTCGGCGACCAGGCGGTGGCCCCGCTCCACCAAGTCCAGCACGCACTCCGACTTGCCGATCCCGCTGGGGCCGGTGAAGAGGATGCCGATGCCGTACACGTCCGCCAGGGAGCCGTGCATGGTGGTCGTCGGCGCCAGCGCGTCTTCCAGGTAGGGCTTGAGCGCCCGGTAGAAGTCGCCCGTGGACATGCTGCTCCGCAGAACGGGAACGCCCGCCCGCTCCGCCTGGGCCAGAAACGGCGCCGGCACGTCCTGTCCGCGAGTCACGAAGGCCACGGGCACGTCGCGGGCGAAGACGGCGGCCATGCGCCTGCCCATCTCGTCGGGGGGCAAAGCGGACAAGTAGCCCATCTCGGTCTCGCCGTACACCTGCGGGCGACCTTCGGCGAAGCGGTCCGTGTAGCCGGCCAGCGCCAAGCCGGGGCTGGCCACGTCGGGGTCCTCGATGCGCCCGTCCAGGGGAACGCCGGGCGTGAGCAGACGCAACCCCAGCGACGCCTCCTTGGCCGCAAGGAGACGTTGGACCGTGAGCGGCGCGTTCACGACCGCCGGCGCCGCGGGATCACGCGCCGGGATCGGCGGACGTGTGGCGAAACTCCTTGCGCCGCTTCCGGTCGCGCCGGAGGATGCGCTTGACGTGCTGGTCCAGGTCGTCCAAGGCCCCCCGGAAGTCGGGACCCTCGCCGCGCGCCACCACGGGCTGCCGGCGACGGCGCGAGACGATGGCCTCGGCGAACCGGCGACGGCCTTCGGTCTCGAAGACGAAGCTCACGTCCATGACGGCCGCGTCGAAGCGGGGCCAGCGCTCGGCCAGCGCCTCCGCCTGCCGCCTGTCGCCGGAACTGATGCTGCAACCGCGGGCTGTGATGCGTACGGCCACCTGTCTCGGGCCTCCGTTGTCGAGGGTTCGTCGGTCTCCCAAGGGCTCGCCCAATTCTAGCCTTCGGCCGCGACCGACTCCAACAGGTCCTCGAAGGCGAGCGCAGCCCGGTCCCAGGTGTACGCCTCGGCCATGGCTCGGGCGGCGCGGCCGAGCCGGTCGCGGACGGCCGGGTCCAGAAGTCGGGCCAGCGCGTCGGCCAGCGCCTCCACGTCTCCGTGGGGCACGAGAAGGCCGGTCTCGCCGTGGCGAACGGTCTCGCGCAGTCCGGGCGCGTCCGACGCGACGGTGGCGGTGCCGCACGCCGACGCCTCGACGCTTGCGATTCCCCAGCCCTCCTTGGGCGAGACGAAGGCATGGACCCACGAGCGCGACAGCAGCTCGCGCTTTTGCTCGTCGGACACGAAGCCGGCGAAGCGGACTTGGGCGTCGATGCCCAGCCGGCGGGCCGTCCGCTCCAGCCCTTCGCGAGCGTCTCCCTTGCCGGCGATCGCGACGTTCACGGTCGTGCCCCGGTCCCGGAGGACGGCCGCGGCGTGCAAGACCAGGTCGATCCCCTTGTAGCGCTTGAGGCGACCCAGGCAAACGACCGTGGGTACCGGGAACCGCTCCTGCGCGGGCCACAGGCGGTCCAACACGACGCCGTTCCGGATCACGGCGGTGCGCGAGGCCGCCAGACCGCGGCGGGTCAAGTCGTCCAGGGTGCTCTGGGAGACGGCCGCGCACGGCAGGCCCCGGTAGACCGACGGAATCGGGCGCTCCAGCAGCCAGGTGGCGGCGGCCAGAACCCAGTTGGCCTCGCGGAAGGCGGTGGCGCCGAAGAGGTGGTGGACCAGCAGGAGACGGGCGCGGGCGCGGACCCAAAGCGGGGCCAGCATGGGGACCTTGTTCAGGTCCTCGACCACTACGTCGAAGGGCTCGTCCGCCAAGCGGCGCTCGTAGTAGAGGGGGGCGGCCGCGCCGAAGGTGTACCGGCGCCCGGCCCGATGCACGCGGATGCCGTCCACCTCGGCGCGCCGAGGTGCGCCGCGCCATCCCGAGCAGAGCAGCGTGACTTGGTGACCTCGGGCGGCCAGTCGTCCGAAGACTTGATGGAGCTGCTCCTCGGCGCCGCCGGCCAACGGGTTCCGGCGGTCCTGCCAGTTGACGACGAGCAGGCGCAGGCGAGCGCTCACCGCGTGCGTTCGCTGCGCAGGACGCCGGCCAGAACGCCATTGACGAAGCGGGCGGACTCGTTGCCGCCGTACTGGTCCGCCAGCCGGACCGATTCCTGCAGGACGACCTTGCCCGGCACGTCGGGGACGCAGACGATCTCGGTCGTGCCCAGCCGAAGGACGCCCCGGTCCATGAGCGACAGGCGGTCCATGCGCCAGTTGTCCAAGGCCGCCGTCACGACTTCGTCGATCCGGGCGTGGTTCGCGCCGAACTCCTGCACCAGGCGTTCCAAGTAGGGCACTCTGCGAGGGGCGACGCGCCGGCGGGCCAACGTCGCGGACAGGGCTTGGTCCGGGCTGAGCGCCCCGCGCTCCGCCTCCCATCGGTAGTGAACGTGCAGGAACCACGCCCGCGACCGGCTTCGATCCCGCTTCTCCCGCGAAGGCTTGGCGTCGGCGGGGGCTTGGCGGGCTTGGGGCGGAGCCTGCGGTCCGGCAACCGACGGCGGGTCGGGGGCGCCGTCGGGCCGCACCAGGACCTTCCATCGCCGGCGAGCCGTGTCGGATGGGCCGGAGAGCGACCGGAAGAGGGCCGCCATGTCCAGGGCCGCCTGGGCGAACTCGGCGCCCTTGTCGGCGTCGCCGCGGCCGACACGCGCCATGGCCTGCTCGGCGTCGTCGGTGGCCAGCACGCCGAAGACCACGGGGATCGGAGCGGCCAGGGCGACCTGTCCCAGGCCTTCGTTGGCCTGGGCCGCCACCAGCTCGAAGTGGGTCGTCTCGCCTCGGATGACGCACCCGATCGCCACCAGCGCGTCGTGCTTGCCCGAGTTCGCGATCCGCTGCGCGGCCTGGGGAAGCTCCCAAGCCCCCGGCACCCGGTAGACGGAGATACGGCCAGCGGACACGCCTTGGGCCAGCAGGTGTTCGCGCGCGCCCTGCAGCAGCTGCTCGGTGATCATGCTGTTGAAGCGGGCAGCGAGCAGGGCGACCCGGAGTCGGCGCGGGGCGGTCGGCTCGGGCGGCGTCATGGGCGGGTCGCGGGGGCCGAGGGCAAGGCGACGGGGGAAGGGTCGTCGGCTTCGGCGGGCAGCGGCTCTCGACCTACGACCTCCAGGGCGTACCCGTCCAGCCCCACGATGTGTCTCTTGCTGTTGGTGAGGAGCCTGACGGAAGCGAGCCCCAAGTCCAGCAGGATTTGAGCGCCGATCCCGTAGTCCCGCAACGCCTGTCGGGGAGCGACGGGAGCGGAGGATTCGCCGGCGGCGCCCCGAAGGCGATCGACCAGCCGTTCGCCCGCCCGGTCTCGGTGCAGGTAGACGACCACGCCCTCGCCTTCCTCGTGGATGCGTCGCATGGCCGCCGCCAGCAGCCCGCCCCCCGGCTCGTCCAGGCACGAGAACACGTCGCCCAAGGGGTTCGCGGCGTGCATCCGGACAAGAACGCCGGGCTTGCCCTCGACCGCGCCCTTGACCAGCGCCACGTGGACGCGGTCGTCGATCTCGCTCCGGTAGGCCGCGGCCTGGAAGTCGCCCCAGGCGGTGCGCAACGGCGCCTCTACCACCCTGCGCACCAGGCGCTCCCGCGCAAGGCGGTAGGCCACCAGCTGCTCGACCGTAATGAACTTGAGGCCGTGGTCGCGGGCCATGACCTCCAACTGGGCCCGGCGGGCCATGGTGCCGTCCCGGTTGAGGATCTCGCAGATGACGCCCGCGGGCGCGAGTCCGGCCAAGCGCGCCAAGTCCACCGCGGCTTCGGTCTGGCCCACGCGGCGCAGCACGCCTCCCCGGCGGGCGCGAAGGGGAAAGACGTGACCGGGGCGCCTCAGGTCGCTCGGGACCGAGGCGGGGTCCACGAGCACTTCGATCGTCTTGGCCCGGTCGTGGGCGGAGATGCCCGTGGTCACGCCGAAGCGCCGGTGCGCGTCCACCGACACGGTGAAGGCTGTGCCCTGCGGGTCCGTGTTGCGGTCGGTCATGGGGGGCAGGTCCAGGGCGTCGGCGCGCTCCGGGTCCAGTGCGGCGCAGATGAGCCCGCGCCCGTGCCGAGTCATGAAGTTGACCAGCTCCGGCGTGATCTTCTCCGCCGCGCACACCAGGTCGCCCTCGTCCTCGCGGTCCTCGTCGTCGGCGACGATCACCAGCTTGCCCGCGGCGACGTGGCGGACGGCGTCGGGAACGGTGTCAAGGGGCATGGCCGGCGTCGGAGGCGGGTTGACGGAGGGCGGGCGGAAGCGGCCTCGACTCGAGGAACCTGCGAACGTACTTGCCCACCAAGTCCGCTTCCACGTTGACGGGCGTACCCGGCTCCAGGGCGGCGAAGTTGGTGTGCTCCCACGTATGGGGCACCACGGCGACTTGGCAAACGCCGCCGTCCCCGTCGTCCCGCAGGTCGTTGACGGTCATGCTCACGCCGTTGAGAGCCACGGAGCCGTAGAGGACGCTGCCGGCGTGAACGTCTTCGGGCAAGCGGAAGTCCAGGAGGCGGGTTGCGCCCTTGCGACGGCGTCCCAGGTAGGCGCCGACGCCGTCCACGTGCCCTTGGACCCAGTGGCCGTCCAGGCGGTCCCCGGCCCGGAGGCCGCGCTCCAGGTTGACGCGGGTGCCGACCTGGTAGCCGCCGGCGATGGTGCGCGCCAAGGTTGCGGCGCCGGCTTCCACGGCGAACGCGGATTCGCCGCAGGAACGGACGGTGAGGCAGGCGCCGTCCAGCGCCACCGACTGGCCGGCGACCATATCCCCCGCAAAGGGCGCCTCGACGAGGAGCGTTCGGGCCGCTTCACCCTCCCGCACCTCGGCGATCTTGCCGACCGCCTCGACGATCCCGGTGAACACGTCAGCCTCGGGCGGCCGCGGCGGGGCCTGGGTCAGGCCGCTGCGAGCGCGGTCGGCGCTGGGGACGCGCCGGGGTTGCGGATCGGTCGCGGTCGAGCACGGTCAGCGTGTCGTTGCCGAAGCGGGTCGGCGGGGCGGCTAGCCTCCAGCCGCTGTGTTGCGTGGACGTCGGCTGGCCGGACAAAGGGGAGTTCGCGGGCAGGGGGGCGTTTGCGGCCGGAGGGGCGTTCGCGGTGAAAGGGGCGGCGGCGGCGAAGGGAAACGCGGGCGTGGCGTCGGGGCCCAGGAAGACGGGAGCGACGAAGTGGTAGAGGCGGTCCACCAAGTCGCCGGCGAGCAGGGAGGCCGCCACGCGCCCGCCACCTTCGCACAAGACGCTTGTCGCCCCGCGCCGTGCCAGGTCGCGAAGGAGGGCGTGCAGGTCCAGGCCGGGGCGGCCCTCCTTGGCAGGGGGAACGGCGGCGACTTCCGCGCGTCCCTTCAAGCGGTTGCGGAGGCGATGCGCACGGTCGGGCGACGTGGCCACCAACGACGGTGCGCCGCAGTCCGGGTCCAGGGCGCGGGCCCGTTCCCCGATCCGGCCTTTCCGGTCCAGCAGCACGCGCAACGGGGGGATTCGGGGCGTCACCGGCCCGCGCGCCGTCAGCGACGGGTCGTCGGCCTGCCAAGTTCCCCGGCCCACCAGGACGGCGTCGAACCCGGCGCGAAGGCGGTGCACTTCGGTGCGGGCCTCGGGGCCGGTGAGCCACGTCCGGCGTCCTCCGGGAGGCGCGATGCCCCCGTCCAGACTCGCCGCCAGCTTGAGGGCAACGAAAGGTCGAGAAGGGCCAGCGGCGGCGTGGAAGAACGACGGGTTCTCGGCGGCCCACTCGCGCGGTTCGCCGAAGGGGCCGTCCACGCGCACGCCGGCCCGTTGGAGCCACTCGCCGCCGCCGCGGGCCAGCGGGCTCGGATCGGCGGCCCAGTACACCACGCGTGCCACGCCCGAGTCGCGCACGGCGGTCGTGCACGGGGGAGTCTTTCCAGAGTGGCGGCAGGGCTCCAGGCTACAGTACAGGGTGGCGCCTCGGGCGGCGTCGCCCAGTCCGGCCAAGGCGGCGGCCTCGGCGTGGGGGCCGCCGAACTCCTGGTGGTGAGCCTCGGCCAGCACCGTCCCGTCACGCGCCACGACCGCGCCCACCATGGGGTTGGGGTGAACGCGGCCCCACCCCCGGCGGCCCGCCCGGACCGCCTGGGCCAGCAAGCGCCGGTCGGCGTCTCCCAGTGTCAAAGGGTCACGCGGAGCGCCGCCGCCGCGAACCAAGTGCGGCCGGCGGGGTCGAAGGCGCCGACCCGGTCCGGAAAGGGGTCCGCGGCGCCCTGGGCGATGCCCGCCTCCAGCGACAGTTGGGAGATCAGGAAGCTGTACCAGGCGGCGGCGAAGAGCAGGGTGCGGCCCGCGCGCACCCGTCCCTCGGCGGCGGCGGGCTCGCGTCCTCCCTGAGCGGCGGAGATGCGCGCGTCGCCCTCGTACCGATCCCAGCCGGCCCCCGCCATGACGCCCACCACGAACCAGTTCTTGCCCAGGGTCGCTCGGAACGAGGTCACGGCCAGCTCCGCCTCCAGCTCGCCGGCGTCCCCCTCGGAAACGGAGCCCGCGCGCACGGCGCCGTGCCAGCGGCGGACGGCAGACACGGAGAGGCCGGGCAGCGTGAACGACTCGCGCACCAAGCCGAGACGGGCGCCGGCGCCGAAGCCGTGCGACGAGCCCCGGAAGCCCTGGCCGGCGGGCAGGCGAACGAAGGAGTAGGAGCCGACCAGGTCCACGGAGAGCACGCCTCCCAGGTTGGGCATGAGCTGGAAGCCGTCCCACACGCCGGCCGCGGCGCCGACCCGCAGCCCCAGTAGCGAGGCCGTTTCCTGCGACTGCAGCTCGCTCGTCGACGCGCCGCCCAGCCCGGGCATCTGCATCCGAGTCCCCGCGGCCGACAACGAGAGACCCAGCCGAGGCATGCGTCCCATCCGTCGGCCCAGGGTGCTGGGCGAACCGGGGATGTCGCTCCCCGCCGCGGACGCCAAGCCCACGCCGCGCTGCACCACCATGGCGCCGAGGGCCAGCTCGTTGCACGCGGGCAGCAGCCCCGGGCGCCCCGTCGCGCACCGCGCGGCCAACTCCGTCACGCCGCGGACCGAGCTCTCGGGCACCGCCTGGGCGGCCAGGGGCGGCGCGGCCAACGCGATCGCAAGCGGCAGCCAAGCCGCCGACGGCAACCGAGCCGCCAACGGCGAGTCGGCCGGCAACCGCAACTCGGCGGTCGCGAGCACATCCACCTGCGCCGGCGAGGCCTTCCCCGCGCGAGCCGTCTCGAGCGTCGCCAGCCTCCCGGTCATGCGACCCCCTCCAACTCGCCGATCCCCACCAAATCGACCGAATCGCCGGCCACCACTTCGCCCAGCGCCCAGGCGCCCTCCGGCAGCGCATCCAGCACGGCCTCCACGTCGCCCCGCCCCACGACCAAGATCATCCCCACCCCCATGTTGAAGACCCGGTACATCTCGTTCGCCTCCACGCTTCCCGCGCGAGCCAGCACGCGGAACACGTTCGGGACCGTCCACGACCGGCAGTCGATCCGGGCGCCCAGCCCCGGCGGCAGCACGCGCGGAAGATTGCCGGCGATTCCGCCGCCCGTCACGTGGGCCAGCGCCTTGAGCCGAGCGGGCTCGTCGTCGATCAGCCGGCCCACCGGATCCAGGTACGACCGGTGGACCCGCAGGAGGACATCGGCCACCGACGCGCCGTCCTCGCCGGGAAAGGCGTCGCCCACGTCCAGACGCATGCGCTCGAACACGATGGCTCGCGCCAGGGTGAATCCGTTGGTGTGCAGGCCGGACGAAGGCAACGCGATCAGCCGGTCGCCGGGGGCCGGGCCGGGCGAGGTCGATCCGGAACGGGCCAGGGCTTGGTCGGGGGCCACCGGGGCCGCGCCGGGATCGTTCGCCGCCGCAACGGCGCCGTCCGCGCCGGCGTTCCCCAGCAGCCTGCCCCGCTCCACCACGCCGACGACGAAGCCGGCCAAGTCGTATTCGCCCGCCCCGTAGAAGTCGGGCATCTGGGCCGTCTCGCCGCCCAGCAGCACACATCGGTTTTCTCGGCACGCACGCGCAACGCCCGCCACCACCTGGGCCACCACCCCCTCCTCCATGTCGCCCGTGGCCAAGTAGTCCAGGAAGAAGAGCGGGCGCGCGCCCTGCACCAAGACGTCGTTCACGCAGTGGTTGACCAGGTCCTGGCCCACGGTGTCGTGGCGGCCCGCGGCGAACGCCACCTTGAGCTTGGTGCCCACGCCGTCGGCGCTCGCCACCAGGACCGGTTCGTCCAGCCCCGCCGGGAGCGCGTAGGCGCCCCCGAACGCGCCCATGGCGGACAGCGTGTTGGCGTCGCGGGTGTCGGACAGAAGCCGTCCCAACGCGGACTTGGCCCGATCGGCGGCGTCCAGGTCCACCCCGGCGGCGTCGTAGGTGAGCGGCGGGTTCAACGACGCCGCCCGCGCTTCCACTTCGTCGCCGTCCAGTCCTCGAAAGCGGTCCACCGAGAACGCCTCCACCGCGCAGGACCCCATGACCGCGCCGTAGGCCATGGCCTGCTTCCAGTCGTCCCGCCGCCAAGACTGGTCCGGCGCCGGGTTCTGCGGTGCACCCGGCGACGCTTGCTCCTGCCTCGGGGGGGCGTGCCGCCGGCGAAGTTCCCGGTCCAGGTGTCCCAGGAAGCCGCCGGCGAAGGCGTCGCCCGCTCCCGTGGGGTCCACGACCGCGCTTGCAGGATGCGCGGGACACGAGAACGTCCAGCCGTCGGCGAACAGCACGGCGCCGCGCGCGCCCCGCTTCACCACGACCAAGGCGGGACCTCGATCCCGAATCCAGGCGGCGGCTCGGGACAGGTCGGCTTCGCCTGCCAACTGCCGGGCCTCTTCGTCGTTCACGAGCAGCACGTCCAGACGAGCCGCCAGCGCGAGCACGGCGTCGCGGGAGCGTTCGATCCAGTAGTTCATGGTGTCGGCGGCGACCAAGCGGGGCGACGCGATCTGGTCCAGAACGCCAAGTTGCAGGACGGGATCGATGTTGCCCAGGAAGACGACCTCCGAGTCCCGGTAGGCGTCCGGAACCACGGGGTCGAAGGCGCCGAAGACGCCCAAGCGGGTCTCCAGCGTCTCGCGCCGGGCAAAGTCGTCCGAGTATCGGCCCGCCCAGAAGAAGCTGGAGCCCTCCGCCCGTTCCAGCCCCTCGAAGTTCACGCCGGCCTCTTCCAGGAAGCGTAGCTGGTCCAGGGGATAGTCGTCCCCCACGACCGCGACGACCCGAACGTCCGTGAAGAACGAGGCGGACGCGCCGAAGAAGACCGCGGAGCCGCCGATGACGCCGTCCACGCGCGCCTGGGGGGTCTCCACGGCGTCCAGCGCCACGCTTCCCACGACCAGCAGCGACACGACGCTAGGAGCTCCGGGAGGGGTCGGGCCGCTGGCCGGGAAGCGGCGGGACGGAGTGCGGGGCTCCGCCGACCGCGGGCGGGCGCCCTTGCGCTTGCGAAGGCTCGCTGGGCTCCCTGTGCATCTCCTCGGGCGCGGTCACGCCGAGAACATTCAGGCCGTTGCGAAGCACGATCGCGGCGGCCGTCGCCAGCGCCATGCGCGCGGCGCTCAACATGGGGTCGCTTGTCAGGGCGGCCATCTCGGGGTTCCGGGAGGGGTGCCCGGTTTGGTACCACGAGTTCACCAGCCCCGCGGTCTTTTCCAGGTATCCGCACAGGACTTGGGGCGCGCGCTGGGCCGCCGCCCGCGCCACGAAGTCCGGGAACTCGCCGAGATGACCGGCCAGTTCGCGTTCGGCAGGGGCGCACAGGAGCGACAGGTCCGGCTCCGGTTCGACGGCCGCACGCGAGTTCGCGGCGCGAGGACCCTTGTCGGAGGCGGCGGCGGAGTTCTTTCGCGAATCGGCCAACCTACCGAGCCTGCACAGGCGGGCGTGGGCGTACTGGACCTTGTACACCGGGTTCTGGTCGGACTGGTCCAAGGCCACGTCCAAGTCGAAGGTCAGGTGGGCCTCCGGTCGGCGCATCAGGAAGAAGTAGCGCGCCACGTCGACGCCCGTTTCCGCCACGAGCTCGGCCAGCGTGGTGTACGACCCGACCCGCTTGGAGAAGCGAACCTCTTCGCCCCCGCGCTCCACGGTGACCATCTGATGCAAGACGTATTCGGGGTAGCCCTCGGGACGTCCCAAAGCCTGCAAGCCGGCCCGAACCCGGTCCACGGTGCTGTGGTGGTCCGAGCCCTGCACGTTGACCACGTGGTGGAAGCCCCGCTCCCACTTGGACATGTGGTAGGCCACGTCCGGCAAGAAGTAGGTGGGCGATCCGTCGCGCTTGACCATGACCCGGTCCTTCTGGTCGCCGAAGCGAGTCGTGCGAAGCCACGCGGCCCCGTCCTTGCGGTAGGCCAGCCCGGTCTCGTCCAAGGCCCGGATGGTGTCGGCCACCCGACCGTCTTCGTACAGCCGGGTCTCGGGGTAGAACTCGTCGAAGCGAACGCCGAACTCGTCCAGGTCCCTCTCCTGCTCCCGGCGAAGACGGGCGACCGCGAACAGACGCATCGCGTCCAGCGACGGCAGGCTCGAGTCGGCCGGATCGGTGTCGGCCCGTCCAGTTTCGGCGGACTTGGCTTCGTTGGCGTCGTCGGGCACGCGGGCTCCCCCCTCGCCGTCGCCGGACTCCGCAATCAGGGCCTTGGCGATCTCGGTCACGTACGCCCCGCGATAGCCGCCTTCGGGCACCGGCTCGTCGCCCCCCAGCGCCTGGATGCACCGCGCCCGGACGCTTTCTGCCAAGCGGTCCATCTGCTTGCCGGCGTCGTTGAAGTAGAACTCCCGGTGCACGTCCCAGCCCGTCCATTCCAGCAGGTTGGCGATGGCGTCTCCCAGCGCGGCCTGGCGCCCGTGGCCCAGGTGCAGCGGTCCGGTCGGATTGGCGGAGACGAACTCGACCATGATCCGACGGCCGCGCCCTTCGTCCGCCCGCCCGTAGTCCCCGTCCTCGACCAGAATGCGGCGGAGGGCGTCGCCGACCTCTCCCGCGCCCAGCCGGAAGTTGAGAAAGCCCGGCCCGGCCACCTCGACCCGATCCACGCCCTCCAGCGTCCCCAGCCGCTCGGCCAACTCTTGGGCGATCTGCCGCGGCGGGCGGCGGAGCCGGGAGGCCAGCGCCAACGCCACGTTCGACGCCCAGTCCCCGTGGGTCGGGTCCTTGGGACGCTCCATGCGGAACGCCGCGTCGTCCGCACCCATCGTCTCGGCGGCCGCCCGGATCGCCTGGGCAATCCGCTCCTCCATCGGCACGCTCAACCGGAGCCCGAATCCGAGCCGCCGGCGCCTGTCCCGGAGCCCTTCGAGCCCCTGCCGGCACCCTTGGACGCCTTGCCCGCGTCCCCCACGCCCTTGCCCGCGCCGTCCTTGCTGGGCCGGTCCTTTCCGCCTCCGTCCTTGTCCGCGCCGCCCCCTGCGTCCTTCTCCTTCTTGTCCCCGCCTTCCCGCTTGGCCTTCTCCTTGTAGGCGTCGGAACGATAGTCCGTGATGTAGAAGCCTTCCCCCCTGAAGAGAAGGCCCCCGCCCGCGGAGATCAGCCGCTCGGCGGCCTTGCCGCAGTCGGGACACGGCGCGCCGGGCGGATCACTCATCCGCTGGAACAGCTCGAAATCCCGGCCGCACGCGGGACACCGGTACTCGTAGGTGGGCATGGTGGGGCGGCGAATTGCTGGGGCGGGGGTTGCCTCGTGTCGAGGATAAACCTAACGTTAAGCGGCCCGCAATGAGCGGCTGGCCAGAAGGGGGAGGCCAATGACGAGAACGCGAGGAGAATAATGTGGCCCGTGACCTAGGCGCGGTCGAATGTCCGCCCACCGGCCTGCAGGGCCGCCCCGCCGCAGCGCAAGCTGTGCTCGATTCCTGCGCGACGGACACCGCAGACTCCGTTTTCCGCCGATTTTTGCCGCAAATCGGCCGCTCTCGAGCCGCTTCTGCGCCTCTTGGGGCCGCTTCAAGCCCAATTCCGCGAATTCCGTGCGTTCGCGCCGTCGAGAGCCCGGTAAACGCCCGTGTCCCGCCAAGTTCCGTCGCGCACGCGCCACAACCGTTTATCCACAGGCTGCTAGCATGACGAACAAGCCGCCGTCTTTGGCTTCCGCCTGGCGCTACGCGGTGCCGTTGCTGTCCATTTTAGCTGTGCTTCTTGTTCTGGAAGTCGTTTTTGCTTTACTTCCGGTTCGCGACTTCGAGTACCGTGCGCCTCTGGACGAGAATCCGGTCGTGCGATACCAGCCGTTGCGGCAGTTCACTTGGTCGCGAGGTTGGAACTTTGAAGTCGTCAACCAAGTTCGAATCAACAATTATGGATTCGTCAGCAATTACGACTACATCCCAGATGAAACGACTCCGTTGACGGCGGTGATCGGAGACAGCTTTGTGGAGGCCTTCATGTTACCGTATGGCGAGACGTGCGCCGGGCGGTTGGCCGATCATATGGCACCCGCCGGCCGCGTTTATTCCTTCGGCCTTGGGGGTGCCCCGTTGAGTCAGTACCTGCAGTACGCACAGTACGCGCAAGAGACTTTTCGTCCACATGCAATGGTGTTCATTATTATTGCCAACGACTTCCACGAAAGCTGGCTCAAATACTCGTCGGGCGCTCCGCTTCTTTATTTCGAAGAAAGCGACATGGGCGAACCGCACCTGGTTCAACCCTTCTGGGAACCAAAGATTTGGAAGCAAGTTCTAAAAAAGTCGAACCTGTTCAAATATATTTTTCTGAACTTGGACTATGGAAACAAGTATCAAATATGGAAGACGGGGAAAGTGCCCCTCTCCCCGGATGTTCTGCACCAGTCGGCCAGCTTGCGGCCGGACTTGGCTGAAGAATCGCGTCGCGCCATCGACCATTTTTTGGCTCTTCGCTTAACCTAGTGGGTTCGCGGTTGGGCAGGGTGCTGAGCATCGCTTGTCGAGGAAGGCGGGACGAGGGGTCTACGGGGTCACCGGCGGGCGGTGCGGGGCGAGAGGTCGAGGCCGCCGAGGTGGAAGAGGATGGCGGTGACGAAGCGGTCGTAGTTGCGGAAGCCGCGGCTGCGGGCCTTGACCATCTGGATCCTGCTGTTGATGCTCTCGGCCGGGCCGTTGGTCGCTCGCAGCACGACGGCGTTGAGTATGCCCCACAGGTGGGCGCCGACCATCTCGGCGACCTTGTGAACGGGCGCGAGCCCGCAGCCCGACGCCCATTGCAGCCAGTGCAGCCAGGCGTTCTCGGCCGAGCCCCGGAGCTTGTAGTCCCACAGCTTCGATGCCGCCTCCTTCACCGCCCAGGCGCGGGCGGTCCGGTCCACGTTCTTGCGCAGCGCCGCGAACGCCAGCTTCTCGGCGTGACTCATCTTGCCGCGTCCAGTCAGCCACCGGTAGCGCGTCCTCGCGAGCACGGCGCTGCCCTGCGCCAGCAGCTCGCGGTGCTCGGCGCGCCGCACCTTGTCCACCGCGTCCGCCAGGTGCTTGGCCACGTGGAAGCGGTCGAACGCCGTCTTCAGCTCCGCGCCCGGCACCCACTCCCCCGTCGCCGCCACGTAGGGACCCCACATGTCCATCGACACGCTCTCCAACCCGGCCAGCCAGCCGCCGTCCCTGCTCCGGTAGAACTGCGCCAGCGACTCTCGGGTCCGACCCTTCGCCACGTGCAGCACGCGCCCCGTGTCCGTGTCCGACACGATCGTCGCGTACCGGTGTCCGCGCTTGACCGACGTCTCGTCCACCGCCAGCCGCCGGACCGGCTCCGCCTTCCGGCGCTCGAGCCCCCGGCGCACCGCCCGCTCCATGATGCCGCTCACAGCGTTCCAGCTCATCCTCATGCGCTTCGACACCCCCAGGATGCTGGCCTCGCCGAGCCACGCCGTCACCTCCTCCTCGAACGCCGCCGTGTACCTCGACTTGTCCGCCGCCCAGGGCATCGATGCCGTCCGCACCCCGTGCTCCGGACACTCGACCCGAGGCAGGTCGCAGACCACGAACGTCTTGTAGCCCCAAGCGTCCAGGTGCCGCCACTCCCGCTCCCGAGCGTCGTATCCCGGACACGGCCGGCCGCACTCGGGACACGTCAACGGCTCGCCCGTCCGCCTCGCCACGCGCACCCGCGCCTCCATCAGCACCGGGTCCTCCTCGACCCCCTTCACCTCCCAGCCCGGCCCCAACGCCATCAAGCTCTCCACCCACTTCCGCATCTCCATCCTCGCCTCCTCGGTTCATGGTCCATGTCGCCCCTTGATCCTACACAGCCCACACCATATGGGGAAGCGCCCATTTTTTTAGTCTGTTGCCGACGATGGCGGGCTTGGCGCCTCCGCAGATCACCTTTGTCGTGGACGGTCCCCGGTTCGTTCTCTACGGCGAAGAAGCGGAGTACAACCAAGACAGTCATCGAGCCCTTAACCGACAGTATTTTATGGCGGTTTCTAGGCGCCTCGGCTACGAAACCTTGGACATGTTTCCCGTGTTCTCCGATCACTGGAATACGAACCGGGCTCGCTTCGACTGGTATCCAAAGGATACCCATTGGAACGCCCTCGGTCATAGCCTTTGCTTCGAAGCCTTGGTCAAGTCGACACGGGTAGACGATAGGTCTGTCACCTCGCATTAGCCCGAAGTTCCGGAGTCTCTAATGCTGTAAGTCTTTGCGTGGTGGCGAAATAGATCATGCTGGGGTTGTACGCTACTGGGTACGTCGGCTCATGGCTTGACGCCGAGGAGTCGGAAGGCGCGGTCCTGAACCAGCGTGGGAACGGTGAGCACGTCCACGGCCGCGGCTCCCTTGGGCTGGACGCGGTTGCGGGCCAGCGTGCCCAAGTCCTCGAGCAGGGTCTGGAAGCTGTGGACGGGCAAGCCGTCGGAGGTGCGCTTCCGACCGCTGGCCTTGGCCCGGGCCGCGGGCGACGACCGCGCGAGCGCCACGGAGACGGTCGCGCCTCGGCGGCGGTCGCCGCTTCGTGGTCGTCGAAGAGCATGGGAGCCAGCGCGCGGCGCATGTGCCACTCGACGTAGTAGGCGAGCATGCACAGGAACACGCGAATGCCCTCGCTTCACCAGCGGACAGCGACGGCCCTCGAAGTACAACGACGTCACGTCGCACAGCACCAGCGAGCCGTCCTGCAGGCGCCTCCGCGCCAGTCCGCGCTCGATCCCCTCCTGCCTCGCCAGCAGCCAGTCCATCGCCCAGTACAGCTCGTCGGCGTCCGCGTCCTCGACATCCAACTCCTCGGCCAGCGTGCTGGTCAGCGTCTCGCGGCCCAAGCCCCGAGCCGTCGCCAGCTTCGAGCCGGGGTCCAGTATGCGCGCCAGCGCCATTGGCGGCGGCCAGCGACCGGTTCCTCGAGGGCTTGCGGTCCAGCAGCCGTTCGAAACCCAGCTTGCGGGCGGTGCCGACGACGGCTGCGACGTGGCCGTGAGGACGCGAGCGCTCGATGCGGAAGACGTCGTCGATCGACGGCAGCGCGACGCCGCCCTTGAGCAGGACGCGGAGCCCCTCGACGAGCTCGTCGGGCCAGCGGGAAAGGTTGGCCAGCGTCTGCTTGCGCACCTTGCCGCCTTCGCGGTAGGAGCGCCGCAACAAGACGGCGGGCGGCGAGTTCCGGTTGGGCACGCGTTCGATGTACATGACCGTAGCTCAGAACGAAATCATGTCAACTCCATCCAAGACCATTACATGGGTACATACGGACAACGGCGGAAAACCCGTAAGTCATTCAAATGCAACGACTTACGACGCTAGAACCGGCAAATTCCTGCGGAACTTCGGACTAGCGGCCGATATGGCGATCCGCTGTCTGCATACCGGAATGCTTTCCCGGTACACACCAGGCGAAATCAAGAAGAAGATGGAGAGTCGTCATGCGGCAAGCGCCAGTCGGCACTCGGAAAACCGACGAGATGGAGACGGCCCATGAACGTTGCGATCGTACCCTGAGGCGAATTGAGCCGTTCGTCTCCCCGAAGCGAGAAGAAGCTTCCGTGAAGGTTGGCAGATGGCGGCGAGCCGTCGACTAGCCCAACGATTCCAGCGAGCGATACCGGTTCAAGTTCTACAAGCGGTAGTCAGTAGCCCGCGGACTTGTTCACGAGGTTTCGCAGCGGTTCGCCGCGGGCGAAGCGGGCGATGTTGTCGGCGATCAGGTCCGCTTCGCGCTCCCAGAAGCGTCGCGTGGTGGCGGAGACGTGGGGGGTGACGAGGACGAGGGGGTGGTGGTAGAACGGGTGGCCTGGGGGGAGCGGTTCCGCGTGGAAGACGTCGAGGGCCGCGCCGCGCAGGTGGTCCGCGTCTAGGGCTTCGAGCAGCGCACCTTCGTCGAGGACCCGGCCTCGGGCGACATTGACGAGCACGGCGCCGCGCTTCATGGAGAAGATGCGCCGGCGGTCGATCAGGTTCCTTGTGCGAGGGGTCTCCGGGACGGCCAGCACCACGTAGTCGGATTGCTCGAGGACGCGGGCCAGCCCTTTGGGGCCGGTCTCGACCTCGGTGCCCGTCTCGACCTTGGGGGCGGGTTCCACCTCGGGGGCCGGCGCATCGGGCGGCGCGGGGCTTCCGGTCCGGCGGACGGCAACAACCCGGCTGCCCAGGCACGACGCGCGGCGCGCCACTTCGCGGCCTACGCCGCCGTAGCCCACGATGCCGACGGTGCTTTCGGCCAGCTCGGCCACTGGCGAATCCGCGGCCCAGAACGCCTCCGCGCCCCAGCGGCCCTCTTGCTGGGCGCGCACCGCCAAGTCGAGGCCCCGCGCGAAGTAGAGCAGCATCGCGACGACGGACTCGGCCATGGGCGGGCCGTGGACGCCGGCGGAGTTGGTGAAGAGGACGTCCCGTTCGAGCATGGCGGCGCCCAGCGACGACCCGACGCCGGCGGCGGCCGAGTGCACCCACTCCAACCGTCGGCCCGCCTCCAGCACTTGTGCGGGGATGCCGTAGCCCATGTACACGCGGGCGTCGGCCACGGCGCGCAACAGCTCGGGGGTCGCGCGCAACGCCCCGTCGCCGGAGCCGTCGGCGGGCGTCTCCAAAAAGGCCACGGACCAAGCCGACGGCGCCGCGCTCCGTATCCTGTCCCGCGCCCAACCGGGCAGCGACCAGACGGGCCGCCGGTCTTGCAGATCGACCACCAGTGTCGGCACGGAGGCGTCCGGCCTACGGCGCAAGCCTGTTCAAGGTGCGCGGGAACGGAACCAGCTCGCGGATGTGACGGCGCCCCGCGATCCAGCCCACCGTGCGCTCCACGCCCAGCCCGAACCCCGAGTGCGGGAAGGTTCCGTAGCGTCGCAGGTCCAGGTACCAGCCGTAGGCGTCCTCGGGCAGGTCCTCTTCGCGGATGCGCGCCAGCAGGCGGTCGTGGTCGTCTTCGCGCTGGCTGCCGCCGATGATCTCGCCGTAGCCTTCGGGTGCCAGCAGGTCGTTGCACAACACGGTGCGCGGGTCGTCCGGGTTCTCCTTCATGTAGAAAGCCTTGGCCCGCTTGGGGTAGTCGTGCACGAAGACGGGCTTGTCGAACCAGCCGGAGATCGTGGTTTCCTCCACCGCGCCCAAGTCCTTGCCCCACTCGAAGGGACGACCTTGGCCGTTCAAGCGCTCGACCGCCTCGGTGTAGCTGACGCGGGGGAACGGAGGCGCGATCGCCTCCAGCCGCGACGGGTCGCGCCCCAGCGTCTCCAGCTCGGCCGCGCAACGGTCGAGGGCGCTGGCCGCCACGTGCGCGATCAACGCTTCCTGGAGCGCCATGTTGTCGTCCGAATCTGCGAACGCCACTTCGGGCTCCACCATCCAGAACTCGGTCAGGTGGCGGCGCGTCTTGGACTTTTCGGCGCGGAAGGTGGGGCCGAAGCAGTAGACCTTGCCGAACGCCGGGCACGCGCACTCGGCGTAGAGCTGGCCCGTTTGCGCAAGGAAGGCGCGCTGGCCGAAGTAGTCGGTCTCGAAGAGGGTGCCCGCGGACTCGCCGATCGCGCCGGTCAGGATCGGCGTGTCGATGCGCACGAAGTCGTTCTTGTGCAAGAAGTCGTGGATGGCGTGCTCGACCTCGGCGCGAAGGCGCAGGCCGGCGCGCTGCAGACTGGACCGCAACCACAGGTGACGGTGGTCCAGCAGGAACTCGGCGCCGTGCTCCTTGGGCTGGATCGGGTAGTCCTGGCTGGCGCCGATCAAGCGGACGGCCGACACGCCCAGCTCGTAGCCGCCGGGCGAGCGCGGTTCGGCGCGGACCTCGCCTTCCAGGGCGACGCAGCTTTCCTGGGACAGCGCCGCGACCAGCGCCCAAGTCTCGTCGGGCACCTGGGCCTTGAGGACGACGCCCTGTACCGAGCCCGTCCCGTCGCGCAACACCACGAACGCGACCTTGCCGTGAATGCGGAGCGCCTCCACCCAGCCCGAAACGCAGACGACTTGGCCCTCCAGGCCGGACAGGTCCCGCACGAGGGCGGCCGCGGCGCCTCCGTTCTGCGATTGCACTACCGAGCGCTCCTCCGAAGGGTGGTCGCTTGCGTCGGCCGAAGCTTCGGCCTGCGGCCAAAGGTTGTCAACGGCGCGGTCAGCCGACGCCGAACAGCTGGGCGCGGTCGCCGTAGCGGCGCTCCAGAAGGATGCGAAGAAGGGCGTTTCGCTCGTGGGCAAGGTCGGGGTCGCGGTCCACGACGGCGCGAGCGCGATCCTGGGCGGGACCCACCAAGTCCCGATGCTCGAAGAGGTCGGCGAAGCGGAGGTCGGTGCGGTGGCCGTGCTGGTCGGCCCCGAACACGTCTCCCTGGCCGCGCAGCCGCAGATCTTCCAGGGCGACCTCGAAGCCGTCGTCGGTCTGGGACAGGAGTTGGAGGCGTTCTTGGGCGTCGGCGTCCCCGCCGGCCATCATGACGAACAGGCCGGCCTCGGACCCGCGGCCCACGCGGCCCCGCAGCTGGTGAAGCTGGGACAGGCCGAAGCGCTCGGCGTTCTCGACGACCATGACCGTGGCGTTGGGCACGTCGATGCCGACCTCGACCACCGTCGTCGCCACCAGCAGGTCGATCCGGCCGGCCTGGAACCGTCGCATGATCCGGTCCTTCTCGTCGGGGGGGAGTCGGCCGTGCATGAGCGCCAGCCGCCGGCCGGGGAACGCTTCCTCTTCCAGGCGCGCGAACTCGGCCTCGGCGGCCCGAAAGTCCGACTTCTCCGACTCCTCGATCAAGGGGTAGACCAAGTACGCTTGGCGACCCTGGGCCAGCCGACGCGCCACCTCTTGGTAGACGGAGGAGCGACTGCCGGAATCGGCGACGCGCGACTTCACGGGACGCCGACCGGGGGGCAGCTCGTCCAGGATGCTCATGTCCATGTCGCCGTGGAGGGTCATGGCCAGCGAACGGGGAATCGGCGTGGCGGACATGACCAGGACGTCCGGCCGGGGGTCGCGTTCGGCCAAGGCCATGCGCTGACGGACCCCGAAGCGGTGCTGCTCGTCCACCACCACGAGTCCCAAGGACTTGAACTCGACGCCCTCTTGAATCAGGGCGTGCGTGCCCACGATCAGCTGGGCGCTGCCCGACGCCACGCGGGCCCTGGCGCTGCGGCGGCGCTTGCCCATGTCGGCGCCCACTACGACCTCCACCTCGACGGGGAGCGGCCGAACCAGCTTCTGGATGCTCCGTGCGTGCTGGTCCGCCAAGATGCTCGTCGGGGCCATGAGGGCGGCTTGACGGCCGGATTCGGCGGCCAGGACCATGGCGAAGAGGGCCACCAGGGTCTTGCCCGAGCCCACGTCGCCTTGGAGCATCCGGTTCATGCGTCGGGGCAAGGTCATGTCCGCGTAGATCTCGCGGAGGACGCGGGCTTGGGCGCCGGTGAGGGCGAACGGCAGCGAGTCGTGGAGCGCCTTCACCAGGGCGTTGGTGCGGACGAAGGCGAGGCCGGGCTGCGCTTGCGTGGCGCTGTGGCGAAGCCGGGCCTGCATGAGCTGCAGCAGGAAGAACTCGTCGAAGGCCAGGCGACGGACGGCGGGCTTCGTCCGGTCCATCGACGGGGGGGCGTGAAGCGTGCGCAGGGCGTCGGCGAGCGACACCAGGCCCAGCGTCTTCCGGATGTCGGCGGGCAGGAAGTCCTCGGCAACCACGTGCTTGACCAGCCAGTCCAGGTTGCGCGCCACGACCTGGCGAAAGAACCACTGGGACAGGTCCTCGGAGGCGGGGTAGACGACGAAGATCGTGCCGGCCAGATCGTCGTCGGGATCGGCGGAGGCGTCGCTTCCGCTGGGGTTGCGCGACAGCAGGACGTGTTCGCGGGGCTGGATTTGGCGGCCGTGAAAGAACTTGACGGGTCCGGTGACCAGAATGCGGTCGCCCACGCGAAGGTTGCGGCCCACCCACGGCTGGCCGGGCCAAGCGCAGGTGACGACGCCGGAAGCGTCGCAGACGACGGCCTGGAAGATGCGCAGGCCCGAGCGGGTGGGCACGACGCCCTTGCTTCGCACTTCGCCGGCCACGGTGACGTCCATGCCGACCTGGGCCAAGGCCACGGGCGTGATCGTCGAGGCGTCGTCGTAGCGCCGCGGCACGTGATACAGCAAGTCGCGAGCCGTGAGGATCTTCATGCGCGCCAGCGCCTCGGCCCGCTTGGGGCCGACGCCCTTCAGGAACTGGACGGGCATGTCCAGCCGCAACAGGGGCGGGCCGGAGGCGGAGGAAGAGGGGGACGGGGACGCGGGGCCGGAGGGAGACGCTGGGACGCCGCCGGTCACGGTCCCGCCAGTACGCCTTGGACGAACTGCTCCGGGTCGAAGGGCTCCAGGTCGTCGGGCGCCTCGCCGCTGCCGACCAGCTTGACGGGCACGTCGAGCTCCTGGCGCAGCGCGACCACGATGCCGCCGCGGGCGGTGGAGTCGGCCTTGGCCAGGACGATTCCGGTCACGGCGACGAAACGGGCGAACTCGCGGGCTTGGACCAAGCCGTTCTGGCCCACGGTCGCGTCCAGCACCAGCAAGGTCTCGTGCGGGGCGCCGTCTTGGTGCTTGGCGACGACGCGCTCCACCTTGGCCAGTTCGTCCATGAGCCCGCCGTGGGTGTGCAGCCGCCCCGCCGTGTCCACCAGCACCACGTCCGCCCGACGAGCCCGCGCCGCGGCCAGGGCGTCGAAGGCCACGGCCGCCGGGTCGCCGCCGGGCTGGCCGGCCACGAACTCGGCCTGGGCGCGCTCCGCCCACCGGGCCAGCTGGGCGACGGCCCCCGCCCGGTAGGTGTCCGCCGCCGCCACGATCACCTTCCGCCCTTGCGCCGTCAGTCGGTGGGCGACCTTGCCGATCGTCGTGGTCTTCCCCACGCCGTTCACGCCGACGATCAGGTAGACCGTCGGCGGACGTGGCGCCACGGCTAGTTCAGGCGCTTCGTCTCCAGAGAAGACGGCCTGGAGCTCCTCGGCCAGGAGCCGCCGAAGGCCCGCTTCGCTGCGGACGCCCTCTCGCTTGGCCGCGTTCTGCACGCCGGCAACCAAGCGCTCGCTGGCGCCCACGCCGAAGTCGGCGGCGATCAGTCGTTCTTCAAGTTCTTCCAGGGTGGCGTCGTCGATCCCACGAAGTCCGGGCGGCACCACCTTTGCCAGCGCCCGCGCCCACACGGACGGGCCGGAAGAGGGTTCCTTGCTTGGGCGGAAGAGTCGCATGACGGGCGAGAGTTTGACGGGCGTCGGGAAACGGGCGTTGGGGAACTGGCGGGCGTCGGGAACGTGGCAGACGTCGAGAAATGTGGTATATGACGGGAACGTGGTACGTATCGGATGACGTGGTAGGTGATGGGAAACGTGGTAGGTGTCGGAACGGTGGCAGGCATTGGGAAACGTGGCGCCCGGAGATCGGCCGGCCCGAAAGCCCGGCGCGAAGAAAGACGGGCGACGCCCTTAGCGCAAGCCGGCGCGCCTCCGCCCGGCCCACTCCGCGCACAGGGCCGCCAAGACCACAAGATAAGGCCATGGCAAGGTGCGAAGCCGGCGGACGCGGCGGTGCGAAGCGGGCGAAGCGGCGAGGCCGAAAGCCAGTCTAGGCGCTTCCACGGGGCGTCGCAGGGCCTCCCGGGTAAAGGACTCGACTTCGAAGAGCCCGGCGGTCGCGGCGGGGGCCGGGGCAACGGGGGCGCCTGGGGGGCCCACGGCATCCGCGGCGTTCGGGGCGCCCGACTCGCCGGGGTCGACCGGCTCGGCGGCGTAGCGGTAGGGTCCCGGCGGCAGTGCGGGCGTGGCGAAGACGCCCGTCGGCGAGACGGTCCACGTCGAATCCAGCACGGCGGCGCCCGTGGAATCGGTCACCGAAAGACGGACTTCCCCGCCCTCGATGTCGCGCGCCCGCCACCACACGGGCCGCCCCGGCGGGGCCACCCACGTCTCGGGGGACACGTCGGCGCCGGCCGTCGCGGACTCGCCGCCCAGCAGCCAGCCGCCCACGGCGCCCCAGAGCAAGCGGTACCGGTCCCGCGGCTCGCCGTCGCGGAAGGCCCACCGCCAGAAACCCCGAGCCAGGACGACGACCACGCGCCGTCCTCCCGCGGCGCGGCGCAGAATCAGGGCGGGCCGGGGTTCGCCCGTGCCGCCGAGCCGCACCTCCAGCACCCCGCCGCCGGGGTCCGCGACCGGCAGCACCTCCGAAAGCGGCGGGAGGCCGCCGTAGAGGAACTGCCCCAGCTCGACCGAGATCGGCGACGCGGGCGCGGCGCTGGCGTACCATTCCCCGCCCTGCGGCTCTCCCGCGGCCACGCCGCCCGCCGCCGCCCCGTCGGCATCCGTCGGAAAGACGGCCAGCCCGCTTGCGCGCCCGGCCGCCCGGTCCAGGAACTCCCGTTCGGACGCGTCCACCCCCATGGCGACCACCACCACGGCTTGGCCGATCCGCCGCTCCAGCTCGGCCCGGTCCACCGCCAAGGGACCGGGCGGGCCGGTCGTGCCGCCGGGCGCGCCGGGGGCTCTGCCGTCGTCGCCCATGGCCTGGAAGCGGTTCGGGCCAGCGCGAACGTAGCCGCGCACCGGCAGGCCCGTGACTTGGCGCAGCACCGGAAGCAGGAACCGCGGCTCCCAGTCCGGCGCGAACGAGACGAGGACGATGCCGGCGTCCTGGGCGTCGACGTGCACGATGCGGACGCGCTGGTCGTCGGGGGGATAGGAGTCCGGGGCGGTCAGCCGGGCCGACACGCGCCTGGGGCCGGGCGACAGCGACCCGGGGAGCACGAAGGGCGCGGAAGTCGTCTCGCCGTCGGCGGCGGGTGCGGGAAGGCGGAGGAGCTGGGCGACCCGGCCGTCCACGGTCACAACCACGTCCACGGAATCGCCGGGCGCGCGGCCCTCCACGTGCACCGTGCCCCGCAACGCGCGGCCGCTGTCGGCGGCGGCGGGAAGGACCAGCCGGCTCACAGCCAGGTTGGGGGCCGGCGCGGCCACCGCCGAATCCACCTCGACACGCACGCCCAAACGGCGGGCGGCGGCGGCCACGGCCACGGGGTCCGCCACGCGACGGTCCGTCACCAGCACGATCTCGCGGGCGCCGGCCTCGGCCGCCGTGCCCACCGCCGTCGCCAGGACGGACTCGTGGCCGCTCGGCGACAGCGTGGCCAGCGAGTCGGGGTGCGCCGCAAGCCCGGCGCCGAAGGGCTCGGCCCCGGCCACCAGCACGCGCGCGCCTTCTTGCGCCATGGCCCGGGCCCGAGCGGTCGCGCTGGCCCATACGGGCTCGCCCGTCGTGCTAAGGGCTGACATGGAGGCGCTGGCGTCCAGGATCACGAAGCGCTCCGAGACGGCCCGGCCGGCTGCCGCGGGCACGTCGGGGTTCCAGAGGATCGCCAGCACGCCGGCCAGGGCCAGCAGGCGGGCCGCCAACAGGAGCGCCCTGCCGCGGACGGCGAACTCCCGGCGGTAGTAGACCCAGGCGAAGAACCCGCCGGCCAGGACCAGCAACGCCAGCGCCGGCAGGAGCGGCACGAGAAGCGTCCCCTCAGGACCCCCGGTCGTCGGCGATCGCCCGCGGCGGCGCCGAGGCGGTTGCGCCGGGCCGACGATGCCGAGGCAGCAGAGCGAGCCGGGCGGCCCGCGCCTCTTCCCAGCGGTCCCGGGCCTCCGGAGGCACCGGATCGCCGGCGGGCAGGTCCACGGCCAGCGGGTCGATGGGACCCCGGGACGTGTGCATTTCGTAGTGGAGGTGCGGGCCGGTGGCCAAGCCCGTCATGCCCACGTAGCCGATCACTTGCCCTTGGACGACTCGCGCGCCTTTCGAGACGCCGCGGGCCCAAGCGCGCAGGTGGGCGTAGCGGGTCAGGAACCCGTTGGCGTGGCGAATGTCCACGACCCGGCCGTAGGTGTCGCTCCAGCGGCGGCTGGCCACGACCCCGTCGCCCGTGGCCTGGACGGGGGTGCCCGAGTCGGCCGCGTAGTCCACGCCCCGATGGGCCCGCCAGCGCTTCAGCACCGGGTGGAATCGGCGCCCGCTGTACCGAGAGGAGATGCGCCGGAACTCGAGGGGCTTCTTCAGGAAGGCGCGCCGCACCGACTCGCCGTCCAGGTCGTACCAGCTTCCCATGCCGTCTTCTTCGGCGTCGAACCAGACGGCGTGCAGGGAACGACCCTGGTTCACCAGCTCGGCGGCCAGGAGACGCTCCGACTTCATGCTGCCGTCGGGCCGCATCTGGCGTTCCACGACGAAGCGGTACGAGTCGCCCGGGCGGAGCTGGCGCGAGAAGTCGAGCTGCCACTGGAAGACCTTGTCCAGCCGGTCCACCAGCTTGCTGCGGTCCGGGCGCGGCAGGTGCTCCAGGGCGGCGTGGCCCACGACGGCGGGCCAGAGCCCGGCGCCGGGCATGATCTCGCCCGTGGCCGCCAGGGTGTCGGTGGTGGTCGGAGTGGCGATCTCGGAGGGGGTCCAGCCCGCGCCCGAACGGTCCAGGCGAACGGTGCGGTCGGGGTTCAGGACGACTTCCACGGCGTGGGGCCGCCCGCCCTCCGTCCGTCGCAGGAACCGCACGCGGACGCCGCTTCGCATCCGGCGAGGATCGGCCGCCTCGCGGAAGGCGTACAGAAGCGAGGTCCGGTCGCCATGCTCCATGCCGCCGTCGGCCAGCACGCCTTCCAGCGTCCTGCCGCGCGCCAGCTCGCGGGCGTCAGCGTGTTCGGGGGGCTGGGCGTGGACGGGCGCCAAGGTTCCTGCGTCGGGCGCCGACGGTTGGAAGAGCGAGTAGGTCGCCGCCCCGCCCAGAGCGACGGTCGCCGCGACCGCCAGGGCTGCTGCGGCCGCGCCGGCGGGTCGGCGGGCGGCGCCGGCGTCGAACGTCTTGCGGATCTTCAGGGTCAGGCCCTCCGGATGAAGGTGGGCAGCTCGATCTCGCCGATCGGCATGGTGGGGCTCAGCCGGACCTGGGAGTCGGCGGCCAAGCCGCCCGTCGCGCCGGCAGCGGCGAAGGGGGACTGCACGCGCGCCGTCGCGGCGCCGGCGGTCGGGAAGGGGCGCTCCGCCGGGTCGGGCGTCAAGAGAGCGGCGGGGCGGGCGGTTGCGGGCGACGAGGTCGCTGCCGGGGACCCGTTTCCGGGGCTCCGCGCACCCAGGGGGTTGGGCGGGGCAGACGGCCCCACGGTCGCGACGGCGGCGGGCCGCGCGGGCACAACGGGAGCGACCGGCGCCGTGGACGGCGTCAGGAACCGCGGCCGGATCACGACATCGCCGTCGCGACGGTCGCTGTGGTCCTCGAAGCCGGTGGCGATCAGGGTCACGCGCACCTCGCCCTCCATGGCCGAGTCCTGCACGGCGCCGAAGATGATCTCGGCCTCGTCGCCCGCCTCTTCCTGGATCAAGGTGGAGATCTCGGTCACCTCGTCGATGGCCAGGTCCGAGCCCCCGGTGATGTTGATGAGCACGCCCTTGGCTCCCCGTATGGAAACGTTGTCCAGCAGGGGCGAAGTGACGGCGTCCTGCGCCGCGCTGATCGCTCGCTTCTCGCCCCGGCCGACGCCCGTGCCCATGAGGGCCGCCCCGCAGGACGACATGATCGTGCGAACGTCGGCGAAGTCAACGTTGACGTCCCCGCTCACGCGGATCAAGTCGCTGATCCCCTGCGTGGCGTGGAGCAGCACCTCGTCCGCCTTCTTCAGGGCGTCGCGGAACGAAGTCCCCTTCCCCACCACGGACAGCAGCCGGTCGTTGGGCACCACGACCATGGTGTCGACCGTCCGCCGCAGTTCGGCCAAGCCCTGCTCGGCCTGGCGCATGCGCTTCTTGCCCTCGAAGGAGAAGGGGCGGGTGACCACGGCGATCGCCAGCGCGCCCAGCTCGCGGGCCATCTCTCCGATGACGGGCGCCGCGCCGGTTCCCGTGCCCCCGCCCATGCCGGCGGTGATGAAGATCAGGTCGGCGCCTTCCAGGACCTGCCGGACTTCGTCGGCGTCCTCGGCTATCGCCTGGCGTCCGATCCCGGGCCGCGCGCCCGCGCCCAGACCCCGCGTGAGCCGCTTGCCCAGCTGGATCGTGTGCGCCGCCTTGGAGCACTCCAAGGCTTGGGCGTCGGTGTTCGCCGAGACGAACTCGACCCCTTCCAGGTCTTCGTCGATCATGCGGTTGACGGCGTTGCCGCCGGCTCCGCCGACGCCGATGACTCTCATCAGCGCCGTGTTTCTCGGGGCGGCGTCCAGTTCGAAGATCATGTTCTCTGCTCCTCCGGGACCCTCGTCCCGGCTGTGGTGGGACTGCTTCTTGCCGTTGTCTAGAAGAACTCCTTGAGCCACGCCCCCATGCGGGCGACCAGCCCGGAGGTGGCGGTGGATGCGCCTTGGCCGGTCTCGATGAAGCGGTCGGCCGCGTGAAGGGCCAGCCCGGCACCGGCGGCGAACCCGGGGCGCGCCACGATGCCCGACAGCCCGGAAACGCCCTCTTGGGGCACGCCGATCCGGACGGGCGCCGCCAGGCAGTCCTGCGCCAGGCCGCCTATGCCGGGGATCGCGGCGCCGCCGCCGGTCACGACCACGCCCGCGCCCAGGGCCTCGCCGCCGCCCATCTCTCGTATGCGCTCGTGGATGCGGGCGAACATACTCTCGAGCCGCTCCTCCATCATTTGGGCCACAAACCGCCGAGCCACCGACCGGGGGCGGCCGTTGGACGACGGCGGAAGCTCGACGGTCTCGCGCGGGTCCACGATTCGGCTACTGGCCGCGCCGTGGAACTCCTTGATGCGCTTGGCGTCGGCGAACGGAATGGACAGGCCGCGGATCAGATCGCTGGTGATCGTGCTGCCCCCGAACGGCAGGACCTCCAGCTTGCGCAGGCCGCCTTCGTAGTGGACCGCGAGTCCCGTGGTGGCCGCGCCCAGGTCCACCATGGCCACGCCCAGCTCCTTCTCGTCTTCGGTGAGGACGGCGCGCGCGGCGGCCAACGGCTCCAGGATCCGGCCCTCGACGCGGTAGCCGGCCTTCTCGACGGCTCGAGTGATGTTCTCCACCGCCGACGACGAGGCAGTGACCAGGTACAGGTCGGTCTCCAAGCGGGTGGCCGGCATGCCGACCGGGTCCCGGATGCCCCTTTGGTGGTCCACCACGTACTCCTGGGGGATCGCGTGCAGGAGCTCCCGGTCCGCTGGGAGAGCCACCGTGCGGGCCACGGCGTGCACCCGGTCCACGTCGCTCCGCACGATCTCTTCGGCCGCGACCGCCACGACGCCCACCGAGCGGTTCGCGTCCACGTGGTCGCCCGAGACGCCCACGTGAAGGCAGTCGACGCGCGCGCCGGACATGGTCTCGGCCTCTTGGACGGCCCGGCGGATGCACGCGGTGGCCTCTTCCAGGTCCGTCACCACGTCCTTCCTCATGCCCTCCGTGCACGTGCGACCCACCCCCACGACGCGGAGCTCGGGACGGCCGAGGTCGCGCTCGACTTCGCCGACGACGGCGCGGGTCCAGGTGGAGCCCACGTCCAGCCCGGCCACCAGGGCGGCCCTCACAGGGCGCCTCCGGGGGTCGAGCGCTCGGGGCGCACCACCACTTGATCCTCGAAGCGGAGATCGACTTCGCCCGGCGGGCTGTCCGGGAAGCGCTCCAGGGCGTCGTTCATCGCCACGATCCCGTCGCGGAGGCGCTTCTCCGAGATGGGGGGGCGGTAGCGGATCCTCGGTCCGGAATCGCCCAGAAGAAGCGTGACCAGACCGTCTTCCAACAGGACTTCGGACACGACGGCCAGCACCTCGGGCGCGACCTCGTCCAGGTGGGCGGTCTCTCGGGCCAGGAGGCTCACGCCCAGCGGGGCCGCCGCCGAGTCCGGGTTCGCGACGCGGATCACGGGCAGGTCCAGGACCGGCTGCGTGGGGTCCACCGGGAGGCGGACGCCCCTGCGGTCCACGGCCTCGACCACCGGCGCGGCCAAGAGGGCGACGGGCTTGGCCTCGGTCACGTGGAAGACGAGGGTGGACGGAGGACGGCGCCGGACCTCGGCCGACTCGACCAGCGGGTGCGACTCCAGGTCTTCCAGCCACTTGGCCTTGGGCTCCCACAGGCTGGCGCCGTCGTCCAGGCCGGCGGCGGTTCGGATGTCGGCCGCGGCCAGGTAGGTGGCACCGGAGACGTGAACGTCGTCCACCAGGAACAGGGGCATGCCGGACAGGATGCCCAGCACGGCCCGCACCAGCAGGGCGGCCATTCCGGCCACGCCAAGGAAGGCGGCGCCTCGCGCCAGCGCGCGACCGGGCGAGGCGCGGCGACGGGGCGGCGAACGGCGGCCGGCGCGAGAGCGACGACGGGGCGCGGGCGGCCGGGGGAGCTGGCTTGGCGGGGGCTGCGCCGGCGGCCCGGGAGGCGGGGCAAACAGCTCTGGAGGCTGGCCGGGCGGCCGGGGGAGCTGGGCAGGCAGCCCGGAGAGCCCGGAGGACTGGGCAGGCGGCCCAGGGGGCTGGACAAACGGCTCTGGGGGCTGAGCACGGGGTCCGGGGGCTTGGGCGTCCCGCCCGGAAGCTTGGGCGCCCGCGGCCGGACCGGCGTCGCCAATGGCGGACCGGGCCCAGAGCGGAGGCTGGGTTCGGCGACGGCGGCGGCCTCTCATGGGGCGCGTTCCTGGAGCAGGGACAGGATTCGGGGGCCTGCGGCTTCAATGGAGCCGGCCCCCATCACCACGCACACATCCCCGGACGAGAGGTCGGCGGCCACGGGCTGAGCCAGGGTGGCCAGCTCCGGGTGGTACGCGACGCGGGCGGCGTTCCCTGCCACGGCGTCCGCCACCAAGTCGCCTCCGACCCCGGGCAACGGCTCTTCGCGGGCCGGGTAGACATCCGTGACCCAAACCGCGTCCGCGGTGCCCAGGGCCTTCCCGAACTCCCGATGGAAGTCGCGCGTCCGGCTGTACAAGTGGGGCTGGAACACGGCCACGACCCTCTTGCCCGGATTGGCCCGGCGGACCGCGGCCAGCGTGGCGGTCACCTCCGTGGGGTGGTGCGCGTAGTCGTCGATCACGGTGACGCCGGAAGCGGCGCCCAGAACCTCGTAGCGTCGTCCCACGCCCTTGAACGCGGCCAAGCCGGAGCGCGCCTGGTCCCACGTCGCGCCCAACGACCGCCCCGCACCGATCGCCGCCAGGGCGTTTCGTACGTTGTGCAGACCCGGAACCGGCACGAAGAACTGGCCGACCGGCCTTCCGTCTGCAACCACCGAGAAGCGGCTCCCGCCTGCGTCGCGCTCCATGTCCACGGCCCGAAGCTGCGAACCGGCCGACAGCCCGAAGCTGCGGGTGCGACTGCCTCCCGAAACGCCCGCTCGGGCCGCTCCGTGGTCGTCGGCGCAGACCCAGAGCACGCCGTCGGGCGCCAGGCGAGCGACGAACGAGGAGAAGGACTCCCGAACGCCGTTCAGGTCGCCGTAGACGTCCAGGTGGTCGGCCTCGACGTTGGTCACTACGGCGACCGACGGGCTCAGGGCCAGGAACGAGCGGTCGTACTCGTCGGCCTCCACCACGAAGAGGTCGTCGCTCCCGGGGCGGAGGTTGCCGCCCCAGCCGGACACGCGACCGCCCACAACAGCGGTGGGGTCGGCTCCGGCCCGCTCCAGGACGTGAGCGGCCATGGCGGTGGTGGTGGTCTTGCCGTGGGTGCCGGCGACAGCAACCGTTCGGCGTCCGGCCGCCCACTGGGCCAGGGCCACGGCGCGCTTGACCACGGGCACGTTCGCGGAGCGGGCGGCCTCCAGCTCCGGATGGTCCGGCGGCACCGCCGACGTCGCGACCAGGGCGGCGGCTCCGACGACGTGGGCCGGGTCGTGGCCGTGGTGGAAGGTCATTCCCATGGCCTCCAGCCGTTCGGTCGCTGGGCTTCGGGCCAAGTCGCAACCCGAAACCGTCCCGCCGGTCCGCAGCACCAACTCGGCAAGGGGAGCCATGCCCGCGCCGCCGACCCCCATGAAGTGAACGGGACCCTGGGCGGCCCACTCGCGCAGGCCCGTCACGACGCCGACGCTCCCTCGGCGCCCGGACCGTCCCGTGCACCCGAGCCTTCCGGCGCCGACCGACCGGTCGCCAATTCGGCCACGGCGGCGGCGATCTTCCGGGCGGCGCCGGGACGCGCGCGGCGACGAGCGGCGGCGGCCATCGCCTCCATCCGAACGGGATCGTCCAGGATCCCGCGGACGGCATCCCACAAGCGCCGGCCCGTCAGCGCGCGACCGTCCGAAGCGGTCTCGGGCAGGTGGACGGCCGCGCCGGCGGCCTCCAGTCCCCGCGCGTTGTCGGCTTGGTGGTCCTCGGCGGCGGCGGGAAAGGGGACCAGGACGGCGGGCAGACCCCATGCCAGGAACTCCGAAGTGGCCATGGCGCCGGCACGCGACACGGCCACGTCCGCTGCCGCCAGCGCCTGGTACATCTCTTCGGGCTCCAGGTACGGCGCGACCCGAACGTTCTTGGCCTCGGCTCGCGCCACTGTCCGTTCGGCTTCCTCGTGATGCTGCCGGCCCGCGACCCAGAAGACGGTCTCGCCCTTGCGGACGACGCCTTCGGACACGACCTGGGCCATCGCCCGGTTCAGCGCTCGGGCGCCTTGGCTCCCGCCCACGACCAGCACAACGGGCGCCTTTGCGGGCAGTCTCATGGCTCGACGGGCCGTTTCCTTCCGCGACGCGGAGGCGGACGGGACGGGGCGGATCGGGTTGCCCGTGTCCCGAACTCGTCGGCGGGCGCGCTTCGGCAGGCCGGCCGCGGCCTCCGGATAGGCCAGATGGACTTGGCGGGCCCACAGCGAGACGAGACGGGTCGTGATCCCCGGCCGCATGTTCTGCTCCTGAACCAGCACGGGAAGGCGCAGCAGCGCCCCGGCCACGCCCGCCGACGCCGAGACGTAGCCGCCGGTCAACACGACCGCCCGCGCCTTCCGCCGGCGGAACTCGGGGACCAGGCCGGCCACGGCCGCCGCGAGCAGCGCCACCGCCTTCGCGTTGCCGGTCAAGGCACCGGCGAACCGGCCCAAGCCTTGCAGCGCCCCGCCCGCCCGCCGGGCTTCGCGCACAGGACGGCGAAGGCCTCGCGTCCGCAGCAGCACGTACGGATGGCCCGTCTTGGGAAGCTCGCCGGCTTCGATTCGCCCTTCGGTGCCCACGAAGAACGGCTGGGCGCCGGGCAGCTCGCGGACCAGGGCGTCCGCGATGTTGCACGCCGGATGGAAGTGCCCCGCCGTGCCGCCGCCGGAGAAGACCACTACCACGCGGGCCTCCTCTCCGCCGGTCGCTCGCGCCGTCCTTCGGGCGCCTCCCGCGCCACGGCCAGCAGAATGCCGACGGCGGCCAGCAGCACGATCATGTTGGTGCGGCCGAAGGACACGAACGGCAGCGAGAGTCCGGTTGCGGGGAACACGCCCAAGCCGACGCCGATGTGGAAGAACGCCTGCATTCCGACCAGCGAGGTCGCGCCCACTGCCAGCAGTTCGCCGAACAGGTCCTTGGCCCGGCGCGCCACCCGGAATCCGACGACGATGAAGACGCCGAACGCCAGCACCACCGTCAACGCGCCCAGGAACCCCCACTCCTCGCCGATCATGGCGAAGATGAAGTCGTTGTGCGCTTCGGGAAGAAACCCGAACTTCTGGCGCCCTTTGCCGAAGCCGACGCCCGTGACGCCGCCGGAGCCGATCGCCACCAGGCTCTGGTAGCTCTGGAAGGCCGATCCCAGGGGCGCCGAACCCGGGTCCAGCAACAGCGACTCCCAGCGCGAACCGCGGTAGCCGGACTTGAACAGGTGGGACGCCATCGGGACGAGCAGCAGGCCCAGGAAGGCGAAGTGGCCGATCCGCGCGCCCGCCACGAAGACGATCACCGTGCCCACGAAGGCGATCAGGCACGCCGTGGACAGGTCCGGCCCCAGCATGATCGGCACCAGAACGCACGTCCACACGGCCAGGAAGGGGCCCAGTCCGCGGGTCAGGCTGGTCAGCATGGCCTGCTTCTTGACGGCCGCCGCCGCGGTCCACACGACCACGGCAAGCTTGGCCAAGTCCGACGGCTGGATGGTGACGCCGATCCGCAACCACCGTCGTGCGCCGTTCACGGTGGGGGCGATGCTCTCGGTAAAGGGCAGGACCACCAGGATCAGCAGGAAGGCGGAGACCGCCATCATGGGAACGGCCGCCCGCCGCCACCACGCCACGGGAACCCGCGAGCACGCCAGCAGGACCACCAGCCCGAATGCCACGCCGGCCCCCTGACGGGCCACGTAGTAGTAGTGGGGAAGGTCGTTCCGCTGGGCCATCACCGAGCTGGCGCTGTAGAGCGTGAGCAGGCCGAAGAGAAGCAGGAGCACCACGACGGCCAGGATCGCCGGCGACTCCCAGCCCCGCCCCAGGCCGGTCTCGGGCAGCGAGCGACGCAGGGCGGGCGCCACGTCCCGGTCCCACGCGGCCACGCCGCCGCGCACGTGGCCGACGCTCACCGGACCGGCTCGCCTCCCGGCGGTCCCGAAGCACCGTCGCGCGTTGCCGCCGCCTGGGCCAGGGCGCGGAAGGCGTCGCCTCTGGCCTCGTAGTTCGGGAACATGTCGAAGCTGGCGCACGCCGGAGACAGCAGCAGCGCGTCTCCCGGTCGGGCCAGGGCGCTCGCCCGCTCCACGATCTCCGAAAAGTCGCCGAAGGCCTCGACGACGGGGAACCGTCCCCCAGCGGCGGTCCGCACGTCCGCCAACGCCCGCCCCCCGGCAGCGCCGTAGGCCACCACGGCCCGCACCTTGTCGGCCATCTCCGCCGCAAGCGACCGAAAGTCCTCTCCCTTGTCGCTCCCGCCCAGCAGGAGAACCAAGGGGCCGTCCAGGCCCCGGAGCGCCGACGCGCACGCCGCCACGTTGGTGGCCTTGGAGTCGTTGATCCAGCGGACGCCACCGACCTCGCCCACCTGCTCCAGCCGATGGGGAAGCGGTCGGAACGAGGCCAGTGCGGGTCCCAAGGCGTCGCGGTCCGCTCCCGCCGCCCACGCGGCCAGCACGGCGGCCAGCGCGTTGGCCGCGTTGTGACGTCCTGGAAGACGCAGGGTCGCCGCCGGCGCCAGGGGCCAAGGGCCGTCGTCGTCGGTGTTCAGCGTCAGCGCGCCTGCTTGCAGGTAGGCGCCGGGCACCTGCGGCCGCTCCAGCGAGAATGACAGCCGCCGTCCGGGCGCGCCTTGGGCCAAGCGGTCCACCGCCGGGTCGTCCGCGTTGAGGACCCAGGTCGTGTCGTCCGTGCCCGCCTCCAGAAGACGCCGCTTGTCCCGGTGGTAGGCCGCCACCGACGGGTACCGGTCCAGGTGGTCGGCGCCCAGGTTCGTCACCACGCCGACGGCCGGGACGAGGTCGCGGATTCCGGCCAGCTGGAACGACGAGGCCTCCAGGACCACCACTTCGGGCGCCGGTTCCAGCAACGCCAACGCGGAGGCCGGCGGACCCAGGGCGGGGCCGGTGTTCCCGCCCAACGCCGCATCCGTCCCCGACTCCCGGAGGAGGTGGGCGGTCATGGCCGCGGTCGTGGTCTTCCCGTTGGTGCCGGTCACGACGACTAGTGGACTCGCGATGAACCCGCTGGCGAACTCAGGCTCCGATATCCAACCGACGCGCCGCTCGCGTAGGGCTCGGAACACCGGGGCGTCCGGCGGGATGCCGGGACTGGCCACCACGACGTCCGCTTTCGCGATCCGCTCGGGATCGTGGCTTCCCAGCTGGACGGCGGCCCCGAGGCGCCGCAATCCGGCTCCACGAGCTGCAACTGCTTCGTCGTTGCTCGCGTCCGTGACATGAACTTTTGCTCCTTTGTTCAGGGCCAGTCGGGCCGCGGCATCTCCGCTGGCGCCCAAGCCGACCACGGCAACTGTCCACTTGCCCCGGGGCACGTGCCCGGGTCTCACCGCACCTTCAGGGTTGCAAAGCCGACCAGCGCGCACAGAATCCCCAGGATCCAGAACCGCACCACCACCTGTTCGTCCTTCCATCCCAGCATCTGGAAGTGGTGATGGACGGGCGCGCACTTGAACACGCGGCGAGGCGTGCCGTAGCGGCGTCTCGTGTAGCGGTAGTACTGCCTTTGCAGCAGCGACGAACCCGCCTCCATGACGAAGACGCCGCCCACCAGCGCCAGCAGGAGTTCGGCCTTCAGCAGCACGGCCATGGCGCCCAGGCAGCCGCCCAGCGCCAGCGAGCCCGTGTCGCCCATGATGACTTGCGCCGGCTTGGCGTTGAACCACAGGAAGCCCAGCACGGTGCCGGTCACGGCGGCGGCGAAGACGGCCAGCTCGCCGGCGCCGGGCAGGTAGATCAGTCCCAGGTAGGCCGAGGTGTCCACGCGGCCGATCAGGTAGGCAAAGACGCCGAAGGTGATCGTGGCGATCGCGACCAAGCCGGGCGCCAGCCCGTCAATGCCGTCGGTCAGGTTGACCGAGTGCGTGGCGCCCGTCAGCACCACGACGACCCACGCCAAGTAGGCCCAGACCGCGAAGACCAAGTGGTGGTCGTCCACGAACGGCAAGTTGGTTGCCGTTGCCCCGGCGGTTCCGACGGGCGCCAGCGGACAGAGCACGAGGAAGAGGCCAAGCCCCAGGCAGAGCACGACCGACCCGATCCACTTGTATCGCTCGACAAGGCCTCGAGGCGTTCCACGCACGACCTTCAAGTAGTCGTCCAGAAACCCCAGGCCGCCCATCCAGGTCATCACGATCAGGGCAGCGAGCGTGTAGGGGTTGGCCAGCTCGGCCCACAGAAGGGTGCAGGACACGGAGACGAAGACGATGAGGAGTCCGCCCATGTTCGCCTTCGGCTGGGGGACGCCGGGCTGCGCCGGATCGCTTGCCTGCGCCGGGTCGCCCGCCTGCGGAGGATCGCTCGCCGACCCGGCGTCCGGGGCCGACGCCTGGGTCGCCACCTTCTGCGGCCCCATGCGGGGAACGTCGTGGATGCCGCGGGCGTGGAGCGCGCGGATGAAAGGCTTGCCCAGGATCAGCGCCAGGAGCAGTCCTGTGGCCAGTGCGCCGGCGGACCGCACGGTGATGTAGTTGAAGAGGTTGAAGACGGTGCTCACGTCTTCCAAGCCGGGGAGCAGGTGGTACAGCATTAGGCGCGGGCCTCTCCGAAACGGGACTCCAGGGCCGGGATCGCCCGCTCCAGGCCGACGCCGCGGGACGCTTTGAGCAGCACGGCGTCGCCGGGGGCCAGCAGCTCGGGCAGGCGATCGGCCAGGTCTTCCACTTTGTCCACCAGGTGCACGCGGGCCTCGGCGCCGGGGGCGTCGTCGTTCGCGAATGCGCGCGCGAAGGCGCCGGTCAGGACGAGGCGGTCGACGCCGGCGCCCAGCACCCGCCGCAGCGTCTCGCGGTGGATGGCGCGACATCGCTCGCCGAGCTCCAGCATGGTGCCCAGCACCGCCACGCGCCGGCCTCGGGCCGCCATGTCGCGCAAGGTGGAGACGGCTGCCACGACCCCCGCCGCGTTGGCGTTGTAGCAGTCCACGAGCAGGGTCAGCTCTCCCAGTCGCCGGACCTCGTTCCGCATGGGACCGGGCGCCACCGCCGACACGTCCGCCGCGGCGGCGTCGGCCGGGACGCCCAGCGTTCGCGCCGTCGCCAGCGCGAGCAGCGCGTTGTAGACGTTGTGGGCGCCGGGCATGCGGAGAGCGACCCGCTGGCCGGCCCAGGAGAACGACCACGCGCCGTTCGAACCCGCCCGCGCGTCCGCAGGTCGCAGATCGCGGTCGGCCCGACGCGACCAGCCGGCCACGACCGTGCCCGACCGAAGCCGGCGGGCCAGCCGGGCCAGCTCGGGGGGCTCGTCTCCCACCACGGCGACGGCGTCCGGTGCCAGGGATCGAATCAAGTCCAGCTTCTCGGACATGACGCCTTCCAGGTCCCGCAGCCGCTCCACGTGCGTCTCGGAGACGGTGGTGACCACGGCGACCGTGGGCCGGGCCACGCGGGCCAGCTCGGCGATCTCGCCGGGCTCGTTGGCGCCCATCTCCAGGACCAGGGCCGTCGCGCCTTCGGGCATCGACAGGATCGTCTGGGGCACGCCGATCCGGTTGTTGTGGTTCGCGGGGGTGCCGTGCACGGTCGGCAGGGAAGACAGGGCGCCCACGAGAAGGTCCTTGACCGTGGTCTTGCCCGACGAGCCGGTGATTCCGACCACGGGGACCGGGGCGTGGTCGCGCCGGTGGCGTGCTAGGTCGCCCAGCGCCGCCAGCGTGTCGGGCACGCGGTACAGGGGGACCGCCACATCCACGGGGCGCCGGGCCACGATCCCTCCGCAGCCGGCCGCGACGGCGGTTCCGACGAAATCGTGTCCGTCGAAGCGGTCGCCCTCCAGCGCCACGAAGAGGTCTCCCTGGCTCAGGGACCTCGTGTCGGTGGAAACTGCCCGGTAGATGCGCCCGGCGTCGCCCGGACCCGGCAGGCCCAGCGCAGCGCGGACGCCGGCGTCGCTCCAGCGGAAGGCAGGGGCGCTCACGAGTCGTCCTCTCCTGCGCCGACGGGGCCGGGCGACCGCGCAGCCAGACCGGCAGCCACGATCCGCCGCTCGTCGAAGGGCAGCCGTTCGGTCCCCACTTCCTGATAGCTCTCGTGACCCTTCCCGGCCAGCAGCACGGCATCGCCCGGCGTCGCGGCGTCCAGCGCGTGGCGTATGGCCTCCCGGCGGTCCACGATCTCGACGACCCGACAGCGTCGTCCGGACCCGTCCCCGTGGTCGGCCGCAGCGGTCCCCGCCGACACCTGGACCACGATCGCCGCCGGGTCCTCCGTCCGCGGGTTGTCGGAGGTGACCACCGCCACATCGGCCCAGCGCGCCACGGCCGCGCCCATGAGAGGCCGCTTGGCGGGGTCGCGGTCGCCCCCGGCCCCGAAGACGGCGAACAACCGGCCCGACACCAGGGGTCGCAGCGTCTTCAGCACCTGTTCCAGGGCGTCGGGCGTGTGGGCGAAGTCCACGAACACGGGGAACGGCGCCTTCGCGATCCGTTCCAGTCGGCCGGGAACCGGGCGCGCGGCAGCCAGTCCGCGGGCCACGTCTTCCGGGGAAGTGCCCAGCGCCAGCGCGCAGGCCGCGGCGCACAGCGCGTTGGACACGTTGAAGGCACCGGGAAGCCGCAACGTCACCGGTGTCCGCTGGCCGTTCCATTCCAGGTCGAAGGCGGAACCGGAGGCCGAGAGGCGCACGTTCCGCGCCCCCAAGTCGACCCCGGGCTCCAGCCCGTAGGCCAGCACCGGACCTTGGGGCCGGAGCGCGCGCCAGGCGGGATCGTCGGCGTTGATCACCGCCGTTCCGGCGTCCTTGCGGAGCTCCAGCAGGCGCGCCTTGGCGGCCCGGTAGCGCTCCAGGTTCCCGTGGTAGTCCAGGTGATCCTGGGTCAGGTTGGTGAAGGCGGTTGCGTCGAAGCGCACGCCGTCCAGGCGGAACTGGTCCAGCGCGTGAGAGGACGCCTCCAGGACCACGGCCTCCACGCCGGACCGCTCCAAAGACGACATCCACTCGGCCAGGCGAACCGGCCCCGGGGTGGTCAGCCCGGCGGTGCCCTCTTGGACGCGGCCGTCGGGTCCGGTCAGACCGAACGTGCCGATCGCCGCCGCGGGGGCGGTCCGTTCCAGGATCGTTCGCAGCAGGAGCGACGTGGTGGTCTTGCCGTTGGTGCCGGTGACGGCCGCCACGCGCATCCGGGGCCACGGCGAACCCGCGGCGAACCCGGCGGCGGCCGCGGCGGCCAAGCGGGCGTTGTCCACATGCACCTGGGGCAAGCCCGCGCCAGCAACGAGGCGCTCCACGACTGCCGCGGCCGCCCCCCGACGGGCCGCGGCCGCCACGAAGTCGTGGGCGTCGCTGGCGGCGCCGGCCCACGCCACGAACAGGTCGCCGGGCCCCACCCGCCGGGAGTCGTGCTCCACGCCCCGGATCGCGAGCGCGTCCCAGCCGCCTTCCGACCCCGAAGGCGCGTCCACCAGCGACTTCACGGCCACGCCGGCGCCCTCCAGGACGGCAAGCATCGCGGACATGGACACGGTCACGCGCCCCCCCTGCCCCGCACCCGCACCGTGTCCCCGGCCGCGACGACGGCCCCGGGGCCGGGAATGGTCCGGGTCACGGCACCGCTTCCCTCCAGGCGCACCCGGAGCCCCATCTTGTGGAGGCGCCGGACCGCCACGCGCATCGACGCGCCCTCCAACCTGGGCACCACCATCGACTGCGCCGCCGCGGAAGTCTCCGCCGCTCCGGCGACTCCGTCGGGCCCCGCGCCGGCCGCTCGGCCGCCAATGGTCGCCGGAACGCCACCGCTTGTCGGCACGCCGCCGCCCGACGACGACGCCAAGCGGAACGGACTGGGACCGCCCTCGACGGCCGCCACGGCGAAGCGCACCAGCGGCGTGGTGGGCGGAGGCGGGATGTAGTGGCGCTGCACGCGGGCCAGGGCGCGTCGGTCGATCGGCGACTGCCGAGCCGACAGCAGGCTTTCCAAGGCCGTGCGGGTCACCGGCGCCGCGGTGGCGCCCCCGTAGTACTCCCCCTTCGGCCGGTCCAGCTTCACGAAGAAGAGCAGCTGCGGATCGTCGGCGGGAAAGTAGGCCCCGAACGACGAGTGGTACGCGCCCGGCTCGTAGCGTCCGCCGACCCCCACCGCGCGCGCCGTGCCGCTCTTCCCCGCCACCAGGAACGACGACATGCGGGCGCGACTCCCGGTCCCGTTCTCCACCACGTCCACCAGGACGCGGGTCAGCGCCTCGGCGACCCAGGGCGCCACCACGCGCCGCACCACGCGAGGGCGCCCGAAGCGCACCGGACTCCCGTCGGGCTGGCGCACCTCCTTGATCAGGCGGGGCTCCATGAGCAGTCCGCCGTTGGCCAGCACGCCGAACGCCACGGCCATCTGCAACGGCGTGACGGCCAGCTCGTAGCCGAACGACAGCGAGTGGGACGACTGCCCCGACCACTGCTCCGGCCGTCGCAGCAGCCCCGCGGCCTCGCTGGGCAGAAGCACGCCGGTGGGCGTCCCGAAGCCGAAGTCGCGCAAGCTGGTGTACTGCTGCCCCCGCGACAGGCGTTCGCCGAACTTCGCGATCCCGACGTTGGACGACTGCTGGATCACCTCGTGAAGGGTCATCCAGCCGCCGCCGTGCACGTCGGTGATCTCGCGCCCCGCCACCTCCCACGCGCCCTGGCCCGTGTCCACGGAGTCGGACAGGGCGGCCAGCCCATGGGACAGCAGCGCCGCCGCCGTGAACGGCTTGACCGTGGAGCCGGGCTCGTAGGTCGTGGTCACGGCCGAAAGCACCGCCTCGGCGCCGCGCCGCACCGACGCCATCGCCAGGATCTCGCCGGTCACCGGGTCCGTCACTACCAAGTCGCCGCCCCGAGCGCCGGCCGAGCCGACCGCGTCCGAGAGCACTTCTTCGGCGATGGCCTGAAGATCCATGTCGATGGTGAGCACCACGTCGTGGCCGGCCACGGGCTCCTGCACCGCGACGACCTGGCCGGGGATTTCGGCGCCCAGGTTGTCGCGGGCCACCGTCTCCCGCCCCGCTTGGCCCGCCAGCATCGAGTCCATGGCCTGTTCAACCCCGCCCGCGCCGACTCCGTCGCGGACCGTTCCCAGCAGACCGCGCGCCAGTCCCTCCCTGGGGTAGAGACGCCGCAGTTCGCCCTGGACGTGAACGCCTCGGACGCCTCGGAGCCTGGAGACCTGGGTCATCGAGTAGCGACCCGGCGCCACCTGCCAGGAACGCTCGGCGTCCGACACCCGCCGCGCGGTCCGGGCGCGCACGCCCAAGTTCTCCACAAGCGCGGCGACAACCTGTTCGCGATCCCGAATCTCGTTCGGCGCCACGCCCACGGAGGCCCGCCAGTGGGTCACCGCCAGCTCGCCCCCGTTGCGGTCCAGGATCCGCCCCCGCGAGGCCGGAACCACCTGGCTTTTCTGGTGCTGGCCCAAGGCGTCGGTCGCCCACTGCTGTCGCTCCAGGATCTGAACCTCCGCCGCGCGCACGACCATGACCGCCGACAGCAGCAGCCACGACAGGAGCACGAACCGGCGGCGGGCTCGCACCTTGCGGTAGGGCGGCGGACGCTTTCCCGGCGGGGGGCGCGTAACGTGGACGCTCACCGGAAGCCTCCCGACGGGATGACCACCTCTCGCTCGGTGGGCGGTCGCAGTCCCAGCCGACGAGCGGCCTCCGCCCCGATCCACGAACGCCCTTCAATCACCACCAGGCGCCGAGCCAGCTCTTCCTGCTCGTCCGCGGCCAGGGCCAGATCTCGGACCACGTCGTCCAGCGCCGCCATCGTCTCGCGCGCGGTGGACTGGCGCCATGCCACCAGCGTCAGCGCGCCGACCACGGCGGCCAGGGCCAGGACGGCGCGGCCCACCGAGCCCTTCCTGCTCATGCCGCCTTCCTCCATGCCCGCAACCGGGCCGGCTTGGCCCGGGAGTTCGACCGCACTTCGGCGTCTGCCGGCGTGACGGGCCGCCGCGTCAGGACGGCGCCGGCGCCGGGAAGCTCCCCCTGCCGGACCGGGACCCGCCGGGGCAGCGCGGCGGCGGGGTCGCTCCACGCTCGGAACGCCTGCTTCACCAAGCGGTCCTCGACCGAGTGGTAGGAGATGACGACAAGAACGGCACCGGGCCGCAGGACGTCGCGGATGGCGGGAAGCGCCTCGGCCAGGGCGCGCTTCTCGTCGTTGACGGCCATGCGCAGCGCCTGAAAGAGCCGCGCCTTCTCGCCGTGGCGCGCGCGCCGGCCCAAGACCGACTCCAAGACGGCCACCAAGTCGTCGCTGGCGCGCAGCGGCCGTTCGGCCCGCCGGCGGACGATCCTGCCGGCCAGCGTCGTGGGGCGGGGCGCGTCTCCTTCCTTCAGGGCTTGGACCAGCTCCTCGCGCGACGCCGACGCCAGGAGGGCGGCCGCCGTGACGCCTGCGCCCTGGTGCATCCTCATGTCCAAGGGCGCGCCCCGGCGGAACGTGAACCCGCGGCGGTCGTCGTCCAGTTGGCGCGAGCTGGTGCCCAGGTCCAGGAATGCCCCTGCCAGCCCCTCGGCACGCACCCACGGAAGCGCGGCGGCGCGCCGAAACGACGCGCGCTCCACTCTGGCGCGGTCGCGGAATGCGGCCAGCCTTGCCCGCGCCGCCTTCAGCGCCTCGGGGTCCCGGTCCACGCCCAGCAGCCGACAGCGGGGCAACCGCCGAAGGAGCGCCTCCGCATGGCCCCCGCCGCCGACCGTTCCGTCCAGGTAGAGGCCGTCGTCGCACGCGGGCGTGCCCGCGGTCCAATAACTCACGGCCTCCTCCACGAGGACCGGGCGGTGGTGCGGCATCGCACGCGAGGGCTCCCCGTCCTCACCCGAAGATCTGGGCGGCGAAGTCGTCATCGGGAGCCTCGCGGGCGATCTGCTTCTCGAAGTCGGCGGGGTTCCAGAGTTCGATGCGGTCGACCGCGCCGATGAAGAGCACCGTTCCATCCAGCCTGGCGCTCTCGCGCAACAGGCCGGGGATCAGTATCCGCCCGGCGCCGTCCGGCTCCACCTCCGCCGCGCTGGCGGTGATCCGCCGCAGGTAGGCCCCGCGGTCCGCTTGGCGCTTGCGGTGGTCCAAGAGGTTCTCCCGGATTCGGGCCCAGGTCTTTGCCGGAAACAGGTCCAGGTGCGTTTCCTGCCACTGAAGAAGGACCAGCGGACCCGACGACACGGCGCGACGAAACGCCGAGGGGAGGCTGACGCGCCCCTTCTCGTCGATTCGGAAATCGTGTCTGCCGAGCAGTCCAAGCATGGTTTCGTGGTTTCGGGGCATGGCCCATTGTCCCATTTTATCCCATTGTGCCCCACTTTAACACACCACGACCCCGATTGCAAGCGAAAAGTTCCCGGAAGGCCCGGCGACGGTCGGACAAGACGCGGACGACTTGGGCGCACGGGGCGTCTTCGAGGGGGAAACCGGGAACAACAAAAGCGCCGCGAGCCCGAAGGCCCGCGGCGCCTTGCCGCCCCTAGCCAGCTAGGCGGATCAATAGGGGGGAAGCCCGCCCCTGGTCAGTTACCCCGCTGAATGATCGTCTGCTGGATCTCGATGTACTGCTGGGTAGCGTCGCGGAACTGCTGGAGCGAGATCGACGGCCGCGTCGCTATGTACGCCGCGACCCGAGCCAAGCCGAAGAGGCGCGCCGCCTCGCGGAACTTGGGCAGGGTGGTCTGGGCGGTCTGAAGGGTTTGAGGTTTTTCCTGCTCCAAGCCCTGGTTGTAGAGCACGTAGGCGTGCCAGAAGTCCAGCTCGCCGGCTTCCTCGTCGGAAAGCTGGCTCTCGAACTCCTTGCCTAGCTTGATCAGGCGCTCGGCGTACGGCCAATTCTTCGGGGTCGCAACGATGCCCCTGGCGTGACCTCTGGCGAACAGGTTGCGGGCCACGACGCGAGCGGGCTGCTCGCCCTTCTGCACGGCCTGCTGGAAGTACGAAAACGCGTCGTCCACGCGGTCCGCCGCCAGCAGCCACGTCCCTTGCCGCATCTTCACGTTGGGGAAGTCCGCATCGAGGCTCTCGACCCGGTCCAGCGCGGCGACCGCGTCGTCCAACCGGTCGGCCCTCTGGAGGATGTTGGCGTACTGGGACCAGATCTCCACCTCTTCGGCGTGCGTTTCCAGTGCGCGCTCCGCCATGGAGACGGCTTGGTCCAGCATGTCCAGCTCGTAGTAGGAGGCGATCATTTGCCGGAGGTGGGCGCCGTCCATCTCCACGCCTTGGACCTCGTAGGCCTTCTCGTACGAGTCGACCGCCTTTCGGTAGAGCGCGGCCACTTCGGGCGGCAAGGACTCGTCCGCGGACCCGGCGCCGCGAATGTCCTGCGCCGCGCGGGTGGCGAACGAGGCGTGCTGGAGGAGGAGGTCCACGTTGGCGTCGTCCAAGCTCAGGCCCTCTTCGATGAGCAGCATGGCGCCCTCGGGGTCGCCGGCCGTGGCCAGCTCGTAGGCGATGTTCATGCGGATCACGGCATTGCCCGGATCCAGCTGCAGGTAGCGCGTATACAGCTCCCTGCCCTCGTCGCGACGGCCCATCTGCGTGGCCTGGTAGCCAGCCAGCTGCAGCGCCTGCTCGTTGAGCGGGTCGAGCTCGATGACCTTCATGGCCTCGTCGTAGGCCTCCTGGTCGCGCCCCTGCTCACGATGGACCATGGCGTACACGAGCCTGACCTGGGCGTCGTCCGGGTTCATCTCCAAGGCCCGCGTGCAGTTGGTCTCGGCGCTGATCCAGTCCTTGGAAGCGTAGTACTCGGCGCAGAACGCCTTGTGGCGAAGCTGGTCGACGTAGGTGCTGAAGGAACCGGAGATCTCCTGCGCGGCGGCCTCGTACTCCTTCTCGCCCCACGTCCGGTCCGGGATCGGGAAGTTGGTGCCGCCGGGGGCCGAGAAGCGAACGCCGGAGAGAGACACTTCCTTGGTGTCCTTGTTCTCCGTGTACTGGCCGCAGAAGACCAGCTCCACGTTCATCTGAGTCGCCAGCTGCACCGAGCGGATGCAGTCGAGTTCGTCGAGGTCCAGGTCGAAGTCCCTCGCCTTGTCCTTGATCTCGTCCTCTTCCACCGGCTGGTGAGTCGGAAACTGGTTGATGAGCTTCCGCAGCTCCTTGGCCAAGTCCTTGCCGAAGTCGTCGTCGGCGTCGGCCATCGGGACCAGGTTCGTGACCATCACCCGGTACCGCTCGGCCACTTGAGCGCCCGCCCCGGGCGTCAGGAGTCCTCCGAGCAGGACGAACACGCCTGCACCGGCTACCCCGAAGCGCAGCCACCAACTTCTCATGTCTCTCTTCTCCCTCTGGGGTTCGCGAAGCGTGCCAAGCGAGCGGGGCTTGGCAAGCGCGTAATGTATAGAAACGTCTTGCGGAAGGTCAACCGGTCCGCCGCCGCCGGCCTTCGCGTCTGGCAGAATCTCCGCCGGTTGGGCAGATTGGTTGACGCTCCGTCGGCGCCCAAGCGCGGCAGTCGGCGGGAATCGGTCAGCAAACCGCGCCTCGACAGGCGCAAGGAGGCAACCTTGAAGAAGATCGTCCTGACGGCGTTCGCACTCGTGTCGGTCGCCGCAGCTTCTCCGGCAGGCGTGGGCGCCCAGAACTGCTGGGTTCGCGGCGACTTGGACGACCGGCCCAGCCCGCTCGATTCGGCGATGGTGGCCGTCGGCGGCGCCGAGGTGAAGGTGTGCTACGGCGCACCCTCGGCACGGGGGCGGACCTTGATCGGCGGCGAAGGCCACCGGAACGCCTACCCCTTCGGCAGCACGTGGCGGCTCGGCGCCAACGAAGCCACGTCGATCCACCTTCCCTTCGCCGCCTCGGTGGCGGGCGTGGATTTGGACGCAGGCTCCTACTCCCTGTACGCCGTCGTCGGCGAGACCTCGTGGGAGATTCACGTCCACGGCGTGGCCGAGCGGTGGGGCGTCCCCATCGACGGCGATGGCGACGTGGGGTCGGGCTCGGTTTCGGTGAGCACGGGCGACCACGTGGAGCGTCTCTCCATGTCGTTCGAGGACGCCTCCGACGAAGGCGCCACGCTGGTGGTGGCTTGGGAGAGCTACCGGGCGGAGGTGCCGGTCCGCCGCAGGAACTGATCCGGCCCGGACGCGCCTAGAGAAGAGCGTCTTCGACAAGCTCGGCGACCCCCGGCGGGGTGCGGGGGTCGCCGGGGTCGAAGACGGGTATTGACCAGGGGAGGTCGGGCTGGTCCGTGACCACGGCCAGGGCGCCCGCCTTCCGGGCGTCGCGGGGTTGCAGGACGGGCTCCGGCTGGGCCGTCGCTCGATAGATCTCGATCTTGGGCACGGACGCGGCGCGGAAGCCCTCCGCAACCACGAGGTCGGCTCCCCGCATGTGGCGGCTCAGCAGCAGGTCCAGGGGCGGCTCGGCGGGCCAGTCGCCGATCAGCGCGAACTCGGCGGGGCCGGCCAGCAGGACTCTCTCGGCGCGGCCTTCGCGTCGGTGGCGCCACGAGTCGGTTCCCGGCGTGTCCAGGCGGAAGCGGTGGCCGTGCTTGACGGACATGACCCGATGCCCCCGTCGCGTCATCTCGGCCATGAGCGCCACGGCCAACGTCGTCTTGCCCGAGTTCTTGTTGCCCACCACCGAGACGGTCGGGGGCGGCAGGTCGCTTGGCCGGTTCACGTCGCGGAAGGCCTCTTGCGGAAGGCCCGCGTCGACGACCGCAGGCTCCAGGGAGCGCGCGAACGCCCCGGTTCGCAGGTCGCCGCCGTCCAGCGTCGCGCCCAGCCGCCCTCGATCCCGTGCCGGATAGACGGCGCACAGAGGTTCGAAGCCCCAGGGAGAGCCGGTCCGGGCCGCGACCGGCGCCGAAGCGCCCCCAGCGTACCCGGAGCGCCACGCCTCCGCCAGCCGCTTCAGCGCCGAAGCCTCCACCCACGGCATGTCCACCGCCAGCACCAACGCGCCGTCCAGACCCGCTTCCGCCGCCGCGCGCAGGGCCGCGTCGATCCCGCCCAGCGGGCCCAGTCCCGGCCTTCGGTCGCCCGCAACGGTCACGCGGGCCGGCGGCGCCTCATGCCCGCGAATCGGCGCCCCGGCGCCCGGCACGCGGTCGGCCGCCAGCCCCTCGCGCACCCTCTTGGTCACGACCGGGTCGTTGGCCACAACCACCACGCGGTCGCACACCGTCGCCAAGCGATCCGCCGCCACGCGCCACAGGGGACGCCCGTGGAGCCGCGCCAGCGCCTTGGGCGACCCGAAGCGCCGACTGGCGCCGCCGGCCAGCACCGTCCCCAGCAGGCCGCCCCCTCCGGGCGGGCCAGGCGCCGTCACGCCTTCCGCACGATCCGCTGGGCGCCCGCGTACACGTTGCAGCCTCCGTCGTCGGTGAAGCCGGTCAGCGTCATGTTGAAGCGTCGCGCGAAGTCCACGGCCAAGCTGGTCGCCGCCCCCACGGCCACCACCATCGGGAAGCCCGCCATGGCCGCCTTTTGGAGGATGTCGAACGACGACCGCCCGGAGACCACCAAGCCGAGGCCCGGCGCCGGCAGCTCCCGGGACAGCACCAAGCGTCCCGCCACCTTGTCCACCGCGTTGTGGCGCGCCACGTCCTCGCGGACCAGAACCATGCGCCCGGTGGAGTCGAAGAGCCCCGCCGCGTGGATGCCGCCGGTTCGATCGAAGACCTTCTGGGTGGCCCGCAGCGCCCCCGGCAGCGCCCGCACCGCCGCCTCGGAAACGGCGAACTCGCCGCTCGCCACCGCAGGCCGACCGGCCATGACCTCCACGGCCTCCAGCGACCCCTTCCCGCACACGCCGCACGACGACGCGACGTAGAAGTTGCGGACCAAGCCGGCGGCGTCGAACGCCTTCGGGTCTCGGATGGACACGGTGACCACGTTGTACTCCTGGGGCGTCGCGTTCCGGCAGTAGCGCGCGCCCGCCACCGCTTCCGCGCTGGTCACGACGCCCTCGGTGACGACGAACCCGGCGGCCAGCTCGAAGTCGTCTCCCGGCGTGCGCATGGTAACGGCAACTGGACGCTCCACGGCGCCGCCGTCGGGCGAAGGCGCCTCGATCCGCACTTCCATGGGCTCTTCCACGGCCACCCGGTCGGCGCGGTCCGCGAGCCCCCCGCCTCGCAGTCGCGCCATTTGGATGCGGGCCGTCCTGCGCCGCCGCCCGGTCTTCGCCACTAACCCCCCTCGCTTTGGTGCTGCCGACAAGAGAACATATGTTCCTGCCATGGCCACGCCCACCGATGCACAGCTGCTGGAACGCTGGAAGGACCAGCCTGCGCCCCTTCTTCCGGTGCTGCATGCGTTCCACGAACGCGACGGCTGCTTGTCGGAGGCGGCGCTACGGGCCGTGTCGGACGGCTTGGGCATCCCCATCGCCGAGCTCTTCGGCACGGTCACCTTCTACCACCACTTCTCGCGCGACGAAGGTGGCCTGGACCGCCCGCGCGTGTGCACCGGCCCCGTGTGCGAGCTCCAGGGGGCCGGCGAGCTCGTCGCCGCGCTGGAGGCGTCCGGCCGACGGCCCATGCCGATGCCCTGCCCCGGTCGCTGCGACCGGCCCGTTCCGGTCCTTCACGGGGGGACGGTCCTGACGGGCCGGCGTTCCGGCGAACTCCGGCGCGAGCCGTCGCCGTTGCCGGACCCTGCGCCGGACGGCGTCGAAGAGTGCGTGTTCGCCGGCATCCGCGCCCCCGACCGGGCCACGTTGGACGGGTACCGGCGCCAGGGCGGATACCGCGCGCTTCGGAAGGCGGTTCTGGAGACGACGCCGGAGGCGGTGATCGGCGCCGTGGACCGGAGCGGGCTGGCCGGGCGCGGGGGCGCGGGCTTCCCCACCGGGCGGAAGTGGCGGGCCGTGGCCGAGGCGCCGGGAACGCCCAAGACCGTGGTGTGCAACGCCGACGAGGGCGAGCCCGGCTGCTTCAAGGATCGCGTCCTCATGGACCACGACCCGCACGGCCTGCTGGAAGGGATGGCGCTGGCGGGGTACGCCACCGGCGCGGGCCTGGGGTTCGTGTACCTGCGCTACGAGTATCCCGAGACCTTGGGCGTGCTGGAACGCGCCGCGACCGAGGCGACGGAGGCGGGCTTGCTGGGCGACTGCATCCTGGGCACGTCGTTCTCCTTTCGCGTGATCGTGCGTCGCGGGGCGGGCGCCTACATCTGCGGCGAAGAAACCTCTCTGCTCAACTCCTTGGAGGGCAAGCATCCTTTCCCGCGGAACCGTCCCCCCTTCCCCGTGACTCACGGCTACGAGAACCGGCCTACGGTCGTGAACAACGTGGAGACCCTGTCGTCCGTGCCGCCGATCGTGGACAAGGGCGCCGACTGGTACCGGGGGCTGGGACGGGGCGAGCACGCCGGCACCAAGGTGATCAGCCTGTCGGGCGACGTGGCGCGGCCCGGCAACTACGAGGTCCCGCTGGGGCTGCCGTTGTCCGAGCTGCTTTGGCAGTGGGCGGGCGGCCCGCTTCCCGGACGCAGCTTCCAGGCCGTCACGATGGCGGGGCTTTCAGGGGGGTTCCTGGGGGCCGCGGACTTGGACGTCACGCTGGACGAGCCGGCGATCCGGGCCAAGGGCAGCTTCCTGGGGGCGGGCGGGGTGATCGTCTACGACGACTCCAGGAACATGGTGGCGGCGGCCCAGGCAGCGATGGAGTTCTTTGCGGAGGAGTCGTGCGGCAAGTGCTTCCCGTGCCGGATCGGGACGCGGCGGCTGGCGGATCGACTGGGGGGCGACGGTCCTCGAGATCCGGAGCGATGGGTTGACGAGGTACGGGACATGGGGGCTATCATGAAGCGTACGAGCGCGTGCGGCTTGGGGCAGGCGGCGCCGCTGCTGACCGAGAGCCTGCTGAAGCGCTTCGCCGGCCAAGTGCGCGCCCACGTGGAGGGATAGGGAGGAACGCCCGTGAACCGGATCGACGCCGCCCCGGGGAAGAACGGCTCCGCGCCGACGCGGAACGGCTCCGCCCCTGCGCCGGACGGTCCCGCGCTGACGCTGGACGGTAAGAGGACCCCGTTCCGCCCTGGCGAGAGCCTCTACGAGGTGGCCCAGCGCGTAGGCACGGAGATCCCCTCTCTTTGCTACGACCCGCGACTGGAACCGTTCGGGGGCTGCCGGCTGTGCGTGGTCGAAGTGGAGGGGGCGCGGAACCCGGTGGCGGCGTGCACGACGGCAGCGGAGGAGGGCATGGTCGTCCGCACCGGGAGCACCGCCGTGGAAGCGGATCGCCGCGTACTCCTGGAGATGCTGGCGTCCGAGAACCGGGACACGGAGGTGGACCCGCTGCACGGGCACGCCTCGCAGGAGATGGCCCGTCTGCTGGACCGCTACGAAGTCCGCGGGGGGCGGTTCGCAGGCGCCCGCTCCGGCACGAGCCGCCCCGACGACGACAACCCCTTCATCAAGCGCGACTACGAGAACTGCATCTCGTGCTATCGGTGCGTGCGCGTGTGCGCCGAGCAGGAGGGCGACTACGCCATATCGGTCGCGAACCGGGGCTTCGACACGCAGATCGTCACCGAGTTCGGCGGCCTGCTCAAGGACTCGTCCTGCACCTTCTGCGGCCAGTGCGTCCAGACGTGCCCGACGGGGGCGCTGGGCGACTTGAAGGCGCTGGCCAACCGAGAGCTGCCGGGCAAGACCGAGACGACGCGGACGGTGTGCACCTACTGCGGCGTCGGGTGCTCCGTGGACGTCCTGACGCGGAAGGATCGCCTGGTCGGGGTTCTGCCGGCCATGGATGGGCCCGCCAACGAAGGGGCGCTGTGCGTGAAGGGCCAGTTCGCCTTCGACTTCGTGCAGCACGAGGACCGCTTGGCCACGCCGTTTGTTCGCGACAAGGCGACCGGACGGCTGCGGCCCGCGTCGTGGGAGGAGGCGCTCGACCGCGCGGCGGCGGGGCTCTCGGAGGTCGTGGAGAAGCACGGTCGGCACGCCGTGTACGCGATCGCTTCGGGCCGGGCGCCGCACGAGGCCGCCTACATGATGCAGCGGTTCGTCCGCGCTGGGCTGGGGACCAACCACATCGACAACTGCAGCCGGGCCTGACACGCCCCCACAGTCGCCGGTCTGGCGGCAACCATCGGATGGGGCGCCACGTCGAACCCGCTGGCGGACATGGACAAGTCCGACGTCGCGTTCTGCATCGGCACCAACATGACCGAGTGCCACCCCGTGGCGGCCACGCGGCTCAAGCGGGGGCTGGCGCGCGGGACCAAGATGATCGTGGCGGACCCGCGTCGGATCCCCCTGGCGGAGCTGGCGGACCTGCACCTGCCGATCCGGGTCGGTTCGGACGTGGCCCTGCTGCTGGCCATGGCCCACGTGATCGCTCGCGAGGGTCTGGTGGACGAGGAGTTCATGGCCGCGCGCACGACCGGCGGCGCCGAGTTCCTGAAGCACGTGGAGAACTTCGCCCCGGAGTGGGCGGCGGAGCTGTGCGAAGTGCCGGCGGCCGACATCGAAGCCGCGGCGCTCCTGTACGGACGCGCGGCGCGCGGCGCCATCTACTACACGCTGGGAATCACCGAGCACATCTGCGGCGTGGACAACGTGCAGTCCTTGTGCAACCTGGCATTGATGACCGGGAACATGGGCCGCGAGGGCACGGGCGTGAACCCCATGCGCGGCCAGAACAACATCCAGGGGGCGGGCGACAGCGGGGCGTTGCCGAACAACTACCCAGGCTTTCAGCCGGTCGTCGACCCGGCCGCGCAAGCCAAGTTCCGGCGCGCCTACGGACGGGAAACGGACCTTGCCGAGGGCATGACCAAGGTCACGGCGCTGGAACGCGCCGGCGGCGAGATTCGGGCCATGATCATCGACGGCGAAAACACGCTCGTGTCCGACCCGGACCGCAAGCACTGCCGCCACGCGCTGGAGAGCCTGGACTGCCTGGTGGTGATCGACCTGTTCATGACCGAGACGGCGGAGCTGGCCGACGTGGTGCTGCCTGCGACGGGCTGGGCGGAGACGGACGGCGTTTGCTCCAACACGGAGCGTCGCGTGCAGCGGTTGCGGGCGGCCGTTCCGCCGCCGGGCCAGGCCAAGCCCGACTGGTGGATCGTGTCGCGGCTGGCGCAGCGCATGGGATGGAGCGGCTTCGAGTTCGACTCCGCCAAGGAAGTGTTCAACGAGCTGTGCTCGCTTTCGCCGACCTACAAGGGGCTGGATTGGGACCGGATCGAGCACGGGGAGTACCAGTGGCCCGTGCCCGAGGCCGGGCATCCGGGAACGCCGCGCCTGCACGAGGGCGAGTTCGCGAACGGCCGGGGCATCTTCACGAAGGTGTGCTACCGCGACCCGGCCGAGACGATCTCCGAGTCGTACCCGGTCTGGCTCACCACCGGGCGGCGTCTGCCGTCCTACCATACGCGCACGCAGACGGGCCGGTCGGCCGGCATCGACTACCTGCACAGCGAAGAGACCTTGGAAGTGCATCCGGACGACGTGGCGGCGCTGGGGCTGCGGGACGGGGGCTGGGCGGAGATGTCCAGCGTCCGGGGCAGCGTCGCGATCAAGGTGCGCGCCAGCGACCGTTCCCCGCCGGGAACCGTCTTCACGTCCTTCTCGTTCGACGACGTGCCGGTCAACGTGCTCACGGGCGGCGGCTACGACCCGGTGACGCACACGGCGGAGCTGAAGGTCTGCCCCGTGGCGGTCAAGCCGCTGTGAACGCGCCTCCGGCCTCGCCGCCAGTCCCTCGGGCCTCGTCGCCAGCCGCTTCCCGTGCCTCGTCGCCGCTGGAGCTCGCGGGGTTCGAGCCCCGGCCGACCGTGGGCTCCGATCGCGCGTTCGGCGTCGTCTTCGTCGTGGTGTTTTCCATGATCGGCTTCTTCCCGCTCCTCGGGGGCGGGTCGCCCAGAGCTTGGGCTCTCGCCACCGCAGGCGTGCTGCTCGCGACGGCGATCGCCCGGCCCCGCTGGCTGTCGCCGCTGAACCGGGCGTGGTTCCGGTTCGGGTTGATCCTGCATCGAATCGCAAGCCCGGTGATCATCGCGGCGATCTACTTCGCGGTCGTGACGCCGACGGGGCTCCTGCTGCGCCTTGTGCGCAAGGACGTGCTGAAGCTGAAGAGGGACCCCCGGGTTGACAGCTACTGGATCGCTCGCGATCCTCCGGGGCCTTCCCTCGAGTCGTTGCCGCGGCCTTGGTAGGTCGCCCCAAGTACATCGACACTGGACAATCGGACATTGCACCTGGAGAGATCAAGATGAAGGCCCTCGGTTCGGCGATGGAGTTTCTTGGCGAGTTCTGGGCGTTCCTGCGCGTTCGCAAGAAGTATTGGCTGTTCCCGGTCATCGTCACGCTGTTGGCGTTGGGCGGCCTGATCGTGCTGAGCCAGACCAGCGCCGTGGCGCCGATGATCTACACGATCTTCTGATCCCGGTACCTTCGGGTCCGCGGCCCGTTCCTGCGGCGCAAGATCCGCGATGCGCGTCCTAGGCCTTTCCGCCTTCTATCACGACAGCGCCGCGGCCCTCGTGGAGGACGGGCGAATCGTCGCGGCCGCCCAGGAAGAGCGGTTCACGCGCAAGAAGCACGACGCCTCCTACCCGGCCCGCGCCGCGTCCTGGTGCTTGAAGCGGGCGGGCCTGCAACCGCAGGAGATCGACCGGGTCGTCTTCTACGACAAGCCTTTCCTGAAGTTCGAACGGCTGGTGGAGACGGCGGTCGCCTTTGCGCCGCGGGGCTTCCGTTCCTTCTCCGCCGCGATTCCCGTGTGGGTGAAGGAGAAGCTGTTCCAGAAGAACTTGTTGCGAAGGAAGCTGCGGGCGATGGACCCGGACGCGGACTGGAGCCGGAAGCTGCTCTTCGCCGAGCATCATCAGTCGCACGCCGCCAGCGCCTTCTACCCCTCCCCTTTTCGCGAGGCCGTCGTGCTGACGATGGACGGCGTCGGGGAATGGGCCACAACATCCGCGGCGGTGGGGCGAGACCGCTCCTTGGAGGTGATCCGCGAACTGCACTTCCCGCACTCGCTGGGGCTTCTCTACTCGGCGTTCACCTACTACACGGGCTTCCGGGTAAACTCCGGCGAGTACAAGGTCATGGGCTTGGCGCCCTACGGCGAGCCGGCGTTTGCACAAGCGATCTTGGACAACCTGATCGACCTGAAGCCCGACGGCACCTTTCGCCTCGACTTGGACTACTTCGGCTACTGCACGGGCCTCGAGATGACGAACGCGCGCTTCGACGCCCTCCTCGGCGGACCCCCGCGTGCGCCGTCCGAACCCTTGGCAAAGCGGCACATGGACTTGGCGGCGTCGGTGCAGGCGGTCGTGGAAGAGGCGGTGTTGCGGCTGACGCGGTCTTTGCGCAAGGAGACCGGCTTGCCGAACTTGTGCATGGCCGGAGGCGTGGCTCTAAACTGCGTGGCAAACGGCAAGGTGCTGCGCGACGGCCGGTTCGACGGCATCTGGATCCAACCGGCCGCGGGAGACGCCGGCGGCGCCTTGGGAGCAGCGCTGGCAGTCAGCCACGGCCTGTTCGACGAGCCCCGCCCGACGGCGCCGGGGAGGCGAAGCTCGGACGGCGCCGGGCTCGGGGGAACGGACGCGGCGGAGGATGCCGCCACGCCGACCTCGGCGCGGTCGGACGCCATGCAGGGCGCCTTTCTGGGTCCAGAGTTCGGGCCGGACGAGGTGCGGGCCGCCCTGGACGAGGCGGGGGCGCGCTACCAGCGCCTGGAGCCCGACGCCTTGATCGGCGCGACGGCGGAAGCGCTGACGGACGGCAAGGTCGTGGGCTGGTTCCAGGGCCGCATGGAGTTCGGCCCTCGCGCCTTGGGCGCCCGCTCGATCCTGGCGGACCCTCGGCGCCCCGAAATGCAGAAGACGCTGAACCTGAAGATCAAGTTCCGCGAGTCCTTTCGGCCGTTCGCGCCCAGCGTGCTTCGCTCCGACGCGGCGGCTTGGTTCGAGCTGGACGGCGACAGCCCCTATATGCTGCTCGTGGCGGACGTGAGGCCGGAGCGCAGGCGGCCCGCCGACGACCACGACGGGGCGCGGGAGAACGGCGCGACGGGCCAGGGCGGACCGGAGGCGGCCGAGATGCTTCGCCGACTGGGCCTGGTGCGCTCGGAGATTCCCGCGGTGACGCACGTGGACGATTCGGCCCGCGTGCAGACGGTCCACCAGGAGACCAACCCCCGCTACCACGCCCTCTTGGAGGCGTTCAAGGCGCGGACTGGATGTCCCGTGCTCGTGAACACCAGCTTCAACGTGCGCGGCGAACCGATCGTGTGCACGCCGCAAGAGGCGTTTCGCTGCTTCATGGGAACGGACATGGACGGCCTGGCGATCGGCGACTTCTTCTTGCGCAAGGAAGACCAGGACCCGTCGCTGGCGCTGGACTACAAGGGCTTGTTCGAACCGGACTGACCCTTGCTCCAATGCCCGCGCCGCGCCAGAATGTCCGAAAGTTCGCGCGCAACCCCTCCAACCCGCCATTCCATGCTCTCCGACATCGCCATCGCCCAGGCCCACGAGATCAAGCCCATCGTCGAGATCGCCGCTCGAGCCGGTCTCGCCAAGCACGAAATCCAGCGCTTCGGCGACTACAAGGCCAAGGTGCCGCTGGACATCGTCGACGCCCGACCCGACCGCAACCCGAAGCTCGTTCTGGTCACGGGGGTCAGCCCCACCGCGGCCGGCGAAGGCAAGTCCACGACCTCCGTGGGGCTGGCCGACGCGCTGACGCTCCGCGGACGCAACCCCCTGCTCTGCATTCGCGAACCCTCCCTGGGGCCGGTCTTCGGCATCAAGGGGGGGGCGGCGGGCGGCGGCTACTCCCAGGTCGTTCCCATGGAGGACATCAACCTCCACTTCACGGGCGACTTCCACGCCATCACGTCGGCACACGCGCTGCTCTCCGCCATGCTGGACAACCACCTGTTCCGGCCCAACTCGACGGGGCTGGACCAGCGCCGCGTCACGTGGGGACGCGCCGTGGACATGAACGACCGGGCGCTCCGCGACGTGGTGGTGGGCCTGGGCGGTCCGTTCGGCGGGATTCCGCGCCAGGAAGGGTTCATGATCACGGCGGCGTCCGAGGTCATGGCGGTCTTCTGCCTGGCGCGGGACCTGAACGACTTGAAGGCGCGCCTGGGCAACATCATCGTCGGGTACACGCGGGATCGCGAGCCGGTGCGCTGCCGGGACATCGGCGCCCACGTGCCGATGACGATCCTGCTCAAGGACGCCGTCCATCCGAACATGGTCCAGACGCTGGGGGGCACGCCGGCGCTCGTCCACGGCGGCCCCTTCGCCAACATCGCGCACGGCTGCAACTCGCTGATCGCCACGCGGGCGGGCATGAAGCTGGGCGACATCGTGGTCACCGAGGCCGGCTTCGGCGCCGATCTGGGGGCCGAGAAGTTCTTCGACATCAAGTGCCGGCTGGGCGGGTTGTCGCCCGACGCCGTGGCGATCGTCGCCACGATCCGGGCGCTCAAGATGAACGGCGGCGCGTCCAAGGAGTCGCTGGCCGAGGAAGACGTGGCGGCCCTGGAGCGCGGCATGGCCAACCTCTTCGGCCACGTGGAGAACGTGGGGCGCTTCGGCGTGCCCGCGGTGGTGGCGCTGAACCGCTTCGCCAGCGACACGCCGGGCGAGGTGAAGGCGCTCCTGGACGGATGCGCGGCGCGCGGTGTGACTGCGGTCGAGGCCGACCCCCACGGCGGGGGCGGCGAGGGCTGCCTGGGGCTGGCCGACGCCGTATGGGAGCTGGCGCACAGCGGGAAGGCGGACTTTCGGCCGCTCTACCCCGACGACGTGCCCCTGGCCAAGAAGATCGAGACCGTGGCCGGCGACATCTACGGCGCCTCGGGGGTGGACTTCCTGCCGGGTGTCGAGGACGAGCTCTCGCGGCTGGAGTCGTTCGGCTTGGCCGACGCGCCGGTCTGCATCGCCAAGACGCAGTACTCGTTCTCCGACAACCCGGCCCTGCTGGGACGGCCCTCGGGGTTCCGGATCACGGTGCGCGGCGTGACGCCGTCCGCCGGCGCCGGCTTCGTCGTCGTCAAGACCGGCGCGATCATGACGATGCCCGGCCTGGGCGCCAAGCCCGCCGCCCTGTCGATGTCCATCTCGGACGACGGGGTGGTGAGCGGCCTCATGTAGCCGGGTGGCGCTCCGGCAGCGGGGGGAGGCGGGCGGTGGTGAAAGGGGCGCGGACCCGGAACCCGGGGCGGACTCGGAGACCGATGCCCGCGCTTCCGCCTACTGGAGGCGCAACCTTCGCTGCTTGGCGGTGCTGCTGTCGATCTGGTTCCTGGTCTCCTACGGCTTCGGGATCGTCTTTGCGGCGCCGCTGAACGCCGTCCGCATTCCGGGAACGGGCTTCAAGCTCGGGTTCTGGTTCGCCCAGCAGGGTTCGATCTACGTGTTCGTGGCGCTGATCTTCGTCTATGCGCGCCGGATGAACCGCTTGGACGCGGAGTTCGGCGTGGCGGAGGAGTGACGTGACGCTGGACGTTCGCGCCTGGACCTTCATTCTGGTCTTGGCGTCGTTCGCGCTGTACATCGCCGTGGCGATCCGGTCGCGGGCCGGCTCCACCAAGGACTTCTACGTGGCGGGCACCGGCGTGTCGCCCCTGGCCAACGGCATGGCCACGGCGTCGGACTGGATGTCGGCGGCCTCGTTCATCTCCATGGCCGGCGCGATCTCGCTCGCGGGGTACGACGGTTCCGTCTACCTGATGGGATGGACGGGCGGCTTCGTGCTGCTGGCCCTCCTGCTGGCGCCCTACCTGCGCAAGTTCGGCGCCTTCACCGTTCCCGAGTTCGTCGGCGACCGCTACGACTCCCAGGTCGCTCGCGTCGTGGCGGTGGCGTGCGCCGTCTTCGTGTCGTTCACGTACGTGAGCGGCCAGATGCGCGGCGTCGGGATCGTGTTCAGCCGCTTTCTGGAAGTGGACGTGAATCAAGGCGTGGCGATCGGCATGGCGATCGTGTTCTTCTACGCCGTGCTGGGCGGCATGAAGGGGATCACGTACACGCAGGTGGCCCAGTACTGCGTGCTGATCTTCGCCTACATGCTGCCCGCGATCTTCCTGGCGGTGACGATGGCGGGAACGCCGATCCCGCAACTGGGCTTCGGCGGCGCCGACCCCGACACGGGCGTCTTCCTGCTGGACAAGCTGGATGGGCTGCACCGTGACCTGGGGTTCGCCGCCTACACGGACGGCAGCAGGTCGATGATCGACATGTTGTTCATCACGGCGGCGCTCATGGTGGGCACGGCCGGGCTGCCCCACGTGATCGTGCGCTTCTACACGGTGCCCAAGGTTCGGGACGCCCGCACGTCGGTGGGCTGGGCGCTGGTCTTCATCGCGATCTTGTACACCACGGCGCCTGCGGTCGCGGTCTTCGCCCGCACCAACCTGCTTGACACGGTGTCGGGTCGGCCCTACGACGAGGCGCCCGCGTGGTTCGCCAAGTGGGAAGGCACGGGACTGCTGGAGTTCCAGGACCACGACGGCGACGGGCGCATACGGTATGTCGGACCGGACTACTTGCCGGCGCCGGACGAGTCGGGCGAGAACGAACTTGCGGTGGACCCGGACATCATGGTGTTGGCGAATCCGGAGATCGCCGGCCTGCCCGACTGGGTGGTGGGACTGGTGGCGGCGGGCGGATTGGCGGCGGCGCTGTCCACAGCGGCGGGGCTGCTCCTCGTGGTGTCCTCGGCGATCAGCCACGACCTACTGAAGCGGGCCGTCTGGCGGACGATCTCGGAGAAGGGAGAGCTGCGGGCGGCCCGAATCAGCGCCGCGGCGGCCGTGGCGGCGGCCGGCTACCTGGGGATCAATCCGCCGGGGTTCGTCGCGGAGACGGTGGCTTTCGCTTTCGGGTTGGCCGCGTCGTCGTTCTTTCCCGCGATCGTCCTGGGCACCTTCACCAAGACGATGAACCGGGAGGGCGCCGTGGCGGGCATGGTGTCGGGTATCTCGTTCACCGCCGCCTACATCTTCTACTTTCGGTTCGTGAACCCCGCGGCGGACACCCCCGAGCACTGGTGGTTCGGCGTCTCCCCGGAGGGCATCGGCACGGTGGGGATGCTGCTCAACTTCATCGTGGCCCTCACGGTATCGAAGCTGACGCCGCCTCCGTCCGCACGCATCCAGGCGATGGTGGACGAGATGCGGGTGCCGAAGGCGAGCGACGCGGATGCACGCGGCCTATCGGGCACCGGGGCCGGGCCAGCCGAACGACACGTCCACGGCGCCGGAGGCCGCTAGACCCGAGGCCACCACTCCGCCCCAGTCCCTGACGATGCCGCGGATGCGGGCTCCGCCTCTGCCGCCCGTGACGCCCCCGCCCGTGGTGAACACCGCCAGCCGGCGCGAGTCCGGCACCTCCACGACGGCCACGCCCTCCGGCCCGCGCAGCACGATCGCCTGAACCGCGCGCTCCCACGCCGGCCGGAAGGGGATCGCGAACAGGAAGCTGCGTCCGGCGCCGTGGTCCAGCATGTCGGGCTCGAACGACAGCGAGAAGAGTTCGGCGCCGCGGGCGTCGAAGCCGGTCAGGCGGTAGGGACCGCGGCGCGCGGGCAGCTTCGGAGGCGCGTCCCAGACCAGCGCGGGCGCCAGGCGCAGTCGGCCGTTTCGGACGCCGCCCCACAGCAGCAGCGAGCGCACGGGCCGGCCCGGGCGCGCCGACCCCGCCCTCTCCGCGCGGAACGCCAGCGCCTTGGCGAAGTTGTAGTCGCTGATCCAATAGGGGCGACAGTACGACATGAGATCCACGTGGCGGGCGGGGTCGATCAAGCGGCCCGGCCAAGAGCGCCCGCCGAACTCGTACCCCCAGGCGCCGATCGACCCGTCCAAGTACGGAAACGCTTCGTCCACGCCGTCGGGGCCGCCGCAGGGAGCGTGCCCCAGGGCCAAGTTGTGCCCGAGTTCGTGAGCCAGCGTCAGTTCGAACTCGGGGTCGGGCTCGCCGTCGCGCCGATGGGACAGGGACAAGCCGCTGTAGCCGGGCTGGAAGGCGACGCCCAGGAACGACCAGAAGGCGTCGCGGCGAACAAACCGGGGGGCGGCGAAGATCCCGTGGTAGTGCTCCTCGCTGCCGCCCGCCTCGATGTGGCGGAGCAGCTGGATCTCTTCCAGCAGTGCCAGACCGCCCAACTCGCTGGTGTCGGCCGCCGTGAAGTAGGGCTCTCGGACCTTCGCGTTCACTTCGGCCAGGGGCAGCAGCGCACGCACGAACCGGAGCCGCTCCGCCGACGCGGCGGTCGCGAAGTCGCGGGCCGTCGCCACGACCGCGGCGTTGTTGTCCGCGTTCAGGGTCCAGAGGTACTGGACCGGCACCACCGTCAAGTCGAAGGGCCGGACGGAGCGCGCGTCCAGCTGCGCGCGGCCCTCGGCGGGGATGCGGCGCGTGCTGCCGGAGGCCAGAGGCAACGCGTGGTCCGGGTCCAGCTCGACCACCATCTCGGCGCCGGGCTGCACGAAGGCCCCTGGGACCCGGGCGTTGAAGCTGCGCTCCAGACGGCCGGGGGCCACCTCCGTGGGGATGCCGCCGGCGGGCGCCTCCAGCGAGACCGTGTAGGCCGCCCGTCCGTCCAGGAAGAAGGTCGCACGCGCAGCGGGGCGGAAGGCGTTGGCGCTGTCGCTGGTGGCGAAGACGCGCAGCAGGGCCGGGCGCCCCGCCACCAGAGGCACCCGTCCGTCCAGGCTTTGGGTGGCCTGAACCAAGTGCACTGCCGGGGCCGTCACTCGCATCGACGGAGGGTTCGCCAGCACGAGCGGCGGTCCGGCGACCAGGTCGAAGCCGTCGTAGCACGCGCCGGCACCGCAGCCGCTCGCGGGCGGGGCCAGTCGGACGCGCACGGAGAACGACGAGCCCGGGGCGTTTGTCGCCGTCACCTCGGAGCTGGCGGTCCGGCCAGCTGGAACGACCACCTGGGACGCGGACAGGACGCCGCCGCGCGGCTCCAGCCTTGCGCGCACGGCGAACGGCGCCCCGACGGCCACGACGGCCCGGAGCCGGACCGACCCAGGGGCGGCCGGGTCCTCTCCCGCGCGCTCCAGATCCACCGAGATCGCGAAGGGGCTTCCCGGGTTCTGGCTCAGCCAAAGGGACGTCAGGCCTGCCGCGCCCCGGAAGGCGCCGTCCGGAAGCTCTGCAACGAGGTTGCGCGACAAGTCCAGCGTGCGAAGGACGGGGTACGGCGCCAGGGCGCCCGCCGGCAGCTCGGTCAAGCGGTTTTCGGCCAGCCAAAGAACGTCCAGGCTTTGAAGGCCCCGCAGTGCGGCGGCAGGCCATTCGGTCAGGCGGTTGTAGCCGACGTCCAGCGACAGAAGGGCCGGCGTTCCGTCGAACACGCCCGGAGGAAGCGCGGCCAGCTGGTTGCCGGCCAGCGACAGCGTCCAGAGTTGGGAGAGGCCGGCGAAGACGGCGGGATCAAGCGCGCCCAGCCGGTTCTCCGCCAAGTCCAGCGTGTTGAGGTGTACCAGTCCGGCGAAGATGCCGGGCGGCAGCGCGGTCAGCTGGTTGCCCCGCAAGATCAGGAGCCCAAGCTGCGACAGGCCCTGGAAGTCGCCCGCCCGGAGCGCCCGAATGGGCGGTGCGGAAGCAAGGTCCACCGGCCCCGACAAGTCCAGGTCGAAGACGGACGCCAGGTCCGCGGCCGCGACGCTTGCGCAGTCCGGCTTCCTTGTGGCGGCCACCAGGGCGTCGCGGACTTGGGGGGTGCGGCCGCATACGCCGCCCTCGGTGTTGGCGGCTGCTGCGGGCTGCGGGACTGCGGCGGGGTGCGGCTCGGGGCCGGCGGCAGTCGACGGGCGGGCGGCGCCCGAGTCCCCGCACGCGGCCAATGCAGTCAGAGCCAGCGCGGCGAGCGCGGCCCGGCCCCGTCTCGCGACGCACGCCGTGGCCGCCGCGCCGTCGGCCGTCGCCGCGCCGTACGTTTCCCGGGGCCTCATCGGCTTTGCGGGGCGCCCGGGCTTGCGCGGAACGCCCGGAGCGGGGCCGCCTCCGAGGGCAATGTGCCGTCCCAGTCGCGGGCGATGCTTCGGATTCGGCCGGTCCCGGCGTCGGTGAAGACGGTCAAGCTGCGGGAGTCCTGCCAGTCGGCGTCGACCATGCCCTGGGGCCCCGACAACACAACCCGATCCAGCGTCCGCTCCCACCCGGGCGCCAGCGGAACGGCGAAGAGGAAGCTGCGGTCTCCGCGACTCGTCCGTGCGGGTTCGAAGGCCAGGGAGAACCGCTGTCGCCCGTCGGCGTCGTAGCCCGCCAGCCGGTACGAGCCGGCTGGACCGGGCAGCTTGGGCGGGGCGTTCCACGCGAAGGGCGGCTCCAGAACAAGGCTGCCGTTGCGGACGCCGCCCCACAGCACCAGCGCCGGGGCGGCCCCGACATCGGTCGGCCGGGCCGCAACCGGGCCCGGGGAGAGCGTCGCGCGGCCGGAAAGCGTCGAGGCCCGCCCCCGGAACGCCGCCGTCGCGTCGTGCTCGACGCGGTACGACAGCGCCTTCGCGAAGCTGTAGTCGCTGACCCATTGCGGCAGGCAGTAGGACATCAGGTCCCGGGCCCTGGACGGGCTGGCCATGCGCTCGGCTCTGCCGGGGCCGCCGAAGTCGTACCCCCATGCTCCGATGGACCCGTCCAGGTAGGGAAACGCAGGGTCCACGAAGTCGGGGACCCCGCACGGAGCATGGCCCAGCCCCAGGTTGTGGCCGATCTCGTGAGCGATCACCTCCGCCGCCGCGAACGTCTCCGCGCCGTCTTCCTCGTGGGTCATGGTGATCCCGCTTCGTCCGGGCTGGAACGCGACGCCGACGAACCCCCAGAACCCGCCCTGCTTGACGAAGCGGGGCGCCGCGAAGACGCCGTGGTAGTACGTGCCGGCGTCGCCCGCCTCCAGGTGGCGCAGCAGTTCGATCTCGTCCAGGAGACCGGGGCCGCCCCTCTCCGTCGTGTCCGCCCACGTGAAGTAGGGCTCGCGCACGGTAACGTTCACGTCGGGGGCCGGCAGCAGCGTCCTTGCGAACCGCATCCCGGCGGCCCCGTCGTTCGCCAGTCCGCGCGCGTACCGCAGAACTTGGGCGTTGGCGGCCGCGTTCATGCCCCAGGCGTACTGCACGGGCACGATCGTCACGTCCATGGGCGGCACGGCGCGCACTTCGGGCGCCAAGCGGCCTTGGGCCGGAATTCGTCGCACGCTCCCCGGCGCCAGCGGCAACGCGCGGTCCGGGTCCAGATCTACGACCACCTCCATGCCCGGCTGCACGACGAACGCGGGCGCCACCGCGCGGAAAGCGCCGTCCAGCCTGCCCTCTTGGAGGTCGGTGGGAACCCCGCCGGACGGCGCCTCCATCGGCGCGACGTGCACCTGCCTGCCGTCGCGGTAGAAGGTGGCCCGCGCGGTCGGGCGGAAGCCGTTGGCGCTGTCGCTGGTCGCAAAGACGCGAAGAAGCGCTCGTCGGCCCGCCACCAAGGGCACGCCGCCGCGCAGGCGCTGAACCGCCTGGGTCAGGTGGACGGCGGGAACAGTCAGCGTGGCGATCGGTGGGTTCGCCATGACCAGGGGCGGGCCGGCCTTGGTCTCGACGCCCTGGTAGCACGGTTGGTTGTTGGGGCAGGCCGGAACGGGCGCCGGTCGGGCCGCGACCGACAGGGACGAACCGGGGGTGTTGGTGGCGGTCGCCTCTTCGCTCTCCACGGCGCCGGCGGGGATCGCGACCGACGCCGCCGACAGCGTACCGCCGGATACCGACAGGCCGATCCTCATCGGGAAGGGCGCGCCTTGCGCCACCCTGACCCGAACGCGGGCAGGGCCGGGGGCTAGGGGGTCTTCCCGGTCGGTGCGCCGCAGGTCGGCCGAAAGGACGAAGGGGCTGCCCGGGTTGGGCGCCAGCACGAGCGCCTCCAGCGGGCCCACGCCCAGAAACAGGTTTGCCGGCAACGAGTCCAGCAGGTTGTCGCCCAAGTACAGCTCGGCCAAGCCGGCCGCGTCGCCGAAGACGCCGGGTCGCAGATCGGACAGCCGATTGCTCGACAGGTCCAGCGACCGAAGGGCCGAAAGGCCGCCGAAGACGCCCGCAGGCAGTTCGGAGACGACGTTGCCCCGCAGGGACAGCCTCTCCAAGCCCGCCAGCCCTGCGAAGACGGAGGTGGGGACGGCGGACAGCCGGTTTCCTGAAAGGTCCAGCACCTGGAGGCGCGACAGGTTGCGGAAGACCTCGTCCGGCAACGCCTGGAGACCGCTCCTGGTCAGGTTGATCAGCGAGAGCGAGACAAGGTCCTGGAAGACGTTGGGCGGAAGGGCCGCCAGCCGCGTCAGGCCAAGGTCCAGCGACGAAAGGCTGGACAGACCGGCGAAGGCCGTCGGCGCCAGTTCGGTCAGCGGGTTCCCCCCCAAGACGAGCACGTCCAAGCTGTCCAGGCCGACGAAGGCGCCGCCGGGCGCCGACGCGATCAAGTTGTAGGCCAAGTCGAGGGACCGCAGGCCGGGAAGCTCCGCGCCCAACCCCGTGGGGGTCGTCGTCAGCCGGTTTCCGCTCAAGTCGAGCCAGAAGAGACTGGCCAAGCCGGCAAAGTCGCCGGCCTTCAACACCGAGAGAGAGGGGCCGTCTTCCTCCTCCCAGGGAATCCACGGACCCCCCAAGTCCAGGTCGGTTATGGTCGCCAGAGCACCGGCGGTCACGGCGCCGCAACTGCTCGCCCCGGCAGCGCGGACGAGCCCCTCCGCAACGCCCGGCGTGCGGTCGCAGAGGCTCGGCCCTGCGGAGTGAGCCGGCACCTCGATGCGGCTGCCCTCCGCCGTCGCAGCCACGGTCTGCGCGCCCGTGCCCGGACCCAGTGCCCATCGGGTTGCAGCCGTGCCGTCCGCGCCCGTGACCGCGGTGGCCGGGTTCACCGTCCCGCCGCCCGACACGACCTGGAAGACGACGGTCGCACCGGCGACCGCCGAGCCCCCGGACCGCGCCAGCCGCACCACCACGGGGTCCGACAGGGTGTCTCGCGCGAACGCTCGTTGGTCGCCTCCCGAGACGAGCGCGAGCGTGGCGGGGCCGGTTGGTTCGGGCGGCGTCGGGGGCTCGGTCGGCGGCGGGCTTCGACCTTCGTCGCAGGCGGCTAGGCCGGCCAGCAACGAGAAGCAGGCGGCGATCGGCGCCGGCCGGGCGCCGCGCGTGGGGCGCCGGGCGCGGGTCACGGGCCAAGCGCGAGATGCACGCCAGGCGCCGGCGGCCGGTCGGGCCGCGCGAGTCCGCCGGGCCGTCATGCGGGCGCCTTCGACCACCGGGCCACGACGACGCCGGCAACGGCCAAGGCGGCCAGGATGGCGGCCCCGCCGACCGCCAAGGCGGGCTGGGTTCCCACGACGACGGCCAGCACCGCCACGTACAGCACAACCGTCGCGCCCGCCGTCCAAGCGCCGCCGGGAACCTGCGCGGGGCGCTCCAGGTCGGGGCGGCGCTTCCGCAACCGGAAGAAGGCGGAGAGGATCATCAGGTCCACCGAGATTGCCACCAGCATCATGAATCGGATCAAGGACTCCACGGCGCCCGTGGTCGCGAGCAACAGAACGACGCCCCCGGCCAGCAGCAGTCCGGCCACCGGCGTCCCGCGGCGCGAGACCGCCATCAGCGCCTTAGGCGCCAACCCGGACCGAGCCAGAGCGAAGGCCACGCGCGGCATCCCGAGGAAGTTCACGTTGGTCGAACTTACCAGGATCAGGATGCTGGCCACCACTACGAAGGTCCCGGCGGCGCTTCCCAGCACGCCCTCCACGGCGTCTTGCGCCACCAGCTCGGAGCCGGCCATCTCGGCAGGATCAAGGACGGCCAGGTAGGCCGCGTTCACGACCAGGTACAGGACCGCCACGGCCAGGGCGCCGCCGATCAGGATCCGCGGCAGCGCCCAGCCCGGGTTCTTGATCTCCTCCGACATCTTGGCGGCGTCCTCCCAACCGTAGTAGGCAAAGGCCACCGACTGGTAGGCAACGGCGAAGCCCAGCCACGACGCCCGTTCCACGGTCGGGGCCGCCGCCAGTCCGCCGCCGTCGCCCGCGGCCAACCCCGCGGCGGCGATCCCCGCCAGCACGGCCACCTTGACGACGGTGGTGACGTTCTGGAACGCGGTTCCGACTTTGAGCCCGCCCATGTGGAGAACCACGAACCCGGCCACGACGCCGATCGCCAGGATGCGCACGGACCCGCTTCCGGCCAGGATCACCACGTACTCCGCAATGGCGACGGCCTTTACGGCGCCCGAGAAGGCGCGCGTGACCAGCAGTTCGGACCAGCCGGCGACGAACCCCGCCACGGGGCCGAACGCCTCCCGGGCGTAGACGTACTTGCCGCCGGCCTTGGGCAGGGCGGCCGCCATCTCCGCTAGGACCACGGTGCTCAGCGCCGCCACCACGCCCCCCAGCGCCCAGACCCCCAGGATCAGCCATCCGTTCCCCAAGTGGCCGGCGATAATGCCCGGCGTGCGAAGGATCCCCGCCCCGACGACGATCCCCACGGTTACGGCCAAGCCGTCCCGCACCCGGAGCACGCGCTTCAGCTGCACGGGCCACCTATCGGTTTGGGGACGCGCGCCGAAGGTCCGCCAGCACTCGCTTCGGCACGTCGTCGTTCGGGGCGAACTCCACGGCTTGGCGGGCGTGGTCCAGCGCCTCCGGCCAGCGCCCGCCTCGAGCCAGCGCCACTGCCAAGTTCATGTGGGCCCGGCTCATCCCCGGGTCCAACGCCAGCGCCTGCCGGTAGGCCCGGCCGGCCCCCGCCGCGTCGCCGCTCCGCAACCGCAGGTTGCCCAGGTTGAAGTGGGCCAGCGGCTCGTTCGGGTCCACGCGCAGGGCCGCCTCGTAGGCCGCCGCCGCGCCCGCAGGGTCGCCCGAAGCGGCCAGCGCCACGCCTCGGTTCACGTGAACCAGCGGCTGGTTCGGATCCAACGCCAAGCTCCGGGCAAAGGCTTGGACGGCGGCGGCGGCGTCGCCCGCGCGGTTGTGGACCAGCCCCAGGGAGCGCCACACGGCCGGATCCTCGGGCAGGACTTCCAGCGCTTTCTGGTAGAGAGCAGCCGCCGCGTCGGCGTCGCCCTGCTCGGCAGCCCTGTCGGCCATGAACGAAAGGACGAGCACCCAGCGCCGGCGCACGGCCTCGGGACGGCGAGCGGGCGCTGCGGTCGCCGGGTGCGGTCGCTCGTCCGAAGAAGTCGCGTGGAGAGCCGCCAGCGCCAACGCCTGCAGCTCCATGTCGGCGGACTCGGCCATGAAGGCCAGCCGGTCCTGGGCGGTTGCCTCCAGGGGCGCGCCCGGACGGACCCAGCGCTCCACGAAGCGCGCCGCCGCTTGGAACCGGGTCGCGGAACCGTCGTCCCCGGGGTACAGCAGCAGCCGGGCCGACTGGGCCTGCCCCATGGCCGGCGTGAGCGCCAGCAAGCCCGCGGCGGGGGGGTCGTGGGGCTTGAGGGCGCCCCACCACGCGTCGACATGGGCCTGGAGCGCCGTCTCGCTTCGGTCCTGGTGACACGCGCGGCACGCGCTGGTCAGCCCCAGTCGTCCGTCCAGCGCCGGACGGGGAACCGGGATCGTGTGGTCGGAACGGGCGAAGGGCACGGCGTCTCCTGTCTCCGGGTGCTGAAGATAGGGCATGTGGCACGCCACGCACCGGCTGCCCGGGGAGCCCGCGGGGTGAAAGGTGTGCCTATCGGGCTCGCGCGCCTTGGAGGCGTGGCAGGCGGTGCACTGGCCGTCGTCGAACCGGCCTTCCAGCGGGCGACGGTTCGCGTCCCAGTAGCCCAGGCCGTGGGGTTCGTGGCAGCTGACGCACGTCATGGCGCCGTCCACGTAGCACGAGGAAGACAGGTGGGTGCCCTGGTAGGCGAAGGTGCGGACCCGGCCGTCGGGCAAGTACGGGTCGTCGCCCAGCACCGGCAACTTGAGGGCATAGTGGTCCGCGAAGGACTTGCCGGGCAGATAGCCCTCCCGCACCACGTCCTTGACCGCGTGGCACTGGAAGCACGTCTCGAGCGACCGGTCCACATCGTCCACGACCCGCGACGCCAAGCCAATGTCGGCGACGGGCGCGGCCGCGTCGGGGTCGGGTCGGTCGGCGTCCACAGGGGCCGGGGTCGCGGCGGTCATGATCTCCACATGGCGACGGGCCGGGCCGTGGCAGGACTCGCAGTTGACGTCCAGCGACGTCCATCGGGTCGACACGCCCGCGCCGAGGGTCCGCTCCGCGACGACTTGGCTGCCGTGGCACGACTGGCAGTTGGCGAAGCGGGACAGGTCTCCCATGACCCGGACCGGCGGCCAGTCGCCGCAGTCGGCCAGGGCCATCGACGCACTGACGGGGACCCAGCCGCGTTCGGCGCGCGTGCCGGTGTTGCAGAACCACGCCCCCAGCGCTTGGGACCAGTCGAACGGCAGGAAGCGGACCGTCCCGTCGGCGGCCCGGGTCAGGTAGCCCTGCGTGCCGCCGCCGACCATGTGGCCCCCGCCCACCACTCCGTCCACGGCGTAGACGTGCTCCGGACGCCCCTCTTGCCGAACCACGAAGCGATACGCGACCGCAGCGGTCCCGGAAGCCCCCGCCGCCTCCGATCCCGCCTGCCCGACCGCGGTCTCGGGCACCACCACGGCGTCCCGAAACACGATCGGCGAGCCGTCGAACGGCGCCAGCACGATCTCCGGCCCCGGCTCTCCGCCGGCGCGTCCATGCGTGGACTCCGACCAAGCCGCATGCTGCCCGGCGTGGCAGGCGCGGCAGGCGTCGGACCCTGCGAAGTCCTCGGCCCGAACGGCGTCGGTCCCCGCCCGCCCGCCGGCGGCGTTCGGCACGGCCTGCCCTTCTTCCCGGCCCGGCCCCGAATCGCCGCACGCGGCCAGCCACACGCAGGCGACCCCCCACGAGCGCCAAGTCCGCAGCAGGCGCCTGACGATGCCGTTCACCTGCGTCGCCCGTCGGTGGACCATGCGGGTCCCGTGCAGTCGCACAGCCGGCGCATGTAGGCCACTGCCGCGCGAAGTTCGGCGTCGTCCAGGGAAGGCCCGAACGCCGGCATCCGGTGGCTCTTGCCCATGATTCGGCCCCCGCCGTAGAGGGCGTCGTAGAGGGCGTCGTCGGGGCGCAGCGACATGACTTCGCCGTCCCGGTGCACCTGGGGCGCCACGGGCAAGAAGGGGGCGTTGAAGCCGTCTCCGCCTCCGTCTTCGCCGTGACACGGGGCGCAGCGCGACTGGTAGATCGTCCGGCCGGGGCTGGGAGGCTGGTCTTGGGCGAACTGGACAGCCCGCCGTCGGGCGGCCCGCATCGCCGCGCCTTGGACCCGTTCTGCGCCGCGCCACGGCGCCTCGTGCCGAAGCAGGAACGAGGCGATCAGGTCCAGCCGGTCCGGCTGCTCGAAGGAGCCGGGCATGATCGAGTGCGGCACCAGGCGGGACGGGTCGGCGATCAGTGCACGCGCGTATTCCGGGCGCAGCCGCTCAGCGATGCCGTTCAGCGACGGCCCGACGCGCCCGCCGTCGTCGCCTAACTGGTGGCAGCCCAGACAGCTCCACTGTTCCCGCAGCAGCGTCTCGGCCTTGGCCATGGCGAAGGGGGACAGCTCCAGGGGCATCCAGGGCGACGCCTCCACCGCCCGCTGCGCGGTCAAGTAGGCGGTCAGAGCGCGGGATTCGCCCGGGTCCAGGCGAAAGTCGGGCATGCGTCCTCCTTGGCCGGGTCGCGCTCCCGCGGGCCGAACCGCGACGGGGCTCGTCAAGTAGTTCTGGAGCCAGTCTTGGCGCACGCGGGCACCCTCCAGGCCAAGATCGGGGGCGAACAGGGAGGGCGGCTCGGCTTCGGCATGGTCGTGGCAGCCGGCGCATCCCAGGGTCCCGAACAGCGCGCGGCCGACCTGGCGGGTCGCGTCCGGGTGACTGGCCCGGGCAAGCCGGAACGCGTCGTCCACGCCCTGCAGCCCGGCGTCGTCGGTCTCGGTCTCGCTGGTGACGAACAGAGCCAGCGCCACGCGCTCGCCGACTTCCAAGTCGTACGCCGGCATCCGCGCGGGAGCGATCCCCGGACGCACGGGCCGGGGGTCGGCCAAGTAGTGGAAGACGTAGGCGGGGGCCAGCGGTGTAGCGCCCGGCCCCAATGGCGGACTGGCGGCGCGCGCACCATCGGTGGGAGGCATCCCGGCATGGCACGCGCCGCACCCCAGGGCTTGCGCCAGTTCGCGACCCGGCAGCGTGTCCTGGACGACACGACCGGGGGCCGACGCCGGAGCGGGCTCTACGCGGCTGCCCGCCGGCCGGGGCCCGTCAAGCACGGGACCTCCCGCCGCCAGCGCGACGCAGACGGCGCCGGCCGCCGCAACGCCTGCCAGCCGGGCCGCGCCGGGACGGGCCCCGGGGATCAGCCGCCTCACGGGGTCAGAACAGCAGGGCGAGGGCGGCCCAGTACGGCAACAGTCCCAGCAGCGCCGTCCACACTGCCTTCGCGGGAGACAAGCCCAGACCGCGACGCGCCGCCACCACGCCCGTCGCCAGCATCCACGGCAGTACGGCGACGTGGAACAGCCCTCCGACCACGGGAACCGGCGCCAGCGCGGCCAGGATCCCTGGCGCCTTGGCAAAGCCCGTCACCCGCAGCGCGACGCTCCAAGCGCATCCGCTGCTCCGCGGACACCCGGCGGCGCCCCGTCGCTTGGCGGCCGGATAGATCACGCCGGCCCACGCCCCCCAGTGGAGCAGGCTGGCGGCGGCCTGCCACGCCAAGTCGACCGGCGCCAAGGTGGCTTCCCCCGCGGCCGCGGCGCCCACGGCCATCGCGACGACGATCCGGGCCTGTCCGCTCGCTCGGTCGTCCGCGGCCACGGCCTGGTAGGTCGCGCCCCGCAAGGCAACCGCACCCAGGAGCCGTCGCGGCAGCCCGCCGGGAGACGCGAACCCTCGGCCCTCGGCAGCGACAGGGTCGCGGCTTGCTTCCGAAGACGGCGCTAAGCGCTCTTCCACTCCCGGATTGCTTGGCCCAGGAACGTCGTCACCAGCACGGCGTCGATGAAGTGCCAGATCCAGAAGGCGTCGATCCCGGCCAAGTCCACGGCGGCCAAGTTGAGGACGCAGCCGACGGCCACGACGCCGAACCCCGCGCGCAGGCCTCGGACAAGACCGGACGGCGGCTCGGCCGACAGACGGGCGAAGTAGTAGCCGCACAGGGCCGCGTACAGCGGGTTGATCCACGTCCACGAGTTCAGGTACCCCCCGGGCGACTGCACGGCGTCGCCGGGCGCGACGACCAGGCCCACGACCCACATGTTGGCCGCGACCACGGCGGCCAACAGGACCAGAAAGATCGCGCAAGGCTTGCGCGAAGACGTGTTCACGGGCTCAATCCTCGCTTTCCGGCGTTTGGGGGCTGGCGTCCAAGGGGGAAGCCGGCGGCTGCTAGGCAAGCTGGCGCCCAAGGCGAGCGGTGCGAGAATAGAGTGCGGCCATGCAGGGGCGCAACCTCTTGCATCCGGCCACTGGCGGTGGCATCCGGCCACCGGCCCGGTCTCGTCGCCGGTTCCACCCTGCGAATCCACGAACGTCGCATGTCCACCAGCTTGTCCACCATGCGAGACGCCGAGCTCTCGATCCTGGAACAAACGTTTCGCCGACGGTTCTCGGACGCCGTTGCCGTCGCCGACGCCAAGGGGAGCTGGACCTACTCGGACCTGTGGCGTCGCTCCACGGAGGTCCGGGATCGGCTGACGGAGGCGCGCCCCTCCTTGGCGGGCGAGCGCGTGGCCTTCCTGGCACCGCCGGGCTCGGGCTACGCGACCCTGCTGTGGGGAGCTTGGCGGGCCGGCGCCGTAGCCGTTCCCCTCGCGGTGTCCCACCCCTTGCCGGAGCTGGAGCATGTCCTGGACGACGCTTCTCCCCGGGTCGTGATCGCGGACCCGTCCCAGGCGCAGGCCGGTGCGCTGCTGCAGGCCGCCCAAGCACGGGGCGCGGCCGCGCTTCCTCTGCGGGCGGCCCACTCACGCTCGCACGGACTGCCTCCGCCCTCCGGCGCAGGCGCCGTCCCCGCCGACTCCGACCGCATCCTCGATGGCGACCCGCGAGTCGGCCCCGGCGACGCCGGCGCATTGATCGTCTACACCAGCGGCACGACGGGCCGGCCGAAGGGCGTGCTGTCCACCCGCGCCTCCCTGGACGCGCAGGTCCAATCGCTCGTGGACGCGTGGGCGTGGACGGACCGGGACCGGATCCTCCACGTCCTCCCTCTGCACCACGTCCACGGGATCGTGAACGCCCTGTGCTGCGCCCTGTGGTCGGGCGCCGCGTGCGAGTTCGGAGACCCGAGCCCCGCGGCCGTCTGGGAGCGGCTGGCCGCGGAACACTCGGCGGACGCCATCACGCTCTTCATGGCCGTGCCCACCGTGTACGGCCGGCTGATCCGGGCTTGGGACGAAGCGTCCCCGGAAACCCGCCGGCGCTGGAGCCGGGGCGCCTCGGGGCTCCGCCTCATGGTGTCGGGGTCCGCGGCCCTGCCCGTTGCGACGCTGGCGCGGTGGCGCGAAATCACGGGCCATGTCCTCCTCGAGCGCTACGGGATGACCGAGACCGGCATGATCCTGTCCAACCCCCTGGACGGCGAGCGACGCCCCGGCTGCGTCGGACTCCCACTGCCCGGCGTCGAGGCGCGTCTCGTGGACGATCGGGGCCGCCCCGTCCCCGCCGGCGAGTCCGGCGAGATCGAGGTGCGCGGTCCCCAGGTCTTCCGCGAGTACTGGGATCGCCCCCGGGAGACGGCGTCGGCGTTCCGCCAAGGCTGGTTCCGCACGGGCGACGAGGCCCGGCTGGAGGACGGCTCGTATAGGCTCTTGGGGCGCCGGTCGGTGGACATTCTCAAGACGGGGGGGCATCGGGTGTCGGCCCTGGAGATCGAAGAGGTCTACCGCGCGCACCCCGGCGTCCGCGACATAGCCGTGGCGGGGGTTCCGGACGCGGATTGGGGCCAGCGCGTCTGCGCGGCCTGGGTTACCGTCGCGCCTGCTCCCGAGCGTCCCCCCGACGCGCGCGAGCTTCGGGCCTGGGGCAAGGAGCGACTGGCCCCGTACAAGGTCCCTCGCGACTTCCGCATGGTGGCGGAGCTGCCCCGCAACGCGATGGGAAAGGTGCGCAAGCCTGCCGTGGTCTCCATCTTCGAGGCTTCCCCTTCCGCGCAGCCCGGCAGCCGTTGATCGAATCGATTCTGGACAACCTGCGGACGTACTGGATCGTCCACCTGCTGCTGCTGGGCTACACCGGGCTACTTGCCTATCACGCCTGGTCCGGCAAGCGCGGCACGCGGGGCGTCGCCGACTACTTCGTCGGTGGTCGGGCGATGGGCCCGGTGGCGATCGGCCTGTCGTTCTTCGCCACCTACTCCAGCACCAACTCCTTCGTCGGGTTCTCGGGTCGGGCGTACGAGTGGGGCGTCACGTGGTTCGTGCTGACGCCGTTCGTGGTGGTCATGTGCCTCTTCGCGTGGGTCGCCGTGGCGCCTCGGCTTCGCACCTTCACCGAGTCGCTGGGCTCGCTCACGATCCCGGACTTCATCGGCTTCCGCTTCGGCAGCGCGCCGGCGCGCTTCGCGGCCGCCCTGATCATCCTGCTGGCGTCGTTCATCTACATGACGGCCGTCTTCGTGGGGATCGGGTACCTGCTCGAGGGCTTCCTGGAGATTCCGTACCGGACGGCGATCCTGCTGGTGTTCGTGGTGGTCATGGTCTACACGGTGGTGGGCGGCTTCATCTCCGTGGTCAAGACCGACGCGGTGCAGGGCGTGGTCATGATCGCGGCCGGCTTCCTGCTGTTCTGGGGCACGACCCGCGCCGCGGGCGGGATCGGCTCGCTGGGCGCCTTGGCCGACCACGCGGCTACGGCCCCGCTGCTTCGATGGGGCGGCAGCGTGGCGGTCCCGGTGGCCATGGGCGTGGCCTTCGCCAACACGCTCAAGTTCGCCGTGGAGCCCCGGCAGCTGTCCCGCTTCTACGCTCTGGAGAGCCGGGCGGCCGCCCGTCGCAGCCTGTGGGTGTCCACGCTGGCGTTCCTGGTGGTGTACTCCCTGCTGATTCCGGTGGGGCTGTACGCCCGCAGCGTGGCGCCGGGCCTGGACGACACGGACTTGGTGGTGCCCCGGCTCCTGGCCATGGAGGGCGTCTTTTCTCCCGGCACGAGCGCCTTCCTGCTCCTGGCCATGGTGGCCGCGGCCATGTCGTCGCTGGACAGCGTGCTGCTGGTCATGGCCTCGACGGCGGAGCGCGACATCGCCGGGTTCTTCCGCAAGGGCCGCACCGAGCGATCCGTCCTGTCTTCGACGCGCCTGTACGTGGCGCTCTTCGCCCTGGTCACGGCGCTGATCGCCCTGGACCCGCCCGCCGACATCGTCTCGCTGACGGCGCTGTCGGGCGCCGTGTACGGGGCGTGCTTCGCGGCGCCGCTGATCTTGGGCCTCTACTGGGAGCGAGGGAACGGCGCCGCCGCGTTGGCCTCCTACGCGACCGGTTTGGCGGTGCTCTTCTCGTGGCGGCACCTGCCGTGGGCCGACGACTTGCACCAAGTGTTCCCCGGCGTGGCCTTCTCGTTCGCGGCTTACTGGGCCGTGGCTCGGTTCTCCGCGCCGTTCTCGTCCATCGCCGTCGGCCGCCTCTTTGCGGACGAACGCGCCAGGAGGCGGAAGGCGTAGGTGGGAGCCAAGCCGCCGGGACGCAGGAGCGCTCGGGGTCGCCGGGGACGAGGCCGAACAACCGGGATGGCGCGGGCCGGGCCCCGGGGCACTACCTTGGGACAAGGCCCGGCGCGTGCAAGCGGAACGCCTACGCCGCGCACTCGCGTCTAGGCCGCCTGGCTTTACGCTCGCCGGCTCAAGCTCGTCGCGGAGGACCGCCCCATGCCGCTCTCGCTCGCCCAAGCCTTGGCGACCGCAGTGGAGTGCTACCTCGCCGTCGGCATCGTCTTCGCCCCGGCGTTTGCGTGGCGGGGCGCGGTCGCGGTGGACCCGGCGGCCAAGAACGCGACCCTGGGGTTTCGCCTCTTGATCCTGCCCGGGTCGGCGGCCCTGTGGCCCTGGATGCTGGTCAAGTGGCGACGCGCATCCCGCGCGAACGCGGGGCCAAAGACGGCAAGAGACCGTTGAGGCGCGGCCACCGGAAAGCCCACCTGCCGGCCGTCGCGGCGGCGGCCGTCGCGGCGGGCGCGCTGCTGGTCTACGGCTGGACGGTTCGCGCGTCCTGGCCGACGCCCGGGCTTGCGCCGCCGGTCGTGGGGGTCGGGACGCCCCCCGAGGGAGCCGCATGGGAGGCGATCGTGGATACGCCGGCCGGCGCGGCTCGCGTGGCCTTCCATCGCGACGGCTCGCCCGACGGCCGCGCGGGGCTGTGGGTGTCGCTGCCGCCGGCGCTGGACGCCGCCGAACCGGGCTTGGTGCTGGAAGAGGAAGGCACCCCGCCCCGGGTGCTGGGAAGCGTGACCACGGGTCCGCCGTGGCTGCCCACGCCCGACGGTCTGCCCGCGGACGGACGCTTGGTGCTGATGGACTTGGCCCGGAACCTGCGGCTGGGCGAGACGACGGTGCCCGGCGGCGTTCCCGCAACCGGTGGTACCGTGGGTCGGACCGGCTTGCCGGACACGCCCGACGAGGTCGGCAAGGCCCGATGAGCGTCGCGTACCGCGCGGTGGGCTGGTCGCCCCAAAAGGTGAAGTACGACCTTGCCGTGGCCGCGTTCGCGGGCGTCTACCTGGCCGCTTTCGCCGGCGCGTCCCTGGCCCTCCAGCCCCAAGTCTCCGCCGAGACGCTCGTTCTCCGGGCTTCGGGCAGCTTGGCGTTCGTCATGCTGACGGGCGCGCTCGCCGCGGGTCCGCTTGCGCGCCTCTCGCCGCGGTTCCTCCCGGTGCTGCGGAACCGAAGGCACTTGGGCGTGGCCACCTTCCTGGCCGCGTCGGCCCACGGGGCGCTGGCCCTCTTCCAATTCCACTTCCTGGGCGTCCTGGACCCGTTGGCCAGCCTGCTCTCCGGCGGCGGCCCGGCGGGGCTGGATGGGGACGCGCCGTTCCAGCTTCTGGGCGCGCTTGCGCTGGCGGTGCTGTTCGTCATGGCCGCGACCAGCCACGACTTCTGGCTGGCCACCCTGACCCCGGCGACGTGGAAGAGCCTCCACATGCTGGTCTACGCAGCCTACGCGGCGCTAGTGGGGCACGTGGCCCTGGGCGCCCTCCAGGAAGAAGGAAGAAGCTACCTCTGGGCAGTTGCCGCCGGCACCGGCGCCGCCCTCGTCGCCGTGCAGCTTGCCGCCGGCTTGCGCGAACGACGGCGAGACCGGGCGGTCGTTCGGGGAGCCGGCGATCCTCCGGCACCGGGCTTCGTGCGAACCGTGCGCGCTCGCGACGTGCCGGAGGACCGCGCCAAGGTGGTGGCGCTGGGCGGGGAGCGGGTCGCGGTCTTCCGTCACCGGGGCGTGGTGTCGTGCGTGTCCAACGTCTGCCGCCACCAGATGGGACCCGTCGGCGAGGGCAGGATCGTGGACGGCTGCATCACCTGCCCCTGGCACGGCTTCCAGTACGATCCGGTCACGGGTTGCGCGCCGGCCCCCTTCAAGGACCGCCTGGAAACGCACGACGTGGTGATCCGCGACGACTTCGTCTGGGTCGACCCCGAACCCAATCCGCTGGGCACGCCGGCCCGCACCGCTCGCATCGGCACGACCGCCGAACCCGCGGGAGCGGCGCCGTGACGCCGTTCGGCCGGTCGCGCCCGCCCCCCGCCCGCGTCGCTTTGGCCGGGGCGTTGCTGGCGATCGCCGGGGCCTTGGCGGTGACGACGGCCGCGGGCCACCGCCCCCTTCCCGTCGCGACGTTCGAGTTCGGAACCGTCCGCTCCTTCCAAGGGCTCGTGACGGCGGACCCGTACCCGTCCCTGCTGGTTCGCCGCGGCACCGTCGCGTCGCGCTACCTGCTCGTGGGACCGGGCAAGTCCGGCGCCGACGCGCTGGTGGCCGCCGCGGTCGGCGGAGCCGCGAGGCTGCGGGGCTCGCTGGCGTTTCGCGACGGCCAGGCTGCGATTCAGGTCGAACCGGGGTCGGTGGTCCCGCTGGACGAGCCGGCGCCGAGCGCGGACCCGCCGGAGGACCTGGGGTTCTTCGACCTGGAAGGGGAGATCGTCGGCGCCAAGTGCCACTTCGGCGTCATGAACCCGGGGTCGGGGATCGTCCACCGGGCGTGTGCTCGGCTGTGCATTCGCGGCGGCGTTCCTCCGCTCCTGGCCGTTCGACTGGAGGACGGGCGCACCGAGGGCCTCTTGCTGACGGGTCCGCAGGGCGAAGCCGTCGGCGAGGCGATCGGGGAGCTGGTGGGCGTACCCGTGGGCGCCCGCGGTCGCTTGATCCGCAAAGGTCCCACCACCTTCGTCCGAGTCGATCCCCGCGAGATGCGGAGGTTGCGTTGACCCGCTCCGGCACGGGAGTCCGTCCCGACAAAGACGCTCGCGCCGCCGAGAACGTCGGCAACGCCCAACACGCCCGCTCCAGCAAGGCCGCCAACCCCGCCCAGAACGCCCGCGCCGCCACCGACGCCCGCGCCTCGACGCCCCCGCCTCCGCCGCCCCGAAGCCGACGCGCCGCGGGGTTCCCGGTCGCCGAGGACGCGCTTCCCCCGGAAGACGTGGTCAAGGGCAAGTACCGCCTGACGTTCGTCCGGTCGGCGGCGCAACTTCGCGCCGTGCAACGGCTTCGCTTCAAGGTGTTCAACTTGGAGTTGGGGGAAGGCTTGGAGGAGTCCTACGCGACTGGGCTGGACGCCGACGACCTGGACGAAGCCCTTCACCACCTGCTCATCCTGGACCAGTCCACGGGCGAGGCCGTGGGCACCTACCGCATGCAGACGGCGGCGATGGCCGCGGCCAACTGCGGCTTCTACTCGGCCCGCGAGTTCGACATCTCGGGCTTCCCCCTTTCGATGGTCGAGCACGCGGTGGAGGTGGGCCGGGCCTGCATCGCCAAGGAGCACCGGAGTCGCCGCGTGCTGCACCTGCTGTGGCAAGGGCTGGCCCGCTACCTGACCTGGACGGGCAAGCACTACCTCTTCGGCTGCTGTTCGCTGACCACCCAGGACGGGCGCGTGGGCAACGAGGTCCACGCCCGCCTGGTGAGCGACGACCGCCTGCACGAAAGTGCACGGGCGTGGCCGCTGCCGGGTCTGGAGTGCGGCCTTCACGAGTGCGCGGACGCCCCTTGCGCTCCCTTCGAGATCCCGCCGCTTTTCGAGAGCTATCTGACCTTGGGAGCGAAGATCTGCGGACCTCCGGCGGTGGACCGCGACTTCGGCACGATCGACTTCTTGGTCGTGCTGGACATCCGGGAGCTGGAGAGCCGTGTCTACCACACCTTCTTCGGCTGACTCCGAACGCGCGCCGGCCCCGCCCGCCTACCGCCCCCAACTTCGCGACTGGCTCCGCGCGGGCGTCCGCGTGGTCGCCGTCTTGGTCTGGACCGCGGCCATCGCCGCCGGACTGGTCGTCGCACGGGCCTTCGCGCGGTTGCGCCGCAACGGGGACGCCGCGGTCCGCGCCGCCATCCGCAGGCGCGCCATGGCGTTCTGGGGCCGCCGCGTGCTCGCCGTCTTGGGCGTTCGCAGGGCGACGAGCGGCAAGCCGCCGCCGCCGGGCGCCCTGGTCGTGTCCAACCACCTGAGCTACCTGGACATTCCGGTTCTGGCTTCGGTGCTGCCGGTCGTCTTCGTGTCCAAGGCCGAAGTGCGACGATGGCCGTTCTGGGGCTGGATGGCCACGATCGCCGGCACCGTCTTCATCGACCGGACCCGAAAGCGCGACGCATTGCGGGTCCTGGAAGGCATTGAGCGGGCGATCGGACGCGGAGACGGCGTGGTGGTCTTCCCAGAGGCCACCAGCACCGACGGCGCCACGATCTTGCCCTTCAAGGCGTCACTGCTGGAGCTGGCGGCGGCACGCCGGGCGCCGGTGTACTGGGTCACGCTGTCGTACCGCGCAACCGAAGTCGGCGTCCGCGCCCGGGACCGCGTGTGCTGGTGGGGCGACATGACGTTCGGGCAACACTTGGCGGGCCTGTGCGCGCTGCGGGGCGTGGACTGCCGGATCCGGTTCGGCGACGGCCCGATCCGCAGCGCCGACCGCAAGGCTCTGGCCTACGACCTGCGACAGGCCATGCTTCGCGAGTACGAGCCAGTGTAGTGAACAAACGTTTCCGCTGGCCCCGCAAGGCCGTCGTCCTTCTCGCCTACCTCGTGCTTCTGGGCGCGTCGCATGTCGTCCGGGCCTTCCGCTCGCCCCCCGCTCCCGCGCCGGACCAGAAGGTGCAGCATGTGGAGGGCGCCCCCCCGCCGCCCCGAGGACCCGTCGCCATCGCCTACCGGGAGTGGGCGCCCGACGTCCCCTCGAATGGCGCCGGCGCACCGTCCGCCGGCGCCGAGGAACCTGCCGGCCACCCGTTGCCCGTGCTGCTGCTCCACGGAAGCCCGGGCAGCGGGTCGTCGTTCCGGCGTTTGGCCCCCGGATTCGGCGCGCACCGTCGCACGCTGGCGCCGGACCTGCCCGGATTCGGCGCTTCCACGGCCCGAGTTCCCGACTACTCGATCCGCGCCCACGCGGCGATGGCGCTCCAGCTCCTGGACTCGCTGCGAGTGGGACGGGTCCACGTGGTGGGATTCTCGCTGGGCGGGGGCGTGGCGCTGGAGATGCACCGCACCCGTCCAGACCGGCTGGCGTCGATCACCCTGCTGTCTGCGACGGGCGTCCAGGAGCACGAACTCCTGGGAGACTACCACCTGAACCGCGCGCTGCACGGCTTGCAGCTGTTCGCGTTTTGGGTCGTGGGCGAGCTGGTCCCCCACTTCGGCCTGGCCGACGGCGCCTTCCTGGGTCGAGCCTACGCCCGGAACTTCTACGACACCGACCAGCGACCCTTGCGCACGGTCCTGCAGGAGTACGCCGGCCCCATGCTGGTGGTTCACGGGCGCCGGGACCCGCTCGTGCCGGTGGCGGCAGCGATCGAGCACCACCGCATCGTGCCCCAGGCCGAGCTCGCGCTGCTGGACGGCGATCACTTCCTGACGTTCGCTCGCCCGGAGGCGGTCGCCCCCGTCGTCCTGGACTTCGTCGCCCGGGCGGAAGCGGGCCGGACCGCCGTCCGCCGCACCGCCCTGCCGGAGCGGATTCGCGCGGCGGCGGTCCCCTTCGACGCCGCAACCGTCCCGCCGGCCACGGGCTTCGCTCTCTGGGTGACCCTCGTCCTGATCGCAGCCGCCACCCTGGTCTCGGAAGACTTGGCCTGCATCGGGACCGGGCTCCTGGTGGTCCGCGGCGCTCTGCCCTGGCTTCCGGGCGCGGCGGCCTGCATGGCGGGGATCTTCGCGGGCGACCTGCTGCTGTACGCTGCGGGGCGACTCGTGGGGCGGCCCGTCGCGAGGGTCGCACCCGTCCGGTGGCTCGTGGGCTCCGACGACCTGGAACGCGCCTGTCGCTGGTTCGCCCGGCGAAGCGCAGCCCTGGTCCTGTGGGGCCGGTTCGTGCCGGGCACCCGCCTTCCGACGTACGTGGCGGCCGGCGTGGTGCGCCTTCCCTTCCCCGTCTTCGCGCTCTGGGCCCTGATCGCCGCCGCCGCGTGGACGCCCCTGCTGGTCGGCGCCACCACGCTCTTCGGCCAAGCGACCACCGCCTGGACCGGCGTCGAGCCGGAGCGCATCCTTCCCTGGCTGGCAGTTCTCGGCCTCGCCGTCCTGGTGGGCCTTCGCGTCGCGTTGCCCCTGGCCACGGCCGCGGGACGCCGACGGTTCGAGCGTCGGTGGGACCGCCTGCGCCGGTGGGAGTTTTGGCCCCCCTGGCTCTTCTACCTGCCGGTGGCGGCGTGGTTCTGCTGCGTGGCCCTCCGCTACCGCTCGCTGACGCTCTTCGCGGCGGCCAACCCGGGAATCGAGCCCTTCGGCGGATTGGTCGGCGAATCCAAGTTCGGCATCCTCTCGGCCCTGGAACGCGGTCGGGTCGCGTCCGGGGCCGCCGCCGACCGGGTCGCAAAGACTCGACTTCTGTGCCCCGCCCAGCTCGAACCCGAACGACTCCACGCCGCCGCGCTGGAGGCGGTCGCCCATGTGGGCGGGTTCCCCGTCGTCGTGAAGCCCGACGTGGGCGAGCGGGGCACGGGCGTTTCCGTGGTTCGGGACGCCGAAGGGCTAGCGAACCGGCTGGCCGACGCCAAGCACCCGCTGATCGTGCAAGAGTACGTGCCCGGCCGCGAGCTGGGGGTCTTCTACCACCGCATGCCCGGCTGGGAGCGCGGGCGAATCTTCGGAATCACCGAAAAGCGCCAACCCGTGGTCGTGGGCGACAGCCGCCGTTCCGTTGCCCGCCTGATCTTCGCGGACCGTCGGCTGCGGCACCAAGCCAAGGTGTTCGCCCGCCAGCTGGGGACGGACATGCACCGAGTCCCGGCCAAGGGCGAGCAGGTTGTCCTGCAGGAGCTGGGCAACCACTGCCTGGGCGCCGAGTTCCGCGACGGAGGGCGCATGGAGACGCCCGCCCTGGCTCGGGCCGTGGAGGATCTGAGCCGCGGGGTCGAGGGCTTCTACTTCGGTCGCTACGACCTTCGGGGCGCGTCGTTCGGCGACATTCAGGCCGGGCACTTCAAGGTCGTCGAGCTGAACGGCGTCTCGTCCGAGGCCACAAACGTCTACGACCCCCGCAACTCTCTCCTCTCGGCCTACGGCAACTTGTTCCGCCAATGGTCCCTGGCGTTTCGCACCGGCGCCGCCAACCGAACTCGCGGCGCGAAGCCGCCGGGCCTCTCGGCGGTCGCCCGAGTGCTCGTCCGGCATGCGAGGCGTCGCGTCAGTTGTTACTGATCTCCCTTATGAGCAGGAAGAGCGTCGTCATCGTCGAGGTCGCCGTGAGCGACGCATTCAAGATGGTGCCCCAATCGGTCCCGGATTGCTCGTCCTGCAAGGGCACAAAGACCTGGCTTCCTGGCCTCACGGTGGGGTAGCGCCGAAACAACCCGAGAGCCTTCGTCACTGTACGCCTGCGTCCATCGGCGTAGCGCACGCTAATCCGGTCGAGGTCAGCGCTTTCGATGGGACCTCCTGCCTCGGAAAGTATATCCTCTACTCCCATGCCGGAGACGAACATGACCCTACTCGGAAAGTTGACCGCCCCGTTCACGAAGACCGTTTCGTCACGGGCTGCGATTCGGATCGTGTCGCCATCAATCAAAATGGGGTCATACTCACTACGCTGGTAGCGAACTGCTTTATCGTACTCAATACCGACGTTGATTCGCTCCCTGACCAGCTGGACGCCGGCAGTGTCGGCGTATTGGTTGATCCCGCCCGCGCGACTCAAGACGCTCGAAAAGTGATCTCCCCGTCCTAGCAGGGCGTACTGGCCGGGAACCGTGACTTCCCCTATAATCGACACGTGCCCGTAATCGTCGGTTCTCTCTCGGCGAACGTAGACGGCGGATCCCGGGGTAAGCGGTATCGTCGTTTCCGGCACCCATCCGTCCCTGGCGGAGATATCAGACAACTGCCCCAAGTCGTCGAATCGGTCGGCCAACATGACGGTCGTCACTTCGGCAGATCGGTTGTGGTCTAACCTTCGAACAACGTTCACAAAGCGATTATTCGCATCCTTCAGAAAGCCTCCGGCTTCCATCACGGCATCGCTGGCTAGCATTCCTCGAAGGTATGGGTACCCGCCAGGATTCTGTACCCCGCCATACACGAAGATCGAGTCGATCTGACTAAATTGATCCCGGCTGTACACGGTTACGATATCTTGGTCCTGCAACACTGTCTGCAGTGAATCAGTGCCGACTAACTGTTGGTTGCCTTCCTCGGAAATAAATCGCCTTAGCTGGACTTGATCCAACAGTGCGCCGGGGGAACCACCGCCGGCACGTTCAATGAGCGATGCCACCGTCGTTCCCGAGCGCAATTCGTAGTGGCCGGGGAACCAAACGGCACCCCGGATCTCCACGCGACGCCGCAGATCAGCGCGGACAGGGTAAATAGAGATTTGGTCCCCCGGCAGGACATCGAACGATTCGGTTCCTTCCATCACTGCGGCCAGCGGGGCGTCGACCATGACTCGATCCACTCCCGGCGTTCGATCGGCCGACGGCAGAATGCGCTCGACCCCTGCGCGGTGAGTCGAGGCACTGGGCAAGAGGCCGCCCGCAAACTGCAGCAGATCCTTCAGTTCCTCGCCCTGGGCCAGCTCGAAGATCGCCGCGCGACGCACTTCGCCTATGATCGTGGCCTGGCGACCCACCTCCGGAACAAAGACGACGTCGCCCGACTGCAATCGGTGGTCTTCCGATAGGTTGCCCGCCGTCAAATAGGGATAGAGATCGACTTCCAGGGGGGCTTCTCGGCCCCGCCGGAGCATGACGCGACGATACGTACCGTGGTCGGTTGGTCCCCCTGCGAAGTACAAGGCTTCCAGCACCGTGGCCACGGAACTGAGCTGGTAGGAGCCCGGGCGTACGACTTCGCCCAGAACCCTGACTTGAATCGTCCGCAGGCCGGCGATCGAAACGCTGAAGAAGGTATTGGCGTCGGGTCCCCGACCGATCCCGCTGTACACACGCCTCAAGCGCGTGAAGAGGCGTTCGCGCAACTCCTCCACAGTAAGCCCGACCACTGCCACTTGGCCAACGTCGGGGATCACCAAGAACCCTTCTCTGGAAACAACCATCTGCTCCCGCACCAGCTCGACGTTGCCTGTTACGATCAGCGTGATGCGGTCGCCCGGCCCGAGTACGTAGTCGTCTCCCACGGGTCCAGTCAGCAAGGGCCCGAAGCGAGACGTGGACTGCCGGAAGACGCGGCGTCCAAAGACCCGCGGACCCTCGGAGGCCAGATCGCCCAAGGAATCGGCAAGGGGCGGCCGTTGGATTACCGACGCCGTCGTATCGATGTCGACGACCAAGCCTATGCCCCGAAAGGCTTCCAGCGCCGATGCTTCCACTTCCCCGCGGGGAAGTGTCGTCCCTCGGCCAATAGCGTCGAAGTAAGGATCGGCAAGATAGGGATCGTAGCCCAGCTGCCCCAGCCGGACGCGTGCCTCCGCCCTGGACAGGCCCGAAGCGACAACCGCCTGCACGATCTCGGCGGTCGACATCTGGCGCACCTGCCTGGCAATCTCGGCCTGTTGGGCGAAGACCCCCGCCGTCGTAGCCGCCGACCCTCCGGCTGCAAGGAGGACGAATGCATGAAGCCGGACGATGCCCACTGAAACCCAACGAAATCTCGTCATGAAACGAATCTGTCTTTGGTGGAGGAAGTACGGCGCCGAGATAGGGTGCCGAGAGCACGAGTCAAGAATCGGGCGATCAAGGAAGAAGAAGGCACCGAGGTCCTTATCGCGACGGAGAGCCCCGAAGTACCCGACTTGGATAGCCCTTCGGCCATGAACGCGACAAAGATCCCGACTGCAACGCCCATCATCGTCGAGACCAATGCCCGAAACAGCCACCCCAGTGATAATCGATGCCGGCCCCGGATCGGCATCTGCGGCGAGTCCAGGACGGTGATCGTCAGTCCCTCGCGGGTCTCGGTCAGCAGAGCCTGCTCGTGATGCTGGGTCAACTGGGTGTACACCGTTCGGGACCGCTGCAGTTCAGCCGACAAGCGGTCGTGCTCGAAGCGTTGCTGACTATATGGTCCAAAATCCCGGTTGCTGGCCAGGAAGACCTGCAACGAGTCCTCCCAGGCACGGACATCTTCCCCGGCCGACTCCAGCCGGTCATCCAGGAATTCCCTTTCCGCGCGCCCCTGTTCTTGCGTCACCTCAATGTTGAAGCGCGATACTTGGTCCAGAAGCCGTTCCGCGATCGCAAGCGAAACCTCGGGCCATCGCGTCTCCACCGAGAAGACAACTTTGTTGGAGCGGGCAATCTGTCTTGCCGTCACCGCCCGGCGCAGGTACCTAACCGTTCGGACCATGCGTTCCTCGGGCGTCCTGCCCCGGCTCCTAGTGATTTCGGCAAGGCTACCGATCGTGCCGTCCGAGGTCTGGTATGTTGCGCTCGCCACCCTCTGGAGCACGTCTCTCGCTGTGATGACCTCTACGAAGTACGAGCTGTTGCCGCCCAGCAAGCTGGGCAGGTGGATCCCGCTGCCGGCCACCAGGGAAGCAAGGGATCTGTTGGTGCGCGACTCCGCGCTGGCCCTTGTCACGAAGGAGGCTTGAACGACGTAGGTTCGGGGGCGGAAGACTTGGGGTCCCGTCGTGGCTAGGCACGCCAACAGAGCCACTCCAAGGATCAGCCGGCGCCTGCGAAGCAGAATCGCCAGCCATTCCCAGTACGGGTCGTAGCCCGAGCCCGCGCCGCGGCCGGGCGAGGCTTCCGGAGCCGAACCCGCGTCGGGGCCGTTCACGACCGAGGGCTGGACGAACGCATCCGTCCCCTTGTATCTTTCGGCCGGCAGGTTATCCGGCCAGTCGCGAGCATTCTGATCATCAGGGAGTCGAGGAAATGGAAGAACAGGGCGGACAGCGGATCGCCGTGACCCTTCGTTGGGTTCAGATTCTGGACAATCTGGAGCCTTTTTTCAAGGCCAAGGGCGAATTCGTGTTCTGGGCCAAGGTGTCCACGCGGAACCACGGGGGGATGTCCAAGGAGACCCGGTTGCCCTCCAAGGGCCACTATCCCATCTCCGACCATCCCCGCTGGAACCGGCTCAACAACCTGGACAAGGTCCTGTTCGAGGGCCGGGTCACCGACCATTTGGTGATCGAACTCCGGGGCGAAGAGCTGGATCAGTTCTCCGACAACGACGAGCTGGAGTTCTACCGGCGCGAGTTCACCGGCCCCATCGAGCAGTACTTGGGGCGCGTGGAGCCGGGAGACGAGGGGTCGGGCGACCCGGAGAACATGTCCAACTGGCGCGTGGGCTACGAGATCCAAGCCAAGCCGGACCCTTCCTAGGTCGGATCGGACCCTTCGCCGGAGCGTTCGGCGGCCAGGCAGGCCGCGGCGCGGCGAATCGTCTCCACCATGGAGTAGAAGCCGTTCCGCCGGTTCGGGCTCAGGACCTCGCCCAACCGAAGGCGTTCGAAGACGTCCGACAGGTCCACGGCCAGGGCGGCTTCGGGCGTCTTGCCGTTGTAGACCTCGGCCAGGACGGCGAAAAGGCCCTTGACGATCACCGACTCCGAGTCTCCCACGAAGCGGAGGACGGCTTCGGCGCCGCCCGCTTCCGCCTCCAGGCTACCGGAGAGCCATGCGGGGCTCATGCAGCCGCGCACTTGGTTGGCTTCCGTCTTGAGGTCGGGCACCATCGGGGGCAGGCGGCGGCCCAGCTGAATGATGTAGTGGTAGCGCAGGGTGCGGTCCGACAGGGCGGCAAGCCTTTTTTCGATTCGGTCAATGGCTGACACGCGGCCCCTCCCCGTTCGCGGGCGAGCCGTGCCTTGCGACCCCCCGAACCGGTTCGACTCGATCCACCGGGAGCTGGACCCGGAGCATCGAACCCCCGGAGACTTGGCGACCGAGTTCCTGGCCGACGCCAGCCGGTCGGTCGTCTCGCGCAACCGAAGCCCGGACGTGCCGTTCGCCGCTTCCGTCAACCCGTACCGGGGCTGCGAACACGGCTGCGTGTACTGCTACGCCCGGCCGACGCACGAACAGCTCGGGTTCTCGTCCGGGCTGGACTTCGAGCGCAAGATCGTGGTCAAGCACCGGGCGCCGGAGCTTCTTCGCAAGGCTCTGGCCTCGCCCGCATGGACGCCTCAGCCGATCTGCATGTCGGGCGTGACGGACCCCTACCAGCCCGCGGAGCGGCGGTTCCGGTTGACGCGGGGGTGCCTGGAGGTCCTCCGGGACTTCAGGAACCCGGCGAGCATCGTGACCAAGAACCACCTGGTGACGCGGGACGTGGACATCCTGGCGGAAATGGCGCGCCACGGATGCGTTCACGTGACGCTCTCGATCACGACGCTGCGAAACAAGCTTCAGCGCGCTATGGAGCCCCGAACGTCGGTGCCCGCGCGGCGGCTGGAGGCCGTGGCGGCGCTGTCTCGGGCGGGCGTGCCCGTGAACGTGAACCTTGCTCCGGTCATCCCCGGGCTGACGGACCACGAGGTTCCGTCGATCCTCGAGGCCGCGGCCGACGCCGGCGCTCGCTCCGCCGTATTCCTGGTGCTGCGCCTGCCCGGACCCGTGGCGGACCACTTCGCCGCATGGCTGGAGCGCCACTTCCCCGAACGCAAGGACAAGGTGCTGGCGCGAGTTCGAGACGTTCGAGGGGGACGGCTGGACGACCCGGCCTTTCACAGCCGGTTTCGGGGGCGGGGAAGCTACGCGGACCAGATGCACGCCCTGTTCCGCGTGGCGGCCAGGAAGGCCGGACTCGAGGCCGGACTGCCTCCGCTTTCCGTGGACGGCTTCCGAAGGGACGGCGGCGTTCAGGCGGACCTGTTCGGCGAACGCGGCGTAACGACTCAGCGCGCGAGCATGTAGGCGTAGGCGGCCACCGCCGCCACCTGTTCGTCGGTCAGCGGCATCCCGGCCCTGGGCAGCATTGCGCCCGGGTGTTCCACGGGCTGGGCGACGCCCGTCTTGACCAGCTCGACGATGGAGGCGTACTCGCCGTCCACGTTCAGCCACTGGTCGTCGGTCAGGTCGGGCGCCAGCGGACCGCCCGTCGCCTCCACGGTGTGGCAGGTGTAGCAGATGCCGGCCCCGTTGAAGATCTCCCGGCCCTCGCGGACCATCGCCTCCGTGACGCCTTCGGGCAGCAGGGTTGGATCGACGGCGAAGGCGGGCGGATGGGCGGGGGGGGCGGCCTCCGGGGCCACGGCGGCGTCGGCTGACGCGGGCGCTTGATCGGCGGAGTCCGATCCCGTGTCGGCGCCGCCGCAGCCGACGACGACCAGGAGCAGCGCGGGCGCCGCGGCCGGAACGCCGAACCGTCGGGTCCGTAGCGTAAACCGTCGCGTCCGTAGCGGAGTGCAGGTGCTTGGCGTCATTATCTTGCGGCTTGGGACTCGTCTATGCGGAAACGGAAAGCTCGCCGATGAACCCTTCCGGGGTCAACCGACGCGGGGCGGCCAGCACGGAGCCCAAAGCGGCGAAGTTGCGCCGGGGAGCGTCGGCGGGTTGGCGCGTGGCGGTGGTGGGGGCGGGGCCGGCGGGCTTCTACGCGGCCGGGGCCGTTCTCGACAAGGGCGGCGGCGGGGACGGACAGGGCCGCGAGGAAGGGGGCGCCCCCGCGGTTGCCGCGGTGGACGTCTTCCACCGCCTTCCTGCGCCGTACGGGCTGGTGCGCGACGGCGTGGCCCCCGACCACCAGCACATGAAGACGGCCGCGCGGGCGTACGCCAAGCTGCTGGAACGCAACCGGGTCCGCTACTTCGGGAACGTGACCGTGGGCTCGGACGTGCACGTGGCGGAGCTTCGTCGGCTCTACGACCAGATCGTCTACGCCTTCGGCGCCCAGACCGGTCGCCGGCTGGGCATTCCCGGCGAGGACCTGGCCGGGAGCCGCGACGCCACCAGCTTCGTCGGTTGGTACAACGGCCACCCCGGATACAGGAACGCGACGTTCGGGCTGGACTGCGAGCGCGTCGTGGTCGTCGGGAACGGAAACGTGGCGCTGGACGTGGCGCGGATCCTGGTCTTGGACCCCGCGCGGCTGGCCGCCACCGACATCGCCGACCACGCCTTGCGGGCGCTCCGTCGGAGTCGGGTTCGCGAGGTCGTGCTGCTGGGGCGGCGCGGCCCCGTGCAGGCTTCGTTCACGAACCCGGAACTTCGCGAGTTCGGCCGGCTGGAGGGCGTGTCGCCCCAGGTGGACCCGGCGGAGCTGGGACTGGACGCCGCCAGTGCCGCGGTCGAGGAGACGAACCGCATGAAGGGCCGCAACATGGCCACCTTGCGCGGCTACGCCGGCCAGTCCAGCGGGGGCGGGCGGACGGTCCGGTTCCGCTTCTTCGCCTCGCCGGTGGAGATCGTTGGGCGGGACGGGCGCGTGGCCGGCGTGCGGGTCGAGCGCACCCGCTTGGCGCCTTCGGACGACGGAGGTCTGCGCGCCGTGGGGACGGGCACGCTCGAGACGATCTCGTGCGGCTTGGTGCTTCGGTCGGTGGGATACCGGGGGACGCCGACGCCGGGGGTCCCGTTCGAAGAGGCGCGGGGGATCGTGCCCAACGAGGGCGGGCGGGTCCTGGGCGCGGACGGCGCGCCGCTGCCGGGCGAGTACGTGGTGGGGTGGGCCAAGCGGGGTCCCACCGGCGTGATAGGCACCAACAAGGCCGACGCGGCGGCCACGGCGGCGCTCATGGCGGAGGATCGGGCGGTGGGGATCGGGACGGGCGGGAGCGCCGGGACGGCTGTGGACGCCGGGTCCAGCGAGGCCGGCGGCGTCGAAGCGCTGCTCCGCGACCGGGGGGTGCGCTGGGTGGACAAGGCGGGATGGGCACGCCTGGACGCCCACGAGACGGCGCAGGGGCAGGCGCGGGGGCGGCCGCGGGTCAAGGTGTGCTCGGTCCGGGAGATGCTGGAGGTCGCCGGCCCGCCGGAAGGGGCCGCGCCCGCGTCAGAGAGAGGCTGACAACCGCCAGATCTGGGCCAGCAGGAAGCAGACCACGAAGCCCAGGGCCAGCGGCAGCAGCGCCGACAGCGCCGTCCATCGCGCGCTTCGCGTCTCCTTGTAGATCGTGTACAGCGTTGTGGAGCACGGGTTGTGGAGCAGGCTGAACAGCATGAGGCTTACCCCCGTCAGGAGCGTCCAGCCGCCGGCCCGCAGCAGTCCTTCCATCTCCGTGGCCGAGTCGCCTTCGAACATGACGCCGGCGCCCGCGCCCAGCTCCGGGGCGCCCAGGGTCAGCACCGTGAGCATCAGGATCGTCGGGATCACGATCTCGTTCGCGGGCACGGCGATCACGTAGGCCAGGAGGACGACGCCGTTCAGGCCCAGCAGGAGACCCAGCGGGTGCAGGAGGCCGATGGCGTGCTCGGCCAGCGAGGCGTCCCCCGCCGAGATGTTGGAGACGAGCCAGATGACGGCGCCGGCGGGGACGGCGAAGAGCACGGCGCGCCACAGGACGATCAGCGTGCGGTCGACGAGCGAGGTGTACAGGGTCCGCAGGATGCGCGGCGGGCGATAGGGGGGAAGCTCCAGCGAGAACGTGGTGGCTTCGCCCCGGAGGACCGTGCGGGACAGCCCCCACGACACCAGAAACATGAACGCTACGCCCAGCAGGGCCACCGCCACGACGGCGGCGGCGGAGACCAGGCCGGCCAAGCGCGGCGGGGCCAGGGCACCGATGAAGATGCTGGCGACCAGGATTTGCGTGGGCCACCGTCCGTTGCACAGGGAGAAGTTGTTCGTGACGATGGCGACGAGGCGTTCCCGAGGACTGTCGATGACCCGGGCGGCCACGACGCCGGCGGCGTTGCAGCCGAACCCCATGCTCATCGTCAGGGCCTGCTTGCCGTGGGCGCCGGCGCGCCGAAAGAGAGCGTCCAGGTTGAAGGCGACCCGCGGCAGGTAGCCGAAGTCTTCCAGCAGCGTGAACAGGGGGAAGAAGATCGCCATGGGGGGCAGCATCACGCTCACGACCCAGGCCGTGGCCAGGTAGACGCCGTCAAAGAGGAAGCCGGCCAGCCACCAGGGCATGCCCGCCCAGCCGCCGAACTGGTGCAGGAGCGGATGGAGCCCGTCCACCAGCATCGCCGCCAGCATCGCCGACGGCACGTTGGCGCCGGCGATCGTCACCCAGAACACCGCTGCCAATATCAGGAGCATGAGCGGGAAGCCCGCGAAGCGGCTGGTGAGCCATCGATCCAGTCTTCGGTCGAACGCGGCTCCGCCCCGACGGGACTTGGAAGTCGCGACAGCGGCGATGCGGGCCGCTTCCCGGTAGAGGTTTTCGGCCATGGCGTCGTCGAACCCGGGGCGGAGGGTCCAGCGTTGACGGGTCGCGGTCGCCAGGACGCGCGCCCCCCGTTGCTCGGAGGGACGGCGCAATGGCGCGGCTTCATGCGCAGGCGCCGCCTCGTTCGCGGACGCGCTTTCGGGACGCCCGATCTCGTCCGATCGGACCGCTCGGGCCACGCTCTCGTCGCCCTGGAGAAGGCGGAGGGCCACCCAGCCTGCGTTGGAAAGGCCGGGGAACTCGTCCTTCAGCGCCCCCCTCACGGTCGCCACGGCGTCCGCCACCTGGGGCGGATGGGACCGACTGCGGAACGGGCGCGTACTGCGGCGTCCCGACGCCACGGCGGCGGCCGCGTCCAGCAGCGCCTCGATCCCTTCGCCCTCGCGGGCCACCGCCGGCGCCACCGGCACGCCCAGTTCCTTCTCCAGCCGCTTCACGTCCACCGAGACGCCGTGCCGCCGCGCCTCGTCCATCAGGTTGAGGCACACCACCACTCGACCGGTGATCTCCAAGACCTGGAGGACCAAGTTGAGGTTCCGTTCCAGCCGCGCCGCGTCCACCACCACCACCACCACGTCGGGCTCTCCAAACAGGAGGAAGTCGCGGGCCACTTCCTCGTCGGTGCTGGCGGCTTGGAGCGAGTAGGTGCCGGGCAAGTCCACCACCTTGACGCGCCGGCGCTCGTGGACGAACGCCCCTTCGGCCCGCACCACGGTCTTGCCCGGCCAGTTCCCGGTGTGCTGGCGAAGCCCGGTCAGGGCGTTGAACACGGTCGACTTGCCCACGTTGGGGTTGCCGGCCAGCGCGATCAGGTCGTCCCACTTGCGAGGACTGAGCCCCAGGCGCACCAAGCGCCGGCGCCGAGTCCGTCCGGGCCCTTCGCCGGCGGCGTCCCTGCTCGCCAAGGCCGCCCCTGCCGCTCCCGGCGTCACGCCGCATCCTCCGTCGCGGGCGCACCCACGCCCACCCATGCCGCCTGTTCCCGTCGCAGCGCCACCAGTGCGCCGCGAACGTCGTAGGCCACGGGGTCGCCGCCCGCGCTCCGCATGACCGCGCGCACGACCGTGCCGGGCACCACGCCCAAGTCCAACAGGCGCCGGCGCGCCGGGCCTCGGCAGGCCGCCGAGAGGCCCACGACCTTGGCCGAAGCGCCCAGAGGCAAGTCGGCCAGCGTTCGGGACCATCGGGCGGGCGGCGGACCCCCGGCCGGCTCGACGGTCACGTTGCGCGCCACCGCGGCGGGCACTTCGTGCACTTGGTCGCCGACGCGAAAGCGAACCACGCCGCGAGGTCCGTCCAGGCGCTCCACCGTGGCGGTCAAGCCCAGGTCAAGCGCGATCAGCTCGCCGTAGATCGCGGCGGGCTCGTCCTCCAGGTGGGTGATCACGCCCCTTTCGCCGGTGCCCAACGACGACAGCGGGAAGCCCGAGCGCGCGGGCACTTCGCCGGCCGCCGTGGGGATCGGATCGCCGTGAGGGTCGTAGGCCGGGTGGCCCAGCGCAGCCGCCAATTCCTCGGTGTCGGCGGCGGACAGGACGTGCTCGCGTTCCTCCGCCAGACCGTGCCAGTCCTGGGCGGGCGTGCCGGTCCGGTCCGCCAGAAAGCGCTCCCACAGGCGGTGGGTCCGCACGATCCGCAAGGCGTAGTCGCGCCCGGCCGGAGTGAGCCGGAAGCGGGTGTCGCGCACTGTCGCGAACCCCCTCTCCTCCAGCCGCTGGAGCAGCCGAATCGCTTGGTGGCGCGAGGCTTGCACGCCGCCGGCGACGCTTTCCGGCGTGGCGGGGAGCTTGTCGTACTCCAGCTTGTGAAGCTGCTTCAGCACGTCTTCCAGCAACACGCGCTCGGAGAGGCGGGCCGCGCGTCGAAGCCGGGCGGCGACGCCCCGTCCCGGCCAGAGAACGGCCGCGCCGAGGGCCGCAAGGAGCGCGAAGACCGCAAGAGCAAGAACGGGTTCGAAGGCGGCGGATTCGGACATGGCCGAAAGTTTAGGCAAGCCTAAATCTTGGCGCAAGACCTGGCAGACAGCAGCGGGGGCGCCTCCGGGCGGGGGGCGGTTCGCGACGCGACGGCTTCGCTTTCGGGGAAGCCGGTTCGTAGATTCGCACATGATCACGGCCCGAACCCCCCCGATCCCCTTGCGCAGCGGCGGAAGCGTCCGATTCGGCGGAAGCGTCCGACTGCGCGACGTGCGACGGACCGAGGCGACGTTCGCGGTGTTGGCGGCGACGGTCGCAGTTCTGGCGGGTGCGTTCGCGTGCCTGGCGCCGGCCCCGGCTCTCGCGCAAAACCAGCGCTTCCCGGGGGTGCCCGGCGGCGACGGCTTCTCTGCTGCGGCGGCGCGCGCCGAGTACTACGCCGACGTCATGTTCCACACAAACGAACTCATGACCGACTGGCGACGGTTCTGGGCCGCGGACGACGTGGAGCACCTGCTGGACCTATACACCGAAGACGCGACCCTCGTGTACGCCGGCGAGCCGCCGGTCCGTGGACGCGAGGCGATCCGGGAGCAGCTGGACTCGCTGTTGCAGGTGTCGGGCGAGGTCCAGGCGTCGCTGTCGGACTTCGACGCCAGCGGGCGGATGGGCTTGGTCTCGGGGCTGCTCACGCTGTCGATGAGCGACGGCCGGCGGAGCTGGACCGCCACGGGCCTTCACATGACCGTGCTGATTCGGCGGGGCCGCCACTGGCGGATCCGCAGTCAGCTGGTGCGGCTGGACTCGGCTCTGGACGCGCCTCCGAACCCGTCAGGGCTGCCTGGGCGGCCACCGGGGGACGGGCCGACCGGGGGTCCAGGGCGCTCCGGCGGCTTCCAGCTCTGATTCCAGGGCCGCCATCTCCTCTTCCAGCAACGAGCGAAGGGCCTCCGACACCTCCGCCAACTGGTCCGACGCCACGGCGTAGCTTTCCCGGTGGGTGTCCGTGGGGGCCGAGGTGGCGGCCAGGCCGCTGCGCACGATCCGAGCGATCCTCTGCACGATCGACGGGGGCGCAAACTCGGCCCTGTCCAGCGCGGTGCGGTCCCGCGACAGCACGCGGCGCGCGTCGAAGAGCCGCGCCTCCAAGGCGGCGATGCGGTTCTCGTAGGCCGAGGCGTCGATCTCCGGCGTCGCCCGCACCGCGCGTCGCAGCAGCCCCAGTCTCTCGGCCGCGTGCCGGGCCGCCCGATCCGCCCCCGCGGCAGCGCGCTGCAGGGCCGCGACCCGGCGCAGGAACGCCAGCAGCGCGTCCCGGTCTTCGGCGGCCAGCGTAGCGGTTCCCAACGGCTTCACCTGGAAGGATCGAGGCGACGACAGGGCCTGATGCGTTCCGCCGTCCACCTTCGTCAGCTGCACGGAGAACGCGCCGGGCGCCGCCAAGGGGCCCGACCGCTCCGGAGGCAAGCCCCCTTCCCCGCCCCCCGGCTCGGGAGGCTCGACGGATGCGTACCGCAGGTCCCACGACACGCGATGGATGCCGGCACGGCGCGGCCCCGGTACCCGTCGCACCACTTGGCCGTCCGCGTCGGACACCACCAGCAGGACCTCCGGCGCCCGCTCCGCGTCTTCGGCGGCCAGCGCTTCGGGCGCAGGATACGGGAGATCGGCGCCCGCGGCGGCCGCCTGGATCTGCTCGCGCCGTCGCTGCTCGCCCCGCGACTCGAAGTCGTCCCGCAGGTAGTACGTGAACACGGCGCCGTGGGGCGGGTTGGGCGCCGTGAAGAAGGCGTCGCCCATGGTGCCTTTCTCCTGTCCCCCCATGGGTCTGGACGGCACGAACGCCCAGGCGTCCTTGACCGGGAACAGGTATGCGTCGGCTGCCAGCGCCTCGTCCATGAACCGCAGCGGCGCATAGTCGTCCAGCACGTAGAAGCCCCGGCCGAAGGTGGCCAGCACCAAGTCGTTCTCGCGACGCTGGATCTCCAAGTCGCGCACTGGGATCGTGGGCAAGTTCCCCTTCATCCGAACCCACGCGGCGTCCGGCCTCTCCGGGTCCACGCCTTCCGCGCCCGCCGCCGGGCCGGGGCCGCCACCCCCGACGCGGGCAAAGAGGCCGAACTCGGTCCCCAGGAACAGCAGGCCGGGCTCCACATGGTCCTCGACCAGCGTCCACGCCGCTTGGTCCTCGGGCAGACCGCCGGCGATGCTCCGCCACGTCCGTCCTCGGTCGTCGCTCTGGGCCACGTAGGGCCGAAAGTCGCCTTCCTTGTGGTTGTTGAAGACGGCGTACACGCGGTCCGGGTCGTGCCGCGAAGCCGCGACGTCGGCCACGTAGGACATGGCGGGCACGTCGGGAAAGGTCTCCTGGCGTCGCCACGAGCCCCCTCCGTCTTCAGTGACCTGCACCAGCCCGTCGTCGGTGCCCGCGTACAGCAACCCTTCCACCAACGGCGATTCGTCCAACGCCACCACCGTTCCCCAGGGCGACGTGAAGACGTTCTTCCACACGGCCTCGGGGGGCCAAATCCGCCCCATGACGGGTCGCTGGTTGCGGTCCAGCCCGCGGCTCAGGTCGCCGCTGACGGCGGTCCAGCGGTTGGCGCGGTCGTCGGAGCGGAAGAGCTTCTGGGCAGCGAAGTACACGCGCTTCGGGTCGTGAGGGCTGATCACCAGGGGCGCGTCCCAGTGCCAGCGCAGGGCGCCCTCGCCGGGGCCGGGTTGCGGCTGGATGTCCACGGTCTCGCCGCTCGCCCGGTCGTAGCGGACGATCCCCGCGTACTGGGACTGCGTGTAGAGGATGTTCGGGTTCCCCGGCTCCACGCGGACCTGGAAGCCGTCGCCCCCCGTGGTCACGAACCAGTCGCTGTTGCGGATGCCGTGGACGTTGGTCGTGCGCGACGGGCCTCCGACGGAGGAGTTGTCCTGCGTGCCTCCGTAGACGGTGTAGAACGGCGTCGCGTCGTCCAGCCCCACGCGATAGAACTGCGTCAGCGGCAGGTTGGCCGCGTAGCGCCAGCTCCGGGCGCGGTCGAACGACTCGTAGAGGCCCCCGTCGGTGCCAGCCAGAAGGTACTCGGGGTCGTCCGGGTCGAAGACGAGCTCGTGGTTGTCCACGTGCTTGAAGCGGCTGTTGAGGGGCCGAAAGGTGCGTCCGCCGTCGTCGGTGACGTGAATGTGCACGTCCGCGGCGTACACGCGGTCCATGCGGTGGGGATCGGGGTACAGCTCGCCGTAGTACTGCGGGTCCACGACGATGTAGTCCGACATGCGCGTCCAGGACTCGCCCTGGTTCGGCGAGCGGTAGAAGCCGCTCTTGTCTTCGGTTGCGGCCGCCAGCGCGTACACCACGTCCGGGTTCACGGGCGACACGGCCAGGGCGATGCGGCCCAGGTCGCCCTCTGGCAAGCCGCGGGTGATGTCGCGCCACGTGGCGCCGCCGTCGGTGCTCTTCCGGACGCCCGACTCGGGACCGCCCGCCACCAGCACACCGACGTGCCGCCGCCGCTGGTACGCCACCGCGTAGAGGACGTCCGGGTCGCGGGGGTCCAGGTGCACGTCGGCGATGCCCGTGTCCTCGCTGATCCGCAGGACCGGCGTCCAGGTTGCGCCGCCGTCCGTGGTCTTGAAGAGGCCACGGTCGCCCCCCGGCGCCCACAGGCCGCCCATCGCCGCCACGTACACCACGTCCGAGTCCCGAGGATCGATCAGGATCTTGCCAACGTGCTCCGAGGCGGCAAGGCCCATGCGGGTCCAGGTGCGCCCCCCGTCCAGGCTCTTGTAGACGCCGTCGCCCCAGCCCACGCTGCGCTGGCTGGTGTTCTCGCCGGTACCCAGCCAGACGACGTTGGAGTTCGCGGGATCGATCGCGATCGCGCCGGTCGAGTAGGACGGGTAGCGGTCGAAGACGGGCGTCCACGTGGTGCCCCGGTTCTCGGTCTTCCAGACGTTCGAAGAGGCGGTGGCCACGTACCACACGCTCCGGTCGCGGGGGTCCACGGCCACGTCGGCGATGCGGCCCGACATGAACGCGGGTCCCAGCGGGCGCAGGGGGAGGCCGGCGAGGAGGTCCTCGTCGGGGGCGGCGGGGGCCGCTTGGGAGGCCGGGGGCTGGGCGGTGGCGGGGGCGCGCACGGGGGAAGCGACGGCCGCCCAAGGGGCGCTACGAGCGCTGTGAAAGGGGGCGCCCGCGGCGGGCGGGGCGGCCAGGGCGGGGGCTGCCAGGGCGGCGGCCACGAGAAGGCGGGCGGGGGCGGTCGGCATCGCGGGGGTGTCCTCCCGGGTTGGCGGGCCTGGCGGTTGGGCGGGGGCGGCATCATGTCTCGTTGGCGCCGGCGAGTCAACCGAGATCGCACCGGGACCGGCGGAGTCGCCCCCGCCCCTACCGGAGCCCATGCGCGATCGGTAGTTTCGCCCCGATGAGCACGGAACCGGGTTCGACCGGAGCGGTCCGCGACGGGAACGCCATCGTGGACAACCGCGCGCGCACCGTGGGCAATTTCCTGCGCGCCCGCCTCCGAGCCGACGCCGCGCTCTCCGTCGTGTCGGCCTACTTCACGATCTACGCTTACGGAGACCTTCGGGCCGAGCTGGATGGGCTCCAACGGCTTCGCTTTCTCTACGGCCAGCCGGAGGGCGCGGCCTCGGTGGACCCGGCAGAGGGAGAAGACAAGGCCTACCGCCTGACCCGCGACGGCGCCCTGGAGCTGCGCCGCGCACTGACGCAGAAGCCCCTCGCCCGCGCGTGTGCGCAGTGGATCAAGGAGAAGGTGGACGTGCGCACCGTGCGCAAGGCCAACTTCCTGCACGGCAAGCTGTACTGCGTGGAAGATGCCGACGGCGAAACTGCCGCCCTCGTGGGCAGCTCCAACTTCACGCGCGGCGGCCTGGGCTTCGGCGCCAACCCCAACATCGAACTCAACTTGGAGGTGCGGAACGGCGCCGACCGAACCCGACTGCTGCAGTGGTTCGACGCTCTTTGGTGCGACGAACGGCTTACGCGAGACGCAAAGGACGAAGTGTTGGCGGCGCTGGAGCGCTTGGGCAGGGACTATTCGCCCGAGTTCGTCTACTACAAGACGCTCTTCCACGTCCTAAAGGACAGAATCGACGAGCGCGGGCACCGGGACGGACTTGTGCAGGACGTTCATCTGCACGACACTGCCGTTTGGCAGGCGCTCTACCGGTTTCAGAAGGACGGCGCCGTGAGCGCGATCAACCGGTTGCTCGAGCACAACGGTTGCATCCTCGCCGACAGCGTCGGGCTAGAATTGTCGACACATCCGACAAGTTTTTCTCGGATACGAAGAGTCAGAACATCAATGCTGTGATCACGCTATTCTCGCGAACACCAGGCAAGGGCATCGAGTACGTAGTCGCCGATTCGGGCATGGACCACCGCACCAAGAAGAAGAAGATCAACGCCGCCAGCGACATGAAGTGGGGCCACCTCATTGCGATGCCGGAGTACTTTGCAAGGATTCTGCACCAGATGTCGCATAGCAATGATCATCGAGAGAAAAGGCAGCTTGCAAGATTCGGTCAAGGGCTCAACTTTCCAAAGCACAGACTCCAGGACAAGAATGCAACAGTGCCGATCCTGATTCTTGCGGGACAGGCCGAATTTGTTGCAGAGAAGGTAACGGATCGCATTCCGTCGTCCATTGCTCGATCCGAAGACAGAATACCCGCGCTTGTGATGCCTCGAGGGATAGGCAACAAGCACTATTGCATTTTCAACTCGTGCAGGGCGTTTTCATACAGTGCCGTAGAGCTGTACTTGCCCGTCGAGCTCTGGGAATCGGACATGCACTACTGCTTGTGGGCATACATGAATTCGTCCATCATTTGGTTGTACAGGGAAGTCACTGGTCGCAGGAACCTTGGAGGCGGACTGCTAAAGGCCGAGGCAACGGACATGAAGATCCTGTCGATCGACTTTCGCTTCGACTTCGCCGATCGGGCAAGAGCCGTGTTCGAATTGTTGAAGGAACGAGGGCCGCTTCCGGTCGATCAGGAGGTATGCACGGACGAGCACTTGGCCATAGACGAAATGGTGTCGAAGTTCTTTGGGCTGGAAGATCGACAGGAATCCATTCGCCGAGATCTGATCAGACAGGTCGCCTTTCGAAACGAACGAGCGAAAGGCGGGGCTGCCACGTCCCGGGCGCCGCAGCAATGAGCGAAGTCGAGAAGACGATCCGCGACGCGCTCCAATATCATACGGACGGATCGCTTGCAGACCGCGTCGAAGTCCTGATCGGGACGCTCGGCTACCGCAGCAACCGGACGATCCACTTCGTGGAACGACGCAGCCGGGCGAAGGGCCAGCTTTCCCCGAGCCCGTGACGGCCTTCGCCCCGACGACGACGTTGGGCAGCTCTCGGGCGTAGCCATGGCCCAACGGGACTACATCCTGCGGCTCATCGAGCAGATGGGCGCCGTGCTGGCGGAGCTTCGGAGGGCGATTCTCGGACGGACGCGTGACGACACGAAGAGCGAACGAGCGGCCGCGGACCAGACCGAAGACGTGCTGCGACGAGCCGCGGGCGAGGCCGGCATGGACCTGTCGCTGGCCAGGGCGGCGTCGGCGGACGCCCTGCCGGCCATGCTGTCGCCGGGGGGCGAGGTGGATCCGATGCGGTGCTGGCTGCTTGCGGAGGTTCTCATGACCGACGGTGTCCAGCGTTGGCACGAGGGGAGCTCGGAGGCGGCCCGGTCCTCGCTCGCCAAGGCGGCCGTTCTCTTCAAGTTGACCGGCCCAGGGTTCCACTTGGCCGGCTTTCCCGAGGCCCGAGACCGACTCGCGGAGATCGAGTCTCTCCTGGCCCGGTTGCCGTCCGAAACGCCCGGACCCGGCCCACGCGCCGACCCCGCCCCAAACTTGAAACCTTGACCGCCAGCTTCCGTCATGTACTTTGATCCGCAAAGTAACCCGCCTCTGGTCCAATACGGAGAACACGCAGCCGTGAACCCCATCTTTCGAAGACAAGAACATGCAGTGGCCCTGGCCTACGCGCTGCTCGTGGCCGCCGTGGTGGCCGTCGCGCGGGCCGGCCTCTTCCCCGGCACGGGCGAAGCCTTCGACGGCACGCTCTTCCACCACCCCTACCGTCTCTCCATGGCCGCGACCGGGGGCGTGCTGGCGGTCGGACTCGGGACGGCCGCCGGATGGATCGGCGTTCGGCGCAAGAGCCTGCTGCTGGGCGTCGTGGTGCTGGCGGTCGGCGGCGCGGCAACCGGCGTCGCCCTGTCCTTCAGCCCGCCGGTTCTCTACCCAGGCGACCGCTACCCGGTCAGCTTCGGCTGGCTGGTCGGCGGAGCGCCCATGGCGGGCGCAGCTTGGCTGGCGGCGACGCTCCTTCTTCGGCGGGGGAGCCGTCGGTCGTGGTAGCGGCGGCGAGGTTCGCAAGCCCCCGACGCCTTCTGGAGGCAGCCGGCGCCGCTGCTGGACGCTTTCCAGAAGTCGTGGCGTGCGCGGTCGTGGCCGGGGGCGGCGCCATGACGGCGATCGGCATCGAGGACCCGGACTGGCAGCCGTGGATGCGGCTGTGGTGTGCCGCCAGCTTGGGGCTTCCCCTGTTCACGGCCCTCGTGCTCCTGGTCGAGCGCAGGGGGTGGCGCCTGGGGATCCGTTGTGGCCTGGGAGCCGCCGTCGCGGCGCTGCTGGTCGTCCTCTACTTCCAGTTCGGTCGCTGGCCGGAAGAGGCCTGGGCGCAGCGCTACATCCACTTGGCGGCCACCTTCCACCTGGCCGCCGCCGCTGTGCCGTACTGGGGCCTGCGCGAGCCGTGGGGGTTCTGGCAGTACAACCGCACGCTCTTCTTCCGGTTCTTGATGGCCGGGGTCTACGCCGCCGCGCTCTGCGCCGGCTCCGCGCTGGCGTTGGGCGCGGTGGACAACCTGCTGGGAGTCGACGTTCCCGAGCTGGCGTACGGACGCCTGGTTCTCGCCGGCGCGTTCGGAGTCCAGCCGCTGATCTTCCTGGCGGGCATGCCGCAAGACCTGGGCCGACTGGAGGAGCACCGCGAATACCCGGCGTGGCTGAAGGTCTTCTCCCAGCACGTCATGCTGCCGCTGGTGGCCGTCTACGCAGGGATCCTGTGGGCGTACATGGCCAAGATCCTGGTCACGGGTACGTGGCCAAGCGGCTGGATCAGCTACTTGGTGGCCAGCTTGGCCGTGGCGGGCATCTTCTCGCTGCTGATGGTCCACCCGGAGCGGCTGCGCCGAGCCGGCAGCTGGATCGACCGCTACGCCTTGGGGTTTTGGGTGGCGGTGGCGCCGTCCGCCGTCATGGTGCTCCTGGCGGTGTGGCAGCGCTTCCAGCAGTACGGCGTGACCGAGCGGCGCTACCTGCTGGGCTTGCTGGCCGTCTGGCTGGCGGCCACGGCCGTGTACCGCGCGGTCTCGCGAACCCGCGAGATCAAGTCCATTCCGCTGTCGCTGGCGTTGCTCGGCGCCCTGTCGTTCGTCGGTCCCTGGTCCGCGTACGCCGTCTCCGAACGGAGCCAGCTGGGCCGCATCGCGCAGATTCTAGAAGCCAACGACGTTCCGGCGGCGGACGCGACGGAGGGCGGCGCCCTGTCGTCCCCGGCCTTGGAGATCCCCTTCGAGGAGTGGCGGCAGATGGAGGACGCCGTGGCGTACCTGACGGCCAACCACGGGACCGACGTCATCCAAGCGTGGTCGGGGGGGCTTCGACAGGCGGCGGGCGTGGGCGTCTTCGGGACCGAGCGAGGCGAGACGCCGGCGGCGGCCCGCATCGTGGAGCAGCTGGGGGTTCGTCCGGGCCCCAGCGCGTTGCCTGTGGACTTGGTGCCGACCCGCCCGCGGGCGCCCGTCTCCGCTCGGGGCTTCGACTTGCTGGTGACGGACTGGACGCTCGGCGAGAGTCGCGTGGACGGCGACGCGCTCGGCTTTCGCCTCAGCGAGGACGGGCAGGAAATGGCGATGCGGATCGGCGCGCGCGAGTGCCGGGCCTCGCTGGAGCGCCAGATCGCGCTGGCGGCCGCAGCAACGGCTCCTCGCCCCGAAGAGCGCAGTCGGCGAGCGGCTGGAAGCGCCGAGCAGCGGGAGACGCCGGCGGGAGCCTTGGTCGTGGAGTTCCTCGGCGGGTCCGGCCAAGCGGCCGACGCAGCGCCGGGGACCACCCCCGTGGGCCGGCTCGTTCTGGACCGGCTGCGAGTGGAGCTGCTCGACGGTCGCTGGCGCGCCACCGAATGGGAGGTTGGGGTCGTGCTGCTGGCCGTCCCGGACGGGGCCGAGGCGAGCGCCCCGATCTGCGGCTAACCCGGCGGGGCCCCTCACGGGCCGCACACGGCCAAGTCCAGCGTCGGCGGGCTTCGCCAACCGCGTTCGCGGGTCAAGTAGAGGACCGCCGGCCGGGCGACATCCAAGCCTTCGCCCTGGGAACCGGCGTGACCCACGAAGCACGGGGGACGCCGCTCCGTCCATCCGTCCGCGCTTGGGACGTAGAACAGTGCTTCGCCGTAGGTTCGGATGATTAGCTCGCCGTCCGGCGCCCAAGCGGCCGCAGTCACGGGACCACCATGCGGCAACCGCAGTTGGCCGTCTTGCCGCAGGATCACGGGATCTCGCCCCATGCCCGTAGATAACGCCGCCGCAAACACGGGCTCGGGGATACGGAAGACGTCCAATAGTCCGCGGTGGGGATCTTGTTCCACCACGATGACGTCGCCGTCCTCGGTCACGGCCAGCCCCTCGGCGTTCCGAGCGCCGTCGGGATAGGCGAGGCGTACGGCGGACCACGCCACGTCCAGCCTCGATGCCCGGTGCCCTCGGCCGGTGGACGACGGCAGGGCCAGCTCGCGCGGACCGGGCTCCTCGAAGACCATGACGACCACGGACGACCGAATGTGCAGGTTGTCCCCGATGTCCCCCACGTAGATGCAGGGCGCAGCTTGGTCCCAGGGGCACGGGCCGGCGGCCAAGTCTTCCCAGTCCACGACGGGCGCGCCGCGAAGCCTCAGCTCGGCGACGACGCCTTGGCCGGGCCGCACGCCGTAGACGACGGGATCGCCCCCCGAGTCGTTGTGGGTCCAGAAGAGTCCGGGTTGGCGGCGGCCAAGGACAACGCCCGATGTCTCGTGGAGACGCCAGGGCAGCTCCATGACCCGGGTCACGCTGGCCGGCGCCATGCGCATTCCCGCCTGTACCCAGCTGTCCCACCTCTTGGCACTTTGCAGGCGTCTGGCCTCGAGGACCACGGAGTGCGCCACGCCTGCCAAGGCCAGTGCGACCAAACCAGCCAGCAGCCCGCGGGCGACCCGGCGAGGAAGCAACCTCGCGCGACGGCCGGCCGGGCCGCGACGCGACCGCGACTCGGTGCACTCCGGCGCGGACCGTCGCGACGCCGTCAAGCCGCGGCCAGAACCCGGCTCGCGACTTCGGCGGCGCGAAGCACGTCGTCCATGGCAACGTCCCGGTGCGTGACCGCTCTCACGTCGCGCGCCCCTGCCACCAGCGTGGCCACGCCTTGCGCAAGACATCCGTCCACGAACGCCGACGCCGGGCAGGCTAGCCGGAACCGCAGGATGTTCGTCTCCACGTCTTCCGGGGTCAGCGTCACGCCGGGCAGAGCCGCCAGCTCATCCGCCAACGCGCGCGCCTTGTCGTGATCCGCGGAGAGCGCGCGCCGGTGGTGCTCCAAGGCGTGCAAGGCTCCTGCGGCCACGATGCCCGCCTGCCGGAAGCCGCCCCCGAACATCTGTTTGAACCGGCGCGCCCGGGCCACGAACGCCTGGGACCCGGCCAGCGCCGAACCCACCGGCGCCCCCAAGCCCTTGGAAAAGCAGACCGACACGCTGTCGAACGACCGGGCGTAGCGGGCTTCGTCGATCCCGGTGACAGCCGAAGCGTTCCAAAGCCGAGCCCCGTCCATATGGCGCCGAAGTCCGGCGGAACGCGCGGCGTCGGCCACGGCGTCCAGCGTTTCCAAGGGCCAGACGCTGCCGCCGCCGCCGTTGTGCGTGTTCTCCACGCAGAGCAGCGTGGCCGGGGGCGACAGCGTGGTCGGCGATCCGTGGTGCGGCGTCCCCAGCGCCTCCAGCACCTGGTCCGGGCCGAAAATGCCCCGGTCGCCGGGGATGCGGTGGGCCGTGACGCCCGACAGCGCAGCCGGCGCGCCCCCCTCCGACCGCACGGCGTGGGCGCCCGCGTCCATGAGCACCCGGTCGCCGGCCTCCGTATGGGCCCGGATCGCGATCTGATTCGCCATCGATCCCGTGGGCACGTAGACCGCGTCCTCCTTGCCCAAGAGCGCGGCGGTCCGCTGCTCCAGCCGCTTGACGGTAGGGTCGTCTCCGTACACGTCGTCGCCGACGGGCGCGCGGGCCATCGCCTCGCGCATGGCGGCGCTGGGGCGGGTGACGGTGTCGCTGCGAAGATCGATCAAGGGAAAGGGCCTGACGGCTGGATGCGCCTCAACGGGGCGTCGGCGGCCCGGCGGGTTCCGGGCGGTGCGGGACTTCGCGAGATTCCGCGTCCCAATCTATCGTGGAGACAGGCCAAACGACCATGACCAGCCCCCCGGCAGGGGGTCGCGCCGGAACCCCGTCGCTCGCGTCCGAGCCCCCGCTGGCCTCGGGGCAGATCGCGCGCTTCTGGTCGCCTTTGGCCGCCACCTGGGTCATGATGGCCTTGGAAGGCCCCTTCCTGGCCGCCGCCATCGCCCGCCTGCCCGACCCCAAGCTCAACTTGGCCGCCCACGGCGTGGCCTTCGCCATCGCCATCGTGATCGAAGCACCGGTCATGATGATGATGAGCACGTCCACGGCCTTGGCCCGCGACCGCGACAGCTACCGGCGGCTGCGCGCCTTCGGGCACGGCCTCAACGCCTTCGCCACGCTGCTGCTGGTCGTCCTCCTGGTGCCTGCGGTCTTCGACGCCATGGCGCTCGGCCTCCTGCGGCTGCCCCGGGAAGTCGCCTCGCTGACGTACGGCGCGTTGTGGATCCACCTGCCCTGGGCCGCCGCCATCGGCTACCGCAGGCTGATTCACGGCGTAATGATCCGGTCGGGCAAGACCCGCCAAGTCGCGGCCGGCACGGTGTTCCGGCTGGCGGCCATGACGGGCACGGCACTGGTGCTGTACTCGGTTCCCGGCGTCCCCGGCGCGTGGCTGGGCGCCGCCAGCCTGACGATGGGGGTGTGCGTGGAGGCCCTGGCGGCGCGCTGCTTGGCCGCAAAGACGCTCCGCCGTCTTCTTGCCACCGGGGCGTCGGCCCCGGCGGACGCGCCCAGCCCGCCGGTCCCGGTCCTGTCCTATTCGGAGATCCTGCGGTTCTACTATCCCCTTGCGCTCACGTCGCTGATCGGGCTGGCGTCGCAACCCATGCTCACCTTCTTCATGGGACGCGCTCGCGCCCCCTTGGAGTCGCTGGCCGTGTTTCCGGTCGTGCACGCGCTGTCCTTTCTGTTCCGCACCGTGGGCATCAGCTACCAAGAGGCCGCCATCGCCCTCATGGGACGGGAGCCCTCTCACCGTCCGGCGGTGGCGCGCTTCGCCGTCGTCCTGGCGTTGGGCGCAGCCGCGGGCTTGGCTTTGGTCGCGTTCACGCCGCTGTTCGGCGTATGGTTCGAGTCCGTGTCGGGGTTGACGCCGGATCTGGCGCGCTACGCCAAGGCGCCCGCCATGATTCTGGTGCCGCTGCCGGCCCTGGCCGTGTGGCTCTCTTACCAGCGGGCCGTCCTGGTGCTCGGGCGGCGCACGCCGGCGATCACGGCCGCGACGGCGTTGGAAGTCGGCGTCATCGCCGCCGTCTTCGCGGGCGTGGGCTGGGGGCTGGACTTGGCCGGCGTTACCGCGGCCGCCCTTTCGTTCCTGGCTGGGCGCATTCTCTCGAACTTGTACATGCTGTGGGCAGGAGCACGAGGATGAGACGCAGGGTCCCGACCGGATCAGCGACAGCGCACGGCGGCGATCAGACGCCTGACGCGCGACAATGCATCCTCGGGCGTCGCGACGGCGTGCACGCGGCCGGCGCCGGAGTCGGTCTCCACTGCGCCCGCCGCTTCCCGCGCTCGTCGCTCCGCGTCGCCCAAGAGCACCAGGGGCCGCCCGTAGCGGAGCGCCAGCGCCACCTCGGACGCCGTGCCTTCGCCCCCGGGCAACGCCACCACCACGTCCGACGACAGGATGTTGACGTGGTTGCGCGACATGAGATCGGACCCGCCGGCGCCTCGGGCGTCCAGATGCGTGCGCACCGCCAGCTCGATCCACGGGTTGGGATAGCCCGGCGGCGCGCCCTCGCCCGAAGCGGCGTCGCCGGGCAACACGCCTACGACCAGACCCGCCCGCCCCTCGACCTCGGCGAAGGCCCGCGACACCGACTCCATGACGCCCCCGCCGCCCCCGGTGAGCAGGTGAACGCCCATCCTGGCCAAGCCCCGACCCAAGGGCGCCGCCATGGCCCGATGGCCACGGACGCCCGAGCCCATGACCCCCACCACGGGCAACCGCGCGCGGCCCGAGTCGCGGCCCGCCCGAGTGCGCGCGCCGCTCACGGCGAGCAAGACGACGCCAGCGACGGGAGGCCGCAACCAGGGCGCCGCCGATGAACTCCGGCGCGTCCGCCGGGACCACCGTCGTAGCGTCCGGCCGCCGCGGCTACGGCCCCTACGCCGCCGCCTCGGTGGTGGTGGCGAACATGATCGGCACCGGCGTCTTCACCAGCTTGGGGTTCCAGCTGGAGGACATCCAGTCGACGTTCCCGCTGCTCCTTCTCTGGGTGGTGGGGGGAGCGGCGGCGTTCTGCGGCGCCGTGTCGTACGCCGAACTCGGGGCCGCGATCCCCAGGTCCGGCGGCGAGTACGCCTTCCTGTCGCACATCTACCACCCCGCGGCGGGCTTCGTGTCCGGCTGGATATCGGCCACGATCGGCTTCGCCGCCCCCACTGCCCTGGCCGCGATCACCTTCGGCACCTACTTGGCGTCCGTCTTCCCTTCCCTTTCGCCCGAGTGGCTGGCCGCGGGCTTGATCGCGTCGCTGGCCGCAGTCCACGCCACCACCTACCGGCGCTCCAGCCTTCTTCAGCAGGGGTTCACCACGGTCAAGGTCGCGCTGGTGGCCGCGTTCTGCCTCGCGGGCGCATTCCTGGCCAGCGACCCCCAGCCCGTATCCCTGCTCCCGGCCCCCGGCGACGCGAGGCTCGTGTTCGGCGCGCCGTTCGCCGTTTCGCTCGTCTACGTGTCCTACGCCTACACCGGATGGAACGCGGCCACCTACCTGTCGGGCGAACTGCAAGACCCCCGCCGAACCCTTCCTCGCGTGCTCGCGGGCGGCACGGCGCTGGTCGCGATCCTCTACACGGCCCTCAACTACGCGTTCCTGCGCGCCGCGCCGATCTCCGAGCTGGAGGGCAAGGTGGAAGTCGGGTACGTGGCCGCGTCGCACATGTTCGGCCCCGCCGGCGGCGCCGCGATGGGCGTCGTGCTCGCGCTGCTCCTGGTGTCCACTGTGAGCGCCATGATCATCGCCGGCCCTCGCGTGCTCCACGCTATCGGCTGCGACTACGCCCTGTTCCGACCGCTGGCCCGCACCAACCGCAACGGCATCCCCGCCGCGGCGGTGCTCGTGCAGTCTGGCTTGGCGCTGATCTTCGTGGTCACGTCCTCGTTCGAGACGGTGCTGGTGTTCTCGGGGTTCGTCCTGGCGCTCAACAGTCTGATCACCGTCGCGGGCGTGTTCGTGCTGCGCCTGCGGGAACCCGGGCTCGCGCGCCCCTACCGCGCTTGGGGCTACCCCGTCACGCCGCTGCTCTACATGGGCATGACGGGCTGGACGCTGATCCACCTGCTTCTCATCCGCCCCGAAGAGGCATGGGCCGGTCTGGCGCTGGTGGCAACGGGGCTTCTGGTGTACGTGGCGACGGTGCGCAAGAAGCGTGACAGATAGTATCCACAATTTGTCAAAGAATCTGTCAAACGGAGGGAAACAAGTGACTATGGGAAGACAGGTGACGGTTGCCGAGAAGGTGTTCGTGAGCCTGCCGGTGCGGGACGTGCCACGGTCGCGGGAGTTCTTCGCGGCGCTGGGGTTCGGTGTGGAACCCAGGTTCAGCGGTCCGACGGCCGTTTGCGTAGTGATGAGCGAAGGCACCTACGCGATGCTCGCGAGCGAGGCGTACTTCGCCACGTTCGTGCCGGGACGGAAGGTCGTGGACGCGGGGCGCAGCGCCGAGGTCGTCGTGGCGGTCAGCGTGGGCAGTCGCGAGAAGGTGGACGCCCTGATCGACAAGGCGGCGTCCGCCGGCGGCAGCGAGTACCGCGAGCCGACGGACTTGGGGTGGATGTACATGCGCGCCTTTCGCGATCCGGACGGCCACGTCTGGGAGGTGCTCCACATGGACGAGCCCCAGACGACGGACGGCGACCCCGAGGCCGCGTGAACGGGCCGGCGCCTACCGCACCTCCAGCAGTTCGATCTCGAAGACCAAGTCCTGGTTGGGACCGATCAGACCGCCCGCCCCCTGCTCGCCGTACCCCAACTCGCTGGGAACGTGGGCGCGCACATGGCCACCCGGACGCATGAGTTTGAGGGCCTCGGAGAAGCCGGCGATCAGGCCGTCCACGTCGAACTCGGCGGGCTCGCCCCGGTCGTAGGACGAATCGAACGGAGTGCCGTCGGGCAGAGTGCCTCGGTAGTGGACCAGGACCTGCTGGCCCGACACGGGGCTTTCGCCGCTGCCCTCTCGCAGGACTTGGTACCGAAGGCCCGAATCGGTGGTGATCATGGCAGGCTCGGCCTCGTCCGCCGTCTCGGCTTCGTCCGGCGTAGCGGGATCGGCTTCGCCGTCGGCGGTGCCGCCGTCGTCTCCGCAGGCGACGACGAGAAGGGACAGTGCGGCCACGAGTTGGAGTTGGGTACGCATGAAGGCTTGGACACGCATGAATCGGCTGGCTCCGGTTGGGCAGGCAAAGGGCGACGCCGACGCATCCGAGCGACCGCCGGCCGGAAAGAAGCTAACGCCCTTCCGGCCCGCTCGGCGCGGCCAGCCCCGGCAGCGCCGTCAACTCCGGCACGACGAAGGTCGCGCGGCACGCGGCTCCGCCCGCGTCCAGCCCCGCCCGGTTGTGCCAGATCACCCGCATCTTCGCGTCCGCCGCCCCGGCCACGTCGAAGGGCGACCCGGCCACGAACAGCACGTCTTCCGGTCGGGCGCCCAGCGCCTCGGCGCCCATGGCGTAGATGCGGCGGCACGGCTTGTAGCACCCCGCGGACTCGGCCGTGACCACAGCGGCGAACGGAAACCCGATCCGCGCAGCCGCCCGGCGTCCCAGCGCGTCGGAACAGTTGGTCGCGACGCCCAGAACGGCGCCTCGGGCCAGCTCCCGAAGGACTCGCTCCGCTTCGGGCCAAGGGCGCAGTTCGTCCCAACGGGCGTCCAGCTTGGCGGCGCAGCCGCACGGCAGGCCGACGGCCCCGGCCGCGTCGGACACCAAGTCCAAGTAGGGCACGTAGGCGCCGGCGTCGTAGGTGCGGCGCAGGTACTCCATGCGCCATGCGCGCCCCGGTCCCTGGCCGCCGGCGATGTCGTCCCACAGCGACCACGAGTCGATCAACGCCGACAGCAGGTCGAAGAGGACGTACTTCTCGGGAGCGCCCGGCTTCGTGGAAGTGCCGGACTTCACGGCTGCCCGGGCTTCACGACCCCTCGCCGGCGCGACACTCGCGGCCCGTCACGGCTTCGGCTTCGATCTCCACCAGAAGCCCGTCGCCCACCAGCCCGGCCTGAACGAGCGTGTTGGCCGGAGACGCGGCCCCGAATCGGGCGCCGTGCACACGCGCCACGACCTCCCAGTCGGACAGGTCGCGCACGTAGACGCGGGTTCGCACCACGTCGGCCAGCTCTGCGCCCAAGGACTGGAGCGCGCCTTCGATCTTGTCGATCGCAAAGTGGGCCTGGGCCGCCGCGTCGTCGCCCCCGATCCGACGGCGACCGTGACTCGCGGTGGTGCCCGACACCCAGATGCGGTCGCCCCGCCGCACGGCCCGACTGTAGCCCGCCGTCCGCTCCCAAGGCGTGCCGCTGGAGACGTGCTCGGCGCCGCCCAGCTCGCGCCGAACTACCGGATAGGGCGCGGGCAGCGGGCCGTCCAGGTGGTGACTCAAGTCGCCCGAAGCGGTCAGGAACGGAAGACGGCGGTATTCGTCGCCGCAGTCGCCGGGAATGGGGTCCAGCCGATTCGCCGCCTCGGCGAGCTCGGCGCGGGCGTCTTCGTCCAGGGTGAACCGGAGCAGGCGCAAGTTGTCTTCGGCGTGGAACCTTTCGCCCAGACGAGCGCCCACGATCACGCTCGCCACCGCCGGCTGCTCCAACACGTAGCGACAGGCTGCGTTGGCCATCGACACGCCCAACCGGTCCGCAACCCGACGCAAGCTTCCCAACAGCGACTGAAGGCGGTCCCACCCCCCCGCTTGGCGCACGAACCGCAGGTACTTCATCTGCGACCACGACAGGGAGTCGGAGTCGGACGGCTCGGGCCGGTCCAGCCAGCGATCGGTCAGGAAGCCGCCGGCCAGGACGCCGTAGGCCAGCAGGCGCACGTCGAGACGCCGGCACACGCGGCTCATGTCGTCCAGCGCGCGCCGGTCCAAGAGCGAGCAGCAGACTTGGTTGGACGCCACGGGAATGCCGCTTCGGACCGCCATCTCCAGGTGGACGGCGTCGCAGTTGGTGAGCCCCAGATGGCGGATCGCGCCCGCTGCTTGCTGTTCGGCCAAGTGGAAGAGGGCGTCCAGCCAGCCCGGATCGGCGTAGTTCCACGGATGGAACTGGAGCAGGTCGATGGCGTCCACGCCCATGCGGTCGCGGGCCCGGTTCACGGCGTCGGCCGTCTCCTGCCGCGTCGCCGGACCGGGCGGCGGGACCCACTTGGTCAGGAGTTCGACCCGGGGCGCATCGGCCGGCCCCGTCCCTTCCTGCCCGCGCACCAGCGTCCCCGCCAGCGCTTCCGCCGATCCGTAGTGGTCCGCCATGTCGAAGGTGGTGAAGCCGGCGCCGGCGTATTCGGCCATCGCCTGCGCTCCGCGCGCGGGGTCCATGGGCCGCCCCTCGCGCCGCTCCTGATCCGCCACCTGCCACAGGCCGACGATCACCTGCGACACCTCCAGGCCCGGCGCCAACAGTACGCGCCCCGACCTCACGATCGGTCGTCGCCTTCGGGCGGCAGCGAACCGAACCGGCGTTCCAGGGCGCCCGTCCGTCGCAGCGCGGCAGTCTCTCGGAAGTAGATCGCCGATGCCAGCGCCATGACCGCCAGCCACAGCGGCGTGGAGTGGAAGTACCAAGCGTCCACGGAGGCGGACAGGTCCTTCCAGATGTGGACGGCCAGGAACCCGCTCATGACGGCCACCCCGGTCGCGCCGGCGGCGGTTCGGGTCCACGACCTTGTCAGCACCTTGATCCTGGACGCCAGGGCCGGGTTGCGACGACGAAGCGTCAGCAGCGACAGGCACACGAGGGCGAAGTTCACCAGCATCGACGTGACCAGGATGTCGATCCCCAGAAAGAAGTCGCCCGCGAAGTGGCTTCCCAGAATCCCGACCGAAGCCACGACGCCGCTGGCCACCAACGCCACGTGGGGCGTCCGCCGGCGCGGATGGACGGCGGCCGCCTTCTTGGGGAAGATCCCGTCTTCGGCCCACGCGAAGAGCAGCCGCGAGACGGCCAGCAGCATGGCGGGCAGATCGTTCACCAGGGCCACCGCCGCTCCGCCCACGATCGCCAGCGTCCAGCCCGTCGGCAGGAGGTACCCCAGCAGGCCGGGCGCCGTCAGGTCGCGCCGCTGGGCCTCCTCGGCGACGAAGCTCCACGGGACGGCGTGGTAGACAGCGGACGTGAAGAGCAGGTAGAACGTCCCCACCGTCACGACGGCAAGGCCGACCGCCAGGGGCAGGTTCCGGTCCGGGCGCTTCGCTTCGCCTCCGGCCTGGGCGATCGAGTCGAAGCCAATGAAGCTGGAGAAGAGGAGCGCCGACGCCGCCAGAAACGGGCCCAGCCGGAAGGGCGCGTCGGGCGCCGGCGGGACGGTGCGTCCTTCCGTCGCCGCAAGGGCCGCGGCGAAGTCGCCGTGGTCGTGGGCGAACCCCGCCACGATGGCGACGCCGCCCAGCGCGAACATGAGGAACATCATCGGCAGCAATGTCCATTGGTACGCGCCTAGGCCCCGCAGGTTGACCAGGACGAACGTCCACAGAAACGCCAGCGAGACGCCCGTTCGCACCGGCCCCCGGTCCAGAGCCTGGGCCGCGGCGGACCACTCCAGGGCGGCGGCGATGTCCCGAAGGAAGGGGACCAGCACGTAGGAGACCACGCCGATGGCGATCGAGAGGCCGAACCACTGGGAGAAGCTGGCGACGAAACCCCAGTAGGGACTCAGGGAGCGGCTGACGTAGACGTAGCTGCCGCCGGCCCGCGGCATCGCCGAGGCCAAGCTGGCGTAGGCAAGGGCCGCCAACACCGCCGGAAGCGCCCCGAAGACGTAGGCCGGCAGGACGTAGGGGCCGATCCCGGGCACGTTCCGCTGCAACATGATCGGCACGATGTTGACGGCGGCGCCCAGCATGGCGCAGATACCCGTGGCCGCCAGTCCCGCGATCCCCAAGCGCCGAGCCAAGCCCGCCCCGGCGGCCGGAGGACCGGCGGTCGGCTGCGTCACGACCGTCGGCGGTCCCGTGCGTCTTCGGAGCTCGGGGTCCGGGGGTGGTTCCGGCAAGGGCGCGCGACCCGGCCGGCGCTAGCCATGGCGGTCGTGGCTCTGCTCGTAGCGGATGCGCTCGTGCATGCGATCCTTGGCCTGGCCAGCGTCTCGCTTCCTGGCGGCGCGCATCGCCATGCCCCGGGTCGTGGAGGACTTGACCCTAGGCAACGACAGCCGACGCTCCAACTCTCGGCTCTTGCACGACGGGCAGGTCGGCGTGGCGCCGGAGCCCCGGATCAGAAGCTCGCACTCCCGCCCGCAGTCCAGGCACGTGTATTCGTAGATCGGCATAGGCGGAAAGTAACGGCGGGCGCGGCGTCGGCGCGAAAGGGTGGCGGACTAGGAAATCTTCCTCCTGGCGGGTTCGGTGCCCAAGGTCTTGCCCTTGTCCACGGCGGGGATCCCCTCTTCCAACCAGACGGGGGCGGGGGCGTCCTTGAGGTAGTGGTCGAAGAACTGCTGCATGCGGACGGCCCAGTCCTTGCGGTTGGGCTCCTTGCGCAGGCCGTGGGCTTCTCCGTTGTAGTTGAGCATCCACACCGGCTTCTGCAGCCGCCGCATGGCGACGAACATCTCGATCCCCTGGTACCACGGCACGGCGCCGTCCTCGTCGTTGTGCATCATGAGCAGGGGCGTCTCGATCTTGTCGGCGTAGAAGACGGGCGAGTTGTGCAGGTACTCGCTGGTGGCTTCCCACAGGCTGCCGCCGATGCGGCTTTGCGTGCGCTCGTACTGGAACATGCGGCTCATGCCCGACTGCCAGCGGATGCCGCCGTAGGCGCTGGTCATGTTGCTCACCGGCGCGCCGGCCTCCGCCGCCGCGAACAGGTTCGTCTTGGTGATCATGTAGGCGATCTGATAGCCGCCCCAGGAGTGTCCCTGGACGCCGATCTTGTCCTTGTCCACGAACCCTTCCGCCAACACCCGCAACACGCCGGGCACCACGGCGTCCAACGCGCTCTCGCCGGGGTAGCCGATCTCGTAGGGGATGTCGGGCACGAACACGACGTAGCCCCGGCTCACGTAGAACGGCATCGAGATCGACGAGCCGCCGGGCCGGGGCGAGCGGTAGCCGTGGATGCCGTCGGACATGCGCTCGTAGAAGTAGACCATCATGGGGTGCTGTCGCGACGGATCGAAGTCGTCGGGCTTGAACAGGATGCCCTGCAGCGGCACGCCGTCGTTGGAGTTCCACTCCACGATCTCGGCGGACCCCCATCGGAAATCGGCCTGCTGCGGGTTGGCGTCCGACATCTTCGTCATGCCCGGAAGAGCGGCCGCGCCGCCGCCCCGCAACTCCAAGATTTCGTCGGCGATCCACAGGTCGGGGAACTCGCGGAAGTCCTCGCGGGTGACCAGCCAGCGGTCGGCATCCTCGGCCTTGCCCCGCAGGCGGAACCGCTTGTCGGCCATGACCAGCCGCTCGGGCGCCGCGGGCCGGTCGGTGCGTCCACGGTAGAAGCCGCCCTGCTTGTCCAGGTAGTGGAAGGCGTCCCACAGCGCTTCGCCTTCGGGAACGTGGTCCAGCTCGGGGTCGGTGCGGGCGTAGCGGAAGCGCGCGCCGGCTGCGCGCCCGGCGCCTTCGGTCAAGTTGTGGAGCGCGCCCGTGGCCGGCTCGAAGCGCCAGACGTCGTAGCGGTCGTAGAAGAGGAAGGCGCGGTCGTCCTGGGTCCAGCCGGCCGAGCCGTAGGGGGGCGGCAGGTCCGGGTGGTCGTCGAGCTCGTTCCAGACGGGGTGCGGAACGCGGGCGCTTGCGGCGATCGCCGAGAGGCCGGGAGCGGCGTCGGCCGTGCCCCGGGCTTCCGCTGCGTCCAGGCGCGCCACCATCCAATGGCGGGCGGCTCCGTCCCACCACGCCGCATGCTTGCCCGCCGGCGAAATGGAGGCGCCGCCGAACCCCTTGACCCTCTCGGCGATCAAGTGGCGTTCGCCCGTGGTCATGTCGATGGCGTAGGCGTCGTTGTAGCGCCCGTCCCATGAGAGCAGCTGGCGGTAGGGCACGTCGGTGACGCCCAGCGCGTAGCGCGCGTCGCCGCCCTCCGACGGCGCCTCGGCCGCAAACCTGACCGTGGGAACGTCCATGTCGCCCAACTGCACCACGCTGCCGCGGCCGTTCACCGAGACGGCAGCCGCATAGGCGCGGTCCCTGTCGTCGTCCGCGCGCACCAGCTGCATCGGCTGAAGGTACGGGTCCTTCCAGTTCCACACGTCCAGCACAACCTTGTCCTCTTCCAGCGTGTCGTCTTCGCCGTCCTGGGGATCGGGGGCCGGGCGGGGCGCGGTGCCGAACAGGACGTGACCGCCGCCCTCGGAGAAGCGGACTTCGCCGTGCTCGCTGGCCCACCAGCCCTCCGGGACCCCCGGCGATTCCGAGTCCGCGAGCGCTGTGGCTCCCCAGTCCGGCGCAGTCGCGTGGAAGAGGCGGAACTCGGGCTGGGGGTCGGAAGGGGTCGCGTCCGCGCCGGCGACCGGGGGTGCGTCGGAAGCGCCGTCCGATGGCGCCCGCGTCCAAGTCGACAGGAACGCCACGCGGTTCCCGTCCTTGGCCAGGGCCAGCTGCTCGTAGCGGCCTTCGCCTTCCATGACGGCGACCGGATCGCCGCCCGTGTCCGCGGCGGCGTCCACAGTCAACCGAACGACGAAGACGCCGTCCCCGTCGCCGTCCTTGGTGGAGGTGGCGAACGCCAGCACGGCGGCCTCTTCGGCGAAGTGGTAGTGCACGACGTTCTCGTACCGGGTCTCCGCGCCCGTGGCCAAGTCCATCAGCACCAACGGCGCGCCTTCCTTCTTGTCCTCGTCCCGGTCCGGGGCCTGCTCCTCCTGGCCCTCCTCTTCGCCGAGTTCGTCCGCCTCTTCCGCTTCGTCTCCTTCTTCTTCTTCCTTGACGGGTTCGTAGGCGGCCCAGCTCCCTTCGGGCGCGACCTTGTGGCCCTTGATCGGCCCCACCACCCGGACCGCGCTCGCTTGGGGCTCGCTGTCGCCGCCGAAGACGGCTCCCAGATCAACCACGGCCAGCGAGTCCTTGGGCAGGTCGTCCCCCTTCTTTCCCTCGCGCTTCAGGGAGTCCACCACCGCTTCCACCGGCGGAACCCGGTACACCACGTAGCGCGAATCGGCGGTGAAGACCGGGTTCGAGCCCCGAACGACCAAGGCCGGGCTACCCTCGCGAGCCGCCCGAACGGTCACGGACGGATCGCCCTCCATGGCCGTGAGGACGAACGCCAGCCACTCGCCGTCGGGCGACAGCGACGGACTGCCGATCGCGTTCCAGTGCAGCACGTCGTCGTGATCGAGGGAGCGTTGCTGGGCGGTCGCGGGCGTCGCCATGGACGAAGCAGCCAGCAGGACCGTCAGTGCGGTCGGAAGCGCCGAGCCGAAGCGCCGGGCGCGGGGGACGAAAACGCACATGTTCCTTGAGGTCATCGTGTTCCTGTCGGTTGAAGTCGATTCGTGTCGAACCCGCAGCGGCGCAACAGCTCGTCGGCCAGCGCCTCGAAGTCGTCGTATGCGTGTCTTGCGGCTACGGCGTGGCTTCCGATTGCGCCATCCGCGGGCGACAGCATGAATATCGGCTTGCGCGCGTCCTGCCCCAGCGCCACCAAGCTTCGATAGTGCTTGATCGTGGCCACGCAGTTTTGATCGCATTCCGGAGTCGGGACCGCGTTCTCCGAGTCTCGGTCCAAGACATGTCGGGCGTATTCCATCGGCATCCGCCTCGCCCAACGGTCGTACGCCTTCACGGGTCGACTCAACCGCACGCCATGTTGCTGAATCAGGTAGCCCACCGGTTGCATCGCGCCCTTGGGCAGATCGAACTCCGGAGACTGCCAACCTTCGCGCCGTGTCCTCCATTCGTCCCGCCAACGCCGAAGCGTCGGCCCCAGGTTTCTTAGGCCTTGGCGGGAGAACAGGTCCGCCCCGAGCGGCACGACGACGTGATCCGTCGCGATCAAAGCGGAACGGTTGACGGCGCCCAGGCTGGGGCCGACATCGACCAGCACAAGGTCGGCGCTAGAACGACTTGCTCCCTTCCGAATCACCTGCCAGAACGCAGTGACGACCCGAAAGGAACGATAACGCGATTGTTGCCCCAAGCAGTTCGGCCATTCCGTGGACAGCAGGTCCTCGAACCCCGAGAGCAGAAGGTCGCCGGGCAACAAGTGCAGCCCAGGCGCGACTTCTTGAAGCTCCGGCTCCAAGATGTCGCCAACTTTCGTCAGCGGCTCCACGCATTGGTGAACCGTGGCGGCGCCCGGGATATCGATCTCGTCGTCCCAGAGTCGTTCCAGGACGCTCTCGTCTAGAAACGCCGCGGTGAGATTGGCCTGCGGATCCAAGTCCACGGCCAGTACGCTGCAACCCTTCTTGGACAACATCCACGCCACGTGGTACACCAACGAAGTCTTGCCAACGCCACCCTTGTTGTTGAAGAACGTCAGCACGGTCGCATTCACGATTCCGACCTCACGGTGCAGAACAGCCAATTCGGGTCGGACCTGAACTCCGGCTCCGGCTGATCGTTCTCCCTCAACGCTCTCCGAGCAATGTCGATCCCGACTCCGTATCGCTGCACCCAACCAAGTGCGCGCATCGCCTCTGCAAGGTTGGGGTTGCGATAGTCGACAAGTCCGGCTTGGCCGAACGAATCAGCCGTCACCGCACCGTACGGACCACCTGGGCTGTTGATCTCTATCCGATCGTCGAACCAACACACGCGCACCGGGGCATTGGTGCTCTCGTATGTTCGATGCATGACTGCATTGTAGGCGAGCTGGCGCAACGCAACCATTGGATAGGTAGACCGCCGTTTTTCGCGAGGGCCGGACGCAATGTCCACGGCAGTTCGGTTGTGACCGGCAAGCTTTTCCTCAAGACATTGAATCACGCGCACTAGGGCGCCGTCGCACCGAGTCTCGTCGATCACAGGATCACTCAGTGCGGAACCTGCAAGCCGCAGGAACTGCACGTAGGCTCCGGGAAGAAAATCCTGGGGATGGATTCCCAAGACCAGGATGCCCATGACAGTTGGCGTCGGATCGGTCGTCGAAACGATCATCTTGGTCGCAGACAACTGTTCTTTGGTACTGCGTTCGTTCGCCTTCAAGATAGTCCGATCAACAGCCCCGGGAAGGTACTCGTCGCGGAAGCTGTTCATGTTCAGATCGGCAAGGCTCGCGGTAGGAACCGGGTGGACATCGAAGCTGACGTTTCCATGGCGTCTCTTCTCGTTGAGAATCCGTTCGTCTTGCGCGGACGCAATCGTTCGCCGAGAAGCCGTGCGAACCCAGATGCGTCCCTGGTAGCGCACAGGAGGAGAATCCGACGGATGAACAACGACGACGGCAATGTCGTCGTTGCCCAACCTTTGCTTGGACACGAAGAGGGTCGGCGGAGGCACGATGTTGCCATCGGTCTTCATGTCCGCGAGTTGCATTAGCGCACGGTCCGTGACGGGTGTTCCGGTCGGGTGCCCATCGTCGCGAAGGCCCACGAAGACGACTCCCGGCCGACGATGATTGGGCAGATCGTTTGCAAATGCGCAAACAGCTTCGCGGATCTTCTTGGGAGCGTCTCCGCGCAGCGACTCCTTGCGTTCGACCAGGTCCGACTCGAGATCGGTCGCCATGGCTTCGAGCTGTGATGTCGAATAGGACTCGATCATGCGGGACGCTGCTCGGCGGGGGTGAAGGGCGGCTCGCGGCTGCCGCTGAAGATAGGGGCGCGCTTGCGCCGAGCAAGGGATCGCTGGGGCAGCGTGAGCGCACATTGTCAGCTTGCGGGCGTGCCATCGCTCACGATGCCCCGACGGACCAGCGCCGCCACCTCGTCTTCCGCGAATCCGTACTCCGCCAGCACCTCGGCCGTGTGTTCGCCGAGCCCCGGGGCGCCTTTCGTTACGGCCGCGCCGGTCGAGCCCGACAGCTTGACGGGCATCCCCAGCGTCTGGGCGGTGCCGCCGTCCTGGGGCACGGTGACGACCATCTCGCGAGCGGCGGTTTGGGGGTGGCGCAGCATCTCCCAGATCGAGGACACGGGTCCGGCCGGCACCGCAGCATCTTCGAAGCGCGTCAGCCACTCGTCGGTCGTGGACGCACGCAGCCGTTGCGCCAGCACTTCGCGCAGCGCGTTCACGTGGGCCATGCGGTCGGCGTTGGTCGCGAACCGCGGGTCGTCCGCCAGGTCGGGCAGCTCCATGGCGCGCACCAGCCGAAGCCAGTTGACTTGGTTCCAGCCGCCAACCGTGATCCAGCCGTCGGCGGTGGGCAGCGCCTCGTAGGGGGCGGCCATAGGGTGGGCCGAGCCGAGCGGACCCGGCGACTCGCCCGTGGCGAACGCCACTGCGGACTGCCAGAACGTCTGGACGATGCCGGCCTCGTACAGCGACGTGTCCACGCGCTGACCCCGGCCCGTCTTCTCGCGGGCGAAGAGGGCCGTGGCCACCCCCATGGCGCCCAGGATGCCAGCCGTGATGTCGGTGAGCGGCGGTCCGCACTTCACGGGCGGGCGGCCCGGTCCTTCGCCCGTCACGCTGAGCAGCCCGGTCATGCCTTGGGCCACCAGGTCGAAGCCGCGGCGGTCCGCCAGCGGCCCCGTCCGGCCGAAGCCGGTGATCTGGCAGTAGACGAGCCCGGGGTTGTCCTGCCGCAGGAACTCGTACCCCAGCCCGAAGCGCTCCATGACCCCCGGCTTGAAGTTCTCGATCACCACGTCGCACTGCGCGAGCATCCGTTGCAGCACCGCCGGGCCGCCCTCCGCCTTCCAGTCCACCGCGATGCCCCGCTTGTTACGGTTCAGCATGAGGAACGCCCCGTCCTGCGCGCCTTCGGCGCCCGGCGCGAACGCGCGGGTCGGGTCGCCTGCGCCCGGCGGCTCCACCTTCACCACGTCGGCCCCCAGGTCCGCCAGCATCCGCCCGCAGACCGGGCCGGCCATGACGTGGGCCAGCTCGACGACGCGGACCCCGGACAGGGCGCCCTCGCCCGTCGGCGGCCCGGCGCGCGCGTCCAGCGTCTCCCCTTCCCCTATTCTCCCGCGAACCGGGGCGCGCGCTTCTCCACGAACGCGGCCCGGCCCTCCCGGTAGTCCCGCGTGCGGAACGCCTCGTACGCCTCGTCCTGCTCGGCGCGCGAGACCGCGCCGCCCTCCAGCGCTCGTCGCACGAACTTCTTGTGCCACCGGTTCACCAGCGGCGCGCCCGCCGAGATCGTTCCAGCCAGCCGCAGCGCCTCTTCCACGACGTGGCCGTCTGGGACGATCCGGGCGACCAAGCCCATCTCGCGGGCCCGGCTCGCGTCCACGAACTCGCCGGTCAGCAGCAGCTCCAGCACGGCCCCGGCCCCGGACGCCGCCAGAACCGGCGCCATCTCGTCGTAGGACATCGTCAGGCCCAGGCGGTTCACGGGGATGCCGAAGCGGCTGGACTGGCCGCAGACGCCCAGGTCGCACGCCGCCGCCACCGCCAATCCGCCGCCCGCGCACACGCCCTCCACCGCCGCCACCGTAGGATGCGGACAGCCGCGCACCGCCCCCAAGCCATGCGCCACGACCTCGGCGTACCGCCGTACCTGTTCGGGCGTGTCGCGCTGCTCGGCGAACGCCCCGATGTCGGACCCGGCGGAGAACGCGCGGTCCCCCGCGCCCCGCACCACCACGCAGCGCACGCCGTCGTCCGCCGACACGTCGTCGAAGACGCGCCCAAGAAGCGCCCAGCCCTCGCGGTCAAGCACGTTGAGCTTGGCCGGACGGTTCAACGTCGCGACGACGATGCCGCCCGTCCGGCGCTCCACGGTCACGCGACCTGCCGGCGCGTCCGGCATGGACTTGCTCATGCGCGGCCCTGGGGCGCCCCGGCCTCCTCGATCTCGGCCGACCAGGAGACTTCCACCGAGTCCTTGAGGCTCTGGACGGTCGGGCACTTGGCGACGTGACTGGCCAGCGCCCGGTCGATCTTGTCGCGCGGCGCCCCGGCAGGCGGCCGGATCTTGTAGCGGACGTTGATCTTCGTCAGAACGACGACCCGGTCCACGACCTCGTTGACGCCCTCGGCCTCGGCGGAGACCGCACCGTCGTCCATGGGAATCCCGCGCACCTCCAGTGCGCCGTTCAGGGTCCCCAGGAGTCAGCCGGCGGCAGCCGCCACCAAGTAGTCCACCGGCAACGGCAGGTCGGGTTCGGCGTCCAACCGAAAGTGCTTCTTGACGGGGCCGTGGACCCCGAAGTCCACGCGCGTGCCGTCGGCCAGGGTGGCGCGCCGGTGGACGCCGGCCACCTTGACGACGCTGGTCCGAGCGGTGTAGAAGGCTTTGCTCATCGGGATGTTTCTCGCTGGGAGTTGGGGAGAGGCGCAAGGGGACGGGCGGTTCGCGAAGGCACCGCCAAGGAGCGTCCCCAAAGTCGAATGTACAGCGCGCCGAAGCCTGGGGCGCTGAGACGGCTGGGCGCCGCTCGGTTGCGTGGTCGCTGGGTGACTATCGCCGCCGGGGCGATCACCGGTACAGCCACTCCACCAGCGCCATGGGCAGGCCGGGCAGGTAGGTGACCATGAGCAGCACCGCCAGCAGCACGCCCACGAAGGGCAAGTTGGCCTTGGTGACGCCCCAGATGTCGGCCTTGGCCACGGAGCAGGCCGTGACCAGCACCGAGGCCACCGGAGGCGTCTGCTGACCGATCGCCAGGTTCAGCGTCACGACCAGCCCGAAGTGCACGGGGTCGATGCCCACGCTGTGCACTAGCGGCATCACGATCGGCACCACCAGGATGATCGCGGCCGCCGAGTGCAGGAAGAGCCCGATGGCCAGCAGGAAGACGTTGAGCAGGCCGAGGACTGCCAGCTTGGACTCGGTGACGCCCATGATCGCCGACGCCACCTGCTGGGGCACGCGGGCCTCCGTCAGGTAGTCGCCCAGCAGCGCCGACGTGGCCACCAACAGCATGACGACCGCGGTCTGGCTGCCGCTGTCCAGGATCGCGCGCTTCAGGCCCTTCCAGTCGAGTTCGCGGTAGACGAGTCCGCCGATAACAAGCGACGCCGCCACGGCCAGGCCGGCGCCCTCGGTGGCCGTGACCCAGCCGCCGAAGATGCCGCCCAGGATGATCACCGGAAGCAGCAGCGACCAGCCCGCGGCCCGGAACGTCTCGGCCACGCGGCGGAAGCGGAACGCCTCCTCCATCGGCAGGTCGGCTCGGCGCGCCCAGATGTACGCGACCAGCATCATCAGCAGGCCGCCGATCACGCCGGGCACGATCCCGGCCACGAAGAGCTCGACGACGGAGCTGCTCGACATGACGCCGTACAGGATCATCGGGATCGACGGCGGGATGATCACGGCCAGCGTGCCCGACGAAGAGGTGACGGCGGCGGCGAAGTTGCGCGAATAGCCCTTCTTCTTCATCGCCGGAATCAGGATCGAGCCCAGCGCCGCCACGTCGGCCACCGCGCTCCCCGATATCTCCGCGAAGAAGAGCGACGCCGAGATGCTCACCATCGCCAGCCCGCCCCGGATGAAGCCGAAGACGGCGGACGCGAACGCCACCAGCCGCCGCGAGATCCCCGAAGCGTTCATGATGGCGCCCGCCAGGATGAACAACGGGATCGCGATCAGCGGGAACCGCGTCGCCCCCGAATACATGACCAGCCCCACGTTGGGCAGCCCTTCGACCCCCGCGGCGCCCACGATCGCCGCCACCGCCATGAGCCCCAGCGCCACCGCGACTGGCACGTTCAGCAGGACCAGCACCAGGAACAGGACGACGACGCCCGCGCTCACGTCAGCCCTCCCGCTCCGGACTGCCCGCCCCCGCCAGCGCCTCCGGAAGGCTGAACGCCTGCGCCGCTAGACACAGCACCGCGCCGACCGGAATGACCGACTGGGCCAGCGCCGCGGGCACCTGGGGCATGCTGACCAGCGTGTCTCCCGCCAGCGACATCTGCACCTGCCACCCCGCCCAGGCCAGGACCACGAAGAAGAGCGCCGTCGCGCCCTCGGCGAGCAGCACGGCCCCGGTCCGCGCCCGCCCCCGCAACCGCTCCACCAGCGTCGGCACGCCGATGTGCCCCCGCCGCAGGAAGGCCAGCGCGGCGCCGTAGTAGGTCAGCCACGCCAGCAGGATCGACGCCGCCTCGTCGTACCACACCAGCGACGCCCCCGCCTTGCGGAAGCCGACCCCCAGCACCACGACCGCCGCTAGCGCCACCGCCAGGATGATCACGATCCACTCGAGCCCGATGCGGAACGCGGCGCGAAGCTTCGGAAGGTCAGGGCGAGCCTTGGCGACCGTCATGGGCGCATCGGCATGGCGCGCCTGGACGCCCGCATACGACTTGGCGGCAGGCCGGCGGAATCCGACTCGGGACCCTCCACGCCTAGTCTGGTCCAGCTAGCGAACGACGGAGATGCCGTTGGCCGCCTCGGCCAGCAGGTCGTCCCCCGTGTCGCATTCCACCGCGGCGTCGAACACCTGGACCAGCTGCTCGGGCTCCATCACCCCCACCAATTCCTCCAGACGCTTCGCCGTCTCCGCCCCGAACTTCCGCGACGCCAGACGAAGCACCATCTCCCGGCGACCCCGCGCCACGCCCCGCTTCACGCCCTTCCTTACGCCCTTCGCCATGCCCGTGCGCTGTTGTTCCTCCACCCACTGCTCGTACGTCTGCTCCATCTCCGGCACCTCCTCTGGTTGAATGATCTGCCGCTCGACGACCCGCCTCCGCTCCGTCGGCACGCCCGCCGCGCGCATCCGCTCGTCCGTCCACTTCGCGAACGCCCGGCGCGCCGACGCATGCTCCTCCCCGGCCCACTGCTTTGCCAATGAAGCGTGCACCCGCCGAAAGGCGCCCCACGGCTTCCGCTCCAACGCGCCCAGCCAGCCCAGCAACGAACCCTCCGGCAGCAAGTCTTGCGCCGACGCCGACTGCAAGTCAAGCACTTCGTAGCTGTGCGTGCTCGCGCCGGCGCCGGCCCAGACCGCGCCGGGAGGCGGCGCCGGCGTGCGCGTCAGGGCGGCCAAACTGGTCGCTGCGGTCCAGGGCTCCGGGCCGGTGTGGAGGACGCGGGCGAGAACGAGGGGCACGGAGCCGTCGGGGTCCAGCATCTTCGGGTTGGCACGCAGCATCTCGATCGTCCCGGTGGCGTAGCCCAAGGTGCGGAGCGCCATGTCGGGATCGTGGGAGGACTGGAACTCGACCAGGAAGACGACCGAGGCGGCGCTGTCCTTGAACCAGACGCGCACCGCGAGGTCGGCCAGCCTGCGTTCGAGGCCCGGGGAGATCGTCTCGGTGGGGACGAGTTCGGCGGTGTCGAGGTCGAGGACGTCGTGGCCTCCGGCGGCGAGGAAGTCGCGGATCAGGGACTTGATGGCCACGTCGTGGGCGAAGAGGGCCTTGTAGGTCTGGTCGTGGGGACGCCGCTCGCGCCGGCTGGGACCGGCGTCGGCCGGGTCCGGGGCGTCATTGGACGGGTCCGGGGTCTCGCCGGCGGTGGCCTCGTCGGGGGAGCGGAGAGCGTCGCTAGCGCTGGGGGATCGGGGTTCGCTGCGGGGTCGGTCCATCTGGACGAGCGGCCTTTCTCGAGTGGGTCTCGTGCCGCCTCTCCGGGGCGGATACCCAAAACGATGGGGCCGAAATCGGGGCGTTTGGATAGCTGTTTGAGCCCGACTTGCAGCGCGTGCCCGCGAATCCGCGCCGCCCCCTTGCGGCGCCACGGATTTCGCTCGTTTCGGGCGGGGAAAATCAGCCCTAGTCGAACGCCAGCGGCAGGACCCTGGCGACCAACGCGCCCCCCGCCTCCACCTCCGAGCCGAACTCCTCGTATATCGCCTGGCTGCCCTCCAGGAACAGCGTCCGATCCACGGCGTTCACGGCCACTCCGGCGGCGCGAATCTCCTCCAGCAGGTCGCGGTCCAGCCGCTCGGCAGTCTCGTAGACGAACGACTGAACGGCCCTGGCCTCCTGCTCCAGGACCGTGCGCACCTCTTGCGGCAACCGGTTCCAGCGGGACGGCGACACGGCGACGTAGGCGGGCGTGTAGACGTGGGCGGTCATCGACAGGTACTTCTGCTCTTCGTGGAGCTTGGAGGCGTAAATCTGCGCCAGCGGGTTCTCCTGGCCGTCCACGGCGCCGGTGCGCAGCGCCACGAAGACCTCGGAGAGCGCCATCGGCGTAGGGTTGGCGCCGAAGCGCTGGAAGAGCTTTACGCGCCAGACGCCGCGGGGCGTGCGGAGCTTGATCCCGGCCAAGTCCGCCGGCGAAGCGACCGGCCGCACGTTGTTGGTGACGTGGCGGAAGCCGTTCTCCCACACCGAGATGATCTTGTAGCCCTCGGCCTCCGCCAGCGGCGCCAGCTCGGACCAGAACAGCTCCTCTTCGATCTTCTTCATGTGCTCGCGGTCGTCCACGATGTACGGCATCTCGAAGAGCCCGAACTCGTCGATCCGCGACGACATGACCGACGACGGCAGCGCCAAGTCCACCGTCCCCAGCTTGAGCTTCTGAAGCAGGACCTCGTCGCCCCCCAACTGGCTGGACCCGTAGACGATCACGCTGGCCCGCCCTTGCAGGCGCAGGTTCGCCCGGCGAGCGAACTCGTCCGCGGACAGGGCGAAGAGGGAACCGGGCGCGCCCACATGGCCGAATTTGAGTTCGACGGGGCCGTCGGGGGTCCGTTCGCCGCAAGCGACCGCGGGCAGAACCAGGAGAGCCAGCGCCGCCCAAGTCCGTCGCGCCACGCCGTCGGTGGTCGTCGTAGGAGCCCGCCCCGCGCAGACAGCGATCGATCGCCGAATCCTCATTTCGCTCCTCTTCCTCTTGTCGCGTCGCGTGTCGTCGTGTCGCACTTCGACGCTGTCGGTCGCCCTCGCCTTGGGTCGTCGCGCCCTTGCCTTGCACGGGAAGTCGCGTTGCCCCCAGCCTGTTCCCTTCCCCCTGTTCCCTTCCCCGCAGTCGGCTGGACCCCGACATCGGCCCAACCCGACCTCGGCCCGACAAGAAGGCGCCGCTCCTTGCAAAGCCGAAGATAGTAGTGTCCCGCCCAACCGCCGACCACCGCTCGCGACTTGCCGCCCGCCTGCGCCGACACGTGCAGGGCGACGTGCGGTTCGACGCGACCACGCGCGGCCTCTACGCCACCGACGCCTCCATCTACCAGATCGAGCCGCTGGGGGTGGTCCTGCCGCGCTCGCTGGACGATGTCGAGGCCGTGATGGGCGCGGCCCGCGAAGAGGGGGCGCCGGTGCTGCCCCGTGGCGGCGGGACCTCGCAGTGCGGTCAGACGGTGGGGCGCGCCGTGGTCGTGGACACGTCGCGGCACCTGAACCGGTTGCTGGAAGTGGATCGAGAGGCACGCACCGCATGGGTCGAGCCGGGGTTGGTGCTGGACGAGCTGAACCGCCGGCTGGCGCCGTCGGGCCTCTGCTTTCCGGTGGACGTGGCCACGGCCAGCCGTGCCACGCTGGGCGGAATGGCCGGCAACAACAGCGGTGGCGCACGCTCGATCCGCTACGGGATCATGGCCGACAACGTGCTGGCCGTGGAAGCGGTGCTGCCCGACGGGCGGGTGGCCGTGTTCGGGCCGGAGCCGGAGAACGCTGCACGGCAGCCCGAGGGCGCGGCGAGGACAAGCGCGGCCGGCGCCGACGTTGCGGACGTGGTCCAAGTCGTTCGGCAGATCGCGGCTCGCGAGGCCGACGAGCTGGATCGACGGGTCCCCAAGGTGCTGCGCCATGTGGCCGGCTACAATCTGCACCGCCTGCTTCGGCCCGGCGCTTCGATGGCGGAGCTGCTGGTCGGCTCCGAGGGCACGCTGGCGTTCTTTCGGCGCATCCAGTTGAGGCTGTGGCCGGTGCCGTCCCGGCGCGTGCTGGGCGTGTGCGGGTTCCCCTCCCTGGCGGACGCGCTGGGCGCGGTGCCGCAGCTGGCGACCCTCGAGCCCCACGCCGTGGAGCTGCTGGACGACGCGCCGCTCCAGTTGGCCCGCGAGAACCCGTCGTTCCGCGCCACGGTGGAGGCGGTCGTCGATCCGGCGGCGCGTTCGGTGCTGCTTGTGGAGTTCGCGGACGGAGGAGCGGACGCGATGCCCCGAGACCCGGACGCGCTCTCCACAGGCCCAGGCGCGCGCTCCCGCCGCTTGGCGGAGTTGGACGACTTGGTGCGGGGCTTGGGACCGGGCTGGAGCGTCGCGGCGGTGGAAGACCCGGTGCAGCAGGCGGCGGTGTGGAGCGTGCGCCGGGCAGCGCTGAACATCGTGATGTCCCGGAAGGGCGCCCGAAAGCCGGTGTCGGTCGTGGAGGACTGCGCGGTTCCTCTGGACCGGCTGGCCGAGTACGCCGCCGCCGTGGAAGCGGTCTTCGCCCGCCACGGGACCAGCGGAACCTGGTATGCGCACGCCTCCGTCGGATGTCTTCACGTGCGACCGTCCCTGGACATGAAGGACCCCGCCGACGTGGCGACGTTCCGGGCCGTGGCCGAGGAGGTCCACGACGTGGTCGCCGGCCTGGGCGGCTCGCACTCGGGCGAGCACGGCGACGGCATTCTGCGGTCCGAGTTCATCGAACCCGTGCTGGGCGCCCGCCTGGTGCAGGCGTTCCGCGAGGTGAAGCGCGCCTTCGACCCGGACGGCATGATGAATCCGGGCAAGATCGTGGACCCGCCGCGCATGGACGACCGCCGCCTGTTCCGGTACGCGCCCGACTACGGTCCTTCGGGCCGCCTGCCAACGGTGCCGCCGCGCTTCGTGGAGACCGTCGAGTCGTGCAACAACAACGGCGCCTGCCGGAAGCTGGAGCCCGGCGTCATGTGCCCGTCGTACCGGGCGACCCGAGAAGAGGTGGACACGACCCGGGGCCGCGCCAACGTGCTGCGCCTGGCCATGACCGGCCAGCTCGGGGCCGACGGCCTCTTCGGCGAGGCGGTGGCCCAGGCGCTGGACCTGTGCGTGGGCTGCAAGGCGTGCAAGCGCGAGTGCCCCGCGGGCGTGGACATGGCGCGACTGAAGGCCGGCGTGCTCCACCTTCGACACCAGCGCCAACGGCCGGGGCGGCGGACGCGACTGTTCGCGGGTCTGCCGCGCCTGGCGCCCGTCGCGTCGAAGGCGGCGTGGGCGCTCAACGCGCGCAACCAAAGCCGGGGTCTCGCTTGGGCCGGGGAGCGCCTGCTTGGCGTTTCGGCGACGCGCGCTCTTCCGGAGTGGAGTCGTCAACCGTTTCGGGACGCAGAACTGTCCCCGCCGTCGTGTTTGACAGATTCTTTGACAAATAGTGGGTACAATTTGTCAAATGGGACCGACGAGGCCCCAGGGCGGCCCGTGGTCCTCTTCGCGGACACCTTCAACCGGTACTTCGAACCGCATGTTCTGCGGGCGGCGGCCGCCGTGCTTCGGGCCTTGGGGATCAAGCCTACGGTACCGGCGACGGCAAGTCCGGACGGCGAAGCGCCTCGTAGCCCGCTACGTCCCCTGTGCTGCGGCCGCACCTACATCAGCGCCGGAATGCTGGATCATGCCCGGACGGAGTTGCGCCGCACCGTGGGCCGACTGGCACCGTTGGTTGCGGCCGGTATGCCGGTGGTGGGCGTCGAGCCGTCGTGTCTGCTCACCTTGCGCGACGAAGCGCTGGACTTGGTGCCCGGGGACGACGCCCGGCGAGTTGCGGCCCGGTCGTTCTTGCTGGACGAATACTTGGCGGCGCGGCCGAAGCTACTGGCCGAGGCCGACACCACGAAGAGCGCATCGCGCGATCGAACCGCGGTGGTTCACGGCCACTGCCATCAGAAGGCCGACGGCGACGACGGCGCCACGGAAACCGTACTGAGCACGCTGGCCGGCATGAAGACCGTATCCGTGCCTTCGAGCTGCTGCGGCATGGCCGGCTCGTTCGGCTACGAGGCGGAGCACGCCGAAGTCTCGCGCACCATGGGCGAACTTGCCCTGCTCCCGGCGGTCCGCGCCGCCCCGGCCGGTGCGGTCGTCGTCGCCAACGGGTTCAGCTGCCGCGCTCAGATCCTGGACGGGACGGGCAGGACGGCGCGGCACGTGGCAGAGGTGCTGGTAGGGTTGTAGGCAGCTCGTGACTGGTGTCTCCCGCGAGACAGGTGCTCCTCTTGACCAACCCGCCCAATCGGTGCGACAATTGAGCATCCTCCCGCCACGACTGGCGATCTGCCCTGCCACCCGAACTGTCCTCCCAGTTCAAGCCCGTATGCCTGATTCCGCAATCGATCCTCTGCCGAACGACCCGAACCTCGATAAGGAGCCTAGAGAGGAAGGTGCTGAAGAAGGATACGGTGTGGAGGAAGAACGGATGGAAGGGGATGCCTCCGAGATCGTTCAGCCGTTCGATCCGACACGAATATCCATTTCCACCAAGACGCCCACTGTCGACTTGGTGATAAAGCGACTGAAGCATCACGAAATAGAACTAGGCCCTGACTTCCAGCGCAACCCGGGCATATGGGATTCCACTAGGCAAAGCAGGCTGATCGAATCGTTGCTCCTACGTATTCCCTTGCCCGTATTCTATATGGCTGCAGATAAAGACAATAGATGGCAGGTTGTCGATGGACTCCAACGCCTGCATTCGATCAAGAGCTTTGTGCTAGATCGGAATCTCAAGCTTCGTGGCATGGAGTACCTTTCCCAGTTTGAAAGAAACGCCTATGACCACCTCCCTCGGAACATGCAGAGACGAATTGACGAGACTCAACTTGCCTTTCATATCATTGACGCAGATACTCCTCCCGAAGTGATGTTCAATGTCTTCAAGCGCGTCAACACCGGCGGCAAGCCGCTCACGCGGCAGGAAATCCGGCATGCCCTCAATCCAGGACCGGCACGTGACTTTGTGAACGAATTGGCCAAGAGTGCCGAGTTTCGGACAGCTACGGACGAGAGCGTCAGTCCAAAGAGGATGGCCGACCGCGAGTGCGTGTTACGCTTCGTTGCGTTTTATTGTCAAGACTTGACCTCTTACAACGGCAACCTCGACGTATTCCTGGGCCAAGCCATGGGAATCATCAACTCGGAAATGGACGAACCCGCCAAAAACGACATGCGCAACGCTTTTTTTGCGTCAATGCGGTTGGCCAGAGAACTTTTCGGCAACAATGCATTCCGCAAGCCCACCAACCGTTCTGGCGGGAGGAGCGTCATCAACAAACCGTTGTTCGAGTGCTTGTCGGTCGCCCTAGCCCACGTCCCAAGCTCCAAACACGAGAGGCTGATCGAACGAAAGGCTGTCTTGAACGACAACTTGGTCGATCTGATGGAGGATAGACAGTTCTTCGACAGCATTTCGATTGGAACACAAACGACCGAGCAGGTCCGCATTAGATTCACTCGCATTGAACAACTCATCAACGAGGTGAACGGATGATCAGCACACTCCGCTTGCGCAACTTCAAGTGTTTTGGCGATGAGACCTTCAGCCTGGGCAAGATCACTCTTCTCGCAGGTTTGAACGGAACAGGTAAGAGCAGCGTCATCCAAGGCTTACTGGCACTTCGCAATTTTGGCAACTCTAACGGAAGCTGGCATGGACCTCTTCTCGACATAGGCTCATTCAGCGATGTGCTTTACAACCGAGCCGAGGACGATCGGATTGAATTGAGGACGATGTACGAGGGGGACGTCGAACTTTACGGCGATGTCACGCCACACCGGGCGGAGTTCCACGTCGGTGGCCTCTTGTCGGGAGAGGAGGCCGTCAGGCAGTACTCGCTTCTCCGGAAATCCATGTTCTACTTGTCGGCTGACCGGCTTGGACCGCGCAAGACGTTGCCTTTCAGAGCAGAAGCCGCTGCGGCCGACACGCCGCTCGGGAAGCGTGGCGACGGCGTCCTTTGGTTCATGGGACAGCACGAAGGAGACCCCGTAGCGCCGGCACTTCGTCATTCAGCTGCCTCGAGCACGACTCTCTTGGACCAAACTAACGCCTGGCTTGCCGCGGTCAGCCCCGGCGTTGAACTCGTCTACACGTCGGTCCCAGAGGCCGATCTTGCCGTAGCGGGCTATTCGTTCGAACAGATGTCGGACGTAAGGACCAAGCCGTTTCGGGCGACCAACGTCGGCTTTGGCGTGAGCTACGTCCTGCCGCTCGTCGTCGCGCTGCTGGCCGCGCAGGACGACGACCTGGTCATCATCGAGAACCCGGAGGCCCATTTGCACCCGGGAGGACAAACGAGGATTGCTGACCTGGCCGCGAAAGCAGCGGCAGACGGCAGGCAGGTTATACTGGAGACTCATAGCGACCACATCCTTGACGGAATTCGACTAGCCGTTGCGGAACGGATTGTGTCTGCTGAAGATGTATCGGTCTACTTTTTCCACCGCGATGATGCAGGGGTCGAAGTTGTTTCACCGGAAGTCCGTACGGACGGAACCTTGGATTCGTGGCCCGACGGGTTCTTTGATCAGCAGGAAAGGAATCTGGCTCGATTGATAGAACTCCGACGAAGTGGTGGTGACAACAGTTGAGGATAGCGTTCAACGAACTATCGGCCGGGGCACCGGCAGCGTCCCGCCAAGAGGGACGCAAACTGTTGGAGGACATGATCAGAGGTGCACTGGCGATTGCCAATAGCGAGCCGCTTGAACTGATAGCAGTCCGTGGATGGGATATGTTTGGCATGTTGATTGGGTCGGAGTACACGGTGTCCGATTGGCTACATGACGGCGATCGCGACCTGATAAAGCTGTTTTACAAGATCACGAACAAGATTGGGGTAGGAGAACGCATCGACAGTGCCGTGAAGGATCGCTTCTATGTGTCTACGTTTCTTGTTGGAGATCGCAGAAGGCCGAATCGATCGATCGAAGCGCCTGGCCTAGGGTTGGCGCACTTGCTGGATGGGGTAGCGACGAGTTTGGCATCTGACGAGCAATGGTGCAAATCGGGCATTGATCTTTGTCACGTGTGGCTTGACGAAGAGGGACAGGAGCACATAGACGATGTTGAAGTCGTGAACGTATCGCGGCTTGCGAACGCGGAAGCCGCCGCGAACAGGCTGTACCGACTGTGGCAAGAAGATGCGAGGGATCGACGAGAGGCTATGGCTGGTGTTCGGTCGGTCGCAGGCATGTTTCGACACTTGGCGTTTGGCATGGACGTGGAGGAACAGTTCAAAGCGCTTGCAGGGGATGCTCGGCGGGTGACTCGGAGCAAGCTGATTGAATTCGATGCTGCGGTTCGCGAATGGCGCCGGGAAGGGACCACGTTGCCGATGCTGCCGGGGGTGCGGTCAGAGGGAAAGGCGACGATGGATCGGTTTGGTGAGGATCGGGTTTATCGCAATCGACATGGAGAGGCGGCGGTTTACAAACTGCATGTAAGCGCCGGGAGCTGTCGGATTCACTTTCGGGTCGAGGCCGCGGAAAAAATGGTCGAGATAGGCTACGTAGGGAGGCACCTACCGACCAAGAAGTTCCACTAACGAGGCCGTCCCCTGCGCCGCCTCGAAGCCGTGGGTCTCGAACTTGATCGGGTCGGCGACGATATCGAGCCTGTCATCCGGAGTAGGCAGACCAATTGAGCGCTACGAGTCGCGGTCGTCACGTCTGCGCTGGTTTGTTGTGCGGAGGATCAGGCGCAACGCCGTCCGCAAGCATCGAAGCGATGAACAACTTCTTGGCCTCTTTGAGATGTTGAAGCGCTTGTTCTGGACTGGCTCCGTGACTCTCGCAACCGGGGAGATCGACTACGCGCGCCACATAGCAGACAGACCCGTCCGTACACCGCTCGAGCGTCACTGATACCAAGTAGGGCAGGCTCAAGTAGTGATCAAGACTTTTCACAACTTAGCTCCTTACCTTGTCGACCGACGGAAAGCGAAATCGCGCAGGCCCTATTCCGTCTCGAAGCCGTGGCTCTCGAACTTGAGGACGCGGCAGTTCTCGGTGACGGCGCGCACTACGTGGTCCGGCACTCCGCCGGCGTCGTCCGGTCCCTTTTCGGCGAAGCTCGCCTCGATCTCCAGGGTGACCCGCACATCCGAGCCGATCAGCCCGGCTAGGTGGGCGATCACTTCCTCGGCCACTTGGCCGGCGTCCCTGCCTGCGCGATCCGGGTCCAGCACGACGGCACCGTGAAAGCGGCGCGGCTGGGGACGGCGCGACGGCTCGTCTTGGGTACCGTCGTCGGCAGCGGTGTCGGGGGCGGCGGTGCCGTCGGAACCCGGGCGCGGACCCGTGCCGGGTTGCCCGTCGCTCGCGGGGGGTTGGTCGGGCTTCTCCGCCTCCAGCTGGGCCAACGCGGCTTCCGGCTTCACCACTAGGCCCCGGTCTTCGGCGGTCACGTCCGTCGCGCTGACGGTCAGGCCCTGGTAGCGCCGGGCGTCCTCGTCCCAGCTCTCGGCGTAGGCGAAGCTCTCGTCGGCCCAGAGCAAGGTGCCCAGGCCCTTCGCGACCGCTTCGGCGACGACCTCGGGTCCCGCCAGCCGGGGCAGATAGACGTAGGTGGCGAAGTCGTCGATCAGCTGGCGCAGCGGGACGTGGCCTCCGCGCCAGAGCGGCACGTTGTCCATGTGCGCCCGCAGGATGGTGGCGCCCAGGCGCGGGATCACGTAGTCCTCGTCGGCGATACGGTTGAAAGCGCGGCTGGCCACGCCGTCCCGGTTCCTCATTTCGGTGGCTCGCCACGTGACTTCGGACGCTGCGTCTGCCTGTTCGGGCACCAGAAGCCACTTGTACACCTCGGGCAGTCGCGCCTCCACGCCGTCGGCGGCGGCCTTCAGGCTGCGCTCGGCCTGCCGGGCTTGGTGGGGGTCTAGGTTGAGCGACTCCTTGTCCTCCAAGATCGACTGCCAAGCCAAGTAGTCCCGCACGGCTTCGTCCATGTCCTGCATTCGCACCCGGTCCGCGGCCAGGAAGACCAGCGTGTTGCGGTAGATGCGCGGTCCGCTCCCCCGGCTTTCCAAGAGGGCGCCGGCGGCGGCTTGCGCCTCGTTGCCCGCTTCCTTGGCGTAGGGGCGGTCGGGGGGCAGCACGACCAGCCGGGCGTCCCTGTGGTCGGGCACGTCGGCCGCGGAACGGGGAAGCAGGTGCACGCGCGGATGCTTCGACCGGCCGGGGGCCTTGCCGAACTCCTCTTGCAGACGGCGCGCCAACTCTTCGCCGGCCAGGTGAGGCTCGCGGGCCAGTTCCGTCGCTCGCTGCTGCGCCAGCTTGGCCACCGTGGGCTGGGTGTCGTACCAGTAGCGGCTGCGGTCCTGGTACAGGTACGTGGCCCGCGAAGCCAAGCGTCGAAGGGCGTCGCCGAAGACGGAGACGGGCTCTCCGGGCATGACGCAGCCCAGGTTCACCTTGCGGTCGTCGACGCCCCGGTTGGCCGCGGCGGTCAAGGGCGCGGACCCCAGGTAGACGGTGCGCGCCACGCGACGGGCGGCCGCGTGCTTGCCCAGGTTGGAGAACTCGGCATCCAGCTTGTGCGGCAGCGAAGTGCGGCCGTCCACGTCGGCGTCAATGATCGGCGTCCAGTTGTCGGCCAGGTAGCGCGTCAGCTCGGGCTGCACGCGGGCGTCGTCCACCGGAACCGTGGACGGCATGATCAAGGGGCTTCGATCGCCGCTCTCCCAAAGGCTGTGGATGACCGACGCCATGAGGCGCAGGACGCCCCGTGTCCGCTGGAACTTGGCCAGCGACGACCAGTCGGTGTAGAGACGGTCGAAGATCTCCGGGTGGATGGGGTACGCGGCGCGGATGCGCTTCTCGTAGTCGGCGTCGTGACACCCCGAAGGGAAGTCGGCCTTGTGGCGACGGTAGACCGCGCCGAACCGCCGGGCGGTCAGGTCCCGTGCCTCGCGCGCCTTGCCGTCCAGCGGCTCGAAGAGTCGCCGGCGCACGATCTCGAACCCTTCCTCGGAGGTCGCGGGCTGCCAGACCGTCGCGACGCGGCCCACCACGTTGGCCAGCCGGTCCAGCGCGTCGCGTCCCCGGACGCCGCCCACCTCGGCGTCGTCGGCCTGGGAGCCGCCGCTGTCCGTGCCGCCGGAGGCCGACGCGGGGAGCGACACCACCAGCAGGCAGTCGTCCACGACCTTGGCCGACTCCGTGAGCGCCTGTGCAAAGGTGAACTGCGTCTCGAAGCTGCCGCCCGGCAGGTCGCTCTTCTCGTGGAGCTGGCGGGCGTAGGCGACCCATTCGTCGATCAGGATCAGCACCGGCCCGTGCTCTTCCAGGAGCGCGCGCAGCCGGTCGCCGGGGCTGGTGGCCTTCTCGTCGTCCAGGCGCACCTTCTCGAAGGCATCGCGTCCCCCCAACTGCCACGCCAGTTCGCCCCAGAGGGTGCGCACCACGGTCCCGTCGGGCTTGGTGTCCGGGTTGCCGGGCGACATCCGATTCCCCACCAGCACCACGCGCTTCGCCCGGGGCGGCACCTCCACGCCCGCTTCCTCCAGCAACTCGCCCACCTCGTCCAGCCCCCGCGGCGCTTCGCCCGACAGCAGGTGGTACAGGGCGAGCATGGAGTGGGTCTTGCCGCCGCCGAAGTTGGTCTGCAGCTGCACGACCGGATCGCCGCCCTTGCCGGACGCGCGCTGGACGGCCCCCACCAGCAGCTTGCGCAGGTTGCTGGTCAGGTAGGTGCGCCGAAAAAACGACTCTGGGTCGCGGTACTCCGGGCTCCCCCCTCCCCGGTGGACCTGCCACAGGTCGGCGGCGAACTCGGCGTGCTGGTACTTGCCGCTGCTCACGTCGTCGTGGGGCTTGACCACTTCCCGCCACGCTGTCAGCGACGAGGAGGCTCCCGCGACGGGCGAGGCCGCGCTCCTGCGCTCCCGGTTGCGCATCTGCTGGTCCAGCGTCTGCCGGAGCAGATCGCCCTTCATTTCCGCGACCTGCTCCGCCTGGGGCGCCGAGACCGCAGCCAGCAGGCGCTCGACCGAATCGATCACGCGGTAGGCGTCGTCGCTGGAGAACCGCTCCTGGTGCGCCCACTTGTTGCGCCAGTCCCGAAGCTCCTGGACCAGCGAGCGCTCGGACCTGCCCAGCGCGAAGCGGAAGACGTCGTTCCAGAACTCCCACATCACCTTGAGCTGCGCGGCCGCGTCCCATTCCGCGACGGGCTTTTCGACGGCCTTCGGATCGCCCATGCGACGCTCTATCTCACGCATCTGCACGATGCCCTTCGCCACCCGCTCTCGAACCTCGCGCTCCACGAACGGCCCCAGCCCTTGGCGCAGAAGCTCCATCGCCTTCCCTACCCGCTCGTGATGCGTCAGTGCCATGACCTACTTCTCCATGAGTTCGGGGCAGATGAAGTCAATGTGGACGCCGTGTCGGGCCAGCGCTTCTTGATGGTCGCGCCACCCTGTGTCGGTGGCGTTGACGATCGGAGGCGAGCCCCGGCTGGCAAGCGCGACGGCGACGAACTTGCGGTCGTCTGCGTCGAAGGTGGCCAAGTCGTCGTTCTCAGGGAACTCGACGAAGCCGCGGGCCTCGTGAGGATGGATCGCGACGAGTTCGCAAAGCGCGGGGTTGTAGCGGTTGGTCCACGCCCACTTGACGAAGGCGTGGCCGGCTCCGAGCTGTCCGGTCGGCATCGGGTACTCCTTGAGAATGCGGTCTTGCTTGTCCAGAACCAGCTGTTCTCCCTGGATGATTCGATCCATTCGGTCGACGCACGCCGTCACGCAACCTGGGCCGGCCTGCTGCGTCTCTCCGTTGGCGACATGCACCACGTTCGTGTCCATTACCACGGGTGGCCACCTCATTGATCCTGTGCCTTTCGTCGCTCGGCCGCTCGCGTCATTGCCGCGATCTCGCCGAACTCGTCACCAAAGAAGTCCTGCGGCCAGTTCGTGATGTTGCCGAAGACGTCCAGGTCGAGCGTCCGCAGTTCAGACCGCCTGTTTCCCAAATGGCAGAAATAAAGCCCTACATCGTCGGTCGTCACTTCCTCTTCCGCAATCCTGCGTTGAAGGCGACGAAGAAGATGTTCGCTGTGACTCTCGACGATTATCTGCACCCTTCGCCTTTTCCATGCATCAATCATGATGTCTGCGAGCCCCGATTGTACCGATGGATGCAAGTGAATCTCGGGCTGTTCGAGTAACACCGTCGATCCTTCGGGAACAAAGAGACAGAGCACGAGGACGGGCAAGATCTGGGACACGCCGAATCCAACATCCGTCAAGAGCACCTCCGCCGACCTAGGCGTGCGCTTGACTCTCACTTCGTATAGTTGACTGCCATCTCCAACGGATACGACGCGAAAGTCGTGAATGAGCCGAAGTTCCTTCAACCACTTGGCGACGTACTGCTCCACGGTGAGTTTCTTCATTCTGTACCCTGGCGAGATCTTGGGATCCCTCTCTCTGGCCGCGAGAATCGCATCGACCACCGCCTCCCCCGCTCGCCCCATGTCCGCCGGTTGCGCCCCCGTCCATGCGTATCGACGCTCGGGTTGGGCGCGTAGCGGACCAAGATATGCTACTCGATCCAGGCGTTTTTCAAGGGCAAGGGCCAAGTCGGCCAAGAAGCCCGCATTCTGGTAATTGGCACGAACCACGTCTGGAAATCCATAGCATTTTTCAGGTCCCGGCAGTGTCTTCGGTCTCCCGACGCTTTTTGCAAAGACAAATTTAGGGTAATCAGGAATCATCGAACGCAGCTCGTATGCCGTCTTCTTTGATATCCTCCTGTCCATTCTGAATCGCGCTTCGCCGACTTTGTAAGTCATCTCTCGTACGAACGGACGAACTGGTCCTTTTGCTTCTGCCGCAGCCGTCGAGACCGAGAAGCCCAATGTGCTGCTACTAGCGACGATACGATCTTCGTTCTTGGTGTCCTTGATCACCATGGGGTCATCGCCTTTCCAGTCCAGCGATATCTCGAGCTCGTCTTCTGAATTGGGCCCATGCAATATGCTTGTGAAGTCTCCGAGATCGATCGGGGTCGACTTGTCGCCAAAGTGAAACACTAGCCCCCGATCCTGCGAATCCGACGTCTGCTTGAGCAGCAGGATCGCGTGGAGCAGGCTGCTCTTGCCCGAGCTGTTGACTCCGAAGAAGCCGGTGATGGGGCGGAGCGCCACATCGCCGGTGTCGGCCCACGACTTGAAATTCTTCAGGCGAAGCCTAGTCAGCATCGGAGTCTTCTCCCAACTCGAGTTGCGCCGATTCCGCCAACCACGGCTTCAGTCTAGCTTGCCGCACGATCTCGGGCCAACTCTGCACTAGCGCATTGTAGCCGAATGCCACGCTAGCCCACTTCTTGCGCTCGCAGATCAGGTAGGCGCTGTACGCCAAGTCGCGCGCCGCGTCGTCGGTTGGACCGAGCCGGTCCAGCAACTTCGCCGCCCCGATCTCGCCGGATTCCGCGTACACCTTCAGAAGATGATGCGTCTTCTCCCAAGTCGTTGGCTGGCCATTCTCGCCGGGGTCCCAGTCCTCCGACAGTTCAGAAGGCCGAAGCAGACGAACCTGCCCGCCCATCGACTCCAGGACACCGGCCTCCGCCAAGCCGTCGATGCTGATGTTCTTCGCCTTGGCCAGCACCTCGGCAACTCCGAATTCGCCGGCCTCGAAGCCGTGGGACTCGAACCAAGCAACGGCCCAGCGCGTGTCGCCGTCGAAATCGCCTTCGAGGGCCTCGTCCAGGGCTTGGTTGATCAGCCGGAGCGCTTCGCGAACCTTGACCGGCTTGCCGTCGGGATAGACGACGGCCGCGTGGCGCGTAAAGATGGCCATTCCGGGGCCGATAGCCGCCTGGGCCAAGTCGACCGGGGCGATGTTTCCTGTCCGTAGTTTTCGCAGAGCATCGGCCAATTCTTCCGCGAGAGCCTCTCTAAACTGGCGGCGAGTGATAGTTCCGGCCATCGGGGAGCGCTTCCGGCAAACCAGAACGATAGAGGAGGCGAGGGCACTCGTACCCTGGCCGACTTGGCGACTTTTCATTTCCGTTCGAATGGGCCACGTGCCTGTGATCACAAAGCCAACATCAATCACCGCCTGTAGAAATGTTTCCCACCCCGTGCTTACAACACTTCCCTTTCTCTTCCTAGCAGATTGCTTGAAGGCGTAGTACACCGTAACTGGGAACGCCGGATGAGGTCGCTCCGCCAACTGCTTTAGAGCTAGAATCATTCCTCTCATGAAGAATTTCTCAGCTCTACGCCTACCACCATGGCGCCATGGCACCGCCACCAGTTCTCCAGCTTTGGGAACGGCGATTGACAGGAATAGATCAGGAAAGCAGTCTTTCAGTACGCGGCGAAGCCACACGTAGAAAAAGTCGGACAGGTCTGCATAGCCCACATTGTCGTAGTATGGCGGATCAGTGGAGACTAATCTATATGTAGACCTGGTTTCGGTAGTGGCATCACCCCGGAAGGCTGTTCCCATAGCACACTGGCCTATTCGGCTTAGTGGATCACTGGAGTAGAATACCGCCGAGCTGACACTTCCCGTGGCATGTCCAAAGAAATTACTTTCTCCGAAATCGTATATCATGGGTAGTGCCTGTCGGCCAAAGCAGTGCTGTACCTTTTGGCCAACCGGATTCCATCGGGCCAGTTTGTTTCCCGACATTGCAAGGCGGTCGATCGCAAACGCCAAGTACACAGCCACCGCCTCGGAATAGGCCAATCCCCCCCTTCCCCCTTCGCGCAACGGCCCTCCGTCCCGGTGCATTCCAGCTGCTACCGCATCGTGCCTCACCCCAGTCCGCGCCTCCGCCACCAAGTCCGAGAACGTCGTCAGAGCCACCAACTGGCGAGGTGTGAAAAGGTCGCCGAACCTTGCCATACCATAGATCGGCGGGGAAAACCAGCGTCTGTCATCCGGCATTTCTTGGTCGGGCATCCACTCCGGGGTCGCCGTCGCGGTCGTTTCATGCTTCAACGTCGGGTTCAGGTACACCCTCTCCCGGTCTCCATCGGCAACTACTGCCATCAGTTTCGCGCCCATCCGCCCCGCCATGCCTTCGGCCTTGATCCAATCCGGCCCGATCGGCGTGCCCGACACCAAGCACCGGAAGTTGGATCCTCTCGACAGCTTCGTTCCTTCCCCCACCGCTCCGGGATCGTTGGGCGCGCCCCCCGCCCGAACCTCGAACCGCCACTCCCGACCCTTCACTACTGGCCGTACCCACGCCTCTTTCCCCTTCTTCCGCGACAGCCAGAACGACGAAACCAGCGGTACCTCCACATCCGCGAAGGCTGGGTTCGGGCTTCGCACTGTCCGCGCCCACAGCCACGCGATTACCGTCAGTTCCCGACCCTCGTATTTCTTCAGGTCCCGGCGCCCGCGGCACGTCTTCGTGGAAATGAACGCCTTCGGATACAGGTGGCCGATCCGCTTCTGAGCCTCGTCCCGCATCCATTTGCCGTAGTAGCGCACGTCCTCTGCCAAGCCCTGCGCACCGCTCCACATCGAGAGTGCCTTCTCCTCGTCCGGCTTGCTACGCCATTCCGGGTTCACGGGCGGACGACCCGCGAACTTCGGCGGAATCTCGATCATCGCCTTGTTGATCAGGACGGCGACCGGATTCAGATCGCTCGCGTGGGCCTCCAAACCGAGCCGTTGCGCCTCCAACGGCAACGCTCCGCCGCCGGCAAACGGATCATGGAACGCAGGCAAGTGGGCCGGATCGAACAGTTCCGTCGCGGACGGGTCATCCGCATGGGTCTCGCAGGTTCGCCGCCAGCTGTCCCGGATCTTGCGACGTGCCGCCCCCAGCACTTCGTCGTTCGTGGTGTTCTCCCACTTGACCAGCTCTTCGATCAGCCTGAACAGCCGTTCACGTTCCGCATCCTGTTCAGCCTCCGTCGGAAACAGCTCGGGCCACTCCGACGGATCGTCCACCATCTGGGCGAAGATGACGGCCCGGGCAGCCGCCAGCGGCCGTCTGGCCCACCAGAGGTGCAACGTGCTCGGATGCCCATGGCGGATCGACTTCTCGCGCGCCGACGCTGCGTTGATCGCGTCCAGCGGAAGCGCTACCTCGATCAGCTTCTTGCGAACCTTGGCCACGTTACATGTCCACTCGCCACAAGTCGATTGCCCGCTCCGCCATGAGCGCCTGGCGTTTTTCCAGCAATGCCCAGCTCCACTCCTCGGGTGCGAGTTCCGAAACCTTCCGAGTCAAGGCGTACGCGCTCTTGCCGTACTCCACAACCTTCTCCCGATAGGCCGCGTTTCCATTCCGTGCGTTGACGCCGTGCTCGATCAGGGTCAAGTTGCCCAGGCGACTCACGGCCGAAAGTCGCTGGCGTTCTGGAAAGGCGTCGCTCCAGTCGTCGGTCGGGTTTCTCGGCAGAATATGCTCAATCGTCCCTGGATCGGTGTCGTGATCACACTCTCGTCCCGAAGCGTCGCCTTCGAGGCGGGCGAGCACGTACTTGATCAGCCTCCTTCGGCTACGAGCGATTGCCAGTTCCGCGAAGCTTTGCTGGAATGGTGCATCCTCAACGTAGACTGATCCCAGTTCCTCGAATAGCCCCCGGGCGTTTCGGACGTCACCTGCCGCCACGGCCTTCGCCGTCTGATGGCAGGCCGATTCAAGCCGCACCCCGCAGAGCCGCCCAACTACGGAGTATCGAAAGACGATCGTGCTCACCAACTTCAAGGATTTGGCAAACTCCCGGAGAGACAGATGGTCCCATGCCGCGAACAACAAGGGCGTCACCTGCCGTGCTTCGAAGAGGATCAGTTCCGAAACGCTGCGTTTGGCACCCGGAAGGTCGGTCCAGTACTCGTGCGCGGGCTGGCGAAGTGCGGCGAAGAGTTCTCCGCGCGGCTCTATGGCCTTGAATAAGCTAAAAACGTCGTGAGCACTTCTAATCTCGCTTCGCACGAGCTTGAACAAGCGGTGGCCACGAGCCTCGGGATGCGTGCACCGCAGGTGATACCGAAGGAAATCGGGAAAGCAAGACGGTTCCACGGCCGTGATCAAAGACTGCCAGCGTCGATCAAGGATGCGCAGGTCGCTCTTGACCCGCATCATCGAAAAGAGGAAGTTCTTGAGCAAGTCCGTGGTGGTACGCTTAAGCCCTCGGGCGTTCAACGTCTCGACCACGGTGTACGCGCTCAGCTCGTCGTCTACGGTGATGACGATGAACAACAGGCCACGGCCTACGGTCTCCGACAGAATGCCGGCGAGGGCTTCGCCGTCGTTCCTCACGTCGGGCATCTCGTCCAAGTGCGCCCGAAAGTACCCAAACGCCTTCCACAGCTGTCGATTCGACGCCGCCAAGCCACGGAGATTGTCAGGCTCCCGAAGCTGTACCAGGATGTCCTGATAGAAGTCGTCGTCAGTGTGGTTCAGCGTCAACCGGCTGTGCTCCAGAAGCGACGCAGGATCCTTCTCCCCCACAAAGCGGTTGCGAAGCGCCTTGCTCCTTGCCCGATTCGCTTCGGAGTCGACCCCGTCTCTCGCCAAGTCCTCCAGCTTGGCGATCACGGCCAGTGCAAGCACGCTAAGGGTCGCCAGCCGCTGCTGACCGTCGATCACCGCGAACTCGCGATCGTTCGTGGACTCGACAACCAATATGCCCAGGTAGTGCCTGCCCTCTCTTCCTGCCCGCACTTCCAGGATGTCCATCCAGAGGTCGTCCCACTGCTCCCGCGTCCACGAGTAGTCGCGCTGATAGAGCGGGACCCGATACACCCTTCCGTTCCCGAGCAGCTCGCGGTAGTCGGTGGTTCGGGGGTGCAACTGGCTGGCTAGGTTCATCTGTGTGGCGGAACAGGCGGTGGTCCAACTGGGAAACGGCGGACACGATACGGTAACTCACCCGAGTTCCAAAGACAAGTCCCGCACGGTCTCACAGCCCGAAACCGGAAGAATCAACGGTCCGAGGGACATTGGCCTTCGGTCAGGCTGTCGAGCTGCTCTCTTCGATGCCCAGCGCTTCACGTCTCTGATTCGCTGTCTGTCTGCCGCGTCCATGCTGTTCTCCTGCTGGTGGTTGGTGGGAACTTCATCCTAACACATTCGTTGTCGCGTCAAGTGGCGGGTCGAAGGCGGAGGCGTTGGGCGGATTCGGCGCCTGCGCGACGTCGTTTGCGACGGCGGAGACTTTGGATGCCGCTTCCTTCGTCTTGCGGGCTCCCGTCTTGGCGGCGTCGGCGGTCAGTTCGGCTCCCGAGCGGCGGCCGCGGAGGTCTTCGCGGCCGCCTGCTTCGTCTTGTCGGAACCTGTTCTGCTGGCGTCGGCAGCCTTGGCGGAAGTTCTTTCGGCCGCACGGCTTGCGCAGCTGCGGCGGACCTCTTGGCGGACCTTCCGACAGTTCTTGGTGGTCGTCTTCGTCGTTTGGCGCGTCATTCGTCGTCCTGCTTCATGCAGAGGTGGAGGAGTCTTTCGAAGATGTTGAGCTTCATGTACTTCTCGAGCTGGTCTTTTCGCACTTTGCCCTTGTAGGTGAGGCTCGCCCACATTCTGTTGGTAGTGTCGTAGTGGCTGAGATCTGGAGGATTGGCCGCATTGATGTCATCATAAGTAATTCTCACCAGTCCCTGATCTGCGGCGATTGCGGATGCGGGGTTCTCGGGAGGCCGTTGATAATCTTTTGCTTCTCGTTTGTGGTTGGCGTCGGCAATTCGCAGGACCTCGAGAAGTGCGACGTTCGTTTTGTATCGGCGATACGACTTCCACGAGGCGAATCCAATCACGCCCAGCGTGGTCAGCGTAGTCATCAGGTCGGCCACCAGGTTCACTTGTCCATCCTTTCTGCGTCTCGGTTCGGGCGACGTTGATGTACTGCTTGTTCAACAAGATCCTTCGGATACGTACACTCTTCTGCCTTGGGTGCGAACTCGAACCCATCCTCTCCATGCCGTATTGGTAATAAGCCATGGACCGTTTGCCATCGTCGATATGGCAACGTGTGGAAGATGTTTTATCCACTGTCGCCTTCGATCTGCGGAAACGACAATCCCACCAGCAATGGAAACGTCAGGTTCTATTGGAGGTTGGCCGATCGAAATCGTTTCGCATTCTCTCAACCTTCTATCGAACTCGATGGATATTGGATCGAAATGAAGATGCAGAGTAAGCTTGCGGAACCTGTCTTGCAGGTTGCGAAGTCGTTCGAATCCCCCCGGATGCGCTAGGCGGAAGCTTTCGCCATGTCCATAGTCGGGCCTCGCTCGTTCGTGATAGACCAGTCCTTCTTTGACAAGCATGGTCAACACCTGTCGACGCAACTCAGATGTGCTTTTGTTAGCGTCGATATCCTGAAGGGATTCCAAGACCTGAAGCTCGGCGATTGTGGCAGGGCGAATATCTTCGCCCTCGTATACAAACCGCGTCATGTGTTATTCCTTGTTGTGAATTGGCATTCGTTCCTCGGGCGTTTTCTCGCGATGATAACCCGAGATCACGTTACACACGAGACATGAACGACCGCCAACGATTGGTTTTTGGTTGCTCTACTCGATGTTTTCCTGCGCTTGCTGTCGGCGCTCGTAGAAGTCGTCTCGCTTCTTCCGAGCGTTTTCGAGCAACCCCTTATCCTCGACGAGGCGCTGGAGCCATTCCTTGTCGATCACGGACACGATGCCAACGGTGATGCTTGTATCCTCCCTGTCGAGAGGAATTGGCGTTACTCGCATCCCACCGAGCTTCACGCTGAGCTCGGGCCACGCGGCAACACCGTACAGCGCCAGGCTGTCGATGAGGAACTGAGCTTCGACGGGGTGGAACCGTTGTGTGAACCGCTCGGATTGGAACATATTGTTCTCCTTGAGCTTTGAGTGTGGACCGCGGTGCGGTCTCGACACTTGATCCTACTACAATCGCATACGGAAGTCAAGTGGGCAGTTCGTACAGTAATCGTTCGAAACTTGTCGGGAAGGGTAGTTGGGTAGGGCTGGACCGAGATCATCGAAGAGACGCGCATTACGGAGCTCGCTCATGCAAGATCGGTGTCCGAAAGGCCTTCAATGCGGCCTTGTTGCCGCCCTGGGCAGACGGTTCGCGGCAGAACGCATTGCGCAAATCGTCGAGCCAACCGTTCAAGTCGGACATGCCGAGCATCTTCAACACGGCCGCGTCGAATTCGTGGTGCCCCCCCCCCCCCCCCCCCCGCACCCCGTACAAATACCGAAGCCCGCTCGCCGCCAGCTTTCTGGATCTCGGTACGGGCCCGTTCCAGAACTTCCTCGTTCGTGGTGTTCTCCCACTTGACCAGCTCTCCGATCAGCTTGAACAGCCGCTTTCGATCCGCGTCCTGGTCCTCATCGGTAGGAAGCAGCTCGGGCCACGCTGAGGGATCGTCCACCATCTGGGCGAAGATGACGGCTCGTGCCGCCGCCAGCGGCCGCCTCGCCGACTTCTCGCGCCCCGCCGCCGCGTTGATTGCATCCAGCGGAAGCGCAACCTCGATCAGCTTCCTGCGGGGACTCGACGGACTCACGCCCACGCCGCCCGATGCCATCGATTCGTGAGTTCCGCCATCCTCCGCCCCGGTTGGTGTTGGTTTCGCTTCGCCGATTCTACCGTATCTTCCCCTGCCCTCCTCGTCAAACCCCCCAACCAAGGCCTCGCCCGTGCGCCTTGAAGACCTGACCCCCGGCGCCAAGGTGCACGGGGTGCTCCCGGACGGCGCAGCCACCGTCGTCGGCGTCAAGTGGTTCGGGTCCGAAGCGCTGGAGCTGGCCTACAAGACGCCGGACGGCCGGATCGCCGACAAGCTGCTCTACCGGGACGACGAGGCGCGCCTGGAGGTCGTCGCGCAGGAGCGGCCATGGAGCTTCGACGGGGACGGGGCGCTGTTCCGGCTGGTGTCGGAGGCGCTGCGGATTCGGCTGGCACACCTCTTCGATCCCATGCTGGCCGTCCACACGTCACGCGTCGAGCCGCTGCCGCACCAGATTACGGCGGTGTACGAGGCGATGCTGCCCCGGCAGCCGCTGCGCTTTCTGCTGGCGGACGATCCGGGGGCCGGGAAGACGATCATGGCGGGGCTGCTCATGCGGGAACTCGTTGCTCGGGGCGACCTGGAGCGTTGCCTGGTGGTGTGTCCGGGGGCGCTGGCGGAGCAGTGGCAGGACGAGCTGCGCGGCCGCTTCGACCTGCCGTTCGAGATCCTGACCAACGACAAGCTGGAGGCGGCGGGCACGGGCAACTGGTTCGCGGAGGCGGACCTGATCATCGCGCGCTTGGACAAGCTGTCGCGCAACGAGGACGTGCAGGAGATGCTCAAGGCGCCGGACTGCCGCTGGGACTTGGTGGTGTGCGACGAGGCCCACAAGATGTCGGCCACGTACTTCGGCGGCGAAGTCAAGTACACCAAGCGCCACAAGCTGGGACAGCTGCTGTCCGGGCTGACGCGCCACTTCTTGCTCATGACCGCCACGCCCCACAACGGCAAGGAGCAGGACTTCCAGCTCTTCATGTCGCTGCTGGACGGCGACCGCTTCGAGGGCCGGTTTCGGGACGGCGTGCACGTGACCGACGTGTCCGACATCATGCGTCGCGTCGTCAAGGAAGGGCTGCTCCGCTTCGACGGCACGCCCCTCTTCCCCGAGCGCAAGGCCCACACGGTGCCGTACAGGCTGTCCGACGCCGAGGCGCACCTGTACGCCGAGGTCACGCAGTACGTGCGCGAGGAGTTCAACCGCGCCGAGGCCCTCGAGAACGAACGGCGGGCGGGCAACGTCGGCTTCGCCCTTACGATCCTGCAACGGCGCTTGGCGTCGTCGCCCGCCGCGATCCACCACTCCCTGCGAAGACGACGGGAGCGCTTGGAGAGCCGGCTCCGGGAAGCCGAGTCCGCGCCCTCGACGCCCGCCTTCGACCTGTACGACGCCGAGGCCCTTGCCGACTTGGAGGACGCGCCCGAGATCGAGCGACAAGCCGCCGAGGCCGAACTGTCGAGCAGGGCGACGGCCGCCCGCACCATCCCCGAACTGAGGGCGGAGATCGCCACCCTGCGACGGCTGGAACGCTTGGCCACGGACGTGCTTCGGAGCGGCACGGACGCAAAGTGGCAGGAGCTGGCCGACGTGTTTCGGCAGGTCTTCACGTCGTCTGGCCTGCGGGGGCGGGTCATGGAGTCCCCCAAGCTCCCCTACGGCGCGGGCGAAATCCCGCCGCACACGCCTTCGGCCACGCAGAAGTTGGTGATCTTCACGGAGCACAGGGACACGCTGGACTACTTGGAGACGCGCATCGCGACGCTGCTGGGACGGCCGGGCAGCTTGGTCGTCGTCCACGGGGGCGTGAGGCGCGAAGACCGGCTGAAGGCGCAGGAGGCGTTTCGCCACGACCCCGAGACGCAAGTGCTCTTGGCCACCGACGCGGCGGGGGAAGGGGTGAACCTGCAGCGGGCGCACCTGATGGTGAACTACGACCTGCCCTGGAACCCCAACCGGATCGAGCAGCGCTTCGGGCGCATCCACCGAATCGGCCAGCGCCAGGTGTGCCACATCTGGAACCTCGTCGCCGCCGAAACCCGCGAGGGCGACGTGTACCGCCGGCTTCTCGAGAAGCTGGAACAGGCGCGGGAGGCCCTGGGCGGCAAGGTCTTCGACGTGCTGGGGAAGCTTCACTTCGAGGGCAGGCCGTTGCGCGACCTGCTGACGGAGGCGGTGCGCTACGGCGAGCAGCCGGAGGTGAAGGCCCGTCTCGACAGGGTCGTGGAGCACGCCCTGGACCGGGACAGGCTTCGCGACCTGCTGGAGGACGAAGCCCTTGCCCACGGCGCGATCGACGCCCGGAAGCTGCACAAGGTGCGCGAAGAGATGGAGCGCGCCGAGGCCCGCCGGCTTCAACCGCACTACGTGGAGTCGTTCTTCGTCGAGGCGTTTGGGCGGCTGGGAGGCAAGGCGCGGCAACGGGAGCCTCGCCGCTATCAGGTCACCCACGTGCCTGCCGCCGTGCGCGCTCGGGGTCGGTCAGCGGGCGTTCGGGAGCCGGTGCTGTCCCGCTACGAGCGCATTGCCTTCGACAAGGAGATGGAGCCGCCTGTCGGCCAGCCGCCGGCGGCGTTCGTGTGCCCCGGCCACCCTTTGCTCGACGCGGTCCTGGACTTGACGCTGGAGCGCCACCGCGAGCTGCTGAAGCGCGGGACGGTGCTCGTGGACGACCGCGACGCCGGCGTCGAGCCCAGGGTGCTCTTCTACCTGGAACACGCGGTGCAGGACGGCGGCACGACGCAGGGTGGGGCACGTCGGATCGTGTCCAAGACCGTGCTTCACCTGGAGATGGACGGGTCGGGCCGCATCTGGCACGTGGACTGCGCGCCCTACCTCGACTATCGCCCGCTGACCAGCGCCGAACCGGAGATCGCCGCCATTCTGGACCGCCCCGAATGCGGATGGGTCGGCGACGGACTGGAGGCGCGCATGGTGGAGTGGGCCGTGGCGCAGGCCGTGCCGCGGCACCTGGAGGAAGTGCGGGACTTTCGACATGCGCTGATCGACAAGACGCGGGCCGCCGTCAAGGGCCGCCTAACCAACGAGATCAACTACTGGGACCACCGGGCGCAGGAGCTCAAGGCTCGGGAGGAGGCGGGTCGGAGCGGCGCACGCTTGGCCTCCGGCGAGGCCGCCAGGCGGGCCGACGCCCTTCAGGTGCGGCTCCGAAAGCGGTTGGCGGCGCTGGAACTGGAACGGCAGATATCACCGTGTCCGCCTGTCGTGCTGGGCGGCGTGCTGGTCGTGCCGGCGGGACTGCTGCGGGAGATCGGCGGGCGGGCGGACGCGGAGGAGGCCGATGCCCCGGTCGCTCCCCCGGGGCCGCGCGACACGCAGGCGGCGGCCGCTCGGGCGCGGGGGGCCGTCATGGAAGTGGAGCGGCAGTTGGGCTTCGAGCCCGTGGACCGCGAGTTCGACAAGCTGGGCTACGACATCGAGAGTCGCGTGCCCGGCACTGGGCACCTGCGCTTCATCGAGGTGAAGGGGCGGGTCGCCGGGGCGCGCCACATTACCGTTACCCGCAACGAAATCCTCTACTCGCTCAACAAGCCCGACGACTACATCCTGGCCATCGTCGAGTTCTTGGACGACGGCGGGCGCCGCGTCCGCTACCTTCGTCGGCCCTTCCATCGCGAACCCGACTTCGGCGTCACGAGCGTCAACTACGACTTTGCCGATCTGCTGGCGCGGGCGGAGGACCCTTCGTAGCGACGGGATCGGCAAGCGCGAGGAAGTCCAGCGTCTGGTGGGGCGATTCCCGGTCCAGCGTGATCGTCCGCAGCGCGGCGGGGGGAGGCGCGGGGTCGTCGTCGGGATCGGCGTCGGGCGGGTACGCGGCCACCTCGAGCAGGGCGCCGGCGACCACCCAGCAGACGCTGTAGAAGCCGTCGTCGTTGGTCTTGGTCGTTCGTATCGACTGGTCTCTGGTGTTGAACTCGGCGCCCGTGTCGGCGCTGGGGACTCGGACGCGGACCGTCGCGTCGACCATGGGGTCGCCGTCGGGGTCGGTGACGCGGCCCATCAGCAGGCCGTCGGCCCAGTACATTCGGCTGCCGAAGACGACCGGGACCCGCGGCGGCTTCGAACGACCGCAAATGTCCTCCAGGATCGTTGCGACGCTGGGCGCGACGAACTCGATCTCCGCCGGCTTGGCCCGGTCGCGCTCAATCTCCACTTCCAGTCGGTCCAGCGGGTAGTGCGAATAGCTGTCCATGTACGGATGCGCGAAGCCGAACGAGTACCTGCCGGGCCGAAGGTGCGCGATCTCGAAGCGGCCGTCGGCGCCGGAATAGGCCTCCGTGCCCGTGCCTTCCCAGAACACGCGGGCGCCCGGCAGCGGCGCTCCCACGCTGTCGCGCACGATCCCGGCGACGCGCACGCCCGGGTCGGCTTCGAACACCACGCCGTCCGGCCCCAGCACGCGCAGCACGTCGCCTCCCTGCTCCGACACGCCGTCCAGCACGGCCACCAAGTCGCCCGTCCGGGGATGCTCCTCCGCGCCGGCGCGGAACATGCGGATGTTCCACGAGTCCACGATCCACGTGCCGTCCGGCAGAGCGCGAAAGCTGACCCGACCGCCTGGGCGGGCTGCCCTCAGGAAACGCGGCACGTTCAAGTTCTCGTAGTCGAACTCCAGCCGCCGCAGCGCCGCCGTGGCCGCGTCCAGCCACATCGTGCCGGCGATCTCGGGGGCCTTGCGGTCCGGCACCGGCTCGAAGGCCAGGCCGACCTGCCCCGGCTCGCCGCCCTTCACCTTGAAGCAGTGGGTGTCCAGGAACGGATCGGACAGGAACACGTCAGCGTCGGGCGCCCAGAAGAGCGCCTCTTCGGCAGTGATCCGCGCGAAGCCGTGGGCGGCCAGCGAGTCCGTGGGCCGCGCCGCGAACGGAGCGTCCAGAACGGCGCGCGCCCGGTGTTCGACCAGCACCTTGCGAGCGCGGTCGTCCAGGTCCCGGCGCACCGACAGCATGTCGTACTGGTAGACGCCCCGACGCTGGGTCCACGCCGCCGTCGCGAGCGCCTTGCGCGCCTCGTTCCAGACCCGGGCCACGGCCAACCCCTCGCTCGGACGCACTCGGCAACGCCGGCCCGCCTCCGCCTCGATCCCGGCCAGCACGACCGGCTCCACCGGCGCCGTCATGCGGATCACGAGCGTGTCGCCGACGGCCAGGCGGAAGTACTCGGAGTGCGTCGTGGCGTAGCCGATGCGCTCGGCCTGGACGCGGTATTCGCCGGGGCCGGGCGCTTGGAGCTCGAAGAGGCCGCTGGCGGTGCGGCTGAGCGCTTGGTCCAGGTCCCGACCATCGCGGTCCCGAAGCGTCATCATGGCGCTCGCGATCGCCCCGCCTTCGCCCGACTCCATCAAGCGACCGCGCACCACTTGGGCGGTCGCGGCCGCCCCGGGCCAAGCAACCGGCGTTGCGGTCGCAGCGACGAGCGACAGGGCGAGGGCTACGGACCGCGAGGCAAGCGCGGCAGACGAGCGGGCAAGCGCTGTGTTCAAGCGGGCGGGCGGGACCGCCACGCTGCTATCCGCCCTGGTCGCGACGGCGAATCGTCCCCGTGCAGTCGTCCGCCGCCACCGTGAATCTGCGCACCACGCTTCGCAGGTCGCCCATGCCGCCCTCTCCGATCCGCTGGTCCAGCACGAAGAGCTGGTCTCCCTTGAACGCCGAGACAGGCCGCGCCGCATCCGAGGTGGGCACCAAGGTGTCCGGGCACTGCCGATCGCCACTGGCGTCCAGGCTGCTCACGTACAGCGTGCCGCTCAGCCGCCCGTCGTGCAACTCGGTGTCTTGATGCGACGTGAACACTTGCCCGCCGGACAGAGACACGTTCATCAGCGTGGAGGTCATGGCGAGCACCTCGTGGCGCGGCTTCCGGTCCGAATCCTTCATCGCTTGGACGAGTTCGTCCTCTTCCGGCACGCCGCGCCGCCTAGCCGCCAGAAGCGGGATCGTGTCCAGCAGCGTTCCGTCTCTCGCAACCCGCAGAAGGAACCCGCTGGCGCCGACGCCGACGATCGCGTCGTCCTCCCCGACGGCGAGTCGGACCAGAGCGCCCATGTTGCGGACGCCTTCGCTCTCGCGGTAGGCCCGGGGCACATCCACGCGGTCCAAGGAGATGCTGCGGCGGCGAGCCCTCCCGTCCCCGCGTCCGGTCAGGCGGCTTGTTCGCACGACGCCCAGCAGCTTCCACTCCTCCGTATCGATGCCGCCGACCCAGAGGCGTCCTCGGTGTTGCGCCAAGGCCGTCGCGTCCGTGACCTCCGCCACGGCAAGGTGCGCCCCCGTCGTGGGGTCGAAGAACTCGATCTCTCGCTTGGGCGGAAAGCCGTCCACGACAGCGAGCACGTCCCCGATCGAGCCGCCGATGCCGATGTAGGAGAACTCCCCCGGACCGCGGCCCGGACCGCCGTAGCTCCGTACCGGCCGCCCTTGCGAGTCGAAGTGGTGCACGGAGTTGGAGAACCCGTCGATGACGAAGACGGCGCCGTCGGCCCCCACGAATATCTCGACCGGCTGGCCAAGGAAGATGTCGTCGGTCTCCTGCAGCACCACGCTGTCCTCGAGGATCAGTGTTGGGCCGAGAAGCTGCGGGGGGGCCTGGGGCAGCTCGGCGGCGAGAGGCCCGGCAGCGACGACGGGTGCGACGGCCAGCAGCGCCCAACGGGAACGTCGCTCGGTCTCCCGGCGAAGCAGTCTGTTCATGAGCTGGGCCATGCTAGGAACTCGGCTCGGAAGCCATGCGGTAGGCCCGAACCTCCGGCACCCCCAGCTCGTCCTGGGCGAACCCGACCAAGCGACCGTTGCGGACGGCCTCGACCTCGAAGTCGGCGGGGAGTTCGACGGACGCCACGTGGCTTCCGTCCAGCGAGAAGGCGGCCCACTCCCACTTGGTGCGGTCCTCCTTGCGGATCCCCACCCAGATGCGCCCTTCGTCGTCCACTGCCAGCCCCGTCAGCGGCGGCCAGACGTAGGGGGCGCCGTCGAGAAACGGTCGGGCAAAGTGGTCCGCCATTTCGGCGGCGTGGGCGTCCAGTTCGGCTGTCGTGACGCCGATGGGACTGGTCTCGTAGGAGAAGCCGGTCCAGGCGCCGTCCTCCAGGTCGACGATCGTCACGTCGAACGTCATGGAGTTGGCGTAGACCACACGGTGGTCGGCGGCGAACCGCACAAACGAAGTCCGACCGTACGGGTGCCCGGCGATGCTCACTGCGCCGCCGCCGCGCCAGTCGAATCGGCGCGCCACGATGGATTCGCCGGGCGCAAAGGTCAGGATCGTGTCGTCCGCCGGGCCTCCGTCCTGCTCGTAGATGTGCCGCAGCGTGTTCACCCGTTCCTGGCCCACGTCGGAGCCCGAAGCCATGTAAGGCGTGATGTTCATCACGAGGAATCCCGCGTCGGCACGGGTCCGCCAGACGTCGCCGATGCGGCCCTGGTATCCTTGGTGGCTGTCGAAGTCGTACACGTAGGCGGGCTCGCTGCTTTCCGGCGCGAACACCGTCAGGCGATACAGCCGGAAGTCCCACGCCGAGAGGCTGTCGCCCCGGAAGACGTGAACGTTGTTCAGGGCTTCGAACTCGCCAGGCCCTTCTCCCTCGCCCCCCAAAGCGCGGTCGCGGATCAGGTCGGGCGACAAGACGAGAACCTCCTTCGACGAGTAGTCGGCCAAGTACGCGTGCCCTTGCGAGTCCACGTCCAAGTTGAGTGCGCCCGACAACAGAAGATCGTCGCCGGACGTTGCCTCCAGAGTCGTCTCCAGCCACGGACCCTTGGCCCAAGGGCGGATGTCGGCCCCTGGCCCGACAGGCTCGGCCCTCGACGCCGCGAACTGGTTCTCTTCGCTCAGGTCCGGACCGCCGCAGGCGCCGAAGACCAGCACGGCAGCGGCCAGCGTCCGGATGGTGTGGCACGAGGTGCTCATATCGCCTCCTTCCTCCTCAACAACGACGTGGTCAGACAACCTGACTTGGCACCTCATGCCGGATTCGGCAGGGCCAGCAGGCTGTCTACATGGGCTTCCAGTATCTCGTACGTAGGCGTGCCGGGCAATAGCAGGCCATTGATGATGACAGATGGGGTAGCCCGCAAGCGAACTCGCCTAGCGGCTCGGCTGTCGGCCGTGACTCGGTCGGAGGCACGCTCAGCGTCCAGGCAGCTCGAAAAACCATCAAGCAAGCGCACACCCGCCTCTTCCGCGAAGTCCGTCCACGTCCTCAAACCGATCTCGTCCTGGTACTCGAAAAGGAGATCGTGATACGCCTTGAACCGATCCTGCTCAGCGGCGCACTCCGCAGCCACCGCCGCCGCGCGAGCGTGTGGGTGAATCGACGTCAACGGAAAGTGACGGTAGACGAGTGCCACTTGGTCCGGATAGCGCTGGCGCAGTTCTCGAAGGTCCCGAGCGGCCGCTGCGCAGAACGGGCACTGAAAGTCGGAGAACTCCACGACAACCACGGGGGCATCCGCTGGGCCGAGACGGTGACCTGCCGCCGCCAATTCTCGCCACTCCTTCACCTGCCGAGGTTGTGGAACAGGAGGCTCCTGGGGAAAGAATTCCCTGCGGACGATAGCGACCGTCACCAGCACGGCGCAGATCACTAGGATTGTGGTCACCAAATTGTTTAGCAGCTTGGTCATTTGCTTCGCCTCCCCGTTCGGGTTAGAGTTCGACGATCCTGGCTTCGGTTCCATGCACCCGGTAGGCTCGCACCTCCGGCACGCCATATTCGTCGTGTGCAATTCCGAACACGCGATCACGACGAACAGCATGGATGTAGAAGCCCGCCGGCAATTCGACAGACGCCACATGGGTGCCGTCTTGCAGGAAGACCGCCCATTCCCACTTGGTGCGGTCCTGCTTTCGGATCCCGATCCAGATGTGCCCCAAGTCATCTACCGCAAGCCCGGTCACCGGAGGCCACACATAGGGTGCTCCGGCCAGAAAGGGACGAGCCAACTCAGGGTGCATGCCTGCGGCAGCCTCGTTCAGTTCTTCGGTCGTAACCCCGATGGGGCTCGTTTCGTAGGAGAACGTGTTTTGCATCCCATCTCTCGGGTCAACGATAGTTGCCTCCAAGGAAAGGGAACTGGCGTAAACGATATGACCGTCGCGGGCCACCCGGACAAACGATCTCCGCCCATACGGATGGTCGCCGACAGACACGGCACCGCCACCACGCCAGAAGAGCCGGCGTGCGACTATTGCTTCTCCGGCGGGAAACGCAAGGAGCGTGTCGTCGGCCTGGGCCCGGTTTTTTATGTGTAGATGCCGCAACATGTTGATCCGTTCCGTGCCCAGGTCGGAACCCGACGCCATGTACGGCGCGATGTTCCATACTAGGAATCCGGCCTCGGTCGTTGTGCGCCAGGCGTCACCAATGTGGCCCTGGTATCCCTGGCCGCTGCTGAATTTGTGTACGTAAGCGGCCTTGCTGCTCTCGGGACCAAAGACCGTAGCACGATAAAGGTCGGAATCCCACACTGCCACACTGTCTGCGCGAAACACATGGACGGTCCAGAGCCGCTTAAACTCGCCCGGACCCTCTCCCCTGCCGCCGAGGGCGTAGTCGTAGCGCAGGTCCGGCGACAGCACAATGATCTCTCTCGCTGTCGATTCGGGCACATAGACGCGCCCTCGGGAATCCACATCCAGGTTGCCCACGGCGGACAGCAGAACATCCTCGCCCGACGTAGCATCTAGGGCAACCTCCAGCCAGGGCCCGTTTGCCCAGGGCCGGATGTCGGCACGCGGTCCGACTGGGCTGGATCTGGAAGTCGCGAACCGGTTCTCTTGGCCTGTGTCCCGACCCATGCAGCCGCAGACGGCCAGCAGGATCATGATTGACTGAAGAGTGAATCGCAGCTGTTGCATTTCTGGTTCTTTTGCGGGAAGGCGGGGTGGCATGAGCAGACACAGCTTGGGATGGTGCGGAAGAGGACATCAGCATCCTCTCCGCACCATCCCCCAGAGGGCGTCTTCTACGTCCTTTAGAAGAACAGGCACCCCCAGAAGCCCGTGCACGCCGAGCAGCTGCCACCGCTCGCCCTGCATGCGTCGCCGCAGCACCTCTCGCCGCCGGCGGTGCAGCAGGCTCGGCCGTCGTCCTGGCCTCGAGCTTCGTGCGGCGTTGCCAGGGTCCAGCCGCCGACGAGCACGGTGAGTGCCGCCAACGTGTTTCAGGGTGATTCGCTTCATCCGTCACTCCTTTCGGATGGTGGAGATTGACACGATCCGGCTGATCGTGCACGGGAACCGGGCGGTCACCCGCCGCCTCTGGTCCTCACTAGTCTGGTTGCAATAAGCCCCCAAAATGGTTCCATGGCAGCTCGCCGCGTGGTGACGCGCTTCTTGGCGACGATCTCGTAAGTTGTAGCACTGGCAAAGACATAGGCGATAGGCACCATCGGCGGCAACCCTCTTGGACCACTGGCGCGGGCCTTCGTCTAGGCGTTCGGCTGGCCCACTGGTTGGCGTTGCGTGAAGTCGTCCATGCCAGGAAGGAACGAGCGCCTGATGGGGCTCGCGCCAGCACAGATACACGGCCACGCCCACTCGGTCCTACGAATTCGAGGGGTCCTGGGACCGGATTGCACGCTTTCGAAGCGACAGGCGTCTGTTCTCTGTAACGGGGGAGAACTGCCCCGCCCCAAAGGGCGAGCAGCGGCCCCGGCAACCACGGGAGGAGAGACATGAAGAACCGGAGCCCCGAGATCCAAGTCGGTCAGGACTCCTCGACGGTCAGTGCCGCTCCCGTCGCAGGCGAGAGCCGCTACATCGGCAAGCTGATGAGCGAGTTCGGCGAGCACGTGACGACGGCCGTCGCCCGCTTCGCCAGCCCGTCGGTGGGGAAGGCTGACATCGCCCAGGAGGTCTGGATGGTGGCGCTGATCGAGTTCCGACAAGGCAACGTCCCCCGCGACCCCGGCCCGTGGCTGGTGGGCATCGCTCGGAACGTGGGCAGGCAGCTCGCTCGAGATCAGGATCGTCAGCGGGGACTTCTCAAGCGCTACTTGGCTACCGTCGAGACCGTCACGGACGGCGAGCCCGACCTGGACGAGAAGAGGCAGAGGGACGCGCTCCGCGAGGCCATCGACCGGTTGCCCGAACTATCGCGCGTGATCGTCCTGTGCAGGCTCCGCAAGATGTCCGTCAGCGAAACGGCCAAGGCCGTCGGGTGCCCGGAGGGGACGGTGAAGTCCTGCTACCACCGGGCCACGGAATCCCTGATCCGCCAGCTTCGGGAGCCGCTCCACGACGGACCCTCGTTGCAGCCTGCCGCGATACCATGAGGGCGCGCGTGCGCGACACGGCCATCCGACGGTTGGTACCTGCTGGACTGACGCTGCTGGCTGCTGCCCAGCTGGTCCTGCTGGTCGGCTCGGACGCCGACGCGGGCCTGCCCGCCTCGCCACTCGCTACGGGCAAGGTCTTGTCGGACCTCCGCGTCCTACATGCGGACGGAGACTGGGGACGGCTCGGGTCCGGCGGCGCTGTCCTCGTGCTCGTGTTTGATCCGGAATGCGTGCATTCCCACCGGATCGCGCCCGTTTGGCGAGAGTGGTTGGAGGGCCCCGGTTCGGGGACCGACGTGGTTGCGCTGTCCGCGGCGGCCCCCTCCGTGTCCGCGGCACATGCGAAGGCCAGCGGCTGGTCGGCTCCAGCGGTTTCGGTGGACGCAAGCGTCCCGGGAAGCCCAGAGCACGCGCTGACGAGGCGTGCGCCGTGGGTGTTCGCCCTGGACGCGGACGGGACTATACTTGCCGAGGGTCGCGGCGTAGAGATTTCGCAGGTGGCTGCCGTGCTGGCGCGGTACGCGAACATTCGCTAGAGAGTCAACTCAAGACAAAGGAGAAAAACATGCGCGCGATGCTCATCGTCGGCTTGGTCGTTCTGAACTTGGCGCTTGCGGCAACCGCTGTCGCCATGCGTTCCGCCCCGGCTTCTTCGGAGGCAGGGCTCTTCCCCTGCTGCAGGGGAGATGGTCGGGCGGCGTACTGCTGCGACGACTGCTGCTGGATGCCCAGGGGCTGCTCGGACTGCCGACCCAACTAGTGGTCGTCCTCAGGCAGGCCTTCTGCTGGGGGCTCGGCCTGTCGCTGCCGTTCGTCGTCTTCGGCTTGGTCGGCATGAGCGTCCCGGGTGGGCGCTGGTTGTTGACCCTGTGCAGCATCCTGGCGACCGGACTGGGGCTGCTGCTGCCTTTCGCCGCCTTTGCGGGGGGATCCGCCGGGGGCCAGCGGGCCGCGCAGGTCTTGGGCTCGGCGATCCTGGGCCCGGCGATCGTCTCGGGACTCGTTCTCGGCGTCGCGACGTACGTCTTGCTTGCCTTCGCGAGCCCGCTGCTGCAGCACCCGTTGGAGGTTCACGCAGGCTGGACCACCGAAGCCGCCGCGGAGCGCTTCGGTCCGCCCACGCCATCGGGCATTCTCCGCAACCTGAGGTACGTGGAGGCGAACCCGCCGCAGGAGTACACCACGAGGGTCGAGCTTCCCGAGACCCGCTATCCCAGTCGGCTGCGAATGGCACTCCACCGCCCGATCGCCTTCGGCGTCCTGGCGCTCGTCAACGTCTTCTTGGGGTGGCTGGCGGCGTCGGCAACGCAGGGACTTGCGCCGCGACGAGGTCGGCGCGTTCGGGCGGCGGTGGGCTTGGCCGGGAGCTTGGCCTGCTTCGCCGCCTTCGTCGTCGCCATGTCGCCGGACCGGGACTGGAACACCGCTTCGGGGGTCGTCGCGGCCTGGGCGCCCCTTGCGGTACCGGTGCTGGAGGCGCTTACTCTTGCGATGGTGGCCCGCCGCGTCGGCCCCAAGCACCGATCACACGCCCTTCGCGAGTCCAGCAACCTTGCACGAACCCTTCAAGATCGACCTGCGGAGGTTCCGTGACGGCGACGCCGCCTACTTCAAAGTGCTGTTGGAACGCTTCGGGTTGCAGGTCGACGCCATCGTCTTCTCGTACGCCCGCAGCGAGCTGGACTTGGCCGACGATCTCCGGCAAGAGTCCTGGGTTCGGCTCCACAAGAAGCGCAGGTCGTACCGGGGAGACGGCGACTTCGGGGCGTGGCTTCATCGTCTGGTCCACCGTGCTTGCATCCAGGAGCTGCGGAAGCGAACAAGACGGGCGGCCAAGTACGAGGAGTACGAAGAACGGCTGGACGCGCCGCCCCCGTCGCAACCCGACGAGGAGTTCGACCGCGCAGATTTCAGGTCGAGCCTGATGCGCGCCTTGGGACAGTTGCCGAAGCGCCAGCAGGACGCCTTCTACCTTACGCGGGTCGAGGAGTACAGCGTGAAAGAAGCCGCCGAACTGATGGGAACGAAGCCCGCGACCGTGCGGTCTCACGTGCGGCACGCCATCGAGAAGCTGAGGGAGTTGCTGAAGGAATGGGAATGACTGGTTGCCCGGACGCCGATCGGGTCGTCGCGTACCACGACGGCGAGGGAGAGTTCGACGCCGAGTTCGGGCGTCACGTCGAGAGCTGTCGGTCGTGCGGACTGGTCCTTCGGATGCTGGGGGAGGCTCGACCGGCGTTTGCGGGGGCGCCGCTGGAAGAACATGTCGTCGAAGGACTGTTGCAGGCCGTATTCTCGGGAGAGGACGCATCGGCCCCGGTCCCGCAGGCGCCGCGAATCAAGTTCTGGGACGTGGGGATTCCGGGCATGCTGGGGGCCGCCATGGGCCTTGCCGCCGGAGCGGCGATCGGCGTCTTGGGCCCGGGGACCACTTGGGGCCACGTGGCGGCGCTGGTTCTGGTCTACGGGGCCGGCGGCGTCTGGTTGGACTACCGGCTGGCGTTGCGGGACTTCATCCAGGCCCAGGAGGGACGGGCGGGCGAGGCGCTTGCGGGGGCTTAGCTCGGCAGCCGCAGCGACACGTGCAGGTGGTCCGCCGTGCCCGTGTGGCGAAGCGAGTGAAACCCGAGGGCCCAGAACGCCAGCTCCACGGCCTTGTTCCGCCATTCCGGCCGCCCCTTGGTGCGCAAGTCCAGCGCGTGCACGAAGCCGTCGTCCTGCCGGAAGTGGAGGGACGCTTCGTTGGGGGGCAGGCCCATGCGGCGGTAGAAGTCGGGCGTGCGGCCCGCGTCGGTGACGACCGAGGCGGGGTCGACAAGAATGACGGCGCTGGCGGCCAAGCGCAGCAACGGATGCAACGACGTGTACTCGGCCTGCACTTCGGGCGACTTGACGTTCGCGCCGCCCACGTAGACCAGCGCATAGACCACCGCTGCAAGGGCGGTCAGCGAAGCGGCTCTCCCGATCGCCTTGCGCACGGCCTTGCCCGCGCCGACCCGGCGGCCCGCGGCCCAGGCGTACAGCGCGAGCAGCAACGCAGTGGCCCCCGTCGCCGCCAGCAGGGCCGGCCACGTGCCCAATCCCCATTCCTGATATGCGAAGACGCCCCCTCGGATCAGCAGGAAGAACGGCAGCAGCGCCAGCGTGACCAAGAACGCGGCGGCGCGCACAAGTCGGAAAGGCAGCGTCGACAGGCGCTTCTTCTTGCGGTTCTTCTGGCCCGGGGCGGGTACGGCGGACGGCTTGGCGGCCCGGGGCTGCGGCATGCCCAAGTCCACGTGCGTCGTGCTCACGGTCCTACTCCCTCCCTCGCTCGTTCTCTCATCGCCTTCGTGCCCCCCGCCAACGAGTACGCCTCGTAGCCCGCGGTCTGAAGCAGGTCGGCAAAGGTCGTGGACTGCACTTCGTTGTCACAGAAGAGAAGATAGCGTCGCTCCTTGTCCAACGTCGCGGCCACCTCCGGAAAATCGGCCGGGGCCACGCGCCGGGAGCCCGGAAAGCGCCAGCCGTCGTCCTGGTGGGGCAGGCGGCAGTCGATCACCAGGGCGTCGGGAGGCGGTCCGGCGGTGCGCACGTAGTCGCGGGCCAGCTCGGCGGCGTCCAGCGCCCGCAGGTTGCGCACCGAACGGGCAGCCGCCGCTTGGGCCGCGAGCTCGGGGTCCAGCGGCGCTTCCTCCGCGTCCACGGCGCGCACCTTGGCGGCGGTGACCGGCTTGCCCTCCAAGATCGCGCAGTGCTCCTTGATCCGCGCCGACAGCGCCGCCGTGCCGATCCGCTCGGCCAGGCGGATGATCTCGCCCTTGTCGAACCCCACCAGAGGCCTCAGCACGGGCATCTCCGCCGCCGCCTGTATGGCGCGCAGGTTGGTCAGCGTCTGGGACGACACTTGGCCCAGGGACTCGCCGGTCACGATCGCTTGTGCACCGGTGTTGCGGGCGACGTGTTCCGCGGCCCTGTACATGAGGCGCTTCAGGACGACCTGCCAGTAGCGCGGCGTCACCTGTCGCTGCAAGGCGGCCAGGACGGGGCCGAAGTCCAGCAGGTGAATCGACGGACGACAACCGTAGCTCCATCGATCCGCCAGCACCTTGGCCACTTGCACCACCGAACGCTCGAAGGCGGGGCCGGCCAGGTTGCAGAACACGTAGTCCAGCGTCACGCCCCGCTTGAGCATGAGCCACGCTGCCGCCGCCGAGTCGAATCCGCCCGAGATCAGGCACACCGCCTTGCCCTGCACGCCCGCGGGCAAGCCGCCGGGGCCGTCGGTGCGCGAGCCGAACAGGTACGCCTCCTCGTCGCGCACCTCCACGGACACGGTGACCTCGGGCGAAGACAAGTCCACCACGCCGTAGGGGTTCAGCGCGGCGCCCAGCTCCACGCGCACGTCCTGCGAAGAGAACGACTGGCGGCCGGTGCGGCGCGCCGCGACCGCGAACCGTCGCCCCGACACCGCGTCCTTGTACTTCTCGCGACCGGTTCGGACTATGGCGTCCAGATCGGCGGGCGTCACCGCGTCCAACTTGGAGAACGACCCGACGCCGAAGACGCGGGCGGCCGCGTTCATCGCCTCCGGCTTGGGCGTCTCCACGAAGATGCGGCTCCATCGATCTTGGAGCTTGGCGTCGGCGGAGCGCAGGGCGTCGGCCAGGTTGTGCACAAGCTTTTTTTGGAAACGTCGGCGCGTGCGATTGGATTTTCGCGTGATCTCCGGCGCCAGGCGGACAAGAAAGCGCGCGGTGCGAGTCAGTTCCACGACGTGCCGCGCAACTTCTCCACGTCCAAGTTGCCGCCGCTGAGAACGCATGCGGTCTTGGCGCCGGGAGGGGCGGCGACCAAGCCCTCCAGCAGAGCGGCGACGGGCGACGCGGCTGCGCCTTCGGCGACCAGCTTGGCGCGGGTCATGAGCCAGAGCACGGCGTCGAAGATGCGCGCGTCGGGCAAGGTCACGATCTCGTCCACGAACCGGGCGACGACGGACCGCGTGTGTTCGCCCACGCGCTTGACGCGCAGGCCGTCGATGACGCAGTCCACTTCGTCGAGCGTGATCCGGCGGCCCGCCTCCACGCTGCGCTTCATCGCCGGCGCGCCCGAAGATTCCACGCCCACCACGCGCACGTCGGGCTTCGCGGCCTTTACGGCCATGGCAACGCCCGACAGGAGGCCGCCGCCGCCGATGGGCACGACCACGAGCTCGACCTCGGGAAAGTCCTGCACGATCTCCAGCCCCAGCGTGCCCTGGCCCGCGATCAGATCCGGATCGTCGAAGGGGTGGACGTAGGTCAGCCCTTCGGACTCGGCCAGCTCCAGCGCCTTCTCGTTGGCCTCGTCCCAGATGCTGCCGTGCTGGACCACGCGAGCGCCGTAGCCCTCCGTGGCGGCCACCTTGGCCGGCGTGGCGTTCTCGGCCATGACCACGACGGCCCGCACGCCGTACTGGCGCGCCGCCAGCGCCACGCCCTGCGAGTGGTTGCCCGCCGACGAACAGATCACGCCGCGGTCCCGTTCCGCCTGCGACAGCCGGGCGATCTTGTGCAAGGGCCCTCGAATCTTGTAGGAACCGCCTCGCTGAAAGAGCTCCGCCTTGAGTCGCGCGTCGAAGCCGCTGGCCTCGTTCAGGGAGCGGCAAGTCAGCATGGGCGTGCGGTAGACGTGGGGCCGGACGTGCTCGTAGGCGGCCTCGAAGTCGGCCAAGCCCAGCGTCAGGCTCACGAGCGTATCCCCGGCAGGCTCATCGGACCGCCCAGCCAGCCGCGCACCCCGTGCGGTCGGTACGGCGCCTCCAGCTCGTCGCGATCCTCTTGCGACAGTTCCAGGTTCAAGGCGGCAACCGCCGCGTCCATCTGCTCGACCTTGGTGAAACCGACGATCGGCGCCGTCACCGCCGGACGCGACAGCAGCCACGCAAGCGCCACCTGCGTCGGCTCCACGCCGCGACGCCGGGCCACGCGCACGGTGGCGTCCACCACGTCCCAATCGGAGTCTTGGTCGTACAGATGGTCCGCCAAAGGCGCGTCGGACTCGTCGCGGGGCGAGGTGTCGTGCCGTCCCCGCGTGCGTGTGCCGGCAAGGAGGCCGCGGGCCAGGGGCGACCAGGGGATCGCGCCCAGCCCTTGGTCCACGCACAAGGGAAGCATTTCCCGCTCCTCTTCGCGATAAACCAAGTTGTAGTGGTTCTGCATCGACACGAAGCGCGCCCAGCCGTTCCGCTCCGACACGGACAGCGCCTTCATGAGTTCCCATGCGAACATGGAGCTGGCCCCGACGTAGAGCACCTTGCCGTCGCGGACCAGCTGATCCAAGGCCGACAGCGTCTCCTCCACCGGCGTCTCGGCATCAGCTCGGTGGATTTGGTACAGGTCGATCCGGTCCAGCCCCAGCCGCCGGAGGCTGGCTTCGCACGACTGCACGACATGCTTGCGCGACAGACCGACGCGGTTCGGACCGTCGCCCATGCGCAGGCGCACCTTCGTGGCGACCACGGCCTCGTCCCGGTTCGCGAACTCGCGGACGGCCTTGCCCGTGATCTCTTCGCTGACGCCCAACGAGTACACGTCCGCCGTGTCGAAGAAGTTGACGCCCAGCTCGACGGCGCGGCGGAAGAAGGGCATCGCATCGTCCTCCTCCAGCACCCAAGGGCGCCACGCGCGGCTGCCGAAGCTCATGCAGCCCAAGGCGATGCGCGAGACCACGAGGCCGCTTTGGCCGAGACGTGCGTATTCCACAGCGAGGTCGCTCCTTGGCAGAGGGCGCCGAGCAGAGGGTAAACGGGCTCCGTGTCGAGAGTGGCCGAATGAGAATAGCCACGGGGGAAGGCCGCTCCAAGGGCTGGCGGTCGCAAGGGCCGTCGCCGCAAAGGCCGGTTGCGGAATGGACGCCGGCGGAGCGCCGCCCTACTATTGGGCCTCTTGCCCGCTCACGTTCGCGCCACTGAAAGGACAGCAACATGCCGACGACGACCCGCGTTCCTCGTGCCCTCCGCGCCTCTCGCGCTCTTCCCGCGCGCACCGCCACCTCGGCGGCGGCAGGCTCGGGCGCCCGGAACAGCCGTGCCGCGCCCGCATCTCGCATGGCACGCTCGGCCTACGCGATTCCGCCGATCCCGGCAACGCTGGCCGTAGCTGCGGCCCTCTGCGCAGCCGCGGCGACCGCGATCTCCGCCACGCCCGCGCTCGCCCAGGAGCCTCCGTCCCAAGCCGCCCCGCCCGACCCGTACCTGTGGCTGGAAGAGGTCGAGGGCGAGCGCGCCCTGGGCTGGGCGGTGGAGCGCAGCAACGCAACGCTGGCCGAGTTCGAGGCGCTGCCCGTCTTCGGCGAGCTGGAAGAGGCGGTCCTGGAGGTGATCGGCTCGGCGGACCGCATTGCCTACCCCAGCATCCGTGGCGACCACTTGTACAACTTCTGGACCGACTCCGAGCATCCGCGCGGCGTCTACCGGCGCACCACCTGGGACGCATACCTGTCGGGCAATCCAGAGTGGGAGGTCGTGCTGGACATCGACGCCATCGCCGAGGACGAGGGCGTCTCCTGGGCCTACCGCGGCATGTCGTGCCTGGAGCCGGAGCATCGCCACTGCCTGGTCAGCCTTTCCAGGGGCGGCGCCGACGCCACCGAGACGCGCGAATTCGACTTGCAGCGCGCGGCTTTCGTCGAGGACGGCTTCTTCCTGCCCGAGGCCAAGGGCGGCGCGGTGTTCGTGGACTCGGAGACGTTGCTGGTGGCCACCGACTTCGGCGACGGCACGCTCACCACATCGGGCTACCCGCGCCAAGTCCGCCGCTGGAAGAGGGGCCGGCCGCTGGACGAAGCCGAAGTGCTGTACGAGGCGCCCGAGACCGACATGATCGTGTCCGCCGGGACATGGAAGATCGAGGGCCGAACGGTCGGCGCCGTCAGCCATGCGTACACGATCTTCGAGCGCACGATTTACCTGATCACGGAGGACGGCTTGGTAGAGATCGACACGCCGTCGGACGCCAGCACCTTCGTCTTCGGCGACCAGCTGGTCGTGCGCACCGTGTCCGAGTGGTCGGTGGGCGGCCAGACCTTTGCGCCGGCAACTGTGGTGGCGATGAACGCACGCGACTTCCTGGCCGGCGAGCGGGACTTCACCGTCGTCGCGGAGTCGGGCGGCAAGCGCGTCGTGCAGTGGGCCACGGCCACCAAGGATCGTCTTCTGGTCGGCGTGCTGGACAACGTGCAGGGCGAGCTTTGGCGCTACGCGCGACAGGGCGGCGAATGGACCGGCGAGCAGCTGCCGTCGCCCGGCATGGGCTCGGTGTCGGTGGCGGGTGCAAGCGACGATCGCAACCAGTTCTTCTTTACGTACAGCAGCTTCACGCAGCCCTCCACCTTGTACTTGGCGGAAGAAGACGGGGCGGTTCGCGAAGTGCGGCGCATGCCCGACATGTTCGTGTCCGAGGACTTGGTCGCCGAGCAGCACCACGCCCAGTCCGCGGACGGCACCGAAATCCCGTTCTTCGTGGTGCACAAGAGAGGCGTGGCCCACGACGGCTCCAACCCCACGCTGCTCACCGCGTACGGCGGATTCCAGATCCCCCGCACGGCTTCGTACAACTCGATCGTCGGCAAGGCGTGGATGGAGCGCGGCGGCGTATACGTGCTGGCCAACATCCGCGGCGGCGGCGAGTTCGGACCGGCGTGGTGGACGGCGGCGCTCAAGGAAAACCGGCAACGCGCCTACGACGACTTCCTGGCAGTGGCGCAGTGGCTGGTGGACCACGGCCTGACGTCGCCCGCGCACTTGGGCATTCAAGGCGGCTCCAACGGCGGCCTGTTGGTGGGGGCGGCAATGACCCAACGTCCCGACCTGTTCAATGCGGTCGTGTCGCAGGTGCCGCTGCTGGACATGCGGCGCTACCACAAGCTCCTGGCCGGCGCCAGCTGGATGGCGGAGTACGGCAACCCCGACGACCCGAACGACTGGGCGTACATCAGCAAGTATTCGCCCTATCAGAACATCGATCCCGACGCCCGGTATCCGAGGGCGCTGTTCACCACGACCACGCGCGACGACCGCGTGCACCCTGGACACGCCCGCAAGATGGCCGCAAAGATGACGGAGATGGGCCACGACGTGCTCTACTTCGAGAACACCGAAGGCGGCCACGGCGCCGGCGTGACTCCCGCGCAGCGCGCCCGGATGTACGCCCTGATCTACGCCTACCTGTGGACGCAGCTGGGCGGCGCGCCAAGCGTCTCGTGACGGACGAGGGTTCGCGGCGGGCAGTCCGGCGGCCCGGGCGACTCGCCAGCCAAGTCGCTTCGTGACCAAGGCCGAGCTGCTCGAGCTCGTCGCCAACGGCGAGAACTCCGGCGTCGAGTTCAAGCGCGACGACCTGCGGCCCGAACAGCTGGCGAAGGAGGCGGTGGCGTTTGCCAACTTCGAGGGCGGCCGCGTGTTGCTGGGCGTCGAGGACGACGGCGCCGTCTCGGGCGTACAGCGGGGCGATCTGGAGCGCTGGGTGATGGACACGGTCTTCGGCCGCTACGTCCACCCCTTCGTGTTGCCCTATTACGAGGAAGTGGTCGTGGGCGAAGGCCGCCGGGTGGCCGTCGTGACCATCGGACGCGGCGTGCACAAGCCGTACGTGGTTCGGGCGTCCGGCCGCGAAGACATCTACGTTCGCGTCGGCAGCACCTCGCGCCTTGCAACTCGGGAGCAACAAGCGCAGCTCTTTGCCACGGGCGGCTTGATGCGCCCGGAGCTCTTGCCCGTCTCCGGCAGCGGGCTCGAGGACCTGAGCTTGGAGCGGGCGAGAGACTACTTGACCGCTTTCGCCGGAAACGAATCGCCCCCGGACACGGAGGAGTCGTGGTGCGCAAGGCTGGCTGCGCTGGGCTTTATGAGCGAGGATTCGGGCGCCGGCGCCCCCGCGTGCACGGTCGCGGGGCTGCTGCTGTTCGGCTACAGTCCGCGCCGTCTGCTGCCCAGCGCCGGCGTTCGCTGGATGTGCTTCGCCGGCGAAGACAAGGAGTACGACGCCTTGGACGATCAAGTCATTGACGGTCCGCTGGTCGGATTGTGGAAGACGCTGTCCACGGGCCGGGAAATGGTGGAAAAGGGACTTGTCGACCGGCTCGCCGACGCCATGCGACCGTTCGTCAGCGAAGAGAGCGCGGAGGCCGACGACTCGTTTCGGCGAGAAGTGCATTGGCACTATCCTCGGGACGCAGTTCGCGAGGCCGTGGCGAACGCGGTCGCGCACTGCGACCGGACGCGCTTGGCGCAGATCGAGGTCGCGCTCTACGCGGATCGGTTGGAGATCACCAGTCCCGGCGCGCTGCCGAACGGCATGACCGTCGCCAAGATGATCGCGGGCCAGCGAGTTCCGCGTAACCTGCTGGTCTCGGAAGTGCTGCGCGACTACGGATACGCCGATGCGCGCGGCATGGGCGTGCGTCGCAAGGTCATTCCGTTGTTGCGAGAGAGCAACGGCGTCGACCCGGAGTTCGAAGCCACCGAGGACTACGTGAAGGTGACGCTGCGTCGAGGTCCGGCCTAACCTAACCGCCGCCCAGCGACACCCGGCCGCCCACGTAGAGCGCCCGCCCCGGAGCGCGGAACCCCCACGCTTCCTGGTACTCCTCGTCCAGCAAGTTGTCGGCGCGCACGGTCAGCGCGACTCCCGGCCGCCCGGCGCTCGCCGCCGTCACCTCGAACTCGACCGACAGGTCCAGCACCAAGTACGCAGGCAAAGTCACGGGAGCAGCGGGCCAAGCCGAAAAGTCCATGTCCGCTCGCTCGCCCACGCGCCGGGCGCTCGCGTCCAGCGTCGTTCGGTCGGTCACGCGGGCGAACGCCGTAGCAGCCACGGTGTGCGCGGGTCGGCGGAGCAGCGGCCCTTTGTCGGCAACCCCGGCCTCCACGACCTTGGCGTCGGTCCAGGTGTACGAGCCCGTGAACTCGAACCGCCCCGTGTTCACGGCGGCTTCGGCCTCAACGCCCCGGCTGCGCGCCTTGGCCGCGTTGTAGTAGTTGGGGCCGCCGTCCACGGGCGGAGACGACGTGTACTGGATCAAGTCGCGGTAGCTGTGGCGGAAGGCGGTGGCCGACACGCGGATCTTGTCGCCGGCCAACTCGTGATCCAACCCGGCTTCGACCCCCGTGGAGCGTTCCGGCTTCAGATCCGGGTTGCCGGTCACGAACCCCGTCGCGTACACCTCCGTGAAGGACGGCGCCTTGATGCCCGTGCCGGCAGACGCCCGCAGCCGCGTGCCGGACGTGTTCGACACGCGCCACACCGCCCCGGCCCGCCAAGTGAATGCGACGCCGTACCGCTCGTTGTCCTCCGCCCGAGCGCCCCCGTTCAGCGCCACGCCGCCCCGGTCCCAGGCCGCCTGCGCGTAGGCCGCCCTGTTCCACCGCTCGTTGTCCGTGCTGCCCGACGACGCGCCGTATTGCGACAACGACTGGTTGAAGCCCCGAATCGTCTGCTGCTCCAGATCCCAGCCGGCCGCCAGCACCGTGCTCCCGCGTCCGGGCCGCCACACGGCGCGCGCGTCGGCGGTGGTGCGGCGAATGTCGTCCAGGCTCCGGAAGCCGTAGAAGCCCAGCGTGTCGGCCGGTCCGTCGGAGGCGTCGTCGGTGCCGCCGTCCGTATCGTGGAGGCTCAGCGTTACGCGGGTCTCGATGGCGTCGGTCCAGCGTCGGCCGGCGTCCACCGACACCAACAGGGCGTCGCCGTAGGTGTAGGCGTTCCGGTCCACGACCGCGCCCGTGCCGTCGGTGGGGTAGTGAAAGCGCCGGTCTTCGTAGCGGAACGACATGGTGGCGTCGGTGCGGGGTCCGCCTCGGCCATGGACACGCCCGGTGACGGTCGTTTGGCGGAAGGCGTTGTTGAACGCCAGGATGCCGTCGGTGTCGGTCCGGCCCGCGGAGAAGGCGTAGGACAGTGCGCTGGTCCCGCCGGCCAGGTTGCCCAGCCAGCGCCGGGCGCCGAAGCTGCCGCCCCCGAACGAAGCGCTGGCCTTGGGTTCGCCGGCGCCGCGCCGAGTGAAGACGTGGACCACGCCGCTCACGGCCCCGGAGCCATACAGGGCGGACCCCGGCCCTCTCACGATCTCGATCCGCTCCACGTTGTCCGCGGCCAGCGCCCCGAAGTCGAAGCGTCCGCCGGGTTCGTTGACGCGAACGCCGTCCACCAGGACGAGCAGGTGGTCCGACTCGCCGCCCCGCAGGAACACGGAGGCGACCGCGCCGAAGGAGCCGTTGCGCGCCGCCGCCAGCCCCGGCGCTCGGCGAAGGGCGTCTGCGACGAACTGAACGCCGGCGCGCTCCAGGTCTTCGCCTTCGAGGACGGTGACGTGGGAGGCCGCGGTCCAGTCGGGCTGGGCCCACCGGTTGACCGTGACGACGAGCCCTTCCAGCTCGACGGGTTCCTGGGCGGCGACCGGCCGCGTCGGGAGCGCAGCCGTCAGCGGAAGCGCTGCGACGGCGAAGCCGACGACGGCGGCGAGTCGGCGGAGAGTGGACGGGCGGACGGCAGCGGACGGGGTCGCCGCGAGTACGGCGCGCACAGCGTGCAACATGATGGCATCCCTTCTCGCCTCCCCTCGGAGGCATTTGAAGTGAGCGCCGAAGGAGCACGTCTCCTGACTCGAGGCCGTCGTAGCTCGCCTTCCCGGGATCCGTCTTGGGATTCCAGTGGCCATGCGGAGCCGACGTTCCGGGAGCAGAGTCCCGGACCTCTCACAGTGGCGGGGCCGCGCCGGATTCGCACCGGCTTCCGTTTCGCCCCTCCGGCCGATTGGGTTGTGAAGGCAACGTAAGCAAGGGAGGCGCGGGAGGTCAAGCCAGCGAGCTTCTTCATGCTCCGGCGAATGCGAACATGACGCATTCTTACTGCAAACATACTCATGTTTTACTCATTTCCGTGTTGGCATGACGTGGCAATCCCCTTTGAACGTTATGATCATGCGCCTGCTTGCCGCCGCCCGCCGACGCCGCGCCTCATGCTCGAAGCCACGACTCCGCCCGCCACCGTCCTCGATCTTCTCGCCGCCCCGAGCGGTTCGGTCGCGCTTTCGTCCCCCGGCCGCCCCGACGCCACCTACGACGTCCTTCGCGGCCACGTGGAGCGCACGGTGGCCGGGCTCAACGAGCGCGGGCTGGGGAGGAACGACCGCGTGGCCATTGTGTTGCCCAACGGACCCGAAATGGCCGGGGCCTTCGTGTCGGTCGCGGCCGGCGCCGCCACGGCGCCCCTGAACCCTGCCTGCAAGGAGTCCGAGTTCGCCTTCCATCTGGAAGACTTGGGCGCCAAGGCGCTCCTGCTCATGGAGGGGGACGACTCGCCCGCGCGTCGGACCGCCCGGGAACTCGGCGTGCAGGTGCTGGAGATCAACGCCCAGCCGGAAGATCCAGCCGGCACCTTCCGCTTTGCCGCCCCGGCGGGCGGCGCCATGGCCCGACGCGACCCTTCCGAGACCGGCGCCCCCGATCCCGCAGGCGACTCCTTCTCGCGCCACCCCGCCACGCCAAGCACCGGCTTCGCCCGGCCCGGCGACGTGGCGCTGGTGCTGCACACGTCGGGCACCACGTCCCGCCCCAAGATCGTTCCCCTGCTCCACCGCAACGTGTGCGCGTCCGCCCTTCACATTCGCGAGACCTTGGCGCTCGGACCTTCGGACCGTTGCCTGAACGTGATGCCGCTCTTCCACATTCACGGGCTCGTGGCCTGCGTGCTCGCCTCGTTGGCGGCGGGCGCCGGCGTGTACTGCGCACCGGGCTTCAACGCGCTCCGGTTCTTCGCTTGGATGGACGACTGCGCCCCGACGTGGTACTCCGCCGTCCCGACGATGCACCAAGCCGTGCTGGCGCGGGCAGCCCGCAACCCGGAGTCGGTGGCACGGGCCGCATTGCGCTTCGTTCGGTCGTCTTCGGCGGCGCTTCCGGTGCGCGTGATCGGCGAGCTGGAGAAGACGTTCGGCGTCCCCGTCGTGGAGGCGTACGCCATGACCGAGGCGTCTCACCAGATGACGTGCAATCCCCTGCCGCCGGCGCACCGCAAGCCGGGCACCGTGGGTCCGGCGGCGGGTCCCGAGGTGTCGGTCGTGGACGAGGCCGGCAACCACTTGGCGCCGAACCAGACGGGCGAAATCGTCGTTCGCGGGCCCAACGTGACGCCGGGATACGAGAACAACACCGCCGCCAACGAAGCCGCGTTCTTTGACGGCTGGTTCCGCACCGGCGACCAGGGCCATCGCGACGAAGACGGCTACTTCACCATTACCGGGCGCCTCAAGGAGATCATCAACCGGGGCGGCGAGAAGGTGTCGCCGCGGGAAGTGGACGAAGTCCTGATGGACCACCCCGACGTCGAGCAGGTCGTGACCTTCGCCGTGCCGCACGCCAAGCTGGGGGAAGAGGTTGCCGCCGCCGTCGTGCTCAAGAAGGACGGCAGCCGCGCCGAAGCCCGTGTCGTTGCTGACGACCGCGGTGCCGACGACGACGACGACGCGCCCGCCGCCCTGCGCGCGTTCGCCTCGACGCGCTTGGCGGCGTTCAAGGTGCCGCGAAGGGTCCTCGTCATGGACGAAATCCCAAAGGGACCGACGGGAAAGCTGCGGCGGATCGGGCTGGCAGAGCAGCTGGGGCTTGTGCAACGGATGGAAGCATCGTCGCGGCGAAGGGCGACACAGCAACCGGAGCCGACGCACGAGCCGGGGCCGACGCAATGAAGGTCGCGATCTTCGGGGCCGGGGCCACCGGGGGATACTTGGGCTTGCATCTAGCCCGTTCCGGGGTGGAGACGACGCTGATCGCGCGCGGGCCGCACTTGAAGGCCATGCAAGAGAGCGGCGTGACCGTGCTGTCCGGGGGCGACTCGCTGAACGCGCGGCCACTCTGCACAAGCGATCCAAGGGAAGTCGGCCCCCAGGACTACGTGATCATGGCGGTAAAGGCGCACGCGGGGCCCGGCGTGGTCGACGCGGTCCAGCCGCTGCTGGGTCCGAACACCGCCGTCGTCACGGCCCAGAACGGCGTGCCCTGGTGGTACTTCTACCGTTCGGGGTGCGCCTTCGACGGACACCGTCTTGAAAGCGTGGACCCGGGCGGGCGGCAGTGGAAAGGGATCGGTCCGGAGCGCGCCGTCGGCTGCGTGGTGTACCCGGCCACGGAGCTCGGGGCGCCGGGGGTGATCCGCCACCAGTACGGGGATCGCTTCACCGTGGGCGAACCCTCGGGCGAAAAGACGAGCCGTGTCGTGGCGTTGAGCCGGATGCTGATCGACGCCGGGTTCCGTGCGCCCGTGCGCGCAATCCGCAACGAGATATGGGTCAAGTTGTGGGGCAACGTCTCCTTCAACCCCATCAGTGCGCTGACCCTGGCCACGCTGGACCGCATCGCCGGCGACCCCGGCACCCGCGCCGTCGCCAAGACCATGATGACCGAAGCCAAGCAGATCGGCGAAGCCCTGGGCATCCGCTTCCGCATGGACCTCGAGAAGCGCATCGACGGCACGGCCTCCGTCGGCGCCCACCGCACCTCCATGCTGCAGGACTTGGAGGCGGGCCGCACCATGGAGATCGACGCCATCGTCACCGCCGTGCAGGAGATGGGACGCTTGGTGCGCGTCCCGACGCCAGCGATCGACTTGGTGCTGGCGCTGCTGCGACAGCGAGCGGAAGTCGCGGCATCCCATGCCCATTGACGAGCCGGGCTCTGGGGCTGGCTACGATGGCCCGGCAAATCACACACGACGTGTTACATTTGGCTACTTTCGGGCCGGACTCGGGGGGAGAACCTCATGATCCCACGCCAAGCCAAGGCAGTCGTCCAGGGAATGCTGGACCGCGCACCTGCCGTCGTGATCACGGGCACCCGGCAAGTGGGCAAGACGACCCTCGCCCTCGAGATCGCTCGGGAGCGAGACGCGGCCTACCTCGACTTGGAGCGGCCCAGCGACGCCGCGAAGCTCGCCGATGTCGAGGACTACTGCGCGCGTCATGCCGACCGGCTAGTCGTCTTCGACGAGATCCAGAGGAACCCCGGGCTCTTCCAGCCCTTGCGCGGCATCATCGACGAACGCAGGCGAGAGGGCAGGCCGACAGGACACTTCCTCTTCCTCGGCTCCGCGTCCCTGGACCTTCTCCGGCAGTCGGGCGAGACGCTGGCGGGGCGCATCGCCCACTTCGAGCTTCGGCCGCTGAACGTCCGCGAGGTTCCCCCGGACGCGCGGGACGAACTCTGGCTGCGGGGCGGCCTGCCCGAGAGCTTTCTGGCCGACGACGACCGCGCCAGCTTCGAGTGGCGCTTCGACTTCGTGGCGACGTATCTGGAACGCGACATCCCCGCCCTCGGCCCACGCATACCGAGCGAAACCCTCCGCCGCTTCTGGACGATGCTGGCGCACAACCAAGGTCGAACGTTCAACGCCGCCCAGCTGGCGCGCAGCCTTGGAGTAAAGGGCGTCACCGTCGGCCGCTACCTGGACCTCATGGTGGACCTGCTGCTCGTACGCCGCCTTCCCTCGTGGTCCAGCAACGTCGGCAAGCGCCTGGTCAAGGCCCCCAAGACCTACCTGCGAGACAGCGGCGTTTGCCACGCCCTGTTGGGAATCGACTCCTACGACTCCCTCTTGAGCCATCCCGTCGTCGGCGGAAGCTGGGAGGGGTTCGTCGTCGAAAGCATTCTGGGCGCCGCCCCGGTACACGCCCAGTGGGGTTGCTACCGTACGCGAAGCGGTGCAGAGATCGACCTCGTGCTCGACCTCGGCGCGGGCAAGGTGTGGGCGATCGAAGTCAAGCGAAGCTCGGCCCCGTCCGTCTCCCGAGGCTTCCATGCGGCTTGCGACGACCTGCGGCCGGCGCGCAAGTACGTCGTTCACGCCGGCAACGAGGGCTTCTCGCTGCGGCATGGCGTGGAGGCGGCGACGTTGCCGGACATCGTGCGGGAGCTGAGTGCCGCGACATGAGCATCGAGCGCCGCTTCGACGTGCCCTTCGTTTCCGCCATGGCGTTGCGGGAGAAGGCGATTCAGCAGAACTACCGACCCGTGATCGCCGTGCACAAGTGGTTCGCTCGGCGTCCCGGCACGCTCTTTCGCGGGCTCCTGCTCTCCGAGTTCGTGGACTCCCGGCTTCGCGACAGTTACTTCCGGTCCCACAGCCTGCGCCACAAGCGAATCGCCGACCCGTTCATGGGTGGCGGCACGCCGCTGATCGAAGCCAACCGCCTGGGCGCGGACATAGCCGGTTGGGACATCAACCCCATGGCGTGGTGGATCGTGGGTCGAGAGCTGGAAGGCCTGGACGTCGTTGCATACGAGGAAGCCGGTCGAGCGCTGCTCGATGACTTGCGGCGTCACGTCGGCAAGTTGTACGAGACCGAGTGCATTCGGTGCCAACGCCTCGCGCCGGTCAAGTACTTCCTCTGGGTAAAGACCCAACCGTGCACCGAGTGCGATCGGCCAATCGACCTCTTTCCCGGCTACTTGGTCGCAACCGACGCCCGCCATCCCCGCAACGTCCTCCTCTGCCCCGGATGCGGTCGGCTCGCCGAAGCGGCCGATCGCAAGTCGCCCGGCCCATGTCCCCATTGCGCCGCCCCGTTGCGTGCGGAAGGACCGGCTAGGCGAGGTCTCGTCCCGTGCGCCCATTGCGGCGCCTCCAACTCGTTTCCGGCAGCAGCCGAAGGGCCTCTGGAACATCGCATGTTCGCGATCGAGTATCACTGTCACGATTGTCGACCGGGACACAGGGGTCGCTTTTTCAAGACGCCGGATGCGCAAGACATGGCCAACTACGACGAAGCCAAGGAGCGCTGGCGACGCATCGATCCGCGCTACGTGCCCGATGACCCCATCCCGCCGGGCGACGAATCGACAAGGCTGCACCGCTGGGGCTACCATCGCTACCGCCAGATGTTCAACGACCGCCAGCTGCTCGGCCTGGAAACAAGCTGTCGCCTGGTCGCGGCACAGTCCGATCCAGCCATCCACCGAGCCCTGGCCACCAATTTGTCGGACCTGCTGCGCTACAACAATTTGCTCGTGCGCTACGACACCCGGACTCTGAAGGCCCTGGACTTGTTCTCGGTCCACGGCTTTCCCACGGGACTTGTGCGATGCGAAGTCAACTTGCTTGGGACGCGGCACCGGAGCGGCAAGGCTGTGGGCAGCGGCGGCTGGGTCAACATCCTGGACAAGTACAAGACGGCCAAGGAATACTGCGACAGGCCCTTCGAGGTCGCCGCCGGTTCTCGGACCCGCGTGTACACCACGGGCGAGCGGATCGAGGCCGCCATTTGCGATGACGATCGCACCGACGACTCCGGCGGCCGCGTTGCGATCCTTGCTTGCGACAGCGCGACTCGCGCGTCGCTTGCGCCGGGTTCCCTGGACGCGGTCCTCACCGACCCGCCGTATTACGACAGTGTCCAGTACGCCGAGCTGATGGACTTCTGCTACGTCTGGCTTCGGCGACTGGCCGAAACGAACAACGGCGAGTTCCGGCCGGCTTCCACTCGGAGCCGCGGTGAACTGACGGGAAATCAGACCGAGGGCCGCGGCTTGGAACACTTCACCGACGGTTTGGCGGAGGTCTACAGTCGAATGGCCGACGCACTGAAGCCCGGAGCGCCCTTTGCGTTCACCTACCACCACAACCGAGCAAGCGCATACTGCCCCGTCGCCGTAGCGATCCTGGACGCTGGGCTTGTCGCAACGGCAACGCTGCCCTGCCCTGCCGAGATGAGCGGTTCGATCCACATCAGCGGCACCCGCTCGTCGATTGTGGACACCGTGTTCGTTTGCCGCAAGGACGCGCCGGTTCCAGAAGACAATCTGGCGTTCGGTCCGGAGGACGTCTCGCAACTCGTGGCCGCCGACTTGGTTCAGCTTCGAGCCGGCAACGTGCGGCCAAGTGCCGGCGACACTCGCTGCATCGCCCTGGGGCACGTTACGCGAATGGCCGTCTGGACGCTTCGCGAGAGCTGGAACCGCCACGCCGCGACCGGCGCCAAGCTCGCCCGCGTCCGGCGCGCCATGCACGACCTGGCCAGCGTCGAGGGAGTCCTGGAGCTGCTGGAATCGGCCGACATCGCGACCGGCAGAGATTTGCAGGGCAGCTTCCTTGAGGATGCCCGTGGCGACTGACGGACCGTTCTCGTTCGAGGTCTCTTTCGAGCGCCTGCAAAGTGACGTGGACGAGTACGTCGAGCGGGTCTTCCGCGCTTTGGAGAGCGACTTTCTTGTCATGCCGCGTGGTGAAGGATTCGTTGCATTCGATGCGTTCGTGAAGGGCTATCATGCGATTCACGCCGCTACGGAGGGATTCGAGCGGATCGACGCCGACAACCTCTTCGAGGCAGTGTGCCGTGCTCCCATCGGGCTTGTCGTGCTCCGTACCATCCTGGGGCTGTCCCCGCCCGAATGGTCCGACGTCACGACGCTGACCTCCGGCGTCACGATTGGACAGGGTTTTGCTCGAAATCTGGATCGTGGCATCAGGAAGGATCCGGAGTCGAAGATCGGTCGTACCCCTCTGCAGGACGCAAGGATTCGTGCCCTGGTGCGCACGGCTTGCGAATTGCTGAAGAAACCGGCACCAGCGACCGACGACGATCGCATTCATCGTCTGGACAAGGTGGACACGAGTTTGGGACAGGAGAGCCTTGTTGGAGTCGCATCGGTAGGTGTGGACTACCCGTCCTTGCTGTATGAGAGATTCCTGGGACGACCCTTTGCCTCGCATCGCGATTCCGTCAGCGAACTGGTAGGCGGTGCTCTCGAAGACAAGGTTGAGCGGGAATTGATTGACGCGGAAGTGCCATATTTCCGAACCAAGCGGGCCGAGTCGTTGGAGGGGTGGCAACAGAATCCCGACTTTTTCTGCCCGAGCAGCGAAAACCCGATCGCCTTGATCGAGGCCAAGATGACGCAGGACGACGGCACGGCGAGAGACAAAGTAGCGCGGGTCATTCGTCTTGCGGAAATGAGGAATGGCCGCGAACGCGACGGATTGGCCAGCTTCGAGGTTATTGCCTGCATTGCCGGTCGGGGCTTCGGAGTGCGAAGGACCGACATGAAGTCGTTGCTGTTGGCCACGCGCGGACTCGTGTTCACCATGTCTCAGGTTGATCAGCTCACCATGCATACCAGCCTGCGGCAGTACCGGACCGAGATGCTCGGATGAGTTTCGTCACTGTGGACGGATTCTGTGGCGCGGGTGGATTGAGTCTCGGTCTGAAGCAGGCCGGTTTTCGGATCGGCTACGCCTTCGACTCCGACGCCCGTGCCGTGGAGAGCTATCGGAGAGGAGTGGGTCGAGCTGTCCACCGGCGCCGAGCCGAGGATTTGGCGGGCGACGCGGTCATGGCCAGGCTCGATGCCTCCGAGCTGGATCTCCTCGCTGGAGGGCCTCCTTGCCAAGGCTTTTCGAAGCAGAAGCGAGGAGCGCACAAGGGCGACGACCGCAACCGCCTAGTGCTGGAGTTCGCCCGCTTGGTCGAAGAGCTCTCGCCCCGCTTCTTCCTCTTGGAGAACGTGGCGATGTTCGGCCAAAAACGGGGGCGCGAGTTCGTTCGGCGCATCCGCGCCATGACCCGTTACCACCTATTTCCGCATTTTTACAACAGTGCGGACTACGGGCTCGCGCAGACCCGGCAACGATTCGTCATCGTTGGGCAGCGCACGGACCTGACGGCGCCCTTCTACGTGCCTCCGCCGACGCATCGAGTATGGCGTACGGTCGGCGAAGTCATGAGGGGCCTCCCCGAGCCTCCCCTCGACTACTCCGTACATCCGTCGTTTCCCAATCATCAGCGCGCACGCGTCACCGAACTCAATGTGCGCCGCTTCTCGCATGTACCGCCGGGCGGAGGTTGGCAACATATTCCCGAGGAGCTTCGCCTGACCTGCCACAGAAAGGTCAACACGAGTCGAGGCGGCTGGCCCGACGTTTATGGTCGTTTGGACCCAGACGGCCAGGCTCCCACGATTACCGGGGGGTTCGACAGCTTCAGCCGAGGCCGTTACGGCCACCCGTACGCCGATCGACCTCTCACGCCTCGCGAAGCTGCCCGATTGCAGGGCTTCCCGGACGACTTCGAGTTCGTGGGTACACGCTACGACGTTCGCACTCAGATCGGCAACGCCGTGCCACCTCCCTTGGCCCACGCCATCGGGCTTGCCATTGGGCGGTCGCTGGCCGCGGAGGACGGCCTAGCCAACGAAATGCACGAGCGGGCAGAGACGGCGGAGGGCCAGCTGCAGTTGATCGCCTGACTCGGGGGGCTTGACTCCCAGCGCCCCTCGTTCGCGTTCGCCTTCCCCAGGCGCTACCTTTCGATTCATGAAGCCGACCGACACCAGGGACCCGCGCCACTACCACCGCGTGGTGGACTGCCAGTGGGGCTGCCCGGCCCACACGGACGTTCCCGAGTACATCCGGCTGGTCGCCAACGGGCGCTACACCGAGTCGTACCTGCTCAACCGGAAGTCCAACGTCTTTCCGGGGATACTGGGGCGCACCTGCGATCGGCCCTGCGAACCGGTGTGCAGGCGCGTCCGGCTGGACGGAGAGCCCGTCGCGATCTGCCGCCTCAAACGGGTTGCCGCCGACCTCCGCGACGACGTGCGCCCGTTCCTGCCCGCCGTTCCCGAGAAGAAGAACGGGAAGCGCATCGCGTGCATCGGCGCCGGCGCCGCGTCGCTGACGGTGGCCAACGACCTCATGCCGCTGGGCTACGAAGTCGTCGTCTTCGAGAAGCTGGCGAAGCCGGGCGGGCTCATGTGGACGAACATCCCAGAGTTTCGCCTGCCGGCCAAGGTGCTGTGGGAAGAGATCGCGTACATCGTCGACATGGGCGTGGACGTGCGCCTGAACAGCCCCGTGGACAGCTTGGCCGCGCTGCTCGATGAGGAATTCGACGCTGTGTTCATCGGGTCGGGCGCGCCCAAGGGCAAGGAGCTCGACCTGCCGGGGCGCTGGGACTCGAAGCAGGTGCACATCGGCATCGAATGGCTGGAATCGGTGCGGTTCGGACACGTCGAGCAGTGCGGCGAGCGCGTGCTGGTGATCGGCGTCGGCAACACGGCGATGGACTGCTGCCGCACGGCGCAGCGCCTGGGCGCCACGGACGTGAAGGTCATGGCGCGCAAGACCAAGCCGCACTTCAAGGCGTCGCCGTGGGAGCTGGAAGACGCGATCGAGGAGCAGGTCGAGATACTGGAGAACCACTCCCCCGCCCGGTTCGTGGTCGAGAACGGGCGGCTGGTCGCCATGGAGTTCGACGTGGTCAGCTGGCGCGAAGGCGAAGACGGGCGTTTGCGCAGCGAGAAGCTGGGCAGCAAGACGATTCAATGCGACGAGGTGATCCTGGCGATCGGACAGGACAACGCGTTCCCGTGGATCGAACGGGACATCGGCATCGACTTCAACAAGTGGGAGATGCCCGTCGTCGACCGCAACACTTTTATGACCTCGCGACCGGGCGTCTTCGCCGGGGGCGACGCGGCGTGGGGCCCCGAGAACATCATCTGGGCCGTGGAGCACGGGCACCAGGCCGCCATCTCCATCCACGCGTACTGTCGCGGCGAGTCGCTGGAGGATCGTCCGCCCCAAGGGATGAACTTGGTCAGCCAGAAGATGGGCCTTCACGAGTGGACCTACTCCAACGACTACGACGAAGCCGCGCGCGTCAAGATGCGCCACGTGGACCTCAAGGAGCGCTTCAAGCGGCTGGACATCGAGGTCGAGGAAGGCTTCGACATCGAGCAGGCTCTGACCGAAGTGGAGCGTTGCCTGAACTGCGACGCGCAGACGCATTTCGAGGCCAATTTGTGCATCGAGTGCGACGCGTGCATCGACATCTGCCCGCTGGACTGCCTCACGATCACGCACAACGGTCCAGAAGACGACCTTGTGCAGCGCTTGACGGCCCCGCTGCTGCATGCGGAAGAACCGCTGTTCGTCTCCGAAGACCTGCCCCAGACCGGCCGCATCATGGTCAAGGACGAAGACTTGTGCATCCATTGCGGACTATGCGCCGAACGATGTCCGACCGCAGCCTGGGACATGCGCAAGTCCGAACTGCTGATCCCGTATGCGGGGCTGGAAGCGGGAGCGGAGCACGCCACGCAGGGAGGAGTCCGCACCAACGCGGGAACGCCGCCCGCAGTCCCCGTCGCAGGACAGGCCAACTTGGCCGCCGGAACTCCCGCGTGAGCGCCGCTTCGGGCGAGGCCCCGCTCCCAAGCTCCAACGGCGGGCCGCCCGCCGGACCCGTCGCCGCCGCTCCCGGACCCGCTGCCGTTCGCGTCAACGACCTGGCCTTCAAGATCGGTACGGTCAACGGCACCGGTTCGGCCAGCGCCAACGGACTGCTCCGGCGCGCCATCTTCCGCATGGGCGTCCCGGTTTCCGGCAAGAACCTCTTTCCGTCGAACATTCAGGGCCTGCCGACGTGGTACGAGATACGGGCCAACGCCCGCGGGCACACGGCGCGAACCGCTCGGTTCGACGTGGTGGTGGCGATGAACCCCGCCAGCTACGCCCAGGACGTGGCCGAGACCGCCGACGGAGGCTGGGTCCTGCACGACTCGAGCTGGCCGATGGCGCGCGAGCTAGACCGGGACGACGTGACCTTTCTGGGCATTCCCCTGGCCCGCATGACGGTGGACAACTTCGAGGGTTCGCGCACGCGCATCCTCATGAAGAACATCTGCTACGTCGGGGCGCTGGCGGCGCTGCTGAAGATCGACTTGGACATCGTCAAGGAACTCCTGCGCGAGACGTTCGCGGCCAAGAAGAAGCTCCTGGACGCCAACTTCCTGGCCATCGACCTGGGCCACGACTACGCGCAAGAGCACTTCGACTGTCCCCTGCCGGTGCGCCTGGACCCCATGCAGGCCAACGACGACGCCATCCTGATCGACGGCAACACCGCGGCGGCGCTGGGCTGCGTCTACGCGGGCGCCACCGTGGCCGCTTGGTATCCCATCACGCCCTCCACGTCGCTGGTGGACGCCTTCACCGCCTTCTGCCACAGCCATCGCAAGGACCCGGCCACGGACAAGAACCGCTTCGCCATCGTCCAAGCAGAAGACGAACTCGCGGCCGCGGGCATGGTCGTCGGCGCGGGCTGGGCCGGCGCCCGGGCGTTCACCTCCACCAGCGGCGCCGGGCTGTCGCTCATGACCGAGTTCATCGGCCTGGCCTACTATGCCGAGGTCCCGTCGGTGTTCTTCGACGTGCAGCGCGTGGGGCCGTCCACCGGCATGCCCACGCGCACTCAGCAGGCGGACCTGCAGTTCGTCGCCTACGCGTCGCACGGCGACACCAAGCACTTGGTGCTCTTTCCGGCGGACCCGCGCGAGTGCTTCGACTTCGCGATCGATGCCTTCGACTTGGCGGAGCGCTATCAGACGCCGGTGTTCGTGCTCACCGACCTGGACATCGGCATGAACGACTGGGTCGTGCCCAAGCTGGAGTGGGACGACGCGTACCGGCCCGATCGGGGCAAGGTGCTGTCGGCGGCGGAGCTGGAAAAGGCGAAGGCGTTCTTCCGGTACCTGGACGTGGACGGAGACGGCATCCCCCAGCGAACCCTGCCGGGCGTGCACCCCAAGGGGGCCTACGTGACGCGCGGCTCGGGCCACGACCGCTTTGGCGCCTACACCGAGGATTCGGCGCCCTACTCGGACGTGATGGACCGCATTCGGCGCAAGATCGACGGGGCCGCGCCCCACCTGCCGGCTTCCGAAGTGCGCTTGCACGACGACGCCCGAATCGGGCTGGTGACGATCGGCGGCTGCCGCGGCGCCGTGCTGGAAGCGATGGAGGAGCTGTCCCGACGGGGCGTGGCGGCGAACTACCTTCGCGTGCGCGCGTTCCCGTTCCACCCGGACGTGGAGGATTTTCTCGCGCGCCACGACACCAACTTCGTCGTCGAGCAGAACCGCGACGGCCAACTGCGCAAGCTGCTCGTCGCCGAAACGGACGCCGCGAAGGACGGGCTGGTCTCCGTGCTCTACTACGGGGGACTGCCGATGAGCTGCCACCATGTGGTCGAAGGGCTCGCGCCGCACTTGGCCCCGCACCTGGAGCCGGACCGTTGACGCACATCGCCAAGCCCCGCGTGCGCCATCCCGGCCTCGTCAAGAACCGGCTGGGCCTGACGCGCCGAGACTACGAAGGCTCCATGTCCACGCTGTGCGCCGGCTGCGGGCACGACTCGATCACCGCCGCAATCGTGCAGGCGTTCTGGGAGATGGACGTGGAGCCGCACAAGGTCGTCAAGACGTCCGGGATCGGCTGCAGCGGCAAGACTCCCGCGTACTTTCTCAAGGAAGCGCACGGACTCAACGCGGTGCACGGTCGGATGCCGTCGATCACCACGGGCGCCCACGCCGCCAACCGAGAGCTGGTGTGCGTCGGCGTGTCCGGCGACGGCGACAGCCTGTCGATCGGCATCGGACAGTTCGCCCACGTGATCCGTCGCAATGTGGACATGTTGTACATCCTGGAGAACAACGGCGTCTACGGCTTGACCAAGGGCCAGTTCTCGGCCTCCGCCGACATGGGCAGCACGGCCAAGCGGGGACAGGTCAACCGCGAGCATCCCATCGACCCGGTGCTGCTGGCGCTTAGCCTGGGCGCGGGGTTCGTGGCGCGCAGCTTCTCCGGCGACAAGGAGCAGCTGGTTCCGATCCTCCAGGCCGGGCTTCGCCATCGTGGCTTCGCGCTGGTCGACGTGATCTCGCCCTGCGTGACCTTCAACGACCACCGGGGCTCCACCAAGAGCTACGAACACACGCGCAACCACTACAACCCGCTTGTGGAGGCGGAGTTCGAGCCGCGCGCGGAGGACGCCGACGACGACGGCCGGACCACGCCCGCCGATCTCGACTCGACGGGCGACGGCATGTCCTCTCCGGACCTTGTGCCGCCCGCCGACGAGATCACCGCCAGCTACGGCGCCGGCGACCTGCGCGCGGTCGTCATGCACGACGGCAGCCGCATTCGCTTCCGCAAGGTCCCGGAAGACTACGATCCCTTCGACCGCGACCGAGTCTACGCCTACATCCGGCGCCGACAACAGGCGGGCGAGGTCGCGACCGGGCTGCTGTACGTGGAAGCGGACCATGGGGAGCCGGCCGAGCGCAACGGGGGCCGGCCGGCGGCGCCCGAAGCCGCGACCGACTTCCACGGCATCCAAGGAACCGTGGACGAGCCGCTGGTGGACCTTCCCTTCGAGGCGCTGTGCCCCGGCGCCGACGTCTTGGAGCGGATTCAGAGCCGCTTCCGGTAGAGCATCGCATCCTCGCGTGAGGGGAAGGCGTGCCGGTACCGGGGACTGGTTGAAGGTCGCCCGGGCCGCTTCCCTTGGCGCCCCTACGGCACCTTGCGCGAGAAGTTGCCGTGAACGCCCATCCGCTCGACCGAGCCGTCTTCGCCGCGGTGGAAGACGTACGCTTCTCCCAAGTCGCCGTCTTCCCGGACGCGCTGGAACACGTCGCCTTCGACGCGACGGAGCTTTCTCATGGCCTCCATCGGGTCGCCGGTGGGCAAGCTCACGGCGGCCAGGGCACCGTCCCAGCGCAGTACGAACGTTTCTCCCCAGTCGGACTCGTACAGCCCCTCGTAGTCGGCCAACGAGGCCAGACCAGCCGTTGCGCCGCCCGGATCGTCCGCGATCGCCGCCAGGGCCGGGCCGAAGATGCCCGCCATCCGCGCCCACACTTGGCCGGGGTTGACGCCCTGCGCGTTGATCATGACCACTCCGGCAAGCTTCTTGGCCGGGATCAGCTGCAGGGTGGAGCGGAAGCCGGGGCACGAACCGCCGTGGCCGACGGTGCGCTCGCCGTCGCGCTGCGAGACGGCGAACCCCAGGCCCCACATCGTTTCGAAGTCGGGGTCCACCCAGTGCACGCGGTGCATCTCCCGGAGCGTGTTGGCGTCCAGCACCTCGGCGTCGCCGCCGTCGAGCAGGCGGAACTGCCACGACGCGAAGCGCGCCAAGTCCTCCACCGACGACGCGAAGCCCGCCGCCGGCGCAATGCCCCGGGCCTGAAAGAACGGCGCTTCGGATCGCTCGCCACGTCGGTCGAGTCGGGCGTAGCCGGTGGCCAGCCGGTCGCCCTGGTGCTCCGCTGGTATGTCGGTGAAGGTGTCGTCCATGCCCAGCGGGTCCAGGATGCGACTCCGCACGTATTCGCGGAACTCCGTGCCGGACGCCTGCTCCACCAGCTGGCCTGCCAGCGCCATCCCCAAGTTGGAGTACTGGAAGTACTGGTGGGCGGGGTACAGCGTCTCCTGCTCGCCCAGCCCCTCAATCACCTCCTCGCGAGTCGGGAACGGGTAGTCGGGACCCGTCCAGTACGGATGCGCCGACTCCCTGGGCAACCCGGACGAGTGCGTCAACACGCCTTCGACCGTGACCGGGCCGCCCGTGTGGGCCTGGGCAACGTGGTACCACGGCAGGTGTTCCGACACCGGATCGCGCAGGCGAAGCTTGTCCTCGTCGCGCTGCTGCATGACGCCGATCGACGTGAACAGCTTCGAGATCGAGCAGATCGAGTACAGGGTGGACGGAGTGGCCGGCGCCTGTTCCTCCCTGTGGGCGAAGCCGTAGCCGCGCGCCCACAACAGGTCCTGGTCGTGGACGAGCCCCACCGAGACGCCGGGTATCCTCTCGTAGGCCATCTTCGCGTCCAGCCAAGCCTCGAACAGGGCCTCGGCCTGCTGGAACCGGGGGTCGCGGGTGGGGTCGGCGGCGGTCTGGGCGCATCCGGCGGACGGGACCAGGACGGCCAGCGACAGTGCCGCAACGCGCTTGGCCAAGCGCGCCGACAGAGAGGAGCGTTTCATCAAGCATCTCCGGCTTGGGTGTGAAGTTCGGCGGTTCGGGCGGCCTCCGCCCTCGTCGCGCGAAGGTACGGCCACAAAGGCGAAGTCCGCACGTCCCGACCAAGCGCGGCCGTCCCGACCGAGCACGGACGGACTGGCAACAAAGGCGTGACCGCCCCACGTTGTCCGAGCATTTCCACGCGCCCATCGCAACCCTCCCCGACCCTCGGAGCATCCACGCATGTCCTCTCCCGAACTCTCGCAAGTCCGCCCGCCGGCCCGTTCCCTTGCCGTCGCGCGCCCAAGCGCCCTTGCGGCGGTCGCCGCCCTGGTCTTCTCGACCCTTGCCCCGCCCGTCGTCCGCGCACAGGACCTGGACGACCTCAAGGCCGAGGCGCTGTCGATGGTCGAAGCCCGGTCCAAGCAGGTGCAGGAGATCGTGGACATGCTGTTCTCGTTCTCCGAGCTGGGAATGCAGGAGTTCGAGACCCAGCGCTACTTGACCGGCATCCTCGAGGAGGCCGGCTTCGAGATCGAGCTGGGGGTCGCGGGAATGCCCAGCGCCTGGACGGCCCGCTGGTCCCACGGCGACGGCACGCCGGTGATCGCGCTGGGATCGGACGTGGACGGGATTCCGCAATCGAACCAGAAGCCGGGCGTCGGCTATCGGGACCCGATCGTTTCCATGGCGCCGGGCCACGGCGAAGGCCACAACTCCGGGCAGGCCGTCAACATCGCGGCGGCGCTGGCGGTCAAGGAGCTCATGGAGCGGGACAACATCTCGGGCACTCTGCTGGTCTGGCCGGGGATCGCGGAGGAGCAACTGGGCTCCAAGGCCTACTTCGTGCGCGAAGGCGTCTTCGAGGGCGTGGACGTGAACCTGTTCACCCACGTGAGCAGTAACTTCGGCATCTCGTGGGGACAGGGCGGCGGCAACGCCCTCATGTCGGTCCAGTACCGCTTCGCCGGCGAGACCGCCCACTCGGCGGGCGCGCCTTGGCGGGGTCGTTCGGCGCTGGACGCGGCCATGCTCATGGCGCAAGCGATCGAGTACAAGCGCGAGCACCTGCGACCCGCGTACCGCATTCACTACATCATCGTCGACGGAGGCGACCAGCCCAACGTCGTGCCCCAGACGGCCACGATCTGGTTCTTCTTCCGCGAGCGCGACTACGAAGGCGTCATGGCGATCTACAACGCCGCGAACAAGATGGCGGAAGGGGCGGCGCTCATGACCGACACGCAGGTCGACACGATCATGACGATAGGCTCGGCGTGGAGCCGCCACTTCAGCAAGCCGGTCGCGGAGGCGACCTACGCCAACATCGAGCGGGTCGGCCTGCCCGAATGGGACGAGGACGACATTGCGCTGGCCAAGGGCATTCAGCGCGAGATGGGCAGCGAGGAATCGGGGCTGGCCACCGAGATCCGCGAGTTGCAAGGTCCGGTCGACTTGAGTCGGTCGCTGGGCGGCGGCTCCGACGACATCGGCGACATCTCGTGGAACATGCCCACGGTGACGCTGCGATTTCCGTCCAACGTGAGCGGCACGCCGGGGCACAACTGGGCCGCTGGCATCACGATGGCGACTCCTATTGCGCACAAGGGAGCCGTCGCCGGCGCCAAGGTGCAGGCGCTTACGCTGCTGGACCTGCTGCTGGACGAGGACTTGATCGCCGACGCTTGGGACTACTTCAACGACGTGCAGACCAAAGAGACCACCTACACGCCGTTCATTACGCCCGACGACCAGCCCGCCGTTTGGCTCAACGCCGACATCATGCAGCGATGGAAGCCCGAACTCGAGAAGTACTACTACGACCCCTCGCGCTTCGACTCGTACCTGGAGCAGCTGGGCATCGAGTACCCGACCTTGCGGGGCACGCCGGTCAGCGAAGAAGACGACGCAGCGGGATCAAGCGGTGGCGCGGAACGCTAGCGCTTCTCGTACCGCCGCAGCCGCCGGGGCCCTACTTCGGCGCCGTACACGTTGCCGTCGCGGTCCACGGCCACGCCCTCGGCGGCGCTGGTCCCCGCCCCGTCGGGGTCGGGTTCGGGATCGGGGATGAACGCGGTCACCCAGCCGTCCCGGGCGCTGCCGATGTAGATGCCGCGTCGGTAGCCCGGGTTCCGTCGCGCGTTGGATTCCGAGTCGGCGGAGTAGAGCACGTCGTTGGAGTCGATGAACAAGCCGCTCGGGCGCCCGAACTGCGTCCACGTCTCCAAGTGGGCACCCTCCTGGTCGAAGATCTGGATGCGGCTGTTCCCGCGGTCGCCCACGAAGAGGCGGCCTTGCGAGTCCATGGCCAGCGCGTGAGGGTCGCGAAACTGGCCCAGCCCCGTCCCGGTCTCGCCCCAGGCCATGACGAACGATCCGTCGGGCGCCAGCTTCACGATTCGATTGTTGCCGCCGGCGTCGTGTCCGTCGGCCACGAAGATGTGCCCGTCGGGCGCGATCAGCACGTCCGAAGGCTTGGCGAAGATCCCCTCGCCTTCGCCGGCGACGCCGTCCACCCCGAGCTTCATGAGCAGCTCGCCTTCGGGACTGTATTTGAGAATCACGTGGCCCACGCCTTCGGGCACGGGCGCGTAGCCCACGGCGTCGGTGATCCACACGGCACCGTCGCCGTCCACGAAGATGCCGTGGGGCCAGACGATCTCTCCCGCCCCGAAGCTGCGCACCAAGTTGCCCTCCGGGTCGAAGAGCATGACGGGATTCAAGTCGCTTCCGACGCACAGGTTGGCGCCGCAGCGGTCGGCCACCCAGATGTTGCCGTTGCCGTCGGGGTAGACGGCGCTGGTGGCGCCCCAGGCCCGGTCCAGCTTGGCCCAGCCGTCCACGGCCGTGTAGGGATTGGGGAAGGCCGCCTGGGCCTGCGCTACGCCGTGGCCGATGCCGCCGACGAAGCCGGACGCCGCGGCCAAGAGAACGGCGAGGACGGCGCCGGACGCGGGCGCCGAACGGGGCGAGAACAAGAGCGAAGGAATCATGGGCGGGGTCGTTCCGAATCGGAGGTGGACGGGGAAGCGGACTTGTCGTCGTTCGTATTCTTGGGCGGCCTGCCGTCCGTGGGCAACCGCGCGGCCGAAGGCAACCCGGCTTCCAGTCGCCGGTAGACGCCCCCAAGCAGCCACGCCACGCCCAACGCCGCCAGCAGCAGAAGCACCCACCGAAGCGCTGCCGCGCCGAACGCCGCGTCGATCTCGGGAACACGGAAATCGTACGCCGTCAGCCGGTCCCACCGCTCCGCCGTCCAGTGCCACGCCGAGTGGGCCACGACCACCGAGATCAGAACCTTGGCCGTCCGCCGCACCCGCTCGCGCTCCGGCCGCACCCGCACCCGGCCTGACCGCCCACCGGCCGCCCGTGCCCACGCCCGCCGGCGCCCGGCCCCCGCTCTTGCGGGCAACAGCCACGCCGCAGCGCCCGCCAGCACGACCAGCACCGCCAGTTGGCCCAGCTCGACGCCGACGTTGAACGCCAGCAGCGAGGTCCACAGGTGCGCGCCGGCGAACTGAAGCGATTCGCGCAGTAGAAACGAGAACCCGAAGCCGTGGACCAGCCCGAAGGCGAACGCCCACTTCCAACGCCGGTCCAGCCGTTTCGCAACCACGTTCTCGACGGCCATCCACAAGATCGACGCCGCGATCAGCGTCTCCACGAGCGGGGGAAACCACAGCGCCCTGGGCGTCAGCCCCAGCACCGACGCGGCCAGCGTCATCGAGTGCGCGACCGTGAACGCCGTCGCCACCGACACCAGCGGCCACAACCGCCGCAGCGGCGCAGCCAAGCACAGCAGGAACAGCAGGTGGTCGGCGCCGTCCAGTATGTGCGCGAACCCCATCGCCACGAACCGCAGGAAAGCCTGATGCCAGCGAGGGTCCAGCCTGACGCGCCCGGGGTTTCCGTCGTACTGGTAGATCCGTTCGGTCTCGCCGGGGGTCACGTAGCGCAGTACGGTGCTGGTGCGCAGCCCCAGGTGAGCCCATGCAGGATCGATGGAGAAGCGCGACGCCTCCGACGCCACCGGCACGCGCAAGATCACGTCCAGCATGGCCTGCTCCAGCACCAGATCGATGCCGGGCGACAAGCGGGGGCCTGAACGCACGTGGCGCAGGGCGCGGTCGTATCCCGAGAACGACGGATCCGACGGAAGCGAGACTCGGGCGAAGGCGACCTCGGGCGTCGGCAACCGGACCGAACCCTCCCAGAGCGTCGCGTACTCCGCGATCCACAGAGCCGCCTGGTCCGCCAGCAAGGGGCGAACCGCCGCCAAGTCCACGTAGCCCGGCCCCCGAACCGGGAACTCCACATCGCGCATGGAAGCCAGCGGCACGCGGACGACCAGCCAAAGGGCGCCGTCTTCCGCCTTGACGAAGGCCCGCACCACCACGTCCGCCGGCACCTCGTGCGCGGCACGCGGGGCTGGAAACGCCGCCCATCCCATCATGGCCACGCCCGCCGTCGCCACAGCAAGTCGAATCCCCGCGACCGCCCGCGCCGCCCACTGCGCAACCCGGGCCGTCCACCTCCCCCGTCCAACGACCCGCCGCCTCGACATTGGCGCGGGGGCCCTCGCGCCGTACCTTGCCGTGCACGGTCCCCGTTGTCGGGCCAGCAACCCCCGTCGCCGGGCCGGACGGACCTTCGTTCCCCCAGGGAGTTCAGCCATGAAGCGCAACCTGTCCATCGGCGGCGGCCTGCTGATCGTCGCCGCCCTCGTCTTCGTTGTTCAGAATCGCCTGCAAAGCGCCGCGGCCGCCGCGCCGGAGGCGCCCCTCTTCGAGGTGGACCCCTTCTGGCCGCAGCCCCTGCCGAACCACTGGGTCCTGGGGTCCGTGGTGGGCGTGGGCGTCGACTCGCGGGACCACGTGTTCGTCATCCACCGCCAAGCCCCCTTGAACGAGCGCACGGAGATCGGCGCGTCCACGGACCCGCCGACCGGCGAATGCTGCCTTCCGGCACCCTACGTACTGGAGTTCGACCCTGAAGGCAACTTGGCCAACAGCTGGGGCGGCCCCGGCGAGGGCTACGACTGGCCGCAGTCCAACCACGGCATCACGGTGGACCCCATGGACAACATCTGGATCGGCGGGAACGGCCCCGGCGACTCGCAGATCCTCAAGTTCAGCCGAAGCGGCGAGTTCCTGATGCAGATCGGCGAAGCCGGGCTTCCGACCAACAGCCTGAGCCGCGAGCACTTCGGCAGAGTGGCCAAGATCTCCTTCGACGCGAACGCGAACGAAGCCTACTTGGCCGACGGCTACGCCAACAAGCGGGTCGCGGTCCTGGACATCTCCTCGGGCGAGTTCAAGCGCTTCTGGGGCGCCTACGGCAACGAGCCCAGCGACGAGGACCTGGGCCGCTACGATCCCACCGCGCCCCCGGCCCCCCAGTTTCGGAACCCGGTGCACTGCGCCGATCCGTCCAACGACGGCCACGTCTACGTCTGCGACCGCGCCAACAACCGCATTCAAGTGTTCCGGACCGACGGCACCTTCGTCGCCGAGAAAGTCATCGCGCCCCTGACCCTGGGCGACGGCGCGGTGTGGGACATCGCGTTCTCCCGCGACCCGGAGCAGAAGTACATGTACGTGGCCGACGGCAAGAACATGAAGGTGTACGTGATGGATCGGCTGTCGCTGGAGATCCTGACCAGCTTCGGCGACGGCGGCCGCCAGCCGGGGCTGTTCTTCGCCGTGCACAGCATCGCCACCGACTCGCAGGGCAACATCTACACGACCGAGACCTACGAAGGCAAGCGGGTGCAGAAGTTCGTGCACAAGGGCGTGGGACCCGTCCCGGCGATGGACCAAGGCGCCCCGTGGCCCGCCCGCACAGGCGACAACAGCAGCAACAACTGAAAACCAAGTCCCCCAAGAACGCCTCCACTGCAAACAAGGAGTCCGACACCATGAGACGCCCCGCATTCGTTACGACCTTGCTGATCGCGGCCGTGCTGGCCCCGACCACAACCGCCTCGGCCCAGAGCGCGCGCATGAACTTCTTCATCACCAGCGAGGGGCCCGGAGACGGCGCCAACCTGGGCGGGCTGGAAGGGGCCGACGCCCACTGCGAGACGCTGGCGTACGCGCAAGGCGCCGGCGGGCTGGGCTGGAAGGCCTACCTGAGCACGATCGACGAGGACGGCAACCCTGCCGTGCACGCCCGCGATCGCATCGGCGACGGGCCTTGGCACAACTACGCGGGCGTGCGGATCGCCGGCGACGTGGACGAACTCCACTCGGACCGCGCCAACCTGACCAAGGAGTCGATCCTGACGGAGAAGGGCGACCCCGTGAACGGCCGCGGCGACAGCCCCAACATGCACGACATCTTGACGGGCTCGAACATCGACGGCACCGCCTTCGCGACGGACGACTACGACAACTGCGACAACTGGACCGGCAACGGCGACGGCAGTGCGCGGGTCGGCCATCACGACCGCATCGGCGGAGGTCAGAACCCCACGTCGTGGAACTCCGCCCATTCGTCCCGCGGGTGCAGTCAGCAGGACCTGCAGGGCACGGGCGGAAACGGCCTGTTCTACTGCTTCGCGCCGGCATCGTGACCAGGTGCGTTCCAACCGCGACCGCGCGCACCACGGTGCGGCCTCCGCGCACCGCAACCGGGCGGCTTCCCCTTGCGGGCCCGGGGTTGGCGCTCGCGCTGGCGTCTCTTTCGGCTTGCGGCTCGGACGACGCCGACCCGGCCGTTGCGCAGGCCGACCCGCCCGCCGAAGCCCAGACGCGCGTCTTCATCGAAGAGATGACCTGGACCGAGATCCGCGACGCAGTCGCAGGCGGCGCCACCACGGTCGTCCTCCCCACGGCCGGTACCGAGCAGAACGGCCCCCACATGGTCATGGGCAAGCACCGCTACATCGTCGAAGAGGCGTCCAAGCGCATCGCCCGCGAGCTGGGGAACGCCCTGGTGGCGCCGGCGGTCACCTACGTGCCCGAGGGCGACGTGGACCCGCCTTCGGGTCACATGCGATTCCCTGGCACGATCACGTTGCCGAACGAGCACTTCATGAAGCTGCTGGAGTACGCCGCGCGAAGCTTCAGGGTCCACGGCTTCACGGACATCGTGTTCATCGGCGACAGCGGCGGCAATCAGCGCGGCATGGAGTCCGTGGCGGCGATGCTCAACGACGAGTGGGGCGGCGAAGGCGCCCGGGTTCACTTCGTCGGCGACTACTATGCGGCCAACGGATTCCGGGAGTGGCTCGCGGAGCAGGGCGAGACCGAAGAGACGATCGGCAGGCACGCGGGCATCACCGACACGTCGATCCTCATGTACGTGGCGCCCCAGCACATTCGCATGGACGCGCGCGCGCCGGGCGGCGGATTCGAGGGCAGCGGCGTGTCGGGCGATCCCACGCGGGCGACGGCGGAGTACGGCCGAACCGGGATGGACCTGCGCGTAGCGGCGGCCGTCCGGCAGATCCGCGCCTCCGTCGGGGAGCGCTGAGGGCCGCGCCGGCGTTGGCGGCGTTGGCTCTGGGCGCCGCCCCGGCCGCGGCCCAGCAGTCGGTCGCGTCGCCAGACTCGGCGGGCCCGCCGTTCGTCCTCTCCGGCGAGGTCGTCGACGCCGTGAACGAGCGTCCCGTGATCGCCGCCGCGGTCAAGTTCCCCGAGCTGGCGCGCATGGCGTTGACCGGCGTGGACGGCCGCTTCTCGCTGGACGACTTCCCCTCGGGCACGTGGGAGGTCGAGGTCCGGCAGCTCGGCTACCACGCCAGCGTCAGCCGCGTGGCCCTGTCGGAAGGCGCCGGCCTCTTCGTCCGGCTGTCGCCCGACCCCATCGCCCTGGAGGGCCTCCGCGTGCACTCTCGCGCAGAGCGGCTTCTGGCCCGGCGACGCCGCTTCTTTCCCTATCGGGTCGTGAACTTCGGGGCGGCCGACTTCCGCGACGCCGTGAACCCCAGCCCCGCAGCGGTGCTCAGGCGGAACGGTCGCGTGCCCGTCTTCACATGCACAAGCACGGGCCGGGACGGCGTCCCCGACGACTACGTCTGCACGACCAGCCGCGACGGCCCCACGCCGATCTCGGTCTACTTGGACGAGCTGCCGCTCCCCGGCGGCTTGGCGTTCCTGGAAGGGCTGGACCACCGCGACATCCACTCCATGGACCTGCTGGCCTACCCCAGAGGCGGACCCGAGCTGCGCATATACTCCGTGGGGTTCGTGCGCTGGCTGAACAGAGGCCGGGCGTCGCTTACGCCCCTGAAGTGGCTGAAGTGACGCTCCCGCGCGCTTGCAGGGTGTCCAAGAAGCTGCCCGCACGGTATAATTGGGCGTAGAGCATCGGTCACGCCTGCCACGACCTTACTGAACGAGGATCCCCCGTTGGAACCGAACGGAGCGAACCCGAGCGCCAGCGGCTCCGGCGACGCCGCCCACGTGACCTTCGAGCACGTGGCCAAGAGCTACGACGGCCGAACCATGGTCATAGGCGACCTGAACCTGGAGGTGGCCCGCGGCGAGTTCCTGACCATGCTGGGACCGTCGGGCTCGGGGAAGACCACCTGCCTCATGATGCTGGCCGGCTTCGAGACGATCACGTCCGGCACGATCCGCATCGGGGGCGAGTCGGTGCACGATCTGCCGCCCAGGAAGCGGGGCATCGGCATGGTGTTCCAGAACTACGCCCTGTTCCCCCACATGACGGTGGGCCGCAACTTGGCGTTCCCGCTGGAAGTCCGCGGCATGGACAAGGAGCAGCAGCGCGAGCGCGTCGATCGCGTCCTGCGGCTGGTGCAGTTGGAGGGCATGGAGGACCGCCAGCCCGGACAGCTGTCGGGCGGCCAGCAACAGCGCGTGGCGATTGCGCGGGCGCTGGTGTTCGAGCCCGACCTGGTGCTCATGGACGAGCCCCTGGGCGCGCTGGACCGCAGGCTGCGCGAAGAGATGCAGTACGAGATCCGCCGCATCCACCAGACCCTGGGCGTGACGATGGTCTACGTGACCCACGACCAGCAGGAGGCGATGGTCATGTCGGATCGGATCGCCGTGCTGCGGGACGGCGTCGTCGAGCAGATCGACGGACCCGAGGCCTTGTACGAAGAGCCCACGCGCTCGTTCGTGGCCCGGTTCATCGGCGAGAACAACCGGCTTCACGGCCGCGTGAAGGAGATCGACGGCGACATCTGCCGCGTCGAGACCGGCGGCGAGGTCGTGCAGGCGCTCCGGATCGCCCCCTGCGGCCCCGGAGACGCCACCACCCTGTCGATCCGGCCCGAGCGCGTGGCCGTGGCGCCCAAGCCCGGCCAGTACACCAACGAACTCGACGCCGACATCCAGGACATGACCTTCCTGGGCGACCACCTGCGCCTCCGCCTGTCCGTGTGCGGCCGCACCGACTTCATCGCCAAGATCCCCAATGTGGTCGGTCACGGCGCCGTGCTGGAAGGCGACCGCATCCGCATCGGCTGGACGCCCACCGACTGCCGCGCGCTCAACGCCGAGGAAGCGGAGGAGCACTCGTGACCGCATGGCACGACCTGACCGACCGGGTACGCTTGACTGCCGGAGCTCGTTTGACCGAGGCGTCCCGTTGGCGGAAGGGCAGGGCTCGCCCACGAACCCGAACGCTGGCGCTGGCGGCGGTCTGCGCGTGCGCATGGACCTTGCCGGCCGCAACCGCCGCCCAGGAGGCCGTGACCGTGGTGTCGTGGGGAGGTTCCTACGCCAGGGCGTGCGTGCTGGGCTACCACGAGAGCTTCGTCGAGGAGACGGGCATCGCCGTCAACCTGGAGGACTACAACGGAGGCTTGGCCCAGGTCCGCGCCCAGGTCGAGGTGGGCGCCGTCCACTGGGACGTGGTGGACATGGACATGGACGAAGCGGTGCAGGGCTGCGACGAGGGGTTGCTGGAGCCCCTGGACCCCGATTGGTTCGCGCCCGGTCCCGACGGCGAGCCCGCCACGGAGGACTTCTTCCCCGGCACGTGGACCGAATGCGGCGTGGGCACGTCGTCGGGTTCGTCGATCTACGCCTACAACCGGGAGCGCTTTCCCGGCGAGAAGCCCGCGACCCTGGAGGACTTCTTCGACTTGGAGAAGTTCCCGGGACGCCGGGCGATGCGCCGGGTTCCGAACGACAACATGGAGTTCGCCCTCATGGCCGACGGCGTGCCGGTCGAGGAGCTGTACGACCTGCTTGAGACGCCCCAGGGCCGCGACCGCGCGTTCCGCAAGCTGGATACGATCAAGGACCAGGTCATCTGGTGGGAGGCAGGCGCGCAGCCGCCCCAGATGCTCGCCGACGGCGAAGTGGCGATGAGCACCGCGTGGAACGGCCGCATCTTCAACGCGCAGGCGCTGGAGAACCAGCCCCTCGAGATCGTGTGGGACGGCCAGATCAAGGGCGCGAACCAGCTCGTGATCGTGGCCGGCACGCCCCGCCTGGAGCTCGCCAAGCAGTTCGTGGCCTTCGCCACCCGCCCCGAGTCGATGGCCGGAATCGCCGGCTACATCGCCTACAGCCCGGCGCGGCGCTCCGGCGTCGCCCTGGTGTCCACGCACAAGGAGACCGGCATCGACATGGCGCCTCACATGCCCACGCAAGACCGGCCCGGACGCAGTCTGGCCCGCGATCACGCATGGTGGAGCAACCACAGGGACGAGTTCAACGAGCGGTTCAGCGCATGGCTGGCCCGTCGATGACCGGCGTCCGCGCCCGCCGCCACTTCCCGGTTGTGCTCTTGTTGGCGGCGGGCTTGGCCACAGCGAGCTTGGCGGCAGCCCCTGCACTCCCCCGCGCTGCAGTTGCGGCGACGGCCCAGCTTACGGTCGTTACCTGGGGCGGCGCCTACGGACGCGCCTCCGCAAAGGCGTGGTTCGAGCCCTATTCGGCGGCCACCGGCACCGTCGTCGAGGTCGAGGACTACAACGGCGGGCTGGCCCAGATCCGCGCCCAGGTGGACATCGGCGCCGTGCACTGGGACGTGGTGGACATGGACTTGGCCGACGCGGTCCGGGGATGCGACGAGGGACTCCTGGAGGTCGTGGACCGCAGCCTGTTGGCGCCGGCGCCCGACGGCACGCCCGCCGAAGACGACTTCGTGCCCGAGACGCTGACCGAATGCGGGGTGGGCACGTCGTTCTGGTCCACGATCTACGCGTACAACCGCAACAGCTTTCCGGGCGACAAGCCGTCCACCATGGCCGATTTCTTCGACTTGGAGAAGTTCCCGGGCCGTCGCGGGATGCAGCGCGCGCCCCAGCCGAACCTGGAGATCGCCCTCATCGGCGACGGCGTGCCGATCGATCAGGTCTACGCCGTGCTGGACACGCCGGAAGGCGTCGACCGGGCGTTCCGCAAGCTGGACGAGATCAAGGACGAAGTGATCTGGTGGGAGGCCGGCGCGCAGCCGCCCCAGATGCTGGCCGACGGCGAAGTGGTCATGACCACGGCGTGGAACGGCCGCATCTTCAACGCGCAGGTGCTGGAGAACCAGCCGTTCGAGATCGTGTGGGACGGCCAAGTCCTGGGCATGGGCCAGATCGTGATCGTCGCGGGCACGGAGAACCTGGAGGCCGCCCAGGACTTCGTGTCGTTCATCTCCACGCCGGAAAACCTGGCCGCGATCAGCAAGTACATCTCCTATGGGCCGACGCGCTATTCGGCGATGCCGCTGGTGGACCGGCACTTGGAGACCGGGATCGACATGCGTCCGCACATGCCCACGTACCCCGAGAACATGGCCCGGGCGCTGCGAGACGACTTTCGGTGGTGGAGCGACCACCGCGACGAACTCAACGAGCGCTTCAGCGCGTGGCTGGCACGGTGAGCGGACGCTTGCCCGGCGCCTCGGTTGCGCGCTTGCCCGGCGCGGTGAACGCGCTCCTGGTCCTCGGCCTTCTCGCGACGACGCCCGCCCTGGCGCCCGTCGAAGGGGCCGCGCAGCTCACGGTCGTCAGCTGGGGCGGCTCCTACGGCCGCGCCTCCGCCAAGGCGTGGTTCGAGCCGTTCACCGCCGAGACCGGCATCGAGATCAACGTGGAGGACTACAGCGGCGGGCTGGCCCAGATCCGCGCGCAGGCCGACATCGGGAACGTCTACTGGGACGTGGTGGACATCGACTTGGCGGACGCCGTGCGCGGCTGCGACGACGGTCTCCTGGAACCCGTCGATCCGGCCACGCTGGTCCCCGCCGAAGACGGCACCCCGGCGGAAGAGGACTTTGCGCCCCAGACGCTCACCGAGTGCGGCGTCGGCACCAACTTCTACTCCACGATCTACGCCTACGACCGCACGCGCTTCCCCGACGAGAAGCCCGCCGACATGGCCGACTTCTTCGACCTGGAGAAGTTCCCCGGCCGTCGCGGCATGAAGCGCTGGCCCAAGGACAACCTGGAGCGCGCGCTGATCGCCGACGGCGTACCGCTGGACCAGGTGTACGCCACGCTGGACACCCGCGAAGGCGTGCGCCGCGCGTTCCGCAAGCTGGACACGATCAAGGACGAGATCGTGTGGTGGGAGACCAGCGCCCAGGCGCCCCAGCTCCTGGCCGACGGCGAAGCGGTCATGACCACCGCCTACAACGGCCGGATCTTCAACGCGCAGGTGCTGGAGGACCAGCCCTTCGAGATCGTGTGGGACGGCCAGATCCTGGACGTGGGCCAGTTCGTCGTCGTGGCGGGCACGCGGAACCTGGAGGCGGCGCAGAGGTTCGTGGCGTTCGCGTCGTCGCCTCGTCACAACGTCGGCATCGCCAAGTACATCTCGTACGGACCGGCCCGCATTTCGGCGATGCCGCTTGTGGACAAGCACCTGGAGACGGGCGTCGACATGCGGCCGCACATGCCCACCAACCCGGACAACCTGGCGCGGGGGCTCCAGAGCGACTGGGAGTGGTGGAGCGACAACGGCGACGAGATGAACGAGGTCTTCGCCGCTTGGCTGGCTCGGTGAAGGCGCCCGGCCGCCTCCGGCTTCGCGCGGGGCTTCTGGTACTGCCGCTGCTGGCCTTCGTCGTGGTCACCTTCATTGCGCCCTTGGGCACGATGCTGGTGCGCAGCGTGCACGACCCCGTGGTGGCGGACGCTCTGCCCGAGACGATGGAGGTCCTGGCCGACTGGAACGGCGAGGGGCTGCCGGACGAGGCCGCCTACGAGGCGCTGGCAAGAGAACTCGCGCGCGCCAACGAGGAGCGGACGCTGGGCCAAGTGGCCAGCCGCGTGAACCGCATCCGTTCGGGTCTTCGGAGCGCCGTGACCCGGACCGGCCGCCGGATGCCCGAGGACGCGGTACCGCCCTGGCGCGACGTTCTGGTCGGCCTGCACGACGCCTGGGGCGAGCCCGAGACGTGGCACGCCGTCCGCAGCGCCGGCGACCGCTTCACTTCGCGCCACTACCTGAACGCCGTCGATCTGCAACAGCAGCTCGGCGGGAGCGTCGGCCGTCAGCCCGAAGAGCGCCGCATCTACGTGGCGCTTCTGTGGCGCACGCTGTGGATCAGCCTGGGCATCACCTTCCTGTGCCTGCTGCTCGGGTACCCCGTGGCCCACCTGATCGCACATGCGCCTCCTCACCGCCAGAACCTCTTGCTGGCGCTGGTGCTCGTACCGTTTTGGACATCGCTCCTGGTGCGCACGACCTCGTGGATCGTGCTACTCCAGACGCAGGGCGTGATCAACGATGTCCTGGTCGGAATCGGGCTGATCAGCGACGACAGCCGCCTGGCGATGGTGTACAACATGACCGGCACGTTCGTGGCCATGACGCACGTGCTGCTGCCGTTCATGGTCCTGCCGCTCTATTCGGTCATGCGCTCGATCCCGCGCCTCCACATGAGCGCCGCCGCGTCGCTGGGCGCGGGCCCCGTCCAGGCGTTCCGCAAGGTGTACTGGCCGCAGACGCTGCCCGGAGTCGGCGCCGGGTCGCTTCTGGTGTTCATCCTCGCCATCGGCTTCTACATCACGCCGGCGCTGGTGGGCGGCAGCACCGGCCAGCTCATATCCAACATGATCGCCTACCACATGCAGACGTCGCTCAACTGGGGGCTGGCGGCGGCGCTGGGCGGCATACTGCTGGCGGGCGTGCTGGTTCTGTACTTGGTCTACGACCGCATCGTGGGCATAGAACGCATGAGTCTGGGCTGAGGCGCCGTGGCCGTCGCGACGACCGCTCCCAGCCCTGGCGACCGCATCGCCCGAGTCGCCTACTTGGGTTTTTGCGCCGTAGTCTTCTTCTTCCTGCTGGCGCCGATCCTGGTCATCGTTCCGTTGAGCTTCAACGCCGAACCCTACTTCACCTTCACCGAAGGGATGCTGCGCTTCGAGTCGGAAGCGTACTCGCTGCGCTGGTATCGCCAGGTCGTCGAAGACGAGGCGTGGCGACGGGGCTTCGTCAACAGCTTCGCGATCGGCTTGTCGGCCACAGCGCTGGCCACCGCCCTGGGCACATTGGCCGCGTTGGGGCTGGCCAGCCCCGCCATGCCTGCTCGGCGCTTCGTCATGGGGCTCCTGATTTCGCCCTTGGTGACGCCGCTGATCATCTCCGCGGCCGGAATGTTCTTCTTCTATTCCAGCATCGGACTGACGCAGACGCACATCGGGCTGATCCTGGCCCACGCCGCGCTGGGCACGCCCTTCGTGGTCATCACGGTGACGGCGACCTTGACGGGGTTCGACGCGAACCTGACGCGCGCCGCCGCAAGCATGGGCGCCGGGCCGCTGCGAACGTTCCGCCAAGTGCAGCTGCCGCTGATCGCGCCAGGGGTCTTCTCGGGAGCGCTCTTCGCCTTCGCCACCTCGTTCGACGAGGTCGTGGTGGTGCTGTTCATGGGCGGCGTGGAGCAGCGGACGATCCCGCGCCAGATGTGGGCCGGCATCCGCGAGCAGATCAGCCCGGCGATCCTGGCCGTGGCCACCTTCCTCATCTTCTTTGCGGTGACGCTCCTGCTTACCGTGGCATGGTTGCGTCGGCGCAGCGAAGGGCGAGGGACGTAGAAGCCGATGACGCAACCCACGATCTCGGTCGTCACGCCCGTGTTGAACGACGTGCGGGTCGGGGGCGCCATCGAATCGATCCTTGCCCAGAAGTACGAGCCGGCGCCGGAGCTGATCGTGATCGACGGGGGCTCCACGGACGGAACCCTGGACACCCTGGCCGCCTACGGGAAACGAATCGAACTGACGAGCGGGCCCGACGGCGGGCTGTACGACGCCATGAACAAGGGAATCCACAAAGCCAGCGGCGACATCGTGGCAATACTCAACGCCGACGACCACTATACGGACCCGCACGTGTTCCGGGACGTGGTCCGCGTCATGGAAGGGGGCGACGCCTGCTACGCCAACGTTGAGTGGGCCAACCACGCCGGCAAGGTCGTGCGGTACTGGAGGGCGGGACAGCCAACGAAGACAAAGTGGCATGTGGGATGGATGCCTCCTCATCCGACGTTCTTTGTGCGTCGCCACTTGTACGAACGTTACGGCGGGTTCGATCTGCGCTACTCCGTGGGCGCAGACTACGAGCTGATGCTGCGCTTCGTCTACGTACACGGCATCGACATGCGCTTCCTTGACAGGACAGTCGTCAGGATGGCACTGGGCGGAAACAGCTCCCGGATCGTTAGGGGCAACATCGACGTGGCGCGAGCATGGACAAGGAACAGAATTCGCGGCGGCTTGCTGGCGCCGATCCTAAAGCCGGCCTCCAAGCTCCGGCAGCTGATCGTTCGACCGTGACCGTCGCGTGAACGCATTGGTTGCAGGGGCCGGAGGCTTCATCGGTGGGCATCTCGCCCAGTCGCTGCTGGACGAGGGCCACGCAGTGCGGTGTGTGGACCGCAAGCCTTTGAGCGAGTGGTACCAATTGCACGAGGGCGCCGAAAACGTTGTGGCCGACCTGAGGGAGATCGGCTCCTGCATGGCGGCCTGCAAGGGAGTGGACGAGTGCTATCAGCTCGCCGCGGACATGGGGGGCATCGGCTTCATCGAGAACAACAAAGCGCTCTGCATGCTCTCCGTCCTCATCACGACCCATATGCTGCAGGCCGCGAGAGAGCATGGCGTTCCGCGCTTTTTCTACTCCTCGTCGGCGTGCGTGTACGCAGCGGACAAGCAGGACAGCGCCGACGTGGCCCCTTTGAAGGAGGAGGACGCCTACCCGGCGATGCCGGAGGACGGCTACGGGTGGGAGAAGCTCTTCTCCGAACGGATGTGCAGGCACTTTCGAGAAGACTTCGACGTGCCCACCCGCGTCGCTCGGTATCACAACGTCTACGGGCCGTTGGGCGCATGGGACGACGGACGGGAGAAGGCGCCCGCGGCGATCTGTCGCAAAGTTGCGCAAGCCAAGCACACGGGCAGTCGCGAGATCGAGATATGGGGGGATGGCACGCAGACGCGATCGTTCATGTACATTGACGATTGCGTCGAGGGCACGCTTGCGCTCGCGCGCAGCGATGTCGTCGAGCCGATCAACCTGGGGTCCAGCGAACTGGTCACGATCAACCAGCTCGTCGATGCGGCTGAAGAGATCGCCGGCATCAAGCTCCGGAGGCGCTACCTGCTCGACCGCCCCAAGGGCGTCAACGGCCGCAACAGCGACAACCGACTGATCGTCCAGGCGTTGGGCTGGGAACCGTCGACACGGCTCAAGGTCGGCCTCGAGCGCACGTACCGCTGGATTTGCGACCAGTACGTCGAGAAGCACGGCTGACACCAGCAACGCAAAGCGGGGCCCGGCCGGTGGACCGAACCCCGCTGTTGAGAGAGGCACATGCCTGCGGCACCGGCGTCAGCTCCGGAGGCTCACCTCGATCTTCCGCGTCCGAGCCTCCTCGGCCTTGGGAAGCCGCAGGGTCAGGAGGCCGTTCTCCAGCTCGGCCGTGACCGCCTCGGCCCGAGCCGTGCTCGGCAGACGAACGGCCCGGTGGAAGGCGCCGAAGGTCCGCTCCAGGAGGTGGTACTTGCCCTCGGACTCGGGTCCCCGTCGCTCGCGCTTCTCGCCGGAGATCGTCAGGACATTGTTCTCGAGGTTGATCTCGAGGGAGTCCTCGTCCACGCCCGGCAGCTCGACGGCGAGCACGAACTCCGTGTCGAACTCCTGGACGCTGGCGGCGGGGAACCAGCTGGGGCGCTGGTCGACGTTCGCCGGGGCCGCGTCCCCGAAGATGCGGTTGACGCGGCTGGCCAGCACGTCCAGGTCGTGCCAGGGGGCGAGGCGGTTCGTGTACTTGATCAGCGACATCGTTCAACCCTCCTTAGGTTGACGTGGTTGATTGCGCGGGGCGGTTCCACCGCACGCCCCTCCGTTCAGCAAGGGCCGTGCCGCCGAAAACCTGCCAAAATGGCAGACCAGGATGCGGGGGAGGCCCGATTCGAGGCCGCGATCTGCCAAAATGGCAGGGCGATCTGCCAAAATGGCAGAACCTGCCGGTTGGTCGGCGAAGGTTTGCCGTCAGCCGACGCGAACGCCGCTACAACCGCAGCGCCTTGCGGGCCGCCCCTCTTTCGGGTGCCACCGACACGGGCCGCACTGCGTACCCCAGCTCGGCCGCGGCGGCAGCCACGGCTTCCCGAAGCTCGCCGTCCTTGTTGACCAGTCCCCCCGACAGGGCCACGGGCGGCGGCCCCCGCCACCCGCTGGTGCGCGCCAACGCGGCTTCCAACAGCGCCCGCAACCCTCCAACGGCCCGGCGCACCACCCGAACCGCGGCGGCGTCCCCCGCCCTGAACGCCCGGAGGACCGGCATAGCCAGGGCGGCCACGTCTCGCTTGGCGGCGGCGGCGGCCCATGCCGGCAAGTCGGGCGGAGAGCGGACGCCGGTCGCCGCCGCCAGCGTCCGGGTCAGCTCCGTCTCGGGCGCCCTTCCGTCGGCGCTCGCGACCACCGCCCGAAGTCCCTCCAACCCGATCCGGTAACCGCTGCCCGCATCGTCCAGAAGGGCGCCCCAGCCGCCCACGGTCACTTGCGCCCCGCTGGGGTCCCGGGCCAGCACGACCGATCCCGTGCCCGCCACGAGCAACACGCCCGGATCCTCCCCGAAGGCGTCGGCGCGGGCCGCCTCGACATCGGTTCCAACCGCTATCCGACGGGCCACGCCCGCACCCCCCAGCGCGGCCTCGACGGCGCGCCGAGTGCCCTCCTGCCCCACCCCGGCCAAGCCGGCCCACAAGCCATCGAGCGGCAACCGCGCCCCGGCGACCGAGGCGGTCCGACGAACCAGGGCGGCCACGACGGCGGCGGCCGCCGCCGGGTCGAGGGGGTCCACCAGCCCCGCCGGGCCTTCCGCCACGGCCAGCTCGCATCCCTGCTCCCCGACCACCATCGCGCGAGACTTGGTCCCGCCGCCGTCGACGCCGGCCCAGGTCACGGACGGGAGATCCGGGTCACGAGAGAGAGCACGGATTCGCGCACGGGGCCGCCAGGTCGTGCATGCGACGCCGGGTCATGGACGCGACCGGCCGAAGATCCACCGCGCGGCCGTCCACAGGAGGCCCACGCCCATCGTGGCGACGAGCCCGACCAGGACGAACCACGGCCACGCGACGACGTCTCCCGCCCACAGCGCCACCACCGTAGCCACGCCCGCGGTCATTCCCGCCATTGCGCCGCCCTGGCCGACGTTCCGGAAGAGAACCCCCAGCGCGAAGGCGCCCAGAAGTCCCCCGTAGAGCATGGAGGCCGCCGCCAGCGCCACTTCCACGGCGGCCGCGCGGGGGGCGCCGGCGTCCGCGTCGGCCCCGACTCCGGCCCCCTCCGGCGGAATGAACAGAACGGCCCCCAGCACGAGCAGGCCGGCCCACAACAGCGTGAACGCCTTGCCCGCGGCCAGCATGGCCCGCTCGTCGTTCTCGCGGCCGGTGGCCGGACCCCAGTAGTCGTAGGCGCTGGTGGAGGCCAGCGAGTTGACCGACGACGACAAGGAGGACATGGCGGCGGCGAAGACTCCCGCAATGAGCAGGCCGCGCAAGCCGGCGGGCATCTCGGAGACGATGAACGTGGCGAAGATCTCGTCGGGGCTGTCGAAGGCGCGACCGTCGTAGAACGCCCACAGTCCCAGCCCCACGAAGAGGAAGAGAGCGAACTGACCCAGGACGGCGAAGCCGCTGCCGATCAGGGCGCGACGGCTCTGGACCGCGTCCCGGCAGGCCAGCAGCCGCTGCACGATGAGCTGGTCTGTTCCGTGCGAGGCCATGGACAGAAAGGCGCCTCCCGCCAGGCCGGCCCAGAAGGTGTAGGCCACGGCCGGCGAAGCGGAGAAGTCCAGCACCTGCAGCTTCCCCGCCCCCGCGGCGCGCTCCATGATCGCGGGCCAGCCGCCGTCCACGGCGCCGTGGAGGAGGACCAGCGCCAGGACGCCGCCGGCCACGTAAAGGGCCATCTGCAGGGCGTCCACCCAGACCACGGCGCGGATGCCGCCGAAGTAGGTGTAGGCCAGGGTGGCGGCGCCGATGACCAGGATCGAGGCCGGGTACGACCAGCCCGTGACGATCGCCAGGGGAATGGCGGTGGCGAAGAGGCGCACCGAGTCGGCCAAGAGCCGCGCCGCCATGAAGGCGCCGGAGGCGTAGCGACGAGTCGCCGTGCCGAAGCGCCTACCCAGGAGGGCGTACGCGGTGGACAGGTCGCCGCGGTAGTACGCCGGCAACAGCACCGCCGCCACCACGGCCCGCCCCACCAAGTAGCCCAAGGCGAGCTGCAGGAACGCGAGCGTTCCCAGGTATGAGATCCCCGGCACCGACAGGAAGGTCAGCGTGCTGGTCTCGGTCGCGACGACGGAGAACATCACCGCCCACCAAGGGAGGTTGCGGTTGCCCAGGAAGTAGCCGGTGCCGCCGGAAGTGCCCCGGCCCAGCCATGCGCCCCAGGCCGTCACGCCCGCCATGTAGAGGAGTACGACCGCCAAGTCCACGCCGCCGAAGGCCGTCACGAGCCCCGGCCTCCCTGCTCCGCCGGCTCCGCGGCCTCCCTCGGCTCCGCCGACCCCGGCGCACGCCGCCGGGGGGGCGTGTCCATGATCGAGCGGGCGGCCAAGTCGTGGACGCGACGACGCAGCGGCACGTGCTTGGCGTTGTCGCGGGTCGGGTTCACGCGGTTCGTGAGCAGGACCACGCCCAGGTCCAGCGTCGGATCGACCCAGATCGACGTGCCCGTGTACCCCGTGTGGCCGAACGACCGCGCAGAGAACCAGTCGCCCGCGGAGGAGCGGCCCGAAGGCGTATCCCAGCCCAGCGCCCGACTCGACGCAGGCGACTGCCGGCGGGTGATCCGGTCCACCCAGCCGGGCCCGAAGAGCGCCACGGGGGCAAAGCGCGCGCGGTGGCAGGGCAGCCCCGATTCCGCGTCCGCGCGACAGGGACCCGCCACGCCGCGATCGAGCATCGTCTGGACGAAGACGGCAAGGTCCCGGGCCGAGCTGAACAGCCCCGCGTGGCCCGCCACGCCCCCCATGGCGTGCGCGTTCTCGTCGTGGACTTCGCCGTGCACGTGGTAGCCCCTGTAGACGGTGTCGATCTCCGTGGCGGCGACTCGGTCCCATATCGAAGGCGGCGGGTTGAACCGGGTGTCGGCCATGCCCAGGGGGCGCCAGACCTCGGCGCGCAGGAAGTCGTCCAGCGGCCGACCCGAGAGCTGCTCCGCCACGAACCCCACCGTCATGAGGCCGATGTCGGAGTAAACCGCGCGGTCGCCCGGCGGGTGGTCCAGCGGGAGCGCGTCGATGGCGTCGCGGTAGGCGTCGCGGCCCGCCGTTTCCAGGTAGAAGCGGCGGAAGGGAGGCAGGCCCGCTTCGTGGACCAGCAGCTGGCGGAGCGTGACTTGCGACTTCGCGGGGTCGCCGGCGTCCCATCCGGGAAGGTGGTGAGCGGCCGCGTCGTCCAGGTCGAGGGCGCCGCGCTGGGCGAGCACGACCGCCGCCGTGGTCGTGGCCACGACCTTGGTCAGAGACGCCAAGTCGAAGAGCGAAGCCGGGGTCGTGGGCGGCGCGTTCGGGTCCCAGTCCAGCCGTCCGTAACCCCGAAGCCGGACGAGCTGGCCGCGCCGGACCACCGCCAGAGCCGCGCCGGAGGCGGCGGAGTCGGACAAGGCAGCCAGGATTGCGGCGTCCAGGGCCGACAGCGAATCGGCGTTCATGGCGACTCGGGCCGGGTCCACCTCTCGGGGCGACACGACCATGTCGTCGGCGGCGCAGAACTCCCCCGACAGATCGTCCGCCGAACTGTCCGGCCCCGGCCGCCAGTCGTCGCACGGGAGCAGCGAGGGGGAAGGACGCCACCGGCCCGGCCCGCCGGCGGTGTCGGAGGCCGCCGCGCCCCGCGCCCGGCTTGCCACGGCGGGCAAGAAGCCCGCTTCGCGGAGGGGGTCGGGGGCGGCTTCGGCGACTCGTTCGTTCCCGCGGACGGGCGCGCGGTCGAGCCCGTCTCCCGCTCGGTGCAAGGGGGGGATGCTCACGGGCAGCCTGCCGCCGATCGCCGCCGCCCCGGCAATGGCTCGGGCCGCGGCGCGCTGCGAGACCTCGCGTTCGCCCCAAGCGACCATGTAGGCGCCGACGGAAGGGAACGCCGACAGTACGTAGGGACCGCCGAACGAGACCACCGCCGCGGCGTCGGACCGGACGCGCTCCACGCCCTCCACGAACGCCCGCAGCTGGGCGGGCAGAGCGGACGCCCCGGCCCCCGACCGCGGCGGCGCGTAGATGCCCACCACCACGACGTCCACGGCGGCGGCGGCGTACAGCAGCGAATCGTACACCGTCCACGGCGTGCCCCGACCCACGCGGGCGCTCCGCACCCGTCCGACAAGCCCGCGCAAGGCGCCGTTGAACGCCCGCCCCGCCAGCAGGTCGTCGTCCCGCGCCCAAGTCACGCTCATGACCGAGGCGTCCGCCGCCAGCGGCACGACCCCGGCCCGGTCGCGCACCAGGGTCATCGACGCAGCCGCCGCCCGCTCCGCCGTCGCCCGGTGCTCGGCCGTTCCCACGCGACCCGCCACGTCGGCCGGGTCCACGCGGCTCTCCCGGTGCAGCCCCAGCCGCGCCTTCGCCTCCAGCAGCCGGCGCACCGACCGGTCGATCCGCTCGCGGCTCAGACGCCCCGACTCCACGGCCCGCACCACGGCGTCGATCGTCCTTCCCACGCCGTCCGGCGCCAGCAGCACGTCGGACCCGGCCTCCAGCGAGAGCACCGCCGCCTCTCCGGCCCCGTAGCCGTTGGTGATCGCGCCCATGCGGAGCGCGTCGGTGAAGAGTATGCCCCGGAACCCCATCTCGTCGCGCAGCACGCGGGTCATGAAGTAGGGCGACAGCGTGGCGGGGCGGTCGTCGCCCAGCACTTGCGGGACCGCCACGTGGGCCGTCATTACGGCGTCCACCCCCGCCTCCACGGCCATGCGGAAGGGGGCCAGCTCCACCCGGTCCAGCCGCTCTCGGTCGGCGCCGATCACGGGCAGCACGATGTGCGAGTCGGTGCGGGTGTCGCCGTGGCCGGGGAAGTGCTTGGCCGTCGAGAGGGCGCCCCCCTGCCTGGCGCCCCGGATGAAGGCGGCGCCCAGTCTGCCCACGGTCTCCGGGTCTTCGCCGAACGATCGGGTGGCGATGACGGGGTTCTCGGGGTTGCTGTTCACGTCCAGCACGGGCGCGAAGAGCCAGTGGACGCCCACGGCGCGGGCCTCTTCGGCGGTGATGCGCCCGTACTCGAACGCCAACGCCACGGCGCCGGCGGCGCCGAACGCCATGGTGGGCGGAAAGCTCGCGCCGCCGCCCTGGGCCAAGAGCGACGGAAGCGCGTAGCTGTGGTTGATCCGCATCCCGGGTCCGCCGTTCTCGAAGTCCGACGTGACCAAGAGGGGGATGCGGGCTCGAGACTGGAGGCGGTTCAGCTTGGCCGCGTAGGCGTCCGGAACGCCGATCGATATCGAGACGCCTCCCAGCCCTTGGTCCACCCAGTCCAGCAGTTGCAGGAACTCGGGATCGGTGGCCGAGGCGTAGCCGCCGGAGATCCACGGGATCACCAGCTGCGCGGCCGCCTCGCGAAGCGTCAGCCCCGCCAAGGTCTCGTCCACCCAGCGGGCCGCGTCCCCGGCGAGCGGCGAGTCCATCGGCGCGGCAGGCCCGGGCGGCAGGAACTCGGGGGGAGAAGACGACCCGGCGCGGGCGCAGGAGGCCAGCAGAACCACCGGAACGACCACGAGCGCCCTTGCGCGGACCGCCGTTGGAGCGCTTCGCTTCCGGCGCAACGAAGTTGCGTCGGGCGCCCAGTCGGAACCGCCGCCCCCGGGGCGCCGGCCATGGTCCGAAGTCGGAACGTTCGTAGCTTGAATGGTCATGGAGTCACCCGAAGGAGAACGGCTGCACGTGTCCACCATTGATACATCATTGCGCGCCAAGCGGGCAGTCGCACGGCTGGCCGCCGCCGCGGCCGTCGTCCTCGCGACGACCGCAGGCTGGGCGTGCGCCGACGCCGAGCGTCCCGCCGCCGAGGCCGGCCAAGCATCCCCCAATGGCGGCCAAGCGCTCCCTGACGCCGGCCAAGCGCCGTTCGCCGTGGCCGAGCAGCGGTCCTGGGTGCGCCCCGGCGCCGAGGTGCTGCTGGCGGACTCGTTGGCGCTGGTGGCCGGGCGGCGGGTCGGGCTGATCACCAACCACACGGGCTTGGCCCGCGACGGCACGTCCACGATCGACCTGCTGGCGGCCCACCCCCAGGTGACGTTGACGGCGCTGTTTTCGCCCGAGCACGGGATCCGGGGCCGGGCCGAGGCCGGCGCCAGGGTCGAAGACGGCGTGGACCCCAGCACCGGCCTTCCCGTGCACTCGCTGTACGGAGAGACGCGCAAGCCCACGCCGGAGACTCTGGCGGAGCTGGACGTGCTCCTCTTCGACATCCAGGACGTGGGCGCGCGCTACTACACCTACCTGTCCACCATGACGCTGGCCATGGAGGCCGCCGGAGAGCGCGGCATTCCCTTCGTGGTGCTGGACCGGCCCAACCCCGTCGGCGGCTCGGCGGTCCAGGGCAACATACTCGACCCGGCGTTCGCCAGCTTCGTGGGCCTCTATCCGGTCCCCATGCGCCATGGCCTGACCGCCGGCGAGTTCGCCCGGATGGCGGCGGGCGAGTTCGGAGTCGCCGCCCAGCTTGCGGTCGTGCCGGCCGAGAGCTGGCGGCGCGACATGACCTTCGAGGAGACGGGGCTGCCCTGGGTTCCGCCGTCGCCCAACATGCCGTCGGTGGAGAGCGCCCTTCACTATCCAGGGACCTGCCTCTTCGAGGGGACGTCGATCTCCGTGGGGCGCGGCACGCCGCGGGCGTTCCAGCAGGTGGGCGCGCCCTGGCTGGACGGCGAAGCGCTGGCGGCCCGCCTGACTGCCTTGCACTTGCCGGACGCCGTCTTCGTGCCCGCGCGGTTCACGCCCGTGGACCCCGGCGACGGCAAGTTCGACGGCGAGGCGTCCGGCGGCGTGCGCCTGGTCGCCGACGGTCCTCGCTACGACCCCACCTTGGCGGCGTTGGCGCTGCTGGCCGAGATCAAGGCCGCGTCCGGCGAGCACTGGGGCTGGCACGAGTCCCACTTCGACCGCTTGGCGGGCACCGACGCCCTGCGCGGAGCTCTGGACGCCGGCGCCGGCTACGCGGAGCTGGCGGAACGGTGGGGGGCGGACCTGCCTGCATTCGCCGAGCGGCGTCGTCCCTACCTGCTGTATCGGTGACGCCCCGGATTGGGACGATGAGCGCGGATCGATTCTACCTGACGACGCCGATCTACTACGCCTCCGGCGCACCCCACATCGGCCACGCCTACACCACGATCCTCGCCGACGTGCTGGCGCGCTACCGGCGGCGGACCGGCCAAGACGTCCTTTTTCTGACGGGCACCGACGAGCACGGCCAGAAGATCCAGGAGGCCGCGGCCCGCCAGGACATGACCCCGCGCGAACTGTGCGACCTCATGGCCGGACGGTTTCGCGCCGCGTGGGACGACCTGCGCATCTCCCACGACCGCTTCATCCGCACCACCGAGCCCGGCCACTGCGCCGTCGTCGGCGCGATCCTGGAGCGCCTGCGCGAGAACGGTCTCGTCTACGAGGGCGAGTACGCGGGCTGGTACTCGGTCAGCCAGGAGCGCTACTTCACGGAAAAGGAGGTCGGTCCGGAGCGAGTCGATCCCGTCGCCGGACGACCCGTGGAGCGCATCCGCGAGAAGAACTACTTCTTCCGCATGAGCCGCTTCCAAGACCGGCTTCGCCGCCACGTGGAGGAGAACCCGGAGTGGATCGTCCCCGCCAGCCGGCGAAACGAGGTCCTGGGCTTCCTGTCCCGACCCTTGGCGGACCTGTCGATTTCGCGCCCCCGATCGCGCATCCACTGGGGCATCCCGCTCCCCTGGGACTCGGCCCAGGTCACCTACGTGTGGGTGGACGCCCTGATCAACTACGTGACCGCGTCGGGCGCCGTGGACCCGACCGCGCCGCCGGGCGAACGCGGCTTCGGCGACGCGCCCCTTCTCTCGCGCTGGCCGGCGGACCTTCACATCGTCGGCAAGGACATCCTCACGACCCACGCCGTCTACTGGCCCGCCCTTCTCATGGGCGCGGACCTTCCCCTGCCCCGCAAGATCTTGGCTCACGGCTGGTGGGTGGTGGGCGACACGAAGATGTCCAAGTCGCTGGGGAACGTCGTCGACCCGCTGGGCCTCCGGGAACGGTTCGGCGCGGACGCGGTCCGCTGGTACCTGATGCGGGAGATGCCCACGGGACAGGACGCCTCGTACACGCCCGAGCGCTTCCTGGCTCGCTGCGACGAGCTGTCGAACACCTTGGGCAACTTGGCACACCGGGTCGTGTCGATGGTGAAGCGATACCGGGACGGGGCGGTTCCGGCTGCGGCCTCCGGCGGCCTGGACGACGAGATCGCGACGGCGGTCGCCGGCTACCGGAGCGGGCTGGAGGGCTACCGGCTCCACGAGGGCTTCGCGGCCGCCATGGAGCTGGCCAGGGCCGGAAACGGCTTCGTGGAGACCCGCGCGCCGTGGACTCTGGCGCGGGCGCCGGAGCGGGCCGACGAGCTGGACGAGACGCTCGCTTCGCTGGTCCGTGTGCTGGCGGTGCTGGCCTGTCTCTTCGAACCCGCAACCCCGGCCAAGTCCGCCGAGCTGGCCCGGCGACTGGGGCTGGCCCAGGTGCCCGGCTTCGCCGAACTGGACGGCCTGCGGACGGCGGGGCTTCGCGTCGCCGACGGACCGCCGCTCTTCCCTCGGATCGACGACCGTTGACTAAAACACTTGTTTCCGGTTAGGGTTGTTGGCTATGCCCAAGGAACGATGGACCTTCCTCCTCTTGCCGAGCGGGACTGGCGGGATTCGCCAGTACTCGCTGTCGTCCAAGGCCGTGCGGCCGGTTCTGGTCGCGGCGTGCTTGGCGTGCGTCCTGTGCGCGGGCGCCGGCGCGTTCCTGCTGGTGGAGACGGGCACGCGCGCGCGCGCCGCGGCCCTGGCCCGGGAGAACAGGCTGCTCAAGGCCGAGATTCCCCGAATCGCCGCCCGGCTGGCCGAGTTCGACCAGAGCTTCGACGGCTTGGTCGAGCAGAGCCGGCGGGCGCGGCTGCTGGCCGGCATGTCGGGGATCGACGACGAGGTCTTCGACGTGGGCATCGGCGGCCCGGGCCTGGAGATTCCCGACGAGGCTTCGGAGTCGGTGTACGCGGTGCGGTACGACCTGGGCGTGCTCGAACGCAAGGCGAACCTGCTTGCCAAGAGCTTCGACGAGAACGCCGAGCGCTTGGTCGCCCAAGGCGACCGACTGAAGTCCACGCCGTCCTTGCTGCCCGCGAGCGGTCTCGTGTCCAGCAGCTTCTCGAGCAGAAGGTTCCATCCGGTGCTTGGAATCAACCGACCGCACGAAGGCGTGGACATCCATGCGCCTCTGGGAACGCCGATCGTGGCGGCCGCCGACGGGCGGGTCTCCTTCGCCGGGTGGAAGGTCGGCTACGGGAACACGGTCGAGATCCAGCACGAGTCCGGCTTCTTCACGCTCTACGCCCACGCTTCGGCGTTGCTGGTCGGACGCGGACAGCGGGTCCGGCGGGGCGAAGTGGTGGCGGAGGTCGGACGAACGGGGATCGCCACGGCTCCCCATCTGCACTACGAAGTGCACCTGAACGGCAGGCCCGTGAACCCCGAGAACTATTTCGTCCCGTGAACCCCGACCCCCGACGCGCCATCTCCTGATCCGTCGAGCAGCGCCGGCGGCGTTCTTGCTTTGGGCGGCGGGGACCACGGGCCTTCCGCCTGCGGAGGGCGGCTCCCCTTCGGGTGCGCTCGCCCCCGACTCGCCGTTGGTTCCCGACTCGGTGCTGGCGCTCCCCGGCGGCGCCGTCCTGGTCTTGGAGCGCGCACGGGGGCTGCCGGTGGCGGGCATCCGCATCTCGGCGCCGTTGGACCGGCCCGGCTCGGGCGGCGCTCGCGTCCTGCTGGATCAGGCGCTGGCGCGGGCTCGCCCCCAAGCAGAGGCCATCGGAGCGACCGTCGAAGCCGGCGTGCAGGACGGCAGGCTCTTCTACCAAGCGGTGGGCGACCTTCGAGACATCGACGAACTGGCGTGGATCGCGCGCCGCATGACCCGCCCTCCCGACCCCGATCCGGCAGGCGCGGCAGCGTGGGAGCAGGCTGGCCGGGAGCGGGCGGCCGAGACGCCGCAGGGCCGGTTGGCCTTGGCCGTCCAGCGTCGGGCCGGCTGGGACGCAGGCAAGCCGGGGGGGCGTCGGGCCGCGACGGCCGGCGAGGTGCGACGCCTGTGGTTGCGTTCCCATGCGCGGGACCGGCTCCGAATCTTCGTCTTGGGAGACGTGCCGGCGCCCTGGGTGCTGGCCGACCTGTCTCGGATTGGCGCGGCGGCGGCGGGACCGGGCGCGGATGGGTCGGGCGACGCGGGCGCGCTGCCCACCGCGGACGACTCGACCGGCAACGACGCGCTGCCCGGAGGTTCGGTCTCTCGTTCCCGACGGGGCGCGCCCGTGTACGCGTGGGAGGCGGCGGCGTTCCACCTGGGTCCGGCCCGAGACCCCGTGGTGATGGCCGCATTGGGCGCGCTCCGGGTCGGCCTTCGCTCCGTGGCCGTCCCGGGGGTCGATCTGCGCCTGCACGGCGAGCCGGGCGGAGTTTCAGGCTGGGTCGCCGTCTCGGCCCGGGCAAGGAGCAGCCCCACGGCCGGCGGCGCCTTGGACGCCGCCCTGGCGCTATTGACGGAAGAGGGGATGGACGCGTGGTGGCTGCAGGGAGCGGCGGAAGCGCGCGCCGAGTTTCTGAAGGCGGCCTCCGTCCCCGGCGGCTGGCTGGCGTTGGCGGACCGCTACTTCGTCGCGCCCTCGCCAACGGTTGGCGCCCGCGGTGCACAGGCGGGGAACGCGCCGCCGACTACCCCGGCTTGGCCGCTGGGCGCGCTCGCTGGTCTCGAGTCCCTTCATCGGAGCGACTTGACACCGGTTCTGGAGCAGTTTCGCGCCACCCTCTTCCGCCCGCGCATCGGCCCGTGAGACTCCGTCGCACCGTTCCGGCGGCGGGGATGCCTGCCGCTTGGGCCGGCCTGTGGTTGGTCGGGGGGATCGGGGCAACCGCCCAGGACCGCGACCGGCTGGTCGTGACGACGCGACCGTGGCTGCCCGTGGAGGCGGTCGCCCTGGCGCTTCCGACGGCGCCGACCGCCGGTCCCCCCGACCAGGACTTGGCCAACTGGACCGAAGATCGGGCTCTTCTGGCTGCCGCTCGGCAGGCCACGACCGGGCGCGCCGCAAGCGTCGAGCTGGGGCGGGACGACGTGGCGCGCTACTTGGTGGCGACCGCCCTGCCGGACGACTTGGACGATGTGCGCCGAGCCCTCGAACGCCTGACCGGCGAGGCCCTTCCCGCCCCCTTGGTCGCCACCGCCGAGTCCGCCGCTCGAGCCGCGCTGGCCTTCCGCCGGGACTCGCCCGGTGCTCGGTTCGACATGGCGTTCCACGCGTTGCTGGACGAGACCGGAACGGCGCCGGCCGCGCGCGTTCGCGATCCGTCGTGGGTTCTCGTCCTCGGGGACCGCTCAGCCCCGCACCTCGATCCCGCTCCCCGCGCGGACACGCGGTCCTTCCTTGTCGCGCCCCGCCGACAGCCCGGCTCCGGTCCCGCCCAAGCCGTCCGCCGACACGTGCCCGCGGAGGTGGTGACCACGTGGGTCGGGTCGGCCTATCGGTTGCCCCCCGAGACGACCCTGTCCCAAGCCCACCTGCTGCGGACCCTGCTGGAGGACTGGCTGGCGCCGGGCCTGGACCCGTCGCTCTTCGAGTTCGCCGCCGGCATCGGCCGCGACGGACGTCTGCTCGTTCGCTTCTCGGCAAGCCCGGAAGCGGCAGCCGAATGGGAGGCCCGGCTGGACCGCACCTTCTCGGACTTGGCGGCGCCGGAGCACGGCGAGCGCGTGGCCGCCCTCCTGCGACGGGCGCGGGGCATCTGGAGCCGACGTCTGGCCGACCCCGCCGAGCTGGCCAAGGCCGCCGCATCGGCGCTGGCTCGCGGATCGTCGCCGGAACAAGCCCTGGCCCACCTTCGAGACCTTCTTGATCCGTTGCCGCCCGGCGAGATCGCGGCGACGGCGCAGGGGGCGAAGCTGACCGCGAGGCTCGTCTACGGAACGTGACCGCGGGCAGGGGATCGGCGGCGGCGTTTGCGGCGTGCCTTTCCGGTTGATGGCGTTCGTTGCGAGGCTTATCTTGGGCAACAGCAGAGATCACGGCCGGGCGTCCCCCAGTACCGGCCCGACCACAGGAGCAACTCACCATGCACAAGAACTCCGGACTGGGCTTGGCACTCCTCTTCGTCGCGACGTTCTCGGCGTGCGGGCCGGGCCAAGCCACGATCACCGCGGACATCGGCGAAGGAGGCGAGGCCAATGTCCTCCAAGACCTGGAGGTGCGCCTCCTGCCCTACGACCGGGACCAGGTCTTCGACTCGCTGACCGCCGCGGCCGACACGCCGGAGCCCGAGGTTCCCGCGGACTTGCTGGCCACCCGCGACGAGATCGCAGACGCGCAGCGCCAGTACCTGGAAACGGAATCGCAGTGGAACACCCTTCGCGACACGCTGGCGAAGCTCAGCGCGGCCATGGAGGGGCTCAACCGCGCCGAGACCCGCTACCGGACGATCTTCAACGAGTGGTCCGACTTGAACCGGAGCTACCAGAACCGGGAGGGGCAGGTCGCCCAGTACTTCGAGCGCTTCGAGTCCCTGCAGGCGGCCGCGATCGGGCGCATGGACAGCATGAGGATCGTCAGGGCCGACTGGGCGGACCAAGCCTTCCTGGACGTCGACGCCGTGATCGCCGCCAAGATCGAGGCCAGCGGGCTGGAGCCGGCGGCCGACACCACGGACGCCAACGGGATCGCCCAGTTCGACGTGCCCCCGGGCCGCTACTGGGTGTACGCCCGCCAAGAGCTTCCCTACGACGAGCTCTACTGGAACGTGGAGATCGAGATCGCGAGGGCCGAACCCGCGACGCTGCGGCTGTCGCGCGAGAACGCCGAGCTTAGGCCGGTCTTCTGACGCGGGTCGCTTGAACCCCCGTCTTCGCCTGGGCGGCGACGGCGTGGGGCACTTGGTGTTCGACGATCCGGCCCGAAGCCAGAACGTCCTTACCGAGGAGGCGCTCGAAGGCCTGGACGACGCCCTTTCCGAAGCTGCGAAGGCGGCGGACCAGGGTGTGCTTCGCGTCCTGCTGGTGCGTTCGGCCAAGCCCCGATCGTTCATTGCCGGCGCCGACGTGGGCGCCATCGCCGAGATCTCTGACCCGAGCCAAGGCGCCGAGGGCGCGAGACGAGGTCAAGCCCTTTTCGGGCGGATCGCCGACCTGCCGGTTCCGTCGGTGGCGGCGGTTCGGGGCGTCTGCCTGGGGGGCGGCACGGAGCTGGCGCTGGCTTGCACGCACCGGCTGGCCGCCGACGGCGAGGCCACCCGCATCGGCCTCCCCGAAGTGCAGCTCGGCATCTTGCCGGCGTGGGGCGGCACCACCCGCCTGCCCCGGCTGGTCGGGTTGCGCAGCGCGCTGACCATGATCCTGTCCGGCAAGCCCGTCGGCGCGGCCAAGGCCCGGCGCATGGGATTGGTGGACCACGTCTTTCCGGACGCGCAGTTCGAGGCGCGGAGCGCGGCGTTCGCGCAGGTGTTGGCCGAGCGCCCGGGCGGGTCGCGTCGGGGGGGCGGGGGCAGGGCGGCAGGCTCGGCTGGGCCGGGAGGCGCGGGAGGCGCGGGCAGAGGCGTGGCCGCGCCGCCGCGTCGGGTCAAGCGCCGAGGTCCCGCCGCTTGGTTCTTGGACGAGACGCCGCCGGGCCGCGCCATCGTCCTCCGGACCGCGCGCAAGCAGGTCGTTCGCCGGACGGGCGGGCACTACCCGGCACCTCTGGCGGTGCTAGAGGTGCTGCGGAAGGGGCTGGGGCGCAGCGTGGAGGCGAAGCTGGAGCTGGAGGCTCGGGCGGCGGGCGCACTGGTCGCGTCGTCCGTGTGCAAGAACCTGCTCTTCCTCTTCCGGCTTCGGGAGCGGGCCGTCAAGGGACCGTGGGGGGCGGCGGGCGCCGTGGCGCAGGAGGTGGACCGGATCGCCGTGATCGGGGCCGGGGTCATGGGGGGCGGCATCGCCCAGCTGGCGGCCTACCGGGACATTCCGGCGCGCATGAAGGACATCCGTCACGACGCGGTGGGCGCAGGCTTGGCGTTCGCGCGTTCCGTGTTCGACAAGGCCGTCGAGCGGCGCAAGCTGTCGCGGCGCGAGGCCGACGCCAAGATGGCGCTCGTGTCGGGCGGGCTGGACTACGCGGGGCTGGGACAGGTCGGCGTGGTCGTGGAGGCGGTCGTGGAGCGCATGGACATCAAGCGGCAGGTGCTGGCGGAGGCGGAGGCCGCCATGGACCCGGAAGCGGTAATGGCGACCAACACGTCGTCCCTTTCGGTGGACGCGATGGCCGCGGGACTGCGGCGACCGGCCCAGTTCGCGGGAATGCACTTCTTCAACCCGGTCCACCGGATGCCCTTGGTGGAGGTCGTGCGCGGCAAGGAGACAGACCCCGCCGCGGTGGAAACGATCGCCGCGCTGGCCGTGCGGCTAGGCAAGGTTCCCGTGGTGACGGCGGACGGACCCGGATTCCTGGTCAACCGCATCTTGGGCGCGTGCCTCAACGAGGCCGGACACATGCTGGACGACGGGTTCGACGCGCAGGCCGTGGACCGCGCCTGGACCCGGTTCGGGATGCCGATGGGGCCGTACCGGCTGTTCGACGAGATCGGCATCGACGTGGCCCACCACGCCGGCACCTCCCTGGCAGCCGCGCTGGGCGAGCGGATGACGCCCGCGCCCGCCTTGGCCGCCTTGGCCGAGTCCGGGCGACTGGGACGCAAGGGAGGTCTGGGCTTCTACCGCTATCGGGACGGACGGGCCAAGGGGTTCGACTCGGAGGTCTACCGGGCCATGGGGCGGGACGGGATCGCCCGAAGGACGCCGGACGCCGAGGAGGTGCGGGAACGCTTGGTGCTGACCATGGTCAACGAAGCCGCCCGCGTCTTGGAGGAAGGCATCGTGGTGACGGCGGCGGACGTGGACCTGGGCATGGTCATGGGGACGGGGTTCCCGCCGTTCCGGGGCGGACTCCTCAAGTACGCGGACGACCGCGGGCTGGCCGATGTGGTCCTGGCCGTGAAGGCGCTCGGGGACCGCTTCGGCGCGCGGTTCGAGCCGAGCCCGCTGCTGCTCGAGCTGGGCGCGCGCGACGGCGCCTTTCACGAGGCCTATCCGGCTCGCGCATGAGCGGCGACGTGGCCGGCGTGATCTTGGCCGCGGGCCGCTCGAAGCGCATGGGCGTCCCCAAGGCGTTGCTGGACGCCGCGGGCACGACGTTCGTGAACCGCTTGGCGAAGACCCTGTCCCTAGGAGGCTGCGCCCCGGTTCTGGTGGTCGTTCCGTCGAGCGGCGGGCGTGTGGCCGAAGAGGTGGCCCGGGGCCCGGGCCGCGCCGTGGTCAACCCGGGTGGCCGCGGCGGCCAGATCGGCTCGTTGCGGGTCGCCCTGACGCGCCTCCGCGACCTCGATCGTTCCCCCGGCGCCGTCGTCTTCACGCCGGTGGACAACCCGGCCGTCGCCCCCGACACGATCTGCGCGCTTGCCCACGCATGGCGCCACGCGACCGCTGCCGTCGTCGTGCCCGTTCACAGAGGCATCCGCGGTCACCCCGTCCTTGCGGACATGTCGATCGCCGACGAATTCTTCCAGGACGGCTTGGCCGACGGCGCACGAACCGTGGTCCGGCAGGACTCGGCCCGCGTTCTGGAACTCCCCGTCCCGGACCCCGCCGTCGCCGACGACCTGGACACCCGCGAGCGCTACCGAGCACGCTTCCCGTTCCCGCGCCCAACACCCGTAGCGGAGAGCCGATGAACAAAGACAAGTACCGTCGAGTCGCCCTCAACGAGCCGCCTAGCGACGCGGCGCACCAGGCCGTCGCCACGTTGAACGAGTATTTCGACCCCGACGACTTCGTTGCGACCATCACCGACGGGCTCGTGGAAGTTTGGGTGCGACAAGTGGATATGACCACCTTGACCCACGCAACCCAGGCGGCCACAGCAGTGCACGAAGACATGGACCTCCCAGACCGGATCCTGTCGGCCGTGGCGGAGATCGGCAGCTATGGCCTCAACGGAAACAAGCGACTGTACGTTGGCTACAACAGAGAACGGAAGGTCGTCGGCCGCCGGAAGAAGGAAGCTCGCCGGGGCAAGCACTACTATGCCCAGAGCACCGACTTCGCGCGGCAGACCAACCCTCTGCCGGATCAGTTTATCGACAGCGTGTTGCGGGGCGACAGCGAGCATGTCCTCAAGGAACTGCCCGACAACTGCGTGGACTTGATCTTCACGTCGCCGCCGTACAACTTCGGACTCGGGTATTCCGGCGCTGAAGACGAGGACGCCGTAGACTGGCAATCATACTTCGACAAGTTGTTTCGAATTCTGGACGAATGCATTCGCGTTCTCAAGTTCGGTGGCCGATTGATCGTCAATGTTCAACCTTTGTTTTCCGACTATATTCCAAGTCATCACATGATATCCAACCATCTTATGAAGAAGCACCTGATTTGGAAGGGAGAAATACTGTGGGAAAAGAACAACTACAATTGCAAGTACACGGCCTGGGGCAGCTGGAAAAATCCTTCCAGTCCTTACTTGAAATACACGTGGGAGTTCCTCGAGGTGTTCTGCAAGGGAGATTTGAGGAAGAAGGGCGATTCCGCGCACGCCGACATCGACGCGCAGTCCTTCAAGGAATGGGTATTGGCGAAGTGGTCGATCGCTCCTGAACGCAGAATGCGGGAGTTCGATCACCCGGCCATGTTTCCTGAAGAGTTGGCGCGGCGTGTTCTGTTGCTGTTTAGTTTTCGCGGGGACATCGTTCTCGACCCATTCAACGGCGCAGGCACGACCTGTGTGGCAGCTCGCCGCAATAGCCGCAGGTTCATTGGCGTGGACGTATCGGAAGCGTACTGCAAAATCGCCGAATCCCGGCTGGCAAATGTACAGACGTCGATGTTTTGAGTATCGTGTTGTCTCGATCTGAATTGACGTCATTGTACGACAGAGTCGTCCAGGGCGTTGACGAACAGGCTTCTGATCAGGAGAATCGAGCCTATGGAGGCAAGTTGCGCTCCGTTAAGGGCGAGTTGGTTGAGAAGATGGCCCGCGATATCATACGTCTTGGTTGGCAAGATATTGGAGGCAAACAGGAACGGCTGTCCTTTGGAAACAAGAAGTATAAAGTATACGTGACGGACGATCAATCCATACACAAGTCCGATTTCTTCAAGCCGCTTGAGATCGACTGCCTAGACCATGCCATCGGTGCTCTTGGAAAGATGCTTCGGCCTTTTGTCTAGTTCCCCAAGGCCGCTTTCTGCTGCGGACGCGGCCGCGGCGGTGCTCGATGCGACTCGTGCGGGACGACGAGTCTACTCGGCGGTCGTTACGCGGTCTCCGGGCGGGGGCTTGGACGGTCGGCGCTGGTGGGCGGCCGCGCAGTTCGAGGACGGGGCGCAGGACGCGGGCGGCGGATCGCTGGGAAACGCATCACTGGAGCGGGCGGTGACGGCGGCGCTGCCGGACTTGTTTCCGGCGCGGGACGGGGGCGGGGCGTACAGTCGGAAGTTCGAGTACGAAGACGACGACGGGCAGGCGGCGACGGCAACGGTCTACGTCGAACTCCGCGGCCCGCCCCCGCAGCTGGTGATCGTGGGCGGCGGACACGTGGCCGTTCCCTTGGCGCGGCTGGGCGTCATGCTGGGGCTTCGCGTCGTGGTGCTGGACGACCGGCCCGAGTTTGCCGAGGCCGAGCGGTTTCCCGGCGCCGCGGTTCGCGCCATCGACTTCGGGGACCCGTTCGCCGACACGCCCTTGGCGCCGGCGGACCACGTGGTGCTGGTCACGCGGGGCCACCGCTTCGACTACGAGTGCTTGGTCCGGCTTCTGGCCATGGAGCGCCCGCCCGCCTACATCGGCATGATCGGCAGCCGGCGCAGGGTTCGGGCAACCCACGAGCAGCTTGCGCGGGAAGGCTTCGGCCCCGAGCAGATGAAGCAGGTTCGGGCGCCGGTCGGGCTCGATCTGGGCGGACAGACGCCCGCCGAGATCGCCGTGTCGGTGGCCGCCGAGGTCGTCCTGTTCCACGGCGGCGGCTCGGGTGTGCCGCTCTGCGACCGGGAGCGGGTAGTGGAACGGTTCTTCGAGCGGACCGCCGGGAGGTCCGGCGCATGAGCGGCGACGCGGATGTGATGGCGTTGCTGGCTGGGAGCGGCGGTCGCGGAAGGGAGAGTCGGCCGGTCGTGCTGGCCACGGTCGTGTCCACGAAGGGGTCCACGCCGCGAAAGACGGGCGCCAAGATGCTGGTGGACAAAGGCGGCGTCGTGGCCGGCACGATCGGCGGCGGCTGCGGCGAGGCCGAGGTGATCGAGGCCGCGCTGGCCGTGCTGGGCGGTGCGCCGCCCAGGATCGTGCAGGTCGACCTGACCGAGGAGCTGACTTCGTGGAGCCCGGCGGTCTGCGGCGGCGTGATGGACGTGTTCGTGGAGCGCGCAGACGGCGCTAGCCTTCTTCGTCCTCCCCGTCGCCCGCCGGGACCAGCTGGGCCGAGCACAGGCGAGCAGCGTCGACGTAGCACTCCCGCGCCACGGCCGGATCCTCCCGGATGAAGTCGATCAGGCGCTCGTGGTCGTTCAGGCCAGCGCCGGGGACGGACAGGATCTCGGAGTGGTACCCGCCCTGTTCGGCGTAGAGCACGCGCACGCGCACGCGGTCCTCGCTCACGACGGCGCCCCGCCTCTCATGCGCCTCCACTCGGGCAACGTCAGCAGAAACACCGCGGTCATCACCGCCGCCGACGCCACGCAGTAGCGGCACCACGCTTGAATGACGACCGCCTCCAGGTACGTGAGCCACGCGCTGAAGAGCACGCCCAGCAAGGCGCCGCCGAAGATGACGAGGGCCAGGACGCGAGACCCGGCGAACCGAGGCTGCAGTCCCAGCACGGACAGCGCAAGGAGCACCAAGTATCCCGCCACGCCGATCCCCGACACGGGAACGGGACCCACCGCCGCCCAGCGTGACGACTGGACCACGCCGCAACCGCCGCTTTCGCCGCACTGGAGCGGTCCCCCGGCCCATCCCAGGTTGTGCGCCATGAGGTAGAACGCCAAGAACATGCCGACCAGCGACAGCGCGGCCACGCCCATGCGGCTCTTGGCCGGAGCCGGCTCGTCGTTCAATTCGCCCCGCCAGCCTCGATGGCGCGCTGGACGTCCAGGAACTGGAAGCCGCCCAAGCGCTGCGCCGGCCCGCTGCCGCCGTGGTGAACGAAGATCGTCGGCGTGCCCGCCACGCCCAGCAGCCGGCCGAGTCGAAGGTTGGCCGTCACCACGTCGGCGTGCCGGTCGCTTTCGAGGCAGCCGCGGAACGCGTTCGCGTCCAGCCCCGTCTCTTCCGCCAAGGCGACGAAGTGGCCTGTCGCGTCGCGCATGAGCGCCCAATCTCTCTGGGTGCCGAACACGGCGTCGTGATACTCGAAGTAGCGGCCCTGGCCCTGGTCGCCGGCGCAGCGTGCGGCCCGAGCGGCCAGGAAGGAGTGGCGATGACTGGCCAGCGGAAAGTCGTGAAACACCAGCTTGGCCTGCCCGGTCTCGATGTAGGTCAAGTCCAGCCGCGGCTTGACGAGCTGGGCGAACTGGCCGCAGGCGGGGCACTGATAGTCGCCGAACTCCATGATGGTGATCGGAGCATCCGCGTCTCCGTAGACGATGCCCTGGGCCAAGTCGACCAGTTCCTGGTGCGCGATCTCGCCCAGTTCCACGGGCTCCGTGACCGGCTCGCCACGCTCGCCCCGGAGCGAGATCGCCACCACAACCGCGCCGCCAACCGCCGCTCCGGCGAGAAGAGCGTAGAACCACTTCAAGCCCGACGACGTCGACGCCCTATTCTTCTTGGTCATCTCTTTGCTCCCTGGATGTTCGAATGGGACAAGCCCATGTGAAGATGGGCCAAAACAAGCGGCGAAATCAAGTCGGGCCGGGGCTTGCCGCGCCTTGACCGATGGATTTAGTGTCTTGTTCGCGAGCCGCTTACCCTCCATTTCAAGCGTCGCCGGGCTGGCCGTCGCGGCCCTTGCCGCCGAGGGCTGGGCCCGCAGCAAGGCCGAGTTCAGACACCACCTTGCGAAGGCACTTCTACGCTCACCTCAAGACCGGGCAGCTCTACGTGCCGGGATCGGAAGTCCGCGCTGCCAACATGCTGGAATACTGGACCGTCTCCCGCGCCAACCGCTGGGGTTTCGCGACCGCCCCCCTCCGTCCGACGGAGCAAAGACGACCTGGAACCGTCGTGCCGCGTGGCCGTCGTCGGCGATTCGTTCGTGGATGCCAAGCGGGTTCCGCTGTTCGACAAGCTGCATGTCATGCGTCGGAACGGCCGCGTTCAAGATCTGCACTTTGCCCACGACGGCCACTGGAACGCCACGGATCACCATTGGGCGGCGGGAACTCTGCTGGAATGGCTGGAACGGAACCGGGACGCCTGTGCTCGCGGTGGGCCGCCCAATCCGCACGAATGACGCCAAACGGGCTCGTCGGGATCCCACCAAGCGGACAATGCCAGCGCGCTATTCCAGCTTGGAGGCCGCCTCTCTTGCGTGCCGAGCATTGGACCGCCGGTAGTCGGACCACCCGTGCAGCATCTTCGTCATGCGCACCCCGAAGGGCGCCGCCTCCATGCGAGCCATCTTTGCTTGAGCGGTCTTCTTCGCGGCGAACGCCAGCACTGCCAACGGCGCGGTCCTGCCGAACACGCGCGCCATCATTGCGCCCTTCGCATACATCAAACGCCTGTCGGTGTGGCTCCGCGCCGCGGTGGTGACGGCCGGGTGGGACGAGATCACGCTGGGGACGAACCAGACCTTCAAATTCTTGCGCAGGGCGTCCGCCAGGAAGATGCACTCTTCGCCGGATGCGTACCTTGCGCCAAATCCGAAGTCGGTGTCGAAGCGCAGCCCGACCTTCCTGACGCGAGAAAGCCGGAACGCGATCTCGGGCGTCCGAACGCGATGGACGCTGAGCACCGAGCGCAGCGGTCGGGGGCGCGTCGGGTAGCGCCTCCGCAGGGCACCGTCGGGCGTTCTCTCGGCAAAGGTGAGGATGTCCGCTTCGGGAAACCGAGCGAACGCTTCCTCTATGCGCTCGCAGACGTCGGGGACGTAGCGCTGGTCGTCGTCGCCGAGCAGGCAGATCTCGTCGGACGCGAGATCGAGGGCACGGTTGCGGCTGCGCGCCAACCCGCGCTCCCGGGGCTCGTCCAGTGCCGCGAAGCCCTCGGCCACCGACGGGTCGTAGCGACGGAACGAGGCCGCGGGCGCGACGGCCGGCGCTCGAGCCTTGGTCGGGGGTGGGGCAGGCGCCTGCACCGGGCGAGGGACGGGACGGCGCAGCGCGTAGGCGGCCGGGGCGAGTTGGTTGACGACGACGAAGCGGTCTTGGCCCAAGCCGGTGGCGGCCCAGTCGAATCGGGCGTTGACCGTGGACATGAGGACTTGCACCGGACGGGCAACCCCTGCTTCTGCCTCTACGCGGAAGCCGCTCGGGAAGGGGCGCCGGCGGGGGCGTCCGGAATGGCAGCGGCCATGATCTCCGGCAGCAGCGACGTGTCCAGGTTCCCCCCGGACAGAACCGCGCAGACTTTGCGGCCCGCGCTGCGGACGGTGCCGGTCAACAGCGCAGCAACGGCGGCCGCGCCCGAGTACTCCACCACCAGCTTGCGGCGTTGCAGGAGATGGGCGGCGGCGCGCTGGACGGCGGCGTCGGGGACGAGCACCACGTCGTCCAGAAACGCCGCCGCGTGGGCGTGGGTCAGGTCGCCGGCGCGGGTGGGCGCCAAGCCGTCGGCGATGGTGTCGATGCGGTCCAGCAAGACGGGGCCGCCGGCGTCCAGCGCCCGCCTCATGGTGGGTGCGCCTTCGGGTTCCACCCCGACCACCTTGGCGCCGGGACTTCGCCGCTTCGCCGCGGCGCCGCAGCCTGCCGCTTGTCCTCCGCCTCCGATCGGCAGCAGCAGCATGTCGGCTTCGGGCCAGTCGTCCAGCACCTCCAAGGCCAGCGTGCCCTGACCTGCGATGATCCATCGGTGGTCGAAGGGGGGAACCATGACCAAGCCCTCGGCCTGGGCGATCTCCTCCGCCTGCGCGCGACGGTGCTCGGACATGGTTCCGGCGAACTCGACCTGCGCCCCCAGCCGGCGGGCGCCGTCGCTCTTGACCCGGGGCGCCGTGGTGGGCATCACCACGACCGCGCGGATGCCGTGCCGACGGGCGGCGAACGCCACCGCCTGGGCGTGGTTGCCCGACGAGTACGTGATCACGCCCCTTGCCCGCGACTCCGGCGACAGACGGGCCAGGAAGTTGCAGGCGCCCCGGGCCTTGAAGGAGCCGGCCTTCTGGAGGGACTCGCACTTGAGCCGCACTTCGCCCCCGAGCGCTTCGGACAGGTCGGGATCGGGCAGTAGGGGGGTTCGCACCACAGCCCTCTGGATGCGCTCCGCCGCGGCCTCGACGCTGGCCAGGGAGACCAGCGACACTAGGCGTCGCGCTCGGAGTTCGGGTCCGCGTCGTCCCCCTCGCCCTCTTCGCCCAGCACGCGCGCCACGTCCACCAGCGAGTCGCCCTCGTCCAGGTTCACCAGCCGCACGCCCTGCGTGGCCCGCCCGATGACACGCATTTCCGACACGTTCTGGCGGTTCACCACGCCGTTGCGGGTCATCACCATGAGCTGGTCGCCGTCGGCCACGGACTTCACGGCCACGACCCGACCCGTCTTCTCGGACAACTTGAGGTTGATCACGCCCTTGCCGCCCCGCTTCTGGAGCCGGTATTCGCCGATCTCGCTTCGCTTGCCCATTCCGCGCTCGGTGGCCACCAGCAGGGTGGCGTTCGGCCTGCGCACCACGACCATCCCGACCACCTCGTCGCCGTCGTCCAAACGGATGCCGCGCACGCCCGCCGTGGTCCGCCCCATTGGCCGCGCATTCGACTCCAGGAACCGGATCGCCTTGCCCTGCCGCGTGGCCAGCACGACCTCGTTGGCGCCGTCGGTGATCCGCACGTCGATGAGGGCGTCGCCTTCGCGCACGTTGATCCCGTGGATGCCCACGGAGCGCACGTTGCCGTAGGCCGACAGGGGCGTCTTTTTGACGACGCCCTTCCGCGTGCAGAAGAGCAGGAACTGGTCGGCCGGGAAGGCGCGCACAGCCACCACGGCGGCCACGGACTCGCCCGACGGCAAGTCGACCAAGTTGACGATGGGCTTGCCCTTCGCCTGTCGGCTTCCCTGCGGAATCTCCCAAACCTTGACCCAGTGGCACCGCCCCCGGTCGCTGAAGACCATCAGGTAGTCGTGGGTGGACGCCACGAAGAGGTGCTCCACCCAGTCTTCGGCCTTGGTTCCCATGCCGCGAAGCCCGCGGCCGCCCCGACGTTGCGAGCGGTAGGTGTCGATGGGGATGCGCTTTACGTAGCCCTGGCGGGACACGGTGATCACCATCTCTTCGTCCGCGATCAGGTCCTCCACGTTGAACGACGACACGCTCCCCACGATCTGGGAACGCCGGTCGTCGCCGAAGCGGTCCGCAACCTCGCGCAGCTCGTCCTTGACGATGTCCAGACGCACTTGGCGGTCGCCCAGTATCCGCTCGAGCTCGGCGATCTGTTCCCGGACCTGTGCCAGTTCCTGGTCCAGCTTGTCCATCTCCAGGTTGGTCAGCCGGGCCAGTCGCATGTCCAGAATGGCGCGAGCTTGTCGCTCGGACAGGTCGAACGCGCTGCGCAGCCCTACGGCCGCTTCCGCCGCGTCCTGGGAGCCTCGGATGATGCGCACGACCTGGTCGATGTTGTCCACCGCGATGCGGAGGCCGTCCAGGACGTGCTCGCGTTCCTTGGCCGCCGCCAGCTCGAACTCGCTGCGCCGCACCACCACGTCGTGGCGGTGATGCACGAAGTGGGCCAGCATGTTCAGCAGCGGCATCACCTTGGGCACGCCGTCCACCAGGGCCAGGAATATGGCGCCGAAGGTGGACTGCATCTGGGTGTGCTTGTAGAGGCGATTCAGGACCACGTGCGGCACGGCCTCGCGCTTGAGCTCGACGACGATGCGCAGTCCGTCGCGGTCGGATTCGTCGCGCAGGTCGCGGATCGAGACGAGCTTCTTCTCTCTGACCAGCGCGGCGATCTGCTCGATGAGGCGCGCCTTGTTCACCATGAACGGGATCTCGTGCACCACGATCCGGGAAGGACCGTCGTCTCCTTCCTCCACGGTGGCCTTGGCGCGTATGACGATCCGGCCGCGGCCCGTGCGGTACGCCTCGCGGATGCCGCTGGTGCCGCAGATGTAGCCCCCGGTGGGGAAGTCGGGGCCGGGAACCAGCGACTCCAGCCGTTCCTTGATCCGGGCTAGGCGGCCCGCCTGGAAGAGATCGGCGCTCCGTTCAGCGCCCGCGCCCACGGCCAAACCGGCGGTGGCCCCAACGCCCGCGGCCCCGACCCGGCCCGGCACCAAGTCGGAATCCGTCCTGCGGCGCGGGGCCGCCTGCTGGTCCCTGCGGACGATCGCCTCCAAGTCCTCCCAAGGAAGCTCGTCGATCAGCGCGATCAGGCCGTCCACCACCTCGCGCAGGTTGTGGGGCGGGATGTTGGTGGCCATGCCCACCGCGATCCCCGACGACCCGTTGACCAGCAAGTTGGGGGCCTTGGAGGGCAGGACCGACGGCTCCTTCAAGCGCCCGTCGAAGTTCTCGTCGAAGCGGACCGTTTCCTTGTCGATGTCCGCGAGCAGCTCCATCGTCAGCCGTTGCAGGCGGGCTTCGGTGTAGCGGTAGGCCGCCGCGGAGTCGCCGTCGATGGAGCCGAAGTTGCCCTGGCCGTCCACGAGCGGGTAGCGCAGGGAGAAGTCCTGAACCATCCGCACCAGGGCGTCGTAGACCGCCGAGTCGCCGTGGGGGTGGTACTTGCCCAGCACCTCGCCCACCACCGTGGCGCACTTCTTGTAGGCCCGCCCCGGGGACAGCCCCAGCTCGGACATGGCGTAGAGGATTCGCCGATGGACGGGCTTGAGGCCGTCGCGCACGTCCGGCAGGGCGCGCTGGACGTTCACGCTCATCGAGTAGTCGATGAACGACTCGCGCATTTCCTGCTCTAGGATGCGCTCCAGGATGCGCTCGCCGGCGCTGGTCGGCTCGTCGTGAGACATGGCTCAATCTAGCCGGATCGACGGCCTCTCTCAACCCGCGCCAGCCGCGTGGACCGCTGGTTGAGCGAGCGGATCGACGACGCTCTGGACCCGCGGAGGGTGCGGCATTCGCTGGCGGCGGCATGCCTGCTGGCGGTTCAGGGCGTCGGAACCACCTGGACGCTGCCTGCCCTCGTGCCAGCTTCGACGTCCACTCCGGTGCACCGGTGCGTCCAGCACACGCCAAAGCGCGTTCCGAACGCCGAAAACGCGCGACGCCGAAGCCCGAGCGTCACATCGCCCCCGGCCCGCCGGGCTGCATCTGGATCACCCGCACGTGTCTTGGTTCTGCTCCAGCCATTCCAGCAGTGCTTCTGCCGCCCACTGGTGGCCCTGGGCGTTCCAGTGGCCGCTGTGAGCCCAGGTCGCGTCCCGAATGCGGCCGTTCCGGCGCGCGATGTAGGCGTACTGGTCGACTACGGGAATGTCTCGCGCGGATGCAAGGGCATGCATGCGCTCGAACCTCAAGGTTCCGTTCGTTCCCATGCTGTGGGTAGCAAGCATCAACAGACCGAAGTTGTCGCGCTCGGCACGGGTCTTCCATTCGTCCAACGCGAATCCCGTGTAGTCCAGAGCTTCCTGGGCGGCCTCCGGTAAGCGGGCGTCGTCGAAGATTCTCACAATCGGTTGCTTCCAGTCCACGAGCAAATGCGAGTACCTGGGGTCCTGTGCTCTCCTTAGTCGCCTTTCGGCTCGAGCACGTTGGCTCGCGATCAGGCGGACTTTGGCGTCCAAGAACAGGGCGAAGTGCGAGGTTGACCTGGCAATCCTTCTGACGGCTGCGAGAAGAGGACGCTTTGGGTGAGGCATGGGCGTGTTGCGATGTGCCCCCGGATCGGGGGGACGCATCAAGAAAGCGCCGTCGGCGTTTCGCCGGGCCGATATCCAGGGCAACCCATCCGGGTCGTACTCAGTTTGCATTCCCTTGAAGACATAATGGTTGTCGACTAAGTCGTTGCGAACGAAGACGAGCACGACGACGTGCGGCGAAGTCCTGGAGACGAACTCGTCGTAGTAGCCGAGTTGATGGATCTGTCCGGTGCCCGGATGGCTAAAGGCGGAGGTTGCGACGCGCAACGAGGGCAGACGTTCGCGGGCCATGTCTTCCAACCGCACATGCAACTTGTCCGCAATGGGGACTTCCACGGCGGCCACAAACGAGTCGCCGACGACGGCCACGCGGCACGACGCATTACTATTAGTGGTGCCGTCTTCTAGGGGGGGGGGGGGGGGGGGGGGCGATCAAGAAAGCCCCAGCGGTTGACCCGGGTAACGTTCCAGTAATCGAGTATGTTGGTGTGGTAGCTCTCCGACCCCGGCACCTGAAGACGTCCTGCCCTGGGATGGATGTAGCTCTTAGCGACCGGGGTCTCGAAATCCTCGATGAGCCTCGTGTACACCTGGGCGTCCACCGACCCAACGGAACGGAGCCCGATCCTGCTCCGGGCCCAGCCCTCGGCCGCAAGCGCGACGACCATCAGCCCGACCAGAGTCCAGGCCGCGTTGATCGCGGCGACCCGCGCTGCGCTTCGCCGCCCACCTGTCGCCATCGCCTTCCTCCGTCAAAGGGGCCAGGAAACCACCGGGCAAAGGCGGCGGAAGAGATCTAGGTAGCCGTCCGCTGCTATGTCCGCGGAGTGGGGGCGCGCACCCGCTCTTAGTAGCGACGGGGCGACGGGCTGGTCCAACGTGTCGAGCAGCGCCGCCGCCAATGCCAACGCGTCGCCGACCGGGACCAAGCGGCCCAACTTCCCGTCCGCAAGGAGCTCCCGCGGCCCGCTGGGGCAGTCGGTGCTCACCACCTGCGTGCCGCAGGCCATTGCCTCGAACACGACCAAGGGGCATCCTTCGTAGACGGACGACACCGCCAGGACATTCGCTTTCGCCATGAACGCCGCCGGATTGGTCTGGAAACCGACGAAGTCGACGACGGCCGCTATGCCCAAGTCCCGCGCCAGCGCCCCCAAGCCATCTCTCTCGGGGCCGTCGCCCACGACGACGAGACGGAGAGCCCGCGACTTCGCCGCTTCGGCAAACGCATGGAGCAGCACGGAACACGCCTTTTGCGGCGCGAGCCGGCCCACAAACAGGATCACGGGAACGTCGGATTCCCTGAGCCACGGATGCCGTACTTCTTCGAGCGCCTTTTGGTGATGGTCGATATCGAGCGCCGGGAGCACGACGTGCACAAGGTCGGCCAGCTCGGGAGCGTGACACAGCAAGTCGTCCTCGGCGCCGCGCGAAACTACTACCACCGCGCCGGCGCACCGCCACATTCGCAACGCCAGGTCAAGGGTGGCTCGTCCTTTGAGGCCCGCCGCCGCTCGGCGCATCGAGAATGTGTTGTCGAATCGCACCACCACCTCGAACGACCTGCCCAGTACCTGTTGCGCAAGCAACACCGCGATGCTGGCCACCGCCGAATTGGCGACGACGACGTGCGGGCGGGCGCGGCGCAGGTACCGAAACAGCGCCGGGAGGCCCGTGGCCGTGCGCTTGCTCTTCAGGTCCACAACGCGCGGTCCGTCCGGCGGCAGATCGAGACGGGGGCGAGTGGCGTCCACGAGCACGACGTCCACGGACACGCCGCGCGCGTGCAGGCACTTCGCAAGGCGCTTCACAACATGCTCCACGCCTCCGAAATGACTTGCCGGCGAGGCAAGCAGCGCAACTCGCCCGCTTTCGTCCATTAGAACTTGTAGTCGAAGATCTCGATGAGCTTGGCGTACCGTCGGGCAATGTAATCGCGAGACCAAGTCGTGTAGTGGTCGCGGTAGTGGAGCGACTTCGGGCGAGACCAAGACTTTGTGCGAGGCAGAGGGTCGGTCGGAAGCTCAAGGCGCCTGCACAACGCATCGTAGTCGGCTTGGAGGTGTTCGAATCGAATGTAAAAATCCAAGCAAGGACGTTCGTCGATCAAATAGAACTTCGGCCAACGCTCCAGCTTCGCTTCGTGCCACCGGCGTCGCAGTGCCCGTTCAACGCTCTGCCTGATCTCCGACCGGTGCGCCTGCATGAGTCTCCAGCGCCGTCGCGGATTGAGGATGCCCGCCCTGAGCGAAGGAGGACGCCGCACGATCCTGCGCCAGAGGTACAGCCGCCACCAATACAGCGACACAAACCAATCCCATGGGTTTCTGACGACGGAGAATTTGAAGTAGTCGTCCCAAACGACGGCTCCGATGACCTTTCGGACAACTGCCGCCGGGGGATGCGCCTGGTGGGTTTTGTATACTTCGTCGAAGATATCCACGTTGCGTCCGGCTACCCTGCCCGCGGCGGCGGCGTCGAATTCGGTATCGGACGGAAATTCCAGCACTACGTCGTTGTCCGTGCACAAACGGGAAAGGGAGGCTATGATGCTGCTGGTCGCAACTTTGTCGGGCCGCACGAAGATGAACTTGCGGCTGTGCGATACGATCGTCATGCTACCCTCCCTCTCTCTCCGAATTTGTATCGAACGCACAACGCCCGGGACGCAGTGGCTCGCGGCCGCGAATGATTCGGCTATTCGGCATCCGTCAACGTTAGTGGGACGGTGGAGGGCGGTCAAGCGATCAGCGGGGCGGGCGCTCGTCAAGCCACAGCGACGAAGTCGACGCCTTCCATCAGCCCGGCTCGGCGTGCAGCGCTGCGGACCGCCTGGCGACCGGCAGCGCGGGCCACGGCGCCCAGATGAAGCACTTTGCCGAACGCCGAAACCGACGCGGCGTCCCGGACGGGCGCCCCGTGGATGGTCTGGCCGATCTTGCGGGAGTCCACCTCCACGAACCCGCGCACGGCCACGCCTTGGCGAAGGCATTCCAGGGCGAGGCGCTTGCCCGTGGGACCTGCGCCCCAGATCGCGACGCCGTCGCGGCCGGCCAGGAGGCTCTTGCGCAGGTGATGGACTCGGCAGGCGCGGAAGGCGGGGATCGAGTAGGCAGGGTGGGTGCGGCTCAGTCGAGCGCCGTCTTGGTTCCAGTCCAGCAGCACCTGGGGCGCGGCGACGAAGCGGTGGCCGGCCCGCCACAAGCGAAGCAGCAGGTCGTAGTCCTCGGGCCAGCCTCGGTCGCGGTACCCGCCCGCTTCCCGCAGCACGTCCGCCCGGAACAGGAACGTAGGGTGAGCCAGGGGACATTCGACGAAGAGGTCGGCCCGGACCGCGTCCCAATCGGTCATGGCGTTGACCCAGGCTTCGTACTCCGCGCCCCGCGGGGTGAGGCGCGACGACGGCGTCATGCGCACTTGGGCGCCGCAGCCCGCCAAGCCGGTGCGTCGCAGGAACGCCGTCTGGACCTCGAATCGCTCGGGACGGCAGACGTCGTCCGCGTCCATGCGGGCCACCAGGGGCGCACGCGCTTCCGCCAAGCCAAGCTGCAGGGCCGACACGATCCCCGCCGGTTCTGTGCGCAGGCCTCGGACGCGAGGGTCGCGCTTCTCCCACTCGTGCACCACGGCAGGCGTGTCGTCCCGGGAACCGTCGTCCACCACGATCGCCTCGAAGGCGCCGAAGGTCTGTCCGGCGAGCGAGCGGAGCGCCCTGTCCAGCGTGGCGGCGCCGTCCCGCACCGGCAGCACGACGGACACCTCGGGGGTGCGCCCTCCGCGTCGCCGGCGAGCGGCGGCCGGCAGCCCACCCGCTGTCGCGTCCAACGTCGCCCGCCCTACCGGGCCAGGACCTCTTGCAGGAACTGCCCCGTCACGCTGTCCGGCGTCCCTGCTACTTCTTCCGGCCGTCCCATCGCCACGACGCGTCCTCCCTGCTCGCCCGCGCCCGGTCCCATGTCCACCACCCAGTCGGCCGCGGCGGCCACGTCCAGGTCGTGCTCCACCACCACCAGCGTGTTGCCGGCGTCGGCCAGCCGGTCGAGCACCGCCAGCAGACGGCCCACGTCCGTCCCCGAGAGGCCCGTGGTGGGCTCGTCCAGGATGTACGCCTTGCGCCCGGCGCGCCGCGTGGCGCCGATCAGCTCGCGGGCGATCTTCAAGCGCTGGGCTTCGCCGCCCGAGAGCGTGTTGGCGGGCTGTCCCAGGCGCAGGTAGCCCAGGCCCGCCTGCTGAAGCTGCCACAGGGCTTGTCCCAGCTTGCGTTCGCGGATGAAGAAGCGCATGGCTCGGTCCACGGTCATGTTGAGCACGTCGTGCACGTTCATGTCGCGCACCTTCACTTGCAGCACTTCGGGGCGATAGCGCTTCCCCATGCACAAGTCGCAGGGCACATGGACATCGGCCATGAACACCATCTCCACCTCCACGTAGCCGGCCCCTTTGCACGCCTCGCAGCGCCCGCCCTCCACGTTGAACGAGAAGCTGCGGGCGGTCAGGCCGGCGGAGCGGGCGGCGCGCTGGTTGGCGAAGATGCGCCGGACTTCGCTCCACGCCTGCACGTATGTGACGGGGTTGGAGCGGGGCGTGCGGCCGATCGGGCTCTGGTCCACCAGCACCGCCGCCGCCACGTGCTCAAGGCCGGATATCGAACGAAACGCGCCCACGGACTCGCCCAGGTGCTCTCGGGCCGACGTCTCGCCCCCGCCCAGCTCGCGTTCGAGGGCGCGGTACAGCACGTCGTGAACCAAGGTCGACTTGCCCGAGCCGGAGACGCCCGTGACGACCGACATCGCGCCTACCGGAAACTCCGCGTCCACGCCCAGCAAGTTGTGCAGCGCCGCCCCTTCCAGACGGATGCGGGGGCCGCCCACCGGCCTGCGGATTCGCCCGTTGCGCCCGGCGCCTGCGCCTGCCGAAACCTTGCGAGCGTCGGCGCTGTCGGACACTTCGCGCCCGCCCTCGCCCGAGCCTTCGCCGCCTTCCCGCGAGACGGCCGACAGGTAGCGCCCGGTCTCGGTGGCGGCGCGGACCAGGTCGTCCGGCGGACCCTCGAAGACGAGCTCGCCTCCGCCGTCGCCGGATGCGGGCCCCAGCTCCACCACGTGGTCGGCGGACCGGATCGCGGCGACGGCGTGCTCCACGACCACCACCGTGTTGCCGGCGTCGCGAAGGCGGGCCAGGAGGGACATGAGGGCGTCGGCGTCGCGGGCGTGCAGCCCGATCGTGGGCTCGTCCAGGACGTACAGCGTGTCCACCAGCCGCGAGCCCAGCGAGTTGGCCAGCCCGATCCGCTGCGCCTCCCCGCCCGACAGCGTGCGCATCCGCCGGCCCAGCGTCAGGTAGCCCAGCCCCACGTCCACCAGGAAGCGGAGCCGCGCCGACAGCTCCTTGAGGATCGTGGCGGCCACCTGGGCCTCCGAGCGCCGCAGCTCCAGCGCCTCCAACCAGGGCAGCAGCACCTCCAGGGGCATCTCGGAGGCGGCTCCGATCTCGCGCCCGCCCACCCGCACCCAGCCCGCCTCCGGCCGCAACCGCGAGCCCCCGCAGGCCGAGCAGCGCGTGGGACGCTGATACCGGCGCAGGAAGACGCGGATGTAGCGATGGCGTCGCTTGCTCTCCTTGGACGCCAGGAAGTCCATGACGCCCTGGAACGGCCCCTTGCCATGGAGAACCGCATTCCGAAAGGCCGCCGGCAGGTCCCGCCAGGGCACGTGTCCGGACGCGCCTTCCCGCGCGGCGAAGCGTCGCAGTGCGTCTCGCTCGCGCTCGTAGCGGGGCTTGGCCCACGGGTCCACGGCGCCCTCTTCCAGCGAGCGGCCCGGGTTGGGCACGATCAAGTTGGGGTCGTACTCCAACGTCTCCCCGAAGCCCGTGCACTCCGGGCAGCTGCCGTAGGGGTTGTTGAACGAGAACAGACGCGGCTGGAGTTGCAGAAACACGGTGTCCGGGTGCAGGGGACAGCGGAAGCGCTCGGTGAAGCGGAGTTCGTCCTGCGGCGGGGCGTCCGCGAGCGGCGGCGATGCGCCCGCGGGCAGGGCCACGGCCTCGCCCTCTCCTTCGCGAAAGCACGCGGCCAGCGAGTCGGCCAAGCGGTTGGACCAGTCGGCGCTCGGGGCCGCCGGCACCTTGACGCGGTCCACGACGACCAGGACCGACTCGGCCGCGGCCAGGTCGGGCGGCGAGACCCGACCCCTGTCGGCTGGCGTTGCGCCGTCGGCCGGCGCCGTGCCGCTGGCCGCCCCTCCACCGTTCAAGTCGCCCAGGTCTACCATGGCGCCGTCCGCCAGCGCCCGCACGAACCCCATTGCGCGAAGGTTCCGCGCCAGCGCTTCGTGGGACACGCGCCCGCTCCGCGCCAGGGGAAACGCGATCATGAGCCGCGTCCCGGAAGGAAGCGCCGACAGCTTGCCGACCGCGCGGGTCACGGTGTCGGGGCGCACTTCCCGCTCGCACTCCGGGCACACGGTTCGGCCCACGCGGGCGTAGAGCAGGCGCAGGTAGTCGTACACCTCGGTGGCGGTGCCCACGGTGGAGCGGCTGGTGCGAGCCGGGTTGCGCTGCTCGATCGCCACCGCCGGCGAGAGTCCTTCGATGGCGTCCACATCGGGCTTGTCCAGACGGTCCAGGAACTGCTTGGCGTAGGTGGACAGCGCCTCCACGTAGCGACGCTGGCCGGCGGCGAACAGCGTGTCCAGCGCCAGCGACGACTTGCCGGAACCGGACGGGCCGGTGATCACGGTCAGCGCGCCTCGGGGTATTTCCAGGTCGAACCCCTTCAGGTTGTGCTGCCGGGCGCCCCGGATTCGGATCGGCTCGTCCATGGGGTGGGGACTATACCCGTTGCCACGGGCCGCGCAATTCCCGACAGTTCAGCCCTCATGGACCGATACCCCCGGGCCGACTACAGGCCGCTGGACCGCTACCGGCCCAACCGCTCCCCCGTCGCGGTGGACCTGAGCGACAACCGCAACCTGTGGGGCGCCCATCCCGCCGCGCTGGAGGTGCTGGCGGCCGCGGGGTCGGGCGCTGCCGGAGCGGGGGAGCCGTCCGAGTACCCTTGGGCGTACGCCGAGCCATTGGCCGAAGTCGTGGCCGCCGAGCTGGGCGCTTCGCCGGGCCAGGTGGTCACGGGCGCCGGGGGCACGGGCGTGCTGGACACGTTGATGCGCGCGGTGGCCCCGACGACGATGCGGTTCCTGGAACCGGGCTGGCCCGCCGCCGCCATGCTCGCGCGGATGAACGGCCACCGGCCCGTGGCCGTTGACTGGGACGCCGGGCTGGACGATCCGGTGGCGTTCGCGGGAGACGAACAGGCGATAGTGTACGTGGCGAACCCGGCCAACCCCACGGGCCGCTCGGTCTCGGACGACTGGATGCGGGCCGCGCAGGCGCGCGCCGAGGCCGCCGGCAGCGTGCTGATCATCGACGAGGCCTACGGCGAGTACCATCGCGACGCCGCCGATCGGACGCCGTTCGACTTGGCCCTGGCCGCCGAGCGCACGCTCTGCGTAAAGACATTCTCCAAGGCGTACGGGCTGGCCGGGCTGCGGGTCGGCTACGGGGTGGGCAGCGCGTCGCTGGTCCTGGAGGCGGACAAGGCCCGAGGGCCGTTCGCGGTGACGGGCGTATCGGGCGCGGCCGCGGCCGCCGCCTTGTCCAGCGGTTCGCCGTGGCTGGCCCGCACGGTGTCCGAGACCCGCCGCAACCGGGACCGACTGCTGGCTCGGCTGGCCCGTAACGGTCACGCGGCTACGGAATCGCGGGCCAACTTCGTCTTCGTGCTGCTGCCGCGCGCCGAGCTGGAGCCCGCGACCGCCCAGCTGGAGCGCTCCGGCGTCCGCGTGCGCCCGTTCGCCGGGGCCGCGCCGGGAGGGTCGGGCTTGCGGGCCACGGTCGGCCCCTGGGAGATGATGGAGCGCTTGGCCGCCGGGCTGGACCAAGCCCGCGCGTGAACCACGCCGCCTACGAAGAAGAGGTTCTTGGCAAGGCGTACGATTCCCGCCTCATGGCGCGGCTGCTTCGCTACCTGCGGCCATACAGGTGGCAGGTCGCGGGCGCCGTGGCGCTTCTCATGCTGTCGTCGGCCACGGCGATGGTCGGCCCGTACCTGACCAAGGTCGCCCTGGACGACGCCGTTCCCGCCCGGGACGGCCGGCTGCTGGCCACGTTGGCCGCCCTGTACGCCGCGTCCGTCGTGCTGGTCTTCTTCTTTCAGTACGCGCAGGCCCTGGTGGCGACCTGGCTGGGACAGCGGGTCATGTACGACATCCGCGCGCAAGTGTTCCGGCGGCTCCAGCAGCTCGACCTGCGCTTCTACGACCGCAACCCGGTGGGGCGGCTCATGACCCGCATCACGTCGGACGTGGAGACGCTCAACGAGCTCTTCGGCTCGGGCGTGGTCACGGTGTTCGGCGACTTGTTCATCTTGGTCTTCATCGTGGCGGCCATGCTGTGGATGGACGCCGGGCTGGCGGTGGTCACCTTCAGCGTGCTGCCGCTGGTCGTCTGGTCGGCGTTCGTGTTCCGGTCGCGGATCCGCGCCGCCTACCGGGAGATCCGCGTCCGCCTGGCGCGCCTCAACGCCTTCCTGCAAGAGCGGTTCACGGGCATCCTGGTCGTGCAGCTGTTCAACCGGGAGCGCGCCGACCTGAACCGCTTCAAGTCGCTCAACAACGACTACCTGGCCGCCCACCTGCGCTCGATCACCTACTATGCACTGTTCTTTCCGATCGTGCAGCTGTTCACGTCGGTGGCGCTGGCGCTGATCGTGTGGTACGGCGGCGGTCTCTACGTGCAAGGCGCCGTGTCCGTGGGCGTGCTGGCTGCTTTCGTGGACTATGCGCGACGGTTCTTTCGCCCGATCCAGGACCTGTCTGACAAGTACAACCTGCTGCAAGGCGCCATGGCGTCGTCCGAGCGCGTCTTCCGCCTGCTGGATCGCAAGCCCGCCGTGGCCGACCCGGCGAGCCCGGTCTCGTTTCCCGCGAGCGCCCCCGGCGGCATCCGCTTCGAGAACGTGTGGTTCGCGTACGAAGGCGCGGAGGGCCGGGAAGGCGACGGGCGCGAGGCGGCGGGCGCGGCCGCATCCAACGCTGCGGGCGCATCCAACGTTGGCGGCGCCGCGGACGACGGGACCGATTGGGTCTTGCGCGACCTGTCGTTCGACGTGGCGCCCGGCGAGAAGCTGGCGATCGTGGGCCACACGGGCGCCGGCAAGACGACCGTGATCAACCTCCTGATGCGCTTCTACGACGCGCAGCGCGGCCGGATTCTGGTGGACGGCGTGCCGACCCAGCGTCTGCGGGTGGCGGAGCTGCGAAGCAGGATCGGGCTTGTGCTGCAAGACGTGTTTCTATTCAGCCAATCGGTGGAGTACAACGTGGCGCTGGGTTCGCGCAACATCGGCCAGGGAGACGTGACCCGGGCGCTCGAGGCCGTGGGCGCCGACCCCTTCGTCGAACGCCTTGCCGCCGGGCGCAGCCAGGACTTGGGCGAACGCGGCGCCGGCTTGTCGGTGGGCGAGCGCCAACTGCTGTCTTTCGCGCGCGCGCTGGCGTTCGACCCCGACATCCTGGTGCTGGACGAAGCCACCAGCTCCGTGGACTCGGAGATCGAGACGCGCATCGAAGAAGCGACCGATCGCCTCATGGAAGGCCGCACGTGCCTGGTGATCGCGCACCGGCTTTCCACGGTCCAGAACGCCGACCGCATCTTGGTGCTGCACCAAGGACAGCTGGCGGAAGAGGGCAGCCACCAAGCGCTGTTGGCGGCCGGCGGACTCTACCAGCGGCTCTACGAGCTCCAGTTCGCCGGGTTGTCGGGCAGGCTCGCCCCGGCCGCGGCAGTCGGGGCGACGCGCGTGGACAGCCCTTGAGCGGTCCGCCTGTCGGGCAAGCTCGCGCCCGCCGTAGCTTCCGTTCATGAACGTTGCGCTCTTCGCCACCTGCCTGGCGGACCACTACTTCGCCGAGGCCGCCGCCGACGCGGTGCGACTGCTCCGCCACCTGGGCTGTCGGGTGGCGTTCCCCGAGGACCAGACGTGCTGTGGGCAGCCGGCCTACAACGCGGGTCGGCGCCAGGAAGCCGCGCGCATGGCGGGCCACGCGATCGACGTGTTTCGCGGCGCGGAGGCGGTGGTGCTCCCCAGCGGCTCGTGCGCGGCGATGGTCAAGAAGTTCTACGCGCAGGTGGCGGGCGAGCGGGCCGAAGAGGCGGGCGACTTGGCGTCCAGGACGTGGGAGCTGGGCGAGTTCCTGGTGCGCCGACTGGGCGTGACGCGGCTGGGGCGCGGGCTGGCGGGCCGTCGCGTCGCCGTCCACCAGGGTTGCCATGCGCTGCGCGAACTTCGCCTGGAGACGGAGCCGGAGACGCTCTTGACGGGCGCCGGCGCGATCGTGGCGCCGTGGGAGGCGGGCGACGAGTGCTGCGGCTTCGGCGGCCTGTTTTCGGTCAAGATGACGGACGTGTCGGCGGCGATGGCGGACCGCAAGCTGGACACCCTGCCCGACGTGGACTGGCTGGTGTCGGGCGACGGCGGATGCCTGTTGCAACTGGAGGGGCGCAGCAGCGCGCGAGGCCTGGGCGTGGAGTGCGTGCACCTGGCGACGGCCTTGTGGCGCGGCATTCGGGACGGCAACAGCGTTCCGGACAGCGCAGACGGCGAAGACGATGCGCGTTCGTAGCAACGAATACCGGACCCGCTCGCAGGATATCATCCGCCGGGAACCCGAGGTGCGGGAGGCGGTCACCGGCGCCACGCTGGCGTTCGACGAGATGCGCCGGCGCGGCTACGCAGAAGTGGAAGCGGATCGGTGGCGCCGCTGGGCCGAAGCGGTCAAGAACCATCTGCTGACCCACCTGGACGACTACTTGGCCCAGGCGGAGGCCAGGCTGTCGGCCTCGGGCGCGCAAGTGCACTGGGCGGCCGACGCGCGCCAAGCCCGCGAGATCGTGATCGGAATCACCGCCGACGCCTCCGTGCGAAGCGTGGTCAAGGGCAAGAGCATGGCCACCGAGGAGATCGACCTGAACCCGGCGCTGGAGGCCGCGGGCATCGAGACCTTCGAGACCGACTTGGGCGAGTACATCCTGCAGCTCCTGGACGAACCGCCCAGCCACATCTTGGGACCCGCCATTCACAAGAACCTTGCGCAAGTCCGGCGCCTGTTCTCCGACCACTTGGGCACGCCAGCCGAGGGCCATCCCGACGCCCTGGCTCGGGCGGCGCGCCGCGTTCTGCGCAAGGCGTTCCTGCGCGCGGACATGGGCATCACGGGCGCCAACTTCGTCGTCGCCGAGACCGGCACCGTCGCGCTCATCGAGAACGAAGGCAACATCCGACTGGCCACTTCCCTGCCCCGCGTGCACGTCGTCTTGGCCGGCATCGAGAAGCTGCTGCCCCGCATGAGCGACCTTGCCGGGTTCCTGCAACTGACGGCGCGCGCGGGCACGGGCCAGCCCACCGGCTGCTTCGTGACGCTGGTGCAAGGGCCGGCGACGAGACGGGCGGACGCCGAGGGCGCCGGCAACGTGCGCGACGACGGCCCCGAGGAAGTCCACGTCGTCTTTCTGGACAACGGGCGAAGCACGGTCTTGGAGCACGAGCACGCCTGGGAGACGTTGCGCTGCGTGCGCTGCGGGGCCTGCCTGAACGCGTGCCCGGTGTATCGCCAGACGGGCGGCCACGCTTACGGCTGGGTCTATTCGGGTCCGATCGGGTCCGTGCTGGACCCCGGTCTGCTGGGGCTGGAGGAAGCGATGCCCCTTCCCTTCGCGTCCTCGCTGTGCGGGGCCTGCTACGACGCCTGCCCGGTGCGCATCCCCATCCCGGAGCTGCTCGTGCGCTGGCGCGAGGAAGCCCAGGAGCGCGGGCTGACGCCGATCTCGGAGCGCGCGGCCCTGTCGGCGCTGGCCGGCGCAGCGACGCGACCCGGCGTCTTTCGGCTGGCCGGGAAGGCGGGCACTCGTCTCGGGGGCGGGGCCGCGGCCAAGGCGCTCCCCATGTTGCGCGAATGGACCCACGACCGAGCGCCCCCCCGACCCAGCCCCCGCACCTTCCGCGAACTCTGGCGCGACGGGATCGAATGAGCACTCGCCGACGCATCCTCGACCGCGTCGCCCGAGCAACGACGATGCGGCCCAAGACGCCGCATCCCGGTTCCCTGGCCACGCCCGAGCCGTCGGAGGGGCCGGAAGCGGCGTTCGCTGCCCGCTTCACGGCCAGTGGCGGAGAGGTGGCTGCGCGGGACCCAGGACGCCCCCCCGGCGAGTGGCTGACGGAGTTCGTCGCGGGGCCGGAGCTGGGCCTGGAACTCGAAGTCGGGGGCGTCGCCGTGGGGGCCGAGGTGCCGCCCCAGCTGCGGCCTGGGCAGCCCTTGGCGGCTCCGGAGAGGGCCGAGGTGGGCGTATGTCGGGCCTGGGCGGCCGTCGCCGAGACGGGCAGCTTGGTCCTCGAGTCCACGGGCGGGCGGGCGGTCCAGGTGTTGCCTCCGGTGCTCGTCGTGTGGGTGCCCGCCGGGCGCGTCTACGGACGGCTGGAAGACGCGCTGCTCGACCTGGCCGCCGACCTCCCCGCCGCCGCCGGGCTCCACTCGGGTCCCAGCAAGTCGGCGGACATCGGGCGCACGGTGGTCACGGGCGTCCACGGTCCGGGGCGTTGCGTGGCGGTGCTGGAGGGCGGGGACGGCTGGGGGCGGTCACGGCTTGGGCCACGGTAGCAGGCGGCCGTGAGGAACGCCGGGGTGCGGTCTCGACTACTGGTGTCGGCGACATTCGTTTGTGCGGCGACCAGTGCTGCGGGGTGCGGAGCGCCGGACGACCGGGGAAGCTTGTCGGACTTCTTTGTCGTCTCCGGCTCGTTGGTGGTCGCCGACACCACGTTCCGCAAGCTGCTGAGCGAGCGCGACTCCATTCGACCGTGGCGGGTCATGGGACTCGGTTCTCAGGCTTGGCTGTGGTCGCCTTCGCACGGCAAGCGGGCCGCCCAGGCTGCAACCGCGCTTCCCCGCAGCATAGGGGAAACGCCGTACTGGACCAGCTGGCACAAAGTCTACGGCGCCGTAGCCGGTTCTACTGTGTTCCACGCCGTCAACTTCGAGTACTTGATCCGGGTGTACGGCCCCGGGGGAGTCCTGGTCGACAGCATCGACGTTGCGCCCGAGTCGTGGCGACAAGCCCCGAGGCCGAGGGCCAGCGAGTTCGTGGTCGCAGGCGGGCAGGGCCTTGGACAGGATCGGGAAGCAATGTGCGCCTACCTGGAGGATGCCACCTTCATCACGGGGATGGCGGCGGTTTCCGACAGCGTGCTCGCAGTAGTTCATGGGCGCTATTCCGCGCCAGACATCGCGGACCCCGGTTGCGTCGGCGGGCCGTGGTCCATGGAAACCACCAGCGAATACGTCAATGTATTCGTAAACGGGGTCAATGTGGTCCGCGACGCCCCGGCGCCCGGAGAGATCCTGGGCTACGGGAGCGGTCGAATCGTGTTCGTTCGGCACGCTGCCGATGCAGTCCACCACCACGATTCGAGCTACACGTTGGTCGAGTACAGAGCCGTATCGTCCAAGTACTAATCCACCACTCGACGCACGGTCAGACGGGGCCGTTCGCGGTCCGCGCCAGCAGCTTGTCGCCCGTGTCGCAGTCCACCACGGCGTCCGCCGCCTCGTCCACCAACTCCGAACCCGACGCCGCCAAGATGCGACGCAGCCGCTCCGCCGTCCCCGACCCGAACCGCCGCGCCGCCAGCCGAACCACCAGCGCCCGCTTCTCGGCCAACCCCTGTTCCAGCCCTTGTTCCAGCCCTTGCTCTCGGCCTTCTCGCCGGAGCTCCTCCGCTGCTTCCGCCGCCTGCCAGGACATGCCGCCTCCCTCCCTTGGGTGTCTGATCCGCTCCACGATCCGCTCTCTCGTCGCCCGCGCCACGCCCATCGCCCGCGCCGCCTCCTCCGCCCACATCGCGTAGCCCTCCCGCACGCCCGCGTGCTCAGGACCGCCGTAGCGCGCAGCCAGAGCCTCGGTCACACGACCCAGGCTCCGCCAGTCCCGAACCAAGTCCACCAGCCACCGCAGCAGCGTGCCGTCCGCCGGCAAGTCTTGCTCCGCAGCCGACCTCGAGTCAAGGACCTCGTACAGGTGTGCGGTCTGGAGCCGGGCGGCGCTCGCAGACCCCGGCGGCGCCAGCGCGGCCACGCTCGTCAGCGCGCGCCACGGCTTGGGACCGACATGCAGCACCGACGACAGGACGGTGGGCGCGCCGCTGCCGTCGGGGTTTCTCCACTGCTCGCTGGCTTTGAGGAAGCGGTAGAGGTGGGCGACGTACTCGAGGCTTCGGAAGAGCATGTCGTAGCCGACGGCGGACTGGTACTCGACGTGGAAGACGACGGCGCGGCGGCGGTGGCGGAAGGGGACCCACCAAGCGGCGTCGGCGCGCCGGAGCTTGGGGCCGGGGGAGACGTGCTCGGTGGGCAGTTCGCGGATCGAGTCGAGGTCGAGTTCGCGGTGCCAGCCGCGAGCCATGAAGTCGCGGACCAATGACTGGGCGGCGAGGGGGTGGGCGAAGAACGACCTGAGGACCTCGTCGTGCCTGCGGGGGCGCTTGCGGCGAGGGGGTTGCCGGCCGTTCTCGGGCGGCGTGGGGTGCTCCGTCATGGGTTGCGGTCTCCGTTGGCGCTGGGAAGCTGGCGGGCTCGCGGGCGAACGCCGGCGGCCCGGCCTGCGAGGACCGGGCGAGTCCCGGACACGGAGCAAGATGGGACGAAAACTGGGCGCTTCCATGGCTGGATCGGCCCGTCTTTCGGCGACATCCGCTGGGCGGCCAGGAGGCCGCGAAAACGCCGTCGCCCGGGACGCTTCTCGGTCACGGGGTGCGCCCCGGACCCGCGTTCGGTACCTTCGGACTGTGGCCGCGCACCGACGCCGGCCCGAGACCAAGAAGCATCACCCGACGAAAGGACGACCAAGAACGTGAGAATCCCTACCCGTGACGCCCGCCTTCCGTTCGCAACGCTGGCTTGCGCCGGACTCGCGCTGGCGATCGCCGCCTGCGCGCCGGCCGGCGACGAGTACGCGGAAGAGGCGGAGCAAGCCGACAACGCCGCCGCCGAGCACCCCGCTCCGCCCTCCATCTTCGCCGAGATCGCGGAGGACATCGCGACCGTCGAGGAGAAGCTGGTGGGCTTGGCCGAGGCGATGAACCAGGAGCAGTACGGCTGGCGCCCCATGGAGGGCGTTCGGTCCACCGGCGAGATGTTCATGCACGTGACCGCGGACAACTACTTCCTGCCCGCGCTGGGCGGCGTGCCGGTCCCGGAGCACACCAAGATCGCGGCCCCGACCGACGAGAACGTCTACCAGACCGTGCTGGACTTCGAGGCCAGCATTACGGACCGGCAGGCCATCATCGACGAGATGAAGGCGTCGTTCGTCCACCTGCACGAGGCCCTGGCGGCCGTCGATCCGGCGATGGCGGGCCACAATGTCGAGTTCTTCGGCCAGACCTCCACGGTGCAGGGCCTGTGGTTCCTGACCGCAGTGCACCTCCACGAGCACTTGGGCAACAGCATCACCTACGCGCGCGCCAACGAAGTCGTGCCGCCTTGGAGCCGCGGCGAGGGCGGATAAGCCGCCCCGCCCACACGCACGCTTCCCATGAACAAGCGCGATTTCCTCAAGACCACGGCCGCCGGCGCACTGGGCGCCTCGGCTCTCGGCGCCGCCGCCTGCGCCCCCCAGGTGTCCACCGCCCGCAGGTCGCCGATCCACTGGCGGCTCCAGACGTACGCCGGCGGCCCGCTCGCGGAGCACGTGGTCAAGCCCGCCGTCGATTCGTTCAACCGCATCGCCAACGGCGAGATGACGATCGAGCTCTTCGCCGCGGACGAGCTCGTGCCCACGGACGAGCTGTTCGGCGCGTTGCAGGAAGGCGTGCTGGACGCGGTTCAGAGCGACGACGACTCCATGGCGTCGCCCGCGGACGTGGCGGCGTTCGGCGGCTACTTCCCCTTCGCCACGCGCTACAGCCTGGACGTGCCCGTGCTCTTCCACCAGTACGGCTTGGCGGAGATATGGCAGGAGGCCTACGACGAGATCGACGGCGTGACGTGGCTCAGCGCCGGCTCGTGGGACCCCTGCCACTTCAACACGGTGAACCCGATCCGCAGCCTGTCCGACTTGCAGGGCCTGCGCGTCTTCACGATGCCCACGGCGGGCCGCTTCCTGTCGCGCTTCGGCGTGGTGCCCGTCACGGTGCCGTGGGACGACGCGGCGGACGCGGTGCGCCGGGGCGAACTGGACGGCTTGGCCTGGTCCGGGATCACGGAAGACTACACCGCCGGCTGGGCGGACGTGACCAACTACTTCCTGACCAACAACATCTCCGGCGCCTGGTGCGGGTCGTTCTTCGCCCACACCGACTCGTGGGAGGCCCTGCCCGACCACTTGCGGGAGCTGTTCCGCGTGTGCATGGACAGCTCGCACTACTATCGCCTGCACTGGTACTGGGGCGGCGAAGCGCGCCTGCGCACGGAGGGCGACAAGCTGCAACTCACGTCGATCCCCGACCAAGAATGGCAGCAGGTGGAGGACGAGGCCCTGAGGTTCTGGGACGAGATGGCGGCGGCCAGCCCCCGCGCCGCGCGCGTCGTGGAGATCCTGAAGGCGTACAACGCGACGATGGCCAGCGCTGGGCGGCCCTACCGGTACTCCTGAGCGACCTGCCGTACTCCTGAACCGTCCGAACGGGCGCAGGACGAACCGGGATCGAGCCGGCGCGTCAGCTCCCCGGCGCGAAGCGCGCCAGCACCGGCAGGTGGTCGCTCGTGGTCTCGCGGTAGCGGGGCACGTGTTCGTCCACGCGGTGAATCTGGGCCGACCCCGCTTCATACCACGCCATCGCCTCGTTGGACGCCAGGATGTGGTCGATCACGTCGTCGAACCCCAGGACCGACGTGGCGCCCCCGGCCCCCAGCCTCTCCGTGGGAAAGACCCACTCCGGCGCCGCGTCCAAGAACGCCCGGTACGGCGTGTCGCGTCCGGGCACGATCGATTCGTCCAAGTCGTCGTTCCAGTCCCCCGGCACCAGCACCGGCCGATCCGGCCACGTCGCGTCCAAGTAGGCGGCCAGCCCGGCAGCCGCCGCCCGCCGCCGCTCCCACGACTCGGCCTGGGCGTCGGCCTTGGCGTGCAATACCAGCACCACGGCGTCGCGCGACCCGCCGCCCCCCGTTCCCGGCAGCAACCGCACCCGAGCCTCCAACGGCGGTCGCCCCGCGAACTCCCAGGCCAGCTCGGCAAGCACGACGCGCGCCTCGCTCACCTCGACCGCCGACCGCTTGTACACCAGCCCGACCTTGAGCTCGCCCTCGTCGTAGGAATCGGCCCCGCCCTGCACGGACGGGTCGCTGGCCAGCAAGGCACCGTACCCCGGAAGCACTTCCAGCAAGGCCGCGAAGGCCGCGGCGCTCGTCACTTCCTGAACGGCCCACAGGTCGGCGTCGGTCCCCAGGATCACGTCCCGGACACGTGCCATCTGCAAGGCCTCGTCCGCTGGGCCGGAGTTCGGGGCGCCGAAGTGGAGCAGGTTCCAGGTGACCACGTCCAGCGTGGACGGCGTGCCCAGGGCGGGCACTTGGACGGGCGCGGGGATTGAGCCGGAGCCAGGATCGGGGGGATCGCCGGGGCCGTCGCCGGTGTCCACGGGAGTGGAGGCGCCGGAGCAGGCTGCAGCGGCAACGATCGCAAGCAGGGCGACGGGGAGCGGCTTGGTCGGCATCGAGGAATGGCGGAGAGGGGCGTCGTGCGGGCGGGTTGCCACGCACGCAACGTATGCTCGAAAGTTACGCCGTTGCCGCACAGTCCCCCTGCGCCAAGATGAGTCATGCGCTTCTTCAACACGACCGGCCCGGTGGTGCCGGCGTCCCACTACCTCATTCCGCCGCTTGCGCGGGTGGACTTGCCCGCCATCCGACGGTTGATCGCCCAGCACCGCTACTTCGTACTCCGTGCGCCCCGGCAGACGGGCAAGACGTCGGTGCTGCTGGCGCTTCGCGACCTGCTCAACGCCGAAGGCGGCCATCGCTGCGTCTACGTGAACGTCGAAAGCGCACAAGCGGCTCGCGAGGACATGACCAGGGTGGTGCGGACGGTGCGGAGCGGGCTGGCCTATCGGGCGCGCCGGACGCTGGACGACCATTACCTGCACGAGACTTGGCCCGACATCCTGGCCAAGCAAGGCCCCGACAGCGCCCTCTTCGAAGCGTTGGCGCACTGGACCGAAGCCGACGCAAGCCCGCTGGTCCTGCTGATCGACGAGATCGACGCGCTGGTGGGCGACGGTCTTCTGTCTGTGCTTCGGCAACTTCGGGCGGGCTACGACATGCGACCGAAGGGCTTCCCCCAGAGCGTGGTGCTCTGCGGCGTCCGAGATGTCCGGGACTACCGCATCCACTCGGGCTCGGCCGACACGATGGTGGCCGGAGGCAGCGCGTTCAACGTCAAGGCCAAGTCTCTGCGGCTGGGCGACTTCTCGCGGGACGACACGTTCGCGCTGCTGGGCCAGCACACCGACGAGACCGGCCAAGTCTTTGCGGACCAAGCGCTGGAGACCCTGTGGCGGCGCACCCAGGGCCAGCCGTGGCTGGTCAATGCTCTGGCCTACGAGGCGTGCTTCGAGGGCGCCGGCGCGGCGGACCGGTCGCGGCGGATCGAGGGAAGACGACGTGCTGGCGGCCCAGGAGTCTCTGATCCGGCGGCGCGAAACGCATCTGGACCAGCTGGCCGACAAGTTGCAGGAGGAGCGGGTGCGCCGGGTTGTGGAGCCGTTGCTGGCGGGCGCCGGCGAGGCCGAGTTCTCGGCCCGCGACCTGGAGTACGCGCGGGACTTGGGGCTGTTGGCGCAGGACAAGCCGGTTCGACTGGCGAACCCGATCTACGCCGAAGTCGTGCCCCGGGAGCTGACGTGGTCCACGCAGGAGACGCTGTCGCAGAACCCGGCGTGTTACGTGAATGCGGCGGGCGAGCTGAAGACGGCGAAGCTCTTGGCCGCATTCCAGGACTTCTTTCGAGAACACTCGGAGCACTGGATCGAGCGGTTCCAATACAAGGAAGCCGGACCGCAGCTGCTGCTACAAGCCTTCTTGCAGCGGATCGTGAACAGCGGAGGCCGAATCGAGCGCGAGTACGGCTTGGGGCGCGGACGGACGGACCTGCTGGTGATCTGGCCCCGGGACTCCGGGACGCAGAAGCACGTCATCGAGTGCAAGGTGCTTCACAAGGGCCTGGAACGCACGCTGGCCGACGGCGTGGAGCAGACCGCGGGCTACATGGACCGCTGCGGGGCCGATGCCGGACACCTGATCGTCTTCGACCGGCGCGACGACCGAAGCTGGGACGAGAAGCTGTTCCGCCTGGACCGGACCGCCGCAGACGGCGCCGAGATCGCCGTTTGGGGGATGTGAGTCGACCTCCACGGGCAAGCGACCGCGCCGCGTTCGCGCCGCCGACGCGCTCTTATCCCTCGGGCGCGGCTGCCCCTCCGGCGCCCAGCACCTTCGCCACGACCACGCCGGCAACCCCGTACATCAAGGTGCCGATCACCGCGTCGCGAATGACCGCAGTCAAGTCGGGTCCCATCTCCGGCTCCATCGTGCCCATGAGCGAGAACCCGATCGCGAGCCCGAGCAGGACCCCGAACCCGGCGCTCGCCATGAAGGCGTCTCCGGCGCCCGTGGTGCCCCGCCAGCTCAGCACGAGGGCGAGGACCGCGCCGATGAACACCGACCCCAGCCCGATCGCCCAAATGACGGGTTCCGCCGCCGCGCCCGAGTCCTGAATGAGGAACCCGTAGATGATCCATCCGAGGACGAAGTAGACCGCCCCGCCCACCACGCTCGCCGCCACGCACTTGCCCATCTTCTCGATCTCCCTTGCCGGTGTGAAGTCGTCGTGCGAACAAGGGCTAACGTGGGACTGGCAAGGCGGCGCGGCAAGTGGAATGGTTCCGGGCGCTCGCCGGAGGTGCCGAATGGTCGCGTTCGGTTGGATTTGGGAGGTTCTCGGGCCGTCGTGACAGATTCTTTGACAAATTCCCCGGTCAATTTGTCAAATCGCTCGGTCCCGGCAGCAAATCGCGCCGGCACGCAGACGGCGATGCGCCCCACGCCCCGCCCCTCTGTCGCGCCTCTGGACGCACCCGGGCTCAGCGAGCGTGGCCGCCGTCTTCGTAGTGGCGGGCCAGGGCGTCGCCCCCGAAGTCGTTCTCCAGGTCGCGCCAGACCGAGTGCACGTGGTTGGCGTCGTCCTGCGTGTTGTCGTACTCGACCAGGAACGCGGGCGAGTGGATGCGGTAGTAGTGGCCGTGGCCGGGCTCGGTCGGGCCGGCCCACGCGAAGTAGAGTTCGCCGAGCGCCGTCGCCTCGCGGATGCGCGTCGTCCAGGCTCGGGCGGCGTCGGACGCCATGTTGCCCACGTACTCGTCCAGCAGAAGGAAGAGCGTCTCGCGCTGGTCGTCGGTCATCTCGCTCGCCGCCAGCCCCTCGAACGAGTCCAGCCGGGCCTCCCGGTCCGAGCCGGTGAGAATGTCCCGAGGCGCCTGCGCCGTCAACACGGCCGTCTCGCGCTGTTCCGCCGACAGGCTCGTCACCAGGGCGCGGGCCAAGTCCTCCTCCCTGCCCAGCGGCCGCCATCCCGCCTTGGGACCCGACGGCACCCGCGCCGGATCGGCCCCCATGAACGCGGGGCCGGTCACCGCGAGGCTGTTGGCGGGCGACGAGAAGTTGAGCGACAGGTGGTGGCCCTCGAAGCGCCATGCCCATGCGCCGTCGGGCGAAGGCGTGCCAAAGACGGTGACGTAGTAGTCCTCCGGGTCCCGCCGCCCGGGCCGGCCTTCGAGGATCCCCAGGATGCGCTCCAGCTCGATCACGGCGTTGGCCTTCAGGTAGCCCTGCGCGCTGGTGGTCGCCTGCAAGAGAGCGTGCGCCGCCGTCCGCTGCTCCAACGTCATCTCCTTGAGGGGAAGGCCGTTCCGGCGCCGAGGCACGAAGTTCCAGTCGAAGCGCTCGGGGTCGTCCAGCGGATAGACGGCTTTCTCCCCGGCGGGACCGTCCAAGAGCGCGAGGAAGGCCGCGGCGGCGTCGGCAGGCGTTGAAGAGGCGTCGGCGTGCGCCAAAGGGGCACTTCCGTCCAGTTCGGCGGGCGGTCCGAGCACCGAGCCTTGGAGCACGAAGACGGCGCCGGCGACCAGGACGGTTCCGCCCAAGAGCGCGGCGGCCGTGAGGGTTCGGGCGCTCATCGCGTGCCCTCTGCGCTGGGCCGCATGTCCACGACCTCCTTCGAGGGATGTCGGGGGCCGATGTCGATCAAGATGTGCACTGTCGTCTCCTTCGCCGTGGGGGCACTCGCGGGGCTGTTCACTTAAGTCGCCGGAGGCGCTCGGTCAACTGTCCGGTGAGAGGGCGGCACACGGACCAGTCGAATGCTGGCCGCACGCAGGTCTTTCACTGACGGTCCGATTCAACCATCCACCCGATTGCGGTGTCGTGCTATCTTCCCGCCCACCTCTCGAGCCTCGGACGACACGACCAATGCGCGCCTACTGCCTTGCCGACCTCTTCAACCTCCAGCTCTGGCCTAGCGGTCGGCATCCAAACCGCGCGGACATTCGCGACGGGATTGGGCAACTCGTGAACCGTGTCCTCACGGCCGTCCCTCGCGCCAACGAAGTGACCGCGCGACTCTACGGTGGATGGGACGGAGACGTTCCGGCGGCGCAACGCGACCTTCGATCCATGGTTGCTCGGTCGATTGACCACATGCCTCGACGACGGGGACGGCAGTCGTTTCGGATCGAGCTCGCCGAATCGCCGGTCTGGGATCCAACCGCCCGAATACGCAGGTCGGTCAGGCTATCCCATCCGAAACGGCTCAGGGTGGCCGTCGAATCGTCTGGCAACTGCCTCCTCGGCAGCGCACGCTGCACGCTCCATCCCTTCGCATCGTGGTGCAAGGGCCGGTGCCCAGCGACAGGATGTCCGGTCCGGCTGTCGGATGTTGCATCTCGACATACCCAGAAGATGGTCGACACCCTGCTGACTGCGGACGCCATGGCCATCCGCTACGAGAAGCTGGCGGACACCGTGGTGCTGGCCAGCGACGACGACGACATGGTTCCCGCGCTATTGGCCCTTGTGGCGTCGGAGGTTGAGCTGGTATACTTGACCAAGCGGGAATCGAAGGGCCCATACACCACCTTGCTGGAACGAAAGGGGGCGCGAGTCTGCGCATGGTAGACAATGGACACGACTGAAATCAAGAAGGACATTAGGCGATTCGCCGACCCCGGGTCGGACGTCCTGACGGACGGGAGTACGTTGATCTGGGAGCGAGACGGGCGTACTCGCGAAGCGAATCTGAGGCAGTCGGACGATGGCAGCCTTCCGGATGTGTGCGTTGGCGGTGCCTGGATGAAGTATAGGGATTTTCTGGCGGGTCCGGAGATGGCCGATTTGTATCGCCTTGCGCAGTTTGTTGTCAAGACGGCCCATGATCGGCCTGAGTATGTCCGAACTCTAGCACGAGCCGGCGACACCGACGACCAGGCCGAGAATCAAGAGCATGGCGACGCCGACGCTGTGGAAGTGGTCGAATCCCGAAGCACCAGGAATCTGCCATATTTGGCTACTCGCGTCGTGTTGGTCCAGGGCGAGGCGGGATCGGGCAAGACGATGGTCCTTCGGCACATGACGCTGCAACGAGCCAAGCAATTTATGGACGGTAGCGTGAAGTCGCTGTTCTTCTACGTGGACGTCCAGGGTCGCTCGTTGTCGCGACTCGACGATGCAATGGCCAGAGAACTGCAGGATCTTCGGGCTAGGTTCACATACAGTGCGGTTACACCGCTCGTACGGTCGGGGCTCTTGGTGCCGGTCATTGATGGCTTTGATGAGCTTCTTGGTAGCGGAGGATACGATGAAGCCTTTTCGTCATTGGCCGCATTCGTGGCAACACTGGAGCAGCGAGGCGCAGTCGTCGCCTCCGCACGCTCATCGTTCTTTGATTACAACAATTTTAGGGAGTACGCTACGCGGTTTGGATGGGACGGCCGACTTGGTTACCGTGTGGATCCCGTACGTGTACAGCCCTGGCGCGACACGCAAGCCGACGAATACGTTGAAACGGTCGCTGCAGAAGTAGGTACCCGGAAGTGCAAGACAGTACTTTCGGAGTTTCAACGATTGCGAGGCAGTCTGGACGATTCCAACCGCCGTGTCCTATCAAAACCGTTTTACGTTTCGCGGGTCGCCGAACTACTATTGATAGAGGGTGTTGATCTGTTCTCCGACACGAGTTTGCTGGACCGGCTTGTGGAGGCTCTTGTAAGTCGTGAGCACAAGAAGCTCTTGAACAAAGACGGCACACCCCTGATGAGCCAAGATCAGCATCGCTTGTTTCTAGCGGAGCTGGCCATGGAAATGTGGTGGCAAGAAAGTCGAATCCTGGATTTTGAGACCGTACAGGAGCTAGCCGCACTCTTGGCCGAAGACTACGACTTGCCACCGGACGCAGCCAAGGCAATTAGGAGTCGCGTATCTAGCTACGCCTTTCTCACTACAGCCGACACGGACCGAAAGACTCTTCGTTTCGAGCACGAAGTCTTCTACAGCTACTTCCTGGCAAGCAAGATCGGCCAGTGCCTAGAACAGGAGCCGGACGACCTTCGGCGCTTTCTCAACCGATCGGTTCTTGACGACATAGTGACAGAGGAGGTTGCGAGAAACGCGGCAACCAACGGTAGAGGTTACGCCGCTACGATCGAGTCGGTATGCGCAGCTGTCCGACAGGGTTTCATGGACGTCGTCGGCAGAGAGAACGGTGGCCGTCTGGTCGCGAGACTCATCGCGGACAGCGGTAAGCTGCGACCTGTCGGTACGTTGCGCGATCTTGTCTTCCGTCACGAACGGTTGGGACCCGCCAACCTGGACAAACCACACTTCTTCCGCTGCGAGTTTCACGAGGTGGACTTCACTAGGATTCGGATGCAGTCCCCTAGATTTGAAGGCTGTACACTGCGGTTGCCTGTCGTAAGTATCGGGCAGACGAAATTCCATGGCGCGCGGGCTAGCTTGGGAGAGCAAGTTCAAGGGATTCGAGTTGGGACTGGCGATGAAGAATTCCCAAAAGGGGATTACTTTGCGCCAGGAGACGTACATGGCATCTTGAGCAAGCTAGGGATGGAATCCACCTCGGAGTCGAAGCCGACCCGATATACGTCTGCCCAGCAGCACAGAATTCGTCTTCTAAATCGCTTTCTTCACAAGATGGATCGGCGGTTCTACGTTTCAGAAGCTGACCTAGGCAGATTCTCAACCACGCGTGATCTGGATTGGCAGAACATTCACGAGCTGTTGAAGGAACACCGTCTACTGATCGAACAATCCGTGCAGAAGGCCGGTCACAACGACAAGTTGCTTCGGCTGTCTCATCCGCCTGACGTTATTCGCGCGGGCGAGGACACTCGAGACAAAAGTCGACCGGAACTATCGGCGTTTTGGCACAACCTTTTGAACTTGGATTCAGCCAGAGAGAATGCGCCCCAACAGTGAAGCCTACTGCCTGCTTTACCCTACCTACCTGCCGGGCGCTGTTGGCCAACGTCCTTGTATCCTGCTAGGAGACGTGACGGACGCTACGGCATCACCTGGGGCGCCGAACGGGACGCTTACGATAGGCAGGTCGAGCATCCGCGCGTGCATCGGTTGCGACGGGGCTCGAAGCACCGGCAGGCTCCGCGCCGGCGGCGTCTCCGTCCCCCGGGCGTGATATACTGTACGGAATGGAATCCCTTGCCGACCGGATCGAGCGCAGCGCCCAGAAAGCCGCGTCGCTCCGCCATCGACTCGTGCTCGTCGCGGGTCCGCCCGGCTCGGGCAAGACGACGGCCCTGCGGACGCTCCGCGACCGCACCGGCGCGCCCCTCGTGAACGTCGGCCTGGAGTTGTCCCGCCGAATGCTGGAGCTCACGGAACGACAGCGCGCGCTCCGCTTGGCCGGGCTGCTGGGCGAGATCGTGGACGAAGCCCACACGAAGTGCGTTGAAGCGGCGTCGGTGTCGGCATCCAGCCGCATGGTACTGCTGGACAACATCGAGATCGCCTTCGACCCGGCGTTCCAGCAGGACCCACTCAAACTGCTCCAAGGGCCGGCGCGCCACCAGGTGGTCGTGGCGGCGTGGCCGGGGCCGGTGGCCGAGGGGCGGCTGGCGTATGCGGCTTCCGGTCATCCGGAGCACCGCAGCTACCCGATGGCGGACTTGGCCGACGATGCGATCGTAGTGGACGCCCAAGGACGCGACGCCCGCCAGGAGCGCCCCCGATGAAGTACCGCGACCTGATCCGCTTCGATCCCATCGAATCCGTCGTGCAGCTTCGCAACGCGGCGAAGGCGGACGAGGCGCGGAAGCTGGTGGAGTCCTACGTCGTGTCCGACGAGATGGCGGAGAAGCTGTCGGCGGTGGTGATCCCCCAGCTTCAGTACGACGCTGCCGCCGACAACCGGGGCGTTCTGGTAGTGGGCAACTACGGCACGGGCAAGTCCCACCTGATGTCGGTGCTGGCCGGGGTCGCCGAGCACGCGGAGTTGGCCGAGCGCCTTACGCATCCGAAGCTGGCCTTGGCCGCCAAGGCCGTCGCGGGCCGCTTCAAGGTGATCCGGGTGGAGATCGGGGCGTCGCAGATGCCCCTGCGCGACATCCTGGCGAACGCGCTGGAGGAAGAAACGGCCGCCATGGGCATCCACTACGCCTTCCCCCCCGCCGACGAAGTGCGCAGCAACAAGCACTGCTTCGAGGAGATGATGGCGGCGTTCCACGGCGTCTTCCCCGATCACGGCCTCTTGCTGGTGGTGGACGAGCTTCTGGACTACCTGCGGTCGCGGAAGGACCAGGAGCTGGTGTACGACCTGAACTTCATGCGCGAAGTGGGCGAAGTGTGCCGCGACCTGCGCTTCCGCTTCATGGCCGGCGTGCAGGAAACGATCTTCGGCGCTCCCTCGCTTGCATTCGCGGCCCAGGCGCTTCGGCGGGTCAAGGACCGCTTCGAACAAGTGCTCATCGCCAAGAGCGACGTGAAGTTCGTGGTGGCGGAGCGCCTGCTGAAGAAGACGGCCGACCAGAAGGCCAAGATACGCGAACACTTGGCACCCTTCGCCAAGTTCTACGAGCGCATGAACGAGGGCATGGACGAGTACGTCCACCTCTTCCCGGTGCACCCCGCCTACATCGACGCCTTCGACCAAGTGGCGCAGGCCGAGAAGCGGGAGATCATCAAGACGCTCTCCCGAGCAATGCACAAGATGCTCGACGAAGAGCTGCCGGCGGACCACCCGGGACTCGTCACCTACGACAGCTATTGGAACACGCTGCGCGACAACCCCGCGTTCCGCGCCGTGCCAGACATCCGCGCCGTCGTTCAGTGCAGCGAAGTGCTGGAGGCGCGGATCCGGCAGGCGTACACGCGGCCCCAGTACATGGAGATGGCGCTGCGGATCATCTACGCGCTCTCGGTCCACAGGCTCACGACCGGCGACATACACTCGAACCTGGGCGCCACGGCAAAGGAGTTGCGGGACGCCCTGTGCCTCCACCAACCCGGCGTCGAGGATTTGGGGGGCGACCCGGCCGACGACCTCCTGACCCAGGTCGAAGCCGTCATGCACGAGATATACAAGACGGTGAGCGGCCAGTTCGTGTCCTCGAACCCCGACAACGGCCAGTACTACCTGGACCTGAAGAAGACCGACGACTACGACGCCTTGATCGAGGCGCGCGCCGAGACGTTGGACGACTCCAAGCTGGACCGCTACTACTACGACGCGCTCCGCCGGATCATGGAGTGCACCGACCAAACCTACGTCACCGGCTACCAGATTTGGGAACACGAACTGGTCTGGCCGGACCGGAAGGCGTCCAGGCGGGGCTACTTGTTCTTCGGGGCGCCCAACGAGCGTTCCACCGCCGTGCCTCCGAGGGACTTCTACCTGTACTTCATCCAGCCCTACGAGCCGCCCAGGTTCAAGGACGAGCAGAAGCCCGACGAGGTGTTCGTGCGACTGAACCGCCGCGACCAGACCTTCGACGAGGCGTTGACAAGCTACGCCGCAGCGGCGGACTTGGCGCTGACGTCGTCGGGACACGCCAAGAAGACCTACCAAGAGAAGGCGGACGGCTTCCTGCGCGAGATCGTGAATTGGCTTCGCGAGAACATGATCGACGCCTTCCAGGGCACGTACAGGGGCCGCGCTCGAAGGCTCGTCGAGTGGAGCAAGGAGAAGTCGGTGCGCGAGGTCGCGGGCCTTCGCCCCGACGAAGTGGTCGACTTTCGCGGGTTCGTCAACGCGGTGGCGGGCCTGTGCCTTTCGCCTCACTTTGCGGACCAAGCGCCTGGGTATCCCCGCTTCTCGGTGGTGGTGACGGACCAGAGCCGGGAGCAGGCGGCCCGAGACGCCCTGCAGGTCGTGGCCGGCAAGCGCCCGACCGCCCAGGCCACCGCCGTGCTGGACGCGCTGGGGCTTTTGGACGGCGACCGCATCGACCCCTCCGGCTCGCCCTACGCCGGACACGTGCTGGAGCTGCTGGAGCGGAAGGGGCACGGGCAGGTCGTGAACCGGGGCGAGATCGTCGAGGTCGATCGCGGCGTGGAGTACATGGACAAGAACGGCCAGCGGCTGGAGCCCGAGTGGGTGGTGGTCGTGCTGGCGGCGCTTGTGCACTCCGGTCACGTGGTGCTGGCAGTGCCGGGGGCGGTGTTCGACGCGGTCGGCCTTCCCGAGATGGCGAAGCGCCCTATCAGGGAGCTGGTCGACTTCAAGCACTACAAGGCGCCAAAGGAGTGGAACCTGCCGGCGCTGACCGCCTTGTGCGAGCTGGTCGGCTTGCAGCCCGGCGCGGCCCGGCTGGCGACCCAGGGCCAGCAGGCGGCGGTCCAGCAGCTGCAGGAGAAGCTGACGGAGGTGGTGCAGCGGCTGGCCAAGGGCGGGCACTTGGTTCAGGAGGGGCTTCCGTTCTGGGGCGCTCCCCTGCTGACGGACGACGAATCCCAGCGGCTCCGCGAAGGCATGAAGAGGACCAAGGCGTTCCTGGAATCCCTTCAAGCCTACACGACGCCCGGCAAGCTGAAGAACTTCCGCCACTCCGTCGACGAGGTGGAGTCCCACGGCGCGGGCATGGCGTGCTTGGAGGAGGTAGACGCGCTGAACGCGCTACGGACCAGCTTGGACCCGCTGGCGTCCTACTTGACGGCCGCGCTGGCGGGACTGCCGTCGGAGCACGAGTGGGCCGTTCGGACGGGGATCGTCCGGCGGGACGTGCTGGCCCGGTTCGCCGACCCCAAGATGCGTCGTTCCGCCGAGTTTCGTCGCAAAGCCGACCGAGACCTGCGCGACCTCAAGGGCGAGTACGTGCGCATCTACTTGGCGGCCCACGCCAAGCACCGCCTGGGAGGGGCCGGCGAGGAGCAGAGGCGGCGCCTTCTGGCGAGCGCCCGGCTGAAGGGGTTGGCCAAGTTGTGCGCAATCGACATCCTGCCCAAGCGGCAGCTGGACGACTACCGGGAGCGGCTGAAGGGGCTGGCCTCGTGCACGGCTCTCATGGAGTCCGAACTGCGCGTCGCGCCGGTGTGCGGCCACTGCGGCTTCCGCCTGGGCGTCGAGGACTCGGAACCGTCGGCGCAGTCCGCGCTGGACGCTCTCGACCAGGAGGCGGACCGGATGCTGGCGCGTTGGGCCGACACCCTGTTGGAGAACCTGGCCGACCCCACCGCCCAGGAGAGCTTGAAGCTGCTGGAGCCGGCGGCCAAGGCGCTCGTGGACCGGTTCGTGGCGAGCGGTCGGCTGGCGCAGGACCCGAAGCAGGAGCTGATCGACGCCCTGGCCGAGGCGCTCGCGGGGCTCGAGAAGGTGTCGGTGAGGCCGGCCGAGCTTTGCGCCGCTCTGGCTCCCGACGGTGCGCCCTCGACGCCGTCCGACATGGTGAAGCGGCTGGCCGGCTGGTTGGAGGAGCAGGTCGGGGGGAGGGACCCGGGCAAGGTCAGGATCGTGCTGGAGGACGAATGACGCGGGACGGGGTGGACGGCGGGTCGTACCCCCGCGGAATGGGGTTGGTCACTGACCAAGCTGCCGTGCCCAAAGGGGGGTTGGTCACTGCTGGAGTGACCAACTTGACGGGACGCCGCAATTTGATTATACATTAAGAATGGTTTGCCCCGTACCCACCCCATGACCAACTCGCCGAGCAAGCTCTTTGAGCGGAAGGCGACCCCGACGACCGACCAGGTCGAATGCTTGGGCCTGACCTTCGAGTCCGACGACGCCCGGCGCGAGCACTTCCTGCAGCGGCTGCGCGAGAAGCTCCCCGAGCTGCGCAAGCGTCCCGACTTCCCCAAGGGGGAGGACGAGAACATCCTGCGCATGTCGGACCCGCCCTACTACACGGCCTGTCCGAACCCGTTCCTGGCCGAGTTCGTCGAGCACTGCGGCACGCCCTACGACCGCGCCGAGGAGTACCATCGCGAGCCGTTCGCCGTGGACGTGAGCGTGGGCAAGACCGATCCCCTCTACCGGGCGCACGGCTATCACACCAAGGTCCCCCACCTGGCGATCGTCCCGTCGATCCTGCACTACACCGAGCCCGGCGACATCGTGCTGGACGGCTTCTGCGGCTCGGGAATGACCGGCGTGGCCGCCCAGTGGTGCGGCGCGGCCCCGGAGGAGTACCGTCGGACACTCGAGAAGGAATGGAAGGACCAAGGCCGGGAGCCGCCCAAGTGGGGTGCGCGGCGGGCCGTTCTGGGCGACCTGTCGCCCGCGGCCACCTTCATCGCCGCCAACTACAACATCCCCTTCGACGTGGACGAGTTCGCCGAAGCAGCCAAACAACTGCTGGACGATGTGGAGAAGGACATCGGCTGGATGTACGAGACGCTCCACGCCGACGGGCAGACCAAGGGCCGGATCAACTACACGGTGTGGAGCGAGGTGTTCTCGTGCCCGGACTGCGGCGGGGAGGTGGTGTTCGGCAAGGAGGCCGTGGACGCCCGGACCAAGAAGGTGAAGAAGGAATTTCCGTGCCCGGGTTGTGGAGCGGTGCTGACGAAGATACGGCTCGTGCGAAGCTCTTCCGCCCGGTGGGATCAAGCCCTTGAACGGAGCGTCGACGAACCCAAGCGAGTGCCCGTCCTGATCAACTATCAAATCGGCAACGACAGGCACGAAAAGGATCCAGACAGCGCCGACCTTCAACTTCTCGAGCGAATCGCAACCATGGAGCCCCTCGAAGGCGTGCCGTTGGACCGCATGATGCACGTCTCCGACGGCGTGACGAAGTGGGGCGACAAGTGGCGAGCCCGATCTGCCTCGTTTCAGCACGTGCACCACCTGTTCTTGCCCCGAGCCGCGCGTACTTCTGGCTGCTTGTGGGGCTTGGTTCGCCAACAGGACGACCGGCGGTCGCGCAACATGCTCATGTTCTTGGCCGAGCAGGCGATCCTCGGCATGTCCATCTTGAATCGGTACCAGCCGATCCAGCACGGACGCCCCGGCGGCTCCCAGGTGAACCGCGCGATGTCCGGGGTGTACTACGTCAGCTCCCAGATCTCGGAATGCTCTCTACGCTACAACCTAGCGGGACGCACTGGTCGATTGCCCAAGGCGTTCACGCCCATGCCTTCGCGTCCCGGCTATGCCGCCGTATCGGCCGTGGACTGCGGACGCATCCCAATCCCAACCGATTCCGTCGACTACGTCTTCACTGACCCACCCTTTGGCGACAGCTTGGCCTACGGCGAACTCAACTTCGTCGTCGAGGCGTTCCACGGCGTTTTCACGAACCAAGCCCCGGAAGCGATCGTCAGCCCGACGCAGCGCAAGCAGCTGGACGAATACCAAGTGCTCATGCGACGCTGCTTCGGCGAATACGCCCGGGTCCTCAAGCCGGGGCGGTGGATGACCGTCGTGTTCCACAACTCCCAGAACTCGGTGTGGAACGCTATTCAGGAGGGCCTGTCCGCCGCCGGCTTGGTCGTGGCCGACGTGCGCACGCTGGACAAGAAGGTCGGCTCATACAACCAAGCCGTTGCCAGCGGCGCCGTGAAGCAGGACCTGGTCATCTCGTGCTACAAGCCGTCCCGCGACCTGGAGGCACGCTTCAAGCTGACGGCCGGAAGCGAGGACGGCGTCTGGGATTTCGTCCACAATCACCTCAGGAACCTGCCGGTGTTCGTGGCCAAGGGGGACGTGGCGGAGATCGTGGCCGAGCGCCTCGACTACCTCCTCTTCGACCGAATGGTGGCGTTCCATGTCCAGCGAGGCGTGATAATCCCCTTATCGGCCGCCGAGTTCTACGAAGGCCTGAAGCAGCGTTTCGCGGCCCGCAACGGCATGTACTTCCTCCCGGAGCAAGCCGTCGAGCACGACCGCAAGCGCCTCACGGTCCGGCGCATCGAGCAGCTGGCCCTCCTCGTGACCGACGAGAAGTCCGGCCATCGAGTGGCTGCGCCTCCAACTGAAGGCCCGTCCCCGGAGCTTCCAGGCGATCCATCCCGCCTTCGTCCGCGAACTCGGCGGCTGGCAGAGGCACGAGCAGCTTCTGGAGCTGTCCACCCTCCTGGAGCAGAACTTCCTCTGCTACGACGGCGAGGGCGAGGTCCCCTGCCAGATTCACGGCTACCTGTCCAGCAACTACAAGGACACCCGGAACCTGCCCAAGGACGACTCCACCCTGCGGAAGCGCGCCCGCGACCGCTGGTACGTGCCGGACGTCAACAAGGCCACCGACCTGGAGCGCCTCCGGGAGCGCACGCTCCTCCGGGAGTTCCAGACCTACCGGGAACCGTCGCGACGGCGCCTGACGAAGTTCCGTCTGGAGGCCGTCCGCGCCGGCTTCCGTCGCGCCTGGGGAAAGGGCGACTACGACACGATCCTCGACATCGCCCGCAAGGTCCCCGATAAGGTGCTGCGGGAGGACCTCCAGCTGCTGATGTGGTACGACCAGGCGAAGAGGCGGAAGGAGGCGGAGGGGTGAGAGAGGAGGTCCATCTAAGGTCAGGCAGGCCGCTAGCCGGAACGCGTGCCGAAACGGAACTCGCCGCCCGCCCGTCCTGCTACGGCACTCCTACCGCGACGGTGGCAAGGTGCGCAAGCCAGCGTTGGCGAACCTTCGCGCTGGCCCGACGAACTGGTCGAGGGGTTGCGCGTCCTGCTCAAGGGCGGGGCCGCGGTTCCGGCACTCAAGGACGCCTTCCGCATCGAACGCTGGCGGCCGCATGGCCACGTCGCGGCCGTCGTGGGCACGGCACAGAAGCTGGGCTTCAAGCGGCGCGCCAAGCGTCACGAGCTACTGGCCGACACGGCGGCGCAACTGGAGCAGGTCGCCCGAGAGCCGTGCGCCGCAAGCGGCGACCGCTACGGAGCGAGGCTCGGATCGCCGTGCGGGTCGACCGAGTACTACGCTTGCCCAAGGTGGGCAAGCACTTCGACGTGCGTGCGACGGCTGACTCGTTCTCGTATGCCCGCAACGAAGCCCGGATCGCCCGGGAAGCAGCACTGGACGGCGTGTATGTGCTGGGCACCAGCGTGGCGAAGCAGAAGCTCGGCGCCGACCACGCGGTGCGCGCCACAAGGGCCTGGAACGGATTAAGCGAGCATTCCGCGCTTCAAGACGGTGGACCCCAACTTCCATCGGCGACTGACGCCAAGGCCTTCGAAAGGGTGACGGACGACTCCTTCCACACATTTCCACGCCGCCGAACTCGCCCCGGGCCGGGGCCACCACGGTTGCGGCCTTTGATGTGGGCCGTGTCGAGTTCAAGCCGACCTGCACAAACGCCCTGGCCGAGTTGCCGCGAGGACGCCCGATGAGCCACGTCGTGATCGACGACCGCCTGATCGAACAAATCTGCGGCCCAACGCCGCCAACTGCTCCCCGGGGAGCACAACCGCGAGGAGAATGAAGGATGAAGCGTACCCGTGAACTCAGACCCCTCGCAGTCCGCCGCCGCCTCGAACGACAAATCAGACTTGCCAACAATGAAGAGGTTCCGTTGGATCAAACATTAGAGGTGGCAGGACCAGTGGCTCTCGCTACCTTGGAGGCGCTTCATGTGACAAGGTATTGGCGGAACAGAACCATTCCCCGCCTGGCAGAAGGCAAGGGTCGTGTGGCAACTATCATTCAGGGTACAGCGATAGGCTCAAAAGGTTTTATTATGGAAAATCTCCCAACGATGACTCCCCTTGACACACCACTAGCAACTGAGCCATTTGGTCCAGGCCTGACGCTCTGCTTGGATAGTCGCTCGCTCATCAGACCAAGGGTTGGCGAACGCACAACCCTAAAACGTTGGCGTAAAACCAAGGTATGCGACATCTTGTTCGTCTCTGAGGAGATGAATGCATATTCTCTAAAAATGTCAACCGATAATCGCGTGACGCTCACCATACAAAATTTGCAACATGCCATGAAGCTACCCGGATTGGTGACAATTGCAAGAGCCGTCACCTACGAAGACGTTCTAAGAGGGGTGCGCAATGCTCACGCCCACTTCATCCCAACTAGAACATCAATCAAAAAAGCAACACCTTCAGAGATAGTCGGCTTCTTGGTCCAACACGGCCCCTGGCCAGTCCGAATCTGGATCAGCAACCTTGCATGGAGCTTAGGAGTGGCGATCGGCAATGGGATGGATATGCCGCAACTCAAGTTCAACAGTGGACGCCTGACACCCTGTGGAGGTGATGTTGAAAACGAGATACCCGCTGGCCTGTATCTTGTTGGTGGTTGTTTAGAAAACATCGCCGTCACCGTCGCGTTGCCAGATGGTCGCGCTTTTGCTGGCCACTTGCCGACTTCCAAACTAAGAACTGGCCGCTATTGCATCAACATCAATCAACCCGATGCAAATCCGGGAAGGCTGTCATAAGTCGGCCCGAGGCGGCACCGTTGCTCAAGCGCAACCCGGAGTTGCGAGCGGTGGCGGTGTTCAAGGAGTTGTGGAGGCTACATCTGGAGTGCGAACCTCGGGTGCCGACGCGCAGGCGAAACGCCTGGGACGCTCTGCTCGGCGCGGCACCCAACGCCCTGCCAGACCCGGACGCGCGCTGCGGCAACTGGCTACGCTTCGCCCGCACATGGGCGGGGTGCTCGCCCCATCCCCGGAACGCGAGACCGCCGATGCGACCGAGCCGAATCTTGCCGCACTCCGCGACCGCGTCGACGCCGCCTTCGCCGAGTGGCTGGGGCGTCGCTATGCGGGCTTGGCGAGCCTGCCGCCGCCCCCGCCGGTCATGTTGCACCATGTGCCGCACGTACTTGCGCACCATTTGGACCGGGCGGGGCCTGAGTGCCGCCCCCGCCGTCTACCAGAAGAATCTGGGCACGGGTTCGTTCGACCTGATCTCTCGTCCGCGAGTGCGGGCTGCCCGGCTGGTCGTGGCCGTGCTCCTCGACATGCTCCTGGCTCGCCTCCAACCACGGGCAATGTCGAAGCGACAGGTTGTGGCCGTCCAGCCGCCAGAGGAGTCGTCGGCCTTCGAGACAAGTGCGTCCACGTCTGCCCCAACGCGACGCTACGCCTGCGAGCGGCCGCCGAGTTTGCAGACACCCGTCCGTGGCCACCGTCGGGCCTGCCCCAGGACTACCTGCCCCTGCTGGCCCCCGAACGTTCCGCGTTCGTTCGCAAGGGGAAGCGCGTGGTCGCCCATGGCGGCGCTGCGTGGAGGAGGTCGTCGTGCCGCTGGTCGGCATCCCCGTAGGCTTGACTTGGCCCAATAGCTGAACACGTTGCGGCAACCTCGAAAGTTCAGCGTCGGCGTGGAGGTGCAGGAGGAGCTGCACCGGCTGGGCGACTTGGACTTGCTGGTCTTCTACATCCCGGAGGTGTCCCGCTCGCAGAAGCCCGTCTATCTCAACAACGACATCCGTCGCGCGTTCGTGAGGAGCGGAGGCAGCGACGTTCGGTGCTCCGCCAGCGAGCGCAACCGCTTTCTTGTCGATGCCGCTTCCGAGCGCTACGACAGCCAGTTGGTGGAGATCGACCCGGCCAAGGCGTTCGACGAAGAAAGCCTGCGCTGGTACCGAGCCGTCTACGAGGCGAGGCTGGGGAACCGATCCCACAAAGAAGCGTCCGACCTGGACTTCTTGGCCGAGATGGGGCTGCTCGTGGAACGGGGCGAACGCCGATTGCCGACGCGCGCGGTGGTGCTCCTCTTTGGAACGAACCCGGCGCTCCGGCAGCATCTGCCGCGTCCGGTGGTGGATTGTCAGCGCTACTCGACAGACCGCGCCGCCGCCTATACGGGCAAACGCTGGTTCGACCGCTTGGTGCTGGAAGACAACTTGGTGCGCACTTGGCGCACGTTGATCGAGGAATGGTACGAGAAGTTCGCCGAGCATCCGTTCCGCTTGGACCCGCAGACCATGCAACGGGACGACACGCCGCCCGACTACCTGGCGTTCCGGGAGTCGATGGTCAACCTGATCGTCCACCAGGACTACGCCGACCCCTCCCGCAAGGCGCTGATCCGCCGCTACGCCGACCAGACCGTGTTCTGGAACCCGGGCGACGCCTTCGCTCAGGACGCCGACCTGTTCGAGCCCGGCGAGAAGGAGGTCCGCAACCCCCGAATCGTGTTCGCGTTCCGTCACATCGGGCTTGGCGAGAACGCCGGTTGGGGCCTGCGCGACGTCTTCCGAAACTGGCAGCAGCTGGGCAACGTCCCGCCCCGCATCGACAACGACAAGCGCCGCAAGAGCTTCGAGATCGTCCTAGAGAAGGAGAAGCTGATGTCCGGGCCGCGGCAGGCGTTGCGGCAGGCGCTCGGGGCGACCTTGACGGAGCCGCAGGCTCGCGTGTTCGCCTTCGCGTCGCGGGAGGCCGAGGTCACGCTGTCCCAGATCGGGCTCGTGGCGGGGGTGTCGAGCGAAGAGGCCGTGCGGCTGGCGCGGCACTTGGTCACGCAGGTGCTCTTTCGCCGGATAGGACAGGGCCGGTACACGCTGGCCCGGCATGTCCGAGACCGACCGCCCAGCGAAGCGGGGTTGGTCACTGACCAAGCTGCCGCGCCCAAAGGGGGGTTGGTCACTGCCGGAGTGACCAACTTGACGGAACATCAGAAAACGATTATGATTAACTGTGATGCGCCTCGTACCAGAGCGGAGCTGATGGAGCGCACCGGCTTGAACCACCGCGCGTTCTTCCGGCGCAAGCACCTGGACCCGCTGGTTCGCGCCGGCCTGATTCGCATGACCCGGCCCGAAGAACCCACACACCCCGACCAAGCCTACGTGGTGACCGAATCCGGCCTTGCCTTCTTGAGTGAATCGAAGAAGTGACCGACTCGCCGAGCAGGCTCTTCGAGCGGAAGGCGGCCCCGACGACGGCCCAAGTCGAGTGCCTGGGCATGCCCTTCGAGTCCGACAACGCCCGGCGCGAGCACTTCCTGCAGCGACTGCGCGAGAAGCTCCCCGAGCTGCGCAAGCGTCCTGACTTCCCAAGGGGGGAGGACGAGAACATCCTGCGCATGTCCGACCCGCCGTACTACACGGCCTGCCCGAACCCGTTCCTGGCCGAGTTCGTCGAGCACTACGGGACGCCCTACGACCCCGCCGAGGAGTACCACCGCGAGCCGTTCGCCGTGGACGTGAGCGTGGGCAAGACCGACCCGCTCTACCGGGCGCACGGCTACCACACCAAGGTCCCCCACCTGGCGATCGTCCCGTCGATCCTGCACTACACCGAGCCCGGCGACATCGTGCTGGACGGCTTCTGCGGCTCGGGGATGACCGGTGTGGCCGCCCAGTGGTGCGGCGCGGCCCCGGAGGAGTACCGCCGCAAGCTCGAGAAGGAATGGAAGGACCAAGGCCGGGAGCCGCCCAAGTGGGGCGCGCGGCGGGCCGTCTTGGGCGATCTGTCCCCCGCGGCCACCTTCATCACCGCCAACTACAACATCCCCTTCGACGTGGACGAGTTCGCCGAGGCGGCCAAACAGCTGCTGGAAGACGTCGAGAAGGAAGTCGGCTGGATGTACGAGACGCTTCACACCGACGGAAAGACCAATGGCCGGATCAACTACACGGTGTGGAGCGAGGTGTTCTCGTGTCCGGACTGCGGCGGGGAGGTGGTGTTCGGGCGGGAGGCCGTGGACGCCCGGACCAAGAAGGTGAAAAAGCAATTTCCGTGCCCGGAGTGCGGAGCGGTGCTGACGAAGATACGGCTCGTGCGAAGCTCTTCCGCCCGGTGGGATCGAGCCCTTGAACGGAGCGTCGACGAACCCAAGCGAGTGCCGGTCCTGATCAACTATCAGATCGGCAACGACAGGCACGAAAAGGAGCCGGACAGTGCCGATCTTCAACTTCTCGAGCGAATCGCAGCTATGGAGCCCCTCCAAGGCGTGCCCTTGGACCACATGATGCACGTCTCCGACGGCGTGACGAAGTGGGGCGACAAGTGGCGGGCCGGGTCGGCCTCGTTTCAGCACGTGCACCACCTGTTCCTGCCTCGGGCCGCGCGAACTCTGGCTTGCCTGTGGGGCTTGGTTCGCCAGCAGGACGACCTGCGGTTACGCAACATGCTCATGTTCTTGGCCGAGCAGGCGATCCTCGGCATGTCCATCTTGAATCGGTACGGTCCAACCCACTACTCCCAGGTGAACCGTGCGATGTCCGGGGTGTACTACGTCAGCTCCCAGATCTCGGAATGCTCCCTCCGCTACAACCTAACGGGACGCACCGGCCGATTGCCCAAGGCGTTCACGCCCATGCCTTCGCGTCGTGGCCATGCTGTCGTGTCGGCCGTGGACTGCGGACGCATCCCAGTTCCAAGGGACTCCGTCGACTACATCTTCACCGACCCGCCCTTCGGCGACAGCTTGGCCTACGGCGAACTCAACTTCGTCGTCGAGGCGTTCCACGGCGTTTTCACGAACCAAGCCCCGGAAGCGATCGTCAGCCCGACGCAGCGCAAGCAGCTGGACGAATACCAAGTGCTCATGCGGCGCTGCTTCGGCGAATACGCCAGGGTCCTCAAGCCGGGGCGGTGGATGACCGTCGTGTTCCACAACTCCCAGAACTCGGTTTGGAACGCCATTCAGGAGGGCCTGTCCGCCGCCGGCTTGGTCGTGGCCGACGTGCGCACGCTGGACAAGAAGGTCGGCTCCTACAACCAAGCCGTTGCCAGCGGCGCCGTGAAGCAGGACCTGGTCATATCGTGCTACAAGCCGTCCCGCGACCTGGAGGCGCGCTTCAAGCTGACGGCCGGAAGCGAGGACGGCGTCTGGGAGTTCGTCCACAATCACCTCAGAAACCTGCCGGTGTTCGTGGCCAAAGGGGACGTGGCGGAGATCGTCGCCGAGCGCCTCGACTACCTCCTCTTCGACCGAATGGTGGCGTTCCATGTCCAGCGAGGCGTGATCATCCCCCTCTCGGCCGCCGAGTTCTACGAAGGCCTGAAGCAGCGGTTCGCGGCCCGCAACGGCATGTACTTCCTCCCCGAGCAAGCCGTCGAGCACGACCGCAAGCGGCTCACGGTCCGGCGCATCGAGCAGCTGGCCCTCCTCGTGACCGACGAGAAGTCCGCCATCGAGTGGCTGCGCCTCCAACTGAAGGCCCGTCCCCGGAGCTTCCAGGCGATCCACCCCGATTTCGTCCGCGAGCTCGGCGGCTGGCAGAGGCACGAGCAGCTTCTGGAGCTGTCCACCCTCCTGGAGCAGAACTTCCTCTGCTACGACGGCGAGGGCGAGGTCCCCTGCCAGATTCACGGCTACCTGTCCAGCAACTACAAGGACACCCGGAACCTGCCCAAGGACGACTCCACCCTGCGGAAGCGCGCCCGCGACCGCTGGTACGTGCCGGACGTCAACAAGGCCACCGACCTGGAGCGCCTCCGGGAGCGCACGCTCCTCCGGGAGTTCCAGACCTACCGGGAACCGTCGCGACGGCGCCTGACGAAGTTCCGTCTGGAGGCCGTCCGCGCCGGCTTCCGTCGCGCCTGGGGGAAGGGCGACTACGACACGATCCTCGATATCGCCCGGAAGGTCCCCGACAAGGTGCTGCGGGAGGACCTCCAGCTGCTGATGTGGTACGACCAGGCGAAGAGGCGGAAAGAGGCGGAAGGGTGAGCGAGGGGGTCGGAGGCGAAGCTGACCAGTCGGGGAGTGACGGGCACGATTGTGGACGACGCCGAAGAGTCGGCGACCGTTTTCCATCCCAGATGCTCTGCCCTCCTTTGGCTACGAAGCCCGCCGGTACCATGACAGGTCGGACCTGCGAAACCATGGCACGGTTCAGCGGGACCTTTCGCGCCGTCGTCAGGAATGCAACGGAGGAACGGACTCCGTCCGCCCTGCTACACTGGGGAGGCCTGGGCGGGTGTCATGCCCTTGGCCGTGTCACGGTCACGTACGTGCACTCTGCTGCTTCCAATCCAAGGACAAGAGGAGGCTCCATGTCATTCACCTTCCCGCCGCTGGCGAGACCTTGGTCCGCACCTACCCCTACAGATGCATATTGTGAGTAACGCATCGGACGACCTCTTGAAGTCCATTTCCGCGATGGCGTCCTCACTATCGGGACGATTCTGGGCAGCTCGCGACTGGCCTAAATTACAAGAGCTTTGTTTTCGTCTCTTCGACATCTCTGTCGACGCGTTGTTGACTGAAGCCATGCAGTTGTACGATGCATCTGCAAAGACTGCTGTGTGCGAGCACTTGGTTCAACGGGTGGTAGATGAAGTGATAGAAGCCAACTATTCTCTACATAATTTGAGAATCAGGCTGATGGCCGCTCCAAAGGGATGGAAGATGACTTCAGATTACTACCGGCAGACCTTTGACGTATTCAACGTAGCTTCTGATTCTGTGTCTCGTCTGGTGAAGACGATGACAGTGATGAGAGTTGTTTGCAATTCCCAAAGTATGGCTGTAGAACGACAATCAGGATGAGACCCTGGCAACAATCAAGATGAGATGCTCGGGATCGTGTGACGGGAACGATGGGAGCGGACGGGGAGCGGATCAAGGCGAGGGCCCTGGGCGGTTGCGGAGCGAGGCCGGGGAGGGGCGCTCAGTCGGCTGTGGAGGTGCGTTCAGCGGCGGACCTCGTCGTCGGGGGTCGGCGCGGGCGTGCTGTACGGGGCAACCGGGCGGCTACTTTTGGTCGGCGGCGGCCACGATGTCGGCGCGTTGGAAGGCAGTAATTCTCGCCTTCGAGGTTGGCGACATGGGCGTGGTGGGCGAGTCGGTCGACGGCCGCGGCGAGGACTCGGACCAGGTGTTCGGACAGTCCGAGCAGGCGGCCGAAGTCGAAGTTGTCGATCCAGTCGCGTGCGTTGGACGAATACCGTCACCGCCCGCAACGTCTGCTATTCCTTGTCTACATCCCTACTGACGCCATCCAGAATCCGCTCCCACGAGCCAAATTCCCGAACAAAGTACGGCCGCTTAGCGTCTGGATCCACCAGTACCCCAAACCAGCATGTCGCATTGTGTTCAGACATTCGTCTTCGGACTGCTTCGATCAGCATCAGATGTGTCGCCGCCCCATTGTACCCACTGCACACCGTAAGACCCACTCCTAGCACCTCGGCCACGTAACTACCGCGTTGTGGCTGCAGACTCACCACCGCCCTGCGGGCCATGGCGTCTATCTTTTGGTTAACATGATCGCATGCGTCCGGCGGAAGTGCGAGCAAGAACATCCCAAGGTCGATTCCCGCCTTACTAGGATTGATCTCCAAGTCCGCGATTATGCCGCCCAATACGGAGTTGACGAACGGAGTTAACGCTCCCCTCGGCACTCTATCACCAGGAAGCCCCAATCTTCGCACGTACATGGCTGCGTCCACAGTCGCCGAGAAATTCTGCTCAATATAAATAATAGAGAGATTATCGTCGACCCAAAGATTGTGCGACAGATGATAGCCCAGGGTAGTCAATTCGTGATCGGATAAGATCTTGGACCGGAAAATCAGCCTGCGGTCAATATAGCTCAAGAAACGTAGTGGAGAATCCAACAATTCCGTGACAGAATCCAGGCAAAACACGTCACACACAAAGGGGGGCTTGAGGATATCATCTGTATACATTTTCTCCAAGAGATAATCGGTTTGATGGCCGAGAGCCGGATAATCCTCCGACGTAATGCAGAACAAATATATCTTCGGATCGGCAAGTGGTATTCGTATCTTGCTTGCAAGTCGATCCTCATACAAGTAATCATCGTCTATGATCATACGGGCGGTCTGCAGACATTGATTGTAGGCAGCTTGAATACCCTTCTTGAAATCAGAAATAATCGCCGCGGCATCTCCCTTTCTTGCATCGTAGGTTAGTCGTTTCGATTTTACTTGACCAATTATGACTCGATTGCCAAAAACTACCAGTACGTCGACTTCTCCGTGGGTGTAGCCAGCACTATCCTTCAGTTGAACATTCCGGAATACATGTTGCTCACCGAAGACATGTTTTAGTCGGCGATATACAATCTGTTCGGCGACTTCTCCTCTGTGTCGCGAAGCAGTTTGCTCGTAGGGTGTGTTGATCATCCAATAGTATGGACTGACGTAGAGAGATTCCATCAAGTTGATGTAATCGAACAGAACAAAGGACTTGCCGTCTTGACGAATGATGGGGCGGGCCTTCGCCATGTTGAAGTCACCAGGCGATCTGTAGTCGGTGTTACGTTCATCTGTCGTACTGCAAAACGACTGTAGTATAGCGAGAATCGCACTGTCGTCAATATCGACTGCAGCTACGAGGTCGTCAAACGAGAACGTTAGTGCCTGACAGAAAACAGAAGGAGTACTGGCGGCCGCATCGGCCTGGGACAATGCGGAGACGATGTTCGTTACCGCTTCATCCTGATGACAGCAAATAGCTTGCGCAACGATAATAGCATCCTCAATGGAAAATCCCTTGTGTGTTCTGAGCCATTGTTCATCCTCTCGGTATCGCTCAGCCGCAAAATCACTATATTGGAATGGTTGAGCCGACTCTGCACTGTAGAAGATCGGTTCGCGCATACGCTGGCCAATAGGCTGTTGATGCAGAATAGAAGGCGAAAGCGACTTGTGAAGCATCTGTAACAGCTCGTGAGTACGAGCAATGTAGTGTGCCATCGCCTCCATAGTCGGTTCCGTATAGTCAATGGGGTGCTTCAGTAGCAGCCCTGCCAACATGGTCTGCTCCCAGCGATTTAGTCGATCTGGCCTGTGATAAGTCATCCATTGCTTTGCCGACACACCGGAGGTCACGTTCACGTAATTATTCGTAACAGCAATACTGCACAATGCATAGATGTATCCAGGAGATCCACAGAGGTTAGTGAGAGCTTCGAAAATACTCTCTGTAGACTGTGATTCAGAATGGGAACACGTGGCGCTCATCTGGCTTGTTGCTCCTTGGGTTCGTGATTAGGATGGCGGACCGCAACGAGGCCAGTGGATTCAGGGGTTCCAATCAGAACGAGTGAATCGCCAGCCGTGGGCGGAAACGTAAGATAGTGGACTTATTGTTGTGGCAAAAGATAGTCGGTTGCTTCTGTGGTCTCGGCATCGAAATTGAAGTTAGCATGCCGTCAAGGCGGCGGCCAAGTCCTAGAGGCCTCCGTTTCTGTGGGGCCGACCAGTGATCGGGAGGCCGCCGCCGGTCTTGGGGAGCCTCGGCGCTCGGACAACCGTCGGGCCGTTCCGTTTCCCGCGGCGACCGGGGACGGGCTGACAGACGTGGGCATGAACCCGCTATGCCGTACGCATTGCGCTCGAACTCGGCCGGCGCGTGCGCGACAGAACTTAGCGGGACACGGGCGTTTACCGGGGTCTCGACGGCGCGAACGCACGGAATTCGCGGAATTGGGCTTGAAGCGGCCTTATTCATGACTCGTGTGAAGTTGTCGTTGGGGCGAGATTGCGGACGTGCACAAGGCGAGCAGGGCAAAACGAGCGCGCGAGCGGGCCGAATTGGCGATTTCAGACGGTGGAGACGAGGCGCGCAAGGGGATTTTGGGCGTTCGGAGCGCGTTGCTGCGCGCGCTGGACACACTGGTGCGTCGGAGCGGCCGTCGAGGCCGGAACGGCGACGGGCGCAGGTGCGGCGCTAGCCGCCCGGGTCCGGCAGCAGGGCGAGCTGTCGGGTGGCCAGCGTCCAGTGGCCCGCCGAGCGGCCGACGATCGTGACGACGCGGCGTCCGGAGACGGTGAACCGGGCGGGCGCTCGCAGCACGCGTTCGAGCAGGCGACGCAAGCTCCACCCGGTCTGGGTGGCGCGTTCCAGCAGCGTGCGCAGCACGTGCATGGTCTGGTAGCCGAACAGCGCGACGAGCAGACGCACCTCGTTGCAGGCGAAGGCGTCGACGCTCGGGCCGCGCTGGCCGACCGGTCGGCCCCGGTACCAGCGCTTGGGCCGCGGCGACGACGACAGCGCCGGGTCCACCACGCTCTTCAACTCGCCCATGTGGCCCTCCGCCTTGCCGCGCTTCCGGTAGAGCGCCAGCAGCGCGTCGGCGGGCATCGCGTCCGCCGACATCGACGTGATCAGCCAGAACACCTCCGGGAACAGCTCGCCGGGCCGCTCCTTGACCACGCACACCACGCGCCTGGACCGCGACCACGAAGCCGCCCGGCAGCCCTGCTCCGGCTCCCACCACCACATCCGCGCATCGTCGCCCGCCTCCCGCAAGTCGTACCACGTCTCCTGCACCGCTTCGTCCACCGCCCGCTCGGCCAACCGGTCGAGCACAGCGTTCCGACGGAGCCTGGCCACGAACGGCGTGCCCCGGTCCTCGAGCGCCCGCATCAGCTGCTCGGCCGGGTACCCCGCGTCCATCCGCACCACCGCCCTGCGGCAGCAGTGCCGCTCGACGCGGTCGAGCACCGCCAGCACGAACTCCGTCCCGCCCGCAGCCGTGTGCGCCTTGCCCGCCCGCAGCCGAGCGTCCAGCAAGTCGCCCGTCTCCGCCGACGACGCCACCAGCGGATGGTACACCGTCGCCTTGCAGTAGCCGTTCCAGCCGCTGCCCGGCCGCTTGCCGTGAACCTCGATCGGCAGGCTGTCCACGTCCACCACCATCTCCGCCAGCCGACGCCCGCCGTTGCGCGCCCGCAGCCGCCAGCCCGCCAGCCGCGCCAGCCCCTCCCGCAGCACCTCCGGGTTGTCCCCCCGCGACAGCATCGCCACCAGCCGCGACAGCGTCGGCTGCGACGCCAGCACACGCCCCGCCGCCAACGGCGTCGTGCCCGCCCGCCCGCTCGCAGCCAGCCGGAACGCCGGATCGTCCCGCAACATCGTCGCGTCGGCGTGGTCCCGACGACACTGAGCCGCCAGCAGGCACGCCGTCCGCACCAGCTCCGCCAGCGAATGCCGTGTCCTGCGCGGGTCCCGAGCGTCGTCGATCCGCTCGCTCAGCCAGCGGTCCACGCCGCTGGCGCTCAACACCTCGCGACACAAGAGAACGCCCGCGTCGCCCGTCACCTTGTCGGGCCGAACCTCGACCCGCACCGACTTGTTGTACCGAAACGGAGCACCCATTATCTTCACCTTGGCGTTGCGTGCGGCAGGCCGCCGGTTCTCGGCCCGTGAACCTTGAACCTAATGGCCTGCCGCCGCGCGCCACACCCTTACGCCTGAACCTCGTGAATAAGGCGGGTTGAAGCGGCCCCAAGAGGCGCTCGAGCGGCCTGGGAGCGGCCTGCAGGCCCCGAGGCGTGCCGACGCCGAAGCGTCTTCGCATGAGCAGCCCGAGGTTGAAGGCGGCGACGTGAATCAGCATCCGCTTGCGGACGTCCTCGTGGCCGCGCACGTGCACGCGGCGAAGCCCGCCCGTCCCCAGCAGGTGCGCGAACGAGCGCTCCAGCTTCTCGCCCCACATCCACAGCAGCGCCTTGCCGCGCTCGCCCCGAATCCGCCGCCGGTTCGCATAGACCGGCTTCTGGGCTTCTTTGCTCTGCTTCCAACTCCGCCGACCGCGCGCGGGCTCGCTCACGTAGCCGTGCAGCCTCCGGTCCTCCAACTCCGTCATCGTCCTGTTCGAGTGATAGCCCTTGTCGCACACCATTCCGCCGCCCCAGCCCCCAGCTCCGCGAGCCGCCGCTCCGCCTCGTCCAGCGTCTTCGTCACCGACGCCGCATCGCCCCCGTCCGTCGTCTGCACCGTCACGCCCACCACGGCGCCCGACTCCAGGTCCACCACCTGCTCCAGCTTGTGACCCAGCCGCGTGCGCCCGTCCTTCATCTTCGTGATCCGCGCCTCCGGATCCCCAGGATGCACCCACTCCGCGTTCGACCCCTTCTTCGGACGCTTCCGGTCCAGCTTCGCCAACTCCGCGCGCGTCGGCGTCTCGATCCCCGACGACCGCGCCAACTCCCGCAGCCACGCCTCGTAGCCCGCGCCCCCATGGTGAACACCTTACGCCGCCGCCGGCTCGCGCGCTTGATCCCTTCCTCCCGCATGAGGCAGGCGATCCGCTTGGACGCTATCTGCTCGCCCTTGACTTCAGAGCCCGGATTGCCCACCTTCTCCACATTACACTAGACGCGGAACCCAACATGCGGGAGGAGACGTGAGTATCGATCCTGGTAGCGACACCGCGGGTCCAGCGGCCCACACCGGAGAGGACGCGAAGCTGAAGATCGTGTCGATAAGGGTCAACGGGGCACAGATTCAGGTATACGAACGCGTTACGGTCCGAGAGATTGTCGAGAAGGCAAGCGAGGCTGGCGCGATTTCAGGAGTTATCGAGGAATACGTTATCGAAAGGGTCGAGACAGTGGGCGAGCACGGCCTTGAGGAAGAAATCGAAGTTCAGGAACTAGAAGAATTCATGGCGATCCCGTTCGGCAAGACCGAGGTCGCGACAGTGTCGAACGTTCACGAGAGAATACGGGAAGAGCTTAGGGCCCTGGGATATCCGTCCCGTGTCGTGACAGGCGATACCTCAGGCGGACCACAGACGGTCGTAGTATTCGAATATCCAGTGCTTACCGGTCGTTTCAAGGGCACTACGTGCATGATGGGAATATCCACCCAATGCGAGGCCGTGGGGTATCCGGAGATTCCCCCGCATTGGATTTTCATTAGCCCGCCTATTACCGATACACGAGATGGAACCAACCATGGACTCAACAGGTTTGACGGGATGGATTGGGTAGCCCTGAGTCGGCCGCCGGGCGCATTTTGGGACAAGCTTGGCTCGAAGAACATGAAAGGGTACATGGAACATGTGGCCCGCGTGTGGAAGAACATATGATCCAAGGGGCTTGGCACGAAGTCGTGCTTCCCGGCGATACGAATCGACGAGCCTGCGATCATCTCTTGCAACATTACCGACAAGGTGATTTCCAGGAAGACTTATGTTTTGGCTCTTGGACGCCCAGCCGCGGAATGGACAGAGAGACGGCAATCGTAACCGACATTATCCTTCCGAAGCGCGGCGAGCGAACTCTTCATTCAACGGGCAACGTTAGCTTCGTGGGTCCCTATCTTGCTCGAGCGACGCGAGAAGCCGTCCGCAAGACGCACGGATTGGTCTTCATGCACAGCCATCCCACCAACGGGTGGCAAGAGATGAGCGCAGCGGACGAGCGGGCGGAACGAGGTCGGATCGCAGACGTTGCAAGGACGACAGGCCAGCCACTCGTCGGCATGACCGTCGGAAGAGACGGCCACTGGAGCGCTCGAGTGTGGAAGGGCGACGCCGGAAGGCGGAGTTCGTTGACGTGCAGGAAGGTGCGAATCGTAGAGGAAAGTCGGCTCGTCGTGTGGCAGCGGCCGCTCCGTGGCCGGGGAAGACGATCCCGACAGTACCGGACCGTCCAAAGCTGGGGAGAAGACAAGCAGGGGTGGATCGAGAGCGTTCGGATCGGCGTCGTAGGGCTCGGGAGCGTAGGAAGCGTAGTCGTGGAAGGCCTGGCACGGATTGGGGTTCGCGACTTGGTGCTCATCGATCACGACTTGGTAGAGGAGAACAACTTGGATCGCCTGCTTAATGCCGGCACCAGGGAAATCGGCAAGCCAAAGACAGTCGTGGCGGCCAGAGCCGCACGAAGGGCAAGTTCCGCTCGGTCGATTTCGGTGGCAACCGTTCAGAATTCGCTCCAGAGTCGAGAAGCGTACAGCTTGGCTAGAGACTGCGACATCTTGGTAAGCTGCGTGGATGGTCCGGTAGGGCGCGACCTCTTGAACAGAATCGCATTTCGGGACGGCATCCCTGTAATAGACGGGGGAGTGGAGGTTCGAACGGACATCAGGACCAACAACATGAACGCAGCACGATGGAAGGCTCATTTGGTGAACCCTTACCAGCAGTGCCTGCGGTGCAAGGAACAGTATACCTCGAGCGATGTAATGATGGAACTGGACGGGTCTCGGGGTGACCCTTCCTACATTCGCACGCCCGACGGCCGGACCGGCGGAGAGAACGTGTTCAACTTGAGCCTGGCTGTCGGAAGCGAGCTTCTGAACATCGTGGTTCGCATGCTAGTGGCTGACGGTTGGTGGCCTCAACAACGTGGACTCGAACGGAATCTGGTGACCGGACGCATAAAGACGCAGGACGGACAGTGCTGGGAGGGCTGTACGATACGTCGAGAAAGTTGGATGGGCGACATGGCGGAGGCCATACCTTATATTGACGCCGGACGACTGAGGCGAACACTCGGCGACGCACTTCGGCGTCGTTGGAGGAACACATTCAAGAGATGGAGGATAGGCTGATGGAGCAAGAGAACACACAGAATAGTCTGCACACTTTGATCAAGTACGTTGAAGGTATTCCCGATCGTATCCAGAAGCGACTGACTACGGGAAACGGTATGGATGAGGACAAGATGCGTTCATGGATCGCCGAAGAACTGCAAAAACAGGTTCGCAGAGTTAGATTCTACAACGACAAGCGGAACCATGAGACGGAAAGCTGTTTCGCGCATTATACGTCGTGGAGTAGTTTTCTTGCGATACTGAACCAAGAACGACCACTGATGCGGATGTACAACTACGAGACGGCCAACGATCCGCAGGAGGGTCAGATATACCCCGAGGGATGGAGGGAAGTCGGGGAGAGGGCAAGATGCATAGGAGACGTCAACGGTGCTGATGACCGTTCGCAACCGGGTGACACTTACGGATGTTCGTTTTCTAGCGGCACCGAGGACATAGGTGACGACCTGACTCTCTGGCGGCTTTACGGCGACAACGGAGAGGGCTGTTCTTTGATGACGAGTTCGCCCGGAATGGATATGTACCGGATTCGCTATAGAAAACACGACGGGAGTGTAAGAAACCGCAAAGAAGCTGAGGAAGACAAGGCAGTGGCTCAGCAGATGAACAAACTGCTTTGCGCAGGAGAGCGAACCATTGACAGCCTTGATGACAGCTATATGCAACCCGTAGGATCAGCTATTGGGGACGCCGTCCAGAGAGTATTAGAAGGCTATTGCTACTTGGTCAAGGATGTAGCCTATTCGAACGAAAAGGAGTGGCGCCGGATCGTTGTCAGGCCGCCTCTTGTGGAAACCCGCTTTGACGCTGATGTGGCAGGAGTGAGACGATATGTCGAAGGGCATGCATTCAAGGACTTATTGGTGACAGGATCGGCAATCACAATTGGGCCAAAGGTGGGCAATTCCAAGGCAGTTTGCGACTATGTGAAGAGGACGGCGGGCCACAGAGGTCTTCAACGGCCTAGCATTAGAAATTCGGCCAAGTCCTATCGGTAGTTTGGACTGGGAATGACGAGCCCAGACATCGTTTTGGCGGCTATGGTGCCCGCTCCCCGCGATGTATGGATCGACCCGGTCCGAATTCAGAAGCTGCTGTTCTTGATCGACAAGGAGGTTCCGAGCCTAGTCGGCGGCCCACACTTCAACTTCCAGCCCTACAGCTACGGTCCGGTCGACCTTGATGTCTACCTTGAACTGGAGGCACTGACGACAGATTACTGCGTACACACCGACCGGACCTTGCGTCATCTCCGATTCCGGCTCACCAGCAAGGGGATTGGTCGGGGCGAAGCTCTATTGGCGAGCCTTCCCGACAAGGCATCCCGCTTCGTCGAACGAGCCTGTAAGTGGGTTTTGGAAGCTTCGTACCACGACTTGCTTTCCGCTATCTATCAGCGGTATCCCGAGATGGCGGTCAACGCAGTGGCAGTTCAGCTGATTCCCAGATCCACACGCCGCAAGAAGCAATCGGCGATTACAGCGGTCCTGACAGGACTGGCCAGAAGCATTGATTTCATGGGACTGCTTGACGAGCGTCCTGCTGGTATCGACAGCAACGTCTCCGACCGGGAGGCGATAGGGGACGCTTGGCAACGGACGGGCAACCACCTCAGAGCGGCCATTGGCGAGGTGGACGGCGCACGAGGTCGGAAGTAGACTTGGGTCCGCATCGTGAGCAGTGGCGCGACCGCATCCTCCATGAGTTCCTGCCTGGAGCCTCCCGGCTGACCGTCGTATCCGACCCCGACGGCTTGGTGCTGGACGAGACCGTGCTGGCCGAGCTTCGGCGACGGGGCTTCGAGGTGCTGGTCTTCGACGAGCCCGTGGCGTTTCGATACGCCTACGAATCGAGATGCCGGCGCTACTGGGACGACGGCAAGCCGGTCGAGGCCGTCGTCGTGGCGAGGATGGACGCTCTTGATACCGCCAATCTGCCCTACGACGTAGTCCAAGCAGGGAGACCGCTGACGTTCGGGCTCGGCGCGCTGTTCCCCGGTCTGAGCCGGACGGTCTTGGCGACGCTCGGCCCTACGCAGCTCGATGCCCTCTGCGACGCCGTGGAAGGCAAGCCGCCGGGCGTTCTGGGCGACAACGCGACCAAGGACTTCGTTCTCCGCCATGTCGTCGGGATCGCCCCCGAACTCGTGCGGGAACCTCCGAGCCTGCTTCGCGCCCTGCTCCGCATCCATCACGGCGGCCAGTCGATTCCGTCACTGCTGGGAGAGCGCTTGGTCCGGGTTCTCTGCCAGGAGGGCCGCTTCGAGGACTGGCCACTGGAGCAGATCGTGACCGGACGCGAACGCCTTCTTCGCGTTCCTTCAAGAGCGCTGGCCTCGCTTCCTTGGCCGTGCCGCCGGATCCCAGACGACGTCGGAAGAGCGCGACCACGACTTCGCCTACGCAGGGCCGGCGGACCTGCCCTTCGACCACAGCGACGTTCACGTCTACATCGACAACCTCTTCCGGGAAGGGTTTCTGCGACCGGTCGATCACGCGGCCGCCGACGCCTTCGCCGACAGTTGGATTGCGTCCGGAGTGCGGACTTCGGGCGACGACGCCGACGCGCAGCGCCTGGAACGCCTGCTCGACGCGGCGGCCGGCGCCCTGCCTGACCCGGACGCGCGCTACGGTGACTGGCTGCGCTTCGCCCGGACATGGGCGGAAGCAGGGGCGCTCGCCCTGTCCCCGGAACGCGAGGCCGCCGACGCGACCGAGCCGAACCTTGCCGCGCTCCGCGACCGTGTCGACGCGGCCTTCGCCGAGTGGCTGGGGCGTTGCTATGCGGGCTTGGCCAACCTGCCGCCTTCCCCGCCGGTCATGTTGCACCATGTGCCGCGCGTGCTTGCGCGCCACCTGGACGACGCGCCGGAGCACAAGGCCGCCCTGCTGGTCGTGGACGGCCTGTCAATGGACCAATGGGTCGTGGTGCGCGAAGAACTGGCCCGTCGTCGGCCCGCCTACCGCTTTCGGGAAGGGGCCGTCTTCGCCTGGACTCCCACGATCACGTCCGTGTCGCGCCAAGCTGCGTTCGCGGGGAAGCCGCCCTTCTACTTCCCGCCGGGCAGCATCGACTCCACGGACCGGGAGCCGGCGCTGTGGCGTCAGTACTGGACCGGGCGCGGCTTGGCCGCCGACGACGCCGTCTACCAGAAGAACCTGGGCGCTGGTTCGCTGGAGGCCGTCGCCGACCTGATCTCTCGTCCGCGAGTCCGGGCTGCCGGGCTGGTCGTGGACACCGTGGACAAGATCATGCACGGCATGGAGCTCGGCGCCCGAGGAATGCACGGCCAAGTCCGTCAGTGGGCGCGGGAGCCCTACTTGGCCGCGCTCCTCGACCTGCTCCTGGACAACGGATTCCGAGTCTGGCTCGCCTCCGACCACGGCAACGTCGAAGCGACGGGCTGCGGCCGCCCAGCCGCCGGAGGAGTCGCCGACCTGCGGGGCAAGCGCATCCACGTCTACCCCAGCGCGACGCTGCGCAGGCGGGCCGCCGTCGAGTTCCCGGACGCCCGGCCGTGGCCGCCGGCGGGCCTGCCCCAAGACTACCTGCCCCTGCTGGCTCCCGGACGCTCCGCGTTCGTTCGCAAGGGGAAGCGCGTGGTCGCCCACGGAGGCGCTTCGTTGGAGGAGGTCGTCGTGCCGCTGGTCGGCATCGAGCGGGCGGAGCTGTGAGCGGACCGCCGTCGCGGACGGTCGGGCTCAGCCAGCGCCTCCGACTGGAGTGGCTGGACGAGGCCGCGGAGTTGGCGCGCGCCGGACGCGACCGCGCGCAGGCTTGGTCCGCCCTGGCGGAGATGCTTCAAGAGGAGGTGTCCGTCGGCGGGTCCAGCCCGCGCAGCAACCGCGAGAAGACGGTCACGATCCTGACGCGAATCTGGTGCGGACCGCCGCCGGGACTTCTTCCGCTGCGCGACGCTGGCCTGCGTCTTCTGGACGGCGTTGGGCTGGCGGGGGCCACGAAGCCAGCGGAGGCCATGGAGTCAGCCGGGCTCACGGAACCGGCGGCGACCACCGAACCGGCGGGCGCCACGGAGCCCACCGGGCGCTTGGCCGTCCACTGGGGCATGACGCTGGCGACCTATCCCTTCTGGAACGCCGTCGCCGCCCAGGTCGGCCGGCTCCTCCGGCTGCAGGGGGTCGCCACAGCCGCCCAAGTCCACCGTCGCGTCCAGGAGCAGTACGGCGAGCGCCCCACCGTCGCTCGGGCCACGCAGCGCGTCGTGCGGTCGTTCGTGGACTGGGGAGTTCTGGCCGACACCGAGACGCCGGGCCGGTACGTCGCCGGCGATCCGTGCCCGGTCCACGCCCCGGCGCTGGTCGCTTGGCTGGCGGAGGCAACCCTTCACGTCCGAGTCGGCGAGCCCGCCGCGCCCCAGGAGTTGCTCGGGCAGCCCGGCCTCTTCCCCTTTCGCGTGTCCTACGTGACGGCCCGTAGCCTCGTCGCCGAGTCGCCCCGGCTGGACATGGCGCACCAAGGGCTGGACACGGAGGTGGTGATGCTGGGTATGCCGGGTTGATCGGGATGTCCTACCAAACGCGAACGCGGACGATCCTGGCCCCTGAAGTCCCCGGAGCTGATCAACCAGGAGGGAGTCATCACGGAGTCGGTCAGGACGCTGATTGAGGCTAGGGACTGGGCAGATCGCCGGTGCAATAGTAGTCCGATCCAATTTTGATTGATCAAATTTTGATTTTGGAAAGATCGAAAGAGGGACCCAAAACAAACAGGTAGTGAAGTGCTACACGCCTGGCTCATGGTCCTCTATCGTAATGCATCGCAAGAGGGCCCTTCCGGCCCACAACCTACCGGACCGCGTCTCTCGGCGTCGGCTCCGAAAAGACAGGAGAAACAATGAACACTTTAGTTCGAATCGTCTATGATACCAACGTGCTGGTGTCCGCGCTCGTTGTGTCGGCCGACAAATGGGCTTGGCATCGGCAGCTCTGGCAGAGCGGCCGAGTCATCCCACTCGCAAGTCAACAGACGACGGATGAGTTTGTACGGGTACTGTCATACAAGAAGTTCGCCCTGGAGCCTGCGGATAAGCGGGAACTTCTGGCGGCGTATTCGGTGTACTCGGAGGCCATTGAAGTGTCGAATGCGCCCGCTACACCCAGTGTTCGCGATGATTCTGACCGACCGTTCCTTGAGCTTGCCCTCGTCGGACGGGCCGACGCTCTAGTGACCGGCGACCGCGATCTTCTGGAAGTCGCCCCAACGTTCTCCGTGCCTATCCTTACGCCTCGACAGTTCGCGAATGGCTTCGAGAACGAGGAGGGTAGGTCGGCTCGGCTCTAGTCTTGGGCAGCGGAACTGCGCGCCCACTCCACGGCGTCGGCGACATCCTCCTCGGTGATGCCCATTTTGGCCAGCTTGGCGCGAACCGCAGCAGCGCGAACGACCTGGACGGGCGTCAAGACGATGCGGTCGGCCTCCATGGCCACCTCGAGGTACTCCGTGCCTTCTAGTCTGCCGATCACGGCCTCGGGCAACGTGAGTTGGTTGTCGGACGATAGTCTGGCCAGCATAAGCTCTCGCTCCGTCGTTGCCGCAAAATGGAATGGACTTGATGAAGATAACCTCCGCATCCCGCCGGACGCAAGCTTTAATCCAGCAGGGCAGGCACGACTCCGCGGACCGACAAAGCGGCCGTCGCCGCATTCCGGGACACGGGGCCGGGGCCACTGGCGGGCCTGCCTCAAGGCTGCCTGCCCTGCTGACCCCCGGACGCTCCGCGTTCGTTCGCTAGGAGAAGTGGTGGTCGCCCACGGTGGCGCTTCATTGGAGGAGGTCGTCGTGCTGCTGGTCGGCGTCAAGCGGGTGGAGCCATGAGCGGCCCGGCGTCGCAGTCGGTCGCCGGACGCGACCGGGCACACTTGGTCAGCCCTGGTCCAGGTCGGTAGGCTACTCCGTCCCCAGGGGGTTGCCGCGACCGTCCAGGTCCGCCGTCGCGTTCAAGAGCAGTACGGCGAACGCCCCACTGTCGCCTGGCCGTGCGTCGCATCGTGCGGTCATTCGTGGACTGGAGGAGGCCTGGCCGACACCGAGACGCGGAGCCGGTACGTCGCCGGCGATCCCGTGCCAGTTCGCCCCAGCGCTCGTCGCCTGGCTGGCGGAGGCCGCCCTTCACGTTCGGGGCGGCGAGCTCGCTGTGCCCTTCCAGGCGCTACTCGGACAGCCCGGCCTCTTTCCCTTCGCGGGCATCCGTATGGCCGTCTGGGCTGTTCCGCTGTGGAGGGCACGCGGTCACTTGCAACCGGAAAGATGTGGGGCCATGTTCCCTTCCCCACCGTCCAACGCCCCTGCTGACGCCAGCTCGTCCGATCGAGAGGCTGACCGTTGATCGACTCCACGCTGCCGCAGAACATCGAGAGTCCGGAGAAGGCCGTTGCTTCGGGTACCGGTCCTGCGAGGGTTCTGCGCAAGATACTGAGAACTTGGCGGTTGGACGGTCAGGACGAAGCGATGGCGGCCTTGCTCGGACTGGATGAATCCGACAATGCCCTCGCGCTCGACTTACTGGCCGGGCGTGGCGAGCTGCGAGGGCGTGATGTAGAAGACCGACTTGTTTGTCTGTATCAGATCAGAAAGACGTTGCACTCGCTCCTTCGGGACGAGCAAGTAGAGAACGAGTGGCTCCGGGAGCGACATCCTGGACTGGAGGGCAAGCGCCCAATGGACCTGATGCTGAAGGGGTCCATGGAGAACCTGCTGCTCGTTCGGGACTACGTGGAAGCGATCGCGGGCCTATAGTCATGCACGAGCCGAATCGACCACAAGACGACGACCGACGGTTTCTCACCCGAGTCGTGCTGCGCAACTACAAGAGCATCGCGGCGGCAGACGTCTCTCCTTCCCAAGTCTCGTTCCTGGTAGGACCCAACGGCTCCGGCAAGAGCAACTTCCTTGATGCGCTGCGCTTCGTGGCGGAGTCATTGCGATCAACGATGGATCATGCGATCCGCGAACGAGGAGGAATCAACGTAGTCCGAAGGCGATCCAGAGGACACCCCAACCACTTTGGCATTCGCATTGACTTCCGTTCAGCGCAATTTCGGGGTCGTTATGCGTTCACGGTGGGAGCCAAGGCGGGTGGCGACTATGAAATACGGGAAGAAGAATGCTACATCAAGACGACCGAAGATCCTACCTACGACTACTACAGCGTGAAGGGCGGTAACGTCCAGCAGAGCACGCTTCAAGTGCCTCCCCGCGCTCACCCTCGTCGTTTGTACCTAGTTGCAACATCTGGAATCGAACCTTTCGGACAACTGTACGACGCGTTTCTTGAAATGGGATTCTACAACCTGGTCCCAGAGGTCATTCGGAGTCTCCAGCCGCCGGGACCAGGCGACCTCTTGGCCAGAGACGGCAGGAACGCGGCTGGCGTCTTGGCCAATTTGGCAGCGCGCTCCCCGACGTTCAAGAAACGCATCGAAGATTACCTTGGCCGCATCGTGCCCGGCGTGGTCGGAGTGGAACGAGTGGTAGCGAGGGATAGGGAAACGCTTGAGTTCGACCAGAAAGTAAAGGGAGCGCAACACCCGTGGCGGTTCGGCGCAACCAACATGTCCGACGGCACGCTTCGAGCGTTCGGAGTCCTGCTCGCGCTCTTTCAGAGTGGGCGAGACGGGATCGGCTTGGCGCAACCCTTTATTGGGATCGAAGAACCGGAGCTGGCGGTGCATCCAGCTGCGACGGCCGTGCTTTTGGATGCGCTTCGAGAGACAGCCCGGCACTCTCAGGTGTTGGTCACCAGTCACAGCGCCGACCTTCTCGACAATGTAGGAACCTCCGACGATTCGGTGCTGGCGGTGCTGGCCGAAGATGGAGTCACACGCATAGGCCCGCTGGACGAGGCCGGACGTTCGGCGCTCAAGAAGGGGCTCTTCACCGCCGGTGAACTCCTTCGCGTGGACCAGCTGATACCGGACCCGAACAGCACGAACCTGAAGCCGCAGCAGCTCCCATTGTTTGGATCCGGTAAAGGGGCCGGATGATCACGATCGCCTCCATAGTCGAGGGGCACGGCGAGGTAGCGGCTCTGCCTCTGCTCCTGCGACGCATCGCCGGACAGGTGGCGGCAGGGCGCGTTGTCAACGCTTCACGCCCATTTCGGGTTCGGCGCCAGAACTTCCTCAAGCCCGACGAGGTCGAACGCAGCGTAGAGTTCGTCGCCAACCGATCCGGGGTGGACGGAAGGATACTGATACTGCTGGACGCGAACAGCGACTGCCCAAAGACGCTTGCGGCCGAGATTGTCGAGCGTGCTCGGCAAGCTCGGGGCGACCGGGCCATACAGGTCGTATTGGCCAAGGTGGAGTACGAGGCGTGGTTTCTGGCCGCGGCCGAATCCGTGGCCGATCACAGGGGCATCAAACCCGATGTCGTCTCTCCTTCCAACCCCGAGGCCGTCCAAAGATGCGAAAGGGTGGATCAGCAAACGGATGGAGCCTGGGCGCTCGTACAGCCCATCGACCGACCAGCCAGCGTTGACCGCCGTCTTCGACATGGATGTCGCCCGCAAGCGAGCGGCCTCGTTCGACAAGCTGTACCGCGCCGTGGAGTCCCTGCTGGTGGATTGACGGGGCCGGGTGGGCTTCACCCGCCGGAAGCTTGCGACCTATCGCGAGAAGTAGTACGATGTTTCCAGAGATCGGTCTTGTCCCAGCACTACGGAAGAGGTCCGCGACATGATCGCCGAATCAAGCCCATTTGCTCCGGGAGCGCCGGTTCCGGCCGAGCTTTTCGTCGGGCGCCGGGGCGAAATCGAGCACGTCCGCGGCTTGGTGCGAGCCGCAAGGGACGGCCGGACCAGGGTGGGCTTCGTCAGCGGGGAACGCGGCATCGGCAAGAGTTCCTTGGCTGGATTCGTCCGGTGGCTCGCCGAACGTCACGACGGAGTCGTCGGCTGTCACGTCTACTTGGGCGGCGTGCAAACCCTGGAGGGGATGCTGCAACGGACCTTCGACCGCCTGCTGAAGGACAGCATCGAACGCCCATGGCACGAGCAGATGCGCGATTCCCTGGGCGAACGAGTTCGCAGCGTCGGCCTCTTCGGCGCCACGCTCGAGCTTCGGCTCGGTAGCGACGACCTGCAAGTCATCGAGCGCAACTTTGCTCATTCGATTCGGGATTTTCTCAAGAAGACGGGGAACAAGAAAGCCCTCTTGCTGATTCTCGACGACGTCAACGGACTGGCCGATTCGGTGCAGTTCGCCAACTGGCTCAAGAGCACCGTGGACGAGATTGCCACGTCGCGGCACCGGACCCGACTGTGCGTTCTGATGGTCGGCCTGGACGAGAGACGGCGGCAAATGATCGCCGGACAGCCTTCCCTGGCGCGCGTCTTCGAGCTGGTCAAGATCGCCCCGTGGTCTGCCGACGAGGTCGAAGAGTTCTATCGGCAGTCGTTTCGTTCCTCTGGTGCGGAGGCGTCTCCCCGAGACTTGGACCTGCTAGTGGACTTCACGGGCGGGCTTCCCGTCTTGGCTCACGAGATCGGCGACGCCGTTTGGCGCGTCGCTCGGACCCCGGCCCTCACGCGGAGCGATATCGAGACGGGCATTGTTCTGGCCGCCGCAACCGTGGGCAGCAAGTACTTGGGACCCCAGGTCTTGGCTGCAACTCGCAGCGCGCGTTATCGATCGATCCTTGAAGCAATCGTGCGACACTTGGATGTTCGTTTCACCCGAACCGAGATCATCCAACACCTTGCGCACGACGATCAGCCAGTGCTGGACCACTTCCTGCGCCGAATGAGACAACTGGGCGTGCTGGAGGCGGTCCCCAAGACTCGAGGCGAGTACCAGTTCCCAAACCGTCTCTCATGGCTGTACTTCCGGATGTCGGCCAGGTCGGCACCCCTTGTCGATCGCCAGAGCCTGCGCCCATGACCAAGAACAGCCCGTTGCACGATGATTCACTCCGCAACGCCGGACTTGAACAACAAGAGCTATACGGTTTGCTGTGGGTAAGCGCACACTTCAACAGGCTTGCTCGAAGAGGCTGATCAATGCTTGATTCCACATTCTTGCAGAACATCGAGAGCCGAGAAAAGGAAGTTACCTGGGGGATGGTTGGGTCCCGGCGCCGACTCGATGCCGCGATTCTTACCGACCCCGACGTCACGGAGCTCTTGACTGCACTGCGTGACCATCCAGCTGCCCGGACACAGCTTGTCGTCAGGATTGGCACTTTGGCAACCCTAGGTGGCGATCCCGATTACATCCACCGCTACGACCTAGCGATCTTCGCGTACCTTCGTGCACTGGACATCTTCGACCCCGATCTCGCTGCCGTGGCGGCGTCCAGCGTAGCGACGCTAGGCAACGTGTGGTGGTCGCGACCACTTGCTCTCCGTCTCCTCGGGCTCTCGCATACCAGCTGAGATCGCACGACAACCACCTCCACCGAACCTCCAATGCCCCCGAAGACCAAGACCTACCAACTCCGCATAGCTCTGGAAGGCGCCCGGCCTTCTATCTGGCGACGGTTTCTCGTCCCGAGTTCGATCAGCCTGCCCATGCTCCACCACGTCCTGCAGATCGTCATGGGGTGGCAGGATTGTCACCTGCACAGATTTGTCAAGGGCGATCGGCAGTTTTATATGCCGAGTCCCTGGTCCGATCCATGGGCTCCCGACTTGCTGGACGAAAGGAAGTATCGGCTCGACCAGCTGCTGACCAAGCCGAAGGACTGGATGAGATACGTGTACGACTTCGGCGACAACTGGCGGCACAAGATCACGTTGCAGAAGGTCCTGCCTGCCGATCCGAAGCAACGGTTGCCGATCTGCCTTTCCGGCAAGCGTCGGTGCCCTCCCGAGGACAGCGGCGGACTGTGGGGCTACTACCACATGCTGGAGGTCGTCGCCGACCCGACGCACGAAGAACATGAACTGTATTCCGAATGGCTCGACGACGACTTTGACCCGGCAGACTTCGACGTGAGCGCCGTGAACTTCGCACTGGGGATCCGCTGAGGACGTGGTTGCCGGCGCACCGTTGTGCCGCTACTCCGTCACATCCAGGCTCCACAGGCCGAAAATGTCGTTTCCTGCCGCTAGAAAGCGCCGCCGCGCCATGTCCAGGTAGTCCGGGCTGACTTCCACGCCGACGCTGTTGCGGCCCGCCAAGGCGGCGGCCAGCGACGTCGTGCCCGTTCCCAGGAACGGATCCAGAACCGTGTCGCCCACGAACGAGAACATGCGCACGAGGCGGTTGGCGAGTTCCAGCGGGTAGGGGGCGGGATGGTCGCGGGTCGATGCGCCCGGCAATGTCCAAATCTGACTGAACCACTTCCGATGATCGGCCTCGGAAATGACGCTCATGGCTCGGGCCGCGAGCGAGGGGCTGCGGTAGCCGCCGGGCTTGCGTTGCATGAGAATGAACTCGATGTCGTTCTTGACGATGGCGTTCGGTTCGTATGGCTTGCCGAGGAAGCCGCCGGGTCCCATCTCGAACTCCGCGTTGGCGATCTTGTGCCAAATGATCGGTGCCAAGTTGTCGAACCCCATCTTGCGACAGGATTCCTGAATGCTCGCATGGAGCGGATAGACGACGTGACGACCGTGCCGTCGCCGGGAAAGACAGACGTCTCCCACAACGATAATCAACCGACCTCCAGGCACTAGCAGCCGACTGCACTCTCGCCACACCTTGGCAACCTCGGCCACAAATGCGTCGTAGTCGGCAACGCGACCCAGCTGGTCTGCGCCGTCCTTGTACTCTTTGAGCGTCCAGTACGGCGGCGACGTAACGACCAAGTGAACCGGTTCCGTCACTACTTGCGAAAGCCACCGCGCGTCGCCCCGTATCATCCGATGGCGCGACGGCATCTCCCGCAGTGCATCCGCAACTCGTGCCACTTGCTCGGGGTCCCTGGCCATTTGCGGCAACGCGGTCTTCAGGGAGATCTCGGAAAGATCGACGCTCGGCAAGTGTTTGTCGACCAGCGCGGCCATCGTCTCCATTAGCCGGTCCCAATCGACGGATTTCTCTTGCGAACCTGGTCAACTAGGCAATCGAAGAAATCTCGCCCCGCTTCTTCGCCGGACACAATTCGGGGGCCGTGCGCAAAGTCGACCTCGACGAACCACGACGCCTCGATCATGCCAGTACTCCACGACGGCGGGCGACGGCCAGAGAGCCGACGAAGTCGATTCCGCAACAGCTCCGACCACGTGCACTTGTGCCGCGAACTGAATGCGTCTTCGGCAATGTTGAACACCATTACGTATCCGGTCACGATTTCCGGAGAATACATCTGCACATTGGTCACTTCCCCGATCAGGTCGTCGATTCGGTTGGGTACCGTTCCTCCGGGATTCCGAAGCAGTGACTTCAACGAAACAACCAACCTCGGCTTGCGGTCTGCGTTCCAAGATACATCCCAAGACTTGCGTCTCGCACCACCGGCCACGGAAGCCTCCGTGAGTGCACCTACAAGGCCCCGTCGCGCAAGCTCCTTGACGACTAACTGAGCCAGGGCTTGCAACCTTGCGGTTGAAGTCGGCTTCTCTTCGACGATGGCGATTCTGTGCAGGTCGGCGATCGCGTTCTGGAGGCTCATGTGTTTGAACCTAACGTGATGTCCGCCCTGCCGCGACTGCCGGCCGATCCTTCGCGGGAGGCCGACTGGTCGGCCCAAGACCCCCTGTCACACCCCCTCGCTATCCTTCGCCGTTTTCTGTCTTCCCCCCGGAACCAGAAGGAACCGCGCCACCGTGACAGGCCCACCCCACTTCGCCCGCACCCAGACCCGCCGTCGCCGCGCCGCCACCCAGCCCACTGCCGTCCGCGACACGCTCTTCCCCCGCCCGGCTCCGCGCCTCCCTCGCCTCGCCTTGCTGGCCGCCACGGCACTCGCCGCCGGCCTGGCCACCGGATGCGCGGGCAAGTTCATGGATCGCGGGCCGAACCCGGCGTTCTGCGACACCTCCAAGGTCTACGCGGGGATCGACGCGGGCGTGGGGGCGGCGGCGCTCTTCTGGGGGCTCCAGGTCGACATGGACCGCATGACCAACCACTTCACCTTCAAGCGGCTGGAAGACGGATCGCTGGGCGGCGCTTACGAGGCGATCCAGCTGGCCGCGGGGGTCGTCGCGGGGGCGTCGTTCTTGGTCGAGGCGGGGCGCAGCTTCAAGGCCGCCAACCGCTGCATCCGCATCAAGCGCCTGCAGGACTCGCAGCGCAGGGACGCGGAGCAGACAGACACGCTCCGAACCAGGATGGACACGGCGACGGCGCCCGACCGAGCCGCGTTGGCGCGCGCCGAGATGCGGGCCGTCCGCAACAGGCTCCGCAATCGCTGATGCGTCTGGGTGCGCAGCAGCCAACTCCGACAAGCCGGCTGGCCACCACCTTCGCGCTTGCGACCATCGCCCTGGCAGTCGCGGCAACCGCCTCCTGCGACACGCCCGAGTTCGTGGACCCGTCCGGCCGGACACCTCCGCCTCCGCCGCCGGTCGAGGGCTCCGTGTCCGGCGTCGTCCGCGTCGAGGGCCAGTCCACATCCGGCGTGCGCGCGTCCCTGACCCCGGGCAGCGCCTCCGACTGGACCGACGCGACCGGCTCGTTCCGCTTTGCCGGTCTGGACTCGGGTTCGTACACGGTCGCGATCACGCCGCCGCGCCTGACCGCCTTCGACAGCGTCGCCAAGCCGGCGACCGTGTCACGCGAGTCGCCGCACGTTGTCGTGGCGTTCAACGGCGCGTGGTTCCCCACGGCGTCGATCCGGGGCTTGGTCGCCATCGAAGGACAGCCGGCGGACCGCACGGTTCTCTTGACCGGCGACGCCATCGAGGCCGACCGCGAAGCGCCGGGCCCCGAGTTCGCCTTCGACAGCTTGCCGGCGGGACGCTACGTCCTGACCGCGCGGCCGCTGTCCACCGAGCCGGACCTTCGCTTCGACACGCTGGAGATCGAGTTGGAGCGCGCCCAGGCGGTGGTGGACACGGTGAACGGAGCTTGGCTTCGGACCGCCGCCATCCGCGGCTCCGTGGTCATCGACGGGCTGGAAGACCGCACCCCCGGAAGGCGCATCGTGCTCGAATCCGGCGTCCTCCCCGACGACAGCTTGGTGTTCGTGCTCGGGGGCTCCGGCGGCTTCGCCTTCAACGACTTGCGCGCCGCGTCGTATACGGTCACGGCACGCGCCGGCTCCGAAGAGGACGTGGCCTTCGACCTGACGCGCGTGAACGTGTCGCCCGGAGACACGATCCTGCAGAACGCCCGGGGCCGCTGGATACGCGAGTCGGCGATCGAGGGCTACCTCACGATCGACGGCAAGCTGATCGAGCCCCTGCCGCACAGGGTCATCCGCCTCACGGCGCCGTTCCTGCCTTCGCCGTTGGAGTTTCTGTCGTCCAGGAGCCCGTCCACGAGCACGGCGTGGTTCGCGCGCGAGCGCCTGCGGTCCGGGCGCTACACGGTCACGGCCGTGCCGCTGAACCACGAAGCGGGACTTGTGTTCGACCGCGTGTCCGTCACGGTGGAGAACTACCGGGTGGGCCGCGTCGCCGTCAACGGCCAGTGGCAGGGCGGCCTGGCACAGGCCAACACCACCGCCTACCTGGTGCAGTCGATCCAGCGAAGAGACGGAGCGGTCGATCTTGTGCTCGGCAAGCCGACGCTGTTGCGGGCGTTCGTCACGTCCACGCTGCCCCGTCCGTGGCCCGATTCGGTGACCGCCGACATCGTGGTCGAGGTGCCCGGCGGCACGATTGCTCGGCGCTTTCGCCTGGAGCGCGGCCGGTCGCGCACCAATACGGGGCTGCCGGACGCGGTCAAGGAATGGTACTTGGGATCGTCCTACAACGTGCTGTTGCCCGACGGCATCGTCGTGCCCGGCAACGGCCTTCACGTCACCACGCAAGCCCACTTCGGCGCCGCCGCTCGGCAGTCCTTCAACACCGAGAGCCGCTTTCGCCACGATCAGCGGCGGGCGGTCCACGCGCCGGCGAAGGACTTTCGCGTCATCGTGGTTCCTTTCCACACAGGCGACCAGGAGGCGAACGCAAGGCTGGACGCCCGCGTCGGGGGCCTGAACCGGCGGGACCCGTTCTTCGCGCTGGCGCTGGAGGCGTTGCCGCTGGGGGTCTTTTCGCTCGACGTGCGCGATCCCGTCAGGATCGACCCGACCGCCTACGGCTCGATCTGCTCGTGGCTCGGCGTGCTGGACGAACGGAGGCACGGCGACCAGACCAGCTTCTACTACGGCGTCTTCGACTACTACGCCGACGACGTGGGCGGGCCGTACGCGGGTTGCGCGTGGCTGGGCTTCCCGACCACCGTCGGCTTCATCAGCACGACCGACCCCGGCCGAGCCGCCGGCACGTTCGCCCACGAGATCGGCCACAACCTGTCGCTTATGCACGCGCCCTGCGGCAACCCGTCCGGCGTCGATCCCAACTTCCCCTACCTGGGCGGCTCGATCGGCGTCTGGGGCTACCGGGCGTCCACCGGCGAAGTGGTGCCCCACGACATGCCCGACCTAATGAGCTATTGCGGGGGCGGCAACGAGTGGATCAGCGACTACCACTTCGAGCGGGCCTTGGATTTCGTGAACACCGCTTGGTCCAAGCGCGACGGACCCAAGATCGCGATCCCGTAGCCTCCGGAAAGCTATGCTTGCACGCTCTCCAGTGCCCGCTCGAAGCTGACCAGCCGGCGGATCAGGGCGTTGTAGCGCGAGTGGGCGTCCGCCGGGTGCCGGCGCTCAATGGCAAGGTACAGCGCGATCTCCGGCGACGTGTCCGGCGGCGATGTCGACGGCACGTCCAGCCCCGCGGCCCGGAGCCTCGGCGCCCCGACCAGCACCAGCAATGCCTCGACGGTAATGTCGCCCCGGCGCAACGCTTCAAGCCCGGACGCCACCAACTCCGCTCCAGGCAAGTTGCACGGAAACGGCAACGGCTCGGCCGCCGAGGTTGGGCCGCGCGCGTCGGTCACTTGCTCCCGGCCTGTCCAGACGTCATTGCGGCCACTGCGCCTTCAAGCTTCGTCCGAAAGCAGTGTGCGGTAATGGCGGGGTAGCGCACAAGTTCGGGTTCGATCTCTTTGAAGAACGACGCCAGCCGGACCGGGGCGATCAGATCCAGCGCGTGCATGGCCTGGACATCGCGCAAGTCTTGTACATGTCCGCGTTCGATCTTGGCCAGCGCCTGGCCGTAGAAGTCGTAGTGAAAGAAGTCGACAAGCCCCTCCCGCGATATGAAGCGGCTCCGCTCTCGCCACCCCGGCACGGGCGGCACGAAGTCGTCGGGAGCCGACAGTTCCACGTTGATCTTCAACGCCTCCTTGGCTCGGGCGATCGCGTCCAGCGCTCCCAGCGGCTCAGGGTCCAGCTTCAGGTCCACATCGATCGTCGTGTCGCGCCAACCCAGAAGCACCGCCGAACTTCCGCCCACCAAGTAGACGCACCCGCCGCTGCGCGACTCTGCGCCGATCCGTCGCATGAGCCCCCGCACTTGAAGGGCGCCCGTCGTACCGCGCCCGTGCACGCCGCCCGAGTTGCTCAGGTCGCCCGGGCCGCCCGGCCTAGTCACCCGTCGCCGGCCCGCCGTCCGACAGTTGCGCGACCAGCGCATCCAGGACCCGCCGCGAGGTCCGCTCTTCGCGCCCGAACGCGTACTTCCACGGCCCCAACGCCGCCAAGACGCCGCCCGCCAACGCCGCCGGCACGACCACGACCGCCGTCGCCGCCCCCAACGCCGCGGTCAGCGCGCCCGTAGCGGCCGCGGCAATGGGACCCACGCCGCCGCCGAGCACGAGCAACCCGTCCCGGTAGTTGCCGAGCACGCGAATGCGGGTCGCGTTCCCCTCCGGCCGTATGGAGACGTAGCGCCCTCCCATGGCGCTTCGGGCACGCCATTCGAAGCCGCCCAGCACCTCCTCCACGATCCCTTGGCGCGCGAACTCGCTCCGAATCAGGTTCAGCAACTCGGGCAGGCGCTCCCGGGTCAGCGGCACCGGCACGCGCCGTTCCAGCTGCACCGTCGTGGGCATCCCCAGCACCGCCCCGGTCACGGGCCGCGGACGCCGCAACGCCAACGACCCCGCCGCCGTTTCTATGCGGGTCGCGTCGATCCCCGCTTCCGCCCCGATCTCCTTCAGTTCGGCAAGGGTCAGCCCCCGCCCCGGCTCGCCCTCCGAACCGTCCGCCGCGGGGTCCACCGCCCGCCGCAAGATCAAGGCCACCTCTTCGTCGCTGTAACGACGTTCCGCCATCTGGTTCCCCGCCTCCTCCCCGTCCCTTCAGTTGTTGATCCCGGCCAGCGCCTCCAGCCGCGCCCGGGCCTCGTCGAACACGCTCGTCAGCTTGGGAATCGCAGTGTCGCCGTAGCCCGCTTCCAGCCGCGCACGCGACGTCGCCAGCACTTCCAGAAGCTCGCGAGCAGCGGACCGACGCGCCACGGGGTCCGTGCTTCCGCGCTCGCCGATCCACACGGGCGCGGTGTGGGCAAAGGGCGACGTGTCCATCGACGGCCAGCGGGTCTCGCCGCCCTGGGCGCGAGCGGCGATCCATCCGCCGGCGGGCAGTTCCAAGGCACCCTCGTACTCGCGGCTCCCCGGAGCGTCCAAGCCGGCTCCGCTCCAGGCGACTTGGCCATTGACAAGCACCTCCACCTGCGAAACGGGCGTGGCGCTGGCCATCTCCAGCGACCAGCGCACGCGACCCGGCCCCGCGACGCCGCCCGGCCCCGCGACGATGTCCCCGCTCTCCACGCGAAAGTCCAGGAACGGGCCGTTGGTCACGAACGAACGCCCCTCGCGAAGCCCGTCCAAGTACGCCGGCCAGTTCGTCGCGCCGCCGGTCTGCACGTACACACGGGTCGTGCCCAGCGCCATTGTGCGGTACAGGTTGAGCATGACGTCGGTTCCGGCCGAAGGCGCCACCTCCAATCCCAGGTTCAGAAGCCGATGCCACAGGGCGGCGGTGCCCTCGAAGCTGCTCCACAGGCACATGATCTCCAGGGCGTCCACATGGCCCAGCACGGCGTCCGCCACCAGCTCGACGGGGACCCGGCCCCGACCCTCTTCCGAGAACGGGTCGGCCACGGCCACCGGGTGCACGTAGTAGCCCATTCCGCCATTGCGGCGCGCAAACGACAGCACCTCGGCGTTGCTCCGGTCGTCGGCGCCGAACACTTCGTAGCCGGGACCCCAGACCCACGGCCAGTGCAGGCCCGGCACTTCCAGCAGCCCCACGTGTCCCAGGAAGTGCGAACGAACCTCCTGCCCGAAGCGGACCAGCGGCGGCCCGCTCGGCGTCTCCCACCCCCACATTTCCTGGTCCTCGTACCGGTTGTGAAGGTTTGCCAGCAAGGGCGTGGCCATGTCCAGATCTTCCCCTCGCATCTTGAGCAGCATGTCCTCCGGCGACAGGTCGTAGGGTCCGCCGTAGTTCAGGTGGAAGTGGTGGTCCCCGGAGACCCAGCCGGTTGCGCGCGCGTCCCAAACCGGGTCCAGGTCCAGCACCACTTCGGCAACTTCTCCGGCCGTCGTCACGACGCTTGCGCTCGACTCCGGCGTAGCCAAGCCCCACACTGCGGACACGCGCGTCCGGCCCGCCGGCACGACTACCTCCACCAGTCCGGGACTGTAGAAGAAGACTCGACCGTTGGCGCCGTCGAAGTGGGGGGCGCCGATCTCCGGAAGCGCCGGATGGCCGGATTCGTCCACGGCGCTCAGGCGGGCCGGGACCGTTCCTTCCTCCCCGGCGACCCGCGTCCGAATGCGCAATCGGGACATTGCCGCGCCCGGCCCCCAGTCCCAAGCGCGCACGATCACGTTCTCGACCGGACCGCCCGTGCTCGGCACGCGCCTCAGGCCCACCCGCTCCTGCTCGTCGGCCTGCGCGAAGTAGACCCAGCGGCCGTCCGCGCTCCAGGCCGGCGCCAGCGGCGGCACGTCCCCGGCGAACAACCGCACGGGCGCTCCGGGCCGGGCCAGGTCGTGAAGGCGCAGCTCCCAGCCGTCGGGGCCGGGCCAGTTGAGAGCGAAGGAGCGTCCGTCGGGGTGGAGCGCTGGTCGCGCCATCGACGCGATGCTTCCCGAGACGAGGGGCCGGGCGCTTTCCGCGGTGCGGAGCTCAACGCGATCGCCGCCGCGCTTGGCCAGCACCAGAATGCCCGCCCCGTCGGCCAGCGGCTGGGGCCGCATCTCGAGACCGGGGTCGGAGGTGAGGGGCCGGGCGTCCCCCGTGGCCATGTCGGTGACCCAGACGTCGAGGGTTCCCGCTTGCCCAGAGGTGTAGAAGAGGACGTCGCCGTCGGGCTGCCAGGCCGGGTCCAGGTCGAGCGCGGGCGTGTCGATGAAGGCCAGCTCGACGCCGGATTGGGCATCGGCGATCACGATGCGAGTGTCGGCGCCGTCGTCACGCACGAAGGCGATTCGGTCGCCGTCGGGGCTCCACGCCGGGCGAAAGTCCATGCCGCCCCCGCTCGTCAACCGTCGGGCGATCCCCGACTCCAGGTCCATGACCCATATCCAGCCCCGCGCCGAGAACGCCAGTCGCCGCCCGTCGGGCCCCGGCGCCGGGTCCATTGGGCCAACCGTCAAGACGGGCAACTCGTATCCTTCCAGGTAGACGTGATGTCCGTACCCCTCCACCCTGGGATACCGATTCCGCCATTGCGCCGCGCCGGCCACCGGAACCGCGCCGACCAGCAGGGTCAGTAGCGCCGTTGCAGCAACCGCGCGCCAAGTCTCTTGCCTCATGTCTCTGCCTTTCGCCCCGGGCACTATTCGCGATCCCCCAGCATCGGCCCCGAGGACCGTCTCTGGCAAGCGCGCGCCGCCGGCCTTGACACATGCTCGCGACGAGCGCGACAGTTTGGACCAGTTCGACAGTTACCCACTTTGCGAGGCGAGCGCGACGGTCACGGCGGAGTCGCCCCGCAATGCAAAACGGAGACGAACCATGAACGCATTCCCTACCCCGATTCGCCCGACCCTCTCCCCGCTTGCGCCCGCATACCGCAGCTCGCTCGCCTTCCGAAGCCTCCCCGCGCTCGGCAGACTCCTCGCCCTCGGCAGCTTCCTCCCCTTCCGCAGCTCCCTCGCCCTCGGCGGCTTGCTCGCCCTGGGCCTGACCGCGATTCTCGCCCCAGCGACAGCTCAAGCGCCTCCGGCCCCCGACGGCCACGGCAACATCTTCCACGACGGCAGCGCCCTCGCCTGGGGCGAGCCCGACAACGGCGTCCGCTTCCTGCCCCTCTACGGCAGCTACGACCAGGAGGGCGAGTCCTTCGCCTTTCGACTGCACGTCCAGCCCGGATTCGAACTCGGACCCCACACCCATCCGGGCGTGGAGCATCTGACGATCCTCTCGGGAAGCCTCTTCGTGGGCATCGGCGAGACCATGGATCGGGCGGCAGCCATCGCCTATGGACCGGGCAGCTACCTGGCGATCGGCGCCGGCGTGGCGGCGTACATGTGGGCTGCGGAAGAAACGGTGGTGCAAGTCCACGGGATCGGCCCGTTTTCGACCGACTTCGTGGAGCCGGTCGGCAACCCATCTCGCCCACGCAGGTGACGCTCTCCCGTCGCCGCCCCCCGACCCGCGGCCACTCGGGCGCGGGCATGGGCGCGGTCCTGGCCATTGCCCTGCCCGCCGTGTGCGCTTCGTCGTGCATCCCGTCGGAGGCGCCCACGCTGAGCCGCGGCGACCCCGCGCCCGACTTCGCCGCCGTGTCACTGAAGGGTGGATTCCCCGTGTCCTTGGGCGACTACCGCGGTCACACGCTGCTAGTAAACCTGTGGGCGACCTGGTGCGAGCCCTGCAAGACCGAGACGCCCTACCTTCAGTCGCTCTACGAGGAGCATCGCGACAGGGGCTTGCGCATTCTGGGCGTGTCCGTGGACCGCAAGGCCGACCTGCGCGCCGTGGCCGACTTCGCCCGGGACATGGGCGTCGAATACGACATTGCGCTGGATCCCACGGCAACGTCGAGAGAGGCGTTCCGCGCCCGGGGCCTGCCCACGTCGGTCCTGATCGACCGCGAAGGCGTCGTCTACTTCAGCTGGATCGGCCCGGTGCCCGAAGACGACCCGACCTTCCTGGCCGGCCTGAACGACGTGCTATCGCGCTGAATCGCCCCGCGCCCGCTTTCTTATCCACATCACGAAGCCCCCGACCATCCCCAGCGGCAACAGCGTGAGCAAACCCGTTGTCGCCAGGAATGCGATCCGCGCCTCGTCGTCGCGGTCGAAGCAGACGGGGCACGCATAGGCAAGGTCGGGCGACAAAGCGAGCAACCCGACGGCGCACGCCAGTGCGGCCAAAGGCATCCTCGCACGCACGCTACAAGTACACCTGCAGGTACAGGAAGGGCCAAACCAGCACCACGAAGTACCAGAACAGCGCCACGGTGGACAGCGTCTCCTTGGCCAAGCGGCCCGCGCGCAACCGCCCCCAGGCCCACGCCAGCGCGCAGATCGCAACGACCGCGTGCAACGCGTGGGCACCGATGATCGTGTAGAAGAGGCTGCCGTAGGTGGAAGAAGTCAGCGTGAGTCCTTCCGCGAGCAGCGCCGCCCATTCCACGCCCTGCAAGGCCACGAAGGCGCCCCCGAGCAGCGTCGCCAGCAACAACAGAACGCCGACCCCCTTCTGCCGGTCCCGCTGGTACGCCCGGTGCGCCACCAGCAGCAGAACGCCGCTCAGAACGAGCGCGCCGGTGTTGACGGCGGTTCGCTCGAAGGGAAGGCGCGGCTGGCCCGGCGGTGGCCACACCGAACCCAGCGCCCGCGACTTCACGATCACGAACGCGGATATGAAGCCCGCAAAGAGCATCACCTCCACGAACACGATCAGGATCATCCCCATCACGCCGTTGGAGAGCAGCTTGTCCGGCTTGCGCGGGCGAGGCCGGAACGGAAGGATCGTCGCGTCCGCGGTCACGGCAGTCGGCCCTCCCTCCCTATGCCTCGCGCCGCCGCCCGGCCCGCCACTCCCGAAGCCCCTTCAGCGTCTCCAGGATCAGCAGTCCGGCGCCGATGCTGAGCAGGATCGCCACGGCGTTGGTCCCGACGGCCACGAGCCCCACCACCGACCAGAACGCCGCATGCGTGAAGTTGTACCCGCCCGGCAGCAGGTTGGCGTTGGACTTGGCGGTGGGCACCAGCCCGGCCTCCGAGCCGCCGGCATCGCCGTCCGAACCGTGCGTCGCTTCGCTGTCGTGCGCGTCCGTCGTCCCGGCAGCCTCGGCGTCGTGGGTCGTTCCGGCCTCGCCGGCAGCTCCCGCATCGTGCGCTTCCCCCTCGTCCCCATGGGCCTCCGGCTCCGAAATCCCGCGCGCGACCGCCGCCTGCGCGGCCACGTTCTCCCAGTTGGCGCCGGCGTGGTTCTGCACGTCGGGCGCAATGCCGCCCCAGAAGAGCGCCAAGAGCAGCACCGACGCCGCCAGGAACCACTTCGCAATCGGCCGCTCGATCGACAGATGCATGAAGTGCTTGACGACCAGCCACGCCTTCACCACCGCGATCCCGAACGCCGTCACCAACGTCACGAACGTGGCCACGCGGATGCCCAGTCCGGGGAACTGGCCTTCGCCCAGCCTGGGCGCCACCATGGGGCCCACGATGCTGATCGCCAGGAGCCCCATTAGGATCAGGTAGATCTTGACGTAGTGGTTGGAAAGCCAGCCGCCGGAGCGGGCGTCGGAACCGGAGTTGGAGTGCGCGGCCATATCAGTCGCCTATTTCGCGATGTAGAGCAGCGGGAAGAGGAAGATCCAGACGATGTCCACGAAGTGCCAGTAGATGCCGATGAGCTCGACGCGGTGGAGTTCCAAGTTGCGCTTCGCGTCGCGGGCCACGAACGCCATGATCACGGCCCCGGCGATCACGTGGAAGGCGTGCAGTCCAGCGGCCGAATAGTAGAACGACCAGAAGGTGTTCGACGTGATCGTGTAGCCGTGGCTGATCTCGTACCACCATTCGTAGGTCTTGACGCCGATGAAGGTGGCCGCGCCGCCGATCGTGAAGTACAGGAACTTGGCCGCGCGCTTGCCGTCGCCCCGTTCGGCGGCTTGGTGCGCCAGCACGGCGGTCAAGCTCGACGTAAGCAGGACGAAGGTGTTGAAGGCGCCGATCGTCGGGTTCGTGTGCACCGCCGCGTCCGCCCACTCGGGATGCCCCAGCCTGTGCATGATGTACGACGCCAGCAACCCGCCGAAGATCACCACCTCGGACGCCAGCACCCACCAGACGGCCAGCTTTCCGGTGGCGATCCCGGTGGCGGCCCGCGTTGTTGCGATCGGCCTCATTTCGGTTCGCTTCTAGGCGGGGAGTTCTGCGGCCAGTAGTCGTCCTTCCGGTCGGGCACGCTGTATTCGTAGGGGCCTCGGTACACGACCGGCATCTCGTCGGGACGCCAGTTGCCGTGGGGCGGCGGCGACTCGGTGGTCCACTCCAGCGAGTTGGCCTTCCAGGGGTTGCGGGACGCCTTCCGGCCTCGTCGCCACGACTTCCAGCAGTTGTAGAAGAACACGAACTGGAACGCCAGCATGACCAGCAGCGCAATCGTGGCGATCTCGCGCATGTTCTGGAACTCGGGGATGCCCAGCTCGGGGAAGTTCGTGTAGTCGTAGATGCGTCGGTGCTGTCCCCCCATTCCCAGCACGAACAAGGGAATGAAGATCAAGTTGAACGGGATGATCGTGCCCCAGAAGTGCCACTTGCCCAGGCGGTCGTCCATCATCTTGCCGAACATCTTGGGGAACCAGTAGGTGAACGCCGCGAAGGTCCCGATGATGGCGATGGGGAAGAACGTGTAGTGGAAGTGGGCCAGGACGAAGTAGGTGTCGTGGAAGTAGATGTCGGCGCCGGCCGCGCCCAGGAAGATTCCCGTCACGCCGCCGATCAGGAATTCGGCGACGAACGCCAGCGCCCAGAGCATCGGCGTGTTCAGCGTGATGGAGCCGCCGTACAAGGTGGCGATGTAGACGAAGCACAGCTCGGCGATCGGCACCGAAATGAGCAGCGTGGTGATCGTGAACAGGTTGGCCATCCGGGGGTCGATCCCGGCAATGAACTGGTGGTGCGCCCAGACGAAGAAGCTGAGGACGCCGGTGGCCACCACCGTGAAGATGACCGTGCGGTAGGCGAACAGCTTCTTGCGCGCGAAGGTGGTCATGATCTCGGCGACCACGCCCATCGCCGGCAGCAGCACCACGTACACCTCCGGGTGCCCGAAGAACCAGAACAGGTGCTGCCATAGGATCGGGTCGCCCCCGGTGGCCGGGTTGAAGAACCCCGTGCCCAGCGTCTGGTCGAAGAGCAGCATGACGGCGCCGGCCAGCAGCGGCCCCACCGACAGCATGAACAAGATGCTGGCGATCACGATCATCCACACGACCACGGGCACGTCGAACGCCCGCATCCCCGGCGCGCGCGAGTTCATGAGCGTGGTGATGAAGTTGATCCCGCCCAGCAGGAAGGCCACGAACTCCAAGCCGACCCCGATCAGCCACAGCGTGCTTCCCAACGGCGTCAGGTTGTACGCTCCGTCTGCGGAGAGCGGCGGATAGGCCGTCCAAGCGCCCGCGAAGCCGCCGCCCTCCACGACCAGCGACGCCAAGATGACGATGGTGCTGACGAAGAACACCTGGAACGACAAGCGGTTGATCTTGGGGAACACCATGTCGTCCGCCCCGACCATGAGCGGAATCAAGTAGTTCCCGAAGGCGGCCAGCAACACGGGCATCGCCACCCAGAAGATCATGATCGTGCCGTGGTTCGTGACCAGCGCGTTGTACTCGCCGGGCGACACCATGCCGAAGCCGGGCACCTCGATGCCCGGGAAGGCCAGCTGCATGCGGAAGACGTACGCCATGAAGCCGCCCACCAGCGCCATGAACATGCCCGTGAACATGTACTGCATGGCGATGACCTTGTGGTCGGTGGACCACACGTACTTCAGCCATCCCTGGGGACCGTGGTGGGCGTGTTCCTCGTCGCGGTCAGGCTCGTGGACCGGAGCGAGTGCGGGCTCGGCCATCTATGCGTCTCCTAGCGTGCGGGGCGTGTTCGCCGCGATCCAGGCCGCGTGCGCTTCCGGGTCCTCCACCGTCACCTCCGCCAGCATGACGCCGTGCCCAAAGCCGCAGATCTCCGCACACTGGACCTCGAAGGTGCCCGTTGCGGTCGGCTGGAACCAGCCCGTGATGCTGCGCCCCGGAATGGCGTCCTGCTTGATCCGCCACGCCGGAACCGAAAAGCTGTGCAGCACGTCGGTGGCCTCGAGCTTGAAGTGGTAGACCTTGCCGTTCTCGACGTGCAGGTCGTCCACCGTGAAGATGTCGTCGGGCGTGTCCAGTTCGTTGTCGGCGCCGGGGTGCTGGAACGTCCAAGCCCACTGCTGGCCGACGATCCGGATCACGGCGTCCGGGTTCTCGGGCAAGTCCAGCTTGATTGCGTGCCACACCTGGAACGAAACGACCACGATCGCCACGTCGCACACGAGGACCAGCAGGTGAGGGATCGTGATCCACCGCTTGTGGCGCTTGTTCTTGCCGTCGATGTACTCGGCCCGCCGACCCGGCTTGGCCCGGAACCTCATGATGAAGTACAGGAACAAGGCTTCGGCGGCCAGGAACCACACGCCCACCACCACGAGCACAAGAAGGATGAGGAAGTCGATCTGGCCCGCGTAGGACGACGCGACCCGGATCAAGCCGTCGAAGAAGTGGGTTTCGTTCATGGCAGGGCGTCCCCTACAGCAAGGCGTAGACGACCGCGGCGGCAACGAACAAGACGACGCCGACCACGGTCACGTGGAACGTCTTCTTGGCGAACTGGATCGACTCGTTCTCGTCGTCCGGCGGGGGCGGCGGGAGCTTCGCCGCCAGCTCAGCGTGGGTGGGCGGACGGCTCTCGGCGGGCGCGTTCGGCGAAGGCGTGGATTCCATGGTCGTCGGTCTGCGGCTCCGGGTTCAGCGGCTCAAGGCGTACACGTAGGCCGCCACTGCTCGGACTTGGTCGTCGGTGAGCGGCATGCCGGCACGGGGCTGCATCGTTCCCGGATGCTCCACGGGCTGCGGCACGCCGGTGATCACCAGCTGCACGATCGACTCGTACTCGCCGTCGACGTTCAGCCAGACGTCGTCGGTCAAGTCGGGCGCTAGAGGACCGCCGGCGCCGCCCTCCGTGTGGCAGGTGTAGCAAATCCCCACCCCGTGGAAGATCGACTGGCCCTCCTCGACCATGCCCACCGTGACGCCCTCCGGCAGGATCGCCGGGTCGACGCTGACCGGCGGCGGCCCTGTCGGCTGGGCCGCGGCCGTCTCGCGCTTCCGGGGCAGGCGCTGCATCGTCATGACGTAGGCGACCACGTCTTCGATCTGGGGGTCGGACATGCCGACCACCGGCGCCCGCATCGTGGCCCCGGCCGCGTCTCCCGGCGTGGCGCCCCGAATCCCCGCCCGGTACTTCTTGAGCGCGGAGGTCATGTACCAGTCGCTCAGATGAAGGAGCGACGGCGCGTTCAGGCTGCGCATCCCGCGTCCGTCTCGGCCGTGGCAGTTGGCGCACAGCAGCGCGTACTGCTCCTCGCCGGCCTCGGCGTCGCCGAACCCGGTGGCGGGCGGGTCGGCCAAGGGCAGGCTGGCCACGTAGGCGGCGATCGCGTCGATCTCGCCGTTGTTCGAGTCCAGCGCGCGGGACATTGGGCGCATCCGCAGCCCCTCGGCGTCCTGGTAGTGGTAGCCCCGGCGCCGCTCCTGGAACGCGGTCAGCTGGGCCTTGAGGTACCACTCCGAGGCTCCGGCGATGGCGGGCGCCGCCAAGTCGAGTCTGCCCGCGCCGTCCTTGCCGTGGCAGGGCGCGCAGGTGTCGAACAGCCCCGCGCCCCGTTCGAGCTGCGGGTCGGACTCGCCGCACGCCGTCAGGAGCAGCGGGGCGAAGGCAAGGCCGGCCAAGACGAGCGCCGACGGGGAACCGAGAGAAGGTCCTGGCAGGAACCGTGTCATGGTCGAAAGATAAGCCCCCGCTAGAAGATGTCCAAGTCCGCGGCGGAGGCCAGCGAGCCGTCGTAGCCGGCGGCGCGAATTTCGCGCACCAGGTCGTCGTCGCTGGCGCCCCAGTAGAGCTGGTGGTAGAGGACAAGCAGGCCGGGGCGCGCCCGGTTCGCCAGCGCCGCCAGCTCGACCGTCGAAGTGTGGGCTCGGGCGTGGTAGGCCTGCCATTCGGGCGGCCGTCGTCGGAAGGCCTCCGCCGAATAGACCTCGTGGACCAGCACGTCGCAGCCGGCGCAGGCTTCGACCAGCGACTCGCTGGGACGCGCGTCCCCGGACACGACCACCACCCGACCCCCGCCCTCGAAGCGGTAGCCCAGCGCGTGCGTCCAAGAGCCGTGAAGAACGGGGACGGCGGCGACGCTGACGTTGGCGTCCTCGTAGACCAGCCCGCCCGTCGTTTCCCGGACCGGTGCCCGGTAGGCGTCCGGGTTCGCGTCCCGAGGCTCCAACCCGGAGAGCCGCACCTGGATGTCCTCCTGCCACGCGGCCAGCACGTGCCCGACCATCGCCTCGGCGCCCGGCGGCCCCGCAATGCGGATCGGGTCGGGCCGGTCCAGGACCCACGGCGCCAGGATCAGGTCGGGCAGCCCCGTGGTGTGGTCGGAGTGCAGATGCGTAAGGAACAGCCGGTTCAGCCGCTCCGGCGCCAACGCGGCGATGCCGTGGTCCCTGGCGGCCCGGGCGGCGCGGCGAACCACGCCCGGACCCGCGTCGACCAAGTACGCCTTTCCGCCCGCCACGATCGCCACCGCCGGCCCGGATCGCTCGGGGTCGGCATTGGGCGTGCCCGTCCCAAGGATCACAACGCGCATGGCGGAATCGGGCAGCTGTTCGGCGCGCCCCGGCGTCGGCAAGGCGGCCGATGCAAGCGTCAGCGCCGCGGCCAGCGGCACAAGCAGACTCAAGGCGGCTCCTTTGGACGGGATCGGTGTGGTCGAGCGAGTGCGACCATACGGGGGATGCGCGGCCGCCGGCAAGAGTCATTCCGCCGCTCGCTTGCCCGCAACTGCGCTGCGACATAGGTTGCCCCCAATCATGCAAGTGCCCCGCCTGGGCGCTCGACACCTCGTCCCCTTTGGCACAGGAGAACGCCACATGACATCAGCACCAAGTTCGATACCTCACTCGCGGCTACGGAGGCGAACCCTGTCGGCGGCCGGGGCGGCCGGGCTCCTGGGCTTGGCGCTGGCGTTGTGGGCCGTGCCGGCGGGCGCCCAGAACACGATCACGGGAACGGTGGTCGACGCGGCCAGCCAGCGTCCGTTGGCCGGCGCGCAGGTGGCAGTCGACGGGACCGACACCGGCACGCTGACCGACAACCGGGGCCGCTTCCTGATCCTGAACGCGCCCAGCGGGCCGGTCACGCTGCGCGTGGTCATGATCGGGTACCGGGAGGCCACGGCGACGGCCAGCGGCGACGAGGCCGTCGTCATTCAGCTGAGCGAGACGGCGATTTCGCTGGACGAGATCGTGGTCACGGGGGTGGTGGGCGAGCAGGCCGCCCGCGCCATCGGCAACACGATCGGCCAAGTGGACGCCGCTCGGCTGGAAGAGGTGGCGCCCGCCATGGACGTGCAGCGCATGATCAGCGCCACCGTGCCCGGCGTGCGCGTGTCGATGAGCGGCGGCGAGGTCGGCACCGGCGGCACCACGCGCGTCCGGGGCATCGCCAGCCTGTCGCTGGGCGCCCAGCCGCTGGTGTACGTGGACGGCGTGCGCGTCAACGGCGACGAGACCAACGCCGCCTTCGGGAGCACCGGCTTCCGCAGCAACTCGCAGCCGTCGCGCCTGGGCGACTTCAACCCCGACGAGATCGAGAACATCGAGATCATCAAGGGGCCGGCGGCGGCGACGCTGTACGGCACGGAGGCGTCCAACGGCGTCATCAACATCATCACGAAGCGGGGCCGGACGGGCGCGCCGCGCATCAACGTGACGATGAAGCAGGGCGCCAACTTCTACCCCGACGTGTACAACCTGTTCCCCGACGTCTGGTACCAGTGCAACGGCGTGTCCCAGACGGTGGACGTGGACGAGCGCCTGCGCTGCACGCCGGGAAGCGTCGCGTCGTTCAACGTCCTGGAGATCGACCGGGACGTGTACGGAAACGAGTGGTTCCAAACGGGCCACGCGCACTCGTACGGCGCCGACGTGAGCGGCGGTTCCCAGCAGATCACGTACTTCGTGTCCGCCGACTGGGACCGGGACGAAGGCGTGGTCTCGTACAACTGGCGGAACCGCATGAGCGGGCGGGCCAACCTGACCTATGCGCCCAGCGACCAGCTCGAGCTCAACTTCAGCTTGGGCGCGATCCGCAGCAAGGCGCAGTCGGCCTCCGCGCAGCAGCCCTTGCCCACGGCGATCATCTGGGCCTGCCCGGCGCCGGGGTGCGAAGCCGGCGACACCAACGCCCCCAGTCGCATCGACGGCCCCTACCGCGGGTACATCGCCTACCTGCCGGAAGCCTACGAGAACGAGATCGAAGGCTTCCAGGACGTGGACCGCACCACGTTCTCCTTGGAGGCCCGCCACGAGCCCTACGACTGGTTCAGCCACCGCGCAATCGTGGGCGGCGACTTCAGCGGCGTGAAGAACTCGGAGCTCTACCGGGCCACCGGCAACATCGGCCAGTTCACGCCGTGGGGTCGCAAGACCGTCATCAACCTGCAGGACAGCTACTTCTCGCTGGACTACCAGGCCAACGGCACGTGGGACGCGGGCGACGCCTTGAGCCTGACCACGTCCGCCGGTGTCCAGTACTACAACCGGCAGCAGTCGTCCACGGAAGCGCACGGCGAGACCTTCCCCGTCGAGGCGCTGGAAACGGTTTCTTCCGGCGCCACCAAGCGCGCCGAAGAGGACTTCTTCGAGAACAAGACCTTCGGCGTGTTCGTGCAGGAGCAGCTGGCGTGGAACGACCGGCTGTTCCTGACCGGCGCCGTGCGGGGCGACGACAACAGCGCGTTCGGGAAGAACTTCGACTTCGTGGTGTACCCCAAGCTGTCGGCCGCCTACGTGATCAGCGACGAGGACTTCTTCGGCGACGGCGGCGGCTTCGTGAACACGCTGAAGCTCCGGGCCGCCTGGGGCGCCGCCGGGAAGCAGCCCGACGTGTTCGACGCGATCCAGACCTACGAGCCCACGGTCGGACCCGACGGGGCTTCGGTGCTGACGCCCGAGAACATCGGCAACCCGGACCTGAAGCCCGAGGTGGGCACCGAGATCGAGGTCGGCTTCGACGCCGGCATCCTGGACGACGCCATGGCCATCGAGTTCACCTTGTACAGCCAGGTCACCACCGACGCCCTGGTCCGCGTGCCGGTCATTCCGTCGCTGGGCTTCCCCGGCGTGCAGTTCCGCAACATCGGCGAGGTCAGGAACCGGGGCGTGGAGCTGGCCGTCCACGGAACGGTGTACAGCTCGGACGACATCGGGGTCGATCTGGGCGGCACCTTCTCCGCCTTCAAGAACGAGGTGTCGGACTTGGGAGGCCAGCCGCCGATCACCCAGAGCTCGTCCAGCTTGAACCGGCAGTTCCACGTCGAGGGGTTCCCGCTGGGCTCCATGTTCTACAAGCGCGTGGTCAGCGCCGACCTGGACGCCTCCAGCGGCCGCAACGTGGCGGTGAACCTAATGTGCGAAGGCGGCGAGCTGGCCACTCCCGGCGAGAACTACTCGTGGGGCGGCGGCGCGCCCGTGCCCTGCGACCAAGCGCCCGAAGTGTACTGGGGTCAGCCGATCCCCAACCGCGAGGGCGGCGTGTACGCCAACGTGCGGATCGGCCAGAATCTGTCGCTGTACGCCTTGGTGGACTACGTGGGCGGGCACGCCCTCAGCCTGGGCGACGTGAGCGCCCAGCACCGCTTCTTCAACAACTCGAGGGCGATCTTGGAGCGCACGGACCCGATCCTGCTGGGCTACGAGGCTCTTGGGGCGCAGGGATTGGCCCAGTCGGGCGTGGTGGACGGCGACTTCGTCAAGCTGCGCACGGTGTCGGCCTCGTACACGCTGCCCGCTTCGCTGGCGACGGCGATGCGGGCCAGCCGCGTGGCGATCACGACTTCGGTGGAGAATCTGTGGACGATCTGGCAGAAGTCCACCGAGTCCTTCGGGCACCCCATCATGGACATCGAGCGGGCGCGCCAGACCGCGGGCACGTTCGGGCTCAACGGATACGTGCAGGAAGGCTGGCCGCAGATGACCCGCTTCGTGTCCACCGTTCGGTTCACCTTCTGAGCACGAGGAGAGAGAAGACATGTTGACAAGCAAGAGGCTTGTGCGTTCGGCACTGCTGGCCGTGGTTCTCGTCGTGCCGGCGGGATGCGACCTGGACGAAATCCTGAGCGTGCGCGTGCCCGGCAAGGTTCTGGAAGAAGCGCTCGACAACGCCGGCTTGGCGGACGTGCTGGCCACGGGCGTCGTCGCCGAGGCGGAGTGCAGCTGGAACCAGTACGTGGCCGGGGCCTCGCACCACTCCGACGAATACATCCCCACTTCCGGCAACCTGACGATGAGGAACTGGGGCCAGCGCAAGATCTACGCAAGCGACGCCGGCTATTCGCAGGGCACGTGCGGCGGCTGGGGCTACCCCATGTACACGCCGCTTCACACGGCCCGTTTCCAAGCCGAAGACGTGGCCGAACGGCTTTCGGGCTTTTCCGCGGAAGACGTGCCCAACTTGGCGTCGTTGCAGGCGACCGTGGCCGTATGGGGCGCGTTTCCCTTGGTGGCCATGGGCGAAGGCTTCTGCAGGATGGCGATCAACGGCGGACCTGAAATGAGGCCCGCCGACGTGCAGGCGGAAGCCGAGAACCGGTTCACTTCGGCGATCTCCATGGCCCAGGCCGCCGGCGACGAGACGCTTGCGATGCAGGCCATCCTTGGCCGGGCGCGCGTTCGGCTGGCGAGCGGCAACCACAGCGGCGCCTTGACCGACGCGGCGCAGATCCCCGACGGCTTCAAGGTGGACGTGACCCGCGACGATTCGGAGTCCCGGCGCTACAACTACTACTTCGAGCGCCTGAACGCGCCCACCGGCTTTCGCGCCCACGGATCGGTCGCCGACGACTACCACGACCTGACGATCGCCGAAGACGGAATGCCCACCGAGGGCGACGGCGTCAAGGATGTCCGGGCCAACGTCAAGACCGACGGAACGCAGGCCGCGGACTTCGCCACCGTGCTGTACTACCACGACAAGTACAACTCGCGGACGGCCCCGTTGCCGCTGGTGCACTGGCACGAGGCACGCATCTACGAGGCGGAAGCCTTGGCGGCACAGGGCGACGTGGCCGGCGCGCTGGCCAAGATCAACGTCCTGCGCGAAGACGCGGACCTGCCCCTGGTGACGGCGGAGGTCGGGGCGGACGCAATCATGGACCTGGTCAAGGAAGAGAGGCGGCGGCAGCTGTTCGTGGTCGGCGGGCACCGGCTGCACGACATGCTGCGCTTCGGCATCCCGTTCCTGGGCGAACCGGGGTCGATTCACCCCAACGGCGTGGACCAGACGGGCGCCGAGTACGGCGATCTGACCTGCTTCCAGCTGCCCGAGGTGGAGATCAAGGGCAACGAGAACATCAGCGGCTGACCAAGCCGCCCTTACAAACAACGAGCGGGGGCGGCGCTCCGCAGTAGCTGGGGCGCCGTCCCCGCTCGCTCGTCGTGCTTAGGGGGCCGCTTACCCTCCTACGACGTCCACCTTCACGTAGGTGATGCGGCCCGTGATCCCGTAGGGCGACTCGGTGGGGTAGTCGAACGACCAAAGCTGGCCCACGTGTCCGTCCGGCAGCTTGTTGGGCAGCTTGTCCAGCAAGTTGTTCGCGCCGACCGCCAAGCGAATCCTGTCGGCCACGTCGATCGTCACCTCCACGTCGGCGATCATGGCTGCGTCCAAGGTGACCGGCTCTTCGAACACGAACGGAGACGTAAGCGAACCGATGTGGTTCACGCGGAACCTGGCTCCGACGCCCCGCCCCGACCGCACGTCCACGCTGGCCCCGAACCGCTGCTTGGGCTGGGCCGACTCGATGAGCAGGGTCTGCGTGTCGCGCACGAAGTTCGGGTTGCGGTTGCTGGTGATCTCGGTATCGTTGCGATGCCAGCTGGCCGACAGGTCGGCGGCGCCCCAGGACTTGCCCCGAACGCGCCACGTCGCCACCACGTCCAAGCCCCAAGTGCGCGTGTCGACGGCGTTGGTCCAGAACGCCACGCCGTTCACGGGCCGCCCCTGGAACTGGGCGTTCTCGCGCAGGCCGTGCGACGGTCCCAGCCCCTCGGTCAGGACGATGGCGTCCGCCACGGCCACCCGGTAGTAGTCGGCGGTGAGCAGAAAGCCCCTGTCGCTCTCGTACACGAAGCCGCCGGTCAAGCTGACCGACGTCTCGTGCTTGAGCGAGCACGCCTGGAAGTCCTGGCAGGCAATGTCGTCGCCCTCGGGCAGGAAGCCCGTGCTGGTCAGCCCGCCGCCCCCGCCCTGGAAGATGACGGTGTTGAAGCCCCGCTGTGGAAGGCGCGGGGCGCGAAAGCCGGTGGAGAACCCGGCGCGCAGGGCGGAACCCGATTCGCCGAGCGCAAGTCGCCCCGCCAAGCCGCCGGTCAGGGAGTTGCCCGCGTCGCTGTAGTTCTCGAAGCGAAGCGACGCCCTCATGTCCGCGGCGTCCGACACTTCGGCGTCCATGTCCACGTAGGCGCCCATGCTGTTGCGGCTCCGCTCGCTCGCCGTCGCGCTTTGCGGACTGTAGCCGGGGTAGCCCTGAATGCCGCAGCTGGCAAAGGCCGAACCGTCGGTGTTCTGCTGGTGGGCGGCGGGAAAGCTGCCCGGCGAGTTGCTCGGTCCGCACGCGTACGAGGCCAGATCGCCTTCCTCCATCCAGAAGCTGTCGCGGCGGAACGCGGCCCCGAGCGCCAGGAACCCGGTCCGCTCGCCCATGTCGATCTCCCGAGACAGGTCGGCGTTGACGTCCATCTGGCGGATGTTGAGGCCCCCGCTGAACACGTTGGACGGTCCTGCGTTGGCGGCGATCGCCGCGCCGTCGGCGCCGGGGTTGCGCGCCAAGAACTCGGCCGCGTAGGACGGATTGATGGAGTTGGCGGCGTTGAAGGCGAACCGGCCCTGGCCGAAGCCCGCGCTCAGGTCCGCGTTCCAGTCCGACAGCGAGCCGCGCGCGCCGATCACGGCGGAGGCGTCGGTCAAGTCGGACTCCTCCATGGGGAAGAAGCCGTTGGGATGCACGTAGGACACGTTCCTGGGCACCCAGTCCGCCTTCCGATACAGCCCGTCGCTAACGGCTCGCCGGCCCGCGTACCCGCCGAAGAGGTAGAACTCTCCCGACTCGCCCATGGGCAGCGCGGAGTTGACCATGAGCGCGGCGCCCTCGTAGTCGGGCTCGCCGATGCGCTGGAGCTGCTCCACTCGGCCGCCCCCGGCGCAGGGCGCGTAGTTGGGGTCGGGGCCGAAGCACGTGGGCGCGGTTCCGGCGCGGGTCGTAGCCCCCTGTCGGGCGACCTCCATAGTCAGGTTCACGAAGCCGTCGCCCAGCGCAACGCCCGCGTTCCCCGACGTGAGGAAGCGCGTGCCGTCGCCCCAGGAGGTCCGGCCCAGGTACGTGGAGCCGGTCATGCCGTCGTCCGCGTCCTTGAGCACGATGTTGATGACGCCCGCGACGGCGTCGGAGCCGTACATGGCGGCCGCGCCCTCGCGCAGGACCTCGATCCGCTTGACGGCGCTGATCGGGATGGCGCGCAGGTCCGTGCCCGTGGTGCCCAGCCCCAGCGAGGCGATGACCTTGGGGAACGCCACGCCGTGCCGACGCTTGCCGTTGACCAGCACCAGCACCTGGTCCGGGTTCATGCCGCGGAGCGTGGCCACGTGGAGCGCGGCGCCGTCTCCCACGTTGAGGCGCGTGGAGTTGAACGAAGGCGCGATGCTGCCCAGCGCCTCGGCAAGATCGACCTCTCCCAGGCGTTCGAGCTCCTCGGCGCCGTAGATGTCCACGGGCACCGCCAGCTCCGCCGGGTTGCGTATCTGAGCGCGGGAGCCCACGACCACCTCCAGCTCTTCGAGCGCGAAGACCGAGTCGGGAGGCGGCGTCTGGGCGGCGGTCGGGGCGGGCGCGAAGGCGGCGGGCGCCAGCGCCAGCACCGACAGTGCGACGAGGGAGTGGGCAGGACGGGGTGCGGACGAACCGAACATGGGACAGGCTCCTGGAAGGAAAGGCGGGAAACAGGACGCAACCGGGAAACAGGACGCAACCTGAATTCTAGTATGAAAGAACGCCCGCGGGGCGCAAGCCCGCTCGGCCCATGGCGCACGCAGCCGCCGGGGTCAGTCGCCCGTCTCGAACTCCTCTTCCGACAGGCGGAAGCCCTCCGCGAGCTCCGGGTCCGTCTCGGTTCCGAGGATCCGTCCGGCCAAGTACTCGCCCACCACGGGGCCAAACTTGAACCCTTCGGCCGAACCGCCGCCGGCCAGCCACGCGTTGTCGAACTCGGGGTGGCGGTCGAGGATGAAGTTGCGGGTCGCGGACACCTCGTAGTGACAGGCGCGGGTCTCGCTCACGGGGGCGTCGGCCAAGCCGGGAAACCGCTCGCTCACGACGGCGCGGGGGCGCTCCAACTCTTCCGGCAGAAGCAGGCGGCGACTGGTGTCGGGGTCCTCGGGGCCGCGCCCGCCCGTCCTGACGCGGAAGCCGCGGTTGTCGGGGGTCAGCGCCGGCCAACCGGTGACGCCCGGAAAGTTCCAGCTGGGCAGGTTCGGGTGGCTGTAGCGGTTGTCGCCAGGCGGCGTGCGGAAGTAGGCGACGTTGCCCACCGGAATGCGCAAGCGACTTCCCATGAGGGCGGGGAACGCCTTGGGGAACCACGGACCCAGCGCGAAGACGAACGTGCCCGCGAACACGGCGTCGCCGCTCGGACGGATTTCGAGGGCGTTCAGCCGGCGGCCGGTGACGGACCCGGGGCCGGCCCAAGCGGTCTCGACGCGCCCGCCCGCTTGGCGGAAGACTTCGACCACCGATTCGACGGCCCGCCTGGCCCGGACCACCCCGGCGTCGTGCTCGTGGAGCGCCACGGTCATGCCGGACACGTCGATCACGGGCCAGCGCCGGGCCACTTCGTCGGCGTCCAGCACGTCGTAGCGGACGCCGGTCTCGTCCCAGTGCTTCCGCGTGTCCTCCATGAAGTCGGTCCACTCGTCGCGCACGATCAAGTCCGACATGGCGAAGAACACGCGCGGAAGCAGCATGTCGCGCCACTGCTCGTCCCACTCCCTCCACCTCTCGATCGCCCGCTTGGCCCAGCGCGTCCACAGCAGGCCGTGGGGGCGGTCGCCGTAGCCGGTTCGGACGCCCCGCGTCTCGCCCCCGGAGGTCGCGCGCGAGTTGGCCGGCCCGTACTGGTCCAGCAGCACGACCTGGGCGCCGGACTGCTGCAGGTGAAGGGCCGTCCACGCGCCGAAGGCCCCCGCGCCCACCACCGCCACGTCGGGAGACTGGGGGCCGCGGACGGCGGAGGCTCGGCGGCCCGGCTCGACGGACTTCGCATCGGCGGCGGCGGCAGCGGTGGACTCCTCGGCGGCAGCGGCCGACTCCGAGCCCGCCAGCAACGCTCCCGTGGCCGCGGTGGCCGCCCGGAGGAAGCGCCTGCGGTCGAGCCGCGTCAAGAGCCGCCTTCGGTCGGCGCCATGCGCACCTCGCGCATCGGCGAGTCCGCCGTCAGCTCGGAGGCTCCGGGAGCGTGCCCGTTCATGCGCAGGATGTACGACACCACGTCCAGATAGACCTCTTCGTCCAGCCCTCCGGGGTTGTCGTCGGGCATCGTGGAGCGCACCGTGCGGTAGAACGAGTACACGGTCCGGCGCCCCCAGTTGCGCTGGAAGGCGCCGCCGCGAAACTCGCTGTTGGTGTGGCAATCCGAACACGCTTGGTCGAAGGTGTCGCGGCCCCGGCTGGCCTGGACGTCGGTGAAGATGGCGTGGACGGCGGCGGGCGGCGCTTCGGCAGGGGGCGGCGACTCGGCGGGCGGCCCTTCATTAGGCGGCGGCGCGGGCCGAGAAGCCGTTGCCGAGCCGGGAGCCGATTCCGCGTTCGGGGCGGGTTCTGCGTTCGGGGCGGGTTCCGTGGAACCGGGCGCAGCCGTCTCTCGTGGGCTGCCCGAGGCGCAGGCGCCGAACAACCCGGCGCAAAGAAGCAGGACCAGCGTCCCCTGGGCACGTCGAACAACGCTGGCAAATCGAGCGCGCCCGGCCCGTGCGGGGAGCCGAATCCATGGCTTGCCCCTCATCTCCACGGCTTGATCTCCATCGACGGAACCTCGTGCTCCCGGTTTGGCGTATTGTTGTGGGTTGAGAGTATTTTCCGGGCACTCCACGCACTCAATATAAGGAAGGCTGAACGCATGAACAGACGAGCCCTCGGCCCGCGACGAATCCTTGCCGCCGGCAGATCAGACTTGGCTGTGGACGGGCGGACGATCGCCCCCTGGGCCGCGGCCGCGGCCCTTGCGGTCGCGGCGGCGGCTGCGTGCGGCGAACTGCCGCTGGCCATGGGCGACGAGAACAGCATCGTGGCGACGGTGTCGCCCGACCTGTGGACCGACATCGAACCCGTGCTGGTCCCCGCCTTGGAGCGAACCGTCTTCACCGTGCGCGACGAGAAGACCTTCACGGTCACTCACGCCGACCCGCGCGACGAGGACTGGGGCAAGCTGCGTCTCCTGCGACAGCAGTTGGTCGTCGGCACGCCGCAGGACCCGTGGGTTGCGGACGTGCTGGCGAAGGCGGACGACGACGCCTCGCTTCCGGGCGTGGTGCAAGTGCGGGACGTGTGGGCTCGCCGCCAATCGGTGACCGCGCTGGTGATCGACGGCGAAGCCGAAGCGACCTCGTTCGTAGCCTCGCACGCATTCGAGGTTTCGGGGCTTCTGGACAGCCAGTACCGGGCCTGGGCCGTGAGCAAGATGTTCGTGACCGGCCGAAACGAGGAGCTGACGCAGGCGTTGCAGGAGCAGGCCGGGTTCGGCCTCGTGGTGCCCGCCGTCTACGAGCACGCGGTCCCGGCGGACTCGGTCCACATCTTCCGCAACGACAACCCGGACCCGTCGGAGCTGATCCGCCAGATCGCGGTGACGTGGCGGAGTCCCATGCCGCCCCCGCCGGTGCAAGGCGAATTCCTTCTCGATTGGCGCGCCCAGCTGGTCGAGGCCCACTACGACTTCCCCCAAGAGGTGAAGCTGGACCGGGTGTCCGCCGTCCCCACCCCTCAGTTCTACACGGTGCAGGCGGTCTGGGAGAATCCGCCGGACGCCTTTCCGGCCGCCGGGCCGTTCATCATGCGCGCCTACGTCTGCCATTCCCAGAACCGCATGTACCTGCTCGACGCGTGGTTGTACGCCCCCGGCAAGGAGAAGTACGAGTACATGATCCAGCTCGAAGAGATCCTGGACTCGTTCTCCTGCGGGGATGCGGAAGAGGGCCGATCGGCATAAAGTTCATGAACCACCGAAACTCTCCCGCCACCCAAGCACCGGAACTGGAACCGACCCGCAAATGAGCCCAACCAGCCCCGCTGCGCCGCCTCGCTCCGCCCTCCCGCACCTGCTCGTCTATGCCCCGCTGCTCGTCGTCGTCCTCGCCTCGGCGATGACGATGTGCGGCCCGGCATCTTCCGACGGCGACCCCGCCTCGTCCGACGCCGCCCGGCCGGCGGGCGCCCTTCAAGCCGGCGAGTTCGGCGCCGAGGGCGCGGGGTACGGATCGCCCGGATACCCTCACCAGATCGCGTCGATCGACTCCGTCATGATGCTGCCGATCCGCGACGGGCGGATCGCCGGGGCGTCGGTCGGCGTCGTGCACGCGGGCCACGACGTGGCGTTCCGCGCCTACGGCTGGGCCGACCTGGAGCTGGGCGCGCCCACGCCCGTCGACGCGGTGTACGAGGTCGGCTCGATCGCGAAGCAGTTCACGGCGGCGGCGCTGTTGCAGATGCAGGAAGAGGAGCTGGTGGACCTGGACGCGGAGATGTCCCGCTGGCTGCCCGACTTCCCCACGCAGGGGAACCGGATCACGGTGCGGCGCCTGCTGAACCACACCTCGGGGATCCGCGGCTACACCGAGATGCCCGCGGCCATCCCGTACTTCGTTCGCCGCGTGCCCCGGGACAGCTTGCTGGCGCTGGTGGCCGCCCACCCCTTCGACTTCGCCACGGGCGATCACCTCATCTACAACAACTCGGCCTACTACTTGGCGGGCATGATCCTGGAAGAGGCGTCGGGCGTTTCCTACGAGGAGTACTTGGAGGAGCGGCTGTTGGGAGAGCTCGAAATGGATCGCTCGCGCTATTGCAGCGAGACCGAGATCCAAGAGGGCAAGGTCGAGGGGTACGACGCGGACGAAGACGGACTGCGCCACAAAGGCTTCATCGTGCACAACGTGCCCTACGCCGCCGGTTCCCTGTGCTCCACGGCCCGGGACCTGACGAGGTGGATTGCGGCGCTGCACGGCGGTCGCGTGCTGTCGGAGGAGTCCTACCGCCAGATCACGGAGCCGGCCACGCTGAACGACGGCACGCGAACCCGCTACGCCCTGGGGCTGATGGTCAGCGACATCCTGGGCCACCAGGCGATTCACCACGGCGGGGGCATCTTCGGCTTCTTGGCCGAGTCGCTCTACCTGCCGGAGGACGACCTGATCGTGGTCGTGCTGACCAACACCGCGGGGCCGCCGGGGCCAAGCGAGCTGGCCCGGGCGATCGTGAAGACCATGGTGGGCGAAGTCGTGCGCGAGCCGGAGACGTTCGAGGGCGACTTGGCCTGGTACGAAGGCACGTTCGACGGTCCCGCCCGAGGCGGACGCGCCGCCGTGCGCATTGCGGCCGACGGCGACGTGCTCACGGCGACCCTGGTGGAGACGGCAGGCGAGGCGGTCCCCGAAGCCCGCCAAGAGACCGACACCCTGATCTACCGGAGCGGCACGACCTTCGCCAACGGAGACGCCCTCCTGACCTTCGAGACAGGCCCGGACCCGGCCGGCGGAGACCCGGACGCCCCCGCTCCCGACGCAGCAACCACGCTTCGCTGGGACATGGTGGCGGGGTACACCGTCATGAGGCGGCGTTAGGCGGGGGAGGGCGGATCAGCGGGTCCACTCGCCTTCCCAGAGGCCGGCCGCGAACTCGCGTGCGGGAACGATCTCGATCCCGTCTTCCGTGCGCCGGCGGCGGGGCTCCCGGCATACCACGATTCGCCGCCGGACCGTCGGGTGGTCCCGGACCAAGCTCCGCAACCCCTTGAGATGCCCCCGAACGACGTTGCGGCTGGACTTGGCCTCCAACGCCACCTCCATCTCCCCGATCACGAAGTCCACCTCCGTGCCTCCCGCCAGCCGCCAAAACGAGAGATCGGCCTCGGCCTGCCGGTAGCCCAGATAGGCGGCCAACTCGTGGAACACCCAGTTCTCGAACGCCTTGCCGTAGTCCGCGGACCCGGAGAGCACCCGTCCTCGGCGCGCCAGCCGGTTCACCACGCCCACATCCGAGAAGTAGAACTTGGGCGCGTGCGCGACGCGCCGCTTGGCCCGCTTGCGGTAGGCCGGCAGCCACGTTCCCAGCAGCGTGTCCGCCAGCACTTCGAAGTGGCTTCTCGCGGTGTGGCCGGAAACACCGCACTCGCGGGCAATGTTGGCGAAGTTCACGACCTCGCCGTCGCACAGCGCCGCCGCCTCCAGGAAGTTGGAGAACCGAGGAATGTTCCGCACCAGCCCTTCCGCCGCGATTTCCTCCTTCAAGTAGTCGCCCACGTACGCGTCCAGCAACCGCCCCGGCCGGCTCGCGCGGTAGACCCGAGGCAGGTAGCCGTGGTTCAGGATGCGGTCCAGGTCGAAGTCGTCGGCCAGCTCGCCCGCCGTCATCCCGCGCAGTTCGTACCGATGGGCCCGTCCCCCGAGCAGGTTCGCCCCGCCCCGCCGAACCTTCCGGGCGCTCGACCCCGCAGAGCGCGAAGCAGTGGCCGCGCGCCTCCATCAGCCAGTGCACTTCGTCGAGCAGCGCCGGGACCTTCTGGATCTCGTCGATCACGATCTGCCTTGACGGTGCGGCGCCCCCGGCGTCGCCGGCCGACTCGGCCTCCAGCTCCTGGCGAAGCAGCTCCGGGCGAGCGGCGTACCTGCGGAAGTGGTCGGCCTTCAGCAGGTCGATCCAGCGGGCGTCGGGAAAGACCTCGCGCAGGAGCGTGCTCTTGCCGGTCTGCCGAGGTCCCCACAGGAAGAAGGTCTCGGTTCCCGCCGCCGGAAGAGAAAGCGCTCTTCGGAAGTGAGACTTCATTTTTTCACGAATATGTGAAGTGGTGATTCGGATCAGTCGCTTGCCGATATCTAGTGAATTCCAACTGGCGGGGCAAGGTAGAGGACTGAGCGCGTGCCGCTCGCCACCTCCTGCGCGACTGCAGTTCTTGAGCCGGGTCGACCCCGGAGGCGTGCCGACGACGCCCGCCTTGGATGCCGCCGGCCCGCCGCGGGGCTCGCTGTCGCCGGGCGCGGTTGCTGGACAGGTGCGGCGTCGGCCGGTCACCTGAAAACCGTGTCGGGATCGGGGTTGTGCGGCCAGGAGTACCATATGAGCCAGAGTTGTTCTCCTGGGTAGCGTGCGGCCGCCTCCTCGATTGGAATCAAGACGTGTCCACTGCACGCCTCGGGGCACAGCCCGGAGTCGGGTCCGCGAGCGAAGCGCAGGCCCCAAAGCGTCTCCGGTCTGAGCGTCCAAGACGCAAAACCGTCGGCGACGACCGAGCCATCGTGCACCAACTTGGCGAAGACAGTTACGAGTCCGGTCCTCCCCGCCTTTACACGCACCTCGTAGTCCCGCGCCACCAAGAAGTCTTCTGGACCGAACGTTCGGCCATGCACCTCGATCTGCAGGCCCGCAAGGTCAGCCGGGTCCGTAAAGCGGACGACGGGGCGCCTCACGACGACCGAGTCCGGATTGTCTATTACGTATCCGGGACGCATCACAAGCCAGCAGCAACCGTCGTCGCATCCGTTGGCCAAGCTGGCGACCAATAGGCCGATGGCCCGCAACGCGTGGCCGGGCGCGGCGCCCCACCGTCCGATGAGGCGTCGCACACCCGCCACGTCTGCGCGAGCGGCCTCCGTGCGTTCAGTCAAGTCAAAGCAGTCCACCGTCAATGCACCTGACCCACGACCTGAGGTCATACCACTTTTTGTCTGAGTTCCATTCGGGGGTGGTCGAGATAAAGCAGAACTGCGTGGGGTTGTTCCTGTTTGCCCCTTCGATGCTCCGAGCTAGGCCCCAGACGCAGTTGCCGTAGGCAATCCACCGTTGGGCCTTTTCGGTATTGCGAATGAAGTCCCATGCGCCGGGACGGTCGCGGTAGTTCTCCAGGAAGCACTCGACCACATAGGCAGCCGCTCTATCGTCTGTCGTGGCCCGACTCGGCTCCCGCCAGTCCGGAGCCATCATGTTCAGCATGAGCCTGTGGGTGTCGGGAAGTCTGATGCCGATTAGGTTAAGGTCGTGGTCGCCGTCTGGATACGACGCCTGCCAGACGACATGCGAGAAGTTGTCCGCGTGCTCTCTGGTGAGTACGGCGATCTCGTCTAGGCCGCGAACGGGTCCGTTGGTCGATAGGAAGTGCGCGAACGCCGCACGCTCGGGCACCTGATCGGCTTCCTGAGGACGGATGGTGATTTCCGCCGCTTCGCAGGCCGCGAGGACGAGGAGCGTGGCCGGAACTACTCGAGCGAAAGCGCTCGCCAAGTCCCCGAGGTGGTTGGTGAAGCTGGCCATCGGTTTGCCTCCGTTTGGGATGAGATTGAACTTCGAAGCCGCGTGCTGCGACTACGTGCCATAGATGCGTTCCAACCCGGCCAACGGGGTGTCGAAATCGGCAACGGCACCGCTCGCGCAGCATCGACTGCGACGGTCGACGGAGCTGGCACGAATTTGTCGCTCAGCGGATCCACTCGTCTTCCCAGAGTCCAGCCGCGAACCGCGTCCGCGTCCGCATACTTCAGCGCGATGGCTCCAATGGTCGTGAGTTGGTCGTCAGTTCTGTAGCGCAATGTCGCAAGCGGAACCATCGGCGCTGAGAGCGTGTGGAGTTCAGCCGCCGTCGTTTTGGCGTAGGCGATCACCGGACTTTCGGGGCACACCCGGCGGAACCAACGCACGGGGTCGTGAGAAGAGTCGCTCGACGGCACGGTCGGGTCAACGAACGCCGGCGAACCCGGGAACCTCGTGGACAGATCCCGAAGGTGGTCCCAACCGGAGGCAACACGCACCCCGCCCAGGACCCGATGTGCTCCGCCGGTCCGCAGCCCCATGTGTACGCGGGCTCGCAACCTGGAGCTGTGCGTGAGTACCAATGCAGGTGGCCTCAACGGGGCACCCTCGGTCGCTCGCAAGGCTGGGGACGGCGAAGTATGCGTACCCATCACGTGGCGTCCAGCGCTGCTTCGGCGAGTTCTTCCATCCCGGCCAACCCATCGAGCCCGTGACGTGCCAGCACGGCGGCCGCGCGAACAGCGATCCCCATGGCCTGGGCAACCTCCCTTGGGCTCCGCCCCTCACCGTACCGGGCCAAGACCGCCTCGCGTTCCCGCTCGTCCAGCCGCGCCAACGCCTTGCGCACTACCGCGGCCCGCAAACGGCGCTCCATGGCTTCGTGCAGATCAGGGACCGGGTCCGCAAGGTCCTCGCAGTCTTCAAGGGCCACCATCTGGGCATCGCCCGACTGCCGGACCTGTTCCCGGCACACGTTCGTGCAGACGCTCCAGGTCCAGGCCAGCAGCGAGCCCCTGCCGGAGAAGGCAGTCCGCTTCTCCCAGACACGGATCATCGTCAGTTGCGCCAAGTCGTCGGCGTCGTCCGCGTCCCTGGCCCAGCGCCGCGTCACGGCCTCGAGGCTGGGACGCAACCGTCGGTCCACCTCGGCGAAGAGCGCTTTGTCCCCATCGTGAAAGAGCCGGAGGTCGAACTCAAGGCCCGGCGCGACGCACCCGAACGGGACCAGGACCGGCGCCGGGGCGTTCGCGGAAGGGCGGGCGCTCTCGGCAGCGGGTGCGTCCATACGGGGGGAGGCGGGCGTGTTCATGCAGGTGGATACTCCAGGACGCCCGAAAAAGTTCCCACGGCCCTCGGCCGCTCCGTAGATTGGCCGGCACGGCGCCCGGGCCTTACCGTTCAGCCCACCGTCTCCGCCGGCCCCCCGCGACCCGGTCGGTCCACGCCACCCCCAGCCTCCACCAGGAAGGCGGACGCCCCTCGTGTCCTTCGTTCACCTGCACACCCACTCCGAGTACTCGCTGCTGGACGGGGCCAACCGCCTGTCCGGTCTGATCCGCAGGGCCAAGGAGTTCGAAATGCCGGGGCTGGCCCTGACGGACCACGGCTGCATGTACGGCGCCTGGACGTTCCAGAAGCTGGCGCAGAAGGAGGGGATCAAGCCGATCGTCGGCATGGAAGCGTACGTGGCGCCCAACGACCGCCGGGAGCGGGCCAAGTCCGGCCAGGGGGGCAAGTCCGCATACCACCTGGTGCTGCTGGCGCGGGACGCCGAGGGCTACCGGAACCTGGTCAAGCTGTCGTCGATCGGGTACACGGAGGGCTTCTACTACCACCCGCGCGTGGACCGCGAGACGCTGGCCCGCCACTCGGAGGGGCTCGTGGTGACCTCCGCGTGCATGGCCGGCGAGCTGGCCCGCCACATGGCCGCCGGCAACGACGAAGCCGCGCGCGAGACCGCCGAGTGGTACGCCAACGCCTTCCCGGACCGGTACTACTTGGAGGTGCAGGCCCACGGCACGCCGGGCCAGGCCGAACTCAACCAGCAGGTCTTCGCGCTTGCCGCCGAACTGGGCCTGCCCGTGGTCGCCACCAACGACGCCCACTTCCTGCGCAAGGACCATCACGGCGCGCACGACATCCTGGTATGCATCGGCACCGCCAAGAACCACGACGACGACAACCGCCTGATCTACGACGACGGCCTCTACTTCAAGAACCCCGAAGAGATGGCGGCGGCGTTCCCCGACCATCCCGAGGCGATCGAGAACACCTTGAAGATCGCGGACGAGGTGTCGCTCTCGCTGGAGAAGAAGTACCACCTGCCCAGCTTTCCCTTGCCCGTCGGCTTCGCCGAAGACGACGCCTACCTGGTGCACTTGGCCGAAGAGGGCGCTCGCGAGCGCTACTGCGGCGCGAACGCCGCCGAGGGGTCGTCGGCTGGGGCCGAAGGCGCGCTGGCCGATGCAGAAGGTGCGACCGCCGATTCGGAGGGCACGCCGGCCGAGCAAGCCCCCGCGCTCCCCCCCGAAGTCGCCGCCCGCCTCAAGTACGAGCTGGACGTGATCCTGAAGACGGGCTACGCGGGGTACTTTCTCATCACCTGGGACTTCATCCGCTGGGCGCGCGAGAACGGCATCCCCGTCGGGCCGGGCCGGGGGTCCGCCGCCGGTTCGCTCGTGTCGTACGCGCTGGGGATCACCAACCTGGACCCGCTGGCCCACGGCCTGCTCTTCGAGCGCTTCCTGAACCCGGAGCGCATCTCGATGCCGGACATCGACATCGACTTCTGCTACGAGCGCCGGGGCGAAGTGATCGAGTACGTGCGCCGGAAGTACGGTCGGGACGCGGTGGGCCAGATCGTGACGTTCGGCACCATGAAGAGCCGCGCTGCGATCCGCGACGTGGGGCGCGTGCTGGGCTTCGAGGTCGCCGAGATGGACCGCGTCGCCAAGATGATCCCCAACCAGCCGGGCAAGGCGTACACGCTTGAAGAGGCCGTCAAGGAGATCCGCGACGTGAAGAGCCTCTACGAGTCCGAGGAGCGCTACCGGCAGCTGTTCGACTACTCGATGACGCTGGAGGGGCTGTCGCGTCACGCTTCGGTCCACGCCGCCGGAGTGGTGATCGCGCCGGGGCCGCTGGACGACTACGTGCCCGTGTGCACCCAGGCCAAGGGCGGACGGAACGGCAGCCCCGCGGCGGGAGAAGCGCCGGGCGCGGACGGGCCGGATGTGGTCACGCAGTACGACATGAGCTGCCTGGAAGACGCCGGGATGCTCAAGATGGATTTCTTGGGCCTGAAGACGCTGACCGTGGTTTACGACGCTGTGCAAGCCGTCAAGGAACGCCTGGGCGAGTTCCGACATCCGGACACGGGCGCGCTCTACCGGTCGGACACCATGGACGATGTGCCCTTGGACGACCCGAAGGTCTACGAGATGCTGGCCTCGGGCGGCACCTCGGGCGTCTTCCAGTTCGAGTCGAACTTGGCCTTGGACAAGCTTCGGGCCATGCGCTGCGACCGCTTCGACGACCTGGTGGCCACGAACGCACTGATCCGGCCCGGACCGCTGGATTCGGGGATGACCGACCGCTACATCCGGCGCAAGCTGGGCGACGAACCCGTCTCCTACCCCGCCCCCGGACTGGACGACGTGCTGTCGCCCACCTACGGGATCATCGTGTACCAGGAGCAGGTCATGCGCATCGCCAGCGACCTGGCCGGCTACTCGCTGGGCGAAGCCGACGTGCTGCGGAAGGCGATGGGCAAGAAGGACAAGAAGCTGATCCAGGCCGAGCTGGACCGCTTCAAGTCGCGTGCGCAGGAGCGGGGATTGGACGCCGCCACGGCGGGCCGGCTGGCCGGGCAGATCGAGACGTTCGGGCGCTACGGCTTCAACAAGTCGCACTCCGCCGCGTACTCGCTGCTTTCCTATCAGACGGCGTGGCTCAAGCGCCGCTATCCGGCCGAGTTCATGGCGGCGCTGCTGTCTTCCGTGCTGGACAAGACCGACGACGTGGTCAAGTACATGGGCGAGTGCCGGGAGATGGGCCGCTACGTGCCCGGCCTGGACGACGGCTTGGAGGTGCTGCCGCCGGACATCAACCAGTGCGGCTGGAAGTTCACCGTGGTCGGCGCCCGAACGATCCGCTTCGGCTTGGGGGCAGTGCGGGGCGTGGGGAGCGCGGCGGTGCAGTCGGTGCTGGAAGCGCGCAAGGAGGGCGGCCCGTTCGCCAGCCTGTTCGATCTGCTGGAGCGTACCGACGTCCGGGCGCTCAACAAGCGGGCGTGCGAGGCGCTGATCGCGTCGGGGGCGCTGGATTCGCTTGGGCACAGGGCGCAGCTGGCCGCGGGGCTGGACGCCGCCTTCGCCGAGGCCCAGGCACGCATGGAAGAGGCCGAGGCCGGCCAGGGATCGCTGTTCGGCGGGGCGGGCGAAGAGGCGCCCCCGCGGCCCGTGCCCGCGTTGCCTACGGTGCCCGAGTGGGGCGACCGCGAGCGCTTGGCGCGCGAGAAGGAGGCGCTGGGGTTCTTCATCTCCGGGCACCCGTTGGACCGCTATCGCGCGGTGGTGCGGCTCTTCGACGAAGCCGGCGCGGAAGCCCTCAAGAACCGGCCGGGCCAGACCGTGGAGCTGGCGTGCGTGGTGACCGCCGTGGCCCGGCAAGTGTCCCGTCGCGACGGCTCCGAGTGGGCCAAGATCACCGTGGAGGGCTACCGCGGCACGGCCACCGTCCTGGCGTTCCGCGAAGCGTGGCAGTCCCACAGGGACATTCTCGCGCCCGACTCCGTCGTGCTCCTTCGGGGCAAGGTGAGCGACAGGGAACGCGACGAAGAGGCCCCGCCCGTCTTCCTGGACGGCGCCGAGCCGTTGAAGAACGTGCCCGGCGGCGGACGCTTGGCGTTGCGGATCGCGCTGGAGTGGGACGCTGACCTGCCGGAAGAAGCCTTCGCCCAGGCCCGAAGCATCTTGTCCGACAGCGCGGGAAGCGCCCCCGTGGAGGTCGTGGTCGGCAGAGGAAACGGCGCCGGTGGCGCGCAACCCCGGCTCCGGTCGCGCACGTTGAAGGCGGCGGCGGACCGGGAAACGTTGCGGGCGCTGGAAGCCGTGTTCGGCAAGGGCGCGGTGGAGGTGGTGCGGGCCTAGCGCCGGCTAGACGGGGATCGCCGGACTGCGACCTTGCGGCGGCGACCCCCGAGATCAGTCCCAACGAGACCAGAAGGAGGAAGACGACGTGAGAGACGCGATTGTGTTGTCGGCGGCGGTGCTTGCGCTGGCGTCCTGGGTGGGCGCAGGAGCCGACGCACAGGAGGCGCAGGGCCGTTCGCCCGAGCCCAGCCCGTTCGTCGGGCAGTGGGCGGGGGCCATCGAGGTGCCTGGCGCGGGCGTCACGCTCCGGCTGCGCTTCCACGTGACCGAGGCGGACGACGGCGGGCTGGAGGCCGTCATGATCTCCGTGGACCAGGGGAACGCCCGGGTTCCCTTCGAGACGGTGGAGGCGGCGGGCCGGGACTTGACCATGTCCATTTCGGCGTTGGCGGTGTCGTTCGAGGGCGTTCTGTCGGAGGACGGCGACACCATCGAAGGCACCTTCACGCAGGCGGGGAACGCGCTGCCGCTGGTGTTGGAGCGGAGCACGGAGGCCGAAGGCGAAGAGGCGGCCCGGCGGCCCCAGGACCCCGAGGAGCCGCTTCCCTACCACGCGGAAGACGTGTCCTACCCCAACCCGGACGAAGGCCACGTGCTGGCGGGCACGTTCACCCGGCCGCCCGGCGACGGTCCGTTCCCGGCGGTGCTTCTCGTCTCCGGTTCGGGTCCCCAGGACCGAGACGAGGCCCTGTTGGGGCACCGGCCCTTTCTGGTGTTGTCGGACCATCTGACGCGCAGCGGCTTGGCGGTGCTGCGCTTCGACGACCGAGGCGTGGGCGAGTCCGGGGGCGACTTCGCCTCCGCCACGTCCGCCGACTTCGCCTCCGACGCGCTGGCGGGCGTTGCCTACTTGAGGACCCGCGCCGACGTGGACGCCGGCAGGATCGGCCTAGCGGGCCACTCGGAGGGCGGACTGGTCGCGCCGATGGCGGCCGTCCGGTCGCCCGACGTGGCGTTCATCGTCCTCATGGCCGGGCCGGGCGTCACCGGAGAGCGCATCCTCTACGCCCAGGGCGCGCTCATCGCTCGGGCGTCCGGCGCGTCCGAAGAAGCCATTGCCAAGAACCTGGAACGACAGCGCGCGATCTTCGACGTCTTGAAGTCGGAGCCGGACACGGTGGCGGCCGCCCGCCGAATCGAGGCGCTGGTCCTGGCCGGGCTAGAAGAGGCCACCGAAGAGGAGCGCAACCAGGCCGGAGTCGACAAGGACGCTTCGTTGGAAGAGGTGGCGGCCGCCCAGGCCGCCCAGGTGAATACGCCCTGGTTCCGCTACTTTCTGGTGCACGACCCGGCCCCGGTGCTGGAGCAGGTCGCCGTGCCCGTGCTGGCCGTCAACGGCGAGAAGGACCTGCAAGTCCCGTACGAAGAGAACCTGCGCGAGATCGAAGCGGCCCTGAAGCGCGGCGGCAACACGCGCTGGGAGGTTCACGCGCTACCGGACCACAACCACCTCTTCCAGCGCGCCGAAACCGGCGCCCCCAGCGAGTACCAAGGCATCGACGAAACCTGGTCGGTCGAGTCGATGGAGCTGATCGCCCAGTGGATCTTGAAGACGGTCGCAACCGAACGGCGGGTGCCGAACAAGGCGAAATAGTAACCGCGTAGGCCGAACGAGGACCAGATAGGCCACGGGCTTTGTCCCCGTTGACAAATTGTGGTACGAATTTGTCAAAGAATCTGTCAACGCGAGTAGCGCACCACCCCGCCTACGATCGTCAAGTCCACTTGTGCGTCCGGCAGCTCCGCGTCGGCAACTTGAAGGATGTCGCGGTCGAGCACCACGATGTCGGCCAGCTTGCCGGTCTCGATCGATCCCTTGTGCTCCTCCTCGAAGGCGGCGAAGGCGTTGTTGACGGTGTAGCTGCGAAGCGCCTCCATCCGCGTCATGCGTTGCGCGGGGAAGAAGTCGTCTCCGGCGGCCGTCTTGCGCACCACCGACGCGTAGAAGCTGGCCAAGGGATCGATGTCTTCGACCGGCACGTCGGTTCCGTTGTTGACGACGACGCCCGCGTCGATGAACGCCCGCCACAGGTAGGCCCCCGACTCGGCGCGCTCGACGCCCAGGCGACGATAGACCCACGGCGCGTCCGAAGTGGCGTGCACGCCCTGCATGGAAGCGATCACGCCCAGTTCGGCGAAGCGGGCCACGTCCGACGGATGCACGTGCTGGGCATGCTCGATCCGCCAGCGCAAGCCGGCGCCCTCCACGCCCGCCGAGTCGAATACGGACTGGTAGATGTCGAGCACTTCCCGGTTGGCGCGATCGCCGATGGCATGCGTGTTGACCTGGTAGCCGTGCTTGACGGCGACGTGAGCCGTACCCGCAATGTCTTCCACCGTCTCCAGCACAAGGCCGGTGGACGACGGCATGTCTTCGTAGGGCTCCAGCAGCCAAGCGCCGTGCGAGCCCAACGCGCCGTCGATCTGCCGCTTGATCGATCGCACGGTCAGATAGTCGTCGCCCTCGGAGGGCATGTAGTACTCCGGCAGGCGGGCGTCCATCTCCTCGTTGGACCGGCCTCTGACCATGACGTAGAGCCGCACCGGCAGGACGCCTTCGGCCTCCAGCTCCTTGAAGCGGTCGATCGTGGCGAACCCTGCGCCGGCGTCCTGAAACGACGTGACGCCCTTCGACAGCGCCTCTTCCGCGGCCAGCGCCGCCTCTCGCCGAAACGCCGCGTCGATCTCCTCGGGGGAGCGCCCGGACTGGGCCTCCGCAAAGGCGGCCGCCACGGGTCGCTCGGCCGTCTCGCGAAGAAGTCCGGTCAGGGCGCCCTCGGCGTCGCGAACCAGCTCGCCTCCGGGGGGCGGCTCGGAGTCGCGGTCGTAGCCGGCAAGCTCCATCGCAAGCGCATTGGCGAAGCCGGCGTGACCCGACGCGTGGCCCAAGAGCACCGGGTTGTCGGGGCTGATCGCCGACAGCGAGGCGTGAACCGGCCCGCCTTCGACCATTGGATCGGGCGGGCGATCCCACTTCTCCTGATGCCAGCCCCGGCCGCGAATCCACTCGCCGGGTTCGGCGCTCGCCACCGCCTCGGCCACCATGGCCACGATCGCGGCCCAGTTGGGCGCGTCGTTCAAGTCCAGGATCGTCTTGGCGTTGCCCAAGCTCATGTAGTGGCCGTGCCCCTCGATGAAGCCGGGAACGACCAGGCGTCCGTCGAGCTCAATCACCTCCGTGTCCGGCCCGATCAACGCCGCCACATCCTCGTCGACGCCCACCGCGGCGATCCATGCGCCCCGCACTGCCACCGCTTCGACGACGGCGTTGTCGGCGTCCACCGTGGCCACGCGCCCGCCGCGCAGGACCAGGTCGGCGGGTTCCGGGTTGTCGCCGGCGTCGGCGCACGCCGCCAATAGCGGAAGGAGCGCCGCGGCCGCCCCCGCCAACCCGAGCCCGTGCTTGGTCAACGGTTTCGTGCTTGTCCGCTCGACGCGTGCAACTGCGGGTCGCCGCACGTCCACTGTCAGCATTTCCATGCCCACTCCATCCCTGTCACTCTGTCTGCGCCTGGGCGTCCGGCGCGGCGGCAGTGCGCTCGAGAAGGACGGCGACAGACTCGCTCAGCCCACGGAGCACGGCGTCGCGCTGCCGGCCCGCTTCCATGAGTTCGCCGATCCGCCGGTCCAGGCGTTGCTCCACTCGATCGATTCGTTCCTCCACTCGGCTGATCCGCGCCTCCATCCGCATCTCCAATCTGTCCATCTGCGTGCCAAGCACCGTCCAGAAGACCCAGAAAGCCGCCGCCAGCGCCGTCGCGGTTCCCGCCACCGCCGGCCACCGTTCCACCAACCACGTTCGCACTAGTGCCGCCTCCTCTCGCGTGTGTGCTGCTTGCCTGACTTGCCCGGCGATGATCCTCGTCCGGGCCGAGCGTGCACGTTACATCGGGGAACGGGCGACGTCAAGGAACTCGCCCTGGGCCACTGGAGAGAGCAGCGAGGTACCCAGGTTGCCGACAGCCGGCCCAACGAGCGCCAGAAACAGCCACCCGACCCGCGCCTCTCGACGGCACGTTGACGGCCGAACGCTCTCAAGCGATACTGAAGGATCGTCCGGCGACCACCCCAGAGTCGCGAAAGCCGCATGCTCTAACCTTCGGCGTCATGACAACAGCAGAAGAAACGATCACGAAAGCCGAAAAGTTGCTTGCGAAAGGCCACGCAAAGGAGCCCCAGCAACTCTTGACCGATCTTATTCAGCAGATGAACGCAACCGCCCTCTCTGATTGGCGCGCCGACCTTCTCAAGACGATCGACAAGTTTCAGCCGAAGTACCGTCGAAAACTGTTGCAGCTTCTAGATCGCAAGAAGGTCACACCATCCGTTGTCCGCGAGTCCGCCACCGTTGCCTACCAGGCTCCGGTGACCTCAGCAACTCCCGGCGACTTGCCCGGCGAAGACGCCTTCCGGCGGGATCTTGCAATACTTTCCGAGCGGCACATATTTCAATGGTCAAGCCACTACGATGCATGCCTAGCACGACACTTTGATATTTACTTCGCGCATCTGAAACAAACACCACCGGCCAAACACTATGCGGAATCCGCTCGAAGGCTCCTGCGTGAACACGCTCACGACATCTTTTCCAAGGGCTATGGGTTTCAAGTAGAGCGCGTGGGGCAACCAACTGCAATGCAGAAATCGATTGGTGGACTCGCGCGATTTCTTGAACTTCCGCTTGCATACTACTCCGCACGATCATCCGACGCTGTCGATCGCGTCTCGATCCGGGCCCTTCGAGCTCTCTTCTCGTCTTCTCTGCTTGGCATCATGCAGGGATACGAATCGATCAAATTCGATCTCGGCACAGGCGCTACGGTACTGCCCCGCCACTTCAAGAGACTCGCCTACTATCTCGCGTTCCTGGAGCCCGCCGTGGCGGCGAAGGTCGTCGACCTCATCACCGAAGACGATGTGGCCGATCGGCTCCGTCGGGCGGTCATTCCTCTGCTCGAATCACTGGACACCCTGATTCGCAAGGATCACGAGGACTACTATCCGCTTCCCATCTTCGGTCGCTATCTCGATTCGCAGGGTCGGTTCGAGATCGGCGTGCGGGCACCCCAATCCGTGACGTCGCGCTATGCGATCGAGGCGCACGCCTACTTGAACTATGAGCATGCTACTCCGTTGGTACTCGACGAAGCGCTGGCAAGTGGCGTCGCGCTTGTCGTGGCACCCTTGCCGCCCGATGTCGCGGCGCACGTATCGTCAAATCAACGCTTGGCCGATATTGTGGTCAAGACCAGCAGACCGCAAGAAGATGTGATTCAAGCAGCGGTCCACGCCTGGGATCGGGCGATCTATTCGCTCCGCAGCAAGCGTGCACAGACGACACCGTACAACATTGCAAGAGAGTTTCCTTTACGTGAGCCGGCCAAGGCCAAATTCTATCATGTCCAGCGCAACAGTGTGCGGGACCTGCTCCGGACGTTCGATCGCAAGAACGGGGTAAGGTTGTGGTGCAGCGTCAGGCGAAGCGGCAAGACAACCGCGTGCTTCGACTTCGACTTCACTGCTGGCGATTCCGCGATAGTCCCCCAGACATGTGGTACCAAGCCAACTCCAAACGGGCGGTTGTTCTACGACAGAATATGCGATGCCGTGGCGTTGCAAGCCCCGATCGGCAACGACTTCGTGACCAACCTTGTCCAGGAATGCGCGCCGGTTCCAATGGAAGGCGGTCAACGAATCGTCTTTGTCGTCGACGAATACGAGACGTTGTTTGGGTATTTGCAAAGCGCAGCCGACCAGAACAGATTCCTGCGCTACACGATCGTTCAACCTCTTCTCAATCAACTTGTGGAATTTGCTCGCGACAATTTGCTGGTGTTTCTGGGCCAACAACCGGACGCCCACTTCATTCTCATGGACCAGAACCAGCTTGCTCCCTACGTCGAACAGGATCGTTTTCCATTGTTCGGACACGTCGAAGGAACCGGCGCCGGCGAATTTGGACGACTGGTCGGAAAAATCCTCTCCGATCGGATCGAAGTAAGTCCAGGTTTTTTGGACGCGCTCTATCGCGAGACTGCTGGCCATCCCTTTCTGACGGCCAACGTGCTGTGTGTGTTTGTGGACTGGCTGATTGAACAACAGTGGTCGCTTCGGGGATTGCGCCTTCGAGAACGTCATTTGCAATCCTTTCACGAACAGAAACACGGGTTTGAACAACTGTCTCTTTACGAAGACTACAGCTTCTTTCGGAAAGCAGCACGACAAGCGATGAGCGAACGGGGTTATCGTTCGAACCGGTGGTTGTACACCGTATATTGGGTTCTTCGCGAGATTGCCATGTCGAATCGCTCGGAGTTGGCCGTGTCGCGCAACGACTTTGCAGAGGTCTTGGACCGCATCCCAGCCCCTGGGGACTTGCCGGACGCAAACGAGATTCTCCGCACGGCGTCGCAGGCCAACTTTCTTCGCGTGTCCGACGATCAAGTGAGCGTCAAGATTGGAACGTTGGGCAGGCTGGCGGCGTCGGTGCGGCCAGCGCAGGCGTGAAACGAAACGGGAAGGAGGGGTAGGCGGACGGTGATCAAGGCGTCTGACGTAGTTGAGGATATCCGAAAGCGTCGAGGCAGCTCGAAAGAGCCAGTGCGGTTCTACTGGGTAACGGTGACTTCGCAGACCGAGCCCGCTGATCGAAGTGCGTTCGTGGACGCCGTACGGCACCTGACATCGGATGAGGCGGCATGCTCGATCGCTTTGCGTACAGAACGGTTCACTCATCCAGACATGGTCATGGACGATCTCGCAAAGACGCTTGAAGAGATCAAGAGCCAGGTGCTCGCGTCGGAATTGAAGGTGCGAGTTGAGAAGGCCGGATCACTGGACGTGGTCGTCGTGTCGCGAAAGAGCTTCGAGTTGGCCGTCAACACGTCGCCACTCCAACTGCCGGAGTGGTTTCCGGTGTCGCCTGAACAGGTCGTCAATGCTTCGGTGACCGACTTGACGCTGCGTGTGGCGGTGCCCCTGTCCCACGTCGACACGGGCGAGCTCTGTCGCTTGCTTTACGAGCTGGACCGTGGGTTGCTGAGGCGAATCAAGGCTGGATTGGACGCGGACCCGAAGTTGGTCAATCAATTTCTCACCGAGTGTCGGGACAGGACCAGGGGAGTGGCGTCTTATCAAGAGGTGCTGGTCGACGTCGAGAGGAAGCTGGACGACGTCCGGAATCCAAGGGACTATCGCCCGAGTAGGGCCGGAAGCTGTACTCTGGTGGGCCACATTTGGCACTTGGCCAATACGAAGTCAGCCAACGATCTGGTCAAGATTGCGAAGAGCCTGGCCTGTGCGGCTGGGATGGGAGCTGCGAGCGTGGATGATTTCCCCGAGGCCCTGTTGACCGTGCTTGGTCGTCCCAGGATTCGGCACGCGGACTCTCGATGGGCATACAACGTGATCATGAGCACCCAAGGCGCGTGTCAATTGATTACGGCAGCCGCGCACGCCGACCGCTACGGGCGGTACCCGGCCTGGTTGCTGCGGTCGTTGTCGCTGGACCTGCGGAGGTCCCTCGACGACGCCGTACGATTGCTGGCGAGTTGACCTCTTTCGAGCCGCCCTACCCGCCCCGCCCCAGGAAGGCGTGCCACTGGGCCAGCGCCTCCCTCTCCCGGGCGGCGTCGATGCCGGCGCGCAACGCGGCTTGGCGCTCGGCGGGACGCGAGAAGTGGTACTCCAGCGTGGCGGAGGTCGTGTCGGCCAAGGAGCGGAACGTCAGGCCCTTTTCCACTTCGGGCGCGAGGTCGAAGCGGGCGAACCCTTCCCAGCCGTCTCGGGCCGGGCGCCACACGGGCAGCTCTCGGTAGGGACGCAGGCCGGCGTCGATCAGGAAGTCCGCGTCCACCCAGGTGAAGGTGGTCTCGGCGGTGGTGACGGCGCGGATGCCGTAGAGCAGTTCGGCCATGGGCCTGGGCGTGCGCGGACCCACGACGTTGTACGTGCCCGACTCGCCGTCTTCGGCCATGCGCACAAGCCACTCGCCGAAGTCGCGCGCGTCGATGATCTGCACGGGGTCGGAGCCGTCGCCGGGTGCCAGGACCTCGCCGCCTCGGTGGATGCGGACGGGCCAGTAGGTGAAGCGGTCGGTCGTGTCGCCCGGTCCGATGATGAGACCGGGACGGAAGACCAGGGTTCGATCCGGGCCGAACGCGTCTCGCGCCCGCTGCTCCGCCAGCGCCTTGGACAGCCCGTAGGGAAGCCGCTCCGCGCCGGGTTCGACGCCCGCCGACTCGTAGGTCCACACCGGTTCGGCGACGGACATCGGCACTTGGCTGGGATCGGCGTACACCGAGCGCGTGGACACGAAGACGTAGCGCTCGCAGGCGTCCTTGAGCAGTCCGGCGCTGCGCTCCACCCACTCCGGGTTGATCGCCGAGTTGTCCACTACCACATCCCACGACCGGCCCTCCAGCGCGCTCAGGTCGCCGGTGCGGTCGCCCACCAGCTTCTCGACGCCCGGGAAGAGGTGCGGGTTGGTGCGGCCTCGGTTGAAGAGCGTGACCTCGTGGCCGCGGGCCAGGGCGTACTCGACTTGGTGCGGGCCGATGAAGTTCGTGCCGCCCAGCACCAGAATGCGGAGCGCGCGAGCGGGCGAGGGCTTCGCGGCTGCTTGCCCAGCGGTGTTGCCGGGAGCGCCGGAATCGACGCGGGCGCGTCCCGCCAGCCCCGAGGGGCGACCCGTGCTCGCCAGCAGGGCACCGCCCGCGGCCGCCGTCGTCTTCAGAAACCGTCTCCGGTTGGTCCAGGTCACAGGTTCTCCTCCGTGCTTTGGATTCTCAACTCAAAGGTCGCGCTTGCGCATTGCCAAGTACCCGATCGCCAGGAACGCCGCAACATACGAGAGCGCAAGAGCGGTCACGACGCCAGCATCGGGAAACTCGAGAGGCGGAGCCCCCGCCTGGGCCCTCTGGGCGTTCGTTTCCGCGAGACGCTCGGGGTAGTGAAACCGCGAGTCGATCAAGATTTGGAATGTTCGGAAGGGCAGGTAGTCCAACAAGCCCTTCAGGCTGTCGAAGCGGCTCAAGATGAGGCCCGCGAACTGCTCCATCAGCATGCACCCGAACAGGAGGCCCATTGCGGGCCCCGACGCCCGGACGGTGGCCGCGAGCATCACGCTGCCGCTGCCAACTAGGAGGAGGGCGAACGCAAAGCCGCGGAGCAAGGAAAGGTCGGTGCTTCGAAGCAGGTCCGGGCCGTTGTCTCCCGGGCTGAGCAGCGCCGCTCCGCCGCCGATCGCCACCGAGAACGTGAAGAACGCGGCCGCGAGCAAGCCCAGGACCATGAGCTTGCCTGCGTAGAACCGGTCCTTGCTCATGCCGTCGATGATGTTCTGCCTCGCCGTCCGCCACTGGAACTCGGGAGCGAAGAGCAGGATCAGGAGCACGCCCAGAAAGAACGGCCCGATGTTCGACGGGTACCCCAGAATGCTGGCCCAGTCGTCCGGCAGGAAGAACGGCCACTCGGGCTCGGCGAACTCCCTTCGCACCTGGTCGAACGAATCGCCGACCAGCGGGATCAGGAAGATCGCCAGCACGACCCACAACGCCCGACGCTTTCGGGCCTTGAGGACCTCGTTCCGGAAGATCGCCGCCATGCCGGTCACGAGCGGCCCTCCGACGACGCACCGGCTTCTGCTTGGCCCGCCCCGGCCTCCGACGCGATCCCCGTCATCGACGAGAAGTCGCCCTCGGTCAGGTCGATGAACGCGTCCTCCAAACTCCGCTTGCGGCGCGCCAAGTGGGAGACGAAGACGCCGCGACCGGCCAGGTGCCGGTTCAGGTCCGCCAAGTCGCCGGACTCGAGGTCCACCAGCGTGCCGCCGTCGCCGGGACGAACCGCCTCCGCGCCCCCGTACTCGGCCAGGGCCGCCCGCAGGGCCTCGTCGTCGTCCGACTTGACCAGCGCCGTGACCTTGTCGCCCGCGATCTCGGAGACGGCCCCGCTGCGCACGATCCTTCCCTTGCGCACGATGGCGACATGGGTGCAGGTGCGCTCCACCTCCCACAGAAGGTGGCTGGACAGGAAGATCGTCCTTCCGCGCTCCGCCAGGAGGCCGATGATCTCGCGGATTTCGCGCATTCCCTGGGGGTCCAGCCCGTTGGCGGGCTCGTCCAGAACGATCAGCTCGGGGTCGTTCAGCATGGTGGCGGCCAGGGCCAGGCGCTGCTTCATCCCCAGCGAGTAGGCGCGGAAGCGGTCTTTCGCGCGGTCCGCCAAGCCGACCAGCTCCAGGCACTCGTCGATGCGCCGTCCGTCCACGCCCTTCACGCGAGCCGCGATCCGCAGGTTGTCGCGCCCGCTCAGGTACGGGTAGAAGTTCGGCATCTCCAAGGTGGCGCCGACGCGCGAGCGGGCGGCCAGCAGGTCCCTGGGGCTCGACGCGCCGAAGAGGCGAAAGCTCCCGGCTGTGGGCGTGACGATCCCGACCAGCATCCCGATCGTGGTGGTCTTGCCGCTCCCGTTGGGACCCAGGAACCCGAAGACTTGTCCCGCCTCCACCGCAAGGTCCACGTGGTCCACGGCCAGCACCTCCCGGCGGCGGCTCTTGTAGAGCTTCGTGAGTGCGTCGGTCTCGATTACGGTCATGTGCGTTGGGTTCGGAGTCGGTACATCATGTTCGAGCCCCCAGTGCAGGGGCAACCCTTGCGGGACGTCCGACAGGCAACGCGGGGCGCGGGCGCGGGCGTCCAACTTCTGTTCCGGGCGCAGGCTCGGGTTGCGTCGCGCTTCGGCCGTTCTTTACTTGGGAGGGTGGCGTCGCGCGCAACCAGCGTCCGCCCGGGCTGTCGCCAATCCGCGAACCACACCGCCTGATGAGAGAACCGACACCATGAATCGGAAGCTGGAGTTCGGCCGCTTCTGGAGGGAACTCCGTCGGCGCCACGTGGTGCGAGCGGGGGGCATGTACGCCGTCTCGGCCTTCGTCGTCTTGCAGCTGGGCGAGATCGTCTTGCCCGCATTCAACACGCCGGACTGGGCACTGCAATCGTTGGTGGTGGCGGCCTTCTTGGGCCTTCCGGTGGTGCTTTCCTTGGCGTGGGCGTACGACCTGACGTCCGAGGGTCTCCGCCGGACGCGCCACGACGGCCGGACCGGGAAGTCTTCGGCGGCGCCGCGCTGGGCGCTCCTGGGAGTGACGACCGTCTCCGTGGCCTTCGCCGGCTTCTGGTTCAGCCGAAGCTTCCTGGGGAACGGGAGCGGCGGCGGAGCGGACGGGACCTCGGCTGCAAGCGCGTCGGCGGACGGCGCCCAGCCCGGTGGGGGAGCGGTCTTCGCCAGCTACGACCCCAGCGTCCCGATCACGGCCGTGGCGGTCCTGCCGCTGGCCAACTTCGCGCAGGGAGACGACCTGTTCGCCCGTCAGCTGCACGACGAGATCATCACGCAGCTGTCCAAGGCGACCCGCTTCCGCGTGGCGTCGCGCGCTTCCGTGGTGCGCTACTCGGAGACGGAGCTTCCGCTGCCCCGCGTCGCCGAGGAGCTGCGGGTGCAGGCCGTCGTGACGGGTTCGGTCGCCATGGCGGGCGACAGCGACAGCGTGCGCGTCAGCATCCAGCTCGTTCACGCGCCTTCGGACACCCATCTGCTCACGCGGACGTTTCAGCGGGAAATGAAGGATGTCTTGCGCCTCCAAACCGAAGTGGCGAACGAAATCGCTCGGGCCGTGCGGGGCGAAGTCGAGAACGAGGAAGGGGAGGCGGAGAGCGAAATGGCGCACCTGGCGCCCGTGGACCCGGAGGCACACCGGGCCTTCCTGCGGGGCTGGGAGAACTTGGAGCGGCCGGTGCCCAACGTGGAAGCGGCGATGGACCACTTCGGCGCCGCCGTGACGGCCGACCCCGATTTCGTGGGAGCGTGGGTGAGCTTGGCGGAGGCGAGCCTCCTGATGCTGGCGGACACGCCCCCCGACGCGCCGCCCGACGACCTGGTCCAGCGCGTGGAGGAATCGGTTCGCCGGGCGGAGGCTCTGGGCGGCGCCGAGGACGACGTGGTCGCGCTTCGGCTCATGTTTTCGGAAGCGATGGGAGATGCGCCCCGCTCCGAGTCCGATTCCTTGTCGCGCATGTGGGTGCGCGAGTTCACGGACATCGGCCGGCGGATGGCGCGCTCCATGGCGGGACGGGTCGCCGCCGCGCAGTACTTCTTCGAGACGGGCCGCTACGACAGCGCCGCCGTCGTCTTGCACGACCTGCTGGAGGCCGATTCCGCCGACTCGGAAGCGTGGCGGGCGCTCGAAGACATGTACGTGTTGCTGGAAGACTATTCCCGAGCGCTGGAGGTGCGGGCCGAACGGACCCTGGCCGAGACCGGGCAGGAGGTGCAGAGCATCGAGATCGAGCGCGACGCGGACGACCCGGCGACGAGCTACTGGAGGCTGCGCCGCCAGGACAACAGGGCCCGTCAGGCCTGGGGGATCCCCGTGCCGCACGTGGCGTTGGCGGCAACGGCCCTGGGGCTGGGAGAACGGGACGAAGCGATTCGGCAGCTGGAGTTGGCGGTGGCCCAACGGGCGCCCGGCCTGGGCACGTTGAGGAACAGCCCCATCTGGGACTCCCTGCGAGACGACCCCGAGTTTCGGGAGATCGCCAGGCGGGCGAGAGACCTGTGGCGGCCCGGCGGCCGCAGGGCGACTTCGGGCAGGCCCGGGACGCGCTAGGCTTCTATGGGGTGGCGGGCATCCGCAGAACCAAAGCCCCGCCTTCGTCCATCGTCACCAGGGCCACTTCCCCCGCGGCCAGCTCCACTTCGCCTTCCCAAGCGACGGGGGCGGAAACTGGGTCCGGCGAGTCCGCGGCTTCGGGCGGCACGGGCTCGAAGCGAACCGACAGGGCCGCTCGACCGGCTTCGACTGGAAGGTTGCGGAAGACATAGACGGGCTGGTCGCCCCGCGCTCCCTTGGGAAACACGGTGTCGCGGACGACCGCACGACCGCCGACGGACACGTCCAGCGCGAAGGGGACCGGCGTTCGGGTGCACTCGCGGGGGTTGCGCATGTGGACCGGAAGGGCTTCCAGCTCTTGGGCCGAGCGGATTCTGCACGCTTCGACAGACGCGCCGGCCGCGCGCCACGAAAGGCGAATCAGCGCATCGGCGCGGCCGAACTCGGACGGCACTCGGGACAGGAATGCGACTGCGGTCGCCATCGCCACGGCGAGAACGGCGGCTGCGGCCCGGCGCACCGTCACGTCGCGGCCTCCTCGATCTCGCACTCCGCGCCGACGTCGAAGTCCTGCTCGGCGCGCGCCGCCTCCATCGACACGACGCGAGATCGGAAGCGGCGCACGGCGTCCCGCAGCACCCTTCCTTCGCCCGAGCCGGCGTAGACGACCGTGATCCGACTGCGGTCGACGCGGTCCTGAAGCTCGGCGTCGCGACCGCTCCAAACCCGCTCGTCGAACCACTTCACCCCTTCGCGGCTTCGACAGTCCCTGGGCGGGCACGCCGCTATCACCACGCCCCCCGCCCCGGCCCGGACCAAGTACTCGATCGCCGACGTGTGAAGGTTTCCCACGCACCCGATGGGGAACGTCCGCAACGAGCCTGTCCCGTTGCTTCCCGCGGCGTCGGCCTCCTCCGCGGCAATGCGCCCGGCCGCGCCATGCATGCACCCGACCACCACCAAGTCGTGGGGACCGGGTCGCACCTGGGCCACGAAGTCGTTCACCCTGGCCAGCTGGTCGCGCCCCGTCCGTCCCGGCGGCCCGACCCCCATGGGGGCGCACGACCCCGCGCAAACGCCGCAGCTCACGCACTTGGCGGGGTCCACTAGGCCGACGAGGCCATCCCGTCCGTCGTCCCGTTCGACCATGGAGATGGCCTCGTAGGGACAGTCCACGTAGCACTGCTCGCAACCGGTGCAGTAGCGGGGGTTCACCCAAGACGGCTGCGGGGCCTTTCCCGCGCGCGGCTTGGTCAGCAGCGGAACCAGCAGGATCGCCAGAACCACGACGCCCCCCGCAACCCACACCCAGCCGGCCGCCATCGACCGAGCCGCCGGAAGCCAGAAGCCGTACGCCCAGTCGGTCGGCACGCGCCCGGGCTGCCGCAGCAGGTCGGCTTCCGGGCCCAGCGGGGGAGGCCACGCCAAGGCCACGGTGGCAACGAGGGCCACGGCGCCCCACATTAGCGGCTTGGGCGGCAGCAGCTGCGCCCTGGCCAGACGCGACACGTGAACCCAGAGAAAGAGCGCGATCCCGACGGGCAATGCGATGTGGGCAAACAGGTTCATGAAGAAGAACGCGTCCGGCACGGGCTCTTCGCCGGTGAACGCCCGGCCCAGGGGCTCGGAGAAGACCGGCAGCGCGTCCAGAAGCCGCGCGCCCTCGACGGCGAGAAGCTGGCCGTGGGCGTCCCACACCATGACGTACCCGGTCCAGCCGCACACGAAGAAGATGCCCAGGAGCACGACGCCCGAGACCCACGCCAGTGCCCGCGGTCCCCACGTTCGGCGTTGCGCGAACATGCGAAAGCCGTGGAAGAGCGCCGCGACGACGGCCAGGTCCGAGACGTAGCGGTGCATTCCCCGAATCCACCGTCCGCCCCACCACTGCGCGTGGATCCCCGCGACCGACTCGTAGGGCGCGCCGATCCGGTAGAACAGAAGCAGATAGACGCCGGTCACCATGAGCACCGCGAAGCAGGCGACCACGAGCGCCCCCGAGTGGTAGAGGGGGTTGCCTCGCCACGTGTACAGCGCGTTGAACGCGGCGTCCATCCGGGCCAACGCGCCAATGCCGGCGCCGCTGCCGGGCCGTTGCCGCTTGGCGGCTCGGCGCGTTCCTTGCGCGCCTTCGGGATTGATCATATCTTCATGATAATCGGAACAAACCCGAGAGCAACCTCGTGATCGCCTCCCAGACCACCGTGTACGCCCTTCGAGCAATGCTCTACTTGGCCGAACGAATCGACACCCACCCGGTGCGCGTGGACGACATCGCGACGGCGCTGGAAGTCCCGCGCAACTACCTGTCCAAGATCCTTCACGTGCTGGCGCGGCGCGGATTGCTCCGCTCGGCCAGGGGCCCGGGCGGCGGGTTCAGCTTGGCCAAGTCCCCGCGCCGCACGACGCTGCTGGAAATCGCCGCCCACTTCGACGACATGAGCCCCGGGCGCTGCCTCTTGGGCCGTCCCGAGTGCCGGGACGACGACCCGTGCCCCGCTCACGGCCAGTGGAGGGAAGTGGCGACGACCCTGCACGCGTTCTTCCGCGACACGACCCTGGCCGACTTGGCCCGTCGCTCGGATGCGACGGCGCGCCCCGAACCCCGACCCCCAAGCGAGAAGGCCGACTAGAGATGAACCACGACGATCCCGAAGCCCAACCGAACGACGAAGCCCCTTTCCTTCAGAGACTGTACGACCGGCCCTTCGTGCTGCTGGCGTTGGGCTTGGCCGTCATGTTGATCCTGTTCACCGGGTGGGGGCTTTGGGAGGTGGCGACGCTTCCCGAAGCCACGCTGCCGTAGGACGCCGAAGCGGCGCCAAGGAGCAAGCCGATGCATGCAACGGGCATGACGCCACCCCAGGGGGTCTGGTGGAAGCCGGCCCACAAGGCCGAGAAGGTGTGGGCCGTCGTCGCCTTCGTGTGGTGCATGGTGCTCTTCGCCATGATGCCGTTCTGGCACCTTCGCGGCGGGCAGAATCCGTCGGGGATCCGCGCCAAGGTGGACCCGGCGGAGTACCAGGCGCGGACGATGGAGTTCATTCGCAACTACCAGGTCGGCACCGACAACGGCTTTCCGGTCGTCGCGCCGCCGCCGGGCAGCGACGTGTACCTGATCGGCCAGATGTGGTCGTGGCTCCCCGTCCTCCAGCTCGAGAAGGGGGTCGAGTACACCCTGCACTTGTCGGCGCTGGACGTGAACCACGGCTTCAATCTGTATCCCTTCAACGTCAACTTCCAAGTGGTTCCGGGCTACGACTACGGCCTGCGGATCGTGCCCACCGAAGCCGGCGAATACGGCGTGGTCTGCAACGAGTTCTGCGGCGTCGGCCACCACTTGATGGTGGGCAAGGTCGTCGTCACGGAGGGCGAGCCGTGAGCAACCGCTTCCGGACCTGCCTCACGACGGGCCTCGCCGTGCACAAGGACGCCGACGCCCTGATCAAGGCCAACGCCGTGGCCGCCACCGTGGCCCTGCTGATCGGGGGAATCGCGGCTGTGCTCGTCCTGCTCACGCGCTGGCAGGCCGTGCATCTGCTGAACGACGTTTGGTTCTACCGGATCCTCACGGTGCACGGGATGAACATGCTGATCTTCTTCATCCTGTTCTTCGAGATGGCGATCCTCTACTTCGCGTCCGCCGTGCTGCTGAACTCGCGGGTTGCAACGCCGAAGGCCGGTTGGATCGCGTTTGGGCTCATGGTGGCGGGCGCTGCCATGGTCGAATGGACGATGCTCGCGGGCAAGGCCGACGTGCTGTTCACGTCCTACGTGCCGCTCAAGGCGCACTGGGCGTTCTACTTGGGCGTCATTCTGTTCGCGGTCGGCGCAATCGTGGTGACCACGATCTTCTTTGCGACGCTGGTCGTTGCCAAGCGGGAGAAGACGTACACCGGATCGGTGCCCCTGGTGACGTTCGGGGCCGTCACGGCAGCGATCATCGCGGCGATCACGCTGCTTCACGGCGCAGCGATCTACATCCCCACCTTCCTGTGGTCGCTGGGCCTCATGGACGTGGACGCGCAAGTGTACCGCCTGGTCTGGTGGGGACTGGGCCATTCGTCGCAGCAGATCAACGTGGCGGCCATGGTGGCGATATGGTACCTGCTGGGCGCGCTCACCGTCGGCGCCGTCGTAGTGAACGAGAAGATCAGCCGCACGGCCTTCGTCTTGTACATCCTGTTCATCTCCATGGCCTCGGCCCACCACCTGCTCGTAGACCCCGGGTTCGGCCCGTCGTGGAAGGTCGTGAACACGTCGTACTTCATGTACATGGCCGTGCTGGCGTCGATGCTGCACGGATTCACGGTGCCCGCCGGCATCGAGATGGGGATGCGCTTGCGCGGCTTCACGCAGGGAGTGTTCGGCTGGCTTCGGCGCGCGCCGTGGCACGACCCCGGCTTTTCGTCGCTCTGCCTTTCGGTCGTGGTGTTCGGGTTCGTGGGCGGCATCACCGGCGTGACGTTCGGCACCGAGCAGATCAACATCATCGCGCACAACACGCTCCGCATTCCCGGCCACTTTCACGCGACGGTGGTGAGCGGCACCGCCATGGCGTTCATGGGCGTCACCTACTACGTGATCCCGCTGATCTTCCGCAAGCGAGTCGCGTTCTACGGCATGGCGAAGTGGCAACCGTGGGTGTTCAGCGCGGGCATGCTGGTGTTCTCGATGGCGATGACGTTCGCCGGCACCTTCGGCGTGCCGCGTCGGCATTGGGACATCACGTTCTCGGGCGCTCCGTTCGGCGTGGAGTATTCTCCCGCGGTGGACTTGATGTTCGCCGTCATGGCGATCGGAGGCCTAGTGGCGGCCGTGGGCGGCGCCATGTACATCGTGGTCACCGTGACGTCGGTCTTCTTCGGCAAGCCGCTCGGAGACGAGACGACCGAAGCGGCGCTGGCAGGCGCCGTGCCGCCCGGCCTGTACACGCGACCCTTCACCGAACTCCCGTCCGAACCGGTCGAGCTCCGCGAGCACGGAAAGCTGGGGATGATGCCGGGCACGATGATCCTCGTGGCCGTGTTCATGCTGGCGTTCGTGGTCTACTACTTCGTCAACTGGAAGCTGCTGTCGGCGATGTGGCAGATCGGGTGAGCCGAGCGCCGGCGGCGGGCAACCGAAGGCGGGGTTCGAGCGTGGTTGGGCCGCCCGCGGCGCGGGGCCGTCGTCTGTGGTGGAGCGGCGGTCGGTGATCGTGCGTCCGGAGGACCGCTGGCCCTTGGGGGCGGCCGGCTTCATCCTGGCCGTGTCCGCCGCGTGGTGGGGGTTCGCGCTCTTCTCGGTGCCCGGCGCCCCCGAGTGGATGGAGCGCGCGCGGGCCGTCTGCTTCAACCTCGGCGAGAGCGGCCTGCCCGACGCCAAGGGTTGGTTGCTGCTGATCGGCCAGCCCCCGTCGATGCTCCTGGCTCTTTACGCCGGCTGGCGGGACCAAGTGCGCAGCACGCTCCGCCACTTGACCGACTCGCGTCTGGGGCGGCGCATCTTGGCGGGGTCGGCCGTGGCCGCGCTGTCGTTTCTGGCCATTGCCGCGGCCCAAGTCGTCAGCCTTCGCCTTCCGCCGGCGACGCTGGCCGCCGACTTCGGCGCGAACGCCGGCGAGCCGCTGCCCGAGACCTATCCTCGCATCGACCGACCCTGGCCCGGCACGACAGGCCTCGTGGACCAGCACGGAAACCCGTTCGCGCTGGAGAGCCTGGACGGCCGCCGCTCCTTTGTCGCCTTCGCGTTCGGCCACTGCACCACGATCTGCCCCGTAGTCGTGCGCAACTCGTTGCAAGCGCGACAGGCCGCGTCGCACGACATGTCGGTCGTGGCGCTCACCCTGGACCCGTGGCGCGACACGCCCAGCCGGCTCCCCTCTCTAGCGGAGCGCTACGGCCTGGACCCCGCCCGCGATTTCCTGGTCGGCGGCAGCCCCGAAGCCGTAACGGCCGCCCTCGAGGCGTTCAACATGGCCCACCGCCGCGACCCCCGGACAGGCGACATCATTCACCCCTCCCTGGTCTATCTGGCCGAAGCGGACGGCACGCTGGCCTACGCCTCCACCGGCTCAACGACCCACTTGGTGCAGTTGGCGGCTCGGCTGCAGTAGCGGGAGCGACTGCACTGGCGGCCGCGGACCCGTTAGCGGCCCCCCCGTGAGATCTCGCGGCACGCCTCAGTCGGGCGCAGTGAGATGAACAACCCGTTGTTCTTCCGGACGGATCGACGGCCGGAACCGGTGCTCGCTTTTCCGCAGCCCATCCGCATAGCCGTGGCCATCGTCGTCGTAGAAGTTCCGCAACACGAAGTCCATGAACAGGTGGGGCGTCAACGGAGCGGAGACGGGAATCCGGCAACCTCGATACTGCCCCAGCGTCATGTGGCACTTCGGGTGCGCGAAGGGAAGCTCTCGCCCGTTGGCATTGTAATCAATCCTCAACGGTAGTGGGGCCAAGCGACGCCCTACGATGTGAACGTGACGTTCGTCTCGGAGGTAGTCTTCCGGTGCATTCTGGAATTCGTCCAAGTCCGGTGCCGGCAGGAACGCCAATCGGTGACGGAGCAAACGGCGTTGCTCGAACTGATACCATCGCGCCGTCGAGCATCATTGCATTATAGGCCCTCATGGCAGCCATGTGTTTGTAGCTTCCAGCGTATTCCTTCATGCTCATCGCCCTGGCGATATGCTCGTGTCCTCCAAAGGAAACTGATGAGATCGACCGCACGCGCTTTTGGGTTGGCCACTGCTGGGATCGGACAAGGCCCATCTCCATTAGACGGATCGTTATGCTCCGGATCTCGGCCACAACGCGATCAAGGCCCGTCACGTCCTCGGTTTTCGCTCCCTGACAGCAAGTAGTCGTTCCAGTGCCGGGCGAAGATCTTCGACATCTTCTAGATACACTTCGCCTGCGTCAAGATTGTCGCCAAACCGTCTCACAGCGCTTCGGAATTCCTTTACCACATCGGCACCCTCGCGAGACATATCCCGATGAACCACACGCATTCGATCCAGCTCCGCCTTGGTCGGATACCTGAATTTCAACCTGTATTCGTTCGCTTTTAATTGTGCATGTTCCTGAGACAGCTTCCGCATGTCTTCGCCTATGCCTGCCACGCGTACCCAGGCCTTGCTTCTCGTGATCGCAGAGAATAGCATATTTCGCAACCGAGCCAAGCCGAAATCAGCCGAGTAGCAATCCTGAGCATTGACAACGTATACCATCCCAAATTCGTTGCCCTTGGCTCGATAGATTCCCGTAAACATCACAGAATCAGGACGTCGGAACTCATCTGCTTCTGTACTCACCCCTGCCAAGTGGCTTTGTATTCCCTTCTCCATAAGTCGAGCTCGCATTGGTCCAGTGGCCTTGGGAGTGGACAATGGATCGAGGTTGATGACTACAATGTCATCAGGAGTCAAGTCATCTTGGTCGAGGTTCTTTTCGATTTCCCTCACTAACCACTCGGTCTGCATATCTTCTTTGTCGAAATCCGCAAATACCACGAGATCATCTGTCTTAGAGTGTTCCTCAAGAAACGCGGGACTCGTGGCTTCGGTGCGTTCGAATGCAATAAACTCGCCATGGCGGATTGAACCGGACGATTGATAGCCGACGTCGCGCCACATCGCAGAGTCGTCGAACATTTGTACGATGCCGGTCGTGTCGCTCTGGATGTGCTCTCGGTGGATGCCGAAACCGAGTGCATGCGCCGTCGCTAGAATCGGTCGCGGATTCCTGTAACACTTCTTCAAGATGACGTCGCTGTCGGGCGATTCGTGCCTCCAGCGTACGCTTGGCCCAAACATTTCCGGCGCTTCCCCATATGGTGTGGGCTGTGTAGGATCAAGGGGCGACATGGACCATGAACCGAGGAGGCGAGGATGGAGATGCGGAAGTGGGTGGAGAGCTTGATGGCGTTGGGGCCGGGCTGGGAGGTGAAGGGGGTCGAGGAGGACCCGGTGCTGATGGAGGCGCGGGTGCGCGTGGCGAGGCGGACGGGCGAGCCGTTGACGTGTCCCGAGTGCGGCCGGCCGTGTCCGGGATACGACGCTCGGGAGCGGGAGTGGCGGCACCTGGACGCTTGGGGCTACAAGACGTTCGTGGTCTGCGACCTGCCTCGGGTCGAGTGTCCGGAGCACGGGGTGCGGACGGCATCGATGCCCTGGGCGGCGGACAAGTCGAGGTACACGGCGGCGTTCGAGGAGGAGGTGACGGCGTGGCTCGGCGAGGCCAGCATCCTGGGGGTGTCGAAGCGCATGAGGATGAGCTGGAACGCTGTGAGCGGCATCATGGAGCGGGCGGTGCGCCGGGGGCTCGAGCGCCGGAAGGCGGAGCCGGTCCGGCGGCTGGCGGTGGACGAGACGTCGGTCAAGCGCGGACACCGGTACGCGACGATCGTGTCGGACACGGACACGGGGCGCGTGCTGCACGTGGCGAAGGGTCGGACCCGAGAGTCGCTGGCGCAGTTCTACCGGAGCAGGGACGGCGGCTGGCTGGCCGGGTTGGAGAGCGTGTCGATGGACATGTGGGGTCCCTACGTGGCGGCGACGGGGGAGTGGGTGCCGGGCGCGGAGCTGAAGACGGCGTTCGACCGCTTCCACGTGGCCAAGCACCTGGCGGACGCGGTGGACAAGGTGCGGCGCGCCGAGCACCGCGAGCTGCTGGCGCAGGGCAGCGCCGTGCTCGCGAGGACGCGCTACCGGTGGCTGACTGGACGCGGCAAGATGAGTCACGCCGAGAAGCTGGCGTTCGCGGCGCTGCGCAAGAACGTGGACCGGACCGCCCGCGCCTGGGCGGTGAAGGAGGCGGCATCGAAGCTGTGGGACTACAAGCTCCGGGGCTCGGCCGAGAACGCCTGGCTGCACTGGCTGCAATGGGCGTCGGGCTGCGGGCTCGCGCCCGTTCACAAGGTCGCCGAGATGGTCGGCGCCCACCTGTGGGGCATACTCAACGCCGTCGTGCTGCGAGCGACCAACGGCCCGGCCGAGAGCATCAACAGCAGGATCCAGATGGTCAAGGCCCGCAGCCGCGGCTTCCGCAACTACGACCGCTTCGTCACCGCCATCCTCTTCCACCTCGGCGGCCTCGACCTCTCGCCCCGCACCGCCCGCCGGTGACCCCGTAGACCCCTCGTCCCGCCTTCCTCGACAAGCGATGCTCAGCACCCTGCCCAACCGCGAACCCACTAGGTTAAGCGAAGAGCCACATTTCCTTGGGCCCCGGCAAGGATCGCTTGCCCAGGTTCTGGAGCTCGTCGTAAGCGTAGACCAGGTGTTTTTGCTCCTTGAGAGATCGGTAGCACAGCAACAAGAAGTCCGTGGGAAGGTCTTGGGCTTCATCGACGAGAATCGCATCGTAGTGCTCGACTGGCTTCTTGACATCTTCAAGGGCGGCGCGGCAAGCACCTGCGAATGCATTGGACCGTCCAAATGAGCTTCTGGCAGCCCGGTAATCGCGATACTCGACGTCGTTCCTGGCGCAAAACTCATGATATATACCGTTGCGCTCCCCGCCACCGGAACCGCCCCAAGCGCTGGTGATCCATAGTTGATCCCAGTTCGGTAGATTGCTGGTCTTGGAATAGTACGATCTCTCGATAAGGTGCCGAAAGAAGTCCTTGAGCGCGCGCGTCTGGAACGTTACGGCGATGCGCCAGTCTGGATGCATCGCATGAAGGTATGCCGCTTTTTGAGCCAGGACGATCGACTTGCCGGAACCTGCTAGGCCCCTGATTCTCTGAATGCCGTCGGCGGTTCGAATCACAGCCCTCGCCTGATTGGTGTCCAACGTCGCCATAGCGTCTTCAAGCTTTCGCAGCTTGGCCCCTCGGGATCCTGCAGACACGGCTGGCCTCGGTCGGCGAGGCTTTCGAATCGTCGACATGGAATCAAGGACGGACAGTGCGATAGGAAGCGCCTCTTGATCCCACTCAGAGTCGGCCAAGGCATCCAGACGTATAGACAATGTCTGCGCATTCTCGATTGGGTAGTCATCATCGGTCGGCGGGCTTGCGACTGCGGGGGCAAACGACAGAGCGTGCACGGGAACGCGCAACTCTCGTCGCCCATTAGCACGCCGCACCAACGGCTGATGGCTCCTCAGCTTGTATTCGATCGCGTTGGCAAAGCTGTCCTGGCGGCCTTGATAACCTGAGAGCTCGCCCGTCTCAATCAGATCGAATGCCAGCAATCCGTGGACCTTGGATGCCAAGAGGGCATCGATACGGCAAGAGCCGTCGGCAGTGCCGATCGGAGGATAGCCGATGTACAGCCTGTCGGAAGGGGACGGGCGCTTGCCGGGGTGGCTGGTCCACGACCGGACGAACTCCTCGAGTGCGTGGCTGGCACCGGGTTTGTCGTTGGTGCCTCGGATGATGTCGATGTCCACAAGGTGTTCCCTGGATACTGTGTGAACTGAATGCGGTCTGGCAACAAGCCGAATGTTGGCACATTGTGGACCGCTAGCCAAGTCCTTGGCCATTCCCGACAGGCCCTGGCCGTCGTATCTTTCGTAGCATCGTACCGTCCTTCACAGGTTCTCCCACCCCGACGCTGCCCCCGTCGCCCGTCCGCCACCCGCACCCCCTTGGCCGCTCTCGCCCGCCTGAAGCCTAGTCCCGCCCTGCTCCGCGCCGGGTTCCGATTCGGCCCCCGCGGAACCCAGTCGAGCCGCAACACGATGCTGGGCGAGCTGTCCGCCCTGCTTGAAGCGCTGCCGCCCGACGCCGGCCGGGAGGACTACGCCAATGCCGTGGTCGACGAGAACGTCTTGGGCAAGCCGACGCTGGCCGCACGGCGGAGCGTTCGCCAACGTCTGTCGGAGTTGTACGGCCTAGACCCGAGCCTGGGGCTGTTTCGCGTGCTGCGGCGGCTGTGGGACGCGGACTCGACGGGACGGCCGCTCCTGGCCATGCTCTGCGCACTGGCCCGCGACCCGCTGCTCCGCTCGACCGCGCCTCCGGTGCTGGATTTGGCCCAGGGCGAGACGCTGGAGCGAGGGGCGTTCGCCGCGCACGTTCGCCAAGTCGCCGGTTCGCGGTTCAACGACGCGGTGCTGGCCAAGGTGGCCGCGAACGCGACCCGCTCCTGGCGGATGTCGGGGCACTTGGGCGGACGGGCGGGCCGCTGGTCCAGGCAAGCCGTCCGGCCCACGCCGGGCGTCGCGGCGTTCGCCTTGTGGATGGGTCAGACCGAGGGGCTGGCGGGGCTGTCCTTGCTGGAGTGCAGGTGGGCGCCGGTGCTGGACGCGCGGGGCAAGGCTATGCTTGTATGGGCGGTGGAGGCGGGAAGACAGGGGCTGATTCACGTTCGAGCGGCAGGAGACGTCGTGGAGATCGACACCGCGAAGCTGGACCCGTACGCGCCGTGAGCAAGGTTCGCGACTTGGCCGCGGCCTACAAGCGGCACGTGAGCGCGCCATGGCCGCGCACTCTGGCGGGGGCCCAGCGGGTCATGATGATCGTGTACCCCAAGGACCGAGAGCGGGCGCTGCGAGCCGTCATCGGCGAGTTCAAGCAGGCCACGTTGGGCGCGGACTGCGAGTGGCGTCTGGTCGATTGCAGCGGATGGTTCGCCGATTGGATGGCCGGGCACGAGTACCGGGAATCGTACTTCGAGGAACCGGAGCTGCTGGACGGCGTGCTGGACCAGGAGTTCCGCGGCACCGCGTCGGCTCGTCTGGAACGCGCCTTGAAGGGCGCCGGCGAGAGGACGGTCGTCGGGCTTGTCGGCGTGGCGTCGCTGTACGGGTTCGTGCGGGTGTCGAAGCTGATCCACGACATCGAGCGGTCGATCGAGGGGCGCTTGGCGATCTTCTTTCCCGGCAGCAAGGACGGGAACAACTATCGCCTCCTGGACGCTCGGGACGGCTGGAACTACCTGGCCCAGCCGATCACTCTGGAGAGATGGCCATGAGCTCCCCAAGGATATTCGAGCTGATGGAACGCGATCCGCGCTCCGAACAGCTGGCCAACAACGGTCAAGCGCGAATCGCGGGCGACAGCGCCGACGAGCAAGGCGAGCTTCGAGCCGAACTGGAGTCCTTCGTGTGCTGCGGCCAGTTCGCCGACGCATTCGACAGGGTCTTGAACCGCTACCTCGGCAACTTGGACGCCGCGTCCCGGCAAGACTCGGTGTGGGTGAGCGGCTTCTTCGGCAGCGGCAAGTCCCACCTGCTGAAGATGCTGGCGCACCTTTGGGCGAACACGCGCTTCGAGGACGGCGCGGCGGCCCGGACGCTGGTGCCGGGCGGGCTGCCGTCGCACATCGAGGAGCATCTTCGAGAGCTCGAAGTGCAGGCCAAGCGAGCCGGCGGCCCGACCGTCGCCGCTGCCGGAACCATGCTGAGCGGCACCATAGACCAGGTTCGGTTGGCGGTCCTGGGCATCATCCTGCAAGCCCGCGGACTGCCCGAAGACCACGCACAAGCCCGGTTCTGCCTTTGGTTGCGGAACGAGGGGTTGCTGGACCAAGTGCGGAGCACCGTCGAGGACGCCGGCAAGGACTGGCGGCGCGAACTCGCCAACCTCTACGTGAGCCCGGTCCTGGCGGACGCCGTGACGAAGGCGCGTCCCGACTTTGCTGCGGACGCGAAGGCGGCCAGGCAGTTGTTGCGCGCACAGTTCCCACGCCCCACGGGCGACATCGGGACGACCGAGTTCGTGGACACGGCCAAGCAAGCGCTCGCGGATCCCGGCGGCCAAGTTCCGCTCACGATCCTCGTGCTAGACGAAGTGCAGCAGTACATCGGCGACTCCAGCGACCGCGCCGCAACCATCACCGAGGTCGCAGAAGCCGTCCAGACCCAGTTTGCGGGCCGGTTGCTGCTCGTGGCGGCGGGCCAGTCCGCGCTCGAGGGACATCCGTCGCTCCAATGGCTCCGGGACCGCTTCCGAATCACGGTCCAGCTCTCCGACGCCGAAGTGCAACAGGTCACCCGCGAGGTGCTGTTGCGCAAGAGACCCAGCGCCGCCGCACCGATCGAGCGCATGTTCGAGGAGCACGCCGGCGAAGTGTCGCGCCAGCTGCAGGGCACCAAGCTCGGCGTTCCGAGCGAGGACCCGAACACGGACGTGGCCGACTACCCCTTGCTCCAAACCCGCCGCCGGTTCTGGGAAGCCTGCTTCCGAGCCGTCGCAGGCACGCACAGCCAGCTTCGTTCCCAACTGCGCATCCTTCACGATTCCTTGCAGCAGGTCGCCGACCGGGGCCTGGGGGCGGTCATTCCCGCAAGCGACCTGTTCGGCGCCCTGACGACCGACTTGGTCAACTCGGGCGTGCTGCTCAACGAGATCGCCACTCGCATCGCCGAACTCGACGACGGTACGGACGAAGGCGTGCTTCGGCGGAACTTGTGCGGGGTCGCCTTCCTGATCGGCAAGCTGCCCCGCGAGGGCGCAGTGGACCTGGGAGTCCGCGCCGACGCGCGCACGCTGGCCGACCTGCTCGTCGACAACATCGCCAAGGACTCCGGCCTCTTCCGCAAGCGCGTGCAGGAAGCCTTGGACGAGATGGCGCAACAAGGCACGTTGATGAAGGTCGGCGGCGAGTACCGCATCCAAACCACCATCGGCGCCGAATGGGACCGCGCCTTCCGGGAGCGGCGCAACGCACTGGACCGAGACGAAGAGCATATTGCGCTGACGCGCCATCGTCTGTTGGCCGGAGCCGTCGGCGACATCGTCTCGAAGATTCGCTTGTCGCACGGCAAGTCCAAGACCAACCGCACCCTTGCGCTGCACGTCGAGACGCTGAGCGAAGACGCGCTCGGCGGCGCCACCGTGCCGGTCCTGCTCCGGGACGAGTGGTCGTGCAGCGGACGCGACGCGGAGAGCGAGGCCCGCAGCCGCGGCACGGAGGACCCGGTCCTGCACGTCTTCCTGCCCAAGGGTAACGCTGGCGACCTGCGCCGTCGCATCGTCGAAGCCGAGTCGGCCCGGCAGGTCCTGGACGAGAAGGGCCACCAGTCCTCGGCGGAAGGTCGTGAAGCGCAGGGCGCCATGAAGAGCCGTCGCGACGAGGCGAAGGCCGGGCGCGACCGCATCGTGGAAGTGGTGCTGATGACTGCCCGCGTGCTCCAAGGCGGCGGAACCGAGGTCTTCGCCGGGGGCGACCTGAAGGCCAAGATCGAACACGGCGCGAACGCGTCGCTGGCTCGGTTGTTTCCCCGCTTCCCGGAGGCCGACCACCGGGCCTGGGGCGTTGCCCTGAAGCGGGCGCAGGACGGCTCCGACACGCCGTTCGAGGCCGTGGACTGGGACGGTCCGCTGTCCGATCATCCGGTGGCCAAGGATGTGCTCGCCACGGTCGCGACGGGCAAGCGCGGCAACGAGGTCCGCAAGGCGCTGGCGCAGCCCCCGTTCGGTTGGCCCCGAGACGCCGTGGACGCGGCTTTGGTCGCGCTTCACGGTCTCGGTCAGCTGGCGGCCACCCGCAACGGTGCGCCCGTGCGACGCCTGGACCAGACGGCGATCGCAACGACCGTCTTCCGCCCCGAGACGGTCGTCCTGGACGTCGGCCAGCGGATTGCGCTGCGGGGACTCTTCCAGAAGGCGGGCGGGACGCCGCCGAGGCCCGGTGAAGAGGGCGCGGCCGCCCGGCAGTTCATCGACACCATGCGGACGCTGGCCGCGAAGGCCGGAGGCGACGTGCCGTTGCCTGCCCCGCCCGACACCGCGTTGCTGGACGACCTGGGGCGACTGGACGGCAACGAGCAGCTGGCCGCGATCTTCGACGCGGAGGAGAAGCTGGCTGGGGCCATCGAGCTGTGGAAGGACTTGGGCAAGCGCGCCGAGGCTCGGCGGCCCACTTGGGAGATGGCCGTCGCACTTCGCCGCCACGCTGCCGGGTTGCCGGTTGCGGACGAAGTCGGGGCCGAGCTCGACGCCATCGCTGACCGGCGGTCGTTGCTGGACGAGATGGACCCCGTGTCGCCGTGCGTCGCGAATCTGGCCAAGGTGCTCCGCGAAGCGCTGAGCGAAGCGCGAGATGGATTGGCGCAGGCCGTCGGCGACGCCACCGCCCATCTCGACGCCGATCGCGGTTGGCGCGAGTTGGACGAAGGCGATCGCATGGCCATATTGTCGGATGTCGGCTTGGCCGCGCCCGCACCGCTCGCCGTGGAGACGAACCACGACCTGCGACGGGCGCTGAACGAGCGCGGCTTGGCCGGTTGGAGCGCAGAGACGGAGGCGGTGCCGTCCCGGGAGACAAGGGCGCTGGCAGCGGCGGCGGCCCGTCACGGGAAGGGCGACGCGCCTGTCCCCGTGGCCGTCCGGCGAGCCACTCTGGCCAACGAAGCCGATGTGCGCCGGTGGCTCGACGAACACGAGACCAAGCTGATGGAGGCGGTCAAGAAAGGAACGGTGGTGGTGAAATGAGCAATCGGACACTCCAATTCCGCCTAGAGGCCGTCAGACCGGACATGGCAGTCGATGCGCACGACTTCCGCGACTTGGTGTCCGCGGCACTCGAGTGCCTGACACGCCTGGAAAAGGAACTCGGATCGGCGGTCTCGGTAGCGTATCCGCTGGTCGGTCTGGAGTTCGGCAGCGCGGGCTTGATTATACAGCCGGAGTCCAAGGGCGACGGAAACTCCACTGCTGACACGATCTCGACCCACTTCGAACAAGGATTTGCCGCACTCGTCAAGAACAAGCTAATTGCAACGGGTTTTGCCAGGCAAACCCAGGATTCTTTCAGGCGTCTCCAACAACCGTTGAAACGACGAATTGGTGCCATTGAATTCACCGGCACCAAGACGTATCGCATGGACACTGCACTTGTTGTTCGAACCCAGCGCGCCAAGAGGAAGACCGTTCAAGCAACGAGTAGCGTATCTGGACGCATCGAGGCCTTGAACATCCACAATCAAATGACTTTCTTCGTCTATCCGATCACCGGCCCGCGTGTGAGGTGCGAGTTCTCCGAATCCCTCCTTGACGCTGTTCGCGATGCCATTGGTCGCCACGTCACGGTACACGGCACATCCGATGCCGATACTTCCGACTTGTTTCCAATACACATTGCGGTCAACAAGATCGATGTCCATCCTAGGGCCGATAAAGCCAAGTTGCGAGATTTTCTTGGATCGATTCCTAATCTCACTGGAGGCATGGACAGCGTTGCGCTCATAAGGGCTCAAAGAGATGCCGAATAGGCTCTGGCTCTGGAGGAGTTGATGAAGTGGTCTACCTAGACATGAAGTGGCGGACGATCCCGACCTACCCGGCGGCGGAGGCTGGTCGGTTGGTGGGCCTGCATCCCAGGCGCGTGCGTCGTTGGCATGCCGGGTACCGCTATCGCTACGGCAAAGGCATCCACAGGCAGCAGCCCGTCCTTGGCGCGACCAAGCAGCCGCCCTCTTCTCACCTTTCCTTCCTCCAGCTGATCGAGTTGCTGTTCATCAAGCAGTTCCTCGATCACGGCCTCTCCCTTCAGCGGATCAGGAGGGCTCTTGACGAGGCGAAGGAAATTCTCGGCACAGTCCATGTCGCTCATCACGTCTTCTTCGCCGACGGCACCGACGTTTTTCTCCGAGTTCGAGACGAGGGCGACGCCATCCTGCACCTGCTGAGCGGCGGGCAGTGGGCAATCGCACCGATCATCGAAGAGCTCGCCAAGCAGATCGACTTCTCCGACGCTCCCAACCAGTATGCTCGCCGTTGGTACCCGCCCGGATACGGCGGGACCATAGTCGTCGATCCGGCGGTGTCGTTCGGCAGTCCTTCCTTGGCCGGTCGCCGAATCTCGACCGCCAACATCTACGACTTGTTCGTAGCGGAAGACGGCAACTATCGGGCGGTGAAGGAATGGTGGGGCATCAGCAAGAAAGAAGTGGACGCGGCAGTGCGTTTTGAACAAGCAATGGAAGAAGAAGGGCCAACATGAAGTTTATTGTTGACAACAACATTGGTCCGGGAGTTGCAAAAGGAATGCGGTGTTTTGGCGAAGATGTGACGCATTTGACGGAACATTTTTGCGCCGACGTCTCTGACCCGGAATGGCTCGCAAGAGTGGGAAAAGAAGGTTGGTTCGTCTTGACCAGAGACGACCGAATTCGGTCGCGTCCGAACGAGCTTGCTGCTGTCAAGCGACATGGGGTCGGCCTGTTCTTCCTTGCGGGCAAGAACCGGACCAAGTGCCAGATCATTCAGCAACTGATTCGAAACTGGCCGGGGATCAAGGATCACGCTCGCCATAACAAACCGCCGTTCGCGATCAGGGTCCCGCCGACGGGTACGAAGCTTGGCAAGTTGCCCCTGAAGAGGTGACGAGAGGTCGGCGATCACCGTGACCAGTCCCCGCCCTTCCCTGCCCCCCGACCTCCGCAGCCAGCTGGCCAAGGTGGTCCTCGGCGCCCGGCGCGTCGCCGAGGCGGCGGCCCGCCACGCCTTGGAGGCGCTTGCCGTGGAGCGCAGCGCGTCCCATAAGGCGATGTCGCTCACGGATCAGGGGCTTCGGAACCGGTTGCGAGCCCGGGGGCGGCAACTTGGGGACCGCCGTGACCCACAGGCTCGCACGCAGGAGATCGGCCGGCTTGCCCACGAGGTGGCATACGAGCAGTGGCATCGGATGCTGTTTGCCCGGTTCCTTGCCGAGAACGGGCTACTCTTGGAGCCGGATCACGGGGTGCCCGTTTCGGCGGAGGAGTGCGCCGAATTGGCGCAGGCGGAGGGCACGGACCGGTGGACCGTCGCCGGGAGCTTTGCGGCGCGGATGCTGCCGGGCGTCTTTCGGCAAAGCGATCCCGTGCTCGACGTCGTTTTGGCACCGGAGGCGCGGCTCGAGCTCGAGGAGCTCTTGGAGTCGCTTCCCGAGGCCGTGTTTCTCGCTGGGGACGCTCTGGGCTGGACCTACCAGTTCTGGCAGGCGAGCCGCAAGGACGAGATCAACCAGAGCGGGGTCAAGATCGGGGCCGACGAGCTGCCCGTCGTCACGCAGCTGTTCACCGAGCGGTACATGGTGCTCTTCCTGTTCCACAACACGATCGGCGCTTGGCGAGCGGGAAAGGTGCTGGCCGGGAGCAAAGGCAACCACGAATACGAGAACGAAGACGACCTCCGGCAGGCCGCGCGGATCAACGCCGGCGGAGGTTACGACTTCACGCATCTGCGGTTCGTGCACGACGAGGACCAAGCTTGGCGTCCGGCCGCGGGAAGCTTCGAGGGTTGGCCGCGGACGGCGGCAGAGCTTCGGATTCTCGACCCCTGCTGCGGCAGCGGGCACTTTCTGGTCGAGGGCCTTGAGCTTCTGGCACGCCTCCGCATGGAAGAAGAGGGCATCTCCTTGGAGCAGGCCGTCCGGCGCGTCCTGGCCCAGAACCTGCACGGCCTCGAGATCGACGCTCGCTGTGCGCAGATTGCCGCATTCAACGTGGCGTTCACTGCCTGGCGCTTGGTCGGTCGCCCCATCGGGCTTGGCCGAATCAAGGTTGCCTGTTGCGGCTTGGCGCCCAACTCCACGGAGAGCGAATGGATGGTACTCGCGGACAGTGGCGAGGAGGCCCTCGGCATGGAGGGCGATCGAGACCTTTTCGGCACCGACCCCTCGCTGGCGACTGGCCCACTCCGGGAGGGCGTGGCGGCTCTGCACAGGCTGTTTCGGGATGCGCCGGCACTCGGATCGCTGATCGATCCACAGAGGGTTCTTGGCGGCAACCTCTTCGAGGCGGGCCTGTCGACTATTCGCGAGTCGCTCGCGGATGTTCTTGAGCGAGAGAAGCGACATGCCGAGACGTTCGAACGCGCCGTGGCGGCCGAGGGCATGGCCGGCGCGGTCGAACTGCTGGACGGCACCTACGATCTGGTCGTCACAAACGTTCCGTTTCTTGCTCGCGGCAAGCAGTCGAAACTCCTGAGGCAGTTTGCCGATAAAAATCATTCAGCCGCCAAGGGTGACCTCGCGACCATCTTTGCTTCTCGCATCTTGCGATGGCTGGGAAAATCCGGCACACAGGCATTGGTGGCGCCTCAGAATTGGTTGTTCTTGACGACTTACCGGAAGTTCCGAGAGGGCTTGCTGAAACAGCACACATGGAATGTAGTGGCGCGGCTTGGTGCAGGAGCGTTTGAGACCGTTAGCGGTCACGTTGTGAACGTATGCCTGCACATTCTGACTTCGGGGCGACTAGACTCGGACTGGCGCATGGCCGGAATCGATGTGTCTGCTACCGGCGGCCAACGACCGATCCCAGCCGCCGAGAAAGACCAGCTCCTTCAGGGCATTGCGCCCGTTGAGTTGGCCCGTCAAGCGGATCACCTTACGAATCCCGATGCTGCGATTCTGATGCGTCCTATCGGCGATCAGACGCTTCTGTTGACCATCGCCCGTGGTCACCAGGGCATCGCTACGGGAGATTATGCATCGTTTGGAAGGAAGTTCTGGGAAGTCGGGCGAGAGAGGCTGGACTCGCGTGCCTGGACCCCTCAGCAAAGCACGGTCAAGGAAACCACTCACTACGGAGGACGGGAACATGTCCTGCACGAGAACGACGGCGAGGGCGGAAAGGAAGGCCTTCAACCGGGCAAAGGCGTACGTATACAGGGGGGGGGGGATATGGCTTAAAGACGGGGTGGCCGTCTCGCAGATCGGACCACTTCCGGCCACTCTCTACACAGGCGAGAAGTTCGACAACAACGTCAGCGGGATTGGCCCCCTCGACGAGCATCTCCCCGCCGTCTGGGCCTTCTGCTCTTCGCCCGAGTACGCCCGCTCCGTTCGCGAAATCGATCAGAAGCTCAACGTCACCAATGCAACTCTCGTCAAGGTCCCCTTCGATCTGGACCACTGGCAGAAGATCGCCGCCGAGCGATACCCCAACGGCCTGCCCGAACCCTACTCCGACGATCCCACCCAGTGGCTGTTCCACGGCCATCCATGCGGCAGCGTCGTCTGGGACGAAGACGCCAAGCGGCTTGCCCACGGGTCGCTTCGCACCGATGCCACTGTGCTCCAGGTCGCCGTCGCCCGGTTGCTGGGCTTTCGCTGGCCAGCCGAGCACGACCACGAGTTGCGACTAGCGGCCGAATCCCGTGCCTGGGTCGAACGTTGCCGTCAATTCGATCGCTTTGCGGACGGCGACGGCATCGTCTGCATTCCGGCGGTCGGCGGCGAACGCCCCGCCCAGGACCGCCTGCGAGAACTGCTGCGGGCGGCTTACGGGCCCCATTGGTCCGTGGCAACGGAACGTGCGCTACTGGCCGACACGCAGAACGCCGGGAGCACGCCCCCGTCCATCGACGACTGGCTGAAAGATCGCTTCTTCGAGCAGCACTGCAAGCTGTTTCACAACCGGCCCTTCATCTGGCATGTGTGGGACGGGAGGCGGGACGGCTTTCACGCGCTCGTCAACTACCATCGCTTGGCCGCGCCCGACGGGCACGGCCGCCGCACGCTGGAATCGCTTGCCTATCGATATCTGGGCAGCTGGATCGAGCAGCAACGGGACGGCCAACGCGAAGGCAAGGCCGGCGCCGACGCCCGCTTGGCCGCCGCCCTGGGCCTCCAGAAGCAACTTGAAGGCATTCTGCTGGGCGAACCGCCCCTGGACATCTTCGTTCGCTGGCGGCCCCTGTCCGACCAGCCCATCGGCTGGGAACCCGAACTGGACGACGGCGTTCGCCTGAACATTCGCCCGTTCATGCGCGCCGCGCTCCCGTCAGGGGGCCGCGTGGGCGCAGGAATCTTGCGATGGAAGCCCAACGTCAAGTGGGGCAAGGACAAGGGCAAGGACCGCAGCAACGACACGGGCGAAACCACCCGATCTCGGAAGGACTTTCCCTGGTTCTGGAGTTGCCCCGGCACAAGCAGCGAAGCCGAACGCACCGACTTTCGCGGCAACTCCTACTTCGACGGCAACCGCTGGAACGACCTCCACTACACGCGGGCCGTCAAGGAAGCCGCTCGCGCCGAGGCCGCCATCCCATCGGCCCGCGCCAAGGAGGCTACGCCATGAACTGGCCCCATGTCCGCGAACGCATCAAAGCGGGCGAAGACGACCGGACCGAGTTCAAGCAGGGCGCCTCGGACATGCGCGTCCTCGCCAAGGCCATCTGCGCATTCGCCAACGGCACGGGCGGCCTGCTCGTCATTGGAGTCGACGACGACGGGACACTGGTCGGCGTCTCCAGGGATCCCGAAGCCGTTCAAGAACGATTGACCAGCCTCCTTCAAAGCGGATGCGGCAGGCCGGTGACGGCGGAGTGCGGCAGGCACAGGATCGAAGGCGACCGATGGATTCACTGGATCGACGTTCATCTGCACCAGCGCGGCTACGAGCCCTTTGCCAGCGAGGGGCGCTACTGGATTCGCCGGGGCCGGGCGACCGTGCAGCCGTCGCCCTCCGAGCTTCAAGATCTGCTCAACACCTTCGGGCTGGTCCTGACCGAGCAGCAGATCATTCCCTCGGCGACCGTCGACGACATCGACTTCTCGGCCATTCGCACCTTCTTGCGGGCGCAGGGCATGGACCTCGACGCCGCGCCCCAGCCCACGCGCCAAGAGGACCTGCTCGTGGCCAGCGTCGCGGACGAGGTGGAAGGAGTGGCCCGTCCGACGCTGTACGGACTCATGGTCTTCGGGCGCCAGCCGCAGGCCCATCCGCACACGCATAACCTGTTCGTCCAGTGCACGCGGTACGACGGCCGGGACCGGTCGGCCGACGTGCTCAGCGCCGCCGAAGGCACGGGCCGCCTTGAAGACCAAGTGCGGCAATGCATGGGCTGGTACCGCAGCCTGGGCAGACGCGAGGAGTATCGCGGACTCGAACGCATCGACATTCCGATGGTCCCGGAGCCGGCCCTTCGCGAGGCCCTCGTCAACGCGGTCGTGCACCGCGACTACGCCATCACCGGCTCGTCGGTCCTGCTGGAGGTATTCTTCGACCGCATCGTTGTGACCAGCCCCGGTGCCCTGCCCAACCACATGACGGTGGAGCGGGCCACGGGCGGCGGCGCGCCCCGGTCGCGCAACGAGATGATGGCCAACGCCATGGTCGTGCGCAGGCTCATGGAGCGGCGCGGCCGGGGCTGGCTCGTCATTCGCCACACGATGCGGCAGTTCAATGGGACCGAGCCGACGCTCGAGAACGATCCCGTCAGCCGCATCGTCCGCGTTACGTTTCCGTTCGCCCCAGCCACCGCCACCGAGCCAGGAGATCGTCGTGCCGAAGAGCCGCGCTGAAGTCGAGGACCTGCTGGACCGCTTGAACGAGTGCTCGGCGGACGAGCTGGAGGCGCAGGATGTTGACTTCAAGGAATGGGGCAGGGACGCCAAGCGGGCTTTGACCAAGGCGGTCGACTGGGCCGTCTGCATGGCCAACGGAGGCGGCGGAACGATCGTCTTCGGAGTCGCCGACGATTTGGTGGGACGCCGGAATGCCGTCGTCGGGGTTCCTCACGACGTTGCCGTCGATCGTCTTCGTCTCGCGATCTACGACAGGACCGACCCGAGGCTCACGCCGACATTCGACGAGATCGAAGTGCCCGAGGGAACGGGCCGGGTCCTCGCCATGCACGTTCACCCCGGCATTCCGCCCTACACGGACACGTCCGGCAAGGGGTTGATTCGCATTGGCAAGGACTGCAAGCCGCTGACGGGCGCCATGCGGAGGCAGTTCTTCCTGGATGACTATACGGGAGAGATTGTAGGGCCAGTGGACCGTGGCTTGTTTTCGGCCGCCGCCATTGGGGCATTGCGAGACGCCGCGATCAAGGAAAGCGCACCCGCCGAGCTGACGAATCTGAGCGACGAGGAGTTGCTGGCGGCGATTGGCGTCGTTCGCGAAGGCAGGTTGACGCGAGCAGCCGTTCTTCTCGCGGGTTCGGAGGATGCGTTGCGAAGGCACGTGCCCCAGTACGCCTGGACGCATCTTCGGATGTCGACCGACACGGACTACTCGGCTCGGCTGGACGGACGCGAGGCCATTCCTGTCGCCTTGGCGCGCATTCTCGATCGCATGTCGGCAGACAACCCCATCGAGACGATACGGCGCGGACTGCATCACTTCGAGTATCCGACGTTTCCAGAGATTGCTCTTCGCGAAGCGCTTCTCAATGCATTCTGTCATGCAGACTATCGCATTGCCAGTCCAATACTGATCAAGCAGTTTCTTGGTCGATTGGTAATCACGAATCCAGGAAGACTCGTGGGCGGCATTACGCCCGACAACATTCTTCATCATGCGCCCGTGGCTCGAAATCCGTGCTTGGTGGAAGCGCTGGTGCGATTGCGTCTGATCAACCGTGCCAACCTTGGCATTCAGCGCATCTACAAGTCTCTTCTCATCGAAGGGAAGGACTTGCCCGTCATCGAAGAAGTCGGTGAATCGCTTCGAATCACGTTTAGAGCGTCCAAGTTGGCACCGGCGTTTCGTACCTTTGTGGAGGACGAACAGAAGGCAGGCACCGACCTGAGTGTAGATGACCTGCTTGTTCTGGATCACTTGCTCCGTTCGGCGGAAATCGACCTGGCGGAAGCATCTCGGATCTGCCAGAGATCACGCGACGACGTAAGTGTTGTCCTTGCGCGAATGGAACAGGACTTGGGCTACGTGGACCGTGGCGGCGACAGTGAAGACAGCTATTGGACATTGCGTCCCGATGTTCACGCAAGGATCTCGAACATCGAGGGACAGAATCGCGAAACGGGATGGGAAACGACCAAAGCCAGAGTACTCAGCGTCATCCAGCGTCAAGCTGCACGGGGAGCACGGCCGTTGGTGAACACCGATGTTCGGCGCATCACTGGTCTTGATCGACATCAGGTCTATCGTCTCATTCAAGAATTCGCCAACGAAGGGAAAGTTCGGATCGATGGACACGGCCGAGCAGCCACATACGTGTACTGCGACAGAACCGGCCCCTCCAAATGATCGCCGTTCCCGTTCTTTCGAGCATTTCCGCGCAATCAGCCCCCGAAATGCTCGCGAACCCCCGTATTCCGAGCATTTCCCGCCAAAACCCAGAAAGCCGGCGTCTCCCACAGGAAAGCTCGCCGGCAAGAACTTTCGGATTTCCCCAGAATGCTCGCCGCTCCCGTGCTCCCGAGCATTTCCGCGCAATGGACGCCGGAAATGATCGCGGACCAGGGTTTCACGATCATTTCCCGCTAAAACGGGCGTTTCTCCACAAAGCTCGCCCGCAAACCTTTCGGATTCCCCAGAAATGCGCGCCGTTCTCGTTCTCCCGAGCATTTCCGCGCAATCAGCCCCTTAAATGCTCGCGAACCTTCGTCTTCCGAGCATTTCCCCGCCAAATCCCCAGAAAATGAGCGTTTTCCACAGGAAAGCTCACCGGCAAGAACGTTCGAATTCTCCCAGAAATGCGCGGCCCGTCCCGTTCTCCCGAGCATTTCCGCGCAATGGACGCCGGAAATGATCGCGGACCCGGGGATTCCCGATCATTTCCCGCCGAGTCCGCGCAATTGCTCGCGTAGGCGTTCTCCGCTTCTCTTTGCTCGATGACTCCAACCACCGTCCTGAACCTGCTCGCGGACAGCCTTCGCCGGCGGAGCGCGGCGCCTGAAGGTCAGAAGGCCCCGGTGGCCATTCTCTGGCCCGACCCCAAGGAGGAATGGCGCGGCCTTCTGTCGGACCTTCGGGGCAGCGTCCCGGAGCTTCTGGCGCTGGGCGAGTACGACCCGGAGGCCGGCGTGGGGCCGGCGATCTGGCTCCGCTGCGTCGTGGGCGGAACGTTGCCCGCGCCGTGGGAGCAGGGCGGCGACGACCTGGACGATCGGGCCGACCGCGACAGCCGCGTCCCGATCCTCTATTTGCCGGGCGTTGCACGCGAGGACCTGCGAGTGGGTCCCGACTGCCCGGAGCGCTTGAAGCCGCTGGTCGAGCTGATGTATCGCGGGACGATGTGGATTCAACCCAACGGGCGGCCGTGGAGCCCGGCGGCATTCCTCCGATCCCCCAAAGGGCTAGGCCTCGACATCGCCACCGACGCCGCAACTCGCAAAGCCTTGACCAGCGCCTTGCCGGAAGTCGCCCCGCTTCTCGTTGCCAACCTTCGGGGCCACCACTGGGACGCCAACGACTTCAACCGGCTGCTGGCCGGCGATCTCGAGCGGGACGTCCTGCGGTGGATGGCCGATCCGGACGGAGCCAGGAATCGCATGGACGCCGGCACTTGGAGCGCGTTCCGCGCCCGTTGCCGCCAAGAGTTGGAGCTGGACCCGGAGGCCGACGCGGACGTGGACGCGGCCGTCAAGCTGGTCAAGGGAATGGGCCAATGGGGCAAGGTGTGGGACCGGTTCGCGGAGGCGCCGCATGCCCACTCCGGCGTCGTGGAGGTGCTGCGGCGAGGCCGGCCGTCGGGCGAAATCCCGCTTGACCGCGACCGTTGGCCCGACCTGAACGCGGAGGACGAGGCGGCGGCGCGGAAGGAGCTGGCGGCCGTCGTCGGGCTCTCGCCCAAGGCGGCTCGGGCCGCGGTGGCCAAGCTGGAGTCGGCGCACGGTCCCAGGCGCGAATGGCTGTGGGCGCGTCTCGGCGAATCACAGGTCGCACGACTCTTGGAGCCCTTGGCTCGACTGGCCGAGGCCACCCGGGTCGCCATCGGAGGGGCGACGCCCGAGGAGATCGCCGACACCTACGCGAAGGCCGGTTGGCAGGCCGACGCTGCCGCGCGAGAAGCCGTAGCGCGTGCGGCGGCTTCGGCCCAAGACGAGGCGATGGTCGTCCAGGTCGTCGGCCACCTGCTGGAACCCTGGATGGACGCGACGGCGCGTGCCTTCCAGTCGGCCGTGGAACGGTCGCCGCCCCCCGGCGTCAACGGCGGGGACCCCGTGGAAGCCGGGGAGAACGAGTGCATTGTCTTCGTCGACGGACTTCGCTACGAGCTGGGCCGGCGGCTGGCCGAGCGCCTGGAAGAGAAGGGATGCGCCGTCCAGATCGCGCGCCGGTGGGCCGCGCTGCCCACGGTGACGGCCACCGGGAAGGCCGCCGTCGCCCCCGTCGCCGACCAAGTGGCGGGCGCTGCGCTTGGGCCTGACTTTCGGCCCGAGATCCCCCCCGGCCCGCGTCCCGCCGACCCCGGCCGTCTGCGCCAGGCAATAGCAGAGCGAGACTACCAGCTTCTCGGAGCAGACGTCCCCGAGATGCCGTTGCAGGCCGGCGCCCGAGGCTGGATGGAGACCGGCAAGATCGACAAGCTGGGCCACGACCACCCCTCCGATGCCGTTCCCTTCGCCCGTGCCGTCGAGACCGAGCTGGAGCGGATCGCCCGGAACGTCCTCGGCTTGCTGGAAGTGGGCTGGCGCTCCGTCCGCCTAGTCACCGACCACGGCTGGCTCTGGCTGCCCGGCGGACTGCCCATGGTCAGCCTGCCCAAGCACCTTGTGGCCTCCAAGTGGGCCAGATGCGCGGTCGTTTCCGGCGACTCCCGGCCCGCCGACGCGCTTCGCTTCCCGTGGCGATGGAACACGGCGCAGTCGTTCGCCACGCCGCCGGGAATCGCGTGCTTTAGCAAGCGGAACGAGTACGCGCACGGGGGAGTCAGCATCCAGGAGTGCCTGACGCCGGACATTCGCGTCGAGCGCGGTGCCGGACCTGCCAGCGCTTCGGCGTCGATCCGCTCGATCGTGTGGTTGCGCTTGCGTTGCGTTGCCGAGGTCCAGGCAATAGGCGGACCGGCCACGGCGGACATTCGCGTCGGAGGACCATCTGGCCGCTCCGTGGTCCTGGAGTCCAAGCCGGTTGCCGACGACGGCACGGTGAGCCTAGTCCTGGACGGAGACGAGCACGAAGACGCAGCGTTGACCTTCGTCGTCGCCGACGCCGACGGGCGCGTGCTCGCCCACCAGTCCACCCGCACGGGGACCGCCCAGTGACCGACGCCAACGACCGCAGCCGCCCCATGGACGACCTCGACCGCAAGGCCGCCGACGCCTTCCCCGGCTACTTGGTGCGCAAGGACCTGGTCCGGCGCTACGCCCGCCAGTACCCGGTGCCGACCTACGTCGTGGAGTTCCTGCTGGGCCGCTACTGCGCCAGCGTGAACGAGGACGAGATCGCCGAAGGGCTCGCCATCGTCGAGAAGCAGCTGGAGGGGCGCACGGTACGCCCGGGGGACCGCGAGGTCTTTCGCTCTCGCGCCAGGGAGGACGGCTCGGTGAAGCTGATCGACGTGGTGCGGGTGCGGTTGGACGCGCAGAACGACCGCTACGTGGCCGAGCTGCCCAGCCTGTCGCTGAAGGACGCGCGGATCGGCGACGGGATCGTAAAGCGCAATCAGCGGCTGCTGTCCGACGGCTTCTATGCGGAGGTGTCGCTGGAGTACGACGCGGTGGTGGCGCTGGAAGAGAAGGGACAGCCGTTCGGCGTGGCCTCGCTTCGTCCGGTGCAGATGTCGGACCCGAACGTGCTCAACGTGCTGGCCAAGGGCCGCCAGGCGTTCACGACGGTCGAGTGGCTGGACTTCCTGCTGCGCTCGACCGGACTGGAGCCCGCGGCGATGGACGAGTCGGCCAAGCGCGTGGCGCTGCTGCGCTTGGTGCCGTTCGTGGAGCGCAACTACAACATGGTCGAACTTGGGCCGCGCGGTACCGGAAAGAGTCACGTCTACCAGCAGATTTCGCCGTGCTCTCACCTGCTGTCGGGCGGCAAGGCGACAGTTGCGAAGATGTTCGTGAACATGGCCAACGGGCAGCGCGGCTTGGTCTGCCAGTACGACGTGGTGTGCTTCGACGAGATCGCCGGCATCTCGTTCGACCAGAAGGACGGCGTGAACATCATGAAGGGGTACATGGCGTCGGGCGAGTTCAGTCGGGGCAAGGAGAGCATCCGCGCAGAGGGGTCGCTGGTCATGGTCGGCAACTTCGACGTCTCGGTCGAGCAGCAGCAGCGCATTGGTCATCTGCTGAGCCCTCTGCCCCCCCAGATGCGCGACGACACTGCCTTTCACGACCGCATTCACGCCTACGCGCCGGGCTGGGACTTTCCCAAGCTGGACCCGCGCAAGCACCTGACCAACCACTTCGGCCTGGTCAACGACTTCGTGAGCGCGTGCTGGACGCGACTGCGCGAGACGACCCGCCTGCCGGTCCTGCAGAACCGCGTCTTCTGGGGCGGGGCCATGTCCGGCAGGGACATCGAGGCCGTGAACAAGACCGTTTCCGGGCTGGTCAAGCTCCTATTCCCCGGCCCGGCCATGCCCGTGGAGGACGAGGACCTGGAGTGGGTGGTGCGTTTGGCCCTGGAGTCGCGCCGGCGCGTCAAGGAACAGCAGAAGCGGTGCCTGAAGGCCGAGTTCCGCGACACGCACTTCTCCTTCGTCCTGGGCGTGGACGGCGCCGAACAGTTCGTCGCCACCCCGGAGCTGCGAAGCGACGAAGCGATCAGCGCCGATCCCCTGCCCGCCGGCCAAGTCTGGTCGATCGGCCCGGGCGCGGAGGGCGCCGGTCCCGGCCTCCACCGCATCGAGGTCGCAACCGGTCCCGGCGGCGGCGCCAAGATCCTCAACCACCCGGTGCCGCCCTCATTTCGCGAGAGCGTGCGCATTGGCGAACAGAACTTGTACGCCCAGGCCGCCGAGTTGGTGGGCCAGCACGACGCCCGAGGCAACGAGTACGCGATTCAGCTGCGCCCGTTCGACGCCGACCGCTCGGGCGCGGGCCTGGGCTTGGCGGTGCTGGCGGCTATGGTCGGCGCGCTGCTGGACCGTCGCACGCGCGGCGGCGCCATCGTGGCGGGCGCCCTCAACCTGGGCGGCTCCTTGGAGCGCGTGGCCGATCCCGTCGCCATCGCCGAGCTCGCCGCCGACAAGCAGGCCTCCGTCCTCCTGATGCCCGTAGGCGCCCGGCGCGAGCTGGCCAACCTCCCCGACGACATCTGGACCAAGCTCAACATCGAGTTCTACAAGGACGGCCCCGACGCTGTGTTCAAGGCGCTGGAGTAGGGGCGGGCCGTCCGATCCTTACACAGACGCCATGGCCGAGCACGGAGCGGACGGGCGCCGTCGGCGGATCAACCCGTGTGACGCCGACCGAGAAAGTATCCCAGACCAAGGCCAGATACGAGAGAAAAGGCATATCCTACGAAATCCTGTGCCGTGTTTCGTTGGGGATCGGTACCCCAGAAAGCCATAAACAAGACAATACCCGTCATGGCAGCCGCAGAAACAATGAACGCCCAGGTGACATTCCTGGCATGGCGAAAACGGTCCTGGCGATGCTCGTCATCACGTCGCAACCGCTCCGTAGCATATTCATGATAGCGTTGGCTGTCTGCATTCTGCTTGTCAATGGCTTTATGCATCACGTCAGTCGCACGATCCCTACTTGCAATACGTTCTCTTTCGACAGCAACCATGTCCTGCCACATCTCAAGCTGGCTATCTTCATCTTGACGCGCCGAAGCTACTGTTCCGGTGTCGCTGCTCATCCCAACATATCCTTGTCGTCGTGGCCAGTGCGTAGCGAAGGCCGATCCAACAACAGTTCGGGGTCAGCTCCATCCGCAATCAAGTCCATTGCCACGCAAAACGACACCGTGTAGACACGGTAGCTTCCATAGGGCAACTCCTCGAACTGCGTCACCGCGTCGTCTGCGACCTGCACCGCATTTCTGCGAGACACCTCCTCCAACGCCTCTCGGAGCGTGTCGTGGTAGCTATCTGGAAGCAGTCGCGGCAGGATGTCGAAGCGGACCATGTAGATTCCTTCAAGGTCTCGGACAGGTGGTCGGTCACTAGCGACGCCGTAGGGCTCCGTACCGCGCCGCTTCCGAATGCTAAAGCTGGTCCCGATCCTGGCCTAGCGCAACCCCACACCACCCCGAGCACCACGGACGGCGCACCGGCCGTCTCCGCCCGTCCCTGCTCACCGCCGTTCTGCGCGTGTTCCTCCACCCACTCTTGGCGACCGCGGAGAACGCTCACCCAAGCGGCCCCATCTCGACGTTCGCCACGCCCTTGAGCGGCAGGGCCGTGATGCCCTCCGCCAGCGGGTACTCCCGGTCGCCGGGGTAGGCCACCCAGAGGTGCGCCAGCTTCAGGTCGGCGGTTGCCACGTGCATCGACCGGGTGGTGCGGGGCGCGTCGGTGCACTTGAACTCGAAGCCCCACCGGCGGCCGTTGCGGAGCAGCAGCAGATCCAGTTCGGCCCCGCGTTGGGTGGCGTAGAAGTACGCCTCGTGCTCGCCGTGGGCGGCCAGGACCTGTTCCAGCGCGAACCCCTCCCAGCTGGCGCCGTAGCGGGGGTGGGCGGGCAGGCTTCGCGGGTCCTCCAGCCCCAGCAGGTGGTGGAGGACGCCGCTGTCCCGCAGATAGACCTTGGGCGACTTGACCAGGCGCTTGCCCAGATTCTCGAACCACGGGCGGAGCACGCGAACCATGAACGTGCCGGTCAGCAGGTCGCGGTAGTGGTTGACGGTCTTGGCCGCGGCGTCCATCGACCGGCCAAACTCGGCGGCGTTCCAGGTTCCTCCGTGACGGTGAGCGAGCATTCGCCAGAACCGGCCCAGCGCCTCGGGGGGAACGCGGGAGCCCAGGCCGGGCACGTCCCGCTCCAGGAACGTTCGGGCGAACGACTGCATCCAACGGACCCACGCTCCGTCCGACGACGCCAAGTAGGCTCGGGGGAAGCCACCGCGCATCCAGAGCCGGTCCAAGTTCTCCGGTCCGGCTTCGGCCAACGAGAAGCCGCCCACCTGCACGAACAGGACGCGCCCCGCGAGCGTCTCCGACACGCCCCGGATCAGGTCCCACGAAGCGCTGCCCAGCAACAGGAACACGGCCTTGCGCTCCGGGTCGTCGCACGCCGGGCGCAGCACCTCGAAGAGCTGCGGCATCCGCTGGACCTCGTCGACGACCACAAGTCCCTCGCTGCCTCGGAGCACTCTCTCGGGCGTGGCCGACAACGCCTGCCGGCCGGCGGCCGTCTCCAGGTCGAAGAACGTGGACGGACCCGGCCACGCTGCTGCGACCTGCCGGGCCAGCGTGGTCTTGCCGGTCTGGCGAGCGCCCAGCAGGGCGACCACCGGCGCCTCCGAGAGCCCTTCCATCGTCTCGCGGAAGAGCGTCGGGCGCGGCAGCAATTGTCGTTTATCGGGAGGCAAGGTCATGATATTCGACAATAATGGGGCCACGCGGGGGCCGTCAAGCCTACCCTTCCAGCCGTCTCAGCGCCTCCGCGGCCTGGGCGTTCCCTCTTTCCGCCGCCCGGCGATACCAAGCGACGGCGGCCTCCACGTCTTGGGCCACACCGCGGCCCGCTTCGTAGGCTTCTCCCAGGCGCAGCTGCGTGATGGCGTCGCCCTGCTCGGCTGCTTGCGTCCACCACCTGACCGCCAGGGCCGGGTCAAGCGGCACGCCTCGGCCGTCCGAGTAGGCGTTGGCCAGGTTGTGAGCGCCCAGGACGTGGCCCCGCTCCGCCGCCCGCCGATGCCACAGGGCGGCCTGCGCCGGGTCCACGGGCTTGCCCAGGCCTTCGTCGTAGGCGGTGCCCATCAAGAAGACGGCCTCCAGGACGCCGGCCTCCGCGGAAGTCTCGACCGCGCCGATCACCGTGCGAGCCGTCCGACGCGCCGCCTCTTCGTCGCGGGGGAAGCCCATGCGCCCGCGCGAGTGCACACGAGCCAACCACATGACGGCGATGGCGTTGCCGGCGGGGGTTGCGTCTTCCCGGCCGGCCACCTGCTCCGACGGCGTGGCCCGCTCGGTGCGCTCGGCGCCGGCTGCGCCGCTCAACCCCGCCGCCCGTTCGAGCAGCTCCCGGGCCCGGCCGTCGTCGACCCGGCCCGCCGCGCCCGTGTACCAATCCACCGCCTCCAGCAGTTCGGCGCTGGGCTCGACCGGAGGGCTCGCCGGCGGCGGCCCGGCGCACCCCGCCGACACGGACGCGCCGACAACTGGAACAAGAAGGCCGGCGACGAGGCTCCGTCTCACTCCAAGTCCTCTCCCGACAGCCCGAGTTGGTCCAGCACCTCCTGCGGCGGCCCGTCGAAGGCGGGCAGAGGCACGTTGCCCACGTAGCCGAGGTCTTGCATTCCCGCGTCCGTCGTCCAGAAGCCCGTGGAGACCGTGTCGCGGAACATGTCGAAGAAACGGGCCTGGGTCTTCAGGTGCGACGGGGCGGCGGGCTCGTGGCAGATCTCGTCGCAGACCTGTCGCCTCCGTTCCTCGGGGAGGGCCGCGAAGGCGGCAGCGCCGAAGCGCTCCCGAGCCTCGCGGTTCAGCCAAGCGAAGCCGCCGCGCACCAGCGTCAGAAGCTCCTCGTGGCCGGGGGCCGACAGGAACTCGTTCACGTAGGCGGGGACGCCCACAGCGCTGGCCGACGGGGAACGGTCGTCGGCGGGCACGATCACGTCGGCAAGGACCGCGGTCATCTCCAGCTCCTCGGCGGTCAGCACCAACTCCCAGGGCACGACGGGCGCCAGCAGGTCGGGGTCGGCAAGGGTGCCCGCCGCCAGCGGATTGCTGGGGGGCAGCGGATCGAAGCCCGAAAGAGCCTCGTGGGCGGACTCGGGCGGGGACTCGGTCGGTCCGCACGTCGCGTTTGCAAGCGCCGCCGTGGACGCCGCTGTCGTCGCAAGGACCTTGAGGGCCTTCCGGCGCGTCAGATCGGCAGGGCCGGAGGCGCCGGTCAAGCACTCGGCGTCGGCCGCGTCCGAGCCGCTGGGTGGGCCGGAGCCGCAGGGCGCACCAAGGCCGCCGGCCGTGTCGGAGAAATCCGCGCTCACCCGATACTCCGCGTGGCCAGCTGGTCCACGATGTAGTCCGCCGCGCGCCACGCAATCGCCAGGATCGACAGGGTGGGGTTCTTGTCGGCGTTCGACGCGAAGCAGCCGCCGTCGGTCACGAACAGGTTGGGCACGTCCCAGGACTGGCAGAACGAGTTCAGCACCGAGCTTCGGGGGTCGTCGCCCATGCGGACGCCGCCGACCTCGTGGATGATCTGGCCGCCCTTGGAGATCGCCTTGGCGCCGTCGTCGTGAACGGGGGTGAGCAGCGTGCCGCCCATTTCGTCCACGATTCCGGCGAAGGCGCGCTGCATGTGGACGGCTTGGCGCAGCTCGTGGTCCGACCACTTCCAGTGGAACCGCAGGACGGGGATGCCGTAGCGGTCCACCTTGCTCGAGTCGATCTCGCACCAGCAGTCCTCGTTGGGGATCATCTCGCCCCGCCCGTTGAAGAAGAGGAAGCTGCCGTAGTAGCGTCGGCAGTCCTCCTTGAACTGTCGGCCGTAGCTGCCGCCGGTCAGGGGTTCCAGTCCGGAGAAGGCCCCGGCTCCGGGCATCCGCCGCCCGCCGCCGAACTCCACGTGGTAGCCGCGGGGAAAGTCCAGTCGGCCCGCCAGCTGCTCGCCGTAGAGCCACCAGGGCATGTACATGTGCATCTCCGAAGCGCCGTCCTCGTTGTGCGGGGGCAGACCCTGCAGGGCGGGTATGTGCGCGTAGACGCCGGCGCCCACGGTGTCCATCAGGTGCTTGCCCACGAGCCCGGACGAGTTGGCCAAGCCGTCGGGGAACAGAGGGCCGGTCGAGTTGAGCAGGATGCGCGCCGACTCGCAGGCGCTGGCGGCCAGCACCACCACCCGCGCCGCCGCGAACTCGTCGGTCAGGGTGGTCCTGTCCACGTAGTGCACGCCCGTGGCCCGCCCCCGGTCGTCCACCGCGACCTCGCGAACCATGGCGCCCGTCGCCACCTCCAGCCGACCCGTGGCCAGCGCCGGGGGCAGCAGGACGGTGGGAGACTGGAAGTTGGCGCGGATCGAGCAGCCCCGGCCGCACGGGGTCGCCCAGTAGCAGGCGGCGCGCCCGCGCATGGAGTCGGCGGTCACGCGACGGGCCAGGGCGTTGTCGGGGAACAGGCGGGCGGGCAGGCGGTCCGCGTCCTGGGTTTCGGTCAGGATCGCCAAGTGGGCGGGGATCACGGGGATGCCCAGCCGCCGGCACGCCTTGCGGGTCAGCAGCTCGTAGGCGCGGGGCTTGGGCGGCGGCTGCAGCACGCCGGGAGACGAGTTGGGCGTGTTCTCCAGTCCTTCGTTCGACCCGTAAACGCCGATCAGCGTCTCGGTCTTGTCGTAGTAGGGGGCCAAGTCGGAGTACGACATCGGCCAGTCGAACCCCAGGCCGTCCCGGCTGCGCGGCTTGAAGTCGTACTCGCCCATGCGAAGCGATATCCGCCCCCAGTGGTTGGTGCGCCCGCCCAGCATCCGCGACCGCCACCACATGAACTCGGAGCCCTCGGCCACCGAGTAGGGTTCGCCGGGCACCTGCCAGCCCCCGTCCACGGTGGCGTCGTAGAAGCCGAAGGGCTTGGCCGGCGTCGCAGCCCCCCGCAACGGCGCGTCGCGGGGCAGCTGGAACATCGGCGTCTCGCGCAACGGGTCGTAGTGCCGCCCCGCCTCCAGCAGGAGCACGCGGAGGCCGGAGGTCGCGAGCACGAAGGCGGTCATGGCGCCGCCGGCTCCCGAGCCGACGACTACGGCATCGTACTGCTCCTGCCTGGGACTCAACCGTCGCCTTCGGGCGCCACCCGGTCGGCCCGGAAGGTGGGCACCTCGAAGACGTAGGGGCTGTCGGGCGTGGCGGCCCGGAAGTTGCCCTCCTGCTCCGTCAGCCACAGCACGGCCACGTCGTTCCCGTCCGCGTCCACGGCGCGCACGGTCCGGTCGGCGGCTGACTCCGAAGGCCGCTCGGCGTCTTCCGGCGCGAACCCGGTGGCCCGCAGGCCGGCCAGCTCGCGCAAGATGTCGCGCACCTTGGTTTCGCCAGCCTCCTCGCCGTCCACGGTCCACGACGAGTCCTGGCGCTCGTACCGCCACTCCTGGCCGCTCCGCGCCACGTGGATCGCGGCGACGGCGGCCGTGTCGGCCTCCAGCACCACCTTGTTTCGCCAGTCCAGGAGCGGGCGGGCCGCGGCGGAGCGCAGGTCGCCCCGGATCAGGCTGGCTTGGTCCGCACCCGGCAACCGCGCGTAGGCGGTGCGGAAGCGCGTGCCGGCCTTGCCCAGCAAGACGCGCGCGTCCTCGTCTCCGAAGGACAGCGTCCAGGCGTTCGCGTCGTCCACGCCCAGCCGTTCGTGGTTGGCGGGGTTCGTGGCGGCGACCGAAGCCACCTCCACATCGTCCACAGCGCGCAGCAGTCGGGACACCGCGCCCGAGTCCGCCTCGAAGCCGTTCACGGTCCAGTCGTCCCCGTCCGCCACCAGCAAAAGGGTCTCGCGGGCGTCGGCGGATTCGGGACCGGCGATCTCGATCCGCTCCAAGTCGTCGGCGTCCAGCGCGTCCAGGACGCCCGCCAGGGCCGGGTCGCCTTCCACGCCTCCGCCTCCGCCGCGCCCCAGCACGGTGACCAGCAGGTACAAGGCGGTGACCGCCGCCAGAAAGTACAGCGACATCCGCAACGTCTTCTCGCTCACGATTCGCCTCCTTGCCAGCGCCGCTGGGCTCGGCGCTCGCGGCCCGCGACCCGCGCGAACCCGAAGGCGACGAACAGCAGCGGCACGCCCGCCAACGACGCCCACTTGAAGGCGCTCTGCCTGATCTCGGACTCGAAGACGAGCGCGGGCGGACTGCGGTCCTTGGACCGAATGCCGATCAGCGCCTCGTCCTGGGCCAGCCAGTCCACGGCGTTGGCGGCGAAGATCACGTTCTGCGGGTTCGCCTGGGCGAAGCGGTCCTCCAGGAAGTCGCCGTCGCCCACGGCCACGATGCGGCCGCCGGGCCGCGCTTCCGAGCCGCCGCTCGAGCCGCCGTCGTCCGCCGCCGAGTCCGCATCGTCCGCTTCCGCCCGTGCCTCGTTGCCGTCCGCGGGACCGCCGCCGTTGTCCGCCTCGCCGTCCTCCGCCAAGCTCGGATCCACGGCGACCGCAAGCACCTGCACGCCCAGCTCGTCCTGTTCGACGGCGATCTCCATGCTGGGATCGATCATGGAACCGGCCGGACGGGCGCCGCCGTACTCGGTGGTGGTCCAGAGCGGCGCCACCGCCGGATCGCCCTCGTCCCACGTGAACGGCGCGGCCCAGCCGAAGGTCACGTTCTGCAAGTCGCGCGTGGTGGCGTGCGCTCCGCCGGGGAACGACACGGGCCAGAACGGGTACGGGCGAATCACGCTGAAGATGCCCTGCCGCCCCACGTTCACGTTCTCGGCCGATCGCAGGTCGAACGCCAAGCCGCTCTCGGCGTCCACCCCCCGCGCTTCCACGAGGTCCTCCAAGCCCGTCTCGACCGGCGTGGACATGGGGGCCTGCGGGTTGAGGACGTGGCGCTCCATGAGGAACAAGGCCGCGCCGCCCGCATCCAAGTACGCGTCCACGGCGTCCGCCACCTCCGGGGCCACCGCCTGCGCGGGCGCCGCCGCCACCAGCACGTCGATGGAATCGGGGCGAAGCGCCCCCGCCGAGTCGTCCTCGACCCGCAGGCTGGTCACGTGGTAGCGGTCGGCGATGCTCTCCCGGAAGGTGCGGTAGTGGAAGGGCGACTTGGCTTCGGCGTCGGTCATGAACGCCACGACGGGCTTCCGCTGCATGGTCATGGCCGCCACCGACGACACCAGCCGGAACTCCAAGTCGTCGGCCCGATCCAGCACGGGGATCGTCTCCTGCTCGTCGGCGTAGGTCATGGCCAAGCCGAAGTAGCCGCGCTTGACCTGGAATTCGTCGTCGCGCAGCACGTTGAACTCGATGGGGGAGATGCCCAGCGACCGGGCCTCTTCGTCGGCCGCCTCGTCGTCGTCAGGGTTGATCTCCTGGGCGGCGAGCATCCCGTTGGAAGCGGTCTCCAGGTCGGCCACCAAGTCCCGCACGTCGCGGAGTATCAGCTGGACCTCGGGCGGCAGGTCGTCGCTGACGAAGAGCTTCAGGCTCACGACGTCGTCCAGGTCGCCCAGGATCTCCCGGCTGCCGTCGGACAGCGTGAACAGGTTGTTTCGGGTCAGGTCGAAGCGACCTCGGACGTGGCCGCCCAGAAGGTTGAGCACCAGGACGCCCAAGGCGATGACGCCGGCGCCTGCCCGGAGTCGTCGGAACGCGCCGCCCTCGCGGCTCAGGCGCTCCCGCCCCAGGGCCGCCACCGCGAGCAGCAGGAAGAGCCCGCAGGTGGAGGCGAAGTAGAGCAGGTCCCGCAGGTCCACCACGCCCCTGGCCACGTTCTCGAAGTGGCTGATCACCGACAGCTGGGAGGCCCACGCGCCCAGCATCCGGGGCAGGCCGATCTGGACCACGGGGGTGCCGATCAGCACCAGCAGGAAGCACGTGAACGCGCCGAAGATGAACGCCGTTATCTGGTTGCGGGTCATCGACGACGCCCACAGCCCGACGGCCGTCATCTGGGCCGCCAGAAGCGCGGCGCCGGCGTACTGGGCGAAGATGATCCCCGGGTCCGCCTCGGACGCCAGCCAGACGCCGACGGCCATCGGAAGGGTGCCGGCCAGCGTGACCATGACGAACGCCCAGTTGCCCAGGAACTTGCCGGTCACGATCTCGGCCTCGCTCAGCGGCTGGGCCAGCAGCCACTCCAGCGTTCGGCTGCGACGCTCCTCGGCCAGGCTCTTCATGGCCACCGCGGGCACGAACACCACGTACAGCCACGGCAGCAGGTCGAAGAACGGGCGCAGCGTGGCCCGGCCCATGGCGAAGAGCGACCGGAACGACAGGTAGAGGCCCAGGCCCAGGAACGCCACGGCCAGCACGTACGCCGTGGGCTGGTCGAAGAAGCTCCGGAGCTCGCGGCGGGCCACCAGCAGGGTCTGCTTGATCATGAGGCGTCCTCCGGGTCCCCGTCGGTTGCGGGGTCGGCGGCGGCCGCCTCGGGGTCGGCCCCAGCCGGCTCCGCCGTCAGGTCGCGGAAGAGCTGCTCGAGGGTTTCTCGCTCCCGGCGCAACTCCCACAGCACCCAGCCGCTGGCCGCCGCCAGCTTGAAGATCTCGGGGCGCAGCTCGCTGTCGCCGCCGGTGTCCAGCTGCACCCGAACTCGACCGTTCACCGGCTCGGCGGCGTGCTCTCGAACGCCCGGCAGCGCCGCCAAGGCGTCGGACACGCCGTCGCCTTCGGCCTCCACGACGTAGCGCGCGCCCCGTCGGCGTTCGTTCATGAGTTCGGCCACCGTGCCGTCGGCGGCAATCGCACCCCGCGAGATCACGAGCAGGCGGTCGCAGGTGGCCTCCACCTCCTGCATGACGTGCGTGCTCAAGATCACGGTGCGCTCGCTGCCCAGGGAGCTCACGAGCTTGCGGATCTCCACGCGCTGGTTGGGGTCGAGGCCTTCCGTGGGCTCGTCCAGCACCAGAATCTCCGGCTGGTGAAGGATGGCGCCGGCCATTCCCGTGCGTTGGCGGTAGCCCTTGGACAGCTCGGCGACGGGCCTGAAGAACACGTCCGCCAACCCCGTTTCTTCAACGGCCCGGCCGATCCCGTCTCGCGCCTCGGCTTCGTCCATGCCCCGCAGCCGCGCCACGAACTCCAGGAACTCGCAGACGAGCATGTCGTCGTACAAGGGGTTGGCCTCGGGCAGGTACCCCACGCGCGACTTCGCCCCGGTCAGGTCGTCGGCGATGGGCCGACCGTCGAACCGGATCGCCCCTTCGTCGGGCTGGAGCGTGCCCGTCAACATCCTCATGGTCGTGGTCTTCCCGGCCCCGTTTGGTCCCAGAAAGCCGACGACCTCGCCACGGTCCACCTCGAAGCTGGCTTGGTCCACCGCCACGATCGAGCCGTAGCGCTTGGTCACCCCTTCGACGGAGATCATCCTTCCTCCTGTGCCTCTGGTTGTCGTTCGTCAAGCTGATTGCCGGCGCCAATTGTAGGGTTTCGGGAAGGTCCTGTCCAGCGGACTTGCCCGAAGCGATGCCGGTGGCCAATCTGTTACCGGATCGTGCCGCGGATCGCCCGCGGCGCGGCTATCGTTCGTTGCCTGCGCCGGGTGGTGGCGGGCGCGACTTCCGGAACCCAGATTGTTCGCGAGGCGGCGCGCCTCTACGAACGCACCCAACTCGAGGAGGACGAGAGGATGAAGATGAAGGTGGTTGGCCTGGCCGCTCTATTGGCGATTGCCGCCGTGCCCCTTGGCGCGGAAGCGCAACAGGCGGGATCGGTCACCGGGTCCGTCACGGCCAGCGGTTCCGCGGCGGCGAACGCCCAGGTGGTGCTGTCGCAGACCGAGACCGGGGCCCAGTACGGCGGGCTCACCAACGCCGGCGGGCGCTACAACGTGGTGGGCGTGCCGGCGGGCGCCTACCAGGTCGTCGTCCAGGTGATCGGCTTTTCGGCCGAGCCCCAGGAGGCCGTGGTCGAACCCGGCGGCACGGTGGTTCTCGACTTCGACTTGATCTCGTCGGCGGTGTCGCTGGGCGGCATCGAGGTGCTCGCCGAGCGCGCGGAGGAGCGCCGGACGCCGGTGGCGTTCACGGACGTGTCCAAGGCACAGATTCAGACCCAGCTGGGCTCGCGGGACCTGCCGCTGGTGCTGAGCGTCACGCCGTCGGTCTACTCGACGGCCCAGGGCGGAGGCGCCGGCGACGCGCGGATCAACGTTCGGGGGTTCAGCCAGCGGAACACGGCCGTGATGATCAACGGCGTGCCCGTCAACGACATGGAGAACGGCTGGGTCTACTGGTCCAACTGGGACGGCTTGGGCGACGCCGCCACGAGTATCCAGCTCCAGCGCGGACTCAGCGCGGTGAACCTGGCCACGCCGTCGATCGGGGGAACCCTGAACGTGATCACGGACCCGAGTCAGCAGCAGCCGGGCTACAACTTCAAGCAGGAGTTCGGCAGCGGAAACTTCCTGAAGACGACGATGACGGCGTCCACGGGCCCGATCGGCAAGTTCGCGCTTACGGCGTCGGGCGTGCGGAAGACCGGAGACGGCCTGATCGACGGGACCTGGACCGACGCGTGGTCCTACTACGTGGCGTCCCAGTACCGGCTCAGCGACGACAACCGGCTGGAGCTGTACGCGGTCGGCGCGCCGCAGCGCCACGGTCAGAACTTGTACAAGCTCAACCTGGCCACGCTGGACCGGGAGTTCGCAGCCAGCTTGGACGACTACGATCGCGGCGGCTTGGATCGGTTCTCGACCGAAGCGGGCCGCTATTGGAGCCCCAACGTGGGCGGCGTGAGCCCGTCGTACACCGGTCGCCAGTTCAACAGCACGGGTCCGGGCGCCGGCGTCTCCAGCCGCCACAGCCGGGACTTCATCAACGAACGGGAGAACTACTTCCACAAGCCCCAGGTCAACGTCAACTGGTACTCGTACTTGGGGAACGGCCTGACGATGAACACCGTGGCCTACTACTCCGGCGGCAACGGCGGCGGCACCGGCACCTACGGCTCGCTGCGCTGGGACTATACGTACGGCCAGCGCTTCGCCGACTGGGACGCGACGATCGAGCGCAACCGAGGCAACGACAACGGCGCGTCTTCGGGCATCTTGCGCAACTCGGTGAACAACCAGGACACTTGGGGGGCCATCGCCAAGCTGCAGAAGGAGTTCGCCGGCGGGCTGACGACCGAGATCGGCGTGGACTGGCGGACCGCCACGATCGAGCACTACCGGGAGGTCCGGGACCTGCTGGGCGGCTCCTACTACAACGACTGCTTCCGGGGTTGCAGCTCCGACTTCTGGAGCGAGGCCGAGGGCGACCGAGGGCTGGGCGACAAGATCCACTACCACAACGAGAACGACGTCAACTGGATCGGCGCACATCTGCAGGCGGAGAAGTCCTCGCAGGCCGGGTCGTTCTACGGGATGGTCGGCATGTCCAGAATCTCCTACGACTTCACCGACTTCTTCAACCGGGGACCCGGCGGCGGCAACCTGCAGCTGAGCAGCGGGGGCATCACCGGCTACCAGCTCAAGGGCGGCGCCGTGCGCAACTTGAACCCGGAGTGGTCGGTGTACGGCAACGTCGGACAGGTGTCCAAGGTGCCGATCTTCGACGGCGTGATCGACGACAACAACGGCGTCATGAACCGGGACCCGAAGAACGAGACGTTCCTTTCGTTCGAGGCGGGAACTCGATTCCGGTCGCTGAACCGACGTTTCTCGTTCGACGGCAACATCTACTTCACGCAGTGGAACGACCGGACCCGGAACCGGTTCGTCCCCAACCTGTTCGGCGAAGGCGAAGACGGATTGGTCAATCTGACGGGCGTCGACGCGCGCCACATGGGCGTGGAACTGGAAGGCGCCTTCCAGCCCGCCGACTACATGCGCTTCGACGCAGCCCTCTCCTGGGGCGACTGGAAGCACACCGACAACGCGTCGGGAAGCCTCAGGCCGGACGATCGGCAGTCGGAGACCATCGACTACACGTACTACATCAAGGACCTGTACGTGGGCGACGCGCCGCAGTTCCAGGTCGCCTACGCGCTCTCGCTGTTCCCGGCGGGCGGACTGTTCGTGCAAGCCGTGGGCAAGACCTTCGGAAAGCACTATGCGGACTACGATCCCTTCGGGCGCACTACGGACTTGGACGAGGGCGTTCAGTCGTGGAGTCCGCCGGGGTACACGGTCTTCGACTTGCACGCTTCGTACCGTCTATCGCCGGAAGTCACTTCGATGTTCGGCGGAAACGTTCGGCTGTTCCTGCACGTGTTCAACTTCTTCGACGCGGTCTACGTGCAGGACGCCGTCGACAACTCCCGCTACAACGGCTACTGGGACGACGCGGAGAGGGACCGAGGGTCGCTCAGCCACAAGGCCGACGACGCCGAAGTCTTCCTGGGCTACCCGCGTTCGCTGAACTTCGGCTTCCAGATCATGCACTGAGTCGGGCCGACGCCTGAACGAGCAAGGCCCCCGCGCCCGGCAAGGAGCTGGCGCGGGGGCCTTTGCGTTGCGCGTCCGCTACGCGGCTACTCGAGCTCCGCCGGGCGCCCGGGCTTTCGGCCCAGGACGGCAATCCGTCGCCGAAGCAGCGGAACGAAGCGCTGGCATGCGCGCTCGACGAGCCGAAGTCCGGGCAAGTGGGACTCGGCGAAGTAGGTGCGTTCGATCTCGAACCCGGCGGCGGCGAGCAAGCTCTTCATGCGGGCCATGGACTTGTAGTCCACGTGGCTGGGGTCCCGCTTGAGCAGGATGTCGCGGTGCTTGAGGGCTTCCAAGAAGTGGGCGCGGCACGGCGTCCAAGCCCCTAGTCGCCCGCCCGGCTTCAGAACGCGAAACGCCTCGGCGGTCACCAACTCCGAGTCGTCGGGGTAGAGGTGCTCGAAGAGGTCGGCGGCCACCACAAGGTCGAAGCCGGCGGCGTCCAGCCCCGTGCGACGGGCGTCGCCGACCTGGAACCTCACGTTCGCGGTCCCGGCTTGGGTCAGCCTGCCGTTGCACTCGTCCACGGCGCGCTGCGAAAAGTCGATCCCCACGACCTCGCTTGCCCGGCGCGCCATGGCGTAGCTGATCGTTCCCCACCCGCACCCCAAATCCAGCACGCGGTCCGAAGGCGACGGCGCGCAGAGCTCCAGCACCTTGCGGATTCGATAGCGCTGGAACGGGCTGGCGAAGTCCCGAAGGTGGGCAGCCCCTTCGAAGTATCCCGACTCGTCGTAGTACGCCCGACCTACGCGCTCGTCGGAAGGTCCTACCAGGAAGACTTCCTAACGCCGGGGATCAGGCCGTGAAGGGACATCTCCCGGAAGGCGATCCTGGAGATGCCGAACTTGCCGATGAAGCCCCGGGGACGGCCGGTGACCTGGCACCGGTTGCGGTATCGGACCGCCGCCGAGTCCCGCGGAAGCGCCTGGAGCTCGGCCATGGCCTCTCGCTTCTCGACGGGCGTGGCGTCCGGGTCCTTGACCACGGCCACGAGCTTGGCGCGCCGCTCGGCGTACTTGTCGATCATGCGCGTCCGCACCTTGTTCCTCTGAAGCTTGCCCTTCTTGGCCATGTCTCTCCGGTTCCGCTGCGCTGGTTCGCTGATTTCGCACGGCCCGGTCGTCTACGCTGGGCCAGTTCATGAACGTAAGGGGTGTGGGACGCGGCCTCAAGGGGTCAGGCGACGTCGAACAGATCGCTCTGCTTTCCTCGGGCGTTGGACGGTCTGTACTTCCTGAGCGAGTAGAGGTCGCCGATTCCCAGGGTGGCAGCCCGGTCCAGAAGGCGCAGGAAGACGCGGGCCGTGGCCAGCGCGTCGCCGTACGCCCGATGCCGCTGGTGCACGGGAATGTCGAAGTGCTCGGACAGGGCGTCCAGGTTGTGGTTCGACAGGCCGGGCAGAAGGCGCCGGGCCAGCCGCACCGTGCAGAGCCGCTCCACCGTGGGGACGTCGCCCAGCACGTCCGCCAGAGTCGCCCGAAGCCAGCCCCAGTCGAAGGCGGCGCTGTGGGCGACGAAGACCCGGCCCTCGATGCGGCGGTAGACCTCTTCGGCCACCTCGTCGAATGAGGGGGCCGCGATCACCATCTCGGTGGTGATCCCCGTGAGGCGCTCGGTGGCGAAGGGCACGCGGCGCCCAGGGTTCAGCAGCGTTTGGAACTCGCCGGCCACGGCGCCGTCCCGCACATCCACGATCGCCAGCTCGGTCATGCGATGGCCGTTCCGGTAGCGTCCGCCCGTGGTCTCCACGTCCACGACCGCGTAGCGCAGGCTGGCCAGCGGCGCACCAGGCGGCGGACCCGGGTTGCCGCGAAGTCGCCACGTGTCCGCTTCGGCTTCGAAGCGGTCGTCGCCCGCCAGCAGGGCGGAAACGGCGGCGGTCGCGGCACGGGCGTTGCCGTTCATGCGAAGGATCCGCTTGGCCAGCTCGGTGGCGTGGAGCGGGCCGGTCCGGAGCGCCTCCCAGGCGTCTTGCAGGAGGGAGCGTTGCAAGCGTCGGGCGGCGGCGGCCCGCCTCAGGACCTGCCGGTCGGCAAAGGCGGTTGGGCGTCCGCGGGTTCGCGGCCGGCGACGGCGCTTCGGGTCAGCGCGTAGGACAAGCCTTCCAGCTCCAGGAGCATGCTCACGCTGCCCACGGCCACGTCCTCGGGCACGCGCAGCTGGACGGGCGCGTAGTTGAGGATCGCCTTGACGCCGGCGGACACGACCAGGTCCGCCACCTCCTGCGCCGCCGATGCGGGAACGGCGACGATGACCAGGTCGGTGCCGTCCTCCTCGATGGCTCGCTCCAGCTCGCGGGCGTGGCGGATGCGCACGTCGCCCAGGCGGCGGCCGGCCTTGGCGGGGTCGATGTCCACCACCGTCGTGATGGCGAAGCCGCGCTTGCGAAAGGGTTCGTACTCGAAGAGGGCCGTGCCGATCCGGCCTGCGCCCACCAGCGCCACCCGCCACACGGCGCCCAGTCCCAGGACATCGCGCAACACTCGCGTCAACTCGGCCACCGAGTAGCCCAGGCCGCGCTTCCCGAAGGAGCCCAAGTGGGACAGGTCCTTGCGAACTTGGGCCGCCGTGGTTCCCCCGTGTTCGGCCAGCACGCCGCTGGGCGCCGTGGTTACGCCGGCGCCGCCCAGTTCTTCCAGCGAACGCAGGTAGAGCGAAAACCGCCGCACCGTCCCGGCCGGGATCCTGTTCGCGGACCTCACGAGGTCGGGGAGTCGCCTTCCTGGGCCTGCCGCGCGCGCCCTCTCAGTAGCGGTAGTGTTCGGGCTTGTAGGGACCGCCCGGGGGCACGTTGATGTACTCGGCCTGCTCGGGCGTCAGCTGCGTGAGCCGGACGCCCAGCTGATCCAGGTGCAGCCGCGCGACCTTCTCGTCCAGGACCTTGGGCAGCATGTGCACGCCGACGCCGTGTTCCTCCGCCCGCTGGTGCAGTTCGATCTGGGCCATGACCTGATTGGTGAAGCTGGCGGACATGACGAAGCTCGGATGGCCCGTGGCGCAGCCCAGGTTCATGAGGCGCCCCTCGGCCAGGACCAGGATGCTCCGGCCGCCGGGGAACGTCCACTCGTCGAACTGCGGCTTGATCGTCTTCTTGACCGCTTCCGACGATTCCAGGCCGGCCATGTCGATCTCGTTGTCGAAGTGGCCGATGTTGCCGACGATCGCCTTGTCCTTCATGCGCCGCATGTGATCCAGCGTGATCACGTTCTTGTTGCCCGTGGCGCTGACGAAGACGTCCGCGGTCTCCACCACGTCTTCCATCCGTGCCACCTGGAACCCTTCCATGGCCGCCTGCAACGCGCAGATCGGGTCGATCTCGGTGACCACCACGCGCGCGCCCTGGCCCCGCAGCGCCTGTGCGCACCCCTTGCCCACTTCGCCGTACCCCAGGACCACCGCCACCTTGGCGGAGAGCATCACGTCCGAGGCCCTGTTCAGGCCGTCGATCACCGAGTGCCGGCAGCCGTAGACGTTGTCGAACTTGGACTTGGTGACGGAGTCGTTGACGTTGACGGCCGGGAACAGCAGCGTACCCTCCTTGGCCATCTCGTAGAGGCGGTGGACACCGGTGGTCGTCTCTTCCGACACGCCCCGGATGCCGGCCGCCGCGCGTCGCCAACGGCCGTCGTCGAGCTGCAAGTGCGCGCGGAGCAGCTTCAGGACTTCGCCCCACTCCTCGGGTTCGGCGGCGGGGTCGAAAGCGGGCACTGCGCCGGCCGCCTCGAACTCGACGCCCTTGTGGACCAGCAGCGTGGCGTCGCCGCCGTCGTCCAGGATCAGCGTGGGGCCTGCGTCGCCGGGCCACGCCAAGGCTTGCTCCGTGCACCACCAGTACTCTTCCAGCGACTCCCCCTTCCAGGCGAAGACGGCCGGCCCGCGGGGTTCGTCCGGCGCGCCGTCGGGGCCGACCACCACAGCGGCGGCGGCGTGGTCCTGCGTGGAGAAGATGTTGCACGACGCCCACCGCACGTCGGCGCCCAGTTCGACCAAGGTCTCGATCAGGACGGCCGTCTGCACCGTCATGTGCAGCGAACCGGTGATGCGCGCCCCGGCCAGGGGCCTTTGCCCCTCGTACTCGCGCCGGAGCGCCACGAGTCCGGGCATCTCGTGCTCGGCGAGGCGGATTTCGTCGCGGCCCCAGTCGGCCAACGAGAGGTCGGCGACGCGGAAGGGGGGGCGTTCCACGGCTGGCGCGGCCTTGGCCCGCGGCGGACTCTCTGCAGTGGCGGCTTCGGGAGAAGCAGGGGCAAGCAGCGTGGTCGGCATCGCTTCAGAATCCTCGTGGGGTAACTCGGCAGTCGTGCTTGGGCAGGGCGCTCCGGCTGGGCCCGGCAACCGGCCCGCTCGACTTCCAACCAGAGGCCGATGCCGACTCAGCGTAGCCGGTTCTTCTCCGCCAATCAAGGTTGGGCCGACGCAAACCCAGGCAGGAGGCCGCAATCTAGTCCAGCAAGCCCTCCATGGCCGCCGAGGCCTCCCATTCCGCGTCGGAGCGGGAGATCCCCTGCCGCTGGTCGCGCGAGAGCCACTTGGCACGGCTTCCCGAAGCGGTGCGCTCGACCTCCAACACGTGGTCGACCTGCTCGGCGACGGCGCGCACATGGGAGATCACGCCGACCATGCGTCCCTTCGCCGCCACGGTTCCCAGCGCCTCGACGGCGGCGTCCAGGTTGCTGCGATCCAGGGAGCCGAACCCCTCGTCCAGGAAGAGCGACTCCAGCCGCCCCCCGGAGCGCGCCATCATCTCCACCATCCCAAGGGCCAGCGCCAGCGACGCGATGAACTGCTCGCCCCCCGACAGGCTGGCCGGCGACCGGGGCTGGCCGGACTCGTCGTCCAGCACTTGCCACTGCACTTCTTCGTTCTCGGGGTCCACGAACGAGTACTTGCCGCCGCTGATCTCGCCGAGCATTCGAGATGCATGGATCAGCAGGCTGCGCGAGCGTTGCAGGGTCAGCCACTTGGGGAAGGCGCCGTCCTTGAGGGCCTTGTCCAGGTCGCCGAGGGCGCGTTCCAGATCGCCGGCCTCGTCGAACAGGGCTCGGAGGGCGACGACGTCGTCCTTGATCGCGGCGAAGTCGTCGCGCTGGCGAGCATTGGTGCGGGCGGCGTAATCCGCGTCGTCGCGGGCGCTGTCGGCTTTGGTCACGACGTCTTCGGGGGCGGTCGGGAGTTCATCGGGCAGGGAGTCGACAGTTCCCGTTCCTGCGTCGAGCACGGGTTCCGCCTCGAAACGCCGGGCGACCAAGCGGCGGCCCAGCTCTTCCAAGGCGTCTCGTGCAGCCTGCTCCGCCGCGGCCGCCTCCTTGACGCGCTCTCGAGCGGCTTTGACGACGGCCAACGCGAGGCGGTGCAGGTTCCGCATCCATTCCTGGTGCACGGCCGGGGCTGTGGCAGAGGGCGCGCCGGGGAGGTCCGCGACGGCCCCCAGCGCGTCGCCCAAGGCTAGTGTGTTGACGGCCTGGAGCACGTCGTCGCGGTGGGAACCAAGCTTCTCGGCGATGTCGGAGAGGGGGCGACCGACTTCGTCGACCCGACGTCGCGCAAGGGATTCCCGTGCCTCGTCGGCTTCCTCCATCTCCCGATTGAGCCGTCGCCGTTGCCGCTCCCGATGCTCCAAGACGCGCCCGCGTTCCTGGGCTGCCGCTATGGGGCCGCTGGCCGCCGACCGATCGATCTTGTCCAGCTGTGCCGGGTCCGTAGGGAGGTCCGCTCGCGGTCGGTACGGCGACGGAGTCTCGTCCACGTTCCGTGCCAGTCGCGCCAACGCATCGACGGCAGTGCGCCGGGCCGCCTCCGCCAGCTCGTCGGCGCCGTTCGCCTCGGCTTCCGCCGTCGCGGCGTCGTTGGAGAGGCGCGCTTGCTCTTTCTCCAGGGTCTTGTGCTCGTCGTCGTGCCGGGCCAGCGCATCGGACGCCTCCTGGTGGACAGCCTCCAGCGGGCGAAGCAGCGACTCCATGGAAGGGAGGAGCGGTGCATCGGCGGCGGGTGCGTCGTTGGAAGCGGCGTCGGGGTCGTCGGAATTGGAGATGTCGTCGGCCGTCCCCGCGAAGAGGTCGCGGGAGCCGTCCACGAACTCGGCCGCGATCTCCTTCACGGTCGACCTGTACTCTGCCGAGGCTTGCTTTGCATTGGCGCGCGCATCGTTCAGCTGCCTGTCCACGGACCGCCACTCTGCACCCACGTTCGCGGCTTTCTGGTCCAACTCCTGGGCGGCCCTCCGCGCATTGCGCGCAACCGCCTCCGCTTCGGCGTGACCGGCGTCCTCGGGCGGCGACCAGCCCACCGGGAGACCCCGCCGACACACCGGGCAGTCGTCTCCCGCGTGAAGCCCGTGGGCAGCCGCTGCGGCCGCGTTGGCGCGGTGGGCGTCGGCCAGTCTCTCCTCCGACTCGTCGACGGCCGCCTTGGCCTTCCCTGCTTCATCGGCGGCATTCTCGACCTTGGCCGCCAGTTCAGCCCGCCGGTCCGCCAGGTCGGCGACCTCCGTCTGCGCCTCGGTGGCCCTGTTCCGCAACCCGTCGCACCTCTGATGCGCAAGGCGTGCATCCTCCCGACGGGCGCGGGCAGCTTCGCAGGCTTCGGCAAGGGGTCGGCGACGCTGGGCATGGCGCTCCGCCTTCTGCGTCGACTTCTTGGCCGCTTCCTTCGCTTGGCCAGCAACCTTGCGCGTGCCTTCAGCCGCTGTCGCCTTCCGGCGCATCTCGCCGGCCGCCTCAACCGCCTCCGCCCCCAAGTCGTCGAAGCTGTTCAGCGCGGCCAGGGCCGTGGCGACCTCCGTCTGGTCCGGGCCGTCCTCCGACGGGATGCGGGCCAGCTCGTCGCGGAGGCTCGCCCGCTTCCGCTTCCACTTCTCGTCAGCCTTGTCGATTTCTCGCAAGCGCTCCGCGACGGGCGCGATCTGGGCTTCCGCCTCCTCGATCCGCGACAAACCCGGCTCCACGCGGTCGATCTCCGCCGAGGCCTGCTTCCGGTCCTTGCGGGCTGCTTCCAGCGAGCGAAACGCCTGGGACGCCTCCTCCGCCAGCCCCGCAGCCTTGTCCGCCTTCTGTCGGGCCGTCGCAACCGCTTCGCTCAGATGCGCCAAGTGCGCCTCCGGGTCCTCCGGGTGCACGGTCGCCTCTTGTCCAAGCTGCGCTCGAATCTCGACCAGATCCCGCAGCGCCTCCGACGCAAGCTCGCCAACGGCCTCCAGGTCCCGGGTCGGCCAGAGCCGGCGAAGGACCTTGCTCCGATCGGCGGGTCGGTCCTCCACCAGAAGCCTCGCGAAGCGGCCCTGCGGCAGGACTACGGTGCGAAGGAAGGCGTCGCTGTCGAGTCCGATCATCCGTTCGACGCGCTCGTTGACCGGCCGAACCTGGTCCACGACCTCGAGCGGCTCGCCGTCCTTTCCCAGAAGCCGCAGCCGAGCCCCGGACGGCTTGACTTGGCCCTTTCCGTCCCGACGCAGCGTCCTCACCACCTCCCACTCCTGGTCCGACACCTGAAAACGCAGCACGACGCGCATCTTGTCGGAGGTGTCGTTCATCAGGTCCTGGTTTTGCCCGGCGAAGCTGGTCTTGCCGTAGAGGGCGTAGGTCATCGCCTCCAGGATCGAGGACTTGCCGGCCCCGGTGTCGCCCACGACGGCGATCTGATCCCGGTCGCCGAAGTCGATCTCGACCTGCTTGCGGAACGACCGCAGCCCCTCGATGCGCAACGACAGCGGGCGCACCGCGTCAGCCCTCCGTTCCCGGCAAACCGCTTCGGCTCCCGACAGAGCCCGTCGCTCCGCCGGCTCCATTCCGAAGTCGTCCCGTCGCGAGCGCCGCCAGCGTTTCCTTCGCCCGCGCCGTCAAGTCGCCCACGCCGAAGTCGGCTCCCTCTTCCCGACCGCCCGTTCCCAGCGCCTGGACGAAGAGCGCACGCACCCGCTCGTCGGCCGCCGTGCGCTGTCCCCTGGTCGCCGCCGACCCCCGCCACTCCATGAACAAGTCCTCCATCGGCGGCTCGGGGCCGTCGTCGCTCTCGGCCTCCGAGATCGACTTCGCCCGATGGTTCGCAACGTCGTTCGCCACATTGAACACGGCGCACTCGGGCGACCACTCGTACAGCTGGTCGGCAAGGTTAGGGATCGGTTCGTCCGACACGACGCGGGCCTTGAGGATGACGTCGTTCAGCCCCCCGTCCTGGGCCTCGTCCTCCAGCTCGTCCAGCGTGCCTGCGAACTCCCGCAATCGTCGGCCGGGAGGCAGGCGGTGGGACTCGACGTGGACGCCGTCGTCGTCGATGCGAACTTCGACCGCCATCTTGTCGTGCTTGATCTCCCCGAAGTCCAGCCGCACGAGGGAGCCGGCGTAGCGTCCGGTGGCCGTCCCGCCCGGCAGGAGCTGGGGGTCGTGGATGTGGCCGAAAGCGCAGTAGAGCGCCCGATCCAGTCCGTCCGTATGCGTGGCGTAGTCCTCGCCGACGGTCAGCCGTCGCTCCGAGGCGCCGGGCTTGGCCCCGTGAAGGTGCAGGTGCGCCGCGTAGAGGACGATGCCGTCCGACCCCGCCGCTTGTTCCGCTTTGTCGAGAACTCGGCGGTTCACCGTCCTGATGCCGTCGGCATACGTGCCCTCGAAACGCTCGTGCTGGACGGAAGCGTAGTCCACGATTGCACCGGTGGGGATGAACGGCACGCACGCGACCGCGACCGGCTGGTCGGCGATCTCCGGGTACTCCGCCACGGTCGGCTCGACGACCATGCGAAGGCGGTCTCGGCCAGCGGCTCCCGCAAGCTCGTTGATCACCTCGAAGAGCTTGCGAGAGTCGTGGTTGCCGCGGATCACGAGGGTCGGCGCGACCTCCGCCAGCCGGTTCAGCGCCTGAACCCCCATGCGGAGCGCCTCGTAGGGCGGCCTGGGGGCGTCGAAGAGGTCGCCGGCGTGGAGGATCAGGTCGGGCCGAACGTCCTGGGCGATGTCGAGCAGGCCCCGCAGGGCTTCGTGCTGGTCGGGGCCGCGGTCGTGGCGGCCCAGTCGGGCCCCCAAGTGCCAGTCGGACGTGTGAAGGAGGATCACGCGACCAATCTACGGAGGCGAAGCGACAGGTCAAGCGACGCGGGCGCCGACCCCCGGCGTTTCTTGACTGGAAGCCGCATGCAAAGCCGAGAATTCCCGTAAGTCCTTGTCCATCATGGACTTGCTTTCTTGACTGTTTCTTGACTGGGACGGCTGCAGCGGAGCCGGAGGGAGGCGGCTGGGAGCCCGAGAGCCGCCTGCCGGCCCACCGGGGCGCACCGCTCCCCGAACGAGGTGGTCCGGCAGGAATTGCCGGGAGCGACTAGGCGTTCTCGGCAAGAACGCGTCCATGGTCTCCCGGTCTTGCGAGAGGCGGTCGACGCGGAGCTGATCGTAGTCGCGAATCCGGAGAACGGCGTGCGGTTGCGCCATTACGTGCCGTTCTGGGCGGTGTCCAAGGAAAGCTGAGCAGCAGCGCACCCCTCACAGCTCCAGCCCCCGTCCCCCGTGCGCCCTCAGGTTCGCGGCGATCTCGTCGGCGCGGCGCTTCTCCGCCTCCTCGTCGGCAGCTGCCTCGTCGGAGTTGGTGGCGAACGGCGGGAAGGGGAAGCGCACCGGGATCGGCTCGGGGACCACGGGCTGGGAGACCACCATCGTGCCCGGCATGAAGCGCGAGGCGCGGTCCCGCAGCGACGCCGTCAGGAAGCGGTAGGCGTCGGACTCGCCGGCATCCAGGCGGCCGGCCACCTTGATCGAGGCGTTCCGCGGCAAGGCCGGCGCCACCGCCGACGCCGCCTGCTGGGCGCCCACCAGCAGCACGCCCAGCGAACGGCCCCGCTCGGCGATGTCCACCAGCAGCTCCTTGAGGGGCGAGTACCCCTGCGCCGGGGCGTACTTGTTGAGCTCGTCGAGGACCACGAAGCGGAGCGGCTCGCGGCCCGTGCCCTGCTTCTCGTCCCACACCTCGTTGAGGAGCGCGCCGACGACGAAGCGCTGGGCGTCGGCGTGCAGGGTGGAGATGTCCACCACGTGCATCCTGGCGTTCTCGCGGGAGACGGGGGTCAGGCCGCAGCCGATCAAGGGACCGACGTGCTTTCGGAGGCGCAGAATCCGGCGGAAGAACGCCTGCTGGGTGCCGCGCTGGGTGTGGCCGAACCACTGCCGCGTCACGTCGTCCTCCTCCGACGCGATCCGCTCCACCAGCTCCACGAAGTCGCCGAAGTTGCGGATCGGCCGGCCCGCGCCCGCCTGCGCCTCGTCGGGTTCGCGGGCTGCCAGCCGGTCCGGGTTGTAGCCGGTGTCGGGCGGCACTTTGTCGACGATCACCACCGCCCCGGTCTCGTCGCCGGCCAGCCGCCGGAGCCTGCGCAGCAGCTCGATCCGAAACTGCTGCTCGACGAAGCCGACCTGGGTCGAGCGCTCGTCTTCGGACGTGAAGCAGAACTGCAGGAGCTGCCGGCGGACGAACTGCTCGGGCGTCCAGCCGTAGGCTTCCACGTCGGCGGTGTTGCGGCTCCGGACGGCGGGCACGGCGCTCCCGCTCGAGTCGGACGCGCGCGGCGCATAGAGGCGCACCGACTTGAACGGTCCGGGCTCGGGCACGCCCAGCGCCTCCCACTGCTTGCGCGGCGCCCGTTCCCCGTCGGCGTCCGACTTGGCCGCGAACTCGGAGTTGGGCCGGTCGATGTGCAGCAGGTCCTCGCCCTTGGTGTTGAACACCAGCGCGCGCACGTTCTCGCGCTTGGACCGGCCGCCCAGCAGCTCCATGCCAGCCGGCGTCTCCAGCAGCTGGTAGAGCAGGAAGAGCGCATAGGACGTCTTGGTCGCGACGCCGGATATCCCCGAGATCGAGACGTGACCGCCGGAGCGCCCGTCCACGAAGCGCATGTCGGCGTAAACGGGACTGCCGCCGGCGTCGAGCCCCATGGGCAGCTTGCCGTGCTGCATCTCGTCCTCGAAGAGGGCCAGCGCTCGGTCCTCGCCGGCCGCCTTGACGACGAGCGAGCCCGCATGGGGCGAAACGAAGCGCTCGGGGACCACGCGCAGGACTCGGACCTCTGCGCGGCGCACATGCTCGGCGGGGAGCGTGTTGTCGGCGAAGCGCCCGGTGTCCGAAGGGAACTCGGCGCCCTCCAGCCGCGAGAACAGCTCGGTGACGATCCCGTAGTGGGCGACTTGGTCTCCGTCCGGCAGCTCGGTGGCGACCGAGACCAGGTCGTCCAGCTGCACCACCTTGTCGGAGTCGAGGACGACGTGGAAGGTGCGCGAGTCGCTGTCGGTGGAGCCGTCGACAAGGCCGATCCGGTGCGGGGCGTCGGCGGTTGGGGACCGGGTCATGGTCGTTGTGCGGGCTCGGGGTGGGGTTGGTTGAGGCGGCGGACGACTTCGCGAACAGCGCGCTGGGCCATGCGGGCGCTGCCCAGCAGGCGACGGAGGCGGCGTTCCAGCCCGGCGACGGGCGTCAGGTTGACCGGGGCGCGGGCGTCTCGATGGAGGGCGGGAACGAACTGAGGAAGCCAGCCGGCCGCTTCGTCCACCACGGCGATTGCGGCGTCGCGTCCGCCCTCGGCGGGAACCTCCAGCCGCGCGATCCCAGCCCATGCGCCCGCCCACGGCCCGGCCGACCCGACCCGCAGGTAGCAGGCGTACAGCCCCACCTTGGTCCGGAAGAGGCTGGAGCGCTCGCCGGGGGCCAGCCCGGGTACCATCCGCCACTGCTCCAGGGCGAGCATCCGGCGGTGATGCGTCTTGACGTAGCCGACCAGGCCCGTGCGGGCGTCCGCGTCGCGCCCGCCGCCGTTGCGGCCCGCGGCCAAGCCGCGCCGGACGGGGTGGAGGGGGCCGTCGAAGACCGTGAGCCGGCCCTCGCCGGAGAGCCGCTCGGCGATCCTCGCCTCCTGCGCCCGCATCGTGTCGCGCAGGTGGTGGCGGGCCGCGTCCAGGTCCTCCCCCTCGACGGCGAACGGCGCCCAGGACCAGCCGGCGTCGTGAGGCGGAAGCGCGACCGGTTCTCCGCCGGCGAACACGACCGCGCGGCCCGTGGTCGCACATGCAATCTCCATGGGCCGGTCCTGCTCCGCCAGCGCGGCGCCCGCCCCCCAGCTTCCCGCCAATCCCATGCGCGTCTCGCCCTCCGCGCCGGTTCGGGTCAGCCGCGCCTCGATCCGCATGACGCCGTCCACGAAGCACAGCCGTCGGGGCCGCTGGGCAAGGGGCGGCCTGTGCGCACGAAAGTCGCCCCCGTCCTCCACCACCTCGCACTCCAAGGCTTCGGGCGCGTCTTCCTGGGCCTCGAACCCCGCGCCGTGGCTTATCTCGAAAGGCTCCACGCCGATGGAGGGGGTTGTGGCCGGCGTCAAGTCACGCGCCCCAGACCGCAATCTCCATCCCGTTCCGGGCCGTCCGGCTTTTCCGAAACACCTTCTCCTTCCAGCTGCGCTCCTGGCTTCGGTCGAAGACGACCAAGTGCCCCGCCTCCGCTCCGCAGCGGTCCATGTACGCCGCCGTCTGTTCCACGCCTTCCGCCACCGTCCGCTCCAGACTCCGGCGCTCGTGCCGCACCTTGCACGTACTTGCGCACCACCTCGCCCTCCGGCCACTCGATCAGCAGGTCCGCCCGCCGGCGGCCCAGGCCGTGTTCGCGCTCGACCCGCCCGCCGCTGTTCACGACGCGTTGCAGGAACGCCTGCAAGAGCAGTTGCGGCCCCGCCTCCTTGTACTCGAAGCGCTCGATCCAGCTCTCCGCGTTCTCTCGAAAGAACTCCTGGAACCGGGCCAGCAACTTCTCCAGCCGCAGTCCGCCTTCGGCATCCACGAACCACGCCGGATCGTCCCGAATCTTCAGTTGGGTGGGCCACGTGAGCTGCCGGGGCACCACCTCCGCGTAGATCGGGTTGGCCATGCGCAGCGGCGCGTCGCGGGCGATCAGCCCCAAGTCCTGCGCGTATTCGATGTCGTCGGCAGTGGACTCGAAGCCGTCGCCACCGACCAACAGCGGCTCGATCACGCGTCGCACCCGGTTCTCGCGCAACTTGTCCGTCAGCTGGTCCAGGTGCGTGTCGCGACGCAGGATCAGCCTCTCCGTGGCCTCCAGCACGTCCGCCTCGGTCACGGCACGCGAACGGTCCGTCGCCAAGTCGCCCCGGAAGCATGTCTCGTAGGCCAGCGCGTTGACCAGCCACGGCTGGCCTTGGGTCTGGGCCCACATCGCCTCCAGCGCGCCGTCGGCAAACGACTGGCCCGTCTCCTCGACGTGCTGCCCGAGGAGCGCGCGCACTTCGTCCCGCGAGAAGTCGTCCATGCGCAAGGACTCGGCCTTGATGTTGAACGCGCTGCCGCCGGCGACCATCGTATTCGCCGAACGAACCCCGCACAAGACCACGCTCTGGGGAAACCGCTCGGGCCGGTGCGGATAGTCCGCGCGCAGCTGCCGCAACACGGACAACAGCGAATCGCCCACCAGCGCGTCGATTTCGTCGATCAGCAGCACCAGCGGCTTGTCTTCGGCTTGAGCCCAGCGCGACAACGCCTCGCCCAGCGCACCGGACCCGTGTTCGGCGAAGATTCCGGGCCACGCCTTCGTCAGATACTCGTCGCCCGTCCGTCTGGCCTGGCGGGCCATTTGACTCAAGATCACCTGCGTCGCCGCCTTCACGTCGTCGCGCATCGCCTGGCCGGCTTCCACGTTGACGTAGACGCAACGGTACTCTCCTTCCGTGTTCAACAGGGCCTGGAGCGCCAGCAACGCCCACGTCTTCCCCGTCTGTCGGGGCGCGTGAAGCACGAAGTACCGCCGCAGATCGATCAGTTGCCGAAGTTCGGCAAGGCTCAATCGGGCAAGCGGCGGGATGCAGTAGTGGTCCTCCACCGTCACCGGACCGGACGTGTTGAAGTAGCGCACCCCCTGTACCCCCCTGCTTCCTGGATTCGCTAATCCTGCCGACCGCGCCCGTCGCAGGTCAAGAGGAAATCGCGCGTCGTGGCCGACGGTCGCGCCGCTCGCCATCGGCTTCGGCCTGTTGGCCGAGTGCAAAGGCAAGATAGGCGACGAGGCCCGCAACCGGTGGAAGGGGCTGCCCACGATCGGGGACGGGCAATCCGCAACCGGGACACCCTAGAGCTAGAAGACGATCCTGCCCGAGAGGCCGATGCGGTGTTCCGGGGGCTGGACGCCGCTGGCGACGTGCTCGCCGAACAGGTCCATCATCAGGCGCAGGCCGGGGCCGGGGGCCGCGGGCTCCTGGCCGGTGGTCAAGCCGCCCAGCAACGACCAGCGCGTCCCCACGTTCACGCGTTGGCCCGTCGGTCCCTCGCGGCTCCACCGTCCGAACGGCTTGACCTGGGTGCCGCCGGGCAGCAGCACCCCGTAGCCGACCTCCATCGCCACGCGATCGGGCGTCCAGCTGGGTGCTCCCTGTGCCGACGCTTCGCCCTGGCTCTGGCGGAACTCCGGGCTTGCCGGGATGTTCGCGCCGACCGGCCGCGCAATCCGGCCCGGCGCGCCGAAGCCGCCCGCGCCCGCGGTCCGCCACACGTCGGCGCCCCCCTGCCACAGCGTCCGCGCGCCGCCCCCGGCGTCGCCCCACGTCGGCTCGACCGAGAACGACAGCCCGCCGCCCTCGCCCTCGCCGCCCCCGCCCGGCTGCAACCTCAGCGAGAACCCCGCGCCCCAGTCCTTGAAGTCGCGCTCCTGGTGCACCAGCAGCGCACGGCCTCGCGCCGTCACGCTGAACCCGCTGGCCTGATGCGCCAACCCCACCTCGGCACCCGCCTCCGCCCCCATCCCCGTCTCCGCGTCGCCACCGTCGAAGCGACCTCCCACCTCGAACCGCGTCCGCATCGCCAGCCCGCCGCCCAGCTGCCACTGGCCGCCGATCTCCGGCGCCAGACGCACGCGCTGCGCGTCCGCCGTCACGCCCGCCAGCCCCGCCACCTCGTCCGACAAGATGCGCACCGCGAAAGCGTCCGCCTTCAGCGCCAACCCGCCGGTCAGCTCCTGGCGCACGCCCAGCGCACCCATGCGCATCTCCAAGTCCGTGTCGAAACGACCGCCCGCCGACTCATCGAGCGTCGCGTCGCCCCGGCCCGCGCCCGCCAAGCCCCACACGCCGAACCCGCCGCTGGACGACCAGTGCAGGTAGGGGTACAGGCTGGTCAGGCGAGCGTCCACCGAGCCCGCGCCATTGATCCGGCTGTCGAAGCCGGCCTCCATGTCGCTGCGCGAGCCCGCCAAGCCCATTAGCACGCCCGACGCGAACCGGTAGTCCAGCCCCAAGTAGGCGGAGCGCGTGCGACCGTCCATGGCGAAGCCGTCTTGGGGACGACCCTCGAACTCGCCCAGGTTCGCCTGGCCCCACACCGTCCAGCCCGACCGGACAGCAGCCTGCGACGAGACGGAGGCGCCGGCCGGGCCGGCGTCCGCCGCGCCGGTCGAGCCGCCGAACGACAGCTGGAACGAGCTTTGCGAGCGCATGCCGCGGGCGTCGACGGGGTTGAACGTCAGGCCGCCGGTGCGGTCGGCGCGCCCGGCGTCGGCTTGCTGTTGGCCCTGGTAGGCGCCGCCCATGCCGGCCATGCCGCCGGCGCTGCCCGCGCCCGGACGGCTCCGGCCGTCGCCGAACAGCAGCGCGGCCAAGTCGACAGTCCCGCCGGCCGCGTCCGGCGAGCCGGGGTGCGCGATCTGCAGCCCCAGCAGGCCCGTCGCGCCCCGCACCAGCGACTCGAGCCCGCACTCGCCCGAGCCGACAGCGGCGCTGTTGCTCTCGCCGTCGTCGGCTTGGCCGTCCGCAGCGTTCGCAGCGCCGCCGAAGCCGCTTGCCCCGACCGCGCCGCAGGCCAGCGAGCGCCCGCCGAGCTGCACGTGCGACCGGCCCAGCGCGCCCGACGACCCCAGCCCCAACCGCCCGCCGATCGCCTCCACCGTCTCCGTGCCCAGCGACCGGCCGAACGCCGCCAGCGTCAGCTCCAACGCACGCGCACGCTCCGACCGCGACGCATCCACCGTCACGCGCACCTGCTGCACCGCCGACAACCCGCCCGGATCACTCGCTCGTACCGTCACCACAGCCTCGCCGATCGCCTGCGGCGCGATCGACAACCGGCCCGCGCCCGTCACCGTCGCATCCGCCACACTCGGCGACGACGACTCGACCGCGTACGCCAGCGCGTCGCCGTCCGGGTCCCGGAAGTACCGACCCAACTCCTCTTCCACAGCGTCGCCGTACGCCTCGAGCGTCTTCGGCGACATCGCGCCCACGGCCTCCGGGCCCTCGTTCACGTCCAGCAGCGTCACTGTCACCGCCGCCTCGGCCGTCAGTCCGCCCGCGTCCATCGCCCGCACCGTCAGCGCGAACGCCGGCGGACCCGCCTCGTAGTCCTCGCCCGCGCCCACGTAGCGCACCTCGCCCGTAACGGCGTCCATCTCGAACCGTGCGGCGTCGCCTTCGGCCAAGCTGTACGCCGGCGCGTCGCCGCGGTCGGGGTCCGTCGCTTCGACCACGCCCAGCGTCAGCGGCCCGGCAGCGTTCTCCGCCAGCTCGAAAGCGTATGCGGAGTCCGCGAACGCCGGCGCTTCGTTCACGTCCAGCAGCGCGACCGTCGCAACCGCGCGCGCCGCCAGTCCCTCGCCGTCGGTCGCCACCACCTCGAACTCCCAGGACGCCGGGCCCGCCTCGTAGTCCTCGCCCGCGCCCGCGTACCGCACCTCGCCCGTCGCAGCGTCCACCTCGAAGAGCGCCGCGTCTTCGCCCGACAGGCTGTACACGAGCGTGTCCGCTCGGTCCGGGTCCGCCGCCTCGACCATCCCCAGAACCAACGGTCCGGCGACGTTCTCCTCGAACTCCCACTCGTAGCGCTCCGCAGCGAACACGGGCGCCTCGTTGCGGTCCAGCAGCGCCACCACCACGACCGCCGATGCCGCGATGCCGCCGCGGTCCGTCGCACGGACCTCGAGCACCCAGCTCTCCGGGCCCGTCTCCGCGTCCTCGCCTGCGCCCACGTACCGCACCTCGCCCGTAACAGCGTCCACCTCGAACCGCTCGGCGTCGCCTTCGGCCAAGCTGTACGCAGGCGGATCGTCGCGGTCCGGGTCCGTCGCCCGCACGACGCCCAGAACCAACGGTCCCGCGACGTTCTCCGCCAGCTCGAACGCATATGCGCTGTCGACGAACGACGGCGCCTCGTTCACGTCCGCAACCGCCACCGTCGCCGTCGTCCGCGCCGTACGGCCCACCAGGTCCGTCGCCGTCGCCTCCAAACGCCACATGCCTACGCTCGTCTCGTAGTCCTCGCCTCCGCCAACGTACCGCAACTCGCCCGTTTCCCCGTCCAGCTCGAACCGCTCGCGATCGCCCGCCACCAGCGCGTAAGTCAGGGTGTCGCCCTCGTCCGGGTCCACAGCCTCCAACACGCCCAGCACCAACGGTCCCGCAGCGTCCTCCGCCAGCTCGAACCGCCAACCGTCCTCGACGAACGACGGCGCCTCGTCGTTCTCGTTCACGACCTTCACCATCACCTTCGCCAAAGTCTCGAGCTGCTCGCCCTCGCCCACGCCGCCCGTCACCGCCACCACCAGCATCACGTACTCCGAACGCTGCTCCGCGTCCTCGCCACCGCCAACGTAAGTCACCACGCCGCTCGACACGTCCACCTCGAACAGCCCCTCGCCTCCGCTCTCCAACCCGTAGCGCATCTCGGCGCCCAACGGACTCGTCGCGACCACCTCGCCCAGCGGCAGCGGGCCCGCAACGTTCTCCGCCAACTCGAACTCGTACTCCAACCGACCGAACACCGGGTCCAGGCTGCCCGCGCCGTTCACCGCGTGGTCCGTCAAGTCCGTCACTGCGTGCGCGCCCAGGTCCAGCGCCGCGAGCGTCGTGCCGCCCGCGATCCGCAGCGCGCCCGCAGCCTCGGCCAGCGCGTCCGTCGGGATGCTGATCCCGTCCGGGTCCCGGTCCGCCGGACGGACCACGTACTCGAACGCCAACACCGCAGTGCCCGAGCCCGACACGTAGCGCGCGTGCCGCGTCGTGCCGCCCACGTCGAGCGCCAGCCGCGCCGCTGCCGTGTTCGCAGCCGTCGCGGCCGACATCGACGCCGCCAGCGCCGGCGACGACGACGCGCCCGCCACATCGACCGGCCGGCTGAACGTCACCTCGACACGGATCACGCCGCCCGCGCCGTACAGTCCCGTCGCCACAGGCTCGCTCGTCACCGCCACGCCCACCACCACCGGCGCGACCTCGACCGTACCGTCCACCTTGTCGTTCGCCGCAGCCGCAATCGCATGCGCGCCCAGCGCCAGCGTCGCCGGACGAACGCCGTCCGCCGTGTTCACGATCGTACCGCCGTTCAGCGTCAGCGCAGCAGCCGCAACGCCGATGCCGTCCGCGTCCGCGTCCACGCCGCCCGTACCGCTGCCGCCGCTGCCCGCGCCCTGCACACGGTACGCGAACGACAGCGTCGCCGTGCCGCTGCCGCCCGCGTAGCTCGCTTGACGCGCCACCGCGCCCACCGTCAGCGCCAGCTCAGGCGCGCCCGTCACCGTCACCGCACGGTCGAACGTCACCTGAACCTCGATCCGTTCGCCCAGCCCGTAGGTGTCCCCGCTCTCCGGCGCGCTCGACACCGCTACGCCCGTCACCGACGCGCCCGCCAGCGTACCGTCCACCTTGTGGCCAGCAGCCGCGCTCAACGCATGGCTGCCCAGCCCCAACGCCGCCGCCGTCGTGCCGTCGCGGGCATCCGCGATCGCGCCGCTGTTCAGCGCCAGCGCGCTCGCGCCGACCTCGATCCCATCCGCGTCCGCGTCCGCAGCCACCACCGTGTAGCGGAACGTCAGCGCCCGCGTGCCCGTCCCGCTCGCGTAGTCCGCCTGCCGCGTCTGCGCGCCCACCGTCAGCGCCACCCGAGGCGTCCCCGTCACCGTCACCGGACGGTTGAACGTCACCTGCACCTCGATCGACTCGTCGCGGCCGTACGTCGTCGCCACCGCAGGCGAACTCGTCAGCGACACGCCCGACACCGACGCCGCCGTGAACGTACCGCCCGCAACCTTGTGATCCGCGCTGTTCGTCACCGCGTGCGTCCCCAGCCCCAGAACCGCGTCCACCGTCCCGCCCGCCACGTCGATCGTCCCGCCGTTCAGCGCCAGCGCGCTCGCCGCGATGCTGATGCCGTCCGCGTCCGCGTCCGCAGTCACCACCACGTACCGGAACACCAGCGACGCCGTGCCCGTGCCCGAAGCGTACGACGCCTGCTTCGTCGTGCTGCCGATCCCCAACGCCAGCTGCGGCGTGCCCGTCACGTCCACCGCCTTGTTGAACACCACCGTCGCAACCACCGTGTCGCCTCGTTCGAACGTGTCGCCGATCGGCGGCGACGCGATCGACACGCCGCTCACGCCCGGCGGGCCCTGAGTGCCGTCCACCCGATGGCTGCCGCTGTTCGATATCGCATGGCCGCCCAACCCCAGGCTCGCAGCCTCGTTCGCGTCGCGAGCGTCCGCGATCGTCCCGCCGTTCAGCGACAACGCGCTCGCGCCGATGCTCAACCCGTTCCCGTCCGCGTCCGCTGCCACCACCGTGTACGCGAACGACAGCACGCGGCCGCCCGTCGTCGTCACGTACGACGCCTGCCGCGTCTGCGTACCGATCGTCAGCGCCAGCTCGGGCGACCCCGTCACCGCCACGTTGCGGTTGAACGTCACATCGACACCGATCTCCTCGCTCAATCCGTACGTGCCGCCGCCCGCCGGACTGCTCGTTATCGTCGCGCCCGACACCGACGCCGCCGTGAACGTCCCGCCAGCTACGCGCAGTGCGCCGTCGTCGTCGATCGCATGATGCTCCAGGCTCAGCAAGGCGTCCGTCGCACCGCCCGCCACGTCGATCGTCCCGCCGTTCAGCGCCAACGCGCTCGCGCCGATGCTCAACCCGTCCGCGTCCGCGTCCGCCGTCGCCACCACGTACCGGAACACCAACGCCGCCGTCCCCGTCCCCGACGCATACGCAGCCTGACGCGTCTGCGAACCAATCCCCAGCGCCAGCCGCGGCCCGCCCGTCACGTCCACCGCCTTGTTGAACGTCACCGTCGCAACCACCGTGTCGCCGCGCTCGAACGTGCCGCCCGGCGCCGCCGCCACCGTCAACCCCGCGACACCCGGCGGACCCAGCCCGCCGTTCACCTTGTGCGAAGCGTCGTTCGTCACCGCGCTCGAACCCAGCCCCAGCGACGCGGCCGCAGCGCCCGGACGCACGTCGGCGATCGCGCCGCCGTTCAGCGTCAGCGCGCCCGCCGCGATGCTGAGCCCGTCCGCGTCCACGTCCGCCGGACGAATCGCGTAACCGAACACCAGCGTGTCCGCCTTGCTCGTCGCCGACTCCCAGCCCGCCTGCCGCGTCTGCGTACCGATCGTCAGCGCCAAGCGCGGCGCGCCCGTCACCGCCACCGGTCGGCCGAACGCCACCTTCACCTCGATCGACTCGCCCAACTGGTACGTCTGACCGCTCGCCGGAGCGCTCGATATCGTCACCGCGCTCACAGCCGGCGTCGTGAACGTACTGCCAGACACCCTGTGGCCGCCGCTGTTCGTCACCACCACGCCCGCGCCCAGCCCCAACGTCGCGTCCAGCGTCCCGCCCGCCAGACGGATCGTCCCGCCGCTCAACGTCAACGCGCCCGCCCCGATGCTCAATCCGTCGGCGTCCGCGTCGCCGCTCGCCACCACATACCGGAACACCAGCCCCGTCGTCCCCGAACCGCTCGCGTAGCTCGCCTGCCTCGTCGCGCTCCCGATCGTCAGCGCGAGACGCGGCGTGCCCGTCACGTCCACCGCGCGGTTGAACACCAGCTCGACCTCGATCGTCTCGCCACGCTCGAACACATCGCCCACCACGGGAGAACCGATCGTCAGCGACGTCACCCCCGGCGGACCCAGGCTCCCGTTCACCTTGTGCGCAGCAGCGTTCGTTATCGCGTGCGTGCCCAGCCCCAAGCTCGCATTCGCCGTGCCGCCCGAAAGCACGATCGTCCCGCCGTTCAGCGTCAGCGCGCTCGCTGCGATGCTGATGCCGTTCGCGTCCGCGTCCGCAGCAACCACCACGTACCGGAACACCAGCGTCCGCGTACCGCTCCCGCTCGCGTAGCTCGCCTGACGCGTCAGCGTGTCGATCGACAACGCCAGCTGCGGCGCCCCCGTCACCGCCACCAAACGCTCGAACTCGACCTCCACCTCGATCGCCTCCGTGCGTCCGTACGTGCTGTCGCTCGCCGGCGCGCTCGATATCGCCACGCCGCTCACCGCCGGCGCCACCTCCTTCGTCCCGTCGACCTGGTACGCCACCGCGTCCGCGAAGTTCCACGGAACCAGCGACAGCCGAGCGTCCGTCGCCGTCCCCGTCGCTCGAATCGTCGCGCCGCCCGGCAACGTCAGAGCGTTCGCTCCGATGCTGATGCCCGTCGAGTCCGCGTCCGCCGCAACCACCGTGTAGCAGAACACCAAGATGTTGCCGCTCGTTACCGCGTCGCACTGCGCAGCGCTCCGCGTCTGCGAACCGATCCCCAACGCCAGTCGCGGCGTGCCCGTCGCCGTCACGCCCGCGTTGAACCCGACCCCCACGCGTATCTCGTCCCCAAGTCCGAACACGCTGTCCGTGCTCGCGTACGACAGCCCGCTGTTCGTCGCCGACATGAAGAACGCGCTCGTCACGTACGGAACGGCGCCCGAAACCTTGTGCGCCGATGCGTTCGAAAACACGTGCAAGCCCAACGCCAAGTCCGCCGCGTCCGACCAGAGCCGACCGTCCACAATCGTGTCCGCCGCGCTCACCGCCAAAGCGCCCGCACCCACGCTGATCCCGTCCGCGTCCGCGTCCGTCGCCTGTACCACGTACCGGAACGTCACCCGCTTGAACGTCGCGTCCCTGCGGTTGTACTCCGCCTGACGCGTCGAGTCGCCGACCTCCAACGCCAGACGCGGCGTCCCCCCCACGTACACGCCCCGCACGAACTCCACCTCCACCTCGATCGCCTCGCCCCCCAAGTACGTGTCCCCAACCACAGGACTGCTCGTTATCCTCAACCCCTTCACCACCGGCGTCGTCCGCGTGTTGCCCGCAACCTTGTGCGCAGCACTGTTCGCGATCGCATGGCCGCTCAGGCCCAACACCGCGTCCGTCGTCGTGCCCATCCGCCGGATCGTACCCCCGGACGGAGTCTCCAATGCGCTCGCGCCGATGCTGATCCCGTCCGCGTCCGCATCCGTCTGGAACACTGTGTACTCGAACTCCAACGACGTCGTACCCGAACCCCTCTCGTACCACGCGTTCCGCAAGCTCGAGCCGATCCCGAGCCGAACCCGCGGCCTGTTTGCGCCCGTGCCCGTCACCGTCACCGCAGCGTTGAACTCCACCGTCACGACCACCACGTCGCTCAACTCGAACGTGCTGTCCGTCGGAGCATCGCCAATCGACACCCCCGTCACCACCGGACGGTCGCCCGCAACCTTGTGCGCCCCAGCGTTCGCGATCGCATGAGTGCCCAGTCCCAGCTCCGCCGTCACCGTCCCGCCCGCCTTGTTGATCGTCCCGCCGTTCAATCCCAACGCGCTCGCTGCGATGCTCAACCCGTCCGCGTCAGCGTCCGTCGCCGCCACCGTGTAACGGAACGTCAGCGAATCCGTGCCGCTCCCCACCGCGTAGCCCGCCTGTCGCGTCGCCGCACCGATCCCCAACGCCACCTGCGGCGTGCCCACAACGTCCACCGCTTCGCTGAACTTCACCCACACCTCGATCCGGTGGCCCACCCCGTACGTGCCGTCCGAGCCCGTCGCGCTCGCCAAACCCGCGCCCGCCACCACCGGCACGCCCTGCAATCCGTCCACCTTGTGCGCAGCAGCGTTCGCCACCGCGTGCGCGCCCAGCGACAAGTCCGCCCGCGCCGTGCCCCCGACGCGCGTGATCGGAGTCGCGTAGTTCCTGAAAGCGTTCGCCGGGATGCTGATCCCGTCCGCGTCCGCGTCCGCACGCGTCACCGTGTATCGGAAGAACACGTCGTCCGCGTCCTTCGAGTACCAGCCCGCCGCCCGAACGTTGTCCCCGATCTCCAGGTTCAGCGTCATGTTGCCCAGAAAGTTCGGCGTCACCACCGGACGGTCGAACTGAACCCGCACGTTGATGTTGTCCCCCGCAGCGTACGTCGAGTCCGTCCCCGCGCCGCTCAAGAACGTCACCGCCGATATCCTCGGCACGATCAGCCCGCCGTTCACCTTGTGCGCACCAGCGTTTGCGACAGCGTGACTGCCGAGCGACAACGTCGCGTCCACCGTCGTGCCCGCGTTCCTGATCGTGGCGCCGGACGGAACCGACAGCGCGCTCGCGCCGATGCTCAGTCCGTTCGCGTCCACGTCCGCAGACGCCACCACGTACTCGAACAACAGCGAGTCCGTGCCCGTCCCGCTCGCGTAGGACGCCTGCCTAGTCTGCGTGCCGATCCCTAAAGCCAGCTGCGGCGTCCCCGTCACGTCCACGTTCCCGCTGAACACCACTGCCACACGAATCCGCTCCGGCCGCCCGTAAGTGCTGTCCGCAGCTACCGGCGTGCTCGCCAACGCCACACCGGTCACCGTGACCGGTTGAATACCCACCTTGTGGGCCGCCGCGTTCGTGATCGCATGGCTGCCCAAACTCAGGATCGCGTTCTTCGTCCCCAGCCGGATAGTGCCGCTGTTCAGGGCCAGCGCGCTCGCGCCGATGCTGATCCCGTTCGTGTCTTCGTCCGCCGCCACTACCACGTACCGGAACACCAGCGACGCCGTTCCCGTCCCGCTCGCGTAGTTCGCCTGCCGCGTCGAGTCGCCCACCGTCAACGCCAGCTGCGGCGTCCCCGTCACCGCCACCGTCGAGTCGAACGCCACCGTCACCGCAATCGTGTCCCCAATAGAGTACGTGTTGTCCGAACCCGCGCTGCTGCTGATCGTCACCCCCGTCACCTTGGGATACCCCTGGGTGCCGTCCACCTTGTGCGCAGCTGCGTTCGTGATCGCGTGGCTGCCCAAGCTCAGGTTGGCGAAGTCGCCTGATGCGGTGGTTTCCACGGAATTGGCGTGAAACGAGTGGGTGGAGATTCCGTCCGCGTCCATGTCCGACGTCTGCACAAGGTACCACATCTCAAACCAGCTTACCCCTCCGTCCGGGGTTACGGCGGAGGAGGGGGCATCCGAGCCAAAGCCGCTAATGATGCCATGCACCGCATCTCTGTTGACCGACCCGATCGTAATCCTCAAGGGGATACCTTGATTGTCGGTGTAGACGTTTACGGAGAGCGACCAATACGCCCTGATCTTGATGGTGTCGCCCGCCGCGTACGTGCTGTCCGAACCCGCAGAGCTGACGATCTTCAGACTGTCCAGGCGCGCGGACTGGGCGCTCAGCGGCGCCGTGGTCCCGAACGCCGCCAGCAGGCCGAGGGCCGCGAGCGCTGTTCTCGCTACCGGCATCGCGTGCGTCCAGAACGCGCGGGCCGGGCCGGTCGAAAAAAAGGGGGGGGGGGGGGGGGGGGGGGGGGGGAGGGGGGGGCGTCGGGCGAGTGTTGGTCATTGGGGTCGGCTCCGGTTCCGGGTACTGTCTGAATCTCTAAATCCAATCCACCATACCCGTGTTGGTTCTAGGCTGCAAGGGCGGTGGCTTCCACCTCGACCAGGGCCATCGGGTGGACTGTCGTCCGGCGGGCTACATGTTCGCCAGCCAAGCGCGCGTGTCCGATGAAGCCAGTCAGGCTTTATCTTAGGAGAGGCCCAAAAAGTTGAATAGCCCGATCCATTATTCAAGTTCCCTCAAATAAACGGAGGCTCGGGCATGAAGCGGGAGGCTCGGGAGCCATGAAGCGAGAAGGGACTGGCCGGTACGAGACGACGACGGCCGGGGGCGAGCGCATTCGAGCGTTCGTGCCAGCGCCGCTGCCGCCGAATCCCCCTCTGCGCCTGGACGGGCCGCTCCATCGGCGGCTGGAATCGGCCGTGCTGGCGCTGGGCCGGCTGGACAGCGTCTCGATCCTCCTTCCCGACGACAACCTCTTCATCTATTCGTACATTCGCAAGGAGGCGGTGCTGTCCTCGCAGATCGAGGGAACGCAGTCGTCGTTGGCCGACCTGCTGTTCTTCGAGATGGAGGAGGCGCCCGGAGTTCCGCGCGACGACGCCCGGGAGGTGTCGAACTACGTTTGCCGCGCTCCGGCACGGCCTTCGCCGATTGCGGGAGGGCTTCCCCTTGTCCAACCGCTTGATCCGGGAAGTGCACGCCGTGCTGATGTCGGGGGGTCGCGGCACCCATGCGACCCCCGGCGAGTTTCGTCGCTCCCAGAACTGGATCGGGGGTTCCAGGCCCGGAAACGCCGTCTTCGTGCCGCCGCCCCACACGGCGGTGCAAAACTGCATGGCGGATTTGGAGCGCTTCCTTCACGACGCCGCCGACGGACTGCCGACCGTGGTCAAGGCCGGCATCGCCCACGTTCAGTTCGAGACGATTCACCCCTTCTTGGACGGCAACGGCCGGGTGGGACGCCTGCTCGTCTCCCTCCTGCTCGGCCACGCCGGCGTGCTGCGCCAGCCGCTCCTCTACCTGAGCCTCTTCCTGAAGCGGCACCGTCAAGAGTACTACCGGCTGCTCGACCACGTACGACGGACGGGCGACTGGGAAGCTTGGCTCGGCTTCTTCCTGGAGGGGGTCGAAACGACGGCGCAAGGTGCGGTCTCGACGGCTCGGCAACTCGACCGAACGTTTCGGCGCGACTACGACCGCATCCGCGCGGACGCGGGACGAAGGGCCAGTTCCGTTCTGCGAGTGCACGAAGCCCTCAAGGCACGGGTCGTCGTGTCGCTCGGGATCGCCGCGAAAGCCACCGGCCTGACGTTCCCGACGGTCTCGCGGGCCATGGACCTGCTGGGCGACTACGGCATCGCCCGGGAGTTGACGGGGGCGGCGCGCAACCGCGTGTACGCCTACGGAGAATACTTGGCGATCCTCAACAAGGGGGTGGACGAACCACCGGGGTAACGCGGCTCGGCCTACGAGATCCCCACCCGCCCGCGCACGTCCTCCAGCATCTTGGGCGAGTCGTAGCCCACGCCGTCCTTGAAGACCAGCACGACGTTGCGGATCGCCGACGGGTCGGCGGTCAGGTCGCCGGTCATGACGATCAGGTCGGCGATCTTGCCGACCTCCACCGTGCCCAGGTCGTCGAGCACGTCCAGCACGCGGGCGCCGTTCGCGCTGACGACCTTCACGGCGTCGGCGGGCGAGAACCCGGCCTCGATCAGCAGCTCGTAGTTGCGCTGGTCGCCGTAGCCGGGCAGCGCGCCGCCGTTTCCGGTGGGGTCGACGCCCGCCGCCAGGACGCCGCCCGCGTCGTGGAACGCCTTCTCGTAGGCCATGGCGTTCTTGAGCCACTCGACGGGATAGCCGGTCTCGTCGATCTGCGCCTTGCTGGCCAGGTAGTCCTCTCGAACGGCGGGCGCCATGGCGTCCAAGGTGCGCTGATCCTGCACGGGGCGGCCCTGGAAGAAGAGCTCGTAGACGGCCAGCGTGGAGGTCATCGGCACGCCGGCGTCGATCATCGCCTTGAAGGTCTCGGCGACCTGGGGACTTGCAATGTCCACTTGGGTCGCGAACGCCAGCAGGTCCGACGGGCACTCGTCCTTGGCGCGGTCCGGCGAGTAGTCGCTGTTGGTGGGCAGGCCGTGCTCGATGTTGTCGATCCCCAGCGCCACCGCCTCCGTGAAGCTGATCGAGCACAGGTGGCCCGTCACCTTGATCCCCTGCTTGTGCGCTTCGTCTATTGCGGCACCCAGCTCCTCCGAGCGGATGTTGGTGTACGCCTTCAACCACGTGGCGCCCTCGGCGGCCCAGTAGCGCACGAAGCGCCGGGCCTGCTCGGGCGACTCCAGCATCGTCATCGTGGACACGCCGCCCCCGGCCGTGATGTAGGGGGCGGTGACGTGGATGCGCGGCCCCGGCACGCTTCCGCGCTCGATCTCGGCGCGCAGGTTGATCTCGGCGAAGGGCTGGCGGCTGCCCGTGGTGCGCACGGTCGTGACGCCGCTTCCCAGGTAGAGCCGGGGCGCGCTGTAGGTGAGCTGCGCGGCCCGACCCCCGGCGGCGGTGTAGTACAGGTGGTTGTGCAGCCCCACCATCCCCGGAACGACCGTGTGGCCCGACAGGTCCATGACCTCGGCGCCGTCGGGGATTGCGACCTGCTCGGCCCCTCCGACGGCCGCGATCCGGTTTCCTTCGATCACGACCGTCTGGTTTTGCAGCATCGGCCCGCCGGTGCCGTCCAGCACGGCGACGCCCCGAAGCGCCACGGCCTCGGCGTCGACTGCCACGTAGGACGCGGCCGGGGAGCCGGGGACCGGGCGCTGGGCGGATGCCGAACCGGGGGCAAGGGCAACGACAGGAGTCGTCGCAACCAAGACCGCGAGCAGGCAGGGAAGTGCCGGAGGCGGAACGGGGCGTCGTCGGCTGGCATGATCTGTCGTCGGTCGGGGCGCGCCAAGCGTGCGGGACGACCTGCCGAGACCTCCGGCACCGTCAAGCGCGTTCCCCATGTTCTTCGTCGTCGTGTGCGTCGTCATCCGTTCTCCCTGGTGCTGTCGATTCGTCGGCTGTGTTGGCGACTCTCGGCGGCCGCGATCCCCGGTGCTCTCTCGTCGGACCGAGACCGGACGCCGCGCCAAGCGCATTATGGAGTCGGCGCTGCCGTCCCGCCAGCGGAACCCCGGCGGCGGCGTATTCGGGAGGACATGGATCAGACAAGACAACATGGCGAATTTATAGGAAAATGGTAAAATCAAGCAGACATGGCATAGTCTGGCAAACATGGCATAATCGAGAGATTTGGCGCCCTAGCTCGGACGGTGGAATCGGCCGACGAGCTTGGGGGCGCCGTCGGGTCCAAGCGCTTCCGCCACCTTGGACGACCCGGTTGAGCCGTCGGACGCCTCTCGACCGACCAGCCGCACGGGCTGGTTCGCGAAGATCGGGGCCGTGGCGCGGTACTCGAAGCTTTCGGCAGCCCCCCACCGGCGCTCGGCGGCGTCCAAGAGCGCAAGCACGGTCAGCGGCGCGTGGACGAGCAGGCCGGGATAGCCCTCCGCCTCCGCGTAGGGACGGTCGTAGTGGATGCGGTGGGCGTTGTAGGTGAGCGCGGAGAAACGGAACAGGGCGACTTCGGTCGGCAGGAAGGTCTCGGCCCAAGCTGGTCGCGCGCGGTTCTGGTCCGGAGTGGGCCGGTTCTGGTCGAACGCGCGCCGGCGTGGCGGCCGAACAGCCCCCTCCTCGGCGCTCCGCGCATCTGCACAAGGCTCCCGTGCCTCCCTATAGGCGATCACCTGTTCTTCCTCCACGCACCGGCGACCCTCTTGGCGCAGTTCGCAGCGCACCTTCGCGAACGCCAAGCGACCACTCCGGCCGGTCTTCTCGACCACGCCGGCTACGCGCGACCGCAGCTCCGCAGGTTCGCCGACGATCACCGGGCGCATCGCGTGCAGCGAGCCGCTGGCCCACATGCGCCGGGGCAGATCGCCCGTCGGCATGAACGCGCCCCTGGCTTCGTGGCCGTCGGGTCCAAGGCTGGACGCCGGCAACGGGTCTCGGAAATAGAGCCAGTGCCAGCCCAGGGGCAGGGGGTCTCCGCGCGAGACGGCGTTCGGGTCTTGATCCAGCAGGCCGCGCATGGCGCGCACCGGCCAGGGGTCGATCACGTCCGCACAAACGCGGGCGGGCCGAGCGCTCACGAGGGGGCGGGGTCCGGTTCGACCCCTGCTTCGCCCAAGGCTTCGTCGGCTTCACCGGCGCTGGCCAGCACCCTGCGGGCCGCTTCCACGACGGGCCGGTCCACCATCTTGCCGTCGAGCGCCACGGGTCCACCGGCGGCCCTCCGATCCGCCTCCATCACCCGCCGAGCGGCGGCCACGGCGTCGTCGGAGGGGGCAAAGACGTCGTGGATCACAGAGAGTTGGGCGGGGTGGACCACCGTCTTGCCGCAGAAGCCCAGCCGCCGGGCCCGGACGGCCTCGTCCCGAAGGGCAGCCATGTCGCCGTGTATCTCGCGCGAGGGCATGTCGAAGGCTGGCACGCCCGCCAGGGCGGCGGCGTGGACGACCCGGGAGCGGGCGTAGAGCAGCGACTCCCAGCCGGGCTCCGCGCCCAGCTCCAGCGATAGGTCGAAGCCGCCGAAGACGAGGCCCGCCACGGCGGCGCCGCCGCTCGAACCGCCGACGGGGCCAAGGCAGGCGCCCGCGATCGCCGCCGCGTGCTCGAGGCCGCTCACCGTCTCGATCATGGGAAGCAGGGCGACGCCGTCGGAAAGCATTGACGCTGCCTCTCGCAGCCCGCGGGCCACGCGCACCTTGGGAATCACAACCGCGTCGATCCGCGGTTCGTCGGCTGCCGCTCGGTCGGCGGTCCGAATCGCGGGAGACCTCTCCCGTGCCCGCCCAAGCTCGGAGAGCAGCTCCGCGTCAAGTCGCCCTTCCGCAGAGGCAGGATCGTTGATGCGGACGACCCGCAACGGCCGCCTTCGTTCGCAATCGTCGTCGCGGTCCATGCCCGCAACGCGTTCCATGCCCCCCGCACCGCCCGCCCACTTGGCAAACAGCACGTGCAGCCCCTCCCGCCCGGCATCCTTGCGTCCAGAGGCCACGGCGTCTTCGAGGTCGATGCACACGGCGTCCGCCGCGCTGGCCAGAGCCTTCGCACACCGGTCGGGGCGGTCCGCCGGCACAAAGAGGATCGAGCGACAGCCGACGAATCGGGCTGCCACGTCCGGCCGACGTTCGGGCGGAGTCATTTCCACAAGACGGCCACGTCGATCGCGTCAGAACGACCGGGGAAGCCCCAGCACATGCTGCGCGACATGGGCCAGCACAAGGTTGTTCGCGACCGGCGCCACCAAGTAGAGGCGCGCTTCCCGGAACTTGCGCTCGATACCGTACTCGGTGGCCATGCCCCAGCCGCCAAAGGCGTCCATCGCCGCGTTCCCCGCCTTCCAGGCCGCCCGCGACGCCAAGTACTTGGCCATGTTGGCCTCAGCGCCCGGGGAACCGCCGGCGTCGTAAAGCTGCGCGGCTTGGTCCCGCACGGTCGCTGCCGCGCGCACGTGCATATAGGCGTCGGCTACGGGAAACTGCACGCCTTGGTTCTGCCCGATGGGGCGGCCGAACACCTGCCGGTCGCGGGCGTAGTCGGCGGCGCGGTCCACAAAGTACAAGCCGTCGCCAACGGACTCGGAGGCCAGCAGGATGCGCTCCGCGTTCATCCCCGAAAGGATGTACTTGAAGCCTTGGCCCTCCTCGCCGATGCGGTTCTCGACGGGCACTTCCAGGTCGTCGAAGAAGACTTCGCTGGTGTCGTGGTTGATCATCGTGGTGACGGGCTTCGTCCGCACCGCGTCGCCGGCCTCGCGCAGGTCGACCAGAAAAACCGACAGGCCGTCCGCGCGCCTCGTTGTCGGGGAGGCGGGCGCAGTGCGCGCGAGCAGCATCATCAGGTCCGAGTGCGCCACCCGCGAGATGAAGACCTTCTGCCCGTTCACGACGTATCGGTCGCCCTTGCGCTCCGCGAAGGTACGGATGCTGGCTGTGTCGGAGCCGGCGTCGGGCTCCGTGACCGCGAACGCCTGCAGGCGCAACTCGCCCGACGCGACCTTCGGCAGGAAGCGCACCTTCTGCTCGACGCTGCCGTGGCGCAGCAGCGTCCCCATCGTGTACATCTGGGCGTGGCACGCCGCCGCGTTGGCGCCGGACCGGTTGATCTCCTCCAGGATCACGCACGCCTCCGCCAGTCCCAGTCCCGCGCCGCCGTACGCTTCCGGGATCAGGCACGCCAAGTAGCCCGCCTCGGTCAGTGCGGCGACGAACGCCTCCGGGTAGGCCCGCGCCTCGTCGGCCTCGCGCCAGTAGTCGTTTCCGAAGCGCGAACAAAGGTCGCGAACCGCCGCGGCGAGCTCATCCGCCTGGGGACCATGTCGGGCGACCGGCGGGACCCCCGTGCGATCGCCGATTCCGGCCGGGTTCACTGGCCTCGTCGGCCCGCCGGACTTGCGGCCTCCGCTGCGCGGATTACGGCCTGGACCTGCGCCGTCGGTCCGGCGCCCCAGCACGAGCGCCAGGGGTGGCTGACGCACGCCTTGCGGATGCGCTTGCCCAATTCGGTGCGCATGAAGCGCATGATCACAACGGCGTCGAAGACGGGAAGCTTGCGCTGGAAGTCCTCCAGAGGCTTCTGCCAGTTGGAGCCCCACCCGGTGTGAATGAAGGCGATCCGGACATGGGGATGGGTCTTTTGCAGCCGCTTGCGGACCAGCGGCTCCGCCCGCGCCTGCACTTCGTTGCCGCCGACGATCAGCACCTTCACCTCGGGCTTCGGGCCCTGGTCGTCCTCCGCCTCGGCCTGCGCCGACTCGGCAACGAGAGCGTCGTAGCGGTCCTCCATGTCCTTGTAGTTGGACGGGTCGATCCCGAACTGCTTGATCTTCTCAAGTATGCCTTGCGCGTCGTGGAGTCCGGCGTCGGTTCCCAGGCTGGCGTACCCGTGGAAGTAGTCGCGAAGGACCTCCGTGGCTTCTGCGTAGCGGCCCTGGGACTCGTGACTGTGGGCCAGCGCCATCGCCGCGTCTTCGCGAGACCAAGCGGGCTCGTAGCGGGCGGGGTCGGACAGCAACGCCTCGAACGCCTTGGCGCCCGCCTTCCGCTGAGCCAGCGCCTCGAGGTCGTCGAGCAAGTCCGCCGCGGCTTCGTGGTTGCCGGCAGCGACGTGGCCGCGAAGGGCAGCTCGCAGGTCGGCGGCAGCCAAGTCGCCTGGCCGATCCTCTCTCCGCCCCCTGTCCTGAAGCGCCCGGACCGCCGAAGTGCAGTGCTCGAGCACGGACTTGCTTCGGGCGGCGATGTCCAGGATCGAATCGTCCTTGGCCTCGACGACCGCATCGTACACCAGACGCCGGTTGGCTTGGTCGGCAAGCTCCATCGCCTCTGCCAGCGGGCGGAAGAGGTAGGGCGGAAGCGTGGCGCCGGCCTTCATGCCCTGGACCATGATCTCGGGCCCTCGGGCGAGCCCCGCGCGCGACAGGGCGCCGATGTTGGCGATTCCGAAGTAGAGGTCGGCGGGAGGGCACATCTTCGCGTACCGCTCGCGGCGGCTCAGGAAAACGGAGCGAGCCTTCGCGAGATGCTCCACGGCTTCCTTGTATTCGTCTCCATCCAGGGCGTCCGCCCCTTCGGCGGCAGCGCGTCCGATCGCAAGTACGCCGAGACAGTAGTGGGCGTGACAGGCCTCCTCGACGTCATCGGCCACTGCGCTGCGAAAGTTCTCCTCGCCGAGCGACAACTTCTCCACGATCGTCGCCAGGTCGTCTCGCGCAACGGGGAGCCGCACTTCCCACAGTGCGCCCATGCCGCTGGCCACAAGTCCCAGGTCGGCGTGAACGAGCGACCTCATCTTCGCATCCGGACCCCGCTTCAACAGCGCTTGCAGGGCGGCCGCGGCGCCTTGGTGCTCGTTGAGCTGCCGAAGACATTGGGCCTGCCGACGACGCGCCTCCAAGAACGCCGGCGCGCGGGCCGACGCGCCGTCCTTCTCCATGGCTTCGGCGGCCTTCACCAGCAGGTCGAGCACGGGGCGGGCCGGCACGGGGTCTTCCGCCCGCAGCCGCCCGATCGCCGCGTCCAAGAGCAGCTCGTAAAGGTCGAGGCGCCCCGACAGCGCGGGCGTATGCACGAAGCGTGCAAGCTCGTCCATGCGGCCTTCGTCGGTCAGAGCGCGCACCGTGGGCCCCAACGCTTCTGCGGACGCCAAGTCCGAACCGTCTCCCAGGCCACGGACCACGTTCCTGCCGTCGTATTCGCGCACGATGCTGGGCCACGCCCCCGTCCGCGCCCATCCTCGTATGGCGCCGGCCCAGTAGAAGCGCTGGCCGTCGCGGTCGAGGGCCAGCCCCTCTTCCACCGCCGTCGATTGGCCGAACACGGTGTCGCGAAACCCGGCGTGATAGTGGGAGAGCGGCCGCCGCCCGTTGAGCCGAACGAACTCCTCCACGGCCTTGTCGACCTCTTCGCGGGACAGGGCGCCGGACATGTCCTGCGCGGTGTCCAGGATCGCCTGGGTCAGCAAGCGGTCGAGGGAGGTCATCGAGGCGGGGGGGCTGGAGGAGGGGGCGGAGTCGGCGTGGCCGTGCTGTTCTTGAGTCGGGGCGGCGGAAGGGGCTGGGGCGGCATCGCGGCTGGGCGCCGAGGCTTGGTCCGCGCCCGAGGCAAGAGCTTGATCCCCACCGGGCCGCGCACCGGCGCCGCCGTCTCCCACCGCGTCCCAGGCCTCTGCCTTGTTCGCGAGTCCTCGCGTCCAGCTTCGGAGATGGCTCGCGTCGAGCGCGCGCCGAAGGACCAGGACCAACAAGTAGAGGACTGCGTTGCGCACGCCGTACTCCCCCGCAAGCCGGTCGGCGGCGGCGTGAAGGTCGTCCTCTTGGGCGACGATAGGGGTGGTCGAATTGGCCAGCCCGTTTCGCGAATTCGCCCCCAGCAAGTCGTCGAAGCGGCCGACCATCGCCCTGCGACCCGTCAGGTGAAGCTGTTCCAGCAACGACGACACCAACTTGGCTTCGAGCGAAAACGCGGTCTTGAACTCTCCCGCCAGCCGCCCGTCGGGCCACCTGCGCACCGTCTCCGGCCTCACGCGTCTGGCAAGGGCGATCATGGAGACGAGGGCCTTCCGGTTCTTGCCCTTCCCCTCCAGGACGTACCGCGCCGCCAGCGCTCGCTCGTCCGGCCGCAGCGCCTTCCACAGACCGCTGGCCGTCAGTCGGTCCGGGTCCTCGGTCATCCGCCCCAGCATCGGCTCCACTCCCAACAGTTCCAGTCCTTCCGCCGTCATCTCGTTCTCCATTGCGTGAGCATTCGATTCCATCTGCGAAGGCGCTCCATCGAGTGCGGTGCCGCGACCGCCGCCATGTGCTTGATTGATCACCTGCCTCCGAGCATCCCGACGGCGATGCTATCAGGGGGTCCCCTGTCGGGCAACCGGCGTCTCGCGGTCCGTAGCCGCGCCAACTCGGTCGTCGCCTGGACGATCCGCACAAACAGTATCGTGGAGCCATACGTTCTCGTTTCTTTTCATTCACGGGATCCTGCGAGACTTGGCGGACGGAGACCTAGCAGTCCGTGGATAAACGGGTTTGGCGCGTGCGCGACGGAACTTGGCGGGACACGGGCGTTTACCGGGCTCTCGACGGCGCGAACGCGCGGAATTCGCGGAATTGGGCTTGAAGCGGCCCCAAGAGGCGCTCGAGCGGCCCGAGAGCGGCCGATGGGCGGCAAAATCGGCGCAAAACGGAGGAGGAGGCGCCCGTTGCGCAGGAATCGAGCACAGCTTGCGCTGCGGCGGGGCGGCCCTGCAGGCCCCGAGGCGTGCCGACGCCGAAGCGCCTTCGCATGAGCAGTCCGAGGTTGAAGGCGGCGACGTGAATCAGCATCCGCTTGCGGATGTCCTCGTGGCCGCGAACGTGCACGCGGCGAAGCCCGCCCGTCTCCAGCAGGTGCGCGAACGAGCGCTCGAGCTTCTCGCCCCGCATCCTCAGCAGCGCCTTGCCGCGCTCGCCCCGAATCCGCCGCCGGTTCGCGTAGACCGGCTTCTGGGCTTCCTTGTTCTGCTTCCAGCTCCGCCGACCGCGCTCGGGCTCGCTCACGTAGCCGCGCAGCCCCCGGTCCTCCAACTCCGTCATCGTCCTGTTCGAGTGATAGCCTTTGTCGCACACCACTTCCGCCGCCCCAGCACCCAGCTCCGCCAGCCGCCGCTCCGCCTCGTCCAGCGTCTCCGGCAGCGACGCCACGTCGCCCCCGTCCGTCGTCTGCACCGTCACGCCCACCACCGCGCCCGACTCCAGGTCCACCGCCTGCTCCAGCTTGTGACCCAGGCGCGTGCGCCCGTCCTTCATCTTCGTGATCCGCGCCTCCGGGTCCCCCGGATGCACCCACTCCGCGTTCGACCCCTTCTTCGGACGCTTCCGGTCCAGCTTCGCCAACTCCGCGCGCGTCGGCGTCTCGATCCCCGACGACCGCGCCAGCTCCCGCAGCCACGCCTCGTAGCCCGTGCCCGCGTCCCGACGCACGATCGAGCGCATCGCCGCGTTCGCCTCCAAAGTCGTCGAGTCCACGCCCAGCGTCCCGCCCCCCAGCAGCCCCGAGTCGTCCACCAGCCGCAGCACGCGCGCGAACACCGCGACGTGCGCCTCCACGCTCAGCCGCTTGCGCGTCTTCGACAGGCTCGAATGGTCCGGCGGGTTCCTCGTCAGCTCGTACCCCAGGAACGCCCGCACCGAAAACGAGTCCCTGCAACGCCAGGCGATGCCCCGCTCCGACGAGATGCCCTCCAAGTACCCCACCATCAGCGCCCGGAAGTACACACTCGGAGGAACTCCCGGCCGGCCCACGTTGCCCGCGTAGAACTCGGCGCACACCTCCTCCGCGAACTCGTCGAAGCCGTCCTCCCGCAACAGCTTGTCCAGCGCGCGGTAGAACGGGTGCTCGGTCACGCTGATCTCGCTGGTCGCCACGAACAGCGCCTCCTGGCGCACGCTCGGACGCTTGCCCAACGCCATCGCCGTCCTCCTTCCAGGGAATCGTCGCCTCCCTCCAATCTAACCCCTATCCCCAACGCCGCCCGGAAGGACTTTATCCACGGGCTTCTAGGGCTTGATCATCGGCGTTCTCATAATCGCCATTCTATCGCTTCACAAGTCTTCCCAAGTAGATGTCTAGTATCGCTCGCGGACTAATCCTTTCTTGTCCGCGTCCATCCTCGGTTGGATCTGTGTCTGCTTCCGGTTCTATGCCTGCGTTCCGTAAGTCTCTAAGTCTGTCGTCATCAACATCACTACCAGAATAATATCTGTATCCCATCGGAAAAAAGATGTTGAGAAAATTCGTCATAATATCACTGGCCGTACCGGCCTTACTGATCATCGCACTGACTTGGCCATGAAAGATATCTTCCTCGCCTGGCTGAGGGCTTCTAGTAAGGCTATCGACAGCAGCGCGCAACGCAACAAATGCATCAGGAAGAAAAATTCGAAGGCGCTTCCCCATATGGTGTGGGCTGTGTAGGATCAAGGGGCGACATGGACCATGAACCGAGGAGGCGAGGATGGAGATGCGGAAGTGGGTGGAGAGCTTGATGGCGTTGGGGCCGGGCTGGGAGGTGAAGGGGGTCGAGGAGGACCCGGTGCTGATGGAGGCGCGGGTGCGCGTGGCGAGGCGGACGGGCGAGCCGTTGACGTGTCCCGAGTGCGGCCGGCCGTGTCCGGGATACGACGCTCGGGAGCGGGAGTGGCGGCACCTGGACGCTTGGGGCTACAAGACGTTCGTGGTCTGCGACCTGCCTCGGGTCGAGTGTCCGGAGCACGGGGTGCGGACGGCATCGATGCCCTGGGCGGCGGACAAGTCGAGGTACACGGCGGCGTTCGAGGAGGAGGTGACGGCGTGGCTCGGCGAGGCCAGCATCCTGGGGGTGTCGAAGCGCATGAGGATGAGCTGGAACGCTGTGAGCGGCATCATGGAGCGGGCGGTGCGCCGGGGGCTCGAGCGCCGGAAGGCGGAGCCGGTCCGGCGGCTGGCGGTGGACGAGACGTCGGTCAAGCGCGGACACCGGTACGCGACGATCGTGTCGGACACGGACACGGGGCGCGTGCTGCACGTGGCGAAGGGTCGGACCCGAGAGTCGCTGGCGCAGTTCTACCGGAGCAGGGACGGCGGCTGGCTGGCCGGGTTGGAGAGCGTGTCGATGGACATGTGGGGTCCCTACGTGGCGGCGACGGGGGAGTGGGTGCCGGGCGCGGAGCTGAAGACGGCGTTCGACCGCTTCCACGTGGCCAAGCACCTGGCGGACGCGGTGGACAAGGTGCGGCGCGCCGAGCACCGCGAGCTGCTGGCGCAGGGCAGCGCCGTGCTCGCGAGGACGCGCTACCGGTGGCTGACTGGACGCGGCAAGATGAGTCACGCCGAGAAGCTGGCGTTCGCGGCGCTGCGCAAGAACGTGGACCGGACCGCCCGCGCCTGGGCGGTGAAGGAGGCGGCATCGAAGCTGTGGGACTACAAGCTCCGGGGCTCGGCCGAGAACGCCTGGCTGCACTGGCTGCAATGGGCGTCGGGCTGCGGGCTCGCGCCCGTTCACAAGGTCGCCGAGATGGTCGGCGCCCACCTGTGGGGCATACTCAACGCCGTCGTGCTGCGAGCGACCAACGGCCCGGCCGAGAGCATCAACAGCAGGATCCAGATGGTCAAGGCCCGCAGCCGCGGCTTCCGCAACTACGACCGCTTCGTCACCGCCATCCTCTTCCACCTCGGCGGCCTCGACCTCTCGCCCCGCACCGCCCGCCGGTGACCCCGTAGACCCCTCGTCCCGCCTTCCTCGACAAGCGATGCTCAGCACCCTGCCCAACCGCGAACCCACTAGGTTAAGCGAAGAGCCAAATCCTTCAGCTTCAAGACACTTCTGGACTTCGTTTTCCACGTACTGTCCGAGCCTTTGATTTCGCCTTACCGTCTTTCGCCTGGCCGCCTGCTCCTCCAGCACCTCCACCGCCTCTTCCAGACGTTCCGCAGCGCCTCCAGCCAGTGCGAGAATCTTTCCTATACACTCTTCCAACCGCCTCGACTCTCCGGGATACCACTCTTTCATAACATCATTTGGTGCAATTCCAAGAGCCTTCAATAGCCGGTGAGTCCCCGATCCCGAATCACGCAGAGCATCCCAGATACCATCGGCACTCGCGCCATCTCCGCGCAACAACTTGGCTATGTTCCGTTCATCCGCCTTCCCTGTACTGTCCTTGCCCTTTGGAATCCACCTGTTGTTACGTACCGGCTCCAACCAACTGGCCACCACATACCTATGGCGTGTTCCACACTCGCAGCGTGCCGATTGCTCGAGCACACAATTCTTCTCTGATACTACGTATTCCGCCAAAAAACGCCACAGCATATACGCCAACCGCGGGCTCTTGCGAACCCGATTCATGATTCCTATGTCACTGGTTTGCATATACGCAATTTTCGTAACGCTCATCTCGTCTTCGGATTCGTGATCACGATCCTCGTCCCTCGGCTCATCGTGATGCAATGTATTGGTCTTCCGGTTGCAATGAATCAATAGTTCACTTAGTACGAGCCCTCTCTGTCCAGTACACTCCATGCACTCGCGTCAGGCACAACGGTATAGAACCTTTCCGCCAATATACGTCGTTTCGGAAACAGATCACTAAACGTACGCGCAGTTGGTTCCCATGCACCCAAAGGAGCCAGTGGAGGATCGCTTCCGCCCAGTTCAATCGTTTCCGCAGAGTCTCCTTGGGAGTAAACCACAAAGTTTTTCAGTTTGTGCCCATTCTTGCTGCGCCACGAGATAAGAAAAAAGACTGGCACTTGCTTCCTGAAACACTTGGTCATTCGCCTTCGACATTACTCTCGCGATGAGCCCTGTCAGTACATCCTCTGTGCCTCGATCTCCCTTCCCAGGCTTTTCGTCCAAGGATTTCATGCCTTGATCACGAAGTTCAAGATCCCAACTCAAGATCCGTGCAATCTTCTTAAGATCATTGTCGATTCCCGTATCCCTGTAGAGTTTGTCCAGTCTACATAAGATGCCTTCTTGACTCGGAACTATACAATGCTGCTCACTGTCCTCCCCCATTCCAACCGATTTAAGAAAACCGTGGCATCGACTAATCCATGTCACCGTATTTTCGCTGCCGTCACCGAGCGCCTTTCTCAGTTGCTCAACAGTCCCAGGACTGTCTTCTGTCACACCAGACTTTTCTGCAATGCATCGGATGAGCGCACGCCCATCGTATACTTCGTCAAGGTCGGACTTGTGAAATCTAAGCCAACTCCTCAAAGCTTTGGCCCAACCGGCGGCTTCTTCCTGACATACCAGCCTCTCTCTATAGTCGATTACTTGTTGGAACAGTTGCCAGAGTTCAGTGACATCACCATTGTCCGTAAACGGCACTGCCGCATCGACACTAGGTACGATTTTGCCAGTGCAGGTGCGAAGAAGTCGCGTATTGCGAATCCGCGAAATCAAATCCAACAAACAGCGAGTAAGCCACTCATTGTCGAACCATTCTCTTTCCCGAAGAGTAGGGATCGTAGATAGTATATGGGCGTCCCCTATGTCCTGGGACGACACGCATTTGAGCAAATCGACAAGCAACTCGCAGGCTATGTGAATGAGATTTCGGTTGGGGAGATCAGGGTCCTTAAAGAAAACGCCGTCGCGTTCGGGGGTCGCCTTGAACAAGCGACTATTGATTACGGCTGGAAAGCTGAAATCCTCGGTGCCAACCAACGGAAATCCGACGAATATCCTGGGGACAGGGCCAAGCGGGACGGCTCGAGTGGACGCGATCGGAACAGCCACCATGACATCTGCACGTTCGGCGAGGAAGTAGCATCGCTCGACCTCCTTGTCGTTCGCTTTTTCGGCTACGGTCACTTGAGTTACACGGTCACAGGATGAAACCGAATCTCGACTCGTCGCCGTGTAGTCGGTTTGGCCCTCTGGAGTGCTTACGCGAATCCTGCAAAAGTCCTTATTGAAAGCCAGGACGTACGGTGCACAATGTCGCAACTGCGCAATTCCAGCGGCAACAGTCTTTTCGGCATCAGGCGACATTGGATACTTGAATCGTGTGACTGCGTCTCCTGAAGCTGGGCGTAGGGATGTCTTGAAGTCCTCAAATGCTTTCTGCATCGCGATAGTCATGTCATCGACTGAAGTCAGAGAACGCTCAAGAAGAAAGCAAAATCCTCTGCCATCCTTCAGATGGCCAGAGACCTCTATCTTGGATGAGAGCAAATGTGTCGTGAGGAAGCCGCTACCGTACTGACCGATCGTGTCATCGCTCTCCACTTTTGTGGAGCCATGGTAGATGAGATGAAATACTTCCTTAGAATCGAAACTCGGCTCTTCGCTTAACCTAGTGGGTTCGCGGTTGGGCAGGGTGCTGAGCATCGCTTGTCGAGGAAGGCGGGACGAGGGGTCTATGGGGTCACCGGCGGGCGGTGCGGGGCGAGAGGTCGAGGCCGCCGAGGTGGAAGAGGATGGCGGTGACGAAGCGGTCGTAGTTGCGGAAGCCGCGGCTGCGGGCCTTGACCATCTGGATCCTGCTGTTGATGCTCTCGGCCGGGCCGTTGGTCGCTCGCAGCACGACGGCGTTGAGTATGCCCCACAGGTGGGCGCCGACCATCTCGGCGACCTTGTGAACGGGCGCGAGCCCGCAGCCCGACGCCCATTGCAGCCAGTGCAGCCAGGCGTTCTCGGCCGAGCCCCGGAGCTTGTAGTCCCACAGCTTCGATGCCGCCTCCTTCACCGCCCAGGCGCGGGCGGTCCGGTCCACGTTCTTGCGCAGCGCCGCGAACGCCAGCTTCTCGGCGTGACTCATCTTGCCGCGTCCAGTCAGCCACCGGTAGCGCGTCCTCGCGAGCACGGCGCTGCCCTGCGCCAGCAGCTCGCGGTGCTCGGCGCGCCGCACCTTGTCCACCGCGTCCGCCAGGTGCTTGGCCACGTGGAAGCGGTCGAACGCCGTCTTCAGCTCCGCGCCCGGCACCCACTCCCCCGTCGCCGCCACGTAGGGACCCCACATGTCCATCGACACGCTCTCCAACCCGGCCAGCCAGCCGCCGTCCCTGCTCCGGTAGAACTGCGCCAGCGACTCTCGGGTCCGACCCTTCGCCACGTGCAGCACGCGCCCCGTGTCCGTGTCCGACACGATCGTCGCGTACCGGTGTCCGCGCTTGACCGACGTCTCGTCCACCGCCAGCCGCCGGACCGGCTCCGCCTTCCGGCGCTCGAGCCCCCGGCGCACCGCCCGCTCCATGATGCCGCTCACAGCGTTCCAGCTCATCCTCATGCGCTTCGACACCCCCAGGATGCTGGCCTCGCCGAGCCACGCCGTCACCTCCTCCTCGAACGCCGCCGTGTACCTCGACTTGTCCGCCGCCCAGGGCATCGATGCCGTCCGCACCCCGTGCTCCGGACACTCGACCCGAGGCAGGTCGCAGACCACGAACGTCTTGTAGCCCCAAGCGTCCAGGTGCCGCCACTCCCGCTCCCGAGCGTCGTATCCCGGACACGGCCGGCCGCACTCGGGACACGTCAACGGCTCGCCCGTCCGCCTCGCCACGCGCACCCGCGCCTCCATCAGCACCGGGTCCTCCTCGACCCCCTTCACCTCCCAGCCCGGCCCCAACGCCATCAAGCTCTCCACCCACTTCCGCATCTCCATCCTCGCCTCCTCGGTTCATGGTCCATGTCGCCCCTTGATCCTACACAGCCCACACCATATGGGGAAGCGCCCGAAACTTCCGCCATCGTGCTCGAATACCACACTGTCAGCCGACTGCTTGACAGAGACAGTCAGCTGACCCTGCGAGTCTCGAGCAGCATCCCTCGCATTCTGCACTAATTCCCATATCCAGCGACTGGTGTCGGGCTGGCCACTTCTGAGCCTCGTAAGGTTGTTGAGAATACTCTGGGCCGTATTGTCGGCGAGGACCTGGGTTCTCTGTTCGTCAAAATCGGAATCGTGTCGGTATCTCTTGGTCATGTCGGGTATCGCCGCATACATACCTCGTGCCGTACTGCGGGTAACACGGTGTCGGGCCGCGTGCGTTGTCCGCCAAGTCGTCGGTATGGTGACCACCGGATTCGTGGTGGCTTTCGAGGGTTGGTACAACCCAGCCTCAAGCACCGCAGCGTAACCTCCGTGTAGTGACGGGAATTGCTGGCCTCAAGCAGCACCTTGTACGCCACATCAATTACCGTCACAATTCAGCAGCTCACGCACCTGTGATTGTTCTTCGCGCCCAACCGTTCCAGCAGGGCGATCGTGGCCGGGAAGGGCTGGATCCTTTGCACCGGGCCGTTCGCCATGTCGACGGTGGTCTGGCCGCTCCGAGCAACGGCGGTCGGGTCGGCGCCCTTCTCGACCAAGTATAGGATCATCTCGTTGTCGCCGCGGGCGGCGGCGTGATGCACGGGAGTGTAGCCGTTGTGGTCGCGGGCGTTCACGTCGGCGCCAAGTTCCTCGACCAGGAAGCGGACGGCGGGCATCCAGCCGTCGGGGACGTGGCGGTGGGAGTTCCCAGCGAACCCTTGCCCGTACCCGACCCCGGCAGCGGCGTGGATGGGGTAGACGGCCGGCCCGCCGACGGGGACCGGCGGGAGCCCGGAGTAGTCGGTGTCGTCGCGGGGGCCGAACCGTCGTTGAGGCACCTTGATCGTCGGCAGGGTCGGGTCGGCCCCGTACTCCAGCAGGAGCTTCATGGCCGGCACGTCGGTGGCGTGGGCGGCGCGCCAAAACGGGGTTGCGCCGGTGCGATCCACGCCCAGGAGGTCGCGGTTGTAGGTCGTGTACCAGAGCGTCCGACTCAACCGGGCGTCCACATCGGCGCCGGCGTCCAGCAGCTCCCGCATCAGGTCCAGGTACCCGATCTCCTGTTGCTGGTAGACGAGGGGCTGGGGATGCCGGGCCTTGGGTGCCCAGTGCATGTTCAACACCGCGTAGAGGGGCGTGGCGCCGGCGTCGCTTGCCAAGTTGGGATCGGCCCCGCGGCGCAACAACGCAGCCGCAAGGTCGAAGTAGCCGTTGATCGCGGCGACCAGCATGGGAGTGGCGCCGTCGGCGGCGCTGGGGAAGTCGATCGGCACGCCGCCCTCCAACAGCGCGAACACCGTCTCCGCATAGCCCTCGCGCGCCGCCAGGTGAACGGCCGACAAGCCGCCGTGGGTCGCCACCAACCCGGCGAAGTTGAGCGGCACCGGTTCGCCCGTCCGCTGCCGAATCTCCAACGCCTCCTGGGCGGCTTCGCGAGCTTGGGCCTGTCGGGCCTGGGCATCCTGGGCGGGCGCCTCCCGAGCCGGGGCCGCTTGACGCTGTGCCTTGTGGGCCTGGACCTCCTGGGCTCTAGCCTCCCGGACGGGCGCACCTGCCGGGGACTTGTCGCCCTCCGCCCGCTCGTCGGACGCGACCTCCGTCGTGCCCATGGCGCGCGCCCGCGTCGCCGCGACCTCCGTCCGTCGCCGGCGCTCCGACGCCCGATCCGCAATGTCCCGGTCCACCAAGTCCAAGACCCTGGCCGTGACCAGCGGGTCGGCGCTGGCCGCCAGCAGAGCCTTCACCGCCTCCGTCCGCCCCCGGGCCGCCGCGAAGTGCAACGGCGTCTGGCCCCACTCGGGCTCTTGGATGTCTACGGCCGCGCCATGGTCCAACAGCACCGACACGGACGGCAAGTCGCCCGAGGCCGCCGCGAAGTGCAGCGGAACCGCACCGGTCGTCGTGAGGGGCGAAACGTCCGCACCTGCCTCCAGCAGCAACGCGACGACCTCTCCGTGGCCCTCCTTGGCTGCCACGTGAAGCGGTCGGTGGGCACCCAGCCGCGTCCGCGTCTCCAGCGCCGCGCCCGAAGCGACCAGCAAGCCCGCGACCTCGGCGTCGCCGTTGAACGCGGCCCAGTGGAGGCCGGTCATGCCATCCCCGTGGGCGGCGTTCGGGTCCGCGCCCTCGGTCAGGAGTGCCCGCACGGCCATTGCATCGCCCCGCCGAGCAGCGTCGGCAACCGGCACATCAGCAGGCGCAACCTGATGATCGGTAGGCGCAACTTGCTGGTCTGCAGAAGCAACTTGCTGGTGCTGCGCACAGGCCCCGACAGGATCCGCTGCCCAGGCCAGCACCGACAACGTCGCGGACGCCCAAACCCCTGCCGGCGACACCATGCTCCAGCCGCGTCGCGTCGGCACGCTCAGGCGCGCTCCCGCCGGACGACGCCAAGTCCTCCACGTCATGGTCGCCGCCCTACCCCGACAACGCGAAGGCGTCCGTGCTGTCGCCGAAGCTCTCCACATCGTCCATCCCCAGCTTGTGCATGAGGCTGACCATGACGTTCGCCATCGGCGTTCCGGGGTCGGCCCGCAGGTGCAGATCGCCGTCCATGCGCCCGTTGGCGCCGCCCACCACGAAGAGCGGGCAGCGCTTGTGGTTGTGCACGTTGGAGTCACCCATGGGAGAGCCGTAGACGACCATCGCCTTGTCGAGCAGGGTGCCGTCGCCCTCTTGGATGCGGCTCAGCCGGTCAAGCAGGTACGGGACCAACCCGACGTGGTAGCGATTGATCTCGGCGAACTCCAACACGTTGGCCGGGGTCCCGCCGTGGTGCGACGACGGATGGAAGCCCTTCTCCACGCCGCTCTCGGGGTACACGCGGCTGGATGCGTCGCGGCCCATCTTGAAGGAGAAGACCCGCGTCACGTCCGCCTCGAACGCCAGCGCCTGAAGGTCGAACATGAGCTTGACGTGCTCGTCGAAAGAATCCGGCACGCCGGCCGGGGCCTCGGGCAGCTCCCGCTCGACGCCGCTCGCGCTGCGCTCGACGACGCGCTGAATCCGTCGCTCGATCTCGCGTACGTTCTCCAAGTAGCGGTCCATGCGACGGGCGTCCTCGGGGTCGAGCCGTCGTTTGAGCAAGCCGACCTCGCCAAGCACGTAGTCCAAGACGCTGCGACCGGCCCTGCGCCTCGCCAAGCGCGCCTCCGGCGTGCCGCCCGCCCCGAAGAGCTGGTCGAAGGCGACTCTGGGATCGCGAACCATCGGCAGGGGCTCGTCCGGGGCGGCCCACGAGATCGTGTCCGTGTACACGCACGCGTAGCCGTAGGCGCATCCGCCGGCTTGGTCCACGTTCTCGATGCACAGCTGCATCGACGGCACCGGCGTGTCCTGTCCGAAGCGCTGCGCGTACAGCTGGTCCAGCGACGTGCCCGCCAGTACGTCCGAACTCTCGGTCTGCTTGGGATGCGCCTGGGTGAGGAAGGTGGCGCTGGACCGGAAGTGGTCGCCGCCGATCTCCTTGGGCTTGGTGGCCTCGGCGGCGCGCACGTCGGTGTCGCTCACAACGGTCAGGTAATCCCGGTAGGGCTCCAGCGACTTGAGCACGCTCGGCCCGAAGTCGAAGCCCCGTCCCGTTTCCGGGGGCGACCAAAGGTGCTGCTCGGCACCCCAGGCGTTGCTGCCCGCCGCCCCGTGGACCATTTCTATCGCGATCAGGCGGGTCTTGTCCATGGCCGTGCGGGACTTGGTGGCGGCCCAGGCCTCCCGCGCCGGCGCCATCGCGTTCAGGAAGGGAAGCGCAATCGACGCGCCCGCGCCCCGCAAGAAGGTTCGGCGGGGCAGGTGTCTGCCGGTCAGCAAGTTCATCGGTGCGCTCCTTCGGCGTCGCGGTCGGCCGGTTCGGCGTTGGCGCTGGACGCGGCCTTCATTCGGAAGGCGTCGCTGCTCGCCACGCCCAGGACGAAGGCGGAGAGTCGGTAGCCCTCGGCCTTGGCGGAACGGGCGATGCGCCTTGCCGTCGGCATGTCGTAGTGCTCCAGACGCCGTCCGAGAGCGTAGGCCATGAGGTTCTCGGTGAAGGTGCGGATCAACGGCTCCGGCCGCTTGAGCAAAGCTGCGCGCAGGTCGGTCGGCGACGCAAGCGGCGTGCCGTCGTAGAGTTCGCCGGCGGCGTCCACGGGCACGCCCTGGTCCTTGATCCGCCAAGCTCCCGCGACATCGAAGTTCTCCAGCGCCAGGCCGATCGGGTCGATCATCCGGTGGCACGAGCTGCACGCCGGACTGGCCCTGTGCATCTCCATCCGCTCCCGAACCGTGAGGAAGCGGCCGTCCTCCACGGCCTCCTCTTCCAGCTCGGGCACGTCGGGAGGCGGGGGCGGAGGAGGCGTCCCCAGCAGCACTTCCATGACCCACTTGCCCCGCAGCACGGGCGACGTGCGACCCGCATGGGACGTGAGCGTGAGCACGCTCCCGTGGCCGAGAACGCCCCGGCGCTCTGGATTCGCGTACTTCACCTTGCGGAAGCGACTGCCCGCCACGCCCGGAATGCCGTAGTGCCTGGCCAAGCGCTCGTCGACGAAGGTGTAGTCCGCCGTGTACAGCTCCAGCAGCGGTCGGTCGTTCTGCACCAAGTGATCGAAGAAGAGCTCGGTCTCCTTGTGCATCGAGCGCTTGAGCTGCTGGTCGAAGTCGGGCGCCACCCGCACGTCGGGCTGAATCTTCTCCAGGTCCTGAAGGCGCAGCCACTGGGCGGCGAACCGGGTCGCGAGCGCAGAGGCCCGCTCGTCCCGAAGCATCCGCATCACTTGCGCCTGCAACGACGCTGGGTCGGTAAGGCGGCCCTCGCGGGCTGCCGTCATCAGCTCCGCGTCGGGTCCGGTCCCCCACAAGAAGAACGACAGCCTAGCGGCCAAGTCCACGTCGCTTATCGGGTAGGCATCCAAGGCACCTCCGGCACCGTTTCCGCCGGAAGGGAACTCGCCCGGCCCCTCCGCCGCGCCCGGCTCTTCAAAGCGGAAGACGAAGTGGGGACTTGCCAGAATCCCCTCCAGCGCCGTCCGCACACCGGCTTCGAAGCCTCCGTCCAGATGCGTCGCGGCCGATTGGACTCCGGCGGCGGGCGCGTCATTGCTGGCCGTACCGTCACCAGCCGGGTCGGCGCCGGCGTCGTACAAGCGCATCAGGACGTCCACCTCCGCCCCGTCCAGGAAGCGTCGGTACGCCTGGGTCGCCAGTCGCTCGATGATTGTCCGCGCGCACGGCCGCGCCTCCGCGGCCGACCGGGGACTGCACGAAAACACCTTGGCCCGGCTGGGCGTCTCCGACATGCCCGACGGTTCGTACGGCCCGCCGATCGCCAGGTCGCGCAGGTGCGGCAACGCCGTGAAGCCGTAGGACCCGGCGATGCTCGTGCTGGCCAGCGACCAGTCGTGGGGCGAGATCAAGTCCTGCACCGGCCCCTCCGTCCGACGGACGAACGCGGCCGCGACTTGGCGCGGTCCGGCCCGCACGTGCACCCTTTCGGTGCGGATGTTCACGCCGTCCGGGTCCGACGTGTGCATCCAGCGGTCGATTTCCAGCAGCGCGACGGGCTCTCCGTCCACCGAGACTTCGAGCAGCTCCGGGTTGTCGTCGTCCGTGTGCAGGGCGTTGCGACCATTGCCGTAGAGCGCACCGGTGGTCTCGTGGTGGAAGGAGACGCGGAAGACGTACTCGCCGTCGGCCGGGAAGTTGTGCACGACGGCGACTCCGCCCCGCGTGCCGTAGGGCGCGCCCTCCACCCGCTCCGTCTGCGAATCCCAGCGGGACACTCGGTACGTGGCCTCGCTGGCGGTGACGTGAGGGTCGCCCAAGGCTACGCGGCTCACCTCGGCGGCGGCGCGCAAGTACCCATCCGCCAAAGTGGCGGAAAGGAGCTGCACGTCGGCAATGTTGTCGAAGTTGGCGCTCTTGGTGTCCAGCGGCAGGTACTTGCCCGCGTCGATCTCTAGATCGAGCAGGTCGCGCACCGAAGCGGCGTATTCGGCGCGGTTGAGGCGCTGGAAGGTCCGCCTGCCGGGGTTCGGACTCTCCTCGGCCGCCCGGTCCAGCTGCTCCTCCAGAGAAACTGCCAGTCCCGTCAGGACGTCTTCGTCCGGCCGGCGGGCGCCCGGCGGCGGCATCATCCCCGCCCGAAGCTTGCGGATCATGCGCTCGGCCAACTCGGCGCTGGCCGTAGCGTCGGCGGCGTCAAAGCGCTCCAGCGACATGCCGCCCAGCAGCCGTCGGTCGTTGTGACACCGCACGCAGTACTGCCGGACGACCTCGTTGTCGGCAGGCGCAGTTCGAGGGGACGCCGCAGCCCGGTCGGGTGCACCCGGGCCGCCGAAGTTCTGGCCCGGACCCGGGTGGGCGAGTGCACCAACGGCCAGGCCAGCTCCTACCATCGCGACGGCAAGCTTGCTCATGGCATCCATCGGTGCCCGTCTAGCCAGAACGAAGGGTCTGCTGAACATCGTTTCGCGGCTGCCCTGGTCCCCGTGGTCGCGTCGTGGTGCACAGGTGCGGACGCGCTCCGCCGAGGGAAGGGCGACGACGCGCCATGCGAGAAGGTATCCCGGCCGGCGTGCGAGTCAAGGGCCGCGAGTCGCCAGCCATCCTGGGCGGAACGGTCCATGCGGGACGGCCGCCTTGCCGGGTGTGCGACGAACAGTGCTGCGCGACGGCGCGGACCGCGTCCGTTCAGAGCAGGCCGACAGAATGCGACTACCGCATCAACAGTCTGTCATCGCACAGGGGCCGTAAGAGGAGGCCGGGGCAAGGTCAGACGCCGTTCTCCGCTGTCTCCAGCAACTCGTCGCCGGTGTCGCAGTCCACGACCGCGTCCCCGACCCGAGCCAACTCCTTCGCACCCATCCCCTCCACCAGCCCCTCCAGCCGCTGCGCCGTCTCCGCCCCGAACCGCCGCGAAGCCTGCCGCAGCACCATCGACCGGCCTTGCTCGGCGCGGCCTTGCTCCCGGCCTTGTTCCCGGCCCTCCGCTCGGCCCCGCTCCCACCCCCGTTGCTCGTGGCCCCTCGCCCAGTCTTCGTAGGTCTCCATGTCGCCCTCTCCTCTCGGTTCGATGATCCACTCCACCGCCTGCCGCCGGCGCTCCGCCGGCCCGCTCGCAACCCGCAACCGCTCCTCCGTCCACATCGCCAGCGCACTGCGCACGTCCGAGTGCTCCGGTCCGCCCCAGCGCCTCGCCAAGCTCCGGCGAACACGCGGCAGATGCGTCCACGGAGCACGCTCCAACGCCGCAGTCCAACTCAACACGCTGTCCCCCGGAAGCAAGTCTTGCCCGAACGCCGACTGCAAGTCAAGCACACGATGGCCGTGGGCGTGCGCCAGGTCGCCCCCAAGACCGCGCACCGCCTCCGGCGGGAGCCGCGGCCGCCCGCGCACAAACTCGGCCAGCGTCGCGACCGCATCCCACGGCGGCACGCCCGAGTAGACGACCACCGACATCGTGTACGGCACCGCGCCGCCCGGGTCCCGCAGGCCCGGATACCGATGGAACGCCAAGTGCGCCGCTTGGCTGTAGTCCATCGTGCGGAAGAGCATCTCGCGATCCAACGACGACTGGAACTCGACCAGGAACACGACCGACGCCCGACCGTCCTTGAACCACGCCCGCCACGCGCAGTCGCCCAGCCGGCGCTGCAACTCCGGGCTCACGCTCTCGGTGGGAAACGGCTCGAGCGTCGCCAGGTCGAGCGTGCGGCTCCAGCCGTGGGCGGCGAAGTCGCGGATCAGGTCGGCGGCCGGCGGCGCACGCGAGAACAGGAGCTTGTAGGTCTCGTCGTGCCGGCGCGACTCGGGCGCTTGGGCGGAACGGTCCATGCGGGGAGCGGCCTCCTTGCGGGGCGTGCGAGGGATCATGCCTCGCGACGGGCGCAGGACCGCGTCCGCCGGAGCAGGCGGACAGAATTGCGACTACCGCATCAACAGTCCGTCATCACGCGGGGGCGAGCGCACTTGCGGCCGGCTCTCGGGGCGGATACCCAAACCATGGGGCCGACCGCTTTTGCAACGCCTGCCCGCGAATCCATCGGCCGTCGTGTCGGGCGACGGAACTTCCGTCTAGCAGGAAACGCAGTTGTGGTTGTTCACGGCCCCCAGGCTCTCCAGCAGCGCCACGGTCTCGGGGAACGGCTGGATGCGCTGGACCGGGCCGTTGGCCATGTCCACGGTGGTCTGGCCGCGCCGGCTTACGACCGTCACGTCGGCGCCCTGCTCCACCAAGTAGCGGATCAGCTCGTTGTCGCCCCGAGCCGCCGCGTGGTGCAGGGGGCTGTAGCCGTCGTGGTCGCGCGCGTTCACGTCGGCTCCGAGCTCCTCGACCAAGTACCGCACCGCGGGCAACCAACCGTCGGGAACGTGGCGGTGGGCGTTGGCGGCGAAGCCCTGCCCGTACCCGACGCCCGACGCCGCGTGGATCGGATGGACCGCCGGACCCCCGACGGGAACGGGAGGCAATCCCGATTGATCGTCTTCGTCGCCCCCCCTCGAGTAGCGCCGGGACGGCACCTTCACGGTGGGCGTCGACGGGTCCGCGCCCCGGCTGGTCAGCAGTCGCATCGCCTCCACGTCCAGCGCGTAGGCCGCGCGCCAAAAGGGAGTCGCGCCCTTCGCGTCGATCTGCAACAGGTCGAAGTTGTACGACATGAACCAGAGGTGCTTGGTCAGCCGAGCATTGGGATCGGCGCCGGCGTCCAGCAGCTTGCGCATCACCTCCAAGTAGGTTTGGTCCTGCTGCATGTAGACGTGCTGCTGGGGGTAGCGCGACTTGGGCGCCCAGTGGGTGTTGATCGCCGCGAAGAGAGGCGCGGCGCCCGCATGGCTCGCGACGTTGGGGTCCGCGCCGCGGTCCAGGAGGCTCATCGCCAGGTCGAAGTGGCCGTTGATCAGCGCCATGAGCATGGGGCTGGCGCCGTCGCCGGCGCTGGTCTGGTCGATCTCCGCACCGCCGTCCAGCAACGCCCGGGCGGTCTCGTCGTGGCCTTCCCGGGCTGCGTGCAGAAGCGCCGTGAGTCCTCCGTGGCCGCCGACCAGCTCGCCGTAGGACAGGGGCTCGGGCTCCTCGATCATCCGCGTCCGACCCTCTTCTTGCGACGCCGCCTCCGCCAGCGCGCGCCGGGCCTCTTGCCGCTGCCTCTCCGCTTCAGTCTGGCGTCGCTCCGCATCCGCTTGCCGACGCGCCGCCTCCGCCGCTGCCGGATCCCACGCCTCCCCCGCCTTGAGACGCTTGTTCCGCTCGGCCCGATCGATCCGGTCGGCAACGGCCCGCTCCGCCACGTCGATCACCTTCGTGGCGACGGAGGGGTCGGCCCCCGCGGCCAGCAACAACCGCACAGCCGAGGTCCTGCCCGCCGAAGCCGCAAAGATCAACGGCGTCTGCCCCCACGCCGTCTCGGCGGCGTTCGGGTCCGCGCCCGCGGCCAGCAACGCCTCCACGGTGCGCCCGTCTCCCGCCTGCGCCGCAAAGTGGAGCGCCCGCGCGCCGCCCGTCTCCGTGGTGGCCGCCTCGGGGTCGGCGCCGCCGGCCAGCAGCAGCTCGGTCACCTCCCCCGCCCCGGCCTGCGCGGCCATGTGAAGCGGCGCGTAGTCCCCGATGCGGGTTCCCGCACCCACTTTCGCCCCCGCTCCCAGCAGGAAGCGCACCAGCGCGGCGTCCCGGTTGCGAGCCGCCCAGTGAAGCGCGGTCATCCCGTCGCCCTGGGGCTGGTTCACGTCGCTCCCTTGCCCGACCAGCGACCGCACGGCGTCGGCGTCCCCCCGCATGGCCGCGTCGGCAACCGGCGAGGAGAGGCCGGGCCGCAACGCCGCGCCGCCTACCCGCGACGTCGGCCCCTGGAGAGCCCCGGCGGAGTGGCGCTCGGGGACCGCCCAAGGCGCAAGAACGACCAGCGCCGCCGTCAGCAACGCGCTCCGGCCCATGGCCGCCCCCTACACCGCCAGCGAGAAGTCGCCGGTGCTGTTGCCGAAGCGTTCCATGTCGTCCATCCCCAGCTTGTGCGCCAGAGAGAGCATGACGTTGGCCATCGGCGTTCCCGGCGCCGCCCGCAGGTGCATGCCGCCGTCCAACGCGCCGTTCGCCTTGCCGGCGACGAACAGCGGGCAGCGCTTGTGGTTGTGCACGTTCGGGTCGCCCATCGGCGAGCCGTAGACGATCATCGTGCGCTCCAGCAGGTCCGCGTCGCCGTCCATCGTCTCGCGCAGCCGGTCGAAGAAGTAGGTCAGCTGCCCCACGTGGTAGCGGTTGATTTGGGCGAAGTCGGTGATGTTCCCTTCGTTGCCGCCGTGGTGGGACGCCGGATGGAAGGGCTTGTCCACGCCGCTCTCGGGGAAGATGCGGGCCGACGAGTCCCGTCCCATCTTGAAGGAGAAGACCCGCGTGGCGTCCGACGCGAACGCCAGCGCCTGCAGGTCGAACATGAGCCGCACGTGTTCCTCGAACGAGTCGGGCACGCCGGCGGGCGCTTCGGGCAACTCCCTTCCCTCGCCGCTGGCGTTCCGGGCTTCCACGGTCTCGATGCGCCGCTCCAACTCGCGCACGTTCTCCATGTAGCGGTCCAGCCGGATCAGGTCGGCCGGCCCCAGCGTCCGCTTCAACTGGGCGACCCGCCCAGCGATGAAGTCCAGGATGCTCCGGTTGGCCAAGCGCCGCGCAGCCCGCTCCTCCGGCGAGCCGCCCGCGCCGAAGATCTGGTCGAAGGCGACTCGGGGGTCGCGCACCATCGGCAGCGGTTCGGTGGGCGAGGCCCAGCTGATCGTGTCGGTGTAGACGCAGGCGTAGCCGTAGGCGCACCCGCCGGATTGGTCCACGTTCTCGATGCAGAGCTGCATCGACGGAATCGGCGTGTCCTGGCCGAACCGCTGGGCGAACATCTGGTCCAGCGACGTGCCGACGAAGATGTCCGAGCCCTCGGTCTGCCGCGGGTGCGACTGGGTGAGGAAGGTGGCGCTGGAGCGGAAGTGGTCGCCCCCGATCTCCTTGGGCTTCTTGGCTTCCGCCGGCTCCACGTCGGTGTCGCTGACGATCGTCAGGTAGTCCCGATACGGCTCCAGCGGGCTGAGCGCGCTGGGCGACAGGTCGAAGTGCCGTCCCGTCTCCGCAGGCGACCAGTAGTTCCGCGTGGCGCCCCACTCGTTGCTCCCCGCCGCCCCGTGCACCATCTCGATCGCCACCAGGCGGGTGGGTCCGCTCGCCGCCGAGGCCGCCCCCGACGCCCGCAGCCCCGCCGGGATCATCGCGTCCAGGAACGGCAGCGAAACGGTGGCCCCCACGCCTTTCAGGAACACGCGGCGGGGGATGCTGGCTCCGGTGATCAGGCGCATGGTCTCTGCCTCCTGTGGCGCGGTCCACTTGGCGGCCTGGGGTTCAGGAACGCCGATTCCAAGCTACCGAGACGGGGCCGCCCGCGCCAATTCCGCCTCACATCCCCCAGACTTCGATCTCGACGCCGCTCTCCGCCCTTCGGCTCCGGCGAAAGACCTTCTCTTCCCAGCTGCGGCCCTCCCGGCGGTCGAAGACGACCAGATGGCCGGCCTCCGCGTCGCAGCGGTCCATGTAGCCCGCCGTCTGCTCCACGCCGTCGGCGACGGTGCGCTCCAAGCTCGCGTGCAACACCTTGCACTCGATCACGAACTTTTGCGTCCGGCCGGCTGGCGCGGCCCCCGAATCCAATTCGGCCCGGCCCTCCGGCCACGTCACCAACAGGTCCGTGCGCCCGCGTCCCAGCCCGTACTCCCGCTCGATCCGCCCACCGCTGTTGACGACCCTCTGCAAGAACGCCTGCAGGAGCAGCTGCGGTCCCGCCTCCTGGTACTGGAATCGTCCCGCCCAGTGCTCCGAGTGCTCCCGGAAGAACTGCTGGAACGCGGCCAGCAGCTTGTCCATCCGCAGGTTGCCCGAGTCGTCCACATACCATGTGATCTCGTCCGCCATCTCCTCTTGCGGCAACAACGAGAGCTCCCGAGGCACCACTTCGGCGTAGATCGGATTCGCCATTCGAACCGGCCGGTCCTGGGCGATCAAACCCAAGTCCCGAACGTACTCGACGTCGCGCAGGGCGAACCGCCGCTCGGGCGCGCCGGTCAGCAACGGTTCGACGACGCGGCGCACGCGGTCTTCCTGCAACTTGTCCGTCAACTGATCCAGATGGGTGTCCCGCCGAAGGATCAGCGCCTCCCGGGCCTCCAGCACGTCGGCTTCGGCTATCTGACGGGACCTGTCCTTTGCCGGGGCGCCGCGAAAGCAGGTCTGATAAGCGAGCGCATTGACCAGCCACGGCTGGCCCCTGGTCTGTGTCCAGACGGCCTTCATCGCATCGTCGGCGAAGGGCTGGCCCGTCTCCTCGGCGTGCTGCCGGAGCAATGCGCGCACTTCGTTCTTGGAGAAATCGCCCAGGCGCAACGACTCCGCCTTGATGTTGAACGCGCTGCCGCCTGCGATCATGGTGTTGGCCGAGCCGGAACGGATGCGGTAGTCGCGCACGTCGCGCACGCCGCACAGCACCACGCTCTGGGGGAAGCCTCCGGGGCGCAGGTCGTACCCCGCGCGCAGTTGTCGCAGGACCGACAGGAGAGCGTCGCCCACGAGCGCGTCGATCTCGTCGATCAGGAGCACCAGCGGCTGGACGACGGCGCGGGCCCAGCGCGTCAACGCCTCGCGCAGGGCGCTGTCGGGACCGCGCTTCTCGAGGATTGCCGGCCAGATCTCCTCCAACGACTCGTCTCCAACCGCGTCGTAGGCCCGCGACGCGAGCTCGGCCAGCACGGTGCCCACGACCCGCGCCACGTCTTCTCGGGCCGGTTGCCCGGCTTCGACGTTGACGTAGACGCAACGGTAGCGACCCTCGGCGTTCAGCAGGTCTTGCAGCGCAAGCAACGCGGAGGTCTTGCCGGTCTGGCGCGGCGCATGGAGGACGAAGTAGCGATTCTGGGCGATCAGCCCTTGAATCTCTGCCAAGTTCACCCGGTCGAGAGGCGGAACGCAGTAGTGGTCGCTTGCCACCACCGGACCGGACGTGTTGAAGTAGCGCATCAGGCGCGCGTGGCCTTTCCGCCGTGCACGGTGGGCTCGGCGCACCAGCTGCTCCGCAGCGCCGCCAAGCCGTCCAGAAGCTCCTCGGGCAGCCCCAGCACGTCCACCAGCAACGCCCGGTCCAGCTCCTGACGCACCGGGTCGCGGTACGCCTCGTTGGCAGGCAACATCTTGCGGTCGCGAAAGTCGGCGAACACGGCTTGGGCACGGGCCGACTGCTCCTCCGACAGCGCCCGCGCGTCAAGTGCAAGCAGCTCGGGCAGGCGACTGATCGTGAGCATCGCTCGTCCCTGTTGCTGACGCATGCCCAACCACCAGAAGCCGATCAACCCCAGCGTGCTGTTCGCCCAAAGCGCCAACGGCTTCTCCCACTCCGACCGATCGGCCACGAAGTTGGGCCACGCCCGGCCGCCGATGCTCTTCTCCGGCGTCAGGCAGGCGGCCAAGCTCTGAGAGTTGAGCTGAAAGTCCAAGTTGAAGTGCAACTGGGACGCCGTCTTCTGCCACACGTCCACGGCCTGCGCTCCCTTGCCCTCCCGGACGACGCCCTCTCTGTCGGGAGCGACCACCAAGCGTCGTTCGCGGTCGGCGTCGTGAGCCCAAAGGACCGGGTACAACGGCTGGTCGCGCGCAACCAGAATGTCGAACGGACCCCTGGGCGCGCCACCGGGGTGCTTGCCCGAGATGTCCCGGTGAAGCAGCCCTCGCCTCCCAAGCCGGCCCAAGGGTGCGACCGGGACCGCGGGGCGTTCGCTTGTCCTGGGAAGCGCGAGCGTGCCCGCCCGAAGCGACAGCATGGCCTCCGCCAGCGTCGGCTCCCGCAACGCCGCGCATCCGCCCTCCGCCAACGGCGCGCGAACGAAGCTGCCGGCGTCGTCGGCATCGCCCAGCTTCAGCCGTCCGCTTCGGCGCTGCGGGTCGATCCGCCGCACGACGTCGGCCAGCACCGCCGCCTCCCCCAGCGTGCGCGGACGGCGAAGCAGGTTGATGAAGAGGGCGTCTCCCGACTCCGAATCCGCTTCGGCGCTGCGCTTCCTGGTGCCGACGACCAGCGCTTCCGCCATTCCCGTGTCCGCCGAGAACGCCCGCTCCGTCTTGCCGCTGGCCGCGATCGACACCACCAACACATCCTCATAGTGGCGGGCCAGCAGGACCCGGGCCGCCTTCCACGAACCGCCCTGCACGAAGGCGGCAGGCAACACCAAGGCTACTACCCCACCGGGCTTCGTCTTCACATGAGCCAAGTCCACGAAGTACGACGCCAGCCCCGCGTTTCCCGCCCCGGCCGGTGCGTCCAGCCCTTTTCGCAGCCGGGCGAGCTTGCCCGACATGGCCTTCTGCTCGGCTTGCGACGTCTCGAAGCCCGCGAACGACGGCACCGGGATCGTCGTGGACTCGTGGTTGGTGGGCCGCGTGAACGGGGGATTCATGATCAGCAGGTCGCCGCTCTGGTCGGAAAGGTCCACCACGTGCGGGTCGGCGGCCTCTTCGGCCTCGCCTGTGCCGCGAACCTGCTTGCGGCCCGTGCCGAAGGCGTCGATCTGCAGGCTTGGGCCCGTGCCCATCAGGGATCGCGCCGACTCCTGGCCCAAGAGGTCCAGCGATCCGATGGAGAGCGGGCGGCCCGTTTCCGACGGCTGCTCCCCATAGGGCATCGTCACGATGCGCGTGCCGCCGAAGGGGACGGTCGGATGAGCGCCCGATAGGATCGAGGCCGTCAGGTGCGTTGCGGCTGGCATGATGTCCGCCGCGATCAAGGCCCCCTCCATCATCCCGGCATGGATGTGCTGGTCGTCTCCGGCGGCGCGGCGGTGACGGGCGCGGACCGATTGGTAGGCGGCGTTCAACAGGGTGCCGGTCCCGCACGCCAAATCGGCGATCCGCAGTCCGCACACGTCCTCAGGAGTGCCCCACTCCACGTCCAGGCGCGGAACCGACAGCTCCGACAACAGCGTCGCCGATGCCGGCAAGGTGTAGAAGGTGGCCAAGAACTTCCGGTCCACGATCAGACGCTGGAACATCTGGCCCGACAAGTCGTGCGTCCCCGCCGCGCCTATCTGGGCCAAGCTCCTTGCCGCGGGCACCAGTCTGTTCAGGATCACGCACCCAAGGTCAACGGGAAACGGCCGCAGCAGGTCGGTGGCTATCTTGAAGATTGGCCAGTAGTTGATCTCGCGCAGGATTCTGCGCCAGCAGTCCAGGACCAGGGCCTTGTCGAAGTTGCCCGTGTTCTGGAAGCGCAAGTCGTCGAGCGGCGAAATGTCGTGGGAACCCTCGATCGTCACGTGAAAGGTGAGCGCGTTGGCGACGATCGCCATCGCCATCCGCGTGGTCTGCTCGCTCGGCTCCTGGTGCAGCACGGCGGAGATGCGGTCCAGCGTATTCTTTTTCTGCCACCGCACGAGTTCTTCCAGTCGGAACGCCGCTTGCCGGACCGCGACTTCGAGGATCTCGGTACCCTCGGCGACTTTCCGTTCCGACAGGGCCGCGTGTTCGATGCACGCCGCCAAGTCGTTCGCATCTCCGTCCAGCCAGCCTGCCTCCGGCCACCGGACGGGCGCTTCGGGCTCGCCCGCCAAGACGGCGTAGCGATATCGAGCTTCCGCGACTCGGTTGGCAAGTGCTCCCTGGCCGGTCCGAAGTTCGCGCGGCAATAGAACGGCGATCGCCTGTTCCACAACCTCGCCGGGCCTGTCCATGACTTGCCCCAGCCGAGCGCACGCGTCCTGTTCGACTGTCGCCCCAGGCGCGAACTCCGTCTCAACGACAACGACTTGGCCGCCGGGGTGACGGACTACGATGTCAGGGCGCCTCGCCGCCTCCCGCAGGACGCGCGACTGCTCCACGCCAATTCCGTCCCGCCAAGCCGGGTGCTTCGTGCGCAGGAGATCGCCCAGCTGCACGTTGACGGTTGCTTCGCTGTTGGTCGGCATCGCTCACCTGGCTTTCGGACACAAGAGCCTCCACGAGAATAACGAACGCTAACTTCTTCCGCCCCTCGACAGATTGCAATGCCGGTGCACCAGTCTGGCGTTCTCAGGAATGGTAGCTCCTCCTCGCCAGTAGTGCTCGTCGTGATCAAGGGCGGCATCATCTATGAGACGGACATCGTTGCCACAGATTGCGCAGGTAGAATTTTGCTCAAACATTTCCTTCTTCAACTGCCGCGAAAATACTCGACTACTATCGGCGGGCCGCGAATCTTTCAACAGCAGATCAAGTCTAGACGACCAAGTGTCGAAGACGTAAGACAACCTTGTCTTTTCCCCGGTTGCACGACGAACGCAATCAATCCAACGATCATCGCGTGTGATCAAGTCTATGTATTCTTCGTGAATGCGATCTGCCATGCTAGTAATCTGGCCCAGGCTGTACGGCGAAAAAGAGGTGGAAATGCATTGAAACACAGAAGCGTTGACCCGTGTAGCCCATTCGGTAGAATGAGAACCCTTCTTCGGGTCGTTCCTCAAGCGAAATCCCATATCGCCGAACACGGTGAATGAGGCTTTCATGCATTTATCGAAGACATTCCTGAATTCGGTCAGCTTCTTCTCGGAAGGATTGCGGTATGTTTCCAAGAAGTCATTCAAGAACTTCTTCAAGCCATGAGTGCATTTATGATGGGTTCGCTCATAGAAAGCCATGAATCTGAGAACAAGAGCCCGATCGTTCATTCTCTTCTGAAGCGTGCTTTGATTCACGTACTTGACGAAGTGGGTATTGCTCGACAGTTCCTTGATCAAGGTGTTGGTGGTTCCTTTGTATATGCAGTTCCTGATTTCCGTGTCGTTGAGCTTTGTGCCGCCGGTATTGAGTCGCTCGAAGACGATAAAGTGAATGTCTGGATCCGTACTGCTCGACAGTTCGAACGATCTAAGCGTAGCATTCTTGAGCGTCCGCTGACTAGCTTCGTCAAGATCGCTAAACCGCTTCCCATTGAGTTCGCGTCTGATGTTCAGACCGATCAGCTTATATTTGTCAGCAAAGAAATTGAAAACGGACGTGAGACGTTGAAGGCCGTCAATTACTTCATATCGTTGGTCTTGAGTTCGGGAAAGGTAGACTACCGGTACCGGGATATTGAGCAAGAACGATTCGATTAGCTTTGATGCCTGCGGATTGCTCCACACGTAGTTTCTTTGCCATTCTGGATCAAGGACTAGCTCGTTGTCGTCGTGCCAGCGCCTAAATTCCCAAAGACTTCTGTCGCTCTTCTCCAAGGAAATGCGTGAACTAGACGCATTCAAGACACCTTCGTCACTGCCTTCAAAGTCCGAATCTTCCGGCAAGGCCAGGTCGTGGTCTTGTTGTTCCACCGCATCGTCGCCACTATCGGGCGTGACAGGCGTTGTGGCGTCCTGCGGTGTTTCTCTTGTCATCGACCCTTCCTTGCGTTTTCTGGAGTTCACTTTCGACGCCGACGGATGGAGTTCGGCACCAGCCGTCGCTAGTGCCGTTCGCCCATTTCCGCTCCGTCGTCCATCACGGCCGGAACCATCGCCAAGCGGAACGGCTGGCTCCGCGCCACTTCCTTGACGAACACGTCCAGGCGCCAGTCGGCTTCGCCGGCCGCTCGGGCTATGCGGCGGACCGCAGGCATGTCGGCGTGCTCGACGCGGCGTCCCACGGCATAGGCCAGCAGGTTCTCGGCGAAGGTGCGGGCCAGCGGCTCGGGGCGGCTCAGCAGCGCGGCCCGCAGGTCGTCCGGGCCGTGGATGGCGGTGCCGTCGTACAGTTCGCCGGCGGTCTCCACGGGCGTGCCGTTGTCGCGCACGCGCCAAGCGCCGGTCACGTCGAAGTTCTCCAGGGCCAGGCCGATGGGGTCGATCACGCGGTGGCACGAGGTGCACGCCGGGTTGGCGCGGTGCTCCTCCAGGCGCTCGCGGACCGTCAGGAACCGGCCTTCGGCGGCGCCTTCGGTGGCCTCCAGCTCGGGCACGTCCGGCGGAGGGGGCGGCGGCGGGGTCCCCAGCAGCACTTCCATGACCCACTTGCCCCGCAGCACTGGGGATGTGCGGTTGGCGTGGGACGTGAGGGTCAGGATGCTGCCGTGGCCCAGGACGCCCCGACGTTCGCCGCGCGCATACGGCACCTCGCGGAAGTGGTCTCCGGCCACGCCCGATATGCCGTAGTGGCGGGCCAGGCGTTCGTTCATGTAGGAGTAATCCGCCGACAGGAGGTCCGCCAGCGTGCCGCCCCCCTGCATCAGCGCGTTGAAGAACGTCTCGGTCTCGCGGCGCATGTCGCGCGCCAGCTGCTCGTAGAAGTCGGGGAACCGAAGGGCGTCGGGGTGCACTTTGTCCAGGTCCTGCAAGCGCAGCCACTGGGACGCGAAGCGAGTGCCCAGCGCTTCCGAACGCGGGTCGGCCAGCATTCGTTCCAGTTGGGCGTCGAAGACGGCGGGCTCCAACAGGCCGCCGGAAGCCGCCGCCTGGACCAGCGCGGCGTCGGGAGGCCGTCCCCACAGGAAGAACGACAGGCGCGACGCCAACGCGGGAGCGGCGACCGGGTAGACTTGGCCCGGACGCGCGTCCGACGCCGGCGCCTCGAAGCGGAAGATGAAGTCGGGGCTGGCCAGGACGCCCTGAAGCGCCGTGCGCACTCCGATGTCGAAGCCTCCGTCCGCCGCGCCCAGTGCGAACAGCTCCATGAGACCGTTGATCTCGGGCTCGGAGACCGGGCGGCGAAAGGCCCGCGTGGCCAAGCCGCTCACGATCTCCCGGGCGCACGACCGCGCCCCCGTCGAGGCCGAGGCCGGGCGGGAGGAAGCTGCGTCCGTGCCCGATGCCGCTTCCACGCCCAACACCGCTTCGCGCTCCGCCTCGGGCCGGCAGGTCGCGATCCGGTCCGACGCCGGCGTGCGCGAGACGCCCGTCACGTTGTACGGCCCGCCGATCGTCATGTCCCGCAGGTGGGCCAAGCCCGTGATCCCGTACGAATAGCCGATCTTCTTGTCGGCCAGCGACCAGCCGTGGGGCGAAGTCAGGTCCTCCACCGGCCCTTCCGCCACCTTCAAGAACGCGGCCGACACGCGGTGCGGTCCCGCCGAGACCTTGATCGGGTCGGTGACGACCTCCACGCCCATGGGGTCCTGGCGGTGCATCCAGCGGTCCAGGGGAATCAGAGCGACCCGCGCGCCGTCGATCGACACTTCCACGTGCTCGTCGAAGGGCGCTGTCTGGCCGAAGAAGTTGCCGGTGGATTCGTGCTGGAACGCCAGCCGGAAGTAGTACTCGCCGTCGGCCACGAAGTTGTGCACCACCGAAATGCCGCCTCGGGTGCCGAACGGCGCGCCCGGCACGTGCTCGCGCTGCTCGGCGTAGCGGGAGACCTCGTAGGTGGCCTCGGACGGCGTGGCGGCAGCGTCTCCCAGCGCCAAGCGGCTGACCTCGCTGGCCGCGGTCAGGTAGGCCTCCAGCAAGGTGGCCGACAGGTTCTGCACGTCGGCGATGTTGTCGAAGCCCGCGCTCACCGTCTCGCCCGGCAAGTAGGCGGAGGCGTCGATCTCGATCCCCAGCAGGTCGTGGACGGCGCGCTGGTACTCGGCACGGTTGAGGCGCTGGAAGGTGCGGCTTCCCGGGTTCGGGTTGCGCGCGGCGGCCGCGTCGATCCGCTCTTCCATCGACGCCGCCAGCGCTTGCAGCACCTCCGGTTCGGGCCGGCGCGCCCCCGGCGGCGGCATCATTCCGGCCCGGAGCTTCCGGATCATCTTCTCGGCGACGGGCACGTTCGCGACCGGATTGGCGGCGTCGAACTCTTCCAGCGACAGGTTGCCGCGCAGCCGGCGCTCGTTGTGGCACCGCACGCAGTACTGCTGGACGACCTCGTTGTCGATGTCGAACGCGACGGCTCGATCGGGGGGCCGAGGGGCAGGCGCGGGCGACGACGCCGTCGCAACCAAGCCCAGGTTGAGGATCGTTGCCGCGGCCAGAACGGCGGCTAGTCTAGTCATGCTGCGGCTTCCGGGCTCGAGTGGGCGTGGGCGCAACTCGCAACATCGAAGGTAACGCGCCCCGCGCCGGCCTTGCCAGCAGGCCGCCGTGCAGAGCCCGGCCCGGCCCCGTTCACTCCTGTCGGCCGGCCTCCACCACCACGGCGAGCGCAAGCCGCTGGTCGTCTCGCAACACCACGACCTCGACTTCGTCGCCAGGCTCCAGGTCCTGCAAGGCGTACATGTAGCCGTACACGTCCTCCACGTCGCGGCCGGCGAAGCGCACGATCACGTCGCCCCCCTGCAGGCCGGCCTTGGCGGCGGGGCTGCCGTCGCGGACTCCGGTGATCCGCATTCCTCCCGACACGTGGGCGTAGTCGGGGATCGTGCCCACGCGCACCCGGAAGCCGCTTCGCGCCGTGCCGCCGTCCTGGGGCGCGGCAGCACCGTGCGGGTTGCCCGCCCCCGCCACCGGCGTCAGGGACGCGAGGCCCGCCGTCGGCACGACTTCGCGAACCACGGACGCCAGAAGCTCCACGACGCGGTCCATGCCCTCGGCGTTGACCAGATGCCAGTCGTCCTCGACGCGGTGGTACTCCGGGTGCGTGTTGGAGAAGAAGTGGAGGACCGGGATCCCCTTGGCGTAGAAGGAGCTGTGGTCCGATGCGCCGAAGCCGTCGTTCACGAAGCGCAGGTCCAACGGGCGCGCGGCGCCGGCGTTCGCGGCCTCCAGGACCCGGGGCCACTCCTCCGCCGTGCCGACGCCCAGGACCGCGAGCACGTCGTCCCGGACGCGCCCCACCATGTCCAGGTTGAGCATCGCGACGGTCTGCTCCAAGGGAACGAGCGGCGTCTCCACGTACTTGGCCGAGCCCCACAGTCCTCGTTCTTCGCCCGTGAACGCCAGGAACAGCATGTCCTGGGCCAGGGGCGGCCCCGACGAAAGCGCGCGGGCCAGCTCCAGCAGCACCGCGGTGCCCGAAGCGTTGTCGTCGGCGCCGTTGTGGACGACTCCGACTGCGTTCGGCGAAAGGGAGCCGAAGCCGCCGAAGCCGAGGTGGTCGTAGTGGGCGCCGACGATCAGAGACTGGCGGGCGGGCGCTCCGCCGACGCTCCGCAGAAGGGCGGCCACGTTCCGGGCCTCGCCGTGCACGGGGGTCGGGTGGACGGACATTGTGGCCTGCGGCGGCGCCTCGGCGCCCAGCGCTGCGCGCACATCCGCGGCGGCCCCGGCCGTCAGGGCCGCGACGGGGATCGACAGCGCGGCACGACGCTCGGCGGAAGGGTCCGGCAGCGGATCGTGGTCCCCCAGCAGCACGACGACGCCCGACGCGCCGGCGGCCGCCGCGTTGCTGGCGAACCGGTGGGCGTCCACGGCCGGACCATGGGGATGGGCCGCCCCTTCAACGACCCATATCGTGCCCGGTCGGCCCTGTTGGCCGGTCCCGGGGCCGACGCGGCTCATCGTTCCCTGGACCGTCGCCGAGGCCGAGAAGCCGTAAGGGGTCCACGCGACGCCCTCGATTCTCGCGGCGCCCTCGAGTGTGAACCGCGACGCTTCGCCCACCTCGGTTCCCGTACGCACGGTCCAGGACTGGAAGTAGGTCCCTTCGTCGCCGGCGGGCTCGAGGCCGAGTTCCCGGAAGCGGTCTGCGATGTAGTCGCCGGCGCACCGCTCGCCCCGGGTCGCAACCTCGCGGCCCTCCAGCAGGTCGTCGGCCAAGTAGCGGACATGGGCCAGCGTCCCGTCCAGGTCCAAGTCGGCCAACAACTCTGCGGGCTCGGGGCAGCGCCACGGGTCCTGCTGGGTCGCTGCCGGCATCGCTGCGACGGTCCCGGCGACGACGCACGTTGCGACGGCAAGCCAGCGCTTCACGCCGGAAGCTCCGCGCCCGCTTGCGGGTCCTGCGCCTGCCAGTTCGCTTGCCACGCCTACGGCGGCGGAGGTCGCGCCGGAACCCGTCAAACGATGATGGCGGCGGGCAACAAGACGACGTAGCCCACGACCAGCAACACCGGCGCCCATGTGATCGACCCTTGGCTGAGCAGGTAGTAGCCCAGGGAAATGACCGCCAAGCCTGCCAGCGCGCACAACAAGTTCGCCTTGGAGAACTCGAGCGAGGGTCCCGTTCGGGACGCCGCCTTCCTGGCCTTCGCGCTTGTCGCCCTCATGACCGGACGCTACCCGGAACGGGCGGCGAAGTCAACCGGGAGACGAGGCCAGGAGCGCCCACTCGCGGACCTCCGCCAACTCGGGCGGCAACGGCGCCTCGAAGGTCATGGGCCGGCCCGAGACCGGGTGCTCGAACGCCAGCCGGCCCGCGTGAAGGAACTGGCGGGGGGTTCTCTTGGCCAGTTCGGCCGCCCATCGCAGTCCAGGACCGGAGAAGCCGCGCTCCCGGCCCGCCCCGTAGGTCGTGTCGCCCACGACCGGGTGGCCCAGGGCCAAGGCGTGCACTCGGATTTGATGGGTCCGGCCCGTGTCCAGCCGGGCTTCGCAGAAGCACGCGGTCCGCCACTCCTCGACGGCGCGGAAGCGGGTGCGGGCGGAGCGGCCTTCTGCGACGACGGCCATGCGCGTCCGATCCTTGGGGTGTCGCCCGACCGGTCGATCCACGATGACGGGCGACTCGGCCAGGCGCCCCCAAAGCGCGGCCAGGTACCGGCGCTCCACGCGCCGCTCCTTGAGCGCCTCGGACAGCCCGCGATGCGCCCGGTCCGTCTTGGCCGCCACCATGAGGCCGGAAGTGTCCTTGTCCAGCCGATGGACGATGCCGGGACGCAGCGCGCCTCCGATCCCCGCCAAGTCGCCCACATGATGCAGCAGCGCGTTGACCAGGGTTCGGTCGGGATGGCCCGGTGCCGGGTGCACCACCAGCCCCGCCGGCTTGTCCACCACCACCAAGTCCCGATCCTGATGGACGATCCTCACGGGGATGTCCTGGGGCTCGGCCTCGATCGGGACCGGCGCCGGCACGTCCACCTCCACGCATTGGCCCGCGCAAACCCGCTCCGACTTTTTGGCGGCCCGCCCGTCCACCAGGACTCGCCCGTCCGCCACCAGCGCCGCGGCCCGCGTTCGCGACAGGCCCAAGCGAGCGGCCACGTGCAGGTCCAGTCGCCCGGCCGCGCCTTCGTCCGCAACCCACCGGCGGCGCCCGGCCTCGTCGCCGGGCCCGCCCGCTCCCAGCCCCGCAGCGGTCACGCCTTCGACAACCCCAAGACGGCGTCCTCTCCGTCCAGCGTGGTCCTGCGGAGCCATGCGTACCCGCCGGCGGAGTCGTCGTCGCTCCCCAGCCCGTCGCCGCCCACCTCCACGGCCACGGCCAGCGTCTCCCCGGCGACCACGTCCGTGTGCTCGCGAGCCGCGGCCAAGACCGCCGCCGTCCCCCGCACCCCCAACCGTATGCGGTCGGTGACTTCGAGCCCCGCGTCCCGGCGCAGGCGCTGAACGCGGCTCACCAGTTCGCGGGCCAACCCCTCGCGGCGAAGCTCCTCGGTGACGGCGGGGTCCAGCGCCACCGTGCACGGCCCCTCGGACCGCACCACCCACGCCCCCCGCGCCTCTTCCACCACATCCAGGTCGTCGTTGCCCAGCTCGTGGCGCTCGCCGTCCAGCTCCACGTGCAGAGCGGAGCCCCCGCGGAACGCCTTCAACGCCTCCGGCGACAGCGCTCGCACGTGCTCCGCCACCTCTTCGGTGCGCTTTCGGAAGCGTCGTCCCAGCGCCCGATAGTTGGGACGCGCCGACAGCGCCACCACATCTTCGGCGGAGCCCGCGAACGTCACCGACTTCACGTTGAGCTCGTCCTCGAGAAGGGCCAAGACGGGACCCGACGGGGGATCGCCGGGGACCACGGCAAGGACCCGTCCCAACGGTTGCCGCACCCGGACGCGGGCGTCCTCCCGCGCAGCGCGCCCCAGCGTGCACAACGCGCGCACGACGGCCATCTCGCGCTCGAGCTCCTCGTCCATCAGGGCGCGGGCCGGCTCCGGGAAGCGCTCCAGATGGCTGGACCGCCCCGCAAGCGCCCTGTGCAGCCAGTCCGACGCGAACGGGACCACCGGCGCCAGCAGCAGCGCTACGACCCGCAGCGCCTGGTGCAGCGTGGCGAACGCCGCCGCCGAGTCGGCTTGCAGGTCCGAGTCGGCCGGGCCGTCCGCGCGCTCGCCCCCCCAGAAGCGGGGTCGCGCCCGGCGCACGTACCAGTTGGACAGGTCGCCGTCCAGAAAGGCGGCCACCTCGCGGTAGGCCCGCGTCGGGTTGTAGCCGTCCAGCTCGCGGCGCACCAACTCCGCCAGGCCGTTCAGCCTGGACAGCAGCCAGCGGTCCAAGACGGGGCGCTGGGCCGGCGGCGGCGCCCGTTTCGCGTCCTGCGGCGCCCAGCCCTCCACGTCGGCGTACAGCGCGAAGAACCGGTACGTGTTGAAGAGCGTGTCGAAGAAGCGGGAGGCCGACTCCCGCACTTTCGCCGAATCGAAGCGCGTGGGCAGCCACGGGTTGCTGACGGTGATCATGTACCAGCGGACGCCGTCGGCGCCGTGCTCGCTCACCGCGTCCCAGGGGTCCACCACGTTGCCTCGGGACTTGGACATCTTCCGGCCGGCGGCGTCCAGGATCAGGTCGTTCACGACCACGTTCCGGAACGCCGGCCCCAGACCCAGCATGGTGGAGATGGCGTGGAGCGAGTAGAACCAGCCCCGCGTTTGGTCCACCGCCTCGCAGACGAAGTCGGCCGGGAAGTGCCGGCGGAAGCGCTCCCGGTTCTCGAAGGGATAGTGCCACTGCGCCCAGGGCATCGCGCCCGAGTCGAACCAGACGTCGATCACCTCCGGCGTCCGCCGCATGACCGCCCCGGTGGCGGGGCACTTCCACGTCACGTCGTCGATGAAGGGCCGGTGCGGATCGAAGTCGTCGGGCAGTCCGCCGGCCTTCTCCGCCAGCTCGGCCAAGCTGCCGATCCACTCCACGCGCGAAGGATCGTCCTCCGAGACCCAGACGGGGAGCGGCGTGCCCCAGTAGCGGTCCCGCGACAAGGCCCAGTCCACGTTCCCCTTGAGCCACTCGCCGAAGCGCCCCTCGCCCGTCTCCGGCGGGTGCCACGCCACCTGCGCGTTGTTTTCCAGAAGCTCCTTCCGAAGGGCCGACGTGCGGGCGAACCAGCTGTGGCGGGCCATGTAGATCAGGGGCGTCTCGCAGCGCCAGCAGTGCGGGTAGGCGTGCGCTTGGCGACTGTAAGCGAAGACGAGTCCGCGCGCCTTCAGGTCGGCCACCAGGGGTTCGTCGGCGTCCTTGAAGAACAGTCCTCCGACCAGGGGCAGGTCGGGGTCGAAGGCGCCGTCGGCGCGCACCGGCTCCAGCACGGCCAGGCCGAACTCCTTGCCCGCGCGATAGTCGTCGTCGCCGTACGCCGGGGCCATGTGGACGATCCCCGACCCCTCTTCGGCCGAAACGAAGTCGCCCGGCACGATCTCCCAGGCGCGGCCGCGGACCTCGTTCTGGGGCACGATGTCGAAGGGGCGGCGGTACTTGCGGCCCAGCAGCTGCTCCACCGGCACGGGCTGGGCGACGCAGTCCTCGCCGAAGAGCGCCGCCGCCCGGTCGCGCGCCGCGACGACGCGCTTGCCGGCGTGCTCGACCTCCACGTAGGCCACCTTCGGGTTGACGGCCAGGGCCGCGTTCGAGACCAGCGTCCAGGGCGTGGTCGTCCACACCAGGACGTGCCGGCCCGACCCGTCCAGCAGCTCGACGGTCAGGTAGAGCGACGGGTCCTCCACCTCGCGGTAGCCCAGCGACAGCTCGTGGGACGACAGCACCGTCTGATCCTTGGGACACCACGGGACCACCTTGTGGCCCCGGTAGAGAAGGTCGCGGTCGGCCATCTGCTTGAGGAGCCACCACACCGACTCCACGTAGGCCGCGTCGAAGGTCACGTAGGGACGCGAGTAGTCCAGCCAGTAGCCGATCCGCTCGGAGAAGCGCTCCCATTCGTCCTTGTAGACGAAGACCGAGGCCCGGCACTGCTCGTTGAACCAAGCGATCCCGCGCGCTTCGATCTCCTTCTTGTCCTCGATGCCCAGCTGCTTCTGGGCCTCGATCTCCACGGGCAGCCCGTGCGTGTCCCAGCCGGCGATGCGGGTGACGTGCTTGCCCCGCATGGTCTGGTAGCGGCAGACCAGGTCCTTGATGGCGCGGCTGATGACGTGGTGGAGGCCCGGCCGACCGTTGGCCGTGGGCGGTCCCTCGTAGAAGACGAACTCGGGGGCGTCGCGGGTGGCCTCCAGGGACCGGGCGAAGGTGTCCTCCCGGCGCCACGTCTCGAGGACGGACTCCTCCATGGCGACCCGGGAGGCCGGCGGGCGGGGAAACGGCATCGGAGGGGACGACTCGCTAGCGGAGGCCGGCCACCAGCCCCGACACCAGGCAGGTCAGCTTGGGTTCGGCCGCCTGGGTAACGGCAATGATCTCGGCCACGTCGACCTCCGTCAGCGCGTCGGGAAGGCACTGGTCGGTGACGACGGCCACCGCCAGGACGCGCATTCCCATGTGACGGGCGGCCACGACTTCGGGGACCGTGGACATGCCCACCACGTCGGCCCCCAGGGCGCGCAGCAGGCGGTACTCGGCCCGGGTCTCCAGCTGGGGGCCGGGAACCGCCGCGTAGACGCCTTCGCGCAGGACGATTCCCTGGGCCAGGGCCAAGGCTGCCGCCGACCGCCGCAGCTCCGGGTCGTACGGGGCGGACATGTCGGGGAAGCGGGGACCCAGCGCGTCCAGGTTGGGACCGGCCAGAGGACTGTCGCCCATGAGGTTGACGTGGTCGTCCAGAAGGACCAGGTCGCCGGGCGCCCACAGCGGGTTCATGCCGCCGCACGCGGCCGACACGAACAGGGTCTCCGCGCCCAAGAGCTTCGCGACCCGCACCGGGAAGACGACGTCGTGCAGCGCGTAGCCCTCGTAGGCGTGGAGGCGGCCCTGCATGGCCGCGACGGGAACGCCCTCCAGCGTGCCCAGCAGGAGCTTGCCGACGTGGCTCTCGACGGTGGAGACCGGAAAGTGGGGAAGCTCCTCGTAGGGGACTTCGGCCTCTACCGACATGGCGTCGCCCAGCCCCCCCAGCCCGGTGCCCAGGACGATCCCCGCCCGGGGCTCCAGCGCGCACCGGGCGCGGACGGCGGCAACCGCCTCTTCCAGCCGCGCCATCTGACCCGACGCCTCGGCCGCCCGCTCGGCAGCGCCGCCCCCGTCGCCGGACGTCGCCCTGCCGGCGGCATCACCCCCCGTCACCGGGGCCGCTCTCCCAGCAGCGCCGTGCCCAGGCGCACCATGGTGCTCCCCTCCGCCACCGCCAGCTCGTAGTCGTTGGACATCCCCATCGACAGCTCCCGCGCATCGAAACCCGAGACGTTGGCCGCCTCCTCCAAGAGCCCGCGCACCCGCCGGAAGGTGGCGCGCAGCACGGCCTCGTCGCGGGTGAACGGCGCCATCGTCATCAGGCCCTGCACCCGAAGCCCCGGCAGCGCGGCCACTTGGGCGACGGCCTCCAGCGCGGCTTCCGACCCGTCGCCGACGGCGAAGCCCCCCTTGGCCGGCTCGCCCGACGCGTTGACCTGCACCAGCGCCGCCAGCCGCCGCTCCTGGGCCTCCGCCGCGCGGGAAAGCCTCTCCGCCAGCCGGAGCGAGTCCACGCTGTGGACGATGTCGGCCAGGCGGGCGGCCCGAGTCGCCTTCCGGCCCTGCACGTGCCCGATCATGTGCCATCGGACGTCCCGGCCCCGGAACGCGGCCTCCTTGTCCTCCAGCTCCTCCACCCGGTTCTCCCCCACGTCGGCGAGTCCCGCACCCAGAACCGCCTGGATCGCCCCTGCCGGATGGCCCTTTGTGACGGCCACGATCCGCACTGAGCCCGGCTCCCGGCCGTTGCGCCCGGCCGCCGCCTCGATCCGCTCGCGGACTCGCGGCAGGCGCTCCGCCAAGCAACGGTCGAACGGCGTCGCGTCCACGGGTTCCGCGCCCAAAGGAAAAACGCCCCGCCGGCCGCTGGGGACCGGCGGGGCGCTCCCGCCCAGCGGAGGCAGAAAGCCCTACCGGGTCGTGAAGGTAATGGGGAACTCCACCCAGACCGGCACCACTTTGTCGCGGTTCAGGGCCGGGGTGAAGTTGAACACCGGGGCCACGCGCAGAGCAGCGTCGTCCAGCGCGGTGTGTCCGGAACTCGTCTCCACCACCGCGTTCTGGACCACGCCCTCCTCGTCGATGAAGAAGTTGACCAGGACCGTCCCGCCGATCCCGGCGTCCCGGAGCAGCGCCGGATACTCGCGCTCCAGCGCCCGTTGGACTTCGCGGGCGTTCGTGTAGCTGGGCCGTACGGTGTAGGGCGTGAAGGTGGGGGCCGCCGAGATGTCGGTCTGCACCTCGGACGGAGGCGGCGGCAGGTCCTCCACCGCGACCGACTCGAAGGTGTTCACCTCGATGGTGATCTCGTCGTCGATCACCGCCTCGGCGACCACGGGCGTGGCCGGGCGGGCGATGGCCTCCGGGGGCGGCGGGATCTCGACCTCGGGCGGGATCTCCACGGCCTCCAGCTCGTCGGCGGTGAAGCTCACGTCCTCGGCCTCCAGGTCGGGCCACATCAGGAACACGGCGAAGTGCATCACCGTGGCCGCGATCATGGATCCCCAGAACCAGCCGGAGAACGACTTCTTGAAGCGTTCGTTGGCGCTCTGCTGTTCGATCGTCTGCTCGCTCATCGTCTCTCCCTTGTCATGGTCTGTTCAAGCTCGGTCGCGAATACGACCCGGAGCACGTTGGCGGACACAAGTTCTTCTTGCACCGCGTCGATGAATCGGTATGGAACGGAGCGGTCGGAGCGGATGGAGATCACCAGGCTGCGGTTGCTGCCGTATAGCGGCCCCACGATGCCGCCCACTTCGGACATGGCCACCTGCACGTCGTTGATGAAGACGGCGCCGTTGGTCTCCACCCAGATGTTGAGGATGTTCTTCTGCTTCTCGTCGATCTTCTCCGTGGCCTCGGCCGCCGCCCACTCGATCGGCCGGTCCTTGTCGGTCTGGAAGACCGTGGACACCATGAAGAAGATGAGCAGCAGGAAGGCGATGTCGGCCAGCGAGGAGGAAGGGATCTGCTGGGACGCCTTGGACTTCCGCTGAAGCCCGCCGGATTTGAGGCCCATGCTCGTGCTACTCCAGGATCTGAAGCGAGATGCGTTCGGCGCCCGCCGACTGCAGGGCGTCCAGGACGTCCACCATGAAGCGGTAGGGCGCGTCGGGGTGGGTCTTCACGGCGGCGATGAGTCCGTCGTTCTGCGCCACGTCCTGCCGCCAGATCGCCTCCACGGCGTCGGGCCTGACCGTCTGCTCCTGCTGGCTCTCGCCCCGTTTGATCGTCACGGCGCCGTTCGGGTTGACGATGATGTGGAGGATGTTCTTCTGGCTGACCTCCTGCTCTTCGCCCTTCTCGGGCAGGACGATGGCGAGCCCCTTGTCCTTGGGGAACGTCGTCGTCACCAGGAAGAAGATGAGGAGGAGGAACGCGATGTCGGCCATCGACGAGGAGGGAATCTCGTCGGAGACCTTGGATTTCTTTCCGCCCAGTACCGCCATCTCTGCCGACCTCCGTTGAGTTAGGTCCCCGCCACCACCCGCAACTTGCCGTCCCGCTCCAAGTCCCAGGCGATGTTGAGGATCTTTTGCGTGCTCTGCTCCATGTCCACGATCAGCTTGTCGATGCGCGTCACGAAGAAGTTGTAGCCGATGTTCACCGGGATGGCGATGGTGAGGCCCGCCGCCGTCGTCACCAGCGCAACCTTGATCCCGCCCGCGACCAGTCCGGGGTCCACGTTCCCGGCGGATTCGATCGAGGCGAACGCCAGGATCATCCCCGCCACGGTCCCCAGGAAGCCCATCAGCGGCGCCACGTTGGCGACGGTGGCCAAGATGACCAGCCCCCGCTCCAGGAAGCTGAGCTCGATCGCTCCCGCCGTGGAGATCGCCTGCTCCAGCTCGCCCCGGTTCAAGGTGAGGCTTCGGATGCGCCGGAGACCGGCCAGCAAGATGGCGGCCGCCGGCCCCGGCGTGGCAGCGGCGACCTCGGCTGCCTCGTCCAGCCGGCCCGCGACCGCCGCCTCTTCGACCTTCTCCAAGACCGACACGGTGTCCTTGTGGGCGATCCAAAGCGTCCACGCCTTGGCGATGACCACGCCCAGGGCGATCAGGGAGCACACGATCAGCGGGTACATCATGGGACCGCCGTCGGCGAACAGGGTGGTGAGGTCGTAGCTGTTGTTCAAGTTCCGCTCCGAAGAGATGAGGCCGTCTCGAACCGGCGAGGCGTCCCGCTGGGCAACGCGACGTTCCGCAATGTAGGAAGCCGTCCTGTTCGAGTCAACAATTGGGTTATTGTAGGGCGATCCGTTCCGGCAAGGCAAGCCGCTCCGTCTTCGGGGCCGGGCCGGTGCGTCGGCAAACCCAGGCTGCGGCGTCCAGGGGAGAATACCGCACGGTGGACCAGTTCTTTCGGCAAGTCCAGTTCCTGCGGCCCGGTTGGGGCGATCTGGCCGAGATCGCCATCGTCTTCCTGCTGACGTACCGCGTGCTCCTGCTGGTTCGGGAGACGCGGGCGACCCAGATGCTCCTGGGCGTTCTGCTGCTGGGGGCCATGCACCTGGCGGCGACCGTCTTGGGGTTCTCCATGATCCGCAGCCTGATCGCCGGCGTGTTCCAGTACGGCGCCATCGCGGCGCTGGTGGTGTTCCAGCCCGAGATGCGGGCGGCGTTGGCGCGCTTGGGCGAGAGCCGCTTGGTCCGGCTGCTGGGGCCGGCGCGGGAGACGCGCATCGTGGACGGCATCGTCGAGGGCGTGGTGCAGCTGGCGCGTTCGGGAACGGGCGCCATCGTGGCCGTTCAGCGAGAGACGGGGCTGCGCGAATACGCGCGTTCGGGGAGCCGGGTGGACGCGCGACTGTCCCCCGAACTGCTTCGCTCGATCTTTGCGCCGCAGTCGCCGCTTCACGACGGCGCCGTCGTGGTGGTGGGCGACACGATCCGGGCCGCGCGGGCGATCCTGCCTCTCACGCAGCACCCCGTGCCCGACCGCTCGCTGGGCACGCGCCACCGGGCCGCGATCGGCCTGAGCGAAGAAACCGACGCCCTGGTGATCGTCGTGAGCGAGGAGACGGCGCGGATCTCTCTCGCGCAGCGCGGCCGACTGGAGGTGGGGGTGGACGCCGACCGCCTGCGCGAGGTGCTGGAGCGGTCGATCCCGCGCAGCCCCGGGTTGGAGCTGGAGGCGGACCGGAGCTAAGGAGCGGACCGGAGCCGGGAGCCCGGCGCGCGCCCCAGTCCCCAGATCAGCCGGGCGCCCCCCGAATCAGCCGGGCGACGGAAGCGGCTCGGCGGGGTTCAGTCCAGCCTGCGGCTTGGCCTTGGGCTTGGGCTCCGCGCCGGGGAGCGACAAGAGGAGCTGCTCCACGTCCAGCTTCGCCGCCAGCGGCGGCAGCTCCTTGCCGTCCAGCAGAAGCTGAATCTCGTCGCCGTCCAGGGTCTCGCGGTCCAAAAGGGCTTCCGCGATGGCGTCCAGCAGGCTCCGGTTGTCTTCCAGCACGCTCCGCGCCCGGGCGTGCGCCTCGTCCAAGATGCGCTTCACCTCTTCGTCCACTTGGCGAGCGGTGTGCTCCGACACCTCGCGGCGCTGCACTAGCTCGCGTCCCAGGAAGACCTCCTGGTCCGAGTCGCCCACCGCCATGAGGCCGATCCTGTCCGACATGCCGAAGCGCGTGACCATGCGCCGGGCCATCGACGTGGCGCGCTCGATGTCGTTCCCCGCGCCGGTGGTGACCTTCTCCGGCCCGAACACCATCTCTTCGGCCACGCGGCCTCCGAAGAGCATGGCCAGCTGTCCGCGCATCCAGTCGCGCGTGTAGGAGTGGCGGTCCTCTTCGGGCAGCGAAGCCGTCAGCCCCAACGCCCTTCCCCGGGGTACGATCGTGACCTTGTGGACGGGGTCCAGACCCGGAACCTTGACCGCGATGACGGCGTGGCCCGCCTCGTGGTAGGCCGTCAGCTTCCGCTCCGAGTCGTTGAGCACCATGCTTCGCCGTTCGGCGCCCAGCATGATCTTGTCCTTGGCCTGGTCGAAGTCCTCCATGGCCACGCGGTCCACGCCCCGCCGGGCCGCGAACAGAGCGGCCTCGTTGCAGATGTTGGACAGGTCCGCGCCGCTGAGTCCCGGCGTTCCGCGGGCGATCAGGGACAGCTCCACGTCCTCTTCCAGCGGCAGCTGCTTGGCGTGGACGCGGAGGATGCCCTCTCGGCCTTGAAGGTCGGGCAGGTCCACGACCACTTGGCGGTCGAAGCGGCCGGGGCGAAGCAACGCGGGGTCCAGCACGTCCGGCCGGTTGGTGGCGGCCAGCAGAATGACGCCCTCGTTGGCCTCGAAGCCGTCCATCTCGACCAGAAGGGCGTTCAAGGTCTGCTCGCGTTCGTCGTGGCCTCCGCCCAGCCCGGCGCCGCGGTGCCGGCCCACGGCGTCGATCTCGTCCACGAAGATGATGCACGGGGCGTGGACCTTGCCCTGCTCGAAGAGGTCGCGGACCCTGGACGCCCCGACGCCCACGAACATCTCCACGAAGTCGGAACCCGACATCTGGAAGAAGGGCCGCCCGGCCTCGCCGGCCACCGCGCGCGCCAGCAGGGTCTTGCCCGTGCCCGGCGGGCCGATTAGAAGCACGCCCTTGGGCAGGCGTCCCCCCAGGCGCGAGAACCGGGGCGGGTCCTTGAGGAACTCGACGACCTCTTCCAGCTCCTGCTTGGCCTCTTCGGCGCCGGCCACATCCGCGAAGGTGACCTGCGACGTGTCCGGGGCGATCAGCTTGGCCCGAGACCGGCCGAACTGGAAGGCGCGGTTCCCGCCGCTTTGCACGGAGCGGATGATCCAGATCAAGAAGCCGATGAAGAGGAGCCACGGAAGCGCGCCCAGCGCGAGACCCCACCACGACACGCCCTGGGGCTTGGCGGTGACCTCCACGTCGCGCGCTCGGAGGAGCTCGGCCAAGTTGGCGGCGTCGCCGGGCACCAGGACGGTCGCGAACTCGTGCACCTCGCGGTCGTCCACGGTGAGCGTGTGGCGAAGTTCGCCCTCCAGCCGCGTCTCGCCGTAGAAGGTGACCTCCAGGACGTTCTGGTCTTCCAGCTGCCGGTGCAGGTCGGACAGCGAGAACTCGTGCGGGGCGCCTTGCTCGGACTCGCGCATGAACTGGAAGGCCAGGGCCGACATGAGGGCCAGGAGGATCCAGAACAGGGCCGCGCGCGACATCTTGGCCAGCTTGGGCGGACGCGGCTCCTTCTTGTCGGGGCCTTCCTTGGCCTCGCTCTTGGCGTCCTTCTTGTCCGGGCGGGGCTCCTTCTCGGCGGGCTTCTCGTCCGGCATGGTGCGTGCTTCGCCTCCGTCCGGCGGTCAGATCGAGCCGATGAAGGGCAGGTGCCGGAAGTCCTCGCCGTCCCCCAGTCCGTAGCCCACGAGAAACTCCTTTGGCGCGTCGAACCCTACCCAGCGGGGCTCCTGCGCCACCCGCGCCGTGCGTTTGTGGAGAAGAGTGCAGACCTCGAGGCTAGCCGGGTTCCGGTCCCGCAGGAGCGGAATCATGTGGTTCATGGTGGTCCCGCTGTCCACGATGTCCTCTACTAGGATAACACTTCGGCCCTCCAGGTTGGCCCTGGGGTCGTACAGCAGACGCACTTCGCCGCCGCTGGTGCGCGCGTTTCCGTAGCTGGACGCGCGGATGAAGTCGACTTGGACGGGACGCGGAATCCGGCGCACCAAGTCGGCGATGAAGATGAACGAGCCCTTGAGCAGGCCCAGCACCAGCACCTCTTCGTCGGGGCCGTAGGCGGCGCCGATCTGTCTCCCCATCTCCCGAACCCGGTCCTGGATCGCGTCCTCCGTGAAGACGACCCGTTCGAGCCGCTTGTCTCCCAGTTGGAGCGCGGCGAAGGCGTCCAGGGCGTGGACGTTCACGGGCGGTCCAGCACGCGGACGCCGACGCAAAGGGGCGCAGGAAGCGAAGACGGCGCGTCGGGCGCGCTCGATTCCGGCGGGTTCGTCAGGCCGGGAAGCCAGAGCACGGCGCCGGTTGCGCCGGCCAGCACGGGGACGCCGTCGCGCCGGTCGGTCGGGATGCGCGCTTCCAAGAGGAGCTTCTTGACCTTTTTCTTTCCGTAGGGCAGCGAAACCCGGTCTCCGGGGCGCCAGGGACGGACGGCAAGGGGAAATTCTACCTCTGGAGGCGAAAGGCACGCAACGAAGGGGAACCCTGCCGGCGGCGACGGTCCCCACGCGACTTGGACCCGATGCGCACCGCGTTGGTAGTCGCCTTCGCCCCGGCTGCGGTCGGCGATCCGGACGGCGGACGGGGTGGGCGGTTCGCCGGCGTCTCGAGCGGGGCGTAGGCGCAGCTGGCCCAGGGATGCAAGGACCGCGACCCCTCCCTTTACGGTGGTCCGGCGACCGCTCCGGGCTTCCCTGACGAACCGCGCGAGTTCGCGCGTTCCGGCGCGGCTGGGGCGCCCGCCCACGCGGGCCAGGGCGCGGCGCAGAACCAGGACGAGCAGCGGATCGGGCAACGCGCGCAGGATCTCGATCTCCAGCGAGAGCCCGCCGGGCGGGGGCGGGGCGCCCCGCGAGTCGGCGGCGGACGCGGCTTCGATCCGGTCGTCCAGCAGGTGGTCCAGGGCCGCCGTTTGCTGGCGGCACGTGTCGGCAAGGGTGGCCAGGGCCGCCGTGGCCCCAGGCACCGCTTCTTCCAGGGCCGGCAGCACGTGGCGACGGAGCCGGTTGCGGGTCCAGCGCGAGTCTCGGTTGGACGGGTCTTCGCGGAAGGGGACGCCGTGGCGGTCGGCGAACGCGGCCAGCTCGCGCCGTCGGAAGGGAAGCAGGGGCCGGACCACGAACGGCGCGCGCAGGGGCAGGATGCCGGCCAAGCCGTGGGGGCCGGCGCCCCGGGCGGCGCGAAAGAGCACGGTCTCGGCTTGGTCGTCCGCGGTGTGGGCGGTCGCCGCCCAGGCGTCGGGGTCCAGTTCCCGTCGGGCCTCTTCGAAGAGGCGGTAGCGCAGTTTCCGACCTTCGGCCTCGGACCGGACCGGCGCCGGGGCCGCGCGAACTCGGCACGGCACGTTCCAGCCCGCGCACGTCCGGGCCACCCAGCGAGCATCGGCGTCGCTGCCGGCGCGCATCCGGTGGTCCACGTGGACGACTTGAAGGCGAAGAGGACTCGCTCGCTCCGCGCGGCGCGCCACGCGCTTCAACAGAAAGAGCAGCGTCATCGAGTCCAAGCCCCCCGAGACGCCCACCACCAGCGCCTCGGCTTCGCACATCGAGGCCAGCTCCGCCCAGTGCGCGCGGAAGCGGTCCTCGAGGTCCGCCGCGCCGCTCACCTGTTCGCCCGGCGGGTCGCCGTCGAAGCGCTCGCCGGGGCTGGGGGACGGCCCGCGACCTCGGACAGCACGGCGGCCAAGCGGTCGGGTCGATCGGTCTGGATGCCGTCCACGCCCCAGTCCAGGAGCGTGCGCACGCGGGAAGGTTCGTCCACGACCCAAGCGTGAACGGGGATGTTGCGACGGTGGGCGGCTCGCACCAGCGAACGGGTCAGCACCGGGAGCCGTCCGTACCGCTCGGGCACTTGGAAGGCGCATGCATTGGGGACGTACCACCGCCCGGCGACGGGCACGCGGTAAGCGAACCAGAACGGCGCCAGCTGCCTGCGGGACGCGCCCCACGGCCCGGCGTGCCCGCGCGCGCCCCTTCGAGTGGATTCGCGAACGGCGCCGACGAGCACCCGGTGCTGCGCGCCGTGGCGGCGGATGCGGTCGGCCAGGGGGGCCGCGGCCTCGGGCGCCTTCGGCTCCACGATGATGCGCGTGTCGGGAAACGTCTCCAAGACCTGCTCGAAGAAAGGCACGCGCACGCCCTTGCCCCGAAACGAGCGGGCGCCGTCCGAGTCGCGAAATCGGTGTCCGGCGTCCAGCTCCCGGAGCTGGGGCCACGTCATGTCGCGAACGGCGCCGGTCCCGTCGGTGGTGCGGTCCACGGTCTCGTCGTGGAGGACCGCCATGCGACCGTCGGCGGTGAGGCGCACGTCCATTTCGAGCACGTCGGCGTCCCAGTCGTCCACGGCCCCGCGAAAGGCTTCCATGGTGTTCTCGGGCGCCAGCTTGGCGCCGCCTCGGTGGACCATGAGAAGGGGCGCGCCGGCGAAGTAGGGATGGCCGGGACGCACCGCGCTAGCTGGGCACCTTGCGCGCCGCGGCGTCGTAGAGCGCGCGAGGCAGAGCGCGGCACAGGCTTGCGGGAACAGCCAGCTGCCACGGGAACGCCAGCGCGCGCCGACGGGCCAAGATCGCCCGCGCAATGCGGTCGGCGGCCGAGTCAACGTCCATCATGAAAGGACGGGGGCGATCGTCGCCCAGTTCGGTCATTTCGGTGCGAACGAAGCCCGGGTTCGCGATCGTGACCGCCACCCCCCGTGGCCGAAGCTCCAGCCGCAGGCTCTCGAAGAAGTGGATCATGGCGGCCTTCGACGCCCCGTACGCCGCCCTGCCCCGCAAACCGCCGAGGCCGGCCAGGCTGGCCACGGCCGCCAAGTGCCCCGATCGGCGGCGCAGCATCTCGGGAAGGACGGCCTCGACCGCGTAGACCGCGCCCATGAAGTTCACGCGAACGATGCGCTCCACCTCCTCGGCGTCCAGGCCGTCCGCGCTGTCCCGGAGCGCCACTCCGGCGTTGGCCACCAGCAGCTCCACGGGACCTAGCGCCACTCGGCACTCCGCCACGGCACGGCGCACCTGTTCGGGATCGGACACGTCGCAGGGGTGAACGGAAGCGGCGCCGTCGCGGTCCGAGATGTCGGCCGCGACCTCTTCCAGCCGGTCCTGGCGACGGGCCGCCAGCGCGACGGCGTACCCCGCCCCGGCCAAGCGGATGGCCAGCGCCCGGCCGATTCCGGAGGACGCGCCGGTCACGAAGGCGACGGGCGGATCGGGGCGGGTCCGGAAGGGCTGGGTCATCGGGAGCGATTCGGGCGGTGGGGAAGCAAGTCTTGCGCTAGGCGTAGTTCCTAGTCAAGGCTGAGTGCATGGGAGACCCGAAGATGAAGGCGGCGCCTGACGACCCGACGGCAACCGAACCGGCTCTACGCGCCCCGGACGAGCTTGGCGCGCACGTCTCCGTGGCGGGCGGCCCCGAGAAGGCGCCTGGGCGCGCTGCGGAGATCGGCGCCGTCGTGCTCCAGATGTTTACGAAGGCACCCAGCCGGTGGGACGACCCGGCGTGGCCCGCGGGCACGGGCGCTCGATTCCGAGCCGAAGCCGCGCGGGCCGGCGTGGTCTACGCCGCCACTCACGACTCCTACTTGATCAACATGGCGTCGCCCGATCCGGTCTTGCGGGAGCGCTCGGTGGTGGCGTTCCGGCGCGAGTTGGAGCGGGCCGGGCGGCTGGGACTGGACGCGGTGGTGACGCATCCGGGGAACGCCACGGACGGAGACAAGGCCTCGGGCGTCGATCGGAACGCGGAGGCGGTCGCGGAGGCCATTGAAGGGGCGAGCGGAGCGGGCACCACCGCCGGCGGAGCGTCCTCGGGCGACGGGGATGCGGGCTCGGGCGGACCGCGCGTGCTGTTGGAGCTCACGGCGGGGGCGGGCACGTCGGTCGGGGGGACCTTCGAGGAGTTGGCGACGATCATTCGTCGGGTGCCGGAGCCGTGGCGGCGGCGGGTCGGCGTCTGCTTCGACACGTGCCACGCGTGGGTGGGCGGCTACGACCTGGTGGCGGACTTCGACGGCGTCGTGGCGCGCATGGACGACGCCTTCGGGGCGGACCGGATCGGGCTCTTTCACCTGAACGACGCCAAGACGCCCTTCGGGTCTCGCCGGGACCGTCACGAGCACATCGGCCAGGGCTCCATGGGCGAGGAACCGTTCCGGCGGCTGCTGAACTCGGACCGGTTCCGACACGTGCCCAAGGTCCTGGAGACGCCCAAGGGCGGGGACGCGACGAAGTCGGACCGGGCGAACTTGGCCGTGCTGCGGGGCCTGCGCCTCGACGTCTCGGGATCGTAGCCGCCGGGTCAAATGTCGTTCGCCGTCACGCGCACGCCGATCTCGGACCTGCTGATCGTGGAGCCCCAGGTGCACGGCGACGACCGCGGGCATCTCTACGAGGTCTTCTCGGGACCACGCTTCGCCGCCTTGGGGCTGCCGGACGCCTTCGTGCAGGAGAACCACTCCCGGTCGCGACGGGGCGTGGTGCGGGGGCTGCACTTCCAGTGGGACCCGCCGATGGGCAAGATGATGCGGGCCACGCTGGGCGCCGTGTTCCTGGTGGCCGTGGACATCCGCAAGGGATCTCCCACGCTGGGCAAGTGGTTCGGCATGGAGGCCAGTGCCGAATCGAAGCGCCAGCTTTGGGCGCCGGCCGGGTTCGCCCGGGGGTTCTGTGGGCTGAGCGCGTGGGCCGAAGTCCAGTACTTGTGCACGGGGCCGTACAATCCGGCGTGCGAGTCGGGCATCCGGTGGAACGACCCGGAGGTGGGCGTGGCGTGGCCCGTGCCAGGCGGCGAAGCCCCGTTGCTGTCGTCCAAGGACCGACAAGCGGGAACGCTGGCCGACTGGCTGGCCCGCCCCGAGTCGGAGCTGTTCGTCTACGAGCCGGGCTGACGGCGGCGGGAAGACGAGGCCGGTCCGACACGGGCGCCGATGCGGTCCGCGATTCGGCGGCGCAGGTCGTCCAGCTTGTCGGACTCCCATGTTATGTGGTGATACTGCCTCGTGTCGAAATGCAGCTTATTGATGCAGTCCTTGCGACATGTGGAGAAGACTTCGATCCCGAGGCCGCGAGCAAAGCCGGCCTCGAAGTAGACGCTGCCCCGAATGCCGTCCTCGCCGTGCGTGAAGTCCGCCAGCACGAAGCGGCATCGGCGAATGCCGGCCATGATCGCGTCGTCGATCTTGTCCACGTTCTTTTCTCGATCGATCCGGACCGCCTTGTATCCTGCGTCCTCGATTCCCGGCCTGATCCCTTGATCGTACACTGCGTCCATCGACTCGTCGAGCCACATCGCCACGAACGCCTCGTTTGATTCGGAATCCGGGGGACTGTCGAGGGCGGCGTAGCCTTGAACCGTCACCTCGACGCTGTAGTTCGGGTCGGTTGGTGGCCTTGCGATACGGATCCAGTTCTTGTCGGCCAGGTATTGACATAGGAATTTCAGCTCGTCAGCCGTCGTCGATTCCGACCATGCCAATGCTCTCTGGCCTACTTCCGACATCTGCGGGGGTGCATTCGGGCCGCTCGTATAGTGGTAGAGGGTGATGTCTTGGCCGATCGCCGGCGACCAGCGTGCAAGCTGTTTCATTAGTCGCTGGACGCGATCGGGGACCGAGAGACTTGCGGCCAGCACGTCATGGGCGTCGGTCTCAAGCCATTCCAGGGTAATCACCAGGGGGCGACCCGTCTCCTGCCGATGGTCGATCAGGCGAGTCGTTAGGCGCGCCTTCGCCGCATCCTCCGACAACACCCTAACCTGCTCCAGTAGGTTCGCAGCTGCCTCTGTGATCCCGTAACATCCGCCGGCTCGCGACGAGTCTACCCACCACAGAGCTTTTCTCTCGTCCCCATGAAGGTCGGCTCGGCAATCCGGCCAGATAAAGCAACGGCCATTCGTCATCGCACTTCTCCGGGCGAGCCCTACCGCCGCCGCTCCCGCTGCGCCGCCGCTTTCTCGACGAGCCGCCGCAGCTCGGCGATGGGCTCCGGGTGGTCGTCCACTTGCAGGCGCAGCACCACGTCGTTGTTGAGCCAGACGCCGCCGTCTTCTTGGACTACCAGCATGGCCGCCGACTGCATTCCGCGGGTGTCGCCGCCAGCGGCTTGGCCTGCTTCGAGGGCGGCTTGGAGTCGGAGGGAGATGTGCCCCTGGGTGGACTCGAAGGCGGCCACCATGTCGTCCACGACCGCCGGCCCGGCCAAGATGTTGCCCTGGGCGGAGCAGTGCTCGCCGATTCGGTGGCCCGCCCACTCGCTGGCTCGGGGACCCGTGTGGGTCGCGACCTCGCCGGCGGCGTTCATGACGGAGAACTGGCGACCCAGCTTGGTCCAGCGTTCGGGGTCGGGATCGGGGTCGCGGGAGAGGACCTCGCGGACCACCTCGTCCGGGGACAGGCCCTGCCGCAGCAGCTCCAGCGCCTGGGGGCCGTAGCTCACGTCCACGATCGCCTGGGTGGCGACCACGCCCACGCCGGCTTCGCCCCAGACCACGCCGTTGCCCACAGAGAAGACACGGGACTGGACGGCCACGCCCACTTCGCCGGTGGCCGGATCGAAGCCGACGATCGAGAAGGTGGCAGCGGGCGGCCAAGGAGCGGCGGGAAGGTCTTGGGCGACAAGGGCGACGAGCGGTCGGAGTGGGGCGGCGCCGAGGGCGGCCATGACCACGGCGGCCACGACGGCAACGGTCGGCGCAACCGGCGCCGGACGGGGGGTGCACGGCGGAACGGTCATGTCGTCTCCAGGTTCATGTGCGCGGCGGTCGGTGGGGGCGGTTCGGGCGCAATGCTCCGGCAGCGGCGCGTCCGCTCGGCCTCGGGACGCGACGTTCCAAGGGTCTCGGAAGCTTCCCCGCTTCCCGGCCTTCGAGCAAGGGCGGCGGGCGTCCGGGCGAACTCGATGGTGTCTCGCAGGACCGGGCTGTTCCATTTGACTGCACTTGCATCGGGCGAAAGGTTACGGGACTCGTCCTGCCCTTTCCTCGCGCCGAGTTTCGTCGTTGCCTGCACTTCCCACGCGGCCACTGGGGTTCGGCGAACTGCTGGACCTGTCGTTTCAGGTGTACAGGCGGGATTTCCTGGACTACACGCTGATCGCCGCCGCCGGACAGGCGCCCGCTCACGCGCTGGTCAGCCTCGGCTTGCTGACCATCGAGCCTTTGGCGGTCGGGCAGCCGCTAGGTCCCGGTCAGCTTTCCTCGGCCTTCATTGGGACCGGGGTCGCTGCGTTGATCTTCTCGGCGATCGCGTGGACGGCTTTGGCTTCGGCGATCGCGGGGCGGATCAAGGCGGGCGACGCCGACCAGGATGGACCGGGCGACGGAGGGCCCGGGTTCGGGGCAAGCTATCGCCTGGCCCTGCGCCGGCTCCCGACGTTCTTGGCCGCCGGGGTCTTGGCAGCGCTGCTGCTGACCGTCGTCTTTTTCGTCCCAGCCTTCGTCTCGGTGCTCGCAGGCGTGCTCATGGGGTCGTTCGTGGTCGGGGTCGCGCTGACGATCTTCTGCACCTTGGCCGGCTTCATGTGGTGGGCATCGTCGGTCTTTGGACTGCTGCCCGCCGTCGTCGTCGAGGGCTGCGGCCCCGTGGGCGCGTTGCGTCGCTCGTTTGCGCTGGCCCGAGGCGGGCGCTTCCGCATCTTCGGGACGCTGGCGGTCGTGGGCGTCATGCTCGCCTTGCCGGACTTGGCGCTTCAATCGTTCGCATACGGCGTGTCCAGCGTGTTCGCGGCCGAACCAGCGGGCGTCGTGAGCAACGCCAAGTACTGGGGCGTCTCCACGGGTTCGTTCGTCCTGTCGTCCGTGACCACGCCGCTCATGGTCTCGTGCGTGATGCTGGTCCACTACGACCGGCGGGTGCGTCGCGAGGGCTACGACCTGGAGGCCGCGGCGGCTTCCCTTGCCGCGACGGCGCCTCGTTCCGCGACGGCGCCTCGTTCCAGTACGAGGGCCGGCGCCGGGGCGGCTTCCCCTGCGGACCGCTCGTAGCTTGGTCCGGGAAGGGGCGGACTCGATCCAGGAGGGGTCTTTCGCCGTCCAGGAGGCAGCGTCCGCGTACCCCGGCGATGTGCGCACCTACGACGAGGTGTCCGGCGCACTGGCGGAGATACTTCGCGGACCCGATTTCCAAGTGGCGGAGCCCGGCTGGTTCGACCGCACGATGATGGCGATCCTCGAGGCCTTGGGCGAACTGCTGGGCGAAATCGGGCTGCGGATCGGCGACGGCCCGGGCGTGATCGCGGCGTGGGCGCTGGGGGGCGCGGCGGCGGTCGTGCTGGCCGTGGCGCTGGGCAGCGTGTTGCGCCGGCTGATCGGTCGACTGCGAGGTCGCAAACAGAGGTTGGTCGAGGGCCCGGAGAGCTTCCGAACCACCGCCGGCTGGTGGCGGGTCGCCGCCGAGAAGGCCGAGCAAGGGGACTATCGCGGCGCGGCCACCGCACTGTACCAAGGCGTCCTGCTGGCGCTGGACGGCGACGGCGTGGTGGCGTTCCATCCGTCCAAGACTCCGGGCGAGTACGCGGCGGAAGCAGGGGCGAAGCCGGCGGGAGGAGACGCCAAGCGGTTCCTGGGGGCGTTCCAGCGCGTCTCGTTTGGTCGCCGGGTCCCCGCCGCCGAAGCGTACCGGCGCCTGGAACGCCTTGCACGGGGGCTGGCCGGGCTCGGGCAGGCGTCGAACGCCGCCTCCGCGGGCCGGGCCCGATGAGCCGCCCGGCTGGACCGTTGGCGGGACGAGGAGGCGCCGTGGCCTGCACCGTCGCGGTGCTGGGGCTGACCGCCCTGGCGGTGCTCGTCGCCCGGCCGCGCACGGGCCAAGTGGCGCTGGGCGGCGACGTGCGAAGCTCGTTTCGGACGACCCCGGACGGGGTGGCCGCGCTGTACGCCGCGGTCTCGGCGCTGGGGGTTCCGGCGGCGCCCCGCATGACTCCGCTCGCGGACGCGGACTCCATTCGGGGGCCGCTCGTGCTGCTGGAACCGACCGAGAGGCCCAGCCCGCGCGAGGTGCACGCGCTTCTCGACTGGGTCCGGCAGGGAGGCACGCTGCTCTACGCGCCCCGGATCGAGGCGCGCAGTGCGCCGGCGGTGCTGGACTCGCTGGGGCTCGTCGTCCGGCAACCGGAGTCAGGCGCGCGCAACCTCCGATGGATACCCCACCGCTTCACCGTGGACCTGCCGCCGCCTCGTCTTGTCCGCCGCCTCGTCGCGGTGCCGGCGGAGGCGGACACGCCGTCGCAGCCGGATGCGCCGTCGCAAGCCGATCCGGCGCCACGCCCGCCGCCAGCCCCCATGCAACCGCTTCTGTCGGCCGACGCCCCCGACAGCGCGACGGGCGCGGCAGCGGCGGTGATCGCGCTGGGTCGGGGCCGCATCGTCGCGTTCGCGGACGCGGAACCGCTCTCCAACGAACACGCGGGCGAGGACCCGCTGGCGGTCCTGGCGTTGCGCGCCGTGCTCGCGTTCACGCCTCCCGGCGACACGGTCTTCTTCGACGAGTTCCACCACGGCGTGCGCGGGCTGGGTTCCCCGGCGGAAGCAGCGACGGCCTTCGTTCTGGGCACCGACGGCGGACGCGCCCTTCTCCACCTGGGCATCGTGGTGCTGCTGGCCCTGGCAGTGGCGGGCGCGCGCCTGGGAGCGCCGTCCGACCCGCTGCCCGACGAACGTCGCTCCCCCCTGGAGCACGTATCCGCCCTGGCCCGCCTCTACCAAACCGCCGGCGCTCGCGACACGGCGGCGCTTCTGCTCCTGGCTCGAGCGGCTCGCGCCGCGGGGAGAGCGCCGCCCAAGACCCTCCCGGAAGCCCAGGCGATGATCGAGGCGATGCGAGTCCGCGGCGACTCCGAGCAGGCGTGTCGCTTGGTGCGGCAAGGGTTGCAGGCCCAGCCCCGAGATTTGAAGGTGATCGCAGCCGGAATCGACGAGTACTGTCAACGAGGACGCCGCTCATGACGCGGAACCCCACGGAACCGCAACCGCAGGATCGGACGCCCGAGGGGGACGAAGGCGACGCGCCCGCCCCGGACGAACGGTCGGGACCGGACGGCTCGCCCGCCCTGGACGGCCAGCCCGAGCCGCCCGGCTCCCCCGCCCCGCCCGGCCGCCCGGACGCCGCAGGCCGGTTGCTGGACGGGGTCGAGCAGGTCGTGCTGGGCCAGTCCGCCGTGGTGCGCCAGCTTCTGGTCACCTTGCTTGCCGGCGGTCACGCGCTGGTGGAGGGCGTGCCGGGGACGGCCAAGACGCTGGCGGTGCGGGCGCTGGCCAGGGGGATGGGGCTCGAGTTCGGAAGGGTCCAGTTCACGCCGGACCTGATGCCTGCGGACTTGGTGGGCGTGAACGTGCTGGACGAAGCGGCCCGCGACTTCGTGTACCGGCCCGGCCCCGTGTTCGCGGAACTGCTGCTGGCCGACGAGATCAACCGCGCGCCCCCCAAGACCCAGGCCGCGCTGCTGGAGGCCATGGCCGAACGCCAGGTCACGGTGGACGGCAAGACGCGCCCTTTGCCGGAGGCGTTCACGGTCTTCGCCACGCAGAACCCCGTCGAGCACGAGGGAACGTACCCCCTTCCCGAAGCCCAGGTGGACCGCTTCCTCATGAAGATCGTCGTGGACTACCCGCCGGAGGCAGCGGAGCGCAGCATCCTGGACCGCTACGACGCCGGCTTCCGCGCCAGCGACGAATCCACCTACCCGATAGTCGACGCCATGACCCGCGCCGAGCTGCTGGAGGCTCGCTGCCTTGCGGGTCGGCTTCACGTGGACGAACGCATCCGGCGCTACGTCACGAAGATCGTCCGCGCCACCCGGCAGGACGCCGCCTTCGCTCTGGGCACCAGTCCGCGGGCAGGCGTGGCGCTGTTCCAAGCCGCCCGCGCCCAGGCCTACTTGGACGGGCGCGACTTCGTGACTCCCGACGACGTGAAGCTGCTGTCGTTCCCGGTGCTCCGACACCGCGTCGTCCTTACGCCCGAGGCGGAAGTCGAGGGGCGGTCGTCCGACGACGAGCTGCGCGCGCTGCTGGAGACGCTGGAGGCGCCCCGGTAGCTGCCATGCGCGGTCCAGGACATCGCGCCGGGATGGCGCCGTCCGCCCGAGGAGCAGCTTCGGCGTCCGCTCCGACGGTCGGCGACCCGGCCGAGAGCGTGCGCGAAGCAGCCCCCGCGGGCTTGGCGACGCAGCCGCGGATCCCCCTGCTCCCCAGTGTGCGAACGATCGCGCTGTTGGCGTCAGCATCGGCGTTCTTTCTGGCGTCCGCCGCCGCCGGGGCCGTCGCCGACCTGCTGATCCTGGCGCTGGCGTGGCTGGACGGGCGCCGCGCCGCCTTGCCCCGCTTGGTCCGCCGAGTCCCCCGGGCCGTCTTGCTCGGGGACGAGGCACGGGTCGTCCTGGAGGTGTCGAACCCCAGCCGACGGGCCGTTCGGATCCTGCTGACGGACGACCTGGACTCGAGACTGGAGCGCCGGCCCGACCGCGAGTCCCCTGGCCCCGACGATTGGGAGCGCGGGGTCTCGGTCGATCTAGCCGAAAGGTCCTCGGTTCGGCTGACCTACCGGATTCGACCCCGGACGCGGGGGTTCCTGCGACTGGGCAGCGTTCACATGCGCTCGTTGGGAACCCTGGGACTGGCGTGGGCGCGAACGACCGTGGCCATGGAAGACACGTTGCGGGTCCAGCCCGGCGCCGCCGGTCGCTCCCGGTCCGTGCATCACGCCGTTCGCCGCCACCTGCGCGAAGCGGGACCGCGGCCCGTTCGCAGGCGGGGCGAAGGCCGCGAGTTCGAGAGCCTCCGCGAGTACGCCAAGGGCGACGATCCGCGGACGATCGACTGGAAGGCATCGGCGCGGCATCGGGGGTTCGTGGTTCGGAGCTACCAGGCCGAACGCCACCAGAACGTGGTCCTGGCGATCGACGCCGGCCGCCACATGAGGGAGCGGGTCATGGACCGGGAGCGGGCCGACTTCGCCCTGGCCGCGGCGATGACGCTGGCCGGACGGGCCAAGCGCTGCGGCGACCGCGTGGGCACGCTGGTCTTCGACGACCGGATCCGCCACGCTTCGCCGGCTCGGCGGCCGGACTTGGGGCGGATGGCCGACATGCTGGCCGGGGTCGAGACGCGGTTGGTGGAGCCCAACTATCCGCTGGCCGCCGCCACGCTGGCCCGGACGTTCCGCAAGCGCTCCCTGGTGGTCCTCTTCTGCGACGTGATCGACGAGGCCGTGTCGCGGGCCCTGGTCGCCTCGCTGTCTCGGGTCGGCCGCGCCCACTTGCCTCTGGCCGTGGCGATCCGCAACCCGGCGCTGGAAGCGGCGGCGGCGCGCACTCCCGCGACCGAGGCGGAGGCGTTCCGGAGGGCCGCAGCCGAGGAGATGAGCCACGCGCGGGCCGTCGCCTTGGAACGGATGCGCCGCTCCGGCGTGCTGGTAGTGGACGCCGCGCCCGGCGAAGCCATGTCGCGCACCCTGGACAAGTACATGGAGGTCAAGGAGCGGGGACTGCTGTAGCGAAGTCGGCTGGCGGCAATAGCTAGGCCGTGTGCCGGCCCGAACCCGCGGGCGCACCCCGGCGCGCGAAGTAGGCCGCCAGGAGCACGGCCGTGCTGCCGCCGAACAGGAACTTTGCCGTGGCCGGCAGCGTGGACGGCGAGACGAACCCCTCCACGATCCCCGCCAGGACCAGGAGCACGGCGGCGCCGCCCAGGATCGACAACGCCTCCCGTCCGCGCATCGCCAGCGCGGCCCGGCGGGTGCGCCGTCCCGGCGTCAGCATCCCCGTCGCCAGCACGAGACCCGCCCCGCCGGCCAAGCAGATCGCCGTGAGCTCGAGCACGCCGTGGGGCGACACGAAGGCCAGCAGCACGTCCAAGACGCCTTGGTTGGCGTAGAGCCCGAAGGCCGCGCCGAGGTGCACGCCGTTGAAGACCAGGATCGTCGCCGTGCCGACCCCGGCCAGGACGCCCCCGGCAAAGGCGATGAAGGCGACCTGCAGGTTGTTCGTCATGATCGTCGACGAGAACATGGGCATGGCGGCGCCGGGAACGTCCACGTAGGCGGCGTCGATGTCGCCGGGCGCGGTGTTCTCGGCACGGGCCATCATTCCCGCCGGCATGATGTTGCGCGCCAGGGCCGGGTCGGCGCGGACGGCCCCGTAGGTCGCCGCCATGGGCCCGAAGAGCAGCAGCCCCGCCAGCAGCACGCTCCACCTTCTCGCGCGAACGGCAGCGGGAAGGCCAGCCGTCAGCCACCGCCGCACCGGCTTCCCCGACGACCGACGCGGGGCGCGATAGAGCAGGTTGTGGCCTGCTCCCGCCCACCTCTCCAACGCCGACAGTACGGCCGGGGGCGCGCCGTAGGTCCGCGCCCGCTCCAAGTCGGCGGCCACGCCCCGGTACAGTCGCCCGAAGGAGCGGACTTCGCCTTCGGAGAGCGACGGGAGGCTTCGCACCACCGCTTCGTCGACGCGGCGCCGGTAGTCGTCCCAGGACTGCTTGCGTTCACGCACCAAGGCCGCGGCCTGCAGGTCCCACTTGACTCGGCCGCCCGCATGGCGCGGAGCTTCGTCGGCGTGCAGCCGGAGCAGGAAGCCGTGCCGGGGCATGGCGTCGTCGAAGTCGGGGTGGGCCTCCGCCTCGGGGCGAAGGGCTTCCAGCACCGAGTTGGCCACCCGGTCGCGCGCAGCTCGGGGCAAGCGGGCCTGCCGCTCGACGAACGACGCCAGCAGCTCGAACTGCGAACCCGCGAGCAGCGGACGCCCGGGAGCGGCGGCAGGCGGATCGGGCCAAGCGAGGTCTCCCGAGCCGCGGTCGCGCACCACGATCGTGTCGGCGGCCAGGTCGCCCAGGCGCTGCGTGCGGCGGCCGAGCATCATGAACGCGCCCCCCAGCACGCCGGTGGGGAAGGGCTGCAGGTCCACGACCCGCACCAAGTTGCGGATCGCCGAGCCCTGAAGCGTCAGCGGCTGGCCGCCCGAGTGAACGACGCGCAGTCCGAACAAGCGCTTCCCGGGTGTCCGTCCGTCGTGGAACGCCTCGAACAGCAGAAAGTAGCCCCACTGGAACAGGAACAGCACGAAGATCAGCACCGCTAAGACGGTCCCGGTCGCGTACTCCGAGACGCCGAGCCGCGCCACGAACACGAAGCCGAGCACCACGGTCGCGAACGCCGCGACCACGAGCGCACCGTCGGCCGCCATCGCCGCGAACCGGGACCCCAGGTCCGCCAAGTCGTAGCCCAGCCGGACGTGTTCCGGCGTCTCGACTTGGACGCGACGGGACAGAGGGAGGGACGAAGGGGAGATCGACGGCTTCATTTGGACCTGGCCAGCGCTTCGTTCGGTCCTGCGCCCAGCGCGGGAAAGTGCCGGAGGAGGGACTCGAACCCCCGACACGCGGATTATGATTCCGCTGCTCTAACCAGCTGAGCTACTCCGGCGGGGGAAGGGAAGCTCCCAACGCCGGGCGCGACTGTCAAGCCGAGGGCGACCCGTCAGGAGGGCGACCCGTCAGGCCGACGGTCGGGTGCCCAACCCGGAGTGCTGGGGTCGTTCGCGACCGGGGCTGGCGGCCACGCGTCGCGCGCGTGCAAGCGAGGGCAGCGTGCCCACGATGACCCCGCGAGCGACCAGGTCGAGAATCCCCAAGCGCTGCGCGTGCGAGCGAAAGGATTCCGCGCCTTGCAACCGTCAACAGGTTGCGCAAGGTTCTTTGCACCAAGGGAGGCGTCCGGATGCGGGAGTTCAACACGGAAGGTCCGGTGGTGGCGGAAGACCACTACCACATCCCTCCTCTCGACCGCGCGAACCCTGCCGAGATCCAGCGGTTGCTGGCCCGGAAGCGCTACTTCGTACTCCATGCGCCTCGGCAGACCGGGAAGACATCTGCTCTTCTGGCGTTGCAGGGCCTGCTGAACGCGCGGGGCGACTACTTGGTGTGGTGCGTGACCAGCACCGAGGCGTCGGGGCCTGCTGAACGCGCGGGGCGACTACCGTTGCGTCTACGTCAACGTGGAAGGCGTGACAACGGCCCGCGAAGACGTGGAAGCTGCCGTCCGCACCGTCCTCAGCGAGCTGGCCGAAGCCGCTCGCGACACGCTGGGAGACGACTTCCTTGCCGAGACTTGGCCCGCCGTGCTGGCCAAGAGCGGCGGACACAGCGCATTGCGGGTGGCGCTGACTCGTTGGGCGCGGAACAGCGACCGACCGCTGGTCCTGCTCCTCGACGAGATCGACGCGCTGGTGGGCGACTCGCTCTTGTCGGTGTTGCGACAACTCCGGGCAGGCTACCACCTGCGCCCCGCGGGCTTCCCCCAGAGCGTGGTCCTGTGCGGCGTCCGGGACGTGCGCGACTACCGCATCCGCTCCGGTTCGGCGAACACGATGGTCGCCGGAGGCAGCGCCTTCAACATCAAGGCCGAGTCGTTGCGCTTGGGCGACTTCTCCCCGGACGAAGTGCGCGACCTGCTCGGACAGCATACCGCCGAAACCGGCCAGCCGTTCACCGATGGCGCGTTGGGCGCGGTCCGGACGCAGACCCAGGGCCAGCCCTGGCTCGTCAACGCACTGGCCTACCATGCGTGCTTCCGCGGCGAGCTGGCGAAGGACAGGTCGCGCGCCGTGACCGAAGCCGATGTGCTTGACGCCCGGGAAGCGTTGATCCTGCGTCGCGACACCCACCTGGACCAGCTCACCGACAAGCTGCGCGAGGACCGCGTCTGGCGGGTCGTGGAGCCGATCCTGACCGGCGCCGGCGAGTCGTCCTACACCGCTCGGGACGTGGAGTACATCCGAGACCTGGGGCTGATCGCCCGCGATCCGCCGGTCCGCATCGCCAACCCCATCTACGCCGAGGTCGTGCCTCGGGAGCTGACTTGGTTGGCCCAGGACGACCTGCCCCACGATCCGGCCTGGTACGTGGACGCCTCCGGCGCACTGCTGCTGGGCAAGCTGTTGGAGGGCGTTTCAGCAGTTCTACCGCGAGAACTCGGAGCACTGGGTCGAGCGCTACGGCTTCAAGGAGGCGGGACCGCAGCTGCTCTTGCAGGCGTTCTTGCAGAGGGTCGTCAACAGCGGCGGGCGGATCGAACGGGAGTATGCGCTGGGGACGGGTCGCACCGACTTGCTGATCGTCTGGCCGGAAGGCGACGCGGTGCGCCGGTACGTGGTCGAGTGCAATGTTCGCCACGAGCGTCGGGGCCTGGAGCGCACCGTGGCCGAGGGCGTGGAGCAGACGACGGTGTACCTGGATCGATGCGGCGCCGAGGCCGGGCACTTGGTCGTTTTCGACCGCGACCAAGGGCGCAGTTGGGACGAGAAGGTGTTTCGCGGCAAGCACACCACCGAGAGCGGCGTCGAGATCGCGGTGTGGGGGATGTGATCGCGATGCCAAGCCCGCGACTTGTCAGCCGGCCCCTCGGTCCTCCAATTGGGAGATCGCGCCGGGCTGTCGTCGCGCAAGTCGCGACTCGGGCCGGAGCGGCTGGCCGGCGTTGGGCGACCGACCGTCTTCTCGCAGGAGGAAATCATGGAACTGGCATTCTTGGTCGGGGCGGGGGCGTTCGCCCTCACGGGCGTCTTGAGTTCGCTTCGCATCCTTTGGGAGTACGAGCGGGGCGTGGTCTTCCGCCTGGGCAAGCTGACCCGCGCCAAGGGGCCCGGCATCGTCTTCCTGGTGCCCTACGGGGTCGAGCGGATGCGGAAGATGGACCTGCGCATCATCGCCCTGGACATCGCGCCCCAGGACACGATCACCAAGGACAACGTGAGCTGCACGGTGAACGCCGTGGTGTACTTCCGCGTGGTGGACCCCTCCAAGGCCGTGGTGGAGGTGGAGGACTACTACTTCGCGACCAGTCAGATCGCCCAGACCACCTTGCGCAGCGTGGTGGGCCAGTCGGAGCTGGACGAACTGCTGGCCGAGCGCGAGCGCATCAACGAGATCGTGCGGCGGATCATCGACCTGGAAACGGACCCGTGGGGGATCGAGGTCACCAGCGTCGAGATCAAGGACATCGACCTGCCCAAGGAGATGAAGCGCGCGATGGCGAAGCAGGCCGAAGCCGAGCGCGAGCGTCGGGGCAAGGTGATCGCCGCCGAGGGCGAGTTCCAGGCGTCCAAGAAGCTGTCGGCGGCGGCCCAGGTCATTGCGCAGCATCCGGTGGCGCTGCAGCTGCGCTTCCTCCAGACCGTGGTGGAGGTGGCGGCGGAGAACAACTCGACCACCCTGTTTCCGATCCCCGTGGACCTGTTCGCGCCGTTCCTGGGGAAGTCGGCCGAAGGCGCGGCGCTCGCCCCCGAGACGGCCAAGGCCCTGGCCGAGACCACGGCCCTGGGCCTGGGACTGGACCAAGCCGAGGTGGCGCGGGCCGTCGAGTCGGGCGACGCCCGCAAGCTGCTGGAAGGCGCACGGAAGGCCCTGGGAGTGGGCGAAGAAGACGACGCCGAAGCCGCGGTTGCCGCCGGCGCAGCCCACGCCGACGAAGCCGCCTCGCCGGCGGAGAAGAAGTAACCGGCTACCGAGCGACCGTGGCGCCGTTGGCCGCCTCGGCCAGCAGGTCGTCCCCCGTGTCGCACTCCACCACAGCGTGGCCAACATGGACCAGTTGGTCGGGACCCATCGCCCCCACCAGCCCCTCCAAGTGCTTCGCCGTCTCCGCCCCGAACTTCCGCGACGCCAAACGAAGCACCATCTCCCGGTGACCTCGGGCCACCCCCTGCTTCACGCCCCGCTTCACGCCCTTCGCCATGCCCGTGCGCTGTTGTTCCTCCACCCACTGCTCGTACGTTTGTTCCATCTCCGGCGCCTCCTCTGGTTGAATGATCTGCCGCTCGACGACCCGCCTCCGCTCCGCCGGCACGCCCGCCGCGCGCATCCGCTCGTCCGTCCACTTCGCGAACGCCCGGCGCGCCGACGCATGCTCCTCCCCGGCCCACTGCTTTGCCAATGAAGCGTGCACCCGCCGAAAGGCGTCCCACGGCTTCCGTTCCAGTGTGCCCAGCCAGCCCAGCAACGAGTCCTCCGGCAGCAAGTCTTGCGCCGACGCCGACTGCAAGTCAAGCACTTCGTAGCTGTGCGTGCTCGCGCCAGCGCAGGCCCAGACCGCACCGGGAGGCGGCTGCGGCGTCCGCGTCAGGGCGGCCAAGCTGGTCGCGGCGGTCCAGGGCTCCGGGCCGGTGTGGAGTACGCGGGCGAGTACGAGGGGAACGGAACCGTCCGAGTCCAGCATCTTCGGGTTGGCGCGCAGCATCTCGATCGTCCCGGTGGCGTAGCCCGGGGTGCGCAGCGCCATGTCGGGGTCGTGGGAGGACTGGAACTCGACGAGGAAGACGACCGAGGCGCTGCTGTCCTTGAACCAGACCCTCACCGCGAGGTCGGCCAGCCTGCGCTCGAGGCCCCGGGAGATCGTCTCGGTGGGTACGAGTTCGGCGGTGTCGAGGTCGAGGATGTCGTGGCCGCCGACGGCGAGGAAGTCTCGGATCAGGGACTTGATGGCCACATCGTGCGCGAAGAGGGCCTTGTAGGTCTGGTCGTGGGGACGGTGCTCGCGCCGGTGGGGATCGCCGTCGGGCGGGTCCGGGGCATTGTTGGGCAGGTGCGGGGCCTCGTCGGGCAGGTCCGGAGCATCGTCGGGGGCGGCCGTGTCGTCGGGAGAGCGGGCAGAGTCGTGGGCGACGGGGGCGGGGAGTCGGGGATCATGGCGGGGTCGGTCCATGGGGACGCGCGGCCTTTCTCGAGCGGGTCTCGTGCCGCCTCTCGGGGCGGATACCCAAACGATGGGGCCGAAATCGGGGCGTTTGGATAGCTGTTTGAGCCCGACTTGCAGCGCCTGACCCGCGGATTCGGCGCCAAGCCCTTGCGGAGCAAAGAATTCGCCCGTCCTGGGCGGCCGAACTTCGGGCTACAACGGCAGCGTCAGGAAGACTCGCGCTCCACCGGGCCGGCGTCTTCACGGCCCGAGTCCTCCCCGCCTCGCGGTCCATCCTCGCGTCCCGCGTCGTCGTCGCGCCGAGCGCCCCGGAGCCTGTCCAGCACCGACGGGCGTCGGGCCTCGTCGCCAACCTCGGCGTCTTCGTCCTCTTCGGCGGGCGTTTCCGAGAACCGGTACAGCAGCTCGCCGTCGCGGATGAAGCCGTAGCGCTCCCGGGCGAACCGCTCCAGCGCCTCGTCGTGGTGCCGGAGCGAGTCGATGCGCGCCCGGAGCGAGTCGATCTGCCGCCGAACTACGGGCAGCTCGGCCCGGCGCAGCTCCAGCTCCGCTTCGCCCCGACGCAACTCCAGGACGGAGTACTCGCCGCCCGCCACGGCGAAGTAGATGGCGATGCCCAAGACTCCAGGAAAGATCAGACGCTTCATGACCACATGCTCCTTCCGGGGTATTCGGCCCGCTCGCCCAGGGCCTCCTCGATGCGCAGCAGTTGGTTGTACTTGGCCACTCGGTCGGACCGGCACGGGGCGCCCGTCTTGATCTGACCGGCGCCGGCCGCCACCGCCAGGTCGGCGATCAGCGTGTCCTCGGTCTCGCCGGAACGGTGCGACACGACGATCCCGTAACCCGCGTCTCCGGCCGTTCGCACAGCCTCGAGCGTCTCCGTGAGGGTTCCGATCTGGTTGACCTTCACCAGGATCGCATTGGCAGCCCCCGCGCGGATTCCTTGCTCCAGCCGGGTCGGGTTGGTGGCGAACAGGTCGTCGCCCACGACCTGGCATCGGTCCCCGATCCGCTCCGTGAGCCGTCGCCATCCGTCCCAGTCCTCTTCGTCCAGGGGGTCCTCCAGGCTGGCGATCGGATAGCGGGACACCAAGTCGTTCCAGAACGCCGTCATCTCGTCGGTCGTCAGGGAGCGGCCCGAAGACTTGCGAAAGACGTACGACTTGCCCGAGGCCATCTCCGAAGCCGCGGCGTCGATGGCCAGCACCACATCTTCGCCGGGGACGCGGCCGGCCGCGTCGACGGCCTTGAGCACGGTCTCGACGGTCTCTTCGACCGACGCCATGCTGGGGGCGAACCCGCCTTCGTCTCCGACCGACGTGCTCTTGCCCGAGTCCGCCAAGACCTTCTTGAGCGCGTGGAAGATCTCCGCGCCGGCGCGAAGGGCCTCCGAAAACGTCTCCGCGCCCACTGGTCCCACCATGAACTCCTGGATGTCAAGGTTGTTGGAGGCGTGCACGCCCCCGTTCAGGATGTTCATCCACGGGACCGGGAGAACCGTCGCGTCCTCGCCGCCCAGGTAGCGGTACAGGGGCACTTCCAATTCGGAGGCGGCAGCCCGAGCCACAGCTGCGGAGACGGCCAGCAGCGCGTTGGCCCCCAGTCGCGCCTTCGCTTGCGTGCCGTCCAACTCGATCATGGCGTGGTCCACGGCGTGCTGGTCGCGTGCGTCCAGGCCCCGGACCGCGCCCCGAAGCTCCGTGCGGACGTTGCGGACCGCGTTGCGGACGCCCATTCCCAGGTGCCGGGACGGGTCGCCGTCCCGGAGCTCCACAGCCTCGTGGGCGCCGGTCGATGCGCCGCTGGGTACCGCCGCCCGACCCAGGTGGCCCGTCTCAAGGACGACTTCGGCTTCGACCGTTGGGGTCCCCCGCGAGTCCAGGACCTCTCGCGCCCGAACGTCTACGATCGCCGGCATGCGACCTCCGGCAACGCGTGGGCAGGGTCTTCTGCATGACCGCGCGCGGTCGCGGCGACTCGGCGTCCTGATCCGACGACTTGCTGCCCGAAATCGGGAGCCTGTGTCCCGACCTCCACAGCCTGGGCTCCGGCTTCCGCGGCCTGGGTCCCGACTTCGGAAACTTGGGTCCCGACTTCAGCGGCTTCCTGCCCGACTTTGGCGACTTGGGTTCCCGCTTCGGCGGGCGGGCGCCCGAGGTCGGCGGGCCGACGCCGGAGTCCCGCCTGCCCCATGAGATTGGCCACCGCCTCCTGGGCCATGCGGGCCAGCTTGTCCCGGTCGGCCATGGTCATGCCCACCGTGGAAATGGGGGGCGCAGCCCGAATGGTGATCCGCCCCGGCGCGACGCGAAACCCGCCCCTGGGCAGGACTCGGCGGCTTCCCAGCACGGCCACGGGGACGATCGGCACCTGGGCCTCTATGGCCAGGACGAAGGCGCCCTTCTTGAAGCGCGCCAGCTTGCCCGTCGGCGAGCGGGTCCCCTCGGGGAACACGACCAGGGTCGCGCCCTCGGCCTTCATGCGGTCCCCGACCTCGCGCAACGACGCCATGGAGGCCTTGTAGTCGGACCGGTCGACGGCGTAGTGGCCGACCCGCGCCCATGCGGTCCCGAACACGGGGATCCCCGCGAGCTCCTTCTTGCCGACGAAGCTGTAGCGCACGGGCAGGGTTCCGGCCAAGGCGAACACGTCGAACCAGCTTTGGTGGTTGGCGACCAAGACCTGCGCCCTTCCCCGCCCCAAGTGCTCGGAGTGCTCCCACACCGCGCGGACGCCGGCAGTGCGCAGGAGCAAGGCGCCCCAGCGGGCGGGCGCGGTCTCGGCGAAGCGGTGTCGGGCGCGGGTGCCGAGAAAGAAGTGGACGTTCACGCCGATGCTGAAGTAGGCCGTGGCCAGCACGCCCACCAAGTAAGCCCACAAGGTGCGGATCACGGGCGGGCGAAGTGGTCGTGGCCGCCGGGGCCTTCCACGCGGCGACGCCCTTCCGGGCTTTCCCGGACCACGCCTTGGCCGCGCTCGACGGTTCCGATTCTGGTCAGGGACACGGACAACTCCTTGCCGAGGGCCTTCAAGCGGCCCTCCGCGCCAGATTCTGCCGTAAACATCAGTTCATAATCTTCGCCCCCTTCAAGGGCAAAGTTCAAGGGCCGGGCCGCATCGGGACCGGTGGCCGGGCCGGTGGAGCCGGGTTCGAGGTGGACGCAGGGATCAACGGGCACCCGGTCGTCCCGGACGACCATGGCCACGCCCGAGGCTTCGGCCAGTCGGCGGGCGTCAGCCAAGAGGCCGTCGGAGACGTCGATCATGGAGCGGGCAATGTCGCGGGCCGCCAACGCCCTGCCCAGGGGCACCCGGTCGGGAGGCGCGGCGAACCGGCTTCTGGCCGCGGCTGGAGGCTCGCGACCGGCGGACCAGCCTGCCACCGCCGCCGCCGCGGCGCCCAATTCGCCCGACACCCAGAGATCGTACCCCGGTTCGGCGCCGCTTCTGCGCACCAAGCCGTGGGGCGCCCTGCCCAGCGCGACCACGTCGATCGCCACCGGCCCCGGCGACCGGCTTACGTCGCCCCCGGCGATGGGAACCGACACTCGGTCGGCCGCCCGACGCGCTCCTTGCTGCAGCTCTTCGGCCAAGTCCGGGTCGGGCGGCACGGCCAGCGAGACCAAGAGCGCCATCGGCCGGGCGCCCATGGCGGCCATGTCGCTCAAAGCCGCGGCGGCGGCGCGGAACCCCACCTCGCGAGCGGCCATCCAGTCGAACCTGAAGTGCACCCCTTCAACCGACAGGTCGGTCGAGGCCACCAAGCCGCCCCGCAGCACGGCCGCGTCGTCTCCGGGACCCAGCAGCACGTCCCGGCTGCCCTTCCAGCCGGCGGCAACCAAACGAGCCACCAGGGCCGTCTCGTCCACAAGTCGTCTCCCGAGCGCCGCCCCGGCCGGCCTAGCGGGGCGCGTCCTGGTCGAAGACGACGAAGGGAAACGGCAGCGTCGCGCGCCCGTTGCCCCGCTGGGCCAGGGCGGCGGGAACCGCCTCGATCACGTCCGACGGCACCAGCGAAGGTCCCAGCCCGCAAGCCGCCGCCGCCCGCCCGGTCACGTCCAGAGCCAAGCCCGCCGCGCAGAACGGCTCCACGCTCTGGGCCAGGAAGGCACCCACGGCGCCCGCAAGCACATCGCCCATGCCCGCCACGGCCAGGTCGGACGTGTCCTGCGCGGTCGCCACCAGCAGTCTGCCGCCCGGCTCGACCACCAGCGACGGCGCGCCCTTCAGCAGCACCACGACCCCACGTGCTTCGGCCAAGCCGCGGGCGGCGGCCACCCGGTCCCGCTGGACCTGGGCCGTGGAGCAGCCGAGCAGGCGGGCCATTTCTCCGGGATGAGGGGTCGCCACGACTGGACCGGCCCCGATCACGTCCCCCACCCTGATCGCGCCACCGGCCGCGTCGCGCGACAGCAGGGTCAGGGCGTCGGCGTCCAGCACGGCGGGCCTGCCCGCCCGGACCGCCAGCGCCCGCTCCAGCCTCCGGGCCGCGTCCGCGTTCGTTCCCAAGCCGGGCCCCACGACCAAGGCGCGACTGGCCTCGATCGCGGCCTCCAGGGAATGGCCGGGGGCACTGGGGATGCCGTCGGCCTCCAGGGAACGCCCGGAAGTGCTTGGGACGCCATCGGCCTCGATGAAACGCCCGGGCAAGTTCGCGTCGCGGGCCTCCGGCGTGTCCGCGACGAAGACGACCTCCGGCACGGTGGCCACCACGCCCGCCACGTCGGCGGGGCCGCACACGCGCACCAACCCGGCGCCGCACCGAAACGCCGACCGGGCCGCCAGCGCCGCCGCGCCCGCCATCGCCGGACCCGCCACGACCGCCAGCGTCCCGACTTCGTTCTTGTGGGTGGCGGCCGAACGGCGGGGCAGCGTCTGCGACGCCCACCCCGGCGTGGCCAGCTCGGCCCAGCCGTCGCTCCACGGCGCGCGCGGCGGGAAGCCGATCTCCACCGCAACGAGCCGCCCGCACCGAGTGCGCCCCGGATGCAACAGGGTCCCCAGCTTCGGCCAACCGAACGCCACCGTCGCATCGGCCTGGACGGCGGCGCCTGGGATCGTGCCGTGCGTGCCGTCCACCCCCGAGGGCGCGTCCAGGGCCACGACGGCCCCCGGCGTGCGGTTGGCCGCCTCGATCGCCGCCTGGTGCGCCGGCCGGGGCGCGCCCTTGATCCCGGTGCCGAGCAGGCCGTCCACCACGACTGCGGCTCCGGTCAGCCGTCGCTCCAATCTCCGCGCCGCGCCGGCCCGACCCGTGTCGAACACCGTCGTCGGCAACTCCCATCCGTGCGACACCGGGTCGGGGCTGGGCCGCTTCCCAACCACGACCGCTGAAACGGGCCTGCCCCACGCCGCCAGTGCGCGAAGGCACACCAGGGCGTCGCCGCCGTTGTTGCCGGCTCCGACCAGCGCCACGACCTCGCCCTGGGGAAACAGATGTTCCACGATCAACGCGGCCTGCCGTCCCGCGTTCTCCATCAGCGCCGGCTCGGGCACGCCCCGGTCCTCGATCGACCGTTGGTCGTACCGGGCCGCTTGGCACGCGGTCGGCGCTCCGACCACCGGCTTGCCGAACGGCCGCTGCTCGACGCTGGAGGCCGCGGCCACGGGCGGCCTCAACTCCAGGCTACTTGTAGCTCTGCCCGATCGAGCGGCCGAACGTGATCTCGCCGTTGTCTATGCGGATGTTGAAGCCGCACTCGGGGTTCGAGCAGACCCACGCCTTGTAGCGGATCGGGGCGCCCTCCCGTCCATAGTCGGACAGGGGCAGCAAGAGTCCTTCGTCGCACTTCATGCACTTGGCAAAGCCGGTGTCGGACACAGTGTTCATCAGCTCATCGTGGCACGGAACGCTTCTCGGGGGCGCAAAGTAAACGGAAACGGCGAACCGCGCCACTGCCGGCGCAAGCTGGTCGAATCGCGCGCTAGGAGGGAGCCGACCACGGGTAGTTCTGGTCGAAGGCGTCCTCGAAGTCGAAGAGACCGCGAAAGTCCTCCGGTCGGTCGTCGTCCTGCTTGACCAGCACGCCGATCTCCACCAGCGCGAAGACGATCTCGCCGAAGTCGTCGGTGGAGTGCACGCCCCAGTGCTCCAAGACCGCGCGCGCCATCGGGCCGAAGCGCTGAATCGCCAGCCCGCGCGCGCCCTCCGCCAGCTCGCGACCCGAGATGTGGCGCTTCTTGCCCAGCCCGTCGATGACGGAGTGCAGCGCGTCCAGCACGAACCCGTAGGCGTGGCGATGGAAGCGCGGGTGCCGCTCCTGCAGGGCGGCCAGCGTTCTTTCGGCAGATGCTGCGTCGTTCATGGCGTCTCAATCTTGCGCGCCGGTTCCCATGCCGCCAGTTCCCGGCGCAAACAAGGGGAACGACTTGCACAACTCTGCCGCTTCCGAGCGGACGCGGCCCACCGCGCCTTCGTCTCGTGGGTCCTCGATCACGTCAGCGATCCAGCCGCCGGCCAGCCTCATCTGGTCCGGCCCCATGCCCCGCGTCGTCAACGCCGGCGTACCGATCCGAAGGCCCGACGTGACGAACGGCGACCGCGACTCGCCCGGCACCGTGTTCTTGTTGACCGTGATCCCGGCCCGCTCCAGCGCCTCTTCGGCGTCCTTTCCGGTCAGGTCCCGACCCGTCAGGTCGACCAGCAGCAGATGCGTGTCCGTGCCCCCCGACACCAGCCGCAGCCCTCGCTCCACCAGCGTCTCGGCCAGCACGCGGGCGTTCTCCACCACGCGCCGCCCGTACTCGCGGAACTCCGGCGACAGCGCCTCGCCCAGCGCCACGGCCTTGGACGCGATCACGTGCATCAACGGCCCGCCCTGCACGCAAGGGAACACCATCTTGTCCACGACCTTGGCGTGCGCACGGCTGCACAGCACCAGCCCGCCCCGGGGACCGCGAAGCGTCTTGTGCGTCGTGGTGGTCACCACGTCGGCGTGGGGAACGGGACTGGGGTGCTGCCCGGCGGCCACCAGCCCGGCCACGTGCGCCATGTCCACCATCAGGACCGCGCCCGCCTCCCGCGCGATCTCTCCGAACGCGCCGAAGTCGATGATCCGGGGATACGCCGACGCCCCGGCCACAATCAGCTTGGGGCGACTTCGGCGCGCCGCGTCCCGCACCCGGTCGTAGTCGATGCGGCCGTCGGCCTCGTTCACTCCGTACGCGGTCACGTCGAAGAAGCGCCCGCTGAAGTTGACGGGCGAGCCGTGCGTCAGATGTCCGCCGTGGCTGAGGTCCATGCCCAGTACGCGGTGGCCCGGCTCCAGGAAGGCGAAGAACGCCGCCATGTTGGCTTGCGCGCCGGAGTGGGGCTGGACGTTGGCGTGGTCGGCGTCGAAGAGCTCGACCGCCCGCGAGCGCGCCAGGTCCTCCACTTCGTCTGCCCACTCGCAGCCGCCGTAGTAGCGCCGACCGGGCAGGCCCTCGGCGTACTTGTGCGTGAAGACAGTGCCCATGGCTTCGCGCACCGCCCGCGACACGAAGTTCTCGCTGGCGATCATCTCCAGGTTGCCCCGCTGGCGCTCCCCTTCGGCAACGGTGGCGGCGTGAACGCGCGGGTCCGCGCGGCGCAGGTTCTCCATAGCTTGTCGGTCCCCGTTCAGGCGGCCCCGTTGGCGCGCCGGCCGCGCGCGGCCCTGGCTTCCTGCAGGCGCTCCAACGCCACCCGATCGGCGGCCTGGTTGGTTGGCACGTTCTCTTCGCGGGACAGGCGAAAGATGCGCAACAGGGATTCGTAGATGGCGGCCGCCTGCCGCTTGCCCCGCTCCGCGTTCCACCCCTTGAGCTCGCCGTAGACGTTGATCAGGCCGCCCGCGTTGATCACGTAGTCGGGGGCGTAGAGGATGCCCCTCTCGCGCACCATGGCGCCGTGGCGCCGACCGTGGGCCAGTTGGTTGTTCGCGGCGCCCGCCACGATCTTCGCTTTGAGCACGGGGAGCGTGTCGTCGTTGACGACGGCCCCCAGCGCGCACGGGGCGAAGACGTCCGCGTCCGCCGCGTAGATGGCGTCCGGCACCGCAGCGACGGTGCCCGGAAAGCGCGTTTCGGCCTCGCGAACTCGGGCGGGCCGAATGTCGGTGACCGTGAGCCGCGCCCCTTCCTCGGACAGGTAGCCGCACAGGTTCATGCCCACGTTCCCGAGTCCCTGCACGGCCACGCGGCGGCCGTCCAGGGCGTCGTCGCCCCACCGCTCCCTGGCGCACGCCTTGATCCCCACGTAGACGCCGTAGGCGGTCACGGGCGACGGGTCGCCGGATCGGTCCAGCAGCCCCGCCACGTGGTCGGTCTCCTTTCGGACGAACTCCATGTCGTGGACCGAGGTTCCCACGTCCTCCGCGGTGATGTAGCGGCCGCCCAGCGCCTCCACGGCGCGGCCGTGGGCTCGGAAGACGGCTTCGCGCTCGCGGGTCCGGTTGTCGCCGATGATCACGGCCTTGCCGCCGCCCAGGTCGACGCCGGTGATCGCCGCCTTGTAGGTCATGCCCCGGGACAGCCGCAGGGCGTCGATCAGCGCCTCTTCCTCGCTCCGGTAGTTCCAGAACCGGGTTCCTCCCAACGCCGGCCCCAACGTCGTGTCGTGCACGGCGACGATGCCGCGGTAGCCCGATTCGGGATCGCTCCAGAAGGACACCTGCTCGTGCCTGCGGCGATCGATCATGTCGAAGATGCCCGACCGCTCGAAGAGGCCCGCGCGCTGGTCCGGCGCTCCCGCTCCCGCGTGGCTGGTCATGACTGCCATTGTCCTTGTTCTCCTTTGCGTGCGACGGAACGCCCGATCACCAGTCGCAGGATCTCGTTGGTTCCCTCGTAGATTTCGGTTCCCTTCGCGTCGCGCATCAGCTTCTCGACGGGAAACTCTCGCATGTATCCGTAGCCGCCGAACAGATGGACCGCTTGGTCGGTCACCCATGCGGCGGTCTCGCTGGCCGTCAGCTTGGCCATGGCGGGCCAATCGGAGCAACGTCCGCCCCGGGCGACGGCCGCCTCCCACCGCTGGGCCGCCTCCTGCACCAGCGCCCGCGAGGCCGCGATCCGCGTGGCCATGACGGCCAGCTTGCTCCGCACGGCCCCGAAGGCGGCCACGGGCTTGCCGAACTGCTGCCGCTCGCCCGTGTAGACCGCCGCGTGCTCGAACGCCGCCTGGGCGATGCCGACGGCCTGCGCGGCGATCCCCAATCTGCCCACGTCCAGCGCGTCCAGGGCGTGGCTCAGGCCGCGCGCCCGGTGCCCCACCAGCCGGTCGGCGCCGACCCGCACGTCGTCCAGCTCCACGGCCACCGTCTCGGAGGCGCGCAGCCCCATCGTGCGTTCTCGCTTGCCGGGCCGATAGCCGGTGGCGCCGGTGTCCACCAGGAAGGCGCCTGCGGCCGGGCCGCGGCCGTTGGTCGGGGGGCTGTCGCCGTCGCTGCCGTCGTCGGTCCGGGCGAAGACGAACACGGCGTCGGCCTTGGCGCCGTTGGTGACCCAGCGCTTGGCGCCCGACACCACCCAGGCGCCGCCGTCCTCTTGCCGGGCCAGGGCGGCCAGCGACGCCGGATCGCTCCCGGCGCCGGCCTCGGAGAGCGCGAACCCAGCGATCACGTCGCCCGACGCCAAGCGCGGCAGCCAGCGCGCCTTCTGCTCTTCGTCGCCGTGGGCCAGCAACAGGCGGGGCACGGGGCCGTTCTGGATCGCCACGGTCAGCGCCAGCGAGGCGTCGCCCCGAGCCAGCTCCTCCAAGACCACCAAGTAGGTGCCCGCGGTCAGCCCCAAGCCGCCGTAGCGCTCCGGCACGAGCATCCCCAAGAAGCCCAGTTCGGCCAGCTGGTCCAGCACCGAGCGGTCGAAGGCGCCGTCGCGGTCCCATTCGGCGGCGCGGGAACGGATCTCGCCGTCCGCGAACTCGCGGGCCAAGTCCCTGACCTCTCGCTGCTCGGCGGTCAGCACGGATCGTAGCGGTGGAAGCCCCGGCCGGCCTTGCGCCCCAGCCAGCCCGCCGCCACGTACTGGCGCAACAGGGGGCACGGGCGGCAGCGGTCGTCGCCCAGCTCACGGTGCAGCACCTCCAAGATGTGGAGCACCGTGTCCAGGCCGATCAGGTCGGCCAGCGCCAGGGGACCCATGGGGTGGTTCATGCCCAGCGTCATCACTTGGTCGATGGCGCGTGCGTCGGCCACGCCTTCCATGAGGGCGAAGGCGGCCTCGTTCAGCATCGGCGCCAGGACGCGGTTCGACACGAAGCCGGGGAAGTCGCGCACCTCGACCGGCGTCTTGCCCAGGGCGCGCGACAGCTCCACGACCGCTTGGGCCGTGGCGTTGCTGGTGGCCAGGCCTCGGACGACCTCGACCAGCTGCATGACCGGGACCGGGTTCATGAAGTGCATGCCGGCCACCTGCTCGGGCCGGTCGGTGCAGGCACCGATCGCCGTGATCGAGATCGACGACGTGTTGGACGCCAGGATCGCGTGGTCGGGGGCCAGCCGGTCCAGCGCCTCGAAGAGGGCGTGCTTGACCTCGGGCCGCTCGGGCACGGCCTCGATCACCAGGTCCGCTTTCGCCGCCGCGTCGTCCAGCGAAGGGGAGGGCGCGATCCGGGCCAGCGCCTCTTCGCGCTGCTCGGGGGAGATTCGGCCCTTGGAGGCTTGGCGCTGCAAGTTGCGGGCGATCGTGGCGACGGCCCGGTCCGGGGCGGCGGGGTCGGCGTCGAAGAGGGCGACTCGAAGGCCGGCCAGGGCGCAGACGTGTGCAATGCCGTTGCCCATGGTGCCCGCACCGACGACGGCCACCCGCTCGACGTTCACGCGTGGGGCCGCTCCTCGCGGTTGGGACCCGGCTCGCGGTTGCGACGCCCCCGGCGGTCCGGGCGCCCGCCCGCCAAGCGCGACAGGGGCCGCGCCGCCGCCAGCGCGATCCCCGCCTTGAGAACGGCCCCGACCAGGAACGGCGCCACCGCGACCGCGAACAGCTGGCCCGACCCGACGACGCCGGTCACGGAGAGCCACGCGGCCCCCAGCGCGAAGATCGCCGCGGTGCCGACAAGGAGGCCAACCGCCGTGCGCAGGACCGCCCCTTCCCGTCCCGCGATCGATCCCGTCAGCGCCGCCGCCACGGGGAACGCCATCAGGTAGCCGCCGGTGGGGCCAAGGACCCACGGCAGGCCTGCGCCGCCCGCCGCAAAGACCGGCACGCCGACCACGCCTGCGCACAAGTACAGCAGCTGGGACGCGGCCCCGGCGGCGGGACCCAGCGTCACCCCGGCCAAGAGCACGAACAGGGTCTGAAGGGTCATGGGAACGGGCGTGAAGCCCAGCGGCACGGCCACGTAGGCCCCCGCCGCAGTCAGCGCGGCGAAGAGGACGACGGCCAGCGACACCGCCGCGGCTCGGCTCGGGGTCCCGGTCAACGCCAGCGGGCTGGCGGCTGCGGTCTGCGGTTCTCTCATTCGCGGTCCTCGTTCGTGGCACCGTTCTCGTTCACCATAATCTCCGTCGCGCCCCCCCAAAGGCCGAAGTCACGCGCGCTCCACGCCCAGGGCCACGGCGTTGCCGCCGCCCAGGCAAAGCGTGGCCAGCCCTTTCGCTTCGTCGCGCTCCGCCATGGCCGCAAGCAGCGTGACCAGGATTCGCGCTCCCGACGCGCCGATCGGATGGCCCAGGGCCACGGCGCCGCCGTGAACGTTCACGCGGTCGAAGTCCATCTCCAACTCGCGCACGTCGGCCACCGCCTGGACGGCGAACGCCTCGTTGACCTCCGCCAGCCCGTAGTCGCCGATGGCGGTCCCTTCCCGGTCCATCAAGGTGCGCACGGCGCGGACGGGCGCGAAGAACAGGTCCCGGGGCTCGCCGCCCGCCGCCGCGTAGCCCGTGACGACCGCCAAGTACGGCAGACCGTGGGCCCGCGCGTACTCTTGGCTGGCCACCACCAGAGCCGCCGCCCCGTCGTTCAGGCCGGGCGCGTTGCCAGCGGTCACCACCAGCTCGTCCAGGCCCTCGGGGGCGTCCTTGGGGAACGCGGGATGCAACCGCCCCAGCGCCTCCAAGGAGGTGTCGCGCCGGGGACCTTCGTCCGCCTCCACGAGGACCGTGCCCCGACGGCCCTCGACGGCCACGGGCACGATCTCGGATCGGAACTTGTCCCCGTCCATGGCCGCCACGGCGCGCTGGTGGGAGCGAAGGGCGAAGGCGTCGGCGTCGGCCCGCGTCACGCCCGCCTTGGCCGCCGTGTACTCGGCGTGTCCGCCCATGTGGCACCCGTCGAACGAGCACCACAGCCCGTCGTGGACCAAGCCGTCCTGCAAGGCGCGGTCGCCGAACTTGACGCCGTCCCTCAGCCCCCGCAGGTAGTGCGGCACGTTGGACATCGACTCGAAGCCGCCGGCCACCACGAGACGCGCGTCCCCGGCGCGAACGGCCTGGGCGGCCAGCATGACGGCCTTGAGCCCGGAGCCGCAGACCTTGTTGACGGTCACGGCGGGCACGCCGGCCGGCACGCCTCCATGGACGGCAGCTTGGCGCGCCGGCGCCTGCCCCGCCCCGGCGCTCACCACGTTGCCCAAGATCACTTCGTCGATCTCGGAGCCAGGGACGCCGGCCCGATTCACCGCCTCGCGGACCGCGACGGCGCCCAGTCCAGGGCCGGAAACGGGGGCCAGCCCCCCCAGGAAGCGTCCAATCGGGGTGCGGACCCCGCTCAGGACCACGGGAGTCGTGGCCGGGTTCGCCAACGGCGGCTCCTTTGGCAACGTCAATGGGTTGGAGAAGCGAATCGGCGCCGGCGCAAACCGGCAGGGAACGCCAAATATAGCGCCCGAGGGCTACCCATGGGGCCGCCAGGCCTTCACGTGCGACGGGTCGGTTCGCAGGTACGGGCCGCCGATCAGGTCAACGCAGTCGGGCACGGCGGCGAAGATCGCGTCCAGGCACTCGCCGACGGCACCGGGAGAGCCGGGCAGGTTGACGACGAGGGCCGAGCCGCGGACGCCGGCGGTTTGCCGGGACAGCACAGCCGTGGGGACGTGGGGGCGCGACACGGCCCGCATGGCTTCGCCCATGCCGGGGAGCTCCTTCTCAAGCACGGAGGCGGTGGCTTCGGGCGTGACGTCTCGGGGCGCGGGGCCGGTGCCGCCCGTGGTGATCACCAAGCAGCAGCCGATCTGGTCCACCAACTCCAGCAAGGCGGCGCGGACGGTCTCCACGTCGTCGGGCACCAAGCGCGCCTCCGCTTGCCAGGGGCTGGTCAGCACGCGGGACAAGTAGGCCTGGACCGCGGGGCCGCCCCGGTCTTCGTACTCGCCCCGGGACGCGCGGTCGGACACCGACACGATGCCGATCCGGGCCGGTGCGCCCTCGTCGTCGGGCCGGCGCGCGGTCACGGCGCTTCCGCTTGGGCTTGGGACGCCAGTCGGCCCGCATACCAGCGCACCCATCGGTTGGAGGGGCCGAACAGGGCCGCCCGGTAGGCGATCGCCCGCACGTCGCGGCGCGTGATCTTGACCTCGGCGTCCAGCACGCGGGGGTTCTGCCGGCTGACGGCCAGCGTCTTGACGCCGAAGAAGAAGGGGAGCAGGCAGAACAGGCGGATCCGTGCTTGGCTGCGGGGCAAAAGCGCAAGGTACCGACGGGCGGACTCGAAGTGGCGCGAAGCCTTGGCGGACAGCGCGGCCAGCGCCGCCAGCGCCGCCTCCCGGTGGGCGGGCTCGAACAGGCGGGCCGGCTCGACACCGTCGGGCAAGAACGAACGGGGCACGAAGACCCAGCCGCGATGCCGGTCCGAGCCGAGCCCCCGGATCACGTTGACCGTCTGGAGCGCCAGTCCGAACTCTCGGCCCAGCGGCATCAGGCGGCCGCGACGGCGGCGAACGCCCCGGGAACGGAGGGCGAACAGCTCGGTGAGCAGGTGCCCCACGCGGCCGGCCACCTCGTGCATGTAGTCGTCCAGATCGGCCTCGGCGTCGAAGCGAGGACCGCGGCGAACCCAACGCGCCATGCCCAGCGTGGAGCGCCCGGCGTGGGTCGCGATCACCCGACGGGCGTCGTCGTCCAGCGCACCCAGAGCACGCAGTATGGCCCCGGCGTGGCGGGCGGCCTCCAGGTCCGGGATCGGGTCCTGCGTCGCTTCCCCCTTCAAGCCCGCTTCCACTTGGTCCGCGCCGGCGCGCCCGTGAAGCGCCTCGTGCCAGGCGCCCAGCAGGCGGGTCTTTTCGGCCTCGGCCATGGCGCGGTTGTCCTCCAGGTAGTCGGACACGCGCAGCACCAAGTACGCCGTCCTCACCTGTTCGCGCAGCGGCGGGCGCAGCAGCTCGATGCCCAGCGAGAACGTGCGGCTGGTGGCGCGCAGGAGCCGGCCCAGATCGACGCCTTGGTCGTGGGCGGGCTCGTGGTGCGGACGGGCGGTCTCGCCGTTCCGATGGGCGGTCTCGTCGTTCATGTGCGACAATATGAGGATGCGGTTACCGTTTTTCACGGTGCGCGCCCGCTTGGCCGCGCCAACCCGTCGCCTGGCCGCGCCAGTCCCCGGTCTCGCCCCAGCCCCGGTCTCCCCTTGTCTCCGACTTCGCCCTTGTCCCCGACATCGCCCTTGCCCAGCCCGACGACCCCCGACTCGACCTCGCCGCCACGCGCCGCTTCGCCCCCCGCACCCGCGTCGCCGGCTGCGGCCGCTTCGCCTGTCGCACCCCCTTCGCCCGCTTCGCCTGCCCCCGACGCCCCGTTGCCGGAGAGCTACCGCGGCCTGCGCGCCCTGCAGGACGAGTTTCGCCGCTACCAGGAGGCGGCATTCCCCCGGCGTCCGCCCCGGTTCTTCGCGCTGGAGCTGGCCGGCGAAGCGGGCGAGCTGGCCAACCTGGAGAAGAAGGCGTGGAAGGGGCGCTCCGTGGCCCCCGAGGCGTTCGCCGACGAGGTCGCGGACGTGTGCATCGCCCTCCTGAACTTCGCCAACAGCCGCAAAATCGACGTGGCGGCGGCGGCGCAGGCCAAGATGTCGCGCATCGACCGGCGACGCCTTGCCGAACCCGAATCCCCCTGCCCGGACGACGCCGAGTGAGCCCGGGGCCGGACGCTCCCGAGACGGCCCCGCCGGCCGCGACGCCTTCCCGACCTGCAACGCCTTCCCGACCTGCACCGCCCTCCGAGCCCGCGACGCCGTCCAAACCCGCGCCGCCGCCACTGGCCGACGTGCAGGCCCATCCCGACGCCCGGCAGGTGCCGATCGCCAAGGTGGGCGTGAAGAACATCCGTTTCCCCATCGCGGTGCGCGACCGGCGGAAGGCGGCCCAGCACACGGTGGGCACCATCGACATGTCGGTGGACCTGCCGCACCACTTCAAGGGCACGCACATGAGCCGGTTCATGGAGATCCTCAACTCGCACGACGGCGAGATCTCCGTGGAGGCGCTGCCCGCCATCCTGCGGACCATGCGCGCGCGGCTGAACGCCGAGACCGCCCACCTCCGCGTGTCGTTCCCCTACTTCATGGAGAAGCGGGCGCCGGTGACCGGGGCGGCGGGGCTGCTCTCTTACGACTGCGCGTTCGAGGCCTCCGCGGGCGCGGTGGACGACTTCGTGCTGGCGGTGTCGGTGCCCGTGACGACGCTGTGTCCGTGTTCGCGGGAGATCAGCGCGAGGGGCGCGCACAACCAGCGGGGCATGGTCGCGATCCGGGCGCGCTTCTCGGGCGAGCTCTGGATCGAGGAGATCGTGGAGCTCGTGGACGAATCGGCCTCGTGCGGACTGTTCCCCGTGCTGAAGCGGGCCGACGAGAAGTGGGTCACCGAGCGCGCCTACGACAACCCCCGATTCGTGGAGGACTTGGTGCGGGAGATCACGGTGCGGCTGCGGGCCGTGGAGCGGATCGCGTGGTTCAACGTCCACGTGGTCAACTTCGAGTCGATCCACGAGCACGACGCCTACGCCGAGGTCGAAGAGGGAGACGCGCCGGCGGCAGGGCGGGCGGGCCGGTAGGCTACGACAGGACGACGCGCTCGCCGTCCTCGAGCTCGAGCGTCGCTTCGAGCCCCGGCGGCTCTCCGGGAACCACTTGCAGTGCGACGCCCAGGTCCGCCAAGTCGCGTCCGACGGCCTCCGGTTCGGGGTGGCGCGCGCGCAACCCGGCCAGCCGGACTCCGGCGCGGGGCAGCGTGGCGCTCGGATGCGGCGTAGCGCCCCAGTCCAGGAAGAACGGAACGACGCCGCCCCGGAGCATCGGTCTGACCGGCATCGTCAAGGTCCAGCGGACATGTTCGCCGTCCGCGTTCTGCCGGGACATCGAGCGGATCGGACCCAGCAGGTGGCCGCCCGGCCCGGCCGACAGCGCCTTCAGGTCGCCGGACCGCGAGGCCCAGGTTACCAGTCCCGGCAGCGCCGGACCCCCGTCGGCCAGCCAGAGTCCGCCGGCGGGCGGGGGCTGATCCGGGTCCGGTCCCACGACCTCCAAGTAGACGCCTTCGCCCAGACGAAGCAGGACGTTGCGCGTGCCCAGGCCCGGGTGGTTGCCGCCGGGCGCGAAGTCGACCCGCAGGCGGCGCTCCAAATCCCGCGCACCGGCCTCCACGTCCGGCACGGCGTAGACCAAGTGATCCACCAGCGGACGCTCGTTCACGGGAGCGCGACGCCGGGTCACCGGGGTTGCCGGGGTGCTCAGGCGTCGGCCTTCTTGGCCTCGGCCTTCTCCTTCTCGGCCTCCTCCTTGGCGTAGCGGCGCTCGAAGCGCTCCACGCGCCCCGCGCTGTCCAGGAGTCGCTGCGTGCCCGTGTAGAACGGGTGCGACGACGAGGAGACTTCAAGGGTGATCAGCGGATATTCGTTGCCGTCCTCCCACTTGACCGTCCGCTTGGTCGGGGCGGTGGAGCGGGTCAGGAAGGCGTAGCCCGTGGAGACGTCCTGGAAGACGACGGGCCTGTACTCGGGATGGATGTCTTTCTTCACTTTGCGGCGCGCCAACGGTTCTGGGAAAGCTTCTAGGCGGACTGCAAGCTAATCCGGCGGGGCGCGGCAGGGCAAGGGCGCCGGGGGTGCCGGCGGGGCCGGCGCGGCGGGCTTGCGGGACTGGCAGTACGGGCCAGGCCGGCGGGCTGGGCGAGCGGGCTTGCCGGGGCTATCTTTGGGCGAGTCCACGACGACGGGAGAAACCATGGCGAAGAAATCGGGCAAGGGGCCTCGGGTCACGATCAAGATGACTAGCACCGAGAGTCCCTATCGCTTCACGACGACCAAGAACAAGCGGAACCACCCGCAGCGGCTGGAGCTTCGGCGCTACGACCCGGTACTCCGCCGGCACGTGGTCTTCCGGGAGGAGAAGTAAGCCGATGTCCAGAAAGTGCGACATCACGGGGAAGCGTCCCCTGACGGGCTACAACGTGTCCCACGCCCACAACAAGACCAAGAAGCGCCAGCTGCCCAACTTGCAGAAGAAGCGGATCTTCGTGGCCGAGACGGGCAAGTCGGTTCGCATCAAGGTGTCCACGTCGGCGTTGCGGTCGATCGACAAGATCGGACTGCGGGCGTTCCTTCGGAAGAACGGTCTGTCGCTCAAAGACATCACCTGACCGAAGGGGGGCGCAGCGGCCCGGCGCCGAGCGCCGCTTTGGGACTGGCCCCGGGCGGCATGGCCCCGCCGGGCAAGGCCCCCGTCAGCTTGTCCCCCGTTGGCTTGTCGGTGCTGTGCGCGTTGGGCGCACTTCTCGGGACAACACCCCCGGCGCACGCCGTCGCCGGGCATCCCCAGGCGATTTCGGCAAGGGGCGCGCCGGCCGTCTCGCAGGCGGACGACTCCGCGGCCCTGGCGCTGGTGCGAAAGGCCCGGGCCCTCCGCGCCACGGCGCTGGTCGGCGGTGCGACGCCGGCTTACAAGGCCCGAGCGGAAGGCCACGTCTACTTCTACTTGGACCGGGAGGACGGCGGCGCGCCGGTTCCCATGCGCGTGGACCAAGTCGCGCTGGACCTGTTCCAGGACGAGTCCGGGCGAACGGGTCAAGTCATGCGGGGGCGGCGGCGCAAGCAGTTTCTACCGGTGCGGAACTTCGAGTACTACATCGACCGGCTGACCGCCGTGCAGAACGGCTTCGGCGACCGGATCGCAGTGGGCGAGGGAATGGACGTAAGGGACGTCCCGCACCCGCTGTCCGCCCTGGGAGAGGCGCACTACCGCTACCGCCTGGCCGGACTCGTGCAGCTTCGCGTTCCGTCGCTGCCTTCGCCGGTGCGCGTCCGCGAGGTCGAGGTGCGTCCCCGCGACCCGGCGCGGCCCGCCTTCGTGGGCAGCGTCTTCCTGGAGAGCGCCACGGGCGGTCTGGTCGGAATGGCGTTCAGCTTCACGCCGGCGTCGTACGTGGACCCGCGGGTGGACCGGGTCGCGATTCGGCTGGACCACGCCCTGTGGCGCGAGCGGTACTGGCTCCCCTACCGGCAAAGCGTGGAGGTGCGGCGCGAGATGCCCCGGCTGGACCTTCCCGTGGGCGCCGTCATACGGGCCAAGCTGGAGGTGACGGAGTACGACTTCGAGTGGGACGCCGGCGGCGCGCGCCCCGACGGCTTCTTGCCCGGGTCGCCAGTGGCTCGAACGCCCTATGGCGCCGCCCCGGCCGGCCAGTTCAAGGTGGGCCTGACGGAGCGGATGGCCGACGAGGGGCTGGTGCCCGTAAGCCCCGCTGCGGTGCAGGCCGAGGCTCGACGCTTGGCCCGCGACGCGGCCCGAGAGCGCCTGGTGGGCGGACTGCCCCGGCTGCGCCTGCACGCGGACCGCTTCTCTTCGGTCTTACGTGCCAATCGGGTCGAAGGCGCGCACATGGGACTCGGGGCGTCGTTCGCGGCCTCGTCGTCGGTGGACGCTCGGGCGCTGGCGGGGTACGGCACCGGCAACCGCAAGGTCTCGGCCTCGGTCCGCGCCCGGTGGCGGCTTCCCGAGCGGCCCGCGACGCTGTCGGCGGAGGCGTACGCTGGACGGCTGCGCGATGTCGGTCCTCGGCCCGGGGCGTCGGGCGCCGTCAACACGCTGGCCACGCTGGCGCTGAACGAGGACTACACGGACCCCTACTTCGCGTCGGGGGGACGGCTGACCGTGGAGCGCCGGGCGCCGGAAGGACATCGGGCTTGGGCCGCTGGGTTCGCCGAACGCCATCGCGGGGCCGAACAGGTGTGGTTCGGCGGCGACGGCGTTGAGGGCGTTGCGGCCGCAGGCGACGGCGGCGGCCGGTTCAGGCCTGTGCGCCCGGTCGCGGAGGGCGTTCACGCGGGGCTGGAGGCCGGGTACGGCCGCGTGTGGGGCGGGCTGGGGCGATGGGGCGGCGGCGCAACCTTCACGGCAAGCGCGTCTTGGTGGGAAGGCGTCGCCGTCGGAAGCGTGCTGCTTCGGCTGGAGGGCCGGACGGCGGCGCAGGACCTCTCGCGCAAGGCTTCGATCTCGTTGGATGCCGGCCGCTCTTGGGGCGCCCTGCCCCCCCAGCTGCTGTTCTACGTCGGGGGCCGGGGCACGCTGCCGGGCCATCCCTTTCGAGAGTACGGCGGCCGGGCGTTCGTCTTGGCCACGGGCGAAGCGTCGCTGGTGGTGGCGCCGGGCTGGCTGGCGTTGCGGGCGCTGGTCGGCGCGGGGGCCGCGGGCGCGACGCCGGACGCGCTTCGGGAAAGCTGGGGACTTCGCCGGACCGAGGGCCTGCTGGGCTACGTGGGAGCGGGCGTCGCCACGCTGCACGACACCGTCAGACTGGACGGCGCGTGGGGCTTCCCCGGCGGCGCCTTCGAGCTGAGCCTGTCCGCCAGCCCGTGGTTGCGACCCTACCTCTAAGGACGAGGCGGCGCGAAGCTGCGCACCACCACCGAGGCAACGTCCATTTCGTCCAAGTGCACGGTCAACAGGTAGTCGTCGCCTGCCTCCCAGAGCGAGTGTCCCGGCATCGGCGGCAGGTGGCACATGAACTCGCCGGTCGGGGCAAAGACCATTGCGCCCGACTCTGGCCGGCCTGGACGCGGGTACGGGAACACGAACAGGTGGCCGGCGTTGCCCACCAGCAGGTCCTCGAACGCGGGAAACAGGTCCGCCACGGGCCGCCTGGGGCTGAGCATCGGGCCGTCGACCCGGCTCGGCTCGCTTCTCCATGCATTCCGCGCGCGGTAGTCTTCTCGGAAAGCGTCGACGTCGGCGTCGGTCACCGAGCGTTCACCGGCGTCCCAGCGCACGATCGTGGTCAACCTGTACTCGGAATCCAGGACGCGAACCTCCGCCTCGTCGCCCGTGCCCATGGCGATGTGGTCGCCTCTGGCGCTGACGCTGGCAGGACCGTCGAACACGGGGGAGACGTAGAGATCGTCCCAAGACGAATCGCGGATCTGCCCCCACCGCTGATTGGAAAGCCGGGCCAAGATGCCGACGAGCTTGCCGTCCGGGTCGTGCGCCTCCACGATCAAGGTGTCGGGCGCCTCGAACGCTCTGTCGCCAGCCCTCGTGGTCCTCGAGACGATCAACTCCCCGCTCGAAAGCACTCCGCCTCCTTGGGACGGATTGAGATAGATGGGCTCCAACTCGACGGCGCGGTTCCAGGTTCCGTCGGCGGCGAACACGTTGTAGCGCCACGGCCGGTAGTCGCCGACCCAGAGCGTGTCGCCGGGTCGAACCCATACGAACCACGCGTTCCTGAACTCGCCGGGGCCGTCGCCCAGGCGGCCGACGGACCGAAGATGCGCGCCCGTTTCGTCGAAGATGCGCACCTCGTCCGCCGCCGTCTCGACCACGGCGACCGAACCGTCCGACAGCCGAGCCGCACCGACCACGCGCCCGAACAGGTGGGCCGGGTCGTCCGCCTGATCGCCGACGACCAGGAGCGGCTCTTCGCCGACCGTGCACATGGCGTCCGACGCGAGCGGGTCGCTGACGACGATCCGCACTCCGGCGCTGTCCACGGCGATCTCGGGACGTGGCGGCTGTGCGCCCTCGCACGAAGCGCAAGCGACAGCAAGCAGCAGCAGGCCGAGCCTGCCAGACGCGCGAGCGGTCATCATGACGGCGAAGGTAGCCACGCCCCGCTCCGACTTGCAACTTACGCCAAGTGCACGATCTCCAGCCCGTTCCATCGGCATTGCAGGTACTCGACCACCAGGCGCCGATGGCACTGGTCGGGCTCGTGTTCGCTGCACAGCAGGCAGTCGCCGTCCTGCAGGAACGGCTGCCCCGGCGCCGCGCCGTCCTTGGTCAGCGCGTGCTCGATCCGGCGCTCGCGCATGAGGGCGTCGAAGCGGGGCTCGTATTCGGCCCAGTCGATCTTGTTCTTCCGGTAGTCCGACAGCAGCTCGGGCGTCGGAGCCAAGACCGGCATGTGGACGTAGCCGACGCCGCAGATCGCGTCCAGGAAGTAGGCCAAGTCGGCCTTCTTGGCGAAGCCCGCCAGCTGCGAACCGGGCTTGATCCGCACGTCCACGACGCGGCGCAGCCCGGACTTCTTGGCCGTGGCGACGAGTTCGCCGAAGAACCGCTGCGCCGGCTTCTTGGTGAATCCGATGGTGAAGAGCTTCATTGGGGATGGGGCCTCTGCAGAAGGGGAATTGATGGAGCGGACATGGGGGCTACCTGCTTGGAAGGGCGAGCAGGTTCTGATTGCCGCCGGGCTGGCTCTCGTCACCGTCCGGCAACCATTCGTCGCTGTCGCTCGCGACGAATCCGACTTCGCGTGCTTGGCTGGCCACGGCCTCTCGGACGCGCTCCGCCCGGGTACGGGGGAAGAGGTCGGCCTGCGCGTCGCTCAAGTTGTACTTGACAAGCAGGTCGTCGATGACGGCCGCGTGGGAAGCAAGGGAGCCGTCCGCGCGGATGTGCTCCACGGCGACACCACTTTCGTCCAGCGCCTGCGCGACCAGGAGCGTCCGGTGGCAATGGAGCGGCTCGCTCTCCGAGCACATCACGGCGACGCGATGAGAGGCGGCTTCGGCCAGGAGTTCGTCGATGCCTCGGCGAAACGACTCCGTCCCGGCGACGCGGTCGTAGCGAACACGTCCGTTCTCGTAGCAGGCGCGGTCGGACGGACGGCCGCCCAGCCTGTCGCCGAGGTAGACGTACCGGACATCCCTGACCATCAAGAAGGCACGCAGATCCTCGCGGTTGAAGTCCGGGGCGAACCGGCTGTACGGGGCCGATCGGACGTCCGCAAGCACGGCGATTCCGTGCGGGTGCAACAGAACCTTCGCAAAGTGCTCGCGGGGATGGTTCGAGTGGCCGACCGTGAAGACGGGGCCGCCGTGTTTCGACCGCATCAGCGCCGCTCCTCGATGACGGCCGCGGCCAGCTTGTAGCAGCTTCTCCCGTAGGGTTCGCCCAGGCTGACGGTCAGATAGCACTCGCCGATCTCGTAGTCTCCGTCGAGCTTCGACAGATACCGCTTCTCGTACGCCGGATCCGTGACCCAGATGCCGTACTTGGATCCAGCGTGTGAGAAGCGAGCCTGCACGCGGCGCTTGGAGTTGCCGAACGCTTCGCCCGGAGCGAACACGCGCAAACGCAACCGTTCCAGATGCACAAGTCGCAAGGAGCTTGAAATGCGATTCAGGAGCTCCTTCGGAACCTTGTCGTTGACGCCGTTGTACGTGCGGTGCCCGTCGATCCAAAGGGGCTCGGGCGGATCCAACAATCTAGGCAGGTCGAACCAAGAGAACCTTCCGAGCTTCCTCCAGTAGCGCCCGGCGTCGAGTGCCCAGTTCTCGGTTTGCCACTTGTCCGGCTTCGGCGCGAGCACCGGAACGCTCACGATGTCTAGGACCTGTGGGTCGCCGCCGTCCTCGTACTGCCGTTCGTGCTCCGACACTTCCTGATTGGGGCGCTTGCTCACGGGGCGGATCCAAGGGCCCGCGGCCTCCCCACCAGCCAACTCCCGCCCGGCGATGCACCGACCCGACAGCTTGCGCGAGTTGGCCAAGCAGACAATCCGCTTGACGGCGTTCACGGCTGGGCCGCCCAGATCACCAGTTGAAGCTCGACATCGCCGACCAGCGTGTACTCCGGCAACCGGCCCGACAACTCCCGGCTCTCGCGGCGAATGACCGGCACGCCGTCGCCCCTTCGGTCCATCAAGCGCTTGCGGCCCACATCCGCGCCGGGGGGCACCGGGCATCGCGCCAGCAACGACACGAGAAGCTCGTTCCGGCAGGACTGGACGAGGTGCAGGCTGTCGGCGTCCAAGCCGTTGGCCAAGCCGCCGGGGACATGCAGCTCCAGGCGGTCCCCGAAGATGTGCATCCGAATTCGCTCCCCGTGCCTCGAATAGTCGCGATGAGCCACCGCGTTGACCAACGCCTCGAAGACGGCCCGTTCGCTGAACTGCGGGCGCTCGGACCGCGCCGTCCGCTTGGTGGCGCGCACGAGCATGTTGCGGCGAACGAAGTGCAGCGCCTCCTCGACTTGCTGATCGATCGGTCCGCTGATGTCGCGGGCGTCGCTCTGATAGACGGCGTCCGTTCGTTTGCCGGCGTAGCTGACCGCCTGAATGTAGGCGTGCGGAAGCCACTTCTGCGGTTCGCACGTGCAGAGTAGAACGCCTGCAAGCGTCAGTCGCGCACGTCCGTCCGAGTCGTCAGTCACAATTCTCATCTTGCGCAGGACGGCCAGCTCCTCTTCGGGCGTCTCGGGGACGGCTTCCGGATCGCCTTCCACGAAACGACGCGTCAGCGAGTAGTGCAGGTCGCCCGGCGTCGTGTCGGGCACTACCGATCCATCGAAGCGCAACACCCGACTCTGGCTTCGTTCCTGGAAGAGCCGCGCCAGGGCCTCCGGCGAAAGTTCCCGCTTTGAACTCCCTAGGCGGCGGAAGTACCCGCCCGGGCTCTTGTGGACGAAGAGGCTGTTCGGCACGTCTACGCGGACTACAGGCACCAAGCGTCCCTCTGCATTGGGCGCCTCCTGCTTCAAGATATCGGCGTCCAGCGGCGGCTTCACCAAGTCGTTGCAGATTTCGCGAATCCATGTCTCCACGACGTCAAGGTGCTCGAGTGGGATGCCCTCGGCCAAGCGCGTCTTGTCGTCCACGCCCAGCACCAACGTTCCGCCTTGGGCGTTGGCCAGCGCCGCCAGCTCGTCGGCGACGCTGTTCCGGCTGGGTTCCTTGACACGTTTTCCGGACACCCGAACGCGCTTCAGCTCCAAGACGGAGTCTTCGCCGAAGCGAAGGCGGCGAATCAGCTCTGCATCGTTCATGAGCGGAGCAAGTCCAGCTGGTTCGTCGCGGCGGTAGTCGAGCCGGAGTGGTTCGCGTAGGTGTTCCAGTCCGGCGTGTAGTCCCGAGCTTGGTTGCCCCAGGCGAACCAGCCTTCCCGCGTGCCCCGGGCGAAGAGTTCCAGGTAGGGCCCCGGACTGCACGCCTCGATGATGTCGTACTGCTCGTCGGGCTTGCGGCTGTGTTCGCGCTTCCGAGAGCGGATCATGTTCTCTTGGCGCCGGCCAGGCTGCAGCGTGCGTGCATTTCGTCCCCTGACCCCGAAAAGGATCACTTCGGTCACGTTCCTGAAGTAGAATCCGACCCCCCTGCGATCGGGGCCGCCGTCCTTCCTGATCTTGTACCAAACCAGGTTCGTCTTGTACTCGAACCCCCAGCACTTCATGACCTTGAGGCCGTACGGCAGGAGCGCGTTGGGAATCCACAGATACAAGTGGGCCGTGTCCGCGACGACGGAGCGAACGGGCAACTCCTCGATCTCCTCGAAGGACATCGTCGAATAGCGCGACAATCGCTTGTGCTCGGGCGCCACCTTGCCCGTCTTGTTGTGGAAGCGCCAGGGTGGATCCGCTAGAACGGTGGCGAACCTCTTCCCGCCTACGGACTGGACGAAGTGGTCATGCGGCGACATTGGTCAACGATAGGCTACCGGGGTCCGCGTGTCCATGGATCCAGCCTGGGCGCGATTTCGAGGTCCTGAAATGTCCCCGTCGATGTCCCGATTTCGGGGCTCGGGTGTCCATGCCCGAATCCCGCGCCCCACATGACTCAAGGATACCCATCCAGAAGGTTGTTTTCCCAGAGCTGGCCGGTCGAGCATTCCCCCAGCCACTCGCGGTAGTCTTCCGACTTCGGCCGTTGCACCGTCGTCGCGTCCCCGTCGAGACGGAGTACGAGCAGCTTTTCAAGTTCGAAGACGTCGACGAGCAGGGACGACTGCGTGGCGACGATGATCTGTCGTAGGGCGGACAAGGACCTGATCATGCCGCCGACCAGCGAGACTGCCGCTGGGTGAAGGCCCAGCTCGGGCTCGTCGAGCAGAATGACGCTGGGCAGCAGGTCCAGGGGAAGATTGAGAAGCGTCATCAGGGCGAATGTCCGCAACGAAGCGTCCGACGCAAGGTGCGCGCCGCGGGTCTTGTCGGAGCCCTTGGCCTTCCAGCGCAGCGTCAGGCGGTCGCGGTGCTCCTCGATGGCGAAGCGGTCGAACGGGGGCAGGACCCGACCGACGTAATTGCAGATGCTCTCGTACCGCCGCATGTCGTTCCTTTCCAGGAAGTGCAACACGGCAGCCAAGTTGCCGGCGTCGCAGCGGAGGCGTCGCCGGTCGCTGGCGTCCGTGGGCGTCCTGATGCGGGAACGGTTGGAGGTGTCGTGGAAGTGGTAGCATGAGCAGCCGCCAAGAGTGGCGACGATTGCCCGTGCCGCGGAACCTGCGTCGTCGGCGTCGTCCGAGCCCGCGTCGCCCACGTCAAGGAGCTCGGCCTCGGCGTGCCCGGAACCCAGTTCGTGCCAGGGCGAGCCGCTCGGCTGGTCCCCATTGCGGAGGCGAAAGCGCTCGTCGGCGAACTCCAGGCGGTCGGGGTTCGCGTGTGTCAGGGTCAAATGGTAGTCGACCCGGCCCGCCGTCGTGCGCAGCGCAAGATTGGCCTCCATGCGACGTGTGCGCCGGCGTCCGCCGAACAACTGGTCGTCCGCGCCGCCTTGCGCGTGCACGAACCTTGCCAGCCCACCCGACGGCGGCGTCAGCATCCGGCCGACCATCTCAAGGAAGCGGACGAGGTTCGACTTGCCCGCGCCGTTCGGGCCGATCATCACGGTCGGGTTGGGCAGGTCCTCGACCTTGAAGTCGGCCAGCGAGCGGAAGCCCTTGACGTGGATCGACTCGATGGCGTTCATGGGGCGTTTCTCTACCTACCGCTCGATCGAGAAGCGGGCTGCGGTTACGGCTGCGTCGTCACGGCGGCGGTCGAGGGCGCGAAGCTGTGCACTACTATGGTGGCAACGTCCAGTTCGTCGGTATGCACGGTCAGCAGGTAGTCGGGGCCGGCCTCGGCCAGCGAGTGGTCTGGCATCGGCGGCAGGCGGCACATGAATTCGCCGGTCGGGGAGAAGACCATGGCGCCCGACTCTGGTTCTGGTCGGCCCGGACGCCGGTAGGGAAACACGAACAGATGGCCGGCGTTGCCCATCAGAAGGCCGCTGAACGCCGGAAACTGGTCCGCTGCGGGCCGCCTCGGGCTCAGCGTCGGACCGGCGGTCCGGCTCGGCTCGCTTCTCCAGGCGTTCTGCGCGCGATAGTCCTCTCGGTAGGCGTCGAGGTCGGCGCCGCTCACCGACCTGTCGCCGGCATTCCATCGCACGATCGTGGTCAGCCGGTACTCGGAGTCCAGGACGCGGACCTCGGCCTCGCGGCCCGTGCCCATGGCGATGTGGTCGCCTCGGGCGCTGACGCTGGCCCTGCTGTCGAACACCGGGCCGATGAAGAGATCGGGCCACGTCGAATCGCGGATCTGTCCCAACCGCCGATTGGGGAGCCCAGCCAAGACGCCGACGAGCTTGCCGTCCGGGTAGTGCGCCTCCACGACCAAGGTGTCGGGGGTGTCGAACGATCTGCTGCTTCCTCGCGTCACCCAGGCGGTCACAAGCGTACCGTTCGAGAGCACTCCGCCGCCTCTGGACGGATTGGGATAGATGGGGTCCAGCTCGACGGCACGGCTCCAGGCGCCGTCCGCGGCAAACACGTTGTAGCGCCAGGGCCGGTAGTCGCCGACCCAAAGCGTGTCGCCGGGGCGAACCCATACGTACCAGGCGTTCCTGAACTCGCCGGGGCCGTCGCCCGAGCGCCCCAAGGACCGGAGATGTTCGCCCGTCTCGTCAAAGATGCGGACTTGGTCCACCGTCGGATCGACTACGGCGACCGAACCGTCCGACAGCCGTGCAGCGCCGGCGACGTCGCCGAACAGGTGGGCCGGATCGTCCTCCCTGTTGCCGACGACGAGGAGCGGTTCCTCGCCAACCGCGCACATGGCGTCTGACGCGGACGGGTCGCTGACGACGACCCGCACTCCGGCGCTGTCCACGGCGACGACGGGACTGGATGGGGCGCTTTCGCACGAGGCGAAGGCGGCGGCCAGCAGCGACAGGGCGAGCTTGCGGGGCAAGGGAGTTTCGTTCATGGTGGGACCTGCTTGATTTGGCGGATGGTCCAACGACTGCCTTGGGAACCGCCAGGAGCGTGGCATCGAAGTTGGCGTAGCGCAAGCGCAAGCGGGCGAAGCGCCGGAGCCGACGTCCGCGTCGCGTCGCGCGGGTTCAATGCAGACGGCGGCTTGCTCGGGGCGGTCACCCGGCTACTGCGTCGTCACGGCCGCGGTCGGGGGGCGAAGCTGTGCACTACTACGGTGGGAACGTCCAGTTCGTCCAAGTGCACGAGCAGCAGGTAGTCGGGGCCGGCCTCGGCCAGCGAGTGGCCTGGCATCGGCGGCAGGCGGCACAGGAACTCGCCGGTTGGGGCGAAGACCATGGTGGTGGGCCTTGATTGGCCCTGACGCGGGTAGGGAAACACGAACAGATGGCCGGCGTTGCCCATCAGAAGGCCGCTGAACGCCGGAAACTGGTCGGCCACGGGTCGCCTCGGGCTAAGCATCGGGCCGTCAAGCCGACTCGGTTCGCTTCTCCATGCTTCCGACGCCCGATATTCCTCTCGGTAGGCGTCGACGTCGGCGCCGCTCACCGACCTGTCGCCCGCGTTCCATCGGACGATCGTGGTCAGTCTGTATGCGGAGTCCAGGACGCGGACCTCGGCCTCGCGGCTCGTGCCCATGGCGATGCGGTCGACTCGGGCGGTGACGCTCGCTCGGCTGTCGAACACCGGGTGGATGAAGAGGTCGGGCCACGACGAATCCTCGATCTGGCCCGCCCGTTGATTGGGGAGCCGAGCCAAGACGCCGACGAGCTTTCCATCCGCGTCGTGTGCTTCCACGATCAAGGTGTCGGGCGTGTCGAACGAGCTTTCCCTTGCTGGCGTCCTCCTGGCGGCGACAAGCAGGCCGGTCGAGAGCACTCCGCCTCCGCGAGACGGGTTTTGATAGATGGGGTCCAGCTCGACGGCGCGGCTCCAGGCGCCGTCCGCCGCAAACACGTTGTAGCGCCATGGCCGGTGGTCGCCGACCCAGAGCGTGTCTCCTGGGCGAACCCATACGAGCCAAGCGTTCTTGAACTCGCCGGGGCCGTCGCCCAGTCGCCCCAAGGACCGGAGATGTTCGCCCGTGTCGTCGAAGACGCGGACTTGGTTCACCGTCGGATCGACCACGGCCACGGAACCGTCCGACAGCCGGGCCGCGCCTACCACGCGGCCGAAGAGGTGGGCCGGGTCGTCCTCCCGGTCGCCGACGACAAGTAGCGGCTCTTCGCCGACCGCGCACGTGGCGTCCGACGCGGACGGGTCGCTGACGACGACCCGCACTCCGGCGCTGTCCACGGCGATGACGGGACTGGACGGGGCGCTCTCGCACGAGGCGAAGGCGACGGCCAGCAGCGACAGGGCGAGCTTGCGGGGCACGGGAGTTTCGTTCATGGTGGACCTGCTTGACTTGGCGGATGGTCCAACGACTGCCTTGGAACATAGCACCGGCGTCGGATTGAGGTAGCGTGCCCGCTGCCGCCCGCTGGGGGGTTGCCCATCGCACGCTGGCAATCCTATCTTTCCGTCGTCCTCCTACTACCCCCAATCACCCGAGCTAGTAGCCATGCGACCCGTCCTGCCGATCCACGACATGTTCGATCGTCACTGGGGCCTCACCCCCGAACTCGCCGAGTCGTGCACGCAAGCTGCATGCGTGTGTCTTGACCGCCACTATGTTTCCCCGATTGATTTCATTATTGAGGATTCCGTCCAGTGCCAACCTACAATAGTGGAGTGGACCAAGACGGATCGAAGAATCCGAGCTGCCTGGGCCAACGACATCGACACCACCGAATTCGGTGCATATGCTTGCGCCCTCGCGGCTGTCGAACTGCGGCACGGCTTTGTGGCAGTTGCCCGTGCAGAGACGAGGACCGGCGCCGACTTCTACGTTGGCCAACCCGTATCGTCCGGTGCGGACCTTGAAGATCGCATTCGCCTGGAAGTATCGGGAACCGATATCGGTTCGCCATCTGCAATCGCCTGGCGTTTACAGAACAAGCTGCGACAAGCCGAGGCTGGCGAGAGCCCGCTTCCCGCGATCGCTGCGGTTGTGGGGTTCCGTGCACGACAGGTACTTCTTGGATATCTGGCGGTCACATGACGTGGCTTGAACACCACCGCGAAGCCGAATCTCTTGCTTCCCGGGCCGACATGGCCAGGCATTCAGGCAACGTCGACCAAGCGAAGCTCCTATGCGGCAGGGCAGCCGAGGCCGAGGTGCGAGCTATTGAGGCACTGGACCCATCGAAGCAACGTACGCTTGGGATAACAGCTGTAAGTGCAGTCGCCTTGTACTACAAGGCCGAACAGATGAAGACGGCTGAGAACACGGCATATCGCCTGCTTGCTCTTGACCACCTGCCGAGATTTGCAAGAACCCAGCTTCGCGACTTGCTTCAGACAATATGGAGCGACCAATTCCGTATGTCGGCAACAACAAGCTTTGCATCAAGTCAAGTGAACGTCGAGATCATGGGCGATGACATACTGAGGGGGGGAGCCCCCGTAAGCACGGTATTTGGCCGCGTCAAGACTGTTCAGTCGCTGTTGTACAGAGTTGCTGAATTTACCAGAGGCGTCGACCATCGCCGGCAGGGTCGCCCTAGTCAAGAGATTCGTGCGATTTGTCGTCCTTGGGTGTTTCATGCACCAGCGGCAAACTATCGATTCGCAGTGACGATTGAAGACACTACCGGACAACAGGATCTCTTTGAGGATGAGCAAGCAGGCCCCAGCAGAATAGTCGATAGCTTCATGTCTATCCTGCGGGCGAGCGTTGAGTCACCGAGGGAGGGCTTGGTAGCTATGGTCCCGGCCTGGGACTACCGGCATACGTTTCTTCGGCTGACACACGACCTGTCGCCGGACAGACATCACCAGCTCAATGTCTGGTCGCCTCGTCACACCGATCACGTCCTTCTAGACATTCACGCAAGGAAGCGTGTGTCGGGCGCAATGCGCGATGTTATTGGCGAAGCAAGTGCTCCTCACACAGTCAAAGGAGTATTGCGGGCAGTTCATCTCGATCGTGGCTGGTTAATGGTGAGAGATAGGCGCGGCAGGTACACCGTCAATGGCGTTGACGACACTGTGGATGATGTTATTGGGGCAATGGTCAACCGCGAGGTGATCGTGAACACTTCGGCGGATGGCAAAGGACACTTGCAGTATCGAGGCATCGAAACGGCCGAGACGGAACCGTTGAGTCTATTCAGCGCCCGCGCTGAGGCCTCCACTTGATGGATTCTCCGCCCAGTTCGTCCGCTCCAAGGCCGTATGCTTGCCAGGCACGACCGTGCCCCTGCCGGAGGTGCGACTTGCACCGAATTCGGACTCCGGAATATACTTCCATCCGTCAGTTGGCTTTTCCGACGGCAAGGATGAAGTGACCAGGGTAGCGCATCATGGATCACGCACTGACCGACGCCCAGCATGCCGAGAAGCTGACGGCAGCCCGCGAGCGCTACGATCGCATTCGGAAACGAATAGAGCCGTTTGTTGTCCCACCAAGAGCGGAACCGCCTGCCAAAATCGGCACATGGCGACGTGGGATCGACCTCCCAGATGATTCCAACGAGCGTTACCGATTCGAGTTCTACGGACCGTAGCGTAGCAACACGTCTCGCCGGGCCGCTCAACCACCCTCCCGCAACCACTCCGCCGACAGCGCCTCCGCCTGCTCCAGCACGGTGTCGGTGGCGGCCGCCTGCTTGTCGGGCGGGTAGCCGTGCTTGCGTAAGATGCGCTTGACGTACACGCGGAGCCGGGCGCGCACGTCTTCTCGCACGGTCCAGTCGATCGTGGTGTTGCTTCGCACGGTCTTGACGAGCTCCTGGGCTATCGCGCGCAACGTTTCGTCGCCGAGCACCTTCACGGCGCTGTCGTTGGTCTCCAGGGCGTCGTAGAACGCAAGTTCGTCGTCGGACAGGCCCAGGTCCTCGCCGCGACGGTCGGCCTCGCGCATCTCGCGGGCCAGGCCGATCAGCTCCTCGATCACCTGGGCGGTCTCGACGGCGCGGTTTCGGTAGCGCCGCAGCGTCTGCGCCAGCATCTCGGCGAACGAGCGGCTCTGCACGACGTTCTTTCGGCCGCGCGCGCGCAGGTCGTCCTCCAGGAGCTTGCGCAGCAGGTCCACGGCCAAGTTGCGCTGGGGCATGTCCCGCACCTCGGCCAGGAAGTCTTCGGAGAGGATCGACACGTCGGGCTTGGGCAGGCCGGCGGCGGCGAAGATGTCGATCACGCCCTCGGGCGCCACGGCCCCGGCGATGATCTGGCGGACGGCGTGGTCCAGCTCCTCGGCGGGTCGGGCCGAGCCGGGCGCGCGCTTGGCCAGGGAGTTGCGCACGGCCTGGAAGAAGGCGATGTCGGCGCGGATGCCCAGCGCGTAGTCGTGGGGCACGGCCAGGGCGAACGCCTTCGACAGGGCGTCCACGGCGTCGGCCAGCCGGTCCTTGCCGTTCTCCTGGGCCAGGACGTGCTCCTGGGCGGCGGGCAGGAGCGCCAGGCGCTGGGCGGGCGCGCCCTCGGCCCACGGGGACCGGTCGAAGCCGTGGAAGATGCCGCAGCACACCTCGTAGTGCTTGCGCAGCGCGTCCACGGCGGCGTCCTGATCGATGGTCGGGCGCCCCTTGCCGCCGCTGCTCGCGTAGGTGGCCAGCGCCTCCCTCAGCTCGGTCGCAAGGCCCAGGTAGTCCACCACCACGCCGCCGGGCTTGTCGCGGAAGACGCGGTTCACGCGGGCGATCGCCTGCATCAGGCCGTGGCCCCGCATGGGCTTGTCCACGTACATGGTGTGTAGCGACGGGGCGTCGAAGCCGGTGAGCCACATGTCGCGCACCAGCACGATGCGGAACGGGTCGGCCGGGTCGCGGAACCGCTTGGCCAGCGCCTCCCGCCGCCCCTTGCTGCGGATGTGCCGCTGCCACTCCGGCGGATCGGAGGCCGAGCCCGTCATGACGACCTTGATCGCGCCCAGGCCGTCCTCTTCCCCGTGCCACTTGGGGCGCTTCGCCGCGATCTTGTCGTACAGGTCCACGCAGATGCGGCGGCTCATGCACACGACCATCGCCTTGCCCTCCAGCGCTTCGCACCGCTGCTCGAAGTGCCGCACCAAGTCGTCCGCGACCAGCTCCAGTCGCTTGTCGGTCCCGACGACGGCCTCCTGCTGCGCCCAGCGCGCCCTCAGCTTCTCCTTGCGAGCGACTTCCTCGCCTTCGGTGACCTCTTCGAACCGCGGGTCGATCCGGGGCCGCTCGTCCTCGTCCAGGGCCAGCTTGACCAGCCGGCTCTCGTAGTAGATCGGCACGGTGGCGCCGTCGTCCACCGCGCGCTGGATGTCGTAGACGCTGATGTGGTCGCCGAAGACGTTCCGCGTGTTGCGGTCGGTCTGCTCGATGGGCGTCCCGGTGAAGCCGATGAACGACGCGGCCGGCAGGGCGTCCCGCATGTGCGCCGCGAAGCCGTCGATGAAGTCGTACTGGCTGCGATGGGCCTCGTCGGCGATCACCACGATGTTGCGCCGCGCCGACAGCAGCGGATGGCGGTCGCCGTGCCGCTCGGGGAAGAACTTCTGGATCGTGGTGAAGACGACCCCGCCCGCCTCCCGGTCCAGCTTCCTGCGCAGGTCCGCCCGGTCGCTGGCCTGCTCCGGCGGCTGGCGCAGCAGGTCCTGGCACCGCGAGAAGGTGGCGAAGAGCTGCTCGTCCAGGTCGTTCCGGTCGGTGAGGACGACCAGCGTCGGGTTCCTCATGGCCGGCTCGCGGACGATCCGCCCCGCGTAGAACGCCATCGTCAGACTCTTGCCGGAACCCTGCGTGTGCCACACCACGCCGACGCGACGGTCGCCGGGGGCCGGCGGCTTCGGACCGGCGTCCAGTGCGCGACGGTCCAGCACCTCCACCAGCTCGGCGACGATGCGGACCTGCCCTTCGTGCTCGGGCGCGAGGACGATCGGCCGGAACCGGGGGTTGCGGGGCCTCAGCACGACGCGGGCGTGACGCCAGCCGTCGGCAGCGCCGCCTTCCGAAGCCTTCTCGCTCTCGTACCGCTTGACGGTGTAGCGCTCGCCGGTCTCCGGGTCGATCTCGTCCCGCAGCTCGACCAGCACCGTCTTGCCCTGGCGCGTGCCCTCGACCGGCGCGGCGAAGAGGCACCACGCGCCGTCGGGGACCTGCGGCTCCATGGACTGCCCGACGACCTGGGCCACGAACATGCCCCGCCGGAGCGGGCGTCGCGGGCAAACCTTCGTCCACTCGAAGTCGTCCGCCGGAAAGCTCTGCGGGTCGCCGAACGCGCCCGCCGCGGCCTTGAGCGGAACCAGCGGGGCGGTCGTGACCCAGCGGGTTCGGGGGTCGGGCGGGACGACGACGGGGCGGAACGGCCGCACGGGCGGGGCCTCGTCCTGGGCGGCCTGCATTCGCGTTGCGCGCAAGGTCTCGCCGACGGCCACTTGAACGGCGTGATACTGGTGGTACCCCGCGATCTTCTTGGCCAGTTCCCCGCTCCCGTCGTCCTCGAAGACGACGAAGTCCCGGATCATGGCGAGCAGGTGCTCGGGCGCGCACAGCCCTTCGATCGCGACTTGAAGCTGAAGCGCCGACGGCTTGGCTTCCTTGTCCCCGGCGACGGTGCGCCACGGCTTGAACCACTCCCAGCCGCCGGTGAGCGTGCCGAACCGGGCCTCCACGCCGTCCGACACGCCCATGAACTCGTTCATGGCGAAGAGCGTCGGCAGCTCGGCCTTGTAGGTCTGGAGCTGGCGCCAGGCAGTGTGGACCGTGGCGTCGGGGTCGCTGGGGTGCTTGAGCTCGATCACGCCCAGCGGGAGCCCGTTGACGAACAGCACGATGTCCAGGCGACGCGTGTGCTTGCCCTCGACGACGGTGAACTGGTTGACGGCCAGCCAGTCGTTGCTGGCCGGGTGGTCGAAGTCGAGGACTCGGGCGTGGTGGCCGCGGATTCGGCCGGATGCGTCGCGGTACTCGACGGGGATGCCGTCGATCAGCATCCGGTGAAAGGCGCGGTTCCGGGCGTCGAGGGTGGGGCCGGCGGGGTGGATGAGCTTGCGGAGGGCGTCTTCGTGGGCTTTGCTGGGGAGGTCCGGGTTGAGGTGGGAGATAGCGGCCTGAAGGCGGGACCCCAAGACGACATCGCTGTGATCCGAGCGCTCCGACATGGAACCACCGGGGGCGATGTCGGGCCCCTCGGCGATCGCCCAGCCGGAGTGGCCGAGCCACTCGAGTGCGACATGCTCAATATCGGATTCGTCGATCAAGAACACCCTTCCCGCCACGGAAAGCAAGGCGTTGGCTTACGATCTGGCAATCTAGCCGGATGTCCAATTGGGAACCACTGGCGTCCCCTCAGGATCACCCGGTACCCTTCGCTCCCCTGCCACCGCAGGAAACATCCGCTTCAACTGCGAACCACGGTTGACCGAATCGCCATGTCCTGCCACCGTTAACGACCATCACGGGCTTGCCGCCCGAGAATCTCTCAATACCGTACCCCAGGACCTACGAGCATGCCTACCACCACTTCCCCTACCACACCCGAGCCCCGATCCCACCGACGATGGCAGGACTACGAGCAAGAAGTATACGAGGCCCTTCGTAGGTGCTACCCGGATGCCGACATCGTCCGCGACGCAAAGATACTAGGACGTAATTCCAAGAGAAAGCGCCAAGTGGATGTACTCATCCGAAGCAATGTCGCTGGCTTCTCAATCACCATCGCCGTCGAAGCTAAGTGTCTGTCTCGAAAGATTCATGTCAAAGACGTGGAGTCGTTCGAAGGAATGATGAGAGATATTGGTGCCGAACACGGGCTACTGATAACTGAGGCAGGATTTTCTCAGGCAGCCATCGACCGTGCCCGAAATGGCGACTTGAAACTTGAGCTCGATATTCTGAGCATCGCAGAACTGACAAGCTACCAAGCAGAACACGGGCTTCCGTATTCCGGCAAATACGGTGTCAGCCTGTTTCCGCCCTTCGGATGGGTCGTTGATATTCGTCAGGTACTGCCATGTTGTGCTACTCTGTACCCGCGAGGCATGACCTTGGAAAAAGCTCAGGAAAAGAAATCGTGGATGTACGTAAATTTTTGGCATACGACCGATGATCCTATCTCTTCGCTCACTGCGTTAGTGGAACAACAAAACCGCGAAATGACATTGTCGTATAATGGCCTGCAGGTGTCAACTCACGAGTCGCCGCCCATGAGAAGCGATGGCATGAAGACTCACATACGAGTTGCTACCTGGCATGATTTGGATGGCAGCGAGGTTACGGGGTTTGTAGAGTTCGACGGCTTCATCTTCTACGCGGTATTGTTTACCAATGACGACTTTGTAGACAGAAACACCGCCAAACTTGCATACATGCTGGCACATGTCCAGCCACTTACAATCGATTTCGACAACACAGAATTGATTGCCGCTCTCGCAGAACAAGCCGAGACGGAAGACGACATGGTCGCCAAGGCAACCTGCCATTACCGACTATCGTGGTTGTATCATCAAATGGATGATAGGGAAAACGCACTGAAGCACAGGAGGCTTTGTTGGCATTACAATCCAGAACATTATGGAAACATCGTCCCGCTGATCAAAGATGAACTGGAGACTGGTCATCTCATGAACGCCGAAAAGTGTGCGCTCGATTTCGTTTCTCGAGCACCAACGAATCCAACAGTAATGCAAGACCTGCTACACGCTTACTGCTCACGTGACAGTTTTATAGACAGTTTTCACAAACTTGTCAGTAAGCTGATGGCCCGGCATCGCGGTGAAGCGCTTGCGAATGTACTCTACCATTATGGAATCTATTTTGCAAACGAAGGCGATATGAAGAATTTCCGACAATACTTGACACAGGCGCGAGATCTGTTTATCGATTGCAACGTCCATCCCGAAGTCGTGCAGCACATTGACGAGCTATTGCGGACCGTTCCGGGAATTTTTCGAGGAGAAAAAGGACCCTACTTGAATTTTGTGAAAAACGTGGGCCCTCCTTATCCCGAGTAATCTGCCATGGGAAAGAGGGACTCCAATTGTCGAGCGACAACCAAGGTGAGACGGTAGCGACAACCAAGATGAGACTGTCGGAGGCGGCCGTGATCTGATGTCGAGGGGTTCGGACGCGGGCTTGGTCCTGTCGTTCGACGGCGGGCCGTCGGTGATCGTGGAACGAGGTCCAGCTAGTTCAGTGTCTTCCCGAACGAGGAGGAGCGCTGATGGCGGGCCGGCACGTGAACGATGGCCAGGCGAGGCAGTACATGAGGCGCCGGAAGAACGGTCGTGCGGTGGAGACGGCGGCGGCGAAGGCGGGGTTCGGCAGGGCGACGGGGTACAGGCTGGAGGCGGACGCTCGACTGCCGTCGGCGAAGCGGAAGCGGCGGGGCAGCAGGCGGCCGGACCCGTTGGGCGGGCTGTTCGAGCGCGTGGCGCTGCCGCTGCTCGAGCGGAACCCGGGTTTGCGGGCAGTGGCGGTCTTCGAGGAGTTGCGGAGGCTGCATCCCGAGCTGCCGGCGGGCACGCGGCGGACGGTCGAGCGGCGTGTGCGGGAGTGGAAGGCGCTGCACGGTCCGGAGCGGGAGGTGGTGTTCGCGCAGAAGCACCGTCCGGGTCGTCGGGGCTACTCGGACTTCACCGCCATGGCGAAGCTGGGGGTGACGGTGGCGGGCGAGCCGCTGCGGCATCTGCTGTATCGGTTCCGGCTGCCGTACTCGGGCTTCGAGCACGCTCGCGTGGTGCTGGGCGGCGAGAGCTGGACGGCGCTGGCGGAGGGGTTGCAGGAGGCGCTGTGGGCGCTGGGCGGCGCGCCGGCCGAGCATCGGACGGACAGCTTGTCGGCAGCGTTCGAGAACCTGTCGAAGGAAGCGGCGGAAGACCAGACGCGCAGCTACGAGACGCTGTGCGCCCACTACGGGATGACGCCGACGCGCAACAACCGGGGCCGGGCGCACGAGAACGGGGTGGTCGAGAGCAGCCACGGCCACTTCAAGCGGGCACTGGCCGACGCGCTGATGCTGCGGGGCTCGAGGGAGTTCGAGTCGGTGGAGGCGTACCGCGCTTTCGTGGGCGGCGTGGTCGCTCGCCGCAACGCGCGCCGGAGCGCGGAGCGGGTCGAGAAGGAAGCCAAGGCGCTGCGGCCGCTGCCGGGCGAGCGGGTGCAGGACTGTCGCGAGACGCGGGTGCGGGTCACGCGGTCGGGCGGCTTCACGCTGGGCAAGGTGTTCTACACGCTGCCGTCGCGCATGATCGGCCACGTGCTGACGGCGCGCGTCTACGACGACCGCATCGAGCTGTATTTGGGCGCGAAGCGCTGCGACGTGCTGCCCCGCGTGCGGCCGGGCAAGGGCAAGCGGGCGCGCAACGTCAACTACCGCCACGTGATCCGGTCGCTCCAGCGCAAGCCGATGGCGTTGAAGGACTGGGTGCACCGCGACCAGCTCTTCCCCCGCGACGCCTACCGCAGAGCCTACGACGCGGTCGTGGCCAAGCACGGCGACCGCAGAGCGTGCGCCGTCGCCGTCGCCCTGCTCGCGCTGGCCCACGAACAGGGCTGCGAGCGCGCGCTGGCCGAGCGCATCGACGACATCCTCGACGCCGGCGGCATCCCCGACCCCAAGGCGCTCGCACGCGAGTTCGCACCGCCCGAGCCCGGCGTCCTCGACATCGCGCCTCGTGTGCGCGAAGGTTCGCTGGACCGCTACGACGGCCTCTTCGGCGTCCGCAACGGCGACGGCCCCGCCGAAGGACCGGCCCCCGACGGCGCCCGCCGCATGGAAGGAGACGCTCGACGAGCCCCAAGCAGCCCTTCGTCGTGGACGACGCCGAGGTGGACCGCATGCTCAAGGAACTGCGCATGCCCACCATGAAGGACATGTGGCGGCCGTTCGCCGACCGGGCACAGCGCGAAGGCTGGTCCCACGACCGCTACCTCGCCCAGCTGGCCGAACAGGAACTCGCCGACCGGGCGCGCCGACGCTTCGAGCGCCACCGCGCCGAGGCCAAGCTGCCCCCCGGCAAGTCGCTCGACAACTTCGACTTCGGCCGCCTGCCCGGACTGTCCGAACGCCTGGTCCGCGTCCTCGCCAACGGAGGCGACTGGATCGACGACGGCCACAACGTCGTCGTCCTCGGCCCGCCCGGCACCGGCAAGAGCCATGCGGGCGGTCGTCGTGGGCGACCACCGCGGCGCGGGCGATCGGCTGCTGGAGAATCGGGAGTTCCAGCGGTCAGCGCGCATTGGGGCTTCCGCATCCGGGCGTGCAGAGCAGGTCGGGCGAAGACGAAGGGAAGGTCGAGCGGCCGATCAGCTACGTCCGCAGCAGCTTCTTCTACGGTCGGGAGTTCGTCTCCGACGACGATCTGAACGCTCGTGCTCGCCGCTGGCTCGACACGGTGGCCAACGTTCGCGTTCACGGCACGTTGAAGCAGCGTCCGTGGTCCGCTTCGAGGACGAGCGGGGCCGGCTCCTGCCGTTGGCGGGGCGGCCCTACCGCTTGGTCGTCCCGGTCGCGGCTCGGCAGGCGGCGCCGGAGTCGGGCGGTCGCGTCGTGGCGGTGGAGCGGCGGTCTCTGGCCGAGTACGCCAAGATCGCGGAGGCGTCGTCGTGAAGGCGGTGTCGCGCAGAGACCGGATCGCGGAGATGCTGGCGGACTTGAAGATGCCGGGCGCGCTCGAAGCGCTTGCCGACATGTTGGCCCGCGTCGACGGTGGCGCTGCGACAGCGGCCGAAGCGATCGAGGAGCTGCTGGCGGTGCAGACCGTGTTGCGCAACAGCCGTCGGCTGGCCACGGTGATACGGTCGAGCCGTACGGCACGCTGTCCGATCTCGTCGAGTCGCTCGACGAAGCTCAGGCCGCCGGCCGCCTCAAATAGCGGCTCAAGACGCTGACGCACCCGTCGTTGCTGGTGGTCGACGAGATCGGCTTACTTGCCGGTGAGCCGGAGCGCAGCGACGCTGCTCTTCCCAGCTGATCATGCTAGCGCTCCACGTCGTGGAACCTCCGGCCGCTGGCGTCGTTCGCGAACATCACGCCCTCGAATCGCCCGCCCATGAAGTCCGGCCGCCTGCCTGGCGTTGACAATGGTGCTCGATGACGCCACCTTCCGTGACCCACCATCGATGTCGTCTCAGAAACGAGGGCTAGGTTCATGGTCGCGAAGCGGCGAGAAGACGCTCCTGACATCCACGATCAGTACAGAGCACCCATGATCGCCCTGTGCGATGTAGCCGAGTATGAATTTCCCATCAGCTCCTATGAGACCCATCAGCTCCTATGAGATTCGAGAACTGGTCTCTCTTTATGAATACGAAGTCGCGTACCGCTGTGCAGAACTCGAGGATAAAGGATACTTAGTAACTAGCGAGATCCAGTCGTCATTGTCGCAGGACGTTTCGCCGACGATTGTCGTCAAGCGCATTACAAGCTATGGACGGGACTACGTTCTCGTCGTGTCAAACCCGAAACGATGGCCGAAAGTTAAGAAATGGATGGCCAGCTACGGTCTTCCTGCTGGTCAGGTATTTTCCAACCTAATCTTCAAACTGTTTGAATCAGCTAACAGATAGTCAATAAGACTGTCCCGAACATTTGCAAGTAGAGTCGACTCGGCGACATTTGCCACTAATGCACTGTAAAGGGGAAACGTCAGTCTCTCGAACATCCTAATCGCTTCAATCGGTGGCTGCACGACACGGATGTTAGCAAGTTGTTTCTTGTTGATCGCACCAAACACAGTGCCCATTGCATTATATTCTGTCAATCTATGTTGGATTTCCCTGATAGCATGAAAAGTAAATGACACGCACCCGGACTGATGGAGTACAGCCGCTAGGCCACGTCCAATACAGCATTTTTCGTATGCAATATTCGCATGCCCGACTGGGGCACGAACACTGATTAAGGTACTGCCTGGCTGGGCAATCCGTTTGGGAAGTGAACAATAGACTCTATTCTTCGGAAAATGTAAGCCAAAATCGGCACTGCCTTGAAAAAATGGTAATCCGACGTCAGATTCGGTCGAGTAAGTGCGGCTAGGTGGAGACTGTCCCATTACGATAGAGTAGCAGTCACCCAGGCGCTCCACAGTCCATCCTTTCGGAATACTGCCAATATCCACGTTAACAAATTCCTCGGGGAACAAATTTATAATATCTTGCGTGATATAGTTGATCGATTTTGCTTCTGCGTCATTTCGCATCGGGACAAACCATGCTTTGTATATTGCTTGTATCAGTTCGGTCAGAGTTCCGTCCTGTTGTTGGTTCAAATGAATCTTATCATCTAGCTTGGTCAGGACGTGAACATACTGACGCTGTGCAGAAATGGGGGGAATGGAGACACAACAGTCACTTAATGCACTAACGGGTACTCTTTGCCTGCCTGATGTTCCTGTCATTTGACCGATAGCATACTGACGTAGCCGACTTGAACGGGCCAAATAGTACGCAAATGTGTCATCTGTCACGTCCGGTCGTCCGCGTGTGACAATGAACTCGGTAGATCCATGGGCATACTCGGAACCGCCAGACTTCGCACAGTACCGAGCAATCTTGCCGTTTTCGAGAGACGGGGTAATGCGCGCCATCAGCGTATCACCACATCGAAAACGTGACCCGGTACCGGCGTATGAACGCTCGCTGGATGATTCTACACAGCGATTGCCAGGCGTGACGTCAGCCATACCGACAAAAGAATAGAGCTGTCCACGAACAAGAGGTACACTTGGGTTGATCATGACAGCATCACAGTAGCGCATGTCCCTATACTTGCTTTGCAAACTAGCGCTTCCAGTACTTCGAGAAAGTATCACATGATGTCGGTTGATCACTTTCTGAAAAGCCTCGGGCAAATCTTGCCACACAAGCACATCTACTCGGAACGGAAGATCGCTTTCCGCAAAAGCCTCCTGCAGATCCGATACTTGGTGACGTTGCTTGTGATCGGAAAAGACCACCAAATCGAGATCGGACTGCGGACGTGCAGTCCAGTTTACACGGGAACCGTAGGCCCATACATCTGTGTCAGGCAAGTACTGCTTGATCAGGTCGAATACTAGACATCTTTCGACCGCCGTAAGGTCGATCTCGTGACTCAGTGCCATGATTCCTCGGTCATGGTCTCATAGAGGGCAGTGGCATCTGCTATGAAATCACCGACGACTCCAAGGCAGTCCTGCGCCTTAGTGATACTGTAATCGTGAGACGTGCCGATACGGTGCTTAGCATAGCCTAGCCATCGCTCCAATGGACCGTCAAGCAAGTCGTTTTCGAATGCGCACCGGAGGATGGGTTTGGGACTGTTGGGCACATCTGGAATGCCCAGGACGTCTACCAAGTACCGCTTGAGAACCTTCCACATGGAATCGTAGCAGGTTTCAAAACGATGGACGACTGATTCCGCAATGCCGTCCTGTGTGATCTCAGGCAACGATAGATCGAGCTGGCGATAGTTCGCGTGCTGCTCTCGCAACCGTGCAAGGGAAAGGCGGAACTTGTCGTAGTTGATCATCGCGGTGCATCGTCGTTCGGAGGAGGGAACCCCAGTTTCGCCAGGTTGGCCTCGATAGCAACGTCTAGTCGCCGGGCCTCTGCCACCTGTTTATGCCATTCGGCGGTTAGGCGTCGCATCTTCACCTCGAAAGGCTCGTCTTCCTCTTCTTCTTGGGGCTCCACACCCACGTACCGACCTGGTGTGAGTACATAGTCGTAGCCGCGCACATCCTCCAGCGAGGCTCTCTTACAGAATCCGGGCACGTCTTCGTACTGATCCGTTTCAGAGTCGGTGCGCCATGCGTGGTAGGTGCCCGTGATGCGGGATATCTCCTCTCCCGTGAGTGTCCGGTGGGTGCGGTCCACCATTCGCCCGAGTTTCCGGGCGTCGATGAAGAGAATTTCGCTGTGCCGGTCCCGTGAAAGAAACCACAGGCAGGCGGGAATCGGCGTGGAATAGAAGAGCTGTCCCGGAAGGGCGACAATGCAGTCCACTAGCTCCGCGGCCACCAATCCCCGGCGAATCGTCAATTCGGCCTTTTGGTGTGAACTCATTGAGCCGTTGGCAAGCACGAAGCCAGCCACCCCCCTGGGCGACAGGTGGTGGACGATGTGCTGGACCCAAGCGAAGTTGGCGTTGCCCTTGGGCGGGACGCCGAACTGCCACCGTTGATCTTCCTTCAGCCGATCGCCTCCCCAGTCGCTCACGTTGAAGGGCGGATTGGCGAGAATGTAGTCGGCCTTGAGGTCGGGATGGAGATCGTTGTGGAAGGTGTCGCCCTGAGCGATCTGACCCTCGATTCCGCGAACTGCGAGATTCATCTTGGCAAGTCCCCACGTCGTGTAGTTGGACTCCTGGCCGTATATGGAGATGTCGGGCTTGGCCGACGGCTCACCGTTCGCGGCGTGACCTGGCTCGCCGTTTTCGTTCGGCTTCTGGTGCGCCCGTATGAATTCGACGGACTGCACGAACATGCCCGACGAGCCGCAACAGGGATCGTACACGCGGCCCTGGAAGGGTTCGATCATCTTGACCAGCAAGCGGACAATGCAGTGCGGCGTATAGAACTGGCCGCCGCGCTTGCCCTCGTCGGCGGCGAAGCGGGAGAGGAAATACTCGTAGATCCGGCCTAGCACGTCCTTCGAGCGGGCGGCCTCGTCACCAACCATGATGTTGCTCACCATGTCTATAACCTGCCCGAGACGCGCCTGGTCCATAGACTGGCGGGCGTAGTCCTTCGGCAGCACATCCTTCAGTCCCGGATTGTCGCGCTCGACGGCGACCATCGAGTCGTCCACCATTCGGCCGATGCCCGGTTGCTTCGCATTGGCTTTCAAGCGCTCCCATCGGGCCTCGGGCGGCACCCAGAAGATGCTCTTCGCCCGGTACTCGTCCCGGTCCTCTGGATCGGCGTACTCGTCTTCTTCGAGCTTGGCGTGCAACTCCTCGAAGGCGTCGGAGACGTACTTTAGGAAGAACAGCCCGAGGACGACATGCTTGTACTCGGCGGCATCCATTGAGCCGCGCAGGGCGTCGGCCATCTTCCACAGCTTGGCCTCGTAGCCGGTCGTGGCGGCGGAGGTTGGGGGCTTGGCGTGTTGTCGTGCTGGCATCGATGTGGCCCGATCTTCTGACTTCTGACGTGTCCGAATCGTCAACATTGGCGTTGCCAACCGCCTCGGTCAAGCCCTGGCTTGGGGGCCGCCGCCACCGCAGGGGCCAAGCGGGAGCCACGGGCATGCCACGCGGGCCGTCCGTCAGGCGGAGGCTTCGCCTCGCCGACCTCGCCGCGACCGACGCACTCGGCGACACCCGGCGGGCACAGCGACGTCTCCGGCTACGCCCGATTCGGGGACGCGGGACGGGCTCGGCCAGCGACGCCACGTCGCCCCCGTCCATCGTCTGCACCGTCACGCCCACCACCGCGCCCGCCTCCAGTCCACGACCTGCCCTAGCTTGTGACCCTATGCTCCAATGCCGGTGCAAGATCGAGGGACAGGCCGTGGCTCTCTTGCCTGTACTACTCCTCTTCCGGTCCTAGAAGCTTTTCCAGTTGGGTGTGACCCCCGCCAATCTTTCCCAGGACGTGCTGTGATGTCGTAAACGACACGCGGATGCCTCCACGGCCCTGAAGAAACTCGTCATCGACCCTGGTCACCCTGACATCCTGTATGTCGGATGGGATCATATTTTTGACGTCCGCAAGCCACCGCAGGAATACGATGAGATTGGCACTGGGGTCAATGACTCGCTCCATCGGAATACCGAGGGAGTTGTCCGGACTGACCTCCATGTCGGGCGCGAGTTCTCCTTCCCAGATGTGCCTGTAGGTTGCTTGCATCTGGCGAATATCGTCCTCCGTCGGGCCTCCTACGCGGACACGCTCAAAGAGCTCGCGAATCTCGTCCTCTGGTAGCGCAGTCAGGCACTCAGGTTCCGAGCAAAACTCTGTTGCCTTGTTTATCAGTATGTCATGGAGCGACGCACCAGTGTTGAATAGAGAGGGGGCCGTCTTGGCCAATACAACTACCACGGCCATTGCGCGAGCTTGCTGGTCGATGATTCCCATTTCGTCTCCTTTAGTTGACCCGTCTAGTTCACCATCGGTGAATTGGGGAAGGGGAGCGAGCGTGCGTCGGCGAGGCCAGTAAGTTCAAGATGCCACGTCGAGAACTGGCAGCCTTACGCTCGCAATGCCGAGGTGAAGATAGCGAAAGTCCCGTTTCGGTACAAGTCGGCTCGGGGCGAGCTTCGGCCCGACAAGGTGCACGAACATGCCCGCCCTGCCTGGACACCGCGACCTCGAACACCTCGTTGGTCAGGGCTCCCAGTCGCATGCGCCAGAAGTTTCTCCAGGCGGGACGGATCGGCGAGGAATTCGCCGGCTTCGCTTTCCTGTTGAAGGTACAGCGTCGCAGCCGCCTTGACGAATCCCCCGCACGTCGCCGAAGCGGCGGATCAGCTCCTTCGCCGGTTGCTTCACGTCGGAGCGCGGGATCGCCAGAGTCAGCAGCAGCTCCACGATCTCGTAGTCGGCGAAGCCTTCCAGGCCCGACTTCCAGAAGCGGTCGCGGAGCCTCTGCCGGTGTCCAGCGTGCGTGCTCACCGCCTCGGGCTGCTCGCGCACCATGTCGGGCCGGTCGCCCATCAAGCCGCGCAGGGCGTCGGCCGTCTTCCCAGGTCGGCCTTGTGGTCCGTGGCGGCGGCCCAGGAGGGAGTGACGCAGGCGTGCGGTGTCATGGGTCTGGGAGGGGGCTTCGCGTGGCTCTTGCCGATTCCCGCAAGATACCGGGCCACTTGAAGGAGGGCCATCCGCGACGACGGCGACCACCTACACCACACGGGAAGCCGCGGCTCGATTCCCGGCAATCGTCGAGCGGGTTCGCAACGACGAGACGGCGACCGTGGCCGACGAGGGCCAACCGGCCGTCGAGATTCGCTTGGCGCCCGGGACGATGAGAGAGAAGCTGCGGGAGCTCGAGCGCGACGGCATCCTGGTGCGGACCACGATCCGAAACCGAACTCGGAAGATCGGGAGGCGGATACCCGGAGCGCTGGACAGCTTCCTGGCCAACCGCGAGTAGAGCCGCCCGGCGACGCAAGACGAGCGGGGTCGAACTGGGGGTCGGCGCGACGGCTGCGAGTGCCCGAGACGGGGATCGGCGCGGAGGCCGCCAGCCCCCGGTCGCGGCGAGGCGACGGGACCCCGGCAGCCCCGTGCTGACGCGAGGTGGCGGGGATCGCTAGTTGGCGAGTCGGGCCAGCAACTCGGCTGCCGTGTCGCACTCGATGATGGCGTCCGCCGCCGCGTCCAATTCCTTGCGTCCGTCCATGCCGCCGATCAGGCCCGACAGCTGGATCCCCGGCGGCCTTCCCGATAGCCCTCGCGATAGCCCTCGCGGCGGCCCTCGTCCCGCAGCCTTGCCATCTCTTCTTCGATCTGCTTGTACATGTCTCTCGCTCCCGGCAAACTGGTGATCTTCGACAGTTCTTCTTCCGAACGGCCCCACTTCCGCGCCGCGCCCACCGCCCACGGCGCGAACGCCTGCGCGACCCCGGCGTGTTCGGGACCCGGGTACGCCTCCAACACCTCGTCCAGCACGGCCCGGACTTACCCGTGCCGCCGTCTCGCTCGAGCTCCCTCAACCAAGTCAGGATGCGCCGCTTCCGCAAGCTTCGCCGGGGCGGGGTGCGGGGTTGTGGCGGAAGTCGACGCGCCCCGCCATGTCGGCCTGTCCGCGCGCGAGCTTGGAGGCCGACGCACTCGGGCGCGGCACCCCAGCGGTCCGGCCGCCAAGTATCGATTCCGGTGGAAGCGCAGTGCGCCCGACAGACGGATGTCGCTCGACGGCGACCCGGAATCTTGGCTGGGCTAGCTCGCGAGTCGGGCGATCAGCTCCGCGACCGTGTCACACTCGATGACGGCGTCCGCCGCCGCATCCAACTCGTCGCGTCCGTCCATGCCGCCGATCAGGCCCGACAGCTCCACGGCCACGTCCGCGCCGAACTTCTTGGCCACTTGGCGCTCCAGCCGGATCTTCGCTTCCCGATGGCCCTTCCGATGGCCTTCCGCCCGCAGCCTTGCCATCTCTTCTTCGATCTGCGTGTACATGTCTCTCGCCTCCATCAAGTTGGTGATCTTCGACAGTTCCTCTTCCGAACGTCCCCACGTCCGCGCCGCGCCTATCGCCCACAGCGCGAACGCCTCCGCTACCCCCGCGTGCTCCGGACCCGGGTACGCCTCCAGCACCTCGTCCAGCACGGCCCGGACCTTCGCCGTGCCGCCGTCGCGCTCCAGCTCCCTCAACCACGTCAGGATGCGCCGCTTCCGCAAGCTTCGCCGGGGCACCGCTCGCATGTCAAGCACCTGGTACGGCAGCCGGACCGAAAGGCCGCGCAGCTGGGGCAGCGTGTGCGAGATCAGGTGGGCGATGTCGAGGAGGGCGTCCCAAGGAGGGGTGCCGTTGTGGACGACGCAGACGACGACGGGGGGCAGCCGGTGGTCGGCACCGGGCGGCGTCTCGCGGATCAGGTTCTCGTAGGCGTCGGCGACGTAGCGGAGGACGCGGGCGGCCATGGAGGGGTCGACACGGGACTGGAACTCGAGGAGCAGGACCACGGAGCCGGGCCGGTGTCGGAAGTCGACGCGCCAGAGCATATCGGCCTGCCGGCGTTCGAGACGGGAGCCGACGTGCTCCGGGGTGATCTTGCGCAGCGAGTCGAGGTCGAGTTGGTCGGCCCATTGAGGTGCGAGGTAGTCTTGGAGGAGTTCTGCGACGGTGGGGGTCTGGGAGAAGAAGAACTTGTAGACCTCGTCGTGCTTGCGGCGCGGTGGGCGGGGGTTGTCGAGGTAGGCGTCGGGCAACGGGGCCTCCTGTGGGCGCGGGGGTTCGCGGGTTCGCGGAGGCCCTTGGGGGCGCTCCGGGCCCGGGGGAATGGCCGGGCCGGAAGCAAGATGCACCCCGAAATTGGGCGTTTGGATAGCTGGATCGGCCTCACTTCGCGGGCCGTGGCCGTGCACGGCAAATTCGATGAATGAAATGAAATCAGCTGATTTAGTATACATAATCACACATGATTGCAATAACAAGTATACATAAATTCGTTATTTTCATTGTGAATCTAGAATCATCCTGGACAAAACTTCCAACCTTCCCCATCTTTCGAGGCACCCAGCGCGACGAACCCCAACCCGACGGGAGACGGCCCAATGATCGAGTTCGGCGAAATGCAGCGGGAGCTGGCTCGGGCTCCGTGGTGGACCAAGCCAACCACTTGGCGGCTGGACGACCCGGACCTCCGCCGCGCCCGCGCCGCGCCGTTCGACTACACGGCCGGCGTACTGGACGACCTGGAGACCGGCGGGCTCTACATCCTCCGCGGCCCCAGGCGGGTCGGGAAAACCGTCGAGGTGAAGAAGGCGATCGAACGCCTCGTCGCCCCCCAGGATGCCGACCCCCGGCTGGTCCTCCACTTGGCCGCGGACCGCTTGGTGGCGAGGGACCTGCGCACGGCGGTGGAGGCCGCCGCCGACCTGACCCCGCCCGCCCGTCGCACTTGGTTCATCGACGAGATCACGGCCATCAGGGACGGCTGGCCGACCGAGATCAAGTGGTTGCGCGACAACGACGCCCGCTTCGCCGAGGACACGGTGGTGCTGACCGGCTCGTCCGCCGCCGACCTGGGCGAGTCGGTCAAGGCGCTGGCGGGTCGCCGAGGAGACGTCGCCGAGCCCGACCGGGTGCTCCTGCCCATGTCCTTTCGGGCGTTCGTGCGCGCCGTCGTGAACGAACCGCCGCCCGACGACGCCGTTCCGCCCACGGCCCTGCAGGACTTGCAGCCGCCGGTCCTCGCGGAGGCCGCCCGCGCGACGGCGCCCTGGCTAGACACGCTGACGGCCGCTTGGGGCGCCTACATCTCCGTCGGGGGCTTTCCGACGGCCGTCTCCTGCCATGTGGGCGGGGAAAGCGACGAAGGGTTCCGTCGCGACCTGCTAGACGTGGTTCACGGCGAGGCGCTTCGGGGCGCCCGATGGTCGAAGGCGGAGACCGACGCCTTCGTGAGACGGCTGGCGCAGGGGGTAGGGTCGCCGACGAACCGATCCGACATCGCCAACCACATCGGCGGGTCCGCCGGCCTAGTGGGGCGGCGCATCGACGCCCTGCGCGACGGATTCGTGGCCTGGCCCTGCTTCCGGGAGGCCGACCTGCGGCCCAAGCTCCGCGCCCAGGAGAAGGTGTACTTTGTCGACCCCGTGTTCGCCCGGCTGACCCGGCGGCCCGAGCAGCTCAACGCCGGCCTCCTGTCGGAGCAGCAGTTGGGAACGGCGTTCCTCCGCTCCTTCGCGCGCGACCGGCCGGGAGGACTGCTGGACTTCGACGCCGTGCTGCACCACCGCACCCCCACCCGCAAGGAGATCGACTTCGTTGGCCCCTCGTTCGGCGGCACCGCCATCGAGTCCAAGTACGTCTCCGGCAAGCGCTGGCGTCGCGCGATCCCAACCCTGAAGGCGTCGCGCTGGCACGGCATCGTGGCCACCAAGGACGTGCTGAACCTCGCCAACCCCGACGTGGCGGCGGTGCCAACCGGGATCCTGACTTGGCTGATCGGAGGATGACATGACGGCCGTGAAAGACCCGTTGTACCGGGCGATCGAGAGGAGGCTGTCCGAGCGGCTGGACCCGGTGCTGTTCGAGCGCTGCGCGGTGGAGCTTCTGCGTCCCGTCTATCCGGGGCTGGTTCCAGTCTCCGGCGGCGACGACGCGGGCATGGACGGTGCGATCTCCATGCCGACCGGCGGACCGCCCGTGCCGCTGGTGTGCACGACCAGCGAAAACGTGATCGGGAACCTGACCAAGAGCTTGGAGTCGTACAAACGGTCCGGCCAGAAGGGTCGCGAGGCAGTGCTGGCCACATCCCAAGCATTGACGCCTCGCGAGCGCCGCAACCTTGAGGAACGGGCGCAAAAGATGGGCTTCGAGCTCCTGAACGTCCATGACCGCCATGATTTCACCGGCCGCCTGTATCGCCATCCGGAGTGGCGTCGGGAACTGCTGGGGCTTTCCGGCGACTTGCCCGCGCTGTCGGTCTACCCGCGGCTCCACCAGCCCCGCATCCGTTACGGGGGCGACCGAGCGCTTGTGGGCCGGGACGAAGCCGCATCCTGGGTGCTGTCCCAACGCGACGACTTCGTTCTCGTCGGCCAGCCCGGCGTGGGCAAGAGGTCGTTGTTGCGGCTGCTCGCCGAAAAGGGACGAGGCCTGTTCGTCATCACCAACGACCTAGAGCGAATCGCCGACGATTATCGTGCCGCGCAGCCCGAGTTCCTACTGTTGGAGGATGCGCATCTGCTCGGGAGGGACTTGCATCTGCGCTCCGACCTGCTGTCGGCGATCTGCCGAATGCGGTGGGAGATTGAAGCGTCCTTCAAGATCGCTGTTACCACATGGAATTGGCCTGACCGACGAGTTGCAAACGCAATCGGTCCAGTTGAGTCGACCAAGACGATCCACCCCCTCTCAAGGCCAGATACGGCCAAAATCGTTTGTTCCATCGCCCCCAAGCTGCCCGAGGCCGCGGTCGCCGAGATCTTGGACCAGAGCGAGGGTCGGCCGGGCCTGACGGTTACGCTTGCGGAGCACGCCGGGACTCGGAATCCCGCAAGTCGTCTGCACAACGGTCAACAGCTACTGGAATACCTCCGGCGATCCTGCGCCAGTCCCGGTCTCACCGCCCGCGATCTTGACGTGCTGGGCGCGTTCGCGCTAGCCGGAAGCACCGGTGCGGCTTTCGCCGGCGTCGCCCGTGCACTTGGCGAAGGCGAAGTGAGCGTTCGTGCGACGCTGTCCAAGATCGCTCACACAGGGATCGTCAAGGACCGCGGCCACTACCTGGCCATCGTCAACCCAGCACTGCGCGCCGCCCTGGTCGCTCGGACGTTCTTTCAGGGACCGTCGAGTCTCGCCGTATGCGAACATCTTGCTGTGATGCCGGACCGGAACAGCGCTACGAAGACGTTGATCGACGCGCTGGCCCGAGGGGTTTCGGCGCCCCAGGAGCTGATTCAATCGCGACTTCCCGAAGATACGACCGACCCGGCAGATCAGGAACTTTGGCAATGCTATGCTGGAACCGGAAAGGCGGCCGTCAGGTGGATTGTTCACGAACATTCTCGCAAGATTCCGACCATTGCCTACCAGGCACTGCGTATTCTGCCGGCAACTACGCTGCCGAAGCTGATCTCGGTGATATCGGCTTCGCAGGAGGACGGTGAGCCGGACCGACAAGAAGACACACCGTCATCGCAACGATCTGTTGAGGTGCTGGACAGCTGGGGTATTGATCCAGCAATAACGGCAATCGAAGACTGGATACGAGAACCCACGCGTCACACAGTACGTCGCCGCCGCCTGCTCCTTGACGCGCTGTCAAGCTCCTTCGCAGGTCTGCATCAGGCATCAAGGGGTTTGCGCCAAGCGACGGCCGCGCTCGTGCCCATCGTCTTCTCCCTTGATCTTCGAAGACTTAGGCCGGATCTGATTGAATTGGGGACAATCTGGCTCGACATTCGAGAGCCGTTGCTCGATCACGTCGAACAAATCCACGCACTATGGGAGCCGTCCATCAACCTGTTGCGGAAGGCGCACGCGGTCGACACGGCTCGCGGGATCGCCCGGTCATGGGCAACAGCACCCTTGCGCCCCAGTAGCGGCCTTCCTCCCGAAACCGCCAGGGTCGTGCAGGACTTGGCCGCAGGGATGATCACGGACGTAGTGAGGTGGAGCGACCGTCGCCCGGGCGTTGTGCTGTGGGCCAAGCAGATCGCCGCCGAATGCGACCTGCACGTCGCGGGCCTGCCGGAATCGCCGTCGGATCTGAAAGAGCTCTTCGGAATCGAACCCGACGACTTAACGCAGGGCCGACAAGACCGGGCCATCCGCTTGGTGGCGGAGAAGCTTGCCAGCCGACCGGCGGCCGTCGGCATCGATCAACTCCTCCGTTACCAAGAGGAGGCCAGCGTCATGCTGTACAAGGGGACAGCCTTGGGGGCAGTCGAGAAGGTCCTTCACCACATGGCTGAACTCACGCAAGACCCCTCCGCGTGCGTGGTCGTTCTTGTGTCCCGACAGGCACCTGAACATTGGGTGGCGCCGTTTGTGGACGCAATGCTGGCAAAGGGCCATGGATGCGAAGAGGGATGGCGGGCACTGCTGGATCGTGACGAATACGGCCCCGTAGTCCTACAATGCGTCATCTGCCGATCCGAAGTTCCGAAGACTGTCGAAACATACGTACTCGAGCGACTAGCAGACGGCAGAACGGTGCTGGATATTGTCACCTGGAGAGATGTTCCGAATGCGTGGAAGGAACGCGTACTGACCCACGAGGACCAACAGGTGGCTGGCACCGCCGCGTGCGAGATGTATCGCCAATACCGGGACCGGGACCGCGACCCCGAGCTTTCAACGTTGTCAAGGAGGGTGCGAGCGGCATGGCGCCGGGCAGTTGTCGAATCCGACGACGAGGCGACGCTTGCGAGCGTGTTTGAACACCATCCGAACGTCGTGAAGGCGTGGCTTCTGTCGCCCAGGCGGCATCTGCCTGCGAACCCCATGCTCTACTCAACAGCCGCTAGCGTCTTGGATTCGGACACCAAACTGCAACTGATCCATGAGATGTCGGCTAGCACCGACCCCGAAGCGCTTATCGAGCTTGTAGGCAACGACGCGACGTTGTACGATGCGCTCCTTTCCCGCCGAGATCTCAAACAAATCCACTTGACGCCGCTCGAGAACGGCGTGCCCAGCCCCGATCTTACGGAGATGGCGGTCAACCACGGCTATTCGCCCGAAGACATCGCCAAGCGAATCGCGAGCCGGGCCGAGTCCTATTCGATGTTCGTAGACTTTCCCGAGTTTCGGACTGTCGAGGAAATGCGGAACCCTGGGGAGAAGTGGTTCCCGGAACCCCCCGAAGCTGCTCGCCACAGGACAATGGCCGAGTGGGAGCGGCACCCCAGTCCTGCGGTGCGACAGATCTATGGGCTGGTCATAGAGATGGAGACGTAGACGCGAGCTCTGTCGCCAGCCTGCGCACTTCGATCCGCGGGTACGGATCGTCGAACACGGCGATGTATCCGTCGGACAGTACGGTCGAAATGGCGGGGAGATCGGTCCCGAGGAAGGCGCCAAGCCCGGTCGCCGCGTCGACGAGGTACGTCCGAATCGAGGGGACAGCGGACTGGCCGCGCGCTGCTCGCGAGTACTGAACCAGCAGGTGACCGGAGGACATCGGCAATAGGGCGCGCAAGAAGTCGCGAGGGTCGGTCTGATCCTCGATTGCCGGCCTCTCGGCGCCGGTTTGGTCGCTTGCGATGCCGTAGACGATTCGGGACGGGAGACGACCGCCGACTCGGGATGTCCAGATAGGCGATTCCTGGCCGAAGCGGTACGACGCGACCATCGGCAGATGGCCCCACGCCACAATCGTCTGCCGGGCCATCGGAAGGCAGGCAATGCGAATTCCCTCCGCCATCTTGGACCTGACGAGGTAGTCGGGATGCCGGTATCCTGGCACAATTCCGGTGTCCGCCGCGCCGGTCGCAAGGGAGGCGGTTTGGACGAGGGTATTGTCGTCGGAGAGCCATCCGGCGAAGAACGCCCGGTCGCCGATCACGCATGCATCGCCCACGAAGCCGGGGGCCTCCACCGTCTTGTCCAGCTGCCACTGACCTTCGGCCTCCAGGAACAGCTTCGTGAGGGCTCCGTTCGCCACCAGCACGCGACTTTCGTCCAGCAGCTCGAAGACGCCGAAGAGGTTGTAGCGCAGCTCCAAGGGGCCGTCTCCCATGCCGCCGACGCCGCCGACGTAGCCGCCTGCCGAGTCGAAGACCCGCAGTTCCATGGCCAAGCCGTCGAACACGAACACGTTGCTCTCCGCGTCCACGGCCACGTCGCCGATGCGCCCGAACAGCTGAGGACCCTCTTCCTCGCTCCCCAACGTCATCGCGGTCCGGGCCGCCATCAGGTCGTCCCTGGCGGAGCGCCACGCGTCGAGTGCGTCCACGCTCAAACCGACGGGTAGGGAATCCTCGCCGATCAGGCTGGCATCTGCGGGCACGGCGTTCTCCGCGTCCGGGTGGATCTCCGAATCGCGGATGTCGCTCGAGCCCGAAGGATCCACGCAGGCGCCGAGCGCGACCGACGACGCCGCCAGTGCCGAAGCCAACCGACCAGTCCTCATCATATCAATCATATCATGGACCTCCCTGGGTCTGGTCATACGCGAGTCGCCAGATATTGACAACCTCTCCTGCAACATCGTCATAAGCAACTTCCGACACCATGCCTTCTTCCACGAACGTCATCAAGACGCCGTCGTGCCACCGGCTCGCCAGAGTGGTGCAGGTCTGCAGATCGACGACATCTATGCGGCTACGATAGTACGAAGACAGCCTGCCGTCCGCGGGCACCAGCATCGCTTGTCTTTGGGACCCGGGCACTTCAACCATGGCGTCCTGCCAGTCGGGACGCCTGTAGCGGAACGCAACCCAGAGGCGGTCATTGGAATCGACCATGATGTCGTGGATTTCGTTCCAGGGCGGATTCTCCCATGTCCAGGGGCCGGGAGTGCGAGGTCCGTCGTGGAGCAACGGTCCTTCGATCCTTCCTGTTCGCACGCCGTCTTCCGACCACGCTTCCACGATGTAGTCGTAGTAGTGGGAGCTGAAGATGCTGCCATGTGGGCCTGTCGCGAGTCGGCGTTGCGCGGTGAAGGAGTTCATGGCCTCCGCGAAGGACTTGGCGATCTCTCCGCCGTCCACAACGTGGATCGCAAGACCGACGTGCTCCGAGTCCGGTATCCAAGCCTGAATGGCGTAGCGACTGCCGTCGGCAACCGGCGTCATCGCCGTCACTGCAGTGGCTGGCAGCGCCATCTCTTCCCGCAAGGTCAGATCGGGTCCGATTACGGACACCCTCGCGTTGCGGTTGTCGAATACGTGGACTCGTCCAAGAGAATCCGTGTGCATAGGCTGGGCGAAGGCGAACTCCATCGGACCCCGACCCGCCCGGCCGACGGCGGAAACGAAGGCGCCCGTGGAGTCGAAGAGCTTGATCTGGTCTCGCTGACCTACCCAGTAGTTGCCGCTGTCGTCGCGCACGATGTCGCCCAGGGTGCCGCCGTCCGTCAAGAAGCCTGCGTAGTCTTCCGCTCCGAGCGTCGCTGCAAGGTCGAGGTGTACGCACGAGGTGCACGGCTCGACAGCCGTCCGATCAAGCGTGCATTCTCCGGAAAAGAAGGAAGCGGTGGTCGGGGCCTCGGGGCTGCAACTCACCATCGCGACCAACAGCGATCCGGCCCATCCCGCCGCCAGGCGCGGGGTCACCCCCCGAATCACCCTCCCCCGCCCCGCCTGGGCACCGCCACCGGCTCCCCCACCTCCGGCCGCACGTCCTCTTCCGCCAGTCGGTCGTACAGTGCCGGGAGCCGCCCGGTCAGCATCTCGTTCACCTGCTCGACGATCGGGGGGACCTCTTCCCACGAGCGGTCGATCCACCACAGCTGGTCGTCCGTCGGCGGGCCGCTGGCGCCCTGGATCACGTTCCACATGAACCCGCCCGTGGCGACGTCGCCCAGCGCCTCGTCCGCCTCCTCCAACGCCTCTCGGAACGCCTCAATCTCGTCGTCCAGCTCTTCGGCCAGCGCTTCCGACACGCCGTCGCCGGCGGCCTCCACCCGCTCCTCGATCTCGTCCAGCTGCTCGCCGATCGACTCGATCCGCTCGTTGGCGTCCTGGATCGCGCCCGACAGGCGGTACGACTCCATCATCGCCTCGTGGCGCGACGCAATGACCGAACGGGACATCTCGACGCGGGGATCCAGCCGCACGCCGACGCCCGTCTCCAGCGTGTCGGCGCCTACCGCCAGCGCCACGACGTAGCGGCCCGGCATCACCCGCGGTCCCGGTCGCATCGGCTCGCCGTCGGTCCCGTCCTCCGTCAGCCGCAGGTCCCAGATGACCTCGTTCAGGCCCGCGTCGCCGTCGGCTTCCAGCTCGCGCAACACGTCGCCCGCCCGGGTGCGAATCGTCACCGAGACGCTGTCCGCCTCCGCGCCCAACCAAAAGCGCACTCGGGCGCCCGCAGGCGGGTTCGGCGCAGCATATATCCCCGGAGTCCAGCCCTGGGGGCGGTACTGGTTGTATGAAGTCGCCCGGCGCACGGTGAACACGTGGGCGCTGGACGCCATCACCTCGGCGCTCAGCTCCGCCAGCGGCGCGATGTCGTCCATGATCCAGATGCCCAGGCCGTGCGTGCCGACCACCAGGTCGTTCTCCCTGGGATGCACAATAAGGTCGTCCACCGGCACCGTGGGCAGGCCGCCGTCCAGCCGGTGCCAGGCCGCGCCGGCGTCGATCGAGAAGTACACGCCGACCTCGTTGCCCACGAAGAGCAGGTCGTGCGCGGTCGGATGCTGCGCCAGCGCGTTGACCGAGATCGCGGGCAGTCCGTCGGTGATCCGTTGCCAGCTCTCGCCGAAGTCGGCGCTTGCGTACACGTATGCGGCGAAGTCGTCGTTCCTGTGGCCGTCGAAGGCGGCGAAGACCGTGCCCGCGTCCCCGCCCGACGCCACGATGCGCGTCACGTAGGTGTGCGGCGGCAGGTCGGGCACGTTGGGCGTCAGGTCCTGCCAGGTGGCGCCTCCGTCGCGGGTTCCGTGCAGCCGCCCGTCGTCGCTTCCCGTGTAGCCGACCGCGGCGTTCAGCGGCGACTCGGCGATCGCCGTCAAGTTGCCGTAGCTGGACTGGCCGTCGTTGCGGGACATCTGCGCCTCGCTTCCCGCCACGCCCATCAGCGACAGCGTGTCGCGGTCGATCGCATAGGTCAGGTCGGGGCTGATCTCGGTCCAGCTTTGCCCCAGGTCGGCCGACCGGAAGAGCACGTTCGCGCCCGCGTACAAGACCTGGTCGTCGTGGACCGACAGCAGCAGCGGCGTGTCCCAATTCCAGCGAAGCTCGCGCTCCTCGTCGTCTTCGCCCTCGGCCGAATCCGACTGCGCCTCCGCCTCCGAGTCCGCCAGCGGCCGCGCCGCCGGACGAATCCGCGTCCGCTCCCCCGTGGCCCGGTTCACGCGGAACAGGTTGCCGCCCTGCGACTCGGCGATCATCACGTCCGGGTCGGTCGGGTGCATCACCGTGAAGAAGCCGTCGCCCGAGCCCACGTTGTACCAGTCGCGCGTGCGAATCCCCTGGTTCGACCACGTGTCCGACGGCGCGCACCACGAACCGTTGTCCTGCAAGCCGCCGCACACGTGATACGGGTCCTGCATGTCCACGCCGATCTCGTAGAACTGGGAGATCGGCAGGTTGCGGAACTGGTACCAGTTGTCGGAGCGGTCCCAGCTCACCGACACGCCGCCGTCGCCGCCCAGGATCAGGTGGTCCGAGTCCGCCGGATCGATCCACAGCGCGTGGTGGTCCAAGTGCACGCCGGCCGCCGCGTCGGGAGTGAAGTTGCGCCCGCCGTCGGACGACCGGTACATGCTGGAACCGCCCAGGTAGACGCGCTCGGGGTCGTTGGGGTCCACCCAAATCTGGCTGTAGTACATGGGGCGGTTGTTGGTCGTGCTCAGGTGCTCCCACGTCTCGCCCCGGTCGGTGGAGCGGTAGACGCCGTTCTTGCGCTCGCGCTCGGGCGGCCCGCCGCCGAAGCCCTGCCCCGGTGCGCGCGGATCGGCTTCGACCAGCGCGAAGACCACGTTGCCGTCGCCCCGGTAGATGGCCAGGCCGATCCGCCCCTTGTCGCCCTCCGGCAGTCCGTCGGTCAGCTCGGTCCACGTGTCGCCGCCGTCGGTGGTGCGGTGGATGCCGCTGCCGGGTCCGCCGCCGTTGAAGCCCCATGCGCGCCGTCGCCGCTGGTACGTGGCCGCGAAGAGCGTGCGCGGGTCCGCCGGGTCCATGACCAGGTCGATGGCGCCGGTGTCGTCGTCGATGTACAGGACTTGTTCCCACGTGTCGCCGCCGTCGGTCGTGCGGTAGACGCCCCGCTCCGGGTTGGCGCCCCACAGGTGGCCGACCGCCGCCACGTACGCCACGTCCGGGTCCCTGGGGTGGACCTGAATGCGCGCGATGTGGTGCGTGTTGGACAGCCCCAGGTGCGTCCACGTGCGCCCGGCGTCGGTTGAGCGGTAGACGCCGGCGCCCCACGGCGAGCTTTGTCGGTTCTGGGGCTCGCCCGTGCCGACCCAGACGACGTTGGGGTTCGACGGCGCCACGGTCACGTCGCCGACCGAGGCCGTCGCTTCGTCCTTGAAGACGTGCTCGAAGGTGATGCCGGCGTTCTCCGTCTTCCACACGCCGCCGCTGGCGGTGCCGACGTAGAAGATGCGCGGGTCCGACTCGACCACCGCCAGGTCCGACACGCGCCCGCTCATGATCGTGGGGCCGATCGCGCGGAACTCGAGGGCGGCGGTGGCCTGGGCGAAGGGGTCCGCGGGCGTGTCCATGTCGGATTGGGCCGCGGCGGGCATGGGGGCGGCGGCAAGCGCGAGGAGGCTGGCCAGCGCGAGGACGAGGCTGGCGGGCATGGGGAGGCCGACGAGCGCTTGGACGAGCCTGCCGGGCGCCGGGAAACCGGCAGGCGCCCGGACGGCGGGCTGGACGGGCGCGAAGGCTGGCGCGGGGACTGGCGCGATGGGGCGAACAGGCGCGAGTGGGTGGACGGGCGCGAATGGACGGACACGACATTCTCCGGTGCGGGTTGCGGCTTGCGGGTTGCAACTTGCGACGCCTTTCCGATGGCGACGCCTCTACAATGGCGCTCCGCGCGGAAACGTGCACCCCCGGAGGGACCGGCGACCGGACGACGGAGCGCCCAGCCGCCGGCCGCCGCGACCTCTTACCTGAGTCCCTCGAACAGATGCAGCTGCGCCTTCGCCTTGCGCCACGCCGCCTCCAACTCGCGGCGCTTGGCCGCAGGGCCGTTGGGCGGAGCGGTCCAGGCCATGTCCCATCCCGCGTCGGCGTCGGGGTGCGGACCGGTCCAGGCCGGGAACGTCTTGGCAAACACCGTCAGGTGCACGACCGTGTCGTTCGCGACCAGCGCTCCTGCCACCAAGTCGCACGCCGCGATCTGCACGTCCTGGCCCACGCCGACGGCCGCGCGACAGTCGAAAGTCGCGTGCTGGATGTAGTCCAGCAGCTTCCAGACTACGCCCTCCGAGGTCGACGGACGCCCGACGCCGCCGCCGTAGCGGGCTTCGTCCAGGGCGTCAATGGCGTAGCTGCGGACGAGCTTGGGCAGCATGGCGGCGAAGGTCTCGGGCTTGTCGAACAGGTCCAGGCCGAGCCGCCGGTCGCCGATCGCGAAGACGGCGCCCACTTGGCCGGGCACGGGCGCGATCCGGGCGACGAACTCGGCGATCGGGGCGCCGTGACGCTCGTAGATCGAGCCCATGGCGGCGGTCCGCGATTGGGCGCGCATCCGGGTGGCCTTCGCCTCGATCCCCCGCCAGACCGCGCGCTGGTTGGAGCGCCTAGCGCCGGTCCTGCGCATGTTGGCCTGGACGTGGAACCGGTTCATGGCCCGCCCCTCGGCGTAGTGAAGCCGGTCGCTGTCTGCGAAGGTCGGCCGGGCACGGCAATAGGACCATCGGCCCCGCTCGACGCACGACACCGGGATGACCGTGGTCCGACCAGCGGGAATGAGCATTGACAGGTTGGCGATTCGGTTCTGCTTGGCGCCCACGAACTCCTCGCCGTCCACGACGAGGACGGGCGCGTCGGCCCGGTTCTCCACGGCCAGCCGGGGCACGCTGCCGCCCATCAACACCTCCCGGACCGTGACCAGGTCGTGCCGGAGCGCCTCCGACATCAGCAAGTACTGGAGCGCACTCGCGCGGTTGGAGATCAGCGGGAAGGCGGCAAGGGCGCCGTGCGCGACGGGATCGCCGACGGACAGCGAGAAGACGGTGGATTCGACGGTTTGCACTTGAGCGGCCTCCTTGGGCGGCTGGGGGGTTGGCGTCCGAATTCGCCAACAGCATAACGCCGCCCAACGACTGTTCGTGCGGAGGTCATTTTGTTACACATTTGTTACGATACTGTAAACTGTTTATGTTCGGCAAGCCAATGTCCCGCCCACCGGTCCCCGGTGGACTTGAACAAGCGAGCCCGAGTCTCGTTGACCCCGCTTGCCGTTGAAGGCTATCTTGACTGAAGCCAATCGCGAGTGTCAGGAGGGCTGGTGGAGTCGCAACGTTGTTGGCAGCGGTGAGGAGGGCGGTCTCGGGCATACGCGGCTCGGCGTCCGGCGGCGGAGCGTGGATAGGTCTCGCCATCCCCTGCTTGCTGGCATCGATCGGAGGAGTGCCCGCCAGCGGAGCTGAAGCCCAGGCTCCGACGGTGAACCAGATCGTGTTCCGCGGCTTGGGGGCAGGCGACAGCACGTACTACCGGGACGAAGTGGTTCGGGTCCGCGTGTTCTTCACGCAGCACGTCACTGTGGACACGTCGGGCGGCGAGCCGTACCTGGACCTGACGGTCGGCGCGACGACGCGCCGGGCCGCATACAACTCTTCGCGGCAGAACTACCTGGGCTTCAGCTACCGTGTGCAGGCGGACGACTTCGACAGCGACGGCGTGAGCGTTCCAGCGAACAGCTTGAAGCTGAACGGCGCGACGGTCGTGGCGAAGAACGACACCACGGTCGGCGCGGATGTGGCCCACGACTCGGCGGCGGGCGGTCCGTCGCGCAAGGTGGACGGCAGCAAGTACCGGTCGCCGGAAGTGCGCAACGTGACGTTCAGCAACTCGCCGGCCAGCGGCGACACCTACGGGTACGGCGAGCAGATCGAGGCCTCGGTCGCCTTCGGTCATCGCGTCTTGCTGACCACGACGGGCGGCACGCCGACCTTGGCGCTGACGATCGGCGCGCACACCCGGCAAGCCACGCTCGGCACGCGGGCAGGGAAGCGGACGCGCCTGACGTTCTCGTACACGGTGCAGTCGGCGGACCTTGCTCCGGCAGGCGCGAGCATCGCGGCGAACGCCTTGAGCCTGAACGGCGGCAAGATCACGCACGACTCCGACACCGCCACGCACGCGGTCCTCGCTCACGGGGCCGTAGCGGCCGATTCGACCCGCAAGGTGAGCGGCCGCCAGGGCCGCCCGCCGAAGGTCGAGGAGGTCGCGTTCGCCGGTCCCGCACCGAAGGACAGCGTGTACCGGCGGGGCGACACGATCGCGGTTCGTGTGGGGTTCGACGACTCGGTTGCGGTGAACACGGCGGGCGGCAAGCCGCAGGTGGCGCTGACGATCGGCGCGGCGACCAGACAGGCGACGTTCTCAGCGCACGGCGGCAAGGCGTTGGAGTTCGCGTATGTGGTGCAGGCGGCGGACCGGGACGCGGACGGCGTCGGCATCGCGGCGAACGCGCTGGCGCTGAACGGCGCGACGATCAGGGGAGTCGGCGCCGCGTCCGCGCGCGACGCCGACGTGACGCATCCGTTGGTGGAGGCGAGCGCGGCGCGGACGGTGGACGGGAGCAAGGTGCGGGCACCGGCGGTCCGCGGCGTCGCGTTCGCGGGCTCGGTGCCCGACGGGGGCACGTACCACTACGACGCCGAGGTGCGTGTCGAGGTCGTCTTCGACCGGAGCGTGGTGGTGAACGCTGCGGGTGGGAGTCCTCGGCTCGCGCTTGCGGTGGGGGCGCAGCAGCGGCACGCGGCGTTCGTGCCTTCGGCGAGCACCGCCACGGCGCTGGTGTTCGCGTACCGCGTGCAGTCGGCGGACGTGGATTCGGACGGCGCGAGCGTGGGCGCGAACGCGCTGGACCTGAACGGCGGCGCGATCAAGGCGGCAGCGGACAGCACGGTGTCGGCGAACGTGACGCACGACGCTTTGGCGTCCGACCTGACGAGGAAGGTGGACGGGCGACCGCGGATCACGGGCCTGGAGTTCCACAACACGCCTTTGAGCCCGCCGGCGCCGGGGGGCGTGTACGGGTACGAGGAACGGATATGGGTACTGGTGCGCTTCGATCAGAAGATGGTGTTGCAGCAGTGGGTGCACTTGCCGATCGAAGTGGGGACGGACACGGTGCGAGCGCGGTTGAACGCGCGGCCGCGGGAGGAAGACAGGGCGGTGGTGTTCTACTACGTCATAACTCGCGATGCGGTGGACACGGACGGCGTGAGTGTGCCGAAGGGGTCGTTGCAGTTGAGCGGCGGGTGGTTGCGGGCGGCGTCGGACGGGGTGACGAATGCGCGGCTGGAACATGACGGGCTTGCTGCGGACAGCAGCTGGCGGGTGAACGGGCGGCTGACGCCGGTACCGCGGCCGGTCGTGAACTTGTGGGAAGAGTTCCCGGCGAAAGGGAGCACGTACACGCGGCACGAGCGAATCAACATCAACGTGTCGTACACGGTTGCGGTGGCAGTGACGGGCACTCCGGAGCTGACGCTGAACCTGGGGACGGGGACGCGGCAGCTGGCGATGGTCAGCCACAGAGGCCGTGGGCTGTCCTTTGAGTACGTGGTGCAGGCGGGCGATGTGGACGCGGACGGCATCAGCGTGTCGGCGAACGCGTTGTCGTTGCCGAGCGGAGCGACGATCCGGGCGGCCGCAGACACGAGCGTGGTGGCGTCGCTGACGCACGACTCGCTGCCGGCGAGCGCGGCGCACAAGGTGGACGGGAGCCGGGCGGGAGCCGCAGATGTGGTGTCGCTGTCCGTCTATCCGCATCCGTCGAGCGACAGCACGTACACGCGCGGCGAGGAGTTGTACTTGGCTGTGCAGTTCGACCGCGACGTCGCGGTGGACACGACGGGCGGCCGGCCGCGGGTCGCGCTCGAGATCGGCGACTCGACGCGGCACGCGACGTACGTGTGGCCGTTCACGAACACGCCGTCGCGGCGGGTGTTCATGTACGTGGTGCAGGCGGGCGACGTGGACGCCGACGGGCTGAGCATCGCCGCGGACGCTTTGGAGCTGAACGGGGGCGCGATCACGGCGCCGGACGACACGGTGTCGGCGGACCTGTCGCACGACGCGCTGGCGCTGGGCTCGGCGTTCAAGGTGGACGGGAGGCGTGCGGGCGTTCCGCGCGTGCGCTGGATGTGGTTCAACGAGCCGGCGGAAGGCGACACGTACCTGCGAGGCGAGCGGGTCGTGGTGATACTCGGCTTCGACCGCGCGACGGCGGTGGACACCGTCGGCGGGCGGCCGCGGATCGCGCTGCAAGTGGGCGACTCGACGCGCTACGCGACGTACCCGAGCATTCCGCGCACGTGGACGAACTTCAACTTCGAGTACGTGGTGCAGGCGGGCGACGTGGACGCCGACGGGCTGAGCATCGCCGCGAACGCATTGGAGCTGAACGGCGGCTCGTTCACGGCGCCGGGCGACACGACGCCGGCCGTCCTGACGCACGACTCGCTGCCGGCGAGCGCGGCGCACAAGGTGGACGGGCGCCGGGCGGGAGCCGCAGATGTGGTGTCGCTGTCCGTCTATCCGCATCCGTCGAGCGACAGCACGTACACGCGCGGCGAGGAGTTGTACTTGGCTGTGCAGTTCGACCGCGACGTCGCGGTGGACACGACGGGCGGCCGGCCGCGGGTCGCGCTCGAGATCGGCGACTCGACGCGGCACGCGACGTACATGTGGCCGTTCACGAACACGCCGTCGCGGCGGGTGTTCATGTACGTGGTGCAGGCGGGCGACGTGGACGCCGACGGGCTGAGCATCGCCGCGGACGCTTTGGAGCTGAACGGGGGCGCGATCACGGCGCCGGACGACACGGTGTCGGCGGACCTGTCGCACGACGCGCTGGCGCTGGGCTCGGCGTTCAAGGTGGACGGGAGGCGTGCGGGCGTTCCGCGCGCGCGCTGGATGTGGTTCAACGAGCCGGCGGAGGGCGACACGTACCTGCGAGGCGAGCGGGTCGTGGTGATGCTCGGCTTCGACCGCGCGACGGCGGTGGACACCGTCGGCGGGCGGCCGCGGATCGCGCTGCAAGTGGGCGACTCGACGCGCTACGCGACGTACCCGAGCGTTCCGCGCACGTGGACGAACTTCAACTTCGAGTACGTGGTGCAGGCGGGCGACGTGGACGCCGACGGGCTGAGCATCGCCGCGAACGCATTGGAGCTGAACGGCGGCTCGTTCACGGCGCCGGGCGACACGACGCCGGCCGTCCTGACGCACGACTCGCTGCCGACGAGCGCGGCGCACAAGGTGGACGGGCGCCGGGCGTCCGGCGACGCCGAGCCGGAGGAGAATCGGCCGCCGGAAGTCGTGTCGGCGATCGCGCCCATGACGATCGAGGTGGCAAGCCCGGCGGCGGTCGTCGACCTGTCGGCGCACTTCCGCGACCCGGACGGCGACGAACTCGGCTACTCCGCCGTCTCGGCAGCGCCGCGCTCGGTGCGGGCGGACGTGACGGGCGGCACCTTGACGGTCGCGCCGCTGGCGGTGGGCGAGTCGCTGGTGACGGTGCGGGCGGCGGACCCCGACGGTGCGGAGGCGGAGCAGAGCTTCATGGTGACGGTCGAGGCGTCGCGTGCGGACCGCGCCCGGATCATGAAGCGTTCGCTGGCCGCGTTCGGCCGTGCCGTCGGGACCGAGACGGTGGAAGCGATCGGCGGGCGGCTGGGCGCGGCGGACGACGGTCCCGGCGCAGCGGCGGGCGAGGCGCATCTCCAAGTCGGCGGCCGGTTGCTGTCGTGCGTGGGCGCCGGCGAACGCTGCGGCTTGGGGGAGCTGGCCCGACAGGCCGCCGACGTGCTCGGCTTGCGAGCGTCGCAGGGCGCGGGCAGCCTGGCGTCGGCGCTGTGGGCGGCCGCGAAGGGGAGCCACGACGCGGGCGCGCTGCGCGGGCTGGCCGGCGCCTTCGGACGACCAGGCGAGACCGGCGCAACGGCCGTCTTCGGCACGTCTGGCAGCTTCGGCCCGACGGCGAACCTCGGTCCAACGGCGCACCTCGGCTCGGCGGCCGGCTACGGCGTCGGCGGCTTCGGCGCAACGGCCGACGGGGCGGCTGCCCCCGACGCCCGCTTTGCCGGCCCGCGCGGCGGCCGCGCCGGCTGGGGGCGGCTGGTCAGCGTGGACCCCGTGTCGCGCGAGGAGTTGCTGGCGCGTTCGTCGTTCCGGTTCTCGCCGGGCACCGGCCGGCGGGCGACGCCCGGCGGCTGGACGTTCTGGGGCCAAGCCAACGCCGGCGGATTCAAGGGCCGGCCCGAAGACGACCTCGCGCTCGACGGCACGGTCCGCTCGGCATACCTGGGCGCCGACTACCGGTTCGGAACGGGGCCGCTGGTCGGCTTGGCGCTGTCGCGCACGACCAGCTCGATCGGCTTCGAGAGCGGGGTCAACGGCACGGGCGCCGTGGACGCCCGCCTGACCAGCTTGTACCCGTACGCGCAGTGGTCGCCGCGCGCCGGGTTGAGCCTGTGGGGGCTGGTCGGCGCGGGCCGCGGCACGGCCGAGCTGTCGGAGGACGCGACGGGCCGCGACTTCGCGACGAACATCGGGATGGCGATGACGGCGGCGGGCGCGCGCCAGCGGCTGACGGGCGTGCTGGCCGTCAAGGCGGACGCCTTCGCGGTGCGCACCGACGCCGAGGAGGCTCGCGGGTTGGCGGGCGTCGTGGCCAACATCCAGCGGTTGCGCTTGGCGTCGGAGGTCGGGGGCCGTTGGGGCTTGTCGGGCGGCACGGCGTTCACCTCGCGGATCGAGCTGGGCGCTCGGTTCGACGGCGGCGACGCGGAGACGGGGGCGGGCGCGGAGGCGGGCGGGGGGATCGGCTACGTGCACGAGGGCATCGGGTTGAGCGTGGACGCGCGCGGTCGGGCGCTGGTGGCGCATCAGGCGTCGTCGTTGCGGGAGTGGGGCGCGAGCGTCGCGGTCCGTCTGCAGCCGAGTCGCGAAGCGGGCGGCTTGTCGTTCGCCATCGAGCCGACCTGGGGCAACGCGGCAAGCGGCATGGCGATGCTGTGGCGCGACGGGCCGGCGGGCGGCACGGGCGCGGGCGGCGCGGCCCTGGGCACCTCGTCCGCGTGGCAAGCCGGGGGCGGGCCGCTTGCGGGCGGGCGCGCAAGCTCGAGCGCGGACCGTCTCCGGATGGAGATGGACTACGCGATCGTGTTGCCGGACGGGGGCCGCGTGGCGCCGTTTGGGCGGTGGACGGCCGAGAGTGGTTCGGCGCGCTGGCTGAATGTGGGAGTTCGGCTGTCCGTGCTGGAAGCGGCGACGCTCGACCTGTTCGGCGAGCAGGTGTCGGGCGGCGCCCAGCCCGCCGATCGCCGGCTCGGCCTGCAGGGAGCCGTTCGGTTCAGGTGACCGTCTACCCTTTCCGTTGCGCACCGCCAGTCTCCGGTCGCTACTCCACCCCCGCCACTGTGCTCCGGCACTCCAGCAGTATCGTGTCTCGCCAGCGGCCGTCGTGAAATCGCCCGATCCGCTCGCGTGTGCCCACCACGCGGAAGCCTGCCCGCTTGTGCGCTCGAACGGACGCCACGTTTTCGGGGAACACGCTGGCTTGGAGGGTCCAGACGCCCGCTTCGTCGGCGGCGCGGGTCAGCGCCAGCAGGAGTCGCCCGCCTAGCCCTTGACCGCGCGCGTCCTGTGCCACGTAGACCATGACCTCGCACACGCCGGCGTACACGGGCCGGGCGGAGACGGCGCCGATGCACGCGAACCCAACCACGCGCCCGTTCGCTTCCGCCACGATCCGGCAGTCCGGCCGACGGGCAGCATCCCATTCGTCCCAACCGGGGACCCGAGTCTCGAAGGTGGCGTCGCCGCTGTCGATCCCCTGTCGATATATCGCGGCCACGGCCGGCCAGTCGCTTGGCGCCATGGGGCGCAGCGCGGCTGGGAGCGCGTCGCGGCGTCGGCCGCCGGTATGCGCGCGGCCTAGCTGCGTCATCCGCCCTCGGCAGCGCCGTCCTTGAACGACCCCGTGCGCAGGAACCGGACCACTGCGTCGGCGGCGTGGCGGCTGTTCATGATGAAGGTGTGCGAGCGAGGCAATACGATCATGGGCACATCCGCCAGCCTGGCGCGCTCGACGGCGACGATGCCGTCGTCGGGACCCTCGATGACCACCGACCCCACCGGGTTCAAGCTGCGGTTGCCCATGATCACGCCTACCTCGAAAGCGGGGGGCGGCAACATGGCGGGAAGGTCCTCCATCCCGGTGCCCAGGGCTCGCCCCGAGGGCCCAAGGGCGTCCGACGCAAGGGGGATCTCCCGCAGCCGCTCTGCCAGTTCGCTGCCTTGGTTGGGCGGCGAAAGGAGGACGACGCGACCCAGCGAATCGGGGGGCGAGGCCGCCAAGTAGCTGCGCACCACGATGCCGCCCAGAGAATGGCCGACGAAGTGAACGCGACGCGCCTCCAAGCAACAGCTTTCCACCTCTGCGCGCACGCTCGCCACATGCTCGGACACGGACGCCGAAAGCGACTCGTAGCCGACGACGGCGACCTCGTATCCGGCCCAACGAAGGCGCTGCGCAAGAACGGCCATGGAGTGCTCGGTGCGCCCAAGCCCATGGACGAGCACCACGAATTCGGGCGCTTCCTGCGCATCGGGCGGCGGGGCGGCCTCGGGACTGCACGCCAGCGCGGCGCAAAGAAGGCTCCAGCGCCGGACACGACTCCGAGAGACGCGCACACGCCTCCACCAGCGGGGCGCACGGCTCCGAGACGAGGACGCACGGCACCAAGGCCGGAGTGCACGCTTCGGGGACTGGGACGCACGGCACCGACCGCGGAGCGTGCCTGTCAATGGTCGAAACGGCTTCATTGCTCCAATATACGTATCCGGCGTGGTCTGGTTCCGGCGGCACGGGTCCGCTTGCTCATACAAGCGCCACTGGGCTACGATGGGCGTGTGCGGGGTCAACCATTAGCATAGGGAACGATGCACGAAGCGACGCGAGGACCGAGTACGCGAGGGACAAGAACGCCGGGACGAGTGAGGCGGAAGACGAGCCGGGCGTTGGCGGGGATCATTGTTGCCGTGATTGCGGCGGCCTGTGAAGGGTCGGTCGAACCCGAACCTCCGCGCGCCGCATCGATCGCTGTCTCGCCGGCATCGGCTGGGCTGGCGTTCCTGGGAGACACGGCCGTCTTCGTCGCAGTCGTGAGAGATCAGTACGGCGCCGAGTTCAGCGCCTCGCCGAGCTGGTCCAGCAGCGACCCGACCGTGTTCACGATCAGCGGCGCGGGCGTTGCGACGGCCGTGGGAAACGGCACCGGCGTGGTGACCGCATCGCTCCTGGACCTGAGCGCCACGGCCACGGTCGAGGTGGCGCAGCAAGCGGCGTCGGTCGAAGTCGTCTCCGGCGGCGACCAGAGCGCCAGGCAGGGCCGAGCGCTGGGCGATTCCATAGTCGTGCGGGTCGTCGACGCGGGCGGCGCGGGAGTGTCGGGCGTGCGTGTCTCGTTCACGCCTGCGGAGGGGGACGGAAGCGTGGCGCCGGGCTCGGCGACCAGCGATTCGGCGGGGCTGGCGGCAACGGCCTGGACGCTGGGCGACTATCCGGGCGAGCAGCGATTGGCGGTGGCGGTGACCGCCCCGGGCGGCCCGTCGGTGGACATCTCGGCGACGGCGCTTACGCCGGAAGAGACGGTGGCGTCGCTCGAAGTTGCGTCGGGAGGCGAGCAGCGCGTTCGGCGCGGGCGTGCGCTGGGCGATTCCATAGTCGTACGGGCCACGGACGCGGAAGGCGAAGTCGTCGAGGGCGCAGTGATCGTGTTTGCGCCCGCAGAGGGGAACGGGTCGACCTCGCCCGACTCGGTGACCAGCGATTCGGCGGGGTTGGCAGCGACGTTGTGGACGCTAGGCGACCCCCTGGGCGAGCAGCGGCTGGCGGCATCGGCAGCCACGGTCGGCAGCCCGACGGTGGAGGTCTCGGCGACGGCGCTCACGCCGGAAGAGACGGTGGCGTCGCTTGCAGTCGTTGCGGGGGACGAGCAACGCGGTCGGCGGGCGCGCGCGCTGGGAGATTCCATAGTCGTACGGGCCACGGATGCGGAAGGCGAAGTCGTCGAGGGCGCAGTGATCGTGTTTGCGCCTGCCGACGGGAACGGGACGGTCGCGCCCGACTCGGTGACCAGCGACTCCGCCGGGCTGGCGGCAACGGCCTGGACATTGGGCGACGAACTGGGCGCGCAACAACTGGCGGCGTCGGTGGCCACAGCCGGCGGCCCGACGGTGGACATCTCGGCCACGGCGGTCACGCCGGAAGAGGCGGTCGCGTCGCTCGAAGTCGCGTCGGGGGGCGAACAGCGCGGTCGGCGCGGGCGCGCGCTGGGCGATTCCATAGTCGTGCGGGCCACGGACGCAGAGGGCGAAGCCGTCAAAGGAGCCGTGATCGTCTTCGTGCCCCCGGAGGGAAACGGTACGGTCGCGCCCGATTCGGTGGTCAGCGACTCCGCTGGGCTGGCGGCAACGGCCTGGACGCTGGGCGACCGCCTGGGCCAGCAGCGCTTGACGGCGTCGGCAGCCACGCCCGGCGGCCCGACGGTGGACGTCTCGGCCACGGCGGTCACGCCGGAAGAGGCGGTCGCGTCGCTTGAAGTCTTGTCGGGAAGCGGGCAACAGGCAGTGCAAGGCAGCACGCTGGGCGATTCCATAGTCGTCAAGGCCACAGACGCGGAGGGCGAAGCCGTCGAGGGCGCCGTGATCGTCTTCGCGCCTGCCGACGGACACGGCGTCGCATACCCGGACTCGGCAGCCACCGACCCCACCGGAACCGCCCGGACAGCTTGGACGCTGGGCGACCGGCCCGGCGACCAGAACCTAGTGGTCACCGTCGCCGTTGCAGGCGGTCCCTCCGTGCAAGCCACGGCCACCGCCACGCGTCGCGACAACCGTCCGCCGGAAGTGGCCGAGTCGCTCCCGCTGCACATCCTGACCGCCGGCGGGCGACAACTGAGGCTGGACGGTTCCGATCACTTCTACGATGTAGACGGCGACCCCATCTCCTATTCCGCGGCATCGAGTCAACCCGCCGTCGTGGACGTGTCCGTGGGAAGCTTCGGCGTCATCACGCTGACCACCGGATCGCCTGGGATCACCGACATCGCGTTGGTCGCGACCGACCCCAGCGGCGCCGTCGGGCACCTGTACTTCTCGGCGATCGTGTTGCAGGTACCGGGCAGCGCCACCTTCGACATCGATCTCGTTTGGCTGTCTCCCGGTTCCAGGCGTCAGAACCAAGCGCTTCGCAGCGCGGCCGCGCGCTGGCAACAGGTTGTGACAGCGGACATTCCGAACGTCCAGTTCTCGGGCCAGGAATACAACTGGTGCGGCTTGCAATTCCGCATCTACGCGGAACTCGACGACCTCGCGGTGTTTACCGTCATCAGAAACATCGACGGCGCCGGCGGCACGCTGGGACTGGCGGGACCGTGCGTAGTCCGCTCAGAAGGGTTGTTGCCTATGTTCGCCACCGTCGTATTCGATTCGTCCGACCTGGACCGCTTCGACGACGTGGGCCTCTCGGACTTGGCACTTCACGAGCTGGGTCACACCCTTGGAATCGGCACGCTGTGGGGCAACTTCGGCCTATTGCAAGACCCGTCCGTGCCCGACAACGCCGGCGCCGACACGCACTTCACGGGCCCGAGCGCCGTTGCGGCCTTCAACGACGCCGGCGGCCTCGGCCACTCCGGCGGAAAGGTTCCCGTGGAGAACAAAGGAGTGCAGGGCTCCAGCGATTCCCATTGGCGCGATTCGGTCTTCGGCAACGAGCTGATGAACCCGTACTACCAATCCGAGAAGAGTCCGCTCAGCGCCATCACGATCCAGTCGCTGGCCGACATGGGCTATGCGGTAGACGTCGCCCAGGCCGACCCGTACACGCTGCCCGCCTTTGGCTTGCGGGAGAAAGGTGTGCCGCCCACCGGCGCCGTGTCGTACGGGGCCGACGCATATCGCGGGCCGCTGGCCGTGGTCGGCAGGAACGGCAGACTGGTCCGCGTGCTGCAGAGGTGATTTCGCGCTAGGGCGTTCGTTCGAAGAACAACCCGTCGGGCAAGAAGGCGCTTCCCACCGTCTCCCGGTCGGCGGCCGCAACGCCTGCGCGGCGCATCGCCTCTTCCCATTGCGATCGCACGGTCCGGACCACGTTGCCGAAGATCGCCTCCGCGTCTTCGCGGCCCAACAGAAAGCGCCCGGCGCCGGCCATCAAGTTGTCCTTCCTGGCCCGTCGCCCTTGCGGACCGCATATCATGCACAGGTCCCGCTCCTGCGCGTGCGTTGGGCTGGGCGTGAGGTCGTACGCCGGAGCCAAGCGCCACGCGCGGCCGCGTGCCAGAACCGCGTGGTTGCGCGGATGGTCGTCGTCGTTGGAGACGGCGGCGTTGAAGCACATCCGCGTGAAGAGTTGGCGCAGGTCGTCCGTCGGCCGAGCGCTGGTGCGCCGCACTTCGTCGGCCAACGCCAAGTAGGACCAGCGCTCGCGGCCCGTCGGCGAATCGTCAGTGCGCAATAGGGTCAGCGCGCTGGCCATCCGATGCCGAAGCCAACCCGCGCCGTCGTCGGAACGCTCGCGGTCGAAGCGGCGGACCAAGAGCACGTCCCGGTCCCCGGCGCGTTCGATCCGGCTTCGGGCCGCGCCGATGCCGCACTCCTGGGCCAGCATCAGCAGGGCGTGCTCCACACGGGGCTCGTTCCATCGGTCCTGGGGCCGACTGAACTTGGCCAGCCAGAGCGCGTCCGCGTCCTCCACGACCGCTTTGGGCCTTGCGCCGCCCATGGACGTGCCCTCGTCGAAGATCGCCTGGACGGCTTCGTCGACCGCCCCGTCCCCGGTCGGCTTGGCGACCCTCCCGGATGCCGCTGCCTCCGCGGCAGCCTGCAGATCGGCCAACTGCACCGTTCCCGGAAACAGGAGGCGCGGAGTCGGCGGGTCCGTCGTGGCGCTGAACCCGAGAGCGCCGGCGCGGTCGTCGGGTCCCTCCGTCAGGTAGTCGAACTCCGCAAGCGGCGCCCTGCCCAGCCGGCGCTCGATCAGGAATCGCCCCCAGTAGTCCGGCATGGCGTCCCGTAGCGCCCCGAACAACCCCGCCATCCGGCCCGTCCGGTAAACGCGGTCCGCGAGCCGAAGCTCCACCGGGTCGAACTCCAACGCCTCCGGGCGCTCCAAGTAGCTCCGGCCGTACACGAACTCGCCCGCGGCCGCCCCCGCCGGGCCGTGTCGCAGGCGGAACCGCCCGGCGGTCGTGAACTCCACGTCACCCGGCAGCACGATGCAGACGTAGCAACTCCGGTCAGAAGTCATTGTCCAACGCCCGGCTCCGGCGCGCGCGGCGAGGCAGCGCCGCCCGCTCCAGCGCCTGACCTTCTTGGTCGCGCTCCGGGGCCGCCACGTCCTTCGCCTGTTCCAGCAGGCCTACCGCCCACAGCGCCGCGAAGTAGGCGGCGGCCGAGGTGCCGGGCTTGCCGTGCTCCACGTCGGCCACGGTGTAGCGGGAGACGCCCATGCGCTCGGCCAAGTCCTCCATCCGCAGGCGGCGGCGAAGGCGGGCCGTGCGGATGTTGCCGCCCAGAGTCCGAAGGGCGTCCTCGACGGCGGCCGGCGGGTTGGTCGTCAACGGCGTTCGCGTCGGCATGTTGGTTTTACTCCACAGAAACAAGGTTTACGATGCTTTATGATAACACATAGTGTAGATGCAACGACTTCGCGCTGCCGGCCCGTCCACCGGCCCTCCCGGACGGCCGCGCAAGTTCGTCTTGGGTCCGCGCGCCGGACTTGAAGGCGCTCCGCTATGCCCCGAGCAACTTGCCCATCCGTCGCCGCGAGCCGATGATGACGCCGTTTCTGCCTAGCCACCCTGCACGCCCAAGGACCCGCCCATGCTTTCCGTCCTTCTCGCAGCCCTGACCGTCCAAGCGGTCCCCGTCGCGCAAGCGGCTCCCGCTCGGCAAGCGGTTCCGGCCCAGCAGGCCATTGACGAGCCCTACACGGCGCTGATCGCGGAAGCGACGACCGAGCCGTTCTTCGCCACGCCCTTGGTGGACCACCTGCCGTACAGCGAGACCGTGCCCACGCCGCTGGACCACTTGGGACACATCGCGGGCGCACCGGACGTGCTGAGCTACCCGGCGGAGGTCCACGCCTACATGCGGGCGCTGGCCGACGCCTCGCCGCGGGTGCAGGTCTTCACGATCGGCGAGTCGGAGGAAGGGCGGGAGGTCGTCCTGGTGGTCGTCGGTTCGGAGGAGTCGATCGCGGGGCTGGAAGCGAACAAGGCGGCGCTCCATGCGCTGGCCGATCCCAGGGTCACGTCGCCCGAGGAGGCCGAACGGATCATCGACGCGGCCAAGCCCGTCTACTGGTCGGTGGGCGCCATTCATTCGCCCGAGACGGGGTCGCCGGAAATGTTCATGGAGCTGGCGTACCGCCTGGCCGTCGGCGAGAGCGAGTTCATTCGTCAAATCCGAGACGGCTTGGTGTACATGATCACGCCGGTTCTCGAGGTGGACGGGCGGGCCAAGGTCGTGGACCTGCACATGGGCAAGCGCGCGGACCCCGACGCGAACCTGCCGACGCGGCCCCTCTACTGGGGCAAGTACGTCGCGCACGACAACAACCGCGACAACATCGGCCAGGCGCTGGCGCTGTCGCGCACCGTCACGCGCACGTACTTGGAGCATCGACCCACCGTTCTTCACGACCATCACGAATCCGCGTCGTACTTGTATGCATCCACGGGCCGCGGACCGTACAACGCTTGGCTGGACCCCATTGTCATCAACGAATGGAACCGCCTGGCGTACAAGGAAGTGCAGGACATGACGGCGTTCGGCGTGCCCGGCGTCTACACGCACGACTTCTACGACGGCTGGGGCGCCAACTACATGATGTGGGTCGCGCAGATGCGCAACTCAATCGGGCGGTTCTACGAGACCCAGGGGGCCGGCGACGCCTCTACGCGCATCATCCGCTCAAACGTGGAGCGGCAATGGCACCGGCCCAGCACTCCGCTCAGGGAAGTCGTCTGGAGCATTCGCAACAACGTCAACTTGCAGCAGAGCGCGGTCTTGATCGCCATGCACGAGGTTGCGACCAACCGACAAGAGTTCTTGCGCAACTTCTACCGCAAGTCCCAGCGGTCCGTGGCCAAGGCGCGGAGCGAGGGTCCGGCCGCGTACGTCTTGCCGGCGGACGAACCCCGGCCCGGCCAGCAGGCGCGTCTGCTCAAGCTGCTGGCCGATCACGCCTTCGAGGTCCACCGCGCCGACGACGACATCCAGCTGGACGACGATCTCGTCTTCCCGGAGGGCAGCTACGTGGTGCGCATGGATCAGCCCTTCTCGCGGGGCGCCGACATGCTCCTGGACAAGCAGCACTACAACCCGAACGACCCCCGGCCCTACGACGACGTGGGCTGGACGGTCGGCCCGCTCTTCAATGCGCGGACGGTTCGCGTAGAGGACATGGCCATTCTGGACATGGACATGACCCGGCTGGACTCCGTATCCGTGTCGAGCGGGGGCCAGGCGGGCCGAGGCGGCGTCGAAGGAGGCCGGGGCAGCATCTACCTGGTCGACTACAACGCGGACAACGCGCTGGCGGCGTTCCGCTTCGCCCACGACAGCCTGACGGTCATGGCGGCCAGCGCCCCCTTCGAAGACGACGATCGCGCCTTCCGAGCGGGCAGCTTCGTGATCCGCCAGGCCGACAACCCGTCCGCGGACTTGGCGGCGCTTCTGGACCAAGCGGGGCGCGAATACGGCTTCACCGCCCGTCGCACGCGCAACGAGCCCGAAGTTCCGCTTCACGAGACGCGCGTGCCACGGGTCGCGGTCGTGCACACGTGGACCAACACGCAGGACGAAGGTTGGCTGCGCATCGGCCTGGACGAGTACGGCATTCCCTACGACTACATCTCGGTGCACGAGGTGCGCGACAACCCCGACTTGCGCCGCGACTACGATGTCGTGGTCATGGGCCATCAGCGCGGAGACGCCATGAGCCTTGTGCGCGGCCTTCGAGCCGACGCCCCGGTGCCTTGGCAGGCCACCGAAGTCACGCCCAACATCGGCCGCCAGGACTCCACGTCCGACATGCGGGGCGGGCTGGGACTGGAAGGGGTCCTGCACCTGAAGCGCTTCGTCGAGGACGGCGGCGTCTTCGTGGCCATGGCGGGCGCGTCGCGCTTGCCCATCCACTTCGGCTTGGCCGACGGCGTGTCGATCCGCAACACGCCCGATCTGTGGGCTCGCGGCGGCGTGTTCTCGACGAGGGTGGTCGACCCCGAGAGCCCGATCGCCTACGGCTACGACGACCTGGGCGTGGCGTTCAACTCCGGCCCGGTCTTCCAATTGGGCGGCAGCGGCGGGTTCGCTCGAGGGGCGGGCGCTGGGCAGAACCGCGGCCCCGGCGACACGACGGCCCGCCGAAGCGGACGCGGCGGCGCCGACGAACCCGACATCGTGCAAGGCAGGGCGCGCGACATGGGCGAGTCGGGCGTGGCAGCCTTCCGGCAAGCGCAAGAGGACAACGAGCAGCCGTCCGGCCCCGGACTGTCGTTCGGGCCGCGCACCGACCACATCCGCGTGGTCATGCGCTTCGCCGCCAGGGTGGAGGACCTGCTCGTGAGCGGCGGCTTGCGGAATGGCCAGCCCCTGACCAACGCGCCCGCCGTCGTGGACGTGCCATTGGGCGCCGGCCACGTCGTGCTCTTCTCGTTCAACCCCTTCTGGCGCTCGCACACGCACGGCTCGTACGCCCTGCTCTTCAACGTCCTGATGCACCACGGCAACCTGTCCGCACCGGCGGAGGACGCCATCGCCCCTGCTTGCGCCGGATCGTCCTGCCCCCCACTCTGACTTGAACGTGGCCCAAACAGCCATTCCTTCGCCCAGACGACCACCCTTTCGCCCCCCGAGACCAAGAGGCCGCCGATGACGCGCCGCACGAACGGATCGCTTCGCCGCACGAACGGAGCCCGCAACCGAGAGGCCAAGCGAGACGCACTCCGCGCCAGCCGAGACGCACTCCGCCGGAACGGGGCCAGCCGCCGAACCTTCCTCCGGAACGCCGGCGCCACCGCGCTTCTGGGAGCGGCGGGCGTCCGAAGCGCCGTCGCCCAGGAAACGCCCGCGTCGTCGTCCGCGTCGTCCGTGGCGGGTGGGTCGGTCGCGCCGGGGGCGGCCGAGTTCGACTTCGACGAGGTATACGAGCGCAAGGGCACCGACAGCGTGCGCTGGGACAAGGCCGTGGAGCAGTTCGGCCCCGGCATCGTGGCCGGCATGGGCGTGGCCGACATGGACTTCCGCACCGCCCCGTGCGTGACCCAGGCCGTGGCGGAGCGCTGCCGGCACGAGAACTGGGGGTACCTGCACCGCCCGGCCTCGTACGCCGAAGCCGTTGCCGACTGGAACGAGCGGCGCTACGGCCTGCGGGTCGATCCCGAGTCGGTCGTCTTCACCGCCGGCGTGAATCCGGCGCTCATCGCGGCGCTGCACACCTTCACGCCGCCCGGCGGCCGCGTCCTCATGACCACGCCCACCTACACCGGCTTCTACACGGACCTGCGGTTCACGCACACCGTGGCGGAAGAGTGCCCGATGACGGTGGACAACGGCCGCTACGCCATCGACTTCGACGACTTCGAGCGACGCGCCCGGCGTTGCAGCACGTTCATCCTCTGCAACCCGCACAACCCCACGGGCAACTGCTGGTCCCCCGAAGACTTGGCGCGCATGGGCGAGATCTGCCTCAAGCACAGGGTCGTCGTGCTGGCCGACGAAATCCATTGCGACTTCGTGACCAAGGGCGCTCGCTACACGCCGTTCGCCAGCCTGCCGGACGCGGACGTGGTGGACAACAGCCTCACCTTCAAGTCGGCCAGCAAGTCGTTCAGCTTGGCGGCGATGAAGGTGGCGTGGTACTCCGCCAGCAACCGCGACTACCTGGAGCGCGTCAAGAGCAACACGCGGGCGGACTTGAGCACCTTGGGCATGGTTGCCACCGAGGCGGCGCTGCAAGAGGGCGAGCCCTGGCTGGACGCGCTTCTCGACTACTTGGACGCCAACCACGACTTCGTCGAGTCGTACGTGCGTCGTCATCTGCCCGACGTGCGCTACGCCAAGGCCGAGGGCACGTACCTGGCTTGGCTGGACATGGCCGACTTCGCAGACCGAATCGGCGCGGTCGAGACGGCCAAGCGCGAGACCGCGAAGGCGCCCGAGCCGGTTGCGCCCGAGCAGGTTGTGCAGCGATGGTTCGCCGAGCACGCCGGCGTCTTCCTGAACCCGGGGTCCAGCTACGGAACCGGCGGCGCGGGGCACATGCGCATGAACGTGGCCTCGCCCCGCAAGACCGTCGAACTGGCCCTGAACAACATGGCCGAAGCCATGGCAAACGCTTGACCGCACGCACGATTCCACCCGCGGCGCGAACCGCCGCAGAAAGGACACGCACGTTCATGACCACAAGCATCTTCATCCGCAAGGCGGTCCGCAGCGCAACGGCAGCGGCAGCCCTGATCGCCGTCGTCGCCTTCGCCGCCCCGTCCGAGGCGCGCGCCCAGCTCGACAACGTGGGCTCGATCGACTTCCCCACATCGGCGACCGGCGCGGCGCAGGATCACTTCCTGCGGGGCGTGGCCATCCTGCACAGCTTCGGCTGGAAGCAGGCCCGCGAGCAGTTTCACGCGGCACAGGAGATCGATCCGGGCTTCGCCATGGCCTATTGGGCCGAATCGCTGGCGTACAACCACCCGCTGGTCACCGAGATGGACCCGACCGAGCCTCGCAAGGCTCTGATGCGACTGGCGCCCACGCCCGAGGAGCGCATCGCCATGGCGCCCACGGACCGCGAGAAGGGGTTCATGAAGGCGGTGGAGATCCTGTGGGGCGACGGCGACCACGAGAAGCGGCGCGTCGAGTACATGGAGGCGATGGGCAAGCTGCACGAAGCGTACCCGGACGACCCCGAGATCGCCGCCTTCTACGCCCTGTCCCTGCTGGGCGCCACGCGCGCCACCGGCGACCTGGGCGAGCGCTGGAACGTCCGCGCCGGCACGATCGCGCTCAAGCTGTTCAACCAGAACCCGGACCACCCGGGCGCCGCCCACTACACCATCCATTCCTTCGACAATCCGCTCATGGCGCCGCTTGCGTTGGACGCGGCCTACGCCTTTGCGGACATCGCGCCGGTGGTGTCGCACGCGCGCCACATGCCCACGCACATCTTCATCCAGCACGGCATGTGGGACCTGGTGGCGGGACACAATCAGTCGGCCTACGACGTGGCGGTCGAGCTTTGGCAGCCCGGCGACGCTCTGGGCGACGCGGTGCACGCCCTGGACTGGGGCCAGTACGGCGACCTGCAGCGCGGCGACTACGCCAAGGCGCGGCTGTGGATAGAGCGCCTAGCGGACATGGTGGAGCACGAAGGCTTTGCCGCCGGAGGCGCCCGGGGCGTAGCTGGAAGCGAACGGGCCAAGGGCGCCCTGCCGCTCCTCAAGGCGCGCTACGTCGTGGACACGGAGGAGTGGGAGGTGCGCCCCGTGTCGGAAGACGCCTCCACGCACGAGCTGCTGGCCACCGGCCTGAGCGCCGCCCGCACCGGCGACATGGCCGCCTTGGAGGCCGCCGTCGAGGCCATGGCGAACAAGTCGGACGGCGAGGGCTACGACCACGTCATGCACTTGCAGCTGAAGGGACTGCTGCTCGCGGCCAACGACGACGCCGACAAGGCCGTGGCGACGATGGACAGGGCGGTGGCGACCGTCGAGGCCATGGCGCCGCCCCGAGGCTCCGCCAACCCGGTCAAGCCCGTGCACGAGCTCTACGGCGAAGTGCTGCTGGACCTGGACCGTCCCGCCGACGCCGTGGCGATGTTCGAGACCTCGCTGTTGCGGATGCCCAACCGGCCCCGCTCGCTGCTGGGCTTGGCGCGGGCGCTGGCCGCTTCCGGCGAACACGAGCGCGCGGTCGTGGCCTACCGCCAAGTCGCCGAGCTGTGGGACGGGCGCGAAGGCCTGCCCGGACTGGCCGAAGCGCACGGGTTCGTGAACGGCGGCGGCGGGGGGTCCTAAGGCGGAGAGCGCCTACTCGTCCAGCGTCTTCTCCAGCTGCCGGATCGCGCTGCGATCGCGTTCCGAGCTTTCGTGGATCTTGTCGGCCAGGAACTCGACGTTGTCGTAGGGCGCGGCTCCGGCCAGCATGCCCAGCTGCGAACGGTCCGCGCTTCCCAGCGCACTGGCGATGTTCTGCGCCTCCGCCAGGAAGTGCTGGGCCAGCGCCTCGACGGTGCCCTGGGCGTGCGCAATAGCCGAATCGGCCCTTCCCGACAGATCTTCCAGCCGCTTGACCTCCGTCAGGTCGGTGTTGCTGCGGTCCATGACGGCCAGCTTGGCCTCGCAACGGTGGTAGAACTGGCGCAGCACCTCGGCCCGGCCGTCCACCTCGCCCAGCGCCGAACGCAGCTTGGCCTCCAGCTTGCGCGCCGTCCGAAGCTGAAGCGAAGCCAGCTCGCTGTCCGGCTCTTCCCGAATCCGCTCGTCCCAGTAGGCGACCCGGCCCTCGGCCTCGTCCAGCGCCGTCGCCAGCGGGGCCCGCGCACGCCCCCACTCGGAACCGGGACCCAGGGTCCGCGCCCGGTGCGCTTCCACCCGCTTGCGCAGCAGCCGGAGGGCGAAGCCGTGCACCGCCGACACCGCGACCGCGTCTCCGGCCCGATACGCCGCCACGCCCTCGCGGACAATGCGACGAACCCGCGCGGCGCGACTGATCGCCGGCATCGCGAGTGCCCCTGCCACGCCCCCGACCAGCAAGAAGGCCCCGATCTCCGACAGTCCCGACAGGAAGCTTCCAAGGAACGACACTGCCAGGAAGCCCACGAACAGCGTGAGGCAGCCCGTGCAGCCGGAACTGAAGGCGGCCCCCAAGACCTGCCCCCACTTCACGGCCTCCTTGTCCACCGTCTCGTGCGCCACCTTCGTGTAGTAGCGCTGGGCCAAGCTGTCGAACTCGAGCGAAGTCACGGTCCCCGGCTATCTGCGCGCAGGCCCCTGTCGGGCCGCTCGATCATGGTTCGACCGCGCTCCGATCGCTCGTGCTCAGTCGGCTGCCGACGACGCCCCGCCTTCGTCTTGCTCGTCGTCCAAGCCGGCACTCCGCTCCCGTCGTGCGTTCCACCACCGGCGCGCCTGCCGGAACGGATACCAGACCAAGCCGACCACCGTTGTGAACATCAGCCAGCCCACGGCCAGCAACGCCCCGATCGCAGCCAGCCCGGCGCCGGGACCGATGTAGGCCGCGAGCACGTCCTGGGTTGCGCGTGCGCCATCGGCAACCCCGGTGCCGGGGGCCAGAGCCAGCGCCGCAAGGACTCCGATCGTTGCGGCGCGTCTGGTAGCGGCAAGAAAAGGGGATGCCATGCTGTCCGCGCGAATTATCGTCTTGTCCCGGATCATTTGCGTCTCTCTCTGTTACGTGCAGCCGACTTATCGAAATCTGCATCAAGCCTCTCCAACGTCGCCATGAGCTGAAGGACCTTTTGCTCTTGGTTGAGATACTCGGCGTAGCTTCGCTCCGCTTCCAGGACGAGCTGATCGTACGTCACCCAGCGGGCGTCGATTGCCTCCATCATCCTTCTGTTTTCCTTCTTGTGCTCGTCGGTGTCGTCGGGAAGCGGAGGCCTTCCGAGGATGGTGACCAACTGAATCGGTCTTGGGTCGTCTGGAAACCTCTGCGACAAACACTTCTGCAATGCATTCCTGTATTTTCGCAATTGACCGACCAATACGTGTGTCTTGACCGCCTTTTCGTGTCTCTTCAATTCTACGATTACATGAGTGCCTACAGCCGTTCGGTAGCGAATGTCGATTCGACCCCTCTTTTCCTCGTCCGAAAGCTTCAGGTTCCCTTCCGTCGAAAATTCTCTCATCACCGTCGATTCGATGTGAGCATCGGAGGTGGCGCGCTCCAGAGATGGATGAAGGAGCCAAAGATGATCAAAAATAAAATCCTGCAGTATCTTCTCCAGGGCCGTTGGCGCAATGTTGATCAATTTCCGGATCACACCGAGTCGGCCCTTGACGATGTCGTAGTAGTGAACTGCTTCAACCTCGTCAATGCCTCGGATCAGCCTCGACAGCACCTGAAAATCTCTCTCGGTCTCAATGTTGTCCAGGTCGCTTAGCATGTCCCGAAGCGAGAGTTTCTCAAACGCGAGAATGCTTGCTTTGTAGATCTCCTTCTTTGCGGCCACGTCGGGCAGCGCCAGCGATTCGATTTTTCCGAACAGATTCTTCGCCATCCTCTTCCTGTCCGGGCCAAGCTGTCCATACCATTCACTGATGCTCGGATAGACAAGTGCTCGCTTTGTGCCATCTTCCTTTCTTAGCGTCGCCCACTGGTCTCTGATCCTTCTGAGCGCTCGGTGTACGAACTCCTTGACCGCCTTGTAACGCAGATCATCTTCCTTTACGCTTTGGCGGCCACTCGTGACAATGTCTTCTCCGTCGTTATCCAGGAAGTCGGCGTTGATTTCGCCGACAATGTATTGCGCGTAAACTCCCGCTTCCTTGAAATCCGGCAATATGTTCTCATGCACTAGCCGACCTCGAGACAAAAGTACGATCGAATTGTTGACGTCGTTGAGCGTCTCGGGCCGGTCCACCGTACCAATCCATCCACTGATGTCGTGATTCTGTCCCCCTATCCGAATGGTCGAATCCATTGGCGTCGTCTGCCTAATGGACCCGAACGAGTTTTGTGTCGCATCGCCTCCAAGGGTCCAGATAAATTCGAGCTTGTCGTAGTAAGCGCGATCCTGGGGTCCAATCGATTCGCCGTCGATCAAGACCCGAAAGTCATGGACCTGGCCGATGATGCTGAATCTTCGCGCGAGGCGCCTCTTGAGATGAGGTCCTGTACGCGTCAGCGCTTTGTCCAACTCCCGAAGCACAAGTCGAGTGCCCGTCGCCATGCCGGAAACTTGTGGCGAAATTGGTTCTGGATTGTAGGTGGCAGAATCGTCGAGGCGAATGCGCTCTTCGATATCTTGCCGATCCATCCGGAACGCGAAGGGCTCGTGGTCATCCTGACGGGTATGCACTTCAACAACCCGCGCAATGGCGAAAGTTGCCAGCTTGCCTATGCCCTTGCGTCCCATCACCAGGCGGCCTAGTTGTGTCGTGGTGTCATGCTGTCGGCGCTGGTAGCCCACCTTTAAAAAGCGATCGTTGATGTCGTCCATGGTCATGCCGCAACCGTCGTCGGTCACCTCGATGACTCCGGCGTCAATGTTCAACTGGATCAACACGTTGGACGCATCAGCGTCCCATGCATTTGCAACGAGTTCGGACAGCACGGCGGGGATGTTGCTATACAGGCCGATCCCCAGGTGGTTGAGAACGTTCAAGCTCAGGGTCATCCGGTATTGGGGAGGCATAGCGACCGGGTTCGGCGTCCGCAACGCGGAGTCGCCTTCCCGTACCATGGGGCGAACCGCAAGCCCTACGGCACTACCGGTAGGCGACATGTTCCGCCACGCTCGCCGCAATCGCCTCTCCCATGGCCACCGGCACGGCATTGCCGATCTGGCGGCCCACGTGTTCGAAGGTCGCCCGCTGCCCCGGCGGAACGAAGTCGTAGTCTGGGGGGAACGTTTGTAGCAGGGCGGCTTCGCGCAGGGAGATTGCGCGGTCCTGTTCGGGGTGCCCGAACCGGCCCCGGCCGTAGCTGAAACAACCAGTCGTGATCGTGGGCGACGGCTCGTCCCACGCCATGCGGCCGTATACGTTCCTGTACCACTTTCCGGAGCGCTTGCGGTGGCAACGGGTAACGAGGTCGCTCGGCCAGTCGTGCCAAGTGCCGCCGGGGACCGACGCCCTAATCCGTCGCAGGTTCATGTCGGACAGCTTGGCGGCGGCGTGGAGCGGATCGCGGGAATGGACTTGTCCGGAGGAGATGGGCGGCAGCACTCCGATGAATTCGCGCACCGTGCGCGGACGCCGGCGCGGGTCTGTCGGAGCCTTGAGCACCAGCCGTCCCAGCTTGGACGCAAGCAAGACCAAGCGCTTTCGCCGTTGGGGCACGCCGTAGCGAGTGCAATCCACGACCCGAACCGAAACCTCGTACTCTTCCTCCAGCCGTTCGACAAACTGGCCGAATACCTCGCCGCCTCGGAACGAGACCAGTCGGGGAACGTTTTCCATGGACACGACATCAGGCCCGAGTTCCATGATGCGCTCTGCAAACAGAGGGACGAGCGACCACTTGTCGGTTCGGCGCTTCGTCGCCTCGGGGGTGTAGGACGAGAATGGGGCGCAGGGCGCGCATCCTACTAGAATCCGTCGCGTCCCTGGAGGGTAGAGCGCCGCCAAGTCGCCAGCCGAAAGGGTATCCAGGGACGCATGGACGAACTTGGCCCGATTGTTCCGCTCGAACGGATACCGGCAGGCCGGGTCCACGTCGATCCCCGCGACGACCCGAAACCCTGCTCGGCGGAACCCCTGGCTGAGCCCCCCTGCCCCGCAGAAGACGTCGACCACGGTCCAGTCCTCTCGAGCCGACGTCTCCGATGCCCCCACTACGGTCGCGGACTTCACGGCTTGATCCCCCATTTCGGTCCGATCCTCCTCCGCACGGTGCTTCGAATGCCCCGGTGGCACCCCGGAAATGTCGTTGCGACGCGCCCGGCCCGCAACCCGAGCCCGGGTCCGCGGCGAAGTGGCCCGCTAGGCTAGGCTTTTTCGCGGACGGCGCGCTAGATTCTCCCAGTGCTCGTTGGATTGCCCGACCAGGAGGACTATGCTGGACGCTCTTCGGGCAGAAAGGAAGCTCAACATGCTAGGCGGACTCGGAATCCAGGAACTCGGCCTGCTACTCCCTGCGGCTCTCCCGTCCCTGCTGATCGTCGCGGCCCTGGTGGTGATCGCGGTCAAGACGGTCCAGACGGCGAGGGCGGTGGACGAGATATCGAGTTCCATGAGGGCGGTCAACAGACAGTTGCAGAAGATCGCGGGCGCCCTTGGGGAGCCGGAAGCGCGGCAGGGAACAGGACCGGAGCGGCCACAGTCCGAATAGGACACGGGCCGTCGCGACTTGGCGGTCCATTCGCGGAACGCCGATTCGATTTGTCCCGATCGGCAATCTGATTTACAATCCGTGCCATGATCGTTCGCACACTTGAGCCGTGTCTGCGCCGGGCCGCCCGCGAGTCGCCGGTGGTCGCGGTCACCGGCCCCCGCCAGTCGGGCAAGACGACCTTGTGTCGGGCGTGCTTCCCGGACCACGAGTACGTGAGCCTGGAGGCGCTGGACATGCGCGAGTTCGCGGAGACCGATCCGAGGGGGTTTCTGGCCCAGCACTCCGGCCCCGTGGTGTTCGACGAAGTTCAGCGGGCGCCCACCCTGTTCTCGTATCTGCAGGGAGACGTGGACGCGGACCCGGCGCCGGGCCGATTCGTGCTGACCGGTTCGCAGCACTTCGGCCTGACGGAAGCGATCAGCCAGTCGCTGGCCGGTCGGGTGTCCGCGCTCAACCTTCTGCCGCTGAGCCTGGAGGAGATCGGGCGCTTTCCGTCCAAGACGCGCCCCCTTCCCAGCGCCCCCGACGACCTTTGGGCCACCGTGTGGACGGGCGGCTATCCCCGAATCCACGACAAGAACCTTCGGGCGGATCAATGGCTGGCCGGGTACGCCGACACTTACGTCCAGCAGGACGTTCGCCAGGTGCTCCAGGTGACCAACCTGATCGCCTTCACCACCTTCTTGCGCTTGGCGGCGGGGCGCACGGCCCAAGAGCTCAACCTGTCGTCGCTGGGGTCGGACGCGGGCGTGGCCCACGGGACCGTCCGGGGATGGCTTTCGGTGCTCGAAGCCAGCTTCGTCGTCTTTCGCGCGGCCCCGTGGCTGCGGAACTTCCGCAAGCGCTTGGTCAAGGCGCCCAAGCTGCACTTCGTGGACTCCGGGCTCGCGTGTCACTTGCTCGGGATTCGCGACCCCGACCAGCTGCGCGTCCACCCGCTGCGGGGCGCGCTGTTCGAGAGCTGGTGCGCCTCCGAGGTCCTCAAAGCGCGCGTGCATCGAGGCGAGACGGGCGACCTCTTCCACCTTCGCGAGGCGAGAGGCGTGGAGCTGGACTTGGTGGTCGAGTCGGCCCGCCGCACGATCGCCGTGGAGATGAAGTCGGGCGCCACCGTCGCGTCCGAGTTCTTTCGGGCGCTGGAGACGTTCCCCGATCGCGCCCGGCACGCCAACCCGCACCTGGAGCCCGTCGCCCGGCTGATCTACGGCGGGGGCGGCCCGCTGGGGCGCCGGAGCAGCGCCGAGGTCGTTCCCTGGGCCGCCATCCAAGACATGGACTGGACGTGACCCCGCGCGGCAACGTCCAGTCCGCGGCGCCCCGGCGCCCGCAAGTCAGTTGATCCCCACGCGCCCTTCCACATCGGCCAGCATCGACGGCGAGTCGTAGCCCACGCCGTCCTTGAAGACGACGGTGACGTTGCGCACCACCGACGGGTCCGCCGTCAGGTCGCCGCGCATGACCACCAAGTCCGCGAGCTTGCCGGCCTCCACGGTCCCCAGGTCGCCGAACACGCCCAGTACGCGGGCGCCGTTGGCGGTCAGGACTTGCACGGCCTCTTCGGGGGCGAAGCCGGCCTCGATGAAGAGCTCGTAGTTGCGCTGGTCGCCGTAGCCGGGCAGTGCGCCGCCGTTGCCGGTGGGGTCCACGCCCGCCGCGAGCAGGCCGCCGGCGTCGTGGAACGCCTTCTCGTAGGCCATGGCGTTGAGGAATCCGGCCTCGGGGCGTCCGATCTCGTCGATCTGGGCCTTGGCCGCCAGATAATCCTCCCGGACGGCCGGCGCCATGGCTCGAAGGGTCCGCTCGTCCCTCGTCGGGCGTCCCTGCACGAACAGCTCGTACACGGCCAGTGTGGAGGTCATCGCCACGTCGGCGTCGATCATGGCCTTGAAGGTGGCTTGCACTTCGGGGCTGCTCACGTCCACGCGCGCGACGGTGTCGCGCAGGTCGGCGGGGCATTCGTCCTTGACCTTGTCGGGCGAGTAGTCGCTGTTCGTGGTCAGGCCGTGCTCGATGTTGTCGATCCCCAGCGCCACCGCCTCGGTGAAGCTGATCGAGCACAAGTGACCCGTCACCTTCAGCCCCGCCTTGTGCGCCTCGTCGATCGCGGCGGCCAGCTCGTTGGTGCGGATCGTGGTGTACGCCTTGAGCCACGTGGCGCCCTCGGCCGCCCAGTACCGCACGAACCGCCGCGCCTGCTCGGCGCTCCGGAACCGCGTCATGATCTCCAGGCTCTCGTCGCCGGTCATGTACGGCGCGGTGATGTGAATGCGCGGCCCCGGCTGCAAGCCCCGTTCGATCTCGTCCTTCAAGTTGAGCTCGGCATAGGTGGCCAAGCTGCCGGTCGTCCGGATCGTGGTCACGCCCGACGCCAAGTACAAGCGCTGGCCCGTGTAGCTCATCGGGTTCATCCGCCCGCCCGCCGCCATGTAGAACATGTGGTTGTGCAGCCCCACCATGCCGGGCATGACCGTGTGGCCGGACAGGTCCAAGACGTGCGCGTCGTCGGGCACTCGGACGTCGGCGTCGGCCCCGACCGCCGCGATCCGGTTCCCCTCCACGAGAACCGTCTGGCCGCGCCGCGCGGGTCCGCCGGCGCCGTCCAGCAGCGTCGCACCCGTCAGCGCGATCACGGGCGCGTCAATGGCCACATAGGACGCCGCCTCCGATTCAGGGGACGGACGCTGGGCAAGGGCGTCGGCGGCGCGCGCAACTTGTGTACAGGCGAGCGCGACGAAGACGGCGGTCAAAGTTCGGATCGACATCGGGCGGCTCCTTCGGCCGGTGAGTGTTCGTGTTGGATTGGCGTCGGTCAGGGGAAGGCGGCCGTCACGGGCCGGCGGCGGTCACGGATTGACGGTGAACATCATGCGCATCCCGGACTCCAGGTGCTCGGAGATGTGGCAGTGGGCCATCCACCGGCCCGGATTGGTCACTTCGAGAAGGATGTCGGTCGTGGTTCCGGTGGGCAACAGGACGGTGTCCTTCCATGCCAAGTTCTCGTTCGGCACGCCGTTGCGCGCCAGCACAAGGAACCGCTGGCCGTGAATGTGAAACGGGTGCTGCATGGCATGAAACGAGCGCCGTTCGTTGTGCAGCCGAAGCTTGACCACGTCGCCCACGGAGAACTCCCACTCGATCTCCATGTTCTCGCGCCCGCTGGCCGGTTCGCGCACGATCCACCGCACCTCTTCCGACGTGGAGTTCCAGTTCATCATGGGCATTGTGCCGCTCCACTCCACCGGATGGAAGTACGCGGAGTCGAAGCGCATGAGCCGGTCCACGACGAAGGGGATGTCGCCGGTCTCCAGCGTGAACGTGAGATCGTGGTCCACCGGGGCGTCGAAGTACTCCCGGAACAGGGCGATCTCGCGGGCCGCGTGAAGGTTCGCGCGCGCGCTGTCGAAGGCCAAGGCGGCGCTGGACCGCCGGCCCGCCGAAGCCAGCGCACTCGGGGCCACGCGCACCGTTCCCAGCGTGTCCGTCTCCTGGAAGAACCGGCCGCCCAGGTGGTCGATTCCCTGTACCCGGTTGAGCATTGCATAGTCCCCGGGTTGGTCGAAGCGCACATGCGCAACGTACCGCTCGGCCGGACTCAGCACGATGCTCTCCACCCACTCCTCGCGCTCGAAGGCGCCCACGTCCGTGCCGACGACCTTCATTCGCGCGCGTCGGACGTCCCCCGGCGTTCCGAACGACACGTTGAACGTTCGCGTGTTCGACACGTTGGTCAGGTAGAGGCGGACCACCTCGTCGGCGCGCACGTTCAGTTCGTAGTCCGGCTCGCCGTTGACCAGCATCAAGTTGCCGAACCGTCCCATGAACGCATGCGTGGCGCGGTCGGCGCCGAAGGGCAGGGGCTGATCCATGGCTGGACCGGTCATGAGGAAGTCGTCCAGCATGAGCGCCTCTTCCCGATCCGCCGGGCCGTAGTAGTCGGGCTGTCGGGGCTCGACCAGCATGTTGCCGTACAGGCCCAGGTCCTTCAGCACGTCTTCGCGGTGGTGCGGGTGGTACCAGTAGATGCCCGGGTCCTTGAAGTGCACTGTGTACCGGAACGTCTCGCCGGGCGCCACGGGCTCCTGCGTGACGCCGGGCACGCCGTCGGAGGCGTTGTCCAAGCGCAGGCCGTGCCAGTGGATCGTCGTCGGCCACGGCACCGAATTCGTGAAGTCCACCGTGACCGTCGCGGCCTCGGGCACGTGCAGCAGCGGCCCCGGGTACTGGCCGTTGAAGGCGTACATGACGTGATCGGTTCCGCGGATGCGCCTGCGCACCAGACCGGCCTCCAGAGCTATTGCGCCGCCGTCCTCGATGCGACGGATCCGGCGGGGACGGGCCAAGGGCAGGTCGGAGAGGTCGGCGACTGCCGGCAGAAAGGGCTCGGCGCCCGGCGGCGCCAGCTCCATGAGCGCGGGGAACATCGTCAGGCCGGACATCATCCCCGGCCGGGGCCATTGACCGGGGGCCGCTGCCGCGCCCATTCCGTGATGATGCCGGTTGGCCGCGTCCGGCGCGCCCGTCGTCCCCGTCGCTCCGATCAGAAACTCCTGCATGTCGGGCGGCGACATGCGAGCGCTGGGCGACGTGGCCCGCAGCACAAGTCGGCCCGCCCATTCGTCGCCGTCCGGCTGCGCCTCCGCCGTGATCAGGACCATGAACTTGTTGAGCCCGATCTCGCCGATGCTTCGAGTTCCGTTCCCGACCGGCCCCAAGTTCACGACGGTGTCGAACAACGGCGTCGCCAGCCACGCGACGAAGTGCTCGTAGTCGCCCAGCGAAGTCGGGTTCGGCAAGTCTTCCAGCGTCAAGACGCCCTCGTACAGGTGACGGCCCGCCGCATCCACGGCGACGCCGAACGGCGAAGGCGGCGTGCGCAGCTCCAGCCGCCCGGACGCAGGCTCCATGCCCGGTCGAGCCGTCAGGAACACGCAGTACAGATCGCGGCTGGGCTGCAACACGGCGCCGTCCGTCGGGGCCGAGTCGTCGCAGGGCGAAGAGCGGGGCTGGAAAGCGGCCGACGAAACCGGCAAAGGCACGGCCAGCGCCAGCAACGCCGCAACCGCAGCTCCGCCGACACGGCGCGCAACGACCGCCGACGGGCGGCGCCCAGCGGCCGACGTTCCGGCTTCCCGCGACATCCTTACAGCCCCGCCTGCTCCTTGACGTACTGCGCGGCCTCCAAGTGCGTGGCGAACCAGACTTCCTCGCCGCGCAGCTTGATGTACTGGATCAGCTCCTCCAGCACGACGATCCGCGAGCGGTGGCCGATCACGTGCGGATGCATCGTCAAGAGAAACATGGTGCCTTCTCGGTAGGCGCCGTCGAAGTCGTCCTTCCATACTTGCAGCACTTCTCGGGGGTTGGCGTAGCGGTCGCCCAGCGGGTTGAGCAGCGGTGCGTCGTCCAGAATCCACTCGACCGGCAGCTCCACCATGCCCGTGGGCTCGCCGTGCGCGTCGATCTCGTAGGGGCGGTCGTCGGCCATCAGCGACGAATCGTACAGGAAGCCCATCTCGCGGATGATCTCCAAGGTGTTGTCGCTGAAGTTCCACGAAGGCGCGCGGTAGCCCAGCGGCCGGACGCCGGTGACGCGGGTCAAGTAGTCCACGGCCCGTTGCAGAAGCGCGCGTTCGGTCTCTCGGTCCAGGCTGGAGTTGAGTTCGTGAATCCAACCGTGAACGGCGAACTCGTGGTGGCCGGCGGCCTGGATCAGGTCGATCTGCGACGGATCCAGCACCAAGCTGACGGCGGGGACGAAGAACGAAGCCGGGACGCCTTCCCGATCCAGCAGGTCGACGACGCGCGGCAACGCCACGCGGGCGCCGAATTGGCCTCGCGACAAGGAACCGACAGTGGCGTCGCCGTAGCGAAGCCCCGTCACGGTCTCGTTGTCCACGTCGAACGACAGCAGCACGGCCACCCGCGCGGCGCCCGGCCACGTCGCCGGCTGGAGGCTTCTTCCCGCCCGAACAGCGTTGACCGTCGTCGCCACGCGCTCGTCCGACCAAGTCCAGCCTGGTTCGTTCTCCGGCGGCCCGGACTCCGCATCGGGGTGAGCGTCCACCGGGCGACACGCCGAAACGGCGGCCAAGCACGCCAGCCAACGCGCCCCGGCGCGAATTCGGGCTCTCATTGCGGGCGCTCCCAGCGCTCCCGATTCTCCCGGCCCTCTTCTCCGTCCAGCATCCCCAGGTCCCGCACCGTCTCGACGATGCGCACGAACTCGCCCCGGTATCCGCGCGGGTCCGCGCCCTTGCTCGCTCCCGCCAACCGGATCACGTCGTCCAAGGTGTAGTCGGCCGAATGGGGCGACTCGCGCAACAGCATCCCGAAGCCGGCGACGGCCGCGGCAAAGCGAAAGTCGTCGGACGGCGAACCCGCCTCGGCGTCCACGGGCTGGGCCAGCAGCTTGCTGGCGGTTTCGTCCGGCTCCTTGTAGCGCACCTTCACGTAGAGAAGTTCGCCGTCGAAGGCGGTCGGGGCGCCCTCCGATTCCCCCGTGCCCCGCGACTCCCCGCTCCCTCGCCCCGGCTGGTAGCGCAGCGGCTCGGCGGTTCCGCCCCTGGGGACCTCCATTCCGGCGGGCACGACCTCGTACAGGGCGGTCACGGTGTGGCCGGCGCCCAGCTCGCCGGCGTCCTTGGCGTCGTCGGCAAAGTCTTCGTCGTCCAGAAGTCGGTTCTCGTAGCCGATCAGGCGGTAGCCGGCGGCCTGGGCCGGGTTGAACTCGACTTGCAGCTTTACGTCCTTGGCCAGGGTCAGCAGCGTGCCGCCCATCTCTTCGACCAGCACCTTGCGCGCTTCCAGCAGGTTGTCCAGATAGTGAAAGTTGCCGTTTCCGTGGTCGGCGATCTGCTCCATCTTCGAGTCCTTCAGGTTGCCCGTGCCGAAACCGAGCACCGTCAGGAAGACGCCGTCGTCCCGCTGCTTCTCGATCAGCTGCACCATCTCGGCGTCGCTGGACGCGCCCACGTTGAAGTCGCCGTCCGTAGCCAGGATTACGCGGTTGTTGCCGCCCTCCACGAAGTGCTTGCGCGCCACGTCGTACGCCAAGCGAATCCCCTCGCCGCCCGCCGTGCTGCCGCCCGCGCGCAAGTCCTCCAGCGCCGCCAGGATTTCGCCCCGCTGGTTGCCCGGCGTTGAAGGCAGCGCCAGCCCCGCCGCGCCCGCGTACACGGCAATCGCCACGCGGTCGCTGGGGCGCAGCTGCTCCACCAACAGCGCGAACGCCTTCTTGAGCAGCGGCAGCTTGTCCAGCGACGCCATCGACCCCGACACGTCCAGCAGGAAGACCAAGTTGCTGGGCGGCAAATGCGCCGTCTCGACCGCACGCGCGCGCAGACCGATCCGCACCAGTCGATGCTCCGGCTTCCAAGGCGCGTGCCACACCTCCGTGGTCACGGCGAAGGGGTGTTCGCCGAACAGGGATTCCGTCCGCCCCCAGTCGTAGGGGAAGTAGTTGATCATCTCCTCGATGCGCACGGCGTCCACAGGCGGGCGTTCACCGGACTGGACGAAGCGCCGGACGTTGGCGTACGAAGCCCGGTCCACATCGATCGAGAAGGTGGAGAGGGGCGACGTGGCGACGCGCTGGAAGTCGTTCTCGCGGATGTGCGCGTAGGACTCGGTGTTGAAACCGGGCGGCGGCGCCCACGAAATGCCCATCGACCGCGCCAGCATCCGGGGCTGGCCAGCGGCTTCCGGCGCGACGACGGCCTCGTGCATGGCGGCGCCCGGCCCCCCCGGCATCAGCGCGAACGACACTAACGCGGTCTGGCCGGCGACGACGGTCACCGCCTCCTGCCCGGACACGTATCCCGACGCGCGCGCCTCCAGCACGTGCTGTCCCGCCGGGACGCGGCGCAGGCCGAAGCGGCCTGAAGGTCCCGCCTGCACGCTGGTCCCCGTGCCCACCAGCACGACCTCCGCGTTGGCCACCGGGAGGCCGGTGACGGCGTCGGTCACCTCGCCTTCGACGATGCCGGTCTGGGCACCGGCGTGAGCCGGGGACGCCGCCGCCAGCAAGGCAAGCAGGCAGGCGAGGCGGGCCAGCGCAAGCCACGGGGCCGGCGCCGCAGCGGCAAGGCGCGTGGACTGGGCGTTTCCGGCATCGATGCGTGTCATGGTTCTTACCCTTCCGTCGCAGAAATGGAACAAATTGTCGGGTAGCCGAGTACTCCCTGTTTGTTGCCACGCGAACCGGGCATCGTTGCCCGTCCCCAACAAGGAGATTCCCATGCTGACGAAGAAAACGCCAGCCCGCCCCGCCCTCGGCGCGACTCTGGCCACCGCACTCGCCGCCCTGCTGGCACTCCCGCTCTTGCCCGGCGCGGTCGTCGGCCAGACTACGGACGGCGCCGTCACCAAGGACCCCACGCCGATCGCGCGCGCCGCGACCGGGACCTACTTCCACGCCAGCTTCGGCGCGACCTCGTTGATGGGCTACGACGACGGATACGCCCTGACCGCCGGGCTCGGCGACTACGCCGTCTTCAACCGCTTCCGCGGCGAAGCGGAGCTGTCGTTGACGTCCATGTCGAGCGTCAGCGCGCTGACGGCGACGGCCAACGCCTACTACGACTACCACAACCGCACCGCGTGGACACCGTTCGTCGGATTGGGCGTCGGCATCGGGTCCGAAGCGTACTCCGGCGGCGGGGGCCGCGGATGGAGCGAGCCGGCGTACAGCAGACTCCATGGCACGATCCACGGCAACCTGGGCGTGGCTTACGCGGCTACCGACGACCTGACGGCGCAATTGGCACTTCGGGCGTTCGGCGGGCCGGGGACCGAACGGGGTTGGGTCCAGATGGGCGTGCGCCTCAACCGCTGACCCCGCTCGCCAACACTCGCCAAGACAACCCGCCAAGCGTCCGAATGCGTCGCAACTGCTAGGGCGATTGTGCTTCGCCGTCGCCCGTCCCGACAAAGGAGACTCCCATGCTGACGAAGAAAACGCCGGCCCGCCCGACGCGCGCCGCCCTTCCCGCACTCGCCGCCTTGCTGGCCCTCCCGCTCTTGCCCGGCGCGGCCGTCGGCCAGTCCGCGGACGGCGCCGTCACCAAGGACCCCACCCCTGTCGCGCACACCGCCACCGGGAACTACTTCCGGGTCGGCTTGGGCATGACCTCGTTGGTCCGGTACGACGAGGGAATCGCCCTGATCGCCGCACTCGGCGACCACGCCGTCTTCGACCGCTTCCGGGGCGAGGTGGAGCTGTCGTTCGCGTCCGTGTCCGGCATCGGGTTCTGCGAGGAGTTCCGATGCTACGAGAACGGTGTCCGCACGTTGGCGCTGACGGCCAACGCCTACTACGACTACCACAACCGCACCGCGTGGACGCCGTTTGTAGGATTGGGCGTCGGCATCGAGTCCGAAGCGTACTCCGGCGGCTGGGACCGTGGATGGCGCCAACGGGCGCACAGCCAGTTCCAGGGCCGAGTCCACGGCAACCTGGGCGTCGCCTACGCGGCCACGGACGACTTGGCCGTGCAACTGGCGTGGCGGGCGTTCGGTCAGACGGGGGCCGACCAAGGCTGGCTCCACTTGGGAGTGCGCCTCAACCGCTGACCGGCTCTTGGCGCAGGTCGCCCGGGCGCAGGCGCTCCGCCGCCTACCTGCACGCCTCCGTTTGCGGCAGCACGCGGGCGAACGCCGGCGCGGCCCCGCCGGTTCCGGGCTCGAAGTATCCCACGTGTTCCAGCATGAAGCGCCGGATCGCGCGGGCGGCCTTGGCGGCGTAGGCGCGTCGGTTCTCGTGCGTGTCGCGCAGGCCGGCGAAGTGGTGCTCGAGCTGAATGCCGCTGACGAGTTCGCCGTCGTCCATCGAGCCGTGGCGGCGCGTGCCGTATCCGCCTCGGAAGTAGGCCGTTCCCCTGGGCGAAGGGTCCGCCGGACTGGGAATCGACGGCAAACCCTCTTCTTGCAGGAGCCCTCCGAACGACGTGGCGCCGCGTAGTAGTTCGGAGAACGGCAGCGGCGAGTCGCGCCCCAGCTCCCGGATGCTCGTGCAGCGCACCACGGCCAGCGAGTTGAGCGCGGCGTCGGGCCGGTCGAGCTGCTCGGCGGTCAGCAGGTAGCCCAGCTCGATGCGGTCGATGTCGTGCGCATGGCCGTGGATGTCCAGGTACAGCCCCTCGCCGGCGGGGTGCCAAACGGCGGTGCGCGCGATTTCGGTGAACTCGTGGAACTCCCGCCAGGCCTGTTCCGCGTAGGCGTTTCCCTGCGCGGCCTCTTCGATCTCCCGGTTGGGGTCCAGCTTGATCCTGTGCAGGTGCGACAGGACCACGTGCGGCGCGAACCCCGTCAGCTCCACAAGCGCGTCGGCCATGGCGACGGCGAGTTCCAACGTGTTGCGGTCGGCGCGGACGACGCCGTAGCTGCGGTCGGGCGTCTCGCGGGGAAGAAGCGTGCCCCCGTGCGAGGCCGCCAGGATCACGGGCAGCCGGCCGGGCACGTACTCCACGTACCGCCGACGCCCGAAGTAGCGACGACCGGGCTCGTAGCGCGCGACCCGATCGGGCACGTAGACCTCCACCCGCGCCGTCCCGCGAACACCCTCCGCCTCCGCGGTCACCGTGGTGGCGCCGCTGGAGACGCCCGTGGCTTGGCCGGCCGCCGCCCCCGCCGTCGCGACCCTCGCCACGTCCGGGTCGGCCACGGACCACTCGACCGCCGCCTGCACGCGCCTCCCCCCGTCGTCCAGCACCACCGCCTCGAAGCGCGTCGCCGCGCCGGCCCCCACGATCAGCGCCTCCGCCGGCTCCACCTGCACAGACGCCACGACCGGCCCGGCAGCGCCCCCGCTCCCACCGCCCCCGCCGCACGAGACCACCAAGCAGACGGCGACCAGGCACAGGGCGGCCAAGCACGAGGGAGCCGCGGACCAAGTCCGCCGGTCCGGCCGCCAAGGTTCGGTCATGCCCCCGAGTCTTGCCCGTCCTCCGCGGGGTCTCCCCCCGGCTCCCGCCCCGGCGGATACCAGCAGTCCTCGGTGCGGCTCGTGTCCACCAGCTGCGTGACCTGCCAACCCGCGTCGGGGGTCTTGTAGAGCTCGAAGGCGTCGGTGCCGCAGTGCGAGAACTCGCCGTCCAGGTAGAAGGCGTACTTGGTCCACATCTGGGCCAGCCGCCCGTCCACGTGAACGGCCCAGTCCCAGATCGGCTCTTCCCAGACCTGCTCCTTGTCCCTGCCGATCGCCGACACGATCCCGTCGGCGGACGAGAAGCTGATGCCGCTGTCGTTGGCGCGTCCCAGCCGGGCCTCGGGGTGGAAAACCGACGCGGCCATCTCGCCGTCGTTGGCGTTCATGGCGTCGAAGAGCCGCTGGACCACGGCGACCACGGCCGCTTCCTCTTCGGCGGGCGTCTGGGGGGCCGGGTGGGCGGCAAGCTCGGCCGGCGGCAGCGCGACGGCCAGCGAGTTCTCGACGGACGGCGGCGTCTCGACGGACGGCGAAACCACGGCCGCGCCGGCGACAAGGGCGGTTGCGGCCACGGCCGCGGCAACAGCGAGCGAGGCAGTCTTCATTGGGCGGAATCTCCTTGTTGTCCTTGGGGATGAGCGCCGCGAACGGGCCAGTCCGGCCCAGCCGGAGCAGCGGTCGCTCGGGAAGACTCATTATAGCGAGGGAACATTTTCGGTCGAGCTGGGTATAACCGTCATGGGGGGCGGCGTGCCGCCCCATCGGTACCCCACTCCAACATGGAGATCACGACCATGGAGAACACCGACATCGACAGCCGACCCGACGCCGCCTGGGAGGTCCTGGGCACCTTGGTCCGCCGGCACAACCCGGTGCTGATCCGCGTCGCCCAGTCCTTCGCCGGCCCCAGCGTCGAAGCGGAGGACATCGTTCAAGAGGCGCTGATCGTCGCACACAACAGCTTCGGCGAACTCCGGAACACGGACAATCCGCTGCCCTGGCTCAAGAAGATCGTCAGGAACACGGGCCTGGAAGTCTCCAGAAAGCGGAAGCGCCGCGCGGAAGCCCGGAAGAAATGGGCGGCGAAGGCGGGGCCGACCCAGATCGGGGAACGGTGCTCGATTCCGAAGGAACTCCTCAAGATCGCCCTCTGGCGCACCGTGGAGGCCCTTCCCGAACTCCAGCGGACGGTTGTTCTGCTGCGGGTTCGCGAGGGCATGACGATCGCCGAGATCGCCGAACGCATCGACCGGTCCCCCGGCACGGTCAAGGCCAGCCTCCACCGTGCGCGCGCGACGCTGCGCGCTGAACTGGGGGAAGACTTCCAGCTTTCGGCTGGGACGTAAACCAAAACTCCCCTTCGTCCCATCTACTGGGTAACCGTGGCGGGAGACGATGGCTCCCTCCTCGGCAGTTTACCCTCCCTAATCCAAGGAGTCACTTATGGAATCCATCAAGAAGCTGGGCGTTGTGCTGGCGCTGGCCGTGCTGAGCCTCCTGGCCGCACCGACCATGCCCGCCGAGCCCCTCGGCAGCGCGGTCGAGACGGAGCTAGCGGCCGCCAACGACGTGTGGCGGGCTTACTACGTCCAGCCCGGGGTCTTTCTCTGCATCCTTGCCGTCTGCTACGACGGTTGGTGCTGCGAGATAATACCGCCTGCCTAAGGTCTCAACGACCTGGGATGGCGAAGCCGTAGCGTCGCCCCGGCCGAGGCCGGGCTCCGGACAAGATCGAGCCGGGGCCCGGCCAAGTCGACTCACTAGACGGTGGAGCGTAAGTTATGTTGACGAACCGGAGTCTCCAGGACCCGTTGCTGTCGATGTTGGTGCTCGTCGTTGCTTCATCCGCATGCGTAGACGACGCCCGCCACCCCCGGCCAGCGTCGTTTCCATTCTCGCCCGACGCCGCCGTCGCCGAATTCTCGGACATGTTCGAGGTCGTGGACTCGCTGGTCTTGGAGGAAAACGACAGCACGTTGGTGGGCCTGCCGATCGTTAGCTTCGACGGTGCCCACTTCGTGACGGCGGACATGTACTCGCATCAAGTACGTGTCTATACGAAGAGAGGGGAACTCGTCTCGTCGACAGGAAGTCGAGGAGAGGGCCCCGGGCAGTTTCGTAGTCCGGTATCGGCCCGGCGAACACGGGAAGGCGGTATTCTCGTGACCGACCCCGGGACGTGGCGATCAACGCATTACAGATCCGATGCTTTGCGAAATCCCGAGGTCACTCCGCTTCCGGCGTCGATCGTGACGTTTGATCAGATTGATCTGGGCGACGAGCGTACCCTGTTGCTCGGGCCGAACCTCACCACATCACTTGACAGCGTCGGGCGCACTCTCCACATTTGGAATGCCAATTCCGCAGAGATTGACGTCAGCTTTTTCTCCAACCCGTTTCCACAGCACTTGGCAGAGGCCGCGGCATTTTATGCCACCGTAGAGGCAGAGGTCGCCGAGGACACGATATGGGCAGCGGCGGCACTTTCGGACAGTGTGTATGCATTTGACCTGGACGGCGCTCAGATCAAGGCGATTCCGTTGCCGTTGAGCGAACAGGCTAGCTCGATGGAGCTTCTCTGGGTCATCAACGCCATGTACCTCCTTCACGACGGCGACATCGCAATATGGCTAAGTTGGACAACGGCGCCCCAGACGCAGGAGGTGACGCACTACCTTGCGATCGTGGACCGCCACGGCGAACCGACGGCCTTGCTTCGCGATACGCCCAAACTGTACGTCGTGGCAGACGACCTGTTCTACTTCCAGAATCCGAACCACCTCGAGCCCACGCAGTGGATCGCGGCACGTCGGAGGAATTCATAAGTGACGACGGCCACTCGGCGATTTGCCAGGTTGGTCGCCCACGGGGTCGGGGCGATTTCCGTGGCGGTGGCATCCATGGCTGGGTGTAGGGCCGACTCGGAAAGAACGTTGCCGCTGACCGTCGGCGATTCTGCACCCTCTATCGGACTTTCTGATTCCATCCCGGGGCTGATCTGGGTGTTCCGCAAAGAGTCCTGCCTGGGATGCGGCTTGGGGTCTGCGGCATCGGAGATGGCGCTGGTCAGCCGCCGACTCAGTGGTCGCGTGGAAATTCTTGCGGTGGCCGTAGGCGCCGAGACGAACGCGGACCGCAGGTTGGTGGAGGCATTCCTGCAACGCCGCCGGGTCCGCACGACCGTCGTACCGATCAGCGCCCGGAGCCACGCCAGCATCTTTGGGAATGCGCCGATTCCGTCCCTGTACCTGACTCATGAGGGGCGGGTCCAGATGGTGCTGGACTTGGGCCACGAAGAGGCGCTGGATAGCCAGTTCGTCCGCTTGGACAGCGTCCTGGATATCCTGCTTCCACGGCCCTAGCCCGGACTAGGAACGTGTAGTCCATAGCCGATCGGTGGGGGACGCCGAGATGAACACCGGGCGATTTTGGGCGTCGGAGGGCGTACAACGGCAGTGAGAGGCTGGATCCGAGCGAAAAATAGGGCGCGTAGGCCGTGCGGATCGCCCGCTTCTCCCCAATTTGCCCACCACTACACCTTCCAGACAAAGGGCGCGGGCTTATGCCCTACGGGCTCCTAGCCCGGATCTCTCACAAGCGGGGGGGGGGGGGGGGGGGGGGGGGGGGGGGGGCACTTCCGGGACGACCGGGACCCAAGCCGCGTCTAGCCGACTTGGGCGTTCTCGAGCCGGTTCAGCGTTGGCCTTGACCGCCAGGACGGCGCATCCCTTGCGCAGGGCGGGAGCGTCGTCAACACCTGCGACGCACAGCCGGGACTCGCGGGCGGCACGGCACAGGCACGGTTGGCTCGGGCCCCGAACTGGCTCCCGTAAACCAAATCGACCTTCGTCCCATCTATTGGGCAACCGTGGCGGGGACGATGGCTCCGGTCTCGGTTCCAACCTTCCTCAACACAAGGAGGACACAAGAACACCATCAAGAAGCTAGCAGTCGGGCTGGTCCTGGCCGTAGCGTGCCTCCTGGCCGCTCCCGCCGTGCCCGTCGAGCCCATCAGCGACGCGGTGGAGACGGAGCTGGAGGCCAGCAGCCGGCGGTACCAGGCCCAACAGTTCTCGGACGTCATTAGTCTGCCACCCCAAGCCGTGCTCGGGTGGACTGTGTTGCGAGATCTCGCCCTTCTAGGCTAGGATAAGAGTCCTTAGCAACGGGCGAAACACGCAGCACGCCAGAACCACTTTGGGGGGCTCGTCCTTCGACGCGCTTTTGCCAGGCAACGAGGGGCGGGCCTCCCAAGAGCTCGCTCATGCAAGTAAATCTCTCACAAACCAACACTAGGACACATTCCATGTGCCGTCGCGCCTCTGGTTTCGCTTCCGTCTTCGTCTTGGCGATTATCCACGCCGCATGCGGCGGGACCGCTCCATCCGAGCTTCCCGCTTCGTATCCGTTTGCTCCCGACGCCGGACCGCTCTCGGCGTTCTCAGACGTCTTCGAGGTCGTGGATTCCCTAGAGCTCGAGGAAAACGACAGCGTGGTCGTTGCTACGCCCGTGATCAGCTTCGACGGAGACCGCTTCCTCATGGCTGACGTGTACTCCTTCCAGGTCCGTGAGTACGCTGTAGACGGCTCGCTCCTGTTCGCCGCGGGACGGAGGGGCAGTGGACCGGGCGAGTACCTTGCCCCGATGCGTGCCAGCCGTGCCCTGGACGGTGGGATTCTGGTTATCGACGGGCCCGCCATGCGATCCACCTACTACCCTCCCAGCGCTCCGCGCGACCCTAGGACCGAGGAGCTGCCGTTCTTTGCCTACAAGCAGATCGAACTGAGCATGGACCGGCGGCTTGTGGCCGGAAGCGCGCTATCGCACACGCCGGGGCAGCCGACGCCCATGTTGCACATATGGAACGTTCGCACCGGGGATTTGGAACGAAGCTTCCTGACCGACCCCTTTCCAAAGCATCTCGAGTCCATAGCCATGTCGAAAGCAGCCGTGGACGTGATGGTGCGCAGGGACACGATCTGGGCTGTTTCCGCGTTGTCGGACAGTGTCCATGCCTTCGGGATGGACGGCTCCAGGATTGGCACTATTCCTTTACCGCTTGTTCACCTCTCGGATCAGGAGCGGCCCAATTTGATCTGGGACATCACGCAACTGCATCTCCTCGGAGAGGACGAAATCTTGGTCGAGCTGGGCTATGGCGATCGAACAACGGGAGACTTCAAGAAGTACGTCGCAATTGTAGATCGCAAGGGCAACCCGAGAGCCATGCTTTCCGACACCCCAACGCTACGTGTGGTAGCGGACGACCTGTTTTACTTCCAGAACCCGGGCCACTTGGAGCCGAATCGATGGGTCGTGGCTCGACGAAAGGACCAGTCGTGACGACCCTGCTCCTGGTCGTCCCGTTGGCTTCCGTCGTCGCGGGCGGCGAGCCGGTCCGGGCACAGCAGTCCGTCGGACCCGCTTTGATCTTGGAAGACAGCGTGGTTCTCCAGGAGACACGGGACGCGTACGTCGGTCAGCCGGTTGAGATGTTTCTGGGCAACGACGGCTCGCTGTTCGTCGTCGACGGGTTCTCGAACAGCGTGGTGCGCTTCGACCAATCGGGGCGGCTGGTCGGTACCTACGGACGGCAGGGCCAAGGCCCGGGCGAGTTTTCCTACATCGGCTTCGGCGGGTTCGCCCAAGAGATCCTGGGAGTCGTCGACGGTCGGCCTCCGCGGCAGGAAATCGAGTTCTTCGACGTGGAGTCCGGCCGCCACTTGGGGAGGGCCGCGACGTCCGACATGGTGACGGCCGTGACAGCCCACGGGGGGAAGCTCTGGGTGGGAGGCGTGAATACCGACGAATGGAAGGGCTTGGGGGTCAAGCCCCTCCGTGCCCTGCCGGGCGGCGAGATTCGCTGGACCGCGTCCCGATTCCCAAGCCGTACTCGGAGAGCCAACTGCTTCTGTGGATTGGCGGAAGCGCTCGGTTGCATGCCGGCAACGCGGACCTCCTTGTCGGATACATGGCAAGTCCGTTTCTAATGCGCGTCGACCCCAAAGGAGACGTGCTCGACACGATACCGCTCATAGCCGGTAAGCGCCGCGGCGTGCCCGCCGAAGACAAGCTGCTCGACATGGCGAACAGCCATCAGGCCGGCAAAACGACCTACGAAGAGATATTCAGCGCTTGGTCGTCGCTGATGAACCTGTCCAGAAACGACGGCTTCGTCTTCACCGTTCACCAGGACAGCGAGCTGCACGGCCAGCAGGTTGCCGGCAAGCTCTACGTGAGCAGCCTGCGCGAAGACGGCACGAAACAGTGTCCCGACACGCCGGTGCCCACCTCGGACGTGGGGCGGCCCGTCGCGGCGTTTCGGGGTGCCAACCTCTTCGTCCTGGACCAGCGGATCGACGCCGGCGAGCCAGATCGCGCTCAGACCGTCGTGCGAAGGTTCACGGTCGATCCCACCGAGTGCACGGGCGAAGTCAGGGGCGGCGAGCGGGCTCGACGAGCAGGTTGACGACCAGCCGCACCATCCGGTCCACCTCCGGCGGCAACGCGCGTTGGCGTCGCAGGGAACTTGACCGACCGCTCATTGTCTGCCAACATCCCGAGGTTCAACCATGCGTGCACTCTCGACTACGGATTCACAATGGGAGCCTCGAACACTCGCGCTCATGACGTCGCGACTCGCACCTCCGTCACCGGAGGCATGGCGGCCGACGGGGTCCTTGCGGCGCCGGTCGTTGGTGGAATGCGCGACGAGAGCCGAATGTGCGTCTGGGCGGCGAGCGAGGTAAAGGCGGGGCGTCGTCGGCAGTCGACTGAACATGAGCAGTCGGAATCTGGTCGAAGAGCGGCACGACAAAGGGCCTGCGCACACGTAGGCGGGAGCCCATGACTTCGCTCTATGACGACAGCTTGGCTCGGCCGTACTACACGAAGGTGGCGCACGAGAAGGTGGACAGGGCGAACTTCGAGGATAAAGATGAGGTCATATTCTCTTTACTGGGGATAGGACTGGCCGCTATCGTGGGTGCGGCAACGCTTAAGGGACTGAATCCTGTTGTGTCCTTGGTTATCTTGTCTCCGTTTGCTTTGCTTACGGGGCTGGCGATCCGTCGCAGAGTGCGTAATCGTCTCAGCACCGAGCGGGATCGACGCATTGACCGCATTGTCCGCGATGGCGTCGCGGCGTATCAGGCCGGAGACGAGGACGCCGTGTCTGCGGTGCACGATTTTACCCTTCGGTTGTTGCGCAGGCGGGTGGAAGAGCAACGGAAGCAGACCCTGGGACCCTCGTCGGAGTGGGAGCTTGCGCGTGCACCGCTAGCGACGGCGCTGGACGACGTGGAGGTCGAGGTCGCCTACTGGGACGAGCGGATTCGGGAAGAGCCGAACAGCGAGCTGGCTTCGCTTCAGCTCCAGACGGCCCGCAAGCTGGAGGCCAAGCTGCGTTCGGCGCTGGGCAAGGTAGACGGCCGGGCTGAGGTGCTGCGCCAGTTCTACCACCGTTGCGAGGCCAAGCTCGCCGTCATGGACCGCAGCAACACCGACCTGACGAAGGTCAAGCGACTGGAGGAGCTGTCGGTAAGGGCCGATTCGGCTATTGCGCACGCCCAGGGAACCGTCGAAGCACTGGCCCAGCACTTCCTGACGGAGGCGCAAAACATCGCCAGCGCGCTGGGAAGTGCGGACCATTCTCAGTTGAGTATGCTGGCCGGGGCCGCGCCCGTCGACAACATCGAGTTCCTGGCCGACAAGATCCACGAGAGGTCGGAACGCAATCGGAGTACTATCCGGCAACTGGAGAAGGCGCTGGACGAATAGCGACGCGCGTCCGACGAACAGCGAAGCGTCCCCGCGGGTCCGAACGGCGGGCGAGGCGAAAGCGAAGCGTCAGGGGCGGCGGGCGGGCTCGACGAGCAGGTTGACGACCAGCCGCACCATCCGGTCCTTCTCGGCGGGCGCACTCTCGGCGACGAGCAGGGTGAGCGTCGTCAACGCTTGCGGCGTGATGTCGCGCCCGATGCCCTCCTGCTTCAAGTAGATCAGGAAGAGAAGCGAGGCGATGCGCTTGTTGCCGTCGCTGAAGGGATGGTCCTTTACCACGAAGTAGAGAAGGTGGGCCGCCTTCTCCTCTCGCGAACGATACAGCGGCTCGCCGAACATCGTCTGCTCGATGGCGCCCAGGATGCCGGCAAGCGCATCGTTCCGCGCCCTGCCGAAGAGCGGCGACGCCTCGCCCCTCGCGATCAGCTCCCGTTTGAGTTCGGCGACGGCGCGGTTGGCGGCGTCGGGCGTGAGGACCTTGCGCGACGGGCATGCGTCGCTGGGGACTTCGAGTTCGCCCTCGTCGTACTTGGCGAGCAGACGCCACGTCTCGGCGTAGTCGGCGATGAGCCCCGCCGACGTGGAATCGGTCGCCCCTTCGCTCACTTGCCCACGACTTCCACGGTCACGCCGCGCAGCTTGAGGCCGGTCCAGCGGGGGTCGGCGGTCAGCGCGGGCAGGTCCAGCCGCCGAGCCGTGGCCAGACAGGCCCATGCGCCCATGGTCAAGCCCAGTCGCCGGGTCTTCCGCTCGTAGGCGCCCGCCAGCAGCGCGGTCTCGGCGTCCAGGGGCACGGTCTCGATGCCCAGCTCCGTCACCACGTCGGCCACTTCCCCCGCCGTCCAGCCGTCCCTCCGGAGAAAGCCGGCGACTTCGGCGACGTTCACCGTGGAGATCGACGCCCCCCGCTTGAGCGCCTCCTCGACCCGTCCGGCGCCCGGCTCGTCAAAGACGGCAGTCAAGAGGGCCGAAGCGTCCAACACGAAGCGGCCCATCGCTACTCCTTCTCGGCGTCGCCGCCACGACCGGCGATGAAGGCTTCCACGGCGTTCCCGGAGGGTCGTCCGGCGGTCGCCCGCTTGCGCATGGCGATGCCCCGCAGTCGGTCGAGGGCCGCGTCCACCGTTCGCAGCCGGATCGAGTCGCCCTGGAGGCTGGCCACCAACTCCGTCCGGCCCCGGATGCCCAGCGCCCGGCGAAACTTGGCGGGCACCACCAGCCGCCCGGCCTTGTCGACGACCACCTGCTCGGTGTCGGCCAAGCGGCCCGGCCGCTTTTCGCCATTCGGCGGCCGATCTGCCATTGACACGGGTTCCTGCCGTTCTTGGTCGTTCATGCCATGTCTCCGTATGTGTACCATGGTGAGGAAATCATACCACATTCTTGCCAATATGCCCAAGGCGGTCAAGATTGCCATTCAAGATCGTCCTCCCGTTCCCCACGCAAGCACCACGACGCCCATCGTGAAGGAAGCAGACATGCGGTACCCCATCGGCCTGTTCTCCCCGCCCGATCCCGTGACTCCGGCGCACGTCGACGCCTGGATTGCCGAGATCGAGGTCCTGCCCACCGACCTTCGGCGTACCGTGGCTCCCCTGACGGACCAGCAGCTCGACACGCCGTATCGCCCGTCCGGGTGGACCGTTCGGCAGGTCGTCCACCACCTGGCGGACAGCCACATGAACAGCTGCGTCCGGTTCAAGTGGGCGCTCACCGAGGACCGGCCCACGATCAAGACCTACGACGAGCAGGGTTGGGCGGAGATGCCCGACTACCGGGGGCCGATCGCCGTCTCCCTCGACTTGCTGGACGCCCTCCACCGCCGCTGGGCGAGGTTGCTGCGGGGGCTGGACGGGTCCCAGCTGCGGCGCGAGTTCGTGCATCCCGACACCGGCCCCGCGGTTCTGGCGGAGACGGTCGGCGTCTATGCATGGCACGGGCGGCATCACCTTGCGCACATCGAACGGCTCATGGAGCGCGAGGGCTGGCGGTAGGCCGCGCCTCCGCTTCGGTCCAATACCCGATGATCTTGTAGACCAGCTTCGCGACCAGGAAGTCGGGCGCGACAAGGCCCGGAATGGGCGCATGCTCCACTACGTCCGCACCGACGACCCGACGCTCCGCGAAGACGCGCCGCAGGAACGTGGTGGCTTGGCGCCAAGTGCCGCCGCCGGGCTCGGGCGTGCCCGTCGACGGAACCAGCGACGGATCGAAGAAGTCCACGTCGAAGGTGAGGTAGACCGGATCGCCCAGCGCTTCCAGCGCCCGGTCCATCCAGCCGTCGTCTTCCGCCATGGCTTCGCCCGTGAACGCGGTCACGTTGTCCCGCTCCTGCGCGACCCTCCACTCTTCTGCGCCGATCCCCCGGACGCCCACCGAGACCAAATCAACCACGTCGACCACGCGGCCCATGGCGCAGGCGTGCGAATAGGGGCTGCCGTCGAAGGCGTCCCGCAGGTCCAGGTGGGCGTCCATCTGGAGGACGGCGAGGCGGCCGTCGCAGCGAGCCGCGTGGGCCAGGATCGCCGGGGCCGACACCGAGTGTTCGCCGCCGAGCATGATCACGCGCCGACCTGCGGCGGCGTCCAGGACGAGGCCGAACGCGCGTTCCAGCTCCGCCATGGCTCGGTCCGCCGCGCCCCGTTCCAGCTCCAGCGCCGGGAAGGTGTAGACGCCCTCCTCCGACGGGTCGCGGCCCAGCTCCTGGTCGTACAGCTCCACGTAGCGGGATGCGTCGATGATCGCCTGGGGGCCGCGGCGCGTGTCCGTGCCCCAGCTGGCGGTGGCTTCATAGGGCACCGGCAGGAGCCACGTGCCCGCCTCGCCGTGGGTCGCCTTGGCCCCGTCCATCCCCAAGAAGACGCGCGGGAGTTCCCACGGAAGCATGGACAAGCCCGACGGCAACTCGTGGATCGTGCCCTTCCCGGACCGGCTCGCGGTCTCCGGGTCTCTTCGGTTCGGCGTCATCGCAAAGCGTCCTCCGGCCAACTTGCCTTCTTTGCCCAGTCAATGGATTCTGGAAGGAAGGCGGCCGCCGGCCAACCGGCAAGCCGCCGAACGTCCGTGAGCCCAATCGCCCGCCGGAGTTCGCCGTGGCCATAGACGCATCGCAGTTCTGGAGCCAGGTCCGACTCGGCGAAGACTCGGAACTCGAGTTCAAGGAGGTCCGGTTCAGGGGCGCTCGCCTGTCGTCGCCGAAGCGACCTGCCATTGCCGACGAGCTGGCAGCGCTGGCCAATTCGCAGGGCGGTCGTCTGGTCTTCGGCGTCACCGACAAGCGCCAAGTCCAGTTGCTGGACCCGGAAAAGCTGGACGCGGTCGCCGACTTCGTGACCGAACTCTGCGCCGACAGCATCGACCCGCCGCTGGACTTCAGCCTTCACCGAGTTCCGACGCCCGAGCAGCCCGACCACGGGGTGCTGGTCGTGGAGGTACCGGCGCGGCGCGCCGTGCATCGTTCGCCGGGCGGGTTTTTCCGCCGACGGGGAGCCAGCAAGCGGCTCATGGCGTCTGCCGAGATCCGGCGGCTTCGGGCGAACGGCCGCTTGAGCGTCAAGTCCGCGGATACCCAGGTGGTGGCTGGCACCGGTGTCGCCGCTCTGGATCCCAGCCTTTGGCGCCGGTACGCCAGTTCGCGGTCGGGGGACGACGACGAGATCGCGTTGAGCAAGCTCAAGTTCGTCAAGGAGGACGCCCAAGGGGTGGTCCGAGCGACGGTGGGAGGCGTGCTCTTGGCCAGCCGGGACCCCCGCGAATGGCTGCCGGGCGCCTTCATTCATGCGGTCTGCTACGACGACGACCGCATGGACGGGGATCGCTAGCTGGATGCGCAGGACATCACCGGACCGCTCGACCAGCAGATTCGGGACGCGGTGCGGTTCGTCGCGCGCAACCGCCGCGTCGCCGCCCGCAAGGAACCTGCGCGTCGCGACGTGCCCGCGCCGTCTTCGAAGCCATTGTCAACGCCCTGGTCCACCGCGACTACGCCGTTTCCGGCTCCAAGACGCCTCTTCATGTTCGACGACCGGCTGGAGCTCTACTCTCCCGGCAACCTTGGCAACTCCATGAGCGTGGAGGACTTGCGAACGAGTCAGTTCACGCGCAACGAGCTGCTGGCGTCGCGGTTGGGCCAGTGTCCGGTCGGCGAGGTGGCGGGCGCCGGCAGTCGGCTGTACTTCATCGAGCGACGGGGCGAGGGAGTCGGCGTGATCGAAGACGAGACGTTTGCGCTCGCCGGGCGCAAGCCTCTCTTCGAGGTCGTCGGCGACCGGGAGCTGAAGCTGGTCCTGCCGTCAGCCAGTCCGCCCGTGCCGGACGGCGTCAGTGCCCCGGTCGCCGTCGTCCATGCCGACACGGGCCAACCCCTCCGAGACATCCACGTCCTCATGGTCTACCCCAACAAGACCTTCCGCGAGGCGCGCACCGACGCCTTCGGCCACGCCGACTTCGAGCTCTACGCCAAGCTCCCCATGACCGTGTTCTGCGCGGCCCATGGCTTCGCTGCCCAAGTCGTGTCGGATTGGCGGCCTGGGGACGGCGCCGAGCCAGCGTCCGAGGTGCAAATGCGTCCAGTCCCCGACGGCGGTTCCGTGATCTTTCCCGACCGGACCGGCCACGTGCCAGGGCTGCGTGGCAGGTTGAACCCCATCCGCGACAGCCTCGATCGCCTGTACGTCTACGCCGACAACGTCGCAGTCAACACCGGCGTCCCCCAGCCGGTTCACTTCCAGCTCGACGAGCCCCTCGATATGACCGACGCCCACGGGGCCACGGTCACCGTCCGGTTCCGCGAGGTGATCGGCGCATCCAGCGTGTTGGATTATGCCCTCGGGCTGTCGTCCGTCCGGTAACGCCCGGGGCAGCGAATGCGCCCTCTTTTGTGAGAGGCCGTGCGTGGTCCATCGGACGCACTTCATTGCCCACGTAAACCAAATCGCCCCTTCGTCCCATCTACATGGTACCGCGGCGAGAGACATTGGGCCGATCAGCCATCAGTCAGGGGGTTGGCGAACGGCTTCGGATATTGCGGAAGGACATGCGCTCGTGTACCTTGAAAACACATGTCGCCGGACCGGGGGCCGCTTCGGGCTGCCCGGAAAGCGATCAGCCCTGCAAGATGGAGGTGACCAAGCGATGCTGGATCGGATAACGAGGAAACTGCTGCTGGGCGTCGCGCTTCTTCCTATCGCGGTAGCTTGCGACGGAAGCGGGGTAACGTCAGCCCAGGTCTCGACGCCCGAGGAGTTTGAGGCGCACCTGATCGATGAGGGGGCGACTCCCGTCGTGGCACGACTCATTCGACACGCCATCGAACTCGAGGACGGCGAGGTGCTTCGCTTTGGGCCCACAGGCTCGCTAGCCGATACCGACCGGGTGTTGCGAAGGTACAGCCTGCCGGACGGGATGGAGGCTGTCGTCGTTCCTAAAGGAGGGGACAGATGAGCCGCAAGGGACTACCCTTTTTCCTGCGACGGCTCTGCTGCTGGTTCACGGAGCAGTATCTGTGTCAGGTCAGGACGAGCACCCGGAACCTGACTGCTCGACAGACGAGGACAAGCCAAGTCGGTGGAAGCCGTGGACTTGGGATAACTGGGACGACTTCAAGGACTGCATACTAGACGAGATGCGGGAAGGCTGTCGCCGGGGATCTATCCACGAGGTGCACGATCAGACGCACTTCCACTGTACTGAGGACGCTTCATGAACACATCTAAGGGGGTTGCGAGGGCCTTGGTTCTTGGGAGCTTGGTCCTAATTTTCTTCCCAGTGCCCGAAGAAGCGCGCCCTCAGTCGGAGTCGGAGGGGTGCTCTCTGCACTGGACGGAGGAGACGGACGACGAAGACTGGAAGGAGTTTCTGGGAGTGCGCCGATAGGAGTACGAGAGGTGTGACCGCCAGGGCGAGCTGTCGATGACAAGACACGGCGACCACTACGACCTGCATTTCAAGGGCAGTTGCTAGGAGGGCGAAATGGCAATAGTGCCGGATCGCGCCGAGCGTTTTCGGACCGCGCTGGTCTGCGGTTGGGTTGGGTGGCTTCTGGCCTACGCCTATACCCTGTGGCAGTGCTGGGCTTGTGGCGTGGGGAGCGAAAGACTGCTGGTCGCCGTGGCCAGTCCTTTTTCCGTTGCGATGGCGACTGCGGGAGCGTTGCTCGGCTGGATCGCGACGGCGGTTCGCCAGCGTAAGGCGCGAAAATCCGTTTCGGGGCGGCCCGAGGCCTAAGGTTCCGGTAGCTCGGACCGGATCGGGAGCCGACGAGGCCGCAGGTTCGGCGTCCCCAGGCCGAGCCGAACCACGGACTTGGCCCGACCAAGGTCTACGTGGACCACCTGCAGAACGGCCACGGCCGCCTGATCGCGGCGTCGTACTGCGTGCGCCCCCTTCCCGGTGCCGACCCGATCCACACCCAGATCACGCCCATCGTGCACCTGGGCAAGGCCTACCTGGAGGAAAACCGGCGTAGGGTCATTCTCCTTCCCAGGCAAGCCGTTGCCCCTCGGCAGACGCTAGGGTAAGGTGGGCGTAAGTTAGCCTGACATCTAAGCTAGGAACGGCGGGCCGCACGGCCAGGCCGGGCTCCGGCGTCGGTGCAGATCGAGCCGCGGCCCGGCCATTCACTTTGCGAACGAATCGGAGCCACAAAATGCTAGCCTTTCGCGCAAAACCCCTAACCATGCGCGCACACATCCTTTCCCGGCTGGTCGTCGCAGTGCTGGCAACGTTCGTCGTTCAGGCGGCGTGCGGGGACGCCTCCAGCCGGCCGGCGGCATCGTATCCTTTCGCGGCCGACGCGGATCGGGCCGTCGCCGACTTCGCCGAAGTCTTTCGAGTCGTGGACACGCTTGTCATGGCGGAGAACGACAGCGTCGTGATCGGGAGTCCGCTCGTCCGCTTCGACGGCGAGGACTTTGTAATGGCGGACCTCTTCTCTGCACAGGTCCGTTTGTATACCCGACGCGGCGAACTGCTGTGGGCACGGGGACAGCACGGCGACGGACCCGGCGAGTTTCTTTCTCCGGTGTCGGCCCGCCGAACAACCGACGGACGGGTGGTCGTGGCAGACATTTCGGCCACGAGGGCAACCTACTTCGAGCCCACATTGGACCTTGAACCTGCGACAGCAGATGTCCCGTTCCTGACCCTGGACTACATCGACGTGGGCAATGGACGGCGGTTGATCGTGGGCGAAGCGCTAGGCGCATCGGGCCGTCCCCAAAGCATGCTTCACTTGTGGGACGCCGCATCGCGCACCGTGGAACGCTCGTTCATGGCCGATCCGTTTCCGCCGGAGCTGGCCGCGGCTTGGGAGAACGTGCTGTACGTGGACGCCCAAGTCGCAAGGGACACGATCTGGGCCGTGTCGGCCCTTTCCGACAGCGTGTACGCGTTCCTGTTGGACGGCGCCTCGGCCGGTACGGTTCCCCTGCCGTTGAGCCCGCAACCGGAGACGGACGGGGACTTGGCCCCCCTTTGGCTGGCAGCGCACGTGCACATGCTCGACGACGGCGACATCGCGGTTCAGCTCTACGACGTCGACATGGAAACGCAGGCGCGCACATGGCACTTGGCCGTGGTCGGGCGAGACGGAGCGCCGAAAGCACTGCTCCGCGACACGCCCAAGCTGTACGTGGTGGCGAACGACCTGTTCTACTTCCAGAGTCCAGACCACCTAGAACCGAACCGATGGATCGCGGCCCGTCGGAAGGGCGGCTGACGGAAGCCGCCGCCGAGGGGGCCGTCGCCTACGAGGAGGAAGTTGCCCGGTTGCGACGCCGAACGCCGAGCGCCACGCAGGCGAACGATGCGATCCAACACCAGTACCCGATCAGCAGGTCGTCCACCGAGCCGCTGTCCGCCATTGCTCGTCCGGTCCAATAGAGGAAGTTGAACGCGGTCGCACCCGCCAGGGCCGGAAGCGCCCAACGCGCCCGCTTCGCAAAGGTGGCGACGGGCAAGAGCACGTTCGTGAGCGCGCTTGCGATGCTCCCGACTCTGGTCGTGTCGATGAAGAGCGCGAGCACGAGGGCCTCCCAGCCTCGCGATATCCCAAACGAAGAGTCGGCCGGTAGCGCCAGCGAGACCCCGAACAGGAGCCACCCGACTGCGAGAAGGTAGGTCGAACGTCTGTCGCTGGCGTCGTCCATGGTTCCTCCCGAGTCGTGCGTGATTCGCCCGGCCCCGCCCGATTCGCGTAGCTTACGGCCCGCCGCCAGCAGCTGGCAATAGAGGCCGTCCCCGTCCCATCCAGCCATGGAATCGCCCGCACGCCATCAAACCGAGCCCGAGCCGCCGACCGACCGAGCGACCACCAAGCGCCCGACCACGCCGGCGGCGGAAGAGATTCTGGGAGGCTACTTCCCCGTTCTGGACCACGGGTTCGTGGCGCTGTTGGACTACATGGGGGGCGACCAGGCCATCGAGCGCGCGGCTAGGGTCAGCTACGGCCACGGTACGCGCCACGTCTCCCGGACTCGGGGGCTCCTGCGATATCTGCGGCGGCACCTGCACACCACGCCGTCGGAGATGGTCGAGCTCAAGTTCCACTGCGCGATGCCCGTCTTCGTGGCGCGCCAGTGGATTCGTCACCGCACGGCCTCGGTGAACGAGTACAGCGGCCGGTACTCGCTGATGCCGCTGCTGTTCTACCGTCCCGACGAGGAGCAGTTCGCGCTCCAGAGCACGGCCAACAAGCAGGGGCGCACGCAGCAGCCGCTGCCCGGCTTCGACCAGCACGGACTGGCGCCCGGCTCCGAACTCTACCAAGGCGCAATCGACCGCTGGAACGCGGCCCGCGAGCAAGCCGCCGAAGCTTATGGCTGGCTGGTGAAGGAAGACGTGGCCCGCGAGCTGGCCCGGATCGACCTGCCGCTGTCCACCTATACGCAGTGGTACTGGAAGATCGACCTCCACAACCTGCTCCACTTCCTGACCCTGCGCGTGGACGCCCACGCCCAGTGGGAGATACGGGAGTACGCCCGCGTGATGGCGGGAATGGTCAAGCGGGTCGCTCCCCTGAGCTACGAGGCGTGGATCGACTACCAAGTGGCGGGGGCGCGTCTGTCGCGGGGAGAACTCGAGGCTTTGTCGCGGTTGGTGTCGGTGCAAGAGGACGGGGTTGCGGCGCGGGGGGATGGAACGCCAGGCGAAGACGACTGCGCCGGGGCCGCGCGCCTTTCCGACGACGACTTGGAGGGATTGGGCCTGTCGCCCCGCGAGGTGCGGGAGCTCAAGGCCAAGCTGGCGCCGGGGCCGGTCCCCGAGTTCGACCTGGACTTGGCCGAAATGCGGGACGCCGGGGAGGTGGAGGCGGAAACGGCGGCGGCGGTGCCCGATGTCGACCGATAGCCGACGCTCGCGGGCGGGGTCGGGTCGGCGTCGGGCGGCCTCCGAGAGGCGGTGCGCGGCAGCAGGCGTTCGACGGACGGGACGGACGGCGACAGCAACGATGGCGGGTGCGCTTCTGGGAGTCGCCAGCGCGGTGCTGGCGGGCTGGGCACCGGGAGCGAGCGCCCTGGCCGCCCAGGAGCACGAACTTCGTCAGTGGGACGTGTTGCGCGTCACCGGGGCGACGGTGCTTCGGGGCGGACCCGCGTCGCCGCCCAGGCTGCTCCCCGTCGCCTTGGAGGGCAGAGTGGCAGGGATGCGGGGCGATACGCTGCTCTTTGAGACGAAAGACGAGCCGATCTACTGGATCCCTTTGAGCGCGGGCCCGCCCCTGGTGGAGCGTCGCGCGCAGGTCACGGACAGGACCCGACTGACTCTGGTGTCGTCGGCGGTAGCGGGTGCGGCGGGCGCGACGTTTGCCTGGGGGCTCCACGACGGCTGCGGCGATCGGCCGCCCTCCCTGGCGAGCGCCTGCGACGAAAGGGAAAGCGGGAGCCGCGCGGCGTTGCGGGGCTTCGTTGCCGGGGTTGCGATCGGCGCGGCGGCGGGGCTCGTCTTGAGTCGCTTCGCCAAGCGATGGGGATGGGTGCCCGTGCCCGCCGACGCGATCCGCTACAGGCCTTGGCCGACTACGGACGACTCGGTTCGGCGCTCCGGCGGCGGTCTTCGTCCGCGGCTCGGGCCGCGTCGATGATCGCTTCCATGTGGGACAGGTACGCGTCCAGCGCGCGCCGGCCCTCGGATGTGAGTCGGTACCGCGTGACTGGCATTCGCTTGCCGCGTCGCTTGTCGCGGGACACGTAGCCGGCTTCCTCCAGCTTCCGAAGGTGGACCGACAGGTTGCCGTCGGTCAGGCCCAAGACGTTCTTCAGGTCCGAAAACGCCAGCGACTCCTCGGGAGCCAGTGCCGACGCGATTCCCAGCCGGACGCGCTGGTGAACCATGTTGTCCAGTTTTCCGGCGCTTCGGCCGGCTTGGCGCCGACGCCGTCCCTGTGCACCACCACCGGGTTCGCCGCTGCGTCCGTCCTGCGAACCGACGCGCGCCCGCGCACTGCTTCCCTCCGCCACCGCCCGTTCAGCTCCCGTACCTGCGCAGGACGAAGAGTCCGCCGGCCAGGTGGATGCCCCCGAACCCCATCGCCATGAAGTGGTCCCCCCACGCCGGACCCGCGGCCACGGCGGCGATTCCCGTCGCCATGAACGCCGCGCCCATGACGGGGATCGCGGGAACCGCCCACAGCCCTGCGGCCGACAGTCCCCCGCCGAACACCAACAGCCACATGGCCGGCAACAGCTCGGTTGCGCCGGCGGCATGCAGCGCGAACGTCAGCGCCCCGCCCGCGAAGACCGTCGGCCCCAGCCCCAGAACGAACCGGCGGCCGGCACCTCGGGCCAAAGGCTGCCCCGCCCTTCGAGCCTTGACGGCAATCGACGAGGCGCCGACCGCAAACGCCAGCGCCGCGGCCGCGAGCCAAGTCGCCAGCCAGGGGCCCGCACTCGGCTGGGAATGGGCCACGGGCGCGGCACCTGCGGCCACCGCGCTGACGCCGACGCCGCCCCAGCCCGAGAACGCCGTGAATCGGCTCGACCGGTCCATCGTCCGCCGGATGTAGGCCAGGTCGCTTGCGGCCTTGCCGTGAACCGCACGGACTTGCGTTGCGTCGGTCATGCGGCTCGTTCGCGGGTCATGCGGTCCGCTGGTCGGTCACGCCGCCCGCTCGTAGGTGTAGAGGAAGTTGGTGAAGCCTCGGTCGTAGTCCGACAGGCCGTTTTGACCGGTGAGCTTCATGCGGGCGTCGTAGACCTCCCTCATCGCGCGGGCCAGCGCTCCCCCCTTCCCCTCGGGCGGGCGCAGGCGGCGGAAGTCCTCCAGGACGCTGCCCTCCAGCGGGGTGGAGTCCAGCAGCTCGGCGTAGCGGTCGGGGTCGTCGCCGTCCAGCACGCGCAAGTTGCGGTAGACGCGCTCGGCCAAGGCCGCCCGCCGAAGACGCCCGTCGCGAGAACCGGCCAGAGCCAAGTAGGCCAGCGCCTGGGCCTCGAGCTCCTTCAGGTAGCCCTTCCTGTGGCAGAACTCGTGCGCCAGGATGTGGGGCTCGAAGACGCCCGTGTCGCGGAAGACGGCCACATCGCCCGACAGGATGTCGCAGCTGCCCGAGGCGAAGGGCATGATCAGCCGCGCCAGCGTCATCTCGCGCACCGAGCTGCTGGTTTCGACCCGCTGCCCGGTGACCCCGGCCAAGTACGACGTGAGACGCTCGTTCACGTCGACGGCCAGCTCGGCGCGGGTGCGGCGGCTTCGCGGCGCGTCGTCGCGGTCGGAGGCGTCCTTGCGGTCGCGGGCATCCACGCCGTCGGGGTCCTCCACGGCCATGAGCGCTTCGGAGTAGCGAGCCACGTCGTCCAGCCGCCGGGACTCGGGCATCTCGTCCATGTGGCGCACGTCCGACCCGAAGGTCCGAAGGAAGTCGATCTTCTTGACGCCGCGCCGACTGGCCCAGTCGCCCAGCGCGCTGCCGGCGTAGGCGCCCAACGCCGCCGCCTGAATCAGCCGTCCGGGGAGGGTGGCGCCGATCAACAGCCGCGACGCGATGGGGGCGGCGAACACCAGATCGGCCAGCGCAATGGGCGAATAGGTCGCGCTGTTGGGGATGCGTATCGTCTCCATCTCCGCCTCCGTTGGGAGTCTCGCTCACATGGCGCGGGTTCGCGGCGACGACGCCCTCCTCGAGCGGACCGCGCTCCTTCGCCTGCGGACGCGCGCCATTATTGATAAGGTACGCCAACATTACCGCCGCAAGGGATGGAGGTTTCAACTTGGAGACGCCGGAGTCCCCCGAAAGCGCTCCCGCGGACGAGCCGACACGCGCCGACGCGCCCAGGGACGCCCCCGCCAACCGAAGCGCGCCTGCGCCCTTGGCCGGCGTGCGCGTGGCCGACTTCTCCCAGAACTTGGCGGGTCCGTACGCGACGCAGATCCTGGGCGACCTGGGGGCGAACGTGGTCAAGGTGGAGCCGCCGGGGGGCGACCCGGCCAGGCGATGGGGTCCTCCGTTCTTGGCCGGCCAGAGCGCCCTGTTCCAGGCGGCCAACCGGAACAAGCGGAGCGTGGTGCTGGACCTGAAGACCTCCGCCGGGCGCGCCCAGGCCCAGGAGTTGGCGGCGGGGGCGGACGTGGTGGTCCAGGCGCTGCGCCTCGGCGTCGCGGCTCGGCTGGGGATCGGATACGAATCGGTGCGGCGCGCCAACCCCGCGGTCGTCTACGTGTCGGTGACCTCTCACGGCCCGGACGGCCCGTTGAAGGACGACCCGGGCTACGACCCGCTGATGCAGGCTCGTTCGGGCCTGATGTCGGTGACCGGCGAGGCGGGCGGCAAGCCCGTTCGCGTGGGCGCGTCGGTGGTGGATTTGGGGACGGGCATGTGGATTGCGCTGGCCGTGACGAGCGCCTTGATGGAGCGGGCGCGCACCGGCCGGGGCCGCCATGTCGAGGCGTCGCTGCTGGACACGGCGCTGGCCTGGATGTCGTATCATCTCACGAGCTTCCTGGTCACGGGAGCCGACCCGCAGCCCCAGGGCACCGCCATCGCCATGATCGCGCCCTATCAGGCCTTCCCCTGCACCGACGGAGAAGTCGTGATCGCCGCCGGCACCGACGCCATCTTCCGACGCCTGTGCACCGCGCTGGAGTTGGACCTGGCGTCGGACCCGCGCTACTCGGACAACGCCGGCCGCGTGGCGCATCGGGAACCGCTGGCCGCCCGGCTGTCGGAGCGCACGAGGCGCCTTCCCGTGGCCGCGCTGCTGGACCTGTTGCGGGAGCACCGCGTGCCGGCGGCGCCGATCCACACCGTCGCGTCGGCCCTGGCGGACCCCCAGACGAAGGCGGCCGACATGCTGCGGCCGTGTCCCCATCCCTTGGCCGAGGACTACATGGACGTGCCCATGCCCCTGCGTTGGGACGGAAGCCGGGCGCCGCTTCGGCGCGTGCCGCCGGAGACGGGCCAGCATCAGGACGAGGTGTTCCCGGAAGGGGGCGGCGTCCGCTGGGGAAACGGGGACCGCCGGGAAGGCGGGCGCGTCGGCGTCCAGACGCCGGGAGATCGGCCGTGCTGACGCGGTTGCGCGCCAGGGGCTACAAGTCGCTTGGAGACGTGGAGACGACGTTCGAGCAGCTGTCCGTGCTGTTCGGCCCCAACGCCGCGGGCAAGAGCAACATCCTGGACGCGCTCCAGCTGCTGTCGAGGATCGCCACAAGCCGCACGCTGAAGGAAGCCTTCGACCCTCCGTACCGCGGAAAGCCCTTGGAGTCGTTCAGCTTCGGGAAGGGCGGCGTCAAGGAGCACCTGTCCAGAGAACAGTTGCGCTTCACCCTCGAGGCGGACATTCGCCTGTCCGATGCGGTGGTCGAGAGCGTCGATCGGAGGATCCGGGAAATGCGGCATCCCGGACGCAAGGGCAACGGTGGCGAAGCTCGCGGAAGGCCGGCGGCGCTAGTCCGGGAGCGCAACCTTCGCTACCGCGTCGAAGTGGAGATGCTTCCCAGGTCGGGCGTCTTGAGGTTGGCCGACGAGTACTTGGCCGCACTGACCGACGACGGCAAACCGAAGGCGAATCGCAAACCGTTCCTGGAACGCAAGGGCGACAAGCTTCACCTTCGCATCGAGAGACAGTCGCATCCGCGGTACTACGATCGCTTCTTGGATCACAGCATCTTGTCGATGCCGCACTACCCGCCGCACTACCCCCATGTCGCGGCGGCGCGAAAAGAGCTCGAGAGCTGGATGTTCTTCTACTTCGAGCCGCGGGAACGTATGCGCGCCTCCAATCCAGTCAAGGAGGTGCGCCACATCGGACTCATGGGCGAGGAGCTCGCGACCTTCTTGAACACCGCAAAGGCCACGAACCCGAAGGGATTCAAAGGGATCGAGAAGTCGTTGCAGGTCCTTGTTCCGGGAATCGACGGCATCGAAGTGGACGTGAACGAACTGGGCGAGGTCGAACTCCGCCTGCGAGAGGGCGACGTTTCCGTGCCGGCCCGCGTAGTCTCCGAAGGCACGTTGCGATTGCTAGGGCTGCTTGCCTTGGGCGGGATCGACGAAGCGCCCTCCTTGGTGGGTTTCGAAGAGCCGGAGAACGGGGGTTCACCCGCGTCGAATTCGCCTGATCGCCGAGTTCCTGAGGACATGCATGCAGCTGAAGACGACTCAGTACATCGTCACAACCCATTCGCCGATCCTTCCCGACCACCTGCCCAACCGCTCCCTTCTCGCCGTCCGCCGAGACAACGGCGAGACGCGCGCCGAACCGTTGGCCGCCTGGGGATCGCTGGCCCGCGGCCAAGCCATTGGCGAGGCTCTGTCCGACGAGCAGGAGCTTTCGATCTCCGAACGGATTATGAGAGGCGACTTCGGTGCATGAGATCGCCCTGTTTGTGGAGGACGACGCTCACGAGCGCGTGGTGGGCGCCTTGGTGCGGCGAGTCGCCGAGGAGCAAGGGGTTCGGGTCTCGATCAACTGGCGAAGTACGCGAGGAGGACACGGCCGGGTCGCACGAGAGTTCAAGCAGTGCCTTCGTGGTCTGGAGCGGTCCGACGGTTCGGTTGCCAGCATGGTGGTGGTTGCAACCGATGCCAACTGCAAGCGACGCTCGCAGCGATCCAAGGAAATCAACGTGGACGCGCCAGTGCCGATCGTTCAGGCCATCCCCGATCCCCATGTCGAGCGCTGGTTGTTGCTTGACGGAGCGGCGTTCAAGGAGGTCTTTGGGGCAGGATGCCGCGCGCCGGACCGCAAGTGTCGACGCGACCGATACAAGGAGCTTCTTGTACAGGCAATCCACGCTGCCGGTACCCAGCCGTTGCTAGGAGGGATCGAGTACGCGGAGGACATTGTGAACAAGATGGATCTGGCTCGCGCGAGCCGCGCAGACCCGTCGTTGGATCAGTTCCTGCGCGACCTGCGGGCCGGACTCTCGCAACTCGCCCGCAGCCCCCTTTCGAAAGGCATATGACGTGACTCGAATCCCTGTTCTTCTCTTCCTTGCCGCCGCCCTGCACGCCTGCACGGCCGACGCCGAACCCGACCCGGATGCTCCTGTTCTCGTCGACGGCGGCACAGTCGTGGTCATGGACGACGCCGGGACGGTGCTGGAGGGGGGCGCGGTGATCGTGGAGGACTCGCGCATCGTCCGGCTGTTGACCGCCGACGAGCCCCGACCATCGGGCGTTCAGGTGATCGACGCGACGGGCCACCTGGTGATCCCGGGCCTGGTGAACGTCCACGGCCACGCCGCCATGTCCCTCCTGCGGGGCTTGGCCGACGACCTGCCCCTCATGACGTGGCTGGAAGAGCACATCTTCCCCGTGGAGGCGGAGCTGGTCGCCCCGGAGTTCGTGTACTGGGGCACCCTGCTGTCGGCGGTGGAGATGCTGCGCAGCGGAACCACCACCTTCGCGGACATGTACTACTTCCCAGACGACGTGGCGCGGGCCGTCGCCCTCGCCGGCATTCGAGCGGTCACGGGACCGGGGATCATCGGCTTTCCCGCGCCCGACTTCGCCACGCCCGATGCTTCCTTGGAGTCGGCGCCCGCCTTCTTCGAGCGCTGGGCGGGCCATCCGCTGCTGACGCTCGGGGTGTCGGCGCACGCGCTGTACACGACGCCTCTGGACGCCGTGGAACAGGCGGTCCGCTTGGCCAACGAGCGCAGCGCCGTCTTCCAGATCCACACGGCGGAAGACGCAAGCGAGGACTCGGTGGCGCGGGCCGCCACGGGGATGGGCGTGGTGGAGGCGTTGGAGTCGGTCGGTGCGTTGCGGCCGGGGACGGTGCTGGCCCACGCGATCTACCTGTCGGACGCGGACATCGCGCGGGTGGCGGCCAGCGGCGCGGGGCTGGCGCACAACCCGCAGAGCAACATGAAGCTGGGGATCCCGGACGCGGCGCCCGTGGCTGCGGCGCTGGCCGCCGGAGTGCCGGTGGGGCTGGGCACCGACGGCCCCGCCAGCAACAACGATCTGGACCTGTTCGACGAGATGGACGCGGCGGCCAAGCTGGCCAAGTTCGCGTCGGGCGACCCTTCGGTTCTGCCGGCGGAGACGGTCTTTCGCATGGCCACGGCGGGCGGCGCGCGGGTGCTGAACCTGCACGACCGGATCGGCTCGTTGGAGCCCGGCAAGCTGGCCGACATCGTGCTCGTGGACGCGGGCCGCCCCGGACTGGTCCCCCTGTACCGCGTCTATTCGCACCTGGTCTACGCCGCGCGGGGAAGCGACGTGGCCACGGTCCTGGTCGGGGGGCGCGTGGTAGTCCGCGACGGCCGCGCGACCACCGTGGACGAAGCGCAGGTGACGGCGCGCGCCCGCGAGTTCGGCGGCAGGGTTCGCGAAGTCGTGGAGGCGGTGAGCGGAGGCGCTCGGTAGCGCCGGGTAAAACCCTACGGCGTCGTTCCTCGTATCTTCCGACGAGGGGTTCGGCGTTCCACCTTGCGGAAAGGAGACCCGCATGTCCCGGAGGCGATGGCTTCGCGGTCTGGCCGCGGTGGCTGCGCTGGTGCTGGACTTCTTGGTCCTGCGTCCGGCGGGCGATCCGGACCCGAGCGCGGGAACCGGCCTGCAGGTCTTTGCGCCGGGCGACTTCGCGGCGGCCATGGCCCTCCAGGAGCGCCACAACCAGGACCTGCTCGCATTGCCCGGCGTGGCGGGGACCGCCGTCGCCTTGGGGCTGGACGGCCGGCCGGTCGTCAAGGTGTACCTGACCGCGGCCGGCGTGGCGGGCTTGCCGGCAAGCCTGGACGGCCACGCGCTGGCGACCGAGGTCACCGGAGCCTTCTACGCCCTGGGCGCCGCGCCTTCCGGCAACGAGGACGCCCCGGATCCCCGGCGGTCGTTCCCCCGCCCCGTTCCCATCGGCGTTTCCACCGGACAAGTGGACGTGACCGCGGGCACGATCGGCGCCCGGGTCGTGTCGGGAACGCGCGTGTTCGCGCTGAGCAACAACCACGTCTACGCCAACAAGAACGATGCGACCCTGGGCGACCGCATCCTTCAACCCGGACGGGTGGACGGAGGCGCGGACCCGGCGGACGCCATCGGCACCCTTCACGACTACGAGCCGATTCGGTTCTGCTCGCCGTTCCCGGTCTGCCCCGGCAACCGCATCGACGCGGCCGTCGCGGCGACCACGCCGGGGCAGCTGGGCAACGCCACGCCCGCGAACGGCTACGGCGTTCCCCGCACTGCAACGGCGACCGCCAAGCTGGGGATGGCGGTGCAGAAGTACGGGCGAACCACTGGTCACACCACCGGGCGCGTCGGCGGCTTGAACGCGACGATCAACGTCGGCTTCCGCGACGGCACCGCCCGCTTCACGGGCCAGATCGTCATTTCGCAGGCCGGCTTCTCGGGGCCGGGCGACTCGGGCTCGCTGATCGTGTCGGGCGGGTCCGGGGAGGACAGCCGCCGTCCCGTGGGGCTCCTGTTCGCCGGCAGCGAGACGAGCACCTTGGCCAACCCCATCGACTGGGTGCTGGACCGCTTCGACGTTCAAGTGGACGGGGACGGGAGCTGACCGGCGTGGACGCCTTCGACCGGGCGCTGGCCCAGGTCGCGCGCAAGGTGATCAACCTGCCGGGCGTGGCGGGCACGGCCGCCGGCACGAGCGGGGGCAAGCCGTGCGTCGTCGTTTACCTGGAACGGGACGACGCCGGCCTGCGAAAGCGCATCCCCGCGTCCCACTCCGGCGTGCCCGTGGTCGTCGAGGTGACGGGGGCGTTCGGTTTGCGCTCGGGCTAGCGCCAGCCTACGTTGCCCGGGGCGCTTGACGCCGCTCCCCGCCTCTAGGAGGACTCCCGATGATCAACGCTTGCGGCAGGACAGACCGCCGGGCCGCGTTGGCCGTCACGTCCGTGGCGCTTGTCGGGCTCCTCGGCGGCTGCGCCGACGACGGGTCCTCCCCGGGCGCCGCCGCGGTCGTTCGGGACACACTGCCTTGGGGCGTCGAGCGCGTCGTCAGCTCTCCCGCCTTGGAACCGGACTGGATCCTCGTCGAAGAGGTGCGAGTCGGGGCCGTCGACGGCGAGGGCCCCGAGTCGTTTGCTTACATCAAGGGGCTGGCGGTGCTCGACGACGGCAGCACTGCCGTGCTGGATTCCCCGGCGGGAGAGGTGCGCGTCTTCGGCCCCGACGGCGCTCACTTGGCCACGCACGGCCGGGCTGGCGAGGGGCCCGGCGAGTTCCAGGACGCCAACGGGCTTATGCTGGCCCCGGACGGCCGGCTGTGGGTGCCCGACGAGCGAGCCGGACGCGTATCGGTCTTCGATCCGATCGACGGCTTCGTCGAGTCCTTCCGCTTCGAGACCACCAGCATCGGATGGCTGTGGAGCGGCCGAATGGGCTCCGACGGGCGCGTCTTCAAGCCCGCCACGGAAGGGGAGAGCCCTGGGCGGCGGAACGTCCTTCGCGTCTACGACCAGACGATGACGGAGGTGGTGTCGATGCCGATGCCGGGCAACGCCGATTTCAGCTTGGATCAGCCTTCGGCCTTTTGCTGGTCGTCGTCCGGAGGCGCCATGGGTTGCATCGGCGTGCCGTGGTATCCGGTGTCGGTCCGGCACATCGACCCGTCGGGCGCCGTCTGGACCACCGCCGGAGGCAGCCCCGCCTATCGGATCAGCAAGTGGACGCCCGGCGGGGACACTGCCCTCGTGGCCGTCGTGGAGCGGTCGCCTGTTTCCGTCACCACAACGGAACGGGACTCGGCGGAGGCGCTGGTCCGCGACAGGATGCCCGAAGGGGCGGAGTTCGATCTGTCCCGAATCCCCCAGGTCAAGCCGCTGGTGCGGGACATCTTCGTCACTTCCGAGGGGCACGTATGGGTGCAGACTCGCATGCCCGGCTTCGAGACCGCCTTCGACGTGCTCGCGGCGGACGGCGGCCTCATGGGCACGGCAACGTGGGATGCGCAGCTGGGGTCGAGGGTAGAGCCGGTCGTTCGGAGCAATTCGCTCTGGGCGGTGGTCGTGGACGAGCTGGGCGTGCAGTACGTGGTCCGAGCTCGGCTGGAGCCTGCATAGCGATGGCCGGACGCGCGGTTGGTCGTCGGACGTTCCTGGGGGGCGCGGCTGCAGCCGTGGGAGCGCTGGGCGTGGCGCCGGGAGGACTGCGGGCGGCGTTGGCGCGCTATGCTCCCGAGTCCCGCTTCTCGTCGCAGGACCCCGGCGACTACGACGCGATGGCCCGGCTGTCGTCCAACGAGAACCCCTACGGGCCGCTGCCCAAGGCCATGGAAGCCATGGAGCAGGCGTGGAAGTACGCCAACCGCTACCGGTACCCCGACGGCAACGTGCGGCAGGTCGTCGCGGACTATCTCGGGGTCGACTCGGAGAACGTCCTGTTGACCGCCGGTTCGGAAGAGGTGCTCAAGGCGGTCGGGAACGCGTTGCTGGGGACAGGCAAGAAGGTGGTGGGCGTCGAGCCTTCCTACGGGTCCGTGTACCGCTACGCCACGGGCATCCACGCGGACGCCGTCAAGCTGGCCCTGCTGGAGGACCACACCCAGGACGTCCCGGCCATGATTCGGGCCGTCGAGCGGCACCACCGCCAGGTCGGATTCGTCTACCTGTGCAACCCGAACAACCCTACGGGCGCCGTGGTGCCGGCGACCGAAGTGCGCCGGCTGCTGGACGCAATCCCCGACGACGTGCCGGTGCTGGTGGACGAAGCATACCACCACTTCGTGGAGGACCCGCGCTACGAGAGCGCCGTGCCCTACGTGAGGGAAGGCCGGAACGTGATCGTGGCCCGCACCTTCTCCAAGATCTACGGCATGGCGGGGATGCGGCTGGGGTACGCGGTTGCGGCGCCCGAGACGCTGGCGCGGATTCGCACCTTCAGCACGGGGACGATCAACACCCTGGTCAAGTGGGGCGGCGCCGCGTCGATTCAGGACGCGGAGGGGGAGGCGCGGGTTCGGGCCGAGACGTTGCGCCTGCGCAAGCGGAGCACCGAGCAGCTGGCCGGCTGGGGCTTCGAGGTGATCCCTTCCGAAACGAACTTCTTCATGGTGCGGACCGGGCGCCCGGTGCAAGAGGTGCGGGCTCGGTTCTGGGACGAAATGGTGGCCGTGGGCCGGCCCTTCCCGCCGATGCTGGACTGGTTGCGCGTGTCGGTGGGCACGGAAGAGGAGATGGACCGCTTCACCGCTGCTTTCAGGAAGATCTTCGCGGTCTGAACGGGCTGCGCGAAGGGGAACTGCCCAGCCGGCGCGCACGCGGACGGCCTAGCCGGCGTGCAGGCGCGAGCGTCCGACCGGACCCTTGAGCGCGCGGCCACCGGGCGGAAGCGTTTCGGGCGATGTTCGCGCGGAGGACGTTCGCGCGGAGGAAGAGGCTGCCGCGGTCGCTCGGGGCGCCTTTGGCATCGAGGGCGCGGCTTGGGCCCTTCCGGGCGAGTTCGACCTGAACTTCAAGGTTGCGGCGCCGGGGCGGACCATGGTGCTCAAGATCGCCCCGACGGCGCGGCATTTGGCCTTGGAGCTGGCCGCTGCTTGCGTTGCGCACGTCGGGCGCGCGCGCCTGTCCCGAAGCGTTCCGCGCCTAGTGCCGCCTGCCGGTCGCGCGCAGCGGTCGGGGGAAGGCGCCAAAGGCACCCCCGCCGATGCTGGGGCCAGGGGTGCGTCGCCCATCGTGGACGTGGCGTTTCGGGGCCAGCCTCACGTGGCGACGGCGTTCACATGGGTGGAAGGTATCCCGCTGGCGGAGCTGCGGCCTCGCAGCGCGGCGGTGCTGGAGGCGCTGGGCGCCTTTCTGGCCGAGCTTGGGCGTTCGTTGTCGGGGTTCGATCACCCCGCGTTGGATCGCCGGTTCCCGTGGCGGCTCGAGTCGGCGCGGCAGACGGTGGAGGCGCACGTGGATCTGCTGGCCCCCGAGGAAGCCGCGCTGGTTCGGGCGACGGCGGAGCGCGCGTGGCGGCGGGCGGGTCCAGCTGTCGGCGAGCTGCCGCGCGGCGTGATCCACAACGACGCCAACGACTACAACGTGCTGATCCATCCGTCGTTGCCGGCGCCGCAGCTGTCGGGCGTCATCGACTTCGGCGACGTGGCGAAGGGCTGGCGAGTCGCGGACCCGGCGGTGGCCGCGGCCTACGCCATGACGGAGTTGCCGGACCCGTTGGAGGCGGCGTGCGCCGTGGCGCGCGGCTGCTCGGCGGAGCGGCGGCTGGACGCGGCGGAGTGCCGGGCGTTCCTGCCGTTGGCCGCGCTGCGCCTCTGCCTGTCGGTGTGCATCCAGGCGCGGCAGATGCGGGAGCAACCCGAAAACGACTACTTGGCCGTGAGCCAGGCGCCGGCGTGGGCGCTTCTGAGGCGGCTCTCGGGGATCGACTGGCGCTTGGCGGAGTTTCGGGTGCGCGGTGCGTGCGGCCTGGAGCCCAACCCGGCCCGCGGGACCGTGTCCAAGTGGATCGTCCGTGCCCGCCCCCGGTCGCCGATCATGTCGCCCCAGGTGCTGGCCCGGCCCTGCGTGCTGGACCTTTCGGCGGCAAGCCCGGACCTGCCGTACGCCGCCGAGGCCGCCTCCGTCGACGACGCGATCCGCTGGGTCGAAGAATCGATCTCGGCGGCCGACGCCACCGCTGGAATCGGGCGCTACGGCGAGGCGCGGCTTCTCTACGACGCCCTCGGCTTCAAGTCGCGCGGCAACGACGGCCCGGAAGCGCGAACGGTGCACCTGGGGCTGGACGTCTTCGCACCTGCCGGGTCCGAGGTTCGCGCCCCAATGAGCGGCACGGTCGTCTCGGTCGCGGACAACGGCCAGGAGCTCGACTACGGTCCCACGGTGATTCTGCGCCACGTTGCCGAGTGCGGGGCCGGGTTCCACACGCTGTACGGCCACCTGGACCGCGCCACACTGGACCACTTGACGCCAGGCGACGCGGTCTCGGCCGGCGACGTCGTGGGCTGGCTGGGCGACTTCACCGCGAACGGCGGATGGCCGCCCCACCTGCACTTCCAAGTCGTGGCCCTGGACCCGCTCTTCGACCCGGACGCGCGCGACTTTGCGGCGCCGACCCAGGCGGGTCGCTCCCCGCGCCCAGGCCGCAGCAACTTTCCGGGCGTCGCCAGACCCCGCTTGCGGGCGCTTTGGGAATCTGTCTCCCCCGATCCCACGGCCTTGGCCGGGCTGCCTGGGCACAGCTCGGAGGGCGACGACGGCGGAGGCGCTTCGGGCGCCCGGGACGCTGCCGACGACGACCCGGGGGCGTTCGGCGCGACACGGGACCCGAGCGCCGAGGCCCGTCGAATCCTGCGAACCCGGCACGCCCGCATGGCGCCGAACCTGGGCCTGTCGTACGACCGGCCCGTTCACGTGGTTCGCGGCGCGGGCACCTGCCTCTTCGACAGCGAGGGGCGGCGTTACCTGGACACGGTCAACAACGTGGCCCACGTCGGGCACTCCAACCCCCGAGTCGCGCGGGCGATCGCCCGCCAGAGCCGAGTCCTGAACACCAATACGCGATACCTCCACGGCGAGATCGCGACGCTGGCCGAAGAGCTGACGGCCCGCTTCCCCGCCCCGCTCGAAGTGGTCTTTCTGGTGTGCTCGGGCAGCGAGGCCAACGAGCTGGCCCTTCGCTTGGCGCGTCGCCACACGGGCCGCGAGGGCGTGGTCGTGCTCGAAGGCGGGTACCACGGCAACACCGGCGGCCTGGTCGAGATCAGTCCGTACAAGTTCGACGGTCCGGGCGGGGGAGGGCGAAGCGCGCGCGTCGCCGTGGCCCCCATGCCCGATCCCTACCGGGGTCGGCACCGACGCGACCTGGCCGCCGGAACGCCGGACGCGGACCTGGGCGCTCGCTACGCCGAGGGGGTCGCACGGGCGCTGGCGGAGCTGTCGGCGCGCGGGCCGGGGGCGGCGGCGTTCGTGGCGGAGGGGATCCTGGGCTGCGGGGGACAGATCGAACCGCCCGTCGGGTACTTGCAGGCCGCCTACGCGCACACGCGTCGAGCGGGGGGCGTCTGCGTGGCGGACGAGGTGCAGACCGGCTTCGGGCGGGTGGGCGACGCCTTTTGGAGCTTCGAGCTTCAAGGGGTCGCGCCCGACATCGTCACGCTGGGCAAGCCCATGGGCAACGGCCACCCGGTTGCCGCCGTGGTGACCACTCGCGAGATCGCCGCCTCGTTCGACGACGGCATGGAGTACTTCAACACCTTCGGCGGCAACCCCGTGTCGTGCGCGGCGGCCCGGGCCGTCCTGGCGGAGATCCGGGACCGGGAGCTGCAACGTAGCGCCCGGGAGGTCGGCGGCTTCCTCTTGGATCGCCTTCGCGGGCTGGCCGACCGCTTTCCGATCGTCGGGGACGTCCGGGGGCGCGGTCTGTTCCTGGGCGTCGAACTCGTTCGCGACCCGGAGTCCCGGACGCCGTTCCCCGAGGCCGCCGCCTACGTGGTGAACCGAATGCGCGCGCGCAGCGTCCTCACGAGCACCGACGGCCCCGACGCCAACGTGCTGAAGATCAAGCCGCCGATGGTCTTCTCGTTCGAAGACGCGGCACACCTGGCCGACGAGCTGGAGGTGGTCCTGAGCGAATCGGCGCTGCAGGCCGCCCCTTGACGCGGAGCGGGCGCGCCCTGCGGCCTACGGACTAAGGCGCCGGCGGATCCACCCCGAACCGTCTGCGGGGCGTTCGTACGCGAACCGGTCGTGGAGCCGATGGGGTCCTTCCTGCCAAAACTCCACGGCCTCCGGCTCTACGCGGAACCCGGACCAGTGAGGCGGACGGGGAACCGGCCCGTCTCCGAACTCCTGCTCGCGGGCGGCGACGGCCGCCTCCAGGGCCCGGCGACTCTCGATCGGCCAGCTCTGTCGCGAAGCCCATGCGCCGATGCGGCTGCCCAGGGGACGACCGGCGTAGTAGGCGTCGGCCTCTTCGGAGGACACGGGCGACACGGGGCCGCGCACTCGGACTTGCCGGCCCTGACCGCTGGGCGGCTGCCAGTGAAAGGTCAGCCCGGCCCTGGCGTGCCGGCTCAGAGCGCAGGCCTTGTTCGACTTCAAATTGGTGTAGAAGACGAAGCCTCGGGCGTCGCAATGCCTGACCAGAACCATCCGGCCCTCCGGTGTCCGGTTCGGCCCCAAGGTGGACAAGCACGCCGCCTCCGCGAGCACGACGCCCGGGTCGGCCTGGGCTTCGGCGAACCAAAGGCGGAACTGCTCGACCGGATCGTCGGAGAGATCGCCCGCCGACAACGCGCGCCAGCGACTGCCCACTTGCGGTCTAGGCCCCCGTCCCCGCGGGGCTCGGCATCCCCATCTGGTGCGCCAGCGACTCTTCCAGCCCCGGGAACGCGAACTCGAACCCTGTGCTTCGGGACGCCTCCGGCAGCACGCGGGCGCCCTCCAACAGCAGCGTCGTTCCCATCTCGCCGAAGAGCCCCTTGACCGCCAGCGACGGCACGGGCACCAGCGTCGGACGCTTGAGCACCCGACCCAGAACCGTGGCGAACGTGGCGTTGGGCACGGGGTTCGGCGCCGTGGCGTTCATCGGCCCGCGCGCGGACGGCGTCGTCACGGCGTGGAAGATCAGCGCGACCAAGTCGTCGTGGTCGATCCAGCTCACGTACTGGCGCCCCGATCCCAACCGACCGCCGACGCCCAGCTTGAACGGCAAAAGCATGGTTCCCAGAGCGCCCCCGGCGGGGCTGAGCACAAGTCCGGCGCGCACGTTGACGACGCGAACCCCGGACCGCTTCGCCTTGTTCGCCTCCGCTTCCCACACTTGGCAGAGGTCCGGCAGGAAACCCTTGCCCGGCTTGGAGTCCTCGTCCACGCGCTCGGCCCCTCGATTGCCGTAGACGCCGATCGCCGAAGCCGACACCAGCACTTCCGGCGGGTCGCGCAGCACGTTCAGCGCTTCCACCAAGACCCGCGTGCCGGCAACCCGGCTCTTCCATATCGCCTTCTTCTTCGCCGGTGTCCAGCGCCCGCCCGACAAGCTCTCCCCGGCCAAGTGCACGACGGCGTCCGCGCCCTCCAGCCGTTCGCCGTCGATGCGTCCCTCCATCGGGTCCCAGTGGACCTCGCCCTTGTCCGGGTCGGCCTTCCGACGCACGACGGGCAGGACCGTGTGGCCGCCGGTTGCCAGAAAGTCGCACAAAGCCCGGCCCACGAACCCGCTGGCGCCGGTGACCGCGACGGTCAGCGACGGTCCCTTGTAGCCATGGTGCCGCCCCAGATCGTGAGCCAGTCGGCGGCTCCGGAAGGCGAACAGCCGCCCCAGCTCGCGCTCCACGACCGGGCCTGCGAAGATCGACGCGGCCGAGCCCAGCGGAGGCTCCCACTCGACGCGGTCCCGAAGCACCGTGCCCCCGTCCTCGGCAGCCTTGAAGTCGTGTGTGTGCGTCCACGAGGCGAATGGACCCGACTCCTGTTCGTCCCGGAAGCGCTTGCCCGACTCGAACGCCGTGTGGCGCACCCTCCAGTTCAGCGTCATCGGCCCGCGACGGATGCGGACATGGACTCGCCCGCCGTCTTCGATGCCCCCGCTTCGGTCGGCCACGCGCGCATTCTCCCATGGCGGCAACAGGCGCTCCAGCGCGCGGGGCCGCATGTGCCAGGCAAACACGTCGGCAACCGGGAACGGCAGGTGCTGTTCGTGGAGAAGTTCGGGCATAGGGGAAACGCGGTCGGGAAGTTCGCGGGCAAGCGGTTGTTCGCGGGCGAAGCGGCTCATTGCGCGAGCCAACCGGTTATCATCATTTGGAGCCGGTTGAACAGGCAAGGCCACCACGAGCAGGCAGGAAGAACAATGACCAAACCACAGCGCCGTCGCCAATCCGTTTTCGTTCGCCGATCCGCTTTCGCCCGCCCACCCGTCTTTCGCCGGTCCGCTTTCGGCGCGCCAGCTTTCTTTGCGCTGACGGTGGCGGTTTCGACCATGGGAACGCCCATCGGCGGCGCCGACGCCCAGTCGTGGGCCGTCACCGGGGTTCGGGTCTTCGACGGCGAGGCCGTGCTGGAAGGGGCGACGGTGGTGGTCGTGGACGGGCGGATCGCGGTCGTGGACGCCGGGGCGCAGCCGCCCCAGGACGTGGAGACAATCGACGGCGCGGGGCGGACGCTGTTGCCCGGCTTTGTCGACGGCCACGCCCACTCCTACGACGACGCGCTCTACCGGTCGGCCGTCTTCGGCGCCACGACCGTGCTGGACATGTTCACCGAGCCGGCGTTCGCGACCGAGCAGCGACGGCAACAGGCGGAGGGCGAAGCCAACGATCGGGCCGACCTGCTGTCGGCGGGCATCCTGGCCACGGCGCCCGGCGGCCACGGCACCCAGTACGGCATGGAGATCCCCACGCTTTCGACCCCGGCCGAGGCCGCGGACTGGGTGGCGGCACGGGTCGCCGAAGGCTCCGACTTCATCAAGATCGTGGTCGAGGACGGCACGATCATCGACCTGCCGACGCCCACGCTGGACCTTCCCACCGTCCGGGCGCTGGCGGCCGCGGCTCGGGAGCACGGCAAGCTGGCGTTGGCCCACGCCACCACCATAGCCGGAGCGCGCCGGGCGCTGACCGCGGGCGTGGACGCGCTGGCCCACATCTTCGCGGACTCGGCGCCGCCGGCGGACTGGGTGGCCGACGCCGCGGCCCGAGGCATTTTCGTGGTTCCCACGCTGACGGTGCTGGAAAGCCTGGAGGGCACGCCGTCGGGCGCTTCCATGGCCGAAGACCCCCACATCGGTCCGCTGATGACCATCCGGGAGCGGTCGCAGGTCGCCGCTACCTACCCCCGGTCCGCCGCCGGCGGCTTCCGCTTGGCCAACGCGGTCGAGGCCGTGCGGGCGCTTCACCAGGCCGGCGTGCCGATCCTGGCCGGAACCGACGCCCCCAACCCGGGCACCTCGCACGGCATCAGCATGCACCGGGAGTTCGAGCTCCTGGTCTCCGCCGGACTGTCGCCGGCCGAAGCGCTGGCCGCGGCCACGTCGGTCCCCGCGGACGTCTTCGGGCTGGAGGACCGCGGACGGATCGCGACGGGCTTGCGGGCCGACCTGGTCTTGGTAGAGGGGAACCCGTTGGAGGACGTGACGCGGACCCGCGCCATCGTGGGCGTCTGGAAGGCGGGCCACGCCGTGGACCGGTCGAAGCCCGAAGAGGCGGTGGCCACGCTGGCCAGCCCCGGCCCCGTCGCCGACTTCGACGACGGTCAGGTCGCCGGCGCCTACGGATCGGGCTGGGAGAACTCGACCGACGACATCGTGGGCGGCACGTCCACCGTCGTCGTCCAGGCCGGAGACGAAGGCGCCGAGGGCACGGCCCACCACCTGTCGGTCGCCGGGGAAGTCGGAAGCGGGTTCTCGTTCCCGTGGGCGGGAGCGATGTTCTACCCCGGCGCAACGCCGATGGCGCCCGTGGACCTGTCGGCGGCGTCGGAGCTCGCGTTCTGGGCCAAGGGCCAACCCGGCACGTACCGCGTCTTGCTCTTCTGCCAAGCCATGGGGCCCATGCCCACGCAGCAGACGTTTCAAGTCACCGGCGAATGGCAGCAGTTCGTTCTCGCGTTCGAAGACTTTCGGGGCCTGGACGCGTCGGGCCTGACGGGCATTTTATGGTCGGGCGGTCCCGCCCTGGGTCCATTCCAGTTCGAGATTGATCAGATTGAAATTCGGTAGCGCAACCGCGCGAAACACGGCGCAAGCCACGCAAAGGAGCAAAGCAGTGATCGCAACGACAACGCACCGTCCGCGTCCGCGCGGACTCGCATGGGCCGCGGGACCGGCCCTGACCCTTGCCGCACTCTTGACCACGGCGACGCCGACGTCCGGCCAAGGCTACGGCACTTCGGCGGCCGTGGCGGGCGGCGACGCGCTGGTGGGCGAGTCCCTCAACGAGCGCGTGCCCGGCTACGTGTACGTCTACCGCGCCGGCGACGAGGGCTGGATGGAAGTTCAGCGCCTGCAGGCATCGGACGCCGCCCAGGCCGACCACTTCGGGCGCTCAATGGCGGTCGTGGACGGCGACTTGCTGGTGGGCGCCACGGTGGCGAACGACACCAGCGGCGCCGTCTACGTCTACAGGAAGAGCGACGACGGTCGCTGGGCCGAGGTCCAGAGGATCGCCGCCGAAGACGGAACCCGGGGCGACGCTTGGGGGCGGACCATGGCCAGCGGCGGCGGGCTCGTCCTGGTGTCGGCCTGGGGTCACGCGGACGATCGGGGCGCGGTCTACGTGCTGGCCAAGGACGAAGGCGGCGAGTGGGTTCACGAGGCCAAGCTCGCTGCCGGCGACGGCGCCCCCAACGACGCCTTCGGCACCTCGGTGGCCACCGACGGCGAGCACGCGCTCGTGGGAGTGCCGCAGGCCAACGGGCGGCGAGGGGCCGTCTACGTCTTCCAGCGCCAAGCCGGCGGCGCCTGGACCCAGACTGCCAAGCTGGAGATGGAGGACGCGAGCGGCAGCGGGTTCGGCATGTCGGTTGCGGTGCGCCACGGAATGGCCCTGGTGGGCGCCCCCGGCCACGACGGGTTCGCCGGAGCCGTGTTCGGCTACGTCCTGGACGAAGCGTCCGGCGAGTGGCTTCCGAACGGAACGTACCGCGCCTTCGACGGCGAGCGGGCCACCCAGTTCGGCATGTCGCTGGCGCACGAGGGTTACGACGTGTGGATCGGCGCCCCTGGGGCCGGCGGCGGTGAAGGCCGCTACTACGTCATGTCGTGGAACGACGACCAGGACGAGTGGGGCTCGCTTTCCAAGTTCGCCTTGGACGACTTGGCGCCGGGCGACGGCCTGGGCCGGGTGGTCGCGTTGGGTCCCGAGTTCAGCGTGGTCGGGTTGCCGGGAGACGACTTCAGGATGGGCTCCGCCTCCATCGTGACCAAGGGCGCCGACGGGTGGGGCGATGCGACTCGGACGATCAGCGAAGTCGCGGCGCTGGACGCCATCACCGGCAGCAACGTGGACTGCGACGACGGGACGGCGGGGGAGTTCGGCTGCACGGACGTGGACATCGTGTCGTTCCTGCCGGTGCAGGCGATCGGCGGCACGCGAGGGGTGGAGGTCAACGACGTGTGGGGCTGGACGGACCCGGTCACCGGAACGGAGTGGGCGCTGGTCGGACGCTACGACGGCACGTCGTTCATCGACTTGAGCGACCCCGCCAACCCCGTGTACGCCGGCAACTTGCCCTTGACCGAAGGCGCCCGTCCCAACACGTGGCGCGACATCAAGGTGTACGAAGACCACGCCTTCATCGTGGCCGACGGCTCCGGCGAGCACGGCATGCAGGTGTTCGACCTGACCCAGCTGCGCGAACCCCGGGACGGCCCGGAGACGTTCAAGGCGACGGCCCACTACGACCTTATCCAGAGCGCGCACAACATCGTGATCAACGAGGAGACGGGCTTCGCGTACGCGGTTGGCGCCAGCGGAGGCGGCGGCACGTGCGGCGGGGGGCTGCACATGATCGACGTTCGCGCGCCTACCGAACCCGTGTTCGCCGGGTGCTTCTCGGACCCGTCCACGGGCCGGCGAGGGACCGGTTACAGCCACGACGCCATGTGCATCGTGTACCGCGGCCCCGACCAGGAGCACCGGGGCAAGGAGATCTGCTTCGGGTCCAACGAGACGGCGCTGAGCATCGCCGACGTGTCCGACAAGGAGAACCCGGTGGCGCTGGCCATGGCGTCGTATCCGAACGCCGCCTACTCCCACCAGGGCTGGATCGACGAGGCCCACGAGTACTTCTACATGAACGACGAGCTGGACGAGCTGTCCGGCGGCGTCTCCAACACGCGCACGCTCGTCTGGGACGTGAAGGACTTGGACGAGCCGGTGCTGGCCAAGGAACACGTGTCCGAGAACACGTCGTCGGACCACAACTTGTACATCCTGGGCGACTTGATGTACCAGTCCAACTACGTGAGCGGCCTGCGGATCCTGGACATCTCGGACCGCGAGAACCCCGAAGAGGTGGCGTTCTTCGACACGGTGCCGTGGACGCCCGACGCTCCTGGCTTCGACGGATCGTGGAGCAACTACCCGTACTTCGAGAGCGGCGTCATCGTGGTTACGTCGGGCAAGGAAGGCGTCTTCGTGCTGCGCAAGGCGGACCGAAACCTGATTCCGTAGGACAAGAGATTGCGTCGGCGCGCCCGTCGGCCCAATGTTGGGTGCGGCGGGCGCGCCGTCGGGCAAGCTCGGGAGCCAAATGTGCAGCCCAGCCGCGTCAAATCCACGGCCCAATCTCACTTCGGAATTAGGACACGTCGCCATGTCAGGACACGTCGCCACGCGCACAAGAAGCTTTCGCTCCCTCGCAAGCTGCTTCCGCTCCGTTCCCGGAACGCTCGGGATCGGCGTGGCTTCCGGCAGGGGCCGGTCGCCGCACTTGGCCGCCGCGCTTGCGGTCGCGGCCACGGGCTGGGCCGGCGCTCCGGCGTGCGCCAGTGCGCAGACGTCGGTGGTCGCGCGCGGTGTGGCCATTCCGGCGGCCGCGCCGGGGCTGGCAGCCTTCGCCTCCAGCGTCGTGGTGCAAGAGGGAACGGTCTACGTGGGCAAGCCAGGCGGCATCGGCTTCTTCCCCATGCCGCCCAACCGGCCCGGCGCGGTGCACGTCTTCGAGCGCTCGGACGGCGAGTGGACGGAGACGGCCGTGGTCGAGGCGCCGGGCGGAGACGTGGGTACCGGCTTCGGCGAGGGGCTGGACGTGCACGGAGACGTCATGGTCGTCGGGGCGCCCAGCGAGGGGAACGGGGCCGTGCACGTCTACCGCCGCGCGGACGGCCAGTGGAGCGCCGAAGCGCGCTTGACCTGGAGCGACGCCGTGTCCGGCGCACGGTTCGGCGCCGCCGTAGCCAGCGACGGCGGGAGCGTGTTCGCGGGGGCGCCGGGCGCCGACGGGGGCGCGGGCGCAGTGGTCGCGTTCGACCGCGACGCGGAGGGCCGGTGGCGCCAGGTCGCCACGTTCCCGGGCGAAGTGCCGGCGGGGCAGCTGGGCCTTGCGCTCGACATGGAAGGCGGTTTGGCGGCAGCGGGAGCGCCCGGCGGCGACCCGCCCCTGATTCCGAGCGGCGAGATGCCCGCGTTCCTTCCCGGCGCGGTCCACGTCTTCGCTCGGGACGAGTCCGGCGAGTGGACACGGGCGGCAACGTTGGAGCCCCCCGCCGCGACCCCGGCCGCCACGGGCCGAAGCGTGGCCGTGTCCGGCGGGCGCGTCTTCGCCGGGGCGCCGTTCGCAGCGCACGCGGCCGGGGCCGTGTACGAGTTCGCCCGCTCGGACGAAGGGCCGCCTTCCGACGCCGAGTGGACGCTGGTCCGCACGATCGAGGCCGACGAAGCCGCGTTCGGCACGCTCATGGGCATGTCCGTTTCCGCTTCCGGGAGCGACTTGGTGGCCGGCACGCCGTTGGCCGGCCAGGGGCTTGGCGGCGGGACGGCGTTCCGTCGGGACGCGGAAGGCGAGTGGCGGCAGGTCGCGTCGTTCGGCCCCGGCGGCCCCTTCGCGTTCTACGGAATGGCCGTAGCGGTGGGCGGCGACGTGGCCGTGGCGGGCGCGCCGGGCGCGGACTTCTTCGAGGGGACGGGGTTCCTCTTCCGGCGAACAGCGGAGGGGTGGGAGCCCGAGGGCTCGGTCATCGACGAGGCCGGCGGCCTGGAAGCCGTCACAGGCGAGGAGCGCGAGTGCCAGGACGGTTCGGCGGCCGCGTTCGACTGCGAGGAAGTGGACTTGGTTTCGTTCGTGCCCGTGCGCGGCCTGGGCGGCGAACGGGGCGTGGTGGTCAACGACCTGTGGGGCTGGACAGATCCGGAGACGGGCAAGGAGTACGCCGTGGTCGGGCGCAACAACGCCACCACCTTCGTGGACCTTAGCGACCCCGGCAATCCAATCTACCTGGGTGAGCTTCCCTTGACCGAAGGCGCCACGCCCAACATGTGGCGCGACATCAAGGTGTTTGCGGACCACGCCTTCATCGTGGCTGACCAAGCGGGCCCCCACGGCGTGCAGGTGTTCGACCTGACACGACTCCGCGACGTGACCGCGCCTCCCGTCGTCTTCGAAGCCGACGCGCACTACGACGGCATCCACTCGGCGCACAACATCGTCGTCAACGAGGGCACGGGCTTCGCCTACGTGGTCGGCGCCTCCGGGGGCGGCGAAACTTGCGGCGGCGGCTTGCACATGATCGACGTGCGGGAGCCCAAGAACCCCACCTTCGCCGGCTGCTTCGCCGACGGGAACACCGGCAACGCGGGAACCGGGTACAGTCACGACGCCCAGTGCATCCGCTACCACGGCCCGGACCCGGACTACCAGGACCGGGAGATCTGCCTGGGGGCCAACGAGAACGCCCTGTCGATCTCCGACGTGACCGACAAGGACGCCCCGGTCGCTCTCTCGACCGCCGAGTACCCCAATACGGGCTACTTGCACCAGGGCTGGGTCACGGACGACCACCGCTACTTCTTCATGAACGACGAGATCGACGAGCTGGCGGGCAACGTGTCCCGCACCCGCACCTTGGTGTGGGACATCGCGGACTTGGAGGACCCGGTGCTGGTCAAGGAGCACTTCGGGAGCACGGGATCGTCCGACCACAACCTGTATGTGCGCGGCGACTACATGTACCAGGCCAACTACGTGAGCGGCCTTCGCATCTTGGACATCTCGGAGCCCGAGGAGCCCAAGGAAGTAGGGTTCTTCGACACGGTGTCGGCCGGCGACGACGTGCCGGGATTCGCAGGGGCTTGGAGCGTCTATCCGTACTTCGAGAGCGGGCTGATCATCGTGTCCAGCATGCGCGAAGGGCTGTTCGTGCTGCGCAAGAGGCCGCCCCCCGTGTCGTAGCCAGGGCGGTTCAGTTCGTGTGTTCGCCCCCGAGCGGCATCGACATGGACCGCACCAAGCGGGTCGCAACTTCATCGAGGCTGTGCGCGCGCGCACCGTGAAGCTTGAACACGCTGACGGCCTTCGCCACTGAGACCGCCCATTCGAAGGGCTTGGTCGGGCCAAATTCGACCGCCGCCACGCCGCGCAAGTACATCGCTTCCCGCACCATCTTCATCGCTTCGAAGCCCGAGACCGACTCGACGATGTCGCGCCCCTCGCGATCGGTTTCTTGGTGTTCCACGCGGTGGAGCGTCCCAAGCCACTTGGCGGACTGTACGGCCCGCGCTTCGGGCACGGCGTAGTGCTTGTCGGATCCATCCCTTTTCCGCACCCTCGACTTGCTTCTGGCACCCGTGAGCGCCAAGGCGTCCGGGAGCAGCTTCAAGTTCGGAACGCCCCAAGCGAGCATGTGTCCTTTGGCCTGAGCGGCGCTCACGATCACCATGTCGTCGGCAAAGAACGACAGACCGTTCGCGGCAAGGACGGCCGCCAACGTCGACTTGCCCGCTCCGCTCCGCCCGATCAGCGCGTGAACCTGCCCTCCGTGTTCGAGGGCGCTGGCGTGCAGCGGCAACAGGCCTCGCTGCAACGCCAAAGCAGCCCACGGATGGGCCCACAAGAACGCCCGGACATCCGCCTCCGGCACGCCCCAGTCTCCCCCGCTGATCTTGTAGCGGATCGACTCGCCTCCTTCGACCAAGAAGTCGACGCCGCTTCGAAAGCTGATCAAGAACTCCCCGGGCGCGAACTGGACTCGACATCGGTCCGTTCCCCAACTGAGAGGCGAGGGAACCGAGCCGCGTCGAATCGAAACGTCTGCGCCGTGGTCTCGCATCCAGGGATCGGCCCACGGACCCAAGTCGAAGTCGGCGGCAACCGTGAACGGGGTCGCCGGAGCGCGGGTTCCCGGCTCGATCACGGATTTTGGCTCCTCGGAATCGCTAACGGGCCTGCTCCGATCCTGCCGATGCTCGACGCCGCCTAAGCCATGATGTCGGGCAACCTGTGTTCGCGGCACGAGTAGCTTCCTTGTTGGGTTCTAGCGAATTTGTTCCCATGCGACGCCCGAAACAAGCCGGCCGGCCGCCGCCCGATCCCTCGCAAGCGGGCGTTCCCTTCACCGTCGACGCGGACCTGTGCTTGGGTTCGGCGGTGGCGTCCTGGGTCCGGTCCCACGGGGCCGACGTGACGGTCCGGCGCGGCGCGGTGCCCGAGGAGCTGGCGGAGGCGACCGTCCAGCGGGGCGCGTGGTCTTGCGCGGGTCGGCGGGTGCTGGTTCGACGCCGGGGAATTCGGTTCTTGGTCGAAAACGGCGAAACGATTCGCTATCAGACGGCGGCGGACGCCCCCGAGGCCAACATTCGCCTCTCCCTCTTCGGCTCGGCTTGGGCCGCCCTCCTGTTGCAACGCAACCTTCTGCCGCTCCACGCAAGCGCCGTATGCCGCGGTGCGGACGTGTACGCCTTCGCGGGCAAGTCCAGAGCGGGCAAGTCCACGCTGGCGGCCGCTCTTGCCGCCCGCGGGCTGGACTTCGTCACCGACGATGTTCTGGTCTTGGACCCTTTGTTCGGGTCCGACACCCGGTGCTACGGGTGCACGGAGCTGAAGTTGTGGCCGGATGCGCTGGAGCTGACCCGGGCCTCCCGCCGGACGCTGATTCACGACCGAGCCGACAAGCTCTACGCCGTGCCAGCGACGCAGGCGCAGTGCCCGGCGGGGCGTCTCAGGGCGCTGTATGTGCTTGCCGAGGAAGCTGGCGACCGGTCCTGCCGGATCGAACCCGTCACGGGATCCGAGTCGATCGACGTCTTGGCCCGCTCGCTGCACCGGCGTCGCTTGACCGCGGCGATCGTCGGACGGCGACGCTTGTACGAATGGCTCGCCCAGATGCGGAAGCACGTGAGGGTGTCCAGGTTTCGCCGGTCGCGGTTGATCTCCCGGTTCGACGAAGGGGTAGCTCATGTGGAGACCTTGCTCTCCTAGTCGGGCGATACTTGGGGCGCGAGGCCTTCCGGAAACTCGCGAGAGGCCACTGTCACGGAACACCGGTAGACGCGGGATATGTTCGCGGCGGTCAGAACGCGAGCCGCGTCTCCCTGGGCGGCCGGAGCGCCGCTCTCCATGAGGAGGTGCCGATCCCCGAATCGGGCCGCCAAGTTCAGGTGGTGGGTCACGGCCACCACAGCCACGCCGTCGCTTCGCGCCAAGTCGCGGAGCAGCCGGAAGACGGCCGTCTCGTAGCGCATGTCCAGGGCCGCCGTCGGCTCGTCCAGCAGCAGGATCGACGGCTCCTGGGCCAGCGCCCGCGCGATCCGCGTCCGCTGCCGTTCGCCGCCCGACAAGCTGCGGAAGTCCCGTTCCTCCAACCCTGCGACGCCGCAACGCTCCATGGCGCGGGCCACGGCCTCGCGGTCTTGCCTGCCTTCGCGGCGCCAAGGACCCAAGCTGGCGTAGCGTCCCATGGCCACCAAGCTCCGGGCCGTCACGGGAAACGGCACGTGTTCGTGCTGGGTCACGACCGCCATCCGGGCCGCCAGAGCCCGGCGCGGCCACCGGTCCAAGGGGCGGCCCGCAAATCGAACTTGACCCGACCGAGCGCGCGCTCCGCCCGCGAGGAGCCGCAGCAGCGTGGACTTGCCGGACCCGTTGGGGCCAAGCACGGTACTCACCGCGCCGGGTTCGGTCTCTAGCGAGATGCCGTCCACCGCGGGACGGGCCGCCCCCGGGTACCGGTAGACGAGGGACCGAGCTTCCAGCAGGGGAGCGGCTTCGGCGGCGCGGGGGGACCCGGAGGCGCGGACGGCCTGGGACGCGGGGGGCGCGGGCTCGGAACTTGGAGCCGGACCGTTCACCGGGTGCTCCTTGCGAGCAGCACCGCGAAGAGCGGGACGCCCACCAAGGCGGTCACCACCCCCGTGGGAAGTTCCTGAGGCGCCGCGACCGTCCGTGCCGCCGTGTCGACAAGAACGAGGAACGTCCCTCCGGCCAGAAACGACGCCGGGAGAAGCACGCGGTGGCCTCCGCCCCACAACAGGCGAACGGCATGTGGGACGACGAGGCCCACGAAGCCGATGACCCCGGCCGCTGCGACGGAGGCGGCCACGGCCAGGGATGCGGCCACGTAGCCCGCCTGCTTGACCGTTTCCACGCGCACGCCCAGGTAGGCGGCCGTTTCTTCGCCGACCGTCATCACGTCCAGCGGCCGAGCGAGCACGAAGGTCGCCCCCACCAACGGGATCAGCACGACCGCCAAGGCGCCGACCTCGGCAGGACCGGCTCGCGCCAAGCTCCCCATCATCCAGAACATCGCCGAGCGGAAGGACTCGGCGTCGGCCAGGGTGAGCAGGAGCAGCACGACGGCGTTGAAGAACGCTCCCGCGATCACTCCGGCCAGCAGCAGTACGCGGGTATCCAGCACCGGACCCGCCGACATGGCCACTCGCCGCACCGCGAACACGGCCAGCAACGCCCCTGCCACGGCGCCGCCCCCAACACCCCCGCGAAACGCCGCCAGTCCCAGGGCGAGAGCGGCCACCGAGCCGGCCGCGGCCCCGCCGGACACGCCCAGCACGTACGGGTCGGCCAAGGGATTGCGCAGCAAGGCCTGCAAGACGGCGCCCGCCACCGCCAGCGCGCCGCCCACTAGCAACCCCAGCACCACGCGGGGCGCCCGCAGCTCCAGCACGACGACGCGCTGGCGCTCGTCCCCGCCCCCCAACAGCACCTCCATGACCTGCCCCGGACCGATCGCCGCCGAACCGGCGTAGAGGCCGGCCAGCACCGCCCCGGCCGCCAGCACCGCAAGCAGCCCCAGGAGCCTGCCGGGGCTCGTCTTCACGATCCGGCCCGCGACCGCGATCTAGCCCCGGCCCGAACCCCGCCTGCGGTCCTCGTTCGGCTCATGGCCTGCTCGCACGGTCGCCGCCGTGAAAGAGCGCCGCCAGCAACCGCGCCGCTTCGCCCATTCGCGGACCCGGCCGGCCGAACAGCGAAGCATCCACCGTCGCGATGCGCCCCGCCTCCACCGCGGGCACGGCCTGCCAACCCGGCGAGGCAGCCAGCCGCTCCGCCGCGCGTTCCGCCGACCGCGCCGCTATCGCCGAAGGCGCCGGCAACTGGCCTTTCCGCGCCCGGCCGAGTCCCGCCACGGGGAGTCCCGCCACGGGGAGGATCACGTAGTCCGGATCCCGCCACACGACCTCCTCGAGGCTCACCATGGGCCAGGGCCCGTTCATGTCCGCAAACACGTTCGACACGCCGCCGGCCGCCAGCACCGAGTCCAGGAACGTCCCCGGCCCTGCGGTCATGGGCGGATCGCGCTGCACCACGTACGCCGCTTCCACCGGCGATCGGCCGGCCCAGGTCGCCCGGGCCGCCGCCAAGTCGTCTTCCACGGCCGCCACCAGCGAGTCGGCACGGTCGGGCGCCCCCGTCAGACGTCCCAGGTTGCGAGTCAGCCGCCGAAAGTCCTCCATCGTCTGCACTCGAGCGCCGTACCAAGCCAGCCCCAGCGCATCCAGGCGACTCCCCAGCGACGCGCCGCTTCCCGCCGCGGGCCACACCACCACCAAGTCGGGGGTCAGCTCGGCCAGGAACTCCAAGCTGGGATCGATGCCGCCGCCCACCGAGGGGAGCGACGCCAGTTCGGCCTGCTCGTCGTAGCGGGTTCGCGCAACCAAACGATCTCCTGCCCCCAGAGCCACCAGGGTCTCGGTGGCCGCCGGCACAAGCGACACGATGCGGCTACGGGGAGGAGACGCCGAGTGGATGCGTCCCAGGTCGTCGGCCACCGCGTCCGGGCCTTCCGGTGCACCACCTCCGCGGGCGCACGCCGCGAGCAGCAGGCTCGCCCCGAGCAACAGCCCCGCGCAGCCGTCTCGAACCAGCCGCCCGCGCGCCGGAGGCCGCCTTCGGCGCCGGCGTTCGCGCAACCGGCCGGCTACAGCAGCGCGTTGGCGGTCCATGCCCCCGCGTACGCCAGGGCCAGCATGTAGGCGAATTGCAACGCGGGCCACCGCCAGCCGCCCGTCTCGCGACGCACCACCGCCACCGTGGACATGCACTGGAGCGCGAAGACGAAGAACAGGAGCAACCCCACGGCCGACCCGAAGTCCAGGTCTCGTCGAAGAGCCGCCTGCAGCTCCATGTTCTCGTCGCCCGCGTTCTCCACGCCGTAGATCGTACCCAGCGTGCCCACGATGACTTCGCGGGCCGCCAAAGACGTGACCAGCCCGATCCCCACGCGCCAATCGAAGCCCAGGGGCTCGATCGCCGGCTCGATCACTTGGCCGATCCGTCCCAGGGCGCTGTCGCCGATCTCGGGCGCGCCGCCTTCGGGATCCCGCGGAACCTGGGTCAGCACCCAGAGCGCCACCGCCACCGCAAGGATGATCTTGCCCGCCCGACGCAGAAAGATGCGGGTCCGCTCCACGAGCCGCGCGGCGATGGAGCGCGCCGAGGGCAAGCGGTACGGGGGAAGCTCCATGACGAAAGGCGTGGGGCGGTCCCGGAGCAGGGTGCCCTTGAGGACCGCCGCCGTGATCACGGCCACGACCAGCCCCAAGGCGTAGAGCCCCAAGAGCACCGCGGCGCGGCGTCCCACGAAGGGGCCGAGCAGCGGGCCCGCCGGGATGAAGGCGGCGATGAGCAGCGCGTAGACGGGCAGCCGCGCGGAACAGGTCATGAACGGGGCCACGAAAACGGTGGCGATCCGGTCCCGCTCGTTCCCCACGGTCCGCGCCGCCATGACCGCCGGGACGGCGCAAGCGTAGGCCGACAGGAGAGGAAGAAAGGACTCGCCCTGCAGGCCCACGCGGTGCATGAGGCGGTCGGCGATGACGGCGGCTCGCGCCATGTAGCCCGAGTCCTCCAGGATCGAGATGAAGAAGAACAGGACGAGGATCTGCGGAAGGAAGACGACCACCGAGCCGACGCCGGCCCACACGCCGTCCACCAGCAGCGAGCGGAACCAACTGTCGGGCAGGACGCCGGCCAAGTACTCTCCAGAGCCGGCGACCAGGGCCTCGGTCCCGTCCATGAGGGGCACGGCCCAGGCGAAGATAGACTGAAAGACCAGCACGACCACCGCCAGGAAGGCCATCGGCCCCAGGATCGGGTGAAGAAGAAGCGCGTCCAGTCGGTGGGTGACCGGCGACGGACGAGGCGCGCGGAAGCCCGCCGACCGCCCGATCGTGCGTGCCCGCTGCCGCCGGTCGGCGAAGAGGTCCACCACGGGAAGGGAACGGCCGGCCGGGTCGGGGGCGCCGTTCGCGACAAGGGACGATGCGGTCGGGGCGACCACCGGACAGGCGGGGGCCTCCTGGCTCAGCATCGACAGGAATCGGCGGACGGGTTCCAGGGCCGGCGCGCTCCGGGCGTCGACCAGGGCCACGTTCACGCCGAGCTCCTGAGCCAGCGCCGAGGCCCGCAGCGCGCCGTCGCGACGCCCGAGTTCGTCGGCCATCGTCAGGACCACCAGCGTCGGCAGCCCCAGGGCCAGCACGGGTTCCGCCAGCATGAGGTGGGACTCCAAGCGCGTCGCGTCCAAGACCAGGATCACGGCGTCGGGCGCCGGCGCCCCTTCCATGCGTCCCAGGAGCACGTCTCGCGTCACTCGCTGGTCCATGCTGCGCGGCGACAGGCCGTGGACGCCGGGCAGGTCCGTCACCTCGACCGATCCCGCGGGCAACAGGGCCGTTCCCGTGCGCTGCTCCACCGTCACGCCGGGGTAGTTGGCCACGCGCTGGCGAAGCCCCGTCAGGCGGTTGAAGAGGGTGGACTTGCCCGAGTTCGGCGGGCCCACCAAGGCCACCCTGGGGAAACGGCCGTCCGGGGTCTGCCCGGAGCTGGCGGGCTTCGGCGCAGGGCTGTCGGACATCGTGGCACCGCCGCCCGGATCGTGCGCGCCGGACGCCCTGCCGACGCCGGCGATCAATTCGGGTCCAGGACCCCCGCCGCCTCCAGGCCGCTTCGTACGCACAGGCACGAAGCCGTCTCCTTCCGCAGGGCGACCAGCGCGCCGTCCACGCGGTAGACCGTCGGGTTCCCCGCGGGGGCGTGGCGCACCGGACAGAGCCGGCAACCGGGCACGATGCCCTTCTCCAGCAAGGGTTCCAGGTCGTCGCCGGCCAGGTCGATCCGAACGAGAACGACCTCTTCCTTCAAGGGCACGTCGGCCAGCATGCGGTCGGCGCCCTTGGGGGCCGGGCCGCGATCGTTCGGAGCGTCGTCGCGTGGTTTGGTCATGCTCCGTCCATGCTTCGGTTGCGTCGTCGGGACGCAATGAGATTGAGATTGATTCTCATTGAACCAATACGGTAGTAGAGTAGGGAGTCATGACGCAAGAGGAAGCCCCGGATACCGCCGTCGCGTACCCCGTGCCCGCAGGCGTCGGCGAAGGCGAATCGACGGTGCGCCGAAGTCGGTTCGTGGCGCGGGTCGGCCGAGCCCGGAGTCGCAACCAGGCGCTCCAATTCGTCCAGGACGCCAAGGAGCGCCTGCCCGGCGCCACGCACTACTGCTGGGCGTTCAACTCGGGGCCGCCCGGCTCCGCCGTTCAGGTGGGAGCGAGCGACGCGGGCGAGCCGCCGGGCACGGCCGGGCGCTCCATGCTCGCCTACCTCCTCCGCTCGGGCGTGGGCGAGGTCGTGGCGGTGTGCGCACGGTACTACGGCGGAGTCAAGCTGGGAACGGGAGGGCTGGCCCGGGCCTACTCCGACAGCGCGAAGCAGGCTTTGGTGGCCTGCCCGAAGAAGACGAACGTCGAGCGCGTCCCGGTCCGGGTCGCGATTCCCTACGCCTCCGTGGACCGCGTGGAACGGTTGTGGGCCAAGTTGGGCGCAACCGTTCGGGAGAGGGAGTTCGGCGCCTTCGTTCGCTACGAGGTAGCTGTCCCGCGGGAACAGCGCCTGCGCATGGAAGAGGAGGTCGCCGGCGTCACGGCGGGAACCGGACGAATCGAAGACCCGGCCTAGCTAAGGAGCAACGGCCCCAAGAGGAAACGGCTACGGGAAGGCGCTCGGCGTCCGTCTCGGGCGGCGTCCCCGGGGCGCGAGTCGCCCCCCGGGGATCTCTGGCGGAAGTGCGGGCCTACGGCAGGGTCAACCCAGCCGGACCACGTTTTCCGCGGCCGGTCCCTTGGCCCCGTCGACCACGTCGAACTCCACCCGCTCGCCTTCGGCCAGGCTCCTGAAGCCCTCCCCCTGGATGGCGGAGAAGTGGACGAAGCAGTCTTCGCCGTTGTCGGCCCGCGAGATGAAGCCGAACCCCTTCTGGTCGTTGAACCACTTGACGGTTCCTTCGGTGCGCACGCTGTCTCTCCCTCTGGTGTTGCTAGGTTGGTCCGCCGGTGTCTGTCTTGGTCGCCGGCGTGTTCCGGCTTGCCCGTAGCCGGACGAATTTCAGCGGCCAGCAAAAAGACGGGCATCCCCCACGGTCGTTCGGGGCCCGTCTTCTTCTGGGTGATCGCACTGGCCGCTGCGGACTCGCTCTTGAATGGTCGCTCAAGGTGAAGGTCGCATGACGCGCCGGTGGGGTCAACCCGCCCGGGGCTCGTCAACCGGAGTCGCCCGAGCCTCTCGTCGTCCAACCCGAGTCGGGGTTGCACAGAAGGCTTGGCCGGTCGGGGTCTCGGCAGGCCGGCGCCTGGATCTCCAGCGTGTCGGAGACGACGTCCCCCGCGGTGGTGGCCCCGGACACGACCAGCCGGAAGTCGTAGGCCCTCGGAACGTTGCCCCAGACGCGAGCCGTGTCCGGCTGCTCGAATCTGCGGCGTCCGGCCTTGCGCATGGAACGGGGGCACCAGAGGGGGTTGGCCGTCTCCGCCGCCAGCTCCCACGTCAGGACCACGTTCTGCCGAACCGCGGGCACGGCGCTGATCCGCACCCACAGGTTCTGGACCTCCACATCCAGCGTGTCCAGGACGATCTCCAAGCCGGCGGGGGGCGGATCGACTTCCAGGCTCGTCGGCAGTCCGGTCCCGCACGCGGACGGGGCGACGGTCGCGCCCGCCAATGCGCACAGGAACAAAGAGCGGCGCCGGGCCGCTCGCGTGGTGCTCCTCCGGGGTTCCCACATGGCGTCCTCCTTCGCTCGGTCTTCCCTCGGTGCAACGCGTTCCTGACAAGATAATTTAGGCGTCCCTAAAATGCAACGATTTTGTTTTTCAATCGTTACGAAAACGTCTTCTTGGAGATCGGAGTCGGTGCGACCAGAGTCCGCGCTACGTCACCGACACCTGCGAAGACTTGTCCTCGGAAAGCAGTCCGACGACGACCTGACTCGGCTTGGCGCGACGGGCGGTCAGACGGGGCCGTTCGCGGTCCGCGCCAGCAGCTTGTCGCCCGTGTCGCAGTCCACCACGGCGTCCGCCGCCTCGTCCACCAACTCCGATCCCGACGCCGCCAAGATGCGACGCAGCCGCTCCGCCGTCCCCGACCCGAACCGCCGCGCCGCCAGCCGAACCACCAGCGCCCGCTTCTCGGCCAACCCCTGTTCCAGCCCTTGTTCCAGCCCCTGCTCCAGCCCCTGCTCTCGACCTTCCCGCCGGAGCTCCTCCGCTGCTTCCGCCGCCTGCCAGGACATGCCGCCTCCCTCCCTTGGGTGTCTGATCCGCTCCACGATCCGCTCTCTCGTCGCCCGCGCCACGCCCATCGCCCGCGCCGCCTCCTCCGCCCACATCGCGTAGCCCTCCCGCACGCCCGCGTGCTCCGGACCGCCGTAGCGCGCAACCAGCGCTTCCGTCACCCGGCCCAGGTTCCGCCAGTCCCGAACCAGGTCCACCAGCCACCGCAGCAGCGTGCCGTCCGCCGGCAAGTCTTGCTCCGCAGCCGACCTCGAGTCAAGGACCTCGTACAGGTGCGCCGTCTGCCGCCGGGCGGCGCTCGCAGACCCCGGCGGCGCCAGCGCGGCCACGCTCGTCAGCGCTCGCCACGGCTTGGGACCGACGTGCAGCACCGACGACAGGACGGTGGGCGCGCCGCTGCCGTCGGGGTTTCTCCACTGCTCGCTGGCTTTGAGGAAGCGGTAGAGGTGGGCGACGTACTCGAGGCTTCGGAAGAGCATGTCGTAGCGGACGGCGGACTGGTACTCGACGTGGAAGACGACGGCGCGGCGGCGGTGGCGGAAGGGGACCCACCAAGCGGCGTCGGCGCGGCGGAGCTTGGGGCCGGGGGAGACGTGCTCGGTGGGCAGTTCGCGGATCGAGTCGAGGTCGAGTTCGCGGTGCCAGCCGCGAGCCATGAAGTCGCGGACCAATGACTGGGCGGCGAGGGGGTGGGCGAAGAACGACTTGAGGACCTCGTCGTGCCTGCGGGGGCGCTTGGGACGCTCCGTCATGGGTTGCGGTCTCCGTTGGCGCGGGGAGTTGGCGGACGTTGGCGGACCGGCCTGCGAGGACCGGGCGAGTCCTGGACACGGAGCAAGATGGGACGAAATTGGGGCGTTTCCATGGCTGGATCGGCCCGTTTTTCGGCGACCTTCGCCGGACCGGAGGAGGCCGTGAAATGCCGTCCCTCCAGACGCTCTTGGTCAGCCCGACGCGGCCTCGCACCGACCCATCCCTGCGGCGGGCCGTTGCGCTTGGCGGCTCGTCTTCAATCGTCAGGAAATGAACGCGGACACGGAGCGGAGTCGAAGTAGAGTTGATCCAGCAGGTAGCGTACGCGATGGCGCGCAGCGCAGCGCCGCAACATGTCGGCGGGAACGGACCAGGGCGCGCGGCCCAGTCGATAGTCGTCCACGGCCCGATGCAATGCGCGCCGCTTGTCCGGCGCCAGGAGCCGCTTGACGTACCCTTGGGCGTGCTGCAGGACGTTGACGTGCCGTTCTCGCGTGGCGGGCGTGCTCATGGCGGCCAGAAACCCTGAGCCGTAACGGGCCGCCAGCTCGTCGTCGGGTAGGCGACCGGCACCGCCCAACAGTCTCCCCAGGCGACGAACGGCGCCTTCGTCCCGAGCCCAGACCACGAACTTGTGGGCCGTGTGAAAGGCCACGAGACGAGACCGGAGTCTGGCGGCGCTCTCGGCGACGGGTCGGGACGCGGAGGCGGAGGTCGTCGCGCTCTCGGCGGCAAGCCGGAACACCGCGCCTGCGGGTGCCGCGACGGTGGCCAGGGCGCGCCAGCGGTTGCGAGCAAAGACCGTCTCCAGAAACGCCTTGGCGAGGGACGCGGTCTGCAGGTCCCCTTCCTCCGCCAAGGGCAGGTCGGGACATGCTCGCCGCAGTTCGAGGGCGAACAGTCCCGTGCCGCCGGACTGGCCCACCCATTCTTCGCCGCTCCGGCTTCGGCGGAAGACGCGCGCGCTTCCCAGCCCGCAAGACGGCGATCTGCTCTTCAAGACGTAGCCGTCCAGCTCCAGGTCACCCAGAGCCCGTGTCCTTCGGCGGGCGTATCGCGTCATCCGCTCCGTATGGTCCCGGCCCGACGCCGGGTCCACCATGCGGAGGCCGCCGTCCCGCTCCTCGAGTCGCACCGGCGGCCTGGGCACACCCATGCCGGCTTCCACCTCGGGGCAGACCCGGACCCACTGCGCCCACGGGCCCAGCGCGCGATCGAGCGCGGAGTCGCGCTTGTGACCGCCGTCGTAGCGAACCGCGTCGCCCAGCAGGCAGGCGGACACGCCGATCCGAACCGGGGCGTCCGGCGAGTACCAACGACGCCAGCCTCCGGGCCAGGGTTCCGACGCGGCCGACGGGGGAGGTGCACCCGACCCGGAAGCGCCGGCGGCACGGACACCGTCGCCGGACTGCCGGCGCGTCACGGGAAGGCGGTCGTCGCCCAGAGCGCAACCGCCACGGCCAACGGCGTCGTCAGGTTGTCGTCGAGCTTCCACGGCGCCGCTTCCACGGCCGCCGCTAACCCGGCCGCCAGCAGCCCATGAGGCACGCCCGCCCAGGGAACGAGGACGCCGCAGCCGGCAACGAAGAACGTCGCGGTTCCTTCCCAGCTGCCCTTCCCCAGAGCCCGCCTGCCCCACAGCCGTCCGACCACGCTGGCAGCGGGGTCGGCGAGGGCGAGAACCAGAAGCGAGGGCACGAAGTGGGCGGGAGCGAGAAGCGACACGGCCAGTGCGCCCGCCAGGAACCAGGACGACGAGGCCGGGCCGCGCGCCTCCCTGGGAGACGCAAGAACCCGGAACCAGCGAAAGAAGATCGCGTTGACCTCCGGAAATCGGAAGCGGAGCGCGTCGAGGGAGAAGGAAGCCGCTGTCGCCCCGGCGAGCGCCGCCCGCAGTCCGAACGAGCCCGCTCCCGCGCAGTGCGCCGCCGCCGCTAGGCCGACCCCCGTCGCGGCGTGAAAGACGCGACGCCACGGCTGCACGCCGCCGGTCCGTTCCGCGAGAACCTCGGTCGGCGCCTGCTTGCGATCCCTTTCGTTCACCGGGGTGACGTTGCCGGAGACGGGCGCCTGCTGCAACCCCACGCACGCGCCGGCCGGTCCGCTACTCGGGCCGGTCCGCGGCGGCAACTCGACTGTTACAGAACCGGGAATCCGCCGTTACCCATGCCCGGTACCGTCCGTTGCGCGCCGGGCGCAAGCCGCCGGGTCGCCGACGAAACCCCCCGCTTGCGGCGCTGGCCGTCGCGGGCACGCTCCGCCTAGAACAAAGGAACGAATTGAGGCCGATGCGTCTTCCCGGAAAGCCCGGACTGCGGGCGCTGATCCCACTCGCGGCGGCGGTTGCCGCCTACCCCGTCCACGGCGCGGCCCAGACGGGCAAGATCGTGGGCCGCGTCCTCGACGCCGGAACCGCCCAGCGTATCGCGGGCGCCCAGGTGTACCTGGAAGACCAGTCTGCCGGCGGGCTGTCGGGGGTCGACGGACGGTTCGTGGTCCGCGACGTCCCGGCGGGCGAGCACGCCGTGGTGGTCCGGATGCTGGGGTACGCCACCAAGACGGTGACGGGCGTGACGGTGGAGGCGGACGGGTTCGCCACCGTGAACGTGTCGATCGAGTCGGCGGCGGTGAGCATCGAAGGGGTCACCGTGGAGGCCACCGTCGAAACCGGGTCCACGGCCGCCCTGCTCTCCGAGCGCCAGAGCCGGTCGTTCGTTGTGGACGCCATCGGCGCCGACCAGATCTCCAGATCCCCCGACGGCGACGCCGCGGCGGCCCTGAAGCGGGTGCCGGGGCTGTCGGTGGTGGACGGCAAGTTCGCCTACGTCCGGGGGCTGGGAGAGCGCTACAGCGCCACCACGCTCAACGGCGCCCCGTTGGCGTCGCCGATGCCGGACCGGAAGGTCGTGCCTCTGGACATCGTGCCGTCGGACCTGCTGGAGTCGATCGTCACGGTCAAGAGCTACTCGCCCGACCAGCCCGGCGACTACGCCGGCGGCTTGGTCGAGCTTCGCACGAAGGACTTTCCGGCTCGCAGAATTTTCTCGGTGTCGGCGTCCAGCAGCTTGAACACCGTGACAACCTTCGAGGACGGCCTGCGCTACGCCGGCGGCGGCTTGGACTTCCTGGGCTTCGACGACGGAACGCGGGCGCTTCCGGCCCTGATCCCGACGGACCAGCGGGTCATCTACTGCGGCGCGGGCTGCTTCTCGCGCGCGGATCTGGAGCGGTTCGGCGAGTCCTTCGGCGGCGACTGGGGCCCCACCTTCCGCAATCTGCCGCCGAACGGCTCGATCGGGCTGTCGTACGGTGACGATCTGGAGGTGTTCGGCCGGTCCTTCGGCGTGCTGGGGTCGCTGACGTACTCCAACGGCTTCGGGAGCCGGAGCAAGATCGTCGAGCGGGTGTTCTCCACGTCGGGCGTGGACGATCCGGAGGTCGACTACGAGGGCCAAGCCACGACGCGCTCGGTGTCGCTGGGCGGCCTGGCCAACCTGTCGTACGAGCTCGGCCCCACCAGCCGCATCACGGCCAACTTGGTGTACAACCGGCTCATGGACGACGAGGCCCGCACTTACGAGGGCTTCAACCTCGACTCCAACTCGAATCAGCGGAACCACCGCATCCGCTTCCTGGCCCAGACGTTGACCAACGCCCAGATCAAGGGCGAGCACCGCTTGACGTTCCTGGCGAACGCGAAGTTCGACTGGCGGGGCGCCTGGTCCCGCGCGCAGCGATATGAACCCAACACGCGCGACGTGCTCTACCGGGAAGAGGACGGCGAGTACCTGTTCGAGAACTTCGTGTCGTCGGGATCGGTTTTCCACCAGGACTTGGTGGACGACACCTACAGCGCCGCCGCCGACTTGGACCTTCCCTTCGCCTTGGGCGGGGGCGACCGGGGCGGGACGGTTTCCGTGGGCGGCTTCTTCAGCGCGAAGCGTCGGGACGCATTCACGCGCAGGTTCCGGTTTCTGCTGGTTTCCGGGGGGGACGTGGGTCGCCAAGTGCGGATGCGCGACCCCAACAACCTGTTCAACGCGCGAACGATCGGGAACGGCTTCGAGCTTCAAGAGGCCACCTTCCGGCCCGACAACTACGACGCGTCTGAAGACGTGCGCGCGGGCTACGCCATGCTGGACGCCCAAGTCGTCGGACCGCTCAAGCTGATGGCCGGCGTTCGAGCCGAGTCGGCCGCGCAAGAGGTGGCGCCCCGCGACTTGTTCGACCCGAGGCTGCCGGCACTAGACAGGGCGGAGCTGGACGACCTGGACCTGTTGCCTGTCGTCGCGCTTACCCTTCGGCTTCGAGAAGGCATGAACGTGCGCATGGGCGCGTCCCGGACCTTGGCCCGGCCGCAGTTGCGGGAGCTGGCGCCATTCGCCTTCGCCGATTACGCGGGCGGCTACTTGACGGTGGGAAACCCGGAGCTGCGACGCTCGCGCATCTGGAACTTCGACGGCCGCTGGGAGACGTTCTTCGGCCACGGGGGCGTGTTGGCGGTCAGCGGCTTTCACAAGAGCTTCGAGGCCCCCATCGAGGTCGCCGTGCTGCCCAGCACCGAACTGCTCAAGACGTGGATCAACGGCGGTGCCGCCGTCAGCTACGGGGCGGAGTTGGAGTTTCGGTCCGATCTGGGCTTTCTGTCGTCGGAGCTGGAGGCGGTGTTGCTCAACAGCAACTTGACGCTGGTGCGCTCCGAAGTGGGCACGCCGGGCGTCATCCGGGCGTACGTGCCCGGAGAAGGCGGCGTCGACCTGCCAGTAGTGCCCAAGAACCGTGCGCTCCAAGGACAGTCGCCCTATGTGGTCAACGTGGGCCTTTCCTACGCTTCCCCGTCGGGCGGGTCGCGGGCCAGCGTGCTGTTCAACCGCTTCGGGCGCCGCATAGACGCCGTGGGCGGTCAAGCCACGCCCGACATCTTTGAAGAGGCCCGCAGCCAACTGGATGTCGTGCTGGAACGAAGGATCCGGGGCGGGGCCAGGATCAAGCTCTCGGCGAGCAGGCTGATCGGAAGCGTGGTCGAATTCACCCAAGGCGGGGGGCTGCTGCGCAGCTGGAACGCGGGCCGGACCCTCTCGTTGTCGGTCGGCTGGAACACGGGGAACTGAAAGCATGCAAGCACACGTGCACATCGTCTGGAAGAACCGCGCGGTCGTCGGGCTGGTCGCGGCCGGCGCCGTCTCGGCAGGAGCCTGCGGCAGCCCCACGCAGACCGGAGACGCCCCCGCGGCACCCACGCACGTCCGGGCCACGGTCGGCGGCAACGACGTCACGCTCCGCTGGCGAGGCTCCGGCGACTCCTACAAGGTGCTGCGCCAAGGCGGAGGCCATGGCTATGTCCAGATCGCCCAGGACGTGCCGTCCAGGTCGTACACGGACTCGGACGTTCGGGAGGGAAGCTACGGCTACCGCGTGGTCGCGGTCGTCAACGGCATCGAATCCAGCCCGTCGAACCCGGCCCCCGCGACCGTGGCCGACGCGAGTCGGTGGCGCCACCTGAGCGGGGAGATCAGCGGCGTCCGCACCCTGAACGCCGATTCCGTATACATCCTTCGCGGAATCGTGATCGTGAAGAACGGCGGCGAGCTGCGCATCCCCGCGGGGACGCTGCTCAAGGGCGACGTGGCCACGCAACCCACCGCGCTCGTCGTGCGGACCGGCGGCAAGCTCTACTCGGAGGGCGCCGCGGACGCGCCGGTGGTGTTCACCAGCTCGTCTCCCGAAGGCGAACGGCGCCCCGGCGACTGGGGCGGCATCGTGATCAACGGCCGGTCGCTCTGCAACTTTCCCAAGGAGCAGTGCGTGGGCGAGGGTTCGTCGGGCACGTACGGCGGCACGGACAAGGACGACGACAGCGGGCGGATCGTGTACACGCGCATCGAGTTCGCCGGCTTCGAGGTCTCGTTCGGCAACGAACTCAACGCCCTGACCCTGAACGGCGTGGGCGCGGGGACCGAGATCCATCACGTGCAGGCCAACGTGGGGCTGGACGACGGCATCGAGTTCTTCGGGGGCACGGTGGACCTGAAGTACGCCTTGGTCACCAACGCCAGCGACGACAGCTTCGACTACTCCTCGGGCTGGCAGGGCCGGGGGCAGTTCTGGATTGCGCAACAGGACCCGAACGACGCCGACAACGGCTTCGAGGTGGACGGCAACGAGGACGACTACAACGCCACGCCGTACACGAACCCGCTTCTATACAATGTGACGCTCGTGGGGAACGGTCCGGGCGGCGACAGCGGCGACGAGTCCGACGTGGGTCTGCTTGTGCGCCGGGGCGCCGCTGGGAGGATCTACAACACCGTGGTCGTGGGCTTCGGCGACCAAGGGCTGGACGTGGACAACGGCGAGACCTTGTCCAACGGCCTGGAGCTGCGGAACTCGGTTCTGGCCGAGAACAAGGCGCCGTTTTCCACCGACGACGACGGGATCGACGAAGCGGCGTTCTTCAACAACGCCGAATGGAACAATCGGGTGCTGGAGGGCAGCGCCATGCTGGCGGCCCCCTTCGACCGCGACGCGCCCGACTTCACGCCCTTGGCCGGTTCGCCGTTGCTGACGGGCGCGGCCACCCCGCCCGACGACGGCTTCTTCACCGTCGTGGACTTCGTGGGCGCGGCGGCGCCGGGCGGCGACAAGTGGTGGATGGGCTGGACCTCGTTCGTCCGGAACTGACGACGGCGCGAGCGACGGCGACCGTCGCGGTGCTCTTGGGCGTCTGGGGGTGCGGCGTCGGGTCGGCCGGGGCGGATGCTCCGTTTCCCGGATCGGCGGCCAGCTTGGAGGCGCTTGGCAGGGGCGTCTTCGAGTCTTTCACGCGGAACGATCGCGAAGCGCTGGAGGCGTTTCGGCTCACCGAGGACGAGCACAACACAGTGGTGTGGCCCGAGCTGCCGGCCGCCCGGGCCGACGAGACGCCGTTTCCGCTGGACTTGGCGTGGCGCAACATTCAGCTTCGGAACGGGCGGGCGGTTCCGAGGGCGGCGGAGGCGTTGCGGCGAGCGGGAGCGGAGGCGTTCGAGGGCGCGGAGTGCCGGGGCGCCGCGCGGTCCTTCGAGACGTTCGTGGTCCACACGGACTGCCGCGTGCGCTTCCGGGCGACGGGAGGCGCGCGCTACGATATTCTTCTCTTCAAGGACGCGCTGGAGAGGAACGGAGGCTACAAGGTGTTTCGCTACTACGACGAGGACCCGGAGCGATTGCGGGACGAACCGTGACGGCGTTGGCCGCCGGGTCCGCCGTCAAGCGGGTTCTGGTCGTCGAGGACGAGGACGACATCGCCGCCCTGGTGTCCTTCCAGCTTGCCCGGGAGGGCTACCACGTGGACACGGCACGAAGCGGGTCGGCGGCGTTGAGCGCGCTGCAACGGGGGACGCCCGACCTGGTCGTGCTGGACCGGATGCTTCCCGGCGTGTCCGGCGACGACGTGCTGCGGGCGATCCGCGGCGATTCGGCCACGCGCGGGTTGCCTGTACTGGTGCTCAGCGCCAAGCGGGAGGACGAGGAACGGGTCGCCGGCCTGGAGCTGGGCGCCGACGACTATCTTACCAAGCCGTTCAGCCTCCGGGAGCTGGTGTTGCGGGTAGACGCCATCCTGCGGCGCTCCCGCAGCGAACTGCAGCACGCCAAAGGCGGTGGCCGCATCCTCCGGTCCGGACCCCTGAAGGTCGATCTCGGAGCGCTGCGCGTGACGCTGAATGGCGAAGAAGTGCAGCTTACGCCAACGGAGTTTCGCCTGCTCCGGACGCTCTTGGGGCGAATCGGCCGCACGCAAGGCCGTCGCCAGCTGCTAGTGGACGCTTGGCAGCTGGCTCCCCGCGCCGCCGACCGCATCCACACGCGCACCGTGGACATGCACGTCCGACGCCTGCGCGCCAAGCTTGGCCCCGCCGGCGACCGGATCGAGACCGTGCGCGGCTTCGGGTACCGGTTCCGGCGGGACGGAGGGTAACGGGGGGCCGAAGCGCCCTTGGGGGGAGACGCGCGGCCCGCGCTTCCTGGCACCCTGTCCGAGCTTGCCCGCAATCCGTCCTCGTCTTATTGTCATGGCGGTCAGCGGCCAGCCACTTGCGCGCAGCGGGAATCGAAGTAGAACATCGGGGATGTTCGGTCGGGGTCAGGTGGCACGACCGGACATCCCCGCGCCCGCAGCCATTGGAACGGCGGGAACGCTCACGGGCACCAGCAGCTCCCCGTCCGAGCGTGCGGCCAGAGCTTGGAGTGCCGGGGGAAGCGGGTCTCCATGCTCCACGCGTGATTCCGCGATCTTGCGCGCGAGTCCTTGGGCGATCTCGGCCACTTCCACGACGCTGCAGCCCTCGGCAACCAGCCCGGGCACGTCGGGACTCGTCGCCAGGTAGCCGCCTTCCTGCAGCGGCTCCACGCGAAGACGAATCGTCACCTCGTCCACCAGTCCTACTCCAGCGGCGCCGTCTCGAGCTTGGAGACGTGGAGGTTCAGCCCGTGGTTGACGCGGAAGCCGTAGACGCCGTCCGAGGGGAAGTCCCCGCGGGGAAGGTCGGCCACCTCCTGGCCGTTCACTAGGAAGCGCACGGCTTGAGGGCCGGCCTCCAGGACCAGAACGTTCTTGATGGTGGCACCGCCTTCCTCGCGGTCGGCGAAGGACAAAACGGCGTCGTGGGCAGTCCACGGCAGCACGGTCGGCGCCTCCGGGCCTTCGCGCCGCTTGACGATGAACTCGCCGCCGTTGCGGATCAGGAAGTACGAGTACTCGATCTCGTCGCCGTCCATGGCTTGGCCGCCCACGAAGATGCCGAAGGCTTCCCGCCGTTCCCCGGGGTCGAAGAGAAACACCTCCATCTCCACGCGGAAGTTGCCCGACGCCTCCATCTCCGGCCCCCAGTAGACGGCCGGGGGGCCCGACGTGACGTGCCAGCCCGGGGGCATATCCACGAACATCTCGAGGTCGTCTTCCGAGCGATCCGGCGTGTCGAAGCGGACTTGCCAGCCTTCGGGCCGCTCCAGGTCCTGCGCGGCGACGGCCGAGGACGACGAGAACGCAACTAGGGCGAGAACGACGAGAACAGGACGGAACGCGACGCGCACCGGCAACCTCCTTGGTCGAGTGGACGGGTTCCCTGGCCGAAGCGACAACCGACAGTCGGCGGCGCGGGGCCCCGCAAAGGGTCGGGGAGTCGATCAAGATCGGGAACGAAGCGCTGCCTCGTCAAGCCAAGAGCGCGTCCGCGCGTCGCCGAGCCTCGCGGACCGCTCGAGGAGCCGGCCAGGGGCGCGCCGTCGCCATGTGGCCACGGCATCGCGCGCCTCACGCCTCGCAGAGCCTCTCGAACGCTGCCACGGCGATCCGCCCGCAGGCGGCTCGGACCGTGTCCCAGTCGTGCCAACGAGGGGCGAGTCCCTTGTACTCGGACAGCTTTGTCCCTTCAAGATCGAAGGGCATCGGGTTCGCCAGCTGCGCATGGAGCTGCTGCAACGGCGATTCTCCGTTCTCTTGGCGGTAGAGGTCGTCGAACGGCCGCAACCCGTCTGCGCACCGGCAATCCCCCATCCGGTCCGCCAGGGCCACGAAGTCCAGGTAGTCGCGGGTGGCGTTCCGCTTGAGGATCAGGACCGCCTTGATGCGAAGGATCTCCGCTTCCGTCGGGATGGTGATCCGTCCGCCGCTCGTGGTCAGCTGGGCGGTCTCGAGGGGTGCTTGCCTGATCATCTGGCGCACGCCGGTCTCGATGCCGTCCAAGCTCCCCAAGATCATGACCGGGCGGGCCGTTCGGGCCGTCCTCCACCCGGCGACGGATTCCAAGTCGGCGAGAACTCGGTCGAAGCGGGACCGCAGGTCGGCGACAACGTGATCCGCGTCTTCCGACAGTCGATGCTTCCCGTAAACGGCCGCGGCGGTGCCTCCCACGAGAACGGCGCCGGGCACGAACCGCTGCAATCGGGCCGCCGCCGACAGGACCCGTTCCCAGTCAGGAAGCGCTTGCGTGCTCTCGGGCATAGAGCATCCAGAAGTGGTGGCGCTGGGCGTAGGGGTCGGCGATGCGGGCGGCGCAGACGCGCTCGATGCGGGACAGGACGGCGGGATCGTCCAGGGCGGCGCGACGCAGGTCCAGCCAGTCCTGCCAAGAGCCGCGGGCAACGATGTCGTCCACCGCGGCCAGCGTGAACCGCTCGTGGTTCAGGTGGCGGTGGCGCACCGGCGTCGGCCGAGACTGCGGCCCGTCAGCGGCCTCGGCTGCGCCCGCTCCCGCCGATGGGGTCGCCCGGCGGGAGCCGAAGCGACGGCGACGGCACCGTGTTTTCGATTCGGGCCTGCCAGCGGCGGATGTCGGCGTGGACCAAGCGTTCGTGGGCCGAGCGGTCCAGGCGGTCGCCCGCGATGCGGTTGCTTAGGCGCCCGGCCAGTCGGCCCAACCCCGAGTTCATGTTCTCGGTGAGCCCTTCCAGGCGGCCGGCCAGCCGGTCCAGCCGGTCCGACAGCACGGCGCGAACCTCGGGCGCGGTCGCCTCGGCGCTCGCCTGCTGCATCATCCGGTCCACCACGGCGCGCTGGATGGCGTGGAGCACCTGCAAACTGTACTCGTCGTCCGGCTTGTCGACGCCCCACGTCGCGTCGACCAAGCGGTCGGTCACCTCTTCCAGGTTGGGGTAGCCCTCGTCCATGCTGCCGTAGACGACCAGGCGCGCCATGCGTTGCGGCTGCAGGATCTCGCCAACCGTGAAGCGGGCCGCCGCGGCCGCCGCGCCCACGGGGTCGAAGAGCAGTCCGGTGTGGCCTTGGAAGACTTCGCCCTCCTGATGTCGGAACGCCGGCGGCGGGATCATCGCCGCGATCTCTTCGGGCAACGCCAGGAAGTCCACGGTCAGCGCCGACAAGATCGTCTCCAGCGCGTCCCGCTGCTCGTCGCCGTCGACGATCGTCACCGGCGTCTGGCCGTCGCCGCGCACGGCGTAGCGATAGTCGGCCCCGCCCAGGCTCTGGGCCGCGGCGCGCAGCTGGAAGCGATGGTGCATGTAGAGCGGCAGCAGCACGTACTCCAAGTCGGACAGCGGCCTGCCGTGACGGACGACCTGTTCGCCGAACTTCTCCATGCCGATGTCGCGGACGCGGATCTCGTGCTTCAGGTGGTCAACCAAGTTGGCCCCATTGTCCCACACGCCGGCGTACGGATGGGCTGCGCCGATGAAGTTGTTGTTCGAGTGGGCCATGAACACCAGGCCGTCGCGGATGCCCTGCTCCACGATCTCTTCAAGCGCCGCCCGTTCGTCGGCGCCCGAGGGGAACTCGCGGTACAGCCAGTTGACGGACAGCTCGTCGTAGGTGCCGATCCGCTGCACGTAGGCGTTGGACAGGTCCAGCTCGCCGTCCACGATCTCGACCAGGGGCGCGGGATAGTCCATGACGCTTTCGCGCCCGAAGGTGCTGGCCAGGTAGTTGTGGGGGAAGCCCAGCGTGTGCCCCACCTCGTGGGCCGACAGTTGCCGAACCCGCGCCAACGCCATTTCCACGGCCTCTTCGCTGGACGCCTCGGGGCCGGCCATGGCCACCTCCGCCAAGTACTCGAAGGCGGGCATGGCCGAAAGGCCGCAAGCCGCCCCCGCAACCGCGTCGGGCGGAAATGCGTCCGACGGGAAGTGTCCCGAATGCGCGCCGTCCTGATGGTCCGCGCCGTCGCCGGCCGCGAAGTCGGCAACCATGCCCTGGCCGAGCAGGTAGTCCTGCCGGAGACGGAGGCTGCCCAAGTTCACCACGCCGCGAATGATCTCGCCGGTGCGCGGGTCCACGACCGAGTTGCCGTACGAATACCCGCGCGTTCGGCGGTGCGTCCAGTGGATCATGTTGTAGCGGATGTCCTGGGGGTCCACGCCGGCGGGAAGGACCTCGACCCGGAACGCGTCGACGAACCCCGCGGCCTCGAACGCGTCGACCCACCAGAGGGCGCCCTCCACCAGCGCGCTCCGGATGGGCTCCGGCGTTCCGGGGTCCACGTAGTAGACGATCGGCTCGACGGGCGCCGACGGTTCGGCTGTCGGGTCGCGCTTGACCAAGCGGTGGCGCGCGACCAGGCGAAGGCGCATGTCCTGGTCGATCGGCGTCGCATAGTCGAAGATCGTGGGACCGTTGACGCCGATGCGCGGGTCCGCGATCCGCGTGCGGTAGCCGTCGTCCGGCAACTGGATGAACGAGTGGTGCTGGCGCAGCGTCACGGCCTGCGGGTTGGCGGCCACGCCACGAACCAAGCCGCCGGGGTTGTCGCTGGCGAAGGTCAGGAGCGCCTCGACCTCGGTGTTCTCGGGAAAGGAGCGGGTCGCGGGCATGTGAATGGCCGAACGGGACTTGTCGAGGCGGAACGTCCCCTGGCCTCGCTGCGCGATCTGACCGATCACGTTGCGGGCGTCGCGCACGAAGAAGGGCGTCGCATCCACCAGCACCCGGCCGTCCGATTCGGCCACGACGTCGAAGCCCCAGTAGACGGACGGCGCGAAGGCGTCGCGGACGGCCTGCACCTCGGTTGGGTTGTCGCTGCGTGCCTGGAACTGGTAGTTGGGCTGCATCAGGAGGAGCCGAGGACCGGCGCGTCGCGGTTCCAGAACGTAGGTTCCCCGCAGCTGGCCGCGGTCGATGCCCACGGGGTTGGACCCCAGGCCCGAGCCCATGGACACTTGGTAGAGGAACTCTCCGCCCTCCGGGTCCATCTCCCAGTAGAGGGCGCCCCGGGCCGCATCCCAGTACAGGTTGAAGAAGCCCTCCATGGCGGTGGCGGCCTCGATCTTCTCGGCGATCGTCGGCAGCGGCTCTTGGGCGGTCGACGGGGCGGGCGCGAACGCGCCGCAGGCGGCCGCGAGCAGGGACAGCGTCAGGACGCGGGCGGAAACGGCGAGGGAATCGAAGATGGACATGCGTTCAACCTTTCGGATGGACGGACCGTTTGGACGTAGCGGATGCGGCACAGGCGAACGACGCGCAGGACTCTGCGATGCGCGACGCGGGAAGAGATTGGAGATCGGGCGCGAAGCGCGCAAGGCGCGGGGCGGACGCAGGGGGCGCATCGGCCCTAATCGACGCCCACCAGGTCGCACTGCTTGCAGACCCACTGCAGGCCGGCGCCCAGGTTGTTCAGGTCGAGGGTCTCCAGTTCGGCCTTCACGTCGGCGCCGGGGGCGAACCGCTGGTCGTCCAGCATGTCGCTTTCGACCCAGAAGGTGTAGCTGAGGAACTGTCCGCCCGAAGGCTGATGCACGGTGAGTCGTCCCCAGGCGCCGTGCCCCAGCGGCCCCAGCATGGCCTTGCCCAGGACACGGCCGAAGTCGGAGCCGCCCGTCACCTTGAACACCTTGTAGATGTTGCTCTTGCGCGCGACCTCCCGAACCTTGCCCTTCACTACGGCCTCGTCGGAAGCGCTCTCCGGCCGCACCGCCCGGATCGGGTTGTCCGGTGGGGCGATGGGACTCGGGCGGTTCGCCAACGGCGTGGGCATGCGGGCGCTGGCGCGTCCCTTCTCCAGCCATTCGCGCAGGTTGCGGGTCTCGATGGGCCGCAGCGGTCGGCCGTCGATGGTGCGCGTGGTGTGGCTCAGCAACGAGTCGAAGATGTCTTCCGGGGTCGGGGGCGGCACTTTACTTGCCATGGCGTGGACGTGCGACCGCGCCAGGATGCGCCGAACGTCCTGCTCCGCGATGTGAATGCCCTCTCTGGCCAAGCTGTCCCTGCACCACGAAACGCAGCGGTCCTCGTAGTACTCGGTCTCCCGACCGACGTAGGACGCCGCCTTGGCGAAGACGCCCCAGTACTGCCGCGCGTCGATCTTGGGCAGAACCGTGTCGCGCAGGAGCTGCACCATCGACCTAGGCGCCGCCCCGGCGGCAACCACGATCGGCTTCGGCTGCGCATGGCGCTCGGGGTCCCATATGTAGCCGCCACCCATCCGCAAACGGGAACCCAGCGGCGTCTCCTGCAAGAAGTCCAACAGCGAATCGTACCCGAACCAAGAGTCCCGATCCCCGAACGCGACCTTCAGTTCGGCGTCCAGCGCCGACAGGGGAACGGCGATTCGGCTCTGCGCCACGAAGCGGTCGGTGGCCTGCACGACCGGGGCGGGCTCCAGCGGTTGCGCAGCCTCCGCCTCGTCCGCGGGGGCGGGCGCGACGAGTCCGCCGGAGGGTCGCAACAGGTACTTGAGGAAGTCGAAGCTGATGCTTGCCAGGTTGGTGTAGGCGTGACTGGCGTTGCCGGCCGAGATGACCATCGTTCGCAGGTCGCGGGCCCGGAGGTGCTGCAGCAAGGGGGTGAAGTCCGCGTCGTCCGAGGCGATGATGAACTCGTCGTACCGGTCCTGCGACTCCTCGGAGTACAGGCTGGCGAGCACGTCCACGACCATGCGGATGTCGGCGGCGTTCTTCATCCCGCTCGTCAGGGCCGGACAGTCCACGACCTCGAAGCCGGAGAGAAGGAGCGCCTGTCGGAAGCGCGACAACGACAACCACTCGCCGTCGCCGCTGTCGTCCTTGACGCCTCCCTTTGGATTGACATAGGCGCGCCAGAGGATGATCTCTCTCTCTTCGGCGCCCGGAGGCAGCTTCTCGTGGGTCAAGTCGGACAACCACTCGCAGAAGTTTCGGGCCAGGGCGTCGGCCACTTCCGGTCTGCGAGTGTGCAATCCGTGGAACACGTTGTCGAAGTCGACGAACAGGGCCGACCGGATGCGAGTGCGCGGGGCCGGGGGGCGCTTTCGGAAGCGTTGCAGACGAAGTGCCGACAGCAGTTTCGGCATGAGCGGCTCCAGTAGGTCGTTCGGATGGGAAGCGCGACGGCAAGGCGGCTGGGGCGCGGGCGCGCCGAAGCATCGTGCCGGAAGCATGTAATAGTACGGCGCAAAGGGCGAATCGTCTTCCCCCCGAAGCCGCCCGAGTCCGTCAGCGACCGTCCCCTTCCAAGACGGGGGGCGTCCGCGCGTGGGCGGCCTGCTCTAAGTCGTAGGCGTACGCCAGCAGAGCGCCGTCGGTCCAGAGGTCACCGACGAAGGCGACCGCGAACGGTGTGCCGTCGTCGTAGTAGGAGAACGGAACGGTCACCGTGGGGAACCCCAGGTCGTTCACGATGTTGCTCGGAAGCTCCGCGTGGTTGTTCGGCCGGTAGTCGGGGCTTTCCGGGTCTTCCACCAAGGGCCGAATCGGCTCTCCGGCTTGGGGAAAGAAAAGGCCGTCCAGCTCGTGCTCGCCCACCACCTCCCGAAAGAGCGCCCGCAGCTCGCGGCGCCACGCCTGATACGCGTCTCCCGCTTCGGTGGCCGTGGGCGCGGTCGGAGGTCGGCGCTCTTCCCGCCCCGCCCTGCCGCTTGGGAACGTCCGTCCCGCCAGGGCCTCCCATTCTTCCACGGTGCGAAAGGCGGCCCCTTCGCCCAGCCCCTGCAGGTAGACGAGAAGGCCGTGGCTGGACACGGTGGGCACGGACGGGCGCTCGGCGTACAACTCCGTCCAGCCGCGCCCGGCGAACGGGTCTTCCACGACGACGGCGCCCCGGCCTCGCAAGACGCGGACGGCAGCCCGGTACCGCTCCTCGGTTTCGGGCGCCAGGGGCAGGAACGAGGTCCGCCAGCCGGGGCCGACCAGCCCGAAGCGCCGGCCCTGCAGAGCGCTCCTGCTCAACCCGGCTGCGTATCCGCCTTCGGGCGTTCGACCGGCGCCGGCGAAGGTGGCCGGGTCTTCCGTCGTGGGACCGACGATGGCGTCCAGCACCCACGCGGCGTCCCGCACGGTGCGGGCCAGCGGTCCCACCACGTCGCGGTAGGTGGCGTCGATGGGAAGCACGCCCTCCAGCGGCGCCAAGCCAAACGACGGCTTTACCCCGACCAGGGCCTGCGCCGCTGCCGGGTTCTGGATGGAGCCGCCCGTCTCGGTCCCCAGCCCCAGCACGGCGAAGCTGGCGTTCACCGCCGTCGCCGTTCCACCGCTGGACCCGCCCGGCACGCGGTCCACGGCGTACGGGTTCAGCGTCTCGCCGGCCGCGGTGCTGCGGGTCCGGGTTCCGTGGCCAGCGAAGTCCGGCAGGTTGGTCTTGCCCAGGACGACCGCGCCGGCGTCCAGCAGGCGCTCGACCGCCGCCGCGTGGTCGCCCGGGATCATGTCCACCCCTCCCGCGGCGGCGCTGAAGCCCTCGAAACCGGCCGTGGTCACCAGCCCAGCGTAGTCCATGTTGTCCTTGATCACCACGGGTACGCCGTGGAGCGGTCCGCGGGGACCCCGCGCTCGATACTCGCGGTCCAGCGCCTCGGCCTGGGCCAGGGCCTCCGGGTTCATGGACACGAAGGCGTTGTATCGGTCCTCGTAGCGGGCGATTCGGTCCAGGAAGGCCTGCACGAGCTGGACGATCGTGTAGCGGGACGCGCGGAGGTCGCGCTGCACTTGGTCGGCGGTGAGTTCCACCACGTCGATCGCGGTGTCGGGAACCGGTTGCTGCACCGGCGCGCCGTTCGCCGGATCGCCGGGGGCCAGATGCAGCCCGACGATCGCCCCCAGCGACAAGAGGCGCGCGGCCGACGGACATCCCGCGAGCGTGGCGACGAACCGCTTGCCGCGGCTTTCGCGAAGCGCGTCGGCTGACATCTTCCGCCTTCCGTGACGATCGGTCCTTTGGGGGGTCCTGCGCCTGCTCGCCCGCAACTTGCCGTCGCGGGAACGCCGGCGCTACCCTGGAGTCCCCTTGTCGCCCCCGCCAGGAGCCGAATCCGCCCATGCTCGACCGATTTCATGCCGCCGCGCCCTTTCGCGCGTACCTGGACTCCGTTCGCGAGAACCAGGACCTGTGGAGGGGCGTGTACGACCGGGCGCGCCTCCCGGCCAAAGCCGGCGCCCAAGCCCGGGCCGTCCGAGGCGCGTGGCGGCTCTTGGCGTTGAGCGAAGACTGGTGCGGAGACGCCGCCAACATCCTGCCCGTCGCGGCCCGGCTGGCCGAATCGTCGCCCGACCTGGAACTGCGCGTCTTGTCGCGAGACGAGAACCTGGACCTCATGGACGCCCACCTGACCAACGGGCGAAGCCGCTCGATCCCCGTGATCATGCTGCTGGACGTGGACGGCCGCGAGAGGGGCTGGTGGGGCCCCCGTCCGGCGTCTCTTCAGAAGTGGGTCATGGAAGAGGGCATGAAGATGGAGCCGGGTCCCCGCTACCGGGAGGTCCGGCGGTTCTACGCGCGCGACAAGGGCCAGTCGATCGTGGAGGAGCTGCTGGCGCTTCTTCGGAAGGCGGAGCAGGCCGACGTCGGCCCTCGGATGGCGGCCGAGCAACCAACGACCACAGCCGGAGTTGAAGCATGAACAGACGGTGCGACCAAGTGGTCCCGGGATGTTTCGGCGTCCGGATTCGATGGGCGTTGCGGGTGCGCGTCGCGTTTCTCCTGGCCTGCTTGGCCGGGTTCGCGCAGGCGGACGCGGGGGCGGCCCTTGCCCAAACGCGCGACTACGACGCCGCCCGCCCGTTCGGCACGCTCCGGGAACAAGCCGCCGTACAGCAGGGCTGGCTGCGGGAGCGGCTCGAGAAGAACCTGCCCATGCTCATGCGCAAGCACGGCGTGGACATGTGGGTCGTGACCATGCGCGAGTACAACGAGGACCCCGTGTTTCGCGCGCTGGTGTCGCCCACCACGTTCGCCGCCCGTCGTCGCACGATCTACGTCTTCCACGATCGGGGACCGGAGGCGGGGGTGGAGCGGCTGGCCTTGGGCGGCACGTCGCAGGGGGGCGTTTACGAGGCGGTGCGCGCCACGACGGAGGCGCCCGACGGCAGGGCCGCCGAGCTGTGGGGCAGGGACCAGTGGGACCTGTTCGCAACGATGGTCCGCGAGCGGGATCCACGGCGGATCGCCGTCAACATCTCCCACGACCACAACTTCGCCGACGGACTTTCGGCGGGCGAATGGGAGCAGATGGAGGCGGCGATGGGGTCGGAGTTGGCCGAGCGCGTCGTGCGCGAGCCGTTGCTGGCGATCGAGTACCTGGCCAGGCGCGTGCCGGGCATGATCCCCGTGTACAGGCGAATGCAGGCGATCGTGCACGACATCATCGGGACGGCGTTCTCGGAGGTGGTGATCGTGCCCGGCCGGACGACCACCGAGGACGTCGTGTGGTGGATGCGCCAGCGGGTGCACGACTTGGGACTGGACTCGTGGTTCCAGCCGTCGGTTTCGGTGCAGAGGCGCGGCGTGGCAATGGCCGACTCGGTGGCGCCGGTGATCCTGCGCGGCGACGTCCTCCACTGCGACTTCGGACTGGTCGCCCTTGGAATGGCGACGGACACCCAGCATATGGCCTACGTCCTGCGGGCGGGAGAGACGGAGGCGCCCGAGGGGCTTCGGCGGGCGCTGGTCAACTCCAATCGCCTTCAGGACATCTTGTTCGAGGAGACGCGCGTGGGCCGCACGGGCAACGAGGTGCTGGCGTCGGTGCTGGACAAGATGCGCGCCAAAGGCTTGAACGGGACCATGTACACGCATCCGATCGGCGACCACGGTCACGGGGCCGGTCCGCTCATCGGCCTGTGGGACTACCAGACCGGCGTGCCCGGGCGGGGCGACCCGTTCGTGATCCCCGGCATGTGGTTCTCCACCGAGCTGCAGGTGACGACGCCGGTTCCCGAGTGGGACGGACAGCCGGTGCGCATGGCCCAAGAGGAGGAAGCCGAAGTCACGCTGGACGGGGAGATCCGCTGGATGCTGCGACGCCAGACGGAGTTGCACCTGATCCGCCAGTGATCCGGGCCCCGTCTGCGGCTCGCGCGGTGAACAGCTCGCTGCTGCGCGGCGGTCGGCCCAGCTGCGGGCCGTAGAATCGCTCCGACAGTGCATCCATGACCTTGGGCGCGGCGTTGGGACCGCACAGGGCTACGACGCAGCCGCCGAAGCCGGCGCCCGTCAGTCGCGCACCGGCCGCGCCAGCGCCGACGGCCGTCGCCACGATCTGGTCCAGCTCCCGCGTGCTCGCCTCGTAGTCGTCCCGCAGGCTCTCGTGCGAGCGGACCATGAGGGCACCGAACTCCGTCATTCGCGAATCGGCCATGGCCGCTTGGGCCAACTCGACGCGCCGTGCCTCGGTCAGGACGTGACGGAAGCGGCGCAGCAGGACGGGCTCCAGGACGCGCCCGGCCCGCTCCAGCAGCTCGTCGATCTCGATCGGCGTCGCCGGGGCGGAGATCGCGGCGCCGGACGCGCTCGGGGCGTTGCCCGCGCGCGGAGACGCAACCGAACCGCAAGCAAGCGCGATCTCGGCGTAGGTCCGCGGCACGGGTGAAGGCGCTCCTGCACCGGCCGGCGGGGGCCATGCCGCCGTCATCCGCGCCAGCGCCGCCCGGCATTCGCGAGGCCGCGCGTTGTAGGCGTCCTGGGCGCCCCCGTCCCGAGCGGCCCGGGTCTTTTCGGCGTGCGCCAGCGAGAACGCAACCACCCATCGCCACCGGGCGGGGATCGCCACGGGCGTCACGCGCAGCGGCTCGAAGTTGATCCTAAGGGCGTGTCCACGCCGACCGCACAGGCTGGCCGCCTGGTCCATGCCCCCGCCCTCCAACCCGGCGAAGCGCTCGGCCTTGGCCAGCAGGGCCGCCAGCTCCAGGCGCGGGACCTGCGCTCCGTTCGCGTCCAGCAGCCCCAGCGCCGACGCCACCACCAGCGCCGACGAAGACGAGAGCCCGGCCGCGACCGGCAAGCGGCCCCGGACGACGCCTTCGATTCCCCTTTCGAGGGCGACGCCATGGCCAGCCAAGCCACGAGCGGCGGCGCGGACGTAGTTCGACCAGTGCCCGTCTCGCGCGCGCTCGATCCGTCGGTCCAGCCGGAACGCGAAAGACAGAAATTGCCCGGCGGCTCCGGCCAGCCGCACCACGGGCTCGTCCAGCGGCCGAAACTCGATCTGCACGTCCCGGTCGATCGCCATCGGAAGGACGGGCAAGCCGTTGTAGTCGATGTGCTCGCCGATCAGGTTGACGCGCCCGGGAGCGGCCGCGCACCGGATCGAAGTTGCGTGCACCTATGCGGTCGCCCGCGGCAGAACCCGAAACAGCCACGCGCCCGCCCCGATCGACACGCCCAAGGCCAGCGCGGCGGCCACCGGTCGGCCGTACAGCAGATAGCCCGTGCCGAAGAGCGCGCCGTAGACCAGGACGCAACCCAGGAACCACGCCAAGAACGCCGCAGTGACCGAAGAGCCGTCGTCTCCTTCCTCGGCGGCGCCTGCGTTCACGACCCGTCGCCACCCTTTGCCCAGGGGCCGGATCTTGTCGTAGAAGCGCTGCAGGGTCGCCTCGTCCTCGGGCGGCGTCGCAAAGGTTGCGGCGAGCCATCCGGCGGTCGTGACGGCAACGCCCACGACCAGCTGGACTTGCGTTGCGACGGGCTCGAAGCCCAGTGCGCCGTGGACCCACGCAAAGTAGACGGCCACGAGAAAGGAAACGGTCATTCCGGTCAGCTCGCTCCAGACGTTGACCCGATACCAGAACCAGCGCAGCAAGAAGATCAGGCCCGTTCCCGCGCCGATCTGAAGCAGGATTTGGAACCCTTGTCCGGCCGTGTCCAGCTGCAACGCCACGGCCGCGCCGGCCACCATGAGCGCCACGGTGGACAGCCGCCCCGCCAGCACAAGTCGGCGTTCGTCGGCGTTCGGGTTCACGAAGCGCCGGTAGACGTCGTTGACCACGTACGACGCGCCCCAGTTGAGCTGCGTGCTGACGGTGGACATGTAGGCGGCGGCCAACGACGCCACCACCAAGCCCAGCAGCCCCGCGGGCAGAAACACCAGCATGGCCGGATAGGCCAAGTCGTTGCCCACCAGGGACGGGTCCAAGTTCGGAAAGCGCGCCCGAATGTCCGACAACTCCGGATACACGACCATGGAGCAGAGCGCCACGACGATCCACGGCCAGGGCCGGAGGCCGTAGTGCGCCACGTTGAACCACAGGGTCGCCTTCATGGACTCCCGCTCGTTCTTGGCGGCGAGCATCCGCTGGGCCACGTAGCCGCCGCCCCCCGGCTCGGCGCCGGGATACCACGCGCTCCACCACTGAACCGCAACGGGGATCACGAAGATCGCCGCCGCGGTGGACCAGTCGGAAAAGTCGGGCAGGAAGTTCATGGCGTCGCGCACGCCGGGGTTCGCGAGCAGGCCGCTCAGGCCGCCCACCTCGGGCTGCGCGAGCGAGAACCACGCCGCGGCCAAGGAGCCCGCCATGGCGACCACGAAGAGGATCAAATCGGTGGCGACCACGCCCCAGAGACCGGAGGTGGCCGAATAGAGCATGGCTACGGACCCGGCGACCAGCACCGTCGCGAGAGGGTCCAGTCCCAGGAGCACGCCCCCGATCTTGGTCGCCGCCAGAGTGACCGTGGCGATGATCATCACGTTGTAGAAGACGCCCAGGTACAGGGCCCTGAACCCGCGCAAGAACGCCGCCGGGCGTCCCGAATAGCGCAACTCGTAGAACTCGATGTCGGTGAGCGCGCCCGACCGCCGCCACAGCTTGGCGTAGAAGAAGACCGTGCACATGCCCGTGATCAGGAACGCCCACCACGACCAGTTCTTGGCCACGCCGCCGTCCCGGACGAAGTCGGACACCAAGTTCGGCGTGTCGGTCGAAAACGTGGTCGCCACCATCGAGGTGCCCAGCAGCCACCACGGAAGCTTGCGTCCCGACAGGAAGAATTCGCCGGCCCCCGCACCTGCGCGCCGCGCAAAACGCAGCCCGATGGCAAGGGCGCCGAGGCCGTACAGAGCAATGACGAACCAGTCGAGCGGTGCGAGTTGCATGGGGCGTCCTTGGTCTATGCCGGGGCGCCGAGCGGCCGCCCCCACAAGCGACGAGGGTAGACTCCGGATTCTACCATGGCTTGCAGGGCCGCGGCTACGCGGTCGCGGTCGCGGGGAAAGGTGACGCCCATCCAAGTTGCGCGCGTGGGCAGGACCGAAACACGAACCCGGCGGGCGGCGATCAAGTCGTTCACGGCTTCCGTGAGGTAGAACTCGGCGTCGGGGCCCGGGCCGGCCCGGAGGAAGGCGGCGAAGCGCTCGGCGAGCAGGGGAACGATCTCGGGCGCAAACCCCCACAGGTTGGTGCACACGAGCGCATCCAGGTCGGTCTCCACCGGGGCGCCCGTCGGGTCCCGGCCCACGACGCGGCTGCCGCGGCGATGCAGTTCCAGCCCTTCGACGAGCCCCTTCAGCGTCCCGTTCGGGCCAACCCGGCAGAGACCTCTGGACACGCCTCCCGCCGCCGAGAGCGTGGCCCGCAACGGATAGGCGACCGTGCATGCGGGCACAGGCCGGGCGTCCGGCGCCTCCCACAGACCGCGCGCCACTGTCGCGTACGCCTCTCGTCCGTAGAAGTCGTCGGCGTTGCAGACCGCAAACGGGCCAACGATGCGATCCTTGGCCGACAGGACCGCGAAGCCGGTGCCCCAAGGCTTCGCGCGACGTCGCGCTTCCTGGCAGCAAAACTCCACGCGCAGACCGGCCTGGCGAGCCGGCGCCACGTGAGCCTCGAATGCGTCGCGCATCGCCTCTTGGACGACGAGCACGAAGCCGCCGAACCCTGCCAGCGCTCCGTCGTAGAAGGCGTAGTCCAGCAGGGCTTCGCCGCCGGGACCCAGCGCCTCCAGCTGCTTCGGCCGGCCAAAGCGCGTGGACCGACCGGCTGCAAGAACGACCAGAATCGGTGCGGCGCCGGCCGGCCGCGCACCATCACGACTGGCCGACGCCACAGTCCTTCGTTCCGGTCCCGACGCGCCCGCTACTTTCGAGCTTCCAAGACTTCCTTGATGTCCTGCATGCGCTCCGACGTGACCGCGTGCAGATCCTGAACGCGACCAGACGTCACGTCTCGCAGATCTTGAATCCTGTCCGACATGACGTCCTTCAAGGTGTCGATGTGGGCGGCAACCCGGCCCTCGACCTTGTCGATATGAGCGGCGACCCGATCCTCGCTCTTCTCGACCTGCGCCATGATGCGATCTTCGGTTCTCTCGATGTTCTTGCCGATCGCTTCGTGAGCTCGCGCCCCCTCGGCACGCACTTGGGCAATCGATTCCTTCACTTCCTGGAACTGCCTGTCCACGGACTCGAACCGCTTGTCCACGGACTCGAACTGCTTGTCCACGGATTCGAACCGCTTGTCCACGGACTCGCGCAAGTCGTCGATCCGCGTTGCCAGCCAACGGGCAATGGCAATTTGACTGCCGATGATCGCTGCGAATGCGCCCAATGCTCCGAGTGTCGCTGCAAAATCCATGTGCTTTTTCTCCTTTCGGACGGGTTGTCCCCGTCGCTTTGCGTGATGGCCGGTGCTCGTCACCGGCGCATTTTGCCCCCCAGTCCGACCACTTTGAGTACCTTCGCCAACGGGTCGTAGTACCGGTCCGCGACGCGCTCCTTGAGTGGAATAATTGCGTTGTCGGTGATGGTGATGTGCTCCGGGCAGACGACCGTGCAGCACTTGGTGATGTTGCAGTAGCCCACGCCGTCGCGCTCCTTCAAGTCCGCCAAGCGGTCTTCGTCGTCGGCGGGATGCATGTCCAGATAGGCCGCGTGCACAAAGAACCGGGGGCCGATGAACTTGCCCTCCAGGTGGTAGTGATGGTCCCGATCCACGTGGCACACGTCCTGGCACAGGAAACACTCGATGCACTTCCTGAACTCCTGGGAGCGCTCCACGTCGGGCTGATGCATCTTCCACGTTCCGTCTTCGTGGTCGGGCGGGCGCGGCTTGAAAGGCTTGATCCGCTTCTTGATCTCGTAGTTGACGCTCACGTCGGACACCAAGTCCTTCTGCACCGGAAACGCCTGCATCGGCTCCACGGTGACGGGCCGGTCCACGGGCAAGGTGTTCATGCGCGTCATGCACATGAGCTTGGGCTGTCCGTTGACTTCGGCCGAGCAGGAGCCGCACTTGCCGGCCTTGCAGTTCCACCGCACGGCCAAATCGTTGGCTTGCTCGGCCTGGATCTTGTGGACCACGTCCAGCACCACCATCCCCTCGGAGTAGCCGGTGCGGTAGGTCTCGAATTCGCCGCCCTCCGAGTCCCCCCGCCATATCCTGAACGTCGCTTCGTGCATCAGCCTTGCTCCTCGATGATCCTTGCGAGTCTTTCGGGCAACGGCAGGACCGGCTCCTTGCGGACCTGCATGGAGCCGTCCTCGCCCTTTTCGACGATCAAGTTCGCCTTGCCCCACTCCGGGTCCTTGTTCCGGTAGTCGTTCCGGCTGTGGGCACCCCGGCTCTCCTTGCGTTCCTTGGCCGCCACGGCAACGGCTTCGGACACGGTAAGCAAGGGCTCCAAGTCCAGCGCCGCGTGCCACCCCGAGTTCCACTCCCGGTTTCCATGCACCTTGACCTTGGCCGCCCGCGCGCGCAGCTCCGCCAAGGCCTCGAGCGCGTGGTCCATCTCTCCCTCTGCGCGGATGATCCCCACGTTGTCCTGCATCATGTCCTGCAACGCCTGCTGGATCTGGTAGGGACCCTCGCCCGAGTCGTCGCGATCGAACGGCGTCAGCACCGCCCGCGCCGCGGCTTCCGCATCGCCCTCGCGCACCGACGCAGGCCCGGCGGACCTTGCGTGCTCGGCCGCGTGCTCGCCGGCCCGCTTGCCGAACACCACCAAATCCGACAGCGAGTTGCCGCCCAGGCGGTTGGCGCCGTGAAGCCCGGTGGCGCACTCGCCCGCCGCGAACAGACCCGGCACGGTTGTCATCTGGCTGACCGAATCCACGCGCACGCCCCCCATGGCGTAGTGCGTGGTCGGCCCGACTTCCATGGGCTCTTCGGTGATGTCCAGGTCGGCCAGCTGCCTGAACTGGTGGTACATCGACGGAAGCTTGCGCTTGATGTGCTCGGCGCCTCCGTCGACCCGGTCCTTGATCCACGCGATGTCCAGGAATGCGCCGCCGTGAGGACTCCCGCGTCCCGCCTTGACCTCGGCCAGGATCATGCGCGCCACGTGGTCCCGGGTCAGAAGCTCGGGAGGCCGGCGCGCGTCGCGATCTCCGGTCACGTAGCGCCAGCCCTCCTCCGCGTCGTCGGCCACCAAGTCCTCGTACAGCTCGGGGATGTTGTCGAACATGAAGCGCTTGCCTTCGCTGTTCGTAAGCACGCCCCCTTCGCCGCGCACGCCCTCGGTGACCAATATGCCGCGCACCGAAAGCGGCCACACCATGCCGGTCGGATGGAACTGGACGAATTCCATGTCCTTGAGCTGTGCGCCGGCGTGGTACGCGAGCGAGATTCCGTCGCCGGTGCACTCCCACGAGTTGGACGTAATCTTGTACGCCTTGCCCAGGCCGCCCGTGGCCAAGATCACGGCAGGCGCCTTGTACAGATGGAAGCGCCCGCGCTCCCTGTCGTAGCCGAAGGCACCGGCGACGCGCTCGCCGTCCTTGAACAGGGTGGTGATCGCGACCTCCATGTGCACGGCGATGCCCTGGTGGATTCCGTAGTCCTGCAGGGTGCGGATCATCTCCAGTCCTGTGCGGTCGCCCACGTGGGCCAGCCTGGGGTACGCGTGCCCGCCGAAGTTCCGCTGCAGTATGCGCCCTTCCGACGTGCGGTCGAACAGCGCCCCCCACGCCTCGAGCTCGTTGACGCGCGCCGGCGCTTCCTTGGCGTGAATCTCCGCCATCTCCCACTGGTTCAGGTACTGGCCGCCCCGCATGGTGTCGGCGAAGTGCACTTGCCAGCCGTCGCGCTCGTCCACGTTGGCCAGCGACGCCGCCATGCCGCCTTCGGCCATGACGGTGTGAGCCTTGCCCAAGAGCGACTTGCACACGAGTCCGACGCGCACGCCCTTGGCGGAGGCCTCGATGGCGGCCCGGAGCCCCGCCCCTCCGGCGCCGACGACGAGCACGTCGTATTCGTGCGTCATCACAGGATCCTCGGGTCGGTCCACACGCCCATGGCGCACATGCGGATGTAAAAGTCCGTGAAGCCGACCCAGAACAGGCTCAGCCACGCGAACAGCTGGTGACGCTCGTTGCACCACGTCGCCCCCTTCCATGCCTTGAGCCGCGTCGGCCGTCGGGCCAGCCGGTTGAGTCTGCCGCCCACCAAGTGCCGCAGCGAGTGGCATCCGAAGGTGTAGCCCGACAGCAGGACCACGTTCGTCAGCAGCACCAGCGTGCCCAGGCCGATCCCGAACTCGTCGTGGTCGGGGCCGAACCACAGGCCGCGGTAGACGTCGATCGACAGGATGATCAAGAACGCCAGGGCGAAGTACAGGAAGAAGCGGTGCAGGTTCTGGAAGATCAGGGGAAAGGAGTGCTCTCCCCGGTAGTTCTTCTGGGCCTTGCCGACCCCGCAGCCGGGAGGCGACGCCCAGTGCGACTTGTAGTAGGCGCCTCGGTAGTAGTAGCAGGTGAAGCGAAAACCTCCCGGCGCCCAGAGAATCAGGAACGCCGGGTAGAACGGAAGCCACGCCGGCCACCAGCCGGGCAGCGCGCCGAACACCGCATGGTGCGACTCGCCGAACAGGAGGGGCGAGTACATGGGGGAAAGGTATCCCTCGTGCTCGAAGTGACCGTTCTGGAGCGCCGCCCACGTGGAGTAGACGATGAACGCCGTCAGGCCCAAGAACACGGCCGCGGGCTTGGTCCACCAACGGTCGGTTCGGGCCGTCTGCAGGAACGGACGCCGGGAAACGGTCGCCAGAGGCTGGGCCATGGGGTGGCGGACCTCCTCTTCGGGGACGGTGTGCGGGTGGGCGCTGAGCGAGACGGCCCTAGTAAACTACAATGGATCGACACGCTCCGCTTGGCTGCGCTCAGTCTCCCAAACCGGCAGCCTTCAGCAGCCGCAACGCGTTCGTGGACTTGGCGATGCCCGCGACCAAGCGGTAGTCGAAGTGCAGTCCCTCGTCGTCTTCGCCCACGAACTCGGTGCAGTGGACGGCGACGGAACGAGCAGCCAGGTCGTCGGCATCGGCCAGGGTCAGGTCGTGGGTGGTCGCGGCGCCGACGGCGCCCGACGCGAGCAATCGGCGAAGGACGGCACGGGCGGCGATTCGGCGTTCGGCGCTGTTGGTGCCCTGCAGGATCTCGTCCAGCAGGTAGAGCGTTCTGGAGGTGGCGCCGGCCTCGGCGGCGCTCACCACCTGCTTCAGCCGACGGAGTTCGGCCATGAAGAACGACTCGCCGCGCACCAGCGAATCCCGCACGCCCATGCACGTGACGACCCGCACCGGGGGCAAGCGGAACGATTGCGCGCAGACCGGGGCCCCGGCGCGGGCCAGCACCGTGTTCAGTCCCACGGCCTTCAACAAGGTGGACTTGCCCGACATGTTGGAGCCGGTCACCAACAGAAACGACCCCGGCGGCCCGATCTCGACATCGTTGCCCACGCAAACCGGCGGCGGCAGCAGCGGGTGGCCCAGTTCCCGCCCATGGAGAGCGTTCGCGTCCGGGGCCAAGTCGGGCGCCGCCCACTCTGGGTTGTCGGCGGCAAGGGCGCCCAGGGCCGCAAGCGCCTCGGCCTCTCCAACGGCAGTCAGCCAGCTTCGCACGCGGCGGCCCGCGCGACGCCTCCATCGTTCGAGGGCCGCCAACACGTGCACGTCCCAGAAGAAGATCGTGGCCAAGGGCAAGTGAAACAGAGGCGATCCCCGCAGGTCCGCCATGTCCAGCAAGCGGCGCAGCGACTTGATCTCGGCGTGCGCGGGCCGCGCGTCGTCGCTGGCCGGCGCCTCGGGACCGGAGTTGCCGGGGCGGTCGGGGCGGCCTCCGCGAAGTGTGGCACGGATCGACGCGGCGTATTGCGATTCCAGGTTGGAGTCGGACACGTGGGCGAAGAGGCGCCCGTAATTTCGGATGCGCGACTCGCCGTCCTCGGCCTGGGCAAACGTTCGCCCGATCGTCTTCCAGCACGGGGCAAGGACGAGCGCCGATGCCGTCAGCGGCCACGCAATCACGCTTGTCGACGCAAGGTCCAGCGCATAGAGGACGATCGACGCAACGTTGACCGGCGGCAGCACCCAGCCGGCCACGCGAAGCCAGCGAAGCGGACGGCGGCTCGACAGATCGTCGTCGCCCTCGGCCCAGCTCAGGAACCTGCCGGGAGCCGACTCGGATTCGGCGCTCGCGTCCTCAACCAGCCTGGCCTCCGCGGCCAATCGGTCTCGAAAGTCGATCGCCTCGGCAAGCTCGGCGACGGCCTCCTGCCGCAACGCGACGGTCCTTGCATCCGCGCCGCCGAGCAACCAAGCCCGCAACGTTCGGCGGCCGGCCGCGGTTCGACACGCGCCGCCGATCAGGTGCAGCAGCGACGCCTCGCCCCACAGGTCCAGGTCGTCGGCGTAGTCGTGATCGGGCGGAGAAACGGGCTCGGGGCCTGCTGCGACGGGCGGCAGCGGCAGCGCGGACCAGCATCGCTCGACCCGCGCGATCCCCTCCCGATTGAACTCCGCCATCAGCGTCGCCCGGCGCTGGCGAAGGCGCGCCCGGCGTTGCCAGGCAACTAGGCACCCGAACGCGACGGCTGCCAGCGTCAGCAGAAGGACGGCCTCCGAGCCTTGCCCGGACGCAAACAACAGCCACGCCGCCGCTGCGACGACGACGAACAAGGTCAGCCGGCCGCGCGCGTGCTTCCGAACTTGGCGTTCGTGCGCCGCGGCCCGCTCCTCGAACTGCTGCGCCCGCGCGGCGTAAACGGCGGCCGGGTCGGCGCGTCCGTTCAGGAGCCCGGTCCCGGCAGGAGATCGCCGCTCTCGGCGCCCGAGTGCCCCATCACGACTCCGCCGGTCCGGCCGGCTTCGACCCCGGCTCCACGTAGCCGCACAGGCCGCTTATGCGAGCCGCCGACACCATCGCCTCCTTGCCCATCAGGCGAATCCGGTCGTTGGTGGCGCGGCTGCGCGGAGCGTCCACGGTCAGGGCGGCAACAACCTTGCCGGTGCGGTCGCGGACCGGCGCCCCGACGGAGCTGATCTCGGACAAGCCTTCGCCCACGTTCACGGAATAGCCCCGCTCGCGCGTCTTGCCCAGTTCGGACTCGAGGCCGGCGCGGGTGGTGATCGTCCGCAGGGTCCACGCCTTCAGGGCTTCGCTTCCCAGCAGGTCCATCCGCTCTTTCTGGGACCGCCACGCCAGCAGCACCTTGCCCCCGGCGGTCGCGTGCAGCGGAAGCTGATCGCCCACGATCTGGGACAGTCGCTCGAACTGGCTGATCTCTTCCGTCGCAACGATGACGGCCGCGTTGCCGGACAACTTCATGAGCGCCGTCATTTCGCCCACGCGACGGGCCAGCGCGCGCAGCTCCGGATGGGCAACCCTTTGAAGCGACGTGGAGCGCTGGGCCAGTTCGCCAAGCACCGCAAACCGGATGCCCAGCCGAAAGAGGCCGGTGTGCGGGTCCTGATCGAGGAATCCGGATTCGGCGAACTGTTGCAGAAGCCGTTCCGCCGTGCTCGGGGAGTTCTCCGTCAGGGCGGCGACTTCCGCGGGGCTCAGCTCGGGCCTTTCCCGGGTGAACAGTCCCAGGACTTGGTTCAGGGAGTCGAGCAAAGGGGCTCTCGCCAAAGGTGTCCTGCCTGCTTACGGGAGTCGCGGAACGCCCTTGCTTGCGACCGGCGTCTCGCTGGGCTAGCTTACCGCCCGTTCGATGCTTCATAGTGGCGCCGTCGCGCCCGACGGGCAACGGGAACGCCGAGCGGGAGAACGAGTCGCAGCCCGAAATGGACCAGGAATACGACGCCATCGTCATCGGGGCCGGAATCATTGGCGCGTCGGTGGGCTTTCACTTGGCGAGAGGCGGCCGCCGCACGCTCAACGTGGACAAGCACCCCGCGGCCGGGTTCGGCTCCACGAGCAGCAGCTGCGCCATCGTCCGCTTTCACTACTCCACGTTGCAGGGGTGCGCCATGGCGCGGGAAAGCTACTTTCATTGGCTGGACTGGGGGCGGTACTTGGGCGTCGCCGACGAAAAAGGGCTGGCAAAGTACGTCAACACGGGCGGCTTGATCACTAAAACCGAGCGAAATGGTTGTCTTGTGCAGGTCATGCGATGCCTGGACGAACTGAGCATTCCTTACGAAGAACTCGAAGCCGAGGAGGTCGCCCAGCGTTTTCCGTGGATCGACGCTCGCGCGTACGGCCCTCCGGTGCCCCTGAACGACGCGCGCTTCGGACAACCGTCGGGCGGGCAGATCGCGGGCGCCGTGTACGTGCCCGAGACCGGATACGTGGACGATCCCACGCTGGCGTGCCACAACCTGCAGCGCGCCTGCGAGCAACACGGCGGGCGGTTTCGCTTCGGCGCCGAGGTCGTGGAGGTCCGCCGGCGGGACGGGCGCGTCGCGGGCGTGACGCTGGCAGAAGGCGAAGAGATCGAGGCGCCGGTCGTGGTCAACGTCGCCGGTCCGCATTCCGGGGCGGTCAACGCCATGGCCGGGGTGCTGGACGGCATGAACGTGCAAACGCGCCCTTTGAAGGTGGAGGTGTGCTACGTCCCTGCGCCCAACGGCATGGATTACGAGCAGGTGGCGCCGCTGATCTCGGACGGCGATATCGGATGCTATTCGCGGCCTGCGACCGGCAATCACATCGTGGTCGGCTCGGAGGACCCCGCGTGCGACGAGCGCGCGTGGGTGGACGACCCGGACGACTACAACACCGGCTTCACGCATCAATGGGAAACGCAAGTCATGCGCGAGGCGCAACGGATCAAGGGACTGGGAGTCCCCGGACAAACTGGAGGCGTAGTGGACTTGTACGACGTATCGGACGACTGGATCCCCATCTACGACAAATCGGACCTTCCGGGCTTCTACATGGCCGTGGGCACGTCCGGCAACCAGTTCAAGAACGCGCCCGTGGCGGGCCGCGCCATGGCCGAACTGGTGGACAAGGTGGAGGCGGGACGCGACCACGACGCCGATCCCGTGTCGGTCCCCCTGCCCTGCACGCGACGCGAATGCGACCTGGGCTTCTTCAGCCGCAGGCGCCGCCCCAACCGTGCTTCCTCCATGTCGGTGATCGGCTGATGGGGGCCGCGAAGCGAAGCGCCCGTTCCGCTATTGCCGCCACCCGGCGCGCAGCAGCGCTCGGGGCGACGGTCCTGGGCGCGGCCACCGCTTCCGCTGCGGCTGGCGGAGCGGCAGCCCATGCGGCGGCGGGCCAGCAGATGCTCACGGAACGAGAGTACGCCCGGGCGGAGCAGTTTCTGCCTTGGAACGCCGCCAAGCTGGTGTCGGGAGACCAGGTGGCGCCCGAGTTCTTCGACGGCGACCGCTTCTGGTTCCGCAGCCGGACGGGGACCGGCCACGAGTTCGTGGTGGTGGACCCGGCAGCCCGGACGCGCGCACCGGCGTTCGATCACGACCGCTTGGCCGCGGCGCTGTCGCTGGCCGCCGATACGGCCTACGAGGGCCACGCGCTGCCCTTCGACGAGTTCGAGTTCGTCGAGGAGGGCGTCGCCGTCCGCTTTCATGTGGCCGACTCCGTTCGCTGGACATGCCGCTTGGTGACGGCCGGCGGCACCGGCTACGCCTGCTCGGGGCCGGACGCCGTGCCCGCGCCCTCGGATGCAGAGCGAAGGTCGCCGGACGGGCGATGGGTCGCCTTCGCTCGGGACGAGAATCTGTGGATTCGCGAAGCGGCGACCGGCAACGAGGTCCAGCTGAGCCGCGACGGCGAGGTGGATTTCGGCTATGGCGCCGTCCCGGAGGGTTGCTGCCAGGAAATCACCAGCCGGCGCGACGGTCGGGAGCGGTCTCCCGTGCTTCAGTGGTCGCCCGACTCCCGGCGCATCGCCACGCACAGGTACGACGAGCGGGGCGTGGGCAAGTTCCACCTGCTTGAAGCCGCCGACGGACGTCCCGTGCTCCACTCATGGGCTTATGCATTGCCGGGCGATTCCGTGATTCCAACCGCGGAACTCTGGGTCTTCGACGTGGAGGCCGCCCAAGGCGTGCGCGCACAGGTCGAAGCACAGCCGGGGAACTTCACTCGTGGCGACACGACCTACGCGGACGTGCAGTGGACGCGCGACGGACGCCACGTGTTCTACACGCACCGGAGCCGCGACTTCAAGAGCTACGCCTTGTACAAGGTGGACGCATCCACGGGCGACGCGACGCGCCTGCTCGGAGAGACCGGGCCCACCTACGTGGAGCTCAACCAGTTCACCTACTTGCCGCCGGCATGGCGAGTGCTGGGCGACGGCTCCGAGTTTCTTTGGTGGTCCGAGCGCGACGGTTTCGGTCACCTGTACCTGTACGACGGCGACGGCAACTTGAAGAACCGCGTCACCGCGGGGCCGTGGCTGGTCACCGAGGTTGTGGCCGTGGACGAAGACGCGCGCATGGTCTACTTCGCCGCGGCCGGACGCGAAGAGGGCCGGCACCCGTACTTCGTCCACATCTACAGAGCAAGCTTGGACGGCGCGGATCGCCCATCAGCTGGCGAAGGCGCAGTCGGCGACGCGGCGCCCCCGCAGCTGCTGACGCCCGAAGATGCGGTCCATCAGGTTATTGCTTCGCCATCGGGACGCTATTTCCTGGACCGATATTCGACGCCGGAGACGCCTCCGACCGCCGTGCTCCGGAACCGGGACGGATCGGTGCGCATGACGGTCGAAACGGCAGACGTTTCCAGGCTGGTCGAAGCGGGATGGGTTCCGCCGGTGCGCTTCCGGGCCCGGGGACGCGACGGCACGACGCCCGTGTACGGGCTCCTGTGGTTCCCGCCGGGCTTCAACGCGGAGACGGACTCCGCACCACCCGGGACGCCCGCGAACCCTCCCGCCCGCTATCCCGTGGTGGACTACATCTACCCGGGACCGCAGATCGGCGCAGTCACGCGCTATGACTTCTCGGCGTCAGGGCGGGGCAATGGCCGAGCGCTCGCGGAGCTCGGCTTCGTGGTCTTCGCCGTGGACGCCTTCGGGACGCCGTTGCGCTCGAAGGCGTTCCACGACGGCTACTACGGCAACATGGGAGACAACGGCTTGCCCGACCACATCTCCGCGCTCAAGGAACTGGCAAGCCGATACCCCCGGATCGACCTGGATCGGGTCGGCATCTTCGGCCATTCGGGCGGCGGCTTCTCGTCCACGGACGCGATTCTGCGCTACCCGGACTTCTACAAGGTGGCGGTGTCGGGCGCGGGCAACCACGACAACCGGGGCTACCACTTCCCATGGGGCGAAAAGTACCAGGGCCTGCTGGAAGCGAACGCCGCCGGAGGCGACAACTACGACAGCCAAGCCAACCAAGAACTGGCCGCCGACCTGCGCGGCAAGCTGCTGCTGCACTACGGCACGCTGGACGACAACGTGCATCCCAACATGACGATCCGTCTCGTGGAGGAGCTGATCCGCCACAACAAGGACTTCGACATGTTCGTGCTTCCCAACCGCAACCACGGATATGCAAACGAGCCCTACGTAGTGCGGCGTACCTGGGACTACTTCGTGGAGCACCTGTTGGGCAAGAAGCCGCCCCACGAGTACGAAATCACGGGGCCGGGGTCGCTCTAGCGCATGAGTTCGCCAGTTCGCGCCCGTCATGTCAACCGCTTGTCGCGACGGCGCTTTCTTGGGGGACTTGCAGCGGCGTGCGCAGCATCAACGGCGCAGCTTCGACACGTCCAGCCGGGGGCGCAGGGGCTTCGGGTCGACGGCGAGCGAGTCAATGGATTCTTGGCCGATCTTCGGCGGTTCGGCGGCACGCCCGACGGCGGAACTACGCGCTTGGCCTACAGCGACGAGGACTTGGCCGCCCGAGACTACGCAACGGGCGTCATGGAACGGGCCGGGTTGCGTGTTTCCACCGACCTGGCCGGAAACTTGGTCGGCGAGCGGGTCGGAACCGATCCGCGACTCCGAACGCAACCGATCATTGCGGGGTCCCACATGGACACCGTTCCCGGGGGCGGCAGCTACGACGGCCACGTGGGCTCCGCCAGCGCGATCGAAGTCGCCTTGACGCTGAACGAGCACGGCGTCCGGACCCGCCATCCGCTCGAAGTCGTGATCTTCCAAAACGAAGAGGGCGGCAAGACGGGCAGTCGCGCACTGGTCGGGCGGGTCGAGCCCTTCGAGCTGGAGATCGAGACGGCGTCGGGGTTCACGATCCGTCATGGCATCGCCCGCTTGGGCGGCGACCCGGATCGCCTGGACGAGGCCCGTCGCGCGCCGGGCGCCATGGCCGGGTTCTTCGAGCTTCACATCGAGCAGGGCGGCCTCCTCGAAGCCGCGAACGCGCAGATCGGGGTGGTGGAAGGGATCGTGGGCATCCGGCGGTGGAACGTGACGGTCCGCGGAATGGCCAACCATGCAGGCACAACCCCGATGGACCAGCGCCGAGACGCGCTCGTAGCCGCCGCCGACTTTGTTCGGGCCGTACACCTGGCGGCCATGGAGATGCCCGGCCGACAGGTCGCCACCGTCGGACGGATCGAGGCTCTCCCCGGAGCGCCCAACGTCGTGCCGGGTTCGGTTCGCGCCAGCCTGGAGATCCGCGACTTGTCCATGGCGAAGATCGACCGCGTGTTCGCCGAGATCAGGCGGCGGGCGGCGGTGGTCGCCCGAACCCGGGACGTGTCCATCGACTTCGACCGCTTCTACGAGAGCTTGGCCGCTCCCACGGACCCCCGCCTCCGCGACATCGTGGAGGCGTCCGCCTCTGCGCTTGGCTGTTCGAGCATGCGGATGCCGTCCGGCGCAGGCCACGACGCCCAGAGCATGGCCGAGCTGGGACCCGTCGGCATGATCTTTGTCCCCAGCCGGAACGGCATCAGCCACTCGCCCTTGGAGCACACCCCCGCCGCCGACGTGATCCGCGGCGCCGACGTGTTGTTGCGCTCCGTGCTGGCGCTGGACGAGGCGGGCTGACCGCCTCTCCCGTGGTCCCTACACCCAGCCCTTCCTTCTGAAGTCGCGCAGGGTGTCGCAGAAGCGGCCCATGTCTTCGGGCAGGCCGAACGACAGGCGGTTCCAGTCGAGCATGGGCGGGAAGTCCCGGCCGACCAGGAACCCGACCTCCGCCATGCGGCCCCGGTAGGTGGCCAAGTCGCCCGCGATCCGGTGCATGATGAAGTTGGTCTGGGTGGGCATGTGCTCCAGGCCCAGCTCGTCCAGGGTGGTCTGCACCATCGCCTTGGCCTCCTGGTTGACCTTGCGGCTCTTGGTCATCAGGGCCTCGTCCCGGAACGACGCGCTCGCCGCCGCCAGCGCCAGCTGGTTCGCGTTGTTTCGCGAGGCGAAATCCGACAGGCGCGCCGCCGTGTCCGGGTGCGCGATGCCGTAGCCCAGTCGGAGTCCCGCCAAGCCGTAGATCTTCGAGAACGTCTTGACGACCAGGACGTTCCGCTTCTCGGCGATCCACGGCAGCGAACTCCACATCCGCTCGTCTTCCACGTACTCGATGTACGCTTCGTCGGACAGGAAGAAGACGTGCTCCGGGGCGTCCGCGATCCAGGCGTCGATCTCCGCGCTGGGCGTGATCGTGGCCGTCGGGTTGTTGGGGTTGCAGAGGTAGACCAGCGCGGGCCGGCCCGTGCTCTCCGCGGCCTCGCGCATCCGGCCCAGGTCGTGTTCGCGCGCCGCGTTCAGCGGCACCTTGACCAGCTCGTAGGATTCGGTGCGCTGGTAGTCGGTCACCGCCTCGTAGGTGGGATCGGCCATGACCAGCCGAGCCCGGGGCGCCGCGAACGCCTGCACCGCCATCTGGAGAACCTCTGCCGAGCCGGTGCCGATCATGACCTGCTCGGTCCCGACGTCGTGGGCCTCGGCCAGCTTGGCCACCAGCGACGACTGCTGGTCCGACGGGTAGCGGTTGGCCAGCACGATCGCCTCCACCAAGGCGTCCTTGGCCGCCGGCGAGATCCCCAGCGGGTTCTCGTTCGAGTTCAGCCGGACGCCCCCGTTGCTGGTCCTGCGTCCCGGCCCGGCGGCCAGCGCCGAGAGCGGTCGAGCCGCGCCTGCGCCGAACGTGCCCGTCGCCAGTCCCGACACGGCGATCCCCGAGAGTGTTCCCTTCGTGATGAATGCCCGCCGCTTCATGATCGTGCCTCCGTTGGTTTGCGTCTGGTCGTCCCCGGCCTCGCGCCTATAGTGGCAAGGTGCGGCGCGACGCGCCAGTGCGAGCGCCCAAAGCCGCCAGGTCGCCGCGACGCGCCGGTCATCCGCCGGCCGGCGTCTCGTCCAGGACGTCGTCGCGTGTGCCCGTCATCTCCCACCGCACCAGCGTCACCGGGATCACGCCCGCGGCGAAGAAGCGGTCGAAGAAGTCCTTGACCGTGAAGGCGTCGCCCTGCTGCAAAGCCCACTCGGCCATCAGTTCCTCGATCTGAACCTTCCCCGTCAGGTAGCTGGTGCCGTACCCGGGCTGCTGCAGGTACAGGTGCTGTTCGTTCCGCACCAAGTCGGCGTCGGGAAGCCATCCCCGGGGCGTCCACTCGGTGGCGTGCGCCACGGCCTGCTCCATGTCGAATACGTTGCCGTGCAGGTAGAGGCCGCTCAACGCCCGCGCCGCGCGCTGCGCCAGCATGATCCACACCAACTCGCGCGACCTGGGCTTCCCGGCCAGGATGCCGGCGTGCATCGCCATCTCCTCCATCCCCGTGGCCAGGCCCTCGGAGCGCGCGTCCCAGATGTTGTACAGGAGCGGCGTTCGTCGCACGACGCTGGCATGAGGCGTCTCGACCATGGCCGCCAGCTCGATCCAGTGGTGCAGGTGCGCCCGCATGACCACCGGGTCCCGGTAGTTCACCTCGCTGAAGAAGTTGCGGATCTCGCCCGGCGCGGCCGGCACGAAGGTCCCGTTCTTGGCGCGCAACGCCGGGTCCATCCACGGCTGCACGGTTTGGATCGCGTCCTCCTCCAGGAACCGCATGTAGTCGTCCACGGCCTCGTTCAGCCGCCGGTCGTACTCCTCCGCGCCGGCGATCCGCTCCAGCGACGGCAGGCTCCGGTTGCGGTGCTCCTCCAGCCGCAGCGAAGAGTGGGCGCGGGCCAGCTCCCGGCGCATGAGCGTCACCTGCTGTTCCCACGAATAGGGCACCAAGTGGACGTTCCGCATGTACCACGTGTACTGGTCCTTGCCCACGCCCGACGGGCCCGTCTTGGCCGCGGCCGTGCTCTCGATCCAGTCGTGGAACGCAAGCGTCGCAGCGCGGGCAGCGGCGACGGCGGCCTCGAGGTCCTCGCGCGTGTCGGCAACGCGCTGGGCGAACGACGCCAGCTCCGCCTCCTGCCGTCGGAACGAGCGCAGCCCCGCCATCCACAGGTCGCCGGCGTCTCCGGTCAGGTTGACGCGGGCTTGGTCCAGCAGCTCGGGGATCGCGCCGATTCTGGACGCCAGCTCGTCGGCGTCGGCGTCGGACAAGGGGTAGTCGTAGGTCCACAGGTCGATCCAGCCGTGAACCACCGGTCCCTCGTGCGCGGGCACGTCGCTCTGGGCGTCGAACACGCTGGCGTAGAACGCCGGGTTGCGCGCCCACGGACGGCGCACGCGGTGGTCGAAGTCCAACCCGTTCATCTCCGCCCGCACCAAGTGCCAGTCGATCTGCTGCTCGACGGGCCAGTCCCGGCCCCGGGGGTCCAGCGCCTCCAGGCGGGCGCGCCACGCGGGCAGCGCGTCGTACTGCGCCGCCATGGCGTCTTCCGAGTAGTCGGGCACGCCGTTCGCGAACTCGGGCGACTCGAACTCGCGCCACTCGGCGAAGAGCGCCGTCAGCGCGTCGTAGCCGCCCGCGACGGCGGCCGCCGCCGCGGCGCTGGCCTGGGCTACGTCGCCGGACCCCGCGGCGTTCCGGCCGTCCTCGATCCCGCAGCCGGCCAGCGCCAACAACAAGCACGCCAGCGTCGACCACCTCCGCCGGCCCGACTTCGCTCCCGCCAACCGAACGCCCAGTCGCCCGCCGCCCTTCACGAGTCCGACACCTTCTTCGCGTCGTCCGCCTCGTCGTCCCCCGGCGCCTTCTCCCACTCCCATGTCCGGTCCATCACCCACCGCTCGAACCAGTCCAGCTCCACGTTGGCCTTGTACAGCCGGTGCCGAAGCTCGCGCCATCCGTGGCCCTGGCGGGGCGCCACGTACAAGTGCGTGGGGACGCCGTTGTGGCGCAGCCCCCGATACATCTCGACCGACTGGGGCATCGGAACGCGCGCGTCTTCCTCGCCCACCAGGAACAGCGTCGGCGTAACGACCTTCCACACCTCGCGCAACGGGGAATCCTGCCAGTACTGGTCGATCTTCGCCCCTTCCTCCCATGGCGTCGTCCCGAACCACGGCGTCCTGTAGATGCGCACGTCGCTCTGTCCGTACATCGACACCCAGTTGGCCGCGCCGGCCCCCGAAGACGCGGCCCTGAAGCGGTCCGTGTAGGTGACGACCTTGTTGGTCATGTGGCCGCCGGCGCTCCAGCCCATCTTGGCCATCCGCGTCCCATCCACCATGCCGGCCTCGATCAAGTGGTCCACGCCGGCCATCACGTCCTTGTGCGCCTGGTCGAAGTAGTGGCCGACCATGTTGCGCAGGAACTCGTCCCCGTAGCCCGTGCTGCCCCTGTAGTTGGGCTTGAGCACGAAGTAGCCCAAGCGCGCAAGCACGGTCTCGTAGTTGTGGGACGAAGCGAACCGGAAGCGGTCCGAAGAGGCCGGCCCTCCGTGCGTCTGGACGACCAGCGGATGGCGTGCGCCATCCACGTAGTCCAGCGGGTAATAAAGCAGCCCTTCGACGGCCGCCCCGTCCTCGCCGCTCCACTGGATCGCCTCCACCTTCGGCAGCCGAAAGCGCGACGCCATGTCCGCGTTGACCGTGGTGACGCGCTCCATGTCGCCTCCGTCCGCGTTCAGCAACCAGGCATCGCCGGGCTCCACGGGACCGGCCACGGTCACGGCCAAGCGGTCCAGCGCGGGGTTGTAGTCGCCCAGCGAAACGCTGTGGTCGCCGCGGGTGATTTGCGTCGCCGTTCCCGACGCCGCGTCCACAGCGAACAGCTCTTGGCGCACGCCGGTGTTGGCCTGCACGAGGATCGTGGATGCGTCCCGGCCCCAGATCGCCTGGCTGGCCTCGTGGGGGAAGTCGGGAACGACAGGTCGGTACCCGCCGCCCGCGCCCGAATCGCCGGCCGTGCCAGCGTCCGCACCTGAGCCCGAGCCGTCCGCCGCCGCCACGTACACCTTGTCGTTGTAGTAGAACTCGCCTTTGGTGTTGGAGTCTGCGCGGAAGAGGACCCACTGGTTGTCCGGCGACAGTTCGGCGCCGTACTCGGGAACGCCGTTGCGCGTGATCCGGCGCGCTTCCGTGCCGTCGGCGTTCATGACCCACACCTCGCCGTCGTCGTTGTCGTCGAAGAGAGGCGACGGCCCCCTGTCGTATGCGACCATGGCGCCGTCCCGGGACAACCGGTACTCGTTGACCGAGAACTCGCCCTCGGTTATGCGCCGGGTCTCGGCAGCGCCCTCGGCCGCAACGCCTTCGCCCATGTCCACCTGCCACAGATGGCGCTGCTGGTAGTTCTCGTCGAAGGCGTAAACGTCGTCGCCGGCCTTCTCGCGGGCCTTCTGTTCGTCCGGCTTGTCGTCGGACGCCAGGAAGTACAAGGCGTCGCCGGCGGGCGCCCACGAGACGGACGAGACCGCCGTGGGATGGTCCGTAAGCCGGCGCGCCTCGCCCCCGCGGGTGTCCAGCAGGTAGATCTGCATCGATTCGTCGGCGCCGCGGGCGGCGGTGAAGGCGATCATCGACCCGTTGGGAGACCAGCGCGGGTTGGACTCGCCGTCCTCGCCGCCTGTCAGCCGCAGGTCCGGCCCTCCGCCGACCGTCGCCATCCAGATATGGGCGACCGCGCGGTTTCTCTCCCAGTCCGCGTCCGAGCGGACGTACAGCACGCGCGTTCCGTCGGGGCTCAGCCGGGGCGACGAAACCCCCGGCACGTTGACGAGATCGACGATGCCGGGCGCACGCTGGGCGGCGACAGCGGTCGGCGCCGCGAGAAAGCAGGCCAGCGCGACAGGAACTGGGCGGCAGCGGACGGGCGAACGGTGCGTGCGTGTCATGAAGGGACCTCGGGGGTCGGTCGGTTCGTGCTCTCGGGCCAGTCTTCCGCGTGCATTCTGGTTCGCGCCCACGGGGCCGGCAAGCCGGCAAGCTCGCGCGGAGCCGGCCGTGTCGAAGCGTTCGCGCGCTCGGTCGCTAACGCGCTCGGCTCCACCACTCGGCCGGCGTCGCCCGGACGGCCCGTCGCGACATGCGGTCGAGCCAGAGCGCGACGCGGCGCAGCGGCGTCCCGGCCAGCCATTGCCAAGCCCGGTTCCACCACTGGGCGTAGTCGCGGTTGTAGGGACACACGCGCACGCAGATGGCGCAGTCGGTGTTCAGGTTCGACCAGAAGCGGAAGCACTTCTCCCCGTCGGTGGTCCACTTCTCGACGCCTCGGATGTTGGAGCGGTTGTGCACGGCCGTGGACGGCGCGCCGTCGGCGATGGCCTTGGCCGGGCAGGCGCGGGTGCACGCCCGACAGACGCCGCACGTCTCTTCCACGCCGAAGCGTCGCGGCCGGTCGTGGGCCAGCGGCATGTCGGTGAACACCTTGCCCAGTCGCACTCTGGGACCGAACTCCCGCGTGATCAGCAGGCCGTGACGCCCGTACTCTCCCAGCCCCGCCTTGATCGCCAGCGGAATCGCCAACGCCGTGTCGTTCATGCTCGCCACGGCCCGGTAGCCCAAGTTCACGATGTACTGGGCGATGGCCAGCAGCACGATCGCGTCCAGCGAGTACCCGGCGCCCGTCGCGGCCCCGCTCAGCGCGGACGGCGCCGTGCGCAGCAGTCCCCGGTCCATCGACTGGGCCACGATCACGACGTTCCCCAGGTCGCCGGACACCTCCTGCGGCTTCTCGGATTCGGTCTCGCGGCTGTAGTTGTGCGCGTAGACCCAGCGCTCGTCGTATCCGGTGATCCCCACCAAGTCGGCCCCCACGGTCAAGGCGGCCCGCTTGACGTGCGCGGCCAGCGCTTCGGCCGACCCTGCGAACGGCTCGCCCCCCGGCCCCTCGCGCAGGACGGTGTACGGATCGAGAAAGCCCTCCCGCCGGTCGCTGTCCTGGCGAAGTTCGGCGAAGACGTCCGCAACGTGCCACGAGGCGTTCCGCAGGGCGTAGTCGAGGCGCGTGAAGCCGTCGGCGTCGCGCCACCGGATCTGCGGCGTGCGGTAGGTTTCGTAGAAGGTGTCCGAACGGTGGGTTCTGACCGCCGGGTCCCAAAACGAACGGCAGAATACGTCGTCCTTCTGCGAGAAGCGGCGAAACCCGGGGCCAACCCGAAAGCCGGCCCGGGCATCGTCCGCGCGTGGAGCATGGCGCGCACCATCCATGCCGTTCGCGGGTCGCGTTTTGGATTGCCTCACGCCGTCAGCTTATCTTCGCGGCACGGCCAGCGCCACTTGGCGACGGCGCGCCTGTGGACATCTTGCTCGGGCGGAGCCCCGACCAGCTGCCAAACCGATGGCACGCAATGACCCATCACAAGAAGAGGGAACCGGCGTTTCCCCCGTGTCGCATCCTTGCCGATCGGCCGACCCCTCCAAGGAGGAGCGTGCTCCATGACCGCACGTCGTAGCGCCCTTGCCGCAAGTATCGCCGTCGGGGCTCTGGCGTTCCCAGCCGCGGCGATCGTCCGGCCACTCTCCGGCCAAGGCGCTACCGCCGTGGCGTCGCTCGATCTGATCGAGACATGGAGTTCGGACGAGGTGGCGGGCCTCGAGCTCGCCTGGGTCGACGGCGTCGTGGAGACTCCGGCGGGCACGATCTGGATATCCGACCCGTCGACTCCGGTCGTGATTTCGGTGGACCCCTCGGGAGGCCGTCCGACCGTGATCGCGAGAGGCGGCGACGGACCCGGCGAAGTCCAGTCTCCGGATCGAATCGCGCTGACCCCCGGAGGCAACGTGGCGGTGTTCGATCTGGAGCGCGGCGTGGAGATCTTCACGCCCGCAGGGGACCATCTGAGGCGGGTTCGGTTTCGCGTCCTCCTGTCGTGGCCCCGTGGCTTCGCGGCCCTGGACGGAGGTAGGTTCGTCGTCAGCGGCGGACTGCCGGGCGTCCCAGCCCCGCTGCACCTCTTTGACGACGACGGCAGCTTGCTGGCCAGTTGGGAACAGCCGTCCGACGCGGAGAACTGGAGAACTCGAATCGTCGGCGGCGGCGGTCCAGTCCATGCGACGTCCGACAGCGGCCTTCTGTACTCGCAGGCTGCGCCGCATCGCATCGCGAAGTACTCGTTTTCGTCCAGACCGGCCGAGAGTCCCCGAGGAACACTGGTCGTGGAGATGCCACGCCTGCTTCGGCACCCGGGCGACGGCGGCGTCGTGGAGACGGGAGAGGGAGTAAACTTGTCCCGCAGCTACCATCCGCACTTTCCGCAGTCGGTGGGCATCTTCCAGATGGACGACGGGGCGGTCGTCAACATGATCGCATACAAGGACGACGGCTACTCGGTGTGGCAGGTCTTCCGCCGGGACGAATCCGGCCGTGTCCGCCTGGCAGGCGAAGCGCGAGCCGAGACCGCCTACATGCCCTGGCACCTAAGCGCCGACGGCGACTTCCTCGCATCCAGGACCGACCCGGCCACCGACGTGCCCACGGTCGTCCGGCTGAAGCTGACGGGCGGATAGACGCCGGCGGCGCAGGCGGGCACTAGAGCTGGCGGGAGGCGGAAGCGCCGTTGGCCGCCTCGGCCAGCAGGTCGTCCCCCGTCTCGCATTCCAGCACGGCGTGGCCCACCTCGAGCAGCTGCTCGGGACCCATCGCCCCCATCAGCGCCTCCAGACGCTTCGCCGTCTCCATCCCGAACTTCCGCGACGCCTGCCCAAGCACCATCTCTCGGCGACCCCGGGCCACGCCCTTCTTCACGCCCTTCGCCATGCCCCTGCGCTCGTGTCCCTCCACCCACTCCTCGTAGTACGTCTGGCCCATCTCCAGCGCCTCCTCGGGTTGAATGATCCCCTGCACGATAACCTCCGTCCGCTCCGCCGGCACGCCCGCCGCTCGCATCCGCTCGTCCGTCCACCTGGCGAACGACCGCCGGAACGAACGATGCCCCTCCCCGGCCCGATGCCTCGCCAACGAGGCGTGCACGCGCGGAAAGGCGTCCCCCAGCGGCGCCCGCTCCAACGCGCCCAGCCAGCCCAGCAACGAGTCCGCCGGCAACAAGCCCCGCGCCGACGCCGACTGCAAGTCAAGCACGACGCAGCGGTGCGCGGTGCCGAAGCCGGCTACGGCGCGCGCCACGGCCGGCGGCGGCTCCGGCGTGCGCGTCAAGGCCGCCAAGCTCGTCTCCGCCGGCCAGCGCTTCGGACCGGTGTGGAGGACGCAGGAAAGGAGCAGGGGCACGGCGTCCCCCGGGTCCAGCATCTTCGGGTTGGCCCGCAACGCCTCGACCATCCCGATCGCGTAGTCCAACGTGCGAAGCGCCATGTCGGAATCGTGGGACGCCTGGAACTCGACCAGGAAGACGACCGAGGCCTCGCCGCCCTTGAACCAGACGCGGAGCGCGAAGTCGGCCAGCCTGCGCTTGAGGCCCTCGGAGATCGTCTCGGTGGAGACGAGCGCGGCGGTGCCGAGGTCGAGGTGCTGGTGCCATTCGACGGCCAGGAAGTCGCGGATCAGCGATTCGATCGCCGCGCCGTGGGCGAAGAGGGCCTTGTAGGTCTGGTCGTGGCGACGGCGCTCGCGCTCTTGGGGCGCGTCGTCCTGGGAGTCCGGGGCATCGGCCACGCAGTCGGGCTGCTGCGACGAGTCGGGGTCGTGGTCGGGCAGTTGGTGTTCGTTGCGGTGTCGGTCCATTGGGGGCGAGCGGCCTTTCTGGGCGCGGGGGCTCGTGCCGCCTCTCGGGGCGGACACCCAAACGATGGGGCCGAAAACGGGGCGTTTGGATAGCTGGTTGGGACCAACTTTTCGCCGGACTCCCGGGGACTACCTTTCTCGGCGGCGGGCCTTGACTCCGCGTACCCGGCAGCGTACACCCGCAATCTGCGCCAAGCCTTTGTCGCGCAGGGAATCTCGCACGTTTCCGGGGTCGGGCTTCGGTCTAGACGCCGTGGTAGCTCCTGTACCACTCCACGAAACGTCGCAGCCCTTCCCGCACCGGCGTGGAGGGCCGGTAGCCCACATCGGCGCGGAGCCGCTCCACGTCGGCCAGCGTTTCCCGAACGTCCACCGAGCGACGAGGCACGAGCTTCCGGACCGCTTTCGCGCCCAGGAGCTCCTCCAAGACGTCTACGAACTCCATGAGGTGGACCGACCGGCCCGCGCCGATGTTGTACAGCCGACAGGGCGCTCGGCTGCTTCCGGGGTCGGGGGCTCCGCCGTCCCACTCGGGGTTGCCCCGGGGAACGTTCATCAGCACTCGCACCACGCCCTCCGCAATGTCTTCCACATAGGTCCAATCGCGCCAGTGCTGGCCCCGGTTGTAGAGGGTCACGGGCTCGCCGGCCAGGATCTGTCGCGTGAACAGGTAGGCCGCCATGTCGGGGCGGCCCCACGGACCGTAGACGGTAAAGAACCGCAGGCCCGTGGTGGGCAGGTCGTACAGGTGCGAATAGGAGTGCGCCATGGCCTCGTTGGCCTTCTTGGTGGCCGCGTACAGCGAGAGCGGGTGGTCGGTCGAGTGGTCCACCGAGTACGGCAGTCGCTCGCTCGCCCCGTAGACCGAGCTGGTGGAAGCGTAGACCAAGTGCTCGGCGCGCGCGTGCCGGCAGCCCTCCAGAACGTGGGCGAACGCGACGACGTTGGCGCGCGTGTAGGCGAGCGGTTCCTTGAGCGAGTGGGCGACGCCCGCCTGCGCGGCCAAGTGCACGACACGGTCGAAGCGCTGCTTCGCGAAGAGCTCCTCGACCGGCGCCGCTTCGGCCAAGTCCAGGCGAACGAACGAGAACCGGCCGCTCTTGCCGGCGCCCCGGGCGTTCCGGGCGGCTTCGGCGGCGCGGGCAAGGCGGTCGCGCTTCAGCTGCGGGTCGTAGTAGTCGTTGAGGTTGTCCACGCCCGTCACGTCGTGCCCGGCGTCCACGAGCCGCAGGGACACGAAGTGGCCGACGAAGCCGGCGGCGCCCGTCACGAGAACTCTCATGGCCGTGTCCCTGCGCGACGGCAACGCCCTATCTTGCGGAATCGATCCGGCGCCGCCGCCGACCCGCTCACCGTTCCGCCGCACTCATGACGCCACCGCCCAACCCGCCCAGCCGACCACACCAAGTCGACCCGTCCCGCCGATCGCCCGCGCCGCTGCCCGGACCGTCTGTCTCCGTCGGCTGGCTGGCCGATCGCCTGGGGTCGCCCGGCCTCGTCGTGCTCGACGGCTCCTGGTACCTGCCCGGCGCCGGCCGCTCGCCGGCACGCGAATTCGAGGAGGTCCGCATCCCCGGCGCCTGCTTCTTCGACCTGGACGGCGCCAGCGACCCCGCCTCGCCGCTGCCGCACACGTTGCCGCCGCCCGAGCACTTCAAGGCGCGCGCGGAGGCAGCCGGCGTGTCGGACGGGTCGGTGGTCGTGGTGTACGACGCGTCGGGGGTGAACCTGAGCGCGCCGCGCACTTGGTGGACGTTCCGCTACTTCGGGTTCCACGCGGTCGCGGTGCTGGACGGCGGACTGGGCCGATGGAGGGCGCGCGGCTTCCCGACGGAGTCCGGACCGCCGACGCCCGTCGGCCGGGACGCGCCGGTCCGCTTCACGCCCGTCGCCAACCCCGGCATGGCCCGCACTGCCGCAGGCGTCCTGAAGTCGATCGGTTCGTCGGCCGTCCAGATCGTGGACATGCGTCCCGCCGGGCGCTTCGCAGGGGTCGAGCCCGAGCCCAGAGCCGGCCTGAGGGGCGGCCACGTGCCGGGTAGCCGCAACCTTCCCTACACCGAGTTGGTGGATCGAAGCACGGGATTGGCGATCGGCAAGGATGAACTGGGACGCGCACTCGCCGGCGCCGGCGTGGACCCAGGCAAGGAGCTGGTGGCCACGTGCGGCTCCGGCACCAGCGCCTGCGCCTTCGCGTGGTGCATGGCTCGGGCCGGCTACGGCGAGGTCGCGATCTATGACGGTTCGTGGTCGGAGTGGGGCGGCCGGAACGATCTGCCGATGGAGACGGGGCCGCCGGGCATCGCGGACTAACGCCGCCTTCGTTCGGCCGTTACGGTGCCGCGACGCGGTCCCAGGACCCAGTTGCCCGACAGGAAGCCGTCGTCCACGGCCAAGCGCAGCACGAGCGTTCCTTGGCCCGTATCGGCATCCACCGTCATCTGGCCGGGACCGGTCTCCACGGCCACGATCTCCGCAGACAGCCCACCCGCTTCCAATCGGCCCCGATACGTCCCCGGTGCTCCGCGGATCTCCAGGACGCCCTCGGCCACCATCACCTCCGAAGCCAACGTCACGACGTAGGCGCCAGCAGGGTCGAGCGCCGCGACGGACGACGGCGCCCCGGCCGGTCCGGGGCCTCCGGCGCAGGCGCAGGCCAGCGCCGCCGGGATCAGCCTGCCAGGGACGTGGCCGTCACCCAGTCGGCGACGGTGCCCGCGACGGCGCGTATTCCGGTCATGACCCCGTCGCCCACGGCGACCAGGATGTTCCCGACCGTCGTTTCGTCCAGCCACCCGAACCAGACCGCCACGGCCACGATCAACCCAGCCGGCAGCAGGAGCTTGACGACCACCCGCGCGACCTCGCGGAACACCGCCCAGACCACGCCGGCCACCAAGGCCAGAATGACGACCTCGCCCACCAGAGCGGGCGTTGCCAGTTCGGTCACGGTGTTCCTCCCATTCCGAAGACATCCGCACCCATGCTCGTTGTCGCACCGCCCTACGAGATGGCACGGCGGAAGTCTTCACTTCCCTACCGCCGGGGCGCCGGCGCGTTCGCGGAGGCGCCGCACGGGCGGGAGGCGCTTGGGGAGAGGCGTCGGGGACTTCCCCGGCGTGGATGCCTCGCCTAGCCTAGCCGACTCGGTCCTTGAAGCCCTTCGCCGCCTTGAAGGCCGGGTAGTTGCGCGCCGGAACCTGGATCTGCTCCCCCGTGCGGGGGTTGCGGCCCGTGCGCGCCGCCCGCTGACGCACCTCGAAGGTTCCGAAGCCTCCGAGGTTGAGCTTGCCGCCGGCGTCCAGCTCGTCGGCGATGATCCCGGTGGCCGGGTTGAAGATGCTGTCCACCAGCTGGGCGGCCAGCGGCTGGGTCAGCCAGTCGTTCCTGCTCGCGAGTTCCCTGGCCATTTCGGTCTTGTTCACTCAACTGCTCCTTCGAGGGGTGGGTTGCTGGAATGCCCGGCTCCATCGGACCGGGGCTGTCGAATGCGAGGCGAGCACCGTCGCATCAAGGTACAATGAACGCGCGCTGAACGCAAAGGCAATCTCTTCGGAGGGGAAGACGGGCATGACGGGAGCGATCTACAGGCAGTACCGGGGAGAGATCGTGCTGGAGTCGCTGCCGGACCCCGAGCCCCCGCCCGGCGGCGTGGTCCTTCGCGTGGAGGCCTGCGGCGTGTGCCGGAGCGATTGGCACGGATGGGTGGGGCACGACCCCGACATCGTCCTTCCCCACGTGCCGGGACACGAGATCGCCGGGGTGGTCGAGGAGGTCGGCGCCGACGTGCGAAGGTGGCGGAGCAGCGACCGGGTGGTGGTGCCCTTCATTGCCGGATGCGGGCGCTGCCGCCCTTGCCGCGCCGGACAGCAGCAAGTGTGCGACCGCCAGTTCCAGCCCGGCTTTCACGGATGGGGCGGCTTCGCAGAACGGGTCGCGCTGCGCGAGGCCGACCTTACGCTGGCGGCGCTGCCCCCGGAGATGGAGTTCGCGACCGCGGCGGGACTGGGCTGCCGGTTCGCCACCGCATTCCGCGCCGTGGAGGCGCAGGGCCGCGTGCGTCCGGGGGACTGGGTCGCGGTGCACGGATGCGGGGGCGTGGGCCTGTCGGCGGTCATGATCGCCCGGGCCATCGGCGCCCGCGTGGTGGCGGTGGACATCCGCCCGGAGCCGCTGGAGCTGGCGCGACGGCTGGGCGCCGCGGCCACGGTGGACGCCTCCGCCTCGGCGGACCCGGCTGAAGAGGTGCGCGTGCGGACCGAAGGCGGCGCCCACGTGTCCCTGGACGCCCTGGGCCACCCGGACACGTGCTTCAACTCGGTGGCCTGCCTTCGCAAGCGCGGACGCCACGTCCAGGTCGGCCTCGCGACCGGCGACGACCGCCACCCCCGCGTCCCCATGGACCGCGTGATCGCCTGGGAGCTGGAGATGCTGGGCAGCCACGGCCTTCAGGCCCACGAGTACGACCGGATGCTGCGGATGATCGCGGCGGGGTTTATCGACCCGGGCCGGCTGGTGACGCGCACCGTCTCGCTGGCGGAAGGCGCGGCGATCCTTGCGGGGATGGACGCCTACGATGTCGTGGGCGCAGTCGTGATCGTGCCCAGCACCTCCTGAACCGCCCGCCCCACCTGCTCCATCTCCGCGCGCGTGTTGTAGAGGTGGGGCGACAACCGCACGCCGCCTCGGCGAAGCGACGCGATCACTCCCCGGTCGGCCAGCCCTTCCAGCAACTGCTCGGGCTCGGCCCGTGGATGGCGGAACACCAGTATGTGGCGCCGGTGCTCGGGGGCCGGCTCCGTCGTGCAGCCCAGGGACTCCAGGCGCCGCGCCAAGTGGTCCACCAACTCCGTCGCGTGCGCCGCGACCGCTTCGATCCCCGCCTCCTCCAGCAGCGCCAGCGCCGCCGAGAAGCCCGCGATCAGCGGGTACGACAGGCTCCCTTCCTCGTAGCGGCCCGCCGTGTCCTGGAGCTCGAAGTGGATTCGGTCGAAGTCGAACGCCTCCGTGGTGCTCCGCCAGCCCAGAAGGGGCGGATGGACCTGCTCCACGAGCGAACGGTCCACGAAGACGGCGCCGATGCCCATCATGCCCAGCATCCACTTGTGGCTGTCGGCGGACAGGAAGTGGACGCCGGACTTCTTCACGTCGATCGGCAGCACCCCGACGGTCTGGATGCCGTCCACGCAAAGCAGGACGCCCCGCTCTCGGCACAAGGCCCCCAGGCCGTCCAGGTCGGCGACCGCGCCGGTGGCGTACTGGGCCGAGCTCGTTGCAAGCACCCGCGTGGCCGGTCGCAGTGCGCGGGCTGCGGCCTCCACGGTCACGGCGCCCCGGTCCGCCTCCACCGCGTCCAAGGCGACGATCCCTCGTCGCGCCAGGTCCATCCACGGATAGACGTTGGACGGGTACTCCAGGGGAGCGGCCACGGCCACCCGGTCTCCGGGCCGCCAGTTCAGCCCGGACGCCAGCAGCGACAGCCCGTGAGAAGTGTTGCGGACGAAGGCGATCTCTTCGGGTTCGGCACCCACCAGCCGGGCGAACTGCTCGCGGCACTTGCGGGCCAAGTCTTCCCAGGCGTCGAAGCTGGGGCGCCCCAGGTGAGCCAGCGAGTCCATGAACTCGTGGACGGCCTCGACCACTCTGGTGGAGGTGGGCGCCACGCCGGCGTGGTTGAGAAACACGACGCGGTCCGCGACCGGGAACTCGTCTCGGAAGGACCGGAGGGCGCCGTTCCCGGCAAGCTTCGAGCAGGTCATCGCGGGGCTCGGCCTTGTTCGATTCCGAAGGGGGTGCGAACCGCTCCCCGGCGGCGGGTTCGGCGTCGGAGGTGGCGGTTGCGAGCCTCGGCGGCCGGGTCCGCGTAGCCTCGGGCGTGCTCCAAGTGAAGGCAGACGGCGCGGTAGCGAACGCACTTCCCGCGGACGCCGGCGTTCTCCAGGCGTTCGCCGAACTCCCGGTCCTCGCCTCCGTAGCCCATGCGCTCGTCGAAGCCGTTGGCCGCGCGGGCGTCGGCGGCCCAACACGAGGCGTTGCCGCCGTTCCAGGTGGGCTTGGTGGTGGTAAGGAGATCGGCAGCGGTGCGGGTCCAGGCCGGCGTCGAGAGCTTGGCGAGGCCCCGCAGTCGGCAGCCGCCCGCGTCGCGCACCCACCGCCGGGTGAACGCTTCGCCGGTCTCGACGGCGGATCGGCTCACCGCCTTGCTGGCGGCGATCGACAGCCGCGCGGCGCCGCCGGAGAGAAAGCGCCCCCTTCGCGCCAAGGCCGCGTGAACCGCCAGAAAGTCGGCTCGGGGCACGCAGTCTCCGTCGGTGAAGACCAGGTACGGGGCTCGGGCGCCGGCAACGGCCCTATTGAGAATGCGCGGCTTGCGAAAGCCCCTGTCCTCCTGCCAAACATGGCGTACGGCAACCCCGAGCCGCCGCCGACTTCGCTCGATCAGGCGAGTCGTCTCCGGACCCGACCCGTCGTCGGCCACGACGATCTCGAAGTCCCGATGGCTCTGGGCGCCGTAGCCCCACAGGACCTTCTCCAGCCATTCCGGCGACTGGTAGGTGCTGACGATCACGGAGAGGCGCACGACCGGCTCTCCGCCAGCGCCAGCGGCTGTTCCATGGCCGCCAGCACTTGGTCGGCGGTCAGGTCGGCCATGCAGTCGATGCGGCCAGCGCAGACCAGCTTGCCCTTGCAGGGCGAACACGGACGCCCGGAATGAAGGATGGCGGCGTCGGGGCTGGGCGGGTCCAGGTACGGCGTGTTCGACCCGAAGAGTAGCACGGCCGGCGTGCCGTGGGCGTGCGCCATGTGCGACAAGCCAGTGTCCACGCCCACCAGCGCGCGCGCCAGCGAGACCAGCGCCGACGCTTCGCCCAGCGTGGTCCGCCCCACCAAGTCCGCGACCGGTGCGGTCCCAGGTTCGCCGTCGACGTCCGCCAGGATTCGATCGGCGGCCGCGCGGTCCGCGGGTCCCCCCAAGAGGGCCACGCCAAGGCCGGTCCGTCGGGGCAGCCGCCCCAGCACGTCCGACCAGCGGCCCTCGAACCAGTGCTTGAAGGACCGGGTCGTGAAGGGACACGCGGCGACGAACCCGCCTTCGAGTCCCGCTTCGCGGACGATCCGCTTCGCCCCGGCCAGATCGTCGGCCCCGCAGGGGATCTCCATGGCGAACGAAGTCGTGTCGAGTCCCAGGACAGACGCCAGGTGCGCGTACTCCCACGAGATCTTTCGCGGGTCGCCGCCGCGCTTCACCACCTTCGTCATCAGGAGACGCGACCCCTCGCGGCCACCGAGGCCGATCCGGACGGGGGCCCCCGACAGGAAGGTCACCGCGCCGCTGCGCAGCAGGCCTTGAGCGTCCACCACAGCGTCAAAGCGGCGGGAGCGCAGCGCCTCGGCGAACGCCGTCGCGGCACGGGCCAGTTCGTTCCAGCGCCCGCGCCGCAGCAACTCCTTCCAGGCGGCGCGCTCCCAGACGATCACCTCATCCAGGTGCGGGTTGTGGCGGATCAGCTCCGCCGTCCGTTCTTCGGCCGCCCAGGCGATGTGGGCCCGGGGATGGCGGCGGCGCAACGCCCCGGCCAGCGGAGACGCCAACGCGACATCGCCTCGGGCCGAGAGCCGAACGATCAGGATCGCGCGGACGTGTCTGGGGATCATTCATGGAAGGTTATGATTGGCCGCGGGCCGTACAACCCTTGCCGCCGCTGCCCTCCAACAACGAGACGCCTTCTCCGATGACCGGACTCTTGCGCGACGTGGCCGTGGGGCTGGGGCTGGCGGTCCACTGCTGCCGGAAGCGATCGACGACGGGGAGGTGGCCGACGGGGGTCGGCGCGCGCAACGGCAGGGTCGGCCCCGTGGAGCGGCGAACGCCGGGACCTCGGGTCCTGGTCCACGGGGTGAGCGTGGGCGAGACGCATGCGCTCGAGCCGCTGACGGAGGCGCTGGCCGCGTCGCCGTTGGAGCCGGACTTGGTGGCGAGCGCCAGCACCGAGACGGGGTTCGCGCGGGCCGTGGAGGTTCACGGGGCTACCCGGGCCGTCGTGCGGTTTCCGCTGGACTTCACGTGGACAGTGCGACGGTTTCTGGACGCCGTGCGCCCCCGCGTGGTCGTCTTGGCCGAACTCGAGCTTTGGCCGTCGTTCTTGGGCGCGTGCGCACGACGGGGAATATCGGTGTGCGTGGTGAACGGCAGGCTCTCCGACCGAAGCCTGCGGGGCTACCGGGCAGGCCGCGCGGTTGCGGGACGGATGTTTCGCGGGCTGGCCCTGGTGGCAACGCAGACCGAGGCGGACCGGGACCGCTTCGTGTCGATGGGGGTTCCGCCCGCTCGGTGCGTGACGACGGGCAACTTGAAGTGGGACGCGGCCCGCAGCCGCCCGAGCGTTCGGTCGGCGGAAGCGCTGGCCTCGGCGCTGGGCGTCGACCGGACTCGGCCCCTGGTGGTGGCGGGCTCCACGGGACCCGGAGAGGAGGCGCAGCTGCTCCGCGGCCTGCCGGCGGGGTGCCAGCTGCTCTTGGCGCCCCGGAACCCCGACCGTTGGGACGAGGTGGCGGCGCTGGTCCCGGGGATGCGGCGGCGGAGCCGCGTTTCGGGACAAGAGCGGGCAGATGGGGCCGACCGGCCGGCGCGAACGGGCCTTTCGGCGGCGGGAGCGCACCCCTCGGCGTCGGACATGTTCCTGCTGGACACGCTGGGCGAGCTGCCGGCCGCCTATTCTCTGGCCAGCGCCGTCTTCGTGGGCCGAAGCTTGGCGGCGCTGGGCGGCTCGAACCCGATCGAGCCCGTGGCGCTGGGCAAGCCGACGGTGACGGGTCCTCGTTGCGAGAACTTCCGGGGCGTGGTGGACGACCTCTTGGAGGAAGGAGGGATCGTCGTCAGCGAAGATCCCATGGCCCTGATCGAGCGATGGACGGCGGATCCGAAGGCCGCCGAGGCCGTGGCCGCCGGGGGTCTGCGGGCGCTGGACCGGCATTCGGGCAGCGCTAGGCGGACGGCCGAGCTGGTGCTGCGGCTGGTCGAGCGGCAGTCGGGCGCGACTGGGTCTGGAAGAGGCGCCTCCGTCGCCCGCTAGGCTGGCCCGACCACCAGGCCCATGTACCAGCCTGCGATCCGGTCGCCCCAGACGTAGGCCGCGCCCGCTCCCACGGAGAGGAAGACGCCGAAGGGGACGAGCTTGCCCGAGCGGAGCGACACCGGGCCGAAGACGACGGTTCCCGCCAGGGCGCCGGCAAGGAGCGCGACCAGCACCCCGGCCGGCCCCAGGAACGCGCCGATCATGGCCATCGTCTTGATGTCGCCACCGCCCATCGCCGGCTTCTTGAAGACCAGCTTGCCGACGAACGCCGTGCCCCACAGGAGGCAGAACCCCAGGGCGGCCCCACCGATGCTGGCGGTCGCGTCCGGCCCGCCGGCAAGAGGCGCCGAGGCCAGGCCGAGGGCGGCGCCGCCCAGGGAGAACTGGTCCGGGATCAGGTAGGTGCGGGCGTCCGCAATGGCAATCCCCAGAAGGATGGTGAGGAAGACGGCCCCCCGCAGCGCCTCGGGGTGCACGCCCCAGTGGTGCGCCGCGCCGGCCCAGATCATCCCGGTCGCGACTTCGGCCAGCGGATACTGGGGACTTACGCGGGCGCCGCAGCTTCGGCAGCGGCCTCGGACCAACAGGTAGCCCACCACCGGCACGTTATCGCGCCAGCGAACGGGCTTGCCGCAGCTTCGGCAACGCGACCCGGGGCTCGTCACCGACTCGTCGGCGGTCCAACGGAAGACGCAGACGTTCAGGAAGGAGCCGAGGCAGAGCCCCAGCGCCCCGGCCACAGTTACGTAGGCGCCGTCGCTCACCGCGGTCTCGACGACAGGACGTACATCAGGATCGACCCGGCCACAGCCACGTTGAGGGAGTCCACCCCGGGAGCAAGGGGCACGGCCACGGCGCGACCCAACCGCCGGTAGCGATCCGACACGCCCCGAACCTCGTTGCCCACCACCAGCACCCAGCTCGCGCCGGGGGTGTCCGCAACGTCCGGGAGCGCGTCCCGGGGCAGGGCCAAGGGGGCGCTCGCAGCGTCCGGGGGAACGCCCGCGGGGTCCGCGTAGAGCAGGCGCGGCGGGGACGCCGAGGCCGACTCTTCCCCAGCCGGAAAACCCGGGGGCACGACCAGGAGAGGCACGCGGAAGACTCCGCCGGCCGACGCCCGGACCACCTTGGGGTTCCACGGGTCCACCGTTCCCTGGCCGATCGCGACTCCGTCGAGGCCGAAGGCCCAGGCGCTCCGCACCAGCGTCCCCAAGTTGCCCGGCCCCTGGACGGCATCGGCAACCATGTATCGCCCCGGAAGGAGAGGTCGCGCCTCCAGTGGCGGCGTCTTGACGACGGCCAGCGCGGGGCGCGGCGACTCGGTAGCGCAGATGTCCACAACTTCGTCGTCCGGTGCAAGCACTGTGGTCACCCCCCTCTCGCGACCCAGCGACGCGATCTCCCAGCCCTCCGGGGTCCCCGCGTACTCCTCCCCGATCGCCGTCCACGCGACCTGGACCGGCGAGCGCAGCGCCTCCGCGATCACTTTCGGACCCTCCACCACCGTCATCCGCTTCCGCGCCCGGTGACGGCTTCGGGCCAACAGCTCGACCGTCCTCCGCTTAGCTTTGCTGATCATGCGCCGTTCGTCGCCTCCACCGGAGCCGCCGGTCGGGGACCGCCCGCCCGTCGTTCTCACCGTGGCCGGGAGCGACAGCGGCGGCGGGGCCGGGATCCAGGCGGACCTCAAGACGTTCCATCAATGGGGCGTCTACGGCGTCTCCGCAGTCACGGCGGTGACGGCCCAGAACACCCGCGGGGTCCAGAAGGTACACGCGACGCCGCCCGCTGTGGTCGCGGCGCAGATCGGGAGCGTCGCCGACGACTTCGCCGTGCGGGCGGTCAAGACCGGGATGCTCGCCGGCGCCGACACGGTGCGGGCGGTGGTGGAGGCGCTCCGAGAGCACGACCTGGGCCGCTACGTGCTCGACCCGGTGATGGTCGCGACCAGCGGGGACCGTCTGCTCGACCCCGATGCAGTGGACGCGGTTCGGGACGAGCTCCTTCCCTTGGCGGCGCTGATTGCCCCCAATTGGCCCGAGGCCGTGGTTCTGACCGGCGTCGAGGAGGACAGCGTCGAGGGCATGGAGCGGGCCGCACGGCTGCTAGTGGACGCCGGTGCCGGGGCAGCCCTCGTCAAGGGTGGGCATCTGGCCGGCGAGGAAGTGGTGGACGTGCTGTGGGACGGTCGGTCGATCCGCGTCCTGCGCGGGCGGCGGATCGCCACCCGCCACACTCACGGGACGGGGTGTTCGTTGAGCGCTGCGATTGCGGCCGGGCTGGCGTTGGGTCGCCCGGTGCCGAAGGCGGCGGAGGTCGCGGTCGCGTGGGTTCGCCGGGCAATTGCGGAAGCGCCGGGGCTGGGCCAGGGAAGCGGCCCAATCAACCACTTCGCGACGGCGCCCTCGTCCGTCTGACCTGGCACCTACTCGAAGACGATCCTGCCCGAGAGGCCGATGCGGCGTTCCGGAGGCTGGACGCCGCTGGCGACGTGCTCGCCGAACAGGTCCATCATCAAGCGCAGGCCGGGCGACCGGCTCCCGGAGGACTCGGTAAGTTGCCCCGTGGTCTCGCCGCCCAGCAACGACCAGCGGGTCCCCACGTTCACCCGATGGCCCGTCGGTCCCTCGCGGCTCCACCGGCCGAACGGCTTGACCTGGGCACCGCCGGACAGCAGCACGCCGTAGCCGACCTCCATCGCCACGCGGTCGGGCGCCCAGCCCGGCGCGCCCGTGGCCGCCAGCACGCCGGAGCCTGCCGGGAGGCCCGGGCCTGCCTGCGAGCCGGCGGTCGAGCCGCCGTCAGCGCCCGACGCTCCCTGCGCCGACGGGTCGCCCTGGTTGTGAGCGAGTCCCGCGCCTGCTGGGACGTTCACGCCGACTGGCCGCACGGCGCCGACCGGCGCGCTGAAGCCGGCCGCGCCCGCGGTCCGCCACACGTCCGCGCCCCCTTGCCACAGCGTCCGCGCGCCACCCCCGGCGTCGCCCCACGTCGGCTCGACCGAGAACGACAGCCCGCCCTCGCTCTCGCCCCCGCCGCCCGGCTGCAACCTCAGCGAGAACCCCGCGCCCCAGTCCTTGAAGTCGCGCTCCTGGTGCACCAGCAGCGCACGACCCCGCGCCGTCATGCTGAACCCGCTGGCTTGGTGCGCCAACCCCACCTCGGCGCCCGCCTCCGCGCCCATCCCCGTCTCCGCGTCGCCACCGTCGAAGCGACCCCCCACCTCGAACCGCGTCCGCATCGCCAGCCCGCCGCCCAACGACCACTGGCCGCCGATCTCCGGCGCCAGTCGCACGCGCTGCGCGTCCGCCGTCACGCCCGCCAGCCCCGTCACTTCGTCCGACAAGATGCGCACCGCGAAAGCGTCCGCCTTCAGCGCCAACCCGCCGGTCAGCTCCTGACGCACGCCCAGCGCGCCCATGCGCATCTCCAAGTCCGTGTCGAAACGGCCGCCCGCCGACTCATCGAGCGTCGCGTCGCCCCGGCCCGCGCCCGCCAAGCCCCACACCCCGAACCCGCCGCCGGACGACCAGTGCAGGTAGGGGTACAGGCTGGTCAGGCGAGCGTCGACCGATCCCGCGCCGTTGACGTCGCTGTCGAAGCCGGCCTCCATGTCGCTGCGCGAGCCCGCAAGGCCCATGAGGAACCCGGAGCCGAACCGGTAGTCCAGCCCCAGGTAGGCGGAGCGCGTGCGGCCGTCCATGGCGAAGCCGTCTCGGGGACGGCCCTCGAACTCGCCCAGGTTCGCCTGGCCCCACACCGTCCAGCCCGACCGGACAGCTTCGCTGGCTGCCGAGCCGGCCGAGCCGCCGAACGACAGCTGGAACGAACTCTGCGAGCGCAGGCCGCGGGCGTCGACGGGGTTGAACGTCAGGCCGCCCCGGTCGGCGCGAGCGCCGCGCTCGGCATCGGCTTGCTGTTGGCCCTGGTAGGAGCCGCCCATGCCGCCTGCGCCGCCCGCTGTCGGTTGACCGAATGCACCGCCCCGGCCGTCGCCGAACAGCAGCGCGGCCAAGTCGACAGTCCCGCCGGCCGCGTCCGGCGAGCCGGGGTGCGCGATCTGCAGCCCCAGCAGGCCCGTCGCGCCCCGCACCAGCGACTCGAGGCCGCAATGGCCCGAGCCGCCTGCATCGCCGTTGCCGCCACCTGCGGCCTGGCCCGAGCCGCCCGCGGCGGCATTGCCCTGGCCGTCGTCGGCTTGACCGTGCACTGCGTTCGCAACGTCGGCGAAGCCGCCGGCGCCGAATGCATCCGAGCCGCCCGTGCCGCAGGCCAGCGAGCGCCCGCCGAGCTGCACGTGCGACCGGCCCAGCGCGCCCGACGACCCCAGCCCCAACCGCCCGCCGATCGCCTCCACCGTCTCCGTGCCCAGCGACCTGCCGAACGCCGCCAGCGTCAGCTCCAACGCACGCGCACGCTCCGACCGCGACGCCTCCACCGTCACACGCACCTGCTGCTGAGCCGACAACCCGCCCGGATCGCTCGCGCGTACCGTCACCACAGCCTCGCCGATCGCCCGCGGCGCGATCGACAACCGGCCCGCGCCCGTCACCGTCGCAGCCGCCACGGCCGGCGACGACGATTCGACCGCGTACGCCAGCGCGTCGCCGTCCGGGTCCCGGAAGTACTGCCCCAACTCCTCTTCCACCGCGGCGCCGTACGCCTCGAGCGTCTTCGGCGACATCGCGCCCACCGCCTCCGGACCCTCGTTCACGTCCAGCAACGTCACCGTCACGCCCGCCTCGGCCGTCAGTCCGCCCGCGTCCGTCGCCCGCACCGTCAGCGCGAACGTCGGCGGACCCGCCTCGTAGTCCTCGCCGCTCCCCACGTACCGCACCTCGCCCGTCCGAGCGTCCACCTCGAACCGCGCGGCATCGCCTTCGGCCAAGCTGTACGCCGGCGCGTCGCCGCGGTCCGGGTCCGTCGCTTCGACCACGCCCAGCGTCAGCGGTCCGGCAGCGTTCTCCGCCAGCTCGAAAGCGTATGCGGAGTCCGCGAACGCCGGCGCCTCGTTCACGTCCACCAGCGCGACCGTCGCGGCGACCCGCGCCGCCAGTCCCTCGCCGTCGGTCGCCACCACCTCGAACTCCCAGGACGCCGGGCCCGCCTCGTAGTCCTCGCCCTCGCCCGCGTACCGCACCTCGCCCGTAACAGCGTCCACCTCGAAGAGCGCCGCGCCTTCGCCCGACAGGCTGTACACGAGCGTGTCCGCTCGGTCCGGGTCCGCAGCCTCGACCATCCCCAGCACCAACGGTCCGGCGACGTTCTCCTCGAACTCCCACTCGTAGACCTCCGCAGCGAACACGGGCGCCTCGTTACGGTCCAGCAGCGCCACCGTCACCCGCGCAGACGCCGCGACGCCGCCGCGGTCCGTCGCACGGACCTCGAGCGCCCAGCTCTCCGGGCCCGTCTCCGCGTCCTCGCCTTCGCCCACGTACCGCAACTCGCCCGTAACAGCGTCCACCTCGAACTGCTCGGCGGCGCCTTCGGCCAAGCTGTACGTCGGCGGGTCGTCCCGGTCCGGGTCCGTCGCCCGCACCGCGCCCAGCACCAACGGTCCCGCAGCGTTCTCCGCCAGCTCGAACGCATATGCGCTGTCGACGAACGACGGCGCCTCGTTCACGTCCGCAACCATCACCGTCGCCGTCGTCCGCGCCGTACGGCCCAGCAAGTCCGTCGCCGTCGCCTCCAAACGCCACATGCCTATGCTCGTCTCGTAGTCCTCGCCTCCGCCAACATACCGCAACTCGCCCGTGCCAGCGTCCAGCTCGAACCGGTCGGCGTCGCCCGCCACCAGCGCGTAAGTCAGGGTGTCGCCCTCGTCCAAGTCCACAGCCTCCATCACCCCCAGAACCAGCGGACCCGCAGCGTCCTCCGCCAGCTCGAACCGCCAACCGTCCTCGACGAACGACGGCGCCTCGTCGTTCTCGTTCACGACCTTCACCGTCACCTTCGCCACCGTCTCGAGCTGCTCGCCCTCGCCCACGCCGTCCGTCACCGCCACCACCAGCATCACGTACTCCGAACGCTGCTCCGCGTCCTCGCCACCGCCAACGTAAGTCACCACGCCGCTCGACACGTCCACCTCGAACAGCCCCTCGCCTCCGCTCTCCAACCCGTAGCGCATCTCGGCGCCCAACGGACTCGTCGCAACCACCTCGCCCAGCGGCAGCGGGCCCGCAACGTTCTCCGCCAACTCGAACTCGTACTCCAACCGACCGAACACCGGGTCCAGGCTGCCCGCGCCGTTCACCGCGTGGTCCGCCAAGTCCGTCACCGCGTGCGCGCCCAGGTCCAGCGCCGCGAGCGTCGTGCCGCCCGCGATCCGCAGCGCGCCCGCCGACTCCGCCAGCGCGTCCGCCGGGATGCTGATCCCGTCCGGGTCCCGGTCCGCAGGACGGACCACGTACTCGAACGCCAGCACCGCAGTGCCCGAACCCGACACGTAGACCGCGTGCCGCGTCGTCCCGCCCACGTCGATCGCCAACCGCGCCGCAGCCGTGTTCGCAGCCGTCGCGGCCGTCATCGACGCCGCCAGCGCCGGCGACGACGACGCGCCCGCCACATCGACCGGCCGGCTGAACGTCACCTCGACACGGATCACGCCGCCAGCGCCGTACAGTCCCGTCGCCACAGGCTCGCTCGTCACCGCCAAGCCCACCACCACCGGCGCGACCTCGACCGTACCGTCCACCTTGTCGGCAGCAGCAGCCGCAATCGCTTGGCCGCCCAGCGCCAGCGTCGCCGGACGAACGCCGTCCGCCGTGTTCACGATCGCACCGCCGTTCAGCGTCAACGCAGCAGCTGCAACGCCGACGCCGTCCGCGTCCGCGTCCACCCCGCCCGTACCGCTGCCGCCGCTGCCCGCGCCCTGCACACGGTACGCGAACGACAACGTCGCCGTGCCGCTGCCGCCCGCGTAGCTCGCCTGACGCGCAACCGTCCCCACCGTCAGCGCCAGCTGCGGCGCGCCCGTCACCGTCACCGCACGGTCGAACGTGACCTGAACCTCGATCCGCTCGCCCAGCCCGTAGGTGTCCCCGCTCTCCGGCGCGCTCGACACCGCAACGCCGCTCACCGTCGCGCCCGCCAGCGTACCGTCCACCTTGTGGCCCGATGCCGCGCTCAACGCATGGCTGCCCAGCCCCAACGCCGCCGCCGTCGATCCGTCGCGGGCGTCCGCGATCGCGCCGCTGTTCAGCGCCAGCGCGCTCGCGCCGACCTCGATCCCGTCCGCGTCCGCGTCCGCAGCCACCACCGTGTAGCGGAACGTCAGCGCCCGCGTGCCCGTCCCGCTCGCGTAGTCCGCCTGCCGCGTCTGCGCACCCACCGTCAGCGCCACCCGAGGCGTGCCCGTCACCGTCACCCGACGGTTGAACGTCACCTGCACCTCGATCGACTCGTCGCGGCCGTACGTCGTCGCCACCGCAGGCGAACTCGTCAGCGACACGCCCGACACCGCCGCCGCCGTGAAAGTACCGCCCGCAACCTTGTGGCCCGCGCTGTTCGTTACCGTGTGCGTCCCCAGCCCCAGAACCGCGTCCACCGTCCCGCCCGCCACGTCGATCGTCCCGCCGTTCAGCGCCAACGCGCTCGCCGCGATGCTGATGCCGTCCGCGTCCGCGTCCGCAGTCACCACCACGTAACGGAACACCAGCGACGCCGTGCCGCTGCCCGAAGCGTAGCCCGCCTGCTTCGTCGTGCTGCCGATCCCCAACGCCAGCTGCGGCGTGCCCGTCACGTCCACCGCCTTGTTGAACACCACCGTCGCAACCACCGTGTCGCCGCGCTCGAACGTGTCGCCGATCGGCGGCGACGCGATCGACACCGCGCTCACGCCCGGCGGGCCCTGAGTGCCGTCCACCCGATGGCTGCCGCTGTTCGATATCGCATGGCCGCCCAACCCCAGGCTCGCAGCCTCGTTCGCGTCGCGAGCGTCCGCGATCGCGCCCCCGTTCAGCGACAACGCGCTCGCGCCGATGCTCAACCCGTTCGCGTCCGCGTCCGCTGCAACCACCGTGTAGGCGAACGACAGCACGCGGCCGTCCGTCGTCGTCACGTACGACGCCTGCCGCGTCTGCGTACCGATCGTCAGCGCCAGCTCGGGCGAGCCCGTCACCGCCACGTTGCGGTTGAACGTCACCTCGACACCGATCTCCTCGCTCAACCCGTACGTGCCCCCGCCCGCCGGACTGCTCGTTATCGTCACGCCCGACACCGACGCCGCCGTGAACGTACCGCCCGCTACGCGCAGTGCGCCGTCGTCGCCGATCGCATGATGCTCCAGGCTCAGCAAGGCGTCCGTCGTACCGCCCGCAACGTCGATCGTACCGCCGTTCAACGCCAACGCGCTCGCGCCGATGCTCAACCCGTCCGCGTCCGCGTCCGCCGTCGCCACCACGTACCGGAACACCAACGCCGCCGTGCCCGTCCCCGACGCATACGCAGCCTGACGCGTCTGCGAACCAATCCCCAGCGCCAGCCGCGGCCCGCCCGTCACGTCCACCGCCTTGTTGAATACAACCATCGCAACCACCGTGTCGCCGCGCTCGAACGTGCCGCCCGGCGCCGCCGCCACCGTCAACCCCGCGACACCCGGCGGACCCAGCCCGCCGTTCACCTTGTGCGAAGCGTCGTTCGTCACCGCGCTCGAACCCAGCCCCAGCGACGCGGCCGCAGCGCCCGGACGCACGTCGGCGATCGTCCCGCCGTTCAGCGTCAGCGCGCCCGCCGCGATGCTCAACCCGTCCGCGTCCACGTCCGATGGTCGAACCGCGTAGCCGAACACCAGCGTGTCCGCCTTGCTCGAAGCCGACTCCCAGCTCGCCTGCCTGGTCGTAGTCCCGATCGTCAGCGCCAAGCGCGGCGCGCCCGTCACCGCCACCGGTCGCCCGAACGCCACCTTCACCTCGATCGACTCGCCCAACTGGTACGTCTGACCGCTCGCCGGAGCGCTCGATATCGTCACCGCAGTCACTGCCGGCACCGTGAACGTACTGCCAGACACCTTGTGGCCGCCGCTGTTCGTCACCACCACGCCCGCGCCCAGCCCCAACGTCGCGTCCAGCGTCCCGCCAGCCAGACGGATCGTCCCGCCGCTCAACGTCAGCGCGCTCGCTGCGATGCTCAATCCGTCCGCATCCGCGTCGCCCGACGCCACCACGTACCGGAACACCAGCGACGTCGTGCCCGAACCGCTCGCGTAGCTCGCCTGCCTGGTCGCGCTCCCGATCGTCAGTGCGAGCCGCGGCGTGCCCGTCACGTCCACCGCGCGGTTGAACTCCAGCTCGACCTCGATCGTCTCGCCACGCTCGAACACGTCGCCCACCACGGGAGAATCGATCGTCAGCGACGTCACCCCCGGCGGTCCCTGGCTCCCGTCCACCTTGTGCGCAGCAGCGTTCGATATCGCGTTCGAACCCAGTCCCAACGTCGCAGCCGTCGTGCCGCCCACCAGCACGATCGTCCCGCCGTTCAGCGTCAGCGCGCTCGCTGCGACGCCGATCCCCGTCGAATCCGCGTCCGCAGCAACCACCACGTAGCGGAACACCAGCGTCCGCGTACCGCTCCCGCTCGCGTAGCTCGCCTGACGCGTCAGCGTGTCGATCGACAACGCCAGCTGCGGCGCCCCCGTCACCGCCACCAAACGCTCGAACTCGACCTCCACCTCGATCGCCTCCGTGCGTCCGTACGTGCTGTCGCTCGCCGGCGCGCTCAATATCGCCACGCCGCTCACCGCCGGCGCCACCTCCTTCGTCCCGTCGACCTGGTACGCCACCGCGTCCGCGAAGTTCCACGGAACCAGCGACAGCCGAGCGTCCGTCGCCGTCCCCGTCGCTCGAATCGTCGCGCCGCCCGGCAACGTCAGAGCGTTCGCTCCGATGCTGATCCCCGTCGAGTCCGCGTCCGCCGCAACCACCGTGTAGCAGAACACCAAGATGTTGCCGCTCGTTACCGCGTCGCACTGCGCAGCGCTCCGCGTCTGCGCACCGATCCCCAAAGCCAGTCGCGGCGTGCCCGCCACCGTCACGCCCGTGTTGAACCCCACGCCCACCCGTATCTCGTCCCCAAGTCCGAACACGCTGTCCGTGCTCGCGTAAGAAATCCCGCTGTTCGTCGCCGACATGAAGAACACGCTCGTCACGTACGGCACGGCGCCCGAAACCTTGTGCGCCAAAGCGTTCGAAAACACGTGCGACCCCAACGCCAGGTCCGCCGCGTCCGACCGTTGCCGACTGTCGCCGATCGTGTCCGACGCGCTCACCGCCAAAGCGCCCGCGCCCACGCTGATCCCGTCCGCGTCCGCGTCCGTCGCCTGTACCACGTACCGGAACGTCACACGCGTGAACGTCGCGTCCCTGCGGTTGTACTCCGCCTGACGCGTCGAGTCGCCGACCTCCAACGCCAGACGCGGCGTCCCCCCCACGTACACGCCCCGCACGAACTCCACCTCCACCTCGATCGCCTCGCCCCCCAAGTACGTGTCCCCAACCGCCGGACTGCTCGTTATCCTCAACCCCTTCACCACCGGCGCCGTCGCCGTGTTGCCCGCAACCTTGTGCGCCGCGCTGTTCGTTATCGCATGCGCGCCCAGACCCAACACCGCGTCCGTCGTCGTCCCCATCCGCCGAATCGTGGACCCGGACGGAGTCTCCAATGCGCTCGCGCCGATGCTGATCCCGTCCGCGTCCACTTGCTGCTGCGACACCGTGTACTCGAACTCCAACGACGTCGTGCCCGAACCCCTCCGGTACCACGCGTTACGCAAGCTCGACCCGACCCCGACACGCACCCGCGGCGTGCCCGTCACCGTCACCGCAGCGTTGAACTCCACCGTCACGACCACCACGTCGCCCAACTCGAACGTGCTGTCCGCCGGAGCATCGCCAATCGACACCCCCGTCACCACCGGACGGTCGCCCGCAACCTTGTGCGCCCCAGCGTTCGCGATCGCATGAGTGCCCAGTCCCAGCTCCGCCGTCACCGTCCCGCCCGCCTTGTTGATCGTCCCGCTGTTCAGCCCCAACGCGCTCGCTGCGATGCTCAACCCGTCCGCGTCCGCGTCCGTCGCTTGAACCACGTACCGGAACGTCAGCGAATCCGTCCCCGTCCCGCCCACGTAGCCCGCCTGCCGCGTCGCCGCTCCGATCCCCAACGCCACCTGCGGCGTCCCCACAACGTCCACCGCCTCGCTGAACTTCACCCACACCTCGATCCGGTGGCCCACCCCGTACGTGCTGTCCGAACCCGTCACGCTCGCCAAACCCGCGCCCGCCACCACCGGCACGCCCTGCAAACCATTCACCTTGTGCGCAGCAGCGTTCGACACCGCGTGCGCGCCCAGCGACAAGTCCGCCCGCTCCGTGCCCCCGACGCGCGTGATCGGAGTCGCGTAGTTGCTGAATGCGTTCGCCGGGATGCTGATCCCGTCCGCGTCCATGTCCGCACGCGTCACCGTGTATCGGAAGAACACGTCGTCCGCGTCCTTCGAGTACCAGCCCGCCGCCCGAACGTTGTCCCCGATCTCCAGGTTCAGCGTCATGTTGCCCAGAAAGTTCGGCGTCACCACCGCACGGTCGAACTGAACCCGCACGTTGACGTTGTCCCCCGCAGCGTACGTCGAGTCCGTCCCCGCTCCGCTCAAGAACGTCACCGCCGATATCCTCGGCACGATCAGCCCGCCGTTCACCTTGTGCGCACCAGCGTTCGTGACCGCGTGACTGCCGAGCGACAGCGTCGCGTCCACCGTCGTGCCCGCGTTCCTGATCGTCGCGCCGGACGGGACCGCCAGAGCGCTCGCGCCGATGCTGATCCCGTCCGTGTCTTCGTCCGCCGCCACCACAGCGTACTCGAACACCAGCGAGTCCGTGCCCGTCCCGCTCGCGTAGTTCGCCTGCCTGGTCTGCGTGCCGATCCCTAAAGCCAGCTGCGGCGTGCCCGTCACGTCCACGTTCCCGCTGAACACCACCGCCACACGAATCCGCTCCGCCCGACCGTAAGTGCTGTCCGCAGCTACCGGCGTGCTCGCCACCGCCACACCGGTCACGGTAGCCGGTGGAATACCCACCACCTTGTGCGCCGCGGCGTTCGTGATCGCATGGCTGCCCAGACCCAGGATCGCGTTCTTCGTGCCGAGCCGGATCGTCCCGCCGTTCAGGGCCAGCGCGCTCGCGCCGATGCTGATCCCGTCCGCGTCCGAGTCCGCCGCCACCACCACGTACCGGAACACCAGCGACGCCGAACCCGTCCCGCTCGCGTAGTTCGCCTGCCGCGTCGAGTCGCCCACCGTCAACGCCAGCTGCGGCGTGCCCGTCACCGCCACCGTCGAGTCGAACGCCACCGTCACCGCAATCGTATCCCCAGTATCGTACGTGTTGTCGGCGCCCGCACTGCTGCTGATCGTCACACCCGTCACCTTGGGCAACCCCAGGGCGCCGTCCACCTTGTGCGCCGCCGCGTTCGTGATCGTATTGCCGCTCAGGCTAGCGTTAATAGTCAATCCAGATTGGAAGTTGTCAAGATCATTAGCCAGCGCGTTCGCGCCGATGCTGATCCCGTTCGCGTCCGCGTCCGTCGCCACCACGTGGTACCAAAACTCCAACCAGGTGAGCGGGAAACCACTGCGAGGCGGGTTTCCCGATGCGCAAGAAGCCCCAGCACAGGCGCTTCTGGTCGTCGCCCCGATCGTCAGGCCCAACGACGCTGTATTGTGGTTATGGCTCCAGTCGGCGCCGACGTTCAACCATATCCTTACCTTGATGGTGTCGCCCGCCACGTACGTGTTGTCCGCACCCGCCGAGCTGACGATCTTCAAGCTGTCCACGTTGCTTTGGGCGCTCAGCGGCGCCGGTGCCGCGATTCCGAACGCCGCCAGCAGGCCGAGGGCCGCGAGCGCGGTTCTGGCTACCGGCATCGCGCGGACCCAGAACGCACGGGCCGGGCCGGTCGAAAAAGGGGGGGGGGGGGGGGGCTCATGTTCATCTGGGGTGTCCTCAGCATCTGGGTGTCCTCAGCGTCCAAAGCGGTATCTGTCCTATGCCTAACCTAACGTAAACTGGGGAAGATTCGGCGTTCACTTCAACGGCGGCGGCGTACCGGCGGGAGATCGTCGCCCTGGTCCGCTCGGGACGGTCGCCGGAGGCCGTGGCCCGCGCCGGACGGCCCGGCCAGCACGCGCGCTCCGTCGGGCACCCGAAAGACGAACAGGTCGGGCTTGATCTGCGGCGCAAAGTCCAGGTCCGCCAGGTCCATGGTGCGGACGCTTCCGTTCTCCTGGTGCACTTCCAGCCGGCGGATCACGTGCTCCTCCCGGTCGAGCCAGACTCTGGCCCGGTGAAAGGCGGCCCGGCCTTGGGGCTCGAGCTCCACGATGCGGCAGTTCCGACCCGCCACGACCTCCGATCCTCCGTCCGAGGCACGGTACTTCGCGCCCGGGTCCTCCAGAAACGCCCGAAACACGTCGTAGCGCCCCGGGGCCGTCGCCGCCGGGTACCGCACCACTTGGTCCTCTTCCACGCTGGGGTAGTAGACCCAGACGTGTTCGCCGTCGGACACCACCATGTCGCCATCGGGATCGTCGAAGCGCATGGAGAACAGATTCGGGCGCCGTTGGCATACGCGGCCGGCGCTCTCGACCCGGCGCCCCAAAAGACGCACTTCGACGACTTGGCGGAACGTCGCGCACACGGCGTCGACGCCTCGGTAGCGCGCGGCGGCGTCTTCCATGGCCCGAACGGCGTCGTTCGCGCCGGATCCGGTGCCGCCGGGCGGCTGGGCGCGCGCAAGGCCGGGGAGCACGGTCGCCACGCAGAGCGCGACGCAACCGGTCGCCGCCCGGAGCGCACGTCTCAACTGGGGCATATCTCGTCCAGGCCGGCGGGACCGACCAGCACTTCCCGCGGCTTGGAACCGTCGGGGGGGCCCAGCACGCCGGCTTCGTGCAGCTGGTCCACGATCCGCGCGGCCCGCCCGTAGCCGATCCGTAGCCGGCGCTGGAGCAGAGACGTGGAGCCGGCGCCCTGCTGGATGCAGGCGTGGGCGGCCTCCCGGAAGAGGTCGTCCCAGTCTCCCTGGATCGTGCCCTCTTCGCCTTCTTCGTCGCCGCCCTCCGCCGCCCGCACGGCCTCCAGGATGTCGTCTTCGGCAAGGGCAACCCGGGCCTTGATCGCTTCCAGCGTGTCGGACTGCTCGCGATACCAGCCCATGAGGGCCTCGGTCTCCTCGGTGGAGATGAAGGCGCCCTGCATACGGACGGGTTCGCTATGGCCGGGCGGCAGAAAGAGCATGTCGCCGTGGCCCAGCAGCGAGTCGGCGCCGTTCTGGTCCAGGATCGTGCGCGAATCGGTCTTGGAGGCCACGCGAAAGGCGATCCGGCAGGGAAAGTTGGCCTTGATCAGGCCGGTGATGACGTTGACGCTGGGCCGTTGCGTGGCCACCAGCAAGTGGATGCCGATCGCGCGCGCCTTCTGGGCCAGCTGGGTCAGCGGCTTCTCGACTTCGGCCTGGACGGACATCATCAGGTCCGCCAGCTCGTCCAAGACGACGACCACATAGGGAAGCGGTCCTTCTTCGTACACCCAGCGCTCCGGGTCGCCCTCGGGTCCGGCCGGCTCGCTGCGTCGGAGCACGACGCCGTTCTCGACCCGCTGGTTGAACTCCTTCAGCGAGCGGACGCCGTTGGCGCTCAACAGGGCGTAGCGCCGCTCCATCTCCAGCACGGCCCACTTCAGCACGCCCGCGGCGTCCTTCGGGTCGGTCACGACGGGGTGGCGAAGGTGGGGAAGGTCGGCGTAGGCGGACAGCTCCACCATCTTGGGGTCGATCAGCAGCAGGCGCAGGCGGTCCGGGCCGTTCCGGTACACCAAGCTGGTGATGATCGTGTTGAGGCAGACGGACTTGCCCGAGCCGGTGGCGCCGGCGATCAGGCCGTGCGGCATCTTGCCCAGGTCGGTGACGAAGGGATGGCCGGTCAGGTCCTTGCCCAGCGCCAGCGGCAGCACGCCCCCGGCGCGGGCGAAGGCGGGCGCTTCCAGGATCTCCCGCAGCCGCACCATCTCCGGGCGCGGGTTGGGGATCTCGACGCCCACGGCCCCCTTGCCGGGGATCGGCGCCACGATGCGAACGCTCGTGGCCTTCATGGCCAGGGCCAAGTCCGCGTCCAGGTTCGCGATCCGGCTGACCTTGACGCCGGCCGCGGGCACGACCTCGAACTGGGTCACCGCCGGCCCGGTCGTCCGACCCCCGATCTCGGACTGGATGTTGAAGGTGCCCAGGGTCTCGACCAGGACCTCGCCAAGCCGGTCCAGCTCGGCCTCCATGTCCTGACGGTTCTTGGGTTCCGGCGGCGCCAGCAGATCGATGGCGGGCAAAGGATGGTCGCCGGGGGCCGGCTCGTCTTCCGGGAAGGAGTCCGGGTTCGAGACGGACTCCTCGGCCGGCGGCAGATACCCGCTGGCCGGGGGCTCGGCAGGCCCCGCTTCCGTCCAGGGCGCCGCGCTGGGCGACAGCGACTCCTGTCCCCCGGACTCCGAAGCGGCCGGCTCCGACGCCCAGGGCTCGGGTTCGCCGGCCAGCTCGTGTTCCGGGAGCGTCTTTCTTTCCTTTCGGCGCCCAGCGGCAGGCCTTCTTCGTTCTTTTAAGCTGGCGAACGCCGATCCCGCGGCAGAGCGTGCCGAGCGAGCGCCGCGGCTCAATCCGCGGGCGGACGCCGCGATGCCGGCAACGGCCAGCCCTGCCGGATTGAAGCCGAAAGCGGCCACCGACAGGGCGACCCAGCCGGCGCCTGCCAGGAACATCACGCCAAACCATCCGACCACGCCGCACAGGGGCATCCCCAGGAGCCGGGCGCCAAGGTACCCGGTCGCCTCCACGCGCCGAGAGGCCGGCGCGCACGCCTCGACCGGCAACGGAGGGGCCAAGTAGGCCGTGAAGGGCAGCAGAAGCAGCAGCCCGCCCGTCAGGATCCAGGCCCGCTTCCGCAGTTCGGGCGATCCCCATCGGCCGAACGCCGCAGCAGCCGCCAGCAGACCGAGCGGGACCGCCGCGGCCCCAAGTCCCAGCGCTCCCACGAGCGCGTCTCGAAGGGCTTGTCCGGCCCGCCCCAGCGGATTGCCCGGCGGCAGCAGACCCAGCGCGTCGAACGGGAACAGAGCCACGGCAACCAGAAACGCTGCAACCCCGGCTACGGCCGCGAACGCCCGGTCCGGCCCTCCTCCTCCGCGAGCCGCGGCGCCCTTTGCGTTCTTCCGTCGTCCGCCCGCGCGCGCGACGCCCTTGGTCGTCCGTCGCGACGCCATCTAGTCGCGGCCGACGGTGATTGCGCGGTCGTGCAGCACGGGCACGATCGCGTGCCTGTCGACAGCGGCGCAAAGGGCCAAGTCCCCGCCCAGGCCGACCTCCACCAGGGCGCGTCCGGCGGCGGTGGCTCCGAAGGTCTCCTTGGACGGCTCAAAGTCGCTGGCCAGCTGCGCCGCCGCCAAGGCCGAATCGTCCAGCTCGGCTTCGTCGTCTCCGCCTTCGGCCAGCAGCCGCCGGACCAAGTGCCCGGCGCAGACCGCATCGTCCAACGAGAAGCGTCCCTCCTTGCCGGCGCACACCACGACGATCCTGCGATCCCCGGCCAGCGCGTCCACCACGGCCCCCAGGTTCAGGAACGACGCGGCCAGGATCCGGTCGGCCCCTCGGGTGGCCAGAAAGGCGCGGGTCCCGTTGGTGGTGGTCATGATCAGCTGCTTGTCCGCCACCACTTCCTTCGCGAACTCCGACGGCGAGTTACCCAAGTCGAAGCCGTCTATGGGCAAGCCCCTGCGCTCGCCGCACAGCAACGTCCCCTCTCGGTCCAGCGAGCCGTGCAGCTCCATGGCGTGCTCGATCGACTCGGTGGGAAAGACGGCTCGCGCCCCGTTGGCCAGCGCCTCCACCATCGACGACGTGGCCCGCAACACGTCGATCACGACCGCCGCGCGTCCCTCGACGCCGGAAGCGGAGAGGCGCGCCGGCGTGAAGAAGACGTTCACCTTCCTCCGAAGCGCGGGCGTCGGAGGCGCCGGCTCCCGGAGCGCGGCCGATTCAGCCATCGCCGTTCGCGAAACGGTCCACGAAGCTGGTGTCCACGTCGCCCTCCTGGAACGCCGGGTCGCGGGTGATGCGGGAAAGGTAGCCGATGGTGGTGGGAATCCCCTCCACTACGAACGACTCCAACGCCTCGCGGCCTCGGGCCACCGCTTCCTGCCGCGAGTTGCCCCACACCACCAGCTTGGCCAGGAGCGAGTCGTAGTACGGCGGAACCCGATACCCGGAGTAGACGTGCGTGTCCACGCGAACGCCCGGGCCGCCGGGCTGGTGGAAGGTCGTGACTTCGCCCGGCGCCGGCGCGAACGCCCGGGACGGGTCCTCCGCGTTGACGCGGAACTCGATGGCGTGGCCCCGGTGAACCACGCCGTCCTCCGGAACCGAAAGCGCTTGGCCCGCCGCGACCCGGACCTGCTCCTTCACCAGATCGAAGCCCGTGACGGCCTCGGTCACCGGGTGCTCGACCTGGATGCGCGTGTTCATCTCGATGAAGAAGAACCGGCCGTCCCCGTCCAAGAGGAACTCGACCGTGCCCGCCCCCACGTAGCCGATGGCGCTCGCGGCCCGGACCGCCGCGTCGCCCATTTCGCTGCGCAGTTCCGGCGTCAGGGCGGGCGAAGGGGCCTCTTCCACGAGCTTCTGGTGGCGGCGCTGGATCGAGCAGTCCCGCTCGCCCAGGTGCACGACGCGGCCGGCTTGGTCGCCGAACACCTGGAACTCCACGTGGCGGGGCCGCGAGACGAAGCGCTCAAGGTAGACGCCTCCGTCCCCGAACGCGGCGGCCGCCTCGGACTGCGCCGCGCCGAAGCAGCGGGCGAAGGCGTGCTCGTCTTCGGCCAAGCGCATCCCCTTGCCGCCGCCGCCGGCCGCCGCCTTGATCATCACGGGGAACCCGATCTCCCGCGCCGTTGCACGCGCCTCTTCTTCGGTCTCCACGATGCCCTCGGAGCCCGGCACCACGGGCACGTCCGCACGCTGCATGGCCGCCCTGGCCGCCGCCTTGTCGCCCATCGTGCGGATCTGCTCCGGCGAAGGCCCGACGAACACCAGATCGGAGCGCTCGCAGATCTCGGCGAACTCGGCGTTCTCGGCCAAGAAGCCGTAGCCGGGGTGGACGGCCTCGGCCCCGGTGATCTCCGCCGCGGCCACGATCTGCGGAATGTTCAGGTACGACCGCGACGCCTGGGGCGGGCCGATGCACACGGCTTCGTCGGCGAACCGCACATGCAGCGACTCCCGATCGGCCTCGGAATGAACCGCGACGGTCTTGACGCCCAGCTCCCGGCAGGCGCGCACCACACGGAGCGCGATCTCGCCCCGATTTGCGATCAGCACCTTCCTGAACACGACTGGCAGGGCTCCCGGCGTCAGGCCGGTTCGACCCGGAAGAGAACCTGTCCGAAGTCCACGGGCTCGGCGTTGCCGACGCACACCTCCACGATCCGGCCCGGAGCCTCGCACTCCAGCTCGTTCATGAGCTTCATCGCCTCGATGACGCACAGCACGTCGCCGGCTTCCACGGAATCGCCCGTCCTGACGTAGGGGTCCGCCTCCGGCGACGGCGCGCGATAGAACGTGCCCACCATGGGCGACACGACCTCCAAGAGCCCGGTCGAGGGGGCGTCGTCGGGCGCAGCGTCGTCGGGCGGGGCGGCGCTCCCGGGCGCAGGGGCCGGCGACCCGGGCGCAACCGGCGCGGGAAGGGCCGGGGTCGTTGCTCCGTGCTGGGGCGCGGACGAAACCGTCGGCGGGTATCCGGAAGGGGACTTGGACAGGCGGACGCGCGTGCCGCCGCGCTCGATCTCCAAGCTGTCCAACGAAGACTCGTCGAGGAGCCGAACCAGCGACTCCAGGTACTCTCGGTCGATCATCCGCCGACGCGGGACCCGCCGACCCGAGACAGATACTTGTCCTCGCGACGGTCGATCTTGAGCACGTCGCCCACGTCCACGAACAGGGGAACCTGGACGACCGCGCCCGTCTCCAGCGACGCGGGCTTGGTGGCCCCTTGGGCGGTGTCGCCCTTGTAGCCCGGGTCGGTCTGGGCGACTTCGAGCTCGACGAACGCCGGCAGCTCCACGCTGATCACGTTGCCGTCGTGGACCAGCCCCTCGCACTCCATGTTCTCCTTCAAGTACTTCAACTGGCCCGCGCCCAGCATCTCGCGGCTGATGGGAATCATGTCCCACGTCTCCTGGTCCATGAAGTGGTACAGCTGGCCGTCGGTGTACGAATACGTGACCGGGCGGCGCTCCAGCCGGACGCTGGCAACCCGTTCGCCGGCCCGGAACGTGCGGTCCACGACCGCCCCGGAGAGCACGTTCTTGAGCTTGGTGCGCACGAAGGCGCCGCCCTTGCCGGGCTTGACGTGCTGGAAGTAGGTGATCGTCCAGAGGTCGCCTTCGATCTCCAGCACCATGCCGTTGCGGAAGTCCGCGGTGGTCGCCATTCGCGGTCGTGGTTCGTTGCGCGTCGCGGAAGGAGTCAGGCCGGCGGGTTGCGCTGCGCGGCCAAGTGGTTGCAGAGACACCGCAAACCCGAAAGATAGCTGTCCAGGCCGAAGCCTGCGACCACGCCCAGCGCCGCCGGGGCGATCAGCGAGCGGCGCCGGAACGACTCTCGGGCGGCGGGGTTGCTCAGGTGAACCTCCACGAAGGGCTTGGACACAGCAAGGAGTCCGTCCAAGAGGGCGACCGACGTGTGCCCCAGCCCGGCGGGGTTCACCACGAGGCCGTCCACGCGGTCCGCCGTCCGCGCCAGAAAGTCCAGGATCCGCCCTTCGGAGTTGGACTGGAAGACCTCCAGCTCCACGCCTAGGTGCTCGGCCAAGTCGGCCATCGCCCGGTTCACGTCGTCCAGGGTTCGACGGCCGTAGATCTCGGGTTCGCGCGTGCCCAGAAGGTTGAGGTTCGGACCGTGCACGACCGCCACGCGGGTCAGTCGGTCGCTGGGCCGTTGGCGCGGAGCGTCGGGCCGGCTGGGATCGTCGGGCAAGCGGAACCTTGGGTGCGGAAAGGATGGCCGGGCGCGCCCCTGGAGTCGGCGGGCGGCGTGCGGGACCTGCGGACGCTTGCGGGGAGAGCAGGCGGCTTGCAGGTCGGGAGTCCGGCGGCTCGGCGACGCCAAGCCGGCGAAAGTTAGTGGCCGGCCGCGCCGAGGGGCAAACGCCCCGCTCGAACGCGCCGCTTTCTTGGACGCGGGCCGCGGATGCGGCTAGATTTGGCGTTCCATGGGTTCGAGACAGGAGGCGGCGTCGGCATGATGCGGCAGATGCGGGACAACACGAAGTGGATCATGATGCTGGCGGCGCTCGCCTTCGGGGGACTCATGTTCTTCGAGTGGGGCATGGACATCACGGGCCAGACGTCCGGATCGTTCGGCGAGATCGGTCGGGTCAACGGCGAGTCCGTCGGCTACGACCGGTACATGGCCGAGTACCGAAACATCTACGACCGCGTGCAGGCGACCCAGGAAGAGCCGATCACCAACGCCCGGAACGCCGAGCTGGAAGACCAAGCGTGGGACGCGGTGGTCAACTCGATCCTCGTCCAGCAGGAGTTGGAGCGCAGGCGGATCATCGTCTCGGACGAGGAGATCCTGAACGCGGCGCGGTTCAGCCCGCCGCAGGACTTCGCCGCGGACCCGGCCTTCCAAACCGACGGCCAGTTCGACCTGGCCAAGTACCAGCAGTTCGTGGCGGGCGCTCCGGCCGAGTTGCTGATGCAGCTGGAGGGGTACTACCGCGACGTGATCCCGCGCGGGAAGCTGCTTCGCCAAGTCGCTTTGGGCGTCCACGTGTCCGACGCCCAGCTCTGGCATGCCTTCCGGGACGACAACGAGAAGGCGAGCGTCCGCTACGCCGCCTTCGACCCGCTCGTTCGCATCAGCGACGACGAGATCGAGGTCACGCCCCAGGAGGTCTCGCGCCACTACCGCGACAACCGCGAGGACTACGCGGTGCCGGCCACGGCGGCGGTGATCTCCGTGGCGCTGTCCAAGACGCCCACGGCGGCGGACACGGCCGCGGTGCTGGACCGGGCGGCGGAGATCCGGCAATCCGTCCTGGACGGGGACGACTTCGCGGAGCTGGCTCGGCAGGAGTCCTCCGACGAAGGCACGGCGGCGGCGGGCGGGGACCTGGGCGTGTTTCCCAAGGGACGCATGGTTGCTGCGTTCGACTCGGTCGTGTTCTCGGCCCGTCCTGGGCAGATCGCCGAGCCGGTGCGGACCCAGTTCGGCGTGCACGTGATCGAGGTGCAGGAGCGGTGGGGTCAGGATTCGGCCCAGGCCCGCCACGTCCTGCTTCCGTTCGAACGGACCGACGAGTCCGATTTCGCCCTTCTCTCCATGGCCGATTCCTTGGAGGAGCTGGGCGAGTCCATGCCCCTCGCGGAGGCCGCGACGGTCCTGGGGTTGGAGACGGACACCTTGGAGATCACCGACAACTTTCCGCTGGTACCGGGAGCCGGACAGGTGGCCGAAGGCGGCGAGTGGGCCTTCGACCCCGAGACGCTGCCGGGCGACGTGAGTCCGGTGTTCGAGAACGGGGCGGCGTTCTACGCCCTGGAGCTGACCTCGGTCGATCCGGCCGGCTACCTGACCGAGGCCGAGGCGGAAACAGCGATCCGCCAGACGCTGTCGACCGAGAAGAAGCTGGCGGCGGCGATGGAGGAGGCGCGGGCCGTGGCCGCCGACGTGCGGGGCGGCCGTTCGTTGGACGAGGTGGCTCGCGAGAACGGCTTGGAAGTGCGGGACGCGGGTCCCTTCAGCCGGGGCGAGTTCGTTCCCGGGCTGGGCTACCGCAACGCCGCCGTCGGGACCGCGTTCGGGTTGGAAGTTGGAGAGGTCTCGGACGCCGTGCAGGCCAATCAGAACGCCTTCGTGATCGAGAAGACGGCGATGGAGGCCGCGGACAGCGCCGCCTGGGCCGCGCAGATCGACGTGCAGAGAAGCCAAGCCGCGGCCGCGGTCCGGGAACAGCGGTTCGTGCAGTGGATCGACGCCCTCAGGGAGACGGCCCGGATCGTGGACCGTCGCGAAGAAGTGTTGGCCCCCGCCGACGAGGACGCGCCGCCGGGCCTTCCGCCGGTCTTCTAGCGCTAGAACCAGCCCGAAGTTTTCGCCGTCCGGAACCTGCAGGATCCTTTGTGCGGTAAGGGCGTGGCGCGGGTTCGCGGGTGCATGCAAGACATCCGGCGAGAAGTTGGTCCCAAGCAGCTATCCAAACGCCCCGTTTTCGGCCCCATCGTTTGGGTATCCGCCCCGAGAGGCGGCGAGAGCCCCCGCGCCCGAAAGGCCCGCTCGCCCAAATGGACCGACACCGCAACGAAGCCCGACTGCCCGACCACGACCCCGTCGCCCTGGACTCCCAGGACAACGCGCCCCAAGAGCGCGATCGCCGGCCGGGGAGGAGCAGGCGTCGTTTCGGCGGTCGTTCGCCAAGTGGACGGACGACCGGATGTGGGCGGCGGGCGTGCCGGCGGAGCGGAGGGCAGTTATCGTGCAGGGGATCATTCAACCAGAGGAGGCGGTGGAGATGGGCCAGACGTACTACGAGGAGTGGGTGGAGGGACACGAGCGCAGGGGCATGGCGAAGGGCGTGAAGAAGGGCGTGGCCAGGGGTCGCCGGGAGCAGGGCAGGGAGATGGTGCTTCGGCAGGCGTCACGGAAGTTCGGCGCGGAGACGGCGAAGCGTCTGGAGGGGCTGGTGGCCGCGATGGCTCCCGAGCAGCTGGTGCAGGTGGGCGATGCCGTGGTGGATTGCGAGACGGGGGACGACCTGCTGGTCGAGGCGGCCAACGGCGCCTCGGGCTCCTAACGCTCGTCCCGGCTTTGGCCCGTTCCTTCTACCCGTTCGTCAGCCGACGGGGGGGGGTGCCCTCGTCCGTTCTGTCCTTCGGGGCCGACGACTGCTCTTCCAGCGGCACCTTGAGTTCGCCTTCGATCTCGCGAACCGAGGACTTGAACTCGCGGATGCCCTTGCCCAGAGAGGTTCCGATCTCGGGGAGCCGCTTCGCCCCGAACAGGAGAAGGACGACGACGAAGATCAGGATCATTTCCCACATGCCGAAATTGAACGGCATAACGGCTACCTCCTTTGGGGACAAACTTCTGGCGGGACGGCGGAAGCGCCCGCTGCCACGGCAAGCTAACCGCACGCGCGCCGCGGGGCAAGCCGAGCCGCCAGTCGGGAAAGACGGGACGGCCGCGCCTGGGGAGCGCGGCTACATCCAGGAGCGCACGATGAGCGCCACCGTGGCGATGCCCACCAAGGTGAGGACGTTCACGGCGAACGACACCGGTCCCACGGTGAAGCCGATCGACACCAGGTCGGCCGAGAAGGGGCCGAAGGAAGCCTCCACCGACGTGGTCAGGAACGAACGGGCCGCGCTCGGTTCGAGCAACTCGGCCAGCTTGGTCAGCATGCCCCCCAAGACCAAGCCCAGGCCCAGCGTCCAGAAGCCGCGGACTACGCTGCGCTTTCGATTCGGCTCCACGGTTCCCTCCCGGCTGCTCCTTGGCTGGTGGCGAACGCCGCCCCCCTAACGGGAACGGCTCACGACATACACGACGGACTCTCTCAACGCGTCCAGCGCGGCGCCGGGGGCCAAGTCCCGGAGCGCTTCCGCGGCCGAATCCGCAAACTCCTGGGCCTTCCGCTCGGCGTATTCCAGGCCGCCGTTTCGCCGCACCAGCTCCATCGCGTCCCGAACCTCCACGTCGCCGGGCTCCGCCAGCGTAAAGAAATGGCGCACCTGCTCCACCTCCGGCTGCGACATCTCTCGCAGCGCGCCGACCAGAGGCAGAGTCACCTTCCGGCCGCGCAGGTCCAGGCCCGCCGGCTTGCCAGTCACGTCCGCCGTGCCCGCGTAGTCGAGGATGTCGTCGGCGATCTGGAACGCCATCCCCAGGCACCGTCCGAAACGCCGCAGCGGCGCCCGGTAGGACGGATTGCCGGCCAAGGCGCCCATTTCGCAAGCCGCCGACATGAGAGAGGCCGTCTTGGCCGCGATCAGCCGAAAGTACTCTTCTTCCGAGAAGCCGATGTCGTCGTAGGACAGAAGCTGGCGCATCTCGCCGACGCTCATCTCGTTGGCGGCGGCCGCCAGGACGCGAACCGCCTCCAGATTGCCCAGGCGCGCCAGCTCGGTGACGGAGCGGCTGTACAGGTAGTCGCCCATGATGATGGCGATCTGGTGAGTCCAGAGCGAGTTGACGGTTGGCATTCCGCGGCGCAGGACCGAATGGTCCACGGCGTCGTCGTGCACCAGCGTCGCCATGTGCACGAGCTCCACGGCGGCGGCGAGCGTCACCGCGTCTTCGGGCGGATCGGAGCCGACCTGGCTCGACAGCAGAAGCAGAGCCGGCCTGAAGAGCTTGCCGGGAACACTCTGCACGTAGGCGTTCACCTCTTGGATCATGGAGAAGTCCGATACGGCGACGCGGCGCAACTCCGCGACCACCAAGTCCAAGCGGTCCACCACGGGAGCTTGGATGAGCGAGAGGTCGGCGGCGGGCCGGTCGAGCACCGAGGTCGGGTTCGTCATGGCCACGAAAGGTAAGCAATCAAGCGGGGCGCCGGGTTCGGGCCGCCAGGTGGTCGCGGACGCGCCGTTCCAGCAGGCGATCCTTGGACCAGCACCGAACGCCCAGGGCGCGCGCGATCGGGGGGCTGGCCAAGGCATCCGGGATCGCTCCCACGACCTCTGTGCCGGCGGTTCGCCCTCCGAGTTCCAGCACCTTGCGTTCGATGGCGCGGTAGACGGTCTCCGGGGGCGTTTCTCGCAGGTCTTCCAGGTTCATGGACACTTGAAGGCGTCGCTGTCGGGGAAGCAGAACTGCCATGGCCCTGAGGCCGCGAAAGCCGCCTCCGGTCTCGCGCACGGCAGCGGCGATGCGCCGGGCGGCGACCAAGTCCACGCCTTCCAGGTCCACGTTCCAGGCCAGCAGCACCGGGCGCGCGCCGACGCACGTCGCGCCAGCCGACGGATGCGCGAACGTGTGCACGGGAAGGCCCGCCGCGTCCAGACCCTGCAGGTCCGCGGCCGGGCGGCTACCGGGGGCCGCGCGGGCCAGCGCCTCGTAGCCGCCGCGACGGATCGCGGCCAGTCCCCTGCCCGGCGGCCGCGAGGCGCGCCCGTAGAAGTACACGGGGACCCCCAGGCCAGCGATTCGATCTCCAGCGCGACGCGCGCACGCGGCCGCGTCGTCCATGGAGAGCCCGCGGAGCGGCACGAAGGGAAGCACGTCCAGCGCCCCGACGCGGGGATGCACGCCCTGGTGGCGGCGCAGGTCGATCCAGTCCACGGCCAGAGCGGCTGCGGACACGGCACCGTCTTCGACCGCGCCGGGAGGGCCCAGGACCGTGACCACCGAGCGGTGGTGGTCGGGATCGGACGAAGCGTCCACCACGTCGCAGCCGGTCCGCTCGAAGGCGGCGGCGGCGGCGGTCGCGAACGCCGCGTCCCTGCCCTCGCTGAAGTTGGGGACCGCCTGCAGGACCGGGGTCACGGCCGGCGCCGGGGGCACGCTTCGTTCGTAGCGCGTTCGGGGGCGGGCGGGCTCCCGGGCCGGGCCGGCGCCGGTCGGCAAGCGCCTACCCGATGCCCGGCTCCGCGGGGTTCAGGCTGGGGTTGTCGGCCTGGGTTTGGAACGCCCAGTCGAAGACGATCAGCTCGCGTCCGTCCTGGTCGGCGCCGGTCGCAGCGATCCTCGCGACGCCGTACCTCCGCCGCCCGTCCGCGTCCGTGACTCGGAAGACGTAGGCGTGAAACGTCTCCACCGCCGCGGGCGCGGACGAGTACCCCGTCCGGGGCGCCAATTCCCACGACACGCAGTCCGAATCCGCTCCGGGTCCGCACTTCAGCGCCGAGGTCCAGCGGCTTTCGGAATGGACCTCGACGCGCCGCCCCGGCATGATCCAAAGTCCACGGGCGTCCGCCTCCAGCCGGAAGTGGCGGGCGGGATCGTTGCCCGGAAGCACGGCCTGGACGCTGTCCGCGCTGCGAAAGCGAAAGCCTGAGGCGGCGGCGCTGTCCCGATGCGCGTACACCACCTCGCCCGCGTAGTCGGGCCTCGGGGTGGCGCGGACTTGCGCGCTGAACCCGCTCTCGTGGCCCTGGTCGTCCAAGGACGTGACGCGGTAGCTGTAGGTGTGCCCATTCTCCACCAGCATGTCCATGAAGCCCGGCGAATCCGTCTCGCCCAGGAAGAAGTCGTCCTCGTCCGTCGTGGAGTACACTCGGTAGGCGGCGAAGTCCGCTTCTTCGGACGGCCCGTCGCCCCAAGACAGGTAGACCGCGCCGTCCAGCGCGGCCGCCGCGACGTCCCTGGGTGCCGGCGGCGGCACGGGCCGGGGCACGAAGACCTCCACTCGCCGGGTGGCCGCTTCGGCGCCCGAACGGGGGTCGACCGCAGCCACGTAGTACTCGTAGCTGTTCTCCGCCGCCACGTTCGTGTCGCGGTACTGGCATCGGCCCGCGGCGCAGCTGGTGACCTCCGCGATCAGGAAGTCGTCGGGGTCCTGCACGCGCTTGCCGTAGACGCGAAAGGCCTCTCCGTCCCATCCCGCGCCCAGCCGCCACGACAGGTCCACGCCCTCTGCGTAGTAGAAGGCCTCCAGCGACCGCGGAGCGCTGGGCGCGCGCCCGTCCACGATCACCAGGTCCGCGTCTTCGTCGCAGGCGACCGTTAGCGCTGCCGCCGCCCCCGCCACCAACCACCTTGCCGCCGTCGCCCGCGATCCTCTCATCTTGCGCTTCTCCTGTCGCCCGGTCCGCCCGCGGGCGGGGATGCGGCCCCCCGGAAGGCGGGGGACTCTCGGCGAAACACTGTTGCAAGGTTCGTGCCAAAACTGGTTCCGGGCGAAGCCGGCTTCTCCGCGGAGACGCGAAGATCAGCGCCGTTCGCCGCCGCCGGTGCGCTGCTCGTAGTCGAAGTGCAGGTCGCGGTTGTCGGACAGGGCGACCTCGAACATGAAGCTCCAGTTGCCCGTGGCGGTCTGGCGAAAGGAGAAGTCGGCCTCCCAGCGGTGCAGGTCGCGCTGCAGGCTGATGATGTGGTCGTTGAAGCGACTGGCCGCCACGTCGTAGGAGGTCCGCCAGTTCACGGACCACTTGTCGGTCGGCTGGAACCGCAGGTTCGCCTGCACCATCTGGTTGGCCTGCCCGCTCGCGCCGAACCCGCCGCCGTCCCGCGACCGCGCCAGCGAGTACGAGAAGGAGGCGTTCCACTGTCCGGTACCTCCGTCCGACGGCCGGTGGCGCTCCGAGTCGCGGTCGCGCTCCTGGCCGAAGCCCGGCACCACAGTCGCCTCGCCCAGGTCCGCGGACTCGAGGCCGGCCGGATCCAGGGCGTCCTCCGCGTCCTCGCCCTGTGCGTCGTCCGCCGGCACCGGATCGGCCTCTTCCTCTTCCCCGCCCCCCAGTCGCCGCAGCCAGCGGAAGACGGAGGACTGGTTGCTCAGCGAAAAGGACATGTTCATGCTGGACATGAACGGCGCAAACGCGCGCGCGCCGCCTTCGGCCCCCGCTCCCGAGTCGTCAAAGACATCGTGTTCCACCGACAGCGACAGGCCTCGCAGGTAGTCGGAGCTGACCTGGTTGGAGATCGTCAGGTTGTCGGCGAACCCGCGCGTGAAGTGGCCGCGTCGGCTGGCTTCCTCGAAGTCGTAGGACACGGCGCTGGTGCGGATGGCCAGCAGCATGGTCTTCTGCGACTGCGGCGCACGCCGGGGGCCGTCGGCGTTCTCCGGATCGGCCGCCGCCTGGGCGGAATCCGCTTCCTCGTCTCCCGTGCGGGCCTCGAAGGTCTGGGTCAGGCTGAAGCGCAGTTCGTTCCTGGGCTGTATCGCCCGGTCGCCGAAGGTGGCGGCCTGCACCGGCGTGGGTCGGGTCTCGGGCGAGTACGCGTACTCGAAGCTGGGCGACAGCTTGTGGCGCACGCGGTCCCCGCGGTAGAAGCCGTAGATGTCCGACTTGAGCTGCGCTCCGAACGAGATGCGCCGGGGAGCGGACACGAAGCCGCCCTCCTCCACCGAGGTCGTGTCGGAACGGATGGCGCGACCGGACATGGAGAGGCGGGGCGTCAGCGTCGTCGAGCCCACGAGCGTGCGCTGGTAGTCGATGCTGGCCGACCAGCGGAGCTCCTGGGCCGTGAAGTCGATCGGGTCGCCGGCCAGGTCGCCCACGCTGCCGGTCCCGGTGGCGGGCAGGTCGAAGAAGCCGGCGGGCAGGTCCAGCGTGGAGTTCCGGGTCAGGTCGAAGCTCTGCGAGATCGAGAGCGCGCCGGCCGACAGGGTGGAGGAGAAGCCGCCGTCCATGTTCTCGGTGTCGGCCAGGCCGAAGCTGAACGGGTTCTCCGACAGGTCCTGTTCGGGCTGGTCTCGGATGGAGCGGGAGAAGCGGCCCGACGCCGACAGGGTCATGTTGTTGTAGAAGCGGGAGCGGTTGAGCGGCGCCGCGAACAGCGTGATCGTGGACAGGGACAGGTTGGCCGTGGGCAGGGTCATCTCCACGCGGTCGTCGGACAGGAACTGGCGCCGGTTCGCGCCCACCGAGAGCGTGCCCCAGTCGAAGCGCCGGTTCAGGCCGCCGTCGGAGTCGATCGACTGCGTGACCTCGCGCGGATCGAAGGAGTTCTGCCGCACGAAGTCGGCGCTGGAAGCGTAGCGGGCCGACAGGCGCAGGCTGGTGCGCTCCGACATCTCCCAGTCGTGGTTGGTGTCGAAGGCTAGCTCGGAGCCGCCGCCGGTGCGCCAGAAGCGCCGGAAGTTGGCCCTGCCCTGCAGGAACTGGCGCAGCCACCGGTAGCGGAAGCCGCCCGTGACGGCGGCGTAGTTGCCGCTCCACCAGTCCAAGGCCATTTCGGCGTCGGTGTAGTCGCTCATGGCCCAGTAGTAGCCCAGGTTGGAGATGCGGCGGGAGTAGCTGCCCGACGCCCGCACGATGTCGTTCACGGAGAACTGGATCGGCAGCAACCCGGAGCGCCGGCCTTGGCGGGTGCTTTGCGCGATGAACGGCAGCCACAGGACTCCCACGTCCGAGAAGTAGAGGAAGACGTTGCGCGCCACCATCGTGCCGCCGGGGCTCACCTTGATCTCGCGGGCCACGAAGTGGTAGTGGGGCTCGTCCTCTTCGCAGCTGGTGAACATGATGTGGTGTCCGAACGACTCGTCCTGGCTCACGAAGGGGAAGTCGCCACGGACGATCCACTCGCCCATGCCGGCGTTCATCCGGGTCTCCGCGTCGGTCGCCGTGCCCCGGTTTTCGTTCAGGTCGAAGACGATCCGCCGCGTGCGCACCTCGTCGCCTTGCGCCGGCTTGTACAGGGCCTCCTGGCCCACCGTGACCAAGCGGCCCGTCCCTTCGTCGAAGACAAGGGCCGAATCGGCGGACAGCTCCACGCCTTGGCGGTTGAGCACGGCGCTCCCGTTTTCGGAGCCCGTCAGGGTAAGAACTCGGGACTCGGTCTCGAAGCGGGCGGCCTGTCCCCTGTACTGGACCATGTCGTAGCCGGGGAGCGCCATGAGCGCCTGCAGCACCGAGTCGTCGGCGGCCGGCGCCGCGCCCGCGTTCAAGGAGTCGATCGGTGCGAGGCCGGTGGAGTCGCCCAGCGGGCGCGCCAAGCGCTCCAGCCGAGACCGAACGGCTTCTCGCAGCGAGTCCGGCAGCTCTTGGGAGACGGCGGGACGCGGGGCGGCGGCGCCCAGGAGGACCAGCGCGAGAAGTGCGCCGCGAGCTACGGGCGGTCGCAGGCTGGTGGGCTGCCGGACGAGCCGGGGGGGGCGCTTAGTCGGTCGGGGCGTCACGAGCGTCGTCCGGGGTCGCTGGCTCGGGGCCGGGCGGGGGGTCGTCCGGGTCGTCGTCGGCAGGGTCGTCGTGGGGGGCCGGGTCCGCGGGGGCGGGGCCGCCGTCGGCGGCCGGGTCGGCAGTCCGAGCGGGGTCCCCATGCGTGTAGGGGTCGCTGGCGGGGACGGCGTCTTCGGGGGGCGGGCTCGCCTCGGGGACGCCCTGGGTCCGCTCCCTTCGCCGTCGCCACATGACGGTGGAGAGCACGATGCTGAACTCGTACAGGAGCGCCAGGGGCACCATCATGAGCAGCGATACGCTGATCACGTCGCCCGGCGACAAGGCGCACGCCAACACCGTGATCGCCACGATCGCGTAGCGCCGCTTCTCCCGCAGGAACGTCGGCGTCACGAGGCCCAGCGCGCTCAGGATCATGACCACCACGGGCAACTGGAAGACGACGCCGAACGCGAGCAGCAGGTTGACGACGAAGCCGATGTACGCGGGTCCCGTCCACGACGGCTCCATGAGTTCGGACATGAAGCCCATGAGAAAGCGGAGCGTGATCGGCAAGGCGATCAGGTACGCCAACGCCACGCCGGCCGCGAAGAGGACCAGTCCCAGGTACAGAGCCGGCACGATGGCCCGCTTCTCGTGCTTCTCCAGGGCGGGCGACAGGAACGACCACGCGTGGTACACGACGATCGGAGACGCCAGAAGGACTCCCAGCGTCAGCGACACCTTCAGAAAGACGAAGAAGGCGTCCGTTGGGGCAAGATAGATCAGGCGCCGGTCTTCGCCGAAGAGCGCTTCGACCGGGGACAGCAGGAAGCCCGGGACGTCCAGGTAATGGACGACGGCGAGTCCGACCCCGAAGCCCACGACCACGGCCAGCAGGCTCCAAAGAAGCCGCCAGCGCAACTCCTCCAAGTGGTCCAGGAAGGGCATCTCGGCCTTGGGGTTGACTCGGGCGCGCATCGCTCTAGTCGCCTTCCTCCTCGGGGTCCTCGTCCAGGGGAAGTTCGGGCTGGTCGCGGGCCTGGCGCTCCCGGCGGTCGCGGATGTTCAGTTCGTCCACCACCTCTTGAAACTCGTCGATGTCCTGGAAGTTGCGGTACACGGAGGCGTAGCGGACATAGGCGACTCGGTCCAGCGGCTTCAGGCCCTCCATGACGAGTTCGCCGATTCGGGCCGACGGGGCCTCGTCGCCGGACGCGCTGGCGAGCTCGTCTTCGATCCGGTCCACCAGCGCCTCGATCCGGACCGGCGAGACGGGCCGCTTGGCGCAAGCCGTCGCGATGCCTTGCCGCAGCTTGTCGCGTCTAAAGTCCTGCGGACTGCCGTCCCGCTTCAGGACTTGCAGGGGCCGATCGTCCAAGGACTCGTACGTGGTGAAGCGCGCCTTGCAGTCCAGGCACTCGCGACGGCGACGGATGGCGGCACCGTTCCGGGCCGTCCGAGAGTCCACGACCTTGCTCGTGCTCGAGCCGCAACCGGGGCACCGCATGACCTAGCCCGACGGCCCGACGGGAAGGAGAAGCCGCCGGGAAACAGAAAGCCGGCCCCTCAGCAGGCCTTCACGGACATTCCTGAAGCCTTTCCCGGGCCCTGGCGGCCAGCCGGTGTTCGGCGTAGGACTCGGCAAGACGGCCCCAGTGCTCGCGGGTTTGGTCGCAGTCGTCCAGCTCCAGGAACAGGGCACCCGCCCGGTAGAGGGCGTCGGGGACGACGTCCGCCGTCGGAAAAAGCTCGGGGATGCGCAGGTAGTAGGCGACCGCCTCGTCCAAGAGATCGTCTTGGGAGGAGAGTTCGCCCAGGTGCAGATAGGCGGCGGGCGTGAACTCGTGGTTGGGAAACTCTTCCACGAATCCGGCGAAGCCCTGCTTCGCGATCACGAAGTTGCCCCGGTCCAGGTGCTGGACCAGCGCTTGGTAGTTCTGCCGGCCGATCTCGGGATCGGGGGCGGGAGGTTCGGGCACCGCATCCTCTTCGGCGTCCCCGGCCTCCGCCTCGGCAGTCTCGCGGGCCGCCCGCTGCCGCGCCATCTCCCGGCGCTGCGCGCTCACGTCCTGCCGAAGGCTCTCCAGGCTGCGCTGGCTCTGGCCGGCAAGCTCGCCCATACGCAGCTGCTGCTCGCGGATCGCCACCAAGCGGCTGTTCACATCGCCCCGGAACTCGAAGAGCTCTCCCGTCAGCACCGCCAGCGAATCCAAGGCGCGCTCGTTGCCTCGGGCCACTGACGCCATGAGCGCCCGAAACGCCGAGTCCTGACGGGCGGCAAGGACGCGCAACTCCGCTCGCACATCCGCCACGTCCTGTCCCGTGGCGCAGGCGCCGGCGGTCAGCAGCAACACCGACACGCAGACGGCCGGTACCGCCCTGCGACCCGTCCAGCCGAGCCGGCCTCTGGCGCCGAAGTCCCGCCGGCCCAAGCGCGCCTCCCCCATTCCCCTCCCCCCGGTGGTCGGCCGGCTTAGCGGAGGTTGCCGCCTCCGGCCGTTATTACGAACTCGACCCGGCGGTTCCGCGCCCAGGCGGACTCGGTCGATCCCTGTGCGGCCGGCTGTTCCTCGCCGTAGGAGACCGACTCGAACCGGTTCGCGTCCAGGCCGAAGCCGCCGATGAACTCGATCACCGCCTCGGCGCGCGCATTGCCCAAGGCGATGTTGTACTCCGAGGTGCCCCGTTCGTCGGCGTGGCCCTCCATGCGGAGGCGCACGTCCGGGTTGCTCCGAAGGATCTCGGCCTTGGCCCGGAGCAGATCTTCGGTGTCCGACCGGATGGCGGCCTCGTCGTAGTCGAAGTAGACCGTCTCGACCAGCGTCCGGCGGTTCTCTTCGGCTTCCCGGGCGGCCTCTCGCTCCATGCGCTCCTGCTCGGCCCGCCTTGCCGCTTCCCGTTCGGCGCGGACCTGAGCGAGGGAGTCGAGCCGGCGCTGTTCCAGCTCTTCGGGCGTGGGGCCCGTGGGCGCGGGCGGGAGTTCGGGCTCCGCGCCGCAAGCGGCAAGGAACACGACGGCGGCGAGGGCGGCGGCAAACAGGCGATGGTTGGACATCCCGTCTCCGATTATGCTGTGGAGGTCACGTTGTGGCGAAGGCGGCTTCGGTTTGGTTGTTGTAGAATATGCAAGCGGTCCCGCATTTGCAAGCAAGCAGCACCGGCGCGCGTGTCGAACCACAGTAAAAATGTCCGGGAGCAGTAGAACGAGCGAACGAGTGCCGCGGCATCCGGACGATTGCCTCGGGCTCGTCTCGAGATCGTGATTCGCCGGCTCCCGCTATTCGAAGACGATCCTGCCGGAGAGTCCGACGCGGCGTTCCGGGGGCTGGACGCCGCTGGCGACGTGCTCGCCGAACAGGTCCATCGTCAGCCGCAGGCCCGGGGCCGCGGGCTCTTGCCCCGTGGTCTCGCCGCCCAGCAGCGACCACCGCGTCCCCACGTTCACCCGATGGCCCGTCGGTCCCTCGCGGCTCCATCGTCCGAACGGCTTGACTTGATTGCCGCCGGGCAGCAGCACGCCGTAGCCGACCTCCATCGCCACGCGGTCGGGCGCCCAGCCCGGCGCGCTCGTGGCCGCCAAGAGGCCGGAGCTTGCGGGGAGGCCCAGGCTCGCCTGCGAGCCGGCGGCCGCGTCGCCGTCAGCAGCCGACGCGTCCTGCGCCGACGGGTCGCCCGGGTTGCGAGCAAGACCCGAGCCTGCCGGGACGTTCGCGCCGACCGGCCGCGCAATCCGGCCCGGCGCGCCGAAGCCGCCGGCGCCAGCGGTCCGCCACACGTCGGCGCCGCCCTGCCACAGCGTCCGCGCGCCGGCCCCGGCGTCGCCCCACGTCGGCTCGACCGAGAACGACAGCCCGCCCTCGCTCTCGCCGCCGCCGCCCGGCTGCAGCCGGATCGAGAACCCGGCGCCCCAGTCCTTGAAGTCGCGCTCCTGGTGCACCAGCAGCGCGCGGCCTCGCGCCGTCATGCTGAACCCGCTGGCCTGGTGCGCCAACCCCACCTCGGCGCCCGCCTCCGCGCCCATACCCGTCTCCGCGTCGCCGCCGTCGAAGCGACCGCCCACCTCGAGCCGCGTCCGCATCGCCAGCCCGCCGCCCAGCGACCACTGGCCGCCGATCTCCGGCGCCAGTCGCACGCGCTGCGCGTCCGCCGTCACGCCCGCCATGCCCGCCACGTCGTCCGACAAGATGCGGACGGCGAAAGCGTCCGCCTTCAGCGCCAACCCGCCGGTCAGCTCCTGGCGCACGCCCAGCGCGCCCATGCGCATCTCCAAGTCGGTGTCGAAACGGCCGCCCGCCGACTCCTCGAGCGTCGCGTCGCCGCGGCCTGCGCCCGCCAAGCCCCACACGCCGAAGCCGCCGCCGGACGACCAGTGCAGGTAGGGGTAGAGGCTGGTCAGGCGAGCGTCCACCGAGCCCGCGCCGTTGACGTCGCTGTCGAAGCCGGCTTCCATGTCGCTGCGCGAGCCCGCAAGGCCCATGAGGAACCCGGAGCCGAACCGGTAGTCGAGCCCCAGGTAGGCGGAGCGCGTGCGGCCGTCCATGGCGAAGTCGTCTCGGGGACGGCCCTCGAACTCGCCCAGGTTCGCCTGGCCCCACACCGTCCAGCCCGACCGGACAGCAGCCTGCGAAGAGGCGGAGGCGCCGGCCGAGGATGCGTCGGCCGGGGCGTCCGGGCCGCCGAACGCCAGCTGGAACGAGCTTTGCGAGCGCAGGCCGCGGGCGTCGACGGGGTTGAACGTCAGGCCGCCGGTGCGGTCGGCGCGCCCGGCTTCGGGTTGCTGACGGCCCTGGTAGGCGCCGCCCATGCCGCCCATGCCGCCCATGCCGCCTGCGCCGCCCGCTGTCGGTTGACCGAATGCACCGCCCCGGCCGTCGCCGAACAGCAGCGCGGCCAAGTCGACGGTTCCGCCGGCCGCGTCGGCCGAGCCGGGGTGCGCGATCTGCAACCCCAGCAGGCCCGTCGCGCCCCGCACCAGCGACTCGAGCCCGCAATGGCCCGAGCCGCCGATGCCAGCGGCACCGCTGTCGTCGCCGCCTTCGGCATGGCCCTCGCCGGCGTCGGCCTGTTCGTGCATCGCGTTCGCAGCGTCGCCGTCGGTCCGGCCGTCCGCCGAAGCCGCAACGCTGCCGTCGGTCTGGTCACGCGCCGCGCTCGCAACGCCGGGGACGCCGCCGCCGAAGCCGCCCGACCCGGCGCCCGGCGCGCCGCAGGCCAGCGACCGGCCGCCGAGCTGCACGTGCGACCGGCCCAGCGCGCCCGACGACCCCAGCCCCAGCCGCCCGCCGATCGCATCCACCGTCTCCGTGCCCAGCGACCGGCCGAACGCCGCCAGCGTCAGCTCCAACGCACGCGCGCGCTCCGACCGCGACGCCTCCACCGTCACGCGCACCTGCTGCACCGCCGACAACCCGCCCGGATCGCTCGCTCGTACCGTCACCACAGCTTCGCCGATCGCCTGCGGCGCGATCGACAACCGGCCCGCGCCCGTCACCGTCGCATCCGCCACGGCCGGCGCCGACGACTCGACCGCGTACGCCAGCGCGTCGCCGTCCGGGTCCCGGAAGTACTGCGCCAACTCCTCTTCCACAGCGGCGCCGTACGCTTCGAGCGTCTTCGGCGACATCGCGCCCACCGCCTCCGGACCCTCGTTCACGTCCAGCAGCGTCACCGACACGCCCGCTTCGGCCGTCAGTCCGCCCGCGTCCGTCGCCCGCACCGTCAGCGCGAACGTCGGCGGACCTTGCTCGTAGTCTTCGCCGCTCCCCACGTAGCGCACCTCGCCCGTCCCAGCGTCCACCTCGAACCGCGCGGCATCGCCTTCGGCCAGGCTGTACGCCGGCGCGTCGCCGCGGTCCGGGTCGGTCGCTTCGACCATGCCCAGCGTCAGCGGCCCGGCAGCGTTCTCCGCCAGCTCGAAAGCGTACGCCGAGTCCGCGAACGACGGCGCTTCGTTCACGTCCAGCAGCGCGACCGTCGCAACCGCGCGCGCCGCCATCCCCTCGCCGTCGGTCGCCACCACCTCGAACTCCCAGGACGCCGGGCCCGCCTCGTAGTCCTCGCCCGCGCCCGCGTACCGCACCTCGCCCGTGCCGGCGTCCACCTCGAAGAGCGCCGCGGCTTCGCCCGACAGGCTGTACACGAGCGTGTCCGCTCGGTCCGGGTCCGCCGCCTCGACCATCCCCAGAACCAACGGTCCGGCGACGTTCTCCTCGAACTCCCACTCGTAGCGCTCCGCAGCGAACACGGGCGCCTCGTTGCGGTCCAGCAGCGCCACCGTCACGCTCGCAACAACCGCGACGCCGCCGCGGTCGGTCGCCCGGACCTCGAGCGCCCAGCTCTCCGGACCCGTCTCCGCGTCCTCGCCTGCGCCCACGTACCGCACCTCGCCCGTAACGGCGTCCACCTCGAACCGCTCGGCGTCGCCTTCGGCCAGGCTGTACGCCGGCGGGTCGTCCCGGTCCGGGTCCGTCGCACGCACCGCGCCCAGCACCAGCGGTCCCGCCACGTTCTCGGCCAACTCGAACGCATATGCGGAGTCCGCGAACGCCGGCGGCTCGTTCACGTCCGCAACCGCGACCGTCGCCGTCGTCCGCGCCGTACGGCCCAGCAAGTCCGTCGCCGTCGCCTCCAACACCCACGGCCCCGCGCCGGCCTCGTAGTCCTCGCCTGCGCCCACGTACCGCAACTCGCCCGTCTGCCCGTCCAGCTCGAACCGCTCGCGATCGCCCGCCACCAGCGCGTAGGTCAGCGTGTCGCCCTCGTCCAAGTCCACAGCCTCCAACACGCCCAGAGCCAAGGGACCCGCAACGTCCTCCGCCAGCTCGAACGCCCAACGCTCCTCGACGAACGACGGCGCCTCGTCGTTCTCGTTCACGACCTTCACCGTCACCTTCGCCGTCGTCTCGAGCTGCTCGCTTTCGCCCACGCCGCCCGTCACCGCCACCACCAGCATCACGTACTCCGAACGCTGCTCCGCGTCCTCGCCTCCGCCAACGTAAGTCACCACGCCGCTCGACACGTCCACCTCGAACAGCCCCTCGCCTCCGCTCTCCAACCCGTAGCGCATCTCGGCGCCCAGAGGACTCGTCGCGACCACCTCGCCCACCGGCAGCGGGCCCGCAACGTTCTCCGCCAACTCGAACTCGTACTCCAACCGACCGAACACCGGGTCCAGGCTGCCCGCGCCGTTCACCGCGTGGCCCGTCAAGTCCGTCACCGCGTGCGCGCCCAGGTCCAGCGCCGCGAGCGTCGTGCCGCCCGCGATCCGCAGCGCGCCCGCAGCCTCGGCCAGCGCGTCCGCCGGGATGCTGATCCCGTCCGGGTCCCGGTCCGCCGGACGGACCACATACTCGAACGCCAGCACCGCAGTGCCCGAGCCCGACACGTAGCGCGCGTGCCGCGTCGTGCCGCCCACGTCGATCGCCAGTCGCGCCGCAGCCGTGTTCGCGGCCGCCGCGGCCGACATCGACGCCGCCAGCGCCGGCGACGACGACGCGCCCGCCACATCGACGGGCCGGCTGAACGTCACCTCGACACGGATCACGCCGCCCGCGCCGTACAGTCCCGTCGCCACCGGCTCGCTCGTCACCGCCACGCCCACCACGACCGGCGCGACCTCGACCGTGCCGTCCACCTTGTCGTTCGCAGCAGCCGCGATCGCATGCGCGCCCAGCGCCAGCGTCGCCGGACGAACGCCGTCCGCCGTGTTCACGATCGTACCGCCGTTCAGCGTCAGCGCAGCAGCCGCCACGCCGATGCCGTCCGCGTCAGCGTCCACGCCGCCCGTACCGCTGCCGCCACTGCCCGCGCCACGCACGCGGTACGCGAACGACAGCGTCGCCGTGCCGCTGCCGCCCGCGTAGCCCGCTTGCCGCGCAACCGCGCCCACCGTCAGCGCCAGCTCGGGCGCGCCCGTCACCGTCACCGCGCGGTCGAACGTCACCTCGACCTCGATCCGCTCGCCCAGGCCGTACGTGTCCGCGCTGTCCGGCGTGCTCGACACCGCAACGCCCGTCACCGACGCGCCCGCCAGCGTACCGGCCACCTTGTGGCCCGCAGCGGCGCTCAACGCATGACTGCCCAGCCCCAGGCTCGCCGCAGTCGAGCCGTCGCGAGCATCGGCGATCGTCCCGCTGTTCAGCGCCAGCGCGCTCGCGCCCACCTCGATCCCGTCGGCGTCCGCGTCCGCAGCCACCACCACGTACCGGAACGTCAGCGCCCGCGTGCCCGTCCCGCTCGCGTAGTCCGCCTGCCGCGTCTGCGCGCCCACCGTCAGCGCCACCTGCGGCGTGCCCGTCACCGCCACGCGACGGTTGAACGTCACCTGAACCTCGATCCGCTCGTCGCGGCCGTACGTCGTCGCCACCGCGGGCGAACTCGTCAGCGCCACGCCAGACACCGACGCCGCCGTGAACGTGCCGCCCGCGACCTTGTGGCCCGCGCTGTTCGTCACCGCGTGCGTCCCCAGCCCCAGAACCGCGTCCACCGTGCCGCCCGCCACGTCGATCGTACCGCCGTTCAGCGCCAACGCGGTCGCGCCGATGCTGATGCCGTCCGCGTCCGCGTCCGCCGTCACCACCACGTACCGGAACACCAGCGACGCCGTGCCCGTGCCGCTCGCGTAGCTCGCCTGCTTCGTCGTGCTGCCGATCGTCAACGCCAGCTGCGGCGTGCCCGTCACGTCCACCGCCTTGTTGAACACGATCGTCGCAACCACCGTGTCGCCTCGCTCGAACGTGTCGCCCACCACGGGCGACGCGATCGACACGCCGCTCACGCCCGGCGGTCCCTGAGTGCCGTCCACCCGATGGCTGCCCGCGTTCGATATCGCGTGAGAGCCCAGTCCGAGGCTCGCGGCCTCGTTCGCGTCGCGCGCGTCCGCGATCGTGCCGCCGTTCAGCGACAACGCGCTCGCGCCGATGCTCAACCCGTTCCCGTCCGCGTCCGCGGCAACCACCGTGTAGGCGAACGACAGCACGCGGCCGCCCGTCGTCGTCACGTACGACGCCTGCCGCGTCTGCGAACCGATCGTCAGCGCCAACTCGGGCGAGCCCGTCACCGCCACGTTGCGGTTGAACGTCACCTCGACGCCGATCTCCTCGCTCAATCCGTACGTGCCGCCGCCCGCCGGGCTGCTCGATATCGTCACGCCCGACACCGACGCCGCCGTGAACGTCCCGCCCGCTACGAGCATGTTGCTCGCATTGCCGAATGCGTAGTGCTCCAGGCTCAGCAATGCGTCCGTCGTACCGCCCGCAACGTCGATCGTCCCGCCGTTCAGCGCCAACGCGTTCGCGCCGATGCTCAACCCGTTCGCGTCCGCGTCCGCCGTCGCCACCACGTACCGGAACACCAACGACGCCGTGCCCGTCCCCGACGCATACGCAGCCTGACGCGTCTGCGAACCAATCCCCAAAGCCAGCCGCGGCGTGCCCGTCACGTCCACCGACTTGTTGAACGTCACCGTCGCAACGATCGTGTCGCCGCGCTCGAACGTCGTGCCCGTCGGCGGCGACGCCACCGTCAGGCCCGTCACGCCCGGCGGACCCAGCCCGCCGTTCACCTTGTGCGAGGCGTCGTTCGTCACCGCGCTCGTGCCCAGCCCCAGCGCAGCCGCAACCGCGCCCGGACGCACGTCGGCGATCGTCCCGCCGCTCAGCGTCAGCGCGCTCGCTGCGATGCCGAGCCCGTCCGTGTCCGCGTCCGAAGGACGAACCGCGTAACCGAACACCAGCGTGTCCGCCTTGCTCGAAGCGGCATCGTAGCCGGCCTGTCGCGTCGTGGTCCCGATCGTCAGCGCCAGCCGCGGCGCGCCCGTCACCGCCACCGGTCGCCCGAACGCCACCTTCACCTCGATCGACTCGCCCAACTGGTACGTCTGACCGCTCGCCGGAGCGCTCGACACCGTCACCGCAGTCACTGCCGGCACCGTGAACGTACTGCCGGACACCTGGTGGCCGCCGCTGTTCGTCACCACCACGCCCGTGCCCAGCCCCAAAGTCGCGTCCAGCGTCCCGCCAGCCAGACGGATCGTACCGCCGCTCAACGTCAACGCGCCCGACCCGATGCTCAATCCGTCCGCGTCCGCGTCGCCCGACGCCACCACGTACCGGAACACCAGCCCCGTCGTCCCCGTCCCGCTCGCGTAGCTCGCCTGCCTGGTCGCCGAACCGATCGTCAGTGCGAGCCGCGGCGTGCCCGTCACGTCCACCGCGCGGTTGAACTCCAGTTCGACCTCGATCGTCTCGCCACGCTCGAACACGTCGCCAACCACGGGAGAACCGATCGCCAGTCCCGTCACGCCCGGCGGTCCCAGGCTCCCGTTCACCTTGTGCGCCGCAGCGTTCGTTATCGCGTGCGTGCCCAGCCCCAACGTCGCCGCCGTCGTGCCGCCCGAAAGCACGATCGCACCGCCGTTCAGCGTCAGCGCGCTCGCGCCGACGCTGATCCCCGTCGAATCCGCGTCCACAGCCGCCACCACGTAGCGGAACGTCAGAGTTCTCGTACCTCCCCCGCTCGCGTACGACGCCTGACGCGTCAGCGTGTCGATCGACAACGCCAGCTGCGGCGCCCCCGTCACGTCCACCGAACGCTCGAACTCGACCTCGACCTCGATCGCCTCCGTGCGTCCGTACGTGCTGTCGCTCGCCGGCGCGCTCGATATCGCCACGCCCGCCACGCCCGGCGCCACCTCCTTGCTCCCGTCCACCTGGTACGCCACCGCGTCCGCGAAGTTCCACGGCGCCAGCGACAGCCGAGCGTCCGTCGTCGTCCCCGTCGCTCGAATCGTCGCGCCGCCCGGCAACGTCAGCGCGCTCGCCCCGATGCTGATCCCCGTCGAGTCCGCGTCCGCAGCAACCACCGTGTAGCAGAACACCAGGATGACGCCGCCCCCTGTCGTGCCGCACTGCGCAGCGCTCCGCGTCTGCGCGCCGATCCCCAACGCCAGCCGCGGCGTGCCCGTCGCCGTCACGCCCGCGTTGAACCCGACCCCCACCCGAATCTGGTCGCCCAGTCCGAACACGCTGTCCGTGCTCGCGTACGACAGCCCCGCGTTCGTCGCCGACAGGAAGAACGCGCTCGTCACGTACGGCACGGCGCCCGCAACCTTGTGCCCCGAAGCGCTCGCGATCGCGTGGCTACCCAGACCCAGACCCGCCGCCGTCGATCCGTCCCGAGCGTCCACGATCGTGCCGCCGTTCAGCGCCAGCGCCCCCGACCCGATGCCGATCCCGTCCGCGTCCGCGTCCGACGCCGCCACCACGTACCGGAACTCCAACGTGCTCGTGCCGCTGCCGCTCGAGTAGCCCGCCTGTCGCGTCGAGTCGCCGATCGCCAGCGCCAGCTGCGGCGTCCCCGTCGCCGTCACCGGCCGCACGAACGACACCTCCACCGCGATCGTGTCGCCCTGCACGTACGTGTCGCCTACCACCGGACTGCTCGTTATCGCCAGCCCGCTCGGCGACGACGCCGTGAGCGTCGCGCCCGACACCTTGTGGCCCGCGCTGTTCGTCACCGCGTGGCCGCCCAGCCCCAAGACCGCGTTCGTCGTCGTGCCCGTCCGCCGGACCGTCCCGCCGTTCAGCGCCAGCGCGCTCGCGCCCACGCTCAACCCGTCCGCGTCCGCGTCCGCCTGAACCACCGTGTAGCGGAACACCAGCGACGACGTGCCCGTCCCCGACGCGTAGCCCGCCTGCCGCGTCACCGATCCGATCCCCAACGCCAGCTGCGGCGTGCCCGTCACCGTCACCGCCGCGTTGAACTCGACCGTCGCCGCCACCACGTCGCCTCGCTCGAAGGCGTCGCCCACGGGCGGCGACGCGACGACCAAGCCGCTCACGCTCGGCGCGCCGATGCCGCCGTTCACCTTGTGGTTCGCGTCGTTGCTGAACGCGTCGCCGGAGGTGGTCAGAAACACAGCCGACCCGCCCACCCGAGCGTCGTTGATCGTGCCGCCGTTCAGCGTCAACGCGCTCCCGCCGACGCTCAACCCGTCCGCGTCCACGTCCGCTGCCTGCACCGCATAGACGAACACCAGATCCCTCGTGCCCGTACCCGAAGCGTACTCCGCCTGCCGCGTCTGCGAACCGATCCCCAGCGCAAACTGCGGCGCGCCCGTCACGTCCACCGCCCGCGCGAACCCCACCGTCACCTCGATCCGCTCTCCAAGCTGGTACGTCTGACTGCTCGCCGGCGTGCTCTGGACATGGAAGCCCGTCACGTGCGGCGTCGTGAAACTCGAGCCGTCCACCCGGTGGCCACTGTTGTTCGCGACCGCGTGCGAACCCAGCCCCAGAAGCGCGTCCACCGTCGCGCCCGACAGCCGGATCGCGCCGCCGTTCAGCGTCAGCGCGCTCGCTGCGATGCTGATCCCGTCCGTGTCGCTGTCCGACTGCACCACCGTGTAGCGGAACAGGAGCGTCGTCGTGCCCGTCCCGCTCACGTAGCTCGCCTGACGCGTCGCGCTCCCGATCCCCAGCGCCAGCTGCGGCGTCCCCGTCACGTCCACCGCCCGATGAAACTGGACGCGGACCTCGATCCGCTCGCCCCGCTCGTACTCCGTGTCGTACGGATCGTTCCCGAGCGACACGCCGCTGACGGTCGGCGGTCCCAAGCTGCCGTCCACCTTGTGCGCCGCAGCGTTCGCTATCGCGTGGCTGCCCAGTCCCAATCCCGCCGCCGTCGAACCGTCGCGAGCGTCGTTGATCGTTCCGCTGTTCAGCGTCAGCGCGCTCGCACCGACGCTGATACCCGTCGAGTCCGCGTCCGCCGCCACCACCGTGTAGTGGAACGCCAGCGTGTTCGTGCCGCTCCCGCTCGCGTACGACGCCTGCCGCGTCAGCGTGTCGATCCCCAAAGCCAGCTGCGGCGTGCCCGTCACGTCCACCGGGCGCGTGAACGACACCTCGACCTCGATCACCTCCGTACGTCCGTACGTGCTGTCGCTCGACGGTGCGCTCGCGATCGCCACGCCGCTCGGCGCCGACGCCGTGAACGTCCCGCCCGCAACCTTGTGGCCCGTGCTGTTCGCGACCGCGTGCGCGCCCAAACCCAGCAACGCGTCCGTCGTCCCGCCCGACACACGGACCGTACCGCCGTTCAGCGCCAAAGCGCCCGACCCGATGCTCAATCCGTCCGCGTCCACGTCCGCCGTCACCACCACGTACCGGAACACCAGCGTGTCCGTGCCCGTGCCCGCGGCGTAGTCCGCCTGCTTCGTCGCGCTCCCGATCCCCAAAGCCAGCCGCGGCGTGCCCGTCACGTCCACCGACTTGTTGAACACGACCTTGACCTCGATCGTCTCGCCGCGCTCGAACGTGTCGCCCACCTCCGGCGAGCCGATCGCCAACCCCGCAACGCCCGGCGGCCCCAGGCTGCCGTCCACCTTGTGCGCCGAAGCGTTCGCGACCACGTGGACCCGCAAGCCCAGGTAGGCGTTCACCGTCGCCGACCCCGCCCGCCTGACCGTCCCGCCGTTCAGCGCCAGCGCGCCCGCGCCGATGCTGATCCCGTCGCTGTCCGCGTCCCCAGCCGCCACCACGTAACGGAACGTCAGCGAATCGCCGCCCGTCCCCGACACGTAGCTCGCCTGCTTCGTCGCCGACCCGATCCCCAAAGCCAGCTGCGGCGTCCCCGTCACGTCCACGTTCTCGTTGAACACCAGCCCGACCTCGACGGTGTCGCCCAGCGCATACGTGTCGTCGCCCCCAGCGTCGCTCGCAATCGCCGTGCCCGTCGCGTGAGGCACCGCCTGAGCGCCGTTCACCTTGTGCGCCGAAGCGTTCGCGATCGGCGTGAACTCCAAGAAGGCGTTCGCCGCGCCCGCCGGCGCTCCGGCCGTCCTGACGTAGTCGCTGCCGCCAAGCGCGACGCTGTCCACGCTGAGCCCGTCCGCGTCCAGGTCGGCCAGCGTCGGAACGTACCGCCAGTGCAAAGTCCGGGTGCCAGTGTTCACGTTGTGTATGTAGCCCGCGCGGACATCCTCCCCGATCGTGAGGTATATGGCCGACGACGCCGTGACCGACGCCGCTATGCCCCGATCGAACACCGTGAAGAAGTCGATGATCTCGCCGCTCGCCCACGTCTGGTCGGCGCCCGCGCCGGTGGGAATCGAAACGCTGCTCACTTTCGGCACTTCCCACACGCGGTGGGACCTGTCGTCCGTCGCGACGTGAGTCCACAAGCTCAGGTACGCGTCCGTCGCCGTGCCCGCCCTTCTGATCGTGCCGCCGTTCAGCGTCAGCGCGTCCCGCCCGTAGCTGATCCCGTTCGTGTCCGAGTCTCCCGACGCCACGACGTAGTTGAACCTCAGCGTGGCGGTGCCCGTCCCCGACACGTAGCTCGCCTGCACCACCGCGCTCAGCACCAGCGCCAGCTGCGGCGTACCCGTCACGTCCACCGCCTGGTTGAACACGACTTCCACCGCGACCGTGTCCCCTTCCACGTAGATGCTGTCGGTGCCCGCGTCGCTCGCGAACGACGTGCCCGTCACGATCGTCGCGCCCGAGCCCAGCACCTTGTGGGCCGCCGCGTTCGCCACAACGAAGTTCGCCGTCGACAGCGCAGCGTCCACCGTCGCGTCCCCCGCCCGCTTGATCGTACCCCCGTTCAGAGCCAAAGCGCTCGCCCCGATGCTCAACCCGTCCGAGTCCGCGTCGCCGCTCGCCACCACGTACCGGAACGTCAGCGAATCCGTCCCCGTGCCGCCCGCGTAGCTCGCCCGACGCGTCCGCAGACCGATCCCCAGCGCCAGACGCGGCGTACCCCCCACGTCCACGTTCTCGTTGAACACCACCGCCACTTCTATCGTGTCGTTCGCCGCATACGTGCTGTCCGTGCCCGCATCGCTCGCGATCGGCATCCCCACCACGGCCGGCGGCCCCGCCGCGCCGTCCACCTTGTGCGCGCCGGCGGCGGCGACCGTGTGGACCCGCAAGCCCAGGTAAGCGTCCACCAAGGCGCCAGTCCGCCGAATCGTCCCGCCGTTCAACGTCAACGCGCTCGAACCGATGCTGATCCCGTCCGCGTCCACGTCCCCAGGCCCAACCACGTAGCGGAACGCCAGCGAATCGCCGCCCGTCCCCGAAGCGTAGACCGCTTGCCGCGTCGCCGTCCCGACCGTCATCGCCAACCGCGGCGAGCCCCCCACGTCCACGTTCTCGTTGAACCCGACGCCGATCTCGATCACGTCGCCACGCGCATACGTGCTGTCGGTACCCGCATCGCTCGCAATCGACGTGCTCGTCACGTGAGGCACGTTCCTAGCGCCGTTCACCTTGTGAGTGGCCGTATCAGCAAGAGTCACGGCTGAAAGATCGTTGTCCGCCTCGACCAACGTCCCCTCGAGCGTGACGCTGCCGATGTTCGTCAACGCGTTCTCCGGCAAGCTTATGCCGTTCTCGTCCAAGTCGGCGTTCGTCACCGTGTATCGAAACCATACCGCCCAAGGGTTCTGCTGGTACGGCATCGCCGTCACCGTGTCCGCGCCGATCTCGATCGCCAGCCTCATACCCTGCCACGTCGGCTTGTCCACGCGGGTGTTCCACGTGATGCGCAGCTCGATGTTCTCACCCGCCGCGAACGTCTGGTCGCTCGCCGGGTTCGTCTGGAAATGTATCGGGGCCATCGCCGGCCTGCGCGCAACTTGGTGGTCCCTGTCGTTGCTGATCGCGTGGGCCCCCAAACCCAGCGTCGCGTTCACCGTGCCCGACCCCGCCCTTCTGATCGTCCCGCCGTTCAGCGTCAACGCGCTCGCCCCGATGCTCAACCCGTCCGCGTCCCTGTCCGTCGACGACCCCGGCAGCACGTAGTGGAACGCCAACGAATCGTTCCCCGTGCCCGACACGTAGCTCGCCTGTCGCGTCAGCGTGCCGATCCCCAGCGCCAGCTGCGGCGCCCCCGTCACGTCCACCGACTCGCTGAACACTACCAACACCTTGATCGTGTCGCCCTGCACATACGTGCTGTCGCTCCCCGCAGAACTCGCGATGCCCACGCCGATCACCACCACTCCGCCGTCCACCTTGTGCGCCGCAGAGTTCGCGATCGCATGGCTGGCCAAGCTGCCCAGGACCGCGTCCTTCGTGCCGAGCCTGATCGTCCCGCCGTTCAGCGTCAACGCCCCCGCGCCGATGCTGATCCCGTCCGCGTCCACGTCCCCCCCAACCACCACGTACCGGAACACCAGCGACGCCGAACCCGTCCCGCTCGCGTAGCTCGCCTGCCTAGTCGCGCTCCCGATCCCCAAAGCCAACTGCGGCGTGCCCGTCACCGCCACCGCCGAGTCGAACGCCACCGTCACCGCTATCGTGTCGCCAGCAGCGTACGTGCTGTCCGAACCCGCGCTGCTGCTGATCGTCACCCCCGTCACCTTCGGATACCCCAACGTGCCGTCCACCTTGTGCGCCGCAGCGTTCGTGATCGCGGGCACGGCCTTGTTGCCCTGGTTTCCATTGTTGTCATATATCTGAAAACGGTGTATCGCGTCCGCGGCGATGCTGATTCCGTTCGCGTCGTAGTCCCCCGCCTGCACAATATATAAGAACTCCAGCCAGTCAGTACCACCCATAGTCCTGGACGTCAACTGTGGACAATTATCGCCATCGCTGGAGTTAGTTACGCAGGCTACTCGCGTCGCCAACCCGATCGACAAATTCATTCGGGCGTACCCCGCAGACAAATCTATGGTTTCGTTACCCCAGATCCTCACCTTGATGGTGTCGCCCACCCCATATGTGCTATCCGACCCCGCCGAGCTGGCGATCTTCATGCTGTCCACCCGTAGGGTGGTTTGGGCACTCAGCGACGGCACCGCCGTGGTTCCGACCGCCGCCAGCAGGCCGAGCGCCGCGAGCGCGGTTCTCGCTACCGGCATCAGTACAGACCGAACCTGGCGTCCGATCCAGGCTTGCCGAAAGAAAGTCGCTTGGGGGGGGGGGGGGGGGGGGGGGGGGGGCATTTTCGGCATGTCCTCACCGTCCGAAAGGGCTCTTGTCTTGTCCCAGCGTAAGCTGGGAAGTTGGGAAGATTTCGGCGTCAAGTCAACGGGATCGGCGTACCGGCGGGAGATCGTCGCCCTGGTCCGCTCGGGACGGTCGCCGGAGGCCGTGGCGCGCGAGTTCGAGCCGTCGGCCGCCAACCTACGCCCGCGGATGGGCCGCCTTGTAGACGCGGCGCAGCCGCTCCTTGGACGCCGGGCGACGCCAGCGAGGGCGACCAGTCCGTGTCTTCGGCTTCGACGCCCGCGACGAGAATGCGGGTGCGGCCCGTTGCCGCGTCGACCACGAAGACGCCGTGCCCGTAGCTGCGTTCGCCGGTAAACACGATGTGCCTGGAGTCGGGTGCCCAGCTCGGGTCTTCGTTGTTCCCTTCCGTGGTAAGCTGAACCAGGCGTCCCTCGCCGCCTTGGGTGTCGGCAACCAGGATTTGGAAGCGGGTGCGACGTCCTTCGGCGCGCCCGGAGAAGGCGACCTGCGTGGAGGCGGGGGACCAGTCGGGGTCGGTGAAGTGGCCACCTTCTCCGTACTGGTAGGGCGACAGCAGGACGGCCTCGCCGCCCGTGGACGGCATGACGTAGATCTGGGGGGTGGCGGTGCCCAGACGGCTGGACGTGAAGGCGACCTGCCGGCCGCCCGGCGAATAGGTGGGCTGCAGGTCGATGTGGTTGCCGCCGCCGATCCTGGACGGGTTGCAGCAGGCTCCGCGCAGGTCCACGGTGAACAGCTCGCTCCGGCGTCCGTTCAGGCGGGCGAAGGCGATCTCGCCCCCGTCCGGGTGGTAGGCGGGGGTGATCTGCTGGCCGTCGGCGCCGGTGGCCAGGGCCCGCGACTCCTCCGACGCCACGTCCATTTCGTACAGCGTCGGGAACCCGCCCTTCCACGACACGTAGGCGATGCGCCCGCCGTCCGGAGACCACGCGGGCGAAGCGACCAAGTTCTCGTCCCAGGTGACGCGCCGCAGGTTCTCGCCGTCGGCGTCGACCACGTACAGCTCCTTGCTGGTCGGGTCGTTGCGCGGCCGCATGGCGAAGGCGATCCGGCTCGCGGCCATCCCCGGTTCGCCCGTGATCCACTCCACGACGGCGTCGGAAGCGGCGTGCACGGCCAGCCGGAAGTCGGGATCGTCCGGCGCGGGAACGGAGAAGCGGCGACGCGCGCGCAGGTTGGCGAAGACCACGTCGTGGACCTCGATCTCCAGCACGAACCCTTCGGCGGTTCCGTCCAGCCCGCCCTTGACCAGCCAGTCCGCGCCCAGGCCGTCCCACAAGCCGTAGTCCACGCCCCTGCCGGCCAGCGCCGCGGGCAGGGAGTCGACGACTTGGAAGCGGTCGGAGTAGCGAAGGTCGCGGACCACGATGTCGTGGACGCCTTGGGCTTGGCTTTCTCCACCGAAGCGGCCTTCGAAGGGAAGCACCGCGATCGGCGGCACGTAGGTGGTCTCGTAGACGGTCCCCAGCGACACGCCGGGGATCGTCGCCTCCTCCTCTTGGGCAGCCAAGCCGTGCGCCCACGCCAAGACGCCGCCGGCCCACGCCGCGGCGCACCCGATCGCGAGGGGCCGTCGCCTGCCGGTGGGCGGTTGCCGGCGCATCACGGGCCTCTCGTCCTGGGGCTGAAGGTGAACTGCACCGGCAAGAACGCCCAGGGATAGTCCTCGGGCAGGGGACCCAGACGGCCCGCCTTGCCGGCGCACTCGGCCGCGCCTTGAGCGTCCAGGTCGAAGGCGAAGCTTCCCGACGACCGCTCGACGTCGATCTCCGACGTGCTTCCGTCCCTCGCGATCTTGAAAGTCACGACCGCCTCCAGGCGGCTTCCCCGGCTGCGGCCACGGAAGCAGCGCTCCATCTGCACGATGATGTTGTCGTAGTACTCGGGGTAGTCGCGGCGAAGGCCCTCCATGCGGGCGGCCACGTCGCGCCCGTCGTCTTCGGCGTTCTCGGCGTCCTCCGTCGGGGCGGCTTGGGCGTCCCGGGGCTCATCGGCCGGGGGCGTGTCGGGCGGCGCGGGCGGCGGCGATTCCTCTTCGGGGGGCGCGACCGGCGGTTCGGGGTCGGGCTCGGGGGGCGGCTCGGGCGGCGATTCCTCTTCGGGTTCGGGGGGCGAAGGCTTGGGCAGCGCGGGCTCGGGCGCAGGGTCCTCTTCGGGGGGCGCGGGCTCGGGTTCGGGTTGGGGCGTCTCGATGACCAGCTCGTCCTCGGGCGCGGGGAGAACCTCTTCGTCGGCGGGCGTCGGAGGCGGCGACGCGAACGAAACCCGCACGATCTCGTAGGCAACGGCCTCTTGGCGAAGGGCGGGCGCCACCCAGAGCAGGAAGACCAGGACGACGGCGTGGGCCGACGCCGACGCCCAGAAGGATCTGCGGTCCAAGGGCCCGCGACGGCTCATCGGATGATCTCGCGGCCGATGAGGCTGACGCCGACGCCCGCTTGGGCGGCCACGGCGGCCACGACGTTGAAGACGGGGCCGTAGTACGCCAGGGAATCGCCCTTCACGTACACCATCTCGACCTGACGCGCCCGCAACAGCTGTCGAAGGAACGCGGCCACGCTGTCCCGCGCGACGGGCGTCTCGCCGACGAACACGGAGGTGTTGCGGTCGACGCTGACGATGAGCATGTCGTCCGTGGCCTCGACGACGCCCACGTCGCCCTCGGGGACGTCCACGTCCACGCCGCCCTGGAGCACGGGGGCCGTGATGATGAAGATCACCAGCAGGGTGAAAGCCACGTCCACCAAGCTGGTCACGTTGATCTCGGCCTTGACGGGCAGCACGGAGCGATCCTTCCGGCGCGAGCTCACACCAATCGCTCCTTGGCCAGGGTCCCGATGAACTCGCTGGCGAAGCCCTCCAGCTCGCCCATGACCAGGTTGAGGCGGGCGGCGAAGTGGTTGTAGGCGATCACCGACGGGATGGCGACGGCCAAGCCCGCCACCGTGGTGACCAGAGCTTCGGCCACGCCCGGCGCCACGGCCTGGATGTTGGCGGACCCGGCGCGGTGAATGCCCAGGAAGGTGTTCATCACGCCGATCACGGTGCCCATGAGGCCCAGCAGCGGCGACACCGAGCCGATGATCGCGAGCCAGTTCAAGCCGTGGGACAGGTCGTCGGCCTCTTCCGCCTCCACCTTGTCCATGACCATGCGCAAGGCTTCCAGCTGGGTCAGCGACAGGCCGGGCGCGCCGGCGTCGGCGTTGGCGCTGGCCAGGGCGCCGGGGCGCATTTCGTTGACGAAGGCGAGCCCTCCGCGGAAGAGGCGCGTGTAGGGCGACCCCGGCAGCGCCGAGACGGCGTCGAGCGCGCCCTTCAGGTCCACCGCTTCGTCCATGCGGGCCAAGAAGCGGTCGCCCTGGCGACGCACGCTTCGGAAGTGGCGCGCCTTGGCGATGATCACCCACAGGGACAAGACGGAGAACACGCCCAGCACGGCCAAGACCGCCAGCGTGGGGCCGCTGGCGTCGCGCACCATGTCCAACATGCCCCGGGGCGCCCCGGCGGTCGCCTGAACGAACGGCGCCGCCGTCACGACGACCGGGCTGCGGGCGCTGGGGTGCCCGGCACCGCGGCGGGACGGTTCGCCTCGATGTGCGCGACGGTGCGACGAATGCCTTCGCGAAGGCTGGTGGCGGCGGACCATCCGGCTGCGCGGAACTTCTCCGTGGCCAGCGTGCTGCGCCGGATCTCGCCGGGGCGGGACGGCAGGTATTGCCGGCCCGTTCGGATGCCGGTCGCGTCCTCCAGGGCCGACGCGATCTGGTTGACGCTGACGGCTTGGCCGCTCCCCACGTTGAAGGCCCGCTCGTCCAACCCCGCGGCCTGCGACAGGACCGTCTCGGACGCCGCCATGTTGGCCCGCACCACGTCGTCCACGAACACGTAGTCGCGGGCCTGCTCGCCGTCTCCGAACACCTGCAGCGGCTCGCCGTCCAGGAGCCGGGCGGCGAAGATCGCCACGACGCCGGCTTCGCCGCGAGGGTCTTGGCGCGGCCCGTAGATGTTGCCGTACCGGAGAGCCGCGTACTCCAGGCCCCGAACTTGGCGGTAGTAGTCCAGGTAGTATTCGCCCGCCAGCTTAGTGACCCCGTACGGAGACATGGGCTGTTTCGGCGCCGTCTCGGGCGTGGGGAAGATGTCCGGTTCTCCGTAGACGACGCCCCCGCTGGACACGAAGACCACGCGTCGTGTGCCTGCGTCGCACGCCGCCTCGAGGACGTTGGTCAGGCCCAGGACGTTGACGCGGGCGTCCCTGGCCGGGTCGGCGACCGAGACGCGAACGTCGAACTGGGCCGCGTGGTGGTTGATCAGGGCGAAGCGCTCGCATCGGACGAGCTTCGCCACGTCGGGCTCGGCGATGTCCGCTTCCACGAAGATCGCGCCCTCGGGGACGTTCTCGCGCTTGCCCGAGGACAGGTCGTCCACGATCCAGACTTGGTCGCCCCGGGCCAAGTATGCATCGGCGACGTGGCTGCCGATGAAGCCGGCGCCGCCGGTCACGAGGACTTTGCGCTTCGGGTCGGGCATGTGGGAAAGCTAGCACCCCCGGCGGGCTATCGTGCTGCCCGCTCCGCGAGTCGCCGATAGAGCGGCACGCGAACCAGCCATCCGGCCGCCAAGATCAGTACGCACCAGGACAGGCCCGCGACGCCCACGATCGCCAGCCGGGAAAGTTCGCCCGCTTGAACGGGGTCCGGCAGGCCGCCGCGCAGCAGAAGCAGAAGCAGGAGCACGCTGGGCAAGACCGTCGCGGCGGAGATTCGGCCCAGCCCCCGGAGCGCCCCGCCGCGCAGGCGTCCGTTCGGCGCCAGTTCGGGGGGGGCGGCCATCCAAAACGCCCCGGCGACGACCACGTTCATGGCCACCTGGGCAGCCACCAGCCCGAGGTAGGACCAAAGCCACACGGCGGGAAGCAGCACCAGCGCCCGAAAGACGTGGCCCGCGGCCTGCACCTTGTTGACCAACCCCGAGTGCCCCATGGCGAATGCGGCGCTGAAGGCCAGCTGGTTTCGCCCCTGGACTACCACGCCGAACATGAAGACGGCCATGCTGGTCCCCACCGGCCCCAACATGCCGTCGCTGACCAACTCCCCTCTGCCGAAGAGCAGCGCCGCGAGCCACTGGGACATGAGGACAACGAAGACCGCGACAGGCACTGCCACCGCGGAGAGGGTCTCCTGCCCCGCCCCCAGCGAGTCGCCCACGGCCGAGTCGCGCCCAGCGCCCTTCCGGTGCGAGAACTCGACCAAGCCGACCGTGGCCGCGGAATCGTTGAAGAGCCGCCCAAGGAGGCCCTGCGCCAGCCGCCCGTAGTACACGGCCGAGAGCAGCCCCGGCCCCAGGGTGGAGGCGGCGATCCGGTAGATCCACTCTGCCGCCATCACGGCCGTGTTGCTCCACCCGAATGCGGCCCAGCGACGCCATACCCCGAGTTCGGCTTGGCGCAGGTCGGCCTGGGACCGCGTTCCCTTGGGCGTTTTCGGCAGACGCGCCCAGAAGACGAGCGCTGCCGTGCCCGCGCCGACGCCCGCCACGCTCGTCCATGCCAGCCCCTCCAGCCCGGCCCGGTCGCCGACCCACGCCAGCCCGACCGCGACCGTCGCAACGGGAAGCACCTTGTTGCCCACGGCGGCGCGACCGAAGCGCCTCGACGCATGCAGGGCCACCAGGCTGGTTGCGGCCACGGCCAGCAACACCAGCTCCGGGACGCGGATGCGGAAGAGCCGGACCGTCAGCCGGCGCTGCGCCTCGTCGTAGCCGGGCGCGAACACGTCCACGATCCAGGGCGCTGAAACGACGGCGGCCCCCGCAACGGCCAGCGCGGCCCAGAAGGCGCGACGGCGCAACCGGACCAGGAGTTCGCGGCCGGGGCCGGCGCTTCCGCCCATGGCCAGGTACTCGGGCAACGCGATCGACCTGACGTGGTGGAACATGAGCCCCTTGACCAAGAACCCCACCGCGAGAAGGCTCATGAAGTAGGCGTCGGTCTCGGGGCCGGCGCCGAAGTAGTTCCCAATCATGGCGTGGACGGCGAAGCCCAGAACGGCGGCGCACGTGGTGGACGCGCCGAGTTTCCCGACGCTCCTCGTCACGGAACTCGGGCCGCCGGAGGCCGCCTCCGCCCGCGCGTCCACGCGGGCTACGTCCTCTGGCCGGCCGAGCCCGCCCGAGCGCGACGGCGCAGCCAAGTCCGGCCGGCCACGATCTCCAGATGGACCACCTCCGCCGTCATCCCTGCCGCCAAGACCGCCTGCAGGTGCCTCTCCACCACGTCGTCCGATCCCCTGGGAAAGGCCAAGATCACGTGTTCGGCACGGACCAGGCGCGCCAAGGCGGGCAGCTTCGACACGGGCCCCAGGACGCGCACGCCGTGCACCCGGCCCCGGACGGCCCGGGAGTCCTCGTCCACGAAGCCGATCACGTCGTACTCGCCGTCGCCGCGGGTCGCGAGTTCGCGGTAGGCGGCCAGTACGGCGTCGGCGGCGCCCGCCACCACCGTTCGCGTGCCGTGCTTCGCGCCCCGCTTGCGGATCGCCAGCTCGCCCAGGCGTCGCACGCCCAGGCGCGTCCCGGCCAAGAAGAGCATCGTGATCAGGCCTTCCAGCGCCACGACGGTTCGCGGGAACGACGGGACCCGAAGCACCGTCACGAGGGCCGCAAACATGAGCGAGCCCAGGACCACGGTCCCGGCCAGTCTGAAGGTGTCGGGGAAGGAGGCCCGGCTCCAGCGCGTGTCGTAGACGCCCCGCAGAAGCCCCAGCCCCACGCGAAACAGGATCAGGAAGGGGAGGACCGTGGCCAAGTTCTCTAGCTGGTCGGCGGGAACGGCGCCGTCAAAGCGCAGATGGAAGGCGGCGTACAGGGACGCGAACACCAGCAGCACGTCGCCCGACACGGCGACGATCAGGAGAACCCAGCGGTACCAGGGCGACTGGTCCCAGCCCCGTCGCGACTGTTCAACGCGGAAGTCGCGCATTCGCTCGTCGACGCGGCCGTCGTGAAGGAAGGCGGCCAAGTAGACGAGAACGACCAGGAACAGGGCCGCGCCGGCCAAGTAGGTCAGCGTGTCCACCGTGATCGCCAGCAGGCCTAGGGCGCCGGTGGCGACGCACAGCGCGTAGACGGTTCCCAGGGCCCGGGAACGGGAAAGGCCGTGGGCCAGGAGCCGATAGTTGATGTGGTCGGCCTTGCCTCGGCTGAGCGGGATGCCCTTGAGCTTGCGCGTGACGGTCACGAAGGTGGCGTTGAAGATGGGGATCGCCAGGAGCATGGCCGGCACCAGGATCGTGAGGCCCACCTGGGTCATTCCCCGCCACGGGTGGTCGCCGATCGCCAAGCCCGCCAGCAGGAACCCCAGGAACATGGAGCCCGAGTCGCCCAGCAGGATCCGGGCCGGAGGCAGGTTGTGGCGCAGGAACCCCAGGCAGGCGCCGGCCGCGACCCACGCCAAGAAGCCCGTCGCGGGCCGGTCGGTGAGGAAGGCGAAGAAGCCGATGAACACGGCCGCGGTGGCGGCGACGCCGGGAAGCATCCCGTCCATGTTGTCGATCAGGTTGAACGCGTTGCAGAGCCCTACGAACCACAGCACGGTCAGCGGAGCGGCGGCCCACTCCAGGCCCGGTCCCAGGGGCGGAAACGCGATCCCCGAGACGACCGCCAGCGACGCCGCGGCGACCTGCAGCAGCACCTTGGTCCGAGGCGCCATGGGGCGCGCGTCGTCCCAGAGACCGGCGAGGAAGAGGCATGTGGCGGCCAGGACCACATGGGTCAGGGACTTGGCCGGATAGCCCAGGACCGCCAGGAGCGACAGCGAGGCGAAGACGACGGCCCAGAGGACGATGCCGCCGCCCACGGGAACGGGCTTCGGATGGTTGGGGTCGGCGGCAGACACCAACCCGAGCCGGGGGAGGACCCTTGCGGCGGCGTGGGTCAGCAGGTAGCTGGCCAGCCCGGCGCCGGCAGCAAAGAGGGCGGCCTCAACCACGGGTTGCGACTGCCGATTGCCGCTGGGCCTCTTGCTCCTCGTACCACTCGGCTGTGGCCAGAATGGCGTCGTCCAGCTCCACGCGGGGATGGAACCCCAGCAGCCGGGCCGCCTTGTGCAGTCGGGGAACCCGCACGTCGATGTCCGAGAAGTCGATCTTCCTGAACACGATCTCCGACTTGGAGCCCAGCAGGGCGGCCACGCGTCGGGCCAGGTCGTAGATCGTCAGCGTGTTCCGCGAGTTCCCGACGTTGAAGGTTTCGCCCACGGCGGCGGGCAACGCCAGGGCGCGGAGCACGGCGTCCACGAAGTCTTCGATGTAGCACCAGGACCGGATCTGCGTTCCGTCGCCGTGCACTTCCAGCGGTTCGCCCCGTCGCGCGGCGGCGATGAAGCGGAGCATGGCATGGTCGCCCAGCCGAAGGCGCCCGAAGACGTTGAACGGGCGGATCGTGACCGTGGGCAATGCCTTCTCCCGCCGGTAGCAGTGGACCAAGTGCTCGCCCGCCAGCTTGGCGATGGAGTACGTCCAGCGCGCCTCGCCCACGGGCCCGATGGTGGACGGCGACTCCTCGCTGGTCCGGAACGCGTTCATGCCCGCGACCTCCGAGGTCGAGAAGTACACGAAGCGATGCACGTCGTCGCGGCCGTCCAGGGCGCGGAGCAGGTTGCGCGTGCCCGTGAAGTTGGTCTCGATCGTCTCGCGGCCGCGGGAACGCACGTTGTCGACGCCCACCACGGCGGCCAAGTGCACGATCGTGTCGTGCCCAGCGGCCACCCGCGCCAAGCGCTCTTCGTCGAGGACGGACCCCCGGGCCAAGCGCAGGTTCTCGTGACCCCATGCGCGGCTCAGGGCGATGCTGTTGCCCTCGAAGCGCCGGTCGAAGACGGTGACCCGATTGTGCTCCACCAGCTGTTCCGCCAGCGCCGACCCGATGAAGCCGCCGCCGCCGGTGACGAGCACGCGGTGGCCGGCAAGGCAGGCGGGATCGAAGGAGGCCGCCGGGGCGGGCGGCGGCGCGGTGCGGGAGGTTGCGTCGGTCATGGCTGGACAGGGAAACATATGATTATGTCACGACAAGGGCCGTCGGGCCAGCCGACTCTTCGTCGGCCGGCACGCTTCACAACGGCCTGGCCGGGACGCCGCCGACCTTCGCGCCGGGCTGCACGTCTTGGACCACGGAGGCGCCCGCCCCGACCACTGCGCCGGCCCCGATGCGGCGTCCGGGCGCCACCACCGCGCCGGTGCCCAGGAACGCACCGGCCTCGACGATCACCCGTCCGGCCAAGTGCACGCCGGGGCAGATCACCGCGTCGTCGCCGATGCGCGCGTGATGCGCCACGGTCGAGCCCGGGTTCACCACAACGTTCCGTCCCAGCCGCGCGTCCACGGTGAACGACGTGGCGGCCATGACCACGCACCCTTCGCCGAAGACGACCGAGCGAGCCATGGCCGCGCCCGGATGGATCCAAGTCGCCAGCCCCAGGTCCATCGCTTCCAGTCTTTGACGCAGGGCCGCCCGGACGGCGGGGTCGCCCACTGCGATCAGGGCCGCGAACTTGCCCCCCCTGCCCCGCAGCCACTCCACCGGCCCCAGCACGGGAAGGCCGCCCACCGAGGCGCCCGCTCGGCCCGGGGCGTCGTCCACGTACCCCGCCACCGCGGGCGGCGCCAACCTGTCGGGCCAAGCCGACAGGGCCTCGTGCACGGCCAGAACCTCGGCGCCCAGGTCGCCGGCGCCAACCAGCACGACCGGGAGTCCGGCTGTCGCGGCAACGCTGGCATCGATCGGCGCGGCGGGCTCAACGGGCGCTCCGGTCGGGATCCAAGTTGCGGGGGTCTTGCCGGGTGTTTCGGTCACGACAGTTCCCCCGCGCTCGCGGCGCAGGCCCGGCGATACAGGCGCAAGCGCTCCTTCCAGTCGGGGAAGCAGCGGATGCGTTCGAAGCCGGCCCGTCGCAGGGCCGCCCGGCGGGCGGGATCGCAAAGCACGCGCGCCAGGGCGCGCGCGCAGTCCCGTCCGTCAAAGGGGTCGGCGTACTCGGCCGCGGCGCCGCAGACGTCGCGGGCAAAGTCCATGCGACTGGTCACCAGGGGCACGCCAAACTGCATGGCCTCCACGTAGGACGCCGAGAACGACTCCAAGACGGACGGCAAGAACACGGCGTCGGCGTCGCGGTACAGCGGCCCAAGCGCGGCGTGCGGGACCCAGCCCAGCCGTTCGATCGGCACGCGCTCGCCCCAACGTGCCAGCGTCGCACGAAACTCCTCCAGCCACGGCCCGTCGTCGGAGGAGGAGATCGTCATGACGAAGCGTCCGTCGCCGATGCCCATCTCGGCCAAGCGGGCACCCGTCTCCGGCAGCACCGCCCAGTTCTTGCTCGGCTTCGGGTCGCCGATGACCAGGACCTTCCAAGGACGGCGCGCCTGCGGCCGGGAAGGTGCGGGGGCTTCGCCGGACAGGAACGCGGACGGCCCGTTGGGGACGATCGCGAATCGCGCCGGGTCGATCTTCCACCGCGCCGCCAAGCGAGTCTTCATGGCTCGGGTCTGGACGCACACGCGCCCGGCTCGGCGGACGGCCAACCGGGCGTAGCGCTCGCGCGCCTTGAACACGAAGCGCTGCGAATGCGACAGGCGCTTCCACAGGATCGACTTGGGGTAGGCGGCGGTGGCGTCGTGCCAGCCCACGACCGTCGGCACGGGCGCTCGGACGGGGCCTGCTCCCATCGGCGTGAAGACCACGTCTGCGTTCCACCGACGCGCAAGTTGGGGAATGGCGTAGTTGTCGACCCACAACCGCTCCGGCAGTCTGCCGGGCTCCATGACCTCGATCTGCTGCCATGGACTGGTGGTGGAGTCCTCGGAGCCGGCTCCGGGTCGAGAAACGCAGAGCCATTCGTCGCCGTCGCCCCATTCCGCCACGGCACGCCAAATGTTGGCGGCGTTCTGCGACGCCCCGCCAGTGGACGCGGGCAACAAGTTGACGAGGATTCTCACCGAGACGCGCCCCCTTCGGCCCGAACTGCCGCGACGCGCGGGGGTCGCCCCGTCAGGTACAGATGGAGCGCCACCGCCGCGCCCCCGAAGAAGATCAGGTTGTTGCCCAGGAACCGGTGAGTGCGGAACGACAGCAGCACGGCCAGGAAGGCGTCGATGTACAGGACCAGCCACAGCAGGTTGGCGCGTCGTCGGAACCGGTCGTAGACGAAGGCGACAAGCGCCCCGTACGCCAGCGGCATGAACAGCGCTCCGGCGATGCCGAAGTCCAAGTAGAGAAACCCGAGGAACGTCGGCGTGTTGTGCGTGCCGTAGACGTAGAGGTGGTCGTTCACCCTGCGGGTCTCGGGGAAGAGCGTCTTGGGGAGGTCGTAGCTGTTCAACCCCATGTCCAACGGGCTGTCGATCTTGGCCAGCGTGAACTGGAGGTTCTTGAAGCTGGCGCCCGTGTGAGCCCAAATCGTGGCCGCCACGCCCATGTCCACCCTGGGGTTGCGCAGCTCGGGTCGTTCCTGGAATTGGCGGCGCCGGCTAGCCTCCACGACCACGAAGATCGCCAGCCCGGCTGCGGCCACGAGCAAGGCGGAGCGACGCGAGACGCGGGGCCGTGCGTAGGCCCCGTAGACCGCGATCCAAGCCAGCGCCACCATGGCCGAGACGCGCACGCCGTTGACCATGAGCATGACGATGGAGGCTACCGCCAAGACCAGCCACGCCGTGCGCCGGAGGGCGCCCCGTTCGCGCAGGAAGAGCATGGCGAACAGGAGCGCGGCAAGGATGTGGAGCTGGTACAGGTAGCCCAGTAACGGAAGCTGAAACGACTGGCGAAGGGTGTTCACCTCGGGCGAGAACAGCGGAATTCCGTCCGAGACGCGCACGAACCACAGCGTGGTCAGAGTTGCGACGGCGAAGACGCCGAGTGCGGCCGGAACCAGCTTGGGGGACAACGCGACTTGGCGCAGGCGAGCGCTCAGCGCGTGCGGCTGCAAGGGCGTTGCGCGACGGCCCGACGCCAAGCTGAACCCCGCCGCGAACGCCAAGTACGCGACCACGACGACCAAGTACGTCCATGCGTCGAACGACTGGCCGTAGTAGGGCTCGTCGTATCGCTCCGAGAAGCGGAAGTGGGAGAGGCCGAAGAACCCCAGCCACACCAGGGTGAAGACGGCCAGCGGATGCACCGGGTCGCGAGCCCCGGCGCCGATGCGCCATGCGCAGGCAACGGCCAGGGCGGCGAATCCCCCTCCTAGCAGGGCGTCCAAGTCGGAGGCCGGGCGGGCCGGAACGCGCCGGGAGCGCGTGCTGTGCGTTTCATGTCCAGCTTGGAAGCTACTATAATCCAACGTCCCGCGATTCCGTCTTGAAGCACCCACCAAGGACGCCCGTGAAGCACCGATCGGCCACCGGCCTCCTCTTCGCCCTGGCAACCTTGGCAGCGTCGGGCGCGCCGGGCGCCGCAAGCCCGCAGGTCCAGGACCCGATGGGCGCGCTGCTGCCGGGCGACGTGATCGACATCGACATTTGGCAGGAGGAGACGCTCTCCGGCGAGTTCACCGTGGACGAGTCCGGGACCGTGGTCCTGCCCCTCGTCGGCGAGTGGAGCGTTGCAGGCGTGTCCGCCCGGGACCTTCGGGAGCAGCTCGCCGCGGCCTACGCCGTCTACCTGAACAACCCGTCGATCAACGTGAAGCTGCTCCGGCGCATCACCGTGTCCGGCGAAGTGCGGGTCCCCGGTCTCTACACCGTGGACGCCACGGTGAGCATCGCCGACCTGATCGCGCGCGCCGGCGGCCTCAACGTGGACGCCGACGCCGAGAAGATTCTGCTCTTCCGGGACGGCCAGCGCCTGGAGCTGGACCTGAACGGCGCCACGGTGGTGGGCGAGGCCGGCCTGCGCTCGGGCGACCGCGTGTCGGTGGGGAAGCGGGGCTGGCTGGGACGGAACCTGCCGTCGGTGGTGGGCATCGTCTCGATCATCAGCAACGTGGTCCTGATCGCAACCCGCTAGCGCGTGGACACGAACGGCCAGGCAAGCCCGCCGGAATCCGGCGCACCGGCGGTCGCGACCTCGGGCGACGGCGCGGGGCTGCAGTTCCGGGACTTCATGAACCTTGTCCGGCGCAGCTTCTGGACGATCGTGGGCTGCACGTTGCTGGCCGCGGGCGGCACCGCGTACTTCGTCTGGACGGCCCGCCCCCTGTACGAGGCCAGGACGACGGTCCACGTGGACGCGAGCCGCCCCACCACGCCCGAGTTCGCCTTCATCACCGAGATGCTTCGGGCCAGCGACGTGAACACGGAGATGGCGCTGCTGGGCGCGCGCACGCTCATGGAGGCCGCCGTCGATTCCCTGGATCTGCAAGTGACCGTGGATCGCCCGTCGCGGTTTCGGCGAGAAGACCTGTTCTCGGAAGCCAGCGCCAGCCGAACCACGACCGCGGGACGCTACGACTTCGCGCGGGCCGCGGATTCGCCCGGCGCGCCCTACGTGATCACCGACGCGGAAGGAAGAGAGATCGGGCGCTTGGCTCCGGGCGAGGCGATCGTCTTCAACAGCGTCCGCTTGGTGCTGGCGCCGGCTGCCGCGGGAGACGAGTTCCCGCCCGAGTTCGGCATCCGCACTTTCGACTTCCGCCAGGCCTTGGAGAACTTGGTCCGGAACATGAGGGTCGAGCGCCCCGACAGGGAGGCGTCGGTGATGTCGGCGTCGTACCGGGACACGGACCGCGGGCTGGTCCGCGACGTGCCCAACGTGGTGGCGTCCCTTTATCTGGTGCGTCGCAACCAGTCCAAGCGACTGGAGGCCGACTCGACGGTGGCGTTCTTGGAGCGGCAGATCGTCGAGTACAGCGACCTGCTCCAAAAGGCGGAAGAGGACCGGCTGGCCTTTCAGCAGGGCGAACAGGTCGTGGACCTGCGGGCCGAGGGCGAGGCGCAGGTGCGTCTGCGGGCCGAAGCGCAAGCCGAGCGGCGCGACCTGGAGAACCAGCTGTCGTCGCTCACGTCGGTGCTGGGCGCGATCGAACGCCGGAACTCGGGCGCGGACCCGAACCGCCCGGCCGGGGAGCGGTCGCCGTACCGGGCGCTGGCGGGCTTCACGACGTTCCTGGAGAACCAAGCGGTCACCGAACTGCTGTCGGACCTGAACCAGATCGAGACCGAGCGCACGGCGCAGCTGGAGCTCCGGACCGTTGCTCACCCGGAGGTCGTGGCCATGGACGCCCAGATCCTGCAGCTGGAAGACGAACTCTATCAGCTGGCCGTGAACTATCGGGACAACTTGGAGGCCCAGATGCGGTCGGCGGACGCCCAGTTGGCGCAGTTCGGACAGCAGCTCGAGCGCATCCCGGAACACTCGGTGCAGCTGACGCGACTGGAGCGCGAGGTGGAGAACCTGTCGCAGATCTACGGCACGCTTCGGACCCGGTTGCAGCAGGCGCGGGTCGCCCAGGCCGTGGAGTCGGGCGACGTGCGGATCGTGGACGCGGCCTCCGAGCCGACGAGGCCGATCCGCCCCCGCAAGGTGCGCGCGATGGCGCTGGCGCTCTTGTTCGGACTGGTTCTGGGCACCGCCCTGGGGGCCGCGCGCGACCACTTGGACGAACGAATCCACTCCCGGCAGCAGCTGGCGGGCCTGACCAACCTGCCGGTCCTGGCGACGATCCCCCGCATCTCCGGCGCGAACGGCAAGAGGAAGAGCGCGCGATCGGGCCGGCACGCGCTCCCCTTCACCGCGGGCTCGCTGGGCGACCGGGGGTCCCCGGTTTCGGAGGCATTCCGGGCGTTCCGCACCAACATCACCTTCCTGAACGTGGACCGGCCGCCCCAGGCCGTCCTGGTGACCAGCCCGGGGCCGTCCGAAGGCAAGTCCACTTGCACGTGCAACTTGGCGGTCACGCTGGCGCAGCAGGACGCCTCGGTGCTCCTGCTCGACGCCGACCTCCGCCGGGGCGTCGTCCACAAGATGGTGGGCGAGCGGCGGCGCGAACCGGGGCTCACCAACATCCTCAAGGGCGACGCGACGTTCGACGAAGCGGTCCGGGTGGTCGAGCTGCCCGACGGCAAGTCGCTGCACGTCCTGACCGCCGGCACGCCGCCCCCCAACCCGTCGGAGCTGCTGGGTTCGCAGAACATGGGGACCTTGGTCGAGACGCTCCGTTCCCGGTACGGCATCGTCCTGTTCGATTCGCCGCCCTTGAATCTGGTGACCGACGCCGCGGTTCTGGGGACGCTGGTGGACGGCGTGATCCTCGTGGCTCGGGCGGGCGTCACGCACCAGGGAGCGCTTCGCTTCGCGCGCGGCCAGCTGGAAGCGGTCGCGGCTCCGCTGTCGGGCGTGGTCCTCAACGAGACCCTGGCCGGACGGCGCGGTCGCTACTACGGCGACGGCGGCGACTACGGCTACTACCGCCGCTACTACAAGACGCTGGAGGACTCGTAGGGCCGGACGGCGCCGATCAAGCGCCTGCGATGGCGGCTCGGAAGCGCGGGTACTGAACGTGACTCCAGATGCGGGCGTCGATCACCGCGCGCGCGGCCTTCCCTATCTGCGCCCCGTAGGCCGGCTCTTGGGCAAGTCGTCGCAGGCGAGCGGCAAATTCGTCGGGCGAAGTCGCGAACAGGGCGCTGGTCCCGTCCCCGACCATGTCTTCGATGCCTCCGCCCGGCGCCAGCACCACGGGAAGGCCGGCGGCCATGCAGTTGAGCACCGACACGCGGCCGCCCCGGCCCCGGCTCCATTCGTCCGCGCCCATCGGCGACACCGCGGCGTCCATGTCGCGCAGGGCCGCAATCTCGTTCTCCTCGGACCACTGCACGAACCGGACCCGCTCCGACAGCGCTTCGGCAAACCGGGGCGGACGACCGCTGCACACGACGATCCGAAGTCCGGGCACGTCGTCGGCCAGTGCGCAGAAGGCGTCCGACAGCGATTCCAAGTAGCCCAGGTTTATTTCGTGGCCGATCCAGCCCACGCGGAACCGGCCGGAGACTTGGTTCCGGGGCCGGGGAAAGTCGCGGAAGGCGTTGGCGTCCAGGCTGGGGTGGACGACTTGGACTTGGGGGTTCCGCTGGGCGGCGTAGCGGCGGAGGGGTTCGGAGCCCACCACGACTTGGTGCGCGGTCTCCAAGGTGGCGTCCAGCCGGCGGCGGCGGGCACGGGCGATTGCGGGGGACTCGCCGTTCGGAGCGCGGGCGTAGAGGGCGTCGTCGAAGTCGTAGACGATGCGCTTTCCCGCCGCCCTCCACGCGCGGACGACCGCTCCTGGGAAGAGCAGCTTCTGGATCAGGACGACTTGGGAGGCGGCGGCGCCTTGCCAAGCCTTGCATGCGCATGCGGCGCGCGCGACGACGGCCCGGGGCGACCACCCGCCGCCTCCGCCGCCGTACTCGACCCAGCGGAGCGGCGCAAAGTCCCGTTCGAGGGCGTCCCGGTAGTTCCACAGGCGGTGACGAGTGCTGGCGGCCCGTCTGGACGCCGCGGCGATCACCAGGAGGGAGGGCCTTGCCCGAGTCGCCGACGCGACGGGCGCCGGAGCGGGCTGCGTTTGGGTCAAGGGGGCTCCGTCCGGGTCGTCCAGGTCAAGGTTACGTTAGCGACGGCAAGTTAGCGGAGGATCGGTCATGTGCGGAATCGCCGGCTTTGCGGGCCGGAACACGACGGAGGGACTGGAGCGAATGACCGCCGTGTTGCGGCATCGGGGTCCCGACGACCACGGAACACTGGCGTTCCAGGGACCGGGGGGCTGGACGGGACTGGGCAGCACGCGCTTGGCGATACAGGACTTGAGCGGCGCCGGTCGGATGCCGATGTCCACCGAAGACGGCCGCTATGCGATCGTTTACAACGGCGAGCTGTACAACTTCCCCGACTTGCGGCGGACGTTGGAGGGCCGGGGCCGGCGGTTCCGATCCGGTGGCGATACCGAGGTGGTGCTGGAAGCGTACCGAGAGTGGGGAGCGGCGTGCCTGGACCGCTTCAACGGCATCTTCGCCCTGGCGATATGGGACGACCACGAGAAGAGCCTGTTCCTGGCCCGCGACCACTTCGGCGTCAAGCCGCTGTACATGGTCGGCCTGCCGGGGGGCGGCCTGGCGTTCGCTTCGGAGGCGAAGGCGCTCTTCGAGCTGCCGGAGGTCGAGGCCGCGGTGGACGCGGCGGCGCTGGTGCGGTACCTGACGTTCCTGTGGGTGCCCGAGCCGGGTTGCCTCTTTCGGGGCGTGACCAAGCTGCCGCCAGCGCACTACTGCCTGTACCGGGCCGGGGCGGGCGGCGGGACGGGGCTTCCCGAGCGCCGGCGGTATTGGGAGCTTCGGTTTCCGGGCATGGAGGGGGAGGGAGCGGTGTCCGCGTGTGGGCGGCGCGCGGCAGCGGGCGGGCGCCGGTCCGCTGGACGGCGGTCGGCGGCGCGGGAGCCGTCGGGGTTGGCCGCCCAGGTCCGCGAGCGCTTGGGGGCCGCCGTGGAGCGGCAGATGCTCTCCGATGCGCCGGTGGGGGCCTTTCTCAGCGCGGGGCTGGACTCCAGCTGCATCGTGGCGGCGATGGCCGACCGGAGCGACGAGCCGGTGCGCACGTTCACGGTGGACGCCGCGCCGAGCGGGGCCGGAGGGGCGTACGCCTTCGACGATCCGGGCGTGGCGGAGCGGACCGCTCGGCGTCTGGGGTGCCGGCACCGGACGTTGCGCGCCGAGCCCGCCGTGGCGGAGCTGCTGCCGAAGCTGGCGTGGCACATGGACGAGCCCGTGGGCGACCCCGCCGTCGTGACCGCCTACATGGTAAGCCGGGCGGCGTCCCGGGACGTGAAGGTGCTCCTGTCCGGGGTCGGGGGCGACGAGGTCTTCGGCGGCTACCGCAAGTACCGGGCTCACGACTTGGCCCTCCGCTACCAACGCCTGCCCGGGCTCCTGCGACGGGGCTTGGTGGAGCCGCTGGCGGCCCGGTTGCCGGCGCTGGCGAGGGCGCGCCTGGCCCCGCGGGTGCGGTTGCTCAAGAAGATGGCCCGGAGCGCTTCGCTGCCTCCCGTGGACCGCTTCGTGGCGAACTCGGTCTACCTGGACGAAGACGAGCGGGCGGGGTTGCTGACGGACCGGCTAGCCGACGGCGTGGGCGGCGCCGACCCCCGCGAGGATCATCTCGACGCCTTCGCGAGGTGCGAGGGCGCGGACTTCCTGCACCGGATGCTGTACGTGGACATGGCCACGTTCCTGCCCAGCCTGAACCTGCTGTACACCGACAAGACGAGCATGGCCGCGTCGGTGGAGGTGCGCGTGCCGTTCCTGGACCGGGAGCTCGTGGAATGGACGGCGGCCCGGGTCCCGCCCAGCATGAAGGTGAACGGCTCGGTCGCCAAGTACGTGTTGCGCTTGGCGATGGGCGACGCCGTGGGACCCGAGGTGCTGGCCCAGCCCAAGACCGGGTTCGGCGCGCCGGCCGGCCTCTGGTTGCGCGACGGGCTGTCGGAGATGATGCAGGACCTGCTGGCGCCGGACCGCGTGCGGCGACGGGGACTCGTTCGCGCGGAGGCCGTCCAGTCGCTGATCGCCCGTCACATGTCGGGTCGCGAGGACCTGTCGTTTCAGCTGTGGCAACTTCTGGCGCTGGAACTGTGGGCGGAGCGGTTCCTGGGGTAGCTCGCACCTGCCGGCGCCCCGTGCGATGACGAAGCCTTGATGCCGTAGTCGTACCGTGGCGGCCCGCTCCGGGAACGCGATCGGCGTTCGCCGTGGAGCACCACCCCTTCACGCCCGCATGGAGACCGCCCCCGCATGGACCGTCCCGCCCAAGCGCCCGAGTCGCGCCGGCACGACCAGACCTACAAGCTCTTGTTCTCGCACGCCCCGGCCGCCGCCGACCTCATCCGCGACTTCGCCGCCAAAGGCTGGGACCACGCCCTCGATCTCGCGACGCTCGAGCCGTTCCCCACCGAGAGCGTCGGCCCGGAGCTGCAGCGCCGGCTGGGCGACTGCGCATGGCGGGCGTGGTTCAAGAGCGGCCGGGCGTCGGTCGTGTTCCTGGTCGAGTTCCAGTCCTCGGTGGATCGCGAGATACTCTTCCGCACCATGGGCTACAGCCAAGCGGCGCACTTGGCGTTCCACCGCTATCCGGGCCTGCGGGACCCGGGCGGCACGGTGCCGTACGCGACGTCGGTGGTCGTCTACTCGGGCGTGCAGCCGTGGAGCGCGGTCGGGACGCTGGCCGAGTTTGTGCGCGGGCGGCCGCCGTTGCTGCCGGAGGCTGCGCGCGGTCTGGTGGGCGACCGGGCGCACTCGCACGGTCACCGTGTGCTTGACTTGCAGTCCGCGTTCGGGCAAGACTTGCTTCCGAAGGACAGCGTGCTCGATTGGATCGCGGCGATGGAGCGTGCACCGTGGACGCACCTGCCGCGTGTTCGCCGGAGCTTGGTTGGGCGCTGGGGCGGACCGGAGCATTCGGACGTCCGCAGTGCGCTGGCGACCTGGACAAAGGAGCGGCTGCGGGTTGCGAGCGGTCCGAAGGAGCGCTGGCGGAAGGCGGTGCAGTGGATCATCCAACCGAGAGGAGAGGACGACATGGAGACCTACGAAGACTGGGCGAAGGGCCACGAACAGCGAGGCCGGGAGCAGGGCCAGGCCGAGCAAGGCCGGTCGATGGTGCTGCGGCAGGCTTCGCGGCGGTTCGGGGCGGAGACGGCGCGGCAGCTGGAGGGGCTGGTGGAGGGGATGGACGCGAAGGAGTTGACTCGCGTCGGGGACGCGGTGGTGGACTGCAACACCGGCGACGAGCTCCTGGACGTCGCGGGAAACGGGGCTTCCAGCGACGCCGACTAGTTGGCGACCGCCGCGACCTCTCCGATCGACGATCTCCGCATCTGCACGTTGCTGCCCAGCGCGACGGAGATCGCCTACCTGCTCGGGCTGGGCGACGCTGTGCTCGGCGTGACCCACGAGTGCGACTTCCCGCCGGAGGCGGCAAGGAAGAGGCGGGTCGTCCGAAACAGAATCGACGTCAAGGCGTCCGCCGGCCATATCGATCGACAAGTCCGCTCGCTTGGCGCGGCCGGCGAAGCGGTGTATGAACTCGACGCCGAGGCGCTGCACGACATTTCCCCGACTTTGGTCGTGACGCAGGCGCTGTGCGAAGTCTGCGCTCTGCCGTACGACGACGTGATCTCGACGCTGGATGCGCTGGGCATCGCGCCGGTGGTGGTCGCCTTCGACCCGAAGTGCTTGGACGACGTCTTCCAGGACGTTGAGAGGGTCGGGAGCACCGGCGGCGCAGAGGCGGAGGCTGAGGCGCGAAAGAAGGCAGCCGAACTCCGGGGTCGGGCGCATCGAGTCGCTGCGCTGGTCGCGGGCCGTGCTCGTCCGCGCGTCGCCTGCTTGGAGTGGCTGGACCCGCTGATGATCGGCGGCCACTGGGTTCCGGAGATGGTTCAGCTGGCGGGCGGCCTCGACGTGCTGGGCGAGCCGGAGACGCCCACACGCCGCACCACTTTCGAGGAGGTCGTCGAAGCGGAGCCCGACGTTATCGTGCTGATGCCCTGCGGATACGATGTGGAGCGGACGGCCGCGGAAGCCCGCGAGCTGGACTGCCTGGCCCGCTTTCGCCGAACCCCGGCCGGCAGAAGCGGCCCACGCTTGGTGGACGGCCTGGAACTCCTGGCGGCGCTGCTTCACCCCGCCGTTGAAGGAAGGACGCTGCGAGGCGGCTCCGGTAGCCGACTCTTGCCGGTTCGCGGCACCTAGCCTAGCTCTACTTGGAGCCGCTCTTGAGGCCGGGGGCCGCCTCTTCCAGCAGGCCGTTCACCGCCTTGCGCACGTCGGCGGGCGAGTCGGCGTTCAGCGAGACGCCCAAATGGAAGCGAAGGCCGTGGCCCGCGCCCGCTGCCAGCAACTTCGGAGCAGCGTCGGCCAGGTTCTGAAGCTGCGCCACATCCACAGCCGTCGTCGGCGCCGGGGACGACTGCTCCACGACGGCGCCCGGCCGGGGCTGGGCTGTCGGCTGCTTCAACCGCTAGGAGCCGGCGGTCACTTAGCCGCCTGCCGCCCACCGCTCACCACGTCCAGCCACCGACTGTTGACCGCCTCCGAGATGCTCTCGCGCACGAGGCCCCAGGGCATGCGCTCGCCGCGCTGGTGGGACAGGGCGCGCTCGATAGCGACGCCGTTCGTTTCGCCGTCCGTCCATGCGTCGGGCAGCGCCTCTTCGGTGAACTCCTGCACGGGGACCAGAGCAGGCGCCGGCCGCAACACGGCGTCTTCGTCCAGCACGCCCGCAGGGATTTCGTCCTTCCAGCAGGAGCTGGGGCCGTTGACCAGCCAAAGTGCACCGGCCCCCACGGCCTTGCGGACCGCTTCGAGCACCGCGTCGGGAGGGCAGGCGGGAACCGCGAGCATGTCGTCGTAGCCCTGCTTGCTCACCTGGACAACGTGTCCGCCTGCGAAGTAGGCGAGCAAGTCGCGGACGGGAAGGCGGTGTTCGGCGGCCGCCCCGGCGTCGGCAGGCCAGAGGCCGGGCAGGCGGTCGGGACCCAGAAGAGGCACGTGCAAGCTCTTCAGGTCGGCCTTTTCCGGCAAGACGACTTCCAATGCCGGGTCCGCTGCCGACGGCGACTCCACGGGCTCGCGCCACCAAGTGCGCCGGGTTCCGTCGGGCCGCACCAGCCGAGCGACAAGCAGCCCGCGCTCGACGCCCTGCAGGACCGTGGTCAGCAGTATCCGCGTGTTGAGGAGCTTGGGCAGACGGGGGTTGCGGGCGAACGGAGCCGCCAAGTCCTTTACGAACCTGGCCTTCTCGTCTTCTAGCCAGAGGTTGTAGGGTCCGCCGGGCAACAGCGCCTCGGCGTCCACCGCCGTTTCCTTGATGCGGGAGCGCTCGTCGTTCTTGATCTGGGGGAACAAAGGTTCCGCGCTTGCCGGCAGCTTGAAGGCGTGAACGACGTTGTCTTCGTTGACCGTCACGACGACCCCGTACGCTTGGCGCACCACATCCGGAACGCGGTTGCGCGCTTCGCGAAGTAGGCGGCGCAGCCGTTCGGCGCGCAGCGGGTCCACGCTCGTGTTGCGCAACTGGGCGTCCACGTGCTCCCAGCCCAACAGCGAGCGCACTTGCATGCGGGCAGCTTCCAACCCGTTTCGCGAAGGGACGGCCAAGACGAGCGTATTGCGGGCAACACGCGGCTGGCCTCGGTCGGACTTGACGTCGATGCAGCGCTTGGCCACGGGGCTGGGCCGCCCCGAATCCGATGTCGCTTCGGGGCCGAGGATCACGTAGTGAAAGTCTCCGTCGTCAGCCACTTCGGCGGGCGAAGCGGGGAGCAGGTGACACTTCGCGCCCGCCGCGGCCGCGCCCCCGTCCAGCTTGCTCCGGCACTTGCGCACGGTCTTCAGCAGGCGCTCCGTCACGTCGGCGTCGGTGACGCGCCGCGCACAAGCTTCGTCGTGCATGTTGCGCAGATTGGGGCGGGTGCCCAGCCGCCACTCCTTGGGAAGGCTCTGGCCGTCGTCGTTCGAGTCCTCGTCGTCCAGGAACCACGAGACGTCGCGCCAGCGGAGCAGTCCCTTCTCGAACTCGATGGCGTCGGGGCCGGAAGTTCCCGCCAGCCGTTGCAGCTCGAACGTCGTGACCTTGCCGCCGCGCGGCGAATGCAGGAACACCGAGACGACGGCCTGCTCGACTTCGCGGTTCCGCTCCAGGTCCCGATGGTCGCTCTGAACCAGGCGCGCCTTGTCGAACTCGGCCTGCAGCAGCTTGCCCCAGTCGGCGGTCTTCCCCGCCGTGGCCGAGTTCGCGGTGTTGGCGAGCTCGCTCAGAGCCGTCGAGACGCTTTCCTCGCCGGGCGCCGCCAAGAGGGCGGACGCTCCCACGACGGGGCTGCGGTCCCACTTCTCGGCCTCCCGAAGCGCCGTCGCAAGGGTGCGCAAGATGCCGCGGGTCCGCTGAAAGTCGTCCAGCTGGGTCCAGCGGCTGTAGAAGACGTCGGTCATGTCCGGGTGGAAGGGGAAGCTTTGGACGACGCGGTCCTCTGCCCCGGCCTTGTCCTTCGCGATCGTCTCGTCCAGCTTGGCCAAGCCGCGAACGACCGCGATGGCCTGGCTGCGTCGCGCGTCGTCGTCGGGCATCTCCTGGAAGAAGCGCCGCCGCAGCACCTCCGCCACGTCTTCTTTGCGCACGGGCTGGACGCCCTCCTCGCGCTGCCGCCGGAAGACCGCGAACAAGTCGCTCTTGAGAACGCCGCCCAGGTCGCCCTGTTCCTTCGACGGGTCGGTGGCAAGGAGCGACGCCACGATCGCCGCCCGGTCCACCTTGGCGACGGCTTGGTTCAGGTATTGGAAGAAGTCGCGGATGCGGTCGCGCCAGACGGGATCGAGTCCGGCCTTCTCGCGAGCGTACATCAGCACTTCGTCCACCAGGATCAACGTGCCCAGGCCGTCGCGACCCGGAACCTCCAGCAACTTGGCAAGGAGCGGCTCGGCCGGCGGCGTCTCTCGTTCTTCGTCTTTGTCATCCGCGTGGATGGCGCGCAGTCCGTCGGCACCCGCCAGCTGGAAGGCCAGCACGCTCCACGGATGCTTGAGTGTGCGCCGCTCGCCGTTCGGTGCACGCACGTCCTCAATGCCCTTCTCGGCGTCGATCTTGTCAAAGCACAGCGTGGCGACAAACGCCCGCGGCAGGTCCTCGCCCACGTGCTCGCGGAACGCCGTCACCGTAGGCGAGTCCGGCAACGCACCGGGATCGCGGAAGAGATGGTACAGCGTGATCAGCGTGTGGGTCTTGCCGCCGCCGTAGGTGAGTTCCAACTGCCGGATCGCCCGGTCGGTCCTGCCGGAGAGGCGAAGCGCCACGTCCTTGACCAGCTCGCGGAGCGGCGGCGTCGGGAAGGTGAGGTCGAAGAACCGGGCCGGGTTCTCGTAGATCGGACGCTTTCCCCGCACCAGCGCGACCTCGTGAAGATCGGCGGCGAACTGGGCCAGCGTGAGCTCGCCGCTGCGGAGTTCGTCCTTGAGGCTGACGAGAGCGGTCCAGGGCTTGGGCTTCATGAGTGCGTTTCGGGTTTGGGAAACCAGCGGCGCAGCGTGGCGAGGAGTTCCTGGAAGGCGGGATCCCGGCATTCGTCCACTTCGGCGACCGCCGCCATCTTCTCGAACATGCGAGCGTTCCGTCGGAGCGGCCGGCCGGAAGGAGCCCGGCGTATGGCCTCTGTCATCGCCTTCTTCGGCGTGGGCGGCTTGGCATGGCTATCCGGCCACAATCCTCTTGCCGTCAAGCAAGCACGCATTTCCTGAGCGTCTCCGGCCCAGCCGAGAACGTTGGCAGCTGCCGCCAAGTCGCCCCAGAACCATGCTTCGAGTTCTGGTTGAATTACAATCACGTTCGCCCGGCTGTCCCATCCGTTGCGGGCAAGTTCGGCTTCAAGTCGTGCCCGAATTCGATCTCTCGAATCCCTGCTTCCGCAACCGTGGTGGTCAAAGATCACGAGACAGTGACTGTACTTGCCCAGGTGCCGACGCAAGAACTCCACGGCGTCGGTCCGGCAGCCGGGATCTCGGCCGGGGTGCTTCTCCACGGCGAATCCGAAACATGCTGCGCCGAGCGCTTTCGGGCGGGCCAGCAACGTCCTCATCGTCCACATCATGTCGGTGTCGGCGACCAGCACGATCAGATCGCCGACACCGAGCGACGGCTTCATTCGACGACTCCCTTGGCAAAGAACACCTCCATGTTGACAGCCCCCTGCCACTCCCGGACGACGGGGTGGCAGTCGCCTCTGACGACGTCCGTCGCCCCTTCGGTGTCTTTGGCACAGCAAAGTACGTCTTCTGGACTGGCCTTGGACAGAAACGCGGGAGAATGGGTTGCAACGAGAATCTGGGAGGCGCCGGCAGAAGAAGTAGCGTCGTAAATGGCGTCAAGCGCCGAGAGGTGAACGCCATTCTCCGGTTCGTCCAGCAGGTACACTTGATCCTTCTTGGCCATGTACGCTGCCAGCATAAGGGCGAGGAATCGCAAGGTGCCGTCGGATGCCATCCACGATGGAACTTCGACGCCAGTGCCGTACTCGAGCATTAGGTAGTGCGTACGATCTTCGGGGCGATGGACGACGCGGACGCCGACCAAGTCTTCCAGCTCCACTTGGACATGGTTCATCCAAGCATTGTAGAGCTCCCTGTCATTCTCCAGAACATCCTTCAATGTCCATGGCAGTCTTGCACCGCGCAAGGCCAACGGGTTCCGACCGGACGCGAAACCGCTTGGTGCTCGCATTGTACCGCTGTCCAAGAATACTGAGTTTATGCCAGCAGAGAGTAGGGAATAGAAGTACCTGGAGACCGGAGAGCGAGTCTGGTCGAGGAGTCGAAGATGGGACATCAGCGGGTCAGTCGGCAGTTGCCCAAGTACCGTGCTGGCTGGCACCTCGTCCTGCAGTCTTGCTGGAATCTGATCTTCGGCTCTGAATATGAGTTGACCAAAACCACGCTCAAGTACCACTAGTGAGTGGTCGTGTCGGACTCTGGACAAGATCGTCTTGGGGGGTTGCGATGGCCCGGGGAAGGAGCGTCGGGGAGTTTGCGACGCGGCCAGTGGCGATTGGTTGGAGATCAGTATTCCCCGTTCGTCGTAGATGTGCTGAATGTTTTCGGCGACCTCTCCAACCGCGATCTCGTAGCGATACGTATTGAACTCCTGGTTGGTGCGAACATGGCCTCGCAAGTCTGCAGGAACTGCGATTTCCAGGGCAAGCTCAAAGCTCATATCTTCCGTCGGCCTGCCCCACACGAGGTCCTGGAAGTTGTACGTGCGGTTCGAGATCGCCTTTTCCAGTCCATCCCGAACGAAGTCGCTCATGAACGACACGACGTCGAACAGAGTGCTCTTGCCGCTGGCATTGGGGCCGATCAGAACGTGGAAGCGGTCGAGCGTCACGTCCACATAGCGGAGACAGCGGTAGTTTAGCGCTTGGATCCGAGTGATCATGGCACCACTCTCCCCTCGTGCTCGCGGGTCCCAGCGGCGTGGTGACGGGCTAGCACGACGGGACCCAGGGGTTCAGCAGGTCGAGACCGCGGAGCTCGTCCTTGAGGCTAACGAGAGCGGTCCGGGGCTTGGGCTTCATTTCTCGATCGATCACGTGGGCTGCCCGCTCAATCCAGTGACGTCCTGCATCTCGATGTCTTCGTCAGTCAGGATGCAGCGGGTCGTAGTCGTCGATATCCTTGATCACACCTTCCAAGTCCACCTTATGCCGTCTTTGGTCGACGTAAGCGCTGTATGCGTTGTATGCGTCATCAAGCAACTCTTCGTAGAACACAATTCGCGACTGGTAGGAGTCCAAGGCCCTTGTCGAGGAGTCTTGTCCACCGTCGTCAGCCCAGTCACTGGGTTCCCGTCCCAGCAACACAACAAATTCCATCGGCTCGTTCGACCGTCCTTGGGCGCGGAGCAGTTTCGCCATTCCCGATCTGTACTTCCGCACTTGCTCAATAATCTGTGGAGTCGACACTATCCTCTTTGGTCGCTTCAGCTCTATAAAGATGTGTTTTCCGGCCGCCTTGCGATACTTGATGTCAAATCGGGCACGTCTTTCTTCCTCGGACAACTTTGCGTCAACTTCCTCCAGGAGCTTGGACACCCGACGTTCCATGTGTTCCGAGCCTTCCACCCGTTCCCAGGATGGATCCAACAACCAGAGATGCTCGAACAAGAATTCTTGAATATCACGCTCAATCAGATTATCGTCCACCTTTTGTCGCAATACGTCAATTTGACGCAACCGTTGTCGTGTTATCTGACCGTACAAGCTGCTCTCCACATCGTCCAGACTCTTGAACACCTTGAGAGTTGCCTCCAGATTCCCATCCGAGACTGCCTCCAGTTGGCGCAGGTCTTCGTTGGCCCTATAGAATTCAAAAGCCAAGACTGCGTGTTTGATCAAGCTTTTCTGTTCGTTCACGTCCTCTATCCGAAGCCGGTTTAGGCGCCCAAGCCAAGCCCGAGCTTTCTTGCGAGGCTCGCCCGGCAACTGGCTCAGCCACTTCTTGACAGCAGGAATGCTCATTGCCGTCTTTACGCCTTCGTCGGATCGCAATTCCTTCCAGCGCTTCTGAATGTGTTTCAGTTCTCGCCAGACGATATCCTGCAGGTTCCGATACCTCTCGTCATCCTCCACAATGCGCTGGCGACTACTTGTGGTCGCATCGTCGTCCTCCAGCGTATCCGTTCCAGGGCCGTCATATTGATCGAAGTCGTCGACGTGAAGTTCGCCGATCAAGTAGCTCGCATACACCCCTCTTTCGGACAAATCCGCAAGCATATCCTCCTGGGCTAGCTTGCCGCGGACAAATATGGCAATGCGATTCAGGTTGTCACCGCGATCGCTACCGGCACCGTCCTCGTCCTTCAGGTCTCTGACTCTTCTAACTGCCGCCAACCAGCCGGCCACGGATAGGCCGTTTTGGCTTGCGTAGTCTGTACGATCTTCGTGTTCTTCGACATTGCACTGGGACATCACATGTTCTTGGTCGCCATATGTCCATATATACCGAATCTTGCCGTAGTAGTCGCGGTCGGCGGGCGTGACCTCGTCTTCATTGACGACTACCCGGAATCCTTGCTCGGCGCCGATAATCGAAAAGCGGCGCGCTACTCGCCTCTTGAGCCCTGTAGTTGTCCTAATGGATTGTCGACGTCGGAGGTTACGAAGGGTAAGTCTGGTGCCGTTTGGGAAGTCTATGGACTCGGTAGATCGGGGCTCCGCATTGTAGATTCCGGCTCCTCCTGCCCTACGGATTTCATCGCGTATCTTTTTTACGTCGAGTCGGAATGCGTTCTTGAATCCGTCCTTGGCAGTCTCCACGTCTATTACTCTCGCGATCGAGAATAGAGACAGCTTGCCTATTCCCTTCCGTCCCATGGGACGACGGCCCTTGTTCGTTAGGCCTGGTTGTGCGTGCCGCCTGTTGTATCCGACAATTAGAAACCGATCAACGATGTTTTCCCGGGTCATGCCGATGCCATCGTCCTGGATTACGATGGCACCGTCTTTCTCCCAGGTGACGTGCACGGTCGATGCGTCCGCGTCCCACGCGTTGGCCACCGTCTCCGCGAGAACGGCCGGCACGTTGCTGTAGAGGTTGATACCGAGGTGCTCAAGTACGTTCAGGCTGATCGTCAGCGGGTACTTGGGCTCGGCACTCATGCCGCGTGCTCTGCCAAGTGCAACCGAACGGAACGAGCGGTGGCTCTCGCTAACGCGACGGGCACCGCGTTGCCGATCAGCCGGCCCAGGGTCTTGAAGCGAATCTTCTCGTCGGGTGCGGTGAACCTATACAGCGGCGGAAAGGACTGGAGGATCGAGCCCTCGCGGAGCGACAACGCCCGATCCTGTTCCGGGTGACCGAACCTGCCGTTGCCGAAACCGTAGAACTGGGTGGTGATCGTCGGCGCAGGGGACCTCCACGCCATTCGGCCGTAGACCGAACCGTATGTGCGGCCAGTATCCGCCTTGTGGCAGTCGGCGATCAGGCTGTCGTTCCAGTCGCGCCAGCTGCCGCCAGCCCTTGAAGCGCGGATGCGGGCCAAGTTCAGCGGAGAGAGGCGGCTGCATCGATGGAGAGGGTCGTCCGCATGGACTTCGCCGGCTGCGAGCGCAGGGAGCCGGCCGATGGCGTCCCTCACGGTGGGGTAGGAGTCGGGAGCGTGGGTCGGAGGCTCCAACTCGATTGGGCCCAGTCGGGATGCCAGGAGAACTAGGCGGCTACGACGTTGGGGGACGCCGTAGTCGGGCGCAAATGCGATCTGCCAGTGGATCCGGTATCCGCCACGGCGAAGCGTGTCGAGGAAGGCGCCGAATACTTGGCCGCCTCGGAATTTGGTGAGCCGGGGCACGTTCTCCATGGACACCATGTGGGGCTGCGTCTCGGATACGATTCGGCCGAACTCCGCCAGCAGCTTCCATTGCGGGTCGGTGTTTCTGTGATTGTATGTCGAGAATGGCTGGCAAGGCGCACAGCCGACAAGCACCTGGGGAAGGCCGGACGCAAACAGCCCGGCGACTTGGCTGCCTCGAAGAGAAGCGAGATCACCTTGAATGAAGCGCGCTTGGTTGTTCTGCTCGAAAGGGAATCGACAATCCCCGTCAATGTCGATCCCTGCGGCCACTCGGAATCCCTCCATGAGGAACCCGTGGGAGAGCCCCCCGGCACCGCAGAAGAGGTCCACCACGCTAGCCAACTGGGGCTTCTGTGCGGTGTCTCTCATCGGATTCGGCCTCCGTGCGGGACCCTTCAGAGCTTCGCCACGAGGAAGATAACCGGGGGGCACGTCCGTTCTCAAGCTTGGCTTACGACGCCACCCAGGGGTTCAGCAGGTCGAGGCCGGTCGGTTCGAAGTCCTTGACGTTGCGGGTCACGATGGTCAGCCGGTGCCGCAGCGCGGTCGCCGCAAGGAGACCGTCGATCGCCGGAATGTGGCTGCACAGGTGTCCGGTCAGCCTGCCCCATTCGAGCACTATGGCCGCGTCCACGGGCAGGAGCGATCTCTTGGCGTCGCCGCCTACTCATATGCTCGGCGCCTCGGCGAAGTTCGCCCATCGTCAGCACGCTCACGAACAGGCTCTCGGGAGCGACGGATTCGAACCAGGACACGACCGCAGGCGATGGGCACGGCTTCCCGAGTTCCGAGATCGTGCACGTGTCGATCAGGTAGCCCACGGCTCGACCTCCGACAGATCAACGGCCCTGGGATCGGACCGGCTGCGCTCGACGTCGATCTCCACTCCGGCCATGGGAGACGACCGAATCACCTCGGCCAGCGACTGTTGCTGGGCCTTGCGCCGACGGTACTCCTCCACCGACACGACGACCGCCGCGGGCCGTCCATGCTTCGTCACGACCTGAGGTCCCTCGTTCGACGCATCGCGCAACAGCTGGCTGAAGCGCGCCTTGGCTTCGTGAACCTGCCACATGGTCATTGGTCTCGTCTCCTCGCCGATCTCTCCCTTGGGTGCGTTGTGACTATTATGACCATAATGGCGACCCACTACAAGAGGGACGGCTGGTACGGGCCTAGGCCGGGGGCCCGCGTGCGAAGGTGGTTCTGGATGTACTCCAGGGTCGCGCGCTCTTCGGAGTTGGCGGGGGCCAGCTCGATGAGGGCCTGCACGAGCTTGGCGAAGAGGTCGTGGCGCCAAAGGCCGCGGATGTCCAGGTAGGCGTCGACGCGGGACTGTTCGCCGGTCTTCCACAGCTGCATGAGCTTGTGCACGCAGTCGATCAGAGGCGGGGGCGTGCCCGTGGACGACGGTTCGCCCAGCGTCTTGGAGCGGCGGCGGTTCCAGGGGTTGAGCCGGGCTTGGTTGCCGGAGACGGCCGGGGAGCCGGCGGCGGGCGAGTCAGGGGCGTCCGCGTCGGTCTGGGCGCTCCGGCGATCGCCACCTCGGAGCAGGATGTCGTGGCGTCCGGCCAAGTCCGTGTCGGAGACGTTGCAGGAGACGGCGTAGAGGATGCATGCGCCCGCCGGCGCCGGCCCCAGGCCGAAGTCGCTCCGGTGCAGCAGGTAGTAGGTGGTCGGGTCGTCCAGGTCCTGCACGGGGGCATCGTCCTCGCCGAACAGCCGGCTGACGACGAAGCCCACGACCATGCGGCGAACGTGCCGGAGGAAGTCGGCGACGGCCAGCAGCTCGTTGGGCGTGTCCGTCTTCTTGACGACGGGGTGCTTGCTGAACGCCTCCAGCGCGGGGCCGGTTGCGGCCCAGACGAAGTCGGGACCCCGAATGCCGGCGTCCCAGAAGTCGCGGAGGCGGGTCGTAATCTTCTCCTTCATCTCGCCGAGCACCGGGCCGTCCCAGCCGGGGCGCGCGGTGCGCGGGCGCTTCCTGCACACCAGCCAGATCGACGACGACAGGGCCGCGGACGACAGCGACCGCTGGCGGTTCTGCATCTCGGTCTGGATCGGCCACGAACCGACGACCACGAACCCGGCGCGGATGAGCGCCGAGACCAGCGTCTCCCAGGCGTCGGGCTGCTTGTTGGCGAAGACGATCACCAGTCTGCCGTCGTCCCGGAGAGCCTCCCAGAAGCGCTTGAAGGCCCGCGCCATGCCGTCTTCGTAGTTCTGCTTCGAGGCCTTCTGGTCGCCGCCGAAGCGGGCCGCGTCGTCGATCAGCTCGCCGTCTTGTGCTTCCGCGTTCCACTTGGGCCCGAGCGGTTCGGCGAAGGCTTCGTCGATCTCGCGCGAGAGTCCGTGCAGCGTTCGTCGCAGCCACACGTGGAAGAAGTCCATCAAGTCCGAGTACGGGATGGCGTCGTAGTACGGCGGATCGGTGCAGATGACATCGAAGGAACCGGGGAGCGGCGCCATGGCGGACTGGCGCAGCACTTGGGGCATCGGCGCGCCGGCGGTCGCGTCGTCCAGATGCTCGGCGACGCGGGCGATCCATTCGACGGAGGGGCGGAAAGCGCCAGTGGTGTCGGCGAGCGGGCAGGACTCGGCGAAGTCCCAGACCATGGGGAGGGCAAAGCGGGCGAAGGTGCTGCGAATTTTTTCGGGATTGTTGGTCCAAGTGGCCAAGCTGCTGCCGCGGTCGGCGATGCGGCTGATGGTGAGGGCGAGGAATGCGGTCAGGGCTTCGCGCCATTCCGGCGGGTAGTGGTCCGACATCTCGTCGGAGCACCGGCGGATTTCTTGAACCAGCGTGCCCAGAGCCAGCAGCTGGCGGTTCGTGAAGAGCTTCCGCCAAGTGTCGAAGCCGTAGCCATCCACCGAAAACGCCCTCGATGCCCCCATGCCGGCCTTGGGCGTCGGTTCATTCGGCAGGCCGAAGGGAATGTCCGCAAACGCCGACTCCAGCACGGCCTCATCCACATGCGCGGCCCGCCGGTCCTCGTCGTTGGGCGCTCGGTACTCCTTGCCCTGTTGACCGTCCACGACGACCGCGGTCAATCGTTCGCCCAGCAGTCCCGACCGTCCGGCCACCCGAAGGTCGGACATGGTTGCAATTACGCCGCAGCCCGGGCACATGACGCCACTACTGGACATCGTCCCCGCGCCAAGCTCCTGATCATGCGCACGTTTCTGCGCCGGCGTGGCGAGGTTAGCCGGAACCGGGACATCGTTCTCAACGCCGAAGACTACGCCTTCTTCGCCCGCCGTCATCGTCAGCCGAACGCGCTTCTTGTCCTTCTTGCACAGCCAGCGCGTCTTGAGCAGAGGCACCTCGGCCCGGCAAGAGGCGCAGCGCGTCGTCCGCGCCCACAGGTACGCGACCGTCGGCTTCACGACCCAACGCGGGTTGCCCTCGTCTTCCAAGTAGTACGAGTCGAACTCGGCGTTGAGCGCATCGGGCGACACACGGCCTTCGTCGTCGGGCTCGAGCAGCTGCGCCGGTCTCGCCTTGTAGCGCTTCTCCGGTCGGGCATCGGCGCGTCCCCGGCCCTTCCGGCGTACGGGCTCGAACTCCGCGTACGTGGGATACCGAGACGCGAGCCGCTTCCGCGCCCGGGCAAGCACTAGGTCGCCCCAGGCTCGGAGATGCCACGCGAAGCTGGCCGGCATCTCGGGCGAAACGTCCGTCGCGGACACCAGCAGCTCTGCCGACTGCCCCTCGCCATGACCCAGCATCGCGAGCCCTTTCTCGAGGGCGGTGCGGCTCTTCAGCCCGCGAGCCTTCAAGAACTTCTCGGCCAAGCCGCGGTCGCGGAGCGCAAACGCCGGAAACGGCCGTTGCTCTCCCCCGACCAGTCGCGGGTAGTGGAGCGTGCAGCGCAAGATGAACCAAGCTACCGGGCTGAGGTCCGCCGCCACCGCCTCGCACCCCAGCCGCATCGCCTCCAACGGAATCGCCCCGCCTCCGGCAAACGGGTCGAGCACCCGAGGCGCCCGCCCTTCAAAGACATCTTCCACGTCGCGCTGGTACGCCTCGATCCGCCCGAGCGTCCGTCCGTCCGACTGAACGCGCCCTTCCCTTCCCCATCGAAAGATGCCGTCCCTGGTCTCCTCCCGCGTCACCTCCCCCGACGCATTCGTGACTTCGGCAACCGTCCCCGCCATGTGGCGAACCATTTCGTACCGTGCTTCCCATCTCTTCGGCTCCGGCAGCAAGGTCGTCAGCAACGCCGCCCGGCTGGCCGCCAACGGCCGCCGTGCCGGCCATATGTGAAGCGTCGAAATGTGCCCGTGCCGAACGTTCTTCTCGTGAACCGAGTCGAGGGACACCTGCTTGACCGGAAAGGCAGCCTCGATAAGGCGACGGTCACTCACGTCGATCTGGCCAAGTGCTTCCGCCACAGGTAGCTGGCAAATGAAGCGCATGCGCCGAACATGAACACGGCATCGTCGCCGTCCACACGTGCTTCGTCCTCATCCAATAAGGCATGCCGAATGCCCTTCTCATCCGACGTATACCCATAGAGGCTGAGTATGGCTTTTCTGAGTGCAGGATGAAAAGCAACCTGTTTTTCCAATAACTGTAGCGCAACCCCGAGGGTGTTTGCACTTGGAGCAATTTTTCGGGCCACCGATTCAACCGCGTGGATGCTCTCCCGGATGCTGTCTGCCCATTGACGTCGATTTATGCGCTCGGACGACTTTCGAAGATGTGAAGCACTGCCTTCTAGCCCCGCTTCATTGAGTTCCTGCAACGACGATAGTATCGACTTTCCTTCTGCATCAGTCGCTATCGGCACTATAGTAGGTGGCCCACTGTCGTCTATTGCGTACGCCAAACCGCTGTCGGCAAAAGCCTTCTTCATGTCGTCAATAAGGGAAGGAGGGCATTTCGAATGACGCATGACAAATTGTATTAGGTCAAAGACAAAATTGAACGGTTGTGTCATAATGACATGCTGAAACTGGTGTGCTACAGAATCTCGTTCGTTTGACCACTGATCAAGAGGACGAACAAAAAAATAGAGGTGTACATCTCGTGAAATCACCGCCATATCACCTTCAATCAATCTAATAAACGTCAGGCTACGGCATCGATTGACATAATCTGTCAGGACATTCGCGATACGTGTCCGTGCTCTCTGGCCCAATTCTTCAAGTTTTAGCATTGCCGGCATCGGCTCGTAGTTGTGTGCTTGCGAGAATGTCGGCAACGCATGTCTTTCCATCTTCTTCAACCGGCTAGCCGGCAACTTCCGCAGATCTTGGTTCCGGGGATCGACCTCCACACCCATGGCTCCCATTCGTTGTTGGCCTCCTCTTTTGGGTTTACCCGAATCAATGGATGGCCTCCGTCCACGACATCCTCCAGCAAGTCGCCAACTGTTGGGCCGTCTTGGCAAGACACCACTAGTGGTTTGCTCTACTCCGAAGCGCGGCCATCACGCTTTGCCCTGCCCGCTTGGCGTACAGCGGTGGGACTGCGTTGCCGACCACGCGGCACACAGCCTCCATCTTCTCAGTGACGAACCGATACTTCTCCGGAAACGTCTGGAGCAGGGCAGCTTCCCGAACCGATATGGTCAGCCGGCTCCGATCGGGATGACCGAAACGCCCCTTACTGGCCGTCGTGCACCCGCCCGTAATCGCCGGTGCCACGTCGTCCCAATGCATCCTTCCGTACGTATTGGTAAACCCGCGGTACCCACCCTGGTGGCACCGCGGCCGCACACACTCGCCGAGATTCAACCACGTCTCGCCCGGCTCGGCCGCCCGAAGCCGTCGCTCGACTTGCGGCTGAAGGTCGCGAACCACATGCCAGTTGTGGCGTAGCGGCCCACCGGTGCGACGTGCGGTTTTGAGCGTCACAGGCTCCCCCATGTGGGCAATGGTGCTTCGCACTGTTCGCCACGGCCGGAGCTTCGCCCCTGATCTGGGCGATCTCTCGTGACTTGCCGCCGGCAACGCAATCGGAAAGCCGCGTCCCGCCAGAAACACCAAACGCCTTCGCGACTGCGGAACCCCGAAGTCCGCCATCTGGTCGATTCGCCAGCCGCACTCGTAGCCCGCAGCCTCGATCGTCCTGGTGAATCTTCTAAAGATGTCTTTGCCACGACTCAGCAGCCCGGGCACGTTTTCCATCAACACCGCCCTCGGTCGGAGCGCCAAGACCAGCTCCGCCATGACAAGCAAGAGCTCGTTCCGAGGGTCGTCGTGCCCGTACTTTGCCGTCAAAGAACAGAATCCTTGGCAAGGTGCACACCCGGCGAGCAATGATATGTCCTTCGTTCCGGCCGCCTCGACGATCTCGTCTGCGGTTACACCTTGAATGTCCCTTTCCAGTAGTCGCGTCTTGCGATTGTTCCACCGATAAGTACGTGCCGCAACTGAATCGTTCTCCACCGCTGCCATCACGCGGAAGCCCGCTTCCCGAAGCCCCGCCGTGAGGCCACCACATCCCGCGAAGAGGTCAACAGCGACATGTGCCTGGCCAACCATATTACTCACGTCGGACTGGCTAGCCGGCATCATAGGTGTCATCCTTCACGATCCTTTCGATTCTTGGGTCGTCTTGCGGCGCCCGCTTGGTCACCACCTCGAGATACTCAGCATGTAGTGTCCTAGTGGTGTCCAACAGATTATGCCACTTTCGGATGTCAAGGACGCCGTCACGCTGATACATGTCCGCAATCTGTTGATCGCTAAGTCGAATGTCGTCGGCAATCAGAAGTCCGCTGATCGTCTGGCGTCGATACGCGTCTGTTGTCGCGCCGTCCTTCAGCCTGGTGCGTAAGAAGTAGACATAATCACGCAGTTGATCGAGTTCCCGTCGTCCGACACGATGTCCGGGTCTCTTCACCTCGACGATATGCGCTGTCCGATACCGGTCGCCCAGGCAAAAATAATCGGGTCTCCTTTTCCCTTCGGCTTCCATGCTTGGTGTTGCGCCATCGAACTGTTCGACGAGAATACGATCAAGCGACGTCTCGTGAGTGAGCATCGTCCATCTGGGATCAATCAGCCAAGGGTACTTCTTCAAGTAGTCTTGCATGTCCGGCTTTTCTTTCATTTTGGCGTCGATCATTGCTTGGAATTTTGTGATTATCTCCACGCGGCCTTTGACGAGATGTGCAGTGTTGACTGCTTCAATGATGTCCCATTCAGACACGATCTCGCTAAATTTGTCGATATCATCGGCAGGCGCAGTATTCAACCTGCGAATTGCCTGCAAGAAGCTATGGTTCGTGAGCGCATTATAGGCAAATTCTACTAGTTCATCGGTGATTTCGCTGCCCTCTTTGTCTTTGCCCAACTGTGGAATAGAGCAGATGCGATTCACAACTTGGTCGAATATCTTTCGGTCGCGCGGTGGAAGTCTCTTGGCACGTTCAATATAGATAGTGACACGAGGATTCGTTATCTTCGCACGTCGTCGCTTGACCGTCCACCCCTCTAGTAGATCTCGAATTTTTGATTGCCCCCATGCCTTAAGTGGCGCCGCCATCGGATCTTCCCACCGAACAGTCCCTCTGTCGGTTGCAATCAGATCTCTATGGTCGTCCAAGTAGTCGGCTCGAATTTCGCCAGTGAGATACTGCATTCCATGTTGGCCCCACACGCCGCCGCTGAGGTCGAAGAACCACGGCGCTTGCGCTAGCTTCCCGCGAACATAGACGACAAAGCCACGCATTTCCTCGTCCGGAATCGTGTTCTTGCAGAAGCCAGCCCACCATTTCAAGCTATTGCCGTCGGGCAGCCGGCAGGTCTCCCAACTGCCAGCAATTTCGGGCACACGAAACTGGAAGGGTATCTCGTCACGGGAAATGAGAGAGCCGTTCACGTAAACACGGAAGCTGTCGTCAAGTACGAGCAGCCTTCGGGCAATGCTCCGCTTGAACTCGTTGGCATCGATTCGTCTAGTGATCTTGAGTCGGCTTAGGATGATTGCCGTCCCGGGAGCTTCGTCGGTGGGCTGGCCGTCGTCTTGAAGAGTCTCGGGTGTGTAACCGGCGGAATCGGCGAAGTCGGTGTTGCGGGTCAGCTCGGAGTAGTCCAGGGCAAAGTGGGCAACTTCTCTGTCCTTTACTGTACGAACACCGATGCGATCGGCGATTCCAAACGCTGCCAGCTTACCTATCCCCTTGCGGCCTTGTACCCGGCGAGGTTCGAGATCGTTGTATGGTGCGGTTCGCCCGGCCTGGCTGCCTCGCCGGTTCCTCCCGACATGGAGGTAGCAGTCGTTGCAATCATCGAAGGTCATCCCGTGGCCGTCATCCGTGACCGAGATATCATCGTTCTCTTGGAGCGAACGTCCGGTTGGAATCTTGATCCAAACGTTTCTGGCCATTGCGTCATAGGCGTTCGAAATCAGCTCGGCGATAGCGGGAACAGCCCCCGAGTACATCTGGAGCCCGAGGTGACGGAACAGTTGACCTGCTACGGTCATCGTGTATGCGCGCTCGGACATGTTGTATCTCCTAAGCCGGTGCGTGGTGAGTTAGCGCAAGAGCCTTCAACCGCGCAGCCAGGAGCTTCCGCAACTCCTGGCGGACAACGTTCACCTCCACGCCCATGGATCGCAGGGCGGTTAGGCCGAGAAGAGGCTCGGCGCCCGGTTCGCCAGTGACGACCGTTCCGCCGACGAAATCGTCCATGAACTCGATCTTGGCCACGGCGACATCCGCCTCCACCCGGCGTCCGTCCGCCAGCCGATGCGTGCGTCGCCCGTCGGACGCGAGGCCGACCGCCTCGATGCACTCGGGAGGGACCACGGTATTCGTCGCTCCCGTGCCCGCCAGGAACCGGCTTCGCCAACACCGGGACGGATCGGCTGGATTTCGAATCGTCACGTCCATATGAATGGCTGCCATTCGTCGGTCGTCCCTCCGTTCAGGTTGGCTCCGCCGGGTCCATTAGGGACTTGGGGGAGATCGTGTAGGTGGTCGAGACGCGCTCGCTGGCGAGCAGCTTGGCGAACGGGTTCCGGATGCGGACCATGGTCGGCTTGGGCGTCGCGCAGTTCCAAGTTACATAGAGCCAGTAGCTGTCGGCCAGATGGCGCGCCTGGGTCCATTCGTTGCCGGTTACGTGCACGCCGCCGTGGTCCCAGCGGCCCTTCACTTCGATGCGCCGGACCCGTCCGTTCGGCAGCTCGGCAAGGAGGTCGAAGCCGGGAGAGTCGGGAAGGCCGGCTACACGGGCAAGGGCGAGCTTGCTTACGTCCCGCACGACCGCATCCCGCTCCTCCTCCCAAGCGCACGGCGGTCCGCACGGCGATCTTGGTCGACGCGCTCGTCGTACCGGTCGATCTCGTCGCTGTTGGTGGCGGGCACGGCCAGCGCATGGACGACGAACTGGACCTCCCCGGCCACGATCCGACTTGGCGCGGCCGCGAGCTCCGCCAGCCTCCGTCTTCTCCGCCAGGAGATCGCGCTGGGCGAGCTTGAGCGCTCGAGAGCCAGATGGATCAGATAGGGCTCCTTCGCTTGGGGGCGATGAAGATGCCGCCGCGCAGGGCGTCCGCGGCAAAGGTGCGCAAAATGTGCTCGCGCAGGGCGTCGAAAGACGAGGGCGGGGATGCGGCAAGGCCTTCTGGGCCAGTCGGCGGTCGATGGGGCACATATCAAATGATAATACGACGACGCACGAATTGCAAGATCGACCGTTCGGAAGGTGAACGAGGGCGGTGCCGTCGACGGCCGACGGCCCGGCGCGCTTTGGGGTTGTTGTCTTGTTGCTAGCGCTTCAGGCCGGGAAGGATGCGGGCGGGAACGAGGCGGCGATACTCGTCCCAGTACGCGCCGTACTTCTGCCGGCAGCGCTTCTCGTCGCGTCCGGCGCGATGCACCAGCAGGATCGTCAGGAAAATCACGTAGAACCAGGGCAGGAAATGCAAGAACAGGGCCGGCGCCGTCCACAGGAAGGCCGCCGCGATCTCTGGCACGTAGTGAAAGTGCCGCGCCACTCCCCACCAACCGGACGCCAACAGGACGGTCTCCTTCTTCTCGCCGTCTTCGGCGCGATACTTGGCGACGACAAGTCGCGGCTTCTTCCCCCAGATCGTGCAATCGCCGCCGGTTGCTCGGACGACTTGACGTTGCCTGTCGGCTAGGTAGTTGATCGTCACCGCAGCCACTCCTGCGACCGCGATCGCGGCCGACCACGCCATGCCCAGGTGATGCGGGTGATGCACCAGGTACAAGATGGGCGACGTGTAAATGGCCGGCACCCATACCAAGCAGCCCCAGCAAATCATGAATCCGGCCCGGTCGTGCATGATGTCGATTGAACAGAGGTAGCCGGTTTCCCAGATGAAGAACTTTACCAAGTAGGCCATCATGACGACCAGGGCCACGACCATCGAATCGCTCAGGCCGCCCAGCTCGGCCTGCTTCGCCGCAAACGACGACACGATGATCGCCCACCCCATCAAGCCGAAGCGGCAGTTGGTGAACATCTTGACGTCCCAGCCCAAGATGCGCGGGTACAACTCCGTGCCCCAGTAGTAGTCGAAGATGAAGTTGCCGCTCGGTCCTCCGTCCGGCCCGGAGGGGAAGAACCGGCCCTTGAAGTACAGCAACAGGCAGAACGCCAAGCTGGAGACGTTCAGCGCGCCGATGATGCCGGCGAAGTTGTCGTAGACGATGGTCGGCTCGAACCAGTCGAACGCAAAGCCGCCCAAGAGGAACAAGCCCAGCGAAATCAGGAAGCACGCCACGCCGTTGGCGCGGTACACCGGCACGTGACCCTTCGGCGTGGTCGGCCCCCGAAAGGAGCGCCCCGGCACCAAGCGCATCAGCAACAACTGCACCACGGCGAACACACCAATGATCTTCCAGCCGGCCGCCGTGCCCCAGAGGACCGGCTTCCATATGGACGCCAGTTCACTAAGGAAGCCGACCGCGAGCACCCGTTCCACAAAGGACGCCAGCGAGCCGCCGTGTTCTACGTTGATCTCCCACACCAACAAAGCCGTCGGCGGGCAGCAGATCAGCAGGAACAGCGGCGCCAACGTGCGGTGAAAGAAGCCGCCATGCCCCGTTCTTGCCATCGAAGGGCCGTCCGTCTCTGTCATTTCAGCGTGCCCGCGCGAAGATCAGAGACGGGACCGGCCCGGCGACCGTGGGCCAGCAGGTGCGCACGTCGCCCGCAGGACGGGCGGGCGGAGCTTCAAGCCTGCAGGTGCTCCACGTCAGGAACCAGCTTCCCGCCCTGCTCGACAGCCCGCGCCACCTCCCTCGGCCAGCGGGCCGTACTCGCGCCGTCCCATCCGCCGCCAGCCGCTCACCCGTCCTCCACCCGGTCGGCCAGCCGCTCGGCCGCCTCGGCCAGCCTGGCCATCGCCTCGGCCAGCCGGTCCACCGCGTCCGCCAGCCGGTCCGTGGCCTCGCCGTCCGCCGCGATGGACCGCAGGGCGCGCTCAACCGGCCCCGGCTCGCTCACTCGCCGCCCCCGCCTTGGGCGGCGGCCCGCGCCAAGAAGTCGCTACCGTTCGTGCAGTCGATGATCAAGTCCGCGATCTCGGCAACCCGCTCCGCGTCCGAAACACGCTCCAGCAACGACGCAAGCCCCTCCGCAGTCTCCGAACCGAACTTCCGACCGGCTTGGCGCACCAACGTGGCCCGTTGCTCGCGCCGCGCCGCCGCCGCCTCTCGGCGACCCTCCTTGCGGCCCTGCGCTCGCCCCACGGCCCGCCCCTCCGCGCGCCCCTTGCGACGCTCCGCCAACCGCTCCGCTCCCCAGAACGTGTGCGCCACACGCTCCAAGTCGCCCAACCTCTGCAATCGCTTCACTTCCTCCTCCTTCGCTCCGTCGTCGATCAACCCGCTCCGAACCCACGCCGCCAGAGCCCGGCTCGCAGGCCCGTCCTCCGGCAACAGCTCCCGCAACCTCGCGTACGCCTCCCCAAACTCGGCACGATCCCGCGTGTAGCGCAACCTCAACCCCGCCGCCCACGACGTGTCCGCCGACACCAGAGCCCTCGCCTCCGACGCCTCCGACACCAGCACGAACTCCTGGCCCAGCGCGAACGGCAGGAACGCCCTCGCGTCGTCCGCCAGCAGGTCCTCCATCCGCGTCGCCCCGGGCCACGGCACCTCTCCCACGTACACCACGATCGGCAGCACCGGCGGCAGCTTCCGACGCCTCCGAACCTCCGGGTCCCGTGCCAGCAGGTCGTCGTAGATCAGCGCCGTCTCCAGCAGGACCCGCGCCGGCATCCGCCAGTCCGGCTTCGACTGCGCCTCGAACAGGAACACCACGTACAGCCACGAGTCCCGGAACGGCGCCCGCCACACCAGGTCCGCGTGACGGACCTTCCTGAACTCGAGGTCCACGTACTCCGTCTGTCCCTTCGAGAGTCCGTCCAGGTCGAGGCGGGCGGCGATCTCCGCGGGGACGACCTTGCCCAGGACGCGCTCGGCCAGGAACTCCGCCACGACACGCTTGTCCCCATAGAACGCCTTCGCGCTCTTGTCCTTCGGCTGGTGGACCGCATGGCGGCGACGCTCGTCCCGGCGCTGGCGCGGCTCGGCCGGCCCGTCGGGCTCGGGGGCGGGCGCGACGGACTCGGCGGACGCGTCCGGCGGCGGAGGCTTGCGGTCGGGAGGCGTCGTTCCGGCGGCTTGGGCGTTGCGGTTTCGGGGACTTGCGGGGGCCATGGACATCTCCTCGGGAGCGGCGTGGTCGGGACTCCGACGGCCCGGTTGGAGAGGGCCGAGGGAGCTGCGTCCCGAACGGTGACGACTCCTTTGCGATACCTCCATGGCTGGATGGGACACCTTCATGGCCGGACGGGACGCTCCGCAGAACGAGACGGGCAGCCGACGTTCCGGTCGCCTGCCGGAATGCCCGGAGAAGGACACCTCGAGGCGCTCCGCGGTCCCGCCGTGGTCGCGCCGAAAGCCGGTCCCGGGGCCCATGCGCGATTTCGAGGGCTCAAAATGTCCGCTTCGATGTCCCGTTTTCGGGCCTCGAGTGTCCGATCCCCCCCTACGGCTTGACCAGCCTCAGCACCTGCGGGTGCTCCACGTCCGTCGCGTCTCGCCGCACGCCCAGCGCTTCGCTCGAGCCGACGCGAAGCATCTCGAAGCGCTCCGGGGTCTCGACAACGCCCAGCCACGTTCCGTTCGCGTCCCATACGTACCACCTCTGTCGTGCGTCGCGTCGGGCCAGCCCCAAGAATTCGCCCGCCCATACGTTGCTCTCGGGATCAATCAGCAGGCTCTGGTAGGCCGGCCGCCTCTCCGGGACCGGCAGGCTCCCGACGATCTCCTTGACGACGCCGCTCGGCCTGGGACCCAGGCGGGCCTCGAGTTCGCGGTCGGCTTCCCGCGCCGAGACAGCCAGCGAGACGCCGAGGATTCGCGCGATCGCGACAGTCTTGCCGGTCGTCGCGTCCACTCTGGCGAACTCCAGGTCGTCCGCCGTGCCGACGAGAACTTGGTCGTCGCGGGCGGGAACGAAATGGGTTCGTCGACCCAGGAGGGGAATGGCGTCGGCCCAAGTGTGAACAAATGTTTCGTCTCCCTTTGCCGCAAGGATGGTGTCGACCCGGGCGAACTGCTCGGAGAGCCGCACCAAGTGCACGACTGGGCGATGGAGTCCTCCGGGCCACTCGGAGAGCGCGACAGGCGGCTCCGCCCTGCCCCATATCTCGCCTCGTCCCGTCGCAACGGGATGGCGAGTCGGGAAGACGCCGTCGGGCAATCGGAACGTCTCCAACAGCCCAGCCTCCGTGTCGAATACGGCCCCCCGAGCGCCAGGGTCGAAGTCGACGGCGGCGACTCGTCCGTCTCCAAGAGCGACAAGCCTTCCAAGAGCTCGGAACTCGCCGGGACCGTCGCCGGGGCCACCCAGGGATCGGAGGAGCGACCCGTCCTCGTCGTAGACGCGAAGCTGCTGCGATCCTCCGTCGGCGACGACGAGCCGACCGTTGGCCAAACGCAGGATGTCCCTGACGCGGTGAAACTCGTAGGGGCTCCCGTCGCCCGCATCCGAAATGTCTACGATCGGCGCATCGGAAATGCGCCAGGCCTCGCCTTCCTCCCACAGCGGGGCCGACGACTCGACGATCTCGACGCCGGCGCTGTCCCTCGACGCCGCTTGCCGCCTCGCATCGGTCCGCTGGTCAAGGACGGATGTCGCGGCAGGGCTCCGGAAATCCATGACGTGTACGGAGGCCACCGCAATCGCGGCCAGCGCGACCACTACGATCAACGTGGCGACTACGGCGGTGCGGCCACGAGCGACTGGTCTGCTCTTCGCTTCCATTCGAGTATCGGCGGTTAGTCGCCTGGACTTTCGCTGGAAGATTTGGGCCGGCTGCTCCACTGCCCGAGTACCGTCATGAGCCCTCGCACTACGACGTTGACGCACTTCTTGAGTTCGTCGAGGTCGTCGCCGGCGTGGACAGTTTCGATCCGCTGCTCGGGCCTTAGATTGTGACCATAGAGGTCAAATCTCCACTTGCCATCTTCTGTGCGTTCCATTGTCAAATCCAAACTTTGTCCGCTTGCACGAAAGTCGATTAGCTGAGCCATAGCTTCCATTCGCAAAGACAGCGCGTCCCGAGGAAAATCGCCTGTTTCGCCAGTGAAGGGCAAGCGTGTGCCTTGTGGCTTTCCGTCGCGTCCAACGGTGACTAGCTGTCCGAAGATATCACTGGTAGCGAAGAACGTCGCCAGCGACTCCGCTTTCTCTTGGAAGTAGCTGTACAAGGGCAGCATCACATTCGCAACAAGCGACCGTGCCTGAACCAAGTCGCCCTCGCCTGGAGCCGCAACGATCGAGCGCTTGAAGACGGCGATCTCGCGGTCGATGTCGTCGGGTTCTTCGATGGATTCCCCGCGGGCGGCGCGCAAGTGCAGCTCCAGGCTGTACCGGCAGCACTTGGCGACGTACCGAATGAACCCGGCCAGGTCTCCCGTCGTCTGCGCCTGCTCGATCTCGGCGATGTATCGGTCTCGGCCGTCTCGCTGGACCATGGCGATGGTGTATCCATGCCTCATCAAGATCAAGTTCATCAGCAGGCGCGCCATTCGGCCGTTCCCGTCGTCGAAGGGATGAATCTGGACGAAGCGGTAGTGGAACGTGGCCGCAATGACGATGGGGTGTTCGCCTTCGGCCTCCTTGGCCCGACACCAGTCGATCAAGTCGCCCATGAGAGGCTGGACCTGTTCCGGCGGCGCGAAGTAGTGCATCTCGCCCGTCCGCGTCCGCACGTTGTTGGGCGTCTTCTTGTACTGCCCGACGGCGATGGGCCGCATTGCGCGTTGCCCGTCGGGAGCTTCGGCGGGCATCTCGTAGGGCTCCCTCAGGAGGACTTTGTGCAGGTTGCGAACGAAGGCTTGGTTGAGCGCGTCGTCCTCTCCGACCGCTTCCTCCACCGCCTTCACGGCGTCGTCGTGGCCCTCGATGTCCAGGTGATCCCGCATCGGCTTGCCGCGAGCGGTGAGGCCGTGGAGGATCAGCGTTCGCGTCTCGCCCAGGGTCAGCGCGTTTCCCTCAATGGCGTTGGAGTGGTAGTTCCACTCGATCCGCAACTTCTGCGTCAAGCGGCCGACGGCGTCCGACGACAGGGGACGAAGGTCGTCCAGTTCGGCCTTCAGCCGGTCGATCCGGGCAATGGTGTCGGGTGCCACTGCGGGCTTTCGTCGAGGGAAGCGAGAAGGCTCAATATGCGTCCGCCCGCGGTCTTGTCCAGCCTTGTGCGTCGCGCTGAAGCACCGCGGCCGACGCCATCATGAAGAGCAGCGAGTCGGCGGCGGGACGGTCCGCGGCGGGCAGCTTCGGCAGGCGATCCAGGAACCGAACCACGGCGGCTTGGTCGAAGAACGGCACGGAGGCCATGTCGGCGCCTCGCAGCACGTCTTGGAGGAAATCGTGGAGGGGGTCGTTCGCGGGCGCTTTGGCGACGGCGGGAGGGGCCCAGAACGGGCGCTTTTGCCGGTCGCGCACGGCGGTCGGCAGGTAGGGACGCGCCGCTCGGCGGAGGAGGAGCTTCTCCTGGGGGCCGTCGACCAGCAGGGGCAGGGAAAGCTGGTTGGCGTACTCGAAGAGGCGGTGGTCCAGGAACGGCAGGCGGACCTCCACGCCGTGGGCCATGTCCAGCCGGTCGGCGGCCAAGTGGTAGTTGGCGAACAGAGAGTGGAGCCACAGGTACAGTAGCTGGCGGGCTGGCTCGCGCTTGGACAGGTCGGCGGCGCGGTCGCAGCGCTGGTAGTAGCTCCGGTAGGGGTCGTAGCGGTCGAACTCGGCCAGGAAGTCGGGGGAACATACGGCGCGCAGGTGCGCTAGGCCCCGGGCCAAGCGGGCGAAGAGGGAGGGGCCGGCGCCCATGACGGTGGCGATGCGGGCCAGCCAGGGCGAGACGGACGCCAAGCCGGGGTAGCGGCGGGCGGGAGAGCGGAGGAGGCGGGGGAGGAGGCGCAGCCGGTTCCAAAGGCGGGGACCGGACGAAGCCCGCGCGGCGGCTCGCAGGAACTCGTAGCCGAAGAAGGCTTCGTCGGCGCCCTCGCCGGCCAGGACGGCCTTGTAGCCAGCGGCTCGGACGCTGCTCGCCAACAGGAAGCGGGCGACGCCGTGGGCGTTGTACTGCAGGGTCTCGACGTGGCGAACGGCGGCGGTGAAGTGGTCGGCCAGGTCGGCGCTGGACAGGGTGCAGACGGCGTGCTCGGCGCGGGCGGCTTGGGCCATCTGGCGGGCGCCCCGGCTCTCGTCGTAGTTGGCGTTCTCGAAGCCCACGGTGAACGCGGCCACGGGGGTCGTCGCGCCGGCGGCGGCCACGCCCAGCACTGCCGACGAATCCAAGCCGCCGCTGAGCAGGCATCCCACGGGCACGTCCGCGTCGGTTCGGAGTCGCACGGACTCTTCCAACAGTTCGCGGACGCGGAGCGCAGGGGTTGGGGAGGCGGGGGCGCGAGATGCACGGTCTCGAGCCGCAGGGCCTTGGGCCGCGGGACCTTGCGACCGGCTGGGCGTCCCTTTGGCCGTAGCCGGCAGGTCCCACCAGCGCGACACGCGAACGCCGGCGTTGGTGGCCACCAGGAAGTGGCCGGGCGGCAGTTGGCGGATGTCCGCGAAGAGCGAACGGCGTTCGTCGGGGCAGGCGTGGAGGGCGTGGAAGGCGGCTTGGGAGTCCCAGGCCTTGGGGACGCCGGCAGCGAAGAGGGCCTTGGCTTCGGAGGCCAGGTAGAGGGCGTCCGGGCGGCGGCAGTAGAACAGCGGCTTGAGGCCGAAGCGGTCGCGGGCGGCGAAGAGGGCGGCGCGCTGTTCGTCCCAGACGACGAAGGCGAACTGGCCCCGAAGGCGGTCCAGGCACGACGGTCCCAGGTCTTCGTAGAGGTGGAGGGCGATTTCGCTGTCCGAACGCGTGCGGAAGCGGTGGCCCCGGCGCTCCAGGGACGCACGGGCGGCGCGGAAATCGTAGAATTCGCCGTTTGCGGCCAAGTGGAAGCGGCCGTCCTCGTTGGCCAGGGGCTGGGCGCCCTCCGGGTCGTTGATCGCCAGGCGGGCGTGGCCCAGGGCGGCTCGACCCGATGGCGAGAGCCAAGTCCGCCGGCCGTCGGGTCCGCGGTGGGCCAGGGCGGCCGTGGCGCGTTCCACGGCGGGGCGCGAGACGGGACCGTCCCAGGAGCGGATGGCAACGACGCCGCACATGTGTTCGCCGTCCCTTACTGGCGCTGGGCGCCGGGGGGAAGCGACGCGGGACCCACGACGGCCTTGCCGTTCCGGTAGGCGAAGCGCATGAGGAAGCTGCGTTCGGGGCGGGTCAGATCCAGGTTGTCGGCGGTGACGCGCTGCACGACGGCGTGGACCTCCAAGTCGCCCGACTCTTCGCGGTGGAGGCGCGCAAAGCGTTCGGCGTGGCGGACCAGAAGCGACCTGCGGACGGCGGCCAAGGCGCGGTCGTCCAGTTGCAGCCACACGTTCCCGAGCAGGTAGGACTGGAGCAGGAGGTAGCGCATGCCGTCCGGGAAGAGGGAGCGGGCGGCAGCCGGGGCCGGCGAGGTCGAGGTCTGGGCGACCGGCGGGGCGGCGGGCGGCGCGGCGGGCGGCGCGGAAGGTTGGGCAAGGCGGCGCAGTTCGTAGCGGACGTGGTAGTTGCGGTCGTCGACCCAGTCGAACAGCCGGTAGCTCTGGAAGATGCCGACCAGCCACAGGACCGGACACACGGGATTGCTCCAGGCGCCGGCGGCGTAGGGTCTGCCCAGGCGTCTCCGCGTGCGGACGGCCTCCCAGGCGAACATGAGGACGAGGGCCGCGATCAGCGCGAGTGCGGCGAACTCCGTGGGCGAGGGCGGAGGGGCGGCGGCGACCGGGACGACGGGGAATGGGCCGGGGTCGAGAAGTGGGACAGCGGCGGCGAGGGCGGCCAGCCCCGTGATCTCGGGCCCGAAGGGGACGGCGAGGGCGGCCAGCATGAGCAGGTTCGAGTAGGGGATCTTGAGGGTCGCGACGATGCCCAGGTGGAAGACCGCGGCGCACGCGCCCAGCGCCCACTTGGCGGGCGAGCCGTCGGGCAGGACGAAGATCAGCACGAACAGGGGCTCCAGGACCAGGGCGGCCCACGTGACCAAGCGCAACGTCCAGCGGTGGCGCAACGTCCAGAACTCGGGCGCGCGCGACACCGGCATCTTGAGGGCCGCGTGCATTGCCGAACCGTTCCGCCACATCGGGCTGGTGAATTTGTACAGCCCGGCCACCAGGTAGACCAACGCCATGTTGGCCAGGAACGCGCGGGGCGCGATGCCCGGCACGGTTGCGGCAAGCCAATCCGCGGGAAGTGCCAACGAGTCTCCTGCGACGCCGGCGGTGGGGGGCGCGGGCGCAAACAGGTTCGGCAGGGCCAGCGTGCTCCCGACCGGCAGCAGCACCAGCCAAAGGCAGACGACGTGAACGATCGCGTCGTCCAGGTAGGCGGCCAGGACGTTCCATCTGTAGGTGGACGCGGCGACCAGAAACAGGTAGGCGGCGGACGCCCTTGGGTGGAACCCGGCCACTACGCACAGCGACGCCGCGCATGCGCCCACGTGGGCCAAGCGGAAGACGCTCCCGGGCATCCCCGGCTGGAAGAGGCTCCATCGCGTGGGTGGAAGCAGCTTGGCGCACAGGCCGTGGTCGATCAGGCCGTCGGGGTCGGTGAAGTCGCGGCCCTGGCGCAGCGTCCGGAGGAAGTAGACGAAGAGGACGGCGCCCGCGAACACTCGGAAGACGTCCAGCGGCAAGGCGTGGACGGGGGCGGCCAAGGTTTGGTCGAGGTGCGCCCAGGTCGCTTGGAGGTGCGCCCAGGCTTCGGAGAGTTGCGCCAAGGCCCGTCTACGAGGGCGACGCGGGGTTGCGGCTGCGGCCCAGCAGGCCGGCGCGGGCCATCTCGTCCAGGGCGGCGGCCGGGGATCGTGCGCGACCGGGCCGCGAGTCCGTCGTTGCCGGATGGGAGCGCACCCAACGGACGAACTCGCGCAGGCCCTTCTGGAGGGGCGTCGAGGGGCGCCAGTCCAGGACGGGCGCGTCGGGCTGGGACGAGGGCGCATCGGGTTCGGGCGCGGCCCAGGCGTGGCGCACGTCGCCCATGCGGAACTCGCCCGTGACGACGGCGGCGTCCGCGGGGGCGTCCAGCTCGCGCCGCAACAGCTCCGCCACATCGGCGATGGTGGTGCGAACTCCGCTTCCCACGTCCAGGGTTGCCGAACCCCCGGGCGGCGTCCGCCGAACGGCTTCGGCGAGGGCCTCGGTCACGTCGTCCACGTACACGAAGTCGCGGCTGGCCAAGCCGTCCTCGAAGAGCCGGACCGGTTCGCCGCGCAGCATCTGGGCCGAAAAGATCGACAGGATGCCCGTGTAGGGGTTCAGCAGCGACTGGCCGGGGCCATAGACGTTCTGCAAGCGGAGGACTGTCGTCGTCACACCGGCGGGGGGCAGCGCGGCGTGCAGCAGATGCTCCTGCGCCAGCTTGGCGGCGCCGTAAACGGACGACGGGGCCGGGCGCGTCCACGACGCGTCGGCAGCCATCGGTTCCAGGGAATCGCCCTTGGGACCCCGCGGCTCCCACCGGCCTTGGTCCAGGTCCGCGCGACGGCGGGGACCGGGGTATACGACCTCGCCGTCGCCTTCCCGGACACGGTACGGGCCTTCGCCGTAGACGGCCCGCGACGACGCCAGCACCACCCGTCGCGGTTGGAGCGTCCGCGCCACCACCAAGTCGCACAATACGGCCGTGCCGCCCGCGTTCTCGTCCACATAGCGCCGCGTCCTGTACATCGACTCCCCGGTGCCCGTTGCCGCGGCCAGGTGCACAACCACATCCGCACCGCTCTCGCCCGCGGCCCGCCAAGCATCCGGGTCCCGCACGTCGCCCCGAACAAAGCGGGCGCCGCCCAGGTCCGGGTCGGGCGCGTCTTCCCCGTGGACCCGCGCCAGCATCGCGTCCAGCACCGCCACCTCCGCCCCCTCGGACCGAAGGCGCGCCACCAGCCGCCGCCCGATGAACCCCGCGCCCCCGGTGACGAGAACCCTCACGCGACGAGGACCTTCACGCCGTCCACGGAACCGCCTCGCCGCGAGCAGCCAGCGCGTCTCGGAACACGGTCCGCAAGCGCTCCGCCTGGGCATCCCGATGAAAGCGAGCAGTCACCGTCGCCCGGCCGGCCTTCCCCTCCCGACGCGCGCGTGCCGGGTCCTCGCCGTAGGCCCGAACCGCCTTCAACAACGCGCCCGAGTCGCCCGGCGGCACGAAGACGCCCGCGCCCGCGTCCTCCACCACCTTGCGCACGACACCGTCGATAGCCAGCAGGACCGGACGGCCCGCCGCCATGTAGTCGAACACCTTGTTGGGGTAGGTCGTGGCGAACAGCGGCAGGGGCTTGAGGATCGCCACGCACAAGTCGGCCGCCGCCAGCAGCCCCGGCACCTCGGACTTGGGCCGGGGACCCAGGAAACGGACGTTCTCCAGGCCCCGCTCTCGGGCCAAGTGCCGCAGGCGGTCCGAGTCGCGGCCCGCGCCCGCGAAGGCGAAGAGCTCGTTGCCCGGCCCGGCGGCCGCGGCCGCGTCCAGCACCACTTCCAGGTCGTTGGGCACGCCGTGGGCGCCGGCGTAGAGAACGACGAACCGGCCCTCCCAGCCCAACTTCCGCCGCCACGCTCGGCGATCCCGGTCCGCCCGCAGGAAGGGGGCGGGGTCGGCACCGTTGGCCACCAGCGTCACCGCGCGGGCGCCCTCTGCCCGAACGTGGTCCTCGAACCCCGGCGAGTTGACCACGACCGTCGCGGCCCGCCGGTACAGGAACCGCTCCATGGCCTTGGCGGCCCGGACTGCGGCGCGGTTGCGGAGCACCCCCAGCGCCACGGCAAAGTCCGGCCACAAGTCCCGCACCTCCAGAACGAAGGGCGCCCCCTTCAGCCGGGCGAGAAGCCACGCGGACGGCGCCTGAAAGATCGGGGGCGTCGTGCCCCATACCACGTCCACGTTGCGCACGCGAAGCCCTGCAAGGAAGGAAGACGCGGCGAACGCCACGAAGCCGGCCACGCGGGCCGCGAACGACGAGCGCAGGCGGGTCGCGAACGACGGCGCCCAAGGTCGCACTACTGCGATACCGGGCGGGGGCTTCGGGCCGCTCGCCGCGGGGGTCGGGGCGCCGGACATGTAGTTGGACCCTCCGGCCACGACGGTGACGCGGTCGCCCTTCGCCGCCAAGCGCGACGCCAGCTCCCAGTGGCGGGTGCCGCCGGCCTCGCTTCCGGTGGCAAACAGCTGGTGGATCAGGAGGACGTGCACGGGTCTCGAAGGTTCGGCGGCGCTCAGTAGTGCGCCAGCTTGAAGACGGCCTTGCGGGCCACGGCTCGGGTCTTGTGGATGCGGTTGCGCTGGTAGGCGTCCCAGCGGTCGGCGGTCCGTCGGAAGGCGTCTCCGCCCGCCAGCCGATGCTGGACTCGCAACTGGACTACGTGGAGCGCGTGGTAGAAGGGACTGGCCGGGTTCCGCAGCCGGCCGCCGGGCAGGTCGTACATCGACCAGTAGCCCATGTCGAACCGGGGCAGGCACGCTTGCAGGGTTTCGTTGCCCTGGTCGAAGAGCGCGCGGGCTTGGTCGTCTCCGGCGTGGACGGCCAAGTCGTAGAGCCCCCACGACGCCCAGAGGAAGCCGTTCAGGATGTGGGTCGGCGGGTTCACCACGGTCTCTTCGAACCAGACCCGGCCTTCGGCGTCCCAGTGGCTGACGCCGCCTTCCGCCAGTGGCTTGCGAAAGGACCGGGCGGCGTCGCGCGCGGCGTCCAGATAGTGCGCCGAGCCGGTGTGCGCGTGGGCCCGCACCAGGAGCGACACGCCCTGCCCCTGCGACAGCGCCGAGTACCAGGGCGCCTTGAGCGGGGTCCGGTACTCCCAGTCGAAGTGGTGGTTCCAGACCGCCAGGCCGGCGGGGTTCGGCTCCAGGTTCTCGACCAGCCAGTCCGCGGCCAGCATGAACTTGCGTCGCGCCTCCGCCCCGGCGGCGGAACGGAAGGCGTTGTAGTTGCCCAAGCCGTACTGGGCCACGGCGATCGGGTTGTACTGGAGCCCCACGTGACCGTGGTAGTCCAGCATCGGCACGCCCCGCGCGTCGAAGGGGCCGGGATAGCGCGCCTTGGCGTGGAACCGCTGCCAGTACTGGTCCACCATCCCCGGCTCGGCCTGTTCGTTGAGCTCCGGCGCGCCGTGCCAGAAGGTGAGGTGGCTGGCGCGACGGCCCGAGTAGGCGGAGAAGATGCGCCTCCAGTATCGCAACCGGGCCAGGGCTCGGGTCACGAAGGGCGCAAGGGGTTCCGGGTCGGGTTGTTGGTCACGTGGAAAGGGCGACGGGGAACCTTTTGACGGTCTTGGAGTATAACAGGTGTTGGCCCCACCACATCCAAGCAAGAAGCCTCAATATGAAGAGCGACATCTTCTCCACGGTCCACTTGGCTGCAGAACCTCGGGCGCTAGTCGTATGAGCCTCTTGAGGCGCACCAGGCGCGGGCCTTCGGCCTTGGCTCCGGTGTTCGCAAGCGTCGGAGTCTTGGCCGTCGGCACCTGCTCCCTGGTGGAGAACAACACGTGCTGCTGGCTCGAGATCCGCCCGCGTCACGGTGGTCCAACCGACAGCTCGGCGGCGTACATCACCTCGCTGCTTGATTCCGCGGGTCTGGCGGGCATCGAAATCGGAGTGCTCGGCAGAGTGTTCGCGGCCGACGACTTCAAGCCTACGGCAGGGGGATGGGCGACCGAGTATCCGCGGCTTCCGGTTACGGAGCACGGGGCACCGTCCGCATGGGTTCGACTCGTGCAGGAAGGTCGCGAGGCAACCATTGGCACGATGTCGTGGACGCTCGAGCACAACACCGCCTGGTCGCTGATGTTCGACCGCACCGACCAGCCCCCGTGGGTCTACTTCCTTTCCGACTACTACGAGGACAAGTGCAACTTGGAGGTCTATCCTTGTCGGTACAAGCGTCTGCCGATCGCCGAGGACCTTGCGAATTATCCGGGCGAATCCTTGTGGCTGGTGCTTGTGGAGTTCCCGGCCAAGGTGCCGAAAGGGGCGGTCAGCTAGAAGGAAGAGCCTCCTGCTCGCGGGCCAGCAGGTTGGCCAGCTGCAGGTCCAGCTCCGAGTCCACGCACACGGAGCGGTGCTCGGGCATCTCGTAGGGACGGATTCGGTCGCCCCACATGGAGTCGCCCAGGAGCACGTTGCGGCGGACCAGGTAGACGGCGCCGTTTCGCATGTAGGCGGCGGGCCGGTAGTCTTGGCGTCGCGTGCCCTCGGGCTCCGGGACGCAGAAGGGGCGCAGGTAGCCGTCTTCGACGCGCTTCATCAAGACGGGGTGGACCGCGTGGACGCGCACCACGGAGATCACCGAATCGCAGTCGCCCTGCTCGGCCAGGGCCACGGCGCCCTCCACGTCTTCGCGGGTGCGCAGCGGACTGGTCGGTTGCAGGAGCAGGACCCAGTCCACGGGGGCGCCGCCGTCCGCTTCGGCGAACTCCAGGGCGTGACGGGCCACCGGGACCATCGGCGCTTGGTCGTCGGCCAAGCGGGCGGGCCGCAGGAACGGCACGTCTCCCCCCGCCTGCCGGGCCACGCGAGCCACCTCGGGGTCGTCGGTGCTCACGACGGTGCGAAACACCAAGTCCCGCACCTCCGCCGCCGTTCGGACGGCGCGCGCGACCAGAGAGTCGCCCCCGACCCGCCGCAGGTTCTTGCGAGGCACGCCCTTGGAGCCGCCGCGGGCGGGGATCACGCCTAGGATCCGCATCAGTAGGCGATCTGCTTGGCCACGGGGAGCGCTGGGCCGGCCAGCAGCGCAGCGGCCCGTTCGCCCGCGCGACCGTCGCCGTAGAGGTCGGAGCGCGCGTAGCGGCCGTGTCCGAGCTGGGCCTCGACGGCGGACTGGATGGCGCGGCGTTCGTGAGGCGCGTCGGTCACGTTGGAGGCTCGGTCGCGGCCGGCTTGGCGGTTCCCCACGTTGACGACCGGCAGGCCCAGGAACGCCCCCTCGCGGATCCCCGCCGACGAGTTGCCGATCAGGCAGGCGGCCCCGTCCAGCAGCCGCACGAAGTCCTCGGGCGACAGGTTCTTGAAGAAGTACACGTGGTCCATGGGGCGCGTCTCGCGGTGATGGCGGATGCCCTTGGACACCAGGTCGGAGCCGGCGTCGACGTTGGGCCAGAACCAGAACGTGGGGCGGCCCATCGCCTCTACGGCGGCCAGCGTTTCCCGGATCTGGTCCGGGGCGCGCTCGTACTCGGTCGTCACGGGGTGTTGCAGGACGACAAGGTATTCGCCGGGCTCCGGCTGGAAGGGTTCACCCACGCCGGCGTAGCCGCCGAAGGGGTTGAAGGCCGCCGGCGCCGGCTCGGCCAGCGTGCGGGACGCCAAGTCGATCGATGGGCAGCCGGTCACGTGAACCGTCGCCGGGTCCTCGCCCATGCGCACCACGCGGTCGCGCGCGGCGTCGTTGGAGACGAAGTGCACGTTGGCCAGCTTGGTCACGGCGTGACGCACCTTCTCGTCGATGGAGCCGGTGACTTCGCCGCCTTGGACGTGGGCCAGCGGGATGTTCAGGTAGGACGCGGCGATGGCGGTGGCGATCGTCTCGTAGCGGTCCGCCACGGAGACCACCACGCCGGGCTTCAAATTGTCGAAGATCGTGGCGAGTTCGACGACGCCCAGGCCGGTGGACTTGGCCGTGGTGACCAGGTTCTCGCCCTCCACGACCATGTACACCACGGCGTCGGGCTCGAAGCCGTCGGCCCGCATGACGTCCACGACGGGGCCGTAGCGCTCCAGCAGAGCCGACGCGCCCACGACCAGGAGCAGCTCCAGCTCCGGATGCGCGTCCACGGCCTGCAAGAGCGACTTGACCCGGGCGTAGCTGGGACGGGCCGTCACCACCACGCACACGCGGCGCTTGCTTCCGGTGATCACGACGGGGATGGGGACTGGGGCCGGGACGGCGCTTGGCAGAAGCGCAGCAGCTTCTCGGCCATGAACACCTCGGTTCGGGCCATGGACTCAAACGTAGCGCCGCCGACATGGGGCGTGACGAGGACGTCGGTTCGGTCGCGCGCCAGGGACAAGAGACGGCTGCGGTGCGGTCCCCCGTCGGCGGTCTCGCCTGCCAGCACGTCCAGCGCGGCGCCTCCCAGGGCGCCCGATTCCAGCGCCGCGGCCAAGGCGTCTTCGTCCACGACGACGCCTCGGGAGGTGTTGACCAGCACGGCGCCCGGGGGAAGCGCGGCCAGGACACGGGCGTTCACGAGCCCTCGGGTTGCGGGCGACAGGGGCACATGCACGGACAGGACGTCCGACCGTCGGGCCAGCGACTCGGGGTCGGGCAGCCGCTCCACGTCCGTGGGCCAGTCCGCCGGCGAGGGGTCGCAGCCGGCCACCTTCATGCCGAACGCCAGCCCGCAGCGCGCCACGCGCCGTCCGATCCGTCCCATGCCCAGGACGCCGAGGGCGCGGCCCGCCAGCTCGCGGCCGCGGAAGCGATCCCGGTCCCAGGGCTCGGTCGTGGCGTGGCGGTGCGCCCATGGAATCCGCCGCGACAGGGCCAGCAGCAGCGCCCAGGCGTGCTCCGCCGTGGCGTGTACCGTGTCCAGGAACTCGGTCTCGCCCCGCAGCGACAGAACCGTCACGCCGCGGCGGCGGGCAGCGTCCAGGTCCAGGTGGTCCAGGCCAGTGGTGGCGGTGGCCACGACCTTCAGGTCCGGAGCGCGGGCTAGCAGATCGTCGTCCACGCGGTGCCGAAGGCGGACGATCAAGGCCGTCGCCCACGAGACGCGGTCAAGGAGCGCCCGCCGGTCCAGATCCTCCAGGCGAACGTCGCCGGCACGGGCCAGGAGTGCAGCGGCTTCCTGCGAGTAGCCCGCGGATTCGGCGTTGAGGATGCGGTGGGCGGGCCGGCCAACCGTGGGCCCCCGTGCGCCTAGGGGTGCGTCTTGGGGCATGTCCGTGGTGACGCCCGGAAGCCCGCCCGGGTCTGCGTCCGCCGTCGGTCGGGCTGGGCTCATGGGGCCACGGGCTCCAGGTCGGACTCTTGGAGGTGGCTCCCGGAGGGCACGTTCCGCCGGAGCAGACGCCCCGACAGGGCCGGAATGCGGGCGGCGGAGATGCCGGTCCCGGGTTTGCGGGGGACCAAGTCTCCAGGGCCGATGCGGTGCCCCGCCGGCAAGGGGCGCGCGGCGACGGCGCTCTTCGAGAAGAGGGCGCGCACCGGGGCCAGTTCGCGGGCCATGGCGTCCTTGTCCACCGGATGAGCGCGGGCGGTCCGCAGGAACTCGGCGCCGCGGCACAGCTGGGCGAGTTCGTCGATCGTCACCGACGAGGCTTGGTCGGGGCCGAAGGCGCGCCGGGACAAGGTGACGTGCACCTCCACGACGTCGGCGCCCAGGGCCACGGCGGCCAAAGACGGGAAGATCGTCCCCGAGTGGTCGGAGAGACCTGCCGGCGCGCCGTAGCGAGCCTTCATTTCGGACAGGATGTTGAGGCCCGCGTCTTCGGGACCCGACGGATACTTGGACGTGCATTGGAGGAGGGCGAAGGAGGCGTCGGCGGCCTTGGCACGGGACACGACGCCGTCGATCTCGGACCAGTCGCTCATCCCCGTGGAGACCAGGACCGGCTTGCCCGACGCCAGCATCCGGTCCAGCAGGCCGGGCGTGGCCACTTCGCCCGACGCCGCCTTCCACGCCGACACGCCTACGCGCGACAGCAGGTCGAACGCCTCGTCGGAGAACGGCGACGACATGAAGGCCAGACCGCACTTGTCGGCGTGCTTCCGAAGGCCCCGCCACTGGTCTTCCGTGAACTCCATTCGGCGCCAGTAGTCGTAGCGGCTGGCGTCCTGGGGGCTGAAGGGAACGCGCCAAGGCTCTTCGCGGGTGCTTTCGGCGGCGGCGATGTGCGTTTGGAACTTGATCGCGTCCGCCCCCGCGTCCGCCACGGCGTCGACGAAGGCGTGGGCCGTTCCCAAGCTGCCGTCGTGAGCCTGGGCCACTTCGGCGACGACGGGCGGGAAGGGGGCGGCGTTCGCGACGGGATTAGTGCTCACGGCAACTCCATGGCGAAGACGCGGGCGTCCTCCGCCGGTTCGCGGTAGTACGACGCCTGGGCGCCGATCTCTTGGAAGCCGAACTGCCGGTACAGCTTGGCGGCGCCCTCGTTGGAGGCGCGAACCGCCAGGAAGACCCACGTCGCGCCGCGCTTCCGGGCCGCGTCCACGGCTTCGCGGAGCAGTGCGCGCCCCAAACCGGCCCGCCGGCGCGCCGGACAGACGGCCAAGTTCGCCAGCTCCGACTCTCCGACCGTGGAACGCATGACCGCGTATCCCGCCACGCGACCGTCCGACTCCGCGACCACGATGTCCACGCTGGGCCTTCCCAAGAGCGACGCGAAGGTCTCCCGGCACCAAGGCTGCGCAAAGGAGTCCGCCTCGACCTGGGCGATCTGGTCCAGGTCGTCCTCCTCGGCCTGCCGGAGTCGAACGGCGTCGGTCACCCCGGCCTCCATTCGCGCACGTAGTCCGGCTCCCAGTCCGCGACGTCCACCGGCGCCCATCGGCAGCAGCAGAGCACGGCGGCGGCCACGGGCACCCCGGCCGGAGGCGGCGCCACGGCGTACCCGGCGGCTTCGAGCAACCTCTTGTGGACCTCCGCCCCGCTTCCCGCGAACACGGTTCCCATCGGCGGCCGCCGGTTGATCACGTCCACGACCGTGCCCCCGTGAGGCGCGGTCACCTCGATCGGACCCTCGGCGCCCACGTCGTAGCAGGCGCCGTAGACCCGCCCGCCCCGGGCGTCGGCCAGGATGTACCTGACTTGGCGACGGTCTTCCGGGAGAGTGGCGGTGAGCGACCCAGACGCCGACGGGCCGAGCGGCCCTGCTACGTCCGGGACCAGGGCCGACACCCCCGCCATGGACTCTTGAGCGAACGCGGCGGCGCGCAAGCTGGACGTAGCGCAGAGGGGGACGTTCAGAGCGCGCGCCAAGCCCTTCGCCGTCGCCGCGCCGACCCGTACCCCCGTGAACGACCCCGGCCCCGCGCCCACTGCCACGCCCTCCAAGTCTTCCCGACTTCGGCCCGCGTCCTCCAGCACTCCCCGGATCGCCGGAATCAGCCGGTCGGCGTGGCTGGCCTGGTCGCCCAAGGACCGCACGGCCGCCACGACCCCGTCCACGGCCACCGCCACCGACCCCGGCGGCCCCGACGTCTCGATCCCCAAGAAGCATCCCGGCGGAAGCCCGACCCCCTGCGAGCGCCGCGCGTCTCGGGCGCGCTTCGCATCCGGCGCGGCCCGCGGCCCCGGCGAGACCTCCGTGGCGGATCCGGCCCGCGCGCGACGCCTCACGCCAGCAACGCGGGGAAGCCCGGCAGCGCCGACGGCTCCCCGTGCCGTCGCACCTCGGCGGTGCGCAGGTCGGGCTCGTCCGCCAACCCCAGTTCGATCTCCCATCGGTCGTCCGGCAGTTCGCCGCCGGCCCGGCAAGCCCACTCGACCAGCACGATGGCGCGGTCGGCCAACACATCGTCCCACCCGACCCCGGCCAGCTCCTCCACGGCGGCAATCCGGTACAGGTCCGCGTGCACCAGCGCACCCCCGCCGGGAAGCTCGTACCGGAAGAGCACGTTGAACGTCGGCGAAGGCACCACGCCCCGCACGCCGGCCCCCTCGGCCACCGACCGCGCGAAGACGGACTTCCCCGCACCCAACGGCCCCTCGAGCCCGATGAACACGGGCAGCTCGACCCCGGCGCCGACCCGCCGACCCCATGCAGCCATCTGGTCTTCGGCGAGCCTCACCGCGCCCCCGCTCGCGCACCCCTCCGCGCCTTCGCACCCCCGCGCTCCGACCCGCCGCCCGCCTTGACTTCCAACAGCTGGTCCCGCAGCACCGCCGCCCGCTCGAAGTCCAGCGCCTTGGCCGCCTTGCTCATCTCCTCCTCCAGGATCTTGACGAACTCCTCGGCGTCCACTTCGGATGCGTAGGTTGCGTCCGGCTCGGCCACCTTGGCCACCGGCCTCTCGCGCACGTCGGCCACCCGCGTGGACCACTCGATCTCCTGCAGGCTCTTCCTTACGGTCTGGGGAACGATCCCGTGTCGCTCGTTGTGGTTCGTCTGCACCCGGCGCCGGCGCTCGGTCTCGTCGATGCACACTCGCATCGACTCCGTGACCCGGTCGGCGTACAGCACCGCCTTGCCGTTGGCGTTCCGCGCCGCCCGGCCCACCGTCTGGATCAGCGACCGCGCGTTCCGCAGGAAGCCCTCCTTGTCGGCGTCCAGCACGGCCACCAGCGACACCTCGGGAAGATCCAGCCCCTCGCGCAGCAGGTTGATGCCGACCAGCACTTCGATCCGCCCCAGGCGCAGCGCCCGCAGAATCTCCACGCGCTCGATGGCGCCGATGTCGGCGTGCATGTAGCGCACGCGAAGCCCCAGCGACTGCAGGAACTCGGCCAAGTCCTCCGCCATGCGCTTGGTCAGCGTCGTCACGAGGACCCGCTCGTCGCGGGCGGCGCGCTCCCGTATCTCGGCCAGCAGGTCGTCCACCTGGCCCCGCACGGGCCGCACGTCGATCACGGGGTCCACCAAACCCGTGGGCCGGATGATCTGCTCGACCACCACGCCACCGCACCGTTCCAGCTCCCAGTCGCCGGGGGTGGCCGACACGAAGACGACCTGGTTCACCAGCGACTCCCACTCCTCGAAGCGCAGCGGGCGGTTGTCCAGCGCGGACGGCAGGCGGAACCCGTGTTCGACCAGAGTCGTCTTGCGCGAGCGGTCGCCCTTGTACATGCCGTTGATCTGCGGAACGGTGACGTGCGATTCGTCCACGACCAGCAAGTAGTCCTCGGGGAAGTAGTCGATCAGGCAGGCGGGCCGCTCGCCCTCGCGCCGACCGCTGGTGTAGCGGCTGTAGTTCTCGATCCCCGGACAGGTGCCGATCTCCAGCATCATCTCCAGGTCGAAGTTGGTGCGGGTCTCGATGCGCTGCGCCTCCAGGAGCCGCCCTTCGGCGCGGAAGCGGCTCACCTGCTGGGCGAGCTCCCCCCGAACCATCGGCGCCATCTCTTCCAAGGTGCGCCGGTTCGTCACGTAGTGCGACGCGGGGTAGACGGCGGTTCGTTCCAGGCGCGCGATCGAGTCTCCCGTCAGCGGGTCGAAGCGGGTGATGCGCTCGATCTCGTCTCCCCACAGCTCGACGCGGATCGCCTGCTCTTCGTAGGCCGGAAAGATCTCGATGGTGTCGCCGCGCACGCGAAAGGTCCCCCGCTCGAACGCCAGGTCGTTTCGCTTGTACAAGATGCTCACCAGTCCGCGCAGCACTTCCTGCCGGGGGACCTCCTGGCCCACCGCCAAGTGGAGCATGAGTCCGCGGTAGTCCACCGGGTTGCCCAGGCCGTAGATGCACGAGACCGACGCCACCACCACCACGTCCCGGCGCTCCACCAGCGACGACGTGGCCCGCAGGCGCAAGCGCTCGATGTCGTCGTTGATCGAAGCGTCCTTTTCGATGTAGGTGTCCGTGGCGGGCACGTAGGCTTCGGGCTGGTAGTAGTCGTAGTAGGAGATGAAGTACTCGACGGCGTTCGCCGGCAGCAGCGACTTGAGCTCGCCGTAGAGTTGAGCCGCCAGCGTCTTGTTGTGCGACATGACCAGCGTGGGCTTGCCCACTTCCGCGACGACGTGGGCGATGGTGAGGGTCTTGCCCGTGCCGGTGGCGCCCAGCAGGGTCTGGTGCTTGGCGCCTGCGCGCACGCCGGCCGCGAGCTCGGCGATCGCCCGCGGCTGGTCGCCCTTGGGCTCGAACGGCGCCTGGATGCGGAAGTCAGGCACGCGAGCGCCGCTCGTCCAGGAACTCGCTCTCGCTGAAGCTCTCGCGCCGCACTACGGAGACGACGCCCTTCACGCGCCGGACCGCGTCCATGATCCGCTTCAGGTGGTTCAGGTTCCGGACCTCCACCACGATCGCGGCGGTCATCCCGCCGTCGGTGGCCCGCATGTCGGCGTGCTGGATGTCGGTCGCCGTCTCGGTGATCGTCTTGGCCACGTCTCCCAGCAGGCCGCGACGGTCGGTCCCTTCCATGTGCAAGTGGACGAAGAAGCGGTCCTCGCGCTCGGCCTTCCACTCGATCTCGACCCGGCGCTCCGGGTCTCGGTCGAGTTCCAGCACGTTGGGACAGTCGCTGCGGTGGATGGAGATGCCCCGGCCGCGGGTGGTGTAGCCGATCACGTCGTCGCCGGGCACGGGCTGACAGCACCGCGAGTAGCGGACCATCAAGTCGTCCATGCCCTGGATCGTCACGCTTCGGTTCGACTTGCGAATCTTCTCGGCGATGCGCTCCAGGGCGGATGTCGACCGCTTGACCACCCGCGCCGGGTCCTCGTCGGGGTAGAAGGCCCGGATGACCGTGGCGGGGCCTGCTTCGCCGCGCGCCAGCGCCACCAAGGTCTCGTCGAAGCTGGAATAGCCGAGCCGTCTCGCGGCGCGTCGCATGTCGTCGTCGCTGGGCCGGGGCAGCCGCGTCTTGCGCAGCTCGCGCTGGAAGAACTCCTGGCCCAGGCGAAGGGCTTGGTCGAACTCCTGTCGGCGGATCCAGTGGCGTATCCGCTGGCGGGCGCGGGAAGTCTTGACGAAGCCGAGCCAGTCTCGGTTGGGCTTCTGACGGGCGTCAGTGATGATTTGGACCGAGTCGCCGTTCTTGAGCTTGCGCGACAGCGGCACGATGCGGCCGTTGACCTTGGCGCCGGCGCAGTGCAGTCCAACCTCCGTGTGGACCGAGAAGGCGAAGTCGATCGGCGACGAACCCTCCGGCAGCTGCTTGACTTCGCCCTTGGGCGTGAAGACGAAGATTTCCCCGTGGAACAGGTCCATGCGGAGGAACTCCATGAAGTCCTCCGGTTCGCCCTCCTCCGCTTCCTGCTGCCACTCCAGGACTTGGCGGAACCACGTCAGGGCCTCGTCGACGCGGCTTCCCTTGCCTTCTTCCTTGTAGCGCCAGTGGGCGGCGATGCCGTATTCGGCGGTCCGGTGCATCTCCTCGGTGCGGATTTGGACTTCGTAGCGCCTGCCGCCGGGGCCGTACACGGTGGTGTGGATCGACCGGTACATGTTCGACTTGGGCGTGGCGAGGTAGTCGTGGAAGCGGTCCTGGACAGGGGTCCACTTGCCGTGGACGACCCCGAGCGCGGCGTAGCAGCTGTGGATCGAGTCGGTGATGACCCGGAGCGCCATCAGGTCGTATATCTCGTCGTAGCTGCGACCCTGTGTGATCATCTTGCGGTGGATCGACCACAGGTGCTTGGGCCGGCCCGTCACCTCCGCCGGGATGCCCGCCTTCTTCAAGAGGTCCTCCAGGGGCCGCTGCATCTCCAGGATGTGGCGCTCCCTCGCGCGGCGCCGTTGCCGCACCAGCTTCCGCAGAGCGTCGTAGGAGCCTCGGTCCAGGAACTTGAACGCCAGGTCCTCCAGCTCCCACTTGACCGCCGCCATGCCCAGGCGGTGGGCCAGCGGCGCGTAGATCTCGCGCGTCTCGCGGGCGATCGGCGTCTGTTTCGTCGTCGGCAGGTGTTCCAGCGTGCGCATGTTGTGCAGTCGGTCGGCCAGCTTGACCAGGATCACGCGAGCGTCCTTGGCCATCGACAGCAGCAGCTTGCGGTAGTTCCCGACTTGCTGCTCGGTGTGCGAGCGGAAGCGCACGCGGCCGATCTTGGTGACGCCGTCCACGATCGTCGCCACCTCGTCGCCCAAGACCTCGCGGATGCCCTGGAGCGACACAGCCGTGTCCTCCACCACATCGTGGACCAGCGCCGACGCCACCGAAGCCGTGTCGAGCCCAAGTTCGGCCACGATCGTGGCGACTTCCACGGCGTGGTTCACGAACGGCTCGCCCGACGCGCGACGCTGATCGGCGTGGGCCTCGGCGGCCAGTTCGTAGGCGGCTTGGATCACGTCCAGGTCCACCCGCCCGGCGTACGCCTCCAAGGCGCGAGCCAGCGGACGGGGAAGTCCTTGGGTCGTCGTGACGCGTTCGGCCGCCGCCGCAGTTGCCATATGCGTTCAATCTACGTACACAATGGACATGAAGCCCGAACCCGTTCCGCCTTGCCCGAAGCGTCCCAACTGCGTGTGCAGTCGCGACGACGCCCCGCGCCGGAACCGAGTGGCCCCGTTGGCATTCGAGGGCAACCCGGAGGCGGCATTCGCCCGCTTCCGGGAGATCGTGGTCGGCCTGCCGCGGACGACCGTGGCGGAGGAGGCCCCGGGGTGGTTCCGCGCCGTGTGCCGGACGCGCATCGGGTTCGCCGACGACCTGGAGGCGCGCCTGTGCCCGGAAGAGGGCGTGATCCACGTCCGATCGGCGTCGCGCCTGGGATGGTCCGACATGGGGGTGAACCGGCGGCGGGTGGAGGAGCTGCGGCGGCGGTTCGAGGAGCGCGACTAGGCGGCTAGGCTAGGCCGAAGCTCCGCTGCGCGGGACGTGCGACTTCCACTGCCCGAGGCGCGCGAAATCCATTGGTCGACAAGGTCGCGGCGCAGGTTCGCGGGGTCGCGCTGCTCGGTTCGCGGAGTCGTTTGCCCGACGCCGAGAAGGCAACCCCAAGCCTCCGGCGCGAAGTCGGGCCGAAACAGCTATTCGAGCGCCCCGTTTCCGGCCCCATCGTTCGGGTATCCGCACCCCCCCCCCCTGGACGCGGAACGACCCCCGCACTCCGAAAGGCCGCTTGCCCAATGGACCAAACCCGCTGCGAACCCCGACCCGCCGACGCCCCCGATGCTTCCCGCCCGCCCGACGACGACTCTGGGGACGCCCCGGACCAGGACGACCCTCTCGAACGGCAACCCCGTCGCCACGACCAGACCTACAAGGACGTCTTCGCCCACGACGTGGCCATCCGGTCGCTGATCCGCGACTTCCTGGCCGCCGATTGGCACCAGCACTTAGACCTCGACACCGCCGAACGTCTCCCCACCGAAACAATCGCCCCCGACATGAGGCGCAGGCTCCCCGATCTCGCCGTCCAAGTCCGGCGCAAGGACAGCGACGCTTCCGTCGTCTTCCTCGTCGAATTCCAGGCCTCCCACGACCCCGACATGGTGCTGCGCACCAGCGAGTACGCCCTTGGGATGGTCGCGGCACTGCGCGCCAACCGGAACAAGCTCGATCCCGACGGCTCCGTGCCCGCCGTCCTCGCCCGCGTCCTCTACACCGGCCCCAGGCCCTGGACCGCCGCGACCAGCTTGGCCGCCCTGCTCCGCACGCCGGAGCTGCCCGCAGCGGCCCGGGCCGGCCCCGGCCTCGGCGCGCTCGGCCACGTCGTGCTTGACTTGCAGGCGGCGTCGGCGCAAGACTTGCTCTCGGAGGACTCGATGCTGGGCTGGCTGGGCGCGATGGAACGAGAGCCGTGGGACGCCTTTGGGCGGGTGCTGGCCTCGTTGGCCAAGCAGCGGGCCGGAGCGGAGTGGCTGTCGTTCCGGAGTGCGTTCGCCGATTGGACGGACGAGCGGTTGCGCGCAGGGGGCATGCCCGAGGCGGAAAGACGGGGCGTCCGCCAGCAGATCATCCAACCTAGGGAGGTAGCGGAGATGAGTCAGACGTATGCGGAGTGGAAAGAAGAACAGCGGCGGAAGGGGATCGAGCAAGGGATCGAGCAGGGGATCGAGCAGGGGATGGAACGGGGCATGGAGAAGCTGGTGCTTCGTCTGGCGGCGCGGAAGTTCGGGGCAAAGACGGCGAAGAGTCTCGAGGGGCTGGTGGGAGCGATGGGTCCCGAGCAGGTGGTCCAAGTGGGCGACGCCTTGGTGGACTGCGACACGGGGGACGAACTGCTGGCCCAGGCGGCCAACGGTGCTTCCGTCGCCCGATAGCCGCTGGCTCCCCTATCCCCCTGGGCACTTGGGGGGCTAGGGGAGCCCGGTGTCCACTTCCAGCGTTTCGGTCAGCGCCTCGGCCACCTGGGCCACCTGCTGCTCGGTGACGACCAAAGGGGGAAGCAGGCGGATCACGGCGGCGCCCGCCGGCAGGGCCAGTACGCCGCGGCGCGCCAGAGCGTCCAGGTAGGGCCGGCACCGCTCGCGCAGCTCGATGCCGATCATGAGCCCGATCTGGCGCACGGAGCGGACTCGGCGCGGCAACGGATCGGAGAAGCGCTCGCGAAAGAAGGCCCCCAGACTGCGGGCGCGACCAGCCAAGTCGTGTTCCTCCATGAAACGGATGGCGGCCAGCGCCGCCGAGCACGCCAGAGGGCTTCCCGCCGAAGTGGTGCCGTGCAGGGATGTTGCGGGCGGGACCTTGCCGTTGGCCAGCACGGCGCCCAGCGGCAGGCCGCCGCCGACCGCCTTGGCCAAGCACAACACGTCCGGCGTCACGCCGTAGTGCTCGCACGCGAACATGCGGCCCGTGCGGCAGAACCCGGTCTGCACTTCGTCCAGGATCATCAGGGCGCCGGCCTCGTCGCACGTCTCGCGCACCGCCCGCAAATAGCCCCTGCCCGGCAGCCGGACGCCGCCTTCGCCCTGCACCGGCTCCAGCAGCACAGCAGCCACGCCGCCGTCCGCCTCTCCGCCGGCCAGCACGGCCGCCCGCAGCTTGGCCGCGTCGTCGAACGGCACGAACGACACGCCGGGGACCAGCGGCGCGAACGGCTCCCGGTACTTCTTGTTGAAGGTTGCACTCAGCGCGCCCATGGTGCGTCCGTGGAAACCGCGCACGGCCGCCACCACGCGCATCCGCCCCGTGGCCAACCGGGCGAACTTGATCGCCGCCTCGACGGCCTCGGCGCCCGAGTTGCAGAGAAAGGCGCGCGTCAATCCGTCCGGCGCTAGCGACGTCAGCTTCTCCAGCAGGCGCGCCCGCCGATCGTTGTGAAAGATGCCGGGGCACACCGTCAGCGTCCGGGCCTGCTCCGCCACAGCTCGCGCGACCTCCGGGTTGGCGTGCCCCACGTTGGCCGTGCCGATCCCGCCCACGCAATCGATGTAGCGTCGCCCCTGGTCGTCCTCTACTTCCGCGCCGTCACCGCGCACCAGCGTGATTCCCCGCTGCGGATAGACGTGGAGTGCACAACGTTCTTCGGTCTCGCGAGCGTTCACGCATTCGCTGGCGCTCGACGGGTCGCCGACGGTCAAGCGATCACCGTGCCCTTGCCGGCCAAGGCTCGCCGCACCGGATCGTCCACGCGGCCGTCGGCCAGCACCACCTGGGCATCGGACCGAGCCGCCAACCGCTTGAGTGCGAGCATCTTGCGCTTCATGCGGCCCGCAGCCTCCGCCTCGCGTCGCGCCACGTCTTCGGCCGTCATGCGCGGCACCACGGAAGCGGGGTCGTCCGGGTCGTCCAGAAAGCCCGGCGCTTCGATCAGCTGCACAACGAGCTTCGGCTTCAGCACTTGGTCCAGCAAGCAGACGATGTCGTCGTTCTCGGAGTTGACGGCTGTCCCGTGCTCGTCCACGATCGGCACCGTCAGCACGGGGGTGAAGTCGTTCTCCAAGAGGTACGACAGCAGCTTGCGGTTGACGGCCAGCGGCTTTCCCGACAGGTCGCGCTTGACCAGCACCTTGTCGCCTTGGCGAATGCGCATTCCTCGGTTGCGCCGGCCGCGCACCATCGCCCCGTCCAAGCCCGTCATCCCGACGGCGTTGACGCCCTGTCCCTGCAACAGCTCCACGATACGCTTGTTGCGCAGGCCCGCATACGCCATCAGCAGCAAGTCGATCGCCTCCTTGTCGGAGTACACGCTGTCGTAGCCCGACACGGACGTGATCACTTGCTTCTCGATCCCCAGACGGCGGCCCAGCGCGTCCCGAAGAGCGTTGGCGCCGTGGACGACCACCACCTGCTCGTCGTCCAGAGTTGCGATGCCGGCGGCGATCCCCGGCAGGTTCAGCGTTTCGCCGCCGCCGATCTTGATCAGCAGCATGTCGCGCCCGCCTCGAACGTTTGCATCGTGCCGTTGGGAACGGGCGTCCACTGCGCCGCGCCGAAGTCGGCCGAATAGGGCTGCGAGCACACGACCTGCACGTCGCCCACGCGCCCCTTGTGCATCTGGAAGTAGTCCGGCGCCTCGTTGAAACGGCTGGCCACGTGAATCCGCGACGGCTCGGCAACGACGATGTTCATCGCACGAACATAGCGCGTGCGCCGCTCGATGGCGGCCACGCCCCTGGCCAAGGCTGGACCCAAGTCGTCCCGGCACGTGCCCAAGTCCGCCCGATGCTCGCCCCGGCCACCCTGACCCGCGCCCCGCGCTCCCTCGAAGCGCAGCACGGTGTTGAATATCTTTTCTGCCCCGGTGCGACCCCGTTCGCTCATGCGCACGCCCCGGAGCTCGCCGTTGAAGGCGAAGACGCGCTCGCCGTTTCGGAAGGGCATGTTGTTCTCGACGACGATCCCTTCGTCGCGGAAGGCGCTGCGGGCGTGGGCCAGAAGCAGCGTGGTGCGAGCGGCAGGCCGGTTCCGGTCCTGCCAGATCGGCGAGATGTTACGGTAGACGCGCCAACAACCGTCCTCCCGCCAAGCGCAGCCCCAGCCGTGGCCTTGGTATTCGGGGCTGCTCTCCGCAATCGACGCAAGGGCGGCCAAGTGCGGCGCCGCGTCGAACTGGGCAGAGGCGTGGGCGCACAGGATTCGGCACACGAGCGGTCGCTTCGGCTGGAGACGGCGGGCCGGCGTCAGCCGTCCGGCGCACCCCTGGCGGGCAACGCGATCCCGTCGCCGGTCTTGAAGAGGGGTGGTATCGCGGTGGGCGTCCGTCCCGACACGGCGAATTCGCCGAAGAGCGCCCCGGCAGCCGCGACTTGGCTGGCTTCGGAGCCGCTCCACGCCAGCATGTACGCTCGCACGTCCGGGAAGTTGGACACCAAGTACGGGTTTCCGAAGGACACGACCACATGGGGCACGCCGGCAACGCCCAGCTCCTTCACGAACTCGTCGAAGCGGCCGGGGACCGCGACCGATCCCTCGTAGGACACGGCCCTGACGTGAACGCCGACCACCACCAGCTGCTGGCGCCGGGCCGCGACGGCCAAGGAGTCGTAGACGACCGACGGCGTCTCCTCGTCCAAGGCGGCGGTGCGCAGGCGCGGATAGACGTCCCGCAAACGGCGGTCGAAGCGGCGTCCGGCCAGCACGTCGGTGGGCCGGCGAAAGCTGATCGACATGACCCGGGCGCTTCGCGTGCCCCGGAGCGGCAGCAGCCCGCGATCGTTCTTGAGAAGGGTGATCGACCGGCGGGCGACCTGTTCCGCCACTTCGCGGTGGGCCGGAACGCCGACCTTTTCGCGCACCTTCTCCACGGCCACGGTGCGCCCTGCGTGCAGCCCCGCCGCCTCCTTGGCCTGCAGGAGCCGTCTCACGGACTGATCCAAGCGCGCCTGGGAGATGCGGCCCGACCGGACCGCTCCCGCGATGCCGGCCGCGACCCGCTCCGGCGAAGGCGGCATGAGGACCACGTCGGCGCCGGCTTCCAGTGCGCGGATCGCGGCCTCCGGAGCGCTGAACCGTCGGGATATGGCGTGCATGTCCATGGCGTCGGTGAACAGGAGCCCCTGGAAGCCCATCTCTTCGCGCAGCAGGTCAGTCATGATCGGGGAAGACAGGGTGGACGGCGCGTTCCCGCCTCCGGCCAGCGCCGGCACCGCAACGTGGGCCGTCATGACGCCTCCCATGCCGGCCGCCAGCGCCGCTCGGAATGGACGGAGTTCGACCGCGTCCAAACGTTCGCGGCCATGCCGGATCAAGGGAAGCTCCAAGTGGGAGTCGGCGTCGGTGTCGCCGTGTCCGGGGAAGTGCTTGCCTGTGGCGATCGCCCCGTGGTCCTGAATGCCCCGCACCAGCGCGGCGCCCAACCTTGCCACCTGTTCGGGGTCTGCGCCGAACGACCGGACGTTGATGATCGGGTTGGCGGGGTTGTTGTTGACGTCCAGCACGGGCGCGAAGGGAACGTGAATGCCTACCGCGCGCGCCTCCAGCGCCGTGATGCGCCCCATTTCGTAGACAAGCTCCTCGTCCCCCGCCGCGCCCGCGGCCATGAGCGACGGAAAGCTGGTGGCGCCCCCCAAGTCCACGGCGCCCGGCATGTAGACGGCGCCGCGCAGCCGGAAGCCGGCGCCCGCCTCCAGGTCGGCCCCGACCAGCAGGGGCACCTTGGCGTGACGCTGGAGGTGATTGAGCTTGGCGGCCACCTCCGTGGGCGAGCCCACCGACACGACCACGCCGCCGATGCCGATCTCGCGCACATAGCCCAGGATCCGCTCGTCGTCCTCGTCGCCCTTCGCCACGAAGTCGCCGAGGATCCAAGGCATGACGAGCTGTCCGGCCTTCTCCTCCAGCGTCAATCTGGCCAGCGTGCGGTCCGCCCAGGCCGACGGCCCCTCCCAGAACGGGCCCACCGGGACGGGAGCGGAGCCGGCGGCCGACGAGTTCGCGGACGCCGTCTGGGCTTCGGTCTCGAACGCGGACGGCGAGCAGGAAGCGAACGCCAGCCCAGCGACGACCACTAACGCCGCGACGACCGCCGGCGCCGGCGCACCCGGAGGGGACCAGTGGCGGAACATGCAAGACAGCCGCGGGCTTTGCCTAGTTCGCGAGTCGGGTCAGCAACTTCGCGACCGTGTCGCACTCGATGACAGCGTCCGCTGCCGCGTCCAGCTCGTCGCGTCCGTCCAAATCGCCGATCAGGCCCGACAGCTGCACGGCCGCGTCCGCGCCGAACTTCTTGGCCACCAGGCGCTCCAAGACGGTTCTGGATCCCTCCCGGTGCCCCTTTCGGCGGCCCTCGGCCCGCAGTCTTGCCATCTCTTCTTCGATCTGCGTGTACATGTCCCTCGCCTCCGTCAAGTTGGTGATCTTCGACGGTTCCTCTTCCGAACGTCCCCACTGCCGCGCCGCGCCCAACGCCCACAGCGCGAACGCCTCCGGGATCCCGGCGTGCTCGGGACCCGGGTACGCCTCCAGCACCTCGTCCAGCACGGTCCAGACCTTCGTCGTGCCGCCGTCCCGCTCGAGCTCCCCTCAACCAAGTCAGGATGCGCCGCTTCCGCAAGCTTCGCCCGGGCAGGGCGCGCATGTCAAGCACTTGGTAGGGCAGCCGGACCGAGAGGTCGCGGAGCTGGGGGCAGCGTGGGCGAGATCAGGTCGGCGATGTCGAGGAGGGCGTCCCAAGGACGGGGGCCGTTGTGGACGACGCAGACGACGACGGGGGGCGGCCGATGGGCGGCGCTGGACGGCATCTCGCGGATCAGGTTCTCGCGCTCCGGGCCCAGGGGAATGGCCGGGCCGGAAGCAAGACGCACCCGGAAACTGGGCGTTTGGATAGCTGGATCGGCCTCACTTTCGGGCCGGAGCGAACGACCCCGTTTGGCGGCCCTCTACGCCGGATGCAGCCCCCGGAACTCCAGTCCATCGGTCTCGGCGAATCCGTGCATGACGTTGAATGCGTGCACGGCTTGGCCCGCGGCTCCCTTCGTCAGGTTGTCCAAGGCGCTCACGACCACGACCCTCGCGGAGTGCGGATCGCGTTCGAACCCCACGTCGCAGTAGTTGGTTCCGGCCAGGAGCTTGGGGTCCGGGTAGCGGTGAATGCCGCTTCGCTCCTTGACGATGCGCACGAAGGGCTCGTCCCCGTAGGCGTTCCGGTAAATCCTCCACAGGGCCTTGTCGTCCAGCGATCGGTTCAGGAAGACGTGGCACGTGGCCAGCACGCCGCGCACCATCTCGATCGACGTGGCGGAAAAGTGAACGCCGCCGGAAAGCGCGTCCGCGGCAGGTGCGCCGCCCATCGCCGCCAGCCCCTGCACGATCTCCGCGGTGTGCCGGTGTCCGGTGGGCTTGTACGACCGCACGGCGCCGCTTCGCTCGGGGTGGTGGCTGGCCGGGCCGGCGCCGGCGCCGCCCTCGCTGGAGCCCACCTTGACGTCAATGATCGCCGAGTCGGCGACGCCCTCCATGCACAAGGGCGTCAGCGCCAAGAGGGAGGCGGTGGCGTTGCATCCGGCGCACGCCACCAGATCGGCGTCCCGAAGTCGCTCGCGGCCCAGCTCCGGGATGCCGTAGACGAAGCGACCGAGCAAGTCGGGCCGGGGATGGACTCGCCCGTACCACCGCTCGTAGGCGCGCCCGTCGCGGAGGCGAAAGTCGGCGCTCAGGTCCACGATTCGCGACGCTGCCCCGCGCAAGTCGTCGATGCGACCCGACGACTGGCCGTGGGGCAGGCACAAGAACAGCACGTCGCACGCCGACAGGTCGTCCAGCGAGCAAAACTTGAGGCGCGTGCTCCCCCGCAGGTTCGGGTGCGGGCTGTGGACGAACTTGCCCGCCAGGCGCTCCGACGTGACCTGCTGCACTTGCGCCCGGGGATGGCCCAGAAGCAGGCGCAGCAGTTCGCCCCCGACGTAGCCCGATCCGCCGGCCACCGAGACGCGGATCACGGGATCACGGCGCCCGCGACGTCCCTTGCGGTCCCGACAGCACGTGGGAAACAACCTTGCCGGGGATGTTCACGCCGGTCACGTCGATGCTGTTCTTGAACTCCATCGTGTAGTTGACCTCGTTTACCAAGAGGCCGTCGGGCGTCTCAAAGAGATCGACGGCCAGCACGCCCCCGCCCACGGCTTCGGCGGCGCGCAGCGACATCTCCGCCAGCTCCGCCGTCACGGGGCAGTTGGAGGCGCGGCCGCCTCGGGCCGTGTTGGTGATCCAGTGTTCGGAGGTGCGGTAGACGGCAGCCACGCACTCGTCTCCGACCACGAAGCTGCGGATGTCGCGCCCGTCCTTGTGCACGTACTTCTGCACGAAGAAGATCGAGTGGTGATAGCTGCCCAGGATCGACTTGTGCTCCAGGACGGTCTCGGCGGCGTCGCGGTCGTTGACCTTGGACAGGAGCCGGCCCCACGAGCCGACGGCCGGCTTCAGCACCACGGGGTACCCGAGCTGCTCGATCGCGTCCAGCGCCGAGGCCGGCGTGAACGCCACGCGCGCCGCCGGCTGAGGCACGCCGCACTCCTGCAACGCAACAGCGGTGAGCATCTTGTCGCCGCAGCGCCGAGCCACTTCGTAGGCGTTGACGCAGCGCACGCCGGCGCTCTCGAAGAAGCGCAGGGCGTGGAGCGCCCGAGAGTGGTTGATCGAGCGCTCCAGAACCACGTCCACCTCCGGGCCGGAGCGCAGGTCGAACACCAACCTGCGATCGTCCAGGAACACGAGATCCGCTTCGGGCCGCTTGCGCAACTCCTCGATCAGCAGCTTTTCGTCTCTGCGGACCAAGGAGTGGAGGAATCCGACCTTCACTCCAACACGCCGGCGGATGCGCACGGGCCGGTGCACTCGGACCGTCCCGCACAGGGCCGTCCGATCCCTGCCGGCGTCACTCGCCCCAGTCCTCTTCCGCCTCCGGGGCTTCGGCCAGGACGACGGGCGCCAAGCCCAAGATCTCCAGCTCGGTCGCACACTCGGAGCACTCGAGGAGCTCCCCTTCCACCGGGTCGGCGGGCAGCTCCACTTCTCCAGCGCAGATCGGACACTCGTTCATTGTTGGCTTTCGCCCCTGCTGCAAGGTTGCGACGCGGGCGGACGACTGTCCGAGCACCTGGAACCGGGCCAGCGATGCGCAATCTACCGGATTCGGCCGGGAACGGAAGGCCGACCCCGGGGGATCGCCCGCCGTCGCGCGCGGTCAGAACCGATAGGTGTAGTTGACCTTCACCGAAGCGCCCCTGGAAAGCGTATCCAGGTTGCGCCGGTCCAGCAGGCCTTCGCCCAAGTTCCGCCAGTTGTGCGTGTACACCAGGAACACGTCGTTGCCCGGCTTGGGGATCCACCGCAGGCGCCCGAACAGCCCCACGACCTCGCTGTCGTTGTCGTACTGCAGCTGCGCGACCACGCCCGCCCATTGGTTCAAGCTCCACTGGCCTTCCAGCTCGTAGACGTCGGCTGTGAAGTCGCCCCTGGGAAGACTGACGGCGTTGTGCTCCACATCGGCCGACACGCTGACGCCGGGGTTGGGCCGCACGGTCACGCGGGCGTTGAGGCGGTTTCGGCTGCCGTCCCAGAAGCCGCCCACGCCAGCGCTCGCGAACACGGAAACGCGCCGACGGCCCGTCGTCCGGCCCCGCACCTCCCACTCCCAGTTGGTGTACTCGCCCGGCAGGATCTCCACGCCGTCGCTCACCTCGAACCCCGAGTCCAGGAACTCGCTCGTGCGCACCGCCTCCACGTCGAAGCCGTCGCCGCTCTCGAAGTCGATTCCCAGCACGTCGAACTGCCACTGGCGCTCTTCCAAGACGCCCGTGTCGATGTGGGTCAGGTTGCGGAACTGGGCGGCGAAGTCGAACTGGCGGATCCAGCCGATGCTCTCGGGTCGCGGCGCCCATCCGATGCGGGGCTCCACGCGGCGAAAGCCGTTGCGCGACACGAAGCCGACGGCGGGCGAGTAGTCGTCGCCGAACTCCCGGTACGACAAGTGGCCCGACCAGATGTCGTTGGGCAGGTTGAAGCGGAACCCGCGGGCCGACAGGTCGCCGAAGGAGCGCGACGCCAACGGATCAGGGTTCGAGTTCCACACCACGAACGCCTCCATCTCGAATCGGTTGTCGCCCAAGAAGCGGCTGGTGTTGAATTGGAAGTCGACGCCGGCGGTGTGCCGGGCTTCGGGCGCGTCGTCGGAAGGGCCGGCGGCCGTGCCGCGGCGCGTGTAGATGACGCCCACCGAGGACTCGCCCCAGAGAGCGCGCTTGGCGCGGGCCACGGTGAACATCTCGCGGGGCAGAATCACGGGCGCGGCGTCCACGGCAGCGGTGTCCGCGGCGTCTTCGTCCAAATAGCTGTGCGTGCCGGTGCCGATCTGGTAGAAGCCCAGCTCGAACCTGCCGGCCTGGCCGGTGAGGCGCGTGCCGTAGCGGATGGGGATCTGCTCTCCCGACAGGAGGCCGATGCGCCGGGAGAAGAACGGCGACGGGCCGCTTCGGGGCGCGAAGGTGAAGACGCCCGACCCTTCGAGGAAGAAGTCTCGCCGCTCGGGGAAGCGGATCGGGAAGCGGGTCAGGTTCACGCGCCGCTGATCGCTCTCCACCTCGGCGAAGTCCGTGTTGATGCTGGCCGAGGCGCGCAGGCTGGAGGTGAGGCTGTAGTTCACGTCCAGGCTCAGGTCGCGGGGGAAGGTGGTGGGGTCGGCGTGCTCCGGCACCTGCCGCCAGCTGGCCACCGCCGACGGTCGGGCTTCCAATCCCAGCCCCTGGGACATGCCCTGCAGTCCGGCCAGCCGGCCCGCGTGCACCGGCCGCCACAGCCCCTCGTTGCGGCGATGCCCCCGCCACAGGATCTCCTCGTTGCGGCGGCGGATCGTGCGCTGGAAGTTGATCCCCCACGTGTCCAGGGCGGGATTGAAGTTGAGCGTGCGGAAGGGAATTCGTATCTCCGCCGACCAGCCGTCCGGGCGCATGGCGGTGCGCGCCTCCCAGATGCCGTCCCACGCCTTGCCGGCACCCCCGCCGAAGCCGCCGCCCCCGCGGCCACCCGCCCCCGTCAAGATGCCGTCTCCCATGAGGCCGGCGGGGTTGATCTCGAAGAAGTAGCCCGTCCGCCCGTCCATGAAGGTGTCCATGATCCACATGAAGCGGTCGTCGGTGCCCAGGCTGGCGTCGCGCTGACGCTGGTAGGCCAGGATGCCGGCGGGATCGTCGTAGAACACCGCGCCGATGTACAAGTCGTCCTCGTCGAAGACCACCCGGATTTCGGTGCGCTCGGACGGGCGACCTCCTTCCACGGGCTCCTGCTGCGTGAAGTCGCTTACCGGCGCGGCGCGGCTCCAAACGGCCTCGTCGATCTGCCCGTCCAGCGCGATCTGGTCCCCGTCCCCCAGACGGAGAGCCTGGAGGCTGGGCCGGCCGTCGCGGTCTCCCGAGGCGGCGACGGCCGTCGCGCCCGACGCCTCCTGCGCCCCGGACGGCGCCGGGCGCACCGCGAGAAGCGCCCCCGCCCAAAGCGCAACGGCTCCGGCAAGGACGACGGGACGGAACACGACCCGCCGGATCACGACGCGCCGAAGACCGCGGCCGGGCGCCGAGTCGGCCTCGCGCGGCGGGTCCGCTTCGCGCGCGTTTTGGTTCGCTGCCGTCATGTCCTGGATTCCCGTCTGTTGCCAAAGCGCTTCGCTCTTGGCAGTCTCCGTCGGGCGGATCGGAGTCCGTCCGCTCCCCCAAGTCCCCCTCAACTTACTCCAAGACACCATGACGCGTTCCTTTGTTGACGCCCGATTCCTCGCCGTGGTCGGAATCCCCCTGATCCTCGCCGCCTGCGGCGCGCCGGAGTCCGGCGACGCTGCCCCCGAACCCGACGCCGCCGCCGAGGCGGAAGCCAAAGCCCCGGAGGTCCGAGCCGCTCCGGTCGTCGCGACCCCGGCCAACGCCAACGAAGCGGAGGCCGAAGCGCTGGAAGCCCTGCTTGCCGAGCAGCCCGGAGCTGCCGAGGCGATCCTGGCCGGACGGCCGTTCGCGCGGCCCGGCGACCTGCACGCGGCCCTGGTGCAAGCCGTGGGCGAAGAGGCCGCCCGCTCGGTCTACGCCGCGACGTGGGTGCCCCTGGACCTGAACGACGCCACCACGGAGGAGATCCTCCTCATCCCCGGCGTCGGCGACCGGATGGCCCACGAGTTCGAGGAGTACCGGCCCTACGTGGACATGGACCAGTTCCGGCGAGAGATCGGCAAGTACGTGGACGAGGAGGAGGTGGCGCGGCTCGAGTCCTACGTGACGATCCGCTGACCGCGCAGCGCCAGCAGGCGCGGCACAAACCGACGCGCAGGGGCCGGCCCCCATGATCCGCCGGCTCGTTCTTCGCCTTCACCTGACGGTCGCCGTGGCGGCCGGGCTGGTGATCTTGGCGATGGCCGGCACGGGCGTGATCCTGTCCTTCGAGGGCGCGGCCCTGCGCTTGGCCGAACAGCGCTACTACGACGACCCGCCGGCCGACGACAACCGCAGCTGGGCCGTCGCGACACAGACCGCAGCATCGGCGGCGCGCGCCGTCCCCGCGACGGACGGGTCCGTCGCCACGCCCAGGTCGATCGCCTATTCGGCGGACCCGAGGGCACCGGCGCGAGTGCGGTTCGGCCGGGATTTGGACGTCTACGCCGACCCCTACACGGGCGAAGTGCGGGGAGGCGGCTTTCCCCGGCTTCGCGCTTTCTTCGACGCCACGCGTGGTTGGCACCGCTGGCTGGGCGCCTCCAGCCCCTCGGGCATCCGGCGGGGGCGCTTCGCGACCGGCGCCGCCAACGCCCTCCTTGCGTTCCTGATCGTGTCGGGGGTCTTTCTGTGGCGCGCCGTGCCGCGAGAAGCGCCCCGAGCCGTTCACCGCCACCGCCTAATCGGCATCTGGTCGGCGGCGCCGCTGGCGGCAATCGCGGGCACGGCCCTTCTCCTTTCGTACCCTCGACTGGGCGACCGGGTCTCGGCCGCGACCGGCCACTTCCTGCCCTTGGGCGCCCTGGAAGCCGTCCGCATCGTCTCGGGTTCGGAACCGTTGCTCGACGTGGAGCGCACCCTGGATGCGGCGCGCGCGGCCGTGCCCGACTGGCGCGACCTGGTGCTGACGCTGCCTCGGCCAGGCGCCCGGGAGGTGCGTATGGAGGTGCGTACCGGCGAAATCGGTCAGCCCCAGAAGACGGGCGTCCTCGCGATCGACCTAGCGACCGGGACGGCGGCCTGGGAGTCCTTTGCGGACGCCGGCCCTTCGCGGAGGGCCCAGCAGTTCTTCCGCTTCGCCCACACCGGCGAGTACTGGGGACCGGTCGGCCGAGCCCTTGCGGCGACGTTCTCGTTGGCGGCGGCGGCGTTGGCTTGGACGGGCCTGTCGATGGCGGCCCGCAGGCTCCGCGCTCGCGGTCGGCGGGCGGGCTGAATCGGATCCGTTCAGCCGAGCGGCAACGTCCGGGCGAGCGCCGCGAAGTCGTCGGGCGACAGCTGCTCCGGCCGACTTCGGGGCGACAGCGACCGGGACTCCAAGGCGCGGGTCGCTTCCGCGGGCGTCAAGCCCAGATCGGGGTGGCGCGCCAGGATCGTGCCGATCTGCTTGCGGCGCCACGAGAAGGCGGCGCGCACCAGAACGCGGACGGCGCGGCGCGAGGCGGCCGCGCTCTCCGAGGCGCACACCGACGCCGGCAGCGGCGTCAGTCGCACAACCGTCGAGTCCACGCGGGGCACCGGCCGAAACGCCGTTCGGGGCACGTCGAAGAGTCGCTTCGCCCGGGCGGCCAGGACCACGCCCACGGACAGGGCGCCGTAGGTTTTGGAGCCGGGACCCGCCAGCATACGGTCGGCCACTTCCGCCTGCATCGCGAGCACGATCTGCCTGGGACAGGGCGGCGTCAGCAGCCGAAAGACGATCGGCGTGGTGATGTTGTAGGGGATGTTCCCCACGACCCGCGTGGCCGACCAGTCGCCCGTGATCGACGGCAAGTCCAGGCGCAGCACGTCGCCGTGGACGACAGTGACTCGCGGGTTGTCCGCGTAGCGGGCGCTCAGCGCCGTCGCCAGGTCGTCGTCCAGCTCCAGGGCGTAGAGGCGCGCGTCCCGGCGCGCCAAGTGGTCTGTCAAGGCACCCGTGCCGGGACCGATCTCCAGGACGGGACCGCCGGGGCCGCCCAGCTCGCCGGGACCGTTCAGCCCGCTCGGGTCGTCCAAGGCCGCGGCCACGATCTTGCGTTGCAGGTTCGCGTCCACCAGGAAGTTCTGCCCCAGGGAGCGCTTGGGCCGTGGACGGGCGGCCCCTGCCCGGTTCACGCGGCCTCAGACCGTCCGCAGCAGCAGCGCGGTCCGGTCGTCGGAGGGCATGGAGGGGATCGCCCGGTCGGCCAGCTCGAAGAGGCGGTTCAGGATCTCCGGAACAGGCTTCGAACGGGCGGCGGACACCGTGGTCAGCACGAGCTGTTCGCCGCTTCGCCGGTGCAGCCGGGCCAACGTGTCCGAAAGGCCGTCGGTGAAGAGCAGCAGCAGGTCCTCGCCGGGCGTCCACGGGGCGGTTGACTCGCCGTAGGGCGGTCCGTCGATGCCCATCGGCGGGTCGGTGGCGAAGAGCCGCCAGTGCTTGCCGCCCGACGCCACCACGAAGGCGTGGGGATGCCCGGCGTTCGAGTAGGTGATCTCGGCTTCGTCGGGCGACAGGACGCAGTAGCAGAGCGACAGGTACATCTCCGTGGACTCCAGCTCGTCGCCGATCGCTCGGTCCACGTGCTCCAGCACGGCCGAAGGCGATGCGCCCGCCTTGGCGTAGATCGCCGCGGCGCTCATGACCAGGGCCATGATGAGCGCGGCGGGGAAGCCGTGGCCCGACACGTCGCCGATCATGACGCCGACGCGACCCCGCGAGAGGGGAAACACCTGGTAGAGGTCGCCCCCGACGGACTCTGCCGGCTGCACTCGGGCCGCCGCCTCCACGCCCGCCAACGGCGGCACGGGCGGGAGCAGCTTCTTCTGAAGGTCGTGGGCCAGCGCCATCTCCTTCGACGCCCGTTCCCGGGCCACGCTCTCGCGGATCAGCCGGTGGTTCTCCAGCGCGGCGCCGATCTGGCTGGCGATCGCCGCAAGCAGCCGCTGGTCGCTCGTGGTGAAGCCGCCGCGCCGCCGCCGTCCGATCAAGTTCACCACGCCCACGATCCGAGTCTCCGCCGAATCGGCCTCCGCCGCGCGCGGCGCATAGCTGACCGGCACCGACAGCCACGTGTCGTGTTTGCCGGCCGCGCCGGCGTGCTCCGCATCCGCGACCTGGTCACCTGTCGCCAGGATCGGTCGCCCCTCGTTGAACGCCCGCGCAGTGATCGACGACCTGTCGTCCAAGCGCACGGACTCTCGCTTTGGAACACCGCCCGACGACGCGGCCAGCCGAAGCACCTTCTCCTCGGAGCGGTACACCCACAGCGAGCCCCGCTTGGCGCCCAGAACCCGCGACACCTTGTCCAGGATGTGGCGCGCCGCCTCTTCCAGGTGAAGGATCGAGCCCAAGGTCTCGGCGATCGAGTAGAGGAGGCCGATCTCCTCGTGGCGGTTGGAGAGCTCGACGTTGCACGAAGCGATCTTCTGCGCCCAGTCGTAGGACCGGACCACGACGCGCTCCAGCACCTTGACGGCGGGCGTGCCGGGGGCGTGTCCCTCGACCTCGACGTGAAGCGGGGGCGCGCCTGGCGCTTCCAGGCGGATGCGCTGCCCTCCCGGCACCGGGGGGTCGTCCAGCCCTCGGGGGAAGCAGGGGACCAGTTCGCCGCCGTGCTCCTGCCAAGCCCGCACCTCGATCCCCACGCCCTCGCCGAAGTCCTCGAGGACGGCGGCGACGGGATCCGGAAGCGTCGGGGGCGCGACAGAGCTTCGGGTCAGGGACACGAAGGGGGTTCCGGGCCGTCGCCGGGCAGGCGCAGCACCAGAGTCACCGAGTTGCCCGAAGCGTTGAAGATCACTTCGTCCATCAGCGCGCGCATGAGGAAGATGCCCCGGCCGACGGGCTTGGCGATGTTCTCGGGCAACGTGGGGTCGGGCACGGCGGCGGGGTCGAAGCCGCGTCCGTGGTCGGTCACCCGAACTCGGATGCCCTCGGTCTCGATCCGCAGCTCCACGCGCACGCGCTTGTCGGGGTCGTCGGCGTTGCCGTAGAGGATCGCGTTGGCCAGCGCTTCGCTGAGCCCGATTCGGAAGTTGAAGAGCAGGCGCTTGCGATCGGAACACACCGGCTCGCAACACCGCATCAAGTCCTCCACCGCTCCTTCTATGCGGGCGACGTCGTTCGGCACTTCCAGGACGACGGGCTCCGAAGCCGCGGAACGCATTGCGCGGACCAGCGGGCCTAGAGTCCGTCCAGCGCCTCCTCCAGCGTGGAGCGAATCTGGAAGAGGGTGTCCAGCTTGGTCAGCTCGAAGAGCGTCTGGAGGTCTTCGTTGAGGCCGGCCAGGCGCAGGTCGCCGCCCGCCTCCCGAATCTTCTTGGAGAGGCTGACGAGCACGCCCAGCCCCGAGGAGTCGATGTAGCTGGTCTTGGCGAAGTCGACCGCGAAGTTGCGGGCGCCGCCCTCGAGCGCTTGGAGGACCAAGTCCTTCAGCTCCTGGCGGTTCCCGACGATCAGCTGGCCGTCGACTTCGACGATCGTTGCGTTCGCGGCGTTTCGTAGAGTGAAGGCCATGTCGTGGCTTCCGGGCGGGTTGGTTCGACGGGGCGACGCGACGGACACGGACAATTGAACGCGCCCCCCACCTCCGATCAACCCGCGCCCACCGGAGCCCCGCACGCTGGCCGTCCCGGCGACGGACCGGTCGGAGCCGCCTCTTCGCGGTCGGCGCCCAGGAGCGCGGTCACGGCGGCCACCTGCACGATGTCCTGGACGGACGCGCCGCGGGACAGATCGGCCATGGGGGCAGCCAGCCCCTGCAGGATCGGACCCAGCGCCCTGGCCCCGGCCAGCCGCTGCACCAGCTTGTAGGCGATGTTGGCCGCGTCCAAGTCGGGGAAGATCAGCACGTTGGCGCGGCCCGCCACGGACGATCCGGGCGCCTTGATCCGGGCCACTTCGGGCACCAGGGCGGCGTCGGCTTGCAGCTCGCCGTCGGCCTCCACCGACGGACACGCCTCGCGGAAGCGCCTCGTCGCCTCGCGTACGGCGTCGATTTCGGGTCCGCTGGCGCTGCCCAGCGTCGAGTAGGACAAGAAGGCGACCCGCGGCTCGCCTCCTGCCGCCAAACGCCGCACCCGGGCCGTCTCCGCCGCGATCTCGGCCAGCTGCTCCGGCCGGGGCGACGGCACCACGCCCGCGTCGGCGAACGCCAGCACCTCGGGACCTCGCCCGCGAAAGTTCCGGACCTCCATCAGGAACGAGGACGACAACGTGCGGACACCCCGTCGCAAGCCGACCCGCTCCAGCGCGGTCCGCGCCACCTGGGCCGTGGTGTGCACGGCGCCGGCCACCACTCCGTCCACGGCGCCCGCCCGCAGCATCTCCGCCGCCGCCTCAAGGGCGGAACCCGCTCCGCCCGGCGCCGCCGCGACTTCGATCCGACCTTCCGCGCCCGAGTCCTCCGTGCCCGGGGCTTCCGCGTTCGCACTTGTGTCGCCGAAGCGCGCCAGGAGAACCCGCGCCTCCGCACGGGCACCCACCAGCACCGGACGGGCGATCCCCCGTCGGGCCAGTCGAACCGCCGCCTGCACCACTCGCGGGTCGGCGGCCTCGGGAAAGGCGATGGCGCGGTCCAGCGCACGGGCGCGATCCACCAGCTGGGCGGAGAAGCTCATCGAGACGAGGCGGGCCGCGGCCGGACGGGCGGCCCGGCGGCCCTCTTCACTCCGACGGCGTGAACCGCGACCGCAGCCGTTCCAGCACCGGCTTCGAGACGAAACGGCTCACGTCGCCCCCCAGCGACGCCACCTCGCGCACGAGCGAGGCCGAGATGAAGGCGTGCTCCACGTCGGGGGTCATGAACAACGTCTCCACGTCGCCCCAGAGCTCCTGGTTCATCTGGGCCATCTGGAACTCGTACTCGAAGTCCGACACCGCGCGCAGCCCCCTGATGATGAAGCGGGCGCCGGTGCGGCGGGCGAACTCGACCAGCAAGCCCGAGAACGGCACGCACTCCACGCGCGGCTCGCCGGCGAAGACGGCGCGCACGAGCTCGAGCCGCTCGCCGACGGGAAACAGACGTTCCTTGGTCTGGGACGAGGTCTCGGCTACGCCCAAGACCAGGCGGTCGCAGAACCGCAAGGTGCGGCGCGCCACGTCTTCGTGCCCCAGTGTGATCGGGTCGAAAGAGCCTGGGTACACGGCCACGATGGGCCGATGGCGGTTCATGGCGCGGCCCGGGGAGGGGTCGCGGCGGCGGGAAGGGTCGCCTCCGCGGGAAGGGTCGCGGCCTCGAACGCCGTCACGCCGGTCAGGATCGTGTCGCCGTAGCGCCGGCGGGTCGCGGGCAGCGGCTCGGGTGCCGGTTCGCGTCGGTCGTGCTCCACCCACAGCTCGTCGGCGAAGGGGTTCTCGGCGTAGAGCGACAGGAGGCGCGCGACCAGTCCCCGGTCGTAGGGCGGGTCGGCCAGGGCCACGTCGCAGCGAACGTCGCCCGCGGCCATCCGGCGCGCGTGGGCCAAGGCGTCGCCGTGCACCACCGTCGCCATGCCGCCCGCGTTCAAAGTACGGATGTTCCGCTCGAGGACCCGGACCGCCGCCCGGCTGCGCTCCACGAAGACCACGTGGTTCGCGCCCCGGCTCAGCGCTTCCAGACCGACGGCGCCCGAGCCGGCGAAGAGGTCCGCCACGGAAGCCCCGCCCAGCCGACCCGCCAACAGCGACATCCACGCCTCGCGCACGCGATCCGACGTGGGCCGGACGCCGCGACCGGGAATCGGCGCCAGCCGTCTGCCCTTCCATCTTCCGCCGATCACTCGCACGAACACCGCCTCACTGCACCGGACGAATGTCCAGCGCCTTCGCCTGGACCGTCGTGTGTCCCAAGAAGGTATTGTCGGACAGCCGGAACGCCACGTCCACCGGACGCGCGCCCAGGCTCTCCTTGGAGAACCGGGACCCCATGCCGAAGCCGACGGCGGGCAGCCCCGCGCGTCCCTGCACCATCCGAAAGCGCAGATGACCGCGGGGCGTCACGTCGGGGGGGCGGTCGAAGCGCACGCCTCGGGCCACGAACACCGGCTCCGGGTTGCCGCGGCCGAACGGTCCCAGATAGTGCAGGTAGCGGTGGAAGTCCCGGGTCATCTCGTCCAGGCCGATCTCCAGGTCGGCGTCCAGTTCGGGAAGGGGCTCCTCCTCTCCCAGCGCGCTGCGGGCCGCCTCGCCGAACGCCTTCCGCAGGGCGGGCAGGCGGTCCAGGCGCACGTCGAAGCCCGCCGCCTGCGCGTGGCCGCCGAAGCGCTCCACGTGTTCGGCGCACCGGGACAGAGCCGCATGCACGTCGAACAACGGGATCGAGCGGACGCTGCCTCGACCCCGCTCTCCGTCGATCGCCACGACCGCCGCAGGACGAAAGAGCCGCTCGGCAATCCGGGACGCCACGATCCCGACGACGCCCGGGTGCCAGCCCGACCCCGCGACCATCACGGCCCGGTCCCGGGCGGGGTCGTAGGCGTCCGCCACCGCCGCCAGGGCCTCGGCCAGCACTTCCGCCTCCAGCCGGCGCCGCTCCTTGTTGGCGAGCTCGAGATCTTCGGCCAGAGCTTCCGCCTGGGCGGAGTCGGCGGTCAGGAGCAGGCGCAGCGCGGCGTCGGCGTCGCCCACCCGGCCCGCGGCGTTGATCCGGGGCGCCAGACGAAAGGCCACCGCCGTCGCGTCCAGGCGTCCGCCGGGTCGGAGCGCCCCCGAGCGCGCCAGCAGCGCCGCCAACCCCGGCCGGGTCGAGCGGGTCGCCGCCCGGAGCCCGTAGCGGGCCAAGATCCGGTTTTCGCCCGACAGGGGGACTTGGTCGGCGATGGTGGCCAGGGCCGCCAGGTCCAGGTGCCGCCAGGCCTCGTCTTCGGGCCGCCCCAGCATTCGCGCCACCAGCTGGCCGACCTTGAACGCCACGCCGGCGCCGCACAGGTGCTTGTTCGGGTAGGCGCAGCCCGACTGGGACGGGTTCACCACCGCCACCGCCGGGGGCAGCCGGGCGCCCGGACGATGATGGTCGGTCACGATCACGTCGATGCCCGCGGCGGCGGCTTGGGCGACCGGTTCGCAGGCCTGGGTCCCGCAGTCCACCGTGACCAGGACCTGCGCCTTCTGCTCGACGGCGCGCGCCACCCCCGCGGGAGACAGGTCGTAGCCGTCGCGGACGCGATGGGGTACGAAGGCGTCGGCGCGCCCGCCCAGCGACCGCAGCCAGTCGGTCAGGAGCGCCGCCCCCGCCACGCCGTCCGCGTCGTAGTCCCCGTGCACCAGCACCCGCTCGCCGGCGCGGACCGCTTGGACCAGCCGGCGGGCGGCGGCATCCGCGCCCAGAAGCCCGGCGGGGTCGTGCAGTCCGGTGATCAAGGGGCGCAGGAACGACTTGGCGGCGTCCGGCGTGCGGTGCTCCCGGACGGCCAGCAGTCGGCAGAGCGCCCTGGGAAGGCGAAGGCTCCGCTCCAGGGACTCCACCACCGAGAGCGGGGGCAGGGGCCGGAGCTTCCATCGGGGGCGGGGGCGGCCCGGGCGGGAGCGGTCAGGGCCCGGCGCGCCGTTTTCCCCGGCCGCCCAGGTCACTCGGTCTCGCCAGCTTCCTCGGGCGGCGCGGTGACGATCACGCCGCAGGCCTCGCAGCGGATCAGGGGGGCCGACGCGCGGATCTCGTTCTGGATCTGCAGGGGAATCACAGAGTAGCACACGCCGCAGGCGCCGTCTTCGGTCATGGGAGACACGGCGGTCCGCCGCCCCCCTTGCGCCAGCTTGTCGTACACCCGTCGGCAATCCGGGTCGATCTTCGACGCCAGCTCTTCGCGGGCGTGCGCCAGCTTGTCCAGGTCCGACTCCAGCGTGGTCCGTTCCGCCGTCAGTTCGACCTTGCGGGGCTCCACCGCGGCCCGCGCCTCCTCCACGGCTTCGCGCTGACCCGCCAGCCTGTCCTCGAACCGAGCTATCTGGTCCATCAGGTTGATCACGTCCTGCTCTTCCGAGTCCAGCGCGCGGCGGACGATCCCAAGCTCGGCCTGCACGGCGGCTTCTTCACGCACGGTCCGAACCGATTTCAGACGCTCCTCCAGGCGCTCCATGCGCAGGCGCTTCTCGTCGACCGACCGCAACAGCCGACGTTCCTCCAGGCGCAGTTCCTGCACCCGCTGGGCGGTCGTGTCCGCCTCCTTCTCCGCGCCCTCGGCGGCGGCCTCCACCTCTTCCAGTCTCTCGCCGAACGACGCGATCCGGTCGCGAGCGTCCCGGATCCGTCCGTCCACGGTTTGCAGCTCCAACAACCGGTTGGAAACGGGATCGGTCACTGCCGCGGGGCCTCCCCTCGGTTCGGGGAAGCGGCCGCGACTCGTGCGGCCTGCGCGGCGCGCCCCCAATCGCGGCCGCGGCTCAAGTCTTTCTTCTCCTCGATCAACCCGCGCTTGTCCTCCATGAGCGACCGCTGCCGCGTCTCGTCCCGGACGCGCCGCAGCTCCTGGTCCACGGCCTCCAGCCGCCGGTCGATCCCGGACACCAGGATTCGCGACGCGGCGTCCTCGAAGACTTGGCTTGCATGCTCCGTGTCCTCCTTGTCCTCCATGAGCTTCTCGAAGCGCTGCGCCACGGCGGGGTCGGTTCCGTCCGGCAGCGACTCCAACTCCGGATCGTCCAGCAACATCTCGAAGATGGCACGGTAGCACCGATCCTCCAAGTCCCCCGGGCCAATCCGCTCGGCGGCGCGCTCCACCCAGCTTCGATCCTTCGCCAGCACGAGCATGAGCGCCCGCTCCGCCCCCAGTCCGTGGACGCGCGGCGCGGGACGAGGGCGATGAGCGGACCGGCTTGCCGAGCCCGGACCGCGGCTTCCCGCGACGCCGGGCGCGCGACTCGGCGCTTGGCCCGGCGGCCCGTGGCGGGGACGCTGGCGCAGCTCGGCCTCCAAGGTCTCGGGCCGGACGTCGGTGCGCTCGGCGACGCGAGACACGTAGAGGTCGCGCAGCTGAGGGTCCGCCGTGGCGCGCAGGGTCGGGAGCAGCCGATCCAGGGCGCTCCGCGTCTTCTCGATCGACGAGAAGTACTCCCGCTCCTCCAAGATGGCCAGCTTGCGCTCCAGCACGTCCACGGCTTGGCCCACGTACTTGCGGACGGCCTCGGCGCCCCCGGACCTAGCCACCGAGTCCGGGTCCTCTCCGGCCGGCAGCGTGACCACCGACGGGTGCAGCCCCTGCGCCAGAAGGACGTCCGCCGCGCGGAAGGTGGCGCGCAGTCCGGCCGGATCGCTGTCGAAGAGGATGCGCACATAGCCGGCGTACCGCTTCAGCAGCTCCGCCTGCGCTTCCGTGAGCGCCGTGCCCAGCGGCGCGACGGCGTTCTCGATCCCGGCGGCCGCCAGCGACACCACGTCCATGAAGCCTTCCACCAGCAGCGCTTCGCCCTCTCGGCGGGCGGCGTTCCTGGCCCATCCCAGGCCGTACAGCACTTCTCCCTTGCGAAAGATCGGGTTCTCCGGCGAGTTGAGGTACTTGGGAAGGCCCTTGCCGGGCGTGCCCAGCAGCCGACCGCCGAACCCCAGGACTCTGCCCGACACGGACTCGATGGGGAAGACGATGCGGTCGCGGAGCGCGTCGTACGGTTCGTCGTTCTTGTCGCTGGTCTTGATCAGCCCCACCTCGGCCAGGACGCCCTCGTCCATGTCGTGGACCGCCGCCGCGTCGCGGAACGCCGTCCACTCGCCGGGGGCGTAGCCCAGGCCGAAGCGCTCCGCCTCTTCGCGCTCGATGCCGCGCCTCTGCAGGTACTCTCGGGCCGGCGCGCCCCCCTCCCGCTCCCAGAGGCGTTCTTGGAAGAAGGCGGCGGCGTAGGCGACGGCTTGGTAGTACGGGCGCCAGGGATCGTCTCCCTCTCGGCTTCGCGTCTCGCGCACATCCATGCCGCAGCGGCCGCCGACGAACTTCACGGCGTCGGTGAAGCTCATGCCCTGCTGCTTCATGAGGAACGAGAACACGTCTCCCGATTCGCCCGACGAGAAATCGTGGAAGAAGCCCTTGGCCGGGACCACGAAGAACGACGGGGTCTTTTCGGTCTTGAAGGGGCTGAGGCCCTTGTAGTCCTTGCCGGATCGCTTGAGCGACACGAACTCGCCGATAATGCTCACGATGTCGGCGCGCTCGCGGACCTCCTCCACCACGCTGTCCGGGATCATCGCACCGTGGCCACCGTGACGCCGTGGCCTCCTTCGCCCGGCGCGCCGGGTCGGAACTCCTCGACGCGCGGGTCCCGCCCGAAGACCTGGGCGACCCGCTCTCGGAGAGCGCCCGTGCCCTTGCCGTGGACCACCCGCAGCACGTGGAGCCCCCCGGCGGAGGCGTCGTCCACCGCCCGCACCAGGGCGGCCTCGGCTTCGTCGGGCCGGCGGCCGCGCAGGTCGATCTCGGGAGAGGGGTCGGGTTCGGGGCCGGTCCAGCCGGATGCCGGCGGCGTCGCGGCACCGCCGTTGGAGCGCGCCGCGTTCAGTCGGTCCAGGGGGACTCGGATGCGAACGCCGCGCACATCCACCACTGCCCGGACGCCTTCCATGGCAACCAGGACGCCGGGCTGCGCCGACCCGGCCACGGCGACCCTCGCCCCCGGTTCCAGCCGGGCGGCATCCAACGCCGCGAGCTCCGGCCCGGCCCGCCGCGCTGCCGGCGTCTCGGCTCCCGCGTAGGCGTCGCTCCCGGCCCCGTCGGCATCGGCCCCCGCGCCCTGCAGCCGGGCAGCGGCGTCTTCGACCGACTTCCGCGCCGCGCGGGCCGCCCTTTCCAGGCTTTCTTCCGTCCCCGCGCGGGCCGCGAGCCGTTCGATCACCGCCTCCACCTCCTTGCGCGCCTCCAGCAGCAGGCGGCGCGCCTCCGCCCGGGCCTGGGCCGTCGCCCGCCGCTCCGAGCGCCGCAACGCCTGGGCCCGCGCCCCCAGCGCCGCCTCCCGTTCGGCCAGCTCGGCGCCCAGCGCCTGGGCCCGCGCCCGATCCCGCTCCGCCTCCGCAACCGCCTCCGATGCGCGCCGCTCCTTCTCCTCCAAGCTTGCCAGCAGGCCGTCCAGGCGCGCCTCGGCCTGCTCTCGGTACGCTTCCGCCCGGTCCAGCACGCGCGACGGGAAGCCCAGCCCCCGCGCAATCGAGAGGCCGTAGCTGCGGCCCGGCCGCCCCTTGGCGAAGCGGTACGTGGGCGCCATGCGCTCGCCGTCGAACTCCAGCGAGGCGTTCGCGATGCCGGCGCCCGGCGACGCGAGCCGTTTCAGTTCGCCCATGTGCGAGGTGACGACTGCCGTGCAGCCCCGCTCGGCGAGCGTCTCGACCAGCGCGCGGGCCAGGGCGGCGCCCTCCTTGGGATCGGTCCCCGTGCCGGGCTCGTCCACCAGGACCAGCGAACGCGGTCCCGCGTGTTCCAGGGTCTCCTTGAGGTTGCGCAGATGGGCCGAGAAGGTGGACAGGCTGTCCGCGATCGACTGCTGGTCGCCCACATCGGCGAACACGGCGTCGAACACGGGAAGCCGCGTCCCGGCGTCCACCGGCGGGATCACGCCGGCTTGAGCCAGGGCGGACACGAGCCCGACGGACTTGAGGAAGACGGTCTTGCCGCCCGCGTTGGGACCCGTGACCACGACCACGCGCTCGCCCGGCGCCAGGGCAACGTCGAACGGAACCGGGTCCGCGCCCGCCGCCGCCAAGAGCGGATGGCGTCCGCCCCGGATCTGCAGGGTTTGGCCCGGCGCCACCTCGGGCACGCTTCCTTCCCAGCGGCGGGCGGCCCGCGCCAGCGCGCAGCGCCGGTCCGCCTCCACGAGCGCCTCGCGGGACGAGGCCAGGGCGCCGGCCAGCGGACGGCACCGCTCGGTGAGTTCGCGGAGGAGGCGCTGGACCTCCCGGGCTTCGGCTCGTTCCAGCTCGCGGATGCGGTTCATCATGGCGATCGCCGACGGGGGTTCGGCGTAGACGGTGGCCCCGGTGGCCGACTCGTCGTGCACGTACCCGCCCACGGTCCGCTTCCCCTCGCGCCGGACGGGGATCACGTAGCGCCCTTCCCGTATGGTGACCGACGCGCCCGACACGCGGTGCGCCTCGCTCAACCCCTCCAGTAACGACTCCAGGTGGGCCACGACGCGCGAGTGCGCACCGGCCAGCCGCGCGCGGAGGCGCTCCAGCTCCCGGCTGGCGGTGTCCAGAACGCGGCCTTCCCCGTCCACGGTTCGGGCCACGGTCTTCTCCAACGCCGGATCGACCAGCAGGCGAGCGCACAGGGCGCCCAGCGCGGGGAACTCCTCCGGCGCTTCGGCGGCGAGCGAGCCCGCCAACCGACGAGCCGCCTCCAACAGGGCGCCCACCTTCGCGAGTTCGTCCGGGGCCAGCACCGCGCCTTCCACGGCAAGTCGCTCCAAGGCGCCGGTCGGGTCCGGGAAGCGCGGAAACGCCCAGTCCGTCCGTGCCTGCAGGAAGCGCCCCGCCTCCGCCACCTCTTCGAGCCGGGCGCGAACAGACGTCGCGTCGCCGGACGGCCGCAGCGCCAGAACGGCGTCTCGGCCCGCGCCCGTGGACGCAAAGCCGGCGGCGTGCTCCAGGACCCTGTCGAACTCCAGGACCCGGAGGGCGCGCCGCGAGAACACCTACCCCAGCTCCTCCCGGACGATCGCCGACGCCGCCTTGCCGTCGAATCGACCTCGGATCCGGGGCATCAACCCGGACATGACCGCGCCCACGCCGGACGCGCCGCCGGCCACGAGCTCCCGCACGATCTCGCGAACGTCCTCGGCAGAGAGTTCGGGCGGCAGGTAGCCCTGGAGGAGCTTCGCCTGCGAATCCTCGGCCGCCGCCAAGTCCTCCCTTCCGCCCCTTCGCATCTGCGCGGCGGCGTCGCGACGCTGCTTGACCGCCTTGGCCACGACCGCGCAAACGCCCTCGTCGTCCAGCGGCGCACCCGACTCGATCTCCCGGTTGCGCACTTCGGACAGGGCGGTGGACAGCACCAGCGTCCGCGCCTTGTCCCGAGCCCGACGCGCCTGGTTCAGATCGGACCGCAGCCGGTCCTTCAAGGGCTTGTTCGTCACGTGGCCTCCTGGTTCGGGCGGCGGGGCCGGAGGCGCCCGCGTTGGAAGATACCGCAATCGGGATTTCGTTCTCCGAAGCCGTTCCGGCAGCGCTCCGAAGGCTGCGTCCCATCCAGCTATATGAGACTGCCGCCGAAGTGGATACCCTTCGTCCCCCCGAAGACGCGGGTCCCCTGGGCAACCTCACAAAGAGAAGGAGAACGCCATGGTTCGAACGACCGAGAACATCGTGGACATCGTTCGCAGCAGCGGCCCCGGTGCGCTTCCGTTGACCGGCCTCACGGAGGAGCTCCGGCGTCGCCGCCCGGCGATGAAGCTGGACGAGATCAAGATGCGTAGGCTGGTGGAGCGCGCCGGCGACCGCCTGCTCCTGCTGGAGGTCGCGCCCGACGCCCCCGCCGGAGTGCAAGCGATGGAGCCGCTGGACAGCTGGGTAGTGCTGACTTCTGCCGCCGATGCCCCCAGCCGGTGCCGGTTGACGCACCTGCTGTGGTGCAGCCTCGCGGCGTTGGCCGAGGAGGTGGACCCCGACTCGCGGGTCAGCGTGAGCCGCTGGGTGCTCCTGGCCGGCCGTGCCCGGCGGATATGCGAACGACTGGCCGGCAGGGAGGAGTTCCCCGAGCCGGGCCTCCGCTTGACGGGCGAAGCCCGCTGGTGAGCGCGCGCGGCTGGTTGCGGGCGGGGGCGCAGCCGACGGCAGGCCGGGGCGCGGCTCGGCCCGAGGTGTATCTTTGACGCGAAGGGAATCACGCCAAGACGAGGAGAATGCGCGATGGGGTTCAAGGAAGAGTTCCACAAGTACATGCCCGAGCAGGACAAGCGGTGCGCCGCCATCATCCACGCCTCGTCGGCCGCGGCGGGCGCTGCCGCGGCGGCTTCGGTGGTGCCGGGCTCCGACTTCGTCGCCATCGCCCCGATCCAGGTGGGCATGATCGTGGCGCTGGCGGACGAGTTCGGAATCCCCTTCACGGAGTCGGCCGTTCGGTCCACCTTGTACGCCACGCTGGGCAAGATCGTGGGCCGGAGCGGCGCAACGCTGCTCCTCCGCTGGATCCCGGTCTACGGCAACGTGGTGCGGGCCGGGGTGGCGGCGAGCGTCACCCAGGCGCTCGGCTGGACGGTAGTGAAGAAGCTGAAGGCTGGCGGCCGCGTGATCTGACCGATCGTCGGCGCGAGCTGCCCGTGGGGGGCCTCGGCGCTACTCGTCCGCGCTCGCCGTCGTCCGACCTTTCGCAGCTTTGCCGGCGCCGTACAGGGCGCCCACCACCCCAAGGACGGGGTTCAGCCAGCGAAGCCACGTCGGTTGCTGGGCGGAGTTCATGGCGTCGAACATGGACACGTCGTCGGGCCGGGCGCCGATCGGCGGTGCGTCGGCACCGAGGAGCGCACCGGCGACCCCCAGGACGACCACGATGCCTAGCAGGACCCACAGCCCGCGCATGTCCGCTTGGACCTTGCCGCAGAGCCATCCGCCGGCGACGCCCGCCAGCAAGCCCAGCACGACGGAGGCCGCGAGCCAGATGCCGGACACGTCCCAGCTGGCCGGCTGGAACGACCGATCCGGACCCAGCACCAGCCAGACCAGAGAAAAGGAAGCCATGACGACGACGACCATGGCGACGTAGCCCAGTACGGCGGCGCCGAGGTTCTTGAGGAAGGTCATTTGGAAGCTCCGTAGCGGGGATGCGCCCAAGGTGCGGACGGACATCGAACTCGGTAGGATTCTAGGACAAGGAACGGGCGCCTGCCCACGAGACGTGCCGAAGGAGGAGGAGTATGGAGGCAAGGGGCGATCACGGACAGGGCGCGACGGAGGTCGTGCTGTCGGTCCGGGTGGAGGCCAGCGCGGACACGGCCTGGGACATCCTGGCGTCGCCCGAGCGGTTCTCAGCCTGGATGGGCGGGCAGGCTTCGTTCGAGCGCGAGCCTGGAAGCGCGTTTCGCGTGGACTTTCCCCAGCACGGCTTCGTCGTCGCCGGCAAGGTGACCGCCTTCGACGCCGAAGCGCGGTGCTTGGTGCTCACGTGGGGGTTCGAGTCGGGGCCTCACGCCGAGACCGTCTCCGCCGGGTCCACCCAGGTGGAGTTCCGGGTTCGTCCCGAGAACGACGGCTGCCGCGTGGACCTGCGCCACGACGGCTTCGCCTCCGCCCAGGTCGCGGCCGAGTACGACGGCGGCTGGCGCTACCACCTGGGGCGCCTGGACCTGGTCGCCAACCAAGCCGACCTGGCCGCCGGACTGAAGCGGACGCTGGCCGACTGGTTCGCCGCATGGAACGAGTCCGACGACGAAGCCCGCTTGGCCGCGCTGCGTCGCTGCTGCGCCGAAGACGTGGAGTTCCGCGACGAGTGGGCCGTGGCTCGAGGCGTGGAGCGGCTGTCCCTTCACATCGCCAACTGCCACCGCTTCATGCCCGGCTGGAAGATCGAAGCCGACGACGACGTGCGCATCTGCCGGGGCGAGGCGCTGGTGGGCTGGCGCTCCAAGGGTCTCGCGGGCGAAGTGAAGGGCTTCAACCACGTGCGCGCCGCCCCCGACGGAACCCTGCGACGGATCGCCGGGTTCGCGAAGAGCTAGGAACGTGTAGTCCATAGCCGATCGGTGGGGGACGCCGAGATGAACACCGGGCGATTTTGGGTGTCGGAGGGCGTACAGCGGCAGTGAGAGGCCGGATCCGAGCGAAAATAGGGCGCGTAGGCCGTGCGAATCGCCCGCTTCTCCCCAATTTGCCCACCACTACACCTTCCAGACAAAGGGCGCGGGCTTATGCCCTACGGGCTCCTAGCCCGAAGTTCCGGGGTCGTGCTCGCGCGACTCCTCGCCCTCGCCGGAACGCTCGGAGCGGCCCTCCTTCTCGGACTCTCGTCCGTCGTGCTCGTCGTCCCCGTGTTCGTCTTCCGCGCCGCCCACTTCGGCGTGGGCACTCCACGTCTCGAACGTCTCTCCCGAGGCATCCAACGACACCAGCATCGTCTCGCCGGGCACCAAGTCGCCCGGGCTCGAAGGGCCGAGTTCGACGCCGTTGGACAGGTGAACTTCCACCCGCACCCGGCTCAGCGGCTCGTCACCGACGTTCTCCACCGTGCCCGCGAAGGCGCCGGCTTGCTCGTCGTACGCCAGCACCAAGCGCGTGCCGGCCCGTTCGCGGTCGTAGGTCTGGTCCTTGGCCAGCTGCTCGCCCGACTCCTCTTCCGGGGCGGATTCGTAGCCGGCAGCGTCTTCTTCCCCGCCGTCGGAAGGACCGCACGCAACCATAACGGCTGCCGCCGCGGCGAGCAGGAGCCTTGCATCGGTCTTGGTCATTCCCTTCCCTCCTAGTCTCGGAGCTAGCCCAGCGTCGGGGCGAAGGTGGGCGGCGTCCGATGGCGCGTCGCCTGCTCGTAGCCGTAGGCGATCCGCAACAGCGTGGGCTCGCTCCACGCGCGGCCGAAGAACGAGACGCCAACGGGCAGCCCCGACACGAACCCCATGGGAACGGTGACGTCGGGGTATCCGGCGATCGCCGCCGGTCCGGCGCTGGAGCCGCCCTCCAGCCGGTCGCCCAAGATGTGGTCGGTCAGCCACGCCTCGCCTCGGGTCGGGGCCACAAGGGCGTCCAGGCCGTGCCGGTCCATCACGGCGTCGATCCCGTCTTCGCGCGTCCGCTGCTGGACGGTGCGAACCGCGTTCTGGTACTCGGGGTCGGTCAGCGGTCCCCGAGCCTGGGACGCCACCAGCCGCTCCTGGCCGAAGAACGGCATCTCGCGCTCCGCGTTGGCCTCGTTGAACGCGATGACCTCGGCCAAGCTCTTCACGGGCGCGTCCGGTCCCAGGGCGGTCAAGTACGCGTTCAAGTTCGCCTTGAACTCGTACTCCAGGAGCGTCAAGGGCAGCGCGTCGCTCCACGCGGCCGTCGGCAGGTCCGCCGGGTCCACCAGTATCGCGCCGCCGGCCCGCATGGCATCCAGCGCGTCTTCGAACAGGGCCAGCACGTCCGGCGAGAAGCCGCCGAAGCTGCGCACCACCCCGATGCGCGCCCCTCGCAACCCTTCCGGGTCCAGGAACGCCGCGTAGTCGACGTGCGCGCGCCCCTGGCTGGCGGCGGTGGCCGGGTCGCGCGGGTCTTCGCCGGCCAGGGCTCCCAACAGCAGGGCGGCGTCTCGCAGGGTGCGGCACATGGGTCCCGCCGTGTCCTGGGAGTGGGAGATCGGGATGATCCCCGACCGGCTCCACAGGCCCACGGTGGGCTTGATTCCCACAATCCCGTTCGTCGACGACGGGCACATGATCGACCCGCCCGTCTCGGTCCCGATCGTCAGAGCCGCCAGGTTGGCGGACGCGGCGGCGGCCGATCCCGAGCTGGAGCCGCAAGGGTTCCGGTCCAGGGCGTAGGGGTTCTTGCACTGGCCGCCCCGAGCGCTCCATCCGCTGGTGGCCCTCTCGCCCCGGAAGTAGGCCCACTCGCTCATGTTCGCCTTGGCCAGGATCACGGCGCCGGCCTCCCGCAGCTGCTGGGCCACGAACGAATCTCGAGGCGGCACCGACCCCTCCAGCGCCAGCGAGCCCGCAGTGGTAGTCGTGCGGTCGCGCGTGTCGATGTTGTCCTTGAGCGCTACCGGGATGCCGTGAAGGGGACCCCTCGGCCCCCGGGTGCGGCGCTCCTCGTCCAGCTGCGCGGCGATCTCCAAGGCGTCGGGGTTGGTCTCGATCACCGAGCGCAGTTCGGGGCCTTGGCCATCCAGGGCCTCGATGCGCTCCAAGTAGAGCTGGACGATGGAGCGCGCCGTGCGCTCGCCGGACCCCATGGCGGCCTGCAGGTCGGCCACGGTGACCTCGTCCAGCTCGAACGGCGGCGGCGGATCGTCGGCGGCCAAGCCGGGAGCGGCCCCGGCGGTCGAACTGCCCGGCTGGTCGTCGGGAACGCACCCGGGCGCGCCCATAACGACGGCCCCGGCGCCCCCTGCGACGGCCGCGCCCACGAACCCGCGTCGGTCCATGGTCCGCTTCCGCTCTCCCACCGGGGCCCTCTTTCCCATCGGGCCTAACCCCGCCGCCGGGCCGCCGGCAATCCCTCCACGAACTCCACCATCCGCGCTTGCTCGTCCTCGTCCGGCATCCTGCCATGGCCCGCGCCGAGGTTGTCGATCATGTGCCTGGGGTTGCTGGTGGCCGGCGTCACCACGGTCACGGCGGGGTGGGCCGCCGCAAACTTCAGGAAGAAGCGCGCCCACGAGTCCGCCCCGAACTCCGTCGCCCACTCGGGCACCGGACGGTCGCCCGCCCGCTGGAAGAGCCGCGTTCGCCCGAACGGCACGTAGACCAGCACGCCGATCTCGCGCTCCATGGCCAGCGGCAGGATCTCGTCCGCCGCGCTGGTGTTGTCCACGGCGTAGTCGATGCCGATGAAGTCCAGCGGGTAGTCCCGCATGGCCTGCATCAGGGCTCCGTACTGGCGCTTGCTCGTGGAGGTGATCCCGATGTAGCGGATTCGCCCCTCGGCCTTGAGCCCTTCCAAGATGCCGACCTGCGTGGGCGGGTCGCCCAGGTTGTGGACCTGGATCAGGTCGATCACGTCCGTGCCGAAGTGCTCGAAGGACCGCTCGATCTGCGCCCGCGCTCGGTCCGGGTCGGCAGCGCCGCCGCCGCGGCCCGCCACGTTCACCTTGGTTGCCCAGAAGATGCGGTCGGTCATGCCCAGCTCTCGGGCTATGGAACCGGCCACGGCCTCCGAGTCGCCGTAGCTGGGCGCCGTGTCGAAGACGGTGGCGCCGTTGTCCACGAACACGCGGATCACCTCGCTCAAGGCCTCGGTGTCGCCGCTCCCCGCCATCCGACGGAAGGTGGCCGAGCTCCCCAGGCCGATGATCGGCAGCTGCTCGCCCGTCGAGGGCACGGCCCGCGTGGCCATCTGCTGCGCCCACGAGGACGCGGCGCCGGACGAAGCCGCACCCTTGGAGGCGGTCCCCGCACCGGTCAGGCCGTCCAGGCCTCGGAGCGCGCGAGGGTGAAACGAAAGGGCCGCACCGGCGGCGGCCGCGGCGGTGCGAAGCCAGTCTCGTCGAGTTGCCATGCCGTCTTCCAGTCTGTCCTTTGGGTGGCCGTTGTTTCGGGGCAACGCCCCCTTGCGCACGCCAAAGTGGTTCGTCCGCCGAGGCAAGGCAACCCTGCTCGCCGTCCCAGTGCGAGCCCGGCGGCCGGGCGACGGCGTCCGGGCCCGGCTACGGGCGCGGTTCGATCCAGCTCCCGTAGAAGTTGGCCCAGGATACCTGCGACTCCGGGATCGTCACTTCCTGGCTTCGGACGTGCATGACCACGCCTTCGGGCACGGCGTTCGCCGGCACTTCCACGGTATAGCTCCAGCCGGCGCGCAGGTTCACGAACCGGTACCGACCGGAACCGTTGGTCCGCACCGGGTCCACGGTGCACCGCTCCTTGTCGCTCGCGCCCGGCGCGGCCGACGGATGCCGGCAGCCGCTGGTCACCGACACTTGCACGCCGCTCATCGGCTTGCTGCCGACGACGACGTAGCCGGTGATCGCCCGATGTCGCCCGGCGGATCCGTGGGACTGGTGCACGCGGCCAGTGCGGCCGCGACCAGCCCGGTGAAGGAAAGTGCCTTGATGATCGTCTTCATTGCGTGGACGCGCTCCTGTGTTCGATTGGCCCCGGCCTGGTGGACGAGGCCCCCGGCAAGGGGCGGCCAAGCTAGCCGGGGGGTGCGACACGCTTCGGACGCGCTCCACGGGGTCGATCGGGACTGTCTCACCCCCCCGTTATTCTGTGGCGGTTTTCGCCATGCATCCGCAGCAGAACGCACGGAGTCGGTCGCAAATGACGGTTCAACCCACGAAGCTTCAGCGCTGGATCGACTTGGTCGCCTACTTGGCCAAACGGAGCTTTCCGGTCGAGAAGGCGGACATTTGGAAGAACGTTCCGGCCTACGCGCGCGGCTTGGACGGCACGACCCGTGAGAAGGCCGCCGTTCGTCGCACCTTCGAGCGCGACAAGGACGAACTGCGTTCCATGGGCGTTCCCATCGAGTCCGTGCCCCACAAGACGGTCTTCGGCATCGAGGAGGTGACGGCGTATCGGCTGGCACCCGGCTTCCGGCTTCCGGTCCTTCGGCTGATCAGCGGCGACGACGGTTCCGTCGGCGGCGAACGCCCGCAAACGCGCCGTGCCCGCCACGACCTGTTCTTCGGGATGTCCAGGGAGGAGGCGGACGCGGCCCTGCGGGGCCTCAAGGAGCTGGCCACATTGCCGGCCTTTCCCTGGGCCGCCGCCGCCGAGTCCGCCTTTCGCAAGCTGGCCCCGGACCTGGAGCCCGCGGTGCCCGCAGGCACGCCGGTGCTCTACGCGCCCGACCCGGAGGCCGAGGCCACGGCCAAGTCGCTGGGCCGACTGTCCACCGCGCTTCGCCGCAGAAAACGAGCGACCTTCAAGTACCGCGGGATGAACCGCGCTGAGGAGACCGACCGTCGCGTGCGCCCCTACGGACTCCTCTTCGAGCACGGACGCTGGTACCTGCTGGGGCACGACGAAGACCGCGACGACCTCCGGGTATTTCGGATTGGGCGCATGAGCCGCGTCGCCGCCAACGCCAAGTCGCCGGGAAAACCGGACTTCCGCATTCCCGCCGACTTCGACCTGCGCGACTACTCCGGTCGCAAGGCTTGGGAGATGGGGGACGCCGAGACTGAACCGGAGGACGCCGACGTGCTGTTCAGCTTTCCGCGATCCGCGTGGGCGGAGCGGAACGGGCTGGGAGAGCTGCTGGAAGCAAGATCGTGCGGCGCCCAAGTCCGACGCTTCCGAGTTCGCAACCGAAATTCGTTTCTGCGCTGGGTCCTGAGTCTCTTGGGAGAAGCTCGAATCGTGGCGCCGGTGGGCACGCGCGAGGAGTTCCGCGAAATGGCCCAGTCGGTTTTGAGCATCTACGAAGGAGGGCGTGGCGATGAGTGACGGCACCTCGGCACGCGACCGCTTCGAGCGCTTGGCCCACGTCGTTTCCCGGTCGAGCCGGCCGGAGGGCGCGGATCTGGCTGGCCTGGCTCGCGACTTGGGCGCCACGGAAGAGCGGATCCTGGAAGACCTGCGGGAGCTGACCACGCGCGACGAGTATCGACCGGGCGGTTGGCCGGGTGACATCCGCGTGTTCGTCGAGGCGGGGCGGGTCCTGGTCGAGCACACCAGCTTCATGGAGCGGCCGTTTCGACTGACGAACCGCGAGACCGTCTGTCTGGCGCTGGCGCTCAGCGGCATCATGACGGCTCCGACCAGCGACGACCCCGAGCGCGGCGGCGACGGCAGCCAGTCTACCGGTTGGGACTCCTTCCTGCGCCGCGCGGAGCAGCAGCTAGGCCAGGACGCGGCGGTCGAGGCCGCGCCCAACTTGGCGATCCCCAACCGAACCCACGAGGAGCGGAGCATCCGCGCAACCTTGAAGGCTGCCGCCTACGAGCGCCGCCCCTGCGCGATCCGCTACTTGAAGCCCGGCGCCCAAGAGCCTTCGGACCGCGTGATCCACCCGTATCTGGTGCTCTATTCCGAGGAGACGTGGTACGCGGTGGCCTACTGCACCGACAGCGACGAGGTGCGGGTCTTTCGGCTCGACCGGACGCTGTCGGCCGAACACCGCGAAGGCGTCTTCGAAGTGCCCGACCCCTTCGACGCCGATGCGCTTGCCCAGTCGGGTCCCGAAGGCTGGATGCTCGCGTCCGCCGGCGAAGAGGCCCTGGTGCGCTATTCGCGCAAGCTTGCCCCCTGGGCCAGGGAACGCGCGTCATACCGCAGCCAGTCCTTGAAAGAGCACGACGACGGAAGCGTCACCGTGCGGCACCGCGTCGTGGACCCCTTGTGGCTTGCGACCCACGTCCTGCTGTACGGCGTCCACGCCGAAGTGCTCAAGCCCCAGAGCCTGCGCGACTTGGTGGCCGGCACGGTCCGCGAGATCGCGACTGCTTAAGGGCGGCGACTCGACCGTCGTCGGCGCCTGGGCTCAAGCCTATGCGCGCGGCGTCGCGCCCGACAACCGTTGCCGGTATCGATCAAGGTCGTCCGTAGTGACGGATTCGGGCGACATCAGCCGATAGTGCCTCTCGGCGACGATCCCGATGTCGCCTCCGCATTCCTCGAATTCGAACATGGCAATCCGCCCGTCCGCCATGAACTGCGTCCCGACAGGCCGGCAGACAAGCGAGGGCATCTTGTCCGCACAGAGGGCCATGTCTTGCTCGATTTGGACTCGACTCAACCTGTCGCTGTCGCTTTTGGCCTGCACGGGGATCACATAGTGGCAACCTATCTTGTCCACGCCCACGTACACCTCGTCCGTATCGACTTGCCCGAGACCGGCCACGGTCGTACGCAGGTGATTCTGAAGCGACCAGCACGCGATTCCCAGGAAAACGTCGATCAGCCTGTTGTACCGGACACGGGCCAATACTGCTTGTTCGTCGCCGAACGCATACTTCTCGATAAGCCCTGGGGTCGAATCGGGAATCCGTGTGACCGATAGGTTTAGGTTGGGCGCCAATGGAGTGTCGGAGACCAATGCAAAGCGATACTTGGCCCGGCCAGCCGACCGAATGATCCACGTCTTCCCCTCCGGCGCGGAAGCCAGAACGCTGGAAGGCAGTTCGGCGCGATATCGGAAGCTGTACAGCACGTCGCCCAGGTTCTTCGGCTCTTCGGCAAGGCTATGTCCAGTTGGCGCGCAGATTTCACTAGGTCTTCCCGCTCGAAGTCCACCGCGGTCGCGCCTGGCGCGTGCTTGTCCGAAAACACGGCTTCGATGATGGCGGCGTAGCGGCTCGCGGCCGTCATTCGGCCCCTGTTTGTCCTGGCCACTCCAACAAGACCACTTCTTCTCGGAGCTGATCGCCGGTCGCCGTTGAAAGCCTGGTTCTGAACAGATCGATCCCTACGACCTTGTAGCCCAGGGACGACGCCACCTCGGCAAGGAGTTGCCCGGTGCGGATCATGATTCGAAGGTAGGATGCTTGGTCGCCAACGACATACGCGAGCTTGGCGCCCGGCTTGAGCACGGGACGGAGAGACGCGAGGTGTCGTGTCATTCCTCCGAAGTACAGCTTCGTGACTCGCGAGTACATGCGCTCGAACCCCGACGTCTTGCCTAGGTCCACACGTCTGCGCTCGATTGCGTCCGCTATGTGCCTAACCTTTGCATTGTCTTCCACTTCGCGGTCGTCGGTGTCCGCCTTGTACACGCCACGCGTGTTCGATCGAATCATGCCTTGCTTGAGTCGTCGCAACTCCACCTTGCTACGGATCAATCCGAGAACCACCGACTCCAACCGAGTTGTTCGGGTGTAGTCCTTTTCGTTTGGATACGGCGGGGACGTGATCACCGCGTCCACCGAGCCGGGCTCCAGTACGTCGTTCGCCGCTCGAGCGTCGGAACGAATCGCCCGTGCATCCACATTGGCGCGATCTGCAAGAGCGTGCAGGTCGTTGGCCATGGCGACCATGCGCTCGAACCATGCATCGACCACGGTCGCGTCTTCCTTGACGCGTCCGACGCCAACCTCGGGACCGAACTTCAGGTTGCCGACGTCGCGGACCAATGATGTGGCCAGGGCCAGTCTCCCGTAGGACTGCAATCGACTTGAACCGCGACGGTCGATTTCGCCCAGGAGCGCCAAGGTCTTGTGCAGGGGCATCGGGCTGATGGAATTCTTCACCAGCAACGCCTCTTGTTCCGGTGGTAGATTCGCAAGCGGCACGCGCGGATTCTTGTTCTTGCCAAAGAGGGGGAGCTTCGCCAGGTCGTCGATTCCCTGCTTCCGCAGACGCGTGTGAGCTGCGGTCGCGGCTTCCTCGGCGTAGCGCAGAAGCTCGTCGCGGCGTCCTTGCCAATCCACCTTGACCGAACTTGCAAAGTGCGCCATCGGGCTCGCCTCGACTCCGATGCTTCGAACCCCGAGCTTCCTGCATTCGACCAAGGTCGTGCCAGTGCCGCAGAAAGGGTCCAAGACCGTGGCGCGCGGCCCGACGTCGAACCGATCGAGGTAGTCGCGGACCAAGTGCGGCGGAAACGACAAGACGAACCGATACCAATCGTGCACGGCCCGGTCGCTTGGCCGGAGCTTGTTGGGATCGCCGCTGCTCGCGGGGACGCGGGCGCTAGTCGCTTGCGGCGCCATCGCAGCCTTCGTGGCCTAGTTGAATTCGGTGCCGCCCTTTCTGACGCGGAAGGCGTCGCTCACCCACTTTGCGATCGGGCGCTCCACCGGATCGCCGACACTCCAAGAGGCGTCGCGAAGACGCATGACCACGCCCTCCCGGACGTGCTTGCCCCCGAAGGTCGTGGCGCCGGACACGTACTTCTCGGCGGCCGGCCAGTCCTCCACCACGCCCAAGACCGGGACCGTGCCGGGGCCGTCGTGGGCCGACGCGGTCGCTTCCACTTCCGGCCAAGGCAAATAGCGGGGGCCGATGCGCACGTCAAAGGCGCGAAAGCCGGGGTTCGGCAGGTCGTAGTGCAGGTCCTGCACGCCGCGACCGAAGATCTCGCCCAGGAGATAGTACGGCGTTCCCGTCTCCCGGTGATGCCCCAGGACGGACATCAGCCATTCCTCCCAGACGCGGAACGCGCGCACGTACAGGTTGCCGGCGTTCTCTTCGACGAGGCGGAAGGCCAGGCCGCGCCCGCTCACGCCCTTGGAGCTCACGATGTCGCCGAAGTCGGGGTGCCAGCCCATGCAGCACCAAGTGCCGTGGAGCTTCTCGGTCACGACGACCGGCGTCTCGCTAGGCAGCAGCTCGGGGTAGCGAAGGATGCTGTCGATGTCGTACTTGACCGTCCCGCCCTGCGCCGAAAAGACCTGTCCGCCCATGCTCACCGGGATCGGCGGCTCGTACTTCACCAAGCCAAGGAGCTCGGTTACGTCGTCGCCCTCGGCCAGGTCCGCGTCCGCCAGCCGGCCAATCCCCAGCGGGTGAAGCAGCCCGCCGGACACGACGCCGCGCAGCTTGATCGCCTTGACCCGGTTTTTCTTCTTGCCGGCCAGCTTGCCGACCAGGCCCAGCAGTTCGAGCACGTCGTCGGGCACGATCGCGGCCTCCGGGATGTAGGCGGCCAAATCGCCGCTTCGGTACTTTCCCTTCGGGACGATCACGGTCACCTCGTTGACCTTGCCGATCTCCAGGATGTCCGCGTTGGGATGCTCTTCGATCCCGACCCGAACCACGTTCGCCGCAAACTCCGCCATCTCGGTTCCTCCTGTGGGGGATTAGGGTTGCGCTACGGGGATTGCAACTTCGCGGATTCGAGCCGGGCGTCAAGCCTTCCGGCGCAGGACCGGTTCATTCTCGGTTGTGGTACCCCGTGCGGGCTCCGCCCAACGGGTGCGACAGCGTGTAGCGCGGCTTCACGTCCACGCCGAGCTCCTTCAGCTCCCGCTCGAGCTTCCGGTACGCGGACACAACCTTGGTGTCGATTTTCGGGTTTGTCGCGATCACCTTTTTGCGGTCGATTTTGGCCATGTTCACCGTCGAGGCACAAGTCATTTCGCGTCGCCCGTTTCAACCCCACGGCGCCGAGTCGATCCCCGGCACCAGCTTCACTGCGTTCTGGTAGTAGATCTTCCGCAGGACTTCGTCGGGCAGGTCCAGGCCGTACATCTGCCAAAAGGCGTGGTAGCGGCGGTAGTAGTCGAAGTAGTCGTCGTCGGTTTCGAAGACGCGGAAATAGGTGTGGAACTCTTCCTTGTTGTAGGCGTCCTTGCCCATGAGGACGCGGTCCTGGTAGCGGATCAGCCATTGGCGGGCGAAGCGGGGCTGGCGGCCCAGCTCGTGCACGACGGCGCCCAGGCCCACGTACATGTTCGGGATCTCGTCCAGCACGCGGCCCAGGCGCGCCAAGTCGTTGCCCAGCCAGCCCAAGTGAGCGGCGATGAAGTTGGTGCTGGGGTGCGCCCGGAACATGTCGTGCTGCTCGGCGATGATCTCTTCGAAGGGCGGAAACGCCCCCGGCGGCCGAATTCGGCGCGGGCGCAGCTTGAGCTCCAGCCAACGCTCGTTGAAGCGGTCGTGGGGCTGCCAGAACTCGGCGGGGTCGGCGGAGTGGATGAGGACGGGGATCCCCAGCTCGCCGGCCTTGTCCCAGAGCGGGGCCAAGCGGGGGTCGTTCACGGGGATGCGCTCGCCGTTCACGTCACGGTTGGTCATTCCCAGGCCCTTGAAGATCTTGAGTCCTGCGGCGCCGGCGTTCGCGTCCGCCTCCAGCTGGGCCGCCGCCCGTTGCCCCCAACCGGGCTGGCCGACGCCTCGAAAGTCGGTATTGGCGAAGAAGACGAAGCGACCGGGATGGCGGCCCGCCATCTTGGCCAGCCCTTCGACCAGTGCGGCCCCGCTCCGGCCCGAGAGGTTGACCATGACCGCCATGTTGAGTTCGTCCATCTCCGCCACCAGCTGGTCTACGTCCGCGTGCGACATGCGGGCCGCGTTCTGGTGGCCGTGGATGTCCACGAAGGGGAAGCGCGCCCGTGTCAGCGGGTTCTCGGGAACCACCAGCGTGCTGCGGGGCTGGTAATCCTCCACCGTCATCTCTTGGGCGGACGCGGCCAGCGGCGGAACGAGCACCGTCCCCTGCGCCGCCAGGACGCAAGCCAGGGCCGCCAGCGCCTGATTGCCGGTTGCAGTCCGTCTTGGTCCCCGATGCTTGCTCACCGCGTGTCGTCCTCCCTCGTTGTTGCGCCATAAGACCAGGATCAAGCAACGCTTTCCAGGTCGCGAAATCGGGCCGGGTTCAACACCGCCAAGTTGCGAACCGGCACCGCCCGCTACTCTACCAACCGAGCTGCCGGCTCCCAAAGCTAACCAACGCGTTTCGCCCGTGCCCAAAGCCCGGCACCCCGAGCAGACGCCCTCTACCTGAACTCCAGCCTGGGCCTCAGCAGATGCAGCCAGGGCACCCCCTCCTCCGTCTCCTCGTAAGCCAAGATCATGTCGGAGCCGTGAACGAAGCCGCGAAGCGGCAGGTCGCTCCTATACCGAGCGAGAGTCCGCATCGTCTCGGGGTCGACCAAGTCCAGCATGCCATCCCCAATTTCCTGCGGGGTTGCCTCCCGACCCCATCGTTCCATCACTTTCGGGTCGTTTGTGCGACGCGTCCACCTGCGATCCGGCGTTGCCCAAAGGACCCAAAGACCACGTTCGTCGAGCCGCACGGCAAAGGCCGACGCGCCCGGGGCCCTGTACTCGGACGGCGGTGGCAACATATCCCTCTCGAGCTCCTTCACGTAGCGGTTGATTATCCGCCTCAGCTTCGGCTCGGGCAGCAGTGTCCACTCCTCGATCCGACCCGATGGGCCCTCGATCAGCCAAGCCACGGAGTCGCTTGCCGTCGCTCCGTAGTGCCGGGGCGTGAGAGCCGAGTATGCCGATCCGTCCCACCCATACGAACGCAACTCTCCATGCACGTCCAGCAGGTGCATATGGTGCCCGATGGACTCGGCCGAGAGGAGGTCGCCTCCGAAGACGACGGTACCCGACTCGGTTGTCGCCGCTTGGTTGATCCCGTTCGAGAACCTGTCCAGGCGGACGAACCGATGGTCCGTGTCCAGCAAGGTGCGGCCCCGATCCGGGTCGAAGACGTGGATGAACTGCGGTCCCACGTTGACGTGGGTGATCGCAACGTATTCGCCCGGACCTTCGCCGCTGCCGCCGATCTCGCGAACGAACGTCCCCGTCGAGTCGAAGACCGCAATGACGGGGCGGATTGCGGTCAGAAGAAATCGCCCGCGCTGGTCCACCGCGATCTTTGAGTCGCGACTGACCAGGTGCACGCCGGGTGCGTCCAGCCCGCCCAGGGTCATCACGGTGTCAACGGCGATCCGGCACTCCGCGCACGACACCTCGCCCGAGACTTCGATTACGGGCTGGCCGGCGGCGGGCACGGCGGGTCCGGCCGCACACGCCGCCAGCGTCACGGTCGCGAGTCTCCAGAAGCGCGCCACTGCAGGTCAGGTCCAGCCTTCGGTCAGGGCTCTTCGACGGCAACGACCGTCACGGCGGCCAACAGTCGGGAACCGACAGGCACACGGCCCACTATGGCGTCGCCGCACCCGACTATCTGGAATGCCCATCCGCTCCGACGAGGTCCGGCCCCGCCAGCTCCGGGCCCCGGCGACTTGCCCCCGCCTGCTCACCGCGTGTCGCCCTCCTCGCCGTTGCGGCGCAGGACCATGATCAAGTAGCGCTTCCGGGCCGCAAATTCGGCCGGGTCCAGCACCGCCAAGCTGCGAACCAGTGCCGCCCGCCCTTCGGCCGCCGCCTCTTCCAAGACGTAGCCGGTGGCGGGGTGCTTCGCCCGCAGCTTGTCGCGCGCGAAGTCGAACGCGGGCAACCCCAAGCGGTGCGCCAGCATGTGGGCGAACCCCAGCGTCGGCAGCACGTGCGGCGTGATGTCCCGTTCGCGCGCCACGCGGAAGCCGGCGTCCTGGGCGCGTCGCCGGAATTCGGACAGCCGCCACCCGGAGCGCTCGCCGTCCGCGCCGCGTCGGAAGTAGTCGGCCACGACCCACCGGCCCCCCGGCGCCAGCACCGCGTCCACCACGGGAAACACCTGTTCCGGCACCATGTACTGCACGGATTCGGCGTGGAGAACCGCGCCGAAGCGGCCTCTGTGGTCGGACACGGGCATCTCCTCGAATTTGCAGTGCAGCAGCGGGACGTCCGGATAGGCGCTCCGGATGTGCTCGACTTGGAAGAAGTCCGGCGTGAGGCCGGTCGCGTCGTGGCCCGCCTTGCGCAACAAGCCCAGCATTCCGCCCATGCCGGACCCCGCGTCCAGCACCGGCCGTCCGGGCGGACCGGTCAGCTCCGCCAGCAGCTCCGCGTATCGCCGTTGCGCACGCTCCAGGTCGGCGAAGCTGACCGCCTCGGGGGCCGTGTCGGGGTCGTCGAAGTACCCGTAGTGAAGGAATCCGCCCGGCAGGATGCGGCTGTACAGCAGCAGCTGGGCGTTCCCCTCGACCGTGGGAGTCCGCCGGTGCCCGCGACGCCGGCGCAGCCAGCCGACGACGTGATGCGGCGCCAGCGCCCGTGCAAGGACCCGCCCCGCAACCCGTCGCGCCGACAGGAATCAGCCCCTGTTGAAGACGAAGTAGTCGTGGACGGCGCGCGCGATCTGGGCGATCACGGGCTCCCGGTCCGCGTAGTCCTCGATCCGGGACTCCTTGACGAAGACGACCGCGATCACGTGCCCTGCGCCGTCCGGCAGGTCCACGATGCCGACATCGTTGGTGGTCTGGCCGATCGTGCCCGTCTTGTGCGCCACGCGCGTGCCCGGCGGCAGCACGCCTTTCAGTCGTCCTTCGCCGGTCCGGCACCGGTACATGATGTCCAGCAGCAGCGCCGAACTCTCTTCGGAGAGCAGCTCCCGCTCCCAGATCATGCGCAGCAGCTCGGACATGGCGACGGGCGTGGAGGTGTCCCGAAGGTCGCGGTTGAACACGGCGCTGTAGGCCGCCACGTCTTCGTCCGTGCGTTCCGACTCCAGCAGGGCCAAGTAGTCCGCCGGGGCAATGGGGGCGTTCTCGGTCACGTCGGCGCGCCCCAGCCAGTTGGCGATCAGCGCCCACGTGGGGCGGTCCACGCGCATGCCCTCGATGCCGGCGTCGCGCACTTGGGCGGTGACCGCCGCCGCGCCGCCCGCCGTCCGCATCAGCACGTCGGTGGCGATGTTGTCGCTGATCTGCAGCATGAGTTCAAGCAGGTTGTGGACGGAGAGCTGCAGCCCGGGATCGTCCAGGAGGTCGCTGATGGCGCTGGACGTGCGGTACACGTCGGCTTGGTCGATCTCGATCATGTCGGACAGCGCCAGGTCGCCTTGGTCCACCATGGACAGAATGCGCGCGGCGATCGGGACCTTGTAGGTGCTGGCCATGGGGAAGGCCTCGTCGCCGTTCAGGGTGAAGCCGCGCCCAGTCTCCAGGTGGTGCGCCGCCACGCCCACGACGCCCTCGGCGTGCTCTGCCAAGCGCGCCACTTCGTCGGCCAGCCGCTCCAGGCCGGGGTCGTCGCCGAAGGTGCGGGTCTGCTGGGCGACGGCCGTGGCCAGGGCCGGTGCCGGTGCCCAAGACCAAGCCGAGGCCGGGACGGCTGCAACCGCGACGGCGGCCGCAGCGGCAAGGAGCGGGAAGCGAGCGGCGAGCGGGAAGCGGGCGGCGCGACGCCTCGCGGGCGCGGCGCGCCTCACGGACAGATCGGACGCGGAATGCGGATTGGTCATGGGACCTCCTTGGGGGCGGGCCGGGACTGAGCGACGTACATTACGGACCGTCATGACCTGCGTACAGATTTCGGGCACGGGCGCGGGCGTTCGGGCCACGGCCGTTCGCGTCGCCGTCGTTGCGGCCCTGGCCGTCACCGCAACGTGCGGCGGCGGTTCGTCCGTAACAACGCCCCCCGATCCCGACCCGCCGCAACCGCATGCGGGCCCCTGCGTCGCCGTTGCAAGCTGCTCGGCGCGCCTTGCCCTGGGCGCGGGCGCGTTCCTTCCCTACTACGCAACGCACCAGCTGGACGTGGGCGCCGCGGCTCAACCCACGCCCGCGACCCGGGCCGTCGTCGTGGTTCACGGCAACAGCCGCAACGCCGACGACTACTTCGAGCGCGTGGTGGCGGCGGCGGAAGGGGCCGGCCGTATTCAGTCCACGGTCGTCGTCGCGCCCCGCTTCCAGACCAGCGACGACGGACCGGGCGCCGGCGAACCCTACTGGACGAGCTCCGGCTGGAAGCGGGGCCACCCCTCGGAAGGAGGCGCCTCGCCCGCCGTCAGCTCCTACGCCGCGCTGGACACCGTGCTGGCGCGGTTGGCGGACCGAACCCGCTTCCCCGGCTTGACGCACTTGGTCGTCACCGGCCATTCGGCGGGCGGCCAAGTGGCCCATCGCTACGCCGCCGGAAGCCCGATGGAGGAACGGCTGATCGGCATCGCCGCGCGGTACGTGGTCGCCAACCCATCCACCTACCTGTACCCTACGCCGCTTCGCGAATGGGCGGGCCGGTTCGTGACGCCCGAATCGGCGAACTGCCCCGACTACGATTCCTGGCACTACGGGCTCCAGGACCTGCCTCCCTACATGCTTCGGGAGGGCGCGGACAGCGCTCGGGTCCGGCTGCTGCGGCGAGACGCGATCGTCCTGGCCGGCGATCAGGACACGGGAACGTCGCTGCTGGACCAGTCGTGCGGCGCCAACTTCCAAGGCGCCAACCGCTTCCAGCGCGCTCAAGCCCTGTTGCGCACGCTGGACCACGTGTTTCCCGGCGAGCATCGGCATCGCTTGGTCGTGGTGCCCGGCGTGGGCCACTCCAGCGCGGAGATGTACCAGTCCGCCCCCGGGCGCCGAGCGCTCTTCGAACCATGAGCCGACTGGGAATCGAACCCAGGACCGACGGATTAAAAGTCCGTTGCTCTACCAACTGAGCTACCGGCTCGCACCAAAGCTAACCGACCCGACAAGAGAACGATGGCAAGACTCCGACTACCGGGGCTGGGGCCGATCGTAGGCCACACCACCGACCGCACGAGCCGCATCTGGGTTCGCGCCGATCCCGAGACCGACGACGGCGACCACCCCGAGTCGAGCCGTCGCACCGTGGCCGTGGTCGGCGTGCTGTCCAAGAACGGGCGCGCCCTGAACCCCGTCAAGACCTTCTACTTCCGGCTCCATCGCGAGTTCGACCGAAGCGGCAGCATCGAGCTGGGCGCCGACACGCCCGGCTTCGCCCTGGAACCGGACTCGGAGTACGCGGTGCGCGTGGGTTGCCTGGTCCTGGACGACGCCATGGAGGACGACACCGAGTTCGAGAGCGACGAACTCCTCAAGCGCCTGCCCCGTTCCACCGTCTGGCGGGACGACTTGAAGCGGTTGGACCCGACCAAGGCGGGCGCGCTCGTGCGCACCTTCCCCGGCGGCGCGGACGACGGCGGACGCACGAACACCGACCGGGACGAAGGCGCACGCGGCGACGCAAGCGGCGCGAGCGACGGCGCAGGCAAACAGGCCGGGCGCCTCGGCTTCCTCTTGGGTTCGTGCCGCTACCCCGGCCTTCTTTGGAAGGTCCGCCACTCGGATCGAATCTTCGGCGCCATGGCGGCGATGGCGGACGCCGCCGCGACCGAGGACTCGCCCGACCGCCCCCGCTTCGTCCTGATGGTGGGCGACCAGATCTACGCCGACCTGTTCAACAAGCGCATCCCCTTCGGCCGCGCCGACACGTACCGCGAGTTCCGCGACCGCTACCTGACCGCCTTCGGGTCGCCCAACATCCGGCGGCTCATGCAGCGGCTGCCGACGTACATGATCCTGGACGACCACGAGATCGAGGACAACTGGTCCCAGGACCGACTCCGCCGCTCGGCCCGCTACCACCTCTTCACCATCGCCATCGACGCCTACCTGAGCTACCAGTGGAGCCACGGCCCGCGCACGTGGGGCCGCCGCCTCTACTACCGCTTCGACTGCGGCGTCTTTCCCTTCTTCGTCCTGGACACGCGCACGCAACGGTTCGTCGAGGGCCGCCCCGGCGACCTGTCCCGGAACCACCTGCTGGGCCGGCCGACGCTGCCGGGCGCGCCTCCGGGGCAGCTTCGGCGCCTGCTGACGTGGTTGGAGGAGCAGCAGCGGACGCGGGGCAACGTGCCCAAGTTCGTCGTCACGTCGGGAGTGTTCGCGCCCAGCCCCATGTCGGCCCGAACGCCGATGGTCGAGACCGACCCGGAAGCGCTGGAGCGAAGCGACGGCTGGCCGGGGTTCCCCAAAACCCGCGGCGCGGTGCTGCGGCGCATCGTGGACGCGGGCGTGCAGAACATCGTGTTCCTGTCGGGCGACATTCACTGCTGCAACGTGGCCGAGCTGTTCTTCTCGGGGACGCCGGGCGCGGAGGACTTGAAGGCGTTCTCGGTCACGTCGTCGGCGTTCTACTGGCCCTTCCCCTTTGCGGACGGCGAGCCGTCGGACTTCGTTCACGACTCCCGGGCCGAAGGACAGGAGGACACCTTCGTCTTCGAGGACGGCGAAGGCCGGCGCGTGTCGATGGACTACCGGACGCGCAACTTCTCCCAAGAGGACAACTTCTCGCACGTGACGGTGGATCGGGCGACGCGATCCTTGCGCGTGCGGGTCTTCGACGCCAAGGGCCGGCTGGTCGAGGAAGAGGACGGCGAAGGCCGGCGCCGCGCCTTGGACGCCCGCCTGGAGCTGGCGCCCTGGTAGCGGGTCAGCGGCCCGCGTCTTCCAGGGGCAGCTCCATCTGGAGGAGCCCGAAGCTGGTGCGGTGGTGAGGGGTGATCCCCGCCTTCCGCAGCGCTTGGCGATGGCGTGGCGTGGCGTAGCCCTTGTTCCGCTCCCATCCGTAGTCCGGGTAGCGCGCCGCCAGCAGGGTCATGAGTCGGTCCCGGCAGACCTTCGCCACGATCGACGCGCACGCTACCGAATGCACCAGGGCGTCGCCTCCCACGACGGCGTCGTGTTCCCAGTCCACTCCCGGCACCGGCAAGCCGTCCACCACCACGTGGTCGGGGGGGAGCGGCAGACGGCCCAGGGCTCGCGTCATGGCGCGGGCGGTGGCGCGCAGGATGTTGACTCGGTCGATCTCCCGGACCGACGCGGCCCCAATCGAGACGGCCGCGGCCTGCGCGTGGATATCTCCGGCTAGGCGTTCACGTTCCTCCGGCGATACGACCTTGGAGTCGGTCGCGCCATCCACGAACACGCCCTCCGGAAGGACGACCGCCGCGGCGACCACCGGACCCGCAAGAGGCCCGCGCCCCGCCTCGTCCACGCCCGCGACAACGGCCTGCCCGCGCTTCCAGCACCGGCGCTCGTATGCGAGGCGCCCGGTCAATCGGGACGGACGGACCGCTTCTCCTTGATGCGGGTGGCCTTGCCGCGCCGGCCCCTCAGGTAGTAGAGCTTGGCGCGCCGGACGCGGCCCCGTCGCACGACCTCGACGCCGCCCACGGTGGGAGCGTGAACCGGAAACACCCTCTCCACGCCAATTCCGCCCGACAGCTTTCGCACGGTGAAGGTTTCGCCCATCCCCGAGCCCCGGCGCCCTAGGCAAACGCCCTCGAACGCCTGGATGCGCTCCTTCTGTCCTTCGCGGACTCGGTAGAGCACGCGGATCGTGTCTCCGGGAGCAAAGTCGGGAAGGTCGTCGCGGCCGTGCTCCGCGACGTGTTCGGAATCAAGTTGTTGGAGGATGTCCGCCATTGCCGGGCTCCTCTATGCGGGCCGCAGAAGCAGAAAAAATGTGCGTGAAGGGTAGCCTTGGAAGATAGCGCTCGCTCGCCTTGGACGCCAAGGGAGCGGGTGCCGCGCTACCGGGCGACCGAAGCGCCGTTGGCCGCCTCGGCCAGCAGGTCGTCTCCCGTGTCGCACTCCACCACGGCGTGGCCCACATGCAGCAGCTGCTCGGGGCCCATCGTCCTCACCAGCCCCTCAAGGCGCTTTGCCGTCTCCGCCCCGAACTTCCGAGACGCCTGCTGGAGCACCATCTCCCGGTGACCTCGGGCCACGCCCCGCTTCACGCCCTTCTTCACGCCCCTCACCATGCCCTTCGCCATGCCCCTGCGCTCGTGTCCCTCCACCCACTCCTCGTAGTACGTCTGCCCCATCTCCAACGCCTCCTCTGGCTGAATGATCCCCTGCACGATAACTACCCTCCGCTCCGCCGGCACGCCCGCCGACCGCATCCGCTCGTCCGTCCACTTCGCGAACGCCTCCCGTAACGACGCCTGCGCCTCCCCGGCCCACTGCCCCGCCAACGAAGCGTGTACGCGCGGAAAGGCCGCCCCCAACGGCTCCCGCTCCAACGCGCCCAGCCAGCCCAGCAACGAGTCCGCTGGCAGCAAGCCCTCCGCCGACGCCGACTGCAAGTCCAGCACGAAGCACCGATGCGCGGTGCCGAAGCCGGCTACGGCGCGCGCAACGACCGGCGAAGGCGCCGGCGTGCGTGTCAGGGCGGCCAAGCTCGTCTCCGCCGGCCAGCGCTTCGGGCCGGTGTGAAGGACGCAGGAGAGGAGCAAGGGCACGGCGTCGCCGGGGTCCAGCATCGTCGGGTTGTCCCGCAGCGCCTCGACCATGCCGATCGCGTAGTCCAAGGTGCGAAGCGCCATGTCGGGATCGTGGGACGCCTGGAACTCGACCAGGAATACGACCGAGGCCTCGCTGTTCTTGAACCAGACCCGGAGTGCGAAGTCGGCCAGCCTGCGCTTGAGGCCCTTGGAGATCGTCTCGGTGGGAACCAGCGCGGCGGTGTCGAGGTCGAGGTGCTCGTGCCACTCGACGGCAAGGAAGTCGCGGATCAAGGACTCGATCGCCGTGCGGTGGGCGAAGAGGCTCTTGTAGGTCTGGTCGTGGCGACGGCGCTCGCGCTCTTCGGGCGCGTCGTCCTGGGGGTCCGGGGCATCGGCCGCGTGGTCGGGCTGATGGGACGAGTGGGGGGCGTTGGGCGGTCGGCGTTCGTCGGGGAGTCCGCGTTCGTCGGGGGGTCGGTCCATTAAGCGAGCGGCCTTTCCGGCGCGGGGGCTTGTGCCGCCTCTCGGGCGGATACCCGAACGATGGGGCCGAAAACGGGGCATTTGGATAGCTGGTTGGGACCGACTTTTCGCCGGACTTCCAGCGTACGCCCGCGAACCCGCGCAACACCCTTGTCGCACAAAGGACTACGCGCATCCCGGACAGCGGAACTTCGGTCTGCTTGGAATTCAGCCGGCCCGGCAGATGAAGCCAAGGGCACCCCCTTCCCCTCCGTTTCCGTCGCGGCACGCCGGGCAACCTTTCGGAAACCGTTCCGCGTCCGTATCATGTCGGCAGGCTGGCAGGGTCCAACCAGAGGAGGAGGTTGCAAGAAGATGAGGACGAGACCGGGAACGGGCGCCTTGGCCGCGGTGGTGATCGCGGGGAGCGCGGCGGCAGGGGCGGGAATCACCGCAGCGCTGGCTGCAAGGCACGGCGGACATCACCACCACAGGCACGTCCACATGAGCGTTCGCTGCGCGGAGGCGCCCCATGCGAGGGAGGCCGGCGCGACAGTGGTCGCGGTCGATCCGACCGGGGCCGTCGTCGTGAGCGGCGCTACGATCACGGACAAGCGCAGGAAGGTTCGGAAGCGACGGCGCTGCCGTCGGGCCGCAGGCGAGGGAGTTCGCATCGTGGTGACGGGGAAGCACGCCTCGGGCGCCGTTCGGTCGGGCCACGCCGGATGGTCGGATCACGCGACGGAAGCCGACGCCTTGCGGCTCCGGCTGGACGACGTGCGCGTCCGTTGGCGCCTCGGCCAGGCGAGGAGATCCTCGGGAGACGCCACGGAGCGCATGAAGCAGGCCGTGGAACGCATGGAGCACGCCATGGAGCGCGTGGAAGCGCAGGTGACCGCGGCACAACAGGAGGCGGAACGCTTGGCCGCGGAGTCCTCGGCGTCGGAGCTCCAGCCGGGCGCCGGAAACTAGGGAGCCCGCTCCCGAAGCCGACTCGGACGAACGCCATGCTTGCCAACTCGTACCGGACTCGGGGCGCCAACTTCGCCTTCCTGGCGGGGCCGCCCCGGGTCCTGACGCGCCAGACGGGGATGGAGATCCATTCGGCGATCTGCGAGGCCCTGGGCGCCGACGACCTGTCGTTCAAGTACACGCCGGGCACGAGCGCGCCGGGTAGCGAGAAGCCGTTCGCCATCCAGCTGGCCCGCGACCAGGAGCCGGAGAAGCTGACCGTCGAGATCAACGGCTCCGTGCAGAACACCCCCCTTCGCCTGTTCTTCGGCTACGAGTGGCCGCAGTCGAACCACATGGCGTTCCAGGACTTCGACTTGGTGTGCGAAGCCGTTTTCAAGGTGCTGGGCGACGGCTGGCAGCGCGTGCTGGCCGAGGCTCGGGTGCGCGGGCAGGTTCACGCCAAGGGCGACTCGGCGGTGGCGTTTCTGGGGCAGAAGGTCCTGGGCGACGCCACCGGCAACGACACCGGCGAGCTCTCCTTCGCCGCCTTCAAGTACGAGACCGCCGCCGCGGCCTTCCCCGAAGACGAACCGCTAGCGAATCCGAAGCGCGACGTGTCGGTCGAGGTGCTGCGGGACGACGCCCGGTGCATCTACGTCGAGGTGATGTCGCAGTGGCCGCAGCTGGCCGCCGAGCCGAGCACGACGCTCCAGATCGATCCGGACAAGATCCGGACTTTCGAATCGCCCCCCAGCATCTACTTGAACGACACGATGGAGTACACCGAGTCGGTGGTGCTCCCCATGCTGGAAACCGCGTCAGCCTGACTCCGGCGACGGGCCTTCGTCCGCGTCTTCGCCGCGCTCGCCCAGGCGGCGGGTCAGGCGCAGCGACTCGGCTTGGCGCCACGCCCGGATGCGCTGGTGGTCGCCGCTCCGCAGCACCTCGGGGACGCGCAGGCCGCGGTACTCGGCGGGGCGGGTGTAGGACGGCGCCGACACGCCGGGGCCGTCGTAGAACGAGTCCGTAGACGCCGACTCGTGGTCGCCCAGGGCGCCGGGCAGCAGCCGCACCACGGCGTCGGTCATGGCCAGGGCCGCCGCTTCTCCACCCGACACCACGAACGGGCCCAGCGACAGCTCTTCCGTGGCCAAGTGGGAGGCCACCCGCTGGTCCACGTCCTTGTAGTGGCCGCACAGGAACGTGACCTCGGGCTGCAGGGACAGGCGCACGGCGTCGGCGTGGCCGAAGCAGGGGCCGCGGGCCGAGAGCAGGACCCGAGGTCCCTCCGGCCGCAGGTCGTCCACGGCCTCGAAGAAGGGTTCGGGCTTCATGACCATGCCGGGTCCGCCGCCGTAGGGCTCGTCGTCCACCGTCTTGTGGCGGTCGCGAGCGTAGTCGCGCAAATCCACGACCCGGTAGACCGCCAACCCTGCCCGCACTGCCCGCCCGGGGATGCTGCACGCCAGGGGCTCGGCGAAGAACTCGGGGAAGATCGTGACGATGTTGATCCGGAGCGGTCCTTCGCCCGACTCGGTCGCCGGGGGCGTCCGGTCCTGCGCGCGCGTCACGGAAGCAGGCCGGGGGGCGGATCGACCACCATGCGCCGGCGCTCGCGGTCGAACGACACCACGACCTGGGGCGAAAGCGGGACCAGGGTTTCCCCGTCGGGTCCCGCCACCTCGAGCAGGTCGGCGGGGCACACCGGATAGACCTCCTTGACGCGGCCCAGCAAGGCGCCGTCCACGGTGGCCACCTCGGCGCCCAAGAGCTCGTGGTAGAAGACCTCGCCGTCCTGGGACGGGTCGATGGACTCGAAGGGGCGAAGCAAGTAGCGGCCCCGGAGCGCATCGGCCGCGGCGCGGTCCTCGATGCCGACGAACTTGGCCAAGTAGCCCTTCCGATAGGGCCGAACCGACTCCAGGACCAGCGGGGACGCCGTTGCCGAGGGCGCTCGGCCCGCCTCGTCGGCTTGGTGGTGAACCACGCCGGGCGCGAAGTGGCTGCGGGGGTAGTCGGTCAGCGGCCACACGAAGACTTCGCCCCGAACGCCGTGGGCCTTGTTCAGGTGGCCTACGACCAGGTACGGCGGATGCTCGGCCTTCCCGGCAAGTTCGGCTTGCCCGGCGACGGGGGACGAACCATCCGCCGTCACTCCGTCGTCACTCCGCCGGCGCGTCGTCCGTCGCAGGCTCGTCTTCGGCGGGCTCGTCCTCCGCGGGCTCGCCTTCCGCAGGATCGTCTTCTGCTGGCGCGGCTGCCGCGGCTTCGTCCGTTTCCGGCGCGTCCTCCGCAGGCGCGCCCTCCGCGGGCTCGTCCACCTGCGCCGCGTCCTCGGCCGCCAAGTCTTCCGCCGCCGGCGGCTGCGAAGGCTCGGCTCGCTCGCCCAGCGCGACCTTGGCGTCGCCCCCGGCCCGAGCCTTGGCCACCAGGCTCTTCACGGTGGCGGACGCGACCGCGCCCCGTCCGACCCAGTAGTCCACCCGTTCCAGATCGACCACCAGCCGGGCCGGATCGGGCAACGGGTTGTAGTAGCCCAAGTTCTCCACGAAGCGCCCGTCCCGCGGCGCGCGGCTGTCCGCCACCACGATCCGGTAGTGCGGCTGCTTCTTCTTTCCCATCCGCCGGAGGCGAATACTTGTCGACATTGCTGTGGTCGTCTTCCCGGGAGGCTGTGCCCGTGACTAGAGGTTGCGGTTGAGCATGCCGGGCACGAGACCCTTCATGCCGGGGCCAAAGCCCTTCATTCGCTTCATCATCTTCTTCATGTCGGCGAACCGCTTCACCAGCCGGTTCACCTCCGCGACGGACCGCCCGCTTCCCCGGGCGATCCGCTTCCGTCTGGACTTGTCGAGGATCTCCGGCCGGCGCCGCTCCTCGGGCGTCATCGACAAGATGATCGCTTCGACGTGCTTCAGCGCGGCGGGGTCGATGCCCCCTGGAGGAATAGCGCCCGCCATGCCGGGAATCAACTTCATGAGCTGGTCCAGCGGTCCCATCTTCTGGACGTGGCGCATGGTGGCCAGGAAGTCCTCCAAGGTGAAGCTGCCCTTGCCGGACACCTTCCGCCGCAGCGTCTTGGCGTCCTCGTCGCCGATCGCGGCCTGGGCGCGCTCCACCAACCCCACCACGTCGCCCTTGCGCAAGATGCGGCCGGCGATGCGCTTCGGGTCCACCGCCTCCAGGCCGTCCAGCCCTTCGCCGGTGCCGACGAACTTGAGCGGCTTGCCCGTCACGCCGCGGATCGAGAGCGCCGCCCCGCCGCGCGCATCCCCGTCCATCTTGGTCAGGACGAAGCCGGTCACGTCCAGCACGTCGTCGAAGCCCTGGGCGATGCGGACCGCCTCCTGGCCCGTCATGGCGTCCGCGACCAGCAGGATCTCCTTGGGCTCGAGCACGGCCTTGAGCCGCGCCAGCTCGTCCATCATGGGCTGGTCGACCTGCAGTCGCCCCGCCGTGTCCACGATCAGCACGGACGCCTTCTCCCTGCGCGCCCGCCGGTGTCCTGCGCGGGCCACCTCCACGGGGTCCGACGCGCCCTCCTCGTAGTGGACGGGAACCCCCGCCCGCTTCCCCAGGACTCGGAGCTGGTCCACCGCGGCCGGGCGATACAGGTCGCACGCCGCCAGCAGCACGCCCTTCCCCGGCTTGGCCAGCCTCTTGGCCAGCTTGGCCGCCGTCGAGGTCTTCCCCGATCCCTGGAGCCCCACCAGCATGATCACCGTGGGCGGCGCCGGCGACCACTTCAGCTCGGCGGGCTCCTCGCCGCCCACCAGCGCCGCCAGCTCGTCGTGAACGATCTTGACCACCTGCTCGCCCGGCGACACCGACTTGAGGACGCGCTCGCCCAGCGCCTTTTCCTGGACCCGAACCAGGAACTCCCGCGTGACCTTGAAGTTGACGTCGGCCTCCAACAGGACCCGTCTCACCTCGCGCAGACCCTCGCGGATCATGGGCTCGGTCAGAAGGCCCCGCTGGCGGAAGCCCTTCAGGACCCGGTCGAGTCTCCGGCTGGTCTCTTCGAACATGGTGCTCCGCACGAGGCAGGCATCGGGGGTCGGACGAGGACCTGAAGGATAACCATTGGGATCGAGATGCAGTCCGTCGCGAGGGCCTTCCGGCTCACGCGCACGCCTCCGGGTTCTGTTCCAGCCACTCCATCAGCGCTTCGGCCGCCCACTGGTGGCCGGCGGCGTTCCAGTGGAAGTCGTGAGCCCAGTGCGCATCCGAGACGCGACCGCCCTGGCGCACGATGTGGGCCTCCTGGTCGACGACGGGAATGCCCCGGGCCGACGCCAGGGCGTTCAGCAAGTCGAACTGCACGTCGCCCCGCGTGCCCATCGTATGCGTCGCGAGCGCAACGAGGGCGAAGTCGTCGCGCCGGGCCCGGACCATCCACTGGTCCAAAGCAAAGACCGTGTACTCCAACGCTTCCCGACTCGGAGACGCGAAGGAACGCGAGTCCCGGAGTACCGCCAACGCTTCCTTCTTCTTGTAAAGCATCCCCAAGGCGTAGGACCTCCGCACGATTCCTCGTTTGATGCGGTGCCAGGCGGACAACGGTGAGGGGCCGATGGGAGCGCATCCTCTCCCCCTACACGGAGGTCGAAGCTCGAAGCCTCCGTCGTCGGCCTTCGTCGCGATGACAAAGCGCTTCTTGAAGCGCACCTTGACGTTCGGATAATTGTCGTCGAAGTCGTTGCTTGTGAACACGAGCACCACGATCTTCGGCGAGGTTCTGATGACGAACTCGTCGTAGTAGCCCAGTTGGTGGATCTGTCCGGTGCCGCCCCAGCCGTACGCGGAAGCGCCGACGCCCAGGTCGGGCACGCGCCGACGGGCCATCTCCTCGAAGCGCACATTCAACTTGTCCGACATGGGGACTTCGGCGGCATGAACGAAGGAATCGCCGACCACGGCCACGCGACACGACGTCGAGTCGTTCCGTCCTCGCGGGGGAGGGGGGGCGAGGAAACCCCAGCGGTTGGCACGGGAGACAGTCCAGTGGTCCAGCATGTTGGTATTGCGGACTTCCGATCCCGGTACCAAGAGAGGGCCGGCCCGGGGGTGACGGTATTCTTGCGCATCGCTGTAGCCGTAGTGAAAATCCGCCTTTGCCCGCGCCCAGACCTCCGCAACGCACGCGACGACGGCCAGCCCGCACGCGATTCCGACCGCGTTCACGACGGCGACGCGCACGTATCCGCTAACTCTCACGCGCACGCCTCCGGGTTCTGTTCCAGCCACTCCATCAGCGCTTCGGCCGCCCACTGGTGGCCAGCGGCGTTCCAGTGGAAGTCGTGAGCCCAGTGCGCATCCGAGACGCGATAGCCCTGGCGCGCGATGTGGGCCTGCTGGTCGACGACGGGAATGCCCCGGGCCGACGCCAAGGCGTTCAGCAAGTCGAACAGCACGTCGCCCCGCGTGCCCATCGTATGCGACGCGAGCGCGACGAGGGCGAAGTCGTCGCGCCGGGCCCGGACCATCCACTGATCCAAGGCAAAGGCCGTGTACTCCAACGCTTCCCGACTCGGAGGCGCGAAGGAACGCAAGTCCCGGAGTACCGCCAACGCTTCCTTCTTCTCGTTAAGCATCGCCAAGGCGTAGGACCTCCGCACGATTCCTCGTTTGATGCGGTGCCAGGCGGACAACGGTGTGAGAGGGCCGACGGAAGCGCATCCTCTCCCCTTGGTGGGACACGGAGGTCGAAGCTCGAAGCTTCCGTCGTCGGCCTTCGTCGCGATGACAAAGCGCTTCTTGAAGCGCACATTGACGTTCGGATAATTGTCGTCGAAGTCGTTGTGGACGAACACGAGCACCACGATCTTCGGCGAGGTTCTGATGACGAACTCGTCGTAGTAGCCCAGTTGGTGGATCTGTCCGGTACCGCCCCAGCCGTACGCGGAAGCGCCGACGCCCAGGTCGGGCACGCGCCGACGGGCCATCTCCTCGAAGCGCGCATTCAACTTGTCCGACATGGGGACTGCGGCGGCATGAACGAAGGAATCGCCGACCACGGCCACGCGACACGACATCGAGTCGTTCCGTTCTCGCCGGGGGGGGGGGGGGGGGGGGGGGGCGAGGAAACCCCAGCGGTTGGCACGGGAGACAGTCCAGTAGTCCAGCATGTTGGTATTGCGGACTTCCGATCCCGGTACCAAGAGAAGGCCGGCCCGGGGGTGACGGTATTTCTGTGCATCGCTGTAGCCGTAGTGAAAATCCGCCTTTGCCCACGCCCAGACCTCCGCAACGCACGCGACGACGGCCAGCCCGCACGCGATTCCGACCGCGTTCACGACGGCGACGCGGCACGCACTCCACCTACGCAAGGCGAATCACTTGGCTCCGGCGCGTCCCGACCGACACCATCACGATCGGCGCGCCCGCCACTTCCTGAACGCGTTCCAGGTAGGCCTGGGCGCGGCTCGGCAGGTCGCGCCAGCGCCGCGCGGCCCCAGTGGGGCTCTGCCAGCCGGGCAACGTCTCGTAGACGGGCCGTGCTTCCGCCAGTGCTCGGGCCGTCGCGGGCAGGGTGCGGTGCACGTGGGTCCCGATGCGATAGGCGGTGGCGATCTTGACTTCGGGCAAGGTGTCCAGCACGTCCAGCTTGGTGACGGCGATCCCCGTAAGGCCGTTGACGCGGCACGCGTAGGCCGCAACGACGCCGTCGAACCAGCCGCAACGACGGGGCCGACCCGTGGTAGCCCCGAATTCGCTGCCGAGACTGCGCATGCGAACCTCCATGGCGTCCGTGAACTCGGTGGGCAACGGGCCGTTGCCGACACGGGTCGCGTAGGCCTTCGCGACCCCGGTCACGGCGCCGATCTCGGTGGGGCCGATCCCGACCCCGGCCGCGGCGCCCCCCGCCGTCGTGGTGGACGACGTGACGTAGGGATAGGTCCCGTGGTCGACGTCCAGCGCCGTCCCTTGGGCGCCTTCCAGCAGCACGCTTTCGCCGCCGGCCAGAGCGTCGTCGATCTCCTGTCCCACGTCGGCCACCACGCCGCGCAGGCGCTCCGCCAGCTCCAGCGTTTCGTCCGGCTCGCACCCCGCGGCCGGGGCCGCGCCCAACTCCCCGAGCCGCGAGTTCGCCCGATGCAAGCTGCGCCGCACAGCCTCTTTCCCGTCCGGCTCCAGCAGGTCCGCCACGCGCACGCCCCGCCGGCTCGTCTTGTCCTCGTAGGCGGGACCGATGCCCCGTCCGGTGGTTCCGATCTCGGACCCGTCTGCCGCCCGGCCGGCCACTTCTTCGGTCGCCCGGTCCAGAGCGCGGTGGTGGCGGAAAACCACGTGGGCACGGGCGCTCACGCCGACGCGGCCGGCCACTTGCACGCCCCGCGCGGCCAACTCGTCGTACTCGGCAAAGAACTGTCGCGCGTCCAGCACCACGCCGTTGCCCAGCAAGCAGCGGACGCCGGGATGCAGCACGCCCGACGGGATCTGGTGCAAGACGAACTCCATGCCGCCTGCGTGAACCGTGTGGCCGGCGTTGGCCCCCCCCTGGTAGCGCGCCACGATCTTCGCTTCCGGCGCCAGCACGTCCACGATCTTGCCCTTGCCTTCGTCGCCCCATTGGCAACCGACCACAACGGTGCACGAGCCCCGGCGCCCGGAAGTCTTCGGGGAAGGCGACCCGGCCCGGTCGGTCATGCGCGGGACGGCGCGTGCCGCCTGCCGGCCCCGGGGGGTTCCGTCTGCGCCAGCAGTCCTGCCGTATCCAGCAGTCGAGCCACTTCGCCCCTCTGCTTCGCGGGCAACGGGGGCAGGGGCGGACGGGGCTCGCGACCCGCGAACCCCAGCAGGTCGAGCGCACACTTGACGCCGGCCACGCCCATGCCGCCCACGATCGCGTTGTGCAACGGGCCCACGACTTCTTGCGCGTCTCCGGCCGCCGCGGCATCTCCGGCCGCGTACCCCTCGCAGATGCGAACGCACAAGCGAGGCGCAAAGTTGGCCACGCCCAATATGCCCCCCGTCGCGCCCACCTCCAGCGCCGGGTACAAGAGGCTTCCGCTGCCCACCAGCACCTGAAAGCCCTCGCGCACCGCCGTCGCCAGCTCGCCCACCGCGTCGAGCTTGCCCCGCGAGTCCTTGATGCCCGCGATGTTGTCGTGTACCGAGAGCTCCGCGACCAGTCCGGTGGGAAAGTCCAGCGTGCAGAAGCGCGTGGGCACCTGGTAGACGACGACGGGGACCACCGAGTCGTCCGCGACCGCCCGATAGTGGTCGCGCACGACGGCGGGGGTCATGGCGCTCTTGTAGAAGGCTGGCGGTTGCACGAGCACGGCGTCGTAGCCTAGGTCGGCGGCGGTCCGCGACAGCCGAAGGGCGGCGCGCCTGGACTCGGCGCCCGTGCCCGCCACGAGCAGGAGGCCGTCCGGCGCGGCGTCGCGGACCGCTTCCCACACGGCAACCCGTTCGTCCTCGTCCAGCAGCACGGCCTCGCCGGTGGAGCCCCCCACCACGAAGCCCCGCACGCCCGTCGACGCCCACTTGCGGATGTTGTCCTGCAGGCCGGGTACGTCCACGTCGCCGTCGGGTCCGAACGGCGTGGTGACCGGGATCAGCACGCCGCCGAGATCGGTGTTGCCGTTCGCGTCTATGATCGTTGCTCCTTGGCGTTTGCGGGGGCGATGTCGGGCGCTCGGTCGGCGCGGGGAGGAGGGTAAGCGCCGGTGGCCTCCCTGACGAGCGCCAGGGTTTCGCCGGCCATCGCCCGGGCCCGCCCGGCCATCGCCGCGATCAGGCCGTCCAGGTCCTTCTCGCGCTGGACGACCTCGGCCCGACGGTCCCGCATTTGGGCGGTCAGCGCCACCACGGCGTCCGCCGTCCGAGTCTTCAGGTCCATGTAGCGCAACCTGTCGGCAAAGTAGTCGCGCCGCATCTGTTCGGCGTCCGCCCGGCCGCCGCACGCCGTCAGCAGCGTAAGCAGGTTCTCGACGCCGGGGCTCGTCCCGCCGTCGTCCGGGCGGCCGGAGTCGGTGACCGCGGATCGGATCTTGCGACGCACCGACGCTTCCTCTTCGAAGAGGCCGATGTAGTGCTTGGAGCCTAGGCTCTTGCTCATCTTCTTGGTCGGGTCCGCCGTGGACAGCAGCTTGGCGATCGGCGCGTGAAGGGTCTCGGGCTCGGGGAAGACGCGGCCGAAGCGGGCGTTGAATCGCCGGGCCAGCCCCCGACTCAGCTCCAGGTGCTGGGACTGGTCCCTGCCGACCGGCACGTAGTCCGCGCGGTAGGCCAGGATGTCGGCGGCCTGCAACACCGGGTAGAAGAGGAGCCCGGAAGAAACGAACGCGCCGTCCCCGGCGTCGGCGTCCCCAGCGTCGGCGTCCCGGGCGGTCGTAGTCGGCTCTGCGCGACCGCGGCCCCCGACGGCGCCCTTGAGCAGGTCCGACTTCTCCTTGAACTGGGTCATGCGGCCCAGGTCTCCCAGCGACGCCAAGGTGGCCAGGAACCAGCACAGTTCGGTGTGCTCGGGGACGGTGGACTGGACGAAGACCGTGCAGCGCTCCGGGTCGATGCCGGCCGACAGGAGCGACACGAACATGTCCTTGGAGGCCCGCCGCAGCTCTTCGGGGTGGTACGGCGCCGTCATGGCGTGCAGGTCCACGACGCAGTAGACGCAGTCGTGCTCGTCTTGGAGCCGCACCCAGTTCTTCACGGCCCCGAAGTAGTTGCCGAGGGTCATGACGGCCGTCGGCTGGATGCCGGAGAAGACTCTCTTGCGCGGAACCATGGCGGGACAGGGCGAGGCGGACGGGCGACCCGGCACGAAGAGGGAGGGAACCCGAGCGGGCGGGGGTATGGACTCTAGGGCTAGACTTGTAATGTAGCATTCGACGCGCGCCCTCCTTGCTCGCGGCCCCCTGCCCCTGGCTCGCTGCCGCACGCGACCCCCGCATGTCCCAAGCCACTGCCGGTTCCGACGCGCCCCTGCGGCTGCTGGAGACGGCTCGAGAGGCGGCGCAGGCGGCGGCCAACGTCCATCGGAAGGCCGCCGGGCGCAAGAACCGACGCTGGGTGGAGTCCAAGACTGCGGCGAGCGACTTCGTGTGCGACGTGGACTTGGCGGCCCAGGAGGCGGCCCTGTCGGTCGTGGCCGCGCGCCACCCGGACCACGAGATCATGGCGGAGGAGCGCGGCGGCGAGCGTCCCGGCGCGCCGGACAACGAGCACGTCTGGCTCGTGGACCCGCTGGACGGAACCACCAACTTCCTTCACGGGCATCCCTACCACTCGGCTTCGGTGGCGGTCTGGGACGGCGCGGGACCGGTCGCGGGCGCGGTTCACGCCCAGGCGCTGGGCGCGGTCTGGACGGCGGCGCGCGAAGAGGGCGCGTTCGAGAACGGACGACGGATCCGCGCGAGCCCGGCGACGGACGTGAGCGGGTTCCTGCTTGGAACGGGCTTTCCGTTCAAGTTCCCCGAGCTTGTCGAACCGTATTTGGGCACGCTTGCCACGGCGCTCCGCCGCACGTCGGGCGTACGCCGGACGGGGGCCTCGACGCTGGACTTCGCGTATGTCGCCAACGGAACCCTGGACGCGTACTGGGAACCCGTCTTGGAGCCCTGGGACTTCGGGGCGGGCGTCCTGCTCGTGACCGAAGCCGGCGGCCGCGTGGGCCGGATCGAGGGAGGCCCCGTCCTACCCGTTCGGGGATCGATCCTGGCCGCGAACTCGGCCCTGTCGCTGGCCGCACTGCAGTCCATGCTGTCCGCGCCATGACGCTGATTGCCGCCTGCGCTATTGTTGCGGGAGCGGCCCTTCGTCGTTCGCTTCCCTCGTCACCTTCCACGCACGCTGATTCGCCATGGAGCACGAGTTCACCGCCGTTCACCGGATCGAGTTCGCCGACACGGATTCGGCCGGGCTGGTCCACTTCGCCGCCTACTTCCGCCTCATGGAGGAGACGGAGCACGCCTTCTACCGTTCGCTGGGAGGATCGGCCTTCGAGCGGGTGTCGGGCGGCGGGCGCGGAATGCCCCGGGTATCGGCGTCGTGCGAGTACCTGCTGCCCGTTCGCTTCGAGGACGAGGTGGAGGTTCGGCTGGTCGTGCGCGAGAAGGGCGCGCGCCGCATGCGCTACGACTTCGAGTTCCGGGTCCTGCCCGGCTCCGCGCCCGCCGCCAGAGGAACGATGACCGTGGTCAACGCCATGCAGTCCGCCGACGGCTCCTACGCCTCCGCCCCCCTGCCCGGCTTCCTGCGCTACGGCGCCCAAGCCGCGCCCGGCGACTCGTCGGCGTCATGAGGGCGGCTCCGGCAACCCCCGAACGCGGACGCCCTGCATTTCGCGCGACGCCCACCCCCGAACGCGGACGCCCCGTGCTCCGAGAGACGGCGCTGGCGGCAGGCGCGCTCCTGGGGACGGCGCTGGCGGCAGGCGCGCTCCTGGGGACGGTGCTGGCGGCAGGTGCGCCCCTGGCGGTCCGGGCGCAGGCGCCCGTCTTGTCGCGGGCCCAGCCCGAAGAGGCCGGCATGTCGGCGGCGGGGCTGGCGGGCGCGGCGGGGCTGTACCAAGAGGCCGTGGACCGGGACGACTTGGTGGGCGCGGTGCTGCTGGTCGCCAAGGACGGCAAGATCGTGCTGCACGAAGCCTACGGCTGGCGCGACAAGGCCCGCGGCCTGCCGATGGAGCCGAACACCCTGTTCCGCATGGCGTCCAACACGAAGCCCGTGGTCGCGGCGGCCGTGGCCACGCTGGTGGAAGCGGGCAAGCTGGCCTACGACGACTTGGTGCGGCAGCACATCCCCTCGTGGGACAACTACCGGGCCGGCTTCGTCAACGTCGGCCACCTGCTGTCGCACTCCAGCGGCCTGCGCATCCCCACGTTGTTTCTGATGCCGTACACCGAGCCCAGCGCGCAGCACCCGAATGCGCCGACGCTGCAACTGGAAGCCGCCAAGTTCGGCGCGGTCGGCGCCGAGACCCCGCCCGGCGTCGCTTACAGCTACAACAACCCCGGCTACAACACGTTGGGCGCGCTGACGGAGATCGTCTCCGGCCAGCCCCTGGAGGAGTACTTGGACCAGACGTTCTACGCGCCCCTGGGCATGCGCGACAGCTACCACCACGAGGTGGACGAGAAGATGGACGGCAAGCTGGACCGCATGTCGGTCGTGTACTACCAGCGGGGCGACGACGGGGAATGGATGCCCGGCTGGACCCCTGGCGACCCGCCCCAGGTGCCGTTCGTCCGGGCGTCCGGCGGCATGATCTCGACGGCCAGCGACTACGCGGTCTTCTGCCAGATGTTCCTGAACGGCGGCGCCTACGGCGGCACGCGAGCCCTGACCGAAGAGAGCGTCGCCCTCCTGACTTCGCCCAAGATCCGCACCAACCCGGACTCCGACGGCCCGCCCGCCTACTACGGATACGGCTGGTCCGTGGCCGAGGACGGCGCATACTCCCATGGCGGCTCCGACGGCACGCACGCCTACGTGGACCCGACAACGAACCTCGTCGTTCTCGTCTTCACGCAGACGCCCGGGGGCCGCAACCCCGTCGTCCGCTTTCGGGAGATGGTCAAGCTGGCGATCGAGGGATAGCGCGGGGCGCCTTGCGCCAGTAGCGGGCCAGCCCCCGCCACGAGTCCTCGAACGCCGATATCGCGGCGTACAAGTCCACGGAGTCCGCAGACGCGGAGGAGCACAGCTCCGCCCGCACATGCTCGGCAAAGGCACGCGCGTGCGCGTCGTCGTCGCTGGCGCGGCTCGCGCCGCCGGCTCGGCCCCCGTCTTGTGCGCCGGACGGCCCGTCGCCGGACGCCCGCTCGTCCCCTGACCGCCCTTGCGACCGCCCTTGCGCGTCGGGATCGACCTCCAGCGAGCCCCGGACCCTGGCCGCCCAATCGGACAGCCCTTCCCACAGGCGGTCGAAGTGCGCCTCCGGGTCGTCGTGGATCCCGAAGTGAGTGGTCACGATCCGCTCCGGCCGCCACGTCGAGATCCGGTCCATGCTGCGGTTCCACGCCTCCACGTCGATGTCGGGCGGAGGCGTCACGGGAACCGTCGGCCCGTCTTCGATCCGCAGGCCGCCGGCGTCGCCGATCCATGCAACGCCGGTCTCGGGCTCGAAGTAGGCCACGTGGTGCTTGGCGTGTCCGGGCACGTCCGCCACCCGCAGGCGACGTCCGCCGACCCTGATCTCCGAGCCATCCTCCACCTGTCGCAACGCCCGCTCGGGAACGGGCAGCAGGTCGCCCCACAGGCGCTCCATCCCGTCCCCGTAGATGCGCCTTGCATGCATCAGCAGGCGCGTCGGATCCAGCATGTGAGGCGCGCCCACCGGATGCACGAACACGCGGGCGTCCGGCGCCGCCCGAACGATCGCGCCGGTCGCGGTCGCATGGTCCAGGTGAATGTGCGTGAGAAGCACCGCCCGCACTTCAGCCGGCCCGTAGCCCATCTGGGCCAGCGCCGCCCAAAGCGTCCCCAGCCGCGCCTCGGGTCCGGGGTCCACCAGGGCCACCCCTTCGTCGAGCTCCAGCACGCCCGCCCCGATCAACGAGCGCCGCCCCATGTGCAGCAGGTCCACGAAGCCCGTGCGCGAATCCACGGCCACGATCCGAGGTCCGGCCGCGCCGCCGCCGACCGCGACCCGATCGCCTGTCGCGGGCTCCACAGCGACCGCGCCTTCGCGAACTCGAGCCACCTTTATGCGCCTCCGTCGTCCGCAGCCGGCTGCTGCTTGTGCGTGCCCCACTTCTCGAACCACTTGCGCAGGTACAGTTGCGTGCGCAGGAAGTTGGACGGCTTGGACGTGGTTCCGTGCCACTCGTCTTGAAAGCGCACCATGACCGTGGGGACGCCCAAGTACTGGAGCGCTTGGTAGAACTCCTCGGTCTGGCCCATCGGCGTGCGCAAGTCCTTCTCGCCGGTCATGAGCATCGTGGGCGTGGTCGCCGCTCCCACGTAGAAGATCGACGAGCGGTCGATCCACTCGGCCGGGTCCTCCCAGAACGGCTTCTCGAAGGTGCGCATGTAGCTGGTGGCGTCGGACGTGCCCATGGCCGACATCCAGTTCACTATGGGACAGTTGGCCGACGCGGCCCGAAAGCGATCGGTGTTCCCAACGATGTAGCTGGTCAGGATGCCGCCCCCCGAGCAACCGTAGACGAACAGGTTGTCCGGGTCCACGTAGCCCCGCGCCAGCACTTCGTCTACGCCCTTCATCAGGTCCGGGAAGTCGGCGCCGGGGTAGTCGTGGTTGATGGCGTTCGCGAAGGCGCTCCCGTAGCCGGTGCTGCCTCTGGGGTTGGTGTACAGCACGACGTAGCCGTTCGCGGCGTGCTCCTGGAAGGCGAAGTTGAAGCCGCCGTGGTACATGGCGTGCGGGCCGCCGTGGATCGCCAGCATAAGCGGGTACTTGCGCGACGAGTCGAAGTCCGGCGGGGTCACGATCCAACCCTGCACGCGAAGCCCGTCGTCCGAGTCGTACCACAGCTCTTCGACCTCTCCCAGCCGGACCCGCTCCAGCACGTCCGCGTTGACGTCGGTGAGACGGACGGCGGACGCGGGGTCGTCCAGCGCGAACCGGTAGATGTCGCCGGGCTCGCGCGCGCTGGACCGCACCCCCACGGCCGTCCCGTGGGACGCGAACGACGACATGGCGAACAGATGGGCGCCCTCGGTCAACGCCGTCACGCCGCCCCCGTCCACCGACACGAAGTGGAGCTGTCCGTAGCCGTCCCGCCGGACGTTGAAGTACAAGCCGCTGCCGTCGGGCGCCCACGTCATGGAGCCGGTCTGCCGGTCGTAGTCGCCGGACACGACGCGCGGTTCGGACCCGTCGCGGTTCATTACGTGGATCTTGCGGTTCCGGTAGGTGTCCCGGTGGGCGTCCAGTCCCACGTAGGCGATCAGCTCGCCGTCGGGCGACGGCACGGGCCCCGAGTCTTCGCCCCGCCGCCGGGTCAGCGCGCGGATCTCGCCGGTGGCCACCTCGACGGCGTATATCTCCGACTCCTGCCAGTGCTCGGGGCGGTGCGCATCTTCGTGTCGGAACGACGTGAAGTAGAGTTCGGCGCCGTCCGGGCTCCAGCGCGGCCCCGAGTGGTTCCAGTCGCCGCGGGTCAGGCGACGCGCAGTGCCCCCGTCGGCAGGCGCCACGAACAGGTGGGTGAAGCCGACGTCCACGTAGCCCCGCCGGTCGCGCTTGTACGCCGCGCGCTCCACCACCTTGGGCTCGGCAGCCCACTCGGCGCCTTCGGGTCGCGCGGGCAACGCCACGCCGGCGAACTCGGCCTTGGCGCCGACGCGGCTGGCGAAGGCGATCCAGCGGCCGTCGGGCGACCAGCGCGCTTCGGACGGGGCGTGTTCCAGGCGCGTGACCTGGCTGGTGGCCCCCTCGGCGTCCATCCACCGCACGAAGAGCTGGGCGCCTCCGGGCTCGCCGGGCGCGACGTACAAGATGCGGGTCCCGTCGGGCGACCAGCGCGCCCCGCTCCCGTCCGCCAAGCGACGAGCCCGCGTCCCGTCGGCGTTCATGATCCAGAGAGACGACTCGCGCCGGTCCCGAACCTTGTCGATCCAGCCCCGCGTGTAGACGACGCGCGTACCGTCGGGCGAGATGCGCGGGTCCGAGACGCTCTCCATGTCCAGGTAGTGGGACAGCGACAGGTGCTGTTGGGTGGGCTGCGGCGGGCGGACGACCGGCGGCGGCGCCGGAGACGACTCGACCGGCGTCGCGATGGCCGTCGCCAGCAGCGCCGCGGTGGCCGCGGACGCCCGTAGACGGGTCCTCGGGCTGGGCGCCGCCGTCCAGCGCCTCGCTGTCCCGTGTCTCGCCGTCGGGCACCTCGTCCGGCGCCTCACTGGCCATCCTCCCAGTTGCTGGTGATCGCTCTGCCGGGGAAGGCGTCCTCCACCAGCGCCCCGTCCCGCACCACGGCCACGCCCTCCACCAGCACGAAGGCGATCCCCTGGGACGCGGTGGCCGGCGCCTCGAAGGTGGCCCTGTCCAGCACCGTCTCGGGGTCGAACACCGTGATGTCGGCGTCGGCACCCACCTGGATCCGTCCCTTGCGCGTCATCGCCGGCGCCACGCCCTCCAGCCTGCGAGCCGGCAGCAGCGTCATCTTGGTCAGCGCGTCCATGAGCGACAGCGCGCCCCGCTCCCGGACGTAGCGTCCCAGAATGCGGCTGAAGGTGCCCGCCCCGCGCGGATGCACGGGCAGGTGCAGGAACGGGATGCCGTCGCTGGCCGCGATCACGTCGGGTTGCGCTGTGATCCATTCGCTGGTCTCCTCGTTGCGTCCGTGGATGAGCACCCAGCCGCCGCGCTCCCGGTACTCGCGGAAGCTCCGAGCGTTAAGGCGTTCGGCGGTCCCCGGCCACTGAAGGACTTGGTACGCGGCGTCGTCCAGTCCCTCCCACGGGTCGAAGAGCGCCGACTCGATATAGGTGGAGCCGGTCGTGTACGGATACGCTTCGGTGGTCACGTCCAAGCCGTGCGCGACCGCGCCCCGGACGAGCTCCAACGCTTCGCGGGCCTGCTCGTCCGCGCTGGAGTTCAGGTGCACGACGTGGACCGACGCGCCCGTGGCGGCGGCATTGGCGATCACTTCCTGGAAGGGGTCCAGCAGGTCCCCGTCCTCGGCGGCCCGCAGGTGCACGTAGGCCGGCACGCCCTGGCCCGCCGCGGAGTCGAAGAGCCGAAAGATCTCGTCGCGCGACGCCCCCGGCGTATAGGTGATCCCGAATCCGTACCCCAGCCCGCCCTCCGCCAGCCCCGCCTCCATGAGCGCCGCCAGTTCGCCGATCCGCTCGCCCTCCAGCGTCTCGTGAACGACACCCGGTCCCATCGAAGCATTTTCCTGTCCCGGCGGCAGCGTCGGCTGGTGCCCCACGTCCACGCCCGTCAGCAGCTTGGCCCGCGCCCCCGGATGGCTGACGGTCGCCCCGTAGTGAATGCGCGCCAGCCCCTCCCGCGAAGCGATCCACGGCCCCACCGGATAGACGCCCAGCTCCATCTCCAAGGCCGTGGTGACCCCGTCCAGCGCCTGCCACCGGTTGCTGACCGTGTCCTGCCCGTGCGCGTGCAGGTCGATGAACCCCGGCGCAACGACCATCCCCGTCGCGTCCAAGGTGTCCCTGCCCGCTATGGACTCGCCCTCGCCCGCCAGAGCCGCGATCGCGCCGTCCCGAACCCCCACGTCCCGCAGCGCGTCCAGCCCCGTCTCCGGGTCCATAACCCGCCCGTTCAGGACGACCAGGTCGTGCGGCTGCGAGCAGGCCGCCCCCCAGACGGCAGCAAGGGCCGAGAAGGCGACGGCTGAGGGGAGGGAGGTGCGATCTCGGTTCATGGGGGGCTCCTTGGGGGAGGGGGAGGCTTCGGTGGGCGGGTGCGATGGGGGATGGAAGCGCTGGAGGCGAAGGTGGCTGCCGGCGAGTGCCTGGCAGTCTCCTACGAGAATCCGCAGGTCGGGGGACTGGCGCAAGGCTGGCGGGGGCTATCGTGGCGGGAGGCTGGCGGAGGTGGTCGTTGTGCCAGGTTGGCGGTCGCCGTCGTCAAGTGCTCTCGGGACGGCTCACGTCGATCACTACGACTTTGACCCTGTGCCTCTCGTCGTCCGACAGCTCCTCCTCCAGACGACGGGCCAGCTCCTCGGGATCCTTCGGGCGAGGTCCCTTCGGCGGGGTCTTGACCCGCTCGGCCCCCCCTGCGCCGAACCACAGGACCACATAGATGCCGTGTCCCGCCGACTCGGGGTCGCGCACGTACTTCTTCATCAGCTGATTCCGCATCGCGCTCCACAGCTCCCTGTTGCTGCTCTTCTTGATCTCGATTGGGATCGCGTGGGAGTCGAAGCACACGCGGATGTCCGCCCGTGTATTGTCCGCGTAGCTAGCCTCCCGACGGACGTCCACGCCATCCGGCAAGCGCCAGCGGAGGGCCGACAGCAACCTGTTTCGGCAATAATCCTCGTCCTGCGGCGACGGCGGGCGCCGCTCGGTCTGCCAGTACTCCTGCCAGTCGTCTGTGCTCGAATGACGGATGTCCCTTCCTAGCCGCTCCAACCGGTCCACGATTAGAGCCGCAAGGTCAGCGGCGTTCGCGGGCGGTCCGTCGCGAAGCACTTCCTCAACTTCTTCGACCGCGGGAATGCGGCGCTCTGTACGGTAGTGCAGCGCTTTCTGCCGTTCCAATGCATCCTTTAGTGCGCTGTGCCAGTTGGTGAGGTTCCTGTCGTTGGACAAGCAGTCCAGCTCCAGGCTCGCGACGCGAGTAGGGTTCTTGGCAAGACACTCGATCATGTGTTTGACCAAGGTGATGGCGTCGTCCACTATCCTCGCTTTCTCCGCCGTCTGAATCTTGAAGACCGACCAGTAGGGCAAGTGCTTCCGGCCCAGGGTATTCACCAGCAAGGCGACGGCGGTCGCCTCGGCCTCGGTAGCGACATCGAACAGTGGCTTGTTGCCGCGTGCCTCGCTGACGGCGTACAAAATGTTCTCCAAGTGTTTTCTGCGAGCGTCTCTGCCTTCTTCGATGAAGGCGACGGCGTCGAGAGCAAACTCGTCCGGCGCAACTGCTACGCCCGCTCCTAGCCAAGTGATGCGCTGGGCTGCGTTCATGTTGCGAATGGCCATTCTATTCCGAACGCGCGGTGCCACATCCTCGGGCACGTGGCGGATTGCCGCAACCAGCACCTGGTGCAACAGTGGCAACTGAGCGCCGTACCCCTTGGCCGGGAATGCCTTCAGGAGGTCTGGCAACGCAAGCCGCGCCGCATGTCGATAGCGTTCGTCCATTGTCATTTTGTACAGCAGAGCACTGTTGTCCCATTTGGCTCGAATGCGATTGCGGTGTAGCTCCGCAAGGATTGAGGCCACCATCTTTGCACGCGACTCCAGCACGTCGGCAAACCACGCTGGCATCTCTGAGCGGTCGTCAAGCGGTTTGGCAAGAAAGAACCAAACTGCCCTTTCGAGACCTTCGCCCAACACGCTGGGGATGTGTTCCCCTCTGCGCTCCATGACGTCCAAGCCTGCTAGGAACGGCATACACCAACCGAAGAATTTTCCCTCGCCGTCGAGCTTCACGATCTCTGGTATCTTTGGGCCTGCATCGCTGGTGGCCGCACGCACCAGCGCGTTCAGCGCAACGTCCGTGGCGTCGTCACTTGATGCCAGCTCGGCCCGCAACCGTTCCTCGCCGTCGGCAGGGGCCCCGCCGAAGCCGCCGCAGTAGACTTGACCGAGCTCGACAAGAAGCTCCTCAGGGCCTGTCCCCGCCAGAAGCGCGTTTCGATGCTGGAGGACTTGGCCAGCTAGCTGTCTCTTCTGGTCCGTTCGTCGAGTGCTGTACGCCAGTTCTCGGTCTTTCGCGATTCTGTCGTGCTCGGCCATTGCTTTGAGTTGATCGGCAAGGATCGCGGCGTTGCCCACCAATTCAAGAGCGGTGGGTAGCCACTCACCCGCTGGCATCGAGCGCCGAATGGGCTGTACGGCAAAGGAGACCAACCAGTGAGCGACATCTTCGTCCGTCCCCGCCACCGCTAGCGCCTTCCGCAGGCACCACTGCCGGAAGTCGGCGGGGCGACCGGCGCAAGAAACGATTTTCCAGAACGCCGTAGCACCGAAAATTCGTGCGTCGTGGTCACGGCCGTCCTCGCCGCGAGTTGGAGGAAGCAGATGGAGGCGGAGCAATTCCTTCTGGATCGACGGTCGTTCGGCCAACCACACCTGGACACGAGGCGCACCCGGCAGAACGCGGTCGGGGCCGCCGGGAACATCAGCCGCTAGCAGAGTTTGCTTTAGACGATCTGCGTCGCCGTGCGAACGATCCCACATGCGGGTGGCCGGATCGTAAGCCGCAAGCTTGATCCAGTCGTATAGCTCGGTAACGCCCAGGCTCTCCCCATGTGCCTCGATCACTCGCGCTAGGAGCTCCCAAGTCAGGTAGGCGAGCGACCAATCCCAGACGTAATCGGCCTTAGCGGATCGGGTGTGCAGAGCGTCGAGCAATTCACGGCAACGTTCTGGGGACAACCTACGGGGCAGAACGGGTGCTAACGTCCGGGGGAACGGCATCGGCACCCATCTCCAAGCCTCGTCCGGGGGAATGTGGTCCGGATAAAGATTCCGAAACAGCCACATTTGGATGTTGCCAGAAGGGTCATCGACGCTTCCCTCGTTCACGTCCTGCAGGAGCTGCAGTCTTGTCGTGATCTCCTCCGGGTTGCTAGGAAGCTTGATCGCGGCAGCCAGAGCCGAATGGCGCACGGACAAGGACCATGTAGGGTCTCGCGCCGTCGCCAGCAGGTCCTTGCCCGAGATTTGGTCGCACTGCAAGGGAATCGCGGCAACACCGCGCAGGAGAAGTGTCATGGTCTTCTGCACATCATCAGAGCGGTCGCTTCCGACCATGTAGCCGAATAGATCGTTCATGGTTCCTGAATTCACCAAGCCGACCAGCGCGGTGTTGGGCAAGCGCCAGGGGTTGGAACTCGGGCCGGCGTGCATCGAAAGTCGGTCCAGAAGATGCGTTCTCTCGTCTTCGTCAAAGACGCCGATGTCCCCGTAGGCCACGATGGCGACGGGATCAAGGTCGATCAGGAGCTTTCTGGCGTCGGGGCAAAGCGCGGCCAACCAAGCCGCCACACCTCTTAATGGGGAGGGCACACCGCCTCCGGCCGTCAGCAAGCCAATCACGCGACGAAGGACCGCGCGCCCGGCGACGGCTTTCTTCAAGTGGCGGGCGGCCAAGTATTCGGCCACATGCTCGTGCACGGGCAAGTGCACGCCTGGCGTCGGCCGTTTCGGCACGAGTAGACCCGATTCCCAGGCCTTTCTCGTCCAGTCGCCATCGGGGTTGATGGCTTCGTTGATCAGTAGCACGCTGTCTGGGTCGGCCGCGTCCGAGCGGTCCCACGCGATCCCGTCTTTGTCCGTGAGCAGATAGAGCGCCGCTATGCGACTGGCTGCGTCGAGAACTCGGGTAGGCGAAAGATTCTCCCGAACCGTCGGGTAGCGGAGGGCCGCCCGATGTTCGTCGTTCTCCTCGGTCGTCAGCGCAAGGCACGCACGCTCAAAGGTATCGACGCGACTCGCGGGCCACTCACAACCCTCACCCGTCGCCTTCATCAGCAACTCAAGCGTGAGCGGGTTGTCGAGGAGGCCGTGCAACATTCGGCTGTTCGCACTCTCGAAGAAGTCGAGGGCGGCGCTCCCCAAGCGGTGACCAAGGATGTCTCGTGCGTTCTCTTCCGTCAGCGGGTCGAGTTGCAGGATTGTGAGGCGCCCATAGCCCGGGATCGACCTGATGGCTTCTCGGTCGTTAGTGGCCAGCCACGCAGCCGAGCGGCAGGATAGCCTGGCGGGAGGGCCGCCTAGTCGGTCCAGACAGTCGAGAATGGAATCGAGAGGCTCACGCACATCCTGTTTTCCGGCCCGCACTTCGTCCAACCCATCAATGAACAGGGTCTTCCCCCGCCACTTTGACTTCGGATGGGAGTGGGCACGAGCTACTTCGCGAGCGGTCAAGTAGAGGGATTCGTCACTCCGCAAAGCCTCCGCCTCGAACGCGGTCGTCTTGCCCGCTCCGGGACTGCCCAGCAACACGTAGAAGCGCTCGTCGCGAAAGTCGGACAGCTTCGCCCCGGTCCTCGCTGGCTTGTCGTCCGAGCCGACCGCCGTCACGGTGCGCGGAACGATCACGTCCAAGCCTCATCCAGCCAAAATGACGCTGGTTCCCACAAGAATTCGTCAAGGGGCACCCCACCGCCTCCTACAACCAGCGTCCGGGCCTTCGGGAAGCGCTGCTTGAATGCCCGGAGGCCCCTCAAAGTCCCGTGCGTCTGCCCACTCTTGACTTCGATTCCGAGCACGCGGGGGCCTCGCGTCAGCACGAAGTCCACTTCCTCGTCGCGCTCTCGCCAGTAGTGCAATGTTGCCGCAGGCGAAAGCGTGTTGTAAAGATGAGCCCCGACGACGCTTTCCACGACTCTGCCCCAGAGCGTCTTGTCGACCTTGGCCTCGTCGGGAGCGTATCCCCGGGCCGCCGTCATGATCGCCGGGTCGAGCACATTCAGCTTGGGGCTCGATCCCCGTCCGGCACTCGGCGGGTACCTGGACAGCCCGGCCGCTAGTCCGGCGTTGCCCAGCAGCTCCAGGTAGCGGGCCAGCGTCGTCGTGTTGCCGGCGTCCTTCAGCGGGCCGAGCATCTTGTTGTAGGAAAGAATCTGACCCGAGTAGCGGGGAATCAGGTCCATCAGGCGTCGCAGCAGGGCGGGCTTGTCGACTCTCGTGAGCGAAAGGATGTCCTTGCCGATCGTCGGTCCGACGATCGACTCCACGATGTATTGCCGCCACTTCTCCCAGTTCCGCCTCCACTGTGCCGCGTGCGGATAGCCTCCGAAGTACAGGTAGTCGTCCATGGAGTAGTCGAAGGCCGCCATCTCCCGCAGCGACCACTGCCGGACATGCACCGGCATGAAGCGGCCCACCAGGCTCTCGCCGATTCCGGTGAGCATGTCCCACGGAGCGGAGCCCAGCGCGATCACGCGCAACCGACGGCCCTCCTCCCGGTCCCTGTCCCACAGTCCCTTCACCACTCGCGACCAGTCCTTCACGTGCTGCACCTCGTCGAGTGCCAGGACGAACCCCCGCTCGTTCAGTCGCGCTTCCTCTCGGGCGGCTCGCCAGACGCTGATCAGCCACTCCGCGTCGCGCCTCCCCGGGCTACCGGACCAGGGAGCCGGCTCGTCGGCGTCGGGATCGTCCACGGCGATGTGCCAGCCGGGGATGCGCTCCCGTCGCAGAGCGCGCAGGGCGTGGCGCACGATCGTGGTCTTGCCCGTCTGCCGGGGGCCGACGACGGCTACGATCGGTGCGGACTCGCCCTTGTCCAGCAGGTCGAGGACCTCGGCGACGTGGCGTCTCTGGAAGGTGCTCATGATCGGAAGGTAGTGGAGATTCGACCGGAGGGGAAGGTCATTGAGTAAAGTCACTCAATGATATGGTTTTGGAGTTCGCGAAGTCGGGCCGATCCAGCTATCCAAACGCCCAATTTCCGGGTGCACCTTGCTTCCGGCCCGGCCATTTCTCCCGGGCCCGGAGCGCCCCCCAGGGGTCTCCGCGAACCCGCGAACCCCGCACCCACAGGAGGCCCCCCGTTGCCCGACTCCCACCACGACAACCCCCGCCCACCCCGCCGCAAGCACGACGAGGTCTACAAGTTCTTCTTCTCCCAGGCCCCCACCGTCGCCGAACTCCTCCAAGACTACCTGGCCCCCGACTGGGCCGACCAACTCGACCTCGACTCGCTGCGCAAGGTTACCCCGGAGCACGTCGGCTCCCAGCTCGAACGCCGACAGGCCGACATGATCTGGCGCGTCAACTTCCGACACCGCCCCGGATTCGTGGTCCTGCTCCTCGAGTTTCAGTCCCGCGTTGACCCCTCCATGGCCGCCCGCGTCCTCCGCTACGTCGCCGACGCCTACGACAACCTGATCCGCGAGACGCCGTCCGGCGCCGACCACCGGCTGCCCCCCGTCGTCGTCTGCGTCGTCCACAACGGCCCCCGTCCTTGGGACGCCCTCCTCGACATCGCCGACCTGATCTCGCCCACGCTGCCCCAGTTGCGCGACCTCTCGATCCGGCTGCCCTACCAGGTGCTTGACATGCGGGTGCCGCCCGGGCGAAGCTTGCGGAAGCGGCGCATCCTGACTTGGTTGAGGGAGCTCGAGCGGGACGGCAGCACGGCGAAGGTCCAGGCCGTGCTGGACGAGGTGCTGGAGGCGTACCCGGGTCCCGAGCACGCAGGGATCGCGGAGGCGTTCGCGCTGTGGGCGATAGGCGCGGCCCGGATGTGGGGCCGTTCGGAAGAGGAACTGTCGAAGATCACCAGTTTGACGGAGGCGAGAAACGTGTACACGCAGATCGAAGAAGAGATGGCAAGGCTGCGGGACGAGGGCCACCGGATAGGCCACCGAAAAGGGCACCGGGAGGGATCCAGGACCGTCTTGGAGCGCCTGGTGGCCAAGAAGTTCGGCGCGGACGCGGCCGCGCAGTTTTCGGGCGTGGTCGGCGACTTGGATGGACGCGACCAGCTGGACGCGGCGGCGGACGCCGTCATCGAGTGCGACACGGTCGCGGAGCTGATCGCCCGGATCGCCAACTAACCCAGCCAAGGTCTCTCCGCTGTCGGCGACGGCCCGGACCGCGGGTCGCCGTCGAGCGGCATCTGTGGGGTGCGGGACGGCGGCACGGCGAAGGTCCGGGCCGTGCTGGACGAGGTGCTGGCGGCGTACCCGGGTCCCGAGCACGCGGGGATCGCGGAGGGCGTTCGCGCTGTGGGCGTTGGGCGCGGCGCGGCAGTGGGGCCGTTCGGAAGAGGAACTCTCGGAGATCACCAACTTGACGGAGGCGAGACAGATGTACACGCAGATCGAAGAAGAGATGGCAAGGCTGCGGGACGAGGGCCACCGGATAGGCCACCGGATGGGCCACCGAAAAGGGCACCGGGAGGGATCCAGGACCGTCCTGGAGCGCCAGGTGGCCAAGAAGTTCGGCGCGGACGCGGCCGCGCAGTTTTCGGGCGTGGTTGGCGACTTGGATGGACGCGACCAGCTGGACGCCGCGGCGGACGCCGTCATCGAGTGCGACACGGTCGCGGAGCTGATCGCCCGGATCGCCAACTAACCCAGCCAAGGTCTCTCCACTGTCGGCGACGGCCCGGACCGCGGGTCGCCGTGGAGCGGCATCTGTGGGGCGACCTGCGCTTCCGGCGGTGACCGGTACTCGGCGGCTGGACCGCTGGGTGCCGCTCGCCCGAGCATGTCGGCCTCCAAGCTCGCACGCCGACAAGCCGACATGGTGTGGCGCATCAACTTCCGCCATAGCCCGGGACCTTGCCCCGGCGAAGCCTTGGGGAAGCGGCGCATCCTGGGTACTCCACTGCCGATCGAAAGCAAGACGAATCGACGCATATACAACTGACGATTGGCCGATTCCCAAAGACAACTACACAAAGCCACAAGCACGACCGCCTCGTGATCGGATCATCCCAAAACCGACGATTGGCCGAAGCATTACCTTACGATCAGCCGAAGTTCCGCCGGGGACAACCCGAACCCCTCGTGTCCAAGGTCAAGCCGATCAGCCGATGATCCCGCACACCGACCTCTACCCACGCCACGCCGCCCGGCCGCTCGCCGACGCTCTGGCCTACTCGCCCGCAGCGCTGGTCCACGGCCCCCGCCAGTGCGGCAAGACGACCCTGGCCCGGTCCGTCGGCGGCCCCTTGGGCTACTCCTACGTGAGCTTCGACGACGACGTGGCGCGCCTGACGGCGGAAGCCGACCCCGCCGGCTTCCTGTCCGACCTGCCGGAGCGGGTCGTGCTGGACGAAGTGCAGCGCGTGCCTGGGCTCTTCGCGGCACTGAAGGTTGCAATCGACCGTCGCCGGACCCCGGGCCGCTTCATCCTCACGGGCTCGTCCAACGTCCTGCTTGTCCCGAGGCTCTCGGACTCGCTGGCAGGACGGATGCACGTCCTTCGGCTGCACCCGCTGTCGCAGGCGGAGCTGGGGCGACCGGGGCCGGGGCCGTCGGCGTCTCCAGGCCGAGCCGTCCAGGGCGGGCCGGCCCAGCCCAGCGTGGGGTTCCTCGACGCCCTCTTCGGCGGCGGACCCGACTTCCAGGTCGCCGAGAGGCTGGGCGCCGAACTTGCGGAGCGGATCGTCGCCGGCGGATATCCGGCCGCTCTCGTGCGCCCCAAGGGCCGCTGGCGCACCGAATGGTACCGGAGCTACGTGGAGACCATCGTGGCGCGAGACGTGCGGGACCTGGCCCGCATCCGCCACCTGGACGCCTTGCCGAAGCTGCTGTCCGTGGCCGCAGCCGGCACCGCCCAGCTCTTCAACGCGACCAAGCTGGCGTCCACCTTCGGCGTCGGCAGGGCGACTGTGCACGACTACGTGACGCTGCTGGAGCGAGTATTCCTGCTGAACCGGATTCAGCCCTGGCACGGAAGCAGGCTCAAGCGGCTCGTCAAAACGCCGAAGCTCCACCTGGGCGACACCGGGCTGGCGTGCACGCTGCTTGGCACGGATGCCGCCTACCTTGCCGCCGAGCGCACGCTGCTGGGGCAGCTCCTCGAGACCTTCGTCTGCCAGGAACTTCGGCGAATGGCCAGCGGTCATCCCGAGCCCCACTCGTTCCACCACTACCGTGACAAGGACGGCGCCGAAGTGGACATCGTGATCGAGCGGGGGCGTGCGGTGGCGGGCGTCAAAGTGAAGGCCGCCGCGACCGTCAACCGCGCCGACTTCCGTGGGCTGCGCAAGCTTCGGGCGGCGCTGGGCTCCCGCTTCGCCGGCGGCGTTGTGCTGTACGACGGCGAGTTGGGCGTGTCGTTCGGGGAGGGTCTTCGCGCTGTTCCGATCCGGGCGCTGTGGGAGACTACAAAGGCGTGTGCAGGCTCGGTGAATTCCCGGTCCGGTACGGTCACTGCTCACGAGCTTTCGGAACTCGCAGGCTGACCGAGATTACTTCGTCGGCGTCCCCGAGGGCGCACACCCCCATCCAGTGTCTCCGGGCGGCGGGCTTCACGACCACCACTTCCCCCGACTCGTAAGCCCGAACTTCACGCTGACCCACGAGATAGTTGGTCAACGAGGACTCCAAACGTTCACCGATTCGGTCCAGCAGCTGCCTCAGGCTCCCATCGGGACTTACGACTTCGACAACCGAGGGTCCAGGCTGATCTTCCACGACAAAGCGCACCACCCGCAACGGTTCGCGAAGCGGCAGGTCGAACACCTCCGCACGCATTCGATGACGGTTCCCCTCTCGAAGCCAGACGTCGATGGCGGACCCGAACGCCTTCGCATAGCACACCACGTTCTTGGTCGTCGCCTGCGCCACCGATGTGTCCCGGCCAGCCTTCCACTGCCATGTCGCCCGAAACATGCCGTCCCGCACCACAATACGCTCCGAAGGACGCAGCTTGTAGAGTTCGAACACCTCCTCGTCGAGGGCCCGCCACTCGTCCTTGGTCACGGCCTGTCCGCCCAGCTCTCGAGCCCGGTCGACGATGCGCCGGCCAACTTCTGAGGATGCGGCCTCCGCTAGATCGGGCACTGGTACCTGGGCGACGTCGGCAGACATGACTCGGCGATTGGCCAGTCCCAGGGTCGATCCCGTCATGAGCAGGAACCAAGTGGCCAACGACGAACTCAGTATGCCAGCGAGAAGATGCGCAACATCCTCGTGCTGTGGAGGAAATGCGACGCCGAAGTAGGCGTTGGAATACACTGTGTCTTCCTCGGCAACGGCTACAACCATGCGAGGCATGTACTGCCTCAGAAGCATCTCCCTCATGATCAACACAGGTGCGCAAAAGATGTGCTTGTCGCGTGGGAACGTCAGTCCTGTGCGGAACATCGTGCCAATCTTCTTGAGTTCGTCCTTCAGCTCGCCGTGTGCCCTCCACAGGTCGTCGACCAGGGTCAGGTCCCGGTGGGTACCGACGACCGCGCCCTTGAGGAAGCGCGGGTCCCGCTTCCAGTCCCAGATTGGGAGCGTGGTGACGTCGCTGGGAGCGAGATCGAAGGTGTGGCTCTTTGCTCCGGCCGGCGACCAAGGTGCTTGAGCTGCCTTGATTACGGGCGGTACATCGCTACGGTGTCCGGCAAAGAGAATCATCGCGGGCATGTTGGCCTTTGGGAAGAGCCATGCGGAAAGATTCGACAGGTTGACCAGCGTCAGCGGCGCCAGCTTATCGATGATCTGCTGCAGGGCGCGCTGCGCCGTCTCGGCTCGTCCGAAGAAGTGATGTACGCATAGCACCAGGCCCAGGCGGGTGTCGTCGGAGCCGTACTTCATGGCCTTATTGACGAATCTCAGGCTGGTGCCTCGAGGGCCGGATGCATCATCGTCCCGCGAGGGCGGCATGGATCTCCACAGAGGGTTGCCCACGATCAGGTCGAACTTCCCGTCCCGGTTAGCGGCGGCCAACTTGTGTTGGTCCGTCCAAACGTCGCCCACGAACAGCGTCTTGCCGATGAGGGGCCAAAACGCCAGCGCCTGGGGGGGTTGCGGGTTGGGATCGAGGTCCAAGGCGGCCAAGTAGAGGCTGAATGCCGCGACCCTAATCGCGGCCTCGCTGATGTCCAGCCCGAAAACCTGCTCGTGCAACACGTACCTTATCATTAGGCCACTTGGAGGCTTCCCACCGGCACGAAGCGTCACCAGCCGCCGGAACGCCTCGACGAGAAAGACGCCGGAGCCACACGTCAAGTCCAGCACCGTCTCGTGGCCGACGCACTCCACCATGACTTCGTCCAGCACCAGCGACACCAGCGACAACCTGGTGCAGTGCACGTTCGTCCCGCCGGCGCTGCCCCGAATGGTCGGGTCGGCCTGAACGAACTGCTCGAAGATGGAGCTGATGAGCTCGACCGGAATGATGTCGAACTGATAGGGGAAGAGCGTCCTCTGGCCTGTGCGAGGGTCCACGGCGTCCAGGAAGTCGGCCACGCAACGCAGATGCTCAGGGCGGTCGGGGCGGCCGTTGATCGGAAACATGTCGCCATCGAAGACGTTGTGGAGCCAGTCGAAGAGCCGTCCGGCGCTCCGCTCGTCGCGCAGCACGTCCGACAGGGTGTTCCTGCCGCAAAGCTCGTTCAGGAACTCGGGGGTCGCAATCTCTCTGTCGACGAGGTACTGGACAAAGATGGAGCGACCGATCAGCCCTTGGGCGTCAAGTCGCACCATGCCGCCTTGGAGCAGGTCCCGTTCGAGGCTGGCCAAGTCCGACGACAACTGCTGACCGACGCTGGTTCGTCGATGCACCCTCTTGGCTGCATCGTGTTCCCAGAAGCGACCCGTCTCCATCGCGAATCTGCCGGCAAGAAGGTCGAGTTCTTCAAGTTTCCCGGCAAGCTTAGCAAAGGTCCGCAGGCGACTGGCCTTGGCGTCTCCGGCGGCCCGCGGCCGGGCAAAGCCGTTGTAGAGGTTGATCTTGTTCTGCGAGATCACCCAAAGCAGGGGCGACTGTCCTTCGTTCCATATCTCCCGACGCCACGTCGCGATGCGCTCCTCGGAAGGCGGCTCGGGCTCCAGCTTGAAGTAGACCGTGAGCGCCGATTCGCCCCGCCACTTTCCGTTCGGCTTGAAGCTGCGGAAACGCCCATTGGCGGTCGCCTCCTCGCCGAGGGTCACGCCGGGCGCCGGTCGGCCGCCGATCAGGTAGCCCGTGGCTTCCAGGACCTCGTGGAAGAGCTGGTCGCTCACGGTTCAGGCACTCGCTCCTCATCCGCCCGCGGGAGTCGTCCGGAACGGGACCGCGAAGGCGGAGGGCCGCGGGCCCGTGGGAGTGCCGGACAAGGTAGCGAAGGGGTCCGACATGCGGTACAGCGTGGCCGGGTCGTGGTCGGTGTCTGTGCGATTTCTTGGATAGTGGGGGCAAGTTCTTGGGTAGCTGGCCCGATTTCTTGGGTAGTGGCCGATGATTTCTTGGGTAGTCTGGCCCACTTCTTGGGTAGGCGACGACGTTTCTTGGGTAGTGCTGGACGCCGTGCACCTCGCTATCGAGCCCACGCAGCTGCCAGCGGAGCCGCCCAGAATGGTTGCGGTAGTCCCACTATTCCGATAGGTTGAATGCCTCGATCATCGGACACACGGCCCGCTCCAAGGGCACCCGGCGCAAGCATGAAGAAAGACATCGAGAGCTACGCGCACCGCGACAAGGAGCGCGCCAACAACCCGCCGGTCGGCCTGGTGACGCCCGCCACGGACAAGGACGCCGGCAAGAAGACCTACGCCCACGACCCCCACATCGACCCCGAGGGGCACAAGACCGTGAATCCTAGCGAACGGAGTCTCCATATAGACGATCTTGTGGACGGCAAGCCTGTCGAAGTGAAGGATCGTGCATCTGCATTTGCACTGAAGGGTTATCTCGAAGATGACCCCAGGATGGGAGGGGCAAATCTGATGATATCTAGCTGGAACAACTCGAAGTTTGAGATATGGTCTATGACACGCAGAACGGTGACAGATTTTGGCAATTGCATGACCGCATTGGCGACAATGCAAGATGTGGTAACCGGCCTAACGAAATCTCCCGAGACTTTCCACCTTGCTGAATTGATGATTGATCGGACAGCTATTGATGCAGCAAAGATTCTTTCCATCGATTCTCAAAACCCCAGAAAAGATTTCCGAAGGCTTTGGAGGAGTCGGTTGTTTGGCGAACTACCTAGACATCGCGGTCATCGTATGTCGTGGAAACTTGATACAGACCCTGTACTCCCCTTTGATATCGGATTGATGTTTGTCGGACTCCCATTTATTAAGAAATCGATAAATCAACTTGATTATGACACTGGAACTGTGAGGCTGAATAAGTCGAGAGAAAGGTTCCTTGATCAACATGTTTTCAGTATATGGAGGCCTCATGCTGCACATGAGGGGCAGGACGATGACGATGGAGAGCATCAAAAATGTGACTTTACAGTGAGAGACATAGTCCGTTTCATGAGAAACTTGCGGGCAGCTCATGCAGGCAATGAACCTGGCAAAAACCAAAGCAACAAGTTTTCAATTCTAGAACAACTTTTTCGCGACTATCCGGTCGTAGCAAGGTATGTCAGATTTGTACTAAGTGCAGTAGTTTTGGAGATTCTTGTCAGAGGAAAACCAATTCTGTCAAAAATAGAGTATGAGCCATCTCCGTCGTGGCGTTTCGATAACCTATCAATTTCTTTGGTTGACAGGGCTGAAATAGTAGTGTCACGGTTGCCAGTGGACAACCAGCTGCTTGGCTCTGTAACATCGATTCGCCATGACAAGCTTGGCATGACTAGCAGCAAAAACTTCATCGGCGATGCAAAGATGATTGCAGATGAGGATTCGGTGATGTGGTTTTCTCCGTGGACAGTGATTGCAGGAAGAGGATTGTTGAGGGACAAGACCAACGTCGTAATTCGTGGTGCTCGCCATAAGACTGACCGTTTATCAGCCAAAACCATCCGTCGTGTGCGGATGGTTGTCAATGGCGAGCAGATGTCGGAATGGGTGGATGTTTAGCCCGCCTTATTCATGAAGTGGTCGTGCGGACGGGATTTGTGGAGGTTGGGCGGCGGCGAGGCGCAGACAGTGCGTGAGTGGGGCCGATTCGGCGTGAATGGGGCCGATTCGGGAGCACGGGGCGGGCGGAGCGAGACTTGCGCAGGCGTTCCTAGCCGGTCCGAGCGCACTTGGACGCACGGGGGTGTCGGGGCGATCCGGGACCGTCGAACAGGAGGGCGGTTGGCAATCGGTTCTTCCGGGCTAGCCGCCCGGGTCCGGCAACAGGGACAGCTGCCGGACGGCCAGCGCCCAGTGCTGCGCGGAGCGGCCCACGATCATCGTCACGCGACGGCCCGACACGGTGAACCGGCCTGGCGCGCGCGCATGACGCGCTCCAGCAGCCGGCGCAGGCTCTCCAGCCGGTCTTGGTGGCCCGTTCCAGCGACGTGCGCAGCACGTGCATGATCTGGTAGCCGAAGAGCGCGACGAGCAGGCGCACTCGTTGCAGGCGAACGCGTCGACGCTCGGGCCGTGCGTCGCGACCGGTCGGCCCCGGTAGCAGCGTTTGGGCCGCGGCGACGACAGCGCCGGTTCCACGACGCTCTTCAGCTCCCCATGTGGCCCTCGGCCTTGCCCCGAGATCACCCACAGCAGGGGCGACTGCCCTTCGTCCATATCTCCCGGCGCCACTTCGCGATGCGCTCCTCGGAAGGCGGCTCGGGCTCCAGCTTGAAGTAGACCGTGAGCGCCGATTCGCCCTGCCACTTTCCGTTCGGCTTGAAATTGCGGAAACGCCCATTGGCGGTAGCCTCGTCGCCGAGAGTCACGCCGGGCGCCGGTTGGCCATCGATCAGATAGCCCGTGGCTTCCAGGACCTCGTGGAAGAGCTGATCGCTCACGGTCCGGGTACTCACTCCTCGTCCGCCCGCGGGGTCGCCCGGAACGGGACCGCGAAGGCGGAGGAGCCGCGGCCCTTGGGCGTGTCGTACAACGTAGCAAAAAGGTCGGACATGCGGTAGCGGGGGTCGGAGGGTGCAACCACCGGACTCCCGCCAACACCCACCACTAACCAACAGCCGGGACGCCCCGAGCGTCCAGGTGTCCAGAAGGCTCAGCGCGTTTGCCTCTGTGGGCGCGGGGAGCGCTCGGACGTGCCGGCTACCCCCCAAACCTTGACGCACGGGACGGACGGTGTTAATGTCAGTAACGGTCAACCGTGCCGGTCGGCTACACCACCCTCCACAACGGAGAATGGAAGTATGAGCATCGGCAGGTACTTCAAAAAGCGCATCGACCCAGCCCCGTGGCCGAAACGTGAGTTCCCCGCGCAGGACGACATCGGTCAGGAATCGGCCATCCCGAGTAGGTACGGCCATGAAAGTGCGCCCGATCCCGCGCCACGGAAATCTCCTGAGCTTCAAGAACGTAGTCACCGAACCTTCATCAAGGAGATGAACATGTCCGACCAACGCCAGGCAGGAAACGCCCCACCACCTCCCCCTCCACCGCCAGACCCGGAGCCTCCAAGAACACAAGAAGTCCAGGAGCGCGACCAGAAGCCCGGCAACATTCGCCGCACGTAACCCGAATCGGCCGAGGGGTTGCGATGGCCCCTCGCCCCCACCCACCGAAGAATACATCCATGTTTGCAAGGTTGTTTGAGCTTCTACAGGAATCAACAACACTAACTGTTAGCAATGCTCTCTTGATAGGACTTCCTCCCTTAACGGCAACCATCTATTGTATTGGGCGAGCACTCACGGGGTATGCGCTTCGATCCGTATGGGTGGAAAACCACACTGAACGTCAGAAAAGGTGCTGGTTGTGGGCCGGGTTCGCCCTATCTATGGTAGTCGAGCAACCCGCTCCGGGAGGTGACTTCGAGGTGCGCTTGAAGGGAGTCACGCTTGCGAAAGGGCTCGGTCACAATATAGTAAGTCGTTTGCGTGTCGGCAGGATGATGTTCCGGAGCTACAAGATTCGAGCACGATCGGGGTTCGTGACAACGTTCGTCGTTACCGATCACTTGACCAGAGGATACGTCGCCGACGCGGAGGCAGTTCTCTATGGAATCGTTCAATGGGTTGACAATTGCAAAATCGAAGACGAATACGAATGGAAAACCGCGTTCCGGAACGAAATGGATCGATTACACGAAGACAGATCGAAAGAAGACCGGGGACGGTCGCGGGGATGGAATAGGGTCCACTACCCACTGCCGGGATACAGAGAGGTGCGCAGGCGATACCTGAAGGACGTCAAGCACGCAGACACATTCTTCGAGGACTGGGCGTGGGACGTATACAGCAACGACCGCGACAACCTAGCCACAAAATTCAGAAGCATCATAGACCTGCTTCCGGTATTGCCTCGTTCCACGTCTGGACAACCCGCACCCACAGTCCCCAAACCTCGCGGACTACGATCAATGACTAGCCCCCCACCTGACACGCAAGCTTGAACGTGTTAGGATGAAGGTTCAAGAAATACCGCTCCCAACGAACCGACAACCGGCATGGGCTGAGGGGGCGACGCCCTCTCTGGACGACACCACACTGGAGTGCACGCTGCCGGGCAAGGATCCCGCGCACCTCGCCGTTGAGCCCTCGCTGCGGTGGCGGAGCCGCCCGAAATGGTTGCCGTAGTCCCACTATTCCGATAGGTTGGATGCCTCGATCATCGGACACACGGCCCGCCCAAGAGCACCCGACCGCAAACATGAAGAAAGACATCGAGAGCTACGCGCATCGCGACAAGGAGCGCGCCAACAACCCGCCGGTCGGCCTAGTGACGCCCGCCACGGACAAGGAGGCCGGCAAGAAGACCTACACCCACGATCCCCACATCGACCCCGAACTCTCTTGGGCGGGCAAGGCCGAGCACACGTCGTTCGAGGTCCCGACCGTCTCGCTCCACGTCCACGAGCGAATCGACCCGCGCACCATCGTGGAGGCGGTCCGCAAGCGCAACGGCGACCCGGCCTCGCAGAATTCCCTCTTCGAGGACCCGGCCGAGAATCCCCCGATCCGGCAAGCCATCGACTTCTACCGCCACCGACACAACTGGACCAACCGCCTCATCGCCGGCGACAGCCTACTGGTCATGAACAGCCTGCTGGAGAAGGAAGGCCTGGGCGGCAAGGTGCAGATGGTGTACATGGACCCGCCCTACGGGATTCGGTACGGGTCCAACTTCCAGCCGTTCGTCGGCAAGCCCGACGTGCGCGACATGGATCGCGACCTCACCCGCGAACCGGAGATGATTCGGGCGTTTCGGGACACGTGGGAGCTTGGGATTCACTCCTACCTGACGTATCTGCGCGACCGGCTACTGCTGGTCAGGCAGCTTCTGGCGAAGAGTGGCAGTTGCTTCGTACAGGTCGGGAAGGAGAACGTTCATCGCGTCGGCGTCGCTATGGACGAAGTGCTCGGAGCGGAGAATCGAGTTGCGACCATATCCTACGCCACGACAGGCGCGAGTTCCGCCGAAACGCTGCCCGAGGTGGCGGATTATCTGCTTTGGTACGCCAAAGACAAGACGACAATGAAGTATCGGCCGCTTTATACACGGCTGAGTCGGGCTGACGTGATCCGATTGTTCAGCTGGCACGTGATGATCGAGCTGCCGGATGGCGAATGTCGCAAGCCTACGCCGTTGGAGCGCTTCAATCCAGACGAGCACTTGCCCGCCGGCGCGCGCATCTACGCTCGGATGCCTCTCGATTCCCAGGGTGAATCGACCACTGGTCGCTCCGACCCCTATGAGTGGAAGGGGCGAGTATTTGAGTGTGCCCGCAATCGACATTGGAGCATTTCCAAGGAAGGGTTGGATCGGATGGCCGGCTTGCGGCGCTTGGAAGCGCGGGAAGGCCAGACGTCGCTCCGCTGGAAGCAATACGAGGACGAAGTGCCAGGACGTAGCATCAACAACGTTTGGTCCGCGCCGATGCGGGCGCAGAACAAGCGATACGTTGTTCAAACGGATACGACGGTGGTCCAGCGCTGCATCCTGATGACGACGGATCCGGGTGACTTGGTATTTGATCCCACTTGCGGTGCCGGAACGACCGCCTATGTCGCCGAACAGTGGGGACGACGCTGGGCAACTTGCGACACGTCCCGCGTGTCCATGGTGATTGCCCGCCAACGCCTGATGACGGCACACTTCGACTACTACGAACTGGCCTATCCCGACGAAGGCGTGGGCTCCGGCTTCCGCTATCGCACCGTGGAAACGGTCTCCGCCCGCACCCTGGCCTACGACGAACCCGCCAAGCGAATCGCTCTCTACGACCAGCCGAGATCGACCGCGAACAAAGCCCGCGTCACCGGACCGTTTACCGTAGAGGCTGTTCCCGCTCCAATGGTGAAGCCTCTTGAAGAAGAAGCGCCGGAGGAAAAGGCGGCGTGGGAGGCCGACGAGTCCGTGGCCCGCTCCGGCGAGACGATTCGCCAGAGCGACTGGCGCGACGAACTGCTCAGGACCGGGATTCGGGGCAAGGCCGGCCAGCACGTCTCGTTCGCCCGGTTGGAGCCGCTGGCCGGTGCCCGATGGCTCCACGCCGAAGGGGAAACGCGACCGGACGATTCGGGCCCCGACAGCGTTCGAGAGGGCACCGCCACGAAGGTGATGCGGACGGTCGTGTCGTTCGGACCGGACCACGCACCGTTGGAGCAACGCCAAGTCGCGATGGCAATCGACGAAGCCCACAGCTTGGTTCCCCGCCCAACGATCATCGTTTTCGCGGCCTTCCAGTTCGACCCGGAAGCAGCCAAGGACATCGACCAGACCAGCTGGCCGGGCGTCCAGTTCCTCAAGGCCCACATGAACGCCGACCTGCTCACCGATGACCTTGTGAAGAAGCGACGCGCCAACGAGAGCTTCTGGATGATCGGCCAGCCGGACGTCGACGTGGAGCCCATCGCCGACGGCCAGCACGCCGGCAGATATCGGGTAACCGTCGGCGGCTTCGACTACTACAACACAAAAACGGGCGAGCTGGAGTCCGGCGGTCACGACAAGATCGCCGTCTGGATGCTCGACCCGGACTACGACGGACGAAGCCTCTTCCCCCGCCAAGTGTTCTTCCCGGCCGGCCACGCCCGCCACGACTGGAATCGCCTGGCGAAGAACCTCAAGGCCGAGATCGACCCGAGCTTGATCGAAGCCTACCGGGGCACGGTCTCTCTACCGTTCAAGCGCGGCAAGTACGGCCGCGCCGCCGTCAAGATCGTGGACGACCGAGGCATCGAGAGCCTCAAAATCGTGGAGCTGGAGTGATGGGAATCAATCTGCCGAAGGCCAGGGCCATTGAGTTGCTCGAGAGATCCCTGTCGAGAATGGGCGACCTTACTCTTCAAGATCATATGGACAGGAGTGGTGCCTACCAGAAATGGCAACGCGACACCGGTGTAGCCGTCCGGAAAATCTTTGGCGATGACTCCTCGCATTCTAGCGACTTTATCATGGAGGTTTATAGTCATGTAAGTTACGGATTTGAGAATGTAACTGTCTTGCTGAAGTCAATGATTGACGAAATCAAAGAATTCGGAGACGATGACGATTCCTCGCAATCAAGACCTGCGCAGGATCCAGACGCAAGCACACGCGACAAACGGTCAGTGTTTATTGTTCATGGTCATGATGAACCCGCCAAGCTCACTGTGAAGGACTTCTTGAAGGAACTTCACCTAAACCCCATTATCTTGTCCGATAAAGCGAGCGAGGGAAACACCATCATTGCGAAATTCCAAAAGCACGCGCAAGTCGCCTTCGCTGTCGTGCTGATGACTCCAGATGATAAAGGTGCTCGCAAACGTGATGTCAAGATGTCCTGTCGAGCCAGACAGAACGTCATATTTGAATTCGGCTTCTTTCTGGGAGAACTGGGCATGGAGAAGGTCAGATTATTGCGGAAGGGAGAAGTAGAAATACCTTCCGACTATTCTGGCGTCGAGTACATTGATTTCGACGACAAAGGGGGATGGAAGCTGAAGTTGGCTCAAGAAATGAAAGATGCAGGGCTGGAATTCGACATGAATCGCCTGTCCGAATCCCGTTAGCTGCATAGCAGAGCCGGCATGCCTCAGTCCACCATCGACCGCCTCATCGTCAACTCGCCCTACGACGAACCCAACCGCCACTGGCACTACGACCACAGCACCCGCCTCTTCGACCTCAAGGAAGGCCGTCGCCCCGCCGGCTACCTGGTCGCCTCCGAAGACTCCCGCGCCTTCGACGACCCCGGCACCTTCGTCGAAATCCCGCTGGTCAACCGCATTCGCCCCCGCGTCAACAAGTGGCGCGAGGCCGGCTGGCCGGGCGTCTCCGCCGTCACCCGCCGCCTGCTCCGGCACTGGCACGACCCCGAGGAGTTCGACAGCCGCCGGTTCTTCTTCTGCCAGCTGGAGGCGATCGAGACGCTGATCTGGCTGGTCGAATCGTCGATCGAGGACAGGGGCGGCATCGACGTGCCCTCCGACGGCGGCGACTTCCAGCGCGTGTGCGCCAAGATGGCGACGGGCTCGGGCAAGACGCTCGTGATGGCGATGCTGATCGCGTGGCAGGTGCTGAACCGGGTCGATCGGCGGCGGGACACGCGGTTCGCGCGCAACGTGCTCGTGGTGGCGCCGGGGCTCACGGTGAAGAGCCGGCTGGCGGTGCTGGAGCCGTTTCACCCCGAGAACTACTACGAAGCATTTCGCATCGTCCCGTCGGCGCTGCTCGACAAGCTGCGGCAGGGCCGGGTCGTGGTGCGGAACTGGCACGCGCTCAACTGGGAGAGCGACGAGCAGGTCGCCAAGCGCCGCAGCGTGGACAAGCGGGGCGCTCGGAGCGACGAAGCCTACGTCCGCGACGTGCTGGGCGAGATGTCGGGCGCCCGCGGGCTGCTGGTCGTCAACGACGAGGCCCACCACGCCTGGCGGACACACGGCGCGACCCGGATGAAGGGCGTCGCCAAGGCCCGGATCGACGAGGCGACCAAGTGGGTCGGCGGGCTGGACAGGATTCACCGGGCGCGGGGCGTTCTCCGCTGCTACGACTTCTCGGCCACGCCCTTCGCGCCGTCGGGCGGGCGTAGCTCGGAAGAGGCGCTTTTCGATTGGATCGTGAGCGACTTCGGCCTCAACGACGCCATCGAGGCCGGACTGGTCAAGACGCCCCGAGTGGTCGTGCGGGACGACGCGGTGCCCGACGCCGCCACCTACAAGTCGCGCCTGTACCACATCTACAACGACCCGGAGGTGAAGGCCGACCTGAACCGCAGGGCCGCCGCGCACGAGCCGCTGCCCGACCTGGTCGTGAACGGCTACCACCTGCTGGGGCACGACTGGCAGGAGACCGCCAAGGCGTGGCGCGAAGCCGAGATGCCGGCGCCGCCGACGATGATCACGGTGGCCAACCGCACAGAGACCGCCGCCCGCGTCAAGCACGCCTTCGACAAGGGCACGATTCCGGTCCCGGAGTTGTGCGACCCGGCGCGCACGCTCCACATCGACTCCAAGGTGCTGGCCAAGGCGGAAGCGGAGGCCGAGGCGGCGGCGTCCGGCGGCAACGGGGACGGAGGCGGCAGAAGCGACGGGAGCGGCGGCGCGAAGCCCGGTCCCAGCAACGCGAAGGAGCGCGCCGAGCTGCTCCGCCGTCAGGTGGACACGGTGGGGCGTCCCGGCGAGCCGGGGGAGCAGATTCAGAACGTCATCTCCGTTGGGATGCTGTCGGAGGGCTGGGACGCCAAGACCGTCACCCACATCATGGGACTGCGCGCCTTCGCCAGTCAGCTGCTGTGCGAACAGGTCGTGGGACGCGGGCTCCGCCGAACCGCCTACGAGGTCAACCCCAAGTCCGGTCTCTTCGACCCCGAGCACGTGAACGTCTTCGGCGTGCCCTTCACCTTCCTGCCCCACGAGCAGGAGGACGCCGTCCCCGAGCCGCCCCAGCCCAAGACCGCCGTCCACCCGCTGGCCGAGCGCACGAAGGAGTACGAGATCACCTGGCCCAACGTCGTGCGCATCGACCGGTCGTGGCGGCCCCGGCTGACGGTGAACTGGGCCGACATGGACCCGCTGCGGATCGACGTCCGTACGATGGTCAACGTGGCCGACTTGGCGCCGGTGGTGGACGGCCAGCCCGACGTGACCAAGGTCGAGACGATCAACTTGGTGGAGCTGCTGAGGGGCAAGCGGGAGCAGACGATCGTCTTCGAGGTCGCGGCCAGGCTCCTGGAGCAGACCGTGCGCGAGCAAGAGTGGACCGGGAGCCGGGAGACCCTGCTGCCGCAGCTGGTCAGGCTGGTGGAGGAGTTCGTGCGCTCCGACAGACTCCGGCTGGAGCCGCCGATCTTCGCGCAAGACCGGCGGAAGCGCCGCATCGTCGTCGCCTTGAGCATGGTGCGAGTGGTCCAGCACATCTTGCAGTCGATCCGCCAGGAAAACGCCGAGGTGCTGGCCCCCGTCTTCGACCCCGACCGCCCCATCGGCTCCACCGCCGACATGGCCACCTGGTACACCGGCAAGCCGTGCGGCCCCACCACCCGCAGCCACGTCAACTACTGCGTCTACGACAGCGCTTGGGAGACGTCCGAAGCCTACGCCCTTGACCAGAGCCCCTTGGTCCGCGCTTGGGTCAAGAACGACCACCTGGGCTTCGAGGTCTCATACGTCCACCGCGGCGTGGTGCGGAAGTACCGCCCCGACTTCCTGGTCCGCCTGACCTCCGGCGAAACGCTCGTCCTGGAGGTGAAGGGCCACGTCCGCGAGCCCGACCCCGTGAAGCGCCGCTACATGGACGAGTGGTGCCAGGCCGTGAACGCCCACGGCGGCTTCGGCCGCTGGCGGCACGCCGTCTCCCGCGGGCCGGGCAAGGTCCACGGGATATTGGAGGAGGCGGGCGGATAGGAAGCGCCCTGCATCACGATCGGATCGCCCACATGCGCGTCGAGGCGTCGTACGCCAGTTCTCCGCGACGCTTCAAGTGCAGTTGGGCGTGACGCAGGCGGCGCTTCCACGCCCTGCCGTACTGCTCGCCCTTGATCGAGAAGTACTCGGTGTCGTCGCACAGGTCGGGCAGGAGCTCCTGGACTTGCGACTGGATTTCCTTGGTCGCAAGAGGGCCGTCCGCGAGGACGAACAGGATCGCGTCGCCGAACACGGCGTGGGCGCTGCGGTCGCCCACCTGAGCGGAGGCGAATGCGGGCTTGGCGCGCTGCAAGGCGTCGTTGAAGCGAGCTCTGGCGGACGACGACGCGTCGGCCGTCGCTTCTTCCCAGGCTCGGCGCAACTCGGTCTCCAGCGGCTCCATCTCGGCGAGCGCGTCGGGTCCCACCCGGCTTCCCATCGCCGCGAACCGCAGCATGTCGCTCCGCACCTTGCCGGCCAAGCACGGTTCGCGGAACAGCACGCCGTACTCGATGTTCCGGTCGATGCCGGACCGGGTCAGGTTCCCCGACGTGACGATCGCAGCCTTCTCGTCGGCCACGAACACCTTGGCGTGAAGGTTGGGGAGCGCGATCAGCTCGGCCGCGGGCGACGACTGCCGCAGGCAACGGAGGGCGGCGATGTCCAGCGCCGACGTGCCCACCGCCTGCGAGTCGATCTTGGCCAGCGTGGTGATCTCGACGCCGGTCCGCACCTGGTCGCAGAGCCACTGCGCCTCGCCAAGCTTGATGAACGGCGCGGCCACGAGCAGCGACCTGCTGGCGATCGAGGCGACTTCGGCCAGCTCCGCCCGCCACCCGCGCCCCAGGAAGTCCACGCCGCCCACTGTCCCGCCCTCCCGAACGCTACGCTCTTCGCTCAGCAAGCTCGTCGTGGCCTGCGCCCATCCCCACGGCTATCCCCATGCACCCCCGCCCCGCCAGCGACGAGAAGTCGTCCCCCGCCACGATGATGTGGTCCAGGACGGGGATGCCCAGCTGCTCGCCGGCGCTGGCCAGCTGCCGGGTCACGCGCAGGTCCTCCGACGACGGGTCCGGATTCCCGGACGGGTGATTGTGCACCAGGATCAGCGCCGCCGCGCCCAGCACGATGGCGTCACGGAAGACTTCGCGGGGGTGGATCAGCGAAGCGTCCAGAATCCCGCGCGTCACTTGGCGCTGGCAGATGGGGCCGTTCTGGGAGTTGAGCAGCAGGACGTGGAACTCCTCGTGTCCCAGATGGGCCAGGCTGGGGGCGAAGATCTCGTGAACGTCCTCGGGGCCCATGATCGGGTCTTCGGGGACGCACCGAGCGGACGCAACCCGGCGCCCCAACTCGATGGCGGCCACGATCCGGCCGGCCACGGCGGGACCGATCCCGGGCAGCGCCGCCAAGCGCTCGGGGCCCAGCCGAGCCAAGTCGCCCAGCCGGCCGTCGGACAGGGCCAGCACGGCGTCGGCCAGCTCCCAGGCGGCGGCCGCGCCCCCCGAGCCGCCGCTCGATCCGATCACGAGCGTGAGCAGCTCCTGCTCCGAGAGCGGCCCCGGGCCGTAGCGCCGAAGCCGCTCCCGCGCTACGACGGCGCGCCGTGGCACTTCTTGTACTTTCGGCCGCTCCCGCACGGACAGGGATCGTTCCGCCCCGGCTGCTTCTCGGCAATCGCGGGGGTCTTGGATCGGGCCGCGGCGCCGTCGCCTCTGTTGGTGGCCAGCCGGCCCACGTCCGCCCCGCCCGTCCTCACCGGCTGCCCGGGCACCGCCATTCCCATGGAGTCCACGACGCGCCTCCTGGCCGCAGGCCGCCGGACCGCGCTCCGACCAACGCCGGTGCCCCCGTCCACGCCCCGGCCCGCCGCCTCCGACGGCCCCGAGTAGGCCAGCCGGCCTCCCTGCGCTGCCGGCTGCCCCGGACGCGTCCACTGGCCTCGCCGCCCCTGCGCCGCATCGGCGGGCGCTTGCTCCAGCCGCACGCGGAAGAACTGGCGCGTCACGGTCCGGCGAATGTCGTCCATGAGCCCGACGAACATGTCGTACGCCTCTTTCTTGTACTCCACCAGCGGGTCCTTCTGGCCCCAGCCCCGGAACCCGATCGACGCCTTCAGGTGGTCCAGGTCGTAGAGGTTGTCCTTCCAGTTGGTGTCGATCGTGGACAGCAGCACGAAGCTCATGACACGCTCCGCGTGCTCGCCGAACGACTCCACCTTCCGGTCGAACGACTCGCGAACGGCGGTCTCGGCGGCCTCCAGAACGCCCTCCCGTTCCAGCTCCTCGGGGTCGCTTTCGTTCTCAAGCGTCGGCAACGCCGTGTGCAAGTCCAGAAGCATCCGTTGGCGCAGGCCGCCCAGGTCGATCCCCTCCTCCAACTCCGACTCCGGCAGGCAATCCTCGAACACACCCTCCATGGTGTGGCGGATCATGTCCCGCAGCTCGCCCCGCAGGTCTTCTCCGCCCTCCAAGGCAAAGAGGCGCAGGTCGTAGATGACCTCTCGCTGCTGGTTCATGACGTCGTCGTAGTCCAGCAGCTTCTTTCGGGCCTCGAAGTTGTTCCCTTCGACCCGCGTCTGGGCCCGCCCGATGGAGCGCGTGACCAGCGGATGCGTGATCACCTCGCCGTCCTCCGCGCCCATGCGGTCCATGGCCCCGGCGATCCGCTCCATGCCGCCGAAGAGGCGCATCAGGTCGTCTTCCAGGGACAGGAAGAACTGGGACGCCCCGGGGTCGCCCTGCCGGCCCGCGCGCCCTCGCAGCTGTCGGTCGATCCGCCGCGCCTCGTGGCGCTCGGAGCCCAGGATGTGGAGCCCGCCGGCCTCCACCAGGTGGTCGTCGGGCTTGTCGGACAGGTCCTCCCAGCGGTTGGGGTCGGTGGACGCCACGGCCTCCAAGTCCAACCCGCGCTCCTTGACCCACGCCACGGTGCGGGGCTCCGTCACCCCCGGTCGCAACTTGATGTCGGTGCCGCGGCCGGCCATGTTCGTGGCGATCGTCACGGCGCCCGGCAGGCCCGCGTCGGCCACGATCTCCGACTCCCGCTGGTGCTGCTTGGCGTTCAGCACGTTGTGGCCGATCTTTCGACGGCGCAGCATCCGCGACAGCGTCTCGGACACCTCCACGTTGGTGGTCCCCACGAGCACCGGCAGCTCCAAGCGATGCAGGCGCTCGATCTCGTCCATGATCGCCGCGTACTTCTCCCGCTTGGTGCGGAAGACCAAGTCGTCCCGGTCGTCCCTGGCCACGGGCCGGTTCGTGGGAATCACCGCCACGTCCAGCCCGTAGATCTGGTGGAACTCCGTCTCCTCCGTTTCCGCGGTTCCCGTCATGCCCGCCAGCTTGTCGTACATGCGGAAGTAGTTCTGGATCGTGATCGTGGCCAGCGTCTGGGTCTCGCCCCGGATCTCCACCCCTTCCTTGGCCTCGACGGCTTGGTGCAGCCCGTCGCTCCAGCGCCGACCGGGCATCTGCCGCCCCGTGAACTCGTCCACGATCACGATCGCCCCGTCGTCGCCGATGATGTAGCGCTCGTCCTTGTGGAACAGCGTGTACGCCTTGAGCAGCTGGTGGATGACGTGGATCTTCTGCGACTTGGCGGCGTACTCGGCCTCCAGCTCGCTCATCTTCTCGCGCTTCTCCTCCACGGAGAGCCCTTCGTCCTCCTGCACGTCGCCCATTACCTCGGACAGGTCGGGCACGACGAACGCCTCCGGGTCGCCCGGCGACAGCTCGTCCAGCCCCTTGTCGGACAGGTGGACGTTGCTGCCCTTTTCGTCCATGGCGAAGAAGAGCATCTCGTCGACCTCGTGAAGGCGCTTCTCGCGCATGTAGTCGCCCTCCACCTTCTCCACCAACTTCACGATCGCCGGCTGGTCGGCGAAGATCTTCAAGAGGCGCTTGTGCTTGGGCGTCCCCCGCTTGGCGGCCAGCAGCTTCTCGCCGGCCTCGTACTCGCGCTCGCCGTCTTCCTCTTCCAGCAGCTTTTCGGCCTCGGCGATCATCGCCCCCACCTCCCGCGACTGCTTGCGGAAGAGGGCGCCCACCACCGGCGCCAAGCGCTTGAACGGCGTTGACGTGTCGCGACTGACCGGTCCCGAGATGATCAGCGGCGTCCTGGCCTCGTCGATCAGGATCGAGTCCACCTCGTCGATGATGGCGTAGTGGTGCCCGTGCTGGACCCGCTGCTCCAGCGTGTGGACCATGTTGTCGCGCAGGTAGTCGAAGCCGAACTCGTTGTTGGTGCCGTAGGTGATGTCCGCCTTGTACGCGGCCCGGCGCTCCACCGACCCGGGCTGGTGCAGGTCGATGCAGTCCACGGTCAGGCCCAGCAGCCGGTAGATCGCCCCCATCCACTCGGCGTCGCGCTCGGCCAGGTACGAGTTGACGGTGACCAGGTGCGCCCCTCGCCCGGCCAGCGCGTTCAAGTACAGCGGCATCGTGGCCACCAGCGTCTTCCCTTCGCCCGTGGCCATCTCGGCAACGCGCCCCCGGTGGAGCTGCACGGCGCCGACCAGCTGCACATCGTAGGGCACCATGTCCCACTCCAGCACCTGCCCGGTGACGGTGACCGGCCGCCCCATCAAGCGCCGGCACGCCTCCTTCACCACCGCGAACGCCTCGGGCAGGATCTCCTCCAAGGCGTCGGCCAGCGCGGCTTGGTACTGCTCCTCGAGCCTGCCGATCTCCAGGCTCAGCGCCTCCCGTTCGTCCGGGTCCTCGGCCGTCCGCTTTCGGGCGCGCACGGATTCGGTCTCGTCCAGGATATCCTTCACGTGCTCGCCGATCCGCTCCTTGAAGTCGCCGGTCTTGGCCCGCAGTTCGTCGTCGGACAGGGGCGCCAGCGCCTCGTAGTGCTCGTTGATCCGGTCCACCAGGGGTGCCATGCGCCGAACCTCCCGGCCGTGCCTGGACCCCACGATCTTCTTGACGATGCCTTTGATCATTCCACGTCTCCGCGCAGGTCGTGCGCGCCCAGCTCCCCGCGGCGCGCGCCGCGTTCTCGATACAGTCCTTCTCTCCGAATTAGGGCCGCAACTTGGGACGCCACCATGGCCGAAAGGGACCTTCCTTGCGCCGCATGTTTCCGCACCCCCGAGGACGACACCGCGACGGGCGCCATAGGCACGGCCAGCACTGGGAATTCGGGGTAGCCGGGCACCTTCCGCGGAAGCCGACCGTTCCGCGCAACGGCCACGACGCGGGCGCGCTCCATCACGTCCCGGGGCGCCCGCCACGACGGAAGCGCCTCCACTTGGTCGGCCCCCAGCACCAGGAAAAGCGACCAGGACGGGTTCGCCTCCGCCAGCGTCCGCAGGGTGTCCACCGTGTAGGACACGCCCCCGCGCTCCAGCTCCAGGGCACACAGGTCGAAGCGGGGATCGTCCCGGACCACGGCCTCCACCATGCGCCGCCGCGCGCCCGCCCCCGCCTGCGGAGCGCCGACCCTGTGGGGAGCGAGCGCCGCCGGAACCCACAGGACCAAGTCCAAGCCGACCGTCTCCGCCGCGGCTCGCGCCACCGCCGCGTGGCCCCGGTGAGGCGGGTCGAAGGTGCCGCCGAAGACGCCTATCCGGGGTCCGTGGTCCATCCCTGGGACGGCTCGCCCGGCGCGGCCAGTCCTCCCTGGCCGTTCGGGTCCAGTGCCTTGGCCTCGGGCGACTCCGGGTAGCTCTCGAGAAGCCGGGCCGTGAACTCTTCCTGCTGTTCGTCCCAGCCCCACTCCTCGTAGATCTCGATCAGGCGGGCCATGGCGCGAGGCGCGACGCCGGTCTCGGCGAAGACGTCCACCACGTTCAGGAAGATCAGCTCGGCCGACTCCAAGATGTCCCGCTGGAAGTAGAAGTACCCTTCCCCGTAGCTCTTTTCGGCCAGCTTGGCGTGCATCTCCATGACCACGGCCCGGGCCGAGTCGCCGACCGGCTCTCCTCGGTAGTCCTGGGCCACGTTCTGGCACGTGGTCCGCGCTTGCAACGTGTACTGCTGGTCCCGCTGGGGGTGGGGAGACAGGGCGGCGTACGAGCGGCAGAGTCCCATCCACGCCTCCGAAGTGCGCTCGTCGTCCGGGTACGTCTGGGCGATCCGCGTGTACTCGGACACCGCGCTGATGTACTCCTCGTCGGCGAAGAACGCCTTGGCCAGCGTGTGGCGGGCGTCCACCACTTCTTCGAACCCTGGAAAGGTCAACATCAGTCGTTCCAGGGCGCGCCGGGCCTCGTCCCAGTCCTCGTCGGCAAACGCCCGACGCCCGTGCTCGTAGAGTTCTTCGGCCGTCCAGCCGGCATAGGGAGGCGCGGACGCGCAGGTTGCGGCCCACCACGCCGCTCCCCAGGCCGCGAGCACTCTGCTCGCCCGTCGGAAGAAGCGGCTCGCCCGTCGGAAGCGGCCAGCCCCGGCGGAGCCGGACGCCCCCCGGGTCAGCACGGCCCCGCTCCACCGTCGCCGAATCGGATCTCGTCCACGCGCGTCCGAGCCTGTCGAGCCAACCGGGCCGGGGCGGGCGGCTCCACCGTCCCCACCCGCCGGTAGGCGTCCACCGCGTCGGCGCAAAGGCCCATCTCGGCCAAGACCTCGCCCTGCTCGAAGTAGGCCTCGGCCAAGCGCGTCTTCGGCTCCCCCAGGTCGGCGACCGCGTCAAAGTAGCGGAGCGCCTCGTCCAGGTCGCCTTCGTCCTTCCGCTCCAGGGCCAGCTGCAACGAGCACCAGCCTTCGTTCCACTGCACGTCGGCGCGGCGGCGCGGGGCCAGCTCCCGAAAGCGCTCGTAGAACAGGAGCGCCCGCCCGCAGTCTTCGATCTTCTCGTGGGCCCGAGCCGTCTCCAGCACCAGCTCCGCGTCCTCTCGGTTCGACCCCAAGACCCGCATCAAGAGGGCCAGCGCCCGGGCGTCTTCGCCGATCGCGCCGTAGTGCCGAGCCAGGGGCAGGGCCAGCTCCTCCACCACCAAGCCGGGCTGAAAGGCCAAGGCGGCCTCCATGGCGTAGGCCGAGCCGTAGCTGTCGCCGTTGCCGTGAGCCGACTTGGCCAGAGCCACCAAGTCCGACACGGCCTGTCCGGCGTGCACCGCGTCTTCTCGGACCGCATCCTGGTAGAGCGCGCGGGCTTCTTCCAGCCGGCCCAAGATCGCGTACACGTGGGCGGCCCGAACCCTGCCCTCGGCCCCCGGCGCTTCGCGCAACGACAGCAGGTACTCGGCCAGCGCCTCCTCGTGGTCGCCCCGGGCGAAGGCCCGGTCGCCCCGGTGCAGGGCCGTCGCTTCGCCGGGGTCGGTGCGACATGCCGGGGCCGCGACCAGCGGGGCCGCAACCAGCCCGAAAACGAAGGCTCTGGGCGCTCTTCGCACTCGACCGGCTCTTCGCACTCGACCGATTGAAGACAGGGGTAACCGCCAAGGATCGGGGGGGACCGACGGCGGGGCGCCGCCGCCAAAGGGCAACGCTGAATCTAACGACCTTCCCGCTCCAACAGGCCCCGATAGTAGGGGATCGTCTTCCGGAGCCCTTCTTGCAGGCTCACGACGGGTTCCCAGTCCAGCTCCCGGCGCGCCGCGCCGATGTCCGGGCATCGCCTCGATGGGTCGTCGACAGGAAGCGGCCCGTACTCCACGGAGACCGGAACGCCCGTCTCCCGGCCCACCACTTCGGCCAGCTCCCGAATCGTGATCTCGCTCGGATTGCCGATGTTGACCGGACGCGGGCCGCCCCTCCCGAAGAGGCGCACCAAGCCCTCGACCTGGTCGTCCACGTAGCAGAACGACCGGGTTTGGGAGCCGTCTCCGTAGACCGTCAGAGCTTCGCCGCGCAGAGCCCGAACGATGAAGTTGGACATGACCCTCCCGTCGCCGGGGCGCAGGCGCGGACCATAGGTGTTGAAGATCCGCGCAATGCGAACGTCCACGCCGTGGATGCGATGGTAGGCCGTGGTCATGGCCTCGGCGTAGCGCTTGGCTTCGTCGTACACGCCTCGGGGCCCGACGGGGTTGACGTTCCCCCAGTAGTCTTCGCGCTGCGGGTGAATTTGGGGGTCCCCGTAGACCTCCGACGTGGACGCCAGCAGGTAGCGCACGCCGTGGTGAAGGGCGATCCCAAGGGTGTTGTGGGTGCCCAGGCCGCCGACCTTCAGCGTCTGAATCGGCATCTCGATGTAGTCTTCGGGACTTGCCGGCGAGGCCAAGTGAAGCACTCCGTCCAGCTTCGACTCCACAGTAAACGGCACGGACACGTCCTGCTCGATCAGCTGCAGACCGGGGTGTCCCTCCATATGGGCCAAGTTCTTGCGCGAACCCGTGACGAAGTTGTCCACCCCCACTACCTCGTGGCCGTCGGCCAAGAAGCGATCCGTCAGGTGCGACCCGAGAAAGCCCGCGGCACCCGTGATCAACACTCGCATCGTGCCCTGCCTCCGACCTACTCGGGCACGACCGGGCGGCGGCCCACCGAGTAGTACTCGAAGCCTCGCTTTCGCATCTTGCCCGGGTCGTAGAGGTTCCGGCCGTCGAAGACGACCCGCTGTCGCATGAGCGATCCCATCCGGCGAAAGTCGGGATGCCGATACTGCCTCCACTCCGTGTGGATGCACAGGGCGTCGGCGCCCGACAGGACGTCGTAGTCGCGCCGTTCGTACTCGACCGCGCTTCCGAGCATGCGCCGAGCCGAATCCGTGGCTGCCGGGTCGTGGACCGAGACCTTGGCCCCTCGCGCCAGCAGGCCCTTGATGGTGACAAGGCTCGACGCCTCGCGCACATCGTCCGTGTTGGCCTTGAAGGCCAGTCCCCACACGCCGAAGACCTTGCCGCTCAAGTCGTCGCCGAACCGCTGCTCCGCCATCCGCAACAGCAGCGCCTGTTGCCGGTCGTTGAACTCGTCCACCGCACTCGGGATCGCGGGGTCCAGACCCGCCTCGCGCAGGGTGCGAACCAGCGCCTTCACGTCCTTGGAAAAACAGGACCCGCCGTATCCGACTCCCGGGAACAAGAAGTTGGCGCCGATGCGGGAGTCCGTGCCGATCCCCCGCCGCACGAGGTCCACGTCGGCACCGACCTTTTCGCACAAGTTCGCGATTAGGTTGACGAAGCTGAGGCGCGTGGCCAGCATCGCGTTGGCCGCGTACTTGGTGATCTCGGCGGAGATCGTGTCCATGACCACGATCTTGGCGCCGGTTCGAACGAACGGCGCATAAAGGTTCTTCATCAGTTCGGCGACCTCGGGGTCGTCCACGCCCAGCACGACGCGGTCCGGCTTGGTGAAGTCCTGGACCGCCGTGCCCTCACTCAGGAACTCAGGGTTGGAGCACACGTTCACCGCATGGCGGGTCTCGGCTTCGATCGCTCGTCGCACAAGCGCGTGGGTGCCCACGGGCATCGTGCTCTTCAAGGCCACGATCCGCTCGCCGTCGATGGCGCGCGCAACTTGGGCGGCCGCCTCCAGGACATGCCGCAGATCCGCGGACCCGTCCTCGCTGGACGGCGTCCCCACCGCGATGAAGATCAAGTAGGAACGGCGCACGGCCTGGGTCACGTCGGTCGTGAACGACAAGCGCCCCGCCGCCGTGCTGCGCCGGACGATTGAGCCCAGCCCGGGCTCGAAGAAGGGCACTTCTCCTCGGGCCAAACCGGCGATCCTGTCCACCAGAACGTCGGCGCAGATCACTTGGTGACCCGTGTCGGCGAAGCAAGCGCCCACGGTCAGCCCCACGTAACCCGTGCCTACGACCGCGATCTTCACGCCGCCCCCCTTGCCACCGTAGAAGCGCGAACGCCCGACGCCGCTCGCCGCCACCAGCGTCGGTTCTTGGCGTACCACGCGACCGTGTCCCGCAGGCCCGCTTCAAGCCCGATCGACGGCGTCCAGTCCAGTTCCCGCTCGGCCTTGGTCGCATCCACCGCGTAGCGCCGGTCGTGTCCGGGTCGGTCCCGGACGTGCTCGATCAGCGCCGGGTCGGCGCCGGTCGCCTCCACGATCCGTTGCACCATCCAGTGGTTCGTGCGCTCGGCCCCGCCTCCAAAGTTGTAGACGTGGCCTGCGCGCCCGCGTTCCAAGGCGGCGACGATGCCCCGGCAGTGGTCGTGCACGTGGACCCACTCCCGCACGTGAAGGCCGTCGCCGTAAAGCGGCAGCGTCTTGCCTTCCATGGCGCGCGTGATCATCAGGGGCACCAGCTTCTCAGGGAACTGGTACGGCCCGTAGTTGTTCGTGCATCGCGTCACGACTACGTCCAATCCGTGCGTCTCGTGATAGGCCAGGGCCAACAGGTCCGCCCCCGCCTTGCTCGCCGAGTACGGCGATCGGGGCGCCAAGGGCGTCTCTTCCGTGAACCGTTCGCCGGCTGCGGCGGCCGTCAAGTCCGTCTCGGCGTCGCGCTCGCCGGGGTCCGCCCAAGGGAGCGAGCCGTACACCTCGTCGGTGGAGACCTGCACGAACCGGCCCGCGCCCTTGTCGAGCGCGGCCGCAAGCAACGTCTGGGTTCCCATCACGTTGGTGCGCACGAACGGCGCGGCGCTGGCGATCGACCGGTCCACGTGGGATTCGGCCGCCGCGTTCACCACCGCAACGGCCCCCGACGCCAGCTCGCCCGCCAAGCCGCCGTCGCAGATGTCGCCATGGACGAAGCGGTAGCGCGGATGGCCCTCCAGGTCGGCCACGTTCTCCCGGTTCCCGGCGTAGGTCAGCAGGTCCACGTTGACCACGTGGAAGCGCGTCTCCGCCAGAAGGAGCCGGATCAGATTGGAGCCGACGAAGCCGGCGCCCCCCGTGACCACAAGCTTCATCGACCGTCAGCCCCGCCGGTTCGCGCACCCCGCGCGACCTCTTCCGCCGCCGCGTTTCCGCCGACCTCGTCGAGGCGCGTTCGCCGCAGAACGGGCGCGGCCGTCTCGGCCACCAAGCGCGTGGCGCGGTATAGAGACGCGACGGTGCCCGCGTCGGTCCACCAGCCTTGCAGGACCCTGTGGGACAGCGTACCGGACCGAAGGTAGCGGTTGTTCACGTCGGTGATCTCCAGCTCCCCGCGTTCGGACTTATCCAGGGTCCGAATCACGTCGAAGACCTCTTGGTCGTAGAAGTAGCAACCGGTCACGGCCAAGCTCGAGGCCGGTTTCGCGGGCTTCTCCACGATTCGGGCCACGTGCCCGTCTTCCAGTTCGGCCACGCCGAAGCGCTGCGGGTCCGGCACGTCCTTGAGCAGGATCATGGCGCCGCCGCCTTGCCTCCGGTAGGCGTCCACGGCGGGGGCAATGGGGTCCTCGAAGATGTTGTCGCCCAGGATCACGACCAGCGGCCCGGATTCGGCGAAGTGCTCGGCCAACCCCACGGCCTCGGCGATCCCGCCCTGCCCTTCCTGATAGGTGTAGTTCAAGTGCTCGAGCCCGAAGTTCTTGCCGTTGGCCAAGAGGCGCAGGAAGTCGCCCGCGTAGTTCCCGCCCGTGACCACCATGATGTCCCGCACTCCCGCGTGCACCAGCTGTTGCAGCGGGTAGTAGATCATCGGCCGATCGTACACCGGCAGAAGGTGCTTGTTGGTGACTTGCGTCATGGGCTGAAGTCGCTTGCCCAGGCCGCCGGCCAGGATCACGCCCTTCACCGCGCGCTCCCACGGCGACCGAGAGCTTCCAAGTGCTCGCTCAGCGAGTCGCGCCAACAGGGAAGCGCCCGCCCCAGGGCCGCCTCCGCATCCGAGGCGTCCAGCACGGAGCTGCGCGGCCGGGGCGCCGGGGCGCCGTACTCCTTCGTGGTCACGGGCTCCACGCGCGACTTGGCCGACCCGCCCAGGCGAAGCGCCTCGCAGGCCAGCTCCCGCCATGTGGCCCGCCCGCCGCCCGCCAAGTGGAAGACGCCCTCGCGGCCCGACCACGCCAAGTCCAGCAACGCCGGGGCCAACTCCATCGTCCACGTGGGGCTGCCCACTTGGTCGTGCACGACGCGAATCGGCGCAGTCCTGCGCGACCGCGCTATCACGGCGTCCACGAAATCGCGACCCCCGGGCCCGAACAGCCAGCTCGTGCGCACGATCAGGAAACGGGCGCCCGACCGCTGGACGGCGTGTTCTCCGGCCAGCTTGGAGCGCCCGTAGACGTTCAGCGGTCCCGTGGGGTCGCCGGGCCGGTACGGCACCTCGGCGTCTCCCGAGAAGACGTAGTCGGTCGATGGGTAGACCACGAGCGCCCCGACGACGGCGGCGGCACTCGCCACGTTCGCGGTTCCGGCCTCGTTGACGGCAAAGGCTGCGGACTCGTCGGATTCGGCCCGGTCCACGGCCGTGTAGGCGGCGCAGTGCAAGACGACCGTCGGCTGCGCGGCAACCACCGCCCGGCGCACGTCCGCGGCCCGGGTCACGTCCAGCTCCCCGCGCTCCACGGCGGTCGTCGGGACGCCGCGCCGGCGCAGCTCCCGCACCAGTGCATAGGCCAGCAGGCCACCGGCCCCGGTCACGAGGGCGCTCCCCCGGCCCGTCAGCCGCTCCGCGAGCCCGCGGCCCCCGGTCGAAGCGCCGGCGGCGCCGACCGAGCGTCCCCGTCCCTGACGATCCACCGTTCGGGATGCGAAGGCGGCACCGTCCCGGCCGTGGCGTTTCGGGCGTCCACCAGCACCGACGAACAGCGGCATATCCGCTCGTAGTCGAAGCAGGAGTGGTCGGTCACGATCACGACCGCATCCGCCCGTTCCATGACCGAGCTGGACAGGGGAACCGACGACATCAGGTCCCCGCGTCGGGTGCGCCACTGGGGAACGTGGGGGTCGTGGTACTCGACCTGGGCGCCGTCCTGTTCCAGTAGATCGATGATCTCCAACGCCGGCGACTCGCGCACGTCGCCCACGTTCTTCTTGTACGCAACGCCCAGGACCAGGATCCGCGAACCGTTCACCGGCTTCCGCGCGCCGTTCAGCGCCTGCCGAACCTTGCCGGCCACGAACTGGGGCATCTCGGCGTTGATCTCCGACGCCAGTTCGATGAACCGCGCCCGGTAGTTGAGAGTTCGCATCTTCCACGCCAGGTAATGGGGGTCCACCGGCAGGCAGTGCCCGCCGATCCCCGGACCCGGCGTGAACTTCATGAACCCGAACGGCTTGGTCGCCGCCGCCTCGACGACTTCCCAGATGTCCAGGCCCAGGCGGTCGGCGATGATCGCCATTTCGTTGGCCAGCCCGATGTTCACCGCCCGAAACGAGTTCTCGAGGATCTTGGTCAGCTCGGCCGCCTCCGCCGACGACACGGGAACGACCGTCTTCACCAAGCGGGAGTAGAACGCCGTCCCGGCCCGCCTGCACGCCGGCGTGATGCCGCCGATCACCTTGGGGATGTCCCGGGTCTTCCAGTGCTGGTTGGCCGGGTCGACCCTCTCCGGAGAGAAGCACAGGAAAAAGTCCCGGCCCGGCTCGAGGCCGCTCCGCCGCATGATCGGCAACACCACGTCGCGGGTCGTTCCCGGATAGGTCGTCGACTCCAACACGACGAGCTGACCGGGGGAGATGCAGGCGCCGACCGCCTCGGCGGCGGCCAAGATGTACGAGATGTCCGGGTCCCGCGTCTTGGACAACGGCGTGGGCACGCAAATCGAGACGGCGTCGCAGTCCTTGAGGGCCGTCATGTCGACCGTAGCTCGAAGCTCGCCGATCTGCCGGGCCTCGGCGATCTCCCCGTCGCTCACGTCCGCGATGTGGCTGTGGCCCGCGTCGACGGCGCCCGCCACGGCCGGGTCCACGTCGAAGCCCGCGACCCGCATGCCACGCTTGGCGGCCTCGACCGCCAGGGGCAAGCCCACGTACCCCAAGCCCACCACGCCGAAGGAGACGTCGCCCGATCTCAGTCGGGCAATGCTCGCCTCGATGGGAGCTGCGGCCGGCCGCGCCACGGGCCGGCGGGGGTCAGGAAGAGGGTTCGGCGCCGGGCTCGCCGGCAGGCTCGGCAGCTTCGACATCGGCAATGAAGGATATCTCCATGAAGTTCTCTGCGAACTCCGCCTGGAACCGATCCGTCTCGCCGTTCGTGAAGGCGCCCGCCGCCTCCCACGCGTCGAGAACCGAATCCGACATGGCCAGCACCGTGCCCGTGACGTCGACCGTCGATCCGGCGACGGCAGCCACCGAGTCGGCCAACAAGTCGCTCGACAGGTGGATCAGGTACGGCGTGTTCTGCGCGTCGGCCAAGTTCGTCCAGAAGGCGTGCGCGCCGAGCAGGGTCGTGACGGGGATGTTGCGCAGGGAGACCTCTTGCCCGACGTAGCTCTCCGTCGCGACCGAGAACTCCGTCAGGGCGACTTCGTTGGCCATCGGCTCCTCTTCGGACGCAGCCACGGCCACTTCGGTCGGCACGGCTCTGACGGACAACCAGTAGAGGAAGCCCGCGATGGCCAAGAAGCTCAGCAACATCAGGGGAACGCCGCGGTTGACGGCGCCCGCCTGGGCCCGGGGGTTGGAGATCGTTCCCATCTGCTCTTTCCTCGTCTTGTTGGAATCCATTTTGTCGTGATTGCGGAAGCGGCGGGAGCTTACTGCACCAACTCGATCAGCGCCATGTCCGCCGCGTCTCCCCTGCGGTTTCCCAGCTTCAAGATGCGCGTGTAGCCGCCCGGACGCTCGGCGTAGCGGGGACCGATCTCGTCGAAGAGCTTGGCCAGCACCTCTCGCTCGGCGATCCGTCGCGCCGCCAGCCGTCGAGCGTGCAGGTCGCCCCGCCTGGCAAGCGTGATCAGCCGCTCGGCGTAGGGGCGGAGCTCCTTGGCCCGCGCCGTGGTCGTGGTGATGCGCTCGTGGCGGAACAAGGCCGCCGCCAAGTTCCGAAGCACCGCCTTCCGGTGGCTGGGCGAGCGCGACAGGCCCCGGCCCTTCTTCCTATGACGCATCGGAACCCCCCTCGGAGGCCGTTGCCGCCGCAACCGCTTCCTCGCCTTCCCCCCCGTCCGCGTCGTTCGTCGTCGACTCTTCGGCGTCCCCCGACCCCGGGTCGGTCCATCCGTCCGCCTCGGGGCGGTCGACGTACAGCCCGTCTTTGCGCTTCTCGATCTTCGTGCCCAGACGAAGCCCATGCTCGCGCAGGAAATCGATCAGCTCGTCCATCGACTTTCGACCGAAGTTCTGCGCTTCCAGCAGTTCGTCTTCGGTGAAGGAGACCAGGTCGCGCAACGTCTCGACCTCCTTCGAGATCAGGATGTTGCGCGAGCGGGCGCTCAGCTCGATCAGGTCCGTTACCGGGGTCTCCAGCAGCTCCGCGATCTTTTGCGGCACGCGCGTGGGCCCGTGCAGCGCGGCTTCGGACGCCGGAGGACCGCCCTGGCTGAAGTCCAGCATGTAGCTCAAGTGCTTGCGGACCAGTTCCGCCGCGTACCGAACGGCGCTCTCCGGATCGACCGAGCCGTTGGTCTCGACGCGAAGCGTCAGGCGGTCGAAGTCGGTGCGCTGGCCCACCCGCGTTTCCTCGACGGTGAAGTTGGCTCGAAGCACGGGGTTGTAGATGGCGTCGATCCTCACCAAGTCCACCGTGGCGTTGTCCGGAAGCTCGTGTTGATCGGCAAGCTTGAACCCTCGGCCCTTGTTCACGAAGAACTCGGCGTTGAGCTCCCGGTCCTCCTGGAGCGTCAGGATGTGATGGTCGGGATCCAGCAACGTCGCCCATCCCGGGGCTTTGACTTGGGCAGCCGTCACCGGCCCGGCCTTCGTGGCCTTCACGGAAAGCGTGGCCTCGTCGGCATCCTCGTCCAAGACGACGACCATCGACTTCAGGTTCTGGATGACTTGGTGCACGTCTTCCACCACGGACGACACGGTCTGGTGCTCGTGGACGACGCCGTCGATCCGGAAGCCCCATATCGCCGAGCCCCTCAACGACGACAGGAGCACGCGGCGGACCGAGTTGCCCAAAGTGTGGCCGTAGCCGCGCTCCAAGGGCTCCATGACGAACCCGGCGGACCTTTCGTCCTCCGAGACGTGCGCGACCTCGATGCGCTCCGGCAGCACCAAGTCGGTCAGATCTATTTCCACGTTCGTTCTCCGGTCACTTCGAGTAGAGTTCGACGATGAGCTGTTCCTGGGCGGCCAGCGGGATCTCTCCTCGGGTCGGCTCCCTGACGACCCGGCCTATGCGCTTTTCTTCGTCCAGCGCCAGCCAGTCCAACAGCCGGGGCCGCGTGCGCGCGCCGAGGCTGGCCGCCACCAAGTCCAACTCGCGAGAGCGTTCCCGCAACGCGACCTCGTCCCCCGCCGACAGCCGGTAGCTGGGGATGTCCACGATCCGGTCGTTGACTCGAACGTGGCGGTGCCGCACCAGCTGACGAGCTTGCCGCCGGCTGGCCGCCAATCCCATCCGAAAGACCACGTTGTCCAGCCGGACCTCCAACGCCACGATCAGGTTCTCGCCCGTGACGCCGGGGCGGCCCGCAGCGTACTCGAACAGGCTGCGGAACTGCTTCTCGTGAAGGCCGTACACGCGCTTGACCTTCTGCTTCTCCCGAAGCTGGACCGCGTAGTCGGACTGCTTGCGTCGGCGCGCCGCGGCAGGGCCGTGCTGCCCCGGCGGGTACTTGCGACGCTCGACGGGACACTTCTCTGTGTAGCACTTGGCACCCTTCAGGAAGAGCTTGTCGCCCTCCCTGCGGCACAACTTGCAGACGGGACCGGCATAGCGAGCCATGACCTAGACCCTCCGCTTCTTTGGCGGACGACACCCGTTGTGCGGAAGGGGCGTCACGTCGTGGATGGAGCTGACCTGGAGACCCGCGGTCGCCAGGGCTTGAATGGCCGACTCGCGGCCCGATCCGGGTCCCCGAACCCTCACCAAGACCCTTCGGACGCCCATGGCCGCGGCCTCGCGACCCGCCTTCTCGGCCGCCATCGTGGCGGCGAACGGTGTGGACTTCTTGGAGCCCTTGAAGCCGGCGGTTCCGGCCGACGCCCACGCCAGCACGTTGCCGGCGTTGTCGGCGATCGTCACCAGCGTGTTGTTGAACGTCGCCTTGATGTGCGCCACGCCCTCGGCCTCGACGGTCTTCTTGGTCTTCTTCGTTCGGGTCTTCTTGGGTTTCGCCAAGCGGTGCCTTCCTTGATGGGGCTGCCTCGCCTTCGGAGACGGCCTCTACTTCTTGGGAGCCTTCTTCTTGCCAGCGATGGCCCTGCGGGGGCCCTTCTTGGTGCGGGCGTTGGTGTGCGTGCGCTGGCCCCGCACGGGCAGTCCCCGCCGATGACGAAGCCCCCGGTAGCACCCGATGTCCATGAGTCGCTTGATGTTCATCGAGACTTCGGTTCGGAGAGCGCCCTCCACCTTGTGGTTCTGCTCGATCTCGCGGCGAAGACGGCTCGCGTGCTCGTCGGTCAGCTCGTGCGTCCTCAGGTTCGGGTCGATCCCCGTGGCGTCCAGTATCCGACGGGCGCGAGCCCGCCCGACCCCGTACACATAGGTCAGGGCCACTTCCACCCGCTTGCCCCGGGGAAGGTCCACCCCTGCGATTCGTGCCATCTGCCCTAACCCTGCCGCTGCTTGTGGCGCGGATTTCGGCTGCAGATGATCCGCACGACGCCCTTGCGGCGCACCACGCGACAGTACTCGCACATGGGCTTCACGCTGGTTCGCACCTTCATGGCCGGAGCCTCCTGTTTTTCGTTCGCTGCGTAGCTTGAAAAGATAACGTCTGAACGCCTCAGGCGGTAGCGCCCGCGACGGAAGGCGCGGCCTGGGCCGCCGGCTCCCAGACGCCGCCGCCGGTCAAGACGGCGGGGCCGGTCGAGGTCACGGCCACCGTGTGCTCGAAGTGCGCCGACAGGGCCCGGTCCCAGGTGACGACCGTCCACTCGTCGGCCAACGTTCGGATGCGGGCGCTGCCGGCGGAGAGCATGGGTTCGATGGCCAGGACCATGCCGGGAGACAGGAGCACGCCCGTGCCGGCCCGGCCCTCGTTGGCGACCTGCGGTTCCTCGTGGATCTCCCGCCCGATGCCGTGCCCCACCAAGTCGCGCACGATCGCCAGACCCGTCTCGCGCACCACGCCGACCACGGCCGCGCCCACGTCACCGACCCGCGCGCCGGGACGGGCCGCCGCCACCGCGGCGTCGAGCGCCGAGCGCGTGACCTGCAGGAGGTGCGCAGCCTCGGGTCCGACTTCGCCCACCGAGAAGGTGAACGCCGAGTCGGCGCACCATCCGCCGCAGCGCACACCCACGTCGACCGACACGATGTCGCCCGACCGGAGCACGCGCGCCGAGGGGATCCCGTGCACCACCTCCTCGTTGATGCTGATGCACGCGTTCCCCGGAAAGCCGTAGAGTCCCTTGAACGCCGGCACGGCCCCGGCATGCGACCGCACGAACTCGCCGGCGAAGCGGTCCAGCTCGGCGGTGGAGAGGCCGGGGACCACGAGCGGCTCGATCTCGCCGAAGAGGTCGGCGACGATGCGGCCGCTCCGCCCGATCGCCTCGATCTCGCGGGTCGACTTCAGGGGGATCATGCGGGCGCCGGGCTCCCGGCCACCGCCTGCGACCGTCCGGCAACGGCCTGGGACCGCCCGGCGACTACCGCCTCGGACAGCCCCACGGCCCCGGCGATCGCCCGTTGAATCTCGGCCATATCCCCTTCGCCGTTCACGCGGGTCAGCGCTTCCTTGTTCTGGTAGAACCCCACCAACGGAGCGGTGGCGTCCTGGTAGACCTCCAAGCGGGCGCGCACCGTGGCCGGCCGATCGTCGGGGCGGTGCACCAGCGGCTCTCCGGTCTCGTCGCAAACGCCCTCTTCCTTGGGCGGATCGAAGTGAACGTTGTAGACTCGGCCGTTGGGAGACGACCGCCTTCCCGCGATGCGCTTGACCAGCAGCTCCGCGTCGGCGTCCAGCAGCACCACGCGGTTCACCTGGCGCCCCGCCTCGGCCAGCACCGAGTCCAGCGCTTCGGCCTGGACGACCGTTCGGGGAAAGCCGTCGAAGACCACGCCCTGTTCGGCGGGCAGCGTTCGCAGGTGTTCCCGAACCAAGCCGACGATCACGTCGTCGGGCACCAGCCGGCCCCGATCCATGTACGCTTGGGCGCGAAGTCCCAGCTCGGTGCCGGCCTTTCTAGCCGCCCGAAGCAGGTCGCCCGTGGACACGTGGGCCCAGCCCCGGCCTCGGCTCAGGCGAACGCCTTGGGTCCCCTTCCCCACGCCCGGCGGACCCAAGAGAACGACGACTTTGCCGGATGTTCGACCTTTGCCGGACACCTTACATGTAGCGCTGGCGGCCGCGCATCTTCACGCGGCCCTTCTTCATGAAGCCGTCGTAGTGGCGCAGAAGCAGGTGCTGCTGGGCCTGCTGCACGGTGTCCAGCCCGACGCCCACCACGATGAGAAGGCTCGTGCCGCCGAAGAAGAAGGTCTGAATGCTGAAGAAGTCGAAGATCCAATACGGGACCAGCGCGATCAGGGCCAGGTAGACGGAGCCGGGCAAGGTGACTCGAGTCAGGATGCGGTCGATGTACTCGGCGGTTCGGGCGCCCGGCTTCACGCCCGGCACGAAAGCGCCCTGCTTCTTCAAGTTCTCGGCCAAATCCACCGGATTGAAGATGATCGCCGTGTAGAAGTAGGTGAAGAACACGATCAGCACGGCATAGCTGATGTAGTACGCCCAGTTGCCGGGCTGAAAGACGGTGGCCAAGTCCTGCACGAAGGCGAAGGAGCTGAATGCGGCGAGCGTTCCCGGCACCACGATGAAGGACTGGGCGAAGATGATGGGCATGACGCCGGCGGAGTTGATGCGAAGCGGGATGAAGCTCTTCTGCCCCTCCTGGATGCGCCCCCGGCCCACCACTTTGCGTGGGATCTGCACGGGGATCTTGCGCGACGCCATCGTCATGGCCACGACGCCGGCGGTGATGCCCACCACGACCAGGAGCAGCGCGACGACTCCGGCGGCGCTGATTTCGCCCAGCCGCAACGACTCCCAGGTCCGGGCCACGGCCTGCGGGAACCCTTGGATGATCGAGAAGAAGATCATCAGGGACATGCCGTTGCCGACGCCCCGTTCCGTGATCTGCTCGCCCAGCCACATGACGAAGACGCCGCCCACGGTGAGGACGATCACGGTGGTGAAGACGAAGCCCATTCCCGGATCGCGCACGGCGCCGGGCAACCCCTGCAAGAACGCGGCGTATGCGTAGGCCTGCACGATGCAAAGAAGGACCGTCGTGTACCGGGTCCACTGGGTCAGCTTCTTGCGCCCCTCTTCCCCTTCCTTCTGGAGCTTCTCCACCTTTGGAAACACCGCCGCCAGCAGCTGGAACATGATGCTGGCCGAGATGTAGGGCATGATTCCCAGCGCCAAGATCGTCGCGCGGCTCAGGCCGCCGCCCACGAACATGTCGTAGACGCCCAGGGCCGTGCTCTGCGCCAGTTGTCCGAACTGCTGCTGCAGCACGCCTACGTCCAGGCCCGGGACGGTGATGTGCGACCCAATCCGATAGATCAGCATGATCAAGAGCGTGAAGAGGATCTTGCTCTTCAGCTCCGGCGCCCGGAACAGGTTCGGGATCGGGTTCGCCATTCGCTACCGGCCGTCCTTGGACACGATCGTCACGGAACCGCCCGCGGCTTCGATCTTGCGGCGGGCGGCGGCGCTTGCCGCGTGCACGGAGCACTGGACCGGACCCGGAGCGTCTCCGCCGGCCAGCAGCTTGATCGGCAGGCGACTGGACCCGGCCAAGCCCGTCTCCCGGAGCGTCTCGGGCGTGGCCTCTCGACCCTCCAAGACGTGCAGGTCCTGCACGTTCACGACCTGGTATCGGATGCGGCTTCGGTTCTTGAATCCGCGCTTCGGAATCCGGCGCTGCAGGGGCATCTGTCCCCCCTCGAACCACGCCGGCACGCCGCCGCCGGAACGGGAGTTCTGACCCTTCGCGCCCCTGCCGGACGTCTTCCCGGAGCCCGAGCCCGGACCTCGTCCGACGCGCTTCCGCTGCCGGCGGCCTCCCTGCGCCGGGCGCAGGCTGTGGAGTTCGATCATCGCTTCCGTGGTCCCTTCTGTTGCCATCAGTCCGCCTTCGAGACTTCTACGAGATAGTCCACCTTGGCGATCATGCCCCGGATCGCCGGCGTGTCGTCGTGGACGACCGACTGCTGGTGCCGCTTGATCCCGAGCGCCTCCAGCGTGCGCCTCTGGATCTTCTTGCGACCCACCGCGCTTCTCACCTGGGTGATCCGCAACCGATCAGCCACCGTTCCCCATCCCCAGCTCTTCGACGGAGATGCCCCGCTCCGCCGCCACGTCGTGCGCGGTCACCAAGTTCTCCAGGGCGTCGGCGGTGGCCCGCACGACGTTGATGGGGTTGTTGGTCCCCAGGCTCTTGGTCAGCACGTCGGTGAAGCCGGCGGCTTCCAGCACCGCCCGCACGGGACCCCCCGCGATGACCCCGGTGCCCGGCGCGGCGGGCCGAAGCAGCACGCGTCCGGCACCCCAGCGGCCCACAATCTCGTGGGGAATGGTCCCGTTGACCACCGGCACGTCCACCATGTTGCGTCGGGCCCGCTCGAAGGCCTTGCGGATGGCCTCGGCCACCTCGTTGGCCTTGGCGTGGGCGATCCCGACCCGCCCGCCCTGGTCTCCCACCGAAACCAGCGCAGTGAAGGAGAACCTCCGTCCCCCCTTGACCACCTTGGCCACGCGGTTGATGTGGATCAGGTTCTCCACCTGCTCGGCGCCGTCGCGCCGCGGCTTGTCCCTCGCCATCAGAACACCAGTCCTCCTTCTCGGGCGCCCTCGGCGAACGCCTTGACGCGTCCATGGTAGCGGAAGCCGCCCCGGTCGAAGACGACGCGCTCCACGCCTCGCTCCCTGGCCCGTTCCGCCAGCAACCGTCCCGCGGCACGGGACGCCTCTTCCTTCCGGCGCCCGTTCTCCGAAGGCTCGAAGTCCTTCAACTCGGGCGCCAAGGTGGACAGGCCCACCAGCGTGCGACCTTCGTCGTCGTTTACCACTTGGCCCTCGATGTTTCGAAGGGAGCGGTACACCACCAGCCGGGGCCGGATTTCGGTGCCGCGCACCCTCTTGCGTATCCGCGCGTGGCGTCGGCGCCGCTGAAGCCGGCGGCTCTTCCTGAGCTTTCTTGACTTGATCATCGCAGAAGCTTCCGGTATCGAGTCGTGATCACGCGCCGGCGGTCTTGCCGGCCTTGCGACGAACGTGTTCTCCCTTGTAGCGGACGCCCTTCCCCTTGTAGGGCTCGGGCGGCCGGAAGGAGCGGATCACGGCGGCGGTGTGGCCGACCTGCTGCTTGTCCGCCCCCTTCACCACGATCGTGGTCTGGTTCGGGAGTTCGAAGGCGATCCCGGGCGGGGCCGGGAAGTCGATGGTGTGGGAGAACCCGAGCCGCAGCACGAGCCCCTTGCCCTTGGCCTCGGCGCGATACCCGACGCCGACGATCTCCAGGGTCTTGCTGAAGCCTTCGCTGACGCCTTGGACGACGTTGGCGACCAGCGACCGGGTGAGACCGTGTAGCGCCTTGTGCTCCTTCTCGTCCGATTCCCGCGTCACGACCAGGGTCTTGCCCTCCTCGTCCGGCGCCCACGCCACGGCGACGGCCGGACGGACGGTCAGCTCCAGTTCGCCCTTGGGACCCTTGGCGGCGAAGCGGCGCCCGTCCAAGGTCACTTGCACCCCTGCGGGCACCGAAACCGGCTGCTTGCCGATGCGCGACATCGATCCTCCCTTCCCCTACCAGACTTCCGCCATGAGTTCGCCGCCGACCCGGGCCGCCCGGGCCGCCCGGTCCGAGAGCAGGCCCCGCGAAGTGGAAAGAATGGCCATGCCCAGCCCGTTTCTGATCCGGGGAACTTCGTCCGCCTTCACGTAGCGCCGGTGTCCGGGCTTGGAGACGCGGGCGATCCGGCGGATCAGGGGCCGGCCCTCGTAGTACTTCAAGTAGACGCGGAGCAGGCCGTGGCGGCCGTCGTTGAGCACCTTGTAGTCGTACACGAAGGCGTTTTCCTTGAGAAGCCGGGCCACATCCACCTTGAGCTTGGACAGAGGCACGTCGGCCCAACGGTGGCCGGCCGCGCCCGCGTTCCGGATCCGCGTCAGCATGTCGGCGATGGGGTCGGTCATCATGGTCGGTTGCGGTCCTTTGGGAAGGTGGGCGCGGGCCCGTTCACGCCGCGGCTCCGACGATCAGAGGCACCTCGCCTCTGAAGGGAAAGCCCAGCTGCCGCAGAAGCGCGTACGCCTCCGCGTCCTTGTCGGTGGTGGTGACTACGGAAACGTCCAGGCCGTGAATGCGAGCCACGCGGTCGTAGTCCACCTCGGGAAAGATGATCTGCTCCCTGACTCCGACGGTGTAGTTCCCCCGCCCGTCGAAGGAACGGGTGCTCATGCCCCGAAAGTCGCGGATTCGGGGCACCGCGACGGAGACGAACCGGTCCAGGAACTCCCACATCCCGCGCCGCCGCAGGGTCACCGACGCCCCGACCGGCATCCCTTCGCGCAACCGAAAGTTGGAGATCGACTTGCGTGCCCGGGTGATCACGGCCTTCTGGCCCGAGATCATGGCGAGCTCTTCGGCCACCGACTCCACCAGCTTGCGGTCCCGGCTGCCCTCGCCGGCGCCCACGTTCAGAACGACCTTCTCGACCCGCGGAATCTGGTGCGGGTTGGCGTAGCCGAACTGCTCCTGGAGCGCAGGCCTTGCAACGGTCTTGTAGTGCGTCAGCAGGCGCGGTTCCATGTCGTCGTTCCTCCTCTCTCTTCCCTAGGACCGGGTCGGCCGCGGTACCGGGTTGCCCGTCCGGACCGAGATCCGCTCCTTGAGGCCGTCCGCTTCCTCGTGGATGCGCACGCGACCGGCTTCGTTGCTGGCCGGGTCCACGAGCATGACGTTCGACAGGTGCAGGGGCGCCTCGGACGTGACGATGCCCCCTTCGGGGTTGGCTTGAGAAGGGCGGGCGTGGCGCTTGCGCATGTTGACGCCCTGCACGACGACGCGGTCCGACTTGTGCAGGATCCGAAGCACCGTTCCTTCGGCGTCCCGGTGGTTCCCCCGAATCACCCTGACCCGGTCGCCCTTCACGATCTTGGTTCTCGTCTTGGCCATCTTCAAAGCACCTCGGGCGCCAGCGACACGATCCTCATGTACCGCTTCTCTCGCAGCTCTCGGCCCACGGGCCCGAAGATGCGGGTGCCACGGGGTTCCTTCTGGGCATTGATGAGCACGGCGGCGTTGTCGTCGAAGCGGATGTAGCTGCCGTCCCGCCGGCGCGTCTCCTTGGCGGTGCGGACCACGACCGCTTCGGTCACCTCTCCCCGCTTCACGGGCGCATTGGGCACGGCATCCTTGATCGTCACGATCACGCGATCTCCGATCCCCGCGTAGCGCCGGCCCGAGCCGCCCAGCACGCGAATGCACAGCGCGCGCTTGGCCCCCGTATTGTCGGCGATCTTCAGCATCGATTCTTGTTGGATCATCGTTCTATGCGGATCGCTCCACGAGTTCCACGACGCGCCACCTCTTGTTCTTGGACAGGGGGCGCGTCTCCATGATCTTGACCGTGTCTCCCACCTTGCAGCGGTTGTCGCCGTCGTGCGCGTGGTACCGCTTGGTGCGCGACAGCTGCTTTCCGTAAAGGGGGTGCGCGAACCGGCGCTCGACCAGCACCGTGACCGTCTTGTCGGCCTTGTCCCCCACGACCACGCCCGTGCGAACCTTGCGTCGGCTCCGTGCGACCGGCGAACCGGGCGACGCGTTCGCGCCGTCGTTGCTCTCGGCGACTTCGCTCATTTGGACTCCGTGTCCGCCTTGGTTCGGCGCTCGTGCAGGATGGTCTTGATCCGCGCGATGTCGCGTCTCACGGCGCGCAGCATGCGCGGGTTCTCCAACTCTTCCGTCGCCCGGCGAAACCGCAGACGGAACTGCTCCAGCCGGAGCTCTCCCAAGCGATGCTCGAGCTCGCCGTCCGCCATCTCCCGAACGTCTTCCGCCTTCACGCCGTCCTCCTCTACAGTTGCGACTCGCGGACGACGAAGCGCGTCCGGACCGGCAGCTTGAAGGAAGCCAGCTCCATGGCCCGGCGCGCCGCCTCGGGCGAAACTCCGTCCAGCTCGAACATGATTCGGCCGGGCTTGACCACGGCAACCCACTGTTCGGGGTTCCCCTTGCCTTTGCCCATGCGCGTCTCGGCCGGCTTCTTGGTCACGGGCTTGTCGGGAAAGATGCGGATCCAGACCTTGCCGCCCCGCTTCACGTGGCGCGTGATCGCCACTCGGGCCGACTCGATCTGCCGGTTCGTGATCCAGCCGGCATCCAACGACTGCAAGCCGTACTCGCCGAAGGAAACCTTGCTCCCCCGGTAGGCCTTGCCGCGCATCTTGCCCTTGTGGGTCTTGCGGCGCTTGACTCGCTTCGGCGACAGCATGGCGTTCGCTCCCTTTCCTCTCGGATCAGCCCCCGGACCCGGCCGAATACGTGCGGCCGAACCGGTCCTCGATCACTTCGCCCTTGAATATCCAGCACTTGATGCCCACGGTGCCGTACGTCGTGCGGGCCTCCAGGTGCGCGTAGTCGATGTCCGCCCGCAGCGTGTGCAAGGGGACCCTGCCTTCGTTGTAGCCCTCCGTGCGGGCGATCTCGGCGCCCCCCAGCCGTCCTGCGCACTGGATGCGGATCCCCTCCGCGCCGGCGCGCATGGCGGACTGAACGGCTCGCTTCATGGCGCGCCTGAACGAGATGCGCTGGCGGATCTGGTGGGCGACGTTGTCGGCGACCAACCGAGCGTTGAGCTCCGGCCGCTTGATCTCTTCCACGTTGACCGACACTTCGCTGTTGGTCAGCACGGCCAGCTCGTCGCGCAGCTTGTCCACCTCGGCGCCGCGCTTGCCGATGACCACGCCGGGCCGGGCGGTGTGAAGCGTCACCACCAGCTTGGAGGGCTTGCGGTCGATCTCCACGCCGGCCAGGGCCGCGTGATGCAGGCGCTGCTCCAGGTAGCGGCGAACGGTCTCGTCTTCCTTCAGGAACTTGGGAAACTCCCGTTCGGCGTACCAACGAGAACGCCAGTCCGACACGATGCCCAAGCGAAAGCCGTGGGGGTGAGTCTTTTGGCCCATGATCGTCAGCTTTCCTTGGCTTCGACGGCCACGGTGATGCGGCTCGTGCGGCGGCGACGAGGCACGGCTCTCCCGCGGGCCGCAGCGCGCCAGCGCTTGTACGTGGGACCCTCGTCCACGAAGGCCCGGCTCACGAACAGATCGTCCACGTCCAGGTCCTCGCCGTCCCGATCCGCCTTGTCCTCGGCGTTGGCGACGGCGGAACGGAGCGTCTTGCTCACGGGGACGGAGGCGGCCTTCTTGGAGAACCGCAGGACGGAAAGGGCGTCGGCGACCGTGCGACCCCGGATCTGATCCACGACAAGGCGAACCTTTCGCGGGCTCATCCGGACTTGCTTGGCGGTGGCGCTTGCTTTCATGACGCTTTCCTTCCCTAGATCCTGGATCGCTTGTCGGCCAGCTTGCCGCCGTGGCCGCGGAAGAGACGCGTGGGCGCGAACTCTCCCAGCTTGTGGCCCACCATGTTCTCGCTGATGTACACCGGGATGAACTTGTTCCCGTTGTGAACGCCGATCGTGTGGCCCACGAACTCCGGCGAGATCGTGGAGGCGCGCGACCACGTGCGGATCACTGTCCTCTCGTTGCTGGCGTTCATGCGCTCCACCTTGCGACGAAGCTTCTCGTCGATGAAGGGACCTTTCTTGACGCTTCGGGGCATGGCTAGGGGGCTCGGTCTTCTCCTGTGTCCCGTGAGACGCTCGTCAGCGCGTGGCCTTGCCGCGCTTGCGTCCGCGGACGATGAACTTGTTGGAAGGCTTCTTCTTGCGCCGGGTCTTGGCGCCTTCGGGCTTGCCCCAGGGAGTGACGGGCGGGCGCCCGCCGGACGCCTTGCCCTCGCCGCCGCCCAAGGGGTGGTCGACCGGGTTCATGGCGACGCCGCGCACCTTCGGACGGCGCCCGCGCCAGCGGTTCGCACCGGCCTTGCCCAGGCTGCGCAGGCTGTGGTCCACGTTGCCCACTTGGCCGATCGTGGCGTAGCACCGCTTGAGGATGCGCCGCACTTCGGTGGACGGCAAGCGCAGCGTCACGTACTCCCCTTCCTTGGCGACCACTTGCACGCCCGACCCGGCGGAACGGGCGATCTGCCCGCCCTTGCCCGGCTTCATCTCCACGTTGTGGACCACCGTGCCCAGGGGGATTCGCTCCAACGGCAGCGCGTTGCCGCGACGCACGTCGGCGTCCGGGCCCGACTCGATCAAGTCGCCGGGCTCCATGCCCCGGGCGTAAAGGACGTAGCGCTTCTCGCCGTCCTCGTAGTGGACAAGGGCGATGAGGGCCGAACGGTTGGGATCGTACTCGATCTCGGCGATCCGGCCGCGCGCGCCGTGCTTGTCGCGGCGAAAGTCGATCTTGCGGTACCGACGCTTGTTGCCGCCCCCCCGGCGGCGCACCGTGATGCGCCCGTGATGGTTGCGGCCGCCCGTCTTCTTCAAGGGCTCGGTCAAGGCCTTCTCGGGACCCTTTCGGGTGACCGCGTCCTTGGCCGTAACGGATCGGAAGCGGCTCCCCGGAGTGACGGGCTTGAACTTCTTCAGTGCCATCGGATCAACCCGCTTCGTAGAATTCGATGTGGTCGCCCTCGGCCAGCTGGACGACCGCCTTCTTGAACGACGGCGTCCACCCCGGGGTCCAGTTCTTGGCCATCCGGCCCAGGAGCGCGCGCTTGGTCTTGCCGGCGTAGCGCATGGTGCGGACATCCTTGACCTGCACGTCCCAGAGCGACTCGACGGCCCGCGCGATCTCGTGCTTGTTGGACCGGGGGTTCACGACGAAGGTGTAGAGGTGGCGCTCCATCTGGGCCGTCGTCTTTTCGGTGACCACCGGCTGGACGATCACGTCGTGGGGCTGGCGCATCAGTCCGGCTCCGTCCGAACGGGCCGGCGCCTGGCGCGCGACGCCTCTTGCGCAACGGCCGCGATTCCGGCCAGGGCGGCCTCCTCGATGATCACCGTCCCGGACCAGACCACGTCGTAGGGCGACTCGGCGCCGAAGGGCAGGACGCGGACGCCAGCCAGGTTGCGGCCCGACAGATAGAGATCGCGGTTCACGCCGTGCGTAAGAAACAGCACCTTGCCCTGCGCGTCGATCTTGTCCAGCAGGCGGGTCAGCCGTCGCGTCTTGGGGCCGTCGAAGTCGAAGCCCTCGATGACGGCGACCCTGCCCGCCGCCGCGCGGCTGTTGAACGCCGACCGCCGGGCCAGGGCGCGCAGCTGCCGGGGCACCCGCTTGCGCCACGAGCGCGACATCGGCGGAAACGCGCGTCCGCCGCCGCGCCACTGGACCGCGCGGATCGTTCCCTGCCGCGCGCGACCGGTGCCCTTCTGACGCCACGGCTTGCGGCTTCCGCCCGCGACCGCCGCTCGGTTCTTCTTCTGCGCCGTGCCTTGGCGCTGGTTGGCCAGGTAGGCCGTCACCACGCGGTGCACGGCGGCCTCGCTGACGACGCCGTCGAACAGCGACCCGGGCAACGCCACCTGGTCTCCGGGCGAGCCGTCGGTCTTGAAGTAGGGGGCTTGGTACATGGCCTTACCGCCGGATCAGGACGTAGCCGTTCCGGCTGCCCGGAACCCCTCCGCGAACGAACAGGAGGTTCCGTTCCGAATCGACCCGGACCACTTCCAGGTTGCGGATCGTCTTGCGCTTTCCGCCCATGCGTCCGGGCAGCTTCTTCCCCTTGATGACGCGCGAAGGGTCGGTGCCCGGCCCCATGGAGCCGGGGTTCCGGGCCATGGGATGGCCGTGGGATCCCGGTCGGCCGCTGAAGCCGTGGCGCTTCACGACGCCCTGAAAGCCGCGGCCCTTGGCGAGGCCGGTGACCTTCACGCGCTGGCCCGCTTCGAAGATCTCCACCGTCAGCTCCTGGCCGGGCGCGTACTCGGCGCCGTCTTCCGACTTGAACTCGCGAAGCAGGCGGGGGGCCGCCTCCAGGCCGGCCTTGGCGGCGTGGCCCAGCTCAGCCCGGCTCGAACGCTTGTGCTTCTTGGCCCCGAACCCGATCTGCACGGCCCGGGCGCCGTCGGACGCGTCGCCTCGGACCTGCATCACGGGACACGGACCCGCCTCCAGCACCGTGACGGGCACGACTCGACCTTCGTCCGTGAAGACGCGGGTCATCCCGATTTTCCTGCCGATCAAGCCGGGCATCGTCAGTCCACCTTGATCTCGACGTCGACGCCGGCGGGAAGGTCCAGCTTGGTCAGCGCGTCGATGGTCTGGGGCCGGCTCTCGATGATGTCGATGAGGCGCTTGTGGGTGCGCAGCTCGAACTGCTCGCGGCTCTTCTTGTCGATGTGGGGCGAACGCAGGACGGTCCACCGCTGCCGACGGGTGGGAAGGGGGATCGGGCCCACGATCTTGGCGCCGGTCTTTTGGGCGGTGCGCACGATGTCGGCCGCCGTCTGGTCGACTACCCAGTGGTCGAACGCCTTCAACCGAATGCGAATCCGGTTGGCGGCGCGCGCCCGTTTCCGGGCGGGCTTGGCGGCGGCTCGAGCGGACATGTCGGGCTGCGCGCTATTCGAGGATGGAGGTGACGACGCCGGCGCCCACCGTGCGCCCGCCTTCCCGGATCGCGAACCGCAACTCCTCGTCCATCGCGATCGGCGTGATCAACTCCACTTCCATCTGTACGTTGTCCCCAGGCATCACCATCTCCACTCCCTCCGCCAGCTTCGCCGTCCCCGTCACGTCCGTCGTCCGAAAGTAGAACTGCGGACGATAACCGTCGAAAAACGGCGTGTGACGACCCCCCTCCTCCTTCGTCAGCACGTACACCTCCGCCTTGAATCGCGTGTGCGGCGTGATCGAACCCGGTACCGCCAACACCTGCCCACGCTGCACCTCCGTCTTCCCCACCCCCCGCAACAACAGCCCCGCGTTGTCCCCAGCACGTCCCTCGTCCAGCAACTTCCGGAACATCTCCACGCCCGTCACCACCGTCTTCCGGTCCTCGCCCATCCCCACCACCTCCACCTCCTCGCCCTTCCGAACCACGCCCCGCTCGATCCGGCCCGTCGCAACCGTCCCGCGCCCCGTGATCGAAAACACGTCCTCCACAGGCATCAAGAACGGCTTGTCAACGTCACGCTCCGGCTCCGGAATGTACCCGTCAACCGCTTCCATCAACTCCCCGATGCACCCCGCAGCACCCCCCTCGCCACCTGCCTCCAACGCCGCCAACGCGCTCCCCCGAACCACCGGCAGATCGTCCCCCGGAAAACCGTACTCGCTCAACAACTCCCGAACCTCCAACTCCACCAACTCCAGCAACTCCTCGTCGTCCACCATGTCCACCTTGTTCAGAAACACCACCACGTAAGGAACGTTCACCTGCCGCGCCAGCAAAATGTGCTCCCGCGTCTGGGGCATCGGACCGTCCGCCGCGCTCACCACCAACACCGCTCCGTCCATCTGAGCAGCCCCCGTGATCATGTTCTTCACGTAGTCCGCGTGCCCCGGACAATCCACGTGCGCGTAGTGCCGAGCCTCCGTCTCGTACTCCACGTGCGCCGTCGCGATCGTGATCCCACGCTCCCGCTCCTCCGGCGCCTTGTCGATCTCCTCGAACGCCACCGCGTCACCGCCGAACAGCTTCGCCTGCGTCAGCGTGATCGCAGCCGTCAACGTCGTCTTCCCGTGGTCCACGTGCCCGATCGTACCCACGTTCACGTGCGGCTTCGTCCGCTCAAACGTCTCCTTCGCCATCCGTCTGGATGGAAACGAGCATAGGAAGGTAACCAAGTTTTCCGAAGGCGCCAACCCCGTGCCGGGCAACCCTTTCGCCGAGGTCGCCCGCGGGCGCAGCGGACGCCGGGCGGAACGAGCGTCGTGGGCGCAGCGGGTCGCGACCTGCACGGGGGCAATTCGCGGGCGGGACGGGGCGGGGACGAAGCTGGCGCGGGGACTCGAACCCCGGACCTGCTGATTACAAATCAGCTGCTCTGCCGACTGAGCTACGCCAGCGCCGACGTCTCGAAAGGTGGCGGAGGGACTCGTTCTGTGGAAGGGTTCGCGGTCAGCCGGCGGGTCGGATGCGGCTCCACCGCGTCCCTTCGGGCGTGTCCTCCAGTCGCACGCCCATGGCCGCCAGTTCGTCCCGGAGGCGGTCGGCGGCGGCGAAGTCCCGGGCGGCCCGAGCTTGGTCGCGGGCCTCCACCAAGCCGCGCACCTTCTCCTCCGCCTGGCCCTCGTCCGCGCGCGCTTGCTCGGCCAAGTCCAGCACGCCCAGGACGTCGTCCATTTCGGCAAGGGCGCCCAGCACCGCCTTCTTGGCGGCCGCGGTCACGCCGTGCGGCGCTTGGTCGAGAGCGGCGTGGGTCTCTCGCACCAGCCCCCAGAGCGCGGCCAGGGCTTGGGGCACGTTCAGGTCCTGGTCGAGCGCCTCTCCGAAGGCGGCCAGGTGGGCCCGAGCTGCGTCGGCCAAGCCTTGGGCCGCCGAGCGGCGCGCCGCTTCCGAGGTCGGGTGGCGGGTGGCGCGGCGGCGGAAGTCCAGGAGGCGCTGGACCGAGACCGAGGCCTCCTTCAGGCCGACAGCGGTGAAGTTGAGCTCGTTCCGATAGTGGGCGGAGAGAAGAACCCAGCGCAGCGCCGCGGGTTCCGCTCCTTGGGCCACGAGCTCGCGGACGGTGCGGATGTTGCCCAGCGACTTGGACATCTTCCGGCCCTCGACTTTGAGGTGCTTGACGTGGAGCCAGAAGCGAACGAAGGGCTGGCCCGTGGCCCCTTCCGACTGGGCGATCTCGTTCTCGTGGTGGGGGAACAACAGGTCCTCGCCCCCCAGGTGGATGTCGATCGTGGGACCCAGGAGGGCCGCCGCCATGACCGAGCACTCCAGGTGCCAGCCGGGGCGGCCGGGTCCCCAGGGAGAGTCCCAAACGGCGCCGGCCTGGCGGTCTTCGGCCCGGGCCGCCTTCCAGAGCACGAAATCGCGGTCGTCGCGCTTGCCTTCGGCCGCCTCGACCCGCGATCGGGCTTCGGCTTCGTCGTCTCGACCGCCGGAGAGCCGCCCGTACCGCGCGAAGGACGGGACCGAGTAGTAGACGGAGCCGTCGGGCGCGGCGTAGGCGTGTCCCTGCTCCACCAGCCGCTCGACGAACGCCGCCATCTCGGGCACGAACGACGTGGCGTGGGGGTGCTGGGAGAAGGGAAGGAGGCCCAGGGTGCGGGCGTCGTCGAGGAACGCTTCGACGAAGGGTGCGGTGTGCTCGTTCAGGGACGCGCCCGCGGCCACGGCGCCCGCGATCGTCTTGTCGTCGACGTCGGTGAAGTTCACGACGAACTCGACGGCGTGGCCGCGGCTCCGCAGGTGTCGATGGAGGAGGTCGTAGACCAGGAAGCTGCGGAAGTTGCCCACGTGGGCGAAGTCGTAGACGGTCGGGCCGCAGCCGTAGACGGTGACGCGGCCCGGGTCCTGCGGCTGGAAGGCGACGGCCTCCCGCCGAAGCGAGTCGTAGAGGTTCATGGAGGAGACGGGACGGCGGCATGTTCCGATGAGACGCGGCGGAGGACGGCGACCGGGTCCGGGGCGTCGGTGACCATGCGTCCGGCGACGATGCGCGTGGCGCCGGCGTGGAACGCTTCGGACGGGGTACGGGTGCGGCGCTGGTCGTGGACGGCGCCGCCGGGCAGGCGAATTCCCGGCGTGACGATCTCGGCGCCGGGTGGGAGGACGCGCCGGGCAAGAGCGGCCTCCGCGGCGGAGCAGACGACGCCGTGCAGTCCCGCGTCCCGGACCGACACCGCCAGGCGCGCGACCTCTGCCTCCATGTCGGTTACGGGGCGTCCCAGCACGGCCTCGAGGGCGGGGCCGTCCAGGGAGGTGAGGACGGTTACGCCCAGCACGGCCAAGCCGGGGGGCGCGGCCTCCACGGCGGCGGCGAGCATGGCGGGGCCGCCCATGGCGTGGACCGTGAGGAGCGATGCGCCCAGCTCGCCGGCGCGGGCCGCGGCGCCGGCCACCGTGCGAGGGATGTCGTGAAGCTTCAGGTCGAGGAAGACGGCCTTGCCGCGCTTCCGCAGGGCTTCCACGACGCCGGGACCGCCCGCCGTGTACAGCTCCAGGCCCACCTTGTAGAAGGCGCAGGCGTCGCCCAGCCGGTCCACCAGAGCCAGCGCGGGTGCGGGCGCGGGCAGGTCCAGGGCGACTACGACGCGGCCGGTTGGGGGCGGGGCTGGATCGAACGGCGACGGTTCTTGCTCGGCCGCGGACGACGTTTGCCCGACCGCTGGCGGCGTTTGCCGGGCCGGGGGCGGCGAATGGGGGCCGGGCGTCTTCACGGGCGCCGCTTCAGGTCGCGCGCCACCTTGGCGGCGCAGCGGGGGTCCGCGAACGAGCCGGTGCCGACCTGCACCAGCGACGCTCCGGCGTCCAGGTAGGCCCGCGCTCCGGCAGCGGAGAGGATGCCGCCCACGCCCACCACGGGCACGTCCACCGACTGCGCGATCGACCGGACCGCGGCCAAGCCCGCGGGAAAGAGCGCGGGGCCGCTGACGCCGCCGGGGCCCGCGCCCAGCCTGGGCCCGCCGCCGACGCCGGGCAGATATCCGGGCAGGGTGTTCACGGCGGTGATCCCGTCGGCGCCGTGCTGGACGGCCCGGTCCGCGGTGGCGGCCACGTCGGGGTCGTGGGGCGCCAGCTTTGCCAGAAGGGGGCGCGAGGTCAGGGGTCGCACGCGGTCCAGCACTTCGGCCAGCGCCGCGGGCTCCAGGCAGAAGGGCTTGCCGCCCCGGCTCGCGTCGTTCGGGCAGGACAAGTTCAGCTCGAATCCCAGGAAGCCGCCTTCCTCTTCCAGCCCGGCCACGACCGTCGCGTATTCGTCCGGGGTGCGTCCCGCCACCGAGAAGAGGATCTGCGCGCCGGCCCAGTGGCGGGCCATCCAGGGCATCTTGTCTCTGCGAACGGCGTCCAGGCCGGGGTTGGCCAGCCCCACCGAGTTCAGCATGCCCTCGGGGTACTCGGCGACTCGGGGCGCGGGGTTTCCGGGACGGGGCTCCATGGTCACGGACTTGGTGACCAAGCCCCCGACTTCTCCCGGCGACAGGACGCCGACCACCGGTTCGCCGAAGCCCGCGGTCCCCGAGGCCAGAAGGACCGGGTTCCCGAAGACGGCGCCGAAGACGCGGACTGCCTCGGGCGCGCGGACGGGGCCGGGGCCGGAGTCGGCAGCGGCGCTCATGCGTCCTTCATGGCTCGTTCGGCTTCCCGTTGCTGCGTCTTGCGCTTCAGCTCTTCTCTCTTGTCGCGATGCTTCTTGCCGCGACAAAGGCCGAGGGTGATCCGGGCGCGCCCCCGTCGAAAGTACAGATCGAGCGGCACCAGGGTCAGTCCCTTTTCTTCCGCCTTGGCCACGATCCGTCGGATTTGGTCCTTGCGAAGGAGCAGCTTGCGGGGCCGGGTCTCGTCGTGGTTCCAACGGTTGGCGGACTCGTAGGGCGCGACGTGAAGGTTGTGCAGCCACAGCTCGCCCGAGTCGGCGCGGGCGTGGGCGTCGTGGAAGGCGACGGCGCCGGCGCGGATCGACTTCACCTCCGTGCCCATCAGAACCAAGCCGGCTTCCCACGTGTCCAGGACTTCGTATGCGTGGCGCGCTCTTCGGTTGCGGGCGACGACGCGACGGGGCTCGGCGGACGGCGGGGCCGAGCGCGATCCGGCCCGAGAGCGCGATGCCGGGCGGGCCGTCAAAAGACCAAGACCGGCGTGCCCACCTCCACCAGATGATAGAGCTCCCGCGCCGATTCGTTGGTGAGCCGGATGCAGCCGTGAGAGACGCGCCGGCGCTCCGGGTCGGGGTCGAGGACGAGCGCGGGCCGATCGGTGCCGTGGATGGCGATGCCGTCTCCCAGGTAGATGGCCGTGTTGCCCATCGCCCCTGGGATTCGCCGGGACGGGTGGTTGTCCGCAGGGACGCCCAGGCGGCGCTCCACGAAGTACCAGTCGGGCGCGACCCAGACCGGGTCTTTCTCCTTTCGGCGCACGCGGAAAAGTCCCTTGGGGGTCGTGAACGTCCAGCGCTTGCCGCCGCCGGCCAGCCGAAAGCCAGTGCCCGTGGCGGCGGGGGCGGACCACAGGGAGCGGGACCCCTCCACGAGATGCACGCGGTTCGTGGCCAGGTGCACCAGCACGTAGGCGCCTTCCACGTCCAGAAGGGGCCACGCCGGGTCGGCGGCGTCGGCGGGCCGGACCGGGTCTCCCAAGAAGGCTGCCGGCGTCTGGGACTGGGCGCTCGCGCGCTCGACGGCAGGCGCGACAACGCAGCAGAACGCGACAACACGGCAGACCAGGAGCGGCGCGGCCGTCGCGACGGCGAAGGGCGGCCTTGCCGGGCCGGGAGCGGAGCACGCCCGGGACCGGGCCGTATTCACCGAACTCCGGCGAGCGACTCCGGCGCCGGGGCGGCCGGCCGAGCCCCGTCGTCCATGGCGGCCTCTCGCGCCCGCCAGTCGGCCAAGAAGGCGTCCAAGCCGCTGCGCGTCAGGGGGTGGGCCATGCACTGCTCGAGGATCTTGAAGGGGCAGGTCGCAATGTGGGCACCGGCTAGGGCCGATTCCGCCACGTGGCGCGGGTGGCGAATCGACGCGGCCAAGATGCGCGTGTCGATCTCCGGGTCCTGTTCGAAGACGGCGGCGATCTCCCGGATCAGCTCCATGCCGTCCTGGGAGACGTCGTCCAGCCGGCCCACGAACGGCGACACCACGAACGCCCCGGCCACCGCGGCCAGCAGAGCTTGGTTGACGTTGAACACGAGCGTCACGTTGCAGCGGATCCCCTTCGCTCCCAAGCGCGACACCGCTTCCAGCCCGGCGGTCGTGGCCGGAACCTTGACGATCACGTTGGGGTGCCAAGCGGCGTACTCCGCGCCTTCCGAGACCATGTCGTCCGCGTTTTCCGAGACCGTCTCGGCGCTGATCGGGCCGTCCACCAGCTCGGCGATGGTGCGGATCGTGTCCTCGAAGTTCGCCCCCGCTTCGCGGGCCATGAGGCTCGGGTTGGTCGTGACGCCGCTGAGGATGCCCCACCGGGCGGCTTCTCGTATCTCTCCCAGGTTCGCGGTGTCCAGGTAGATCTTCACGGGGTTCCTCGAGGGGGGCTGGGGCTGGGCGCGGCGGGGGCTTCGGGGACGGGCGCGGGAACGGGGGCGGGGGCGAGAACCGACGCCGGAGAGCCTTCGCCGGGGTCGGTCGCGCCCTCGGTCGGCAGCCGCGAGGCCTGCCGGGCGGCCTCGATGCCGGCCCGGTACGCAGCCTTGGAACGCTGGAGCTTCTCTTCCAGCTCGCTCCGGGCGCCCGCCGCGATCTGTCGGCCCTGCTCGACCGCGTCCTTGGCCGACTCGACCCGGGCGCCCAGGTCGCCGCGGATGCCGCGGACCCGGTCCTCCGTCAGGTCCTTGATCCGGCGCGCTTGTTCACGCAGCCGCTGCTGGGTGTCTTCGCCCGACCCTGGGGCGAACAGGAGGGCCACGCCGGCCCCGACCAGAGCGCCCAGCACGAACGCGCCGACCTCCGACCCCTTGTCCTTTTGGATGACGACCGTCCGCTGCTCGTCTCCCTCGCTCATTCTTGGTCCTCCCTTCGGCTTCGGCGCGCCCATTTTGCGCGGGCGGCCCGGCGGGGCGCGGGCGCGCGCGGCGCCGACTCACGGGCCGAAACTGGCGAAAGCCGCGCCGCAGGTCAAACGCGCCAGCTGGGGGCGTCGAGGGGCGGGCGCGGAGTGGAGGGCGGACGGGGCGCTTGCGAAGGACGGGGCGCACCGGGCGCGCTTGCGGGGCGGGACGCCTGGGCGCTCCGCTCGACGGCGGCGTCCTCGAGCATGAAGTCGCGGGTCAGGCGCTTGGCCAGCTCGACGCCGGGCTGGTCCAGGGGATCGACGCCGTAAAGGGCACCGGCGTACACCACCGCGATCTGGAGGAGCATGAACAGCGCTCCCAGGTTCCGGGCGTCCAGCCGGTCGGCCATGATCGTCATGTTGGGGCGGCCCGCGCGGCGGAGGGCTTCGGCCGTGGCTCGTCGCTCCGCGTCCAGGAGCTGAAAGAGGGTGCGGCCCGCCAAGTGGGAGAAAGCGGGGGCGCCCGAGATCGCTGCTGGGATCGGGACGTCCGCGCCGGGGTCCCGAAGGCCCAGGAACACCGCCACCTTGTCGCGAGGGCCTTCCATGAACAGCTGCAGCAGGGAGTGCTGGTCCCGCGCGCCCGAGGCCGGCAGAGGGGTGGGACCCGACTCGACGCGGGCGCCCCGGCGATCGCGGGCCTTGCCGAGCGATTCGGCCCAGAGCTGCTGGAACCAAGCGGCCAGGGCGCGCGCGCGGTCGGCGTAGGGCATGAACACGTGGATGGGGGCGTCCGCCTCGGTGGCCGCCGCGTGAAGGAGCACGGCCAGGACGCCCGCCGGGTTGGAGCCGAGTTCGGGGGTGGCGCAGCGGCGCGCCATCTCGTCCGCGCCGGCCAGCAAATCCGCCGCGTCGATGCCGGCCGCCGCCGCCGGAAAGGTTCCCGCCGGGGACAGCACGGAGAACCGGCCGCCCACGTTCTCGGGCACGGGAAGGGACGGCGCGCCCAGCTCGGCGGCGAGCTCGCGGAAGACGCCGCCCCCGTGGCCGGTGGTCAGCAGGATGTGGCGCTTGGCGGCGTCGGGGCCCAGGGCGTCCTCCAGGGCGCGGTGGATCACCAGGAAGTGGGCCAGGGTCTCGCTGGTGGCGCCGGACTTGCTGACGAAGTTGAAGAAGGTGCGGGACAGGTCCAGGCGGGCCATCAGAGCCGACACCGTGCGCGGGTCCGGGTTGTCCAGGACGTGGAGCCGCGGCCGGCCGCCGCGCTCATGGGGGTCCAGTTCGTTCCACGCCGGGGGAAGCAGCGCGTCGCGAAGGGCGCGGGCGCCCAGCGCCGAGCCGCCCATGCCGACCACGACCAGCGCGTCGCAACCGTCGAAGACGGCGGCCGCGGCCCTGTGGACCCGGTCGGCCAGGGCACGGTCGCGGGGCAGGCCGAAGAAGCCGATCTCGCCGGCCGCTCGTCGCGCCTCCACTTCTTCGAACGCCCGACGGAAGCGCCCGGCCAAGTCCCCCTTCAGCCGCGCGGGATCGACTCCTCCGCGGGGCAGGACGCCGGCCATCATGTTGCCGAAGTCCAGGACGGGCAGGTCCTGCGGGCGCGAACTCAGTCCACCTCCACGGCCAGGCCGTCGTAGGCGGGCTCGATTCCGGGGGGAAGGGCCGCGGCCAGGTCGGCGTGGCGAAGGCGGTGGGTCATGTGGGTCAGGTAGGTGCGGTCGGCGCCGATCTCTTGGGCGGACGCCACGGCCTCCTCGACGTTGAAGTGCGTGGGGTGCGGGTCGCCCCACCACAGGGCGTTGAGAACCAGCACGGAGACGCCGTCCAAGATGCGGCGGGCCGGCGGCGGCAGGCTCTTGGCGTCGGTCACGTAGCCCAGTCGTCCGATCCGGAAGCCGAAGGCGTCGTCCAGGCCGTGGGGCACGCGAAAGGGTTCGACCCGCTCACCCAGGACGTAGACGGCGGCGCCCTCGGCGTAGGTCTGCAAGCGCAGGCGCGGCTTGGTGGTGCCCGGCGAGACGCGCGCCTGGTCGTGGAAGATGTACGGGAACCGGGCCGTCATCAGGTCCTTCAGGTCCTCGGGCACGTAGGTGGGAAGGGCGTTTCGGCCTCGGGTAGAGAAAACCCGCACGTCGTCGATGCCGTGGACGTGATCGGCGTGGAGGTGCGTGTACCAGACCGCGTCGACCGGGGGGGCGCCGCAGGCCAGCAGCTGAAGGCGCAGCTCGGGCGGCGTGTCCACGAGCAGGTTGCCGCCGTCCAGGGCCAGGAGCGCGCCGTGGCGGGTTCGGCGGTCCCTTGGGTCGTCGGACGTGCACGTTTCGCACCGGCAGCCCAGCAGGGGCACGCCGTAGGACGTTCCCGTCCCCAGGAAGGTCAGGATCAGAGCTGCTCGATCCTCATGGTGTTGGTGGAGCCGGGGCTGTGGAAGGGCAGCCCCGACGTGACCACGACCGGGTCGCCGGCTTTGCCCAGCCCCGATTCCAGGACGACGCCCTTCCCGAAGTCGGTCAAGTTCTGGTAGTTGATCTCCTGCCCCTGGACCACGACGGGCTCCACCCCCCACACGCCGCACAGCTGCCGCTGCACCTTGGCCTCGGTGCACACGGTGATGATGGGGATCGGCGGGCGGTACGACGACACCAGCCGCGCCGAGAAGCCGCTCCGCGTGATGACGATGATCGCCGGTGCGCCCAAGTCGCGGGCGGACTCCACCGTGGACGCGGCCACCGCGTGCTCCACTCGCGAGGCCCCCCGGCGTTCCACGGGTCCCATGTGGCGCAGGTAGTGCGGCCCCTGCCGCATCGCGCCGCTGCTCTCGATCTCGGCTGCGATGCCGACCATGACCTCCACCGTCTTGACGGGGTGCTTCCCGACGGCCGTCTCTCCGGACAGCATGAGGGCATCGGTGCCGTCCAGGACGGCGTTGGCCACGTCGGAGGTCTCGGCGCGGGTGGGCCCCGGGTACTCGGTCATCGACTCGAGCATCTGCGTGGCGGTGATCACGGGCCGCCCGTAGCCGTTGGCCTTCTGGATGATCTGCTTCTGAGCCATCGGCACCGCCGCGAAGGGGAGCTCGACGCCCAGATCGCCCCGGGCCACCATGACGGCGTCGCACTCTGCCAGGATCTCGTCCAGGCAGTCCACGGCCTGCGCCTTCTCGATCTTGGCCACCAAGCACGCGCGTCCCTTCAGGTGATCCTTGCACTCCTTGACGTCCGCGGCCCGACGAACAAAGGAGAGCCCCACGTACTCCACGTCCTGTTCCAGAGCGAACTCCAAGTCGCGCAGGTCCTTGGGCGTGATGGAGGGCGTGTCGATCTCCACGCCGGGCAAGTTGATCCCTTTGCGCGAATGGAGGACGCCTCCCCGAGCGACCTGGAACTCGGCGCGCACGGCGTCGCCGCCGGTGCACACCAGCTCGATGAGCCCGTCGGCCAAGAGCATCCGCGTCCCGGGGCCGACCTCTCGGGCCAAGTCGGGGTAGGCGCTGGGGAGCTCGCCGCCGCGGTGGCGACCTTCCGGGGCCACCACGACCGTGGAGCCGTCCCGAAGGAAGACCGGTTCGTCCAGGTCGCCCATGCGGAGCTTGGGGCCTCGGAGATCGGCCATGACCGCGACGGGACGCCCGGCGGCGCTCGCGGCCTCGCGGACCAGGCGGATGCTGCGCTCGTGAGTGCGCTGGCTGCCGTGGGACATGTTGATTCGGGCCATGTCAATGCCGGCGCGCACCAGCCCTGCGACGACCTGCGGATCGGTGCTTGCCGGTCCGATGGTGGCGACGACCTTCGTCTTGACCTTGGCGTTGGGCGCTACCTTCATGACTCCAAAGCTACGCCGGCCCGCGGGCGCCCACAAAGCGCGCGATCTTCCTCGGGCCGCCCGCTCCTTAGCCCCGTTGTCCGCCGCCTCCGCACCAGCCGCCTTGTCCAGCACCGTCTTCGCAGCCGATCCCGAGGGGGTCGGAGCCGTCCGGGAGGCCCTCGACGCGGCCGTCGGCGACGGCGAACTCGCGGTGGACTGCGAGGCGGCCGGCTACCACCGGTACTCGGACCGGCTGTGCTTGGTGCAGCTCACCGCGGGCGGCGCCACCTTCGTTCTGGACCCGCTGGCCGTGGAGTTGGAACCGGTCTTGAAGCCCGCCCTCGAGGACCCCGAGCGGCGCGTGATCATGCACGGCGCCGCGTACGACCTGCGACTGCTGCGCCGGGACCTGAACGCTGCCGCGACGAACCTGTTCGACACGCAGGTGGCGGCGGCGCTGTCGGGGGAGCCGGCCACGGGGCTGCAGGCGCTGCTGGACCGCCACCTGGGCGTGCGTGTGAACAAGAAGTTCCAGCGGGCCGACTGGGCGGCGCGACCACTGAGTCGGGAGATGATCGACTACGCGGCCGACGACACGCGGCACTTGGCGCGGCTGGCGTCGGTTCTGGAGGAGAAGTTGGCCGTGCTGGGCCGCGCGGCCTGGGCGGAAGAGGAGTGCCGGCTGCTGGTCGAGGCCGCGGTGGAGCCCGAGCCCCCGGAGGCGCCGGACCCGGTGACTCGCGTGAAGGGGGCGGCCAAGCTGGACCCGCGCACGGTCACCGCGCTTCGCCGGGCGCTGGAGTGGCGGGACGGGGTGGCGCGGGCGCTGGATCGGGCGCCGTTCCGGGTCGCGTCGGACGCGGCGTTGGTGGGCGTGGCGCTGGCCCGCCCGGTCTCGGTGGGGGCGCTGGCGGCGGTGAAGGGGTTCTCGCCCCGGTTCGCGCGGACTCGCAGCCGGTCGCTGCTGAACGCCATGGAGGAGGTGAGGCGGGCGCCCGTCGAGGCGCTGATCCCCTACCCCCGGTCTAAGACGCCGAGGAGGGCCAGGCCGGGGCCGGAGGAGGAAGCCGCGTTCGAGCGGCTGAAGGCGGTTCGGAACCGGACCGCGGAGGCGCTGGGGATCGCCCGAGGCGCGGTCATGTCGAACCTCGTGCTGCGGCGCGTGGCCGGGGCGAAGCCGGCCAGCCGGGCGGAGCTGAAGGCGTTGCCCGAGGTGCGCCGATGGCAGGCGGAGGTGCTCGGGAGGGAACTGCTGGAGGTGCTGTAGGGCGACCGGCGTCCGGGGCCGGCGGCGCGTTCGACCGAAGCCGCGTCGGGTTGGACGGTGGACGCCGCGCGTTCGGGGCTTGGTGCGCTTCAGCCCCCCTCGGCCTCCAGTTGCACCTTGTACTCGATGCAGTAGCGGGCGTGAGGCAGGGCGTCCAGGCGCTCGAAGGAGATCGGCCTTCCAGTGGCGTGGCAGCGGCCGAAGTTGTCGGGATCGGTGTAGAGTCGGCGAAGGGCGTCTTCGATCCGGTACAGGTATCGGCCCTCCTTGGTGGCGAAGACGGCGGCCTTCTCCCGCTCCATGGCCTCGGTGCCTTGATCGGCCATGTGGTCGGTGTAGCCCGTCAGGTCGGAGTCGCCCGAGGTCCGGTCCCGTTGCGCCTCGTTGAAGAACCCCAGGCCGCGAAGGGCCTTTTGCCGCTCCTCCAAGAGGCGGGCTTCCAAGTGGGCCAGCTGTTCCTTGGTCAGCACCGGGCCGGCGGTGGCGCCGTCGGCGGTGGCGGCGGCGGCCGCATCGTCGGGAGACGCATTCGGCGACGACATGGTTCCTCCGTTGTATGTTGAAATCACTGCCCTTGGCGAAATCTAACGCCAGCGCCGCCCGAATCCGCCGACCAAGGCAGTCCGCCCCCCTCGGGAGACAAGATCAGTGGAGCAAATCGACTGCCGACGGCATCCGGGCCGGCTGAGTCGGGCGTTGGAGCGCCCGCCGTTCAAGTCGGAGCTGGGGGAGCGAATCCGCCGCGAGATCTGCTCGACCTGCTGGCAGGACTGGCTTCGGCATCAGACGCTCTTGATCAACCACTTCGGCCTGGACCCCCGGGATCGGAAGGCGCGCGAGTTCCTCTACGGACAGGTGCGCGCGGTGCTGTTCGACGAGGGCGAGGCCGCGGAGATCGACACGTCGATGAAGGGGACGATCGGGCCGCCCGACGGCGGCTGAAGTCGCGGGCCTGGGGCGCGCTAGGCCAGAACGGCGGCGATCTCCGCCAAGGCGTCTTCCAGGACGCGCTTCTCCACGTTGAGCGGCGGGGCGAACCGCACGACTTGGAGGTGAGTCTCCTTGGCCAGGATGCCGCGGGCTTGGAGGGCCTCGCAGAAAGCGCGCGCAGGACCGGACGACTCTCGGATCACGACGCCGATCATGAGGCCCTTGCCGCGCACCTCTTCGACGTGGGGCGAAGGGATCGCCCGGAGACGATCCATGAACCAGGCGCCCAGCTCGTCGGAGCGGCGGGGCAGGTCCTCTTCCAGGACGACGCGCAGCGACGCCCGGGCCACGGCGGCGCCCAGGGGGTTGCCGCCGAAGGTGGAGCCGTGGTCGCCCGGCCGGAAGACGTCCATGAACTCGGCGTCGGCGACGACGGCCGAGACCGGGTAGACGCCGCCGCCCAGCGCCTTGCCCACGACGAGCACGTCGGGGCGCACGCCCTCCCACTCGCAGCAGAAGAGTCGTCCGGTGCGGCCCAGCCCCGTCTGAATCTCGTCGGCGACGAACGCCACGCCGGCGTCGCGGCACAGCGCCGCCGTCTCGCGCAGGTAGCCTTCGGGAGGGACGACCACGCCCGCCTCGCCCTGCACCGGCTCGACCATGAAGCCGACGGTGTTGGGGCCGATGGCGGCGCGCAGCGCGTCGGCGTCGCCGTAGGGGATCAGCTTGAAGCCCGGCGTGAAGGGGCCGAAGCCCTCCTTGTACTCCTCTTCGGACGAGAAGCCCACGATGGTGGTGGTGCGCCCGTGGAAGTTGTCGGTGCAGACGACGATCTCGGCCTGGTCGGCGGGGACGCCGCGGACCTGGTAGCCCCACTTCCGCACCATCTTGATCGCGGTCTCGACGGCCTCGGCGCCCGTGTTCATCGGCAGCGCCGCGTCGAAGCCGGACGCCTCGCACAGCTCGCGCAGGAACGGCCCCATCTGGTCGTTGTGGAACGCGCGAGAGGTCAGGGTCAGGCGCGCCATCTGGGCCTCGGCCGCGGCCACGATCCGCGGATGGCGGTGGCCCTGGTTCAAGGCCGAGTAGGCGCTGAGCATGTCCAGGTAGCGGTTGCCGTCGACGTCCCACACCCACGCGCCTTCCCCGCGGTCCAGCACGACGGGCAGCGGATGGTAGTTGTTGGCCGACCAGCGCTCCGCCTCTTCCAGGTACGCGGGCGTGGGGGACGGGGCGGGTGCGGCGTCGGCGAGGGGGTCGGAGACGGGGGCCGGGGGCGCCGGGGCGGTCGTCGGGGTCATGGTCGGGTCCTTGGGGCGATTCGTTTGCGGGGCGAAAATGTACGGAGAAGGCGAGGGGGTCGGAAGGTCACGAGACCTTGAGCCCGTCCGCCACCTTGTCCAGCAGCTCGTCCAGGGCGGCGCGTTCGGCGGCGTCCAAGTCGCCCGAGGCTTCCACGCGGACGCGGAAGCGCAGGTCGGCCGTGGGGCCAGCGGACAGCAGGTCCGGCACCGCATCGGCCAAGTCCTGAATCTGGGGGACTTCCAGGGAGACCGCTGCGGCGCCGGGCGGGTCGGCGGGAAAGAGGCCGCCGGACGCGGGAGCGCTTGGGGGTGAACCCGGCTGCGACGGACGCTCCAGCACCACCGAGCCGGCTCGGTCCCAGCCGCCGCCCACCGGGTCGCTGCCCTGGGCCAGGGCGAGCCAGCGTCCCGACACCGAGTCCTTGATCGCCTGCACCATCAGCGGCCAGGGCACGGTGTAGCCGCGGCCCACGGACACGGCCTGGGCGAGCACCGCGGCGTTGGTCTTGCCGTCCTGCCAAGCGCCGGGAAGCGCCTCCTCCGTTAGCTCCTGGGCCGCCACGGCCTTGGGCGGGGGGCGAAGCTCGGCGCTGGAATCCAGGGCACCGTGGGGAATCGGCTCGCGCCAGACGGAGGCTGGACCGGCGACCAGCCAGACGGCGCCGCCCTCCACCGCGTCGCGCACCGCTTGCTCCAGCGCGGCTTCCGCGCACCCCGGAATGGCGGCGAACTCGTCGTAGTCGTCCGCCGGGATCCGGGCTTGATAGCCGCCGGCGAAGTACTCGGCCAGGCGGGCCCAAGCGAGGGCGGAGGCTCTTCCGTCGGCAGGGGCTCCTCCGTCGGCATCGGTCGCTGCATCGGCGTCGTCCGCGTCCGGCCACAGGTCGGGCAGGACGCCGGGCGCGAGCAGGCGGGCGTCCAGCCTGTCCAGCGTGACGTTCTGGGGCAGGACCACCTCCAGCAGGGCTTCGTCGCGCACGTCGGCGGGGACCGGTTCGCGCCACCACATGCGGACGCTGTCGTCCGGGCGGACCAAGCGCGCCACGAACTGGCCGCCCTCGACGCCCTGCAGGACGGTGTCCATGAGGAGCTGGGGGTTGAGGGCCTTCGGCAACCGGGGGTGGCGGGCGAAGGCGGTGGCCAGATCCGTGACGAAGCGCGACTCCTCTTCCTCGCGCCACAGGTCGTAGGGACCTTCGGGCAGAAGGGCCTCGGCGTTGACCGCGGTCTCTTGGATGCGGGAGCGGTCGTCGTTCTTGACCTCGACGAAGAGGGGGCCGGCGGAGGCCGCGAGCTTGAAGGCGTGGACCTGGCCTTCCTTGCCGAAGGTCGTGACGATCGAATAGGCCTGCCGCACGGTCTCGGGGATGCGGCGGCGCGCCTCGTCCAGCCGGCGGCGAAGGCGCTGGGTTCGGATCGCGTCCACCTCGTGGCCGGAGAGCTGGTTCTTGACCTCTTCCCAGCCCAGGAACGCGCGGACCTCGCCCCGCATGGCTTCCAGCCCTTCCCGCGACGGCGCGACCACCACGAGCGCGTTGCGGTGCACGCGAGGCCGGTCCTTGCCCTTGGTCTCCAGGAAGGCGCGGGCCACGCGGCTGGGCTTGCCGGACTCGGAGACGGCCTCCGGCCCCAGAATCACGTAGCGGAAGACCAGGTCGTCGGCCACCTCCTGGGGACCCGTCGGCATCATGTGCACCTTGACGCCCGCCGCCGACGCGCCTTCGGTCAGGGACCGGGCCTTTCGGACGGTGCGCTTGAGGTACTCGTCAACGGCTTCGGCGCCGACCCGGTTCCTGCATGCGTCGTCGTGCATCTGGCGCAGGTTCGGCCGGTTGCCCAGCCGCCAGTCCGTGGGCAGCTGCTGGCTTCCCGGCGGAAGAAGGCCCGCGTCCTCGTCGTCCAGGAACCAGGAGGTCTCGCGCCAGCGCGCCAAGCCGTTGTCCAGCTCGATCACGTCGGGCTCGCTGGTGCCGATCATGCGCCGCAGGGGCTGCGTCTGAATCTTGTGGCCGACGGGCTGGGAGTGGAGGAAGACGGCGACGACAGCCTGTTCGGCCTCGCGCCCGTCCGCCAGCGCGGGAAACTCGTTCTGGATGTCGCGAGCCTTCTCCAGCTCCTTGGTGAGGAGCGGCGACCACTCCACCTTCTTGCCCTCCACCGTCTCGGTCGTGGCGACGCCCGCCAGCTCCCGGACCGCCTCCGAGAGCGCCGAGTCGCCGGGGGCCGACAGCAGCGCCGCCGGACCGACCAGCGGGCTCGCGTCCCACTTCTCGGCCTCCCGCAGCGCCGTGGCCAGCGTGCGCAGGATGCCCCGCGTGCGCTGGAAGCCCTCCAGCTGGGTCCAGCACGTGTAGAAGACGTCGGTGAGCTTGGGGTGGAAGGGGAAGTTGCGCAGGAAGTGCTCTTCGTCCTCGGTGCGCGAGCGGTCGGTGGTCGCCTGCACCTTGGCCAAGCCCCGCACCACGCCGATGACGTGGGACTTCCAGGCGTCGGGCTCCCGAATGTCCCCCGCCTCGAAGAAGCGCCGGCGCAACACTTCCGCCACGTCCTTCTTCTGGACCGGCTCCACGCCCTCTTCCTTCTGCCTGCGCACCACATCGAAGAGGTCGGCCATGAGGGCCTTGCCCATGTCGTCGTTCTGCTTGAGCGGGTCGGTGGCGAGCAGCGACGCGACCATCGCCGCCCGGTCCACCTTGACCACCGCCTGCGTCAGGTACTGGAAGAAGTCGCGGACGCGGTCGCCCCACACGGCGTCGATGCCCGCCTTGGCGCGCGCGTACATGAGCACTTCGTCCACCAGGATCAGCGTGGACATGCCGCGCTCCTGGGGCTTGGCGACGAGCTCCGCCAGCAGCGGCTCGGCGGGCGGCGTCTCGCGTTCCAGGGCTTGGCCGTCGGCGTGGACGGCGCGCAGCCCGTCGTCGCCCGCCAGCTGGTACGCCAGGACGCTCCAGGGGTGCAGCAGGTCGCGGGCTTGGCCGTCCGGTCCGCGCACGCCCTGAATGCCCGACTCCACGTCGATCTTGTCGAAGCAGAGCGTGACCGGATATGCCGCGGGAAGGTCGTGTCCCACATGCTCGCGGAACTCGCGGACGGCGGGCAGGTCCGGCAGCGAAGTCGGGTCGCGGAAGAGGTGGTAGAGGGTGATCAGCGTGTGCGTCTTGCCCCCGCCGTAGGTCAGCTCCAGCTGGCGCACGGCCTTGTCGCTGCGGGCCGCCAGCCGCCCGGCCACGTCGCGCACCAGGTCGCGCAGCGCGTGCGTGGCGTAGGTCAGGCCGAAGAAGCGCTCCGGGTCTTCGTACACGGGACGCTTGCCCCGGGCCAGGGACACTTCATGCAGGTCGGCAGCGAACTGGGCCAGCGAGAGTTCGCCCGTGCGAAGCTCCTCTTTGAGTCGGACGACTTGGTGCCAGGGGCGGAGCTTCTTGGGCGGGGTCACAGCTGGGCGAGCCCGGACGGTATGGGTTGCCTCTCGGTCGGCCTGTCCGGACCAACGGCGAACGGGCTCGCGATCCGACTGCCCTCGTCGATCCAGATGCCCATGCTCTCGAGCTTCTTGCGCAGGCGCAGAGCTTCCCGGACGACATCGGGATCGACGCCGCGGTTTCGAGAGATTTCCGCGTGGGTAAGCACAAGACCGTCGTTTGCGCTCATTCACAGTCTCCTTTGCGGGCGCGAACGCTCGTCGAGCTTCACGCTCAACACGCTGACCAAGACCTTCAGTTCGGCAAGCGCGGCCGTGACCTCCCTGTGGTTCTCGTCGACTCGGTCTTCCAGTCGGTCGATCCGGTGCCCAATCTCCTGCTCCTGGTTGGCCAGCGCGGCCGACGTTTCCTGCTTCTGGGTGGCCAGCGCGGCCGACGTTTCCTGCTTCTGGGTGGCCATCGCAGCCGACGTTTCCCGTTTCTGGGTGGCCATCGCAGCCGACGTTTCCCGTTTCTGGGTGGCCATCGCAGCCGACGTTTCCCGTTTCTGGGTGCTAATCGCGTCCGTCAGCTCCCGCCTCTGGGTGGCCAGCGCGTCTTTCGTTTCCTGCCGCAGGCTGCCGATCTCCATCGTGGCGTCCTTTCTCTTGGGGCCGCGGGCCTCGCTGGTGGGGCCGGGCCGGGGTCGTGGCTGCCCTGCCCCCGCAATCTACATCGGGACGGGCCTGGACGAACCCCTGTGGGCAAAATGCCTGAGATTTGGGACAGGAGAGCGAACCCCTTGCTCGACCCGTCGCAGAGACGGTACCCATGGATGCCATGAACGAGATGCGAAAGGGGTCGGTGTCCAGGACCGCCGGGCGGCGGCGAGCTTCGTGCCTCCGATGACCCGGACGGAACTGCTCCATCGCTTCGCGCAGATCCGGACCGCGACCTGGAAGGGAGAGCCGGCCCCCCACAAGCCGCGCTTGCTGTTGCTGGCGTTGGGCCGGGTTGCGCAGGGTCGCGGGCGGCTCGTGGTGTTCGCGAACATCGAGCCGACCTTTCGGCGGATGTCGGACCAGCTCGGACCCAGGCGACGCGCGATCGGTCCCGTGTATCCGTTCGGGCGGTTGCGGCGCGACGGTCTGTGGGAGATTCCAGAGGATGCAGCGCTGTTGACCACGTCCAGCGGCAACCTCCACGCACGGGAACTCCGAGAACGTGGCGTGGTCGGCGGATTCCCCCAGGATGTGCACGACTTGCTGGCGTCCGATCCCAAGCTGGTCGTGGAAGCGGCCGAACTGCTCCTGGGGCAGCACTTCGACTCCGAGCGCCACGACGCCCTTCGCGCCGCCGCCGGCCTCCGCTGGGACTGGGCGCTGGTCGAGTCCCGGCCGCGCGGAGTGCACGAGAACGCCTTTCGGGACCTCGTCCTCGGCGAGTACCAGGACCGTTGTTCCGTCTGCGACTTCGACGCTCGCATGGACGACCGCGCCTTCGCCGTGGAAGCCGCCCGCATCCGGTGGCGCTCCCACGGCGGTCCCAACGACGTCTCGAACGCGCTCGCCTTCTGCCTGCTTCACCACAAGGCCCTCAACCACGGCGTCCTCGGCCTTCGCCCCGAGCGATCGGGCTACCGGGTCGTGATCTCGAGCCGGGTCCTGGGATCGAGTCCGGCGACGGAACAGCTGCGGAACCTGCTGGAAGACCCGTTCGTCGCCCGCTGACGGCGGAGCTGGCGCCGTCGGCTTCGTGCGTCGAGTGGCACCGAAAGTGGGTCTTCCGGGCTCCGCCTCGCCGGGACGCGGCCGTCCGCTGCTGATGGGCGGACGGTTCGCGAGGCCGCCCCTAATTCCTAGACGAGACTCTCATTCCGAGAGCGCGAACGGCTGCTCCCCGGCGTCGCCCCGGGCTTGTCCGCCGAGTAGGTCCCCCCCTTGTACGACGCCCCTCGTGACTCAGTGGCGGCCGGGTTTTGCGTTGGACTCCGGTGCGACCGTTAAGCGAGCTCTTGCTGGCCCGTTGCCAAGGCGGTATTCATGGATGCCATGACCGACGACTACTGGCACACACGGTTCGGCAAGCACCCCGAGGACCGAGCGGGGTCGGGAAAAGGATTCGGCGGGGAGGCCGCTGACACGCTGTCCGCCACGAATCGGACTTGCGAGGTGTGAAGGAAACACGCTCGGACGCGATCCGCGTTGAACGTTGGCCCGACGACCGGGGCGAGCCGGTCGGGGCGGGCGGAGCGCACAACCAGGGAGCACCGATGGGCATCGATTCGGATCGCCATTCGTTTGAGCGTGCTTGTATAAGTCTTGTACGAGCAACGGACGACGCAGTCAGGTCGTACGGTAACATCAACCTTCAGTCATTACTCGAATTGGCTGGCAGGATTGGGCTCGCATCACTTCGTGTTTGTGGTATGGACAATAGCAGGTTGAAGAGATTCTTGAATTCTATTCAGGTTTCGTTATTGCCACCTGGTAAAGGACATGTTTCTGCTCTGACAGAAGCTAAGCCAACCAACCCGTTTCGCATAGGATTTATGATGCAAGATCTACCAATGTTTTCGAAAGGGCTGCTTACGTCTTCACCTGCCCCTCAAGAGAAGAAGCGCCTGTCCGACTGGCTGACGACAGAAGCTTTCGTTGTCATTCAGGTTTATGGCATCAAGACAGTTATGGATTATTTTGGTGCTCGCTATAGTTCCAGCAAGCAGAAAGCCATAGTGTCTCGACCATCATCCAAACAGATACGACATTTGTTTTTGCCCTCCCTTCACAGGATCACATATGCTGATATCTTGCGAGGCGTCCGCAATGCACTAGGTGCACACGATGGTCCCCCATCCTCTGGCCCCGATGTGCGGCAACGTGGCAAATTGATCGCCAGGCTTTGTCACGAAGGGCCTTTTGCAATAAAAGTGTATATCTGCTTCGTGACAATTGCTCTCGGCCTTCGTATACGATCATCAGTACTTGGTGAGGCACCATTTGAGGTGCATACTCACATCGAAACATATCCTCCAAACGGTGACGAGACGAGCATCCCGAGCGGACTCGCCCTAATATCTGGATCGCGTGAATTCATTTGGAGCAATCCGCCAAGGAGAGACAGAGTAGTTGTCGTCCCGCCGCTTCCCGCGGGCAAACACCACTGGCTGGACTTCAAACCACGTATTGTCGACCCAGCTATTACCCACCTTGTGGGTACGCAAAGGTTTGTGTCGATCAGGTATGGGGCATCGCCTACGGCAATTGCCATTCTTCCCGTGCAGATAGCGGCTGATCCTCTTCTGCTTGAGTGGAATCAGGACAAGTAAGAACCCGGTAACCCAAGCACGGGGCTGTTCCCGAACCACGGGTTGAGCCTAGAACAGGCTGCCTTGACGGGGACCGCGAGCCCCTGAACCGGGACGCGCCGACCGAAGGTGGTTCTGAATCGACTCCAAGAGGGACCGTTCGTCCGAGCCTTCCGGGGCCAGCTCGATCACGGCCTGCACGATTCGGGCGAACAGGTCGTGACGCCACAGGCCGCGCCGTCCCAGGTAGGCGTCCACTCGGGAGCGCTCGCCCGTCTTCCACAGCTGCATCACTTTGTGCACGCAGTCGATCAGGGGCGGAGCCCGACCGCTGGCGTCCGGTTCGCCCAGCTTGCGGTCCTTTCGGCGGTGCCAGGGCTGCAGGCGGAGATCGGCGCCCGAGCCCGCTTTCGCCAGCAGGTCCATGCGTCCCGCCAGCTCCGTGTCCGACACGTTGCACGAGAGGGCGTACAAGATGCACGCGCCCGCCGGGGCCTTCTCCATCCCGAAGTCGTTGCGGTGGAGCAGGTAGTAGGTGGTCGGGTCGTCCAGGTCGTCGGTCGCCCCGCCCTCGCGCCGCAGCAGCCGGTTCACGACGAAGCCGACGACCATGCGCCGCACGCGACGAAGGAACTCGGCGACGGTCAGACGTTCGCCGGGCGCGTCGGCCAGCTTGACGACCGGGTGCTTGCTGAAGGCTTCGAGAGCGGGACCGGTGGCCGCCCACACGAAGTCGGGACCGCGAATGCCGGCGTCCCAGAAGTCGCGGAGGCGCTGCGTGATCTTCTCTTCCATCTCGGCGAGGACTCGATGGTCCCAGCCGGGCTTGGTGCGGGCCGGGCGCTTGCGACAGACGATCCATATGGAGGAAGAGAGGGCGGCGGACGACATGGAGCGCTGGCGCGTCTGCATCTCCGTCTGGATGGGCCACGACGCGGTCACGGTGAAACCGGCGCGGATCAACGCCGACACGAGCGTCTCCCAGGCGTCGGGCGACTTGTTGGCGAAGACGAGGACGAGGCGACCGTCGTCGCGAAGCGCCTCCCAGAACCGCTTGAAGGCGCGGAACATGCCGTCTTCGTAGTTCTTCTTCGAGGCCGTGCGGTCGCCGTCGAAGCGGCTGGCGTCGTCGATAAGCTCGCCGTCCTGAGCTTCGTTGTCCCACTTCGGTCCCAGCGGCTCCGAGAAGACTTCGTCGATCTCCGGGGACAATCCGTGCAGGACTCGCCGAAGCCAGACGTGGAAGAAATCCATCAGGTCGGAGTAGGGAATCGCGTCGTAGTAGGGCGGGTCGGTGCAGATGACGTCGAATTCCGCTGAACCCTGGAAGTCTAGTGCGCTTCGCCGAAGAATTGTGGGCGGCGGCGCGGCGGATACGGCAGATTCGGCTCGCTCCACATAGCGGGCCAACCATTTCGTCATAGCTGCGAAGCCGCCGGTCCTGGCCGACAGCGGATTGACCTCGCAGAAATCCCAGACCATGGGGAGGGCGAAACGGGCGAAGGTGTGCCCGAGTATTTCGAGGTTCTTGTGCCATGAGCAAAGCGAGCTGCCATAGTCGGTGAACTTACTCAGGGTACAAGCCAGGTACGCGATGATGGCCTCCTGCCATTCTCCGGGATAGTCCGCCAACTCGTCGCGGCATCGGCGGATTTCTCGGACGAACAGGCCAAGTGCCAAGAGCTGACGGTTCGTGAACAGGCTGCGCCAAGTGGCGAAGCCGTAGCCGTCTACAGAAAACGCTCGTGCCGCTCCGGCTCCTGCTTTCGGCGTCGGCTCGTCCGGCAACCCATAAGGTATGTCCTTCCAGACGTTCCGAAGGTCGTCTTCCGTCACGTCGGAGGCATCGGTCTCTTCCGGTGTGGGCGAGCGGTATTGCTTGCCCTTCTGACCGTCCACCACGACCGCAGTCATCGTAGCACCCAGGCGCCCAGCGCGACCTTCCCGGCGAAGGTCGGCCATCGTGAGGACGGAGTTGCATTCCGGGCACGTGACACCCGTCCGGCTCATCGTGCCCGATCCCGTGCTGGGTCCGTTCGCCTCCTCCCCCAGTGTGTCGCCCCGCAACCCTTCCTCTGTCACTGACACGCCGCCGCCGGTACCATACACGCGGTAGCTTCCATCGCCTCTCCTTTTCTCCCCGAGCCAGACCTGCTTCCGGCCCTTCCTGCACAGCCAGCGCGTTTTCAGCAAGGGTACTGCAGCCCGACAGTCGTTGCACGTCACCGTGCGCGCCCACAGATACGCCACGACCGGCTTCTCTACCCAGCGCGGGTTGCGCGGGTCCTTCAGGTACGTCGAATCGAATTCCTCGTTGAGCTGATCGACCGCCCCCGCAATGTCCAAACGCCGATCAAGCAGCTGCGGAGACCGGTGCTTCCATTCCTTCGGCTCCCCGGACGCGGTGCCTCGCCCTTTCCCGGCCGCGGGCTCAAACTCCGCGTAGGTCAGATACCGATATGCCAGCTCCGACCGCGCACGATCCATTGTGCGCCTTGCCCATGCGCGCACATGCCACGCCAATTCCGCCACCACCAACGGCGGCGGCGTCTCTGGCAACGACGCTTCCTTTACCGAGGCACCAACCGCAGACCTCCAGGTACGCTCCACGTTGGCGCAGAGCTTCGCACCCTTGAGTCCACGTGCCTTGAAGACCGCCTCTACAAAGTCGCGATCTTTCAGCGAAAAGGCCGGCAGCGGCAACCTCTCGCCCGCCACGAGACGCGGATAGTGCAGCGCGCACCGCAACACGAACCACGCCGTCGGACTCAGATCCGAAGCCACCACTGCCGCGCCGAGCCGCATCCCCTCCAGCGGAATCGCCCCGCCTCCCGCAAATGGGTCCAGCACACGCGGAATCCTTCCTTCCGAGCCTTCCATGATCGCCTTCCGAAAGCCGTCCAGAGCCAGCCGTCCCTCCTGGCCCCACCGACAGATGCCGCCTATCGTCTCCTCCTTCGTGTTCCCCTGATCGTCCTCCGTCTCGACGACATGCCCGGCCATCCGCTCCAGTATCTTGCGCCGTGCTTGGTCCGTCCTCACATCCTTCAGCAACGTCGCCAGAAGCACCGCCCGACTCGCCGCCAGCGGACGCCGTGCAGGCCAGATGTGCAACGTGGAAATGTGCCCATGCCGCACGTTCTTCTCGTGCACGGAGTCAATCGAAACTTGGCGGAGCGGGAAGGCCCCGTCTGCAATGCGGTGCGTGGTCACCATCCTAACCCCGTAGGCCGCCAAGCTAGCTTGCGGCTCACGATCCAGCCGCCAGTTCAATCAGGGACACGAGGGCCGGATGCCAGTGCGCCACCATGTATACGCCGCCTCTTGTCTGCCATGTCTCCACGCGCTCCACATCTCTCACGACACACGAATAACTCTCTTCATCAAGGTTTCTTGTTACGTCAGCCAATAACTCGGTCTCCGGCACACTGCCATCACTGGCCTCTTGCCGAAACCGCTGCAGCTCGGCGTAAGCTGTTGCCTCACCCGTACCCGGAGGCACATGCTCGTCGCATACTGCGTACAAGCGACCCTGTATACGATTCAGCCACGACGTGTCGCCTACAACGGCATTTTTGGACAAGAAATCGATCATCTTCCCAGCAACATGTTCGCCGCGGGCGAATTGCCGATAGAGGTCGTTGTTGATTAGTCGAACAACAATGACAGCCACAATTGTCTCGTAGTGGAAACCGATTTTCCCTTGAGCCATATTGAGCGCAGCAACCGTCGCAATGCGTACACAATTTTCAATATCTCGAAGAGATAGACTCGCAAAGGTCCGTAGTACAGACGGTATCGCATCGACGAAAAGCCGACCGGCATTAACTCGAGCTGCTTCAATACTTGTTGAAATGGCATATTGTTTTACCAGATAAGAACAATACTCGAACGAATCTCTATGGGGCAAGGTGAATTCCATATCGAAGAACCGCCTGATGTACCCGTCCGTGTCAATATCACCATATAGTGATGCGACAGATTTGCACAGTTCGCGTCGATTGATACCGTAGACGAACACCAATCCGGGGATATCAAGCATGTGTTTAGTCCTCTCCAGAGTCGCGACAGCAAAATCCGGACGACAGCGATCAAGTTCGTCGACAATGAAGACCAACGGGTGCTCCGATTGTCTGCTCTCGATCACTTTGGTCAGTATCTTCCGAAGCTCAGATCGCGTCTTCGTCTGATCCTCATATGCTTTCAGGATATCGTCCTTGAAATCGGGGAGCGTCAAACCGAGTTTCGACGAAAAGCTTCGTGCATTCCGATGTGCCGCATCTTTCACGATTCTGGTTATTTCTGAACGAATGTCCTTTCCGGTCTCATGCATGAGTCCGACAAGGAATGGAACGATAGGATCTTCAAAGAAATCGTCCTTCCATGCATTGTAGTAAATCATTCTCATCTGCTCCTCTATATTCTTCTCCACCTGCTTCTTCCAGCGTTCAAGAAAGAACGTCTTTCCGGTTCCCCAGTCGCCATTCAGCGCAACGACAAAGGGCCCCCTTTGGGCCTTGACCAAGTTCGTTAAGACATCTGCAACCTTCCAACGCTCTAGCTTATCATCGCTCCACGGATTCTCATGGTCAACCCTTGGCTCTCGTCGAGTGAGCGCCGTCATCCTGACATCCTTCGAATCGCTTGTCGTCATAGTGTTCTGGCTCCACTCTTCGGCATCAGCAGAAAGGCGTGATGCAGTTTTGTTTGCGCCAGGCCCTGTCGGGTATGGCGGCTTTGCCGCACCCACGATTCGGCCAGCACATCGGATTCGGTCAACTGGTCCGCTTGGCGCTGGCGGCCAGTCAGGTACCGGTTGATCCCGGCGACTGCGCCGCCGACATCGCCCTGGACGACGAAGCCGACCATGAAGTCCTGGGCGTGGTCGGCACCGTACTTGCCGCTTCGGAAGCGGCAGACTCCTTGCGTCACGTACAGCCGGCACAGGTCCGAGTCTCCGCCGTGGACGCGCTTGCATTCGATGATCGCATGGGGATCGTGGCCTTCGAGGCGACCCAGGTAGATCGAGATGTCCGTCAGTCCAACGGCAGGCCCGTCCTCGGACGGAATGACTTCGGTCCCCGGAGTGATTCGCATTGGGCACAGGTTCTCGGAGGAATCGACGACTCTGCGCATGCCAGCGCGTAGCCTGTTCGTCATCGGAAGCTCCTGGGACAGGACGACGGCGTCCCTCTCCGCTACGTCTGCTGCGGCTCGCCAGCCGAGCTGGATCACTCGCAAGATGGCGATGATCGTGGCGTCCGCCAAGCTGACAGGGCCGCCGGGATGCGCGGCCAAGAGATCGGGCAGGCGGGAAGTCACCGTCGCGATGCTCCGAGGCTGTCGATGACCGCTTGGCTTCCGTCCCCGAGTGCGCGGACGGCCATCCAGTGGCGGCGCGCCGCCGGTTTCACGACCACGATCTCCTCGCGACCGTAGCACTGCACCTCGCGATGGCCAACGGCGAAGTCGGTCAAGGGCGCATCCAGACCCTCACCAAGCCGGCCCAGGAACCTCCTCAGGTCCTCGCACGGCACGACATCCACGACCGGAGACCGGTGTCCGAGCTCCAGGACGAACCGCACCACTCGCAACGGCTCTTCATCCGGCAGGTCGTACACCTCTGCCCTCACCTGGTTGCGCTTCCCGGTCTGTAGTACGGAGTGGACGACCGACGCGAACACGCGAGCATACTCCTTCACGTCTTCGGTCGAACGGGCAGGTACCACGGACGCTTCCTCGCATTCGCGCCACTGCCACCCAGCGCGCGTCAGGCCGTCGCGGACCACGATGCGGTGATCCGCGGAAAGGCCGTACAGGTCGAGCACGGCTTCGTCGAGGAGGTGCCAATCTTCCTCTTCGACGGCTTCCCGACGCAGCCTCTGCACTAGCGCGACGATCCGACGGCCAGCGTTCGCCCGCAGGGCCGCGCCGACCTCCGGTACGCGCAACCGCTTCACGTCGGCGAGCTTGACGCGCCTTCGCCAAATCCCGTAGTCCGATGCGGTCATCAAGAAGAACCACGACGCCAGCGACGACCCAAGGACACCGGCGAGCAAGCAAGCCGCCTCGCGGTCGTCCTTGTCGAAACGAGCACCAAAGAACGACTTCGTGAATACGGTGTCCGTGTCGGCAACGGCGGTGGCTACGCGCCCCGCGTGCTCGCGCGTGACCGCTTCCTTGACCAAGAGGAGGGGCGCCGAGTACACGCCCCGAGCCCTCGGACGCCTAGCAAACAGGCTGCGGAACACAGGCAGGTCGGTCGGTACGACGAAGGGCGAAAAGCCGCCTTGGGGCTCGAGGAACGGCAGGCCGTGCAGGAAGCGCGCATCTCGCCCTTTGCCCGGGGTCAGCCCTGCGGACAGCTTTGTGCCAAGGCGGCGGAGAGCCTCTTCCAGCGTCTGATGGTTCTCAAAGAGCCGATCCAGCAAGTCGGCGTCCCGATGGCCTCCGAAGAACGCCGCCTTCAAGAACTCGGGCCTGCGCTTCCAATACTCCAGCGGCAGCGTGGTTCCGTCGCTGGGCGCGATCTGAAACGTGTGGGTTCTCTTGCCGTCGGGCGTCCACGGAACTTGATATGTGGAGATCAGCTTTGCGCGGCCGACCGGTTCCCTTTGCCTGGCGAACAAGACGATCCCGGGCATGGAAGCCTTGGGAAACAGCCAGCCGGACAAGTTGGACAGGTTCACCAGCGTAACCGGGGAAAGATCGGTCACCAGCTGCCGCAGTGCCCGCCACGTGTTGCCGGTCAGGCCAAAGAAATGAGGTCCGCCCAATACCAGTCCGAAACGGGTGCGCGACGACGAGTACTCGGTGGCCGTGTGAAGGAAGTCCAGGCTTACGCCCCGGGAGGCGCGGACGCCGGTTCGCGCCCGGCGCGCCTGCAGAGTCGGCGTCTGGGAGTAGCTCCATGGCGGGTTGCCCACGATCACGTCGAACGCTCGATCGCCGGTTTGCTGCCGCAAGCTGGAACGCTCCTTCCATACGTCGCCCTTGAACAAAGTGTTGCCGATCAGGGGCTGGAAGGCCAGAGCGTCCGGCGGCTCCGGGCTGGGATCGAGCTCCAAAGCAGTCAGATAGAGGCTGAAGGCCGCGACGTGCACGGCGGCCTCGCTGATGTCCATGCCGAATACCTGCTCGTACAGCGTCTCGCGGACCAGCTCCCGAGTGGGCTGCGCATCCCCCGCCCGCTTGTCAACCAGCCTGCGCAACGCCTCCACCAGGAACACGCCGGAGCCGCAAGTCAGGTCCAGCACGGTCTCGTCCCCGCTGCACTCGTTCAGGACCTCGTCCAGGACCAGCGAGACCAGCGAAAGTCGCGTGTAATGCACGTCCTTTTCGGCAGTACTGGCCGCGGTGTGCTCACGGGCGAACTGCTCGTAGATGGAACTGACGAGTTCGACGGGGATTATATCGAATTGATACGGGAATAGCGTCGTTTGGCCATCGGCACCAACGCCGTCGAGGAAGTCGGCCACCCGGCGGGTTTGGTGGGCCTCGGCAACGCCGCCGTTGCTGGGGAACATGTCGCCATTGAAGGTGTCGCGAAGCCAGTCGAACAGTCGCTCCGACTTGGCCCTGTGGCGCAGGACTTCCGACAGCGTGGAACAGCCGCAAGTATCCTCTAGGAAGTCCTTGGTGACGATTCGGCGATCCACCAGGTACTGTGCGAAGATCGAGCGGCCGATCAAGCTTTGCGTGTTGGGCCGCTTCATGCCGGAGTTCGCCAGTTCGCGCACCAGCCTGGCGATGTCGCGAAGCAAGAGGCGATCTACGCTGGTGTTCCTGTTGAGCCCCCTGCCCATGGAGTCCTGCCAGAAGCGGCCGGTCTCCATGGCCAAGCGGCCAGCGACCATGTCGAGTTCCCTGAGCTCGCTTCCGCGTTGCTTGAACGTTCCGATGCGGTGAGCGTCGGCGTCGCCCTGCCCCTCGGGCTGAGCAAATCCGTTGTAGATGTCGACCTTGTCCGGCGAGACCACCCAGAGCAGGGGCGCAAAGCCTTCGTTCCACACCTCCTGGCGCCACTTTGCAACCGTAGTCGGCGACGGCGGGGTGTGTTCGTACTTGAAGTAGACCTTGAGCGACGACCGGCTGCGCCATGTGGCGTCGGGCTGGAAGTTGCGGGCGCGACGGGCGTCGCGGGCGTCTTGCTCCAGCGACAGGTCGTTGGGCACCGGCCCCGCGGTGGTCAGGTATCCGGTAGCCTCCAGAACATCATAGAGGGGCTGAGGAGCCGCAGACACCGAACTCATTCGATCCATGGCTCGTACTGGAGGATCGTCGGCTTGACCAGGACTTCGGGGATGCGGATCAGCAGGACAGTTCCGACCGAGTCGGTCACAAGCAACGCCTCTCCCGGCGCGAAGTGAACGGGCTGCTCGGCACCCTTGTTGATCGTGGCGCCGGAAACGTGGAGGCTGGTTCTGTCATAGGCGTCGCGGACGGGGTTGAGCCTGGCGCGGAGGCCCGGGAGTTCGCCTGCGCCGTCGGGGAAGACGACGGAACCACCGCCGGGAAGCGCCGCGAGCTCAAGGTCGAGCGAGAGGGCGGTGCGGTTCGGCGCCCATTCTCGTACGACGTGCGCCGCAAAGCCGGGAGCTGCCGCGAACACCGTCATGGGCAGGTGCGTCGAGTGCAGGTCGGCGGCGGCGGCGCCCTCGACGTTGGTCGCGGCTCGGCGGTACGTCCCGTCGGGGAAGATCAAGAGGATGTCGGCGTCGGCAACCGGTCGGCCGTCCGAGCGGACCGTCAGGCCGACGCTGCCGGGCGTCCACCCAAGGGGCGCGGCGGGAATCTCAAGGCGCAGTTCGGTGTTGCTGACCAGCTCGTAGGACGGTGACTTGGCGCCGAGAGCCTCGGTCTCCCGACGGATGATGCCCACGCCGTCGCCGCGCTTCTCCATGAAGTACTGGCGGTCGCCGGAGCCCCTGACGTCGGTGCAGCTCATGCGCGCCAGCGCGGAGGCCAGGGCCTCGTTCCGGGTGGCCTGCTGGCTGTCCATGATGTCGACCCGGAGGCCGTTGGCCAGCGAGCCGGGCGACTGAACTTCCACCCTGTCCTCGAAGACGGACACGCGAATCCGGCGTCCGGCCATTGAATAGTCGCGGTGCGCCACCGCGTTGACCACGGCCTCGAAGACGGCGCGCGCGCTGTACTGCGGAAGCTCTACCCGGCCGGGTTCCTTGCGGGCCGCAACCCGCATGTTGCGAAGCACGAAGGCCACCGTCGCGCCGATCTGCTTGTCCAGCGGCCCGCAGATCGTCTCGGCGTCGACCTGCATGGAAGCGCGGTCCGAACCCCGATAGCAGGTGGCGGTTACGCACGCGTGGTCCAGCCACGTTTCCGGCGCCCGTGCGCACAGCAACAGGCCGGCAACAGACGCCCGGAGCGTCCCCCGCTCGTCTCGCGCCAGCAGTCCCATCTTCTCCAGCGCGACCTCGGGATCCGCCATGCCGTGCGTGCTCACCAGGCGCTTCCACAGCGGCTCGTCCAGGCTTTGGAAGCCGGTGTCCGGCACCGCCGCCTTGTCCAGCCACGTGAAGCGCGACATGGCGCGTTCCTGGGCAAGGCGCAACCGTCAGGCTCCGGCCGACTTAGGCGAAGGTGGCGGTGGAGGGGGCCGGTAATCCGGCTTCACAAGGCCCGGCGGCTTGGGCGTCTTGCCCCCGGTCCTGGGTGGAGCTGGTGCCGCCTTCAGTCTGACCGCCGACAACTTGGTGAGCCTTTGGTTGCGGGGGTCGACCTGCACGCCCACCGACTCCAGGGCCGTGACGCCGAGCAAGGGCTCCACGTCGGCCCCGCCGAACACCACGAGCCCCGCCGTCAGTTCGCCCATGAACTCGATCCGTGCTGTCGCAATGTCCATTTCGACCTCGGCGCCATCGGCCAGTTCGTAGGTCCTCGTGCTTTCGGGGACTACGCCGATAGCGCCAAGGATCGGCCTGGGCACGACCGAGTCCGTCGCCCCGGTATCGACCAGCATGGGGCCGGTCCAGCTCCGAGACCGGTCGGCCGGGTTGGTCAAGGTGACGTCAACGTGGATTACTCCCATCTCCGCTCCTCGTTCCTCCCGGCCTTCAACCGCACCGCCGGCAGCTTCTTCAGCTGCTGGTTGCCTGGGTCCACGACGACGCCCATCGACTCCAGCGCCGTGACGCCCAGCAGCGGTTCCGCCTCGGTGTCGCCGAACACGATCGTTCCTCCAATGCGCCTCCCCATGAACTCGATCTGGGCAACCCCGATCTCCATCGGGACTCGCCTTCCGTCGGCCAGTTCGTACACCATCTGCTCGACCGGCTCCAGGCCGATGCCCTGCAGATGGCGCCTGGGAACTACGGAGTCCGTCGCGCCGGTGTCCACCAGGAACGGCGCGGTCCAACTTCGCGACCGGTCGGCCGGGTTGCTGACCGTCACCTCTACGTGGATTGCTCCCATTTCTCGCCCTCCTCTTCGCCCGCCTTCAAGATGGCGCCGACCGGGATGGTGTGGCGGGCGTTCACGACCCGGCCGCCGACGAACGTACCGAATGGATTCCGAATTCTCAACAGCCGGGGCGAGGGCGTGGCGCAGTCGAACACGACGTACAACCAGTACCGGTCGCCCAGGTGGCACGCCTGCTTCCACTCGTTCTCCTCCATCTGCACGCCGGCGCGGCCGGCGCGGCCCTTGACCTCGATGTGACGCTGCTGCCCGTCCGGGCGCCGGGACACCAAGTCGAAGCCGGGCCAGTCCGAGAAGCCTGCCGCGCGGGCCAGACGAGGCTTCGACACGTCGCGGACGACTCCTCCGCGCTCGCGTTCCCACGCGACGGCCACGCGGACGGCCGCCTCCTCCACGGGCGCGTCGTATGCTTCCAGCTCGCCGACGGCGTACTGGGCCGCGGGCACCACCAGGGCGTGGGCAAGGAAGCGGACACCGCCGGACACGATCCGCTCCGGCGCGGCGTCGAGTCCTTCCAGCGCGCGCTGCCGCTCAACGCCCAGGGCGCGCTGCTCCTCCTTCACCTTCTGCAAGTCCTGCTCCTCGCCACCGCCGTCCTCGGTCAGCCGCTTCCGACGATGGGCCACTTCCGCGCTTCGCAGGCCGAAGCCGGTCGCAACCTGCCGCCGGCGCTCGGGGAGTTCGGTCCGTTCCGCGTCGCGACGGTCCTCGACCAGCCGGGTCACGACCTGGGACTCGGCGTGGGCGACGGCGTCGGCGCGCATCGACAGGCTCCGGCCGGCCAGCGGCACTTGACCGGGCGCAACGTCGGTGCCGCTCAGTACCAGAAAGCGTTCGACGGGATGCTCGGTCGGGCCGGTATCGCCGCCGTCTCGCAGGGCCAGCAGTTGGCGCTCCAGGACCTGCGGCACGCCCGCCGCCCCCGCGCCGGGTTCCGGCTCCTCCTGCACCGTGGCCAGCGCCAAGTGGAGCACGTAGGGGGCGTCGGCGCGTCGGTCCGCGAAGACGGCGCCTCGCAACGCGTCGCGTCCGAAGGCGTCCAGTACCTGGGCGGCCAGGGCGTCGAACACCGGTTCGCCTGGGTGGAGCCAGACGGCAGGGGCGCTCGCCACGGCGGGGACGCTCGAACCGCCGGCGGTCGCGCCAGCCACCTTCGGACGCCAAACGCACAGCCGGTCCCGCGCCTCCTCGGGATAGCCGTCCAGCGCCGGAAGCAACGGGTCCAGGGCACCGGGGCGAAGGGGCACTAGGGCGAAGAAGCCGTCCAAGTCGCCGCGCACTTCCAGGCCCAGCAGCCGGGCGGCCCGCTCCACGAAGCCGCGCACGTAGCCGGGCAGAAGCTGAAGGTACTGTTCGCGCTTCACGTCGCCCCGCAACCCCTCCAGTCGCCCGGCCAAGTCGTCGGGGTCTCCGTACGCCTTCCGCTCCCGCTCGCCCACGGCCCGCACGCGGTCCCTCGTCAGGGCGCTCGCCACTCGCTCCGCGGCCTTGCCCGCTCCGGCCCCGTCGCGCCCGTCCTCCAGCGACGCCAGCATGTACGAGCGCAGCGACTGGTTGTCGAAGAGCTGGCCGATCACGTCGAACACCTTGTCCGAGTCCAGCTCCCGGCGGATCGCCTCCAGCTTGTCCAGCAGCACGCGGAGCACCCGGCCTTCGTGCGTCTTGCCGGCGACCAAGTTGACGATCTGCACGTTGTGCTTCTGGCCGTATCGGTGAATCCGGCCCATGCGCTGTTCGAGGCGCGCCGGGTTCCAGGGGATGTCGTAGTTGACCATCAAGCGACAGAACTGAAGGTTGATCCCTTCGCCCGCCGCGTCGGTGGCCACCATGCAGCTCGCGCCCCCGGGACGTCGGAAGCGTTCGACCTGCTCTTCGCGGGCGGGCCACGCCATGCCGCCGTGTATCTGGGCCACCTTGCCCGCGTGGCCGAGCCCCTCCAGGCGCTGGACCAAGTAGCGCACCGTGTCGCGGTGCTCGCTGAAGATCAGCCACTTTTCGCCGGCATAGCGCGGGTCCTCCAACATTTCGCGCAACTTGTCGAACTTGGACTCGCGCCCGGATTCCAGCAGCCGGACGGCGCGCTCCCGAAGGCGGGCCACGACTCGGCTCTCGCGCATCAGCTCCTCGACGGTCACGGCCACCACCGCGCCCAGCACCGCGTCCTCGTATTCCTCGCTCCGCTCGCGACCGTCCGCGCCCTCGTCCTCGTCGGCGGCGTGGGAGTCGAAGAAGTCGTCGTCGTGGGTCCGGGCGAGCGTTTGCTGCCTGCGCAGCAGCTCGTCGGCGGAGACGCGGCCTGCGCGGAGGTCGTCGGCGGTGCGCTCCAGCTTCTCCATGCGGCGCTCGAACGAACGCAGCAGCGCGTAGGTAGAGCTGGCCAGCCGGCGCTGGAAGACGCTCATCGCCAGGCGGACGGCGGGGCGGTTCCGGAGCGCCCGGTTGTATGTGAGGCGCAGGTAGTCCGTGGTCTCGTCGTACAGCGCTTGTTCGCCGTGGGGACCGGGGGTCAGATCGTAGCTGAAGGTGTCGCACGCCCGGTGCGGATAGAGGGGCCGGCCCTGCAGATCGACGATCGCCTCCTTGGTGCGGCGGACGAAGTGCCGGCTCCGGGCGGCGGGCGGGAAGCGGCGAAGGGCCTCCGGTGTCGAGAACACGCGGTGGTCCAGCAGGCGCCACAGGTGATGGTAGGGCGAGTCCTTGCCCATGTGCGGCGTCGCGGTCAGCAGCAACAAGTGGCGAGCCGACCACTCCAGGCCGGCGAAGCGCTTGGCCGGGCGTCCGCAGCCCGCCAGAGCCTCGGCCAGCTCGTAGCGCCGTGTCTTGCGCACGCGCCTGTCGTCGGCGGTCGCGGCCAGCTTGTGCGCTTCGTCGAAGACCACGAGATCGTAGGCGGCGGCGGGGCCCGCCTCCCTGAGCGCACCGAACGCCCGGTCCCCCGCCAGCGTGTCGAGCGAGACGATCGCCAGGTCGCTCCAGGCGTCGGCCGCTCCGCGCAGCGTCGGCCCCGAGCGGCGCAGATCAGCCCCCGACACGATGCGGAAGTCCAGCCGGAAGAGGGTGCGGAGCTCCCGTTCCCAGTTGCCGACCAAGCCGGCCGGCGGGACCACGAGCACGCGCCGCAGGCGGCTCCGCGACAGCATCTCGCGGACGTACAGGCCGGTCATGATCGTCTTGCCGGCACCGGCGTCGTCGGCCAGCAGGAAGCGGAGCGGGTCCTGGGTCAGCATCCGTTCGTAGACGGCGATGCGCTGGTGGGGCAGCGGATCGATCCGCGAAGTCTCGCTGGCGAACACCGGGTTGAACTGGTGGCCGTGAAGGAGCCGCCAAGCCGAGACGACGGCCAAGACCGCCTCTGGAGCGCCCGCGAAGTCGAGGGGCGGCGCAGGAGCGGGGCCAAGGGGATGCGACGGAGCGGGAGCGACGGGGGGCGACGGTCGAAGTGCGACTTCGCGCGTCGCTTCGGCCAGCTCATCCAGACGTTCGCGGGCCATGGCGTGAGGCCGCGATTTCCCGGCTTCCCAGCGGTGCACGGTGATCGGGCTGACCCGGAGGCGGTCCGCCAGTTCGCGCTGGGTCAGCCCCAGCTTTCGACGGAGCGAGCGGAGGCCGGCCTGGGCGGGCGCGGCTCGATCAATGGTGGCCATTCCTTAAATATGGGCAGATTCGGTGTCCGTGTCAAGATGTGGTCGTTTGATTCTTATCATGTGCTAGTTTGGCGACTCTGGCCGCAGAATTCAAGCGGTCTCTCCGTTGTCAACAGGACTGTTGACGCTCATCTTTCGTTCTGGCTCTACTAAGCCCCACAATCACGGAGGAGCAGGCGACGTTACCCCACACGGACGACGCTCCGGAACGAGGGTGGCGCGTGCCCCGGGGCCGGCAGATGCTTCGCGTCAGTCGGGGGATCCCGTCGCCGGCTTCCTGGCGGCGATGAGCTTCTCCACCCTCGCCCGCCGCTTACGGGAACCCGATGATGGCGCCGACGGTCAGGACGGAGCTGCGCGGCGGAACGCGCGTCGACCTGCCGGTGGGGCTCAACGTGTACTTCTCCGACGGCCCGCTGAAGGGCCACCGGATCGCGGCGGAGTGGAGCTTGCCGCTGTACCAGAGCTTGGACGGCCCGCAACTGCAGACGGACTGGACGCTGATGATCGGCTGGCAGAAGGCGTTCGAGCCCCTGGGCCACGGGCACTGACGAAGGACGCGAGTCCGCAGGCAAGGTGGCCGCAAGTCGCCCGTCGGCGATCTGCGGGTCGTCGGCGGGCGCGCGGCCGGACCTCAGGCGGGCGTCAGCGGCCTCCTTCGGACTGGGTCGCCACCGACGCCAGCGGCGCTTCGGTCACCCGCAACTGGAACACGTCCGGGCGGGCGTAGTGGCCGGTCACGTCGAAGTCGAACTTGCCGCGGGCCACGTCGGCCATGTCCAAGTCGGCGTAGAGGACGCCGGGTTCGCCCAAGAGGGGGCCGGCCACGGGGGTGCCTTGGGGGTCGTAGATCGAGGAGCCGCCGGGGCAAAGCACGTCGGGCCAGTCCGCCATTTCGTCGAGGATCTCGATGTCGGGAGGAAAGTGGTCCTTGGCGACGAACTGGTTGCAGCCGACGACGAAGCAGCGGCCCTCCAGGGCGATGTGGCGCAGGGTGGCTTGCCAGCGGTCGCGGGCGTCGGCGGTGGGGGCCAAGTAGATCTCGACGCCCTTGCCGTACATGGTCATGCGGGCCAGGGGCATGTAGTTCTCCCAGCAGATCAGGCCGCCGACCTTGCCGAAGGGGGTGTCGATCACGGGGAGCGTGCTGCCGTCGCCCTCGCCCCAGATGAGGCGCTCGGCGGCGGTGGGCTTGAGCTTGCGGTGAAGGCCCGCCAGTTCGCCGGCGGGCGAGAAGTACAGGAGCGTGCAGAAGAGCGTGCCGGGGGCGTGCGGCGCGTCGCGTTCGACGACTCCGACCGCCACGTACGCTCCGGCGCTCCGAGCGGCTTCGGCGATGCGCTCGGTCTCGGGGCCGGGCACGGCGACCGTGGCGTCTCGATAGCGCCCGAAGGTGCGCCTTCCCGCGGGCTTGCGGCCCCCGACGGCGGTGCCGAAGGCCAGTCCCCAGGGGTAGCCCCCGACGAACGCCTCCGGGAAGACGATCAGCTGGGCGCCCTCGGCGGCCGCTTCGGCGGTGGCGGCGCAGACTCGATCCACGGCGGAGGCCGAGTCGAAGGGGAAGCCGCGGGGCTGGACGACGGCGACGCGCACTCGGTCTTTGTTGGTGGCAGCCATTTGGGCGAGCGGGCCTCTCTTGCCGATCCTGCGGGAAGCGGGCAGTCTTGGTTTCGGTGCGAATCCACCCGTCCGCGGGCCGTTCGAGCCGACCGCGAACCTAAGCGCCCTGCCCTTCCCGGCCCAAATGCCGGAGGCCGGCCTGCACAGGAAGACGAACCGTTGAACAACTCGCTGCCCACCCGCGTTTCCCGTGCCTTCCGCGCCGCTTCCAAGGACGGACTGTCCAAGGCGGCTCGGGCCGTCTTGCCTGCGAGCGCTCGTCAGCAGCCCCCGGTTCCCCACGACCACGACCTTCTCCAGACCGAAGCGACCGGTCGCCGGACCGGATTTCTCCGCCCGACCCAGCCCACGGAAACGACCGCATGAAGCCGAAAGTGATGCCCAGGCTCCGTGGTCGTGCGCGCGTTGTCGTCTTCAACTTGGCCGGAGTCGCGGTTGGGCTGGCCGTCCTTGCACTTGCCGCCGAAGGCTGGGCTCGCGCCAAGGCGGAGTTCAGAACCCCAATTCTACAACGAAACTACGTTCACCCCAAGGCCGGGCGGCTTTATGTGCCAGGATCGGAAGTCAGGTTTACCAACATGCTGGACTTCTGGACCATCTCCCGCGTCAACCGCTGGGGCTTTCTCGATCGCCCCCCCCCCCCCCCCCCCCCGACGAACGGTGCCAACGAGCCGTCGTGCCGCGTGGCCGTCGTCGGCGATTCGTTCGTGGAGGGCACGCAAGTTCCCGTTTCGGACAAGCTGCATGTGCGACTCGAAGAGATGGCGCACGAACGCCTGCCTGCGCTCGGCATCGCCACTTCCGCCTATGGCAGGCGCGGCACCGGACAGATCAACCAGCTGGGCTACTACGACGAGTTCGTCTCTCGGACCTCGCCGGACATCGTGGTGCTCGTGTTCGTGAGCAACGACTTCTTTGAAAACCAAGAGGACCGGGGGCCCGATCAACCATGGGTAACGGCGACAAGAGGCAAGGACGGCTCCTTCGAGCTTCGACCACCCGCTGCACCACAGTTGAAAAAGGGTGGAAGCGGCGTTGCCGGCTCCGTGGACAAGCCGGCGTTGCCTGTGTGGGACGCCCTGCGCCGCTTCAAGTACCGAGTCGTGAACTCGTCGTACTTTCTCGGAATGCTCTCATCGAAGATCGACTTCGCGGCCCAAGATCTGCCCGCGGCTGCGTCTGGAAGGGAGGCTCTCGAGTACACGGCCTTCGCTCTTGACCAGTGGAGGGCGCGAGCCCGGCGCGACGGTTTCTTACTGGCGGTCCTCGCGACATACACAGTCGGCGAGCGCGGCCTCTTCGAACTGGAGCGCATGGCGTCCGCTCGAGACATTCCGGTCGTTGATCAGCTCGCCGTTGTCATGCGTCGGAACGGCCGCGTTCAAGATCTGCACTTTGCCCACGACGGCCACTGGAACGCCACGGGTCACCAGCGGGCCGCGGAAGCTCTGCTGGAATGGCTGGAACGGAACCGGGACGCCTGTGCTCGCGGTGAGCCGCCCGATCCGCACGAATGAGCCAACGGGTTCGTCGGCGCACTGTTCTGGCTTGGGGGCCGCGTCTCTTGCGTGCCGAGCATTGGACTGACCTGCCCCGATTCGGTGGACAGTTTGACTTCTATGGGTGATCTTGGTGCTCATTGGTCGAAGTTGGCATGCCGCGAGCAGCCGACCAAGTCTATTGCGGCCCCGGGCTCTCGGGCGGCCGACCGGCGACCGGGGAAGCCGTTGCCGGTCTTGGCTGCCTCGGCGCTCGGACACCAACGAGCTTCCCCTCGCTCGCGCCGTTCTCGGCGGCAGCCGGCTTCGTTCCGGTGACGGTTGTCGAGCACGACTTCTCGCTGTCGTACCACAGGCGTGCGGGTCAGTTCCGAGACGGTTCGGCGCTGGATGCAGGGGGACGGGGCTGTGGCAGCGCAAGCGCAAGCGGACGAGGCATCGGAGCCGGCGTCCTCGGCGGGCGGCGCTGGGCGAGCTGGTGCAGTGGGACAGTTCGGTGCATCCCTGGCTGGAGGACCGGGGTGCGGCCGACCTGGTGCTGATCTCGATCCACGACGACGCGACGAACCGATTGCAGATGGCGCACTTCGTCGAGCGCGACGACGGCGCCGAGAACCGCCGGGCGCTGATCGCGTACCTGCGGCGCCACGGCCGGCCGCTGGCGTTCTACGCCGACCACGCCGGTCACTTCGGGCAGTGGATGACGGCGAAGGGGAGGCGGACGGACACGATCATCGCCCGGGGTCTGGGCGAACTGGGGGTCGAGTTGATCCTTGCGGGCTCGCCGCAGGCGAAGGGGCGGGTCGAGCGCAGCTTCGGGACGGCTCAGGACCGGCTGGTCAAGGAGATACGCGTGGAGGGAGTCGCCAGCCTCGCCGAGGCGAACCGCTTCCTGGACCAGTGCTCGACGCCGTTGTGGAACGAGCGGTTTGTCGTGGCGCCGAAGGACCCCCGCGACGCCCACCGCCCGTTGCCGTCGGAGGCGGACCTGGACGCGCTCTTCGCGGAGACGGAGACGCGGACCGTGGCGAACGACTTCACGGTCCGCTTCGAGAACCGGTGCTGGCAGGTGCCGGAGCGGGAGGCCGCGGGCGTTCATGCAACCGGGGCGGTCGCCCCGCACCCACCACCCAGGAAGTGCGGCAAGCACCCGGACGGACGATGATCTTCCAGGGCGGAAGCCCATTGGAGATCGGGACTCGGACGATCACCCTCCGACGGACACGGCGGAGGACGGCAACCACCACAGGGAGGACATTTCTACTGTGGCCTACCCCCCGGACATTTCTACTGTGGCCTGACAAATTGGGCGAGCGGGCCTCTCTTGCCCGAGCGGGCCTCTCTTGCCGAACCTGCGGGAAGCGGGCAGTCTTGGTTGCGGTGCGAATCCGCCCGTCCGCGGGCCGTTCGAACCAACCGCGAACCTAAGCGCCCTGCCCTTCCCGGCCCAAATGCCGGAGGCCGGCCTGCACAGGAGGACGAACCGTTGAACAACTCGCTGCCCACCCGCGTTTCCCGTGCCTTCCGCGCCGCTTCCAAGGACGGACTGCCCAAGGCGGCTCGGGCCGTCTTGCCCGCCGTGGCGACGATCGCCGCATCGGTCGCGGCTGTACCCGCCGGTGCCGCCGCGCAGAACGGCCACGACGCTGTCGTCGCTCACGTGGAGGCCGGCGCGAATCGCTATGCGGAGGTCGCCCAGCGCATCTGGGAGTTGGCCGAGGTCGGCTATCAGGAGACGGAGAGCAGCGCCCTGTTGCGAGGCCTTTTGGCCGACCAGGGGTTCCGGGTCGAGGAGGGCGTGGCCGGAATGCCGACGGCGTTCTTGGCCAGCTGGGGCGAGGGTTCGCCCGTCGTGGGCATCTTGGCCGAGTACGACGCCTTGCCGGGGATCACGCAGGACAGGGCGTCGGAGCGGGCGCCGCTTCCCGAGATGGGCGCGGGCCATGCGTGCGGGCACCACCTGTTCGGGGCGGGATCGGTGGCCGCGGCGCTGGCGGTGAAGGCGTGGCTGGAGGAGTCGGGGACGCCGGGCACGGTTCGGCTGTACGGCACGCCCGCGGAAGAAGGGGGTGCCGGCAAGGTGTACATGGTGCGCGCCGGGCTCTTCGACGGCGTGGACGCGGTGCTCCACTGGCATCCGAGCGGTGCGAACGAGGCGAGCCCGTCGTCGTCGCTGTCCAACAAGTCGGCCAAGTTCAGGTTCCACGGCGTGTCGGCCCATGCGGCGGCGGCGCCGGACCAGGGGCGGTCCTCGCTGGACGGCGTGGAGGCGATGAACGCCATGGTCAACATGATGCGCGAGCATGTGCCCCAGGAGACGCGGATTCACTACGTGATCACGGCGGGCGGGTCGGCGCCGAACGTGATCCCCGACTTCGCCGAGGTCTTCTACTACGTGCGGAACCCGGACCCGGAGATGGTCAAGTCGATCTTCGAGCGGGTGGCGCGCGCGGCCGAGGGCGCGGCGATGGGCACCGGGACGCGCATGGAGTACGAAGTCATCCACGGCCTCTTCGCCATGATGCCCAACGAGACCTTGCAGCGCCGGGCGCAGGCCAACCTCGAGCGCGTGGGCGGCGTCGTCTACAACAAGGCGGAGCGCGCGTTCGCCGAGGCGATTCGGGCGACGCTGCGCGAGGACGCGCCCCCGGTCGAGCGGGCGGCGGAGGTCGAGCCGTACATGTTCCGCGAGGGGGTCGGGTCCACCGACGTGGCCGACGTGAGCTGGGTGGTGCCCACCGCGGGCATGAGCGCCGCGACCTGGGTGCCCGGCACGCCCGCGCACTCGTGGCAGGCGATCGCGGCGGGCGGAATGTCGATCGGGAACAAGGGCATGGTGGTGGCCGCCAAGACGCTGGCGATGACCGCCGTGGACCTGTTCACGGACCGGGAGTTGCGGGAAGCGGCCAAGGCCGAGCACCTGGAGCGGGTGGGGCCGGACTTCGAGTACGTGTCGTTGGTCGGCGACCGGGACCCGCCGCTGGACTATCGGAAGCCGGCGCAGGGACGCTGACGGCGGGCGCAGGGAGCGCCGCCCTACATCCCCCAGACTTCGACTTCGGCGCCGTTGCCGGCCGTTCGGCAGGCGTGGAACACCTTGTCTTCCCAGCTTCGCCCCTCCCTGCGGTCGAAGACCACCAAGTGGCCTTCCTCGGCGCCGCACCGGTCCATGTAGCCCGCGGTTTGCTCGACTCCCTCCTCCGCCGTCCGCTCCATGCCGCCGCGCAGCACCTTGCACTCCACGACGTACTTGCGCACGGAAGCGCCCGGCCCGGCATCGCCGCCCGGCCCAGCGCCGCTCTCCCCGCCTTCCGGCCACAGCACCAGCAGGTCGGTCCGGCCCCGGCCCAGCCCGTACTCCCGCTCGATCCGGCCCCCGCTGTTCACGATCCGCTGCAGGAACGCCTGCAACAGCAGCTGCGGCCCCGCTTCCTTGTACTGGAAGCGCTCCACCCAGTGCTCCGAGTGCTCACGGAAGAACGCCTGAAACGCCCCCAGCAGCTTCGCCATCTCCAACCCGCCCGACCCGTCTTCGTACCACGACGCATCTTCCGCCAAGTGTTCCTGGGTCGCCCACGTCAGCTCCCGAGGCACCACCTCGGCGTAGATCGGATTCGCCATGCGGATCGGCGCGTCTTGGGCCACCAGCCCCAAGTCCCGGACATACTCGATGTCCCGCGCCGCCGCTTCCGACTCGCCGCCCGCCAGCAACGGACCCACGACCCGCCGCACCCGTTCCTCCTGCAGCTTGTCCGCCAACTGGTCCAGGTGCGTGTCGCGCCGCGCGATCAGCGCCTCCCGCGCCGCCGCCACGTCCGTCGCCGCCACCGGCCGCGACCGGTCCGCCGCCAACGCGCCCCGGAAGCACGTCTGGTACGCCAGCGCGTTCACCAGCCACGGCTGGCCCCGCGTTTGCGTCCACACGGCCTCGAGCGCGCCCGCCGAGAACGCCTGGCCCGTCTCCGTCTCGTGCTGGCTCAACAGCGCCTCCACTTCCGGGCGGCTGAAGTCGCCCAGTCGCAAGGACTCCGCCTTGATGTTGAACGCGCTTCCTCCCGCCACCATCGTGTTAGCCGAGCCCGAGCGGATCCGGTAGTCGCGAACGTCCCGAACGCCGCACAGCACGACGCTCTGGGGGAAGCCGGCGGGCCGCAGGTCGTAGCCCGCCCGCAGTTGGCGCAACACCGACAACAACGAATCGCCCACCAGCGCGTCGATTTCGTCGATCAGCAGCACCAACGGCTTGGCGCTTGACCGAGCCCAGCGCGTCAGCGCCTCCCTCAGGGCGCTCTCGGGACTGCGCGTTGCCAGGATATCCGGCCACACCGCTTCCAAGGACTCGTCGCCGAGCGCGTCGTAGGCGCGGGACGCCAGTTCGCCGAGCACCGTGCGCACCACCCGCGCCACGTCTTCCCGGGCCGTCTGTCCGCCTTCGACGTTGACGTAGACGCAGGCGTGGGCGCCCTCCGAGTTCAAGAGGTCTTGGAGCGCCAGAAGGGCCGAGGTCTTGCCCGTCTGCCGGGGCGCGTGAAGGACGAAGTAGCGCTTCTCGGCGATCAGGCGTCGCAGTTCGGCGAGGTCGAGGCGGCCGAGGGGAGGGACTTGGTAGTGGTCGCACGCCACCACCGGGCCGGTCGTGTTGAAGAAGCGCATGGGCGGCTACGGCGGCCCTTACGGCCGCGGCCGGCTCCTGCTGCAGGCGGGGGCGGCCCCTATCCGCACTCCGAGAAGCCGCACACGTAGCACTTCCGGCAGCCCTCTTCGAAGGCCAGCTGGCTGGATCCGCACGCCGGGCACACGCCCAGCGCCGCGTCTCCGTGGTCCACATATCCGGTCCGGTGCAGCCCGCCGGGGGACCCTTCCGCGCTGGTCCCGGCTCCGGACCCCGCGTCGGCGCCGCCGTCCGACCCCGCCGCCACCGTCGCGACCGCGCCCGCCTCGTAGAACAGGTCCTGCTGCTTCCCCGCCTTTTCCTCCAGGTATCGCTCGATGGCTTGGGCCACGGCGTCGGGCGCCGAGAGGACCTTGTTGGGACCGACGCCCACGGCTCGGTCGCAGGAGATGCCGCGCAGCTGGTCGCGCACCGCCGCGATCGGGATGCCGGAGCGAAGCGCCAGCGAGGCCAAGCGGCCGATCGCCTCCGAGTCCGCCATGGCCGCGCCGCCGGCTTTGCCCAGCGTGCAGAAGACCTCGAAGGGGCGGCCGTCCCGGTCCTCGTTGATGGTGACGTAGAGGTCGCCCAGCGGCGACTCCATCTTGGTGGTGCGGCCGCTGAGCATCTGGGGGCGCGTGCGCTTTGGGCGGGCTGAGGCGGCCCGGCGGTCGTGCTCCTCCAAGCGGCCCAGCGCATCGGCCAGATCGCCCTCCAAGCGGTGGGCCCGCTCGCGGGCGTCGGCCAGCTGGGACCGCAGCGCCTCCGACTCGGCGCCGTCGCCCGATCCGTCGGCTACGGCCCCGGCCTCGACGCCCCGACCCGCGTCCTGCTCCTGGTCCGCCCCCTGCTCCTGGCCCGTCTTGCCGGTGGACAGCACCTGCATGGGGCGCGAGCCGTCGCGGTACACGGTCACGCCCTTGCAGCCCAGGGCGAACGCCAGCTCGTAGATCTTCCGCACGTCGTCGCGGGTGGCCTCGAAGGCGAAGTTGGTGGTCTTGGAGATCGCGGAGTCGACGTGGTCCTGGAACGCCGCCTGCATCCGCACGTGCCACTCGGGCGAGATGTCGTGGGAGGTGCGGTACACGTCCTGGACTTCGGCGGGCACTTCGTCGAAGTGGACGTGTCCCTCTCGGGCGATCCGCTCCATTAGCCCGTCGTCGTACCAGCCTTCGCGCTTGGCGCGGGCCACGAAGTCCGGGTTGACGTCGGGCATCATGACGCCGGCCTGGTTGCGCATGAACGCCACCGCGAAGAGCGGTTCGATGCCGCCGCTGCAGCCGGCGATGATCGAGATCGTGCCCGTCGGCGCCACCGTGGTCAGGTTGCAGTTGCGCAGCCGGCGACAAGGGCGGACGCGCTCGCCGGCTGCGTCGCGGGCGCAGCTCTCGTCGGGTCCCCAGATCGACGCTTCCCACGCGGGGAAGACGCCCCGCGTCTCGGCCAGCCGCTCCGACGCCTTGCGCGTCTCTTCTTCGATGAACGCCATGACGGTCCGGCCCAGCGCCACGCCTTCCTCCGAGTCGTAGCGCACGCCCAGGCGCACCAGCAGGTCGGCCCAGCCCATGATCCCCAATCCGACGCGGCGAATCTCCCGCGCCAGCCCCTCGATCTCCGGCAGCGGGTAGCGGTTGGCGTCGATGACGTTGTCCAGGAAGTGGACCGACAGGTGCACGGCGTGGGCCAAGCAGTCCCAGTCGATGCGTTCGGCGGGGTCGTCCGCGTCGGCGACCGCGCTCTCGTCGCCCTCCTTGGCGTAGGCGCCCACGTTGATGCTGCCCAGGTTGCAGACGTCGTAGGCCAGGAGCGGCTGCTCGCCGCAGGGGTTGGTGGCCTCGTAGCCGCCCAAGCCGGGCACCGGGTTGTGCTCGTTGGCGCGGTCCACGAAGAAGACGCCCGGCTCGCCGGTCTTCCACGCCCCCTCCACGATCATGTCGAAGATCTCGCGAGCGTTCTCGCGGCCCGCCGGTTCGCCGTCGCGGGGACTGACCAGGCCGTACTCCTCGCCGGCCTCGACCGCTTCCATGAAGGCGTCGGTGACGGCCACGGAGATGTTGAAGTTCGTGATCTGCGACGTGTCGTTCTTGCAGCGCACGAAGTCGCGGATGTCCGGGTGGTCCACGCGCAGGATGCCCATGTTGGCGCCGCGCCGCGTGCCCCCCTGCTTGACCACCTCGGTGGAGGCGTCGTACAGGCGCATGAACGACACGGGACCCGACGCCACGCCCATGGTGGAGCGCACCGTGTCTCCCTCGGGACGCAGGCGGGAAAAGGAGAATCCGGTGCCGCCGCCCGACTGGTGGACCAGGGCCATGGCGCGCAGGGTGTCGTAGATGCCGCTGCCGCCGTTGGACAGGGCGTCCTCGACGGGGAGCACGAAGCACGCCGACAGCTGGCCCAGGGGTCGACCCGCGTTCATGAGGGTGGGCGAGTTCGGCTCGAAGCGGCCCTGCGTCATGAGTTCGTAGAAGCTGCGGGCGACCTCTTCCACGGCCGCGTCGGACGCCCCGAAGTTGCGGTCCTGGTCCGCCACCACGCGGGCGATCCGCCAGAACATCGTCTCGGGCTCTTCGACCGGCTCGCCGGATTCGTCCTTCTTCAGGTAGCGCTTGGCCAGGACGATGCGCGCGTTGGCCGAGAGGCGGGCGGGCGGCAGGTCGGCGGGCGGGGACTCGTCGCGGACGGCGGGCGAGGGCGGCGAAGCCGGCGAGGGCGGGCCAGCGGCTGGCGTTGGGCGAGCGGGCGGGGTCGGGCGGACGACGGGGCGAGCGGCGGCGGGTTGGGTCATGCGTGGGCGGTTTCGTCGGGAGACACCATATATTGTGGAACGAACAAGGTAGGTACCCAACAACTTGTGGTCAAGGAAAATCTCGCGGCCGTCCCGCGGTCGGCGCCGGCTGCGCGCGCGGGCGTCCACTTTGGCGCGGTCTCCGCGCGCGTCGCAAGGGGCCGGGGTTCAGAACGCGTTCCCGAGGCGGATGTGGAGGCGCCCCCCCGAGCCGCCCGCTACCGGGACGCCCACTCCGGCCCGGAGCGCCAGGGAGCGGCCGTAGAAGGGCACGACGATCGCCGAGAGCTCGGCGCCCGCGCTGGCCAGGGGGGCGCGGCGCGGATTGGCGGAGCCGCCCGGGCCCTCGTCGGGTCCCCAGGCGTTGCCCACGTCGAAGAAGACAGAGCCGTGGAGGCGGTCGAAGTAGAGCGGGAAGGCGCCCAGGCCGCGGTCCACCAGCGCCAGGGGGAAGCGGTACTCGGCGCTGCCCGACCAAGCGGTCCGTCCGTAGCGAGCGCCCTCGGGAAAGCCTCGCGCGGGGAACAGCAGCGGCGAGCCCCCGAAGAGCCCGAAGCCCGTGACCCTCTCGGCAACGCCCTCGGCGCCGCCGGCTTCGAAGTGGAACCGGTTCGCCCCCGGACCGAACGCCGTCCCTGCCGAGATGCGCAGGGCCAGCACGTGGTTCGCGAACCCGGGGCCGCCCAAGGCCTTGTACGCCGCCGCCTCCCCGACGACCTCTTGGAAGGATCGGTCGCCGCCCCGAACGCCCCGGTCCGCGGAGCCCAGCCCCGTCTCGCGGCGGACGCGTCCCGCGACGACCGCCGAGACGCCGCCTTCACGGGACAGCGAGAATGCTTGCCGCCGGGCCGTGGATGCCGACAGCGAGGCCCGAAGTTCGGCGAACGTCCGCTCGGGGGACGGGTTGCTCAGCCGCGGTCCTTCGGCCCCGTCCGCGTCCACCAGCGACAGGTTTTCCTGGACCAAGCCGCCGCTTACCGTGGCCGCGGCGCTGCTGTTGACCCGCCGGCGCAGAAACGAAGTCGACAGGAGCGCCCGCCGTTCCCGCTCCATCAGGAAGAACCAAGCGTCGCGATCGTCGGACAGTCGGACCCGGAGCGCGCGCGCCGAGGCGTCGTGCGACTGGGCCAACGTCAGTCCGAGCGTGGGGTTGCCCAGGCCCCGGTAGCTGTAGCGGAAGCCCCCGGCGAAGCGCTGCCCGTCCAGGGACATGCGCGCGGAGGCCGAGTACTCGTGGCGTCCCACCAAGTCCGACCCTCCGGTCAGGACGCCCAGAGAGACGGGCACGACCCGCACGCGGTCGCCGGCCTCGGTCAGCCCGGTTTGCGAGCCCTCCCACGACGGCAGCCAGTACCAGGGGCGTATCGTGGAGCGGGCGCGGTACTTGCGAGAGGGGGCGGGCGGCGGATCGGCGGCGGCGAACGCGGACTCTGCGGCGGTCTCGGCGGCGGCGAACCTGGGGCTGGACGGCTGGGGCGAGAACCAGGCCGCGGGGTCGAAGGGGATGCGCTCGACGTGCCAACCGTCGGCGTGGTAGGACGAGAAGTAGATCCACCGGGCGTCGGGGTCCACGGACGGGTGGGCGGCGCCGCCTGCGACGTTGGTCACTTGCATGAGCGGGCCGGTCGCCTGCGCCTGGGCCGCGTCCGCCGGCGCCGCGAAGAGGTTGGGGACTCCGGTGCGGTCGGAGGACCAGATCACCGACGAGCCGTCGGGCGTCCAGGCCGGGGTCGTGTCCACGGCCCGGTCGCGGGTCAGCTCTGCCAGGACCTGCCCGTTCTCGTCCAGGACGACGATGTCCATCATGGCGGAGGGGGTCCAGCGTGCGGCCGCGATGCGCCGGCCGTCGGGCGACCAGCGGGGGAACGCCCAGTGGACGGCCGGGTCCGGCGGCACCAGCGGCGCGGCTTCTCCCGATGTCGGGTCCACTCGCACGAGGGCATTGGTGCCGCCCCCTTCCTGCACGGCGACGATCTTGTCGCCCGCGGACGACACGTCGGCGTGGGAGATGCGCAGGCCTTGCGTGACCCGTTCGACCGCCCCGTTCGGGCTCGCTCGGTACAGGTCGCTGGTCAGGCGATACGGACCCGCGAACTCGAGCTGGGTGAAGTACACGGCGCCGTCCGAGTCCCAGGACAGGGTTCCGCCGGACCCGTTGAGCCGTGCCAGCGTCCGCGCGCGTCCACCCCCGGGGCCAGGCAAGTCGTTCGGGTCAATCAAGCGAATGTGCGCCTGGGACGCGCCGTCGGACTTGACGAACGCCAGCGCGCGACCGTCCCTGGACGCCACGGGCTGAAAGGCTCGCCAGCCGGCGCCGTCCACGGTCTCGCTCTCCGTGATCGGAGCCTGGCCCGCCAAGCTCCGGAGCTGAGCCGCGTACCGCGTCGCCGCATCTTCCCGCCACGCCTCCCAGCTGTCGGCTACCGTGGCGCCGAAGGCAGCGCGGGCGGCGGCGTTCAGGCGGAACGGCACCCAGAGCCCGGCCGTGGCACGGGCGAAGGCGCCCAGCGACGCCTCCCCGTGACGCTCGGCCATGCGGTCCAGGTAGCGGGCGCCGTAGACGTAGGGCCGGTTTCCCGCGGGCCATGCCGGAGAGCTTCCCGACACTTGGTCCAGCGTGGGCAGCGCGCCCTCCATGGCGGCGGCGCGAAGGACCATCTCCTGCCACGTCCCCCGCACGCGGCCGGCGTCGGTCAGCTCCGACTCGAAGTAGGTGGCCAGCCCTTCACTCATCCAGGTGGGGGTGGAAGCCGACGGGAAGCCGGGCCAGCCGCCCGGGAACCGGCCGAAGACGGTGCGCAGGACCTTGCCCAGCGTGCCGATCATGTCGAAGTGGAAGGTGTGGACCAGTTCGTGAGTGACGACGAGCCGCAGCCAGTCGTCGAAGTAGGAGATGCTGCCCCCGTCCATGGGCGGGCGGGCGAAGATCGTGATCTGGTTGTACGGGAACGGGGTCGCGTAGCCGTTGGCGATGTCGGCGTGGTCGGTCAGGAGAAGCTGGACCGGGCCGGCGGGAGCGGCGCCGAAGCGGTCGGTCAGGAGAGCGTGGGCGCGTTCGGCGTGGGCGGCCGCGCGGCGGGCCAGCGGCTCCAAGTCGGCCGGGTAGGTGACGGCGAAGTGCTCCGTGGAAAACTGGCGCCAGTCCTCGTCGGGAGGAGGCGCCTGGGCGTGGGCCGAAGACGCGCTTGCCGCAAGGGCAACGCCAACGGCCACGGAAGCGGCGGTTGCGGTGGGCGTCGGCCTCTTCTTCGGCATCGGTCCGTCAGCGGTCGAGAAGGGGGATGGTCATCGACAAGAGCGCGGGGGACGACGGCGGGAGCTGCTGCCGGTCGGCCCACTCGGGGCAGACCTCCAGCTGGACGGGTCCGCTTGGGGCGCCTTCGGGCGGCAGCGGCTTGATGGCCAGCAGCGACACGACAAGGCCGTCCGGCTGGCGAAGCGCCGTCGCTCGGCAGAAGCGGTGCGGGTGGGCGGCAACTACCGAGTCCACATAGCCGACAACGTTATGCCTGGGGTAGTGCCAAGCTGTTTTAAGGACGTACTCGGCGCCGAGGCTGTCGGCCCGCGAAAAGAAAAGCGAGTAGTTATCGGGGCGCGTCAAAACCACTGAGCGCAGGCCACTGAGAACATGGAACATAAAGGGTCTGCGGGTGAGCACGATCGATCCTTCCGGCAGGTGGCGGCCCGCCCATACGGACAGGGCGTGAAAGTACTGCACCGGGACCGGCGCGCAGGCATATGCACCTGCGGTTGCGGTCCTGCATAGTCGGGCGGCGCGCACGGCTTCACCCCACGACAAGACCGAAGGCGTCGCCGCCAGCGCGACAGCGGCGACGGCCAGGATCCGGCGCGCCGGCAAGCGCTTGGGGCCGGCAGAAGTGCTCGGCCCAAGCGTCTTCCTCAGGAACTGGCCCGGGCCCTTCTCCGTCAGCCTGCGCCCCAGGAACGCCAGGGCGTCGGTGGCGTAGAGCAGGACCAGCGGGAGCAGCGGCAAAGCGTACCGCAGGACCCCGGGCCACCACAGGACGAGCCCCCCGTAGAGAGCGAAGAAGTACTCGGCGACGCCGGGCCGACGGCGCATGCTTGCGAGCCAGCCCACCAGCGCCAGGCCCGCCAGCGCCAAGCCCACCAGGCCTGCGGGCATCGCTCCGTGGACGCCCGTCAAGCTCCCGGGCACGTACTCCACGGCGTAGCGCCAAAGGTTGTCGCCCACGCGCCAAACCAAGTCCACCGGACCGCCAGAGTTGTCCCGAAATTCGCCGACGTAGGACCTGAAGCGCCAAAGGACCACCGGCAGCGCGAAGAGGGCCCCGACGCCCGCCAGCACCCGCCGGCGCCTGTCCTGGGCTAGACAGAGCGCTGCGGCGGCCGCCAGCGGCAGGCCTGCCGACCGCGTGAAGCAGGTCGCAGCGACCAGGATCAAGCCGGCGGCCAAGTGCCGGGTCCGCGGCTCCAGGCGATGTTCCGAGCCGGCGTCGGGGGTGAGCAGCCAAAGCGACGCCAGCATCAACGCGAGGAACATGGGCTCCGACATGATCCAGCTCGAGGCGTCCAGCAAGGCGGGCGCGATGCCGAACAGGAGCGACAGCGCCGCGGCCGTCCAAACGCCGGTCCGGCGGCGCAACCAGAGAAAGCAGAAGCCTGTCGCCAAGCCGGTGCAGAAGAGGGACAGGGCCGTGAATGCGCCCCACGTCTTGGCGCCCGCCAAGATCATGATCGCCAGCACCGCGGGATACGTCGGCGGGTACTTGACGTGCGGCGGCGAACCGGGGCGCCACGTCTCGACGTAGGCGCCGTGCTGCGCGAGCGAGTTCGCCAGGGCAAGGTAGATGTGGGAGTCGTGTGTGCCGGGCTCGGGCGACCTGGAAACCACGGCCATGGCCACATGCACCGTCACCACGGCCGCTCCCAGGACCGCGGCAAGCCGGCGCGCGTGGGCGGCCGACCGGGATGCGTCCGCTTCGAGCGCCCCGGTTCCCGACATCACCAGTCCTTCCTTTCGGGGGCCGCCCGCACCGGGCCAGGGAGGGCGTGGGCCGAAGGCGCGCTTGCCGCAAGGGCAACGCCAACGGCCACGGAAGCGGCGGTTGCGGTGGGCGTCGGCGTCTTCTTCGGCATCGGTCCGTCAGCGGTCGAGAAGGGGCACGGTCATGGACAAGAGCGCGGGCGGGAGCTGCTGCCGGTCGGCCCACTCGGGGCAGACCTCCAGCCGGATGGGTCCGCTTGGGGCGCCTTCGGGCGGCGGCGGTTTGATGGCCAGCAGCGACACGACAAGGCCGTCCGTCTGGCGAAACGCCGTCGCTCGGCAAAAGCGGTGCGGGTGGGCGGCGACTACCGAGTCCACATAGCCGACAACGTTGTGCCGGGGGGGGTAGCCCCAAGCTGTTTTAAGGACGTACTCGGCGCCGAGGCTGTCGGCCCGCGAAAAGAAAAGCGAGTAGTTATCGGGGCGCGTCAAGAACACCGAGAGCAGGCCGCTGAGAACATGGAACATCTCGGGTCTGCGGGTGAGCACGATCGATCCTTCCGGCAGGTGGCGGCCCGCCCATACGGACAGGGCGTGATAGCCCTGCACCCAGACCGGCGCGCAGGCATATGCACCTGCCCGCTCGGTTGCGGTCCTGCATAGTCGGGCGGCGCGCACCGCTTCACCCCACGACAAGACCGAAGGCGTCACCGCCAGCGCGACAGCGGCGGCGGCCAGTATCCGGCGCGGCGGCAAGCGCTTGGGGCCGGCAGAAGTGCTTGGACCAAGCGTCTTCCTCAGGAACTGGCCCGGGCCCTTCTCCGTCAGCCTGCGCCCCAGGAATGCCAGGGCGTCGGTGGCGTAGAGCAGGACCAGCGGGAGCAGCGGCAAAGCGTACCGCAGGACCCCGGGCCACAGCAGGACGAGCCCCGCGTAGAGAGCGAAGAAGTACTCGGCGACGCCGGGCCGACGGCGCATGCTTGCGAGCCAGCCGCCCAGCGCCAGGCCCACCAGCGCCAAGCCCACCAGGCCTGCGGGCATCCGCAACGCTCCGTAGACGCCCGTCAAGCTCCCGGGCACGTACTCCACGGCGTAGCGCCAAATGTTGTCGCCCACGCGCCAAACCAAGTCCACCGGATCGCCAATCTTTCCCCGAAATTCGGCGACGTAAGACCTCCCCAACCAAAAGCGCCAAAGGACCACCGGCAGCGCGAAGAGGGCCCCGAAGCCCGCCAGCATCCGCCAGCGCCTGTCCTGGGCTAGACAGAGCGCTGCGGCCGCCGCCAGCGGCAGGCCTGCCGACCGCGTGAAGCAGGTCGCAACGACCAGGATCAAGCCGGCGGCCAAGTACCGGGTCCGCGACTCCAGGCGACGTTCCGAGCCGGCCCCGGGGGTGAGCAGCCAGAGCGACGCCAGCATCAGCGCGAGGAACATGGGCTCCGAGAGGAGTTGTTGCGAGGCGGCGAACAGCAAGCCGGGGGCAACGCCGAACAGAAGCGACAGCGCCGCGGCCGTCCAAACGCCGGTCCGGCGGCGCAACCAGAGAAAGCAGAAGCCTGTCGCCAAGCCGGTGCAGGAGAGGGACAGGGCTTGGAAGGCGCCCCACGTCTTGGCGCCCGCCAAGATCATGATCGCCAGCACCGCGGGATACGCCGGCGGGTATTTGACGTGCGGCGGCGAACCGGGGTGCCACGTCTCGACGTAGGCGCCGTGCTGCGCGAGCGAGTTCGCCAGGGCAAAGTAGCTGTGGGTGTCGACCACCTCGGGCCTGGGCGACATGGAAATCACGGCCATGGCCACATGCACCGCCACCACGGCCGCTCCCAGGACCGCGGCAAGCCGGCGCGCGTGGGCGGCCGACCGGGATGCGTCCGCTTCGAGCGCCCCTGTTCCCGACATCATCAGTCCTTCCTTTCGGGGGCCGCCCGCACCGGGCCAGGGAGGGCGTGGGCCGAAGACGCGCTTGCCGCAAGGGCAACGCCAACGGCCACGGAAGCGGCGGTTGCGGTGGGCGTCGGCGTCTTCTTCGGCATCGGTCCGTCAGCGGTCGAGAAGGGGCACGGTCATGGACAAGAGCACGGCGCGCGGCGGGATATGTTGTCGATCGGCCCATCCGGGGCAATTCTCCAGCCGGACGGGTCCGCTTGGGGCGCAGCGCGCCACTTCAACCCACGACAAGACCGCAACGACGGCGGCAGCGGCCAGGATCCGGCGCGCCGGCAGAGCGCCTCGGGTCGGCAGAAAGCGTCTGGACCAAGCGTCTTCCTCCGGAACCGGGGCCCTTCTCGTCAGCTTGCGTCCCAGAGACGCCAGCGCGTCGGTGGCGTAGCGCAGGAGCAGCGGGAGCAGCGGCAAAGCGAACCGATCTCCGGACCACTGCACGGGCCACATCAGGATGAGCCCCGCGTAGAGAGCGAAGAAGTACTCGGCGACGCCGCGCCGACGGCGCATGCTTGCGAGCCAGCCACCCAGCGCCAAGCCCGCCAGGATCAGGCCCGCGACCATCCGCAACGCTCCGTAGACGCCCGTCAGGCTCCCGGGCACGTACTCCACGGCGTAGCGCCAGAGGTTGCCGCCCACGCGCCAAGCCAAGTCTACTGAACCGGCCTTTCCCGGATCCGGCACGTAGGGATTGACCAGCCAAAAATCGGCGGCGTACGCAACCCCCGGCCGAACGTGCCAAAGGACCGCCGGCAGCGCGAAGAGGGCCGCGAAGCCCGCCAGCACCCGCCAGCGCCTTACCCTGGGCTAGGCAGAGCGCCGCGGCCGCCACCAGCGGCAGGCCCGCCGACCGCGTGAAATAGGTGGCAACGGCCAGGACCAAGCCGGCGGCCAAGTACCGGGTCCGCGGCTCCATGCGATGTTCCGAGCCGGCGTCGGGGGTGAGCAGCCAAAGCGACGCCAGCATCAACGCGAGGAACATGGGCTCCGAGAGGATCCATTGCGAGGCGTACAGCAAGGCGGGGGCGACGCCGAACAGGAGCGACAGCGACGCGGCCGTCCAAACGCCGGTCCGGCGGCGCAACCAGAGAAAGCAGAAGCCTGTCGCCAAGCCGGTGCAGAAGACGGACAGGGCTTTGAAGGCGCCCCACGTCTTGGCGCCCGCCAAGATCATGATCGCCAGCACCGCGGGATACGCCGGCGGGAACTGGGCGTGCGGCGGCGAACCGGGGTGCCACGTCTCGACGTAGGCGCCGTGCTGCGCGAGCGAGTTCGCCAGGGCAAGGTAGCCGGCGTTGTCGCCTCCGATGTGGGGCGTGGGCGACATGGAAGCCGCGGCCATGGCCATGTGCAACGCCACGACGGCCGTTCCCAGGGCCGCGGCCAGCCAGCGCGCGTGGGCGGCCGACCGGGATGCGTCCGCTTCGGGCACCCCGCTTCCCGACACGCCTGCCGCCATCAGTCGCTCCTTCGGGGGCCGCCCGCGCTTGCCGCAAGGGCAACGCCAACAGCCACGGAAGCGGCAGTTGCGGTGGGCGTCGGCATCTTCTTCAGCATCGGTCCGTCATCGGTCGAGAAGAGGCACGGTCATGGACAAGAGCGCGGCAGACGGCGGAACTGCTGCTAGGTCGACCGACTCGGGGCAGGCCTCCGGGACGGGTCCGTTCGGAGCGCCTTCGGGCGGTGGCGGTTTGATGGTCAGCAGCGACACGACGAGGCCATCCGTCTGGCGAAGCGCCGCCGCTTGGCAGAAGCGGTGCGGATGGGCGGCGACCAACGAGTCCACATAGCCGACGACATTGTCCCAAGGTCTGTGCCGGGTTGTTGCAAGGACGTACTCGGCGCCGAGGTTGTCGGCCCGCGCCAAGAAGTTCTCGGGGCGGGTCAATAACACCGAGCGCAGGCCGCTGAGCACGTGGAACATGGCCGGCTCGCGGCTGAGCACGATCGATCCTTCCGGCAGGTGGCGGCTCGCCCATACGGACAGGGCGTGGAAGCCCTGCATCCAAACCGGCGCGCAGGCGTATGCGCCCGCTCGCTCGATTGCGGTCCGGCATAGTCGGGCGGTGCGCACCGCTTCACCCCACGACAAGACCGAAGGCGTCGCCACCAGCGCGACAACGGCGACGGCCAGGATCCGGCGCGCCGGCAAGCGCTTGGGGGCTGGCAGAAGCGCCCGGACCATGCGTCTTCCTCCGTAACCGAGCCGGCCCTTCTCCGTCAGCCTGCGCCCCAGGAACGCCAGGGCGTCGGTGGCGTAGAGCAGAATCAGCGGGAGCAGCGGCAAAGTCAATCGTTGCATCGGCCCCAGCCACAGCAGTACAAGCCCCGCGTAGAGAGCGAAGAAGTACTCGGCGACGCCGGGCTGACGGCGCATGCTTGCGAGCCAGCCGCCCAGCGCCAAGCCCGCCAGGATAAGGCCTGCGACCATCCGCATCGCTCCGGCGACGCCCGTAAACTGCCCGGGCACGTACCTGTCAACGACGAACATCGCCCCGACGGGGGTGGCGACGCCCGTAAACTGCCCGGGCACGTACTCCACGGCGTAGTGCCAGAGGTTGGCGCCCACGCGCCAAGCCAAGTCTGCCGGACCGGCCATTCCCGGACTCGACGCATAGCGCTTGACAATCAGAAACTCGCCGACGTATTCCATCCCCGGCGGGAAACGCCAAAGGACCGCCGGCAGCGCGAGGAGCACCGCAAGAGCCGCCAGCATCCGCCAGCGCCTGTCCTGGGCCAGGCAAAGCGCTGCGGCCGCCGCCAGCGGCAGGCCTGCCGACCGCGTGAAGCAGGTCGCAACGACCAGGATCAAGCCGGCGGCCAAGTACCGGGTCCGCGACTCCAGGCGACGTTCCGAGCCGGCCCCGGGGGTGAGCAGCCAGAGCGACGCCAGCATCAGCGCGAGGAACATGGGCTCCGAGAGGAGTTGTTGCGAGGCGGCGAACAGCAAGCCGGGGGCAACGCCGAACAGAAGCGACAGCGCCGCGGCCGTCCAAACGCCGGTCCGGCGGCGCAACCAGAGAAAGCAGAAGCCTGTCGCCAAGCCGGTGCAGAAGACGGACAGGGCTTTGAAGGCGCCCCATGTCTTGGCGCCCGCCAAGATCATGATCGCCAGCACCGCGGGAAACGCCGGCGGGTACTTGGCGTGCGGCGGCGAACTGGGATGCCACGCCTCGACGTAGGCGCCGTGCTGCGCGAGCGAATTCGCCAGGGCAAGGTAGACGTTGATGTCGTGTGTGCCGGGCTTGGGCGACATGGAAACCACGGCCATGGCCACGTGCACCGCCACGACGGCCGCCCCCAGAGCCGCGGCCAGCCGTCGCGCGTGGGCGGCCGACCGGAACGCGTCCGGTTCGGGCGCCCCGCTTCCCGACATGCCTGCCGCCATCAGTCGTTCCTTTCGGGGGCGGCCCGCGCAACCACGCCGCCGGCCCGGTTCAGGGCGGCGGACGCGCCTTCCCGGCCAGTGCCCGTCCGGTGCATGACCAGCGCTGTCTTGACGCTCCCCCGGGCCGCTGCCAGCAGCGCCCCGGCCCCGTCCCGCTCCAGCCCCAAGGTGGCCATGAGGATCCGCTCCCCGCGGTCGCGCAGCTTTTCGCAGGTGACCTGCAGGTCCACCATGAGGTTCCCGTCCACCTTGCCAAGCAGCACCATGGCGCCGGTCGTGATCGTGTTCAAGACCAGCTTGGTGGCCGTGCCGGCCTTCATGCGGGTGGAGCCGGTCACAACCTCGGCGCCCACGAGGGGAGCGATCACGACGTCGTGCTCGTCCCGCAGCGCCTGGGACGGGGGCGTGCACAGCAGAAAGCCCGTCCGGGCGCCGCGCTCCCTGGCCCGCGCCAGAGCGCCGTGCACGAACGGGGTCGTGCCCGAAGCGGCGATCCCCAGCACGAAGTCGTCGGCGCCCACGTCCCGTTCGTCCATGGCCGCGCCCCCGTCGTCGGGTCGGTCTTCGGCCCCTTCCCGAGCCCGAACCAGCGCCTGGAACCCGCCCGCGACGACGCCCTGCACCAAGCTCGGGTCCGTGCCGTAGGTGGGGGGCATCTCCGCGGCGTCCAGCACGCCCAGACGGCCCGACGTGCCGGCGCCCACGTAGACGAGCCGCCCGCCGGCCCGAAACGCGGCGACCGCCAGCTCGACCGCCTGTGCCACAGCTTCGGCCTCACAGCCGACGGCGCCCGCCACGGTCCGATCTTCCTCGTTGATCAGGCGAACGATGTCCAGCGCGCCCAAGCGGTCGATCCCGTCGCTCCGGGGGTTCCGCTGTTCGGTGAGCCGGTCGTCCAGCACGGGCGCGCCGCGTTCCTGGTCAGCGAGTAGAATCGGGAGACGGAACGCCCGCTTCGAGCGAACCCGAGGTCGGCGCCGGGGGCAAGAGCGGCGGCAGCTCCAACGCGCGTCGGATTTCGATCACGAGCGGCGCGCCCTCCTGGATCGTGCCCGGCTGGGCGACTCCCTGGTCCGGCGCGAGGCCGGTCTGCACCACCAGCGTCTCGACGGGCCGTTCGTAGTCCGTCGCGGAGAGCGTCTCGAAGCCGATCTCCAGGAACGGCGTCTCCCCGGGCCCTTGCGCGGTCTCCGCTACCTTGACCCGGCCCAGCAGCCTCGTCCCCTGGGAGATCAGCACGGGACCGCCGCCGGGCGCAAAGTCCTCCGCAACCGTGGCCGACACCGGATCGCCGGGCGCATGGCGTTCGGCCGACACCTCCCAGTCCGCGGTCGCCGTCAGCCGGACGCCGGGGAGGACCTGGACCGGTGTCGGCGGGGACTCCTCGTTTTCGGTGGCCGAGTCGTCGTCCGCATCGGCGCCAGCCACGGGCAGCGGATCTCCGGACGCTCCCGCCGAGCCTTCCCGCCGCGCGGCGTCGGCCCCCTGCCCTGCCGCAACCGCCTGCTCCTCCACGCCCGCCGCCCCGTCGGCGCCTTCGCGACCCGCCGCAGGGCCGGGCGCGGCAACCGAGCTTTCCCCGTCCCCCGCCGCTTCGCCCCCGTCGGCGCCCCTGCCGACGACCGATCCGCCCTCGCCCTCTTCCGCAACCTGCGGCCCCGGCTCCGCGTCCTGTCCGCAGCTCGCGGCCAGCGCGCTCCACGCCAGCACGCCCATACAGGCCGCCGCCGCTCGCCCCCGCGAGATCGTGGTCCTGCTCATAGTCGCCGCCTCCTTGGCTGGCCCTGTGGGGCGCAGCCCCGGCTTCCGCCTCGGCCCTCGGGCCTGTTGTCTCGCCCGCCCCCGTGCTCCACCCTTGAAAGATGGACCAACTGCGAACCGTTCTGCCATACTTCCGCCCCTACCGAAAGGCGATGGCCTGGGGCGTCGTCCTGGTCGTGGCCGCCAACGGGTTCTCCCTGGCCGGCCCGTACCTGCTGAAGCTAGCCATCGACGCCCTGCCGTCCACCGCCTCGCTGGCCGCGCCGGGCGCCAACCGCACGCAAGGCCCCGGGACGGCCGGCTTCTACGCCCTGCTGATCGTCGCCACGGCGCTGGTGGGCGGGGCGGCCCGCTACTGGATGCGGGAGATCATGAACGGCTGCAGCCGCCGGATCGAGGTTGACCTTCGCAACGCCTTCGTAAGGCACCTGCTCCGGCTGGACGCGAGCTTCTACGCCGGCATGCGCACGGGCGACCTCATGAGCCGGGCCACCAACGACACGCTGGCCGTCCGTCAGGCCGCCGGCCCCGGGATCATGTACTCGGCCAACACGCTCGTGAACTTCGTGCTGGGACTGGCGCTCATGGTGTGGATCAGTCCGCGGCTCACGGCGGCGGTGCTGGTTCCCATGGCGCTGCTGCCGCCGGTGGTGGTCTGGTTCGGGCGGGTCATCCACCGCCGCTTCGAGCGCATTCAGGAACAGTTCTCGACGCTGTCGACGATGGTGCAGGAGAACCTGTCGGGGGTGCGCATCGTGCGGGCCTACGGTCGGGAAGACGGCCAGGCCGTCGAGTTCGATGCGCTCAACCGGGACTACCTGCGGCGCAACATGCGGCTGGCCCGCGTGTCCGGCGCCTTTCATCCGGTGCTGGGACTGGTCATGGGCGCCGCCATGGTGGTGATGCTGGGCTACGGAGGCAGCCAAGTCATGGCGGGAACGATCAGCGCCGGCGACTTCATCGCCTTTTCGTTCCTGTTGGTGCTGCTGGCGTGGCCCATGATCGCGCTGGGCTGGGTGGTCAACCTCTTCCAGCGGGGCGCCGCCTCGATGGCCCGCTTGAACCGCGTCTTCGAGATCGAGCCAGCCGTGGCCGCGCCCGCTTCGCCGCGCCCGCCGCCTGGGCGAGAGGCGGTCGTGGAGTTCAGGAACGTGTCGTTCCACTATCCCGACAGCCGCCGGTTGGTGTTGGAAGACGTGTCGTTCCGGGCCGAACCGGGGCGCACGATCGCCGTCGTCGGCCCTACCGGCGCCGGGAAGAGCACGCTGGTCTCGCTGTTGGCGCGCGTCCACGATCCCACGTCGGGCGACGTGCTTTTGGACGGCGTCCCTTTGCCCGAGTACGACCCGGCCGACATCCGGCGCCGCACCGGCTTCGCCCCTCAAGACAGCTTCCTCTTCTCCGGCCGCCTGGGGCGCAACGTCGCCTTGGGCGTTCCCGAGTCCGCTGGCGAGGCCGAACGGGACCGGCGCGTGCTCGAAGCCTGCGCGGCGGCGCGCCTGGACGAGGCCGTGGCCGGCTTTCCGGCGGGGTACGAGACCGTCTTGGGCGAACGAGGCATCAACCTGTCGGGCGGGCAGAAGCAACGGGCGACGTTGGCGCGCGCCCTGGCCGCCGACCCCGCCGTGCTGGTGCTGGACGACGTGCTGAGCGCCGTGGACACGGACACGGAGGCGCGGATCCTGGAAGGATTGCGGCGCGAGCTGCGGGGGCGGACGGCGTTCGTCATCTCGCACCGAGTGACCGCGGTGAAGGACGCGGACCTGATCCTCGTGCTGGACGAGGGGCGGATCGAGGAACGGGGGCGCCACGAGGAGCTGGCGGCCCGGGGCGGCATCTACGCGTCCCTGTTGCGCCGGCAGCTTCTGGAACAGGACCTGTCGCTGGCGGAAGCGGCGGAGGCGGCCCGGGCGGCCCCCGCGATCAGAGCCGCTCCAGCAGGAACTCCGGCGTGAAGCGGTTCAGCCACGCGGCCAGCACGACGAACGAACCCGTGACCAGGAGCAGCCCCAGCACGATCAGCAGCACGCCCGAGGCGAACTGCACGGCCGGGAGCAGCCGCCGAAAGCGCGAGAACGCCGTCAGGAACCGCTCCAGCGCCAGCGCCGCCAGCACGAAGGGAATCGCCAAGCCCATCGAGTAGACGAAGAGCAGCGACACGCCCTGCAGCAGGTGCTCCTGGGAGGCGGCCATTGTCAGAATGGCGCCCAGGACGGGGCCGATGCAGGGCGTCCACCCTGCGCCGAAGGCCAGGCCCACCAGCAGCGTGCCCAGGTAGCCGACCGGCTTGTCCGACAGGTGCACGCGCCTCTCGCGCATCAGCGGCGCCAAGCGGAACGCGCCCGTCAGGTGGAGCCCGAAGACGATGATGATCGCCCCGCCGATCCGGGCGATCCAGTCGCTGTTGTAGCGCAGGAATCCCCCAAGGAACGACGCCGACGCGCCCAGCAGGACGAAGATGAGCGTGAAGCCGGCCACGAAGAGGCCCGAGTGCACCAGCACGCGGCGGCGGTGGAAGCCCTGCTGAAGGTCCTCCAGCGACATGCCCGTCACGAACGACAGGTAGCTGGGCACCAGCGGCAGCACGCAGGGAGACAGGAACGACAGGACGCCCGCGCTGAACGCGATCAGGATGCCGACGGACTCGCTCACGGCTTGGCGCGCCTCCCGCTGGGATCGCGTCCGGCCGAGACGGCCCGACCGGCAAGATCGCCCGGGCCGTTCAACGTCGTCTCGATGGGGCAGGTGAGGCCCTGGTACTGCACGTCCGCGCCCGACTCCACGCTGGATCGGCTCAGGCCGAAGATGACCAGCTTGTGGCGCGTCGGGCGAAAGCCGTGGCGGGCGGCGGTCTCCTCCACGATCCGCCGAAGCTCTTCGCTGCGGAACTCGATGACCTCTCCGCTCTCGACGCACACCAGGTGATGGTGGACCGGGTCCCGCGACAGCCGGTGCTCGTAGCGCTTGAAGCCTTCGCCGAAGTCGTGCTCCTCCACCAGGCCGCTCCGCACCAGCACGTCCAGCGCCCGGTAGATCGTCGCCTTGCCCAGGCGCAGGCCGCGCTTGCGCAGCAAGGCTTCCAGGTCGTCCACCGATTGGTGCCGGGGCGACGAGAAGACGGCGCGGGCCACGGCGATGCGCTGCTGGGTGACCGGCAGCCTGCGCTCCCGCAGATAGCGTTCGAACAGGGCCAGATAGGGGCCGACGTCGGCGGGGCCGGCTCTCACGGCGCCGCCCGCTCTCCCGCAACCGCCTCTTCGAAGAGGTCGTCCGCGAAGGTGGACATGAGGGAGTCGAACTGCGCCGCGCCGCCTCCGATCTCCACCAAGCGCGGGCCGCCCAGGGGCTCGGGGCCTCGCTTCGCCACGCCGCTCATGACGCGGGGCAACCGGCCGGCCGGCACCACCCCTTCGTCCAGCAGCCGCGAGTCCAGGTAGAGGCCCTTGCCCGTGCGCTCGGCGGCGTAGCGGGCGGTCACCACTCGCCGCCCCCCGTCGCCGTCGAAGCAGCCCGCCGCCACCAGCCCCCACTCTCGGCGTCCTCGAACCAGCGGCGGGAAGATCCACAGCTGGTCGATGGCGGACGCGCCCAGCCGCTCTCCCACCGCGCGGAGCGTCCTGGGAAGCGCCTCCGGCACGCCCGGCCCCGCCTCGTCGCTCTCGCGTTCGGGGCTCCAAGCCCGCCGTCCACCGTCGCCGTTCATGCAATTCATGATAGCAAGGCGGCCACTCGGCCTACTACGTCGGGGGTCACGACCTCCGGCGGACCCTTCACCACCGCGCCCGCCGCTCGGGGGTGGCCGCCCCCGCCCAGCGCCGCGGCCAGCTCGTTCACCACCACGTCGCCGGCCGAGCGAAGGGAGACCTTGGTGTCCCCTTCCGACGTGGTGCGGAACAGAAGCGCTGCCTGGACGCCCTCGATGCTGCGCGGAACGTCCACGAACCCCTCCAGGTCGTCGGACGTGGCGCCCAAGCTCCGATAGGGACCGACCGGCACGGTCATCCACGCGATGCGGCCGCTCTCGTGGACCTCGAGCGTGGCCAAGGAGTGGCGAAGAAGCTCGTAGCGGCGGCGGCGAAACCGCCCGTAGACCGCCCGGTGGAGCACGGCCGGCTGGGCGCCCAGTTCGACCAAGCGCGCCGCCGTCCGAAAGCACTCGGGCGTGGCGTTGGCGAAGCGGAACCCACCCGTGTCGGTCAAGACGGCCACGTACAGGGCGCTCGCGATCTCCCCTGTCCAGGGCGGCCCGCCCGCCGCCGGCACGCCCGCCTCCGCCCACGGCGCGCCCGCCTCCGCCAGGACCTTCAGCACCAGGGCGCCGGTGGCGGCGGCGGTCTCGTCGCGGAACACAAGGCCTTCGACGGCGCCGGAGCTGGGGGGATGGTGGTCCACGACGACCTTGGGAAGGTGCCGGATCAAGGGGTTGACTCGGCCGATGCGGGAAGCCTGGCTGGTGTCCAGGACGACCGCCAAGTCGGCTTCGCGGCAGCGGCGGGCAGCCTCGGCTCCCTTGGCCGGAAGCGCCCACGCCGGATCGGGCAGAAGGAACCGGAAGGCGTCCGGGAAGGGGGTCGGATTGACGATCCACGCCGGGATGCCTCTGCCACGGAGAAACGCCGCCACCGCGACCTGGGACCCGGCGCCGTCGCCGTCGGCGTTGACGTGGGTGGTGAGCACGACCGAAGCGGCGCCCAGCAGGCGCTCCAAGACGGCCTTCGGGCCCGCGCCGTCCGCCGCGGCGCCGACGTCCACGCCCCGGGCGGCCCCCGAGTCGCGGATCGCGGCCAGCACTTCGGCGGCCCGAACCGCCAGCTGCTCCCGGCTGCCGTCGTTGTCCACGACGAACGCAGCCCGCCGTCGCTTCTCGGAGACCGGGTCCTGCGCCGCCATCACCGCCGACGCTTCGGCCTCCGAAAGCCCCCGCGACGCCACGATCCGCCGGCGCCGGACCGCCTCCGGAGCGTCCACCAGAACCACGATGTCGACCTCCCGGTCCATCCCCGTCTCGAAGAGCAGCGGCACCTCCCAAGCCACCACCTCGGCGCCCGCCGCCCGCTGTGCCCGCGTCCAGTCGTCCCGAAGCCGGCGCACCGCCGGGTGTACCACCTCTTCCAGGCGCCTCCGCGCCTCCGCGTCTGGAAAGACGATCCGCCGAAGGGCAGCCCGGTCCAGGGCGCCGTCGCCGTCCAGAACGCCGTCGCCGAACCGCTCCGCCACCTGCGCCAGCACCCGCGAGCCGGGCGCCACGGCCTTGCGCGCCAGCTCGTCCGCCGACGCCACGGGAACGCCCGCCTTCCGCCAGAGTTCGGCCACGGCGGACTTGCCGGCACCCACGTTCCCCGTCAGGCCGACGATCACCATATCCCCAGTCAGCCGCCCCCGAACAGCCAGGACACGCCCACCGCCATCCAGGCGTTGAAGATCACGTTGCCCAGCAGGACCGCCGTCATGACGCCCGCCAAGCGGTAGCCCATGAACGCCAGGGGAATCACCAGCAGTTCGTTGGGCACGGGCGCGAACGCGGCGTAAAGGAACAGGAGCCCCAGAGGCAGCAGCGGATGGCGCCCGTGAAGCTTCTCCACGCGAGCCCGGAAGCCGCGCAGTCGGCCGCGCGCCAGCCCTCGCGAGGCATCTCCCACCAGATAGCCCAGCAAGTCGCCGGTGGTCATGCCCAGCGCGATCAGGGCCAGCGTGGGCACCGGGGAGAAGCCCGACTCCATCAAGAACGGGTAGAACGCCACGATCGGAATCGGCGCCACCAGGTTGAAGCCGCTCACGACCGACGCCGCCAGCAAACCGCCGTAGCCCGCCGCCGCCACGGCCTCTCGGGCCGCCTCCATCTCCGGGGCCTGCAAGTTCGCCCAGACCGCGAAGCCGACGACGACCAGCACCGCCGTCGCCTTGGCCGCCACCCGACCGCCGCGCCGACCGCCTTGCTCCCGTCGCATCCGTCGGCGCATGGCCGCCGACCACGCCAGGAAGCCGGCCAACTCGTCGGTCGGAGGCGCCGCGCCGGGGTCGCCGTAGGCCGTCTCCATGCGCCACGCCACGTAGTCGGACGAAGGCAGGGGCAGGAAGGGAGGGCGCCGGTGCCATCCCTTGGCCCTGAAAGCCCACGCCGCGCCCACCATCGCGGGCCACAGCCCCGGACGCACGAGCGCCAACCCGAACAGTCGTCTGTAGAACGCCTTCAGAAACACCTCCCCAACGACGCGGGGCCAGCCCCCCCGGTCCACTTCAAGCTATCGCATTCCGTTGTCGGGGGCGGATACCTTGATCGCCATGCCCAACCGTCTTGCCCAGGAGGTCAGCCCCTACCTGCTCCAGCACGCCGACAACCCGGTGGACTGGCTGCCGTGGGGCGAGGAAGCGCTGGCCCGCGCCCGCGCCCTGGACCGGCCCATCCTGCTTTCGATCGGCTACTCGGCGTGCCACTGGTGCCACGTCATGGAGCGGGAGTCGTTCGAGGACGAGGAGACGGCGCGGCTCATGAACGCCTCGTTCGTCAACGTCAAGGTGGACCGGGAGGAGCGGCCCGACGTGGACTCGCTGTACATGCGCGCGGTTCAGTCCATGACGGGACAGGGCGGCTGGCCCCTCACCGCCTTCCTGACCCCGGACGGCGCGCCCTTCCACGGCGGCACCTACTTCCCCCCGACGCCGCGCCACGGGATGCCGTCGTTCCGACAGGTGCTGTCGGCCGCGGCGGCGGCGTACCGGTCGCGGCGGGGCGACGTGGCCGAAGCGGGCCGCCGGCTCCGGGACGCCCTGGAGCGCGCGTCCACCGAGCCCCCTCCGGGCACGGGCCGGTTCCGGGATGCCCGCGACCTGCAGCTCTTCGCCCATGCCGTCTCGGTCGCGGCCCGCAGCTTCGACCCCGTGCACGGCGGCTTCGGCGGCGCGCCCAAGTTCCCCCAGCCCGTGTTCCTGGACTTCCTGCTGCGGACGGGGGGCATCGGGCCTGGCGGCGAGGGCCGGGCGGGCGGGGCCGGCGGAGGGAGCGGCTCGGGCCGAGCAGGCCGGGCGGTCGGGGCGGGCGCGCTCGGCGAATCGGGCTCCCAGGGCGTGTCGATGGCGGTGCACACGCTGTCGCGCATGGCGGCGGGCGGCATCCGGGACCACGCGGGCGGCGGCTTCCACCGCTACTCCGTGGACGCGCGCTGGCTGGTGCCCCACTTCGAGAAGATGCTCTACGACAACGCGCTGCTGGCCCGAGCCATGGTCCGCGCGCACCTGCTGGGCGCCCCGAAGATGGACAAGGTGGCCGCGGAGACGCTGGACTACGTGCTGGAGGACTTGTCGTCGCCCGAGGGGGCCTTCTACTCGGCGCGCGACGCGGACTCCGCCGGCGAAGCGGACGGGCGCGCCCCGGAAGAGGGCGCCTTCTATCTCTGGACGCCCGCCCAGGTCGCGGAGGCGCTGGAAGGCACGCCGGCCCGGCACGCCGCGGGCCTCGTTCGTCGCGTCTACGACGTGAGCGACTCGGGCAACTTCGAGGGCCGCAACATTCTGCACCTCCCCCACGACCCCGACGCCGTTGCGCGCCAGGAAGGGATGTCGTTGGGCGAGCTTGAAGCGCTGCTCGCCGACGCCCGGGCGGCGCTCAAGGCCCGTCGCGCCGAACGCCCCGAGCCCCTTCGCGACGAGAAGGTCCTGGCGGCGTGGAACGGCTTCGCGATCCGAGCCCTGGCCGAAGCTGGTCCCGCCTTGGGAAGGCCGGACTACACGCGGGCGGCGGAGCGGGCGGCGGAGTTCCTGCTGGACGTGCTGCGCCGCGACGGCAAGCTGTTTCGCGTGCTGGCCGCGGGGCAGGTGCGCGTCGAGGGCTTCCTGGAGGACTACGCCGCGCTGGGCAACGCCTTCCTGTCGCTGTACGAAGCCACGCTGACGCCGCGCTGGCTGACGGAAGCGGAGTGGACGGCCGCGGCCATGCTCCAGCGGTTCTGGTCGGACGCGGAGGGACTTCTTCACGACGCCCCGGAAGACGGAGAGCGCCTGCTGGTGCGTCCTCGGGACGTCATGGACAACGCCACGCCGTCGGGCAACTCCTTGGCCGCCGAGTTCCTGGGCCGCTTGGGTACGCTGACGGGCGGATCGAAGCATCGAGATGTGGCGCAACGGGTGGTCGAACGGGAGACGGGCGCCTTGGAGCGCTACCCCCAGGCGGCCGGGCGCCTCCTGTCGGCGGCGCTTTCAGGCGCGACGCCCGCATTGGAGGTCGTGCTGGTGGGCAAGCCGGCGCAGATCGGCCCCATGCTGGCCGCGGCCCATCGCCGCCCGCATCCGAACCGCGTCGTGGCCGGCGGCGATCCCGACCACCCGGCCGTCGCCGCCCTCCCCGGCATGAGCGGCAGGCTGGAACGGGCGGGCCAGGCGTTCGTGTGCAGAGGAGGGACATGTCTGGAACCGGCGACCTCGCCCGAGGAGCTTGCCCGCAGGCTGGCCGGCGAGGGGGGCGGTTAGTTTTCCATAATGGCCACCGTGCAGCACGACATGGAGTCGAACGCCGGAATCGAAGAGGGCGCGGATTTGGAGTTGCGCGACCCTGCGCCGGAGACGCTCCTGCACTGGTATCGCGCGATGGTCTCGGCCCGCGCCATCGACGACCGCGAGATCAGCCTTCAGAAGCAGGGCAAGGTCTTCTTCCAGATCGCGGGCGCCGGCCACGAGGCCGTGCAGGCGGCCTTGGCCAGCTGGCTTCGCCCGGCGTCGGACTGGTTCTACCTGTACTACCGCGACCGGACGTTGGCGTTGGCGTTGGGCCAGTCGCCCCTGGACCACTTCCTGCAAAGCGTTGGCGCGGCGGCCGACCCCAACAGCGGCGGCCGCCAGATGCCCGCCCACTTCGGCGACAAGCGGTTCAACATCGTGTCGGCATCGTCGCCCACCGGGACCCAATTCCTGCACGCCGTGGGCACCGCCGAAGCGGGCTTGCGGGCCGCGACCACGCCCGAGCTGCGCCAGCACGTGGGCGCCTTCGCCGAGGACGAGATCGTGGTGTGCTGCGCCGGCGACGGAACCACGTCCGAGGGCGAGTTCTGGGAAGCGCTGAACACGGCCTGCAACCTCCGGCTGCCGGTGCTGTTTGTGGTCGAAGACAACGAGTACGCCATCTCGGTGCCCGTGGAGGTCCAGACCGCGGGCGGCAGCGTCTCCCGCCTCCTGACGGGGTTCCCGGGGCTGGAGATCGTGGAGTGCGACGGGACCGACTTGCTGGACAGCTACCGCGCGTCGGGGCGGGCGGTGCGATGGTGCCGGGAGCGGCGCGGCCCCGCCCTGCTGCACGCCCACACCACGCGACCCTATTCGCACTCGGCGTCCGACGACGAAAGCCTCTACCGCTCGCAGGCCGAGCGCGCCCTGCAAGAGAGCCGCGATCCCCTGCCCCGCGCGCGCCGCCTGGTGTTGGAATCCGGCGGCGCCTCGGAGGCCGAGCTGGACCGGTTGGAGGCCGACGCCAAGGCCGCCGTCTCGGCCGCGGCGGACCAAGCGCTGGCGCACCCGCAGCCCGCGCCCGAGACCGCGACCAAGTGGCTCTACTCGGAAACGGTGGACCCGTGCGGCGCCGCGTTCGACACCGAGGGCCGCCCGGCGTTCGCGGACGACCGGCCGCTCACCATGGTGGACCTGTTGAACCGCTGTCTTCGCTTCGAGATGGAGCGCGATCCGCGGATCGTGGTGTTCGGACAGGACGTGGCCGACGCATCGCGCGAGGACGCGCTGGGAGAAGTGAAGGGCAAGGGTGGCGTCTTCAAGGTCACGCACGGATTGCAGGCGCGCTTCGGCAGCGAACGGGTGTACAACGCGCCGCTGGCGGAGGCCAACATCGTGGGGCGGGCCGTGGGCATGGCGGCCAGAGGGCTCAAGCCCGTGGTGGAGATCCAGTTCTTCGACTACATCTGGCCCGCGTTCATGCAGCTGCGAAACGAGCTGGCCACCATGCGCTACCGCTCCGCCGGGCAGTGGTCGGCGCCCGCGGTGGTGCGGACGACGTACGGCGGCTACATAAAGGGCGGCATCTACCATTCGCAAACCGGGGCGACTTTGTTCACCCATACACCGGGGTTGCGCGTCGTGCTGCCCTCGAACGCACTGGACGCCGCGGGTCTTCTGCGCACGGCGATCCGATGCGACGATCCCGTGCTCTTCCTGGAGCACAAGCATCTGTACCGGCAAGTGCACAACAAGTCCCCGTGCCCAGGCCCCGACTACATGGTGCCCTTCGGCAAGGCCAACGTCGTTCGCCGGGGCACGGACGTTACCGTCGTCGCCTGCGGCGCCTTGGTGAAGCGAAGCATGGACGCGGCACGCGCGGCGCACGACCGGCACGGCGTGAGCGCCGAAGTGATCGATCTGCGGACGTTGTCGCCCTTGGACATGGAAACGGTGGGCGAGTCGGTGCGTCGCACCAACAAGGTCGTGGTGGCGCACGAAGATGCGCTCTCATTCGGCATCGGCGCCGAGGTGGCGGCCCGGCTGGCCGGCGAGCTGTTCGAATGGCTGGACGGTCCCGTGCGTCGCGTCGCGTCCCTGGACACGTGGGTCGCCTATTCCCCCCAGCTGGAGCAGGCGACTTTGCCCCACGCGGACGACGTGCTGGAAGCGATCTTGGAGCTGGCCGAGTGGTGAGCACGGCCAGGAGTTGGCGCCTACTGGCGCTTCCCATGTATGAAGTGTTAGTGTACTGCAGTGTGGCTGGGCAGGACCAGCCCCCAACGAGGTGAGGAGGGAGTGGAGATGCGGAACGTATCCAGCGGACGCGGTGGACTAAAGCGAAGAGCCCGCCTACTAGGACTAGCTCTTCTCGCATCGGTCCCGTGGGCCGTTTTCGGTTGCGACCCGGACGTCCCGTCGGGTCCGGCAGCCGGATCGGAAGGACCGGCGGACACGGTGGACAGCGATCGGGCGGTGCTAGTGGCGCTGTACAACGCGACCAACGGCACCGAGTGGGAGGACAACGCCGAGTGGCTGACGGACGCGCCGCTGGGGGAGTGGCACGGGGTGGATACCAACGCCGCAGGCCGCGTAGTCCGCCTGGATCTCTCCATGAACGGGCTTTCCGGTCGGATTCCCGTCGAAATCGGAAGCCTGTCTGCGCTCCGGTTTCTCAGTCTCGCCATCAACAAGCTTTACGGCCCCATACCGCTCCGGCTGACCGAACTTGCCAACCTGGATTCCCTCAACTTGCGCCGCAACGAGTTGACGGGCCCCGTCCCGGCGGAGTTGGCAAGAATCTCCGGCTTGCGACTCTTGAGGCTGGGCTTCAACCGGTTCACGGGTCGCATGCCGGTCGAGCTGGCCGGATTGACCAGCCTGGAGGTCCTGGACCTCAAGCGAAACAAGATGGAGGGCCCGATTCCACCCGAACTCGGCAACCTGTCGAAGCTCCGAATCCTTGATCTTGCGGGGAGTGGCTTCAGCGGCCCGGTTCCGCCCGAACTCGGCCAACTCGTCAACCTGGTGATCCTCAGGCTTAATGATAACCGCCTTGACGGGACCGCGCCCCCCGAGCTGGCCGGGGCTGGCCGACTGGAGATACTGCTCGTCCATGGCAACGACTTGACTGGCTTGATGCCGACGGCCACGCTCGGCATTTCGGGCTTGATTGAATTGCGTTGGGATGGCCGGGGCGATCTCTGCGTCCCCGGCACCGAGCGGTTCCTGACGTGGTTAGCTCCGATAGAACGGGCTTCCGGTCCGGTGTGCGGTGCCGAAGACATACTTGTTTTGGACATTCTGTACCGCACACTCAACGGAGAGTCGTGGACGTCCTCCCGCGGATGGTCCGATCCCGGACTGCCGATCGACCGACACGGCGTGACCACGGACACGGCAGGGCGCGTGGTGTCCATCGAACTGTCGAAAAACGGTCTGGTCGGCAAGCTGCCGGATGCCCTGGGGCGGCTCGAATCGCTCCGCGTGCTGCACCTGAACGGCAACATGCTTGTCGGAGAGCTGCCGCCGGCCCTGGGCAATTTGTCCGAACTGAGAACCTTGTCCCTTCCAGAGAATTTGCTTTCCGGCCCCATACCTGCCGAGCTGGGCAGGCTCGCGCACCTGGAAGACCTGAACCTTATACGGCAGAGATCATGGATCTCCAGCAGCGCGGGCATCACCGGCCCCCTACCCGACGCCATGGGCGACATGGCCAGCCTCAGGAGCTTGCGCCTCGGATACAACAAGATCAACGGCGCGATTCCGCACACGTTCGGCAACTTGGCCCGACTGGAACACATGGACATCTCCGACAACTCTCTTTCCGGGTCGATCCCGTCGGAGCTGGGGCGCCTGCGTTCGTTGAAGGAACTCCGTCTTCAGGGCAACGTCGTCACGGGTTCGCTCCCACCGGAGCTGGGCCAGTTGACAAATCTGAGGGAGCTGTATTTGTCCGGCAACCGCTTGGCGGGCCCGGTACCGCCGGAGTTCAAGGCGCTGACCTCGCTCAAGAAGCTGTACTTGGCGCGGAACATAGACATGGCCGGACCGTTGTCCACCGAGCTCTTGAGCCTACGGCCGGACGTGCTGAGCCTTGGCGGCACCGGTCTTTGCGCACCGAAGCACGCAGCGTTTCTGGCATGGTTAGCGAACATACCCCGCAGCACCGTCCCGCTGTGTGAACCGGAGGGCGAGACGGGTTTCGTTGCCATCGCATACCTGACCCAGGCGATACAATCGCATTCGTATCCCGTGCCGCTGATCGCGGGCAGGAAGGCGCTGCTGCGCGTCTTCTTGGCAACCGGCAATCGCGACGACGGACAAAGCAACGCCAAGCTTGCCGCTTGGCCCTCGGCGCGGGCCACGTTCTTCCTGGACGGCGCCAAAGTCCACGCCACGGACCCGTTCTCGGCGGAATCCGGCTTCGTTCCAGCGGAGGTTGCGGAGTACGACATCTCGCTGTCGGCCAACATCGAGGTTCCCGCCGCGATCATCCAACCGGGTCTGACGATGACGGTCGACTTCGCCGGCGCCGACAGTTCTTGGCTGTGCTGCAAGCGCATCCCGCAGGAAGGGCGCCAGCGCGTCGACGTGCATGTTGCTCCGCCCTTGCACTTGACCGTGCTTCCCATGTTATATCGGCCACTGCCGGATTCTTCCGTCTTGGACGCGGCCGCAAGCATGCAAGAGGACGACAGCCAACTGCTGGTCTATCTTCGCGACCTGGTGCCGGTCGAGAGAATTATCGTGGAGGTTCGCGAACCCGTTTGGACGTCGTCCAGAGAACAGGCATCGGTGTACCGCGAGGTCGAAGCCATTCGGATCGCCGAGGGCAACCGCGCCGGGCATCACTACCTCGGTCTGTTCAATCTCCCGGATCAACTTGTCGGATTAGGTGCCATACCGGGCTGGTCCAGTCTTTCTGCGCCCGATCCCCAGATCATTGCCCACGAGATCATGCACAACTTTGACATTATGCATGCGCCGTGCGCCAAGTCAACTGTTGACCCGGGCTACCCGTACGTCAACGGCGTGATCGGTTCGGTGGGCTACGACTTTCGTACCGGACAGCTGGTCGATCCCGCCAACTTTGACCTGATGAGCAATGTCGCCAGCAGCTATTGCAAGCCCATTTGGGTCAGCGCCTACAACTTCGAGCGGGCGCTTCAGTACCGCCTCAAAACGGGCTCGGCCCCCGCCGCGCACGCCGACGGCCGCGGGCTTGCCTTCCACGGGCGAAGGCAAGGCTGGTCGGGCACCGTTTCCCGCCAAGGCCTGCTCTTGTGGGGCGGCAGAACTTCGGGCGGAACGCCGTTCCTCGAGCCCGCGTTCGTCGTGAACGCACCGGCCTCGATGCCGGCAGAGGGCCACGGGGCATACCGAGTCGTCGGAACGGCTACGGACGGCAGGCTCCTGTTCTCGTTCCGCTTCGACATGCAGGAAATCGCGGACGGCGACGGCGAGGCCGGGTTCGCGTTCGTGGTCCCTGCAAGGCCGGAGTGGGCCGATGCGCTGGCCGCTCTGACCCTGACCGGGCCCGGCGGCTCGACGACGATCAGCCAAGGCGAAGGTGGCGGCGCCGCGGCCGTGCTGCTCCGGGACGAACGGACGGGACAGGTCAGGGGCATCCTGCGAGACGCGGGCGAAGAACCGGAACTCGGTCCCGGTCTGCAGCTTCGCGTCAGTCGGGGGATACCGTCGCCCGCTTCCTGGCGGCGCTGAGCTTCTCCGCTCTCGTCCACAGCCCAGGACGTCCCATCTCGGCCGCTAGTCGCCGAAACGCCGGCCGCGCCCGACGCCACCTCAGTTCGTCCACATCCTCGAAGAGCGCGGCGTCGGTCCGCAACATGGCAAGGCGCCGGAACAGGAAGGCCTGCTCGCGACCGGCTCGCAACGCCTTGGCCAGCCGACGGGCGCCCCGAACGGTCACCTCCCACCAAGCCCCTTCGGCAGGAATGTCCTCCAAGCGGCCGTAGCGTCCCAAAACCGCCGCCGCCGACTTGGCGCCCCAGCCCGGCAATCCGGGGTAGCGTCGGCGCTGTCGCCCACCAGCGCCAAGTAGTCGGGGATGCTGGCGGGCGTCACGCCAAACCGCTGGCGAACCCCCTCCTCGTTGCGCACCTTGCCCGTTCGCCGGTCCCATTGGACCACGCGGTCGCCCGTCACGCACTGCGCCAAGTCCTTGTCCGGCGTACACAGGTACACCGTGTCGACGCGGGAGTCGCGAACCGCCGCAGCCGCTCCGGACGCCATGCCGTCGTCCGCCTCCAGCTCCTTCATGGGCCAGACGGCCACGCCCAGCTCCCGCAGCCCGTGCTCCAGGGCGCCGAACTGGGCCAGCAGCATCGGGTCCACGCCCGCGCCGGTCTTATAGCCCGGCCACAGGTCGTTGCGAAACGACTCGATCACGTGGTCCGTCGCCACCGCCACGTGCGTCGCACCGTCTTCCAGCAGCTTCAGCACGGAGCCCAAGACGCCCCTTGCGGCCCCTACCGGACGACCCGACGAATCCGTCGCCTTCGGCGCGCCGAAGTGATGCCGAAAGAGCTCGTAAGTGCCGTCTACAAGGTGAACGTTCAACGGAGCGCCTGGGAATCAAGCCTCGGAGCCAAGTCCGGCGAGTGCGGCTGGGAACTCCGACTCTTCGAAGACCAGCCGAAACGTCCCCCGGGCTGGGCCGTCGCGCACGACCATTCGCCCGCAGTTGAAGGCGCCCTCCAGCGTATCCAGCACCCTGCGCTTGTACTCGGTGTCCGGGTTGTCGCGCATGTGCCGACCCTTGGTCTCGAAGACGAGAATGTGCGAAGGAGTGCCCGGCCGACTTGCCATGGCCACGAAGTCGGGCCAGATCCCGTCCTTCTTCCACCCCCGCAGGTAGTATCCGTCTTGTTGGCGGGCAGCCACGCGGTGCCACCACTCCAGTGCCCGCTGCTCGTCCAGGTAGCGCGCAAAGTTGCGCTCCAGGTCGTTGTCGAAGTGGCTCTCGTATATGGGTTCGAACAGGCTCATCTGAATTGCGTGGCCGTCGTTGCGAGCCAGAATGCCGCTGCTGTCCTTGTCCAGGGCTATTTCGTAGCTGTCCACCATGCGAAAGTTCGGCTTCTCGGCCTCCAGGTCGAACTGTATGCGCCCAAGACGAAGCTTCTCGCGGAAGACATTCTCCGCCTGCACCTCGACGGCGTCCGCAATGTTGCGTCGCATGGCAAAGACGATGTACGAACGGCGGTCGAAGATGCGATCTTCGGCTTCCCCGGCCTTCTGCAACTTCTCCACGACCTCTTGGGCCATGCGCGCCGCTTGCCAGGGGTTCGGAACGATCTCCGCCAGTCGTCTCGCAAACCAGGACGCCTCGATGGTCTTGTCGACCGCGATTTCCTGGGGCGCGTGCGACCCCGTCCGGAGAACCGGCGACCGCTCCCCAATGTCCACCGCCACCGAGTGGTGTCCGGCAACCTCGGGCGTACTGTCGTCGGGGGGCGAAACGTCGATGGCGCTCCAGTCGATGAAGGGCAAGATGTGCTGCCGGTAGTCCAACGTGCACCAGCCTTCTTCGTCTTTGTGCAGGACCAGGGGCAGGAAAAAATCTCTGTTGCGAAACCGTGCTCGACGCTCCACCGCGACACGCTGCGGCTCCTCCCCGGCGGCGGCCACGTCGTCCGATATTCCGGTCAGGCCCTCGGCTTCGAGACCTTGCTTGACCTGGGCGACGGCAGCGCCCACGCGAACGTTCCAGCAGTACACGTAGCACTGGTCCAAAGCGGCTCGTCCGGTGCGACGGGCGTGAGGCTGACGCATGACGCGGCCCACCAGCTGGGTCACGGCGCGCTGCGCAGTCGTGTTGTCCAGCATGACCAGCACGTAGGCGAAGGGACAGTCCCAACCTTCCATCAATGCAGCCTTGGTAATGATCCACCGCACGGGGGAATATTCAGACAGGAGGTCCACGCCGGCCAGCTCGTCCTGTTCGGCCGACTTGACCGCGACCTCGCGGGACGGCACGCCCAGATTGTGCACTAGGTGCTCGCGCACGTCTTCCGCATGAATGCGCCCGGCCCCTCGCTGGTCTTTCCCCGTGCGCTCGACCCTCACCACCGCTATCGGCCGGACATAGCGACCGTCTGTCGCGTGCAGCGCCCGTGCTTCCGCATCCAGTCGTTCGAGTTCTTCGCAGGCCTGCGCCAGCGTGTGCTGCCACTCGGCGCCGACGAAGGACTCGACGCGCACGGGCAGCTTGATCATCTCCTCGGTTTTGAGTTCCACGCCGGTCACGTTCACCAGCAAGTTGCTGATGCCGCGGTTGGGCGTGGCCGACAGCTCCACCACCAGGCGCGGGTTCAGCTGGTTGACCGAAGCCACGAACTCGGCGTTCGCTTCTCTTCTCTTGGCGCCGTAGGCCTTGTGGGCTTCATCCAGCACGACGACGGGCCGCAGAAGTTTGAAGGCGTTGAACAGGCTGTGCTTGACCAGCCCCTCCGTGCTCTGGTCGAGGTCCGGGTGAACCTTCAGCAGTCGCGCGTCGCTTTCCAGGTCGTCCCCGTCGGGAAACAGCGTGGGGTAGCGTCCCGAGTCGCGAAAGATGCGGAGGAACTCGCGTCCCTTCCTGCGGTTGGCGGCGGGAAGCATGAGCAGCATCACGCACAAGTAGTTGGTCACGTCCCCCTTGTCGAGTGCTTGGTCCTTCTCGAGCACCTTTACCCTTCCGCCGCTCGCGCGTTCCAACAGTTGGCGGTACGGATGCCGTCGGTCCCACAGCGCTTCCTTCGTCTGTCGGTAAATGGCCTTGGTCGGCGTGATCCAGAGCGTGAGTCCGGTCTGTCGGTTGAGGCGTTCCAACGCGGAGGCCGCAAGCAAGGTCTTGCCCCCGCCGGTCGGAACCTTGAGGCAGACGTGAGGAATCGAGCGGCCTGCACCGTCGGTTCGAGTAACGTACGCGCCTGAGGCCGGCGCAACTTCGCCCTCCCTGATCAATTCGTTCCAGGCAAGCTTGGGGTAGTTGCGGATTTCGTCGGCCATGGCGCCGGTGGCGTCGTCTCCAAGGGCCGCAATGGCCGTCTCCGACTTGCGCCGAGCGGCTTCCAGCTCTTCCAGCCAACGGCCGAAGCGGTCTAGAACGCTGGTCTGGTAGTCCTTGAGTTCCAATCCGAACACCCCTTCCTACCGCGCACGGTGAAGCTCCCATGGGAGCTGGCAAAATATGATCCCCCAGTCGGTGAGTTCGCGCTGACCCAGATACTTTCCTGCCGCAAACACGACCGCTCTCTTGTGCGGCTTCTTTCGGCTGCGATCGCGTATCCGCAAGGCCCATCGGTCGTTCAGCATGGCGTCGTGACTGCGAAGCCATTCCAGGTCGTCCTTGTACAACAGGTAGTAGTCCGCCCCGTCGTCTTCGTAGAACAACCCGTCGTCGTGGATCTGCTCGAGCGCGTCCGGGCCCGTGGATATCCCTGTCGCAGTGTGCAACAGGTACGCGGCAAGAGCAGAGTACGTCGGCAGCGCTTCGCCGGTCAACAAGCCCTCCGGTGTGATCGGCGGACCCAGCGTGCAGTAGGTAAACGATCCTCCGAAGCCGTGGCGCAGCGTTTCGTCCTTCGCGTCGGGCATGCCCTGCACCACGCGACGGACCCGTTCGGCCGTGATCGACTCGGCATACTGCTCGCACTCCACGAGAATGAACGAGCGGTTGCCGCCGTCGGCCTTGTTCAAGGCAAGAACCGCGTGGGCCGTCGTTCCACTGCCGGCGAACGAATCCAGGACAAGGGCGTCTTGCCGGCGCACGATCTCGATCAGGAACTTGACGAGAGCAACGGGCTTGGGCTGCGGGAAGACGCCGGCGACTCCGAAGATGTCTCGGAGTTCGCTCGTGCCGGTGGCGTTGAAGCGAACGACGCTGGGGTCCAAAATCGCATCGGGTGGACGCCCTTCCTGCACGTCTGCCAAGTAGCGCTTTGCTCTCGGCTCTTCTCCCGAGAAGCTGATCCGCCCCTCTCTCTCCATGTTGCGCAGAGTCTCGGGAGAATACCTCGGAAAGCTGCCGGCGGGCGGACGCCATTCGATTCCGTTCTCGAACGTATGCTCGTAAGGCTCGTAGTAGTTGCGCGCGTGAAGGGGATCGAGCTTGTACCGGCCCCGTCCGTCTCCGTCGTCGTGGGGGTATTTCTTCGACTTGTCCACGGCGTGACGGATGTAGCGGCTCCGATCCTTTCCGAACCAGGACTTGTCCTTTCCGTAGACCATCACGTAGTCCGCATTCAGATTGAAGTCCTTGCTCGAGTTGCGAACCGTGTGCATCGCGCGTCTCGTCAAGAGCGCGAAGAAGTTGCTCTCGCCGAAGATCTCGTCCATCAGCATCTTCAGGTGATGTTGTTCGTTCTGGTCCACGGAAACGAAGATGATGCCGTCTTCGGCCATCAGCTCCCGAAGCAGCTGCAGCCGAGGCCACATCATGCAGAGCCACTTGTCGTGCCTTTCCAGGTCTTCGTCGTCGACCGGGGCTTGCTGCTTCAACCACTCTCGCATGGCGGGACTGTTGACGTTGTCGTTGTATATCCAGCCTTCGTTTCCCGTATTGTACGGCGGATCGATGTAGACGATGTTCACGCGATCCGCGTATCGCGGCATCAACGCCTTCAGTCCATGAAGGTTGTCGCCGTGGATGATCAGGTTTTCGCTGTCGTCGGTGGTCCCCGCCGAGAGATCGCGATGCGGAACGAGCGGCTGGAAGGGGACGGACAGGTGATGAGCGTAGACGTTGTACTTGCCCTTGAAATTCAGGAGCGGCACGACGCCTCCGTCCTCGAAAGTGGTTCGGCGGACCAAGCCGCCGGCTTGCTCGTCCCGGAAGATAGGCCGATGCCCGCGAGCCCTCAAGCGGGCGCCCGGCCTCTGCAGGGTGCGAGCGGGCCGGCGCGCCCTGCCCTCGCCAAGCCGAGCCACCAGCCTTATTGTGAGGCCAAGCCGACGGCTCGGTTGCCGGCTCAGCCCAAGTCGAGCTGCGCCCAAGTCGAGCCACCCGCTCATGCGACCCGCAACACGGAGGACTCCTCATGAAGATCGGACCCGCCACAGCCCTCGCCATCGTTCCCTCGGCCTCGGCCACGCCGGCCATGGCGACGCGATCGCCGGCCAAACCGGCCACGCCCGCGCCGGCGCTCGCCACGGCCCTGGCCGCGGCGCTCGCGCTCGCCGTCCTCGCCGTCGCCGCGAACCTGGCCCCCGGCACCGCCCAGGAGACTCCCGCCGACGACATGCTGACGGTGGGCCACTACCTGGACATGGAGCGTGTGGGGGACCCGCAGATCTCGCCCGACGGGCGCCAGGTCGTCTACACCCGGTCGTGGGTGGACCAGATGGCGGACCGGTTCGAGTCGGCGGTGTGGATCATGGACGCCGACGGGGGACGGAAGCGCTTCCTGCTGGAAGGGTCGAGCCCCCGCTGGTCGCCCGACGGCACGCGGATCGCCTACGTCGCGCCGGGCCAGGACGGCGGTCCGGAAGGTCCGCAAGTCTTCGTCCGCTGGATGGACGCCGAGGGGGCCACCACCCAGGTCACGCGAGAGGTCGAGGCGCCGTCCAACTTCATGTGGTCCCCCGACGGCGCCCACATCTACTTTCAGCGCTTCGTGCCCGAATCGGAGCCGTGGCCGATCGACTTGCCCGCCGCTCCCGAGGGCGCCCAGTGGACGCCGACGCCCCGAATCGTGGACCGCGTCCACTACCGCTTCGACCGGATCGGCTTCTTGGAGGAAGGCTTCACGCACCTCTTCCGCGTGCCCAGCGACGGCGGCACCGCCCGGCAACTCACCAGCGGCTCGTGGAACGCGGGCGCCACCTTCGTGTCGGGCGTCGGGAACGTGGGGTACGACATCTCCCCCGACGGCGGCACGCTGATCTTCGACGGACTCATGGAGGACGCGGACAACCGCTACCGGGAGTCGCACGTGTACGTCATGGACCTAGCCACCGGCGCGATCCGCCAGCTCACTGCCGACAAGGGGCCGTGGGGCCGGCCGAAGATCTCGCCCGACGGCAGCGCAATCGCGTACACCGGCTACCCGTGGACGTCCCAGACGTACAAGACGACCGACTTGTACATGATGGACGCGGACGGCGGGAACCGGCGCCTGGTGTCGGGCGGCCTGGACCGGGACGTGGGCGCCATGCACTGGGCCGCCAACTCGAGCGGCTTGTACTTCACGGCGGGCGACCGAGGAAGCATGAACGTACACTTCGCGACGCGCTCCGGGGACGTTCGGCAGGTCACTGAGGGCGTGCACATGCTGTCGCTGTCCTCCGCGGCGACGAATGGGCAGGCCGTGGGCACCCTCACGTCGCCCCACAAGCCCGGCGACGTGGTGGCCTATCGGCTGGACGAAGACGGCGGCGGCGAAATCCGGCAGCTCACCGACGTGAACGCCGACGTGCTGGCCGGGAAGCGGCTGGGAGAGGTCGAGGAGATCTGGTACGAATCGACCGGCGGCACGCAGGTGCAGGGCTGGATCGTGAAGCCCCCCGACTTCGACCCGAACCGCGAGTACCCGCTGATCCTGCACATCCACGGCGGTCCCCACGCCATGTACAACGTCGGATTCAGCTACCCGTACCAGAACTTCGCCGCCAACGGATACGTCACGCTGTACACCAACCCGCGCGGCAGCACCGGCTACGGCACCGACTTCGGGAACGCCATCGACAACGGCTACCCGTCGGTGGACTACGACGACCTGATGGCGGGCGTGGACGCGCTGCTGGAGCGGGGCTACGTGGCCGAGGATCAGATGTACGTGACCGGATGCAGCGGCGGCGGCGTGCTGTCCAGCTGGGTGATCGGCCAGACCACGCGCTTCGCGGCGGCCGGAGTGCGCTGTCCCGTCATCAATTGGATGAGCTTCGCCGGCAACGCCGACATCACCGTGTGGGGCTACTACCGCTACCACGGCTACCCCTGGGACAACCCGGACAAGTACCTGGAGCACTCGCCCCTCATGTATGTGCAGAACGTCACCACGCCGACGATACTGATGACCGGCGAGCTGGACCTGCGCACGCCGATGGCCCAGACCGAGGAGTACTACCAGGCGCTCAAGCAGCTGGGCGTGCCCACCAAGATGATCCGCTTCCACGACGAGTACCATGGCACCGGCTCCAAGCCGTCCAACTTCATGCGCACCCAGCTCTACCTGATGAAGTGGTTCGAGGAGCACGGAGGCCAGCCGAAGCCCGCAACCGACCGGTAGCCCGGGGCGGACGGCCGCGCCGACCGACGGGAGCGACGGCCCACAACCGACGGTCGCGCCGGGTTCAGCCCGTCCTGCGACCCCTGCCGCTCGCCGCCGTCGCGGCCCGCCCGTCGATTGCGCCGCGGGTGGGGATCGGTGCGCCGTGGGGGTCCTGGGCGGGGTTCCCCAGGGCGTCGGCCATTCGGTCCACGAGCCGGTCCGAGGCGGCGTGCTCCAGCCGTTCAGCCTCTTCGTGCACGTCGTCTCCGGAGAAGCCCAGATGCCGGGCCAGGAAGGTCTCGATGATGCGGTGGCGGCGGACCACGCGGAGTGCCTCGCGGGCGCCGTCGGCCGTGAGCCGCACGCCTCGGTACGGCACGTGCTCCACCAGTCCTTCCGACGCCAGCCGACGGACCATCCCGCTTACCGACGCCGGCTGCACCTCCAGCGTGCGCGCCAGTTCGCTGGTCCCCGCGGCCTCGCCCGTCTCGTTCAGGGCGTAGATGACCTTCAGGTAGTCCTCGACGGAGCGCGACAGCCCGGAAGGCGCGGAGGTCGTGGCGCTCATTCGTCGTCCCTGCTTCGGGCCTCCTCCTTGATCTTCGCGGCCCGAGCCGACGGAACCACGTCGTAGCCCAGGTGCTTGCGGGTGTGGTGACCCCGCCCCTGCGTGATCGAGCGCAACACGGAAGCGTACTTGTACAACGCGGCCTGGGCCGCCTCGGCCCGGATCGCGGTTCTGCCGCCCGACGGCTCCATGCCCAGCACCTTGGCCGAGCGGCTGTTCAGGTCGCCCATGATGTCGCCCACGTACTCGTCCGGGGCGGTAACCTTCACCTCGACGATCGGCTCCAGCAGCACGGGCTTCGCCTTCTCCGCCACGTTCTTGAAGGCGTAGGAACCGGCCACCTTGAAGGCGATGTCCGACGAGTCCACCGAATGGTAGGAGCCGTCGTAGCACTCCGCCTCGAAGTCCACCATGGGGTAGCCGGCCACGACGCCCTTGGCCGCCGCCTCTTGGATGCCGCGGTCCACCGAGGGGACGTACTTGGACGGGATCACGCCGCCCTTGACGGAGTTCAAGAATTCGTAACCTTCGCCCCGCCCCCGCGGTCGCAGGCGCACCTTGCAGTCGCCGAACTGGCCCCGGCCCCCCGTCTGCTTCTTGAAGCGTCCCTGCCCTTCGGCGGCGGCGGTGATCGTCTCGCGGTAGGCGATCCGCGGCGGCTCGGTTTCCACGTTCACGCCGTACTTGCGCTTCATGCGCTCGAACTGCACGTCCAGGTGCAGCTCGCCCAGCCCGCGCGCGATCGTCTGGCGCAGCTCAGGGTTGAACTCGGCGTAGAAGGTGGGGTCCTCTTCGTGGAGCTTGGACAGGGCTTCGCCCAGCTTGTCCTCGTCGGCACGCGCCGCACCCCGCACGGCGACCGAGATGTCGGGCTTGGGAAACTCGACGCCGGGCAACGCGACCGGGTTCGCCGGCGCCGAAAGGGTGTCGTTGGTGCGGGTGGACTTGAGCTTGGCCACCACGCCGATGTCGCCGGCGTGAAGGGCCTCCACCTCGACGCGCTCCTTGGCCATGGGCACGGCCAGGTGGTTGAGGCGCTCGGACGCGCTCCGCGCCGTGTTGACGAGCTCGGTGCCGTTGGCCACCATGCCCGAGAAGACGCGGAACAGCGACAGCTCGCCGACGTGGGGCTCGGCACTGGTCTTGAAGACGAGGGCGCTGGCGGATTCGTCGTCGGCTGCTTGAAGCACGACCTCCTCGCCGTCGGGTCCCTCGGCGCGAACCTTGCCCGGCTCGCCCTCGGCCGCGCGGCCTCCTTCGACGGCCTGGCCCGGATGCGGAAACAGCGCCACCATCTTGGCCGCCAAGCTCCGCACGCCGAAGGACTCCTCGGCCGCGCCGCAGAAGACGGGAACGATCTCGCCTCGCGCCACTGCCGCCGCCATCGCCGCCATCGCCTCTTCGGGCGCGATCTCTTCGCCCTCCAAGTAGCGCTCCATCAGCGCCTCGTCGGTGGTGGCCAGCGTCTCCATCAGCTCGGTGGTCCACGTGTCGGCGTCCTCGGCCAGCTCGTCCGGGACCGGCGCCTCGTCGTACTCGCCGGACGCGCTGCCCTGCTTGGCGATCCGCGCCTTGCCGGTGAACAGGTCCACGCTCCCCCGGAAGCCGGCGCCCGCCCCGATCGGCAGCTCGACGGGCACGGCGTTGGGCGACAGCATCTCCTTGACCTGTCCGAACGCCTTGTCGAAGTCGGCGTGCTGCTTGTCCATCAGGGACACGAAGACGGCGCGGGGCAGCGCCCGGTCGTCGCACAGCTGCCACACCGCCTCGGTGCCCACTTCCACGCCCGACGGCGCCGCGACGGTCACGACGGCGGCGTCGGCCACCCGCACCGCGGCCACGGCCTCGCCGGCGAAATCCATGTAGCCCGGCGTGTCCAGCAGGTTGACCTTGACGTCCTCCCAGACGGCGTGGGCCACGGTGAGCTGCATCGACATGCCGTGACCGACCTCCTCGGGCGTCGTCATCGTCAGGGCGTTCCCGTCGCCGACGCGCCCCCGCCGCTTGGACGTGCCCGCCGCGAAGCAGATCGCATCCACGAGCGTCGTCTTGCCCGACCCGCCGTGTCCCAGCACCACCACGTTCCGAATCTGCTCCGTCTTGAACGGTTTGGCCGCAGCCATGCCACCTCCTGTCGTTCTCTTTCCTGGTTGTCGGGGAACGGGATTCTAGGCGCCGGGGAAACCGGCGGTCAAGCAAGCGCCGGGCGGTCAAGGCCGACGAGCGGTCGCTGCGGCGCGCCGCCCTCGGGCCTAGTTCGTTCGCTGCTTGCGCGACACCCGGTCCAGAAGGTCCCGTTCGTCGGTCGTCAGCGACTCGACGCCATGGGCCGAGATCTTGTCCAGCACCGCGTCCACGGCGTCCAGCTGGGCGCGCTCCTCGGCCGCGCGCTTCTCGGCCCTCCGGCGCTGGAGGGCTTCCGCGACCCGCGGAGGAGCCGCCTGCATCGGCTTCCGCCGCCCTTGCGCCTTCCGACCACTCGCCTGCTTGGTGCCGCCCGCGCGTCCAGCGCCCCCCGCCTGCCCGACGCCGCCCGCATCCAGCCAGCCGCTCTTCATGAAGAGGAAACCGGCGACGACGCCGCCCAGGTGGGCCAGGTGCGCCACGCCGTCGCGGGTCGGGCCCACGGCGCTCACGAAGCTCAAGGCCGCCAGGAAGCCCATCAGCCACTTCGCCTTCACGGGCACGACGCCCCAGATGTGGATCGGCGCGTTGGGCCACGTCATGGCGAAGGCCAGCATGAGGCCGTAGCAGGCGGCAGAGGCGCCCATGATGGCGGCATCCACGAAGAGGAAGCTCAGCAGCACGCCCCCCAGGCCGCAGACCAAGTAGAACCGGATGAAGATGCCCGAGCCCCACCTGGACTCGAGGGGCGGCCCGAAGAAGAAGATCACGAGCAGGTTCATGAGCAGGTGCCACAGCCCGCCGTGGACGAACATGTAGGTGGCCATGCCCCAGGGCCGCGCCAGGAACCGCCCCGGCTGGAACGCGAAGAGGTCCACGACCAAGCCGGGCCCGACCGCCACCGAGATCAGGAACACGGCCGCGTTGACCGCCAGCAACCGCTTGACCCACGGCGTCACCGAGAACTGGAGCCCGCCCGGCGGCCTGAACTCGCCTGCGCCCGGCGGCCCCGATCCCCGACCGAACCCCCCAGGACGAACGACGTACCTCCTCACCAACCGATCCCCTCTCCCGTGTGGTTGCTGGCGCCTGCCGGCTCCCCGTGGCGTGCCGGCCTTTCGCGACTCGCCGACTCCGTTGGGGAAGATACGAAGGGAAGCGCCCGTGCGCCCCGATCTCGTCGCCCGTGCGCCCCGACCTCGTACCGGCGGCTTGACATGCGGCCGCCGGCTTCGCCAACGTTGCCCAAGCGGCGGACAACCTCGTTGGTGGAGGCGAGAACGGTGTACACGCGGATCCGGGAAGAGAAGGCAGGCAGGCGAGGAGGGGCGGCCCGCGCGGCCGCAGCGGTCGTTGCGCTGATCCTGTCAGCGTGCGACGCCCTTACCGTCAGCTCGGAGCCGGAGGTGGCGCGCATCAAGATCGACAGCCCGGACGTGACCGAAGTCAACTTGATCACGGCCGACTGGTTCACCTACGTCGGCGACCCGAGCTGTCCGGCGTGCGAAGCCGGCGTTCAGCTGCTGCGCAGCGACACGTCGGTGGTTTCGCTTCCCTTCGAACGGACATATCGCTTCACGCCCCGGCTTCAGTTCTTCGCGGAGACGTTCCCCGTCGAGCGCGAACCGGCGTTCCTGACGTTAACCGCGTACATCGACGGTCGAGAATGGCTGAACAGCGCCCGGACGCTGCAACCGGAGACCGAAGACGGGGTTCGCGAGACGTTGCGATTCGTGTATCAGTACACGGTCCCTCGGCTGCCCACCTGAAGCCTCGCCCGCAACTTCGGTTGCCGGTCCAGGCTGGCGTCGTTCTGCTTGGCCTGGGCGTTGCCGCGTGCAACGGTCGTTCGCCGGTCACCGAAGGAGAGCCGGGAGCGCCGCTGCCCGGTTTGCGAGAAGACGAGCTTGCGACTTTCGCCGCCGGCGAGGCGCTGTTCAACAGGCCCTTTACGCCGGAAGAGGGCTTGGGACCGCTGTTCAACCAGGATCGATGCAGCTCGTGCCACGATCTGCCTACCAGCGGAGGGCACGGCGCCGAGCCGGTCACCAAGGCAAGCCGATTCGACTCCGCGCAGGGTTGCAACGTCTTGACGGAGCAAGGGGGCGACCTGTTGCAGTTCGGGGTGACGGACCATGCGCGGGCGCTGGGCGTGACGCCGGAACGGATGCCGCCGGACGCCACGGCCACAACCGACATGCGCGCGCCGGCGCTCTACGGACTGGGGCTGGTGGAAGCCGTTCCCGACGACGCCATCCTGCGGGCTGCCGACCCCGACGACGCCGACGGCGACGGCATCTCGGGTCGCCCCAACCTGGACTCGCAAGGACGACTTGGCCGATTCGGACGGAAGGCCCAGCACGCGACGCTCTTCGGATTCGTCGAAGAAGCCGCGCGGCTTGAAATGGGCCTCACGACGCCCAGCCGTCCGCTGGAAGAAGCCGCCAACGGCGTCCCGGTCCCTTCGGCGGCGGACCTGGCTCCCGATCCGGAGATCGGGCAGGCGGAACTCCAGCTCCTGACCGACTACGTCCGCTTCCTGGCCCCGCCGCGGCCGGTGCGGCCCGACGACGTCGATCCGTCGGACGTTCGCGAAGGCGCCAAGGTATTCGAGTGGCTGGGGTGCGAATCGTGCCACACGCCGACCTTCCAAACGACAAGAAGCGAGGTCCCGGCGTTCGACCGAAAGACCTTCCGTCTCTACTCCGACCTGCTGCTTCACGATCTGGGACCGGAGTTGGCCGAGACGTGCACGCCCGGCACGACCCCCTCGGAGTGGAAAACGGCTCGGCTGGTTGGCCTAGGCCGTCGCTTCGAATTCCTCCACAACGGGCGAGCGCAGACGATAGAAGAAGCGATTCTGCTGCACGGAGGAGAGGCCAGCGCAATGCGGGACGTGTTTCGCCGGCTCAACCCGTCGGCGAAGCGACAGCTGTTGAGCTTCTTGATGTCCCTGTAACCAAGAACGGCTGCGACCACCCGGCCATCCGACCGGGCGACCGCAACCGTTCTTGTTGCTTGTAGCCTAGCCTAGCTCTAGTCGAGCTGGTTGCCGCTAGGTCTTGGGCAAGCACCTCTGAGTAAGGTCGTTGTCGATGTTGGTATTGTGCAACGCCTCGTCGTCGCTGATGGGGAACTGCGTCGGCCTGCCGTCGCCGGACCGGCTCTCGTCGTTCATCGCCGCGAAGATCTGGCGCGTCAAGCCGAACCGACGCAGGTCGACGGCCCGATGTCCCTCCATGAACAGTTCGGCAAACCGCTCCGACAGCAAGTACTCCATCATCGTCTCCCGGTCGGTCGGCACGTCGAACGGTGCCAAGTCGACCGCAGCTCGGAGCCTGTTGAGCACGGCTGTCGCCCCGGCGTAGTCGCCGGCTTCGACCATGACCTCCGCCTCGATGAGCCGCATGCCGTCGGAGTGCACCATCGGGATGTCGGAGGTCAGCGTGTTGTACTTCCACTGGCTGTAGTGAGGCGTCTCGTTGTCGGTTGCCACCTCGCCGTCGAAGTACACGGGTATCCGCTTGTCGAACTCGTTCGTCCACGGATCGCGCATGAACCCGGGAGCGTCGTCTTCTTCGATCATCGGCCACCACTTCGCCATCAAACCGGCCGCCTCGTTGAACGTCTTGGTCGTGACCAACACGACCCAGTTGTTGGCAGCCTGATTGAAGACGGCGTCGTACGAGAACCCTGCCTGCACCGCGCTTGCGTCGGTCGCCGCCGAGGACATGTCTCCCATGAGAAGGTGCGCTTGGGCGCGGCCTGCCTGAGCCGCCGTCACCCAATCCGGGCGGCCGGCGACCCTAGCCGTCTCCATCGCTTGCCCGAACCTCGTCACGGCCACTCCCAGCATCTGCATGTCCGTCATGGAGTCTCCGCTGGGATCCGACACGGACTCGCAGAACGCCATCCCCAGGTACAACGCGGCGAATGCGCCCGCCAACCGCACTTGCGCCGTCAGCGGACTGGACGCGGCCTCGCTCTCGCCCATCACCTCTCCGAAACGCCGTTCGGCGTCCATCGAGTACCACTGGGCTCGGTGCCATGCGTTGCTGTTGCCGTCCATGGCGCTGGTCCCGTACTGGAACCTGCCGTGGTCGACCTCGTCGTAGTTGGTCCACGTACCGGTGTGCTGGTACTCGTCGGCAAGCAGCGCCTGGTAGACGACGTACTGGTCCATGACGTTGTGGACCGCGCCCTCGACCCCGTTCGCCACCGCGGGCAAGGCCGTGTCCAGGTCGGACGACGTGTAGCGCTGGGGGTCCGGGACGTCCAGAAGGTCGCCGCACGCGACGAGCGTCAGCACTCCCAACGCCGTCGTGATCTTCGTGAGCGTTCTTGTCGTCATCATCATCATGTGAACGGCCTCCTAGAACCGAGTGCGCAACGAGAAGAGGAAGCGCCTGGGCTGTGGAAGGCCTAGGAACGGAGACGTGTTGAAGCTGGAACCGCCCCGGTACTGCTGATTGGGGTCGGGGCAGTTGCAGTTGTCCCACCAGTGGGCGTTGTACACCGCCAGTGTAGCCGTCGTGCGCTGCAAGCCGACGACGCTCGATATCGTCTCGGGCAGGGTATACGTCAGGGAGACCTCTTGCAGCCGCACGTGGTCCCTGGAATCCACCGGATAGGCCAAGATGTGACGGTTGTGAACCGAATCGCTGGCCGGAGTGGACGATCCGTCCGACTGGAGGTGCATCAGATACTCGTCGTAGGCGAACTGCCGAACCCCGTACCCGCGATCCGAGTTGACCATAGACGCTCCCCATTCGCCTCGGACCTGCATCCCAATGCGAATGGATTGACCCAGAGCGAATTCGGTGTTGATCGATCCAAGGTGATCGGGGAACGCCTGCCCTTGGTAGAAGTTGTAGACCGAGCGTATGTGCTCTCGCTCCGCAGGATCCCAGCCCAGGACTTGCCTAGCGATGATCTCGCTGACTGGAAAGCCTTCCCAGAAGCCGCCGAGCCGCATGTGCTGCGTCCATCCGACAAGCTCGGTGCCCTGATAGATCGGCAGCGAATCGCGTTGGGCAGTCTCGCCGAGGTCCAGGATCTCGTTGTGCGTCCACTCGTAGTTGAGTCCCGCGGACCACCTGAAGGAGGCCTGATCGACAAGCGTTGCGTTGATGCCAAGCTCAACCCCCCTGTTGAGAATTGAGCCCGCATTCTGCCAACGAGCCTGGGCGAAGCCTTCGCTGGGCGGAAGCGCTATCTGCAACAGCCCGTTTTGAGTCACCTGATGGTAATACGTTGCGTCGATGCCGATCCGATCGTTCCACAAGCCCAGCTCGAGGCCGCCTTCGTACTCGATCTTCGTCTCCGGCTCGAGAGCGTCGTTGCCGGGGTTGGACGGAGATACGCCCGGCAAGTCGTCAAGCACCGTCGCCGGTACGTAGGTCTGGAACTGGTCGAAGGCGCCCGGCGCCTTGCCGGCCATTCCCACGGCCCCGCGAACCTTCGCGCTGCTCACGAACGTCGGGAGGAAGTCTTGACCGAAGTTGTAGGCGAAGTCGGCCTTGGGATAGACCTGCAAACCGTAGTTCTCGCCAAAGGCGCTGTTGCCGTCCACTCTCACCGCGCCCGTCACGAAGAGGTTCCCGACGTCGAAGCGGTTCTGGACGAAGAAGCCCACGTTGACCTCTTCGATGCGGGACTCGTCGCCGAAAGTCCGCGCCGCGCCGCCCACCGTCGATACGCCTTGACCCGCGAAGTCTTTTCCGGTGGCCATGGAGAAGTTGGCAAGATCCCAGTATCCCTGCGTGCCGAACGCCAAGCTGCCGGGCAAGTCGTTGAGGAACGGAAGCGTGTAGTCCAGGTTGGCGGTGTAGTCGGCCGTGAACTGTCTGTTTGCTCGATAGCCGATGTTTCGCTCGCCTAGCGTTCCGATATACGTGTAGTGCCGCCCGAAGGGCAGATACCTCGACTTCTGGTCCGTCACCGCGTCCAATCCGAGCTTCGCCGTGTGCTGGAAGTTGGGACGCGGCGTGTAGTTCAGCTGCACGGAGCCCGTGAATCGCTCGGCATCGGAGAACGTGTCGATTGCCTTGGCGTCTTCCACGTTCACGTCCAGCCCGCCGCCGTACGGTTCGTCGGCGGTGGCGTTCAGAGGATTGGTGAGCATGGCGTTGGTGTAGATGCCCAGCCAGTTGTTGCCGGACTGCAGGGCGCGTACGCGGTTCCTCACGTAGCCCGACGTGACTCCGACCGTCAAGTTGTCCGACGCCGTCCAGTTCAGGTTGACCCGTAGGTTCGCCCGCTTCTGGTCGTTGGGCTTGACGGACCCCTCTTCGAAGGAGAAGCCGCCCGAAACGAAGTACGTGACGGCCTCGCCCCCCCCCGTCGCCGATATGTCGTAGCTGTTGATCAGGCCGTTCTCGATGAGGTCCTGGTTGGGATCGCGCGCGCGCGTGCCGTCTCGGCCGGTGAAGTTCGGCCGCAACGCCGTAGGAAAGTTCGCGCGGTGCCGGTTGACTCCGACCGAGGTCTGGAAGGTGAAGGTGGCCGGGCTGTTGTTTCGACCCCGCTTCGTAAAGACCTGGATTACGCCGCCCGATGCTTCGGAGCCGTAGAGCGTCGATGCGGCCGGTCCCTTCAGGACCTCGATCCGCTCGATCTCGTCGGGGTTCAGGTCCGAAAGTCGGTCCTCGCCCGCGCCGCCGCTGAAGAAACAGCAGGTGACCTGGCTCATCCAGCCCCACTCGCCGGCGCTGTTGTCCACGCGGATCCCGTCGATGTAGATCACGGGCCGCTGGCCCAGGGAGAACGAGTCCGTCCCTCGGATGCGGAGTTCTCGGGAAGCTCCTACGCCGCCCACGACGCCGATGGAGCGCACACCCGGAATCCGGCCCTCAAGGGTCTGGCTGAAGCCCTCCAGAGGCATCTTCTCCTGGATGCCCTCCACGTCCAGGGAGGACGTCGAGACTCCCAGCTTCCTCCGTTCGACTGCGCCGGCCGTGCCGGTGACGATGATCTCGTCGAGGTCCACCGCCGAGACCTCCAGGCGGAACTCCACGGTTGCGGAAGCCCCTGGGGCGATCGTCACCTCCTGCGTCGCCGTCCCCCAGCCCACGTGAACGGCTTGGACCGTCCAGGTTCCGGGGGGCACGCGGTTGATCAGGAACCTCCCGTTGGCGTTCGAGAGCACGCCCAGGTTGGTGTCCAGGATCGAAACCTGGGTGCCGTTGATCGGCTCCCCGGTCGTGGCGGCGGTCACCGTCCCCGTGACGATGCCGTCCTGTGCGACGGCGTTGGCCGGCGCGAACAGGGCCAGTGCCCCGAGCAGGCCGAGGCCCGCCCTTGCGGTCTGTAGCGTTGGTTTCATGTCGTCTCCTCTTACGCTGTGGACGAGATTGGCGGGAGTCCGCAACCGATCGTTGCTGGGAGCTGGCCCGCGATCGCTACGAGTCCGAACATCATACGACGCGACGTCGGAATGCGCCAGAAGCAGGTCGTCGCATATGGGGGAACGAGTGCTAGAACACTTCCTCCAGCGCCTCGGCCAGGCGCTCGGCCAGGGCGGTGACCGCCCTCGCCAGGATGCGGGTTCGCTCGGTGCGCAGGTAGTAGGGGTCGCGCTCGGCGGCGTCGTCGCGGAAGAGCTCCATGAAGCCGATGGCGTCGCCGTCCTCGTTCAGGTAGTCCACGCGGAGCAGGACCGGCAGCGCGCCTTGCGGGGGCGTGTCCTCGTAGCCCGAGATCGCCAGCTGGTCCACGCGCTGCATGAAGTTGGCGAAGGCCTCGTCGGGCGCTTCGTCGTCGGGCGAGGTCCAGTCGCCGGACTCGGCGCGGGACATGGCGCGTTCCGTATCTCCATTGGTGACAACGACTTGCGCTACGTCGTCGTCGGGGAAGTGGTGAAGCCAGCGCTCTCGCAGGGAGCCTTCGCCGATCCCCAGCGGGCGGGTCGCGTCGGCGGCCAAGACGTAACCGGCGCCGGTGGCGAACTCGCGGGCGTAGCGGTCCGCACCCCCGTAGGTCGTGTCGCCCAGCACGAACTCGCGGCGCTCGTCGCGGAACTCGACTGAGAGCAGTTCGCCCTGCTCCGCCGTCGCGTCCGCCAGCCCGAAGCGCGCCTGCTGGCCGTCGGTCAGCGAGCCCAGGGAGCGGACGACTCGGAAGGCGGCCCAGCGTCCCACCAGGCTGTGGCCGGACGCCCCCACGGGGAACTCCAGGGTGTCGGCGCTCGCGGCGGGGTTGCCGGCGCCTTCGCCCCCTTCGGCGTCGTCGGTGCTGTCGGCGGCGGCGGTGGCGGCTCCCGCGTCGGGGTCCCCGTGCTCGATCTGGGTTCCCCACAGGTAGGCGCCTCCGTCGTCCTCTCGGCGCTCGATCAGCACGTCCTTCTCGGGCGACGAGAAGCGGATCGCGACCACCTCCGTGGTGTCGCGCTCCCACACCAGAACCCGGTTGCGGTCCTCTTCGCGCACCGGATCCCGGCCCGACAGAAAGAACGCCCAGACCGCCGCCGCGGCCAGCAGCACCAGGTGAATGCGCAGCGCCCTCACGCCGCTTCCCCCTTCTCCGCTTCGCCACGGGCCGCTTCGCTACGAGCCTCGCCTCGACCCCCCCGCCGTCCGTACAGCGCCGTAAGCCCGGCCCCCAGAACCAGCGCCGGCGCCCCGAAGATGATGGCGTAGAACCACGCCACGTCTTCCGAACGGGTGTGGAGGATGGCCACGTCCTCTTCGGACTCGACCTGGCCGGCGTACGCCTCCTCCTTGCCCAGCCAGCGGATCCCGTCCACGACCATGGCCGCGTTCATTTGGAGGCTGACCAGCACGCGGTCCGAGAAGATCTCGGCGTCGCCGTACACCAGGGCGCGCATTCCGGGGTCGCGGGCGGGGGCCGAGTCCGTCTCCACCTCCACGGCTGCCGCCAGCCCGTAGCTGTCGCGGGGCTCGGTGGCCTCGTCGAAGCGGAAGTCGCGGTTCGCGTCCGGGAAGGTGGAGCGCATCGAGCGGACCACCAACGTTCGGCGCAGCCCTTCCACGTCTTCTGCGGCGGCCAACTCCGCGGCGCCCAGGAACAGAACGCCCTGGCCCGCGCCCCGTCGGCTCAGAGTGGTGACGGACGGGTGGGTCGAGAAGCGGTTGGCCACGACGAGGCGGCGGTCGGCCGCGGTGCCGGTCTCGCGCATGTGGGCGCGGTCGTCCACGAGCATGGCGGCACCGTAGTCCAGCCCCAGGTGGTCCCGGAAGTCCGACAGGCGGAACCGGCTGCCGGGCTCCAAGGCCAGCAGCACCGACCCGCCCCGATCCAGGTACTCGCGGACGGCAGCGGCCTCGGAGTCGAAGAAGGGGCGCTGCGGACCCAGCACCATGAGCATGGCGGCGTCGTCCGGGACTCGGTCGCCCAGGCCGTCGCGGGCGCCGATCTCGCGCACCTCGTAGTTGAGGAGCTCCAGAACGCGACGGAGCGCGCCCAGGGGAGGCTCGCGGGGTCCGGGGGGCGCGTTGGCGGGCATCCACGGCTCGCGGGGGGACGCGGGCGCCAGCGAGTCTTGGACCAGCGGATCGTTGAGTTCGCCGTGGCCGGTGGTCAGGTAGGCCGTGCGGCGGCCTCGCGCCAGCAGCAGCAGAGCTTGCTGGACCTGGCCGTCCAGGACGCGCAGGCGGGCCCGGGCGTCGTCCAGCTCCAGGGCCAAGCCGATCCGCTCGGTGCGGCCGCCGAACCGGAAGAAGACCTCGCCGTCGTTGCGGGCGTCGTAGTCCTCGGCGACTTCGGGGTCGGCGAAGCGGTCGTACTCCTCCACCGCCACGTTGCCGGCGGCCCCGGCCAGCTCGCGCACGTAGGTCAGCACCTGTTCGCCCACGGCGTTCGAGGGCGGAAAGAAGAGGGCGACTTGGAGCGTGCCGTCCAGGTTGCGGACGATCTCGCGGGTGGCGTCGCCCGGCGTGGCCGTCTTGAAGTAGCTGAAGTCCAGGGTGCGGTTGGCGGCGGCGCCGACGTAGCCGATCAGCATGAGGGCCGCTCCCGCCGCGGCCAGGCTCAGGGCGTGAGACGCGGTCTCTCGGATGCGCAAGGCGTCCACCGCTCGGGCGCCGGCCAGGGCGGAGGCGGAGGCGACGGCAACGCTTCCCTGTCGCGCGCCGACCCCCTTCATTGCCGCCCAGTGCGCCGCGGCGGCGGGGAGCGCCGAGCACGCCAGCACGATCGTGGAAGCCGTCAGGAAGAGGCGGCGGAAGCGACGCTCCTCTTGGGGTCCGCCCACGTCCCAGCCCAGCCACTCCAGCCCGTCCACGGTGCCGGGCAGGAACCCCGCCAGCGACAGCACGCAGCCCGCGGCGGCCAGCGCGAAGATGGCCTCGGCGGCGCGGGCCTCGGCCGGAACGCTCCGCCACTCGGCCAACCGCAGCCCGGCGGCCGCAACGGCGGCGGCGGTCCCGGCCAAGATCAGCGGAAGGTCCAGCCACTCGACGGCGTCGAACACGCGGGCGCCGGCGAAGACGGCGGCCAAGCCCCCGAAGAGGAGCCAGGTGGTCCAGAGGCGTCTCATGGGCCGGGGGCGGGGGCGGTCGTCGCGGGCGAGGCGGTCACTCCCATCGCTTGGCCTCCATGACCTTGGTGGCCGCGTAGAGGAAGAAGTAGGTGACGGCCACGTAGTAGACCAGATCGCGGACGTGGAAGAGGCCCGACTGGAAGCCGGCGAAGTGGCGGCCGTGGATCGCCAGGGCGGCGAAGACGCGGGACAGCGGAGGCCCGACGATGCGGGACAGGGGCCAGAGCAGGAACAGGGTGCCCGTGACGACCGAGGCCGCGGCGGCGGCCACCAGCTGATGGCGGGTCAGGGCGCTGGCGAAGAGGCCCACCGCCAGGACCGCGCCGCCGATCAGGGTCAGCCCCAGGTAGCCGATCAGGACGTGGCCGACCGAGACCTTGCCATTAACCAATACGAGCAGGGGCATGTAGATGGTGGCCAGGTTGATCGCGCTCAGGAACGCCAGCGCCGACAGGAACTTGCCCCACACGATCTGCCAGTCGCGCACCGGCGACGTGTCGAGCAGCAGCTGGGTGCCGGTCTGGCGCTCTTCCGCCACCAGCCGAATGGAGAGCGCCACGGCAGCGATCGCCGTGAGTCCGCTGGCGTTGTAGAAGAAGCCCGCCAGGACTTGCCCCGACAGGCGCTCGCCCGCGGACGGCCCCAGCGCCTGGGCGTAGAACAGCAGTCCGTCCAGCAGCAGCACCACCGCCGCCACGATGTACCCCATCGGCGATCGCAAGTAGGCGCCGAACTCGCGACGGAAGACGACCCCGGTCACGCTTCCGCTCCGCCCACCAGTCCCACGAACACGCGCTCCAGCTGGCGCTCGGCGCCGGCCAAGCCCACCACGTCGCAGCCGGCCTCCACCAGTGCGCGGCAGACCGCGGCCCGCAGGTCGGCGTCGGCCTCCACGTGCCATGTCGCGACATCGTTTTCGCCTCCGGCCGCGCGCTCGACCCCTGTCACGCCCGGCACGGCGCGGATCACGGCCTCGGCGGCGGCCCCCGCGTCGGCGCCGTCCACGTCGGCCAGCCGAACCGTCACCGCCATCCTGCGCGCGCGGAGCAGCCCTTCGCCCAGCTCCGCCTCGGTGCCCTGGGCAGCGATCCGACCGTCGTCCAAGATGAGCAGCCGGTCGCACGTCTCGCTGATCTCGGGCAGGATGTGACTGGAGATGAGGATCGTGTGCGCGTCCTTCAGGTCGCGGATCATGCCGCGCATCTCCACGATCTGGACGGGGTCCAGGTCGTGGGCGGGTTCGTCCAGGATCAGGAGCTCGGGGTCGTGGACGATCGCCTGGGCCACGCCGACGCGCTGGCGGTAGCCCTGGGACAGCTGGCGCGCGGGAACGTCGTGGACTTCGGCTACGCGGGTGTACTCCTCCACCTCGGGCACGCGACGGGCCACGGCTTCGGCGGACATGCCCTTGATCCGCCCCGCGAACGCCAAGTAGTCGCCCACCGTCATGTCGCCGTAGACCGGAGGCGTTTCGGGCAGGTAGCCGACGCGCTGGCGCACCTTGTGCGGACTGCGGAGCACGTCGTGGCCGTCGATCTCGACCGTTCCCGCCGAGGGCCGAAGCCCGCACGCCAAGATGCGCAGCAACGTCGTCTTGCCGACCCCGTTCAAGCCCAGGAACCCCACGGCGTCGCCCTTCTCGATCTCGAAGGACACGGGACCCAGCGCCCGCTTTCTGCCGTAGTACTTGGTGACGTCGGCCAAGTGAACCATGAGGGAGAATCTAGGGCGTCGCGGGGGGCGGTCAAGTCCCCGGCGAGAAGCCGGCCCGCCTGAATCGCCGGCGGCCGACGGGACTCCCGAACGCCTGTTGGGGACGACGGGTTGACCCGGCAGGAGCGGTATGCGATGGATACTTGTCGGAGCCGGAATGCGCCGGCTCCCGCAACCAGCCAACCCGCCCGGAGAGGCGAGGAAAGGAGCAGAGCAGATGGACGGAATCGGAGACGTGGGAATCGTGACGGCCGTGATCGCCGTGGCGACATGGATCAGCAACCACGTAACTGGAAAACGGTTCGACGAGCTGTCCGAACGGATCGAGACGGTGAGGAACGAACTGTCCGAACGCATCGACGCGGTGAGGAACGAACTGTCCGAACGCATCGACGCGGTGAGGAACGAACTGTCCGAGCGCATCGACGCGGTGAGGAACGAACTGTCCGAGCGCATCGAGACGGTGAGGAACGAACTGTCCGAGCGCATCGACACGGTGAGGAACGAGCTGTCCGAACGGATCGACACGGTGAGGAACGAGCTGTCCGAGCGCATCGACACGGTGAGGAACGAGCTGTCCGAGCGCATCGACACGGTGTCCGAGCGCATCGAAGCGGTGAGGAACGAACTGTCCGAACGGATCGACGCGGTGTCCGAGCACACGGAGACCGTCAGGATCGAGCTGTCCGGCCAGGTCGAGGCTGTCGGGAGGGAGGGTCGAGAGGCTCACGCCGGCATTGCAGAGAGCATCAAGGAGTCGGAAGCACGGACGGTCGCTGTTCTCGGTCAGCGGATCGACGACCTGGGAGACGCGGTCAATCGTAGGATCGACGACGCCGTGGCGTATGGCGAGAAGCAGATCGCCGCGGTCAAGGAGTCGACCAGCTCGCAGATCAAGTCCTGTCGCAAGTCCACCGACGCCCAGATCGCGTCCTATCGCGAAACCGTCGACGCCCAGATCGCATCTTTTCGCGAGTCCACCAATACGCAGATCGCGTCTTTTTGCGAGTCCACCAATACGCAGATCGCCTTTTTCCAGAAGGCGACCGAGCAACAGGTCGCGGCGATCCGGGAATCGTCGGACAGGCACGTGGCGGCCATGGATCGGCGGTTCGACGACCTGAAGGACTTCGTGGCGAGACGGGACGGAGCGCCAGGGCTCCCAGCGACGGAGTCAGAGCGAGCTTAGGAATCGGAGCAAGGCGCTCCGGGCCTCGAGGGGGAGGGCGGCGAACGCATCCCGTGCAGAAGTCGCTTCTCCCCCGTGGGCCGCCACCGCCTGGGCTGCATCCTCGGCGCGCCCGTCGTGAAGTAGCCGCGTTCGGTGGCGGAGCCCCCACAACGGTGCCGTGCGAAGCTCCTGGGGGGCGGCGCTTCGGCCGCACACGTCGGCCAGGGACGGCCCCATGTCGTGCAGCAGCAAGTCGGAGTACGGGCGAACGGTGCGGTCGGCCAGCGCGGCGTAGTGCGCCGTCGGACCGGTCCGCACTTCGGGTCGGTGGCAGGAGGCGCAGCCGATCTGGCGGAACAAGGCGGCGCCTTGGGCCAGCGTGTCGGCCAGCGGGCGCGAGGACGCAGTCTCGGGGGCCGGCGGGGCCAGCAGCCGCACGTAATCCGAGAGCAGGTCCAGCGTGGCTTGGTCGATCTCGGGGTCGGGCATGGGGTCGGCCCCGGGCGGGACGGGCACGCCGTTGCGCGGCTCCTCGGCGGGGTGGTCCGGCGTCGTGAATCCGAGCTCGAAGCGCAGGGCGGCGTCCACGAAGCCCTGGATGGTGGCGGCGTCGCCTTTGCGCCCGAAGCGGGCCGGTCGGCCGCCGTCCGGTCCCGGCGGGGTCCGCGGCAGGCGACCCGAGATGCCGTCGGCGTCGGCGTCCTCCGGGTCCGCCCATTCGTCCAGGACGGAATCGGGGACGGCCTCCAGCAGGCCGAGCCCCAGCAAGGGGGGCGCCACCACGCTGGATGTAGCCGTGGCGTTTTCTGGAATGTCTTCCGGGGCAACTCCGTGGACGCGTGCCAGCTCCGTTGCCCGGCGCTGGATGTTGTCGCCTCCCTGGGCTTCCAGCAGGTCGCACTGGCCGTCGGCGAAGCGGGTGGCTTTGAGAACGGGGAACCGCGTGCCTCCGCCGCCTACGACGGGCTGGTCGTGGCAGTCGCTGCACCGCTTGGCGTTGTAGAGGGGGCCCAGGCCCTCGTCGGCGGTGGCCAGGCGCTCGAAGAGGGCGCGGCCCACGAAGAAGCGACCCCGCTCGCCGGGGGCCAAGTCGGGAAGGGGTTCGCCGGGCGCTGCGTAAGGCACGGCGGGCGCGCGGTCGGAGGCATTGTTGCAAGCGGCGGGAGTCAAGGCCGCCAGGAGGAGAACGCCGCGAGCGCTGCGGCAGCCGCACGCACGGGGCGCGGACGGCCGGATCACGTCCCGGCGCCCTCCAGCATCCGCCGAGCCTGGACGACGGCGGCCATGACGCCGCGCTCCCGCAGTTGGGCGCTTGCCCGCTGGGACAACCAAGCCTGGAACAGGGGCGACAGCGAACGGAGCTGCCCTCGGCGCGCCACGACTGCTTCCATGTGGCGGGCAAGCCCAGGGCGGGACGGGGCATCGGGCGAATCCAGCGCCAGCGCGGCGGTCCAGTACTCGACCTCGTCGGCGTGCGCAGCGGCCATGGCTTCTTCTACGGTTGCGTCCAGGGCGAATCCGCGCTCCCGCACGTCGGCCAAGCGCAGCTCGCGAACGGCCAGCTCCTGCACCAGCTCCGCCTGCGCATCCTGGTCGGCGCCGGCCAGCTCCGCCCGAGCGCCGGACGGCAGGAACACCACGTAGCGGGCCGCGTCGCCCGCTGTCAGCGCGCCGCCCTCCCATTCGGCCAAGGTTAGCTCCGAGTCCAGCCACTCGGACGGCCTGGCGGCCAGCCGGCCCACGACTTCGGTCGCCCCCGCGACGGTGCGCATCTGCCGTTCGGTCCGCTCCCGTTCGTTGGCGCGCGCATCCGCCTCGGCCAGCCGGCGCTGTCTCAACCGGTCGGCAAAGAGGCTGCGAACCTCCACCAGTCGAGGCCGGTAGACGACGTGGAAGCCGGCGCGACTCTGCACAACGCCCGAGATCTGGCCGGGCTGCAAGCGGAAAGCGGCCAAGTCCAAGGTGGTGGGCAGCTCGCCCTGGGCCACGAGTCCCAGCAGTCCGCCGGCCGCGCGCGAGCGGGCGTCCTCGCTCTCGGCGACCGCCGCGTTCCATGGGCCCCCGTCCACCAGGGACTGCAGGATGCGCTCGGCGGTCCGCTGCTGCAGCACGCGCTCGGCCGACGACGTCTCGGGACCCACCCTGCGAACGACGTGGGCTACGAGCCGCAACGAGCCTGCGTGAAAGGCGCTGTCCACGGCGTTGGGGCCGAGTGCCGACGCCGCGCCCAGTCGTTCCTCGCGGTCGGCGGCAAGCAGGGCCTCTCGCCGGTCCAGCCACGACGCGGCCCTCAGCGCTTCGGAGCCCAAGAGGGAATCGCCCGCCGCAGCGCGCAAAGCCAGCGACGCCGCGCCCTGCCAGTGACGGGCCAGCGACGCCGCCGAGGCCGAATCCAGCGGAAACGGCTGGGCCAGGACCAGCAGCTCCGCCAAGCGGTCTTCGGACAGGCTCCAGTCGCCGGCCGTCGCCACTAGGCGGCGGCGCGCCAAGTCGTCGCAAGCGGAGGACCCGAGCACGCCTGCGAAGGCGAGCGCCGCAAGGGCGCTCCGCGATCGCGGCCCTTGGGCCAAGCTACCGAACAGTCACGTAGATGGTGTCGGCGACGGGCGGGTCCAGGGGAATGTGCACGCCGTCGGCCACGACCGCGATGATCCGGTGTTCGCCCGGCATCAAGTCCTCCAGGGTGAACTCGGTCTCGGCTTGCCCCATGTGGTAGTGGACGCCGGGATCGTTGGCGATCGGCAGCTCCCACTCCACGTCGCCGTCGACGATCAGGTGATGGTGGCCCGTGCCGGCGTCCATCGTGCCCGCCGGGACGATCTCCAGGCCCGTCGTTTCCATGACCACCCGCAGCGGACCCGCGTCCACTTGGGCGCCGTCTTCGGGCTGCGTGATCGACACGGTCGCGCGTACGGTTTCCGCTTCGGGCACTGCGGCTGCGGCCTCCGGGGGCGCCTCGCCGGCCTCGTCGGCCCCATCGCCTCCGCCGCCGCAGCCGGTGGCGACAAGGACGATTCCAACTGTGATCGCGGTCCGCGTCATGGTCCTTCTCCTTTGCATGAGGTTCCGTCGGGGGAAGCGGGCGTCGAACCCGGGGGCAAGTTGGACCTTTTCGGGCGGTCGCGCCAGTGTTGCCCGGCCAGAAGCGGAGGCCGCGCTTCCGGTGGACGTTTGGGGCATGAGCGACGCGCGTCGCGGGCGTCCGGGCGCTTCCTCACAGCCAGAGCACGGCAACGCCCGCCGCCACCAGGAGACAGCCGGCAGGCTTGGTCGCTCTCTCCCCGAAGGGAAGCGTCGTCTCCGCCGCCATGAAGAGAGCCATGCCGCCCATCCACGCCCAGCCCGCCATGCCGGCCGCGAACGCCAGCAGCATCAGCGCCCAGCAGCAGCCGATGCAGTAGAGGCCGTGGCGCGCGCCCATTCGCATCCAGCCGGCGGCGCTGCTTCGCCAGTGCGCCAGCAGGTATCCGGCCGGGGAGCGACAGTGCGTCAAGCAGGCGGCCTTGAGCTTGGTGAACTGAAACAGCCCGGCGGCGATCAGCAGGGCGGCGGAGGCGGTCGGCGCTTCCAGGCCGAACGGGACGGGGAGCCCCAGCGCCGGCAAGCCGACGTGAGCCCCGGCGGCAGCCGCGCTGAAGCCGGACCACGCCCCGCCGTAGCCGGCGACGAACGGCGCCAACGAGACGGCTTCCCCTCCCCCGTGGGCCAGTCGGCGGAGAGCGCGGACCCAGGGAAGGACCACCGGCGCCATCATGACGCCCGTCATGGCCAGCCACATGCCGAGGGCGGCGGGATAGCTCAACTCAATTCAACTGTCGGAAGGAGGTCCTCCGCCGCCGGCCCAGCTGAAGTTCGACCACAAGCCGTGGGTTCCCCGTGTCTCGACTTTGATCTCTCCGTCGTCGCATTGGGTCGAACCGGTGGCCACGACTTGGCGAGCGTCGTGAATCTGGTTGTAGATGTTCTCGAAGCTCACCGGCCGGCTCTTGTCCCGGCCTCGGATCGCCTCCACGGCTCCGCGCAGAACGCCCGTTACGACCACGCTCTTGCTGCGCGGCGCGTCTTCGATCCGCACGGGGACGGTGCGCGTCGGCAGCCTGGTCGAGACGAAGCGGGACAGCACCTCCCACGGACCTCCGCGCGTCCCGGCCACGATTCCTTCCACCGCCGCGACCTGTGCGGGGTCGGCCCGGTCGGTCACGAGAAGCCGCTGCTTCCAGCCGCCTTCGATCATGACGGGAGGGGTCTCGAAGACGACGACCGCTTCCAGGCCGGCAAGGCTCGCGCCCCCCAGCCGACCCTCGCGAAACCGAATCCCCCAAAACCCGTGGCACACGTCGTGCGTGCACTTCTGGCTGAAGTGGACGTGTCCAGGGCACACGGCGGTGCAGTTGCAGTTCTCGAACAGAAGTCCCTTGGCCCACCAGCCGTCGGTGCTCTCGTTCGTCTTATGCATTCATGTGCTCCGAACTCCGGCAACAGGCGTCGAGCGTTCTCGGGGGGTGGGCCGACCGCACTGCTCGCGGCCACTCTGCGCGCTTCGGGGCGAACGATAGCGAGCCCGGCGCCTGCGCGGCACCCCCCGGGGTCTGCGACTGCTGGACTTTCGCTTGCGCCCGGCGCATCTTGAGAGTCGGCGAATCGCACGGCGAGCGAGGCGCCTCCCCTTGGGCCGAAAGGACTTGGCACACGTGAAGAAATCGACGCGCCCGGCGCCGGCTTGGGCAACATTGGCAACGCTCGCCGCGGCGGGATGCGGCGGCGCAGACGACCCCGCTTCCGAGGATGAGGAAGCCCCCGGCGACACGGCAAGCGCTCTCATGGACCCCGCGACGCTGGCCGAAACGGCGCCGGAGACGTTCCATGCCCGCTTCGAAACCAGCAAGGGCGTCTTCGTGATCGAGGTCGAACGGGCGTGGGCGCCGCAGGGCGCGGATCGGTTCTACGCGCTGGTCAAGAACGGCTTCTACGACGGCGTTCGCTTCTTCCGCGTGATGGAGGGGTTCGTGGTCCAGTTCGGCATCCACGGAGACCCGGAGGTGGCGGCGATATGGCGCGACGAGCGGTTCCCCGACGACTCGGTGGTGGCGTCCAACACTCGCGGCATGGTCACCTACGCCATGAGTTCCGCGCCCAACTCGCGAACCACGCAGATCTTCGTCAACTACGGGGACAACAGCCGGCTGGACGAGGACGGCTTCGCCCCCTTCGGCCGCGTCGTCGAGGGCATGGAGGTGCTGGACCAGCTGCACAGCGGCTACGGCGGCACGCCCAGCTCGAATCAAGGCAGGATCCAGGCCGAAGGCAATGCGTACTTGGAGGAGCACTTCCCGGAGCTGGACTACGTGGTGTCGGCGACCGTCGTCGAATCCGGCGGTCGTCCATGACCCGTACCGAGGCCTCCCGGACCGTCGCCGCAACTCCGGCGATCGTCTTCCAGGTTCTGTCCGACGCCGCCAACTTCGCCAAGGCGGTGCCTGCGATCCGCAAAGTCGAGTTCCTCTCGGAAGTCCGCAACGGCGTGGGAACCCGGTTTCGCGAGACGCGCGTCATGCGGGGCCGCGAGGCCGTCGCGGTCATGGAGGTCACCGAGCATTCGGAAGGGGAGCGGATTTGCTTTCGTTCCGACGCGGGCGGCGCCGTCTGGGACAGCACCTTCGCGGTGGCCCCGATCGACGACGACCGCACGCGCCTGCACCTGATCATGGAGGCCCGTCCGTACCGCCTGCTGGCCAAGTTGTTCGTACCCGTCCTTAGGGGCATGGTGGCCAAGGCGGTGGAGTCCGACATGGATGCGGTGAAGGCGTACTGCGAGCGTCCAGCGGACGGAGTGGGCGCGGGCGACGACGCGAATGCGGGCAGTGCGGGCGAAGGGGGCGACGACCACGGGCGTCATGCCTGAACCGCAAGGAGCGGACGTGCCCGTCACCTTGGGCGTCGAAGAGGAGTTCTTCTTGGTGGACCCGGAGTCCCGCGACCTGCTGGCGGACCCCGACCCCGGCATCTTTGCGGCGTGCCGGCGCAACATCGGTCCGCACAAGGTGACGGAAGAGCTGCTTCGGTCCCAGGTCGAGACCAACACGCGCGTGTGCGGGTCGGTTGCGGAGCTGGCCCAGGCCGTTCGGGAGACGCGACGCGTGGTAGTGGAGGCGGCGGAAGCGCACGGAGCGGCGGTGCTGGCGGCTTCCACGCACCCCTTCGCGGCGTGGGCGGACCAGCTGACCACGCCCAAGGACCGCTACCGGGAGTTCCAGGTCACGTACCAGGAGGCGCTGCGACGCTTCCTGGTGGGCGGGATGCACGTTCACGCCGGCTTCGGCGACGCCGATTCGCGGATTCGCGTCATGACCGCCGTGCGCCGATACCTTCCGCTTCTTCATGCGCTGTCGGCGTCGTCGCCGTTCAACGAGGGCCGCGAGACCGGCTTCAAGTCGTTCCGGCTGAACTTGGTGGGCGCCTTGCCGCGCACCGGCTTGCCCGGCCCCCTGTGGTCCAAGGCGGAGTACGACGCGCTGGTGGACGACTATCGGCGGCTTGACTTCATATCGGACGGCAGCGAGCTGTGGTGGGACATCCGGCCTTCTCACGCCTTCCCCACCATCGAGCTGCGGATCTGCGACATCTGCACGCGCATCGACGACGCCATGGCCGTTGCGGCGCTCTACGCCTGCCTGGTGCGCTGGCTGCTTCGCCGGGACCGGGCGGGCGCCCTGCCGCCGGAGCCGCCCACCGAGATCATCGCCGAGAACCGATGGCTGGCCCAGCGCTACGGCGTGCTGGCGTTCTTGGGCAACACGCCGGAACGCGGACGGATCGACGTGGAGGACCAGGCGGTCCGGTTGGTCGAAGAGCTGGCCGAAGACGCCCAGGCAATGGAGTGCGACGCCGAGCTGGCGCGCGCCCTCCGCATCGTGCACGAAGGCAGCGGGGCCGACGGACAGGTGGACCACTACCGCTTGCGGCTTCTGGACGGGGACGACCGGGACCAAGCGCTGCGCTCCGTCGTGGACTACGTCGTGGCCGAAACGCGCAAGGGGTCGGGGGCGCAGCCCGCGTCGTGACCGAGGCTCGCGTCGGCGCCCGCAACTGCTTCGTGTGCGGGCCGGAGAACCCGGTGGGACTTCGCCTGACGTTCCGGTTGGAGGACGGGGCGTGCGTGTCGGAGTTCACGCCGGACGAGAACCACGTGGGCTATCCGGGGGTCGTCCACGGCGGGATGATCTACAGCGCCATGGACGACGTGATGGCGAACTGGCTGTACTTGCGGGGCGCGCGCGCCTACACCGCCCGCTGCGAGATCCGCTACCACGAGCCCATTGCCGTGGGCCAAGCGCTCCGCTTGGTGGGGCGTCAGACAAATCGGAACCGGAAGGTGGCCAAGATGGAGGCCACGGCGGCGCGCGCGACCGACGGCAAGGTGGTCGCCACGGCCGCCGCCGTCTTCGTGATCTTGGACGAGACCGAGTTCGAAGGGGTGTCGGCCTGATGCATCCGGCGCGCAGCGTCCAGTCCATGCGGTTGTCCGTCGCGACCGCCCTTGCCCCCGGCCTGTTCGGGGTGGCCGGCCTTTGGGCGCTGGCCAGCCTGCTTGCCTTGCCCGCCGCGGGCCAGACCCTTGCCGTGACGGGCGGCACCGTCATCGACGGCACCGGCGCCGCTGCCGTCGCCGACGCCACGGTGCTGGTGCGCGACGGCCGTATCGTGGCGGTCGGCGCGGCAGAGGACGTGCCCGTGCCCGCAGGCGCCGCGGTCCTGGACGCCCGGGGAAAGTACGTGATCCCGGGTTTGATCGACGCCAACCTTCATCTGTTCCTCAATATCGATCTGGAGACGCTGGTCAAGTACGAAGGTCGGTACCACGAGATCGTTCTGGAGGCCGCCCAGATCGCGCTCAAGTCGGGCCAGACCACGGTGTTCGACACGTGGGGCCCCCGAGACGCGCTGGCCACCGCCCGCGACATGATCAACCGGGGCGACGCGCCGGGGAGCCGCATCTACTTGGCGGGGAACATCATCGGCTTCGACGGGCCTCTGTCGGCGGACTTCCGGGAAGCGGCCGCGGCTCACGTCAGCAAGGCGTTCGCGGGCCGCATCAACGAGACTTGGGAGCAGGGCACCGGGCGGGCTCTGCTGTGGATGCCGCCGGACTCCGTGCGCGCGAAGGTTCGGGAGTACGCGGGCACGGGCGTGGACTTCCTCAAGTACGGCGCCAGCGGGCACGTGGACATGAACTTCGTGTCGTTTTCGCCGGCCCAGCAGCGGGCGATCGTGGAAGAGGGACGCCGGGCCGGGTTGACCGTGCAGACGCACACGACCTCCGTGGAGAGCTTCGACATGGCCGTCGAGGCCGGCGTGGACTTGATCACGCACTGCGGCATTACGGGACCCACCCATCGCTTGCCCCTCGAGTACGTGCGGAAGCTGGTGGACCGAGGCGTCGCCTGCTCGGTGCTGCCGATTACGCAACGACGGCTGGACGCCCTCCGGAAGGAGGCGCCGGACGGCACGCTGGCGACGTACATGAAGGTGGGCAAGGAAAACCACCGCGCCTTGATCCGCGCCGGCGCGGTGCTGCTGGTGTCCACCGACGCGGGGATAGAGAACCCCGTTCTGCGCGCGGAATCGCCCACGCTGGCCGCCGACACGGTCGATCCGCGGGTGAAGCTCGGCGAGGGTCACTTCAACGCCCTGGCGGCGCTGGAGGAGATGGGCATGGCGCCGATGGAGATCCTAAAGTCCGCCACCAGCCACGTCGCTCGGGCCTACAAGGTGAACGCCGAGATCGGCGCCCTGGAGCCCGGCAAGGCCGCCGACATGGTCGTGCTGGATGCGAATCCGCTGGCCAGCGCCCTCAACTACCGGCGAATCCACGCCGTGATCCAGGGCGGGCGCGTGGTGGACCGGGACGCGTTGCCGGTCACGCCGCGCATCAGCTCCATGCAGCCCCCGAAGGCGGAGAGCGCTTCAAGCAACACGCGACCGGATGTGGAAGCCGGCGCCACCGACGGCGCGCCGGAGTCCGAGACCGGCGCAGGCGATGCGGGACCGGAGACCGAGGCGAACGAAGGCAACACGGACAGAGCTGGACCGGCGGCTTCGTACCGCGCCTCCGTTTCGTTCGAGGTGGTCGACGCGGACCTTCCTCCCGACCCCGGCATCGAGGCGGCGATTGCGCCGTTTCGCGCGCAGATGCAGGCCGAAATGCAAGAGGTGGTGGGCCGGGCGACGGGTGCGTTCGTCAAGGACGACCCGGAAGGGGCGCTGGACAACTTGGTGGCGGACGCGGTTCTTGCGGGGGCCAGGCGCCGTTCGCGCGACACGGTGCACGCCGCCTTGGTCAACGACGGCGGGTTGCGCGTGCCGGTCGCGGCCGGTCCGATCCTCGTGCGACATGCGTACGAGCTGCTACCGTTCGAGAACTACGTTGTCGTGCTGGACCTGACGGGAGAACAGATGGAGAGACTGGCGAACGAAGTGGCGCGCACCAACGGCGAGCCGATCGCCGGCTGGACGCTGATTCTGGAGGGCGGGACGGCGGCGAGCGCGCTCGTGGGCGGGAATCGAATCGAGCCGGACGCCACGTACCGGGTAGCCACGGTGGACTACTTGACGGACGGCGGGGGCACGTGGAGCGTGCTGTGGGAAGTTGCGCCCGAAGATCGAGAGGAGTTGGCCGTGCTGATTCGAGACGTGTTCCTGGAGTACGTGCGGGAGCAAGAAGTCGTCAGCCCGAAGCTGGACGGCCGAGTTCGGCGCCGGGGGCCGGCATGAACCGTCGCGACTTCGTGCGCACGCTGGGCGCAGGCGGAGCAGCCGGAGCAGCGGGCTTGGTCGCCGGGGCGACGCACGCTCGCGCGCTTCCCTTGCCGGCCGTCGCGTCGGCCCCGCCGTTTCCCAGCCGCCCTGCGCCGTACGGTCCGCTGACCGACGACACGCTCGCCCTGGTCGTCCTGCACACCAACGACACCCATTCGCGGCTGGATCCGTTCCCCATGGACGGGGGACGCTTCGAGGGGCTGGGCGGATCTGCCCGACGCGCCACCCTCGTGCGCCGGATACGCGACGCCAACGAGCACGTGTTGCTGTTGGACGCGGGCGACATCTTTCAGGGAACGCCCTACTTCAACTTCTTCGGGGGCGAGCTGGAGTTTCGCGTCATGACGGAGATGGGCTACGACGCCGCCACCTTGGGCAACCACGACTTCGACAACGGCGTGGACGGCTTGGTGTCGATGCTGCCTCACGCCGGGTTCGACTTCGTGTCCGCCAACTACGAGATCGACGATCCGACCTTGGCCGAGCACGTTTCGCGGTACGTGGTACGGGAGTTCGGCGGCGTCAAGGTGGGAATCTTCGGTCTGGGGATCGCCTTTCGGGGCCTGGTGTTGCCTGCTCTTCACGAGGGCGTCCGCTATCGCGACCCGATCGCTGCCGCGCGGTCCGTCGCGCGCGAACTGCGCGACATGGGTTGTGCGCTAGTGATCTGCCTGTCGCACCTGGGCTACACCTACTCGAACCCTACGCGCCCCAGCGACAGGATGGTGGCAACGTCGGTCCAGGAAATCGACCTGGTCCTGGGCGGGCACACGCACACGTTCCTGGACGACGCCGAGTCGTTCGGCGAAGGGACTTCCGGCTTCACGCTGGTCAACCAAGTGGGTTGGGGCGGCATGAGGTTGGGAAGGATCGATGTGGCCTTCGACGGCACCGGACGCACGTCCGGTTGGGGAGCGGCCGGCTACGACGTGGACGCCCGCTACGACCGATAGGAGGTCAGCGCACGCCGCCGTTGAAGGAGCCGCTCGCCGTCGGTTCGATCTTGTACGCGGACTTGCCGGCGCCGGACACCGCGTTGCGCTCCACCACCGCATCTTCCGCCTGGCGAACAAGGATGCCGTGCTGCATCCACGGGTCGGGCCGGTCGTCGCGAACCGTGTTGCCGACGACGACCGCGCGTTGGGAAGGTCCTTCCGCGGTGCCGCTCACCACGATGCCCACCACCTCGGAAGACGAGTCGGGACCGGGAGCGCGAACGCCGGTATCCAGCACGTGGTTGCCGGCAATTCTGCCGTCGATCACGCCGACTTGGCCGATCCCGTGCCAGGCCGACCGGCGCGCGACGTTGTTCCTGAACTCGATCCGCCGCGCGCGCAGCGCTCGGTGGTTGAACTCGGCCCAGAGTCCTCGGTTGCAACCCTCGATCTCGACGCCTTCCACGACAACGTCTTCGCAAGCCACGGACGGGTCGGTGCTGTTGAAGGTGACGCCTTGGCCGTCCTCCGTACCCAGGAACCCGTCGTCGATGTTGCGGACGCAACCGCCGTAGACGCGCCAGTTCGCCCATCCCTGGTTCTCCTTGTCGCCCTCGTATTGGTCGCGAATGGGCGCATGGCACTGAATCCCGTTGTTGCGGCAGCTCGAGATTCGTGGGCCAACCCATACGACGTTGCGACACTTGTACAACTTGGCCCCTTCCTCGATCCCGTCGGCGATCTCCACGTGGTCGAAGAACAGGTTGTCCACGCGCACGAGAAAGAAGGCGCTCACCGTGTCGCCCAAGGTACCGGCGGGCCGGCTCAGCTCGAAGCGCCCGCCCAGCACGCGCAGGCCGTCGCACCTGCCGCGACGGTCGTAGAACAGGTGCTCGGTGTTGGTATTGCCGAACCGGCCTTCGGGATGCTTGCGGACGACGGCTTCGCGACACTCGATCGTGAGCTCCGGCGGGGCCGCCTCTCCCAGATCGACTCCGTCGATCAAGTAGGTGCGTCCTCCGGGGAACAGGACCGTGTCGCCCGCAACGGCGTCGGACATGGCGTCTCGAACGGCTGCGGTGTCGTCGGTTCGTCCGTCGCCTCGAGCTCCGTACCGGGGAGACGCAACATCCAGGACGCGGCCCGCAGTCCGTCGCTTCAGCCTAGCGTGCGCCACGACATGACTCCTTTCCTGGGACGAGACGCGCCAGCGGGACCGTCAAGGTACGATGAGGCCGGTGGGCGACGGGTGCAACCACGAGCGCTCGAGTTTGCGCAACCTACGGGCTCGCTCGTTCCAGGAGCTGGTCGTGGAGCTCGGCGGCAGTCGCGAGCAGCTGCGGTCCCACTTCGCTGCAAGCGTCCGCACGGCAAAACGGCGCCCGGATTCGCCGGCCCGTGGCGGAAAGAACGCGGGATTCGGCTTCGCCCAAGCTCACGCGGGCGGCAATGCGTTCGAGTTCGGCGTCCGGTTCCGCGCACAACCTGTCGTAGCTGATCAGCACCGCGTCGGCCGGAGCCGAACTCAAGACGTGGGCATATGCGGCGCACCAGTACTCGAGCCAGTACCGAGCCGTCCCGGCGTGCTCGCGCGCGTCGCACCCGGTCACGTCGCCGTAGGGGAACCGGATGGGCCGCAAGTTGGCTCCGAACTCGAAGTGCCCCAGGTCCCTCATGTATCGGCGAGCAAACGGCTGCGCGGCGTGAATCCGGCAGAAGCGCAAGTGCTGTCGGAGCAGCGATCCGACTTGGTCGGCGGGCGCACGGAACGGCACGAGAAATACGGCATCGGGAAACAGCTCGCGGATCGCCGGAAACCGCGCGATGTTCGCGTTGTTCTTGGAGAGGTAGCGTCGCGGCGGACCTTCTCGGAAGCTGTCCGACGCGCGGCGGAGCGCAACGACCTTGGCGACGTGTGCAAGAAAGAATCTCCGAAATTCTCCGTGGCGACGGGCGTCGGCGGCAGTCCAAAGGCCAACTTTGTCGCCTGCGTACTTCTCGGGCCAGAACGCGCACCACAGCACTTCCTCGAACGCCTCAGGGCTGTCGAATCCAACGGTCATGCCGTCTCCGTGGGCGCGGGCGACGGACGTCGAGGAACGGCGGAAGCGTCGCGAAAAGGAGTTCCACAGCAGAGGAGTCAGCAGGAACGGCATGTCGCGATAGGTGTGCGCAGCAAAGACTCCGACGGCAAACAATGCGTTCAGCAACAAGGTCGTTCCGGCTCGCGGCAATCCCGCAACGAAGACCGGCCGACCGACGGCTGCGTCGCGGATTCGTCGGCCGCAGAGTCGGCTTTCGACGTCTGCGACGGACTTCTGCAGCTCGAGCACGGAGAACGCCGCCCTGTGCAGCATCCGGTCCAGGACGGCGTATCGCGCCGGGCCTGCCGTCACATCACGCTCGGAAAGACGTACACGACCACGGCCAGCGCCGCCGCAAGCAAGGCCGCCGGACCGCGACGGCGAAGCCGGGAGGCCGGGCCGCGCTGGCATGCTTCCGTCGTGTTGTTCTCCACCTGAGGCCTCCGCAGCATTCGCTCTCGGCACGACCTTGAAGAGATGGCCGGAAGGACCCAGCAGATGCGCAAGTCGTCGTCTGGCCGAGACCGGCAACAAGGATCCAAGCAATCGATACCCGGTGTGGTAGAAGGGTATCGGCCGTTCCTGGATCACGGTCCACCCGTTCCGGACAAAGTGGGCGCGCCACCAAGCGGGGCGAAGGAACCACGGTTCGGTGAAGGCGTTGCCACGCACTCCGACGGACCGGGGCACTAGGCATCTCCGCAAGATCTCGGCTGTTGCGCGCCTCGCGGGCGGGGCAACCGGCGGGGCGGGATAGAACTCCGGGGCACCTTCGCGTCGCGCCAGTCGCTCCACGGCCGACTTGAGCAGGAACACATGATAGAACACGAGACGCCAGATGGCCCAGAAGTGAGTCGGAACGACATGGACGCACGAACCGCCGGGCCGAAGGATCCGCGCCAGTTCTCGGTGCAGGGCGCGGGGGTCCGCGACGCACGGCATCACCATGCTGGACAGTGCGACGTCGAACGACTTGTCGGCGAACGGCAATCGGCGACCATCGTACTGCATGACGTTGGCAAACATTCCGGGCGCGTGACAGGAGCTTGGAAGGTCCACGGAAACGACGGGGTAGCCTCGTTGGCTCAGAAGGTGCGCTTGGTAGCCCGTGCCGCCGCCGATCTCGACAATCCGCGTCCCGCGGGGTATGGACTTCACGATCTCCGACAGCTCGAACCGCCGGAGCCGATGAAGATAGTCGACAAACCAGCGCGCGTTCCAGTCGATGGGCCGCAGCAAGGCGGCACGGTTCACGTGCCCGATCTCCCCGACGGATCGGACCGATCTTCGAACCACGAACGGAATTCCGTCAGTGTCATCGGCAAGAAGCCGTTGCGCACGACGCTGAAGAGTCGCTCCAGGTCGGCATAGAGCTGTTCCACGTTCGACGCCGTGCGCATGCGCGGGCTGCCCCCCGGCATGAGTTCCGACGAGTGAATCATGAACTCGAGGTGCGTTCTTGCCAAAGCGCCGACGGCCACCTTCTTTGCCTGACGCACGGCACCGCGGAAGCTCCGCCTTCGCAGCGCCCATCTAGGGTACGTCGGGTACAACCAATCCAGCGCCGGGAACAAGCGACTTGCCACGTGCTTGTGCCAATCGCGCCTGCACCCCGGCCTGGGCGCGCGCAGCCACATCGGCCATCGCCGGAAGATCGAGACGGGCACCTCGAGCAACGACGAGGCGCCGGGACGAGACACATCGTCGAGATCGATCCAGTAGGCGGCCTCCGGAAACACCGTGTAGTCGGGACCAAAGCCGGCCGGCCCTCCCGGGCAGCGCGTCCAGTCGACGTGGGGCGTCACCGAGCAGTCCACCAGGAAACCCCTTTCCGCAAGGATTCGGGCATAACGCTCGTCAAAGGCAAAGCGTCCCCCCCGATGACTCGCAACCGCAACGTCGAAGACGTCCTCCAGCAGCGAGGCGACGCGATGAACCTTGTCGCGCATGACCGGCTCCGCGTATTCGGTAAGGTACGGGCACCGACGAACCGCCGCGGGCGATGCTGGCGGCGGCGTATTCCAAGCGTGCAGGTGCATGCCCACTTCTCCTGTGCCCCGAGCGACGACTTCTCGGCCCAGTTCGACGAACGCCGGCGACTGCGCCATGACATAGTCGACCAAGTAGGTGACCTTGAGTCCGTATCGCTCGCACAGCGCTTGGAAGCGAGGGACGTAGGCCGCGTTCCTGGTCATGGCGCGCTCGGGCATGGACCAAAGGTCGTCGCCCTCCGCGTCGACCGTGATCAGGAACGGGACCGGGGCTTCCGGAGCGGTCATCGTGGGCCGCACAGCGTGCGCAGGTCCGTCGCCATGCGCTCGAACCAGCGCGTGCTGCGATAGCGCTCTCCTTGCCGGCGGGCGCCCTTGCACAACTGCTTGTACAGGCCGGGGTCGCCCAGAAGTCGTTCCACGGCCGCCCGCACCGCCTCGGCGGACCGCGGCTGCACAAGGATGCCGTTGACTTCGTGCTCGACCACCTCCGCAACCCCGCCCCAATCCGAGGCCACGACGGGAAGGCCGCATTGGAATGCCTCCAGAATCGTGCCGGGATAGCCTTCGCGGCCGCAGTAGCTGGGCGCCAGCAACAGATCGTGGTCGCCGAGCACGCGAGGCACGTCGCCGGGTGCAAGCACGCCCCCATAGACTGCCGTCGGATGACCGTCGAACAACGAGAAATCGGTATCGGACATCCCGGGTCCGTATACGTGCAGCCGGCATGGCTCCGGCAAGCGGCGACACGCTTCCAGCGCCTCGGCCAGCCCCTTGTCCATGTGCAATCTGGCCAGGAAGACCAGTCGATGCGGCTCGCGCCGGGGGGGGACGGTCGGCGCTTGCACGTTTCGCGTATTGGGAAACCATCGAACGTTCGGGCAGCCGGCGAATTCGCGTTGGAGCGCTTGCGTCTCCACGTATATCAACGCGCTACGCATCCAGGTTCGATCCGCAAGCCAACGTGCGATGGAGCCGTAGCGCCGGTAATGGATGCCCAGGTCCGCTCCCGTTGCTCGCATTGCCAAGTGTCGCCTCGCGATGCGGCAAACAACCCATGCGGTCAACCCCGCAACTCCCGCCGAGAATCCGGCAACGACAAGCAGTACGATGTCGCAACGGCGCACTCGCACAGCGATGCCGAAGGTCGCTTTGACGAACCTTGCGAAGCGAACGACTCGGAACGTCCACGGGGAGAGATTGGCGACGGGTCCAGACGTGTCCACGACTGCAACGTCGAAGCCGTGGCGACCCAGCTCCCGCACGATCTCTCCGATCATCAGCCTGTTTCCCCCGACAACGTTGGTCTTCGACCGTCCGCCGCCGACGGGACCCACGACGAGCACCCGGGGGCGACGGCGAGGCGGCGAGGCGCGGGCGTCTGGCCTTTCGGACTGCTTGGCGGTTATCTTTGTCCGCATGAAACCTGCCCCTCCCTCGGTCTCCGTCGTCATCCCGGCTCGCAACGAGGAAGCCACGATCGGAGAAGCCCTCGATTCCGTGCTGTCCCAGGACTACCCGGGTTCCTTGGAGGTGATCGTAGCCGACGGCTCGGAAACGACCGCCACTTCCAAGGTAATTGAAGAGCGGTACCCGTCGGTGCGGATCGTCCCCAACCCGCAACGGTTCCTTGCCCTCGGCGTCAACGCGGCGTGCCAAGTTGCTGCGGGCGACGTGATCGTGCGTTGCGACGCCCGCACGAAGTTGCCGCCCGGATACCTTCGCCGCGCCGTGGAGACCCTGCAGAGGACCGGCGCGGGCAACGTGGGAGGCCGCCAGCAGCCGGTCGGCACCACGTTCTTCGAGCGTGTCGTCGCCATGGCGACGACGACGCCTCTGGGGGTCGGAAGATCCCGATACCGGCTGGGCGGCGCCGAGGGGCCGGTGGAGAGTGTCATCCTGGGAACGTTTTGGCGGCAGACGTGGGAGGCGGTGGACGGATACGACGAGTCGCTGCCGTGCGCGGAGGATTACGAACTGAACTGGCGGTTGCGACAACGAGGCCAAACCGTGTGGTTCGACCCCGCACTCTTTGTTTTGTACCAGCCGCGCGCAACCTTGCGGAAGCTTGCGCACCAGTATTTCCGATACGGACGATGGAAGCGCGTGGTTCTGGGGATGCACCCGCGCGCCGCATTGTCCCGTCATTTTGCCGCCTCCGCGCTCTTGTTGGGGCTGGCAACGTCTGCGGTCGCAGCAGGAGCGGGTGCGCCGTGGGCCGCGGCCGCGGCTCTGCCCATCGCTTACGCGCTTTCACTGGTCGCGGGCTCTGTGGTGGTCGGCCTGCGGCGCGGCGAGCCTGCGGCGTTGGGGCTGCCCTTTGTGCTTGCGACCATGCACTTGAGCTGGGGCGTCGGGTTCTGGACGCCGGGCCGGGCGCGGCGACCGCCTGTACGGTCGGGCGCGGAACTCGGTCCCTTTGGGCGCGACGGAAACAAGAAGCCCGTGCCCCAACTGGAATGCATGGTGGCCAGCACCAGTGGAAGCAGAAGCCCCGCCCAGTCCCGCCGGCGAACTCCGGCGATCGACGACCCGACCACCAAGGCGCCCAAGTAGGCCAGAGGCGCGGCCGCAGCAACCGGCGTCGGGGCTCCCATCAACGCCAGCAGAGCCGATGCGGCCAGTGCCAACATGAGCAGGGGAGCGGCAAAGTGACGCATCCTGAAGGAAGACGGATGCCGCGTCAGGACGACCCGCTTCCATCGGCCGTAGTCCCAGTACTGTCGGGCAAGACGCCCGACGGAAGAGCGAGGCTTGTAGATGGCGGCCATCCGGGGGTCAGGGTCGAACCAGACGACTTCGCCCCGCTGTCGCAAGCGCCAATTCAGCTCGTAGTCTTGATTGCGCACCAGGGATGCGTCGAAACCGCCCACCGCGTCCAAGGCCTGCCGTCGGAACGCGCCCAAGAAGAACGTGTCCACCGGCCCTTCGGCGCCGTCCAGCCTGTATCGGGCCCCTCCAGAGCCCAGAAGCGTGGTTATGGCCATGGCCACGGCGCGTTCGAAGAACGTCGTGCCCGCCGGATGTTGGCGGCCTCCGACGCTTGCCGCCCCGGTCCGCGCCAAGGTTTCGACGGCCCGACGCACGTACCCCGCCGTAAGGACGCTATGCGCATCGCATCGAACTACGACTTCCCCCGTCGCGACGCTCAGCGCGGCGTTGAGCCCGCACGAGGTGGTCCGCTCGGGGTTGGGGACCAGTCGCACTCGGGGATACAGCCTGCGAACGATCGACGACAGGGCAGGCGTCTCGGAACCGTCCGCCACGATCACCTCCATCGGACCGTCATAGTCCTGAGAAAGGACGGATTCGATCGCCGCCGAGATCGTGGCTTCGGCGTTCCGCGCAGGAATGATCACGGAGACCAGCGGCGGCCCCTCAGCGACCCAGGACCACGGCTGCGCCCTATGCACGTAGACTGCGTTCTCCGTCCAAGACGAGGACTCCTGCATCAACGCGACGCACTCGTCGTAGGTGGCGGCCAACAGATCTTGGGTCTCGCTGCCGAGCCTATGGCGGCTCTTGCCCGCAGGACGAAAAAACAGGCGCCCGACCAGGGGAGCGTGCTTGATGCGGCGCAACGGATCTCGAAGGTTCAGGCGGCGTAGGACGACGGCAAGCACCGTGCCGAGGGCAGCAAGCGGCACGAAACGGGCTTCCACGGCGTCGTTGACCACGTCTTGCCGCACGGGGCCGAAATCGCCGATGCCGCACTGTGCCGACAGCACTCGGAGCACGGAGTTGGTCTGGTCGGTCAACGTGGTGAACGGAACGACGATCAGATCGGCGTTCAGCCGCATGAGACGGCGTAGGTGCGCCGGCCGCAGTCGGTCGCGGAGCGCCGCGAGTTCGAGGCGGCGCACACCGAACCACGCCGACGGCTGACCCCGGCTCTTGCGAAAGCGCATCACGGAGACCGCCCGGCGGCGGTGGTCGCGCAAGAGCGCCACCAGGAGGACGCGAAACCCGTCGCGCCTCAACCTTGAAACGGCACCGGTCAGTGCGTGGTCCTTGTACGCCAAGTTGGCCACGTCGACGACGATTCGCCGACCGTTCGTGCCGTTTCCGCTTCTTGCCACGGCCTTCCGGAACCGACGGCGGGAACGGTAGTAGTACGCTCCTTCGGCTCGCGTCGCGTCGAGATCGGGGTGGGCCTTCAAGTTCGCAAGGAGAAACCTGGTTCCGGAACGCCCGGGGCCGGTCACCAGGAGGTAATCGTACTTCGGGCTGGGGCTCCGGCTCACCCGCACGCCTCCGGGTGCGGCTCCAGCCATTCCGTCAGCGCTTCGGCCGCCCACTGGTGGCCAGCAGCGCTCCAGTGGCAGTCGTGGGCCCAGTGCGCATCCTCGATGCGGCCGCTCTGGCGCGCGGTGCAGCCGAGCTGGTCGATGACGGGAATGCTCCGGGGCGACTGCGGCGCGTCCACCAGATCGAACAGCATGTCGCCCATCGGATTACGACGCGAGCATGGCTAGCACAAAGCTGTCCAGGCCGCCAAAACGGACCGGCAACGAAACTCGGTCTTGCTGCGGGCGCAGACCTCCGCTACGCACACGACGGCGGCCAGTCCGCCCGCGTTGAAGACGGCGACGCGCGCGACCGCCCGCGAAGTCTGGCATCACGCGACCTGGCGTCTCGACATGCGCCCCTCCGGCGTCGGTTCGGGAGTCGGGTACCGCCAAGGCTAGCAAGCCTTCGCCGACTCGTGCAAGACTGCCGAGCGTCTTTCGGCCGCACGGGCGTGGGCTTCCAGACCCTCCATGCGGGCCAGCGCGGCGGCGTCTTGGGCGATCTGTTCGAGGCCGGGGCCGGCGGCCAAGCGCACCCACGACGGCCGACGCAGGAACGAGAACACGGAGAGCCCGCCGTGGAAGCGGGCCGTTCCCCCCGTCGGCAGGGTATGGTTGGGGCCGATGCCGTAGTCGCCCAGCACCTCGGCTGCGGCGGCCCCCACGAAGACGGCGCCGAAGGCGTCCAGCAGCTCGGCCCAGCGGTCGGCCCGCGCGCCGTGGATCGCCAAGTGTTCGGGAGCTAGTTCTTGGCAGCAGCGCAGCGCGTCGTCCTCGGGGGCGACCACGGCGAAGCCGTTCCGCAGGGCGGCAGCGGCGGTGCTCGCGGTGGGGAGTCCCGCCAGCTGATTGGCCAGCTCGCGGTCGACGCGCTCGGCGAGGGCGCGGGAAGGCGTGACCAAAACCGGCAGGGCGGCGGTGTCGTGCTCGGCCTGGGCCAGCAGGTCCGCTGCGACCAGCGCCGGGTCGGCATCTTGGTCCGCCAGGACGACCAGCTCCGACGGGCCGGCCAGAAGATCGATGCCCACCACGCCGGACAGAAGCAGCTTGGCGCCGGTGACCCACTGGTTTCCGGGTCCTGCCACGACATCGCAACGGGGCGCCGGCGGCACGCCGTGCGCCAGGGCCGCCACGGCTTGGGCGCCCCCCGCGGCCAGCACCCCGTCCACCCCGGCCACGGACGCCGCCGCCATGACGTGGGGCGACGGATCGGGAGACGCCAGCCAAACTGCGCGAACCCCTGCAACGCGCGCCGTGACCGCCGTCATGAGCACCGACGACGGCAGGGGGAACCAGCCGCCCGGCGCGTAGCATCCCGCCGTCCGCACGGGCACGAGCCGGTCGCCGGCCCACCCGCCGAGCACTTTGGTCCGGGCGGGCGCCGCGGCATCGAGTTGCGCGCGGGCGAAGTGCGCGATCCGGTCCGCCGTGCGGCGCAACAGGTCCTGGTCGGCCCCAGGCAGCGACGCGAGGGCCTGCTTCAGTTCGTCGGGAGTCCGAAGCAGCGGCGCTCCCGGAGGCAGTCGATCCCAACGTTCGGCGTATTCCCGGAGGGCGGGCTCGCCGCGGGTCCGGACAGCGGTTACGATTTCGGAGATCCGCGGCAGCATCTCGGGCGCCACGACCGGAGACCGGGCCTTGGCCGCCTGGGCCGCGTCCACGCGCCGCAACACCGGGTTCACGCGTCCTCCGCCAAGCCCGCCCCGGCCGCCGCCGCGCCCTTCGGCGGCGAGACGGGCCTGCGCGAGACCCTGGCGCGCCTGCGGTCTAGCTCGCGCTCCACATCGGCGAGGTCCGCACCCGCTCGCGCCAGCGCGACGGCCAGGAAGTAGAGCAGGTCCGCGGCCTCTTCCACAACCCGCTCCCGGCCTTGGGCCTCGCCCACTTCCGCGGCTTCCTCGACCAGCTTGCCGCGCAGGAAACGCGCGTCGCCTTCGTCCGACAAGAGTCGGCTGGAGAGCGATCCGGCCACGGGGGCGTCCCGCCGCTCGGTCAGCAGCCGCTCCAGCGCCTGGAGCCCGCGGGCGGGCCCGAAGCACGTCCATTCGCCCTGGTGGCAGAAGCCGCGTCCCTGTTGCGCGACGGTGAAGCGGAGCGCGTCCCGGTCGCAGTCGGCGTCGATGTACAGCAGCCGCTGGACGTCGCCCGAGGATTCGCCCTTCCGCCAAAGACCCCGGCGACGGGAGTGGTAGACGCCCCTTCCCTCTTCGACGGAGGCGCGCACGCTCTCGGCGCTAGACCAGACCAGCCCCAACGCGGCGCCCCGGTCGTCGCACACCACGGTCGGCCACAGTTGGTCCGGCCGCTCGCTGGTCAGCGGGGCCGTGAAGGCGCGCGCCAAGTCCAAGGTCCCCCGGTACAGCGACATGCCCACCTGCGCGCCGACGCCAAGCCGGTCCAGCCAAGCCACCTCCGCCGCCGTCGTGACGCCGCCGGCCACGGTGAGCCGCGCCGGGCGCGCCGCCTCCGTCAAGCCAGCGGCCTCTTCGCGAGGGAACCCGGCTTCCTTGCCTTCGCCCTCCACAAACGTGACCAGGAACTCGCCCACCAAGCCCCGCAGCGCCTCGATCCCCTGGCGGACGGTCCGCCCCGTCCGTTCCGTCCACCCCTTCACCACGACCTCGCCCTTCCAGGCGTCCAGTGCCGCCACCACTCGCTGCGGCGGCAAGCGCTCCAGCACTTCGGGAACCGCCGCCGTTCCCAACACCACCTTTGCGGCGCCCCGGTCCAGCCACCGCATCGCGTCGTCCCGGCTGCGTATGCCGCCGCCTACCCGGCACCGCGCCAAACTGCACAGCTCCTGCACCACATCCGCGTTGGACCCCCTCCCCAGCGCGGCGTCCAAGTCCACCACGGCCACCTCGCCCACGCGCCCGAAGCGCTCCGCCAGGGGCCGCGGGTCGCCCGCGTCCAGCACCTTCTTCCGGCCCTGGACGAGCTGGACGGCGCGCCCGTCCATGAGATCGATCGACGGGACGATCACGGCGCTTGGGCGCCTCCCGCCCCCGCCGGCGCGTTCCCCTCTTGAAACCGAGGCCGCACCGGCACGCCCAGGTCTTGCAGGGCGTCCTTGATCCCGTCCACCGTCCACGCCGCCTGGTGGAAGATCGACGCCGCCAGCACGGCGTCGGCGCCGGCGTCGACCGCGCGGGCCATGTGGTCGGGCGACTCCGCTCCACCCGACGCGACGATCGGCACCGACGTCGCGGCGCGCACCTGCCGCACCAGCGTCAAGTCGTACCCCGTCCTGGTCCCGTCGCGGTCCACGCTGGTCAGCAGGATCTCGCCGGCCCCGGCTCGGGCCGCCGCCGTGGCCCACGCCACCGCATCCAAGCCCGTCGGCTCCGTGCCCGAGCGGACTATCACTTGGTAGCTTCCGTCGCCGGCCGCTGCCGCGTCCACGGCCACCACCACGCATTGGCTGCCGAAGCGGGCCGCCAGCTCCGAGAGCAGGTCGGGCCGACGCACGGCCGCCGTGTTGACCGCCACCTTGTCGGCCCCCGCTTCCAGAAGCGCCGCAGCGTCCTGGGTCCGAGTCACGCCGCCGCCGACCGCCAGGGGCACCGACAGCCGCTCGCGCACCGCCCGCACCGTCTGCAGCCGAGCGCTCCGGCCCTCGGAAGTGGCCGACACGTCCAGCACCACCACCTCGTCGGCCCCCTGCGCTTCGTAGAGGCCGGCAAGGGCGGCGGGGCTGCCTTGATCGGCAAGCTCCTTGAAGGCGACGCCCTTGACCACGCGGCCGTTTCGCACGTCGAGGCAAGGTACCACGCGGACGGGCAGACGGGTCACGCCGCCACCCAGCGCGAGAGCAGCGCGCGACCGTAGGCGCCCGAGAGTTCCGGGTGGAACTGGCAGGCCACCACGGCGCCGCGTTCGGCGGCCGCCAGGAAGGGACCTCCATAGTGCGACCAGGCCGAGCGCCAGGATGCCGCGTTCGCATTCGCCGGTCCAGTCAGTCGATACGAGTTCGCGAAGTAGGCGAAGCCCCTGGGGACGATCCGGCAACCGTCGTCGGGCACGACCTCGTTCCAGCCCATTTGGGGCACGCGCACCCCGTCGCCGTAGCGCTGGGCCACGCCGTTCAGCGCGCCCAGTCCGGGCGTCCCGGGCGCTTCTCGACTGCCGGCCGCCATCAGCTGCATCCCGAGACATATCCCCAGCGTGGGCCGTCCCGCGGCGATCCGGTCGCCAAGGGCCTCGGCCAAGCTGTCCGCCGCCACCGCCCTCCACGCGGCCGCGAAGGCGCCCACCCCCGGCAGCACGACGCGAGCGGCGCGGGCCACGGCGCGGGCATCCGATACGAAGCGCACGGCGCACCCGAGCCGCTCGAAGGCCACCCCGACCGAGGCCAAGTTTGCCGTGCTGGTGCGCACCACCGACACGGGGCGGGTCAGGGGCGTCACAGCACCCCTTTGGTGGAGGGGACTTCGCCGGCCGGGACCGCCCCGCCGTCGCGCTTGGCGAAGGCCGCGCGGAGCGCCAAGGCCACGGACTTGAAGGCGGCCTCGGCGCGGTGGTGGTCGTTGGCGCCGCGGAGCACGTCCACGTGCAGCGCCAGCTTGGCTGCCTGGGCGAACGATTGGAAGAAGTGCGGGACCATCTCGCACGACATCGCGCCCAGCCGATCTCGGCGGAGCGTCAAGTCGCCCGCGAAGCACGGCCGACCCGAGGCGTCGGCCACGGCCCGAGCGAGCGCCTCGTCCAACGGAGCATAGGACCATCCGAAGCGCACGATCCCCTCTCGGCCCCCCAGCGCCTGGTCCACGGCGGCCCCCAATGCCAGCCCCACATCTTCCACGGTGTGGTGGTCGTCCACGTTCAGGTCGCCCTCGCAGGACACGTCCAGGTCCCAGCCGGCGTGGAACCCCAAGGCGTGGAGCACGTGGTCGAAGAAGCCGATGCCCGTGTCGGCGCGCACGGCGCCCGCGCCGTCCAACGTCACGCAAACCCGCACCCGGGTCTCGCCGGTGGCTCGCGCCGCCTCTGCGCGTCGGCCTTCGTCTTTCATGGCAGTACTCCTTCGAAGTCTGCGCTTGCGCGGACCATGCGAGCTGCGCCCGCCTGGTCCAGCGCGCAATGCATGCCGTTGCCAGCGCCGGGGGCCAAGACGCCGATCGGCACCACGCCGGCGCGCCGGGCCGCGTTCACGTCGTCGGGCGTGTCGCCCAGCATCCACCCCGAGCGCGCGCGCAACTGGGTCATGGCGGCGCGCACGGGCGCCGGGTCCGGCTTGAGGGGGGCGTCCTCGCGGCACACCACGGCGCCGAAGATGTCGCGGATCCGGTGCTCGTCCAGGAAGCGCTCGGCGTCTCGGCGCGGCCTGCCGGTGACCACGCCCAGCTTGAAGGAGCGCGCCAGCGCGGCCAAGTGTTCGCGATCGGGAACAAGTGTTTCGCGACGGCGCAGGCCGGGTGCCGAATCCGTGCCTTGGTAGGCCTCTTCGAAACGACGCCGGACCTGGGCGAGCGTTGCGGACACGCCGGCCTCGGCCAGCAATGTTTGCGTCAATGCCCAGTCGTCGTTGGCGTGGCCGCGGGCCTTGGCCGCCTCGATCTCCGCCGGGCCGGCGCGAACGCCGAACGACGCGCACGCCGCCACGATCGCTTCCCGGTAGGAACGGCTCACGTCGGCCAGCACGCCGTCCATGTCGAAGAGCACGGCTTCGGGTCGCATCAGGCAGCGCATGGCCTGCTCCAGCCGGTCGAACTCGCCGTCGTCGCGGGGGACGGTGATGCGCACGAACCCCGGCAGGTGCTCGAAGTGCCGGACCCGCACGCCCTGGGCCGCGAGCCCGCGCAGAACCCACTGGGCGCCCGAGTCGTCGAGAGCGGCCGTGCCGTCCCGAGCAACTGCGCCGCCCCCGGCAGCCGCGCCTTCCGCTGGATACCGGGCCAAGACGAAGTTCGTCCACGACGGCTGGGGCACGCCGCCCGTCTCGCGCACCAAAGCCGCAAGCCGCTCCCGGCCGGCCCGCGCGTAAGCCACGAACTTCCGCATCCGGGCTTGGCCCCGCTCCAACCGATCCCGCCCCAAAACCAGCGCGGGACCGCTCAGCGGATACGGGCCGCCGAACCCGCGCACCGCGGCAATCCGTTCCTGGGTACCCACGACGAAGCCGATGCGCAGTCCCGCCAGACCCCAGCACTTGGACATGGTGCGGATCTGCAACACGTTCGGCAGGTCGGCCAGGACGCCGTCGTCCTCCGGGTTGCCGAACTCGGCGTAGGCCCGGTCCACCACCAGAGGTACGCCCTCGGGCAGGTCGCGCGCCAGTCCGGCCAACTCGTCCGCCGGGAACGCCCAGCCGGTCGGGTTGTCGGGAGACACGACGACGACCAAGCCAGTGCGCTCGTTCACGGCGTCGAGGATCGGGTCGCGGGGGAAGGTCCCCCATTCGTAATCCAGCGCCGCTAGCCGACCGCGGGCCATGCGGGCGTAGGCCGGGATCATGTAGAAGGTGGGAACCAGGTGGACTAGTTCGCGGTCCGGGTCCAGGTACGCGCGACAGACGCGATCGATTGCGTCGTCGGCGCCCGTGGTGGCCAGGACGCGCTCGGGGCCGACGCCCAAGTACGCAGCGTAGGCCTCCTCCAGCGGCGCGGGGTCGCCGTAGTCGCGGAGGATGCCGGGGCCCAGCCGACGCAAGAGGTCGAAGCATTCCTGCGGGGGCGGTTCGCCCTCGTTCATGGCCAGGTCGAGCACGGGCGCGGCGGGCCGAGCCGCCTCGAGGCCGGGCGGGGCCGGGCTGGGCTGGGCGAAGTCGGGCTTCATGGCACGATCTGTCGAGGCCGCGAGACCACCAAGTCGGTGGCGCCCCGGGCTTTCGCGTCCAAGAGCAGCGCGGGCAGCCCTCTGCGCGGCACGGCGGCACGGATCGCGTACCCTCCGTCGCCGTGGAGCCGCGACACGGTCGGTTCGCGCATGCACGGCAGCACCGACGCCACCTCGTCGAAGTCGGCTTCCGACACGTTGAGCTCGAGCATGACCCGGCTGCGCGCCGCCAGTACCGACGAGAGCAGCAAGACCAAGTCCTCCACCAAGCGCCTGCAACTGGGGTTGGCCAACGAGGCCCGGTTGGCGTAGAGCCGAGTGGAGGAGCGCATGAGGGTGTCCGCCACCGTCAGCCCGTTCTGTCGCAGGGTGGCGCCGCTCGCCACGTTGTCCACGATCAGGTCCGCGTCTTCGGGCGGGAAGACTTCGGTGGCTCCGTACGAGCGGACGAAGACGGCGTCGAAGGGCTGGTCGGCGATCCATGCCTCTGCGAGTCGGGCGTACTCGGACGCCACTACCAACGGCCGGTCCGCCCGAACGCGACCGTCGGAAAGCAGGCTGTCCGGCGCCGCCGCAACCACGCGAACGGGGTCCAGTCCCGTGTCCAGCAGCTCCACCAAGTCCGCGTCCAGCTCCGCAACCCAGTCGGCTCCTGCGAACCCGGCGTCCCGGGAGCCGGCCTGCAGCATCTCCACGACGTTTCGCGGATTCAGGAGCTTGGCCTGGAAGCCCGCTAGCGAGAGCGACGGACGGTAGCTCCGCTCGCCGAGATGAACGTCCACGCCCGCGTCGGCCAGGAGGCCCATGACGCCGGCCTGCATCCGTCCCTTGGGCAAGGCGATCCGGGCCGCCGCTCGGGCGCCGTCGGCTCGGCTCACGGGCCGCTGGCCTCGTCAAAGCCGATCCGCTCCTTTACGAAGTAGAGCGGGCGCGCCATGGCTTCCCGCTGCACGCGCCCGAGCTGCTCGCCCAGGATTCCAAGCGCCAGCATCTGGAGGCCGCCGACGCAAAGGAACGCGGCCAGCACAATCTTCCACGCTCCGGCCTGACCGGCGCCCAGCAGGCTCGTCGCGACGTCTCCCAAGGGCACGGCCGCCGCCCCCAGCAGCAGCAGCACTCCGACCATCAAGACGAAGCGGACGGGCGTCGTGGAGAACGACAGGACGGCATCCGCGGCTGTCTCGAACCGTGTCCGCAACGTGTAGTTCGGCTTGCGTCCCTTAAGCGGCGGCTGCCGCCTGAAGTAAGCCGGCTCGTGGCGATACCCGATCCAGGGAGTCATGCCCCGCAGGAACGGAGTGCGTTCGGGCATGGCCAAGAGAGCGTCCACCACCTTTCGGTCCATGAGACGGAAGTTGCCCGCGTCAATGGGCATGTGGCCCGACGCCAGAAAACGCTGCACGCGGTAGAAGGCGGCGGCCAAGAAGCGCTTGAGCAACGGTTCGCCGTCGCGCCCGGTTCGCACTCCGTAGACCACGTCAGCGCCGTTCTTCCAGCGGTCCAGCATTTCGTGGACGACATCGGGCGGGTCCTGCAGGTCGGCGTCGATGACGACGGCGGCGGCGCCGTTCGTCGCCGCCAAGCCCGCGAACTGGGCGATCTCCTGGCCGAAGTTGCGCGAGAGCGACACCACCCTCACGCGATCGTCGTTGCCCCGAAGCTCGCGAAGCAGTTCGAGCGTGGCGTCCGTGCTGCCGTCGTCCACGTACACGAACTCGACGCGCTCGGGAACGCCCGCCAAGCTCCCGGCAAGGCGGCGGTGCGCTTCCCGGATGATCTCGGCTTCGTTGAAGCAGGGAACCACGACCGACAGAGACGTCCCTGTCATCTCTACCCCCTTGTGGACCGGCGTTGGCAAGGCTGGCCCCTGCGGCAAGGCCGGGGGCGTCCTTGGCTAAATTTGATGGGCGGCCGCCAGCGGGGTCAATGGTGACGCATGCGCGGGTCCAGCGCACCGCGGCTCGGCGTACTCGGGAGACGGCCGGTTGCGCGCCTCGGCCCAAGTTGGCGGCGCCGTCCGGCCCAGCGTAGCTTCCCAACGATGACCGTTCGCCGCTCCCACTATCTGCCCCGCACCTGGGCGGGGCGCGTCGCCGCCTTCGCATTCCTTGCGTGCATGGCGCTGGCGCAGCCGCCGATTGTGCACGGGCTGGCCGACCGCATCGAGCCCTGGATCCTGGGGATGCCCTTCCTCTTCGCCTACCTGCTGGCCGTCTACCTGCTCCTGATCGCAATCCTGATCTGGACGGCCAGGAGAAGGGTCTGACCCCGTGGAGCCGTGGGTCGTATCCACCAGCCTGATCTTCGTCTACTTGGCGGCCACGATCGCGATCGGCGTGCTGGCCAACAAGAGGCTGGCCGCGAACATGGAGGACTTTCTGCTGTACGGCCGCCAAGCCGGGTTCGTGGTGCTGTACTTGACCGTGGTGGCCACCTTCCATTCGGCGTTCGCGTTCCTGGGATCGGGCGGGTACTTCTACACGCACGGAATCGGGTTCTGGGCGGCCGGAACTTGGACGATCCTGGTGGGCGCCGTCACCTACGTCCTGGGCACCCGGATCTGGGCGCTGGGCAAGAAGTTCGGCTACATCACGCCGGCCGACCTGCTGGCGGACTTCTACCAGAGCGAGACGGTGCGGGTCCTGGCCGCCGCGGTCTCGGTCGTCTTCACGATCATGTACATCCAGGTCCAAGCCACGGGGCTGGGCTACATCTTGTCGGTGGCCACGGGCGACAGGCTGCCCCTGGAGTGGGCCACGTTGATCCTGCTGGTCGTGGCCGCGATGTATTTGATCGTCGGGGGCCTGCGCGCCGTGTACTGGACCGACGTGATCCAGGGCGTCTGGATGTACGTGGCGGTCTGGGCCGGCGCCTTGGTGCTGGTCTACAAGGTCTTCGGCGGACCGGTGGCGCTTTGGCGGCGGCTGGCGACCGAGCGGCCGGACCTGCTTTCGCTGCCGGGACCGGAGGGCTTCTTCACGCCGGGCATGTGGGTGGGCATGACGATCGTGCTGTCGTTCGGGCTCGTCTTCCAGCCCCACATGATGATCCGCTACTACACGTCGGCATCAGCGCGCACGCTCAAGCTGCTGGGAGCCACCACGCCGCTGTACCTGATGAGCCTGTTCATCCCCATGGCCTTGGTGGGGCTGGGGGGCGCGCTCGTGCTTCCGGGACTCGAGGGCGCCGAAGCGGACAAGATCTTCCCGGAGCTGCTCTTCCGCTATGCGCCGGCGTGGCTGACGGGCCTGATTCTGGCGGGCGCGACCGCAGCGGCGATGTCCACCCTGGACTCGATCCTCCACTCCAACATGACCGTGCTCACCCGGGACGTGTACCAGCGGTACGTGGCCCCGAACCGAAGCCAGTCGCACTACGTCGCCTTCGGAAGGTGCGTGGTGCTCGTCCTGCTGGGAGTCGGCTGGTACCTCTCGGTCAACCAGATCGACTTCCTGGTCAGCTTGGTGACGCTGGCAGCGGCCGGATCGTTGCAGCTGATGCCGGCGGTGCTGGGGGTCTGCTTCCCCGGGCGAAGGCCGACCACGGCGGCTGGCGCGGTGGCCGGCATTGCGACGGGATTGGTCGTTCTGTACCTGACGCGGATCGAGTTCGTTCGGCCTTGGGGGGTGCACGAAGCCGTGTGGTCGCTGGCGGCCAACTTCGTCGTGACGTGGGCGGTGTCCAGGTTCACGCGCCCCCCGGCTGCGGAGACCGTGGAGCGTATACACGGCGAAGTGGAGCGCTTCGTGTACGGAGACGGCACGAGCTAGCTGCACGGCCGGCAGGCTCTTGGACGCGCGCGGATCGGGCTTGGGAGGCGCGAATCAGATCTTGGTGCGCAACCAGTCCAGGAGAAGCCGCACGACGCGCCGGAGGATGTATCCCATGAGTCGGTTGTTCCGGTTGGGGTTCGGAGCACGCCCGCCGGCGAGCGCGCCGGCCCTTGGCCCTACGACCGTTCCGAGTCCGCGGGTTCAGGGCGGCCGGCGTTCGCGTCAGCCGTCGGTGGTCTCCACTTCCGTCGTGATGTCGATGCACCGGTGCAGTGTTCGGTAGACGGGACAGCGCATGGGGTGCACCTCGAAGGCGCGTTGGACAACCTCCGGGTCGGCGCCGGCGGCCTTCAACGCGTACTTCACGTGAATCCGTCGGATCACCAAGACGCCCTCGTCCTTGCCGACCTTGCCGTGCACCTCCGCCGTCAGCCGTCCGTCCGAAGCGTCGATCCCGCGTGCCTCCAGCACGCCTCCGAAGGTGCCGACGAGTCAGCCGCCGGTGGCGGCCATCACGTAGTCCAGCGTGGTCGTGGTGTCTGCCGCCGCGCGCGCGCCGTAGTGCTCGGCGATGGCGCCGTGGACGCCGAACTCCACGGGACCGTCGCGGGCGGGCAGGTAGGCCAGGCGGTGCGGCCCGCGAGTGCGCTCGATGCGGATGCGGGCTTCGTAGACCATGGCGTCGCTCACGGCCAGAGCCATCCGAACACGGCGCCGGTGATGACGGCGTAGACCAACCCGTCCACGGCGTGCTTGACGGCGACCTTGCCGGGCAACCCGAACCAGATGCTCTCTTGCACGCCGACGAAGCCGTAGGCCAGGAACGCCGCCAGCCCCGTGACGTGGAACACCTCGGCAAAGTGCGCCTCGGTCCCGACGACCCCGGCCGCCAAGAGAGCGATCACGGCGTTGATGGCCGCGTACTGCAGGAACGCCTTGATCAGCGCGGACCGCATGTCGAGCGCCGACTTGGGGTCGCGCACGCGCAGGATGCCGACGGGGCCGGCCCGCACCTTGTCCTTGTACGCGTCCGCGTTCTCTTGCCCCCACTTGGCGAAGGGGAAGTAGTACATGCCCGGCGCGACGCCCACGCACTTGCGCACGGCGTCCATGAGCCCGTCCTCGTCCTCGGCTTCGGCGAAGTCCTTCTTGTGGTGCGGCATCGCCATCCAGACCACGGCGCTGGCCACGAACACGGCGACCGTGGCCACGAGCGCCGGCAGCCAGAGGGCGGTGGCGTGGATCATCTCTTGCGCTCCTTCCTTCTCGAGGGGATCGAACCCGTGCTCAAGCTACGCGTGCGCGGCGCCACGCCGCCAGTCCCGCGTCCAGGCGGTCCAGCGCTCGGCGCAGCTCGCTCTCGGGGGGACCGAAGCCGATTCGCATGAAGTGCTCGGCGCCGAAGTGGGCGCCCGGCACGATCAGCACGCCGTGCTCGGCCCGCAGTCGCTCCGCCAGCGCCAACGACGGTTCGGCGGCGTGGTACCGCACCATGCAGATGGCGCCGGCGTCGGGGGGCGTCCAGGCGAACAGCCCGTCGCGCGCGTCCAGCCACTCTGCGAGCACCGCCAAGTTACGGCGGACGATGCCGCGGGTGCGCTCCAAGATGCGGGGACGGACATCGGGCGAGAGCGCGACCACCGCCAGGGCGTCGGACAACGAGGCGGGCGTGATCGTGGTGTAGTCGGTCCGCGCCCACAGGCGGTCCACCACGGCGGCGGGCCCCGCGCACCAACCCAGCCGCACGCCGGGGATTCCGTACGCCTTGGACAGCGAGTTGGTCACCACCAGCTTGTCGTACCGGCCCCAAAAGCTGCCGACCTGCGCATCGCCGGCCTCGGCGCCCTGATACACCTCGTCGGAGAGGATCCAAGCTCCGTGCCGATCCGCCAGGCCCACGATCTGATCGATCTCGTCCGAAGTCAGGGCCACGCCGGTCGGGTTGTTGGGGTGGGTGACCAGAATCAGCCCGGCGCCCGCATGCAACGCCGACTCCAGCTCGTCCAGGTCGGGGCGCCAGCCCGTCTCTTCGCGCAAGCGGAAGGGCAGGACTTCGCCCTGGAAGTTCTCCGCCAAGCCGGGGACCTGCATGTAGTTCGGAACCAGGGCGGCCACGGGCTTGCTCGGATCGGCAAGCTCCCAGAACACCACGAAGTTGGCCTCGATGCCGCCGGTCGTCGCGACGACGGACTGGTCGGTCGCCCCCGGATACAGCGCCGCGATCAGGGACCGAAGCTCGTCGGAGCCGTTGGACTGGCCGTAGCCCAACCGAACGTCCGAAAGCAGGTCGGGGGTGCCGGCGTAGGAAAGAAGCTCGCCCGTCGTCAGCGGATGGACGCCGCTCTCCGACAGGTTGCAGTCCACGCGGTGTTCGTAGGTGGACTGCCATCTTTCCATCTTGAAGGGGGCGAACGCCTTGGGCGGGACGAGGGCGCGGGACGGCGCGGGAGCTTGGGGCGAAGCGAGATTCACGGCTGGACCTTCTTCTTGGCAGGGAGCGGCGACCACCAAAACGGGAGTGCGCACTAGCATGGAGCACGACGGCTTGGCCGGGCAAGGGCGGACGGCCGCGGTCCTGGACGGGGTCGAGGAGCATAGGCTGGACAACGGGCTTCGCGTGGTCCTGGCGCCGGACCCCGCCACGCCGGTGGTGGCGGTCAACCTTTGGTACAACGTGGGATCGCGGAACGAGGCGCCGGGCCGAACCGGATTGGCGCACCTGTTCGAGCACATGATGTTTCAGGGGTCCGCCCACGTCTCCAAGAACGGCCACCTGCGCCAAGTCGAGGCCGCCGGAGGGTCGGCCAACGCCACGACGTGGTTCGACCGCACCAACTACTTCGAGACGCTGCCGTCTCACCACCTGGACCTGGCGCTCTGGCTGGAGTCCGACCGCATGGGCTGGACGCTGCCGGCGCTGACGGGGGAGAAGCTGGAGAACCAGCGCCGGGTGGTCATGAACGAGCGCAGGCAGCGTTACGACAACCAGCCCTACGGCGACTGGGACGAGCGACTGCAAGCCCTGCTCTTCCCCCCCGGCCACCCGTACCACCACACGGTGATCGGCGCCATGGAGGACATCGAGTCGGCCACGCTGGACCACGCGCGTGCGTTCTTCCACACGTGGTACGTGCCCAACAACGCGGTGCTCGCGGTTTGCGGCGACATCGAGGCCGACCGGGCGCTGGACCGGGTCCGCCGCTACTTCGGCGACATCCCCGCGGGACCCGAGCCTCCGCCGCCGCCCGGCGGCACGCAAGCGCCCTTCGCTACGGGCGACAGCGCTCGGCGAGAGCGGATCAGCGCCGCGGTGCCCCTGCCCCGAGTCTACGCCGCCGTCCGAACGCCTCCCTTCGGCAGCGACGCCTTCTACGTCGGCGAGGCGGTGTCGTGCTGCCTGGGGATGGGCCGCTCCGCGCGCCTGCACGACCGCTTGGTGCGCACGCGGGCCGTGAAGTCCGCCAGCTGCCATCACCTTCCGCTTACGTGCGGGGCCGCGATCTTCCTGGTCGTCGCAACCGGCTACCCGGAGACGCCGGTCGAGGAGCTGGAGTCCGTCGTGGCGCGGGAGCTGGACGACGCGGTCTCGATATCGGCGGAGGAGCTGGGCCGCGCCGTCGTCGGGCACGAGACGCGGGTGGTGCAGACGCTCCAAAGGGTCGAGGCTCGGGCCGACCTTCTGTCCATGTACGCCACCGTCTTCGGCACGGCGCGTCGGCTGGCCCCGGACCTGCGGCGGCTGCGCCAAGTCTCGGCGGACGAAGCTCGGGCGTGGAGCCGCGAGTTCCTTCGCAACGACGACCTCGTCTTCGTTAGCTATCTACCCGGAGAGGCCTCGTGAGCGCGCGTTCCGGCCCGCCGCCGCCCGGCGACATCCGTCCTTACGAGTTCCCCGAGGTCGTTCGTCGCCGCCTGGGCAACGGCATGTCCGTCCGGGTCGCGCCCAAGGTCTCGTTTCCGCTGGTGACGGCGATGGTTGTGCTGAAGGCGGGCGAAACGGCGTCGCCGGGCGGGCGGGCGGGGCTGGCGTCGTTGACGGCGGACGCCCTGGAAGGGGGCACGCGGTCGCTTCCCGAGCGGGAACTGGCCCGGAGCATGGCGGAGATCGGGGCCAGCTTCGGGGCGGCCACGGGATGGGACTCGTCCACCGTCGCCGTGTCGTGCTTGGCGGAATACCTGCCGCGCGCCCTGGAGCTGTTGGCGGGGATGGTTGAGGCGCCGGCATTCGAGGTCGCCGGCTTCGACCGTCGCAAGGCTCAGCGGCTGGCGGCCGCCCGTCAGCGCCTGATGAACCCGGCGGCGCTGGCGTCGGACGCTCACGCGCGCTTCATGTATCGGGAGGGCGACACCTACGCGCGCCCCGCCGGCGGGACGGCCGCGTCGCTGGAAGGAATCCGCGTCGCCGACGCGCAGGCGTTCGCGGCCGAGTTCCACGGGGCCGGCGCGGCGACGCTCGTGCTGGTGGGCGACGTGGAGCCGGACGAGGCGGTCGCGAGCGCCGAACGGTTCCTGGGCGGGTGGGAACCGGGGAGCGCGGTCGTTCCCGATCCCCGCGCCGGACCTCGCGTTCGCGAACGGACCTTCCACGTGGTCGATCGGCCGGGGGCGGTGCAGTCCGAGGTCCGCGTCGGGCATCCGGGGATCGCAAGGGCCGCGCCGGACTACCTGCCGCTGCGGGTCGCGAACCTGGTCCTGGGCGGCTCGTTCTCTTCGCGGCTGAACCTCAACCTGCGGGAGCGGCACGGCTACACCTACGGAGTCCGGTCCAGCTTCGCGGCGCGCAAGGGCCCGGGTCCGTTCGCCGTGTCCGCCGCCGTGGAGACGGGCGTCACCGGGGCCGCCGTTGCGGAGGTCCTTCGCGAGATCGAGCGCATGGCGGAAGAGGGGCCCACGGCGGAAGAGGTGGAGTCGGCGACCGGGTACTTGGCCGGCGTCTTCCCCTTGCGGCTGGAGACCACGGGCCAGCTGGCGTCGCGGATCGCCGGGGCGGTCGTCCACGACCTGCCGCCCGAATACGACCGGCGCTACCGGGACCGCGTGCGCGCCGTCACGCACGAAGAGGCTGCACAAGCGGCGCACAGGCATCTTCGTCCCGGCGAGCTGTGCGTCGTTGCGGCCGGCGACGCCGAGGCCGTGGCGCCCCAGTTGGAGGCGCTGAACGCGGGGCCGGTCGAGGTGCACCGGGAGCGGGGGGTGGACGGCGGGCCGACGGACGGCGGCGGAGCGGTCGAGGGCGGCGAGGGGGCGGTGCGTTGAGCGAGAATCGCGGGGGCGGCGTGGCGGGGCGAGGCGGTTCGGAGGACCGGGCGGGCTCGGAAGATCGCGCAGCGCGGATGCGGAGCCGGGTCGTCCACGACGGCAGGGTGGTCCACCTGAGCGTGGACACGGTGCGCTTCCCCGACGGGTCGGTGGGCGAGCTGGAGCTGGTCCGGCACCGGGGGGCGTCGGCCGTTCTGCCCGTGTTTGGAAACGAGGGCGACCCCGACCCGGAGGTCCTGCTGGTGCGGCAGTACCGCTACGCCGCCGGAGGCGTCATCTACGAGGCGCCCGCGGGGATCGCGGAACCGGGCGAACCCTGGGACCGCTGCGCTCTGCGGGAGTTGGAGGAAGAGACCGGGTTCCGGGGCGGGCGACTGGTCCAACTGACGACGATTCACACCACGCCCGGCTTCACCAACGAGCAGATCAGGCTGTACGCCGCGTTCGACCTGACGCCGGGCAGGGCGCGTCGCGACCCCGACGAGTTCCTGGAGCCCGCGCGCCTCCGGCTGTCCCGAGCGCTGGAGATGGTCGAGTCGGGCGAGATCGCCGACGCCAAGTCCGTGGTCGCCTTGCTCTACGCCGCCCGGTTCCTCTTGGGTTGACCGCCGGTCCGCCGGCCCAAGCGTATCCGACCGTGGACGGCGAGCCCTCGGTCGTCGCCGCCGAAGGTCGCCGAAATCCCTTGTCGACATTGGCAATTCGAAGTCGTTCGGAGTTTTGGCACGCTTTATGCAGGGAATGTGGGCGGCCACGGGAATCTCACGGGTCGGGGGTCTCGACCCCAGCAACAGGAGGACAACGAACGATGGCCACGACAAACACGATTCGCATCCAAGAGACGGTCGCGCCGAACGACTGCGAGGTCGTGCGGCGCTTCCTGGCCGGAGACGAGCAGGCGTTCAACGAGCTGGTGCGCAGGTACCAGGCGCGCCTGCTGCGCTTCGTCAATCGGATGATCGGGGACTGGGAGCGGTCCGAGGACCTGGTCCAAGACATCTTCGTCCGGGTCTTCCGCAGCATCGAAGGGTTCGACCAGTCGAGGAAGTTCTCGACATGGGTCTACGCCATCGCGCGGAACGTGGCACGGACGGAGCTTCGGAGGCGCTCCAAGAGCCGCGAGGTGCTCTTCCAGACGCTCGAGGGCGACGACAACTCGGGGTGGACGATGGACTACTGGTCGGACCCGTCCCCCGGTCCCGACGAGCTGTACCGGAAGCGGCGCCTCCAGGCGACGGTGGAAGAAGCGGTGGAGATGCTCCCGGAGCGGTACCGGGCCATCTTCGTCCTCCGGGAGCTGGAGGAGCGGTCCTACGAAGAGATCGCGGAGATCGCGGACATCAACGTGGGCACGGTCAAGAGCCGGCTGAACCGGGCGCGAGAGCACTTCGCCGAGATCGTCGCGCCGATGATCGATTGACGCGCAATCGCGGGGGTTGCGGGCCGGGGGCGTGTTGACCCCGACGCGGTTTCCTGCGACGGTTCAGGCGTGAACGAACGCGAAGCACCTTCGCTGGACTGTCGAAGCTTCCTGCGGGGCTACTCCGACTACCGGGACGGCCGGATCGCCGCCGGCGCCGAAGCGGCCATGACGGCGCACATGGCCTCGTGTCCGTCGTGCCGACGGTACGACCGCGCCGTCAGACGAGGCGTGGCCGTCCTTCGGGAAGCGCCGACGCCCGAACCTCGGCCGCTGGACGTGGCGCAGGTCCGGCTTCTTGCCCGGAGCGCCGGACGCTCCTCGTCCTCGTCGACCGACCCCAGCGAGGGCGCCCCGGAGTTCTGCTAGCGGCTCTGCCCGACAACGGCGGCGTGGCAAAGGCGACGGACGGGGGCGGAGTATTCTTCCTGCACGGCGAAGACGAGTACAGGAAGCTGGAAGCGGCGCGGGGCTTGGTGGAACGCTACCTGGACCCGACAACCCGCGAGTTCAACTTCGACCGCCTCGATGGTTCGGCCACCACGGTGGAGCGGCTGGCCTCCGTCGTTGCCACGCCCCCGATGATCGCGGAGTGGCGCGTCGTCCACGTGAAGGAGACCGAAGCGTTCGCGGCCAGCCCGAAGGCGCGGACCGTCCTCTTGGATGCGGCCCGGAACCCTCCGCCGGGACTGGTGCTGATCCTTCAGGCCACGTTGCCTGCCCGCTCCAAGGCCAAGTTCTACAAGGACCTGGCGAAGCTGGCCGCCACGACGGAGTTCAAGGAAGTGCCGGCTCACGAAGTGCCGGCGTGGCTGGTGGCGTGGGCGCGAGACGAACTGGACGCCACGCTGGAGCTCGACGCGGCCCAGGCGCTGGCATCCGCGGCCGGCGCCGATCTGGGCGTGCTCGTGCACGAGGTGAAGAAGCTGTGCGCAATGATCGGCGAGGGCGAGGCGGTGGACGTGGAGGCGGTCCGCAAGAGCGGGCTGCGGCTTCCGCGACAGGACCGGTGGGGCTGGTTCGACTTGGTGGGGAACCGCCGCATCCCCGAAGCCGTTCGAGGCTTGGCGATCCTGTTGGAGCAGGGCGAGACGCCAGTGGGACTCGCGATCGGTCTCTCGGTCCAGATGCTCCGCATCGGCGTCGCGGTGGAGGGAGGCGCCCCGGCGCTCAACCAGGTCTTGCCCCCGTATCAGCGGTTCATGGCCCGTCGCGTGCTGGGCCAAGCCCGTCGCTGGACGCCCGACGGCGTGGCGCGCGCCGTGCGGGGACTTCGCCGCCTGGATCAGCTTCTCAAGGCCAGCTCCCTGCCCGGCGGCGTGCTGTTGGAAGAGTGGCTGTGGAGCTTGACGGCGCCCGAGCGACGAGCGGGCGGCTCGGGGGGCGGATGACGAGCGGCTTGCAGGCCGGGGCGGAGCGGGACGCAGGGGGCGCGGGGAAGCGGGGCGCGGGCGCTGGGGAGCGGAACGCGGAGGACGCGGGGAAGCGCGAGCTGCAGCTGGCGGTTCGGGGGATGCACTGCGCCGCGTGCGTGGGGTCGGTGGAGAAGGCGCTGGGGTCGGTGGACGGCGTGACGGAGGCTCGGGTGAACTTGGTCGAGGAGGTGGCCAGGGTCGCGGCGCGTGCGGGGGTGGAGGCGGCCCGGCTGGTGGAGGCGGTGGACGCCGTCGGCTACGAGGCCGTCGTCCTGACCGGCGCCGACGATGCCCTGGCGGCGGCGCGGGCCCGGGACGAGCGCAGGGACGCCGATTCGGCGCGGTTCATGGCCAAGTTTCGGCTGGGCGCCGCCTTGGGCGCGCCGGTCGTGGTGGTGGGCCACTGGGAGATGATCCCGGGGCTGCCGCCCATGGAGGGACGGGTCCTCCTGGCGGCGTGGTGGTTCTCGGGGCTGGTCGCGCTCCCGATCCTGTTCTACGTGGGCGGCGGCTTCTTCGCGGGCGCCTGGGCCGCCTGGAAGCGCCGCACCGCCGACATGAACACCCTGGTCGCGCTGGGAACGAGCGCCGCCTGGGCGTACTCGACTGCTGCGGTCTTGGCGCCCGGTCTCTTTCCCGGGGGCGCGGCGCGTCCCTTTTACGAAGCCGTGGCCGTGGTGATCGCCTTGGTGGTGCTGGGCCAAGCCATGGAGGCGCGCGCCAAGGGGAGGACCGCGCGGGCGCTGCGGGCGCTCTTCGACTTGGCCCCCGAGACGGCCGACCGCGTGACCTCGGACGGCCGCACCGAGAACGTGCCCGTAGCCAGCCTGCAACCCGGCGACCGAGTGCGCGTGCGCCCCGGCGGGCGCGTCCCCGTGGACGGGCGGGTCGTGTCGGGGGAGAGCGAGGTGGACGAGTCGATGCTGACCGGCGAGAGCGTCCCCGTTGCCAAGTTCGCAGGCGGAACCGTGACCGGCGGAACCGTCAACGGCACCGGCGCGATGGTGGTGGAGGCCGCCCGCGTGGGCGCCGAAACAGTGCTGGCCCGGATCGTGGACACGGTTGCGCGGACCCAGGCCGCCAAGCCCCCCGTGCAGCGAACAGTGGACAAGGTGGCGGCGTGGTTCGTGCCGGCGGTGCTCGTCGTGGCCGCGGGCACCTTTGCGGCATGGTGGCTGGTCGGCCCCGAGCCCAAGCTGGCCTTTGCGTCGACCACGGCGGTCGCGGTGCTGGTGATCGCGTGTCCCTGCGCCTTGGGGCTCGCCACCCCCATCTCGGTCATGATCGCCGTCGGACAGGCAGCGAGGCACGGCGTCCTGATCCGAAACGGCGACGCGCTCCAGAGGGCGCGGAAGGTGGACACGGTGGTGCTGGACAAGACCGGCACGCTCACCACGAACGACCTGGAGGTGACGTTCGCCGCCGAGGCGGGTGCGAGAGGGCGGAAGGGGACGGGAGGAACGACGGCGGACGCAACGGGCGACGCGAGCTTCGTCGAGGCGGCCGGCGCCGTGGCGGCGGCTTCGGAGCACCCGGCCGGCCGCGCCGTGGCTCGATACGCGGCCCGAAGCGGCGCGCCGCCCAAGGAGGCTCTTCACTTCGCCGCGCATCCGGGCCGCGGCGCATCCGGCGTTGTGGAGGGACGGCGAGTGCTGCTGGGGTCGCCGTCGTTCCTGGCCGAAGCCGGCGTGAGCACGGAGCCGTTGGACGCAGCGCTGGGGCAGATTGCGGAACGGGGAGAGACGCCGGTGGCGGTGGCGGTGAACGGAGCGGCGGCGGGCGTGTTCGGGGCGGCCGGGGCTCTGCGCGACGGGGCGGCCGATGCGGTGGGGCGGCTTGCGGCGGTGGGCGTCGAGCCCGTCATGCTCACGGGCGACACGGAGGAGTCGGCCGCCCAGGTGGCGCGGGCCACAGGCATCCGGCGCGTGCGAGCGCGCCTTTCGCCGGAAGAGAAGAGACGCGAAGTACGGGCTCTGCAGCGGCAGGGCCGGGTGGTGGCCATGGTGGGCGACGGGATCAACGACGCGCCCGCGCTGGCGGCGGCCGACGTGGGCATCGCCATGGGGAGCGGCGCCGAGGCGGCCGTTCGGACCGGCGACGTGGCCTTGCTGGGGGACTCGCTGCGGGGCGTGGAGACACTGTTGCGGATATCCCGGGCCGCGCAGCGGAACATCGCCCAGAACTTGGCCGGGGCGTTCGCCTACAACGTGGCGGGGATACCCGTCGCCGCAGGCGTCCTTTACCCGTCCGCGGGACTGCTCCTGTCACCTATGATCGCGGGCGCCGCCATGGCCTTTAGTTCGGTCACGGTCGTCGCGAACGCGAACCGACTGCGCAGGCGCCTTGGTTGATTGCGCCCACGTCGGCGCAATACTTTGGTCCCGTTGTCCCCGTCTAGCATCGGTAGTGCCTTGGCCAATTCAGCCCGCGGCTCCGAGACGCCGCTCATGCGGCAGTGGCGCGAAGTCAAGTCCCGCCACAGGGACGCCCTTGTGTTCTTTCGGGTCGGCGACTTCTACGAGATGTTCTGCGACGACGCGGAGGAAGGCGCCCGCCTGCTGGGGCTGACCCTGACCACCCGCAACAACGGCGCCGCCGGACGCGTGCCGTTGGCGGGCATTCCCGTGAAGGCGTTGGACGAATACTTGGCGCGCCTGGTCTCGCTGGGGCAGCGGGTCGCGATCTGCGAGCAGATGGAAGACCCCGCCAAGGCCAAGGGGATCGTTCGCCGAGAGGTGGTGGAGACGGTCACGCCGGGCACGGTGCTGTCCGGCGGCCTCTTGGACGCGAAGCGGAATAACTTCATCGTGGCGGCGGCACCGTTCGGCCGGCCGGCGGGAGGCCAGGTCGCGGGGTCGGCCCAGGGCGGCGCCGGGGCGCAGGCAGGCGGCGCGGTCGGGGCGCGGGTCGGCGTGGCCGCCTTGGACGTGTCCACGGCGGAGCTCGTGGTCCTGGAGTCCGCCGAAGCGTACTTGGACGAGGTCCTGGACCGCTTCGAGCCGCGCGAGATCCTGGTCCCCGAGTCATGGGAAGCCCTTGCGCCCCGCCGTCCGCCCGCCGTGCTCACCATCCGGCCCGACTGGCTGTTCGGCCTGGAGGCGGCCCAGGACGAGCTTGTGCGGCGCTATCGCGTCCAGTCGCTGGACGGCTTCGGCTTCGAGCGGGGCGACGATGCGCTGGTCTGCGCGGCCGGCGCCGTGGTCGCGTACGTGGAGGAGATCCGCCCCGGAGCTTCCGGCCACCTGCGGGCGCCCCGAGTCGAGCGTCCCCACGCGTTCATGACCCTGGACTCGATGACGCGCCGGAACCTGGAGCTGGTAGAGCCCCTGCGCGGGGGCGACGGCGGCACGTCGCTCCTGTCGGTGCTGGACGCCACGCGGACGCCCATGGGCAGCCGCCTGTTGAGAAGCTGGCTGCTGGCGCCGTTGGTGGACCCCCAAGCGCTGGAGCGGCGCCAGTTCGGCGTGGCGGAGCTCGTGGACGCCCCGTCCGCCCGAACCGCCCTGCGCGACTCCCTGGGCAAGGTCCGGGACCTGGACCGGCTGGCCACGCGCATCGGGTCCGAACATGCGGGGCCGCGCGAGCTGCTGGCCCTGGGAGAGTCCGCGCGCCAGCTTCCGGCGCTCGCGGCGTCGGGCGCCGAACTGGAGAGCGAGGTCCTGGCGACGCTCTGCCGGGAGCTGGACACCTTGGCCGACTTGGAATCGCTGGTGGGGCGAGCGATCTCGGCGGACGCGCCGGCTACGCTGGCGGACGGCGGGGTGATCCACGCCGGGTTCGACTCCGAGCTCGACGAGCTGCGGCGCGCGCGCGACGGTGCGCAGGAGTTCATCGCCGGACTCCAAGCCCGAGAACGGGAACAGACGGGGATCGCGTCGCTTCGCGTCGGCTTCAACAAGGTGTTCGGCTACTACCTGGAAGTCACCAAGCCCAACCTGCCTCGCGTTCCGCCGCGCTTCGCCCGACGTCAGACGCTGACCAACGCCGAGCGCTTCGTAACCGCCGAGCTCAAGGAGTGGGAAGAAAAGGTGTTCGGGGCCGAGGACCGAATCGCCCAGCTCGAGCAGCGCCTGTTCCGCCGAGTGCGCAGCGAGCTGGCCCAGGCGGTTCCGCGCATTCGCGAGACCGCGCGGCGGGCGGCGGCGCTGGACGTGTTGGCCGCGCTGGCGGAGGTGGCGGAGTCCCACGGCTACGTGCGTCCGAAGGTGACGGACCAGTTCGCCTACCAAGTGACGGCAGGCCGGCACCCCGTGGTCGAGACCGTGATGCCGCGCGAGGACTTCATTCCCAACGACCTGTGCCTGGACGACGACGGACGCGTCGTGATCCTCACCGGCCCCAACATGGCCGGAAAGAGCACCGTGCTGCGCCAGACGGGACTGATCCAGATCATGGCGCAGATGGGATCGTTCGTGCCCGCGGCGAAGGCTTCCCTGGGCATCTGCGACCGGGTCTTCACGCGGGTCGGCGCGTCCGACAGCTTGGCCCGCGGCCAGTCCACGTTCATGGTCGAGATGAACGAGACCGCGTCGATCATTCACGGCGCCACCGAGCGAAGCCTGGTCCTGCTGGACGAGATCGGCCGCGGCACGTCCACCTACGACGGAGTCTCCATTGCGTGGGCGGTTACCGAGTACCTTCACGAGCAGGTAGGCGCCAAGACCGTCTTCGCCACGCACTACCACGAACTGACCCAGTTGAGCGACCTTCTTTCATGCGTCAAAAACCTGAACGTGGCGGTCCGCGAGTCGGGCGACTGCATCGTCTTTCTGCGCAGGTTGGAGAAGGGCGGCGCGGACAGGTCCTACGGCATCCAGGTGGCGCGACTGGCCGGGTTCCCGCCGGAGCTGGTGGCGCGAGCCGCGGAGCTGTTGTCCGAGCTGGAAGGCGTTCCGCGGGAAGCGGCGACACCGGTGGCGGGTCCGGCCGGCGCGCAACTTTCGCTCTTCGGGGGCGAGCACCCGGTGTTGGAGCGGCTTCGAGCTCTGGACCCCGAGCGCATGACCCCGATCGACGCCCTCAACATGCTCCAGTCCTTGCGCGCTTCGGCGGTGTGAAGCGCTTCGGCGGCGCGAAGCGGTGCTGTTTGCTGCTGTTCGCCCTCGGTTGCGCCGACGACGGGGGCGTCGAGCAGCCCCGGCCTCTGGCGGGCGATCCTCCTGTCGAGTATCCCGTGGAACTCTGGGAGCAGGACGTGGAGGGCGTCGTGCTGTTGCGGGTTCTGGTGAACGAGGAGGGGCGCGCGGACAGCGTGGAGTTGGCGGAGAGCAGCGGCCACGCGATGCTGGACTCGGCGGCGGCAAGCGGGATCGAGGCCATGAACTTCGAGCCGGCGCGGCGCCGAGCGGACGGAGCGGCCCAGGCCGCCTGGGTTCGGGTGCCCGTGACGTTCTCGAAAGCGCCCCCGGCGGACAGCGGTGCCCAGCGACGCCCTTCCTGACGTGGAGGCGCGCCACCGCCGGCCCTACGAGCACGTCATGGAGCTGGTGGGATGGACGCCCCTGGTCCGCTTGACGCGCGTCGGCGGCGACCTTCGCAGTCGCGTGTACGGCAAGGCCGAGTTCATGAATCCGGGCGGTTCCGTCAAGGACCGGATCGGACTGGCCATGATCGAAGCCGCCGAAGCCGACGGTCGCCTAAAGCCGGGGGGAACAATCGTGGAGGGAACCAGCGGCAACACGGGGCTGGCCCTGGCCATGGCGGCCGCCTCTAGGGGCTACCGCTGCGTGTTCACCATGCCCGACAAGATGAGCCAAGAGAAGGTCAAGCTCCTTCGGGCGTTCGGCGCCGAAGTGGTCATTACGCCGACGGCGGTGCCGCCGGACCATCCGGACCACTACGTGAACCGGGCCAAGTCGATCGCGGAGGCCACTTCCGGCGGCTTTCTGGCGGACCAGTTCTACAACCGAGCCAACCCGGAAGCCCACTACCGCACCACCGGCCCCGAGATCTGGGAGCAGACGGAGGGCGCCGTGACACACTTCTTCGCGGGGGCGGGCACGGGCGGCACCATATCCGGGACGGGCAAGTACCTGAAGGAGCGCAACCCCGACGTGCAGGTGATCGGCGTGGACCCGGTGGGATCTGTGCTGGCCGGCTACCACGCCACGGGCCGGACGGGCGAAGGCGCGCCCTACAAGGTGGAAGGGCTTGGAAACGACAAGGTCCCGGGCACGCTGGACCTGGAGTACGTGGACGAATACGTGACCGTGACGGACGGCGAGTCCTTTCGGATGGCTCGGCGCCTGGTCGTCGAGGAAGGGCTTTTCGTGGGGGGATCCAGCGGCTTGATCGTGCATGCGGCGGTGCAGCGGGCCCGGCGGATCGACGACCCGGACGCTTGCGTGGTCGCGGTCCTGTGCGACTGGGGCGAACGGTACCTGACCAAGCAGTACGACGACGAGTGGATGCGGAACAACGGCTTCTTGGAGGAGCGCCGGAAGACGGTGGCGGAGATGGCGGCCTCGAAGCCGGACCGACTGCCCGGGCTGGTGACGGCGTCGCCCGACATGCCCGTGCGCATGGCGGTCTCCACGCTGTCGTCCCACAACGTGTCGCAACTGCCGGTCATGGTGGACGGCGAGTGCGTGGGCAGCGTGGCGGAGCGCGAACTCATGACGCGGGTCTTGGCGGACCAGGACGTGCTGGACGCCCCGGTCGAGTCGGTCATGGAGGGGCCCTACCCGATCTTGGACGAGCAGGCCGATGCCGGGGCGGCCACGCGGCTGCTGGTCGGCGGCGCCCAGGCCGTGCTGATTCGCGCGAGCGGGCAGGTGGCCGGCATCGTGACCAGCCACGACTTGGTGCGCGCGCTGGCGGCGTCTCCCGCTTGAGCGCTCCCATGCACGTGGTCGTCTTGATGGGCGGGACCTCCGAGGAACGCGGCGTGTCTTTGGCCAGCGGCTGTCAGGTCGCCCGAGCGTTGCGCTCCGTCGGACACCGCGTGGACGGGGTCGATTCCGCCACGGGCTTGGTGTCGCCGGCCTTCGAGGAGCGCATCCTGGAATCGGGGATCGGGAGGGCCGACGCGACGGCGCCCGCGGTGCTCGGCGGCGGACTCGTGGATGCCCGCGTCTTGGCTTCCGAGCCGGTCGTGCGGCAGGCCGACGTGGTCTTTCTGGCCCTTCACGGAGGCGCCGGCGAAGACGGCACGGTGCAGACGCTGTTGGAGACCGGCGGCGTGCCGTATGCGGGAAGCGGCCCGGTCGGCTGCGCGCTGGCCATGGACAAGGACCTGACGAAGCGGCTTCTGCGGGACGCGGGCATCCCGACGCCGGACTGGGTGGTGGTCGGGCCGGACGGCCAGCGGAACGACCACGGGGGCGGCGGCGCTGACGCGGCGACCCGCCTGGGGCTTCCCCTAGTGGTCAAGCCCGTCTCGGGAGGTTCGTCCGTGCGGCTTGCCCTGGCCCGCACGGAGGCCGAGAGCGCCCGGGCCCAGGCGGACGCGGCGGGCACCGGCGACGCGGTCATGTGCGAGGCCTACGTGAAAGGACGCGAATTCACGGTCGGCGTGCTGGACGGCGAGGCGCTGCCTGTGGTGCAGATCGAACCCGCGCGCGAGCTGTTCGACTTCGACTGCAAGTACGAAGACGGGATGGCCCGGGAGACGGCTCCGGCCCCGATTCCCCCGGAACTGGCTGCGGCACTGCAGACCTCCGCCGTGCGCGTCCATCGCCTGCTCGGGCTGCGCCACTTTTCGCGCGTGGACTTCATGGTGGACCCGGACGGCACGGCTTGGTGCCTGGAGGCCAACGCCCTGCCGGGGCTGACGCGCAACAGCCTGCTGCCGAAGGCCGCCGCCGCCGCCGGAATCGCCTTCCCGGCCCTGTGCGAACGCATCTGCCGGCTGGGCATGCGCCGCGGCGCCGGGCGGTTCGGGCCGGCGGACGGCCCCTGATCCAGCGCGCGGCTTGCGTCTGACGCCGTGCCGCGGCCTCGGCGCGTGACGGGCCGCGAGTCGTGGTGGCAGGTCCTCGTTCACGCGGTACGCGGCACGGGCGGAGACCCGACCAGCGGACCGCTCGCGCGGGCGGTCGTGCTCCTGGCGGTCCCCATGGTGCTGGAGATGGTCATGGAGTCGCTCTTCGCGGTGGTGGACATCTTCTTCGTGTCCAGGCTGGGCGACGCGGCCATGGCCGCGGTGGGTCTCACCGAATCGATGCTGACGCTGGTCTACACGGTCGCCATGGGACTGAGCATCGGCACCACCGCCATGGTGGCGCGGCGCACCGGAGAGGGGAACCGAGAGGGGGCGGCCCGAGCCACGGTCCAGGCCGTGGTCCTGGGGTTCGGCGTGGCGGCCCTGATCGGCGTCGCCGGCGCCGTGTTCGCGCCCGACCTCCTTCGCCTCATGGGCGCCGACGAGACCGTCGTGGAGACGGGCACGTCCTACACGCGCGTCCTGCTGGGCGGCAACGTCGTGATCATGCTTCTGTTTCTGCAGAACGCGGCCTTTCGCGGGGCCGGAGATGCGGCCACCGCCATGCGCGTGCTTTGGCTTGCCAACGGGCTGAACATCGTCCTGGACCCACTGCTCATCTTCGGCGTGGGACCGTTCCCCGAGATGGGCGTCCAGGGCGCGGCCGTGGCGACCACGATCGGGCGGGGCGTCGCAGTGGCGGCCCAGATGTACGTGCTGCTCCGCCGGGGCGGGAACCTGCGCGTTCGTCGGTCGCACCTGAAAGTTCGGCTCGCCGTCATGGCTCAGCTCGTACGCCTGTCCGCCACCGGCGCGCTCCAGACCTTGATCGGAACCGCCAGCTGGATACTGCTGACCCGGGTCACTGCGGCGTTCGGGCCGGCCGCGGTGGCCGGATACGTGATCGGCATCCGCATCGTCCTTTTCGCTCTGCTGCCGGCGTGGGGGCTGTCCAACGCCGCGGCCACGATGGTGGGGCAGAGCTTGGGCGCGGGTCGCCCGGAACGCGCGGAGCGAGCGGTGTGGCTGGCCTGCAAGATGAACTTGGCGTTCCTGGGCGTCGTCGGCGTCGCGTTCTTCGCGCTCGCGCCGGTGCTGGTGAGCCTTTTCGGCGGCTCCGCAGATGCGGGGGAGGTGGCAGCCAGCTGTTTGCGGATCGTGGCCGCGGGCTTCTTCTTCTACGCCTACGGGATGGTGCTCACCGCTGCCTTCAACGGAGCGGGGGCCGTGTGGACGCCTACGTTGATCAACCTTTTCTGCTTCTGGTTGTGGGAGGTGCCGCTGGCGTGGCTCTTCGCCTTTCCCCTGGGCTTGGGACCCAACGGCGTGTTCGTCGCCATCACGATCGCCTTCTCGACCCTGGCGGTGGTGAGCGGCGTGCTCTTCAAGAGGGGCTCGTGGAAGGAGGCGCGGGCCTGACCAGAGGCCGGGCCCGACCGGCCCTCCCGGACCTACGAAGCGTCGTCGATGGGTTCGGGCAGGCGCGGATCCTCGTTTTCCGTCGGCGAACCGCGGGACGGCACCGGCAGCCGACGACTCTGACGCCACAGCGGGATGGCGAACCCAACGCAGATCACGCCCACGGCAATGAGCGTCACGCTTCGAGCCCACGCAACACCGGCGACGCCGTGACCGGGTGCAAGGAGAACAGCCGCCACGACCTGGATGACGATCGCGGTCCCCGGTGCGATCAGCGACAGCTTGATGCGCCCCAGGCCCAGGGGGAGCACGAACAGACCGCTGGTGGCGACCGATGCGAATACGCCGGGAAGCATGAGCAGGAGGAGGGCGGCGGCGTCCCCGGACTCGGGATCGAACAGGACGATGACGTGTTCGCCAAGAAGGAACAGTCCTAGGCACGTTACGAGCGCGACCCCGATCAAGGTCGCGCAGAGGCGCAGCGCCAATCTGCGGAACCCCTCGCCGTCGGAACGAAACCAGTTCGTGCTGCACTCCGTCTGCACCGCGTGTGCGATCGGACTGGCCAGGGTCGAGGGGAACTCCGCAAACCTGCGCGCCACACCGTAGAGGCCGACTTGGACTTGTGTGGTAAGGACGCCCGCCAGCAGCATGTCCATCTGTTCGAATACGGCTCCGAGCTTTTTCGGCCAGAACGACCGCCGCAGAAAGTCGGCAACGCTGGTCGGGACAGCGCGAAGCGGCACCCGAGTCTGCCGCACCGGCAAACCCATCTGCCGGGCGGACCCCACAGCCGCAACAAAGAGACCTGTTGCGGCGAGCCCCATGCCCCCAGCCAGCACAGATACCACTGCAACCACGGAACCGCCCATAAGCCAAGCCATCGCCAGTCCCCAAACCTGAACCACGGCGCATGCAACCGTTACGGCGAATCCGCGTGCCAAACGGTCAGTCAGTCTCAAGACGGCCAAGCTGCTTGCCCGCACGTCGGTGTGCACGACCACGGTTCCGTACACGAGCAGCGCCATGGAGTCGGTCGAGCCGAGTCCGAACAGTCCGATCCCGCTAAAGGCGAACACCCCCAAGAGCCCGTAGCCCGCCAAGCCCAGCAACGCTGAGAGCTTGAAAACGGACCACATGATCGCCGCCGCTTCCCGAGGCCGGCCGTTGGCCATCGACCGGGTCATGAAGGTGGTGACAGCTTCCGGCCCCATCAGCGACGTCACGCCTTGAAACGCCAGCGCTATTGTCACGATCAACGAGAAGGCCCCGAACTGAGCCACATCCAGCATATTGGCCGTCAGGTACAACTGCGCTACGGACCTTGCGGATTCCACGACCGAGATGCCGACCATCCACGTCGACCGCCGCGCGACTTGTCCCTCAAGCTTCCGGAACAAGGCCCACCTGTCTCATGAGGAACGCGAGCTCCATGGCTGCGTTGCGGACGTTGCGGCTGAACGCCCGACCGCCGGCGTGGCCCGCCCGAGGATCGTAGTCCAGAATGATCGGCGCCCCGGACGCCGAAGCCGCTTGGAGTCGAGCCGTCATCTTGCGGGCTTGCAGCGGCGGCACGCGCGTGTCCAGGTCGCCTTGCGCAAGCATGAACGCGGGGTAGTCCACGCCGTCCTGCACACTTTGGTACGGCGAGAAGGTCCGGAGCACCGCGAACTCGCTGGCGACGGCGGCGTTGCCGTACTCCAGAAGCGCGGGAAGGTTGTTGGTCGTCGTGAACTGGTAGAAGCGAACCATGTCCAGGTCGGGGAACCCGCAGTAGACGACTCGAAACAGGTCCGGTCGCCGGGTCGCGGCGGCGGCGACCAGCAGCCCCCCGTTGCTCGAGCCGCGGATCGCTAAACGGTTCGGGTTCGTGTAGTCGTTCGCGACCAGCCATTCCGCCGCCGCCACGAAATCGTCGAAGACGTTGGGCTTGTTCTCCAGCATCCCGGCGCGGTGCCACGTCTCGCCGAACTCGCCGCCGCCCCGCAACGTGGCGATCGCATAGACGCCGCCCTGCTCCATCCAGGCCGCGGCGCGCGCGTCGAACCGGGGAAGCAGGCTTACGTTGAAGCCGCCGTAGCCGTAAAGCAGGGCGGGCGCGTTGCCGGCGGGATCCAAGTCGCGCCGGTGAGCCACGTACATCGGCACCCGAGTGCCGTCGCGGGACGTGTACCACACCTGTGTCAGCTCGAAATCGGCGCCGTCGAAGGGCGTCTGGGGGGGCAACCATTCGTCCGCGTCGAGGGTCTCCATGTCCACCTCGAGCACGTGGGCGGGGGCCGTCAGGGAGCTCAGCGAGAGGAGCGCGCGCCCGTCGCGCCAGGTCCGAAGCGAGGCCGCGTGGTGGGGCGGCACATCGATTTCGCCGGTGGGCGCGCCGTCCATGCCGAATCGCTCGATCCGCGTGCTCACGTTGTGCAGGTACTCGGCGTACAGGCTGCCGTCCGCGACATGGTAGTTCGCCAGCACATCGGAGGCTTCGGGCAGCACTTCGCGCCACTGCGACGGGTCCGAACCCGGGGCGTCCAGGTCCACGGCCACGACGCGGTTGTTCGGCGCGTCCAGGTTGGTCAGCATCAGGAGCTCGCCGTCCACGAAGCGGGGACGGAAGCGCGCGGCCTCGCCGACCACGAGGGCGACGGGCGGCGTGCCTTTTTGCGGATCGTGGACGTAGACATCGGAGCGCGCCCAACCGTGCTGGACCGCGTAGACAAACCGGTCGCCGGCCCGGGACACGCTCAGAAAGCTCTCGGGGCCGATGCCGTCCCCGAACAGCTCGGCGTCGGCGGACGGCGGCGTGCCGAGAGCGTGGAACCGGAAGCGCGGCCCCGCCGTCCGCGACCGGTGGACGTAGTAGAAGCCGGCGCCTTCGGCGTCGAAGAAGATGCTGCCGTAGAGAGCCTGGGGCAGACGGTCGGGCAAGTCTCGGTCCTCTGCCAGGTCGCGAACTCGTATCTCCACCTCGTCGCGCCCGCCGTCCCGGACCGCGTAGAGCAGCAGGCTTCCGTCGGGCGAGAAGTCCCGGATCGCCGCGCTGGTCGTGCCGCTGGGGTTCAATTCCAGCGGATCGATCACGACTTCGTACTCCGCGTCCGCGTCCAGCGGTCGGTCGTCGGGCTCGGCCGGAGCCGGGCGGCGGTAGATCGCGGCGACCTCGCGTCCCTTCTTGCGCAAGGAGAAGTACTCGTGCTCTGCTGCGCGTCGCGGGTAGACGGGGCCGGGCACGTCCATGAGCTCCGCCAAGCGGTCTTCCAGCGCCCGGCGCAGCGGCGTGTTGCCGACGATCTGTTCGGCGTAGGCGTTTTGCGCGGCGATCCAGGTGCGCGTGGCGGGGCTGTCCTGATCTTCCAGCCAGCGATAGGGATCGACGAACGCGACGCCGTGGATCGTGTCGTGCACGGGCACGCGGGCCGTCTCGGGCGGCGGCGGCCAAGCGGGGCCGCAGGCCAGAAGCAAGGCCGTGGGCGCCAGGGCGGCCGGGAGACACGGAAGGAATCTGGACATGCGCTGGCCGCCTCGTGGCGTGGGGGTACGGAAGGTCAATATCGCACGGGCGGCGGCGGTCTCAACTCAGCACGCGCCGCAGGGCAGCGAGTTCGGGGGGTGCGCGAACCGCGCGCACGGGGCGGTCCAGCACGGCGGCGATGCCGGGAGGGACCGGCACGGAACGCCCGACCAGAGGCTCCACGGTCTCGGCGAACTTGCCCGGGTGAGCCGTCGCCAGGACGATCCCGCGGGCGCCGGGTCGGCGCGCCAGCTCCGAGCGCAGGCCCAGGAGACCCACGGCGGTATGGGGGTCCAGGACGATTCCGGTGCGGCGCCAAACGTCCTGGATGCAGTTCCGCGTCTCGTCGTCAGTCCACGAGGAGCCGGATACGATGTCCCGAGCAGCCTCCACGCCGCCGCCGAACAAGTGCAGCACGCGCAGCCAGTTGCTGGGGTTCCCGACGTCCATGGCGCTGGAGATCGTCGGCACGGAGGGGGCAGGTTCGTAGGCGCCGCCGGCAAGGTGGGCGGGGACGACGGCATTGGCGTTGGTAGGCGCCGCGAACCGCGCAATGGGCACCCCCAGGGCCCGGGCGACGAGCCCCGCCGCCAAGTTGCCGAAGTTTCCGGAGGGTACCGAGACGACCAAGTCGGGCGACCCCAAGGCTCCAGCATGCCGCCCGACGCGCTTCCTCCTTCCGGCGTCCTCCGACCGGGCCGCGTGCTCCGCCCAGGCGTGGGCGTAGTAGAACGTCTGGGGGAGCAGCCGGCCCACGTTGATGGAGTTGGCGGGCACCAGTCCGTGGGCACGGCGAAGGGCTGAGTCGGAAAGGGCTTCCCGCACGAGGCGCTGACATTCGTCGAAGGAGCCCTGAACGCCGACGGCGAGGACGTTGCCCCCCAGCGCGCAGAACTGGACGGCTTGCCGCGGGCTGACGCGCCCGTCCGGATAGAGCACGACCACGCGCGTGCCCGGCACGTCGAAGAACGCATGGGCCACGGCGGCCCCCGTGTCGCCGGACGTGGCCGCCAGGATCGTGAGGCGGCGGCGCTCGCCGGGGGGTCGGAACGCCGCCATGATGCGCGCCATGAACCGCGCGCCGACGTCCTTGAAGGCGTGGGTCGGCCCGTGGAAGAGCTCCAGCATGTGCACGCCCCGCTCCAGCCGACGCAGCGGTACGGGGAAGTCCAGGGCGTCTCGCACCACGCCGCGCAGCACGTCCGCGGGCAGGGCGTCGCCCAGCAGATGGCGCGCGACGACGAAAGCGCGTTCATGGAACGACCGGCCCGCCATGTCCTGCAACCGGTCTTCGCGCATCGGCGCCAACGACGCCGGCACGAAGAGGCCGCCGCCCGGCGGGCTGCCTTGGAAGAGCGCGTCCTCGAACGTCCAGGCGCGCTCGTCGCCGGCGTCCGGCGAAACCGTCTCCGCGCGTCCGCCGGGCCCCCACCGGGCTACGGCCAGCTTCACAGGACAGCTTCGAGGACGCGGGCGCCCGCTTGGCCGACGCCGGAGACGATCAGATCGGAAGCCGCGCCCGCCTCTTCGCGAAAGCCGTCCGCCATGGCTTGGGCGACTCTGTCGGCAACGGACTGTCCCCGGCAGAGGGCGAAGACCGACGGCCCCGAACCGGACAGTCCCGCACCGGCGGCGCCCGCTTCCAACGCCAGCGCCTTGACGGCTTCGAAGCCCGGCACCAGGGGCGCCCGAAAGGGCTCGGCCACCGCGTCGTGCACCGAGCGCGCAAGAAGCGCCCAGTCCTCTTCGTACAGCGCGGCGACCAAGCCCGCCGTGCTTCCCCACTGGCGCACGGCCGCGGCCAGCGGAACCGAGTCGTTCAAGACGGCGCGGGCCCGCGCCGTCTCCACTTCCATGCGCGGGCGCACCACCGCCACCACGAGATCGTCGGGCGCCGGCAGGCGAACGATCCGCACGGGGTCGCCCGGCGCCGCCAAGACGATCCCGCCGGCCAGGGCCGGGGCGGCGTTGTCGGGGTGGCCCGCGCCCGATCCCAGCCGCTCGCCCGCCAAGGCGCACTCCAACAGGGCCGACTCGTCCAGGCCGCCCCCCAGCAGCACGTGCGACGCCACGGCCCCCGCGACCGCGCTGGCGGCGCTTCCCCCCAAGCCCGACGCCACCGGAAGCCCCTTGCGGACGGTCAGGGCCAATCCGTGGCGGACGCCCAGCCGCTCCCGCACCGCTCGGGCCGCCACGGCCGCCGAGTTGCGCGCCGGGTCGGTGGGCACGCGCCCCCCGTCGCCAGCCACCTGGAGCGCAAGTTCGTCCTGGCCGCCGGCCCGGCGCACCGTCACCTCGTCGCCCGGACCCTGCAGCGCCAGTCCGAAGACGTCGAAGCCGCAGCCCAAGTTCGACACCGTGGCTGGCGCGAAGGCCCGCACTTCGGACAGGCGGCCCTGTGCGCTCACGGCTTGGCCTTCCCCGTGCCCCGCTCCGCATCCGGTCCCCGGCGCTCCGGCCTGCGCCGACGGAAGGGCATCGCCAGCATCCCCCGCAACGACGAACGGTCCCGGCGATCCACCCCGTCGAGCCCCAGGGCCAGAGCCCGCGGGTCCTTCGCAAGGCGGAAGCTGCCGAACAGACGGTCCCAGAACGAGAACACGCTTGCAAAGTTGGAGTCGGTCTCGGGTTGCCAGCGGGAGTGGTGAACCCAGTGCATCCACGGCGTGACCAACAGCCACCGCAGCCGTCGGTCGGCGCGCTCGGACAGCTTGAGGTTGCCGTGGTGGAAGAGCACGACCGGCAACAAGACGGCTTCGTACACGACCAGCTGGCCGACGGTCATGCCCAGCAGGGGCAGAACGAGAAGCCGGGCCGTGGAAGACAAGACGATCTCGCCGGTGTGAAAGCGAAGTCCCGAGCTGGCGTCCAGCTCTTCGTCGGCGTGGTGCACCGCGTGGAAGCGCCAGAGCACGGGCACCCGGTGGTTCAGTCGGTGCCACGCATACTGCCAGAGGTCGAACAGCACCAGCGCCGCGGCCCCCGCGACCCACGGCGTCGGAAGATCTAGCCAGTGGAGCAGCCCGAAGGGTCGGGCTCTGGCCCATTCGGTCGCGAACAGGGTCGCGCCCGCGAAGACCACCGCCGTCACCGCCGCGTTGGCCACGCCCAGGGCCACGTTTGCGGCGTCGTGCCGGACCCGCTCCCGCCGGCCGTCGAAGCGACCCTCGAACATCGGGATCAGCCCCTCCAGCAACCATAGGATCGCCAGGGCCGCTGCGGCAACGATCGGCTTGGCGGCCAGGACCGTCTCGGCCATGTCCGCCTGGGTCATGTCGGGAAAGGCCGGCGCATGAGCAAATATAGCCGCGGCCGGTTGTGGCGCAGGCTCCGGCTGCGTCTATTGCGGCGCCAAGGACGCGAGAGCGCCGCTGCGGAGCGTCCGGCGGAGACGCCTTTCACCCGAGGGGGACACGTTGGGGCTGAACAAGAGGTACGACGGATACCGGTCGTTCCAATACTTGAAGGAGACTCGCGACTTCGACGACTACGGGCTGGTGGAGGGCGAATCGCTCTTCGAGCGGTACTTGGTGCCCTTGTCCGAAGCGGAAGAGGCGCGCGTCCTCGATCTAGCGGGGCGCTTGGTCATGATCTCGCTTCACGAGCACCCCCACCTGTTTCCGGCGGACCCCGGGCGGATGCGGCAGTACGACTCCGAGGGACGGGTCCACACCGCGTACGAGGCGCTGGCCAATTCGTGGTGGGACTGCGTGTTCGACAACTTCCAGGACGGCGCCGCGTTCATCACGTCGAAGAACGGCTGGAAGTGGAGCGACGTGATCCACGACATGGGAATGCGGCTGTGCGACTTGGCGCACCAGGACTTCTTGATTCGCTGCGAGGCCGTGGCGGACATCCACCGGGCGCGGCGGGAAGGCCGGATCGCCTTGGTGGCCGCGCAGGAAGGCGCCGCCATGATCGAGAACGAACTCGACCGAATCGAGATCCTGTACGGCATCGGGCTGCGCGTGCTGGGGATCACGTACAGCGAGTCCAACGGACTGGGCACGGGCCTGAAGGAGGACCGGGACGGCGGCTTGACCGCGTTCGGACGACGGGCGGTGGCGCGCATGAACGAAGTCGGCATGGCGATCGACTGCGCCCACTCCAGCGACCAGACCACGCTGGACACCGTGGAGGCCAGCCGGCATCCGATCTTCCTGACGCACACCGGCGCGCGCGGACTGTGGAACATCCGTCGCCTGGCGCCCGACAACGTCATCCGCGCCGTGGCCGACAAGGGGGGCGTGATCGGGATCGAGGCCGCGCCGCACACCACCGTTTCCCGTCGCCGCCCGCGCCACGACATCGAGTCGTTCATGGAGCACTTCGAGTACGTGAAGGACCTGGTCGGCATCGACCACGTGGCGTTCGGGCCCGACACCCTGTACGGCGACCACGTCGCGCTGCACAAGGTCTACGCCGAGGCGCTGTCGATCGAGGCTTCGCAGGATGTCGGGGGCGGCCCGGACGGCGGAGACGGCGACGCGACGCCCCGTCACGAGCCCGTGGAGTACGTGCGCGGCGTCGAGAACCCCACCGAGGCGTCCAAGAACATCTTGCGCTGGCTGGTCAAGCACGACTACGGCGACGAGGAGATCACCAAGGTGGTGGGCGGGAACATCTTGCGGGTCCTGGACGAGGTCTGGCAGTGAGGCGCGGCCCGAAGGGCGACGCGGGATCGGCGGGCGCCGGCGGCGGGGAAGGCGTCCGAGCGCCGGGGGACGCACGCGATTCCGGGGCATCCCGGACGCCGGCGCCGGTCGCGTCGATGATCCTGATGGCGATCTTCGTCGTGGGCGGCTGCATCGGACTGGTGGCGCGCTGGCCCGCCGGACCCGCCAACCTGGACTGGGGCGTGTGGACGGTGGTGTACGGCGGCTACGCGTACGTGGTGCTGGCGGCGCTGTTCCACGCCCGGACGGGTCGGTGAAGGGGCGGCGCATCCATGACCGCACTGTACACGGTGATCCTCGTGTTGTACTTCGCTGGCCTGCTGGCGCTGGGAGCGTGGTTCAACCGGCGGACCAAGTCGCGCGAGCAGTACTTCCTGGCTCGGGGCGAACTGGGGCCCGCGACCCTGGGGTTCTCGTATTCGGCCACCCAGATGAGCGGCAGCTCGTACATGGGCGCCGTGGGCACCGAACGGGTCCTGGGCTACAACTTCGCGCCGGGGGGCGTGTCGTCGGCTGCGGCGCCGTGGTTCACGTACATCCTGCTGGGCGAGCGTCTCCGCAGGGTCGCCTCGCGCATCCGATGCACAACGATCGTGGACGTCCTCCAAGCGCGCTACTACGGTCGCTCGATCGCGATCATCGCCACGGTGCTCATGCTGGTCGCCTTCGTGCCGCTGATCGCCGCCCAGCTCAAGGCCGCGGCGAACCTCTTCCAGGTCCTGCTAGGCTTGCCCTACTGGCTGGGCTTGACGGCGTTCGGCGGCATCGTCGTCTTGTACACGGTGATCGGTGGGATGCGCGCCGTCGCATGGACCGACCTTGTGCAAGGCGCCATCATGATCGCAGGCTTCGCCTTTCTGGCTCCGGTCGCGGTCGGAGCGGCGGGCGGCTTCGGCGAAATGCACATGCGCTACGCCGAGATCAACCCGGACGGCATCTCGTTCCTCGGGACCATGCCCGCCCTTTGGGTGGTCTCGTCTTTCCTGGTCTGGGGCTTCTTTCAGATCGGCGGCGCGCCCGCGGCGGTGACCCGCTTCTTGATCCCCGAAGACGAAAAGACCCTGAAGGGCGCCCTGGTGTTTTCGATTGCGTTCTCGTCGTTCATCTTCGCGGGCTCCACGTTGATCGCCATCGCGTCGGCGGTGCTGCTGCCTTCCTTGGAGCAGACGGACATGGCGTTGCCCGCGCTCGTGCAGATGCTGATGCATCCGGTGTTCGGGGGGATCGTCGTGGCGGCGGTCCTGGGCGCCACCATGTCCACGATCGACTCGATCCTGCTGCTGGCCGGCTCGCTGGTCGTGGAGAACCTCTACGTGCCGGCGACCGGGCGCGACGTCTCCCGAGCCGCCGGCCTTCGGCTGGCGCGCTGGACCACCTTGGGCATCGGCGTGCTGGCCATGGCCGTGGCGGTGGACCCGCCCGCCAGCATCCTCTGGATCGTGACCATGTCCTTCAGCTTGATGGCGTCGGCGTTCACCTTCCCGCTGCTTCTAGGCATGTGGTGGCCGCGCGCCACCCGCCAGGGAGGCATCGCCGCCATGTTGGGCGGCGCCGCCACGTGCGTGCTCTGGTATGTGCTGGGCTACCTGCAGTACGGCACGCTGAACAGCTGGCCCGGCGGGCTCTGGCCAGCGCTGGCGGGGCCGCTGGTCTCGCTGGCGCTCCTGGTGGCGGTCAGCCTTCTTTCGCAGCCCCCGCCGGCCGAAGTCGGTCGGATCTTCTTCCCCGACGACGAACGCGCCGTACTCGATTCGTGACAGCGCGTCGCCGTCTCGACCCCCGGAACGGGCGAGCGCTACCCCCCGAAGCCGAAGCGGACCGTCACGCTGGCGATCGGCCAGTACTTCAGGTAGGTGGCGGCCCGGTCCGCGATGTTTTCCTGCTCCTGGTCCAGGTGCCGCCGGAAGTCGGCGGTGCCGACGACGCTGGACCCGGTGGCTTCCAGCTCCACCTGGGCGTCCCCCAGGAACGCCACGCCCAAGTCCAGCGAGACGCCGAAGCCGCCGGGAGCGTTGGCGCCGAAGCCGATCAGCGCAAAGGGCGCGGTCTTGCGCGACTTGTGGACGCCGCCGATCGTGCCGACCTCGCCGGGCTCGTAGGTGTGTTCGCCCAGCGTGATCCGGGCCTCGGAGTCCAGCGTCACGTCGGCGGACACGTCGCCGGGCTTGTAGAGGAGTCCGCCGCCCAGCCGAAAGAAGCCGCCCAGATAGAAGTCGGCGCCCACGGTGTACCAGTTGCGGGGCAGCTTGAGCGTGGCGGACGACACGCGGTCGATGTCGTAGAAGTCGGTCGCGTCCAGCTCCAGGGGCAGCAGGCCGTAGCCGCCTCGGAAGCCCACGGGTCCCATGCGCACGGCGGCCTCGGGGCCGATCCCCACTGTGCCGCCCCGAACGCCCAAGGCGAAGCTCACGGGCTGGCCGAACGCTTCCGGCGCCGCGCCCGCCAGGACGCCGGCCCCCCCGACGAGCGCGACGAGCGCGCGAACGCGTTGCGTGGTCCTCATTCAATGAAGATAACCCCCGTATATTGGAGGAGCCGGCGTTCCATCCCCCAAGGAGACCTGCCAAGTGGACCCGCGGTTTGCGGCGCGGTTGGCCGACACCGAAGAGCGGTTTCGCGCCCTCGACCAAGAGCTGGCCGACCCGCAAGTCGCCCGCGACCCGGCACGGCTGCGGGAACTCGGGCGCGAGCGGGCGGGCTTGGAGGCGCTGCTGTCCGCCGGCCGCCACGTGCGCTCCCTGGAGGCGGAGCTCGAAGGCGCTCGGGAGCTGCTGGCCGACTCGGCGGACCCCGAAATGCAGGAGGTAGCGGCGGAAGAGGTGGCCGCCCTGGAAGATCGGCTGGCGGCGGCCAACCGAGGCTTCCGCGAGGCGCTGGCCCCGCGCGACCCGATGGAGGACCGCCCGGCCGTCGTGGAGATCCGGGCCGGCACGGGCGGCGACGAAGCCGGGCTCTTCGGAGCCGACCTGCTGCGCATGTACCGGCGGCTGGCCGAGCGGGCTGGCTGGACGGTGGAGATGGTGGGCCTGTCGGAGGGCGTTCCAGGGTCGATCAAGGAGGCCGTCTTCACCGTGCGCGGCAAAGGGGCCTACGGACGGCTGCGCTTCGAGTCGGGCACGCACCGCGTCCAGCGCGTTCCCGAGACCGAGAGCCAGGGTCGGGTCCACACCTCGGCCGCCACCGTGGCCGTGCTGCCCGAGGCGGAGGACGTGGACGTGCAGATCGAGCCGGCGGACCTGCGCATCGACGTCTTCCGGTCGTCCGGCCCCGGCGGACAGTCGGTGAATACGACGGACTCGGCGGTCCGGATCACGCACCTGCCGACCGGCCTGGTGGTGTCGTGCCAGGACGAGAAGTCCCAGCACAAGAACAAGGCGCGCGCCCTCAAGGTGCTCCGCTCGCGGCTGCTGGAGCAGGTGGTGGCCGAGCGGGACGCCGAGCGCGCGGCCGAGCGCCGTTCCCAGATCGGAACCGGCGACCGCTCCGCCAAGATCCGCACCTACAACTTTCCCCAGAACCGCGTCACCGACCACCGGATCGGCCTGACCCTGTACCGCCTGGCCGACATTCTGGACGGCGACCTGAACGAGATCGTGGCGGCGCTTCGCCTGGCCCGCGACGACGAACTCCTTTCGTGAGCGCGACCCGAGCGCTGACGGTCATGGAGGTCGTCCGTCGGAGCGGCGCCTACCTGGACGGCAAGGGCGTGGAGCAGGGCCGCCTGGACGCCGAGCTCGTCGTGGCCCACGTCCTGGGGTTCCCGCGCCTGGAGCTCTACCTGCGCTTCGACCGCCCCATGTCCGAGGACGAGCTGGCCCGGTGCCGGGCGTTGCTGCGCCGTCGCGGCGCCCGCGAGCCGCTCCAGTACGTGCTCGGCACGGCTCCCTTCCGCGAGCTGCACTTGGAGGTGGGGCCCGGCGTGGCGATCCCCCGACCCGAGACCGAGTACTTCCTGGACGCGCTGACCGCCCTGGCCGGCCCCGGTCGCACCTTCGGCGCCGCGCTGGACGTGGGCACGGGCTCGGGCGCCATCGCGCTGGCGCTGGCCGGCGAGGGGCTGGCCCGCACCGTGGTCGCCACCGACGTTTCCCCCCAGGCCTTGGCGGCGGCTCGGCGGAACGCGCGGGCGGCGGGCGTGCCCGGGGTCGACTTTCGCTCGGGCCACCTGTTGGAGCCCGTCGCCGGCGAGACGTTCGACCTGGTGCTGTCCAACCCCCCCTACGTGACCGACGGCGAGTGGCGGTGCACGGCGCCCGAGGTGCGCGAGTGGGAGCCCCGCGAGGCGCTGGCGGCCGGCGCCGACGGACTGGGCGTGATCCGCGAGCTGGCCCCCGCCATGATGGGGGCGCTTCGCCCCGGCGGGTGGGCCGGACTGGAAGTGGGACGAACCCAGACCGAAGCCGCGGCGGCCCTCTTCCGACGGTGCGACGGAAACGCGCGAGTCGTGGTCAGGGAAGACCTGGCAGGCTTGCCGCGCTATGTTTTTTGCTCCGCTCCGTCGGTAGGCTCCGCCGCCCGGAACGGCTCCCGTCCGCCAGGAGACCCCGCGTGAACGAAATCCACGACTTGGCGCTTTCCCTGGGCAAAGCCTTGGGAAGAACTCACGAATACCGGACTCTGGCGAAGGCCAGCGAGAGCGCCGACGAAGACCGGGAGATCGTCGCCTTCAAGAACCAGGCCCGACGCCTGGAACAGTCGTTCCAGTCGGCGATCGAGCGAGGCGAGGAACCGACCGACGTGGACCTGGCCGAGTACGAAGTCGTTGCGGGCAAGCTGCAGGCGTCTTCGGTCTACCAGAGCCTGGTCGCGGCGCAGGCCAACTTCGAGCGCGTCATGGCCAAGGTGGACGCCTCCATTCAAGAAGGAATGCGCGAGGGCGCGTCCTCCCGCATCATCCTTCCGTCCTGATCGGTCCCGTGGCGTCGGGCTCGGGCGCGCCCGAGAAGGGCCTCAAGGTCCTGCGGCGTCCGGTCTACGCCCTCATCGACCCCGCCGTGCGCGGGCTGGTTCGCGCCCGGGTCCACCCGAACGCCATCTCGGTGGCGGGGTTCCTGGTCACGTTGGCCGGCGCTTGGCTGTACTCCCAAGACCATGTCCGCACCGCCGGGTTCTGCATCCTCTTCGGCGGCCTGCTCGACGTCTTCGACGGGCGCGTGGCGCGCGTGTCGGGACTGGCGTCCAAGTTCGGCAACTTCTTCGACTCCACGCTGGACCGAATCTCGGAGATCGCCATGTACTTGGGCCTCATGACGCTCTACAACGGCTACGGCGCCCGGATGGCGGAAGGCGTTCCGCCGGGGGGCGACGCCCTGCTGGCCGAGGGCTCCCGGCTTGCGGACATGTGGATGGTCTACGCAATCACCCTGGCCATGGGCGGGTCGCTCATGGTGAGCTACACGCGGGCCAAGGCCGAGGCGCTGGGCTTCGACTGCTCGGTGGGCTTCATGCAGCGCGCCGAGCGAATCGTGCTCCTGGGCTTGGCGTCCCTGGTCTTCGGTCTGGCGTGGGGCGGCGCGGTGCTGAGTCTGGTCATCGTCGTCGTGGCCGTCCTGGCCAACTTCACCGCGGTCCACCGCATCGCGTGGGTGTTCCGGCGAGGCGCCGGCGTGCCGCTCGACCACGGACCCGCAAGCAACGGCGACGCCGCCGGAAAGGAATGAACGAGCACGTGGAACAACGTCCCGAGATCGCCCCGGCCCAGGGTCGGCTGGGCGTCCTGCTGCCCGGCCTGGGCGCCGTGGCCACCACCGTCGTGGCCGGCGTCGAGTCGGTTCGGCAGGGCCTGGGCCGGCCCTTCGGCAGCCTGACTCAAATGAACACGATCCGCCTGGGCAAGCGCACGGAGGGCCGGACCCCGATGATCGGCGACCTGGTCGACTTGGCGGGGCTGGATCAGCTGGTCTTCGGCGCGTGGGACCCGATCGCGGACGACGCCTACGACAGCGCCGTCAAGGCCGGCGTGCTTCACCGGGAGCGCCACCTGGACCCCATTCGCGAGTTCCTGCGCTCGGTGGTCCCGATGCCGGCGGTGTTCGACAAGGACTACGTGAAGCGCCTGGACGGTCCGAACCGCAAGAGGGGCGCCGGCAAGATGGCGTGGGCGGAGGCGCTTCGAGAAGACATCCGGCGCTTCAAGTCCGAGAACGACTGCGCGCGCCTGGTCATGATTTGGTGCGGCTCCACCGAGGTCTTTCTGCGTCCCGGCCCCGCCCACGCCACGCCCCCGGCGTTCGAGCAGGCGCTGCGGGACGACGACCCCGCCATCGCCCCCAGCATGATCTACGCCTATGCGGCGATCATGGAGGGCGTGCCCTACGCCAACGGCGCGCCCAATCTGTCGGCGGACGTGCCGGCGCTGGAGGAGCTGGCGCGGGAGCGGGGCGTGCCGATCGCCGGCAAGGACTTCAAGACCGGCCAGACGCTCATGAAGACGATCCTGGCGCCCGGCCTCAAGGCGCGGATGCTGGGCGTGTCGGGCTGGTTCAGCACCAACATCCTGGGCAACCGCGACGGCGCGGTGCTGGACGACCCCGAGTCGTTCAAGACCAAGGAAGAGTCCAAGCTGGGCGTGCTGGACTACATCCTCCAGCCGTCGATGTACCCGGAGCTCTACGGCGACATCTATCACAAGGTGCGGATCAACTACTACCCGCCCAGGGGCGACGACAAGGAAGGCTGGGACAACCTGGACATCTTCGGATGGCTGGGCTACCCCATGCAGATCAAGGTCGACTTCTTGTGCAAGGACTCGATCTTGGCGGCGCCGATCGTGCTGGACCTGGCGCTGTTCCTGGACTTGGCCGGGCGCGCCGGCCTGGACGGCATTCAGGAGTGGCTGTCGTTCTACTTCAAGAGTCCCCACTGCCCCGAGGGCCTCTACCCGGAACACGACCTGTTCATCCAGCACTGGAAGCTCAAGAACACCTTGCGCTGGCTGGCCGACGAAGAGCAGATCACCCACCTGGGTCGGGAGTACTACGAATAGGCGCGGGCGACGGAGGAGGAGGGGCGAGCATCGGCGCCGCCAAGGGCCGCTTCATCGTCATCGAGGGCGGCGAGGGCTCGGGCAAGTCGACTCAAGTGCGCAGGCTGGGGGCGTTCCTTCGCGCCCGGGGCTTGCCGGTGGTGGAGACCCGCGAACCCGGCGGCACGCCCGTGGGCGAGCGGATCCGGGAAGTGGTCTTGGGCGGCGGCAGCGCCCGCAACGCGAACAAGGCGCCGGACGACTTGGAGATGCCGACGGCCACCGAGGTGTTCCTCATCTTGGCGGCTCGCGCGGCGTTCGTGCAGCACGTCGTGGCGCCCGCGCTCGCCCTGGGCAAGTGGGTCGTCTCGGACCGCTTCGACCTGAGCACCTTCGCCTACCAGGGCTACGGCCGGGGCGTCCCCATGGAGCAGTTGGAGCGCCTGAACCGCTACGCCGCGGGCGGCCTCCAGCCGGACCTCTACATCGTGCTGGACCTGCCGGTGCAGGAAGGCCTGGCCCGTCACGCCAAAGACGGCAAGCCCAAGGACCGCTTCGAATCGGGCGGCGCGGACTTCCTGAACCGAGTGTCGGAAGGCTATCTTGCACTGGCCCGGTCCACGCCGCAAGCCGTCGCAGTGCCCGCAAGCGGCAGCATGGACGCCGTGGCCGAACGGGTTCGACAAGTTGTAGAAGGCAGGTTTGCACGAGGTCGGGAGACGTCATGAGCCAGAGCACCGGGGCAGTGTACCATCGCTGTGCGCTGCAGGTCAATCCTCACGACTACCGGGCGACTTTCCGCGGTCAACGAGCCGGCGGCAGAGAGGCGTTCGAACACCGACGTCGAAAGTATGGATTCTAGGAGTCGGTAGAGAATGAACCGGACGATACTCCACGACTTGGTTGTAAATGGCGAGAATTCGCTAGTCGAGTTTGGGCGCGACGACGTGCGCAAAGAAGACTTGGCCAAGGAAATGGTGGCATTGCTCAACCTGGAGGGTGGACACGTTTTGTTGGGAGTGGAAGACGATGGCAGCATAAGCGGACTAGCGAGAAGCCCGGCGGAGACGGAGGAATGGGTGATGAACATTGCGCGAGACTTGGTTCAACCTGGCTTTGTTCCGACTTGGCAATGCGTGAAAATGAACGATAATGTGGTTGTTGGGGTGATAGGGCTTTCGGCGGACAGCCCCGACAAGCCCTACAGAGCTCGGCGAAGCGGGGCTTGGACCACCTTCCTGCGAGTAGGGACGATTTCCAGGATGGCCAGCAGAGAAGAGGATGGCAGACTGTATCAATCTTCTCACGTGATGCGTTACGATACACGACCCGTTCTGGGAACGTCCTTGGAGGACATCGATGCCGAACGCGTTCGGAACTACCTCCGAGACATCCAAGGAAGGGTGGCTGTTCCTTCCACGAAGGAGGACCGAGATTGGCGACGACTGCTGGCGAACATCGACGTGCTGGACGGCGCCAAGACGACATCGTCCGTGACGGTGGCCGGCCTGCTCCTGTTCGGTCTCAACCCGTCTCGACGCCTTCCCCAGTCCGGCATTTCGGCGTGGTCCTTTCCAGGCATCGAGAAGGACTACAACACCACCGACGAGGAGGTGATTCGCGGGCCACTGGTTTCGCTTGGAGGTGGCAACGACACGGTCGCCAAAGGCGTGATCGATCGGGCAGTGGATTTTGTTAAGCGCAACATGGGAACGACAGCTTGGCTTGAAGGAGCTCGCCGGCAGCGGAAGCCGGCATTTCCGGTGGAGACGATCCGGGAAGCGATCGTCAACGCGGTTGCGCATCGCGACTACACGCTGGCTCACACGGACGTAGAGGTGTCCATGTACGAGGACCGGATGGAGGTGATCTCGCCGGGACGGCTGCCGAACGGCGTAACCGTGCAGAAGATGGCAGACGGCTTGCGGGCGGCAAGGAACGAAATGCTCAAGGATGTGCTGCGCGACTATGGGTACGTGGAGCACATGGGCTTGGGCGTGCGCAATCGGATCATCGGCGCCATGCGGAAGCACAACGGGACCGAGCCGGACTTGGTCGAAGAGGAGAGCCGCTTTATTGTTCGGCTCTGGAAGCAAGCCTAGGAGAGGACGCGCGTCATGAAGTTCGGGAAATACTTGGCCGTGGCCGCCATGGCCGTGTCGCTGGCGGCGGCTGGCAGCGGCGGCTGGCTCCTTCAGCGGATGGCGCCCCCGTTGGAGCTTGGCGGGGAGGGGGTGCGGCAGGGGCAGGCGTCCTCGCGGGAGCTGCTCGAAGAGATCGTGCGGCGCATCGAGCTGGAGTACGTGGACGGGCTGGCGCGCGACAGCCTCTACCAAGCGGCGATTCACGGCGTCCTGGAACGGCTGGGCGATCCGAACAGCCAGTTCGTGGAGGCGTCCGACTGGGAAGACGTGCGCATCCGCCACCACGGCGAGTACGGCGGCGTGGGGTTGGAGGTGCACGACCGCGACGGCTTCATCACCGTGGTGGCGCCCATTCCCGGCTCTCCGGGGGCCCGGGCCGGCCTGCGTCCCGGCGACCGCATCGTCGAGGTGGACGGCACGTCCGTGGAAGGCTGGCTCACCGACCAGGCGGTGGAGCTGCTTCGCGGCAAGCCCGGTACGGCGGTGCGGATCGGCGTCCGGCGCCTGGGGATCGAGACGGTCGTCCCGTTCGAGATCACCCGCGCCGTAATCCACGTCCCGTCCGTGCCCTTCGCAATGGTGCTGGACGGCGGCGTCGGCTACGTGCCCCTGCAGGGCTTCAACGGGACCACCACCGAAGAGGTGCGGGCCGCCGTGGATTCGCTCGTCGAAGAAGGCGCGTCGTCGCTGGTCCTGGACTTGCGCCGGAACCCCGGCGGCCTGCTGGACGAGGGCGTGGGCGTGTCCGACCTGTTCTTGGACCGGGGCAAGGACGTGGTCGAGATTCGGGCACGAGGCGCGGAGCCCGAGACCTACCGAGCCACGACGCGCCAGGGGTACGCCGACCTTCCGCTGGTGGTGCTGGTGGGCCACGGCAGCGCCTCCGCCGCCGAGATCGTGGCCGGGGCGCTTCAGGATCACGACCGAGCGCTGGTGATCGGCGCGCCCACCTTCGGCAAGGGGTCGGTCCAGACGCTGTTCCCCTTGTCGGCGGGGAACGTGCTGCGGCTGACGACGGCCCGCTGGTTCACGCCCTCGGGACGTTCCATCCAAAGCGACCCGTCGGCGCGGCGGGCGGCCCGGGAAGACGCCGCGATCACGTTGGACGGAAGCTGGGCGGAACTGCCCGACTTGGAAGGAAAGCCGCAGTTCGCGTCGTCGGGCGGACGGCTCCTCTACGGCGGGGGCGGCATCGTGCCCGACCTCTGGGTCGTCCCGGACACCCTTTCCGAAGGGGAGTACGCGGCGGTGCGCACCGTCTTCGCCGCGGGCGGCAACTTCTTCACGGCCTTGGTGAACTGGGCTGTGGCCTACATCCAGGAGCGCCCCGAGCTGGCGCCCGACTTCGTGGTCACGGAAGACGACCTGCGGTCCCTCCATGCCGCCATGGTGGAGCGCGGCGCCGAAGTGTCGTTCGACGAGCTGCTCGGCGCGCGGCGCTACGTGGAGCACCACGTGGGCGCCGAAGTCGCGTTGCAGGCATGGGACGACCAGGGCCAGTTCAGCCGCCGGGCCGAACAGGACGGCGCCTTGCAGAGGGCGCTGGAGCTGTTGGCCGCGGCCTCGGACCAGGAGGACCTCTTCGTGCGCGCGGGTTCGCCGCTGGCCGCAGCGGACGCCGTCGAAAGCGAGGCCGATTCGGTCATGGAAGCGCCCAATTTTCGGCGGTAGGATTTAGGCGTCCTGGAAATCGCGGTCGTTCGGGGCGGGGTTGTCGAGTCCCGCCACCGGGTTCACGCCGTCGTCGCGGAGGCGTCGGGTCGAGTGGTCCGCGCTTGGGGCGACGCCGGTCGGGTCACGTTGCTTCGGTCGGCGGCCAAGCCCTTTCAAGCGCTGCCCCTGGCCGACGACGGGGCGGCGGACCGTTTCGGCCTCACGGAAGAGGAGATTGCCCTGTGTTGCGGGTCACACAACGCGGAAGAGCGCCACCTGGAGGGGGTTCGGTCGATCTTGGCGAAGGTCGGGCTGCCGGAGTCGGCGCTGGCGTGCGGCCCCCACCGCCCTCTGCTGAGCGCGCGCGCCCGAGCCATGGCGGAGGCTGGCATCCCGCTCACGCCCATCGTCAGCAACTGCTCGGGCAAGCACGCCGGCATGTTGGCGCTGGCGGTTCACCACGGCTGGCCGGCGGAGGACTACCAGCGGTTCGGGCACCCGGTGCAGGTGCGCATCGGACGCGAGGTGTCGCGTTGGACCGACGTTCCCGCGGCAGACGCGGGCCAAGCCGTGGACGGCTGCGGGGTCCCCTGCTTCGCGGTCCCCTTGGAGCGCGCGGCCGTGGCGGCTGCCCGGCTGTCGGAGGCGGCGCGGGGACCGGGGCCGGTTCGCCGGATCGTGACCGCCATGACCGGCCGGCCCTTCATGGTGGCGGGCACGAAGCGGCTGTGCACCCGTCTCATGGAAGAGGAGGACGGCCGCCTCTTCGCCAAGGTGGGCGCGGAGGGCGTGTACTTGGCGGGCGACTTGGAGTGCGGACTGGGGGTCGCTCTCAAGGTGGAGGACGGGGCGTGGCGGGCCGCTCCTCCGGCGCTGATTGCGGTCCTGGACCAAGCGGGACTCCTGTCGGACGGCGCGCGGGCCGCGTTGGCCGAGTTCGCGACGCCCGCGCTGACCAACACGCTGAACGACGTGGTGGGCCGAATACAGGTCCAGTGAGGGCCTGACCCGCATGTTCGTCGATTCGGTGGCGGTCGAGGTGCGGGGCGGAGCCGGGGGTTCCGGCGCCGAGGCGTTTCGGCGGGAGAAGGGCGTCCCCAGAGGCGGGCCGGCGGGGGGCGACGGCGGAAAGGGGGGCAACGTGGTGCTGGTGGCGGACCCCGGACTGGCCACGCTGGTGGACTTCCGGTACCGGCGGCACCACCGGGCGGAGCGGGGGCAGCACGGAAGCGGCTTCAACCGGACGGGTCGGAGCGGCCGCGACTTGGAGCTGACCGTGCCGCCGGGCACCGCCGCCGTGGACGACGCCACCGGCCAAGTCCTGGGCGAACTGGTGACGGCGGAAGATCGGCTGGTGGTGGCCAAGGGCGGCCGCGGCGGACGGGGGAACGCGCGGTTCGCGTCCGCCGTGCGCCAAGCGCCGCGCCGTTGGGAGCCCGGAGAAGAGGGCGAAGCCAGGCGGCTGCGGCTGGAGCTCAAGCTGATCGCCGACATCGGCTTGGTGGGCGAACCCAACGCGGGCAAGTCCACCCTGCTCTCGCGGGTCAGTGGCGCGCGCCCCAAGATCGCCGGCTATCCGTTCACCACCTTGTCGCCCCAGCTGGGAGTGGCCGAGCTGCCCGGCTACCGCTCGCTGGTGGTGGCGGACATCCCCGGCATCATCGAAGGCGCCCACGAAGGCAAGGGCCTGGGGCACCGGTTCCTGCGCCACATCGAACGCACGCGCGCCTTGGCCGTCCTGCTGCCCTCCGACGGGGGCGACCCGGCAGCCGCGCTTGCCGCCCTGCGCCACGAACTGGACCAGTATTCGCCACGGCTCTCGGCGCTGCCCTACGCGGTCGTCTTCTCCAAGGCCGACCTGCGCCCACCCGGCAGCCCCGCCCCGGACGTGGACGCCCCCCGAGCCTGGGGCGCGTATCACGTCAGCGCCGTGACCGGCCAAGGGTTGAACGAGCTCTTGGAGGGCTGCTGGCGGCAGGTGGAGGCCGCGCGCGCCCAGGCTGCCCCGCCCGCGACGGAGGAGCCCGAATGGTAGGCCCGAAGCGGCGTGCCCAACCCCCGCAGTCCGCTTGCGACGCCCTTGCTCTGCGTGGCCTGCGCGGCGTGGGCGCGGCCCGGTTCCGGGCGCTGGTGGACCACTTCGGCAGCCCCGCCGAGGCGCTGTCCGCAGGGACGCCCGAGTTCGCCGCCGTGGCCGGCAAGACGGCCGCGGACGCTCGCCGGAGCGGGCTCGCGGAAACGGCGGCACGCGCCCGCGAGGTGGCCGAGCAGAGCCTGGACGCCGGCATGACCCTGCTCGTCTACGGCGAGCCGGGCTATCCGGAGCGGCTGGGACACCTGTCGGACCCGCCTCCGGTCCTCTTCGCCCTGGGGGCCACGCGGTTGCTGGAGCTGCCCTGCGTGGCGGTCGTCGGCTCGCGACGGGCCACCGTCTACGGACGACGGGTGGCGCGGCGCCTGAGCGCGACTCTGGCGGCCGGCGGGCGCTGCGTGGTGTCGGGCATGGCGATGGGCGTGGACGCGGAGGCTCACCGAGGCGCCTTGCCGGGCCCCACGACGGCGGTCCTGGCCTCGGGCGCCGACGTGCCTTCGCCCCCGCGCAACGCCGGCCTCTACCGCGAGATCGCCGAACACGGGCTGATCCTCTCGGAGCACGGCCCCGGCGCGCGCGCCGAGCCCCACCACTTCCCCGTGCGCAACCGCATCATCGCCGCCCTGGCCCACGAGGTCGTGGTCGTGGAAGCGTCGAAGCGGAGCGGGGCCCTGATCACCGCCGCGCAGGCCCTGGACCTGGGCCGAGACGTGCGGGCCGTGCCGGGACCGATCGACCGCGCCACGAGCGAAGGCACGAACCGCCTCATCGCCGACGGCGCGGACCCGGTCCTGGGGTTGGAGCCCGAGGACGCCCTGGGCGCTCCGCAGAACCTGCCCGAAGAGCCGGAACTGCGCAGCCTGCTTCTGGCCGTGCCCGCCCACCCCGTCACCGTCGAGGAAGCCGCCCAGGCCGCGGGCCTGTCCGCCGACGTCGCGGCGACCTCCGCCACCGTGCTCGAGCTGCGCGGCTACCTGACTTCGACCCGCGACGGTCGGCTGACGAGGGCGTGACGGCCCCGTCGGCAATCCGCCACGTCTACGTGCACGCGCCCTTCTGCGCGCGACGCTGCGTATACTGCGACTTCGCGGTCAAGGTGGACCGCACCCCGAACAGCCGTCGCTGGCTGGCCGCCGTCGCCGCGGAGTTCGAGGACCTGCAAGCCCGAGGCGCGGCGCCGTTGGCCCCGGTGCTGGACACGCTGTACGTGGGCGGCGGCACGCCGTCGCTTCTCTCGCCGCGGTTCACCGCCGACTTGGCAACGCTGCTGGGGAGGACCCGCACCGCCGGTGGGGAGCTGGAGTGGACCGTCGAAGCCAACCCCGAGTCGTTCGGCAGCGGCGTTGCGCGGGAGTGGGCCGCCGCAGGCGTGAACCGAGTGTCGCTGGGCGTGCAGAGCTTCGACCCCGACGCGCTCAAGTGGATGGGACGCCTTCACTCGCCCGCCGACGCCGGGACCGCCGTGGAGCGGGCGCGGGCCGCGGGGGTCGCCAACGTGTCGATCGACCTGATCTTCGGGTTGCCGGACTCGGCGCCTCGTTCGTGGCCGGACGACTTGGAGCAGGCGCTGGCGTTGGACGCGCCTCACGTCTCGCTGTACGGCCTTGCGGTCGAGAAGGGCACGCGACTGTGCCGCCACGTGAGCGAGGGCCGGTCGCCCCCGCCCTCGGACAGCCGCTACGAAGAGGAATACCTGCTGGCCGCCCAAGTCCTGGCCGACGCCGGATACGACCACTACGAGGTGTCCAACTTCGCCCGCCCCGGCTTCGCATCGCGCCACAACCAGGCCTGCTGGAGCGGCGTCCCGTACCTGGGCCTGGGCAATGGCGCTCACAGCTTCCACGGCGGCCGCCGCTGGTGGAACGAGCGCGACTGGGACGCCTACGCAGCGGCAGTCGGGAACGGGGGCGACGCTCGTGGCGGCGAAGCGGGCGCCGAAACGCTGTCGGCCCGGCAGTCCAGGCTGGAGGCGATCTGGCTGGGACTACGAACCGCGAAGGGACTGGACCTGGGCCGCTTGACGGATGTAGACGCCGGGCCGGCGAACTCCTGCCATCCACGTGGTACGGAGCCGCACGCAACACGGCCCAACGGCCTCCGGAGCAGGGAACCGGCGACGACCCCAGCCCGAAGTGCGGCCCGCCAAGTCGCCCAACGCTGGGAGGCTCGCGGACTGGCCTTCGCGGCCCCCGACCGCATCCGCCTGACGCCCAAGGGTTGGCTGGTTCTGGACGCCTTGGCGGTCGAGCTGGACGAGGCCGTGGAACCTTGGACTGTGGGGAGTACGCGCACGGCGGGAGTGTAGCGATTCCATTCGCAGGAGCCGGTCACCGGAGGATTCGCCTAGTCGCCAGCTGCCTCCCGAGGGCGCGAACGGCCACTCCCCGGTGCCCCCCTCTCGGCTTCGCCCTTCGGCTTGTCCGTCGAGTAGTGGACGGGCGTCTCCCGTACGACGCCCGCGGCCAGATCCGCCCCGGTGCCGGACAGGCCAGCGCCGTCTTGCCGTCCTTTCGACTCGGTCGCGGGTTCGCTCTGCCCCGGAATCTACATCGGGACGGGCTTGGGCGAAGACCGGCGGGCAGAGTGCCACGGCATGACTCGAACCTGCTTCTCGACACGGCGGGCGGCTTCTCCCGGCCGCCTTGACGCGCCCCTCCAACTGGCGATCTTCAAGCGTATGGAGACGGTTCGCAAGACGGAGCGCGAGGCGCTCTCGCCGCGGGAACGGATGGTGCTGGAAGCGGTGATCCGCACCTATGTGGACACCGCCGAGCCAGCGGGAAGCCGGACGGTGGCGCGCCGCTACGACTTGGGCGTGTCGGCGGCCACGATCCGCAACACCATGGCGGACTTGGAGGACGAGGGCTACTTGACCCACCCCCACACCTCCGCGGGCCGCGTGCCCACGGACCAGGGCTACCGCTTCTTCGTGGACCGGGTCGTCCAGCCCGAGCCCTTGACCGAGGTCGAGAAGGCCCGGATCGAGCGCGAGCTGGCGGCCGGCAAGCCGACCGTGGAGCAGGTCCTTCACAACGCCGCGCGGGCTTTGGGCCTTCTGGTCAACGAGCTGGGCGTCGGCTCGGTGCCCCAGCTGGACGACGCGCGCCTGGAGAAGATCGACCTGATCCAAGTGTCGTCCAACAAGGTGCTCATGGTGGCGACCGTGCGGGGCGGCATGGTGCGGACCGTGTACGTGGACATCCCCGGCGAGGCGCCGCCGAACGTCTTGGACGCCCTTCAGCAAGTGCTCAACGAGCGCTTGGCCGGGCTCACCTTCGCCGAGCTGCGCACCTCGTTCGGGGCTCGGCTCCGGGACGCGGTGGCGGACTCGGCGGCCCAGGACGTGCTGAACATCTTCATCGAGTCCAGCGACGACTTCTTCGGCCCCGACGCCGGTTCCGCCGATCAGGTCGTGCTTGGACGCACGTCGACGCTGGCGTCGCAGCCCGAGTTCGCCACCAGCGAGCGCCTCAAGGACCTGATCGCGCTCACCGAGCGGAAGGAGCTGCTTGCCAGCGTGCTGGGCAACCGCGCCGCGAGCGGCGGTCCCTTCGTGACGATCGGCGACGAGCACGCCCCCGAGCTGGCGGGCTTCACGCTGGTCACGTCGGGGTACCGGCTGGGCCGGTTGCGGGGGATCGTGGGCGTCATGGGGCCGACGCGGATGCCCTACGAGAAGGTGATCGCGATCGTGGACTACACGTCGTCGCTGGTGACCAGAATGCTGGAGCCCTGACGGCTTCGGAGCGCTGATGGGCGACTACTACGAACGACTGGGCCTGTCCCGGGACGCCGGCCCGGAAGAGATCAAGAGGGCGTACCGCAAGGTGGCGCTCAAGTACCATCCGGACCGCAACGAGGGCTCCAAGGAGGCCGAAGCGCGCTTCAAGGAGGTGACCGAGGCGTACGAGGTGCTGCGGGACCCGAACAAGCGGGAGCGCTACGACCGCTACGGGGCGGAGGGCTTGCGGGGCCGGGCGGGGGGTGCCGGCTTCGACTTCTCGGACGCGCTGAGCGTGTTCATGCGGGACTTCGGCGGGTTCGGCGGACTGGAGGACCTGTTCGGCGGTCGGCGACGGCGCAACGAGCAGCGCCTGCAGATCACCCTGCCGCTCACGCTGTCCGAGGTCCGCGCGGGCGTGACCAAGACCGTGCAGGTGGCGGTGCTCGACCTTTGTTCCTCCTGTCGCGGCACCGGCGTGCGCGACGGCGGCCGGCCCTCGGCGTGCCCCTCCTGTCGCGGCTCGGGGCAGGAGCGCCGGGTCGAGCGCTCGGTCTTCGGCCAGTTCGTGAGCGTGGGACCGTGCTCCCGCTGCCGCGGCCAGGGCTCGGTGATCACCGACCAGTGCCGCGCCTGCCACGGCGAGGGCCGCACTCGCAAGACCCGCAAGGTGAGGGTTCGCGTGCCGCCCGGCGTTTCCACGGAGAACTTCATCACCCTGCGGGGCGAAGGGAACGCCGGCCCTCGCGGAGGCCCGCGCGGCGACATCGTGGTCCTGCTGGACGTGAAGGAGGACCCCCGCTTCCGCCGCGACGGGAACGACCTGGTCGCCGAGCTGCCGATCACGTTCAGCCAAGCCGCCCTGGGTGCGCGGGTCAAGGTCCCCACCGTGGACGGCGAAGCGGAGATCGACGTGCCGCCCGGCACCCAGAGCGGCGCCGTCATCCCCGTTCGGGGCGAGGGCCTTCCCGACGTGCACGGCCGCGGCCACGGCGACCTCCATGTGCAGGTGGCCGTGTGGGTCCCCAGCCACCTCACGCCCGAGCAGGAGAAGGCCGTCCGCGCGCTGGGCGACTTGGAGGACGCCGCCCCGGCCGAGATCGACGGGGACGCGTCCCGCGGCTTCTGGTCGCGCGTGAAGGAGGCGCTGGGCTGAGAACGGCCGCGGGGGCGCGGCGGCCCGGCGGAAAGCCGCCCTACCGCGTGTAGATCAGCAGGACGCCGTTGGCGCCGCGCTGGCCGTAGAGCAGGCCGGCCTCCAGGGGCGAGATGAACTGCATCGACTTGATGTCCTGGGGGTTCACCTCGAGCAGGAAGAAGGCGGCGTCGCTTCCCGCCGGGGCGTCGTTGATCCGCACGTCCACCATGTTGCAGGCGTTGGAGTTGCCGCCGGCGCGGGCGCGGGCCATCTCCACGCAGACGCCCATCCGCGGATTGCCGAAGGCGTCGGACATGTAGCGCTCGGTGATCGTCACGCCGGGCGTGCGGGCCGCGCGGGCCAGCGTGGCGAAGTCGAAGACCCGGGGCGCGATCGAGTCCACCTGCGCCTCGGTCAGCCCCGAGAAGCGGGTGCCGGGGGTCGTCAGCACCAAGTCGCGGCGGCGGCCCGTCACCACCAGCGGCTCCAGCACGATCGCCTCGGTGGAGAGGGCGATCTCCAGTCCCAGCGCCTCTCGGCTGAAGACGGTCAGCGAATCCACCCGCGGGGCGTAGCCCAGCATCTCCGTTTGGACGACCTGCCGACCGGGCGGCACGCCGACGAAGCCGAACTGGCCCGCCGTGTCCGTGAAGGTGAGGTACTCGGTGCCCGCCAAGCGGACCTGCGCGCCGATCAGCGGCGCCTCGGTGGCCCAGTCGTGAACGGTCCCGGCAATGCTGACCGGTTCGGAGATCGAGATCACCAAGTCGAGCACCTGCGGCCCCCGCCGGACGACCTCTACGGGCAGCGCCCGGTTGGACCCGAAGACAGCCTGGATCGTGATGCCCGACCCCATCTCCAGGTTGCACAGCCGGTAGTCGCCCGCGTCCTCGGCAACCGACTCGACCAACACTCGGGGACGCCGCAGCACGCCCGTCGGTTCGCCCAGCACGGCCACCCTGGCGCCCGGCAGCGGCACCCCCGTCAGCGCGTCGGTCACGACGCCGCCCACCGAGGTGTCGCCCGCGCCGGGCTCGCCCGAGCACCACGCCCCCAGGATCGTGGCCCTCGAAGGCACCGACAGGTAGACCTCCGCCACCGTTCGGTCGGACACCAAGATCCGCTGCTGGGAGCCGTTCACGCCCAGTGCGCCCAGCCGGGGGTGGAAGAACGACACCACGCGCTCGCCGGCGGGGACCCCTTCCAGGCGGAACTGCCCGTCCGGGCCGGTCTCGGCCATGGCGGAGGTGCCCAGGATCGCCACGCGGGCGCTGGCCAAGGGGGCGCTCGAGGTGCTGTCGTACACCAGCCCCACGACGGTGCCGACCGTCTCCTCCTGGCCGGACGCGGGGGCGAACGCCGCCAGCACGGCCAAAAGCGGCAGGGCCGGGGCGAGCGCGGTCGCGCAGCGGAGGCGAAGGCGAAGGCGGGCGCTGGCTGGGCCTGGCCGACGACCCCGAGCGGCAGGCAGTGACGCGGCCGGGGTTCGGAAACGGGAGCGGGCGTTCGTGGCGTTCATGTCCTATCATACGTTCCAAGAAATCGATCGTTGCGCAAGTATATTTCGGGCGGCGTGCGCCGCGCGGGCGCGCCCGGGGGAGACGCCGTGGCCGGACACAGCAAGTGGGCGCAGATCAAGCGGAAGAAGGCGGCCAACGACCAGAAGCGGGGCCAAGTCTTCACCAAGCTGATCCGGGAGCTGACGGTGGCGGCCCGGGAGGGCGGCGGCGACCCGAACTTCAACCCGCGCCTGCGCCTCGCGGTGGACACGGCCAAGGCCGCCAACATGCCGCAGGACAACATCGACCGCGCGATCAAACGGGGGACGGGCGAGCTCGAGGGCGTTTCCTACGAGGAGATCGCGTACGAGGGGTACGGCCCCGGCGGCGTGGCGCTGTACATCGAGACGCTGACGGACAACCAGAAGCGGACGGTGGCGGCGGTGCGCCACATCTTGGACAAGAACGGCGGCAACTTGGGGACCGCCGGGTCGGTGGCGTGGCAGTTCGACCGCAAGGGCATGATCTGCGTGAGCGCGACGGACGCGGAAGAGGACGCGGTCTTCGAGGCGGCGGCAGAGGCGGGCGCCGACGACGTGACGCTCCAGGCCGGCGAGTACGTGGTGACCACGAAGCCGGGCGACCTGCACGGGGTGCGACGGATGCTGGACGCGGCGGGGATGCCCCCGGCGTCGGCCCAGCTGGTGATGGTGGCCAAGAACGACGTGGCCGTGACGGGGCGCGAGGGCGTGCGGCTTCTCAAGCTGCTGGAGGCCCTGGACGACCACGAGGATGTGCAGCAGGTCCACTCGAACGCCGATCTGGACGAGAGTCTGCTGTGAGCCCAGGGACCGGCGCGGGGCCGGCGTCCTTGGGCGGGACCGGCGCGCACGCCGGCGCGGCAGCGGCGCCGTTGGGCGAAGGCGACGCGAACACCGGCTGCGGCGGCGGCGAAGTCGGACCGCCGGTGGGCGCCCGGGTGCTCCTGGGCGTGGACCCGGGGACCGCTGTCACGGGGTTCGGCGTGGTTCGCGTAGATCGGCGGCGACGGGCGGCGCTCTTGCAGTGCGGGGTTGTGCGCACGTCGGCCGGGGCGGCGCTGTCCGTCCGGCTTCGGCAGATCCACGAGGCCATGGCGGAGCTGCTGGCCGAGTTTCGCCCCGTCGCCATGTCGATCGAGAACGTCTTCCAGGGCAAGAACGCGCGGTCGGCGCTGACGCTGGGGCACGCCCGGGGCGTGATCATACTGGCCGCGGCGCTCGAGGACGTGAAGGTATTCGAGTACGCGCCCCGCGAGATCAAGCGAGCCGTTGCGGGGACGGGCTCCGCCACGAAGGACCAGGTCGCATACATGGTGCAGCGCCACCTGCGACTTCGCTCCGCACCCCGGCCCGCCGACGCGGCCGACGGGGTGGCCGCCGCCCTTTGCCACGGCTTGAAGGGCGCTCTGCCGTGATCAGCCGGGTCCAGGGCCGTCTGCTGGAGGCGGAGGACGGGCGGCTGGAGGTGCTGACCCGCGCCGGGGTCGCATACGAAGTGCACGTGCCGCTGACGGTGTTGCAGCGCCTGCCGGGCCAGGGAGCGGACGTGGACTTGCGGACGGTTCTCGTGGTCCGGGACGATTCGCAGACGCTGTTCGGTTTCTTGGAGGAGCGCGAGCGGACCCTGTTCAACCGGTTGACGACGGTGCCCAAGGTGGGCGCCAAGCTGGCCGCGACGATGATGGGCACGTACAGCGCCGGGCGGCTGGCCCAGGCCCTGACGGAGCGCGACGTGAAGGCCCTGACCCGCATCGTCGGCGTGGGCAAGAAGACGGCCGAGCTGGCCGTGCTTCACTTGGCCGACAAGGTCCAGGACTTGGCGGTCGGCGACGCCGAGACCGGCCCCGAAGCCGCCCGAAACCGCGAGGCCGTGGACGCCCTGGTGCGCCTGGGCCTCTCCTTCCCCGACGCCGACGCGGCCGTGCGCGAGGTGGCGGGCGGACCGGGCGGCCCCGAGACGGCCGAAGAGGTGATCCGGCAGGTCCTGGCCCGGCGCCCCTCCAGCCGGAGCCGAGCCGCGACGTGACGACGGGCCGCACCGAGATCACGACGCCCCGGGCCCTTCCCGACGAGTCCGCCCCCGAGGAATCGCTGCGCCCGGCCAGCCTGTCCGAGTTCGTCGGGCAGGACAAGGTCCGCGAATCCCTTCGCATTGCGGTCGAAGCGGCCCGCCAGCGCCGCGAGCCGCTGGACCACCTGCTCTTTCACGGGCCGCCGGGGCTGGGCAAGACGACGCTGGCATCGCTCATGGCCCGCGAAATGGGGGCCAGCATCAAGACGACCTCGGGACCGGTCCTGGAGAAGCCGGCGGACTTGGTCGGCGCCCTCACCAACCAGCAGCCCGGCGACATCCTCTTCATCGACGAGATCCACCGCCTGCGGCCCGTCATCGAAGAGTTCCTGTATCCGGCCATGGAAGACTTCCGAGTCGAGATCCGCCTTTCGGAAGGCCCGAACGCCCAGACGATGACGATGGCGGTGGAGCCGTTCACCTTGGTGGGCGCGACCACGCGCTTCGGGCTACTGACCGCGCCGATGCGGGCTCGCTTCGGGATCATCGAGCGGCTGGGCTTCTACTCCCACGACCAGTTGGCGCGGATCGTCGAGCGCAGCGCACGCATTCTGAAGTTGGCGTCCACCGCCGAGGGCGCTCGCGAGCTGGCGGAGCGCGCCCGCGGAACCCCGCGAGTGGCCAACCGCCTGCTGCGCCGGGTACGCGACTACGCCCAGGTTCGGGCCGACGGCGTGCTCGACCGGAAGGTGGTGCGCGACGCCTTGCAGCTGCTGAACGTGGACGAATACGGGCTGGACAGCATGGACTCGCGCATCCTGTCCACGATCGTGGAGAACTTCGGCGGCGGTCCGGTCGGGCTGAACTCGCTGGCCGTGGCGATCGGCGAAGACGCGGGCACCATCGAAGAGGTGTACGAGCCCTACCTGATCCAAGAGGGGTTCATGATGCGCGGACCTCGCGGGCGAATCGCCACTGCCAAGGCGTACGAGCGCCTGGGGATCGAGCCGCCCCGGCAGGCGGCCGCCGAGGCGGAGCGCGCCCAGGGGGCTCTCGAGTTCTGACCTGGTCCCGGGCGGTGGACGACTTCGACTACGCGCTTCCGCCGGACCGGATCGCCCGCTATCCCGTCGCCCGGCGCAGCGACTCTCGCCTGCTGGTGCTGCACCGCTCCACGGGCCGAACGGAGCACCTGCGGTTCCGCGACCTGCCGGAGTTGGCCGCGCCCGGCGACCTGCTGGTCGTGAACGACTCGCGGGTCTTTCCGGCCAGGCTCTGCGGGCGCAAGCCGACGGGCGCCCCGGCCGAGGTCCTGCTGGTGCGGCCGCTGGAAGACCACCCAGGCGATGAACCGGCGGACGGATGCGGCGCGCCCGGCGACCAGTCCGACCGCGCCGGCGAGATGCCCGACGGTCCCAGGCGCTGGGAGGCGCTGGTTCGTCCCGGCGCCAAGCTCAAGCCCGGCAGGGTCGTGGTCGTGGCCCCCCAGCTGTCGGTGCGCATCCTGGACGGCGCGCCCGGCGGCGCCCGGATCGTCGCGCTGGAGGGACCGCTGCCCGTGCGGACGGCGTTGGAGCGCTTCGGCCGCACGCCGCTCCCTCCGTACTTGGGCCGCGAAGACGAGCCGCTGGACCGGGAGCGCTACCAAACGGTCTACGCTCGCCGCGAAGGCTCGGTGGCGGCGCCCACGGCGGGCCTGCACTTCACGGACGCGCTCCTTGGGGCGATCGACGCCCGAGGCGTTGCCAGAACCGCCGTGACGCTCCACGTGGGGCCGGGGACGTTCCGGCCCGTGGACGCCCAAGACCCGGCCAACCACCGGATGCACGCCGAAGCCTACGAGGTGCCGCCGACCGCCGCCGAAGCTCACCGTCGCTGCCGGGAAGGAGCGGGGCGCGTTTGGGCGGTGGGAACCACCGTGGCGCGCGCGCTGGAGACCGCGTGGTCGGAGGATGGGCAGGACCATGGTCGGACGGGACGGGGGCGACCGGCCCGCGACCAGCCGTGCCCTTCGACCGCTGGCCGGCTGCGCTCGGGGTCGGGGACCACGGATCTGTTCGTTCGCCCGCCCTATCGGTTTCGGGCCGTGGACTGCCTGGTCACCAACTTTCACCTGCCCCGCTCGACGCTGCTCATGCTGGTGTCCGCGTTCGGAGGCACGACCGCCGTCCGCAACGCCTATGCCCAGGCCGTCGACGCCGGATACCGCTTCTACTCCTACGGCGACGCCATGGCGGTGGTCCCGTGAGAGCAGGCGGCGCGTTCCCGGCGAAGGCCGCCCGATGAGCACGCCCGCTCCGGCCCGGTTCGTCCTGGGCGCCGTTGAAGGCCGCGCCCGGGCGGGTCGCCTGGTCCTGCCCAGGGGCACGGTCGAGACGCCGGTGTTCATGCCGGTGGGCACGGCGGGAACCGTGAAGGGCGTCGCCCCCGGCGAACTGGAAGAGGCGGGCGCGTCGATGGTCTTGGCGAACACGTACCACCTGCACCTGCGGCCGGGGGCGGACGTGGTGGAGGCGCTGGGCGGCGTGCACGCCTTCATGCGGTGGCGGCGTCCGATCCTGACCGACTCCGGCGGCTACCAAGTCTTCTCCCTGGCGGCGCGGCGCCGGATCGACGACGAAGGGGTCGCGTTCCGAAGTCACGTGGACGGCAGCCTTCACCGCTTCTCCCCGGAGAGCGTTGTGGACCTGCAGCGGCAGATCGGCGCGGACGTGACGATGGCGTTCGACGAATGTCCGCCCGGCGGCGCAACCAGGGAGCAGGCCGCCGCCGCGAACCGCCGCACGCTGGACTGGCTGGCTCGTTGCCGGGACCGCTTCGGGGCTACGGAGGACGCCGCCTCGACCCCCCAGGTCCTCTTCCCCGTCCTGCAAGGGAACGTCTACGACGACCTGCGAGCTCGCCACGCCCAAGAGACGATGGCGCTGGCCGACTGGCCCGGATACGGAATCGGCGGCCTGTCGGTGGGCGAACCCAAACCCGCCATGTGGCGCGCCCTGGACGTGCTGGACCCGCTGCTGCCGCCGGACCGCCCGCGCTACTTGATGGGCGTGGGCTACCCGGACGACCTGCTCGAGGCCATCGCCCGGGGCTGCGACATGTTCGACTGCGTCGCGCCCACGCGGAACGCCCGTCACGGCACCGCCTGGACCGTCTCGCTGGGCCAAGTCAACCTGAAGGGCGCCCGCTTCCGCCTGGACCGGGAGCCGATCGACCCCGAGTGCGACTGCCCGGCCTGCCGGCGCTTCGACCGCGCCTATCTGCGCCACCTGCTCGCGTCGGGCGAGCAGCTGGGCCACCGCCTCGTGTCGATCCACAACTTGCGCTTCCTGATTCGGCTGGCCGAGCAGGCGCGCCTCCACATCCGCCGTGGTACCTTTAGTGCCTGGTCCTGCTCGTGGCTGGCCCGCTACCGCGCCGCCGGCCGCCCGCCCCGCGACCCGTCTCGCCCCCGCCCCAAGGACGCACAGCCATGATCCTCCTTCCGCTTCTCGCCCCGCCCGCCGCCCCCGGAGGCGGCCAAGGAGGCATGAGCGTCATCGCCCTTCAGATCCTCTTGTTCATCGCCATCTTCTACTTCATCCTGATCCGGCCCCAACGGAAGGAGCGGCAGCGCCACCAGGAGATGCTCAAGAAGCTGGCCAAGGGCGACCGGATCATGACCACGGGAGGGATCCTGGGGCAGATCGTCCACGTCGCGGACCAGGAGTTGACGGTCAAGACGGGCGAATCGACGCGCTTGGTCGTGGACCGGGGCCACGTGGCCCGCAAGTTGGAGTAGCCGTCGCCGTTGGCGCGCCTGGAGATCCAGCTCTTGGGCGCTCGGGTGCTTCGGCAGGAAGCCGCTCCCGTCAAGGAAGTGACGGACGACCTTCGCCGCCTGGCCCGAGACATGTTCGAGACCATGTACCACGCCGAAGGGGTCGGACTGGCGGCGCCCCAGGTCGGCGTGTCCCAGCGGCTGTTCGTGGTGGACGTGCCCGAGCGCGCCGAGGGCGGGGGCGAGCCGGTGCGCCATGTGCACGCGCTGGTCAACCCCGTGATCGTGTCGTCCAGCGCCGAGACCGCCAAGGACACGGAAGGCTGCCTGAGCATCCCGGGGTTCGAGGAGTCGGTGACCCGGCCCGCCCAGGTGGTGGTCGAGGCCCAGTCGCTGGACGGCGCCCCGGTGCGCATCGAGGCGGACGGGATGCTGGCCCGAGTCCTGCAACACGAGGCCGATCACCTGGACGGCATCCTGTTCATCGACCGCCTGTCGCCCCTGAAACGAAGCCTGATCCGCAAGAAGTGGCGCAAGAGTCGAGAGACCGGCCGGGACGGGTAGGCTCCCGCCGCGAAGGCGCGAGGCCACTGCCCGACACCGGCTCGTCGCGCCGCGCAGGGCTGGACCGCGAGGCGTGAGGGTCCTCTTCTGGGGGACGCCGGAGTTCGCGCTGCCCGCACTTCGCGCGCTGGAGGCGGCTGGGCACGAGGTGGCGGCAGTGGTCACGCGGCCGGACCGCCCCCGGGGCCGAGGCCGCAAGGTGCAACCTTCGCCGGTGAAGCGCTTCGCCCAGGCTCGGGGCTGGCCCGTGCTTGCGCCCGAGAGCCCGCGAGGGGCCGAGTTCGTGGATTCGCTCCGGGAACTCGCGCCTTGCGTGTCCGTGGTCGTGGCCTACGGCCGCATCTTGCCCCAGCGCGTGCTGGACCTGCCGGCCCTGGGATCGGTGAACGTGCACGCTTCGCTGCTGCCAGCGCTGCGCGGAGCGGCGCCCGTGGCGTGGGCGATCGCGCGCGGGCATCGGCGGACAGGCGTGACCGTGATGCGGATGGTGGAAGAGATGGATGCGGGTCCGGTGCTGGCGCGGCGCGCGCTGCCGATCGAGCCCGACGACACGGGATCGGCGCTGTCCCGGCGGCTGTCGGACGCCGGTGCCCGGTTGCTCGTCGAGACGCTGGACGGGCTGGCCGCGGGCTCGGTCCCGGAGGAAGAGCAGGACCACACAGCCGCCACCTACGCCCCCAAGGTGGACCGCGCGTCGGCCCGCGTGGACTGGTCCCGAGACGCCGTCGCCGTGGCCGACCTGATCCGCGCCATGGACGACGCCCCCGGCGCCTGGACGCTGCTGCACGGCCGGCCGGTGAAGGTGTTCGGGGCGGTGGCGGCGGATGGGGTTGCGGGCGAACGCGACACCAGCGCTGGCGATGACGCCCCAGCCGGCAGCGCGCCTCCTTTGCCGGGGCGAATTGCGGTTGCGGACCCCCGCCGGGGCTTGCTCGTACAGGTCGGTGACGGCGCGAGGCTTTGGATTGCCGAAGTCCAGCCGCCGGGCAAGCGCCGCATGGCTGCGACAGATTGGGTGCGGGGCCGGGGCGTCCGTGCCGGCGAGCACTTCGAGTAGCGGAGTGACGAACCGGCCGTCGGTTCCCCGGCTTCACGTGATCGTGCCGGACCCCTTGCTGGACGACCCGGACCATCGGAAGCGCTTGACCCCTGTGCTGGAGGCGGGCGGCAACGCCTTGGCGCTTCAGCTGCGGGCGCGCCGGACGTCCGCTCGAAAGCTCTACGAGGTGGCCGAATGGCTGATGCGGCACGCGGCAGACGTGGGCGGCACCGGCGTGGGCGGGCGCGACGAATCGGCGCCCCGTGGCCCCGTGGTTCTCGTCAACGATCGCCTGGACGTGGCGTTGGCCGCGGGGGCCGGCGGCGTCCATCTGCGGGAGGACTCGATGCCGCCTCTCGATGCACGAGCCCTGGTCGGTCCGTCCGTGCTGCTGGGTCGTTCGGTGCACTCCGCTGACGCCGTCACGGAGCTTGGCGGCCAGGTGGACTACCTGATCCTGGGCGCCACCCACGCCACCCGTTCGCATCCGGGCTGCGCGCCGTTGGGTCCCCAAGCCGTGGCCGCCGCCGCCCGGTCTTCGCCCGCGCCCGTCGTCGCCATCGGCGGGATTACGCCGAGGCGCGCGGCATCGTTGGTGCGCTCAGGAGTTCACGGCGTTGCGGTCATGAGCGGGATCTGGCGCGCAACCAACCCCGCAGGCGCCGTTGGGCGGCATCTGGACGCGGTGCGCAACAGCATCGCGGATCGAAGAAACTGCAAGCGCTGAGCGGCGAGCCGGCGGCGTCCTACATCCCCCAGATCGTTACGGTCGCAATGCCGATCCGTTCGGTTCGACGAAACACTTTCTCTTCCCAACTGCGGTCGGGGCTGCGGTCGAACACTATCAAATGGCCCGATTCGGCGCCGCAGCGATCCATGTACGCCGCCGTCTGCTCGGCGCCCTTGCGGACGACGGCGTCCAGCCCGTCGCGCGCCCGGCGCAATTTGCACTCGACCACGAACTTGCGAGCAACGCCGGCGTGCCGCCACAGCACCAGCAGATCGGTGCGCCCGCGTCCAAGGCCATACTCGCGCTCTATGCGTCCGCCGCTGTTGACCACCCTTTGCAAGAAAGCCTGCAACAGAAGCTGCGGCCAAGCCTCCTGATACAGGAACCGCTCCGACCAGTGTTCCGAGTGTTCGCGAAAGAACTCCTGGAACGCGGCGAGCAACTTGGGCATGTCCAAGGCGCCGGCGGCGGTCACGTACCACGCCGCGTCTTGCGTCAGCCCCTCCTGGGCGGCCAGGGTCAGCTCGCGGGGCACGACTTCTGCGTAGATGGGGTTGGCAATGCGCAAGGGGACGTCTTGCGCAACCAGCCCCAAGTCCCGCGCGTACTCCAAGTCCCTTGCGCTGAACTCCTGTTTGTCGCCCCCGCTCAGAATCGGTTCGATCACGCGCCTTACGCGTTGTTGACGAAGCTTGTCGGCCAGCTGGTCCAAGTGCGTCTGTCGACGCAAGATGACGCGTTCTTCGGCATCCTCGACGTCGACCTCGCGGATCGCGCGCGACCGATCGCGGTCGGCCTCGCCGGCACGACACGCTTCCGATGCAAGGGCGTTGACCAGCCAGGGCTGACCTCGGGTCCTGTTCCATATCCGCTGCACCGCCGCGGGAGCAAAGTCTTGTCCGGTCTCTTCGACGTGCTGAGCGAGCAGCGCCTCGACCTGACGCCTCGAGAAGTCGCCCAGGCGCAAGGACGTGGCCATAATGTTGAAGGGGCTTCCGCCGGACTCGATGCGATAGTCGCGCACGTCTCGCAATCCGCACAGGACAATGCTGTGGGGAAAAGCAGTCGGTCTGCGGTCGTACCCCGAACGCAGCTGGCGAAGCACGGAGAGCAAAGTGTTGCCGACCAGAGAGTCGATTTCGTCGATGAGCACGACGAGCGGCTTGTCGGCGTTCGTCGCCCACTGGCTTAGGCAACCGCCCAAGGCGTTCCCGGCGCCGGCCCTGCCAAGGATCGCCGGCCAAGCTTCTTCCAAGAATCCGTCGCCGGCCTCCTGCGCCCTGGAAGCCAGCTCGTACAGGATCGCTCGCATCGCGGCGTCCACGTCCTCGTGCATGGCCTGTCCCGCCTCGAAGTTCGCGTAGACGCACTGGTATTCGCCGCCGGCGTTGATCAGGTCTCGAAAGGCCAACAGCACAGTCGTCTTTCCGGACTGCCGAGGAGCGTGGAGAACGAAGTAGCGCTTGTCGTGCAGAAGACGCACAAGTTCGGCCAAGTCCAGGCGCTCGAGCGGCGGCACGCAGTAATGGTCGGCGGGAACCACGGGGCCGGTCGTATTGAAGAAGCGCATGCGTCAATCTAACCCGAACCGCGAAACACGAGTGGCAGCGCGGCGGGCGCCAGGTCGCCCTCATCGAGTCCCGCCGTGGAGCCTCGAACGGTGGTGCGTCCGCCGGACGTGTTTCCCTCGCATCGTGGCATTGGCGCGCCGGTCGGCGGCCCTCGACGTGGTTCGTCCGCCTGCACCTCGATCAACCCCGCGCTGTCGGGCTCGTCGTCTTCGGCCTCCAGGTCGATCCGCGCCAGGGCGGCCATCGGCAGATCCGCTTTCGCCAGGGCGGACGCGCATCCCGGAGCAGGTCGCCGGACCCGCCGCTTCCTCCGCTAGCTTTGAGCAACGCCGCAGCGCGCCCGCTGCCTCCGAAGCCGTCGTCCTCGCGTCCGCCGATCCGCCCCTTGTCCGTCCCTGCGTCCGTCCTGCTGGCCGTGCTCGCGGTCGCGACCGCTGCCTGGGCTCCCGGCGGGATGGAAGCGCAGGAGCCGTACTCGCCCTTGGTGCCCCGGGGCGCCGTGCGCATGGGCGTGGCGACCTCGTATTCGACGTTCTCCGGGCGCTACGGATCCCCCTCGGCCAGGGCCGGGGCGTCCACCGCGCTGGAGGAGTTGGCCGCCGGCTTCTCGGGCCCAGCGGGCACGCGGGTCTTTCCCGCGCTGTCGGCGTTCGAGGAGGCCGTGGGCGCCGCGACGGGGCAAGCCTATTCCATGAGCCTGGGGTCGCTCGAGACGGTCATGGCGAAGAACTCCGCAACGCTGCGGGCGTCCTTGGACGCGGGCGTGCTGGACTGGCTGTCGGTGGGCGTCATGGCCCCCCTGTCGCGAAGCGAGACCGAGTTCGAGATGCACTTTGCCGCCGATTCGGTCGCCGGCCCCAACGCGGGCTTCAGCCCGGCCGCAGACGGCGGGAGTTCGGTGGCCACGTTCCTCTCGGCGCTGGGCAGTTCCATCGGCGCATTCGACGCCTTTCGGGCTCGGACCTGCTCGGACGGCCCCGACTCCGCGGCCTGCCGCGACGCCACGGCGCTGGCGGCGGATTCGCGACGCTTTCACGAAGCGGTCTCGGTCATGTACGGAAGCATGCTGGCGCCGCTCGCGTCTTCGGCGGCGGGCATGGCGCTCCAGGCGCGGCTGGAAGCGTTGGCGGGGGCGTTTCGGGCGTCGGGCGTCGGCGGCGTCCCTTCCCGGGCGCCCTTGGCCTCGGCTCCGTTGACGGCGGAGGACCTGCAGGAGCTGGCTCGCAACCCGGCGTTCGGCACCGGCGCCGCGCACCCCTTGGCCGCATGGATGTCGTTGTGGCGGCTGGGCGACATCGAGGTGCGCGCCAACGCCCGCGTGCTGGAAGTCGGCGGCGACGAGGCCGGATACCGCTTGACGGCCGGCGCAGGCGCCATGGTCAGGCTTCCCACGGGCGCCCGCGACGACCCGGCCCACTTCTTGGACATGGGGTCCGGCGACGGACAGACCGACGTGGAGCTGCGGGCGTGGACGAACGGGCAGTGGGGCGCCCGGCTGGGGCTGTGGACCGACCTCCGCTACGGCCTGCAGCTGGCCACGGTCGCGGAGCGCCGCGTCTTCGATCCGGCCTTCGCCATGCCCCCCCAGCGCACGCAGTTTAGCCTGGAGTGGGACCCGGGCGACTACTTGGTCGCCGAAGCCGCGCCCTGGTACCGGCCAGTGACGCCGATGACCGTGTTCGCCGGCTTCCGCTACTACCGCAAGGGCCGGGACGCATTCGCCTATTCCGCGGCCCCGTCGGCCGAAGACGCGGATGGGACGCCCCAGCCGACGCCGACAAGCCTTCCCGACCTGGAGGTGCTGGCGGGCGGCAGCGCGCAGTCGTCCAGCCGCATCGTCGTGGGCTTCGTGTACGCACAGTCTCGCGACTCGGGCCGCGGGCTGTTCGGCCAGCCCCTGGAGGTGCGCACGACCTACCGGCGGGTGACGGCCGGTCGGGGTGGAGTACCGGCCGCGTCGTCGCTGGAGGTGCGCTTCCGCATCTTCGTGGGGCTCTGGCAAGGCTGACCGCGACTCGCCAGATTGCGTGCCCGCCCGGAAGCCCGCGTCGGCAAAGGAAGGATCGATCAAGGTCTCCATCATGCTCAACGGCGAGCCGCGCTCCGTCCCGTCGGGCTATTGCGTCGCGCAGCTTCTGGAGTCGCTGGACCTCCGGCCGGGCACGGTCGTCGTGGAACGCAACCGGGAGATCCTGGCCCGGAACGCCCTGAGCTCCGTCGTCGTGGAGGAAGGCGACAAGATCGAGGTCGTGCACTTCGTGGGAGGCGGATGAAGTGAGTTCTGAGAGCAACCGCGGAGGTTCCGACCCGTGGGTCGTGGCGGACCGCGCCTTTGCCTCGCGGCTGATCGTGGGAACCGGCAAGTACCGGTCCAACGCCGAGATGACGCGCGCCGTCCGCGCCAGCGGAGCGGAGATGGTGACGGTGGCCGTCCGGCGCGTCGACCTGACGCGCAACCGGGAGGACGACATCCTCAACCACCTGGACCCGGACGAGTACTTCCTGCTGCCCAACACGGCGGGCTGCTACGCGGCCGAGGACGCCTTGCGCTACGCCCGCTTGGGCCGGGCCGCGGGCATGTCCGACTGGGTCAAGCTGGAGGTCATCGGCGACCGGCGCACGCTGCTGCCCGACGTGGCGGCCACCTTGGAAGCCGCCCGGCAGCTGGTGCAGGAAGGCTTCACGGTCCTTGCCTACACCAACGACGACCTGGTGACGGCGCTTCGGCTGGAAGACGCGGGCTGCGCGGCGGTCATGCCCTTGGCCAGTCCCATCGGCAGCGGCCTGGGCGTGGTCAACCCGTACTACATCCGCGAGATCAAGCGTCGGCTGGCGGTGCCGGTCGTGGTGGACGCGGGCGTGGGCACGGCGTCGGACGCATGCGTCGTCATGGAGCAGGGCGTGGACGGCGTGCTCATGAACACGGCCGTCGCGGCGGCGCGCGACCCCGTGCGGATGGGCGTCGCCATGAAGGAGGCCGTGCGGGCGGGGCGGCGCGCGTTCCTGGCGGGGCGGATGCCGGCCCGGGAGATCGCGGTGCCGTCGTCGCCGGGCGAAGGAATGCTTGACGGGGACCCGAGCCGAGACGCCAGCCGCCAGGCACTGGGCAGCGCAACGCCGACGACCGAGTGACGCGGCTTTCGCCGGGGCGCGCTGTGGCCGCCGCGGTCTTGGAGCAAGTGGAGTCGGGCCGGCGGCTGGATGTGGCCTGGGAGGCTTCGGCCGCGCCCGGCGCCCCGGATCGGCCGTGGATACGCGCACTCGTGTACGGCACGGTTCGGTTGCGCGGGCGCGTCGATCATCGGCTGACCGTCGCCGGCGGCGGTCGCCGTCCCGCCGACCTGGACCCGCCCGTGCGCACCGCGCTTCGCATGGGCGCGTTCCAGATCACGGAGATGGGGAGCGTACCGGTGTACGCTGCGGTCGCCCAGTCGGTGGAGCAGGTCAAGGAGACCCGAAGCCGGGCCGCGGCGGGACTGGTGAACGCCGTCCTGCGAAAGCTGGCCACGGCCGAGGCGCAGGCCCGGCCCGCGCGTCGCCCCTGGGACGCCGGCTTCCCCGATCCGTCCACCGACCTGGAGTCCTATTTGACGACTTGGGGATCGCATCCGCGATGGCTGGTTCGACGTTGGCTGCGGCAGTTCGGCGACGCGGCCACGCGCGCGATCGTCGAGGCGAACAACAAGGAGCCCCGAACCTACGTACGGCCCGTGGGCGTGGACGCCGCCCAGGCGGCTCGAACTCTGGCCCGGGAGGGCATGGCGGCCGCGGACTCGCCCGGCGCGGAGACCCCGTGCATCCCCCTCCGCCCCGGCGCGGACCCGGCGGCCGCGCTCGCGCTGACGCCCGGCGTGGTGCAGGATCCCGCGAGCGCCCTTGCGGCGGACTTCGCGGCACCCCCCGCAGGCGCCCTCGTGGCGGACTTGTGCGCTGCGCCCGGAGGCAAGGCGTTGGCGCTGAGCGCCGGGGCCAGAGGCGTCGTGGCGGCGGACCTGTCGCCCAGGCGGCTGGAAAGGGTGGCCCGGAACGTAGCCTGCGTGGCCCAAGCAAGTTCGCGCGTTCCATGCCCAGTCTGGCCCGTGGCGGCAGACGCTCGCCTTCCCCCGGTCCGGCGGGCCGAAGCGGTGCTGGCCGACGTGCCCTGCACGGGAACGGGAACGCTGCGGCGGCACCCCGACGGCCGCTGGCGCCTTCGCGAAACGGACGTGGAACGCATGGCGGGCGTGCAAACGGCGATATTGGAAGGCGCGGCCTCGGTGGTTTCGCCAGGGGGGCTGCTGGTTTACGCTACATGCACGTTGGAGCCGGAAGAGAACGGGGTTCAGGTGGAACGATTCCTCGAGCGGCGCCCGGAGTTCCGCATCGAGCCGGGACCAGCGCCCCAGCGCTTTCTGGACGACCAGGGGCAGCTTTGGATCCGGCCCCACGAGAGCGGCTTCGACGGCGCCTTCGCGGCTCGCATGAGAAGGCGGGCGGCATGAATGGGCGACTCGCGCCGGAAGGCGCGCGGGCAATGAACGAAGAAGACGGGAGCCAGACCGTGCGGACGGGACCATAAATGGACTTGGGCAGCTCCATTCGCCGGCGACGGCGTCCGGGCCGAGAAAAGTCCCTCGACCGCGCGGACCAACCGGACGCCGATTGGCACGACGAACGTGACGGCGCCCGCGCCCCCGGCAGGGCCCGTCGCGCGCTCCGGAACGCCGGCGTGGCGGTCGGCTTGGCCGTCGTGGGAGGGGGAACCGGGTACGCCGTAGCCACCATGGTGCTCTTCCCCCTGCCCGAAGTGCCTTCCCGGATGCAGGGGGTGCCGGACCTCCGAGGGCGCGCGCTGCCGGCCGCGTTGGCGGCGGTGACGGACTCGGGGCTGGTCGTGGAGCGCGTCGATTCGGTTCGCCACCCGACGGCGGCCAGGGGCAAGGTGATCGGCCAGGGACCGCTTCCCGGAGCCACGGCGCTCCCGGGCGCGGCGGTTCGCGTCACCGTGTCGCTGGGACCCGAGGTCCGCAACGTGCCCGACGTGACGCGGCTTCCCGGCGATCGGGCCGCGGCGCTTCTGAGCGCAGGGGGCTTCCGAGTCCAGGTGGACACGGTGGAGTCTGGGCTGCCGGCGGGCCGGGTCGTCGGCATCGATCCAGAGCCGGGCGTCCCAATCCCGATCCCCGGAGACGTGCACCTTCGAGTCAGCCAAGGCCCCCCGACCTTCCCGATGCCCGACTTGACGGGCGCGGGCGAGGCTCGGGCCGTGGCCGTGCTGGACTCCCTGGGCTTGCCGCTGCAGGAGGTGGACCGGCGGTTCAGCCTCTTGAACGTCGGGGCCGTCTTCGGCCAGACGCCGGGGCCGAACGTCCTGGTGGAGGCGGGAACCCCCGTGCGAATCGTCGTGGGCGAAGAAATGGTCCGCCGGGACTCGCCTCTCGGCATCGACGCGCCTCCAGACCCCGACCCGCAACAGCTTGGCAATGGCGACTAGCGCACGGGCCGAACGGCCGAGCCGCAGCCGGGGCCGCCGTGCGTACTGGGTCGCCGGGGCCGCCGTCGTGGCCGTCGTGGCGGCGGCTTGGTTCTCCCGGAACCGCGCGCCCCCAGTCGCGGCCGGATATGCGGCGCCGGACTTTCTCGTGGCCGACGCTGCGGGCGCCCCCGTCACGCTGGCCGACTACCGAGGCAAGGTCGTTCTCCTAAACGTCTGGGCGACGTGGTGCGGCCCCTGCGAAGAGGAGATGCCGGCGATGCAGCGGCTGTACGAGCGCTTCTCGCAGGACGACTTCGAGATCGCGGCGATCAGCATCGACGCTCGGCCGGGGCGCTTCGACGCCTTGGGCAACACGGGCGGCGACCCCGTCGCGTTCGCGCGCGAGCGCGGCTTGACGTTCCCCGTCCTCCTGGACCCGTCGGGCGAAATCCAGCGCGTCTACCGCACCACGGGCGTGCCCGAGTCGTTCCTGATCGGCCGCGACGGCATCATCTGGAAGAAGGTGGCCGGCTCCTGGGCGTGGGACTCGGAGACCGCCGTGGCCCAGGTGCGCCGACTGGTGGAGGGACCGTAGCCCGTGTCGCTCCCCGGCATCCTGCTTCGCAACTGGCGCCTGAAGTCGATCGCCCTGGCCCTGGCCGTGCTCCTGTGGATCACCATGCGCCTGCGCGACGACTCGGGGACCAGCCGGCGAGAGCTGCCCGTGGACGTGCGCGTGGAAAACCTGGACCCCGACTGGGTTGCGCTGGGCGCCCCGTCCCCTCCGTCGGTGAGCATGATGGTGCACGGCTCGTTCGGCGACCTGTTCCGGGCCGCCGTGGCTCGCCCCGTCGTGGTCGTTCCCGTGGACTCGGTGCCGGGAGAGGACTGGGTGCTGCCGCTGGAGGCGGGCTGGGTCGCCAACTTGGACCAGGGCCGCGTCGTGGTGGACGACTTCACGCCCAGCACGGTTCGACTTCGCTTCGAGCGCAATAGGGTCGTGCCCGTCCCCGTCTCCTTCCGGGGCTCGGGCGCCTTGCCCGACGGCTTGGCCCTGGCCAGAGCCCCTCGCGTCAACCCCGTGTTCACGCAGGTGCGGGGTCCGGCCTCGGTGCTCGACGGCCTGGAGACCGTCTTCCTGGAGCCCTTCGACCTGGGGCGCATCACCGACCCGGGACCTGCCCGCTTCGAAGTGGCCATGGACACGGCCGGACTGTCGCGCGCGGCCGTAAGCCCCGCCACGGCGATTCTCACGGTGGAGGCCGCCCCCAAGGAGAGTCGGGTTCTGGCGTCGATCCCCGTCGAACTTCCCGGCGGCGTGTCCGGCTGGACGCTCGAGCCCGACTCGGTGTCGGTCGTGCTCTACGGCGCCCGGCGCGCGTTGGCGCGGGTGGACACCGGCCTGGTTCGCGTGCGGCTGGGCATGGAGACCGGCGCGCTGGAGCTGCGGATGGAGGAGACCGGCGAAGCGCAAACGCCGTTGGTGCTGGAAGGACTGGGCCGGTGGATCGAAGGCGGGTTGGATCCGGACTCGGTGATGGTGCGCAAGACGGGCGCTCCGTGATCGGGCCGATACTGGGGATCGAGACCACGTGCGACGAGACGTCGGCGGCGGTGCTGGACCGCGAAGGGCAGGTGGCGAGCCTGGTCGTCCACTCCCAAGACGTGCACCGGGTGCACGGGGGCGTGGTGCCCGAGCTGGCCGCGCGCGACCACTTGCGGCGGATCGAGCCGGTCGCGGCCACGGCGCTGGCGGAGGCGGGCGTGGCGCGGGAAGAGCTGGAGGCGGTGGCCGTGGCCGCGGGACCGGGCCTGATCGGCGCCCTCCTGGTGGGGGTGTCTTGGTCCCGAGCCACCGCGTTCGCCCTGGACGTTCCCCTGATCCCCGTGCACCACATGGAAGCGCACCTGTTCGGCCCCTTGCTGGAGGACCCGGACGCGACGCCTCCGTTCGTCGCGCTGCTGGTGTCGGGGGGGCACACGCTGCTGCTGTGGACGCCCGAGTGGGGGCGCTACTTCCTGATGGGACAGACCCGCGACGACGCCGCCGGCGAGGCGTTCGACAAGGTGGCCAAGCTGCTCGACCTGCCCTACCCCGGCGGGCCGGCGATCGAGAGGGAGGCGGCCCGGGGCGACCCCGCGCGCTACCGGTTCCCCCGGCCGCTGGCGGGCAAGCGCCGGGCGGGCGACCGGTTCGACTTCTCGTTCTCGGGACTCAAGACGGCGGTGGGCCAAGCCGTGACGCGCCTGGTCGCGGAGGGGCCGCCGGAGCGCGTGGCGCAGGAACGCCCTCACCTGGCCGTCGCGTTCCAGGAGGCGGCGGTGGACGTGCTGGCCGCCAAGACGCTGGACGCCGCCGGCGCCGTGGGTTGCCGTCGCGTGCTTCTGGGCGGGGGCGTGTCGGCCAACGGCGCGTTGCGAGAGCGCGTTCGGGCGGGACTGGGCGCCGAGGGCCGCCTCTTCGCCAGCTCGCCCCGGCTGGCGCTCGACAACGGCGCCATGATCGCGCGGGCGGGCCAGTTCCGGTTCGACTGCGGGTCCCTGGGCGGCATGGATCAAACCTCCGCGCGCGCGGAGATGCCGGGCGCGGAACCCTGGCGGCCCGACTCGATCACGACCCGGACTCGCGGCTCGACTCCGCCGCCCGTTGCCGCCCCTGCACCGTCCGACCCGACTTTGGAGTAGTCCATGTATCCGGTCCTCTTTCGACTCCCCGAGTGGCTCCCCGCAGTGGGCGGAGCGGCCGTGACGTCCTTCGGAATCATGATGCTCGCGTCGTTCCTGGTCGCGGGGTACGTGCTCCGCGCCGAACTGTCGCGCATGGGCGAAGACGGCGACCGGGCCTGGGACATACTGTTCATGGCGGTGGTGGGCGGCATCGTGGGCGCCCGAGTCTACTACATCCTGCTCAACTACCCGCGCTTCGTGGCCGATCCGGCCGGAATGCTCCTGTCGCGGGGCGGGCTGGTCTGGTACGGCGGCTTCCTGCTGGCCACGGCCTTGGTCGTCTGGAAGACCCGTCGGCTGGGTCTTCCCCTGGGCAAGGTGGCCGACGCGACCGGACCCGCGCTGGCGGTGTCGTACGCCGTCGGGCGGATCGGATGCTTCCTGGTCGGCGACGACTACGGACGGCCCACGGACTCGTGGGTGGGCATCGCGTTCCCCCAGGGCCAGCCGCCCACCAGGGTTTCCGTCCTCGAGGCCCAGTTCGGCATCCAGGTGGACCCCGCTCTGGTGGAGAAGTACGGCGACGTTCTCCCCGTGCACCCCACGCAGCTTTACGAGACGGGAGCCTCGTTGCTGATCTTTGCGGTCCTCTGGTCCTGGCGACGCCACGACCACCGCAAGGGCTGGCTGTTCATGGCTTGGCTGGCCATGGCCGCCGTCGAGCGCTTCGCCGTGGAGTTCTTCCGGGCCAAGGACGACCGCTTCTTCGGGGTCCTTACGCTTGCCCAGATCATCTCGCTGGCCTTGGCGGGAGTGGCCGTGGCCTGGGGCGTCCGACTGCGGAAGGGGACGACAGGCGCCGCCCGGGCGTGACGATCCTCCACGCTTCGGACCTTCACTTCGGCGCGCCCCACCGGCCCGAGGCGGCCGCCGCCCTCTTGGAGCTGGCCCGAGAGGCGGACGCGGTCGTCGTCTCGGGCGACCTGACGCAACGCGCCAAGGCCGCCGAGTACCGCGCGGCGGGGGCGTTCTTGGCCCGGCTGGGCGCGAACGGACCTCGGGTCGCGGTCCCCGGCAACCACGACGTGCCCCTCTACCGCGTGTGGGAACGGTTCGCGGCGCCCTACCGGAAGTATCGGCGCCACGTCGCGCCGGACCTGGACACGGTGCTGGACGCGGGACCCGCCGGCGGCGGCGCCCCTCTCGTTCGCTTCGTGGCGATGAACTCCTCCTCGCCCCGGCGCGCGATCGTGAACGGTCGCCTGTCCCGACGCCAGCTCGCGTTCGCAACGGCGGCCTTCGCCCGCTCGCCCGCCGGCGCCTGCCGCATCCTGGTCGTGCACCACAACCTGGTTCGGGTAGGCGACGAACCGCGCCGGCGCCTCGGCTCCGCTCCCGACCCGCGGGACACCCCCGCCGCTGGTCGCGACCCGCCCCCCCTGCGCGGCGCCCCCGAGGTCCTGGACCGCCTCGAGGAGTGGGGCGTGGAGCTGGTGTTGTCCGGCCACGCCCACTTCGCCTGCCAAGCGCCCGTGGGCGCCGCCCTGCTGGTGCAGGCGGGCACCGCGTCTTCCTCTCGCGGACGAGGGCCGGAGCAGGGCTGCAACACCGTCAACGTGGTGCGCCTGGAGCCGGAGCAGGCGGAGGTGGCGGTTTATCTTTATTCGGAGGACGCCGAGCGCTTCCTGCCCGTGGAAAGCCGCCGGCATCCTCGGCGCGCAAGGGGGGCGGCTTCTTAGGTGGAGCGGGTTCGGATCGTTGCTGCATGGGCGGCGCTGACCGCGGCGACGCCGGCCGTTGCGCCGCTGGCGGCCGACGGCATGATGCAGTCGGGCCGCCAAGAGGTCGCGTCGGTGGAGTTCGCCGGGAACACGGCCTTCACCGACCGCGAGCTTCGGCGCGCCATCCGCACCCAGCCGTCCTCGTGTCCGCTCGTGCTGGCGGTCACCACGTGCGCGCTGGGGATCGACTGGGGCCGCGACCGCTTCTACCACAGCAGCCGCATCTTGGCGGACGACGCGGAGCGCCTCGTCTACCTTTACCGGGCTCACGGATTTCGCCGAGCGGCCGTGGACACCGAGATCGCGTCCACAGGCGACGACGTGGCCGTTCGCTTTCTGATCGACGAGGGCGAGCCCTACCGAGTGGGCTCCATCAACTTCGCGGGCGATCCAACGCCCCCGGAGCTGGATATCGGGGCCGGCCTGCCGATCGGCGTGGGCGATCCGCTGAGCTTCCTCTACCTGGGACAGGCCTCCGACACGCTGGCTCGACGCCTCCGAGATTCGGGCTATGCGTTCGCCGAGGTGTTCCGGCGGTTCCGCCTGCCGGCCGGCAGCGACACGGCCACGGTCACGTACAACATCGAGCTCGGCCCGTTGGCGACGATCGGGCCCGTCCGGGTCGCGGGAAACCGCCTGCTGGGCGACGAGGTCGTGCTGAATCGCCTGCCGTTTCGCGAAGGAGATCGCTACCGGGAGCGCCAGATCCGCGAGGCGCAACGCAGCCTGCACGAGATGGAGATCGTCGCGCGGGCGTTGGTGCGGGTGGACACCGCGCGGGCTCAAACGGACTCGGTGGTGCCGATCGTGGTCGAAGTCGTGGAGGGCGACCTGCACCGGGTCCGGGCGGGCGGAGGCCTCAACAGCGCCGAATGCCTCAACGTCGAAGGGCTGTGGGCAAGCCGGAGCTTCTTCGGCGGGGGCAGGCTGCTTCAAGCGCGCGCCCGCTTGTCCAACCTGCTGGCCGGCGCCCTCAACTCGTCGCCCCTGTGCTCGCAGGCCGGAACCGGCGAGTACGGCCGAATCAACTGGGCCGCCAGTCTGGACTTCAACCAGCCGGCGTTCCTGTCGTCCAGGACCCGCATCTTCGGCGGCGTCTTCGCGGAACGGCAGTCGCAGAAGAACATCTTCGTCCGAGACGCTTTCGGAGTGGACCTCGGCCTGAGCCGGAGCGTGGGCGCCGGCAGCGTGGTCGGGGTTCGGTTCCGCCCCGAGCTGAGCCGGCTGGCCGCTGCCGAAGTCACCCTCTGCGCCACCTTCCTGGCATGCGCGTCCGCCGACGTGGCCGCGCTGGCCGAATCGACCTGGCTCACGCCCCTGGCGTTGTCGTTCGCGCTGGACCGGACCGTGGGCGTCCTCAGCCCGCGCCGGGGGGTTCGGGCGCTGCTGGACCTGGAGTACACGGGCAAGGCCACGGGGTCCGACTTCGCCTACTTCCGCGCCTTCGCCGACGGCAGCGTCTACCGCGAAATCGACGCAAGCACCGTGTTGGCCGTCCGGTTGCGTGCAGGACGAATCCGGCCCGGCAGCCAGGAACTGCTCTCCACCGACGGCGAGCGCGCACACTTCGGACCTTCGTACCTGGTGCCTGCTCAGAAGCGGTTCTACGGCGGCGGCGCCAGCAGCGTCCGGGGGTTTGCGCAGAGCACCTTGGGGCCGCGCAGCCTGTCGATCGGCGTGGAGCAGCTGCTTCGCCGACGCGTACCCGGCGGAGAGCCGGCGTGCGTTCCCGCGGCGGTGCGCGACCTGACGTGCGACGGGTCCCCGCTGGCCGGATCGAACCTCTTCCAGCTTCGCCCCGTCGGCGGGATGGGAACGCTGGAAGCCAGCGCCGAACTGCGCTTCGGCATCGGCGGAAGTCCCCTGGGGGGCGCGGCGTTCGTTGACGTGGGCCAGGTCTGGCCGAGCGGGATTCGGCTGGACGGCCTGGAGGTGGCCCCCGGCGTCGGCGTTCGCTACGACACCGCGTTCGGCCCCGTCCGGCTGGACGTGGCGTACTCGTTCCGGGACCCGGAGCGCCTCCAAGTGGTCACGTCCCAGATCCGCCCCTTCGCCGCGGGTCGGGACGACGCGGCGGATCGGATCGACATCGCCTCGCCCGACGGCGCCGGCGAGTACATCGACTGGGTGGTTTCCGAGGATTTGGCGCTGCTGGAGCCGCCGGTTCTGTTCGGCGACGAACGGGGGTTCTCGTTGCGCCGCTTCCAGCTCCACTTCTCGATCGGGCAGGCGTTCTGAAGATGGCGTCGAGTCCGGGCGCGGGGTTCGGTCGGTGACGGCTTCCGGACGCGCGAAGCGCCGCAACCGAGTGCGGCGTTCCTTGCTGTGGACGGCAGCGGCGATCGGCACGGTCCTGGTTGCGGGGGCCGTCGGCGCGATGCTGTTGACCCGCACGCCGAAGGGTCGCGATCTGGCCCTGGAGTGGGCGATGGGCCGCCTGCGGCCGCTCGTGGCGCCCTCGGCGCAGCTGCACGTGGGCTCGGTGGGGCCGGGAGGGCTGCTGGGCGGCGCCGTACTTCACGACGTGCGCATCGAAGACGCCACCGGGCGAGCAGCGCTTGCCGCGGACTCGGTTCGGGCCCGCTACTCGCTCTTCGAGCTGCTGGGGAGCGCGCCGGGGGTGGCCGGACTGCGCGTGTGGTCGCCCCGCGTGGTGCTGGCGCCCGGGGCCGGCCTGGGAGACCTGTTCGCCAGCGCCGACGACGACCCGGACGGCCCGAGCGACCCGAACGGCCCGGACCCGGAGGGCGACGCCGGTTCGGCGTTCGTCGTGCGGGGCGCTCGGATCCACGACGGGCTGGTGGTCCAACATACCGAGCAGGGCGGCGAACGGCGCATCGAGGGGATCGAAGCCGCCTTCCGTCGCATCGACGCGCGTCCCCGCCCCGGAGTTGGCCTCAGTGCCCGTGTGGACAGCGCGGCCGTCCGCTACCGACTGGCCGGGGGGCGCGGAGATGCGCTCCCGGTCTCTGCGGCGGCGGGCGTCCTGGAGTACACGGACGACGGCATCGTGCTGGAGGCCCGTCGCTTTCGGCTCCGCGGCTCGGTGGGTTCGGGAAGAGCCGTCGCCCGTCGCGACCCGAGCGGCGCGTGGACGACGGCGCTGGAGCTGCGCGAAGGGCAGCTGGCCTTGGCCGACTTGGCGTGGATCGACCCGCGGCTCGACCGAGGGACCGTCCAACTGGAGGGCGGCCGGGTCGGCTCGGGGCCGGCGGGTCTGTCCGTGGACGCGGCCCACGCCGAGGTGCGCTTGGACGGCGGGCGCCTGGAACTGTCCGGCGGCTTCTCGCGAGCCGGCGGCGGGCGGCGGAGCGCCGGCAGCTTTCGGGCGCTGAACGTCGGGTCCGACGGCTTGACCCCCGACGAGGCGTGGCGATGGCTTCCCCGGCCACGGGGCCTATCCCGCGCCGTGCCCCGGCGAGGCGTCTTCGCAGGCAGCATCCAGCTGAACGGCCCGCTGGACCGGCTCGTCGTCAGCGGCGCGCTGGCCGTCCTTGGCGAACGCGGAGACACCGTGGCCCAAGTCTCCGGCGACGGCACGTTCGCGGGCGCCGGCCCGGTTCGCGATATGCGCATCGAAGCTTCCGCGCCGGACGGCCGCTTCGCCCAAGCTCTGTTCCCGCAGCTCCCGGGCGAGGGCTGGAGCGACTTCCGCGGACGCGCCCAAGGCGGTTTGTCCACGGGCCTGCACGTCGCGCTGGAAGCCCGCCGCGCCTCCACGATCTATCCCCCAGCCGCCGGCGCGGCACCCGACTCGATCGGCTTCGAGGGAACGCTCTTCGGCGCATCCCAGGTGGACTCCTTGGCGGGCCGCTTGGCCCTCGACCCGGCGTCCGTGCCCCGCCTCGGCGCCGTTCGGGGAACCGTCGCGCTCTCCGGCCCGATCGAGCGCCTGAACGCCGAAGCCGCCTTGGAGACGGACGGCGGACCGCTGTTCGCGGAAGGACGGGTGAACCTGCGGAACATGTCCGCCGGCTACGACGTGTCCGTGACCGCGCGCGACTTTCGCCTGTCGGAGGTGCTGGCGCAGGCGCCCGCGCCCACGGTCGTGTCGGCGACGGCCAGCCTCTCGGGAAGCGGGCTGGACCTGGCGACCGCAGAGGGCGTCCTGGAGGTGGCCGCCGGCCGCTCCTCGGTTGCCCAAGTGCCGGTGGACACGGTGGACGCACGCCTGCGAGCCGAGAACGGACGCCTCCACCTGGACGCGTTCTTCGCCCAAGCGGGAGGCATCGTCTTCCGGGGAGCGGGCGACCTGGCCGCGTCGGCCGCCGCCTTGGCCGCCCGGCCCGCCGCCGAGCGCGACGACGGCGTCGAGATCGCCTTCTCGGCCCCGTCGATCGCTCCGCTTCGCCCCCTCCTCATGGACGAGCCCCTCGTCGCCATGGACGACCTCGTGCCCGGCATCGGCGCCGACGCCGCCCCCGCAGCCCGCGACCGTCGCTTCGGCGGCTCGGTGGACGGCCGCGTCCGGCTGTCGGGCCACCTGGGCCCCGGCGGGCTCGCGGCGGAAGTCACGGCCGCCTTTCGCGACTTGGAGTACGGGGCGCGCTCCGCCAGGGCGCTCGACTTGGACGTGTCGGCAGGGGGACGGCCCCTGGTCGCCACGGGCAACGCCAGGGCGGATTCGGTCGTGGTCGGCAGGTTCCGCTTCCGTTCGGCCGGCGCCGAAGGCACATACGCGCCAAACGCCGGTCGCATCGCCGTCGGCCGCGGGCGTCTGCACGTCCGCGCTGCCCGCTCCGACGACGAGTCCTACGAAGGCCAAGCCGTCGTGCGCCTGGGAGACGACGAGGGCCGGATCGACCTTGACCGCCTCTTCTTGGTCTTCGGCCAACGCCGTTGGAGCTTGGCCGGACCCGCCCGCTTCGAATGGGACCCGGAATCGCTCCACGTCCGCGACTTCGACCTCGTCCGTCCGGGGGCACCGGGCTTGCGGCTGCACGCGGCCGGCCGATTGGCCACGACGCGGGGCGAGTCCGACTTCAAGCTGGACGCCCGCGACCTGGACCTGGCCTTGGCCGGCCGTCTTCTTCACCTCGACGCCCCCCTCGAAGGCGTCCTTTCGGCGCGCCTCCGGGCCGCCGGAGACGCCGCCGACCCCCAATGGGAGGGCGACCTTCGGATCGACAACGCCAGCTTCCGCAGCCTGCGCTTCGACCGGATCGCGGCCAACGGAAGCTACGCCGAGCGCGCCGTCGAGCTCCGCGCCGAATCGTGGACGGGCGACAAGAAGACCTTGGCCGTGAACGGGACCGCGCCCCTGGACCTGCGCTTGACCGGCGTACAGGACCGGGTCCCGGACGAGGCGCTCGACCTGAACGCCGTCGCCGACTCCTTCCCGCTCGCCCTGCTCCTGGGGGGCATGACAAGCCTGGAGGGCGTGGTCGGCCACGTGTCGGGTTCGGTTGCGGTCAAGGGGCGTCCGGTCGCTCCAGCCCCCTCGGGCACGCTTCGCGTCGAGAACGGCGCAGCCTTCGTGGCCCCGCTGGGCGTGGCGCTCTCCGACGCCCAGGCCCGCCTGACGCTTCGCCCCGACGGGATCGTGGCCGTCGAGGCCTCGGCAAGCTCCGGCGGCGACGTGCAGGTGCGCGGAACGGTGGACGCCAGCCGCCCCGCCGACCCGGTGTTCGACTTGGCGTTCTGGCCTCGGGAGCTGCAAGTCGTGGACCGTCGCGACATGGAGGCGGCCGTGAGCGGCGATTCCGTCGCCCTCACCGGCCCGTTCTCGGCGCCGTTCGTGGAGGGCGCCCTGAACGTGGACGACGGCACCGTGTTCCTGGAGGAGTTCCAGCGCTCCGCGCAGACCGTGGACATCTACGACCGGGCGCTCTTCGACGCGGCCACCGCGCGGATCGGCGCCGGGAGCGTCGGCGTTCGGAGCCGGAACCCGTTTCTGGCCAACCTGCGCGTCCTGGTGCAGATGCACGTGGGCCGCGGAAGCTGGCTGCGGTCGCACAACATGAACATCGAGACCGAGGGCGACTTGGAGGTCATCTTCGACCGCCAGGCCAACCAGCTCGTCCTCCTGGGATCGGTGGACGTGGTTCGGGGCACCTACGGCTTGGCCAACCGCAACTTCACCATGACCGACGGCGAGTTCCGCTTCGTGGGAACGCCGGGCTTCAACCCCAACATCTCCCTGTCGGCCCAGAGCCGCCTGCGCGCCCGCGACGGCCGACCGATGACGATCAACGCGGACATCTCGGGCACGCTGCTGGCGCCCGACATGACCCCGTCCAGCGACGCGGGCGCGCTCGTCTCCGAGGACGACCTGTACAGCTACCTCTTCGTGGGCCAGCCGGCGTCGGCGCTCGTGGGCCAAGCCCCGACGGCCTCGGTCGGCGCGGGAATGAACCTCCTGGTGGGCCAAGCCGCCAACCAGATCGGCTACCTGCTGGCCCAGCAGCTCAGCCTGGACCACTTGTCCGTCTCCCAGGCCGAGCAGGGCGTGGCCAACGCCGCCTTCGGCGCCTCGTCCCTCCAGGTCGAGGCCGGCCGATACTTGCTCGACAACGTCTTCCTCACCGGCGTGTACCAGCGGGGATACTGCGCGGACCCGACGCTGCCCGTGAACAGCCGGGGCGTCCGCGTCGAGGTGGGGTTGCCGAAGGACGTGACCCTTGAAGGATTCGTAGAAGACAGGTGTACTAGAGAAGGCTTCCGCGGGCTGGGGGGACTTTCCCTTCAGCTGGCCCGGATCTGGGGGTTTTCCCTGTTCCGGGAGTGGAGCTACTAACCCTTCGACAAGGATTTCGACAGATGCGGGTCTTCGTTCTCATGGCCGGGCTTGCGGCCTTCGCCGCCTTCGCGGGCGGCTTGCTGGGCGGCCAGAGCGGCGCCGTCCTGGCCTTCGGCTTCGCCGTGGCCGCCAACGTCGGCATGTACTGGTTCTCGGACCGTGCCGTCCTGCGCATGTACAAGGCGCGGATCGTCGGCCCCGCGGACGCGCCCGGCCTCTACGAGATGGTGGACCGACTGCGGCGACGGGCCGGCCTGCCGATGCCCACGGTGGCGATCGCTCCCTCGGCGCAGCCCAACGCCTTCGCCACGGGCCGCAGCCCGTCCAAGTCGGTCGTGTGCTTCACGCGGGGCATCCTCGAGGCGCTGTCTCCCAGCGAGCTCGAGGGCGTGACGGCGCACGAGCTGGCCCACGTCAAGCACCGCCACATGCTTGCGGGCACCGTGGCCGCGACCATGGCCGGCACGATCGGCATCCTGGCCAGCATGGCCCGCTGGGGCGCCGTCCTGGGCGGAGGCGACGAGGACGACAACATCCTGGTCGTCCTGGCGATGTCGATCGTGGCCCCCCTTGGCGCCGCCGTCGTCCAGATGGCGATCAGCCGCCAGAACGAGTTCCAGGCCGACCGCACGGGCGGCCGGATCGCCGGCAACCCCCTCTACCTGGCGAACGCCCTCCAGCGGCTGGACCGCGCGGCCCGCCGAATCCCCATGCGCGTCAACCCGGCGGCGGCCCAGCTGGCGATCGTGAACCCCCTGACGGGCCGAAAGCGCGGCCTCGCGGGGCTGTTCAGCACCCACCCGCCCACCGAAGAGCGGGTGGCCAAGCTGGTCGCGCAGGCCCGGCAGGCCGAGTCGCCCCGGCGGGTCCGGCGCCGTTGAGCCGCAAGCACCTGGTCGTTCGCGGCGCCCGCGAACACAACCTCAAGAACATCTCCCTGGAGATCCCCCGGGAGCGCTTGGTCGTCGTCACCGGCTTGTCGGGCTCGGGCAAGTCCTCTCTGGCGTTCGACACCATCTACGCCGAAGGCCAGCGGCGCTACATCGAGTCCCTGTCGGCGTACGCCCGGCAGTTCCTGGGCATGATGGAGAAGCCCGACGTGGACGTGATCGAAGGGCTGTCGCCCGCGATCTCGATCGAGCAGAAGACGGTGTCCAGGAACCCCCGTTCCACCGTGGGCACGGTGACGGAGATCTACGACTACCTGCGCCTCCTCTACGCCCGAGCCGGCACGCCCTACTGCCCGGAGTGCGACCTGCCGATCCGCCGCCAGCCGGCCAGCCAGATCGTGACGCGGCTCCTGGAGATGGAAGAAGGCACGCGCATTCAGGTCGTCGCCCCGCTGGTTCGGGGGCGCAAGGGCGAGTTCCGCGACGTCTTCGAGCGCGCCCGGCGCGACGGCTTCGTCCGAGCGCTGGTGGACGGCAAGGTGCACGACTTGGCCCGCGTGCCGCCCCTGGCGCGCTACGAGAACCACGACGTGGGGATCGTGGTGGACCGGCTGGTGATCCGGGAACGGGACCGGGCGCGCCTGTCGGACTCGGTGGAGACCGCGCTGCGGGCCGCGGACGGCGTGGTGCAGATCCTGGAACGCCGGGGCCGCAAGGACGTGTCCCACCTCTTCAGCGAGCACTACGCCTGCGCCGGTTGCGGGATCAGCTTTCCCGAACTGGAGCCGCGCGTCTTTTCCTTCAACTCGCCTCACGGCGCCTGCGCGGAGTGCGGAGGACTGGGCACCGCCAAGGAAGTGGACGGGGCGCTGCTGCTGGCCAGCCATTCGTTGTCGATCCTGGAGGGCGCGATCATCCCGTGGGGCGATCCCGGCGGCCACCTGCGCCGCTCGGTCATCCCCGGGCTGGCCAAGGCGTACGAGTTCGACCCTCGCACTCCCTGGCGCGACCTGTCCAAGGAGGCCCGGGACGCGCTGCTGCTGGGGTCGGGCAACTTGAAGATCCGCTTTCCCTACAAGGCCGGAAAGATGAGCGGCCACTACGAGGACTACTGGGAGGGCGTGGTGGCCAACGTGGAGCGTCGCTACCGCGAGACCACGTCCGAGCACGTGCGGGAGCAGCTGGAGCGGTACATGTCCAGCCGGACGTGCGGCGCGTGCGAAGGATCGCGACTGGGGCCGTTCGCCCGATCCGTGCGCGTGGGCGGCGCCCCGATCAGCGCCGTGGCCTCCCTCTCCGTGCAGGACGCCCTGGCGTTCGCCCGCTCGCTGCCCGTGGCGGGCCAGCCCGTGCCGCCGGACATCGAGCCCGCACCGGGCGACCCTCTGTCGGCGGAGGTCGCCGGCCCCATCCTGAAAGAGGTCCGGGAGCGGCTCGGGTTCCTGCGCAACGTGGGCTTGGGCTATCTGTCGCTGGGGCGCTCCGCCGACACGCTGTCGGGCGGCGAGTCGCAGCGGATCCGCTTGGCCACCCAGATCGGGAGCCGGCTGGTCGGCGTGCTCTACATCCTGGACGAGCCGTCGATCGGGCTCCATCAGCGCGACAACCACCGCCTGCTGCGCACGCTGGAGTCGCTTCGAGACCTGGGCAACTCGGTGCTGGTGGTGGAGCACGACGAGGACACGATCCGTGCCGCCGACCACGTCGTGGACCTGGGACCGGGGGCGGGCCGCGCAGGCGGCGAAGTCGTGGCGGCGGGCGCCGTGGCGGACCTCTGCGCCCAGCCCGCGTCGGTCACGGGCAAGTACCTGCGGGGCGACTTGGAGATCGCCGTGCCGGAGCGCAGGCGGCCGGTGGACGAAGCGCGGTCGCTCGTGGTGCGGGGCGCGGCCGAGCACAACCTGAAGCGGATCGACGCCGCCTTCCCCCTGGGCTGCTTCGTGGCGGTCACGGGCGTGAGCGGATCGGGCAAGTCCACGCTGGTCAACGCCACCCTCTACCGCGCGCTCTCGCGCCACCTCTACCGCAGCCGAACGGTCGCCGGCGCGCACGACCGCATCGAAGGCCTGTCCGCTGTGGACAAGGTCATCGAGGTGGACCAGTCGCCGATCGGCCGAACGCCCCGCTCCAACCCGGCCACCTACACGGGCCTCTTCACGCCGGTCCGCCAGCTGTTCGCTGGCCTGCCCGAGGCCCAGGTCCGCGGCTACGCCGCCGGCCGCTTCTCCTTCAACGTGCACGGCGGACGCTGCGAGGCCTGCCAGGGCGACGGCCTGGTCAAGATCGAAATGCACTTCCTGCCCGACGTGTACGTGTCGTGCGACGTGTGCCGAGGGCGACGCTACAACCGCGAGACCTTGGACGTGCACTACAAGGGCCGGAACATAGCCGACGTGCTGGAGATGACCGTGGACGAGGCGCTGGAGTTCTTCGACGCGGTGCCCCAGATCCAGCGCCGCCTGCGCACCTTGTCGGACGTGGGGCTGGGGTACGTGCACCTTGGACAGCCCGCCACCACGCTGTCGGGCGGCGAAGCCCAGCGGATCAAGTTGTCGTCCGAACTGTCCAAGCGGTCCACCGGCCGGACCGTTTACATCTTGGACGAGCCGACCACGGGCCTGCACTTCGAGGACGTGCGCGTGCTGCTGCAGGTCCTGCACCAGCTGGTGGACCGCGGCAACACGGTCGTGGTCATCGAGCACAACCTGCACGTCGTGAAGACGGCGGACTGGGTACTGGACTTGGGACCCGAGGGCGGCGACGGCGGCGGCCGCGTCGTGGCCCAGTGCGCTCCCGAAGAGCTGGCTCGCGTGCCCGAGTCCTACACCGGCCAGTTCCTGGCGCCCCTGCTGCGCCCGATCCCTTCCAAGCGCGCGGCGGCCCGCGGGTGAAGCGGCTCTGGCGCGCCGTCGTCCAGCCGGGCCCGCGTCGGTGCCTGCCGGACCGGCGCATGTTAGCTTTTCCCGAACCCGAAGCCACGGGCGTCCGCACGACACGGAGAACACGATGGTTACCCGAGAAGACGTAGAGAGCTACCTGATCCGCATGGACGCGGACTTCGACGAAGTGGACGACGGCATGTTCCTCGTCCGCACCGAGAACGAAGGCGCGCCGATCGTCGTGCACCACTCCGAGCCGCTCCTGCTCGTGCGCATGAAGGTCATGGACCTGCCCGGCGACGGCGCGGAGGCCGACGGCCTGGCCCCGCTCTACGAGACGCTGCTCCGGCTGAACGCCACCGACGTGGTTCACGGGGCGTACGGGATCGAAGAAGGCGAGCTGATCCTGTGCGACACGCTGCAACTCGGCACGCTGGACTTCGAGGAGCTTCGGGCGTCCTTGGAAAGCATCCAGCTGGCCGCGACGACCCACGTCTCTCGGATCAAGGAGCTGTCCGGACAGGAGGGGACAACTAGATCATGAGCATATTCAGCAAGTTCTCGACGATGATCCGGTCCAACATCAACGACCTGATCTCCCGGGCCGAAAACCCGGAGAAGATGCTGAACCAGATCATCTTGGACATGCGCGACCAGCTGGCCAAGTCCAAGCGCGAAGTGGCGTCGGCGATCGCGGACGAACGCAAGCTCAAGACGCAGCTGGACGGCGAACGCAAGCAGGTGCGGGACTGGGAGCACCGCGCCATGCTCGCCATCAACGAGGGTCGCGACGACTTGGCCAAGCAAGCGCTCTTCCGGCAGCAGGAGCACGGCGACCGGGCGGCCGCTTTGGAGGGCACGTGGCAGGCCCAGGCGGACGAGACGGAGAAGCTGAAGGGGTCTCTTCGGCAGCTGAACGACAAGATCGAGGAAGCCAAGCGCAAGCGTAACCTCCTCATCGCCAAGCAGAAGAGGGCGCAGGCGCAGCGTCGCATTCACGAGACCATGTCCGGGCTGTCGGACACGTCCGCCTTCGACGCCTTCAACCGCATGGCCGACAAGATCGAGGAAGAGGAGCGTCGCAACCTGGCCCAGGCCGAGGTCAACGAGGCCCTGACCGGCGACACCTTGGAGACCGAGTTTCTCCGGCTGGAATCGGGTTCCAGCGACGCCGGCGTGGACGATCAGCTGGCCGCCCTGAAGGCCCGCATGGGGCTGCTGCCCAGCCCGGCCTCCGAGGCCCCCAAGCGGCTGGGAGCGGGAGCGAGAGGAGACGCCGCAGCCGTCCGTCCGTCCGAAGGCGCCGGGTCGGAAGCGGGCGGCACCGACGGTGCGGGCACCGGGGACAGCGGCGAGGACGCGTCGGAGGACAGCGCCCCGCCGATCCGCGAGGCCGAGCTCCTGGAAGAGTTCGAGAAGCTGGAGCGAGAAGGGGGCGGCTCACCCCGTCCGTGAGCGCGGCCCGTTCGTGAGCATCGTCCATCTGAACGGCGAGTTCCTGCCCTTGCAGGACGCCAAGGTGTCGGTCAACGACCGAGGGTTCCTCTTCGGCGACGGCGTTTACGAAGTCACGCCGGCCTACGGAGGACGCCTGTTCCGGTTCCCTCAGCACTTGGCGCGGATGCGGAAGGGTCTGGCGGCGATTGACATCAAGTTCGACGCCGCCGTCCTGGAGGCGGTAAAGAACGAGTTGCTGGCCCGGAACGGCCTGGACGCGTCGCCCGCCGCTTACGTGTACGTGCAGGTGACGCGGGGGGCGGCACCCCGCTCGCACGCCTTCCCGAACCCGCCGGCGGCACCCGGCGTCTACGGCTTCGCGAACCCCTACCACCGCCCGTCCCAGGAGCGCTGGGCGCAGGGTTTTCGGGCCGTGACTGTCCCGGACCAGCGCTGGGCGCGCGCCGACATCAAGGCGATCGCGCTGCTGCCCAACGTGCTCGCCCAGCAAGCGGCGGTGGACGCGCGTGTCGGCAACGCCGTCTTTGTGCGCGACGGCATGGCCATGGAGGGCGCCCACAACAACCTCTTCGCCGTGTTCGACAGCGTCCTGGCGACCCCGCCCAAATCCAACTACATCCTACACGGGGTGACCCGCGACTTCGTGATCGAGTTGGCGGACAAGCTGGGGATGCCCGTGCAGGAACGCGCCATCCCCCTGGCCGAACTTTACGACGCCGACGAGGTGTTCTTCACCGGCACCACGACCGAGATCCGCCCGGCGGTGGAGGTGGACGGTCGCCCCATCGGCACCGGCAAGCCCGGCCCCATAGCGAGCCGACTCTTCAAGGCTTTCCTGGAAGAGGTGGGCAGCTAAGCGCCGGCGCGTCAGGAGCCCTGCCCAGGAGCCCTGCCCAGCGCAAGACAGCCGGACGCGGCGCACAAGTAGACGGCCGGGGTCAGTCGGTAGCTCGCCGGCGGTCGGCTACGGCTCGGGGGTACTGGGCGTGGAGCCGTCTTCCGGCGTCCCGAGCCTCGCCGCCCGCGCCAAGAAGTCGCCGCCGCTCGTGCAGTCGATGATCAGGTCCGCGATCTCCGCCACGCGCCCCGAGTCGCCGACGCCCTCCAACAACGACGCCAGCCCCTCCGCCGTCTCCGAACCGAACTTCCGACCGGCCTGACGAACCAGCGTCGCCCGCTGCTCGCGCCGCGCCCGCGCCGTTGCCTCCTTGCGGCCCTGCGCCCGGCCCACGGCCCGGCCCTCCGCACGTCCCTTGCGACGCTCCGCCAACCGCTCCGCGCCCCAGAACGTCTGCGCCACACGCTCCAAATCGCCCAACCGCTGCAATCGACTCACCTCCGCCTCCTTCGCTCCGTCCTCGATCAACGCGCTCCGTACCCACGTCGCCAAAGCACGGCTCGCAACCCCGTCCTCCGGCAACAACTCCCGCAACCTCCCATACGCCTCCACAAACTCTCCTCGATCCCGCGTGTAGCGCAACCTCAACCCCGCAGCCCACGACGTGTCCGCAGACGCCAACGCCCGCGCCTCCCCCGCCTCCCACACCAACACGAACTCCTGACCCAGAGCGAACGGCAGAATCGCCCGCGCCTCCCCCGCCAGCAAGTCCTCCATCCGCGTCGGCCACGGCCACGGCCCCTCCCCCACGTACACCACGAATCGGCAGCACCGGCGGCAGCTTCCGACGCCTCCGAACCTCCGGGTCCCGTGCCAGCAGATCGTCGTAGATCAACGCCGTCTCCAACAGTATCCGCGCAGGCATCCGCCAGTCCGGCTTCGACTGCGCCTCGAACAGGAACACCACGTACAGCCACGTGTCCCGGAACGGCGCCCGCCACACCAGGTCCGCGTGACGAACCTTCCTGAACTCCAGGTCCACGTACTCCGTCTGTCCCTTCGACAGCCCGGCCAGGTCCAGCCGGGCGGCGATCTCTGCCGGAATGACCTTGCCCAGGACGCGCTCGGCCAGGAACTCGGCCACGACCTGCTTGTCCCCGTAGAACGCCTTCGCGCTCTTGTCCTTCGGCTGGTGGACCGCTCGGCGACGACAGGCGTCCGCCGGCGGCGGCTTGTGGTCGGGGGGCTTCGCTCCGGCGGCTCGGAGGCTGCGGTCTCGGGCGTTGCGGTCTCGGGCGCCTGCGGGGGCCATGGGCGTCTCCTCGGGAGCGAGAGTGGTCGGGGGCTCCGACAGCCCGGCTGGGGCGGGCTGCGGGAGCCGCGTCCCGAACGGTGGCGACTCCTTGCGGATAGCTCCATAGCTGGATGGGACACTCCGACAGCTGGACGGAACACTCCGCGGGCGAGACGGACAGGCGGCGTTCGGTCGCCTGCCGGAACGGCCGGAGGCCAGCACGAAAATCCCGCCCATGCGCGATTTCGAGGGCCTAGAATGTCCCCGTCGATGTCCCGTTTTCGGGCATCGTGTGTCCGGTGCCTATCGTGTTCGGAGCACAAGCGTTCCTGCTTGGTCTACCCAGGTACGCAGGCCAGTCTTCTCCCACGTTGCGCGGGTGCACGCGTCCGATCCCGTCACCAGGACCCTCGCATCGGGGGCAAGGATCCGGGCGGCTTCGGCCGCCGAAGGCGTCGCGTCGCTCGCCGCCAAGGCCACGCCCCGCGCGACGCCGGTCCGAAACGGAAGCGCTTCGCTCACCGCCATGGGACTCACGCCCGCCGTTCCACGCGCCGCTGGCCCCAGCGCCGCAACCTCGACGCTCGGGACCAAGCGGGCCAAGGCCTCCGTCGCGTCGACGTGGCTCTCCGACACCACGATCACGCCGGAACCTTCGGTCACGCCCAGCCCGGCCGCGATCTGCAAGGCAATGTCCTGCGACCCGTCGCATGGAGGCGTCGCGGGCCGGGAGGAAGCGCCGGCCCGTCGAGGCGTCGCCGGCTGGGCGGAGGCCCCATCCGCATCAATCAGCGGGCTCCGGGGCGGGGGACGCAGGTCGCCAAAGCCGTCCTCCACGGGGAACTCGTCTCGGCAGTTGGGACAGCCCAGCAGGCCCGTCCGCACCCGACGTTCCTCCACCTCCCGCGCCACGAGGACCAGCCCGAAGGCAGGGCCGCAGCGGGGGCAGGCCAGGTAGTCGACCAGCAGGACGTTCACGTCGCCTGCGTCACGTCACTTGCCGGCGTACTCCACCCAATGGCGCGGCGTCTCCCGAAGGACCAACCGCTCCAGCACCGCCGGCGGCTCGATCAGCGGCGCCAAGCGTTCCCAGATGCGGACGACCAAGTTCTCGGTCGACGGGACGACGCCCTCCAACCAGGGCACGTCCAGGTTCAGGTTGCGATGGTCCAGGTCGGCGACGACATGGCGGTTCGCCAGCTCCTTCAAGTCCTTCAGGTCCATCACGTAGCCTGTGGATTCGTCCACGGGGCCGGCCACGGTCACCTCCATCTCGTAGTTGTGGCCATGCCAGTTCGGGTTGGCGCACTCCCCGAAGGCGCGACGGTTCTGTTCCTCGCTCCATTCGGGGCGGGCAAGACGGTGGGCGGCGCTGAAGTGCAGCACGCGGGTGACGCGGACTCGGGGCATTCGCACTCTCGACTTGGCGGCGGGAAGCGTCCCGGCCGCAGGCGTGACGACTTGAGGCGACCGGCGACTCGGCGCCCCCAAAAAGACAGAAGCCGGCCTCCCGTACAGGAGAACCGGCCTCTGCGCATGCCGAAGGACGGTTTTGAAGCCCGGGTTCAACTGTTGGTGACACTCCCGCAGCTTTCGCCTTCCCTCGAAGGGCGTGACGTCCACCTCGGAAGTAATCCCGGCTCTTCCAGTGTTGGCTCAAAAAAGGAGCCCTCCGACACACGCCGGACAATATGGGGAGTGCCGGCGCAATCCGCAATGTTCTTCGTTCGCGCCCGCGTCACCCCCCACCCCACCGCGTCCGGCGACGGTCGGCGCGCGCCGACCCCCCTATCACGTGCGGTGAACGTGAAGCGCGTCGATCGTAACTCGCGCGACGCCGTTGTCGTCGACGTCCACGCTGGTCACCAGTTTATGCCTGCACTGGCCTTTTGCGGCCTCCGCGCAGTGGACGTACTCGTCCCATTCCTCCGCCGAACCGCCGTTCTCGAACTCGCACACGGGGTCAGGCCCGTAGGCGGAAACGGCCGGTCGCCCCACTTCGGCAGCGTCCCGCCTACCCTCCGCGACGGTCCACAGAATCTCGGACGAGAGCTGCCACAACATGACCACGGCCATCGGCGCGTCTACCTCCCGGCCCATGGCGTTGTTCAGCTTTGCGACCGTGGTGCGGTAGTCAAAGGGTGCAGCCATGACCGCTTGGACGGTAGCAAAGCTGGATGGAAGAGCCTCTAGAGTCGTTGGAGCCTCGTTCCCGCACGCAACGGTCGAGACAAGGACGGCCGTCAGAACAGCCAGCGACCCGCTCCTGATCGATGAGATTGACTCGGACATGGCGACCTCCCGTTGCAGGAATGCGACGACAACCTATGGAGAGATGGCAACCCTCGGAGGTGCCGCGGCAAGGCAGGACTGACGACAACCAAGCCCGAGCCCCTTTCGACACGCCCGCCCAGCGGCACGCGCCGGTCACTCGTCCCTCCGGCCGGGCACCCCGGGCTCGGTCATCTCCCGGGCGTCCAGCAGCCGATCCAGCTCCTCGGGCGCGGCCAGCCCCATGTCGCGCACCACGTCGCGCACGGACCGGCCTTCGGTCGCCGCCCTCTTGGCCACCTGGGCGGCCCGGTCGTAGCCGATGCGGGCGTTCAGGGCCGTGGCGATCGCGGGGTTTCGCTCCAGCAGCTCCCTGGCGCGGTCCCGGCGGGCTTCGATGCCGGCCACGCACCGCTCCGCGAAGACGCGCGCGCCGTTGGCCAGCAGCCCGATCGACTCCAGCAGGGCGTCGGCGATGACGGGCATCATGACGTTCAGCTCGAAGTTGCCCCGCTGCCCGGCGATCGTCACGGTCGCGGCGTTCCCAGCCACGCGGGCGCACGCCATCATGAGGGCCTCGCAAATCACCGGGTTCACCTTCCCCGGCATGATCGAGCTGCCCGGCTGGACTGCCGGCAACTGGATCTCGGCGATGCCCGAAGTGGGGCCGCTCGCCAGCCAGCGCATGTCGTCGGCGATCTTCATGAGGCTTGCCGCCACCGTGTTGAGCGCGCCGGCCAAGGAGACGCAGGCGTCCTTCGCTCCCTGGGCCTCGAAGTGGTCCTCGGCCTCGCGGAACTCCAGGCCGTAGCGGGCCGACAGGCGCGCGATGGCCCGCCGGGCGAACTCGGGGTGCGTGTTGATGCCGGTGCCCGTGGCGGTGCCCCCCAAAGCCAGCTCGGCCAGCTCGCCGGCCGCGCGCTCCAGCCGCCCGCAGCCGTTGGTCACCTGTCGGGCGTAGCCTCCGAACTGCTGCCCCAGCCGCACGGGCGTCGCGTCCATCAGGTGGGTTCGGCCCGACTTTACGACGTCGTCGAACCGCCGGGCCTTGTCTTCAAGGGCGTCGCCAAGGCCCGTCAGCGCGGGGAGCAGCTCGCCGTGGACGGCGGCCCGGCAGGAGACGTGGATGGCGCTCGGGATCACGTCGTTGGACGACTGGCCGAAGTTGACGTGGTCGTTGGGATGGACTCGCACGCCCGCGTTCGGTTCGCCGCTGGCCAGGCTGCGGTTGGCCAGAGCGGCGATCACCTCGTTGGCGTTCATGTTGGTGGAGGTGCCGGACCCGGTCTGGTACACGTCCAGGGGGAAGTGGTCGTCGTGCGCGCCCCGCGCCACGTCGGCCGCGGCCGCGGCGATGGCGTCGGCCACCTCGACCGGCAGGAACCCCAGCTCGGCGTTCGTCTCGGCAGCAGCCTGCTTCAGTCGCCCCAACGCCTCGATGAAGCGCCGTCCGAAGCGCCGCCCGCTGATCGGGAAGTTCTCCACGGCCCGCTGCGTCTGGGCGCCGTAGAGGGCGTCCGCGGGAACCCGCACCTCGCCCAGGGAATCGGTTTCGACCCGCGCTTCGACTCGATTGCGCTGCGACATCTCGTGCCCTCTTTGGTTCTGCGATGCGGCGATGCGGCGCCCGCCCCCGTGGTCCCCCGCAGCCCGTGCTTGCTTACCTGCGAATCTACACCGTCCTCCCGCCGCCATTGAACCCCGTAGCTTGAAGGCATGGACAAAGGCACCCCCGACACCGGCACCGAGAGCATCCCGGCCGCCGCGACTCCGCCTGCCGGCCCTGCCAATCCCGTCGCCTTGGTCACCGGCGGCGCCGTTCGAGTGGGCAGGGCGGTGGCCTTGGCGTTGGCCAAAAGCGGCTACGACCTGGTCGTCGGCTACCACGCCTCCGAAGGTCCGGCGGCGGAGCTCCGGGCGCACGTCCGGCGCATGGGGCGACGAGTCCGCATCGTGCGGGCCGACCTGTCCCAGGAAGCGGACGCGGCCCGGCTCGCCGCGTCGGCAGGGGAGACGTTCGGCAGGCTGGACCTCCTGGTGAACTCGGCTTCGACCTACCTGTCCGGCGATCTCCTCCGGGCGCCGACGGAAGAGTGGGACTTGGTCATGGCGGTCAACGTGCGAGCGCCGTTCCTGCTGGTGCGCGATACGGCGGACCTGCTTCGCGAAGCGCGGGGCTCGGTCGTGAACGTCGTGGACCTGTCGGCGTTCCAAGCATGGCCGCGATACCCTCACCATTCCGTGTCGAAGGCCGCCCTCCTGCACTTGACCCGCAACTTGGCCCTGGCTTTGGCCCCGGAAGTCCGCGCCAACGCGGTGGCGCCGGGTCACGTGCTGCCGCCCCCCGGCTACGGCGAAGCCGAGATCGAGCGCTCCCGCCGGCGCGTCCCGCTGGGCCGCATCGGCGAGCCGGAAGACGTGGCCGAAGCCGTCCTGTACCTGGCCGGCGCCCAGTACGTGACGGGCGAAGTGATCGTGGTGGACGGCGGGCGCTTGGCGAACCCGTAGCCCGCGAGAGATCGACGAGCGCAGGCGGCGCTGGCGCTCAGCCGTCGTGGGCTAGAAAGCGCTCCGCTTCAAGAGCCGCCATGCATCCGGTGCCGGCGGCGGAGACGGCCTGCCGGTAGTAGTCGTCCATCACGTCGCCGGCAGCGAACACGCCGGGCACGTTGGTCTCGGTGCGCCAGGGCTTGGGCAGACGCACGTAACCGTTCTCCTTCAGGTCGATCTGGCCGGCCAGGAACGCGGTGTTGGGCGTGTGCCCGATCGCGACGAAGAGGCCGCCCACTTCGATCTCGGATTCGCCGCCCTCCACCGTGTCGCGAAGGCGAAGCCCCGTGATCACGTCGTCTCCCAGGACCTCGGCCACCTCCCGGTTCCACAGGAAGCGGATGGCGGGGTTGGCCCGGGCTCGGTCTTGCATGATCCGCGACGCCCGCAGCTCGTCCCGGCGGTGCACGACCAGCACGCGGCTGGCGAACTTGGTCATGTAGAGCGCGTCTTCCATGGCGCTGTCGCCGCCGCCGGCCACGGCCACCACCTGGTCCCGAAAGTACGGCAGCGCGCCGTCGCACACCGCGCAGGCCGACACGCCGCCGCCGCTCCGGGCCAGCCGCTCCTCGCCGGGCGCGCCCAGCCAGCGCGCGTTGGCGCCGGTGGCCACGATCACGGCCTCGGCCCGGGTCTCGTCGCCCCCCGATGTCCGCAGCACGAAGGGCCGGCGCGAGAAGTCCACCTCCACGACGTCTTCCGTGACCACCCGAGTCCCGAAGCGCACGGCCTGTTCCTTGAACCCCGTCATCATCTCGATGCCGCCCACGCCCTTGGGGAAGCCCGGGTAGTTCTCCACGTCGGTGGTGAACATGAGCTGGCCGCCGGGGATCATCGTGCGGCTGCCGGCGCCCTCGAACACGAGCGGGTTCAGGTTGGCCCGCGCGGCGTAGATCGCGGCCGTCCAGCCGGCCGGCCCCGAGCCGATCACGACCAGCGACTCGCTCCGGGACGCGCCGCCGCTCGCCGACTCCGGCCCGGAACCCTGCCGCGACGCGCCCGCCATCAGACGCGCCCCCGGTACAGGTCGGAGGCCTTGTACCGCTCCACCGCCCGAACCAGCAGCAGCTTCACGCCCACGGCCAGGGGCACGCCGATCAGGAGCCCCGCGAAGCCGAACACGAAGCCGCCCAACGACAGCGACAGCAGGATCCACACGGGATGGAGCCCCACGGAATCGCCCACGATCCGGGGACTCACCACGGTGCCTTCAAGCGCCTGCGCAACACCGTAGACCACGGCCACCTTGATCAAGGACGAACCGGGGTCGGCGGAGGCCAAGGCGATGATCACCGCAGGCACGAGCGACAAGATGACGCCCAGGTAGGGGACCACGCCCAGCACCGCCACCAGCGCGCCCAGCAGGAACGAGTAGGGGAAGCCCACGACCAGCAGTCCCAGCCACGTGATGCCCCCCACGACCAGCGCCACCGACACTTGGCCGCGCAAGTAGCGGGACAGCAGGCCGTCGTACTCGCGGAAGAAGCCGGCGGCCTCCGGGCGGACGCGGGCCGGAAGCAACGCCCCCGCGCGGGCCACGATCCGGTCGTAGTCCCGAAGCAGGTAGAAGGCGAGGACGGGGGTCAGAACCACGTACCCGGCCACCGTCATCAGGGTGGCCAGCCCGCGCCCCAAGCCCAGCACGGCGGTCCAAGCGCCCTGGGCCAGCGCGGCCAGCCGCTCCTGCAAGAAGCCCGATATCGTCTGGGCGTCCAACTCGCGGAGCCGAGCCAGGAGGGCCGCCTCGTCCACCAGGGGCAGGTCGAAGCCGGGCGCGTTGGGGTCCACCGTGCCGATCCAGCCGGACACCGTGGCCAGCACCCGCGGGGCTTCGGCCGCGAAGGCCGCCGCTTGGCGCGCGAACGCCGGAACCCCCAGCACCGCCACCCCCGCGCCCGCCAGCGCGAACGGCACCGCGACCAGGACGATGGCGCCGGTCCGGCCGATGCGGGGCAGCCAAGCCGAGACCCGGTCGACCAGCGGGTCCAGGATGTAGGCCAGCACGAACGCCAGGAAGAAGGGGGCCAGCAGCGACCCCGCCGTGGCCAAGACCCAGAAGACGGCGGCCGCCGTGGCCACCGTGAGCATCCAGGCGTGCCCGGGAAGGCCGCGGAACGGAACCAGCAGCGCCACCAGGACCCAGTAGAGGAGGAACGGATTCAGCACGCCCCGCAGTCCGAAGAGGAAGAACCCGGTCGCCAGCACGAGGATCGCGCCCTGCACGGCGCGCCACGAGACCGGGACGCTCCCGACCGCCGGGGCGTCGTCGGGCTTGCCCGATCGCGGGTTCACCAGTCCGTCTCGGCGATCCGGCGGACGGCCTCGGTCGCCATGGCGCGGGTGTCCCGATAGGCGATCCTCCGCACGGCTTCGTCCGCCGGGAACCAAGCGCACGCGGTGATCCCTTCGGAAGCCTGGGGAACGGCGTCGCCGCTCCGGCTGAGCATCAGGAAGTAGGTGCAGGACTTGCGAATCGTCCTTCCCCGTCGCCTGAAGGTCCAGCGCACGGTGTCGATCTCCGGTCCCGTTTGGTCGGGCGTCAAACCCGTTTCTTCCGCGACCTCCCGCGCTGCCGCTTGGCGAAGGCTCTCGCCCGGCTCCAGGTGTCCCTTGGGCAGGGCCCACTTGCCGTACGGGTCCCGGATGACCAGGGCCAGCCAGCCGTCGGTGCCGGGGCGCACGACCACTCCGCCCGCGCTTCGCTCGATCACGTCGTCAACGCCCCCGGTCCCCGTCGTCAGAAGATGGAGAACCGCAGATAGCGGGTCGGGTTCTCGCGGATGTCGGACAGGAGGGCGCGCAGGTCCATGACCGCTTCCTCGACGCTCATGGCCAGGGCCGGGTCCGACACGAGGCGGCCCAGCGAGCCCTCGCCCGTCTCGGCGTCCGCCAGGAGCCGGTTGAAGCGGGCGAAGGTGGAGTCGGCTTGGCGCGCCATCGACCGCACGTCGGCCAGCGAGGCGTCCAGCTGGTCGGTGGCGCCGCGCAGGTTCTCGATCGTGGCGCCGGCGTCGGCAAAGACGGTCTCCAGTTCGGCGTCGGCCAGGATCCGGTCGACGCGCTCGAACGACAGGCGCGCCGCGTGCGCCGCAGCCCCCAGCTCGCGCGCGGACTCGTTCACGCCGTCGGAAAGATCGGCGAAGCGGCTGGCCTGCTGGTCCACCACCCGCGACAGCCCGTCGCTGACCTCCACGATGTTGTCGATCGCCCGACGCAGGTTGTGCGCCGTCTCTTCGGTGAAGGCGATCTGCACGCGCTCCGAGATGACCCGCAGGTTGCCGGCGATCTCGTCGGCGGTGGCGGTCAGGTGGGAGATGTCGGGAAGCGCGGCGCCCGGAAGCACGCCGTCTTCCCCGTGTTCGTGGTAGGCGTAGCGGGGAAAGTCTTCGCGGTCCACGATCTCGGCCTGCCAGCCGCCGAACATGGACTCGGGCGCCAGCAGCACGGCGGCGTCGGCAGGAAGCACCAGCTCCGGGAGCACCGTCATCTCCACCAGGACCGCGTCGCCGCCCGGCGCGACCGCCACGGCGTCCACCCTGCCGACCGCGACGCCACGGAACTTCACCGGAGCCCCCGGCGCCAGCTGGCCCACTCCCGTGAACCCCGCCCGCAGCAGCCGGCCGTCGGCCCCCCAGCCTCCCTTGAGCCAGATGCTGCCCGCCACGCCGGCGACCAGCGCCAGCAGCACGACCAGTCCCACCAGCGCTTCGCGGCCTCGCTCCATGCCCCCTCTACGCCCCTTCCGTTCCGAAGTAGAGTTCCGGATCGCCCTCCACGAACCCGCGCAGAACCGGATCGCCGGATGTCCGCACCTCGTCCGGCGTGCCCGCGAAGGCGGCCTTCCCTTCGTGCAGCAGAGCGATTCGATCGGCGATGCGCAGTGCGCTGGTCATGTCGTGGGTCACCACCAAGCCGGTTGCGCCCAGCTCGTCGCGCATCCGCAGAATCAGGCGGTCGATGGAGGTCGTGGTCACGGGGTCCAGGCCCGTCGTGGGTTCGTCGTACAAAAGGTACTTGGGAGAGGCCGCGATGGCTCTGGCCACGCCTGCCCGCTTCCGTTGCCCTCCGCTCAGCTCGGAGGGATAGCGATCCTCCATGCCGTGCAGTCCCACCAGCGCCAAGCACTCCCGGACGCGGTCCCGAATCTGGCCCGGCGTCCAATCGGGAAGCTGCCGAAGCCCCATCCCCGCGTTCTCGGCAATCGTCATGGAGTCGAAGAGCGCCGCGAACTGGAACACGTAGCCGATCCGCCGCCGCAGGCCCGCCAGGCCGCCGCCGTCCAGCGCCTGAACCTGCACGCCGTCCACCTCCACCGAGCCCGAGTCGGGGCGGAGCAGGCGCACCACGTGCTTGAGGAGCACGGACTTGCCGCTCCCCGACGGCCCCAGGATCGCGGCGGTCTCGCCGTCGCTGATCGACATGGTGAAGCCCCGGAGGACCTTCTTGGGGCCGAAGGACTTGCGAAGCCCAGAGAAGTGGATGCTCACAGCAGCACCACGGCCCAGAAGGCGTCCAGCACCAGGATCACCATGCTGGCGGCCACGACCGCCCGCGTGGCGGCGGCGCCCACGCCCTCGGCGCCCCCGCTGGCGTGAAGGCCGAAGAAGCAGCCCGCGCCCGTCACCACGGCGCCGAAGGACACGGACTTGATCACCGCGAACCACACGTCCCACGTGTCGAAGAAAAGTCGCAAGCCCTTGGCGAACTCTTGGGACGACATGTCCAGCAGCTGGAGGGCCGCGAACCAGCCCGACGCGATCCCCGCCGCGACGGACAGGACGACCACGGCCGGGAACATGAGGACGCCCGCCAGCATCCGAGGCGCCACCAAGTAGGCCAAGGGATCGTAGGCCAAGGTCTCCAAGGCGTCGATCTGCTCGGTCACGCGCATCGTCCCCAGCTCGGCGGAGATCTTGGCGCCGACCCGTCCCGCCAGCGTGAGGCCCGTCAGCACCGGCCCCAGCTCCAGGATCATGACCTTGCCGACGAGCGTGCCCACGAAGTAGTGGGGGATGGCGCCCGTCAGCGTGTACGAGGCCTGCAGCGCCATGACGACCCCGGCGAAGACGGCGATGAAGAGGGCGATCGGCACCGACGCCGCCCCCACGCGGGCCATCTGCGGGAGCAGGTGGGGAGCCCAGGTGCGGACGTTCCCCAGCGCTCGAACGGTGCCGCCGACGAGCAGCCAAGCCCTGCCGGTCGCGGCCAATCCGGCCACGGCGCCCCGGCCCGAGGCGGCCAGGGGCCGAAGGAGGAACTCACGCATCAGAAACGATAACGACGGCCGAAGCGCCGGGAGGAATCCGCGGGACGGCGGAGAGGCGCGGGCCGGCGCCGACCTGTCGAAAGGCCTGGAACGCGAAGGTGACGCGGTCTGGGCCGGGGCCGCCCCACTCGACCGACAGCTTGCCTACGCCGTCGCGGGCGGGCCGAAGGGACACCTCGATCTCCAGGCCCTGTTCGGGGGACTCGATACGGGCCCGGACGCGCCGGTCGGCCTCTGGACCGGGGACCCGGGAAGGGTTGCGGAACAAGGTCTTGGTGGACTGGCGACCGCCGGGCAACCGCCGGGTGACCCGAATCCGGTCGAGCCAGTCCGGCGGGTAGCTGATCCGGTAGCGAAAGCCGCACTGGTCCTCGCCCTCGCCCCAGCGGTTGTGGCGCGCCACACTTGACCTCCTCGCGAACGATGACGATTCTTCGAGAGGCGGGTTGCCCTGCCCTCTGCTACGCCCGATCCCCGCGCCGCCCTGCTTGTCGGCACGAGCGCCCCCGATGGACGTCACCCAGCTCAGGAACAGCACCGTAGCCGAACTTCAAGGCTACGCCGATTCGCTCAAGGTCCCTTACGGCGGAGGTCTTCGCAAGCAGGACCTCATCGTCCGCATCCACCAAGGGCTGGCGCGCAGGAACGAGACTGCGTGGACGCGCGGCGTCCTGGACATATTGCCCGACGGCAACGGCTTCCTGCGGTCTCCCGACTGGAACTACTTGGCCGCGCCGGGCGACGTGCACGTGCACCCCGCCAAGGTGGCCCAGATGGGCTTGCGCCGGGGCGACGCCGTCTTCGGGTCGGTGGGGCCCGGCGGGCGGGGCGGTCGCTTTCTGACGTTGACCGGCGTGGAGCGCGTCAACGGCCGTCCGCCGGAGCACGCCTCGGGCCGCCCGACCTACGAGGAGCTTCGGCCCACCTATCCGGACCAGCGGCTGACGCTGGAGGTGCCTCGTGGGAACGTGGCGATGCGGATCGTGGATCTGGTGGCGCCGGTCGGGCTTGGGCAGCGCGGGCTGATCGTGTCTCCGCCCAAGGCGGGCAAGACCACGATCCTGCGGAACATGGCGAACGCAATCTCGGCCAACCACCCCGGCGTGGAGCTTCTGGTCCTGCTCATCGACGAGCGGCCCGAAGAAGTGACCGAGATGACGGACGCCGTGCCCGACGGCGAGGTCGTTGCCTCCACCTTCGACGAGCCGGCGATCCGGCACCGGCAGGTGGCGGAGATGGTGCTGGAGAAGGCCAAGCGGCAAGTGGAGTACGGGCGCGACGTGGTGATCCTCCTGGACTCGGTGACGCGGCTGGCGCGCGCGTACAACACGGTGGCGCGGCACTCCGGCCGCATCCTGTCCGGAGGCGTGGACGCCAACGCGCTTCAATGGCCCAAGAAGTTCTTCGGCTCGGCCCGAAAGATCATGGACGGCGGCTCGCTGACGATCGTGGCGACGGCGCTGGTCGAGACGGGCAGCCGCATGGACGAGGTGATCTTCGAGGAGTTCAAGGGCACGGGCAACATGGAGCTGGTGCTGGACCGGGAGACTTCGAACCAGCGCATCTTTCCTGCAATCGACTTGAACCGATCCGGGACGCGGCGCGAGGAGATGCTGCTTTCGCCCACCGAGCTGAACCGCGTCTACGTGCTGCGGAACTTCCTGTCGGACATGCCCGCGCCGGAAGCCGCCCAGTTCCTGCTGGACCGCATCGGCCGCCACCCGACGAACGATGCGTTCCTGGCGGCGATGGCTGTCGGCGAGTAGGGGTTTGGGGAGAACTCAGGCCGCAGGAACCACCCGTCTCGTTTCCACGTGATGGAGGCCCAGGTCGTCCTGCCTTCGCAGGAGCAGCCGGTCGCCCTCCGCGTCCATGACGAGCAGCGAGCGCGGCAACCGGAGACGCCGCAGCGGCGCGCCGTCCAGGTCCACGTTGATCCAGTCCCGGTGCTCGATCCCCGGAATCCCGCGACCACCCAGCCACAGCGTCCGGTCCCGGGCGAACACGATCGCGGCAAAGCCGTCGGCGCGTTCAGGCAACGGGGCGGACGCGAGCCGCTTCTCCATGCGCGTCCGGGTGAGCGCTACCAGAGCGTACAGCGAATCAGTGACGCGGTCCTTGACCTCTCCGCCGAGCTCCAAGGCCGTGCCTTTGACGGCAACCTCGAGCCGGGTGACGCCTTCCGCGTCGATGAACCTCACCCGCGGAGGACCCTCCGACACGAACAGGAACCCGGCCCCGGCGGCAAAGCTCGTGATTTCGGGTACGGGCGGAACACCGGCGCCCATTCCTCCTGGTCCAGAGTAGTAATCGGGACCGGGTACTGAAGCGACGGGGACCACCTCCCCGTCCATCCGCCAGCGCACGACCGAGAACGGCACTCTAAAACGACCGGCAGAATACTTTCCAGGCCAGATTTGCGCCTGCTCCACCAGCCATGCCTCCTCCGCAACCGGCCCTGGCCACACCTCCACGGGCGGCAACATTCCCTTGAACTCAAAGGTCCGCCCCTCGCCGGTCGCCGGCGAGAATACCGTGCCGCGTCGAAGGTCGAAGTCGTAGACGAAGACCGAATCTACCGGCCATGACCACAAGGAACTCAGCCGCATGAACTCCATCGGGCCTTCTCCCCGCCGTCCGACGGTGCGCTCCAACCGCCCGAGCGTATCAAGCACGACGACCCGACGGTTGCCGCTGTCGGCGACCACGGCCCTGCCCTCGTTCGCGAACACGGCCCCCGCAACTCCGGCGAGGAAGCCCGTCGCCTCTTCGTCCAGCTCGTAGCCGGAGCGCTCGTCCACGCTCCACAGCTCCGCATCGTCAAGGCGCCACGACACCACCGGGTGGTCGCCCGCCGGGCTGGCCTGCTCCGTGCAGCCGACGACCAGCGCCGCGAGGACCAGGACGACGGATCGCCCCGGCCCCAATGACACCGGCCGCTCTGCCGATTCCGTCGAGTTAGCTGGGCTCCTCGCTCTCCCTACCGCCCCCACCAACGAACTACTATTTGGTCATGGCAGCACATATCCATGTCCAGGCGGCAGGCGAAGCACCCGCAATCAGTGCCGGCGCAGGCCCGCCTTAGCTCGGGGACGCAGTGTTCGTCCGCCTCGCATGGGGTCTGTGCGGCGGTCGGGGGGCTGGCCGGCAAGAGGGCCGCTGCGAGCACGACCACGCCAGCGAGGAACAGAATGCGAATGGCTTCGATCATGGAGCTTGTCTCCTTGCGTAAGGTGTTTCTGCGGAAGCCGCTCAATACGATCCGCTCGCGGGAACCACCTGTCTCACTTCCACGTGATGGAGGCCCAGGTCGTCCTGCCTTCGCAGGAGCAGGCGGTCGCCGTCCGCATCCATGACGAGCAGCGAACGCGGCAACCGGAGACGCCGCAGCGGCGCGCCGTCCAAGTCCACGTTGATCCAGTCCCGATGCTCGATCCCCGGAATCCCACGACCACCCAGCCACAGCGTCCGGTCCCGGGCAAACACGATCACGGCAAAGCCGTCGGCGCGTTCAGGCAACGGGGCGGACGCGAGCCGCCTCTCCATGCGCGTCCGGGTGAGCGCCACAAGAGCATACAGCGAATCGGTGACGCGGTCCTTGACCTCTCCGCCGAGCTCCAAGGCCGTGCCTTCGACGGCGACCTCGAGCCGGGTGACGCCTTCCGCGTCAATGAACCTCACCCGCGGAGGACCCTCCGACACGAACAGGAACCCGGCGCCGGCGGCAAAGCTCGTGACTTCGGGTACGGGCGGAGCGCTGAAGCCCACTCCGCCAGAGCCGAAGTGGTAGTCGGCGTAGGGTACCGAGGCGACCGGGGTCACTTCCCCGTCCATCCGCCAGCGCACGATCGAGATCGGCACTCGATGGCGACCGGCGGGGTACTTTCCGGGCCAAATCTCGTACCGCTCCGCCAGCCATGCCTCTCCTGCGACCGGCCCCGGCCACGCCCCCGCGGGCGGCAGCATTCCCTCGAACTCGAACGTCCGCCCCTCTCCAGTCTCCGGCGAGAACACCGTGGCGCGTCCAAGACCGGAATCGTACGCGAAAACCGAATCTCCCGGCCACGACGACAGGGTGCTCAGCCGTCTGAACTCCATCGGGCCCTCGCCTCGCCGTCCGACGGTCCGCTCCAGCCGCCCGGGCGCATCTAGCACGAGGACCCGACGGTTGCCGCTGTCGGCCACCACGGCCGTGCCCTCGCTCGCGAACACGGCTCCCGGAACTCCGGCGAGGAAGCCCACCGCCTCTTCGTCCAGCTCGTAGCCGGATTGCTCGTCCACGCTCCACAGCTCCGCGTTGTCGAGGTGCCACGATACCACCGGGTAGTCGCCTGCCGGACTGGCCTGTTCCGCGCAGCCGACGAGCAGGGCCGCCAGGACCAGGACGACGGATCGCACCGGCCCCGGCGGCGGTCGCTCTGTTGATCCCGTCATGTCAGCTGGGCTCCCTCAGTCCTCGCCGCCGCCCCCAGTCGGAGCAGCTTGTCTGTCGTACCGGCAAGCCGCTCGTCCCGGACCACGGTCCGCCAGACAGTCCGTCTCGTCGACTTCATCGGTTCGCCTCCAGGTCCAACACCTCGAGCCGCCACCCCTCCTCGGAGTCCTGCGTCGCCACGTACAACGCAGTGTCGGCCGCCACCACGCGACCGCCCAGCGTAAGGTCCCGCGCCAGCAGCCGGCCAGACCCCAGCTCGAAGATGTCCGCCCGATACCGTGCCTCGGACAATGCCGTCTCCCGGTCGTTCAGGTCCTTGAGCACCACCACCACCATCGAGTCGTCCAGCACATGGACCCCGTCGATCGTCGTGAACGACTTGAGCCATTCGTCGTGTCGCGTGCGGCCCTCGGGACCTGCGAACGCGAAGAGCTCCGGGTGGCTTGGGAGCCGGAAGGAGGCCGACGCGCTCCCGAACGTACCCTTCGGCGCGCCGTCCGAGCCGTAGCGATGGAGCGGGTAGAGGGAGTTGGCGACCACCAGCTCGTCCCCCGCCGGCGCCACATGGGTCGTGAACCACCCTGTCCAGTACGGCACGCCTTCCATCCTCTCGTCGCGCGGATGGAAGGTTGCAACCGACCTGCCTTCGTAGTCGTACACCGCGACTTCGTTGCCCGGGCCGCGAGGTCGCATGAGGACGGTGGCCAGCTTGTCCTGCCACGCCCGAAGCTGCACGAGGAAGTACGTGCCTTCGACGGTGAAGAAGGTGTCCACGGCCAAGTCGGGCGAGATGCGCGCGACCGCCGCCACGGGCTGGCCCGAATCGAACGCCACCCTGCGAGCGGTGCCTGTGACGTACAGGTGCCGATCTTGCCCGAATGCGATGCTACCCGCCCCCGCCCCCGACGGCTGCCAGAACCCCGCGGGCTCGCCGTCCGCGCCCGGCACCGAGGCCAAATACTTCCCGTCCGGTCCGTACTTGTGGACTCGCCCGGTCTTCCCGTCCAGCACGAAGAGGTTCCCGGCGACGTCCACCGCCAAGTCCTCCACCCCGAGCAGGGGCGGATTCCCGTCGCGCTCGAGGACAATCGTCCGCACCTGCGCCAGCTCCGCGCCGGTCGTCTGCTCCGGCGGAGCCTCCGGCTCGGACGTGCATCCGCTCCACGCCGCCAGGGCGAGCGCCGTCGTCGTGACAGATAGAGGGAGGCGTTGGCCAGCCTCTCCGACTATACGCCGTTGCCGGGGCGCGCCGACGCGGCCTTGCTCTGTAACGACTCTCATGGCAACCGACTTCCCCTTGACAATTCGGCTCGCACACCGAGCCGTCGCAAGTAGACAGCTCCGTGCCGCTCCACGGGGTTCCATGGCGACAAGAGGAGTGCAACAGAAGACGCCAGAGAACGCCAGAATGCCGCTACCGTCGCCCGGCTCCCCGCGTCCGCCCTCAGCGCCAGCAGATCCATCACTGGGTCGCCCTCCGCATCCATGACGAGAGCCTAGCCGTCGAGGGCACGGTAGCGGGGGTTGACCACGAGGTCGCCGCCTTTGAAGACCTTCTGGTCCCAGGGGTAGGCCAGCGTGGACGCGGTGGCGAGGGCGTGGTAGTCGGGCTGGTAGCCGCCGGGCCGGGCGAAGCAGGTGGCGGTGCGAACTTCCGTCGGCTGCACGTCGCGGACGGCGGCGAGCGCCAAGCGCAGGGTGTCTCCCGACGTCGTGATCTCGTCCACGACCAGGACGCGCTTGCCCCTGGCCTGGCGGGGCGCGGCGGAGAGCACCGACGGGCGCTGGCGCACCACTTCGCCCCCTTCCTTCCGCGTGATCTGCAACGAGAAGAAGTCCTTGCGCATCATGCAGGCGACGACCGCGCCCGGGATCACGCCGGCCCGCGCCACGCCGACGATGACGTCGGGGTCGTAGCTGCCCGCCACCTTCAGGGCCAGGGCTCGGCAAAGCTCGCCGAAGATCTCCCAGGACAGTGCCATGCAGTCCCCGTCGGGCCGAACCGCGCCGGCCGGGTAGGGGCCGTCCGTCGGGGCGAACGGACTCGGCATTGTCTCCTCCTGTTCGTCCATGTCAACTTCCCGCCGTGAACGCAGACCTGAAGAAGGCGGCCGACCAGCTCTTCGCGAAGGCGCTGGACGAGGCCGGAGCGAGAGACCCCCGGGACTACTACCGGGAGCGGTTGCGGGAATTGAAGGGCGCGAACCCGGAAGGGTACGCCAGCGCCGTGGGATACTACACCGACACGCTGCTGCCGTCCATTGCCGAGGGCAAGGCGGAGCCGCTGGCCGCCTGGAGGGAGTACGGACTCCTGATCGCTCGGTTGACGGCGCCGGGCAGGACGGTGGCGGTCGATGCCGGCGGCCGGGCGCGGCCCTACGAGCCGCCGGGAAACTCGGGCGACATGGTGCTGCACCTGCCCGAGGGCCGAGGCGTTCGCGGCGGACGGGTGTTGCTGGTGGGCCTCCCGCCGACGCCGTCCAGTGCCCAGTTGGCCACGCACGACTGGCTGGTCGCCGGGCGGAGGGCTTTGCGGGGCGCGTGACGCCGGTGGTTCGCGTGTGGGCGGGGGCGACTTGCGCGGACGTCGATCGCGCCCTCGGGTTGCTCTCTCCCGACGAGCGGGACCGAGCCGAGCGGATGCGCAGCGCCGTCGCGCGCACTCAGTTCGTGTCGACCCGGGCCGCGCTTCGGCTCCTCTTGGCCAGCGTGGCCGCCGACGGGACCGAGCCCCGCGACCTGCGCTTCCGGTACGGCCGCCACGGCAAGCCGTACTTGCCCGGCGGACCGTCGTTCAACGTGTCCCACTCGGCGGACGCCGTGATCGTCGCGATAGCGGAGAATGGGCGCGTGGGCGTCGACGTGGAGCGAGTTCGGCCGGTGCAGCGCATGGCCGGCGTGGCGGCACGCAAGTTCGCGCCCGCCGAGCAGGCTTGGTTCGAGGCGGCCGGCGCCGGTGCCGACGCCGACGAGCGCAACGTCGCGTTCTTTCGCATTTGGACGCGCAAGGAAGCCTTCGCCAAGGCCCTTGGCCGAGGTCTTGCGGCGCCGTACCGGTCGTTTTCGGTGGCGCCGCCGCGACCAAGCAGACGCAAGCCCGGTTTCCCGGACGGGATCGACGGTCGCTCCAACAGTCGCTTCGGCGCGCGCGGAGGACTCGCGCTTGTAGACATGCCGAGCGAGCGAGCCGACGCATGGACCGTGACGAGCTTGCCGTGGGAGCGGGATGTCGTGGCGGCGCTGGCCGTGGACCAGCCTTCGGTCGTTGTCGTGCGATGCCCCCTGCCGGACGCTGCTACCTGCTAGGGCATTTAGGCTCCGTGGAGTGCACCACCGATGTGCCGGTTTCGTCGAACTTGAAAGGCACGGTGATTGGGTTGCCCATGCGAGCGACCATGTCGGGTTGGCGCTCTGCCGGAACCAAGAAGAACAGGAAACCTCCGCCCCCGGCACCGAGAAGCTTGCTGCCCCACGCTCCCGCCTCCATCCCGATTTCGTAAAGCTCGGTGATTCGGGAGTTGGCGATGCCGCTGGCGAGCGTCCGTTTGGCCTGCCAGCCTTCGGAAAGCATGGCGCCCAGGGACGGATAGTCGATTCCGCTGCCGCCGTCCGCCTCGAGCGACGCGCGCACGCTTCTCGCCAACCCGAGGATGTCGTCCAACGCCGAATGGTTGTCCCCGATTCGGTCGTTTTGTTCGGCCAGCACGGACTCTGCGGGCCGCTTCTGTTGCGTGAACACAAGCAGCGAATTGCTCTCCAGCTCTTGCTTCCGAGCTGCGGACAGCGCAATCGGTTCTGCCCGGGCCGCCGTGCCCGGCCCAAAGGACAGTGCCTTCAGACCGGGAAAAGCGGCGCCCCAGGCGTCTTGCCAGCCGATCGGCCGATTCAGCATCTCCCGTTCGACCTCGATCGCTTCTTCGGCAAGCACGCGGGGAGTGCATTCCAGTCCCAGGAGCGCACGGACCGCATGCACAAGGCCTACCGTCACGACGCTGCTGGAACCCAGTCCCGTCCCAGCAGGGATCTCGCCGATCGTGGCGATCTCGACGCCGTTGCGGACCTTGTAGCGCTGGAGCACCGTGCGCACGATGTCGTGCTCAAGTTCGTCCACGTCGTGCACAAGTTCCGCGCCGCGAAAGTAGGCAAGCCGCGTGCGGTCGTCCAAGCGGGGCGTCAGAAGCACATAGAGGTGCTTGCGCACGGCGACGTTGATCACCAAGGTGCCGCGCTCCCGGAAGTACTCGGGAAAGTCGGTTCCGCCGCCCGCGAGACTTACTCGATACGGCGTCCGGGTGATGATCAACTTTGTTCAGTCCGCGACGACGGTGCAGGCACGGCCCCGGCGCCCAGCCGCTCGAAGCTGTCCACGACCGAATGGATCAGCGCTTCGTGGGCCAGTTCGGCATGGCCGTAGTTCATGGTCGGCACGTGGAACGACAGGTCCGCGGGCACTGCTCGCAGGCGGTTGTCGGGAGAAAACGCCGAGAAGGTCGCCAGCCTCAGCCCCGAGTCGCGGCCGGCGGCGGCGGCGGACACCACGTTCTCGGAGTCGCCGGAACTCGAGACGGCCATGAGCAAATCGCCCGCCCGCGCTGTTGCTTCCAGCGGCCGCTTGAAGACCTGTTCGTATCCGAAGTCGTTGGCCATGCAAGTAAGGAGCGCAGGGTCGTTGAATGCAAAGGAACGGATGCCGCACTTGTTGAGAACATCCTGGGACAGGTGCGAAACCATCGCCGCGCTGCCGCCGTTGCCGATCCAGTAGATCGACCGGCCGGTGGCCGCCTGCTCCGCCCACAGCTGCAACAAGGCTTCCAAGCCGGCCTCGATGGCGACTGCGCGTCCTCCCTGTTTGCATGTCGCCTTGTCCAGCAGGCTGGCCAGAATCCGCAACCAGTGCAGCGACGCCTTGCCGCCCGAACCGGGGCCGGACCCCAAGTCGCTCGCGTCTATGCGCAACACTGGGCGCCCGTCGCGGCGTTGGAGCAAATGGCGCCGTTCACGTAGCACGTGTAGCAGGCGGCTTCGGTCAAGCGCACGTCCATTCTCGCCGCTTCGGGCAGCGTGTCGGCCAACCGCGCGCCGGGAGAATCCAGCAGGATCGGGCAGGCGTACACGCCGTCGGCGGTGACCAGCCGGGCGCGCGTGCACAGCAGTTGGTCCAGGTCGAAGCCGCACAGCATCTCATGAGTCACGATCTCGTCGGGAGCGTAGCCGCGACTGCGACGGGCCTCTTCGCCAATCAACAGGGGCGGCAGGATCTTCAGTCGGGGTTCGGCGTAGCCCGCCGACGCCAAGGCCCGGCGGAAAGCGCGCAACGTGGCCGGTGTTTCTTCGTCCGGCCAACTCTGCATGGCGGTGATGATCGGCCGGAATCCGGCGGCGGCCAAGCGGCCCACGCCTTCCATTGCCCGGGCGAAGGCGCCTTCGCCCCGAATGGCGTCGTTGGTCGCCGCCGAAGGTCCGTCCACGCTGACGCGAAGCTCCAAGGCATTGCCGCTGTCGCCCGCGATGCGCCGCAACGCCTCGACTCGGCGGGGCGGAAACAGGGTCGCATTGGTCAGCACGGTGGTCGGTCCGTACCGGAGGGCGTCCTCGAGTATGCCCTCCATTTCGTGGTGCATGAAGGGTTCGCCGCCCGTGAAGTAGTACTCGCCGACGCCCATCTCCGCCGACTGTTCCAGGGCTTCGCGCACCGCCTGCCGGGACATGAACCAGAACGAGTGGTTGTCGGGCGAACACGAAATGAAGCAGTGGCGGCAACGCAGATTGCATACCGTGCCGGCAACCTGGAACCAGAGCTGGTCCAGCGCCGTCAACGACACGGCGGGAGCGGAAGGAGTGGCCGGAGCGGCCGGGCGAGCGATCATGGAGGGTCCAAGTTGGGGCTTGAGACCGGGCGGAGCAAGAGAGGCGAGCCGTCGCCCCGTGGGGACAGGACTACATTGGGTTGCATGGGACGGCCGAGCGCGAGCGCCGTCCCGACCGCCGGGGGCAAGACCGCCCGGCCCGCCCTGCACGCCGAACCTCCAACGCCGCTTCGCCCATGGACTTCACGACGATCAACCCTGCCAACGGCGAACTGCTGCGCAGGTACCCGTTCCTTTCGGAAGACGACCTGGAGGCCGCCGTGGCGGGCGCTGCCATGGCCCAACGGGACTGGCGCGCGGTACCCGCAACCGAGCGGGCGGAGATCGTGGCGGGCGCTGCGCGGGTCCTGCGGGATCGCACCCGGAAGCTGGCCCAGATCGCCGCCCAGGAGATGGGCAAGCCGTTTCGCGAAGCCATCGCCGAGGTGGAGAAGTGCGTGGTCGGCTTGGAGTACTACGGGGAGCACGGCGCCGGCTTCCTGCGCGACCAGCCCGTGGCCACGGAGGCGCATCGCAGCTACGTGACCTTCCAGCCGCTGGGGCTCGTGCTGGCCGTCATGCCGTGGAACTTCCCCTATTGGCAGGTGGTCCGCGCGGCGGCGCCGGCGCTGATCGCCGGAAACGGCGTGCTGCTCAAGCATGCGCCGAACGTTCCCGTCTGCGCCCTGGAGATCGCGGACGCCTTTGGGTCGGCGGGGCTTCCGGAAGGGCTGTTCGCGAACCTGTTCATCGACGTGCCGGCGGCGGAGGCGCTGGTGCGCGACCGGCGCGTCCAGGGCGTCACCTTGACGGGGAGCACCCGGGCGGGGCGAAGCGTGGCGGCGCTGGCCGGCGCCGAGATCAAGTCGTGCGTGCTGGAGCTGGGGGGCAGCGACCCCTACGTAATCTTGGAGGACGCGGACGTGGAGCAGGCCGCCGATCTCTGCGTGACGGGGCGGATGATCAACGGCGGGCAGAGCTGCATCGCCGCCAAGCGGCTGATCGCGCACGAGGCCGTGGCCGACGACTTCACGCGCGCCGTGGTGGACCGAATGAAGCGCCTTCGCGTGGGCGAACCCATGGCCGAAGCGACCGACGTGGGTCCCATGGCGCGCAAGGACCTTCGCGACCACTTGGCCCAGCAAGTGGAGCGGAGCGTGGAGGCCGGGGCCGAGTGCCTGCTCGGGGGCAAGACGCCCGACGCGCCCGGCTGGTACTACCCCGCCACGGTCCTGACCGGCGTGGCGCCGGGGATGCCCGCTTACGACGAGGAGGTCTTCGGCCCCGTGGCGTGCATCGCGCGCGCCCAGTCGGAGGCGGAGGCGCTTCGGATCGCCAACGACACGGTCTACGGCCTGGGGGCCGCGGTCTTCACGCGGGATCTGGAGCGCGGAGAGCGCATCGCCCGAACCGGATTCGACGCCGGATCGTGCTTCGTCAACGATTTCGTCAAGTCCGACCCGCGCCTGCCGTTCGGCGGCGTCAAGGCCAGCGGCCTGGGACGGGAGCTGTCCCTGTTCGGCATCCGCGAGTTCGTGAACGTGAAGACGGTGCAGGTGGCGCGACGCTGAGGACGCCGACGCGCTCTAGTCGTCCAGGTACGTCACCCACCCCCACGGGTCGGGCCCTTCGCCCTTGGCCAGCGCCAAGTAGCGGGACTGGATGCGTTCCGTGACGGGGCCTCGGCTTCCCTTCCCGATCCGGATGCCGTCCACGGAGCGAATCGGCGTCACCTCGGACGCGGTGCCCGTGAAGAACAGCTCGTCGGCGGCGTAGAGCATCTCTCGCGACACCAGCTGCTCGCGCAGCGTGATGCCCAGCTCCTCGGTGATCTTCATGACCGAGTGGCGGGTGATCCCGGAGAGCGAGGTGCCGTCCAGGATCGGCGTGAGCACTTCACCGTCCACGACCAGGAAAAGGTTCTGGCCGCTGCCTTCGCTGACCAAGCCGCCCGGTCCCAGGCCGATCGCTTCGGCATAGCCGTGGGACACGGCCTCCAGCACCATCAGCTGCGAGACCAGGTAGTTGCCCGCCGACTTGGCGCCGCTGGGGATCGTGTTGGGGGCGGGGCGGTTCCACGACGACACGCACACGTCCACGCCCTGTCGCAGTCCCTCTTCGCCCAGGTAGGCGCCCCAGGGCCACATGGGGATGTACGTCTCGACGGGGCTGAACTCGGGGTTCATCGCCGCAGACCCGTAGCCCCGCAGGACCATGGGGCGGATGTAGCACGACGCCAGGTCGTTCTTGCGGATCGTGGTCAGCGTGGCGTCCGCGAGTTCGTCTATGGTGTGGTCCGGCTCCATCCGGTAGGTGCGGCTGGACGCGAGAAGCCGGCGCAAGTGCGCGTCGAGCCTGAACACGGCCGGTCCCCGAGGCGTCTCGTAGCACCGGATGCCCTCGAACACCGACGCCGCGAACTGCACGGCCAAGCTGAGCACGTGAATCTGCGCGTCTTCCCAGCGGACGAACTCGCCGTCCTTCCACATCCAAGGGCTGCCTTCGAGCTTGCCGACGGTTCCCATCGCGCTATCCCTCCGCCCGAGGCGCGGGGGGCGGCGCGCCCGCAGCCGGCGCGTCCGAGCCGGCCGAGTCGCCGGACGCGCGTCCCGATTCGCCCGGGTCGCCGCCTCGCAGGTACGCGTCGGTCCCGTCCAGCCAGTCCTGGCGGGGCGGCGCGAACACGTCCACGTCCAGGGTGTCCTCCAGGGCCTCGGCTTCGTGGGGAACGTTGCTGGGCAGGTGGAGGATCTCGCCCGAGCGCACGACCAGGTCGTCTGGGCCGCCGTCGCCGATCCGGAACTTGAGGGCGCCGTCCACGACGTAGGTGAACTGCTCGTTGTCGTGCGAGTGCATGGGCACCACGGCGCCCTTCTTGAGGTAGACGTGGGCCAGCATTGCCCGGTCTCCGGTGACCAAGCTGCGGGAAACGAGCGGGTTCAGCGTTTCCTTCGGGAGTTCGGCCACGCGGTAATGGCGGACCTTCGAGTCGCTCACGGACGGGGGCTCCGGCAAGGGGGAGTTAGGCGGGCGTCGCGCCCAGGGCTGCAACGACAATTCTGCCAAGAAGCGCGCGTGTTGGGAAGGTGGAGCCGGGCCGGGCCTGGTGGTATGTTGCAACCGCCATGAACCGCATTCGAGGAAAGCTCGCCGTGGTCACCGGAGCTACGGCCGGGATCGGGGCGGCGTGCGCGCGGTCGCTGGCGGAGTCGGGGGCGCGGCTGGTGCTGACGGGCCGGAGGACGGAGCGCTTGCAGTCGTTGGCGGACGAGGTCGCGCGGGCGGGCGGCGAGGCGTGGCCCTACGCGCTCGACGTGACGGACCGGGAGCGCGTGTCGGGGTTTGCGAGATGGCTGGAAGACGAAGGACTGGCGCCGGACATCTTGGTGAACAACGCGGGACTGGCCCGGGGACTCGATCCCGTCCACGAAGGGAAGCATCGGGATTGGGACGAGATGATCGACACCAACGTGAAGGGCGTCCTCAACATGATGCGCGCCCTGCTGCCGGGAATGGTCGAACGCGACTCGGGACACGTGGTCAACGTGGGAAGCATCGCGGGCTACGTGGCGTACCCCAAGGGCAACGTCTACTGCGCCACCAAGTTCGCCGTGCGGGGCCTGACCGAGGGCGCCAACTTGGACTTGGTGGGCACCAAGGTCCGCATGTCGAGCGTGGACCCGGGACTGGTCGAGACCGAGTTCTCCCGCGTGCGCTTTCGGGGCGACCAGGAGCGGGCCAGTCTGACGTACCGCGACGTGGAGGCGCTTCAGCCCGAAGACGTGGCCGAGGCCGTGGTGCACGTCCTCAACGCGCATCCTCGCGTCAACGTGCTGCACATGGTGGTGATGCCGACGGTCCAGCGCTCGCCGTTCGTGATGGCGCGGCGGAGCCCGACGGGCGGCGATGAATAGCGGCGCGAGAGCCAAGGCCGGCAAGCGGCTGGCGACCGTTCGCCACTGCGCGAGCCTCCTCCTGGTCGCGGTCGCGCTGGCAGCGGCCGGAGGGGCGGCGCATCGGACGCCGTGGGGCGCGTCGGGCCATGGAATGGCTGCACGGGCCGCGACCGAACGGCTTCCCGACGCCATGCCGGGGTTCTTCAGAGACGCGGCGGACCAGCTGGTCTACCTGAACCCGGAGCCGGACCGCTGGCGCGACTGGGACGTGCGCGAGATGGACCAGGCGTTCGCGTACGACCACTACGTGGACTTGGAGAACCTGCCCGTTGGCGCGCTGGACGCTCCGGATCGGTTCGCGTACTTGCGGCTGCTGTACGAGGCGGGCCTGGAGCGGCCCGAGCGCGACGCCGGGTTCCTGCCCTTCCGGATCGTGGAGCTCTACCAGCGCTTGACTTCGGGTTGGCGGCGCTGGCGCGCGGAGCAGGACCGGGACCGGCGTGCCTGGATCGAGGAGCGGATCGTGGCGGACGCGGGCATCCTGGGTCATTACGTGACCGACGCCTCCCAGCCGCACCACACCACGATCCACTTCAACGGATGGGACGCCGACACGCCGAACCCCCAAGGCTACACCCGCGACGACGACTTCCACGCCCGCTTCGAGCGGCACTTCGTGGACGCGCACGTGACGCTGGCCATGGTGAGGAGCCGCATGGACGGGCGGGCGCTTCGGTCCGTGGCCGGGTCGGCGCGGGAAGCGGTGGCCGAGCACGTCATGGAGTCGCACGCCGAGGTCGAGACCCTCTATCGGCTCGAGCAGGAGGTGGGGTTCGCCCCGGATCGGCCGGCCGATGCGCGGGCCGGCGACTTTGCCGCGCGCAGACTGGCGGCGGGGGCGGAGATGCTGGCCGTGCTGTGGTGGTCGGCCTGGCTGGAGAGCACACGGACGGACGCGCCGTGATGCCGGCGGCGGACGGGGGCGACGCCGTCTTGGAGGGCGGTATCGCGGGCGTCGTCGGGGGCAGTGTCGCGATCGTGGTGCCGGCCGCGGGGGCGTCCCGGCGCATGGGGCGCAACAAGCTTCTCTTGGACGTGGGGGGCGAAGCCATGGTCGCTCGGGCCGTCCGAACCGCCTTGGACGCGGGGCTCGGTTCCGTCGTGGTTGTCACGGGGCACGACCGCCGGGCGGTCGAGACCGCGCTGCATGGCGTGCCGTGCCGTCGAGTCCACAACCCGAACCACGCGCGCGGGATGCACACGTCGGTGGCGGCCGGGGCAACCTGCCTGGGCGACGACCACCCAGCGGCAATCGTCGCCTTGGCCGACATGCCTTTTGTAACGCCCGACATGCTGCGGGCACTGGCCGTCCGGCACCGCGAGACCGGGGCGCCGGTGGTTGCGTCGCGCTACGGCGGCGGACCTCCTGTCCCCCCAGTCCTCTACGATCGCCGACTTTTCGGCGAGCTGCGCCGCTTGGACGCGCGTTGCGGTCGCGCCGTGATCCAGCGCCACGCCAACGAGGCCGAGACGCTGTCGTGGCCGCTGGCCGCTTCGCGCGACCTGGACCGCCCTGCCGACTACGAGCAAGCGCAGGCGGCGTTGGCCAGCCAGCGCGGCCCGGCCTTCGCCGGCATCGCCGGCTCCGCTGGCTCGCCGTCGGGCGCAGACAACCGCGAGGCCGTCGCCCGCGGTCTATACTGCAGATGATCCCGCTGCCTACTGATCCTCCCGCACAAGGACATGCCACCATGAACCCCAGTTACCTTCCCGACACCCCCGTTCACGAGCGCATCCACGGCAACCAGATCGACGTTGTCCCGCGTGGCGTCGCCGTCGCCCCCGGCCGCGCGGCCTCCACGGTCCGCCTCGCTGCGCTCTTTGCAGCAGCTGCGGCGCTCGCGCTGGCGGCATCGGCGTGCGGCGCTCCGGGCGGGGAGACCACCGGCGACGGCGCGGCCGGAAGCATGGACGGCCCGGACGTCATGCTGTCGCCGGTCACGGAAGAGGTCTACACGGTGGGCGCCTTGGACGGAGAGGATTGGGAGACGTTCGGCAGGGTAGAGTCCGTCGCCTTCGATTCCAAGGGCAACCTTCACGTCTTGGACGAAGGCGCCAAACGCGTGGTGGTTCTGGACCGGGAGGGCGCGCTGCTCCGCACCGTGGGCAAGGCGGGCGGCGGGCCGGGCGAACTTCAGTCGCCCATCGTGCTCGTGATTCTGTCCGACGACCGGCTGGCCGTCTTCGACTTCGGCATGCCCGGCGCGTTCGACGTCTTCGGCCCGGACGGCCTCTTCGTCGAGAGCGTGACGATCGACATGACAAGCGGAATGTTCCCGTCTTCAAGGCTATTGCCGTTGCCCGACGACCGATTGCTCGCGGTCGAGAGCATGCGTCTTCAAATCGCCGGCTCGGGGGCGCCGAGCGGCGACGCGGACGACCAGAGCGAAGTCCCCGAAGACCGGAGGCCGGTCGATGTCTTCTTCCTGGACGGCACGCCGCCCCAGACCGTCTATCACGCTTGGGACCTGCCGCCCACGGAGGTGTCCGACGCCGAGACCATGCAAAGCGACGGGGGCACCACTATCGCGATGCGGATGGCGCAGTTGCAGGCCTTTGAGCCGGGGCTTCACGCGGGCGTCCTCTCCGACGGCCGCTTCGCGTTGGCCGACTCGGTGGGCCATCGCGTCAAGCTGGTGACGATGGAGGGCACGGTGGACGCCGTCCTCGAGCGTCCCATTCAGCCCGTCCCGGTGACCCCCGCCATAGAACGGGCGGAGCGCGCGCGTCGACTGGCAGAACTGGAAGACGGCTCGCCCACCGTTCGGATACGCGGGATCCTCGGCGCTGTGGGCGGCAGCGCGGACTTGCCCGACATGAGCGAGATGATGAAGCGCCGAATCGACGAAATGACGTTCGCCGCGGAGATTCCGGTGATCGACGACTTGGCCGTGGACCGCGAAGACCGGATATGGGTAGCCAGGACGCCCGCCGAAGGCTTCGGCCCCGGCCCCATCGACATCGTGACCCCGGGCGGAGAGTACGTCGGAACCGTGCCGGTGGACGGGTTGCGCATTCCCGACGCGTTCGGTCCGGACGGCCTCATGGCGTATGTCGAAGCCGACGAGCTGGGCGTTCAGACCGTGCGCGTGGTGCGCTTGGTGTCGCTAGGTGGCTAGCGCTACCCCCCCCCCCCCCCCCCAGCGGGCTCCTTCGGCCGACAGACGAAGAGCGCCTCGGTGGTCGCCAATTCGATCGGCTCCAGCCCTGCGAAAGGTTCGGCTACCCGCAGCTGTCCCGACTTGATCAGTTCCAGCGAACACGGACAGACTGCGGTCTCGAGGCCGAGAACGTCGAAACCGCATTCCGCGATGATGCGTCGGTACGTCGGCAATCGCATGCGGTTCACGTAGTTGAACTCATTGCCGGTCAAACAGCTCCAGGTCGCTTCATCAAACTGCAAGAAGTTGACGGCGGAGATCCTCTTGTCCGACTTCGCGAAATGGTCCCCGAGGTCGATCAGGTGCACGCAGATGCCGCTCGGTTTGAGCAAGCGGGCGGACGTTCCCAGCAGACCTCGGAGCGTTGCCTCCGACAAGTGCTCGAGCACATGGTTGGAACAGTGGACATCGAACGTTCGCTCGAGGAGCCCGGGATCGACTGCGTCGGTTCGCTCGATGTACGAGATGTTGCAAAGAGCCAACACGTGCTCTACCAAATTGCCTTTGCCCCCCCCCCCCCCCCAGGAGCGCGTCGAGGCGCTGGGCGGATTCCGCGGATCCGTCCGTCACGGAAGTTGCCAGGGCTTCGGCCAGCCAACTCCTATGCAGGCGGTAATAGTCGAGGTGCTGGCGCAGTCGTTCGGGAACGATATTGCGATGCAGATCGACGCAGACAACCCGGTCGGCCCCGAGCAGCCACAGGACGATAGGGACATCCATGCGCTGTCCCGTTCCGACTTCCAGCACCGTCGCGCCCTGCAGGCGCCCGTAGGCCTGGATCGTGCGGGCCAGTCTGATTCCGAATTCGATGTGCGGTCTGGGCGGGAGCGGCTGGACGGCGCGATACAGACGATGCAGCGTGCGGTAAGCGCTCCGCCCCAGCGGCCTCGGCAACGCGCAGATCGCACGCTGCAACTTCGCTTTGCTAGTCCACTTCATACCGGTCGGCGATCAAGTGATCTTCTCTTAGGGAGGCGGTCATCATTGAAAAATGAACACGAGCCGCACAGATTTCAATGCTTCGTGATGCGATCCGGGCTGGCGCGGGTTGCCGAGGCGGTCCAAGCGGTCCACTATGTGCGTCCACCTTGGTTTCCCTCCCAACACGAAGCCGGAGCCGACATGAAGATGGTCCGTCGCCCCTGCGCCTCCCCGCGCCAGCCAGCCCCTCGTTCCGTTCCGGCCCGAACCGTCCCCGCGCGCCGGGCCTTCGCCTCTTCCCTTCGGTTGGTCGTTCTACCAGGCGCGACGGGCGCCCGGTCGGCTTTCGCAGTGGCGGCGGCCCCGCTGGCCGTCGCAGGCGCCTTCGGAGCCCCCGCCCTTGCCCAGGGCCAGACCGGATACCGCGAGCCGCCGCCCGACGTGGTGGAGATCCTGGACGCGCCGCCGCCGCCGCTCGTGGTCGCGAGCCCGGACCGCCGGTGGCTGGCGCTCTCCCATCGGAAGACGATGCCCAGCATCGAGGAGCAGTCGCAGCCGATGCTGCGGTTGGCCGGACGGCGGATCAACCCGGTCACGAACGGGCGGTTCGGCCCGGCCATGATCACGGGGATCGCCCTGCTCCAGGTGGACGGCAGCCAAGACGAGCGCGCGCTCGATCTTCCCGAGGGCGGCGGCTGGTCCGCACCCGACTTCTCGCCCGACGGCGACATGATCGCCTTCGAGCGCGCCACGGCCGAAGGGATGGAGCTTTGGGCCGCCGACGTGGCGAGCGCGGAGGCGCGGAGGCTGGTGGGGCCGCGACTGAACGGCGTCCGGGGGCGTGCGTGCGAGTGGATGCCCAGGGGCGGCGAACTCCTTTGCCGACTCGTGCCCCAGGACAGGGGGCCGGCGCCGGAGATGCCGAGCACGCCCACGGGTCCCGTCGTGCAGGAGTCGGAGGGCCGCAGTTCGCCGGTGCGGACCTACCAGGACCTTCTCAAGTCCCCGCACGACGTGGCCCTGTACGAGCACTACGCCACGGCCCGCATCGCCATTGTGGACGCGGCGTCGGGCGACGCGCGGCCCGTGAGCGCCCCCGGCGTCTTCGCGTCGGTGGAGGCATCTCCCAGCGGGAACCTGATCCTGGTGGAGCGCCTGGAGAAGCCGTTCTCGTATCTGGTGCCCGACCGCCTCTTCGCGCGGAGCGTCGAGGTGTGGGACCGGGAAGGGCGCGTGGTGCGCCAAGTGCACAAGATCGGCCTGGGCGAAGGCATACCGATCGGGGGCGTGTACGACGGTCCGCGCGGGCATCATTGGATGGACGGCGAAGACGACGTGCTGGCGTACACGGAGGCGCTGGACGGCGGCAACCCGCGCGCGCAAGTGGAGGCGCGGGACCGGTTCATGGCGTTGCGGGCGCCGTTCGACGGCCCGGCGGAGGAGCTGGTGCGCACCGAGTTCCGCTTCATGGGAATGACCCGGGGCGCCGACGAGCTGGCGTTCGCGACCGAGTACGACCGCCCGAGCCGCACGTTGCGCACGTGGAAGGTCGACACAGGCCAGCGGCCATTCGCAACCGAACTGCTTTGGGAGCGCAACGCCGAGGACCGCTACGGCGACCCGGGAGCGCCCGTCATGACGCCCAAGGGCGACCGCATGGTGCAGCGGGGCGACTGGATCTATCTGCGCGGCGCGGGAGCGTCCGACGAGGGCGACCGGCCGTTCCTGGACCGCATGAACGTGGAGACGGGCGAAACCGAGCGGCTGTTCCAGTCGGGGGCCGAGTCGTACGAGACCGTGGTGGCCCTGCTGGACGACCAAGGGCGACGGGTCCTGACCCGCCACGAATCCAAGACCGAACCGCCCAACTACTTCGTCCGGGACCTGGAGAGCGAGGAGCGACAGGCCGTCACGCGGTTCCCCGACCCCGCGCCGCAACTGGCCGGGATCGGCCGCGAGTTCGTGGTCTACGAGCGCGAGGACGGCGTGCAGCTGTCGGGCACGCTGTACCTGCCCGCCGGCTACGACGGAGAGCGCTTGCCGACCGTGGTCTGGGCCTACCCCAGGGAGTACGCCAACGCCCGGACGGCCGGACAGGTCCGCGGATCGCCGAACCGGTTCGCCCGAATCGGCGGCGCGTCGCACATGTTCTTCCTGACGCAGGGGTATGCGGTGTTCGACGGCCCCACCATGCCGATCATCGGGGGCGACGTGGCCAACGACACCTACGTGGAGCAGCTGGTGTCGTCCGCGAAGGCCGCGGTGGAGCTGGTGGTGTCGATGGGCGTGGCCGATCCGGAGCGGATCGGGATCGGGGGGCACTCGTACGGAGCCTTCATGACGGCCAACCTGTTGGCGCACTCCGATCTGTTCCAGGCGGGGATCGCCCGCAGCGGCGCCTACAATCGGACGTTGACGCCGTTCGGCTTCCAGTCGGAGCGGCGGACGTTCTGGGAAGCGCCGGACCTCTACTTCGCCATGTCGCCGTTCATGCACGCGGACGATGTCGACGAGCCGATGCTCATGATCCACGGCGCCGCCGACAACAACTCGGGCACGTTCCCCGTGCAGTCGGAGCGGATGTACCACGCCGTGAAGGGGCTGGGCGGGAAGGCGCGCTTGGTCATGCTGCCCGCCGAGAGCCACGGCTATCGGGCGCGCGAGTCGGTCCTGCACGCCCTGGCCGAGATGATCGAGTGGTTCGACCGCTACGTGAAGAAGGAGGGAGAGCGCCGGGCGGCGTCGTGAGCGGCGTCAGCGGTTCGTCTGCCGGACCACCACGGAGCCGCTGAACGACTCGATCTCCACCATCGCGCCGCCGTCGCCGATCGTGTACTGCGAACGCGAGCGGCCGCGCCCCAGGCGCCGGGAGCGCTCTCGCGCGTCTGCGTCTTCCACGGCGCCGGCGTGGTCCATGCGCACGCTTCCGCTCAGCGTGTAGACCTCCAGGTCCGCGGCCGCGGCGGCGGGCAGCTCCAACAGGATGCGCCCCGCGTGCGTGGCGAAGTAGTACTCGCCGTCCTCTTGGAGTTCGCCCTGGAAGCGAATGCTGCCCCCGACCGCGGTGGCGTCCACGGCGGCGGCGGCGATCCCCTCCAGCACGACCGATCCGCCCACGGTCTCGGCGGCCACGGAGCCCCGGACGTTCGAGAAGCGGATCGTGCCCGACATGGCTTCGGCGCGGATGTCGCCCTCCGACTCGGAGATGCGGATCGTGCCCGACATGGCTTCGGCGGTCACTTCGCCCTGGGCGCCTTGGATGCTCAGGTTGCCGTTCACCGCGGTCGCCGTCACTCGGCCGCGCCCCCCGCGGATCTCCACGCTGCCCGTGAAGGTCTCGACCTCGACCCGTCCCAGGGTTCCCTCGACGACGATCGAGGTCTGCCACCCCTCCACCGACACGTCGAAGCGCTCCGGCACCCAGATGCGGTAGTCCACGATGGCGGCCCTGGCGAACGTGCTGACGTCGGCGTCCACGTAGACCGTCCCTCCTCGGCGTCGCACCTCCACGCGATTGCGGCGGGCGTGGGCCGCCTGAACGCGGATCTGGTCGCGGTCCCATGCTTCCACCACCACCTCCCCTCCCGCGCTCTCCACGTCCAGGCGGTCCGCGCCGCTGGCGGCAAACGTCGTGTCGGTGTCCTGGGCGCCGCTGGTTGCGAGCACCGTCGCTGCCGTCGCAAAAAGTTCCAAGAACACGGATCGCCCCTCCTCTTTCAGTTCAGGCTCACGCCGCGAACTGGACGGCGATCGCCGCGCTTCGCAGCAGCTCCAGCCGGCGTCTCATGTTGGTCATGAGGATCCGCGCCAGTTCCTCGCTGCCCGGGTCTGCCGCCAAAGCGCCTCGGGCTTCGGCGATGGCCCGGTCCACGGTCTCCATCGCCCGTCGCAACGCCGACAGCGTCTCGGGCGACAGAACTTGCGCACCCTCTTCCAGGATTTCGGCCAGCGCGCCGGTGGACGCCTCGTACTCCGCCAAGAGAGCTTGGGCGCCGGGGTGGTCCTCGAACACCGCGTCGGCGTGGAAGGTCGCTGCGAATTCGGAGTACGGCGCGGCCCCGGAGGACGCCCCCTCGCGCAAGGCCAGCCAGGTAGCCGTGGCCGACAGAGCGATCAGGGCGACGGCCGCGGCGGCCAGCCTTGGCACGCGGACATGCGCGACCCGCCCTGCGCGAACCGGCGCCAGACGCGCGCGCGCCGCAATGGCCGGCCAAGTCTCCTGGGGCGGGCGAGCTTCGGAGGGAAGCGTCCCCAGCGCCTTCACCGTCCGGGCCAGCGCGTCGTGCTCCCGGCGCAGCGGGAGTTCGGTGCGCAGTCGCTCCTCCAGTGCGGCCCGGTCCGGTTCGGACAGCTCGCCGTCCACATAGTCGTGCAACAGCCTCCGGTCGCGCTCGCTCACGGTCGTCCGCGTCACCGTTCCATGGCCTCCCTGACCAGTCTGCGGGCGCGGTGCACCTGCGCCTTCACGGTCCCCACCGCAACCCCCTTCATCTTCGCCACGTCCGAGTACCGGTAGCCCTCCACGTCCTTGAGCACCAGCACCTCGCGGGCGCCGTCGGGCAGACCGGCGATCGCGCGTTCCAGGTCAAGCCTCGTGTCGGGCATGACCTCTCGGGCGTGATGTCCGTACGCCTCCAAGTCGTCCACGGCATGTTCTCTCTGGGCGATCTTGGCCCGTTTCTTCTGCGTCTCAATGACCAGGTTCACCGCCAAACGGTGAAGCCAAGTCGTGAACAAGCTGTCTCCACGGAAGGACGACAGCTTCTCCCAACACCGGACGAACACGTCCTGCGTCAGCTCGGCAGCCTCATCGGCGTCGCCCGACATGCGCAGGCAGAGCGCGTAGATTCTGCCCGACGTTCTGCGGTACAACTCCTCGAAGGCGGCCTCGTCGCCCCGCTGGGCCCGCCCGGCCAACACGTTGATGTCCAGCGCGCCCCCTTCTCGTGAAGCTTCGGAAGATTGGACGAAGGGGGGCGGCGAAAGGTTTGAAGCGCCGTCACTCGACCAGCGCCGGATAGCCGCCGGTGTGGAGGAAGACCACATGGCCGGCCTCGTCCAGCTTGCCGTCCCGAAGCCAGGCGATCAGCGCGGCCGCCGCCTTGGCCGTGTAGACGGGGTCGAGCACGAAGCCGGCGCGGCTGGCGAACAGGGCGGCGGCCTCTTCCGCCTGGGCCGTGGGGCGCCCGTATCCGGGACCGACGAAGGCGGCGGTGGCATGGACGGCCGCGGCTGCTTCGCGGGTGCGCGCCAAGAGCTTCGGCAGCTCCGGGGCGTCGCCGGCCAACAGCCTTGCCGCCGCCAGCGCCAGCGTCGATGCGGACGACTTGATCTGGGTGGCGGGGTCGTCGGCGCTCGCGGCCACCAGACGGGGACGCCAGCCCAGGATGGCGCACCCCAAGATCAATCCGGCCATGGTGCCGCCCGAGGACGACGCGCAGAAGACCCAGACGCCGTCCGCGCCGTCCAGCTGGCGGTGGAGTTCGGTCAGCCCGTTCACGTAGCCGAGCGCGCCCCGGGGCGTGGAAGCGCCCACCGGCACCACTAGCGCCTTGCCCCCTTCCGCCTGGGTTCGCCGGGCCTCTTCGGCCATGGCGTCGTCCCGCTCCGACCGGTCTTCAACCGTCACGATCCGCGCGCCCAAGAGCCGGTGAAGTCGCGCGTTGCCCCTGCGTTCGTCGGCGGGCGTGCCGTTGACGACCAGCGTGCACTGCAGTCCCAGCTTCGCCGCCGCGGCGGCCGTCACCCGGCAGTGATTGGATTGCGGTCCGCCTGCGGTCACAAGGCGGGTAACGCCCGTCAGGCGCTCCGGCGCCAGCTCGTACTCCAGCTTGCGGACCTTGTTGCCCCCGAGCCCGAAGCCCGTCCATGCGTCGGCCTTGACCGACAGGGGTACGGAAGTCCCCAGCGCGCGCGCCAAGTGCGGCGTCGGCGCCAGCGGGGTCGGCGTCAACGCCAGCGGAGTGCGTCCCATGTCGTCCAGCCGCGCAAGTGCGCCGGGGACGGGGGAGAGAGTCTTGTCGACGGCGAGACCCCTTCGGCCAACGGTAACCCCTTCATGGAATCCAACGTACTATGCGCATATTGGAAGGTCCGCGACAGACCGCCGGCCAGCCGGACGCCGCAAGCACTCCCTTCGAACCACCCGCCTTCATGAACGATCAGCCCGCTGCCGGCCCAGACGCCCGCGCGACCGCCTGCTCGCCGCCGGCCTCGCCCGCCTCGGCGTCGCGTGCGCCCGCTCTTCCCCACCTCGCCTTCGCCCTTTGCGCGGCGACGGCCGCCTGCCTTCTCCCGACGCCCGGCGCACAGGGCCAGGAAGGCGCCGTAACCGGCAGAGTGGTCGCGGAAGACGGCACGCCGGTGGACGCCGCCACCGTCCGCCTCTTCCCCGTGTCCGACACTACGGCCGTGCGCTTCGCCGGCACCGACCGACTGGGCTTCTTTTCCTTTCCAGGCGTGCAGCCGGGCCAGTACGTGCTCGCCGTGGCGCGGATCGGATTCGCGGGGCGCCGGGAGCGCCTTTCGGTGGGCGCCGAAGGCCGAACGGGACTGGAAACGGTGCTGGAGCGCGAAGCCGTCCAGCTCGAGGGCGTGCGGGTCGAAGCCGAGCGGAGCCGAACTCGGGTTCGCTTCGAGGAGCAGGCGGGCGTGACCGTTCAAGAGGTGGACAAGGCGTCCCTCAAGGCGATCCCGGGGCTGGCGGAGTCGGACCCGGTGCGCGTCGTGGAGCTGCTGCCGGGCGTGACCACCGTGTCCGATTTCTCGGCGGCGTTCAACGTGCGCGGCGGGTCGGCCGACCAGAACCTGATCCTGCTGGACGACGTGCCGATCTTCAACCCGTTTCATCTGGGCGGCTTCTTCTCGGTGTTCAACGCGGACATGGTCGACCGGGCCGAGCTGCGGTCGGGCGGCTTCCCGGCGGAGTACGGTGGGCGCGTGTCGTCGGTGCTTACGGTCGAGTCGGACGCCGGCGACGGCGGCTTCGGCGTGGACGCCGGGGTGAGCGTGCTGGCGACGCGGGTTGCCGTGAACGGCGCGCTTCCCGAGGGCGCCGCTCGCGGGATCGGGTTCTCCAGCACCAGGTGGCGGGTCTCGGCTCGCCGCTCGTACTTCGACATCCTGTTCCGGCCGTGGGTCGACTTCCCCTACTCGCTCTCGGATCTGCAGACAGTCTTCGAAGGCTGGACCCGGGGCGGCGGCCGTCTGCGGATCACCGCCTACACGGGAAGGGACCTGCTGGACCTGGGCCAGCTGGACGAAGAGGACGCGCCTCTCAAGGTCCGCTGGGCGTGGGGCAACGCAGCGGCCGGCGCCAGCTGGACGCATCCGATGAGCGGCGGCGGGGCTCTGGACGTGCGGGCCTCCTACTCCCGCTTCGATGCGGACCTGGACTTCTCCGACTTCGAGGACACGGACTTCGCCACCGACGTTTGGCAGGCCACCTTTCGGACCGACTTGGAGCGCCGCCCGACGCCGCGCACCCGCTGGAAGTCGGGGCTGGCCGCCAGCCGCGTGGCGTACGACAACGCCGTCCAGGTCGGCGGCGCGGTCTTCACCGAGGGCACCGGCGACGGCTGGGAGGCGTCCGGCTACACGCAGCTCCACTGGGAGCCGAGTTCGCGCTGGCTGTTGGAGGGCGGCCTTCGCGTGGACCACTGGCGCCCGGGCCTGGGCAGCGACGAGACCACCGTGTCGCCCCGGTTCGCCGTCAAGCGCTTCGTGCGCAACCGCAGGTCGGCGGTTCGCTTGGCGGGCGGGCGCTACTCGCAGTTTCTGCAGTCGCGGCGGGACGAGCAGCTGCCGGTGGGGCTGGACGTCTGGGTCGTGGCGGGCGAGCGGGCGCCGCGCGTCGTTTCGGAGCAGGTGCAGCTGGGCGTCGAGAGCTTCTTCGGCAGCGGGGACGAGTGGTTCGCCTCCGCAGAGGGCTACTATCGCGTCTTCCGCGGCCTGATCGCCGACAACCCCGCCGACGATCCCAACGACGCGCTCGACGACCTGCTCTCCGGGACCGGCTACGCCTACGGGGCGGACCTGTTCGTGAAGCGCGACCTGGGCGTCGCGACGGGTTGGCTGTCGGCGTCGTATCTGAAGACGGAGCGCACCTTTCCCGACACGCGGTCGAACCTGGACCCGGTTCCGTCGATCACCTACCCGCCCGTCTTCGACCGACGCTTCGACCTGGACCTGGTGCTCCGCCGCCCCCTGGGCTGGGGCGTGGAGGGAAGCGTCCGCTTCAACTTCGGGACCGGACTGCCGTTCACGCGGCCGCTGGGCACCTTCGCCTTCTACCGGCGCCGGCCGATCTACGAGGCGATCGAGTACGACTACGAGACGGCCGTGCTGCTGGGGCCCCGGAACGACCACCGCTACCCGTCTCGGCACCGCTTGGACATCGGCTTCAGGAAGACCTTTCCCAAGAGCTGGGGTCACGTGACGCCCTACGTGAACGTGGTGAACGTCTACAACCAGAAGAACGTCCTGTTCTACGCCTTCGAGTACGACCGCGACCCGCCCGTCCGCACCGGCGTGTCGATGATCCCCGTGTTGCCCACGGTGGGCGTGGAGATGTCGTTCCGATGAGGGCTTGGCGAAGGGCGCGGAGCGGGGCTGGGGCGCGGGTGGGGGCGGCGGCGGTCGTGCTGGCGGCGGCCTCGGCTTCGGCGGGCTGCGAGCTGACCGAAGTCGGCTTGGTCGATCCCGAGGACGTGATCATCGCCGAGGCCCACGTGGTCCTGACGCTTCGACCCGGTCGCCCCGGGAACCCTGCGGGCGGCGTGGAGATGACGATGCCCACGCTGCTGCACCGAACGTACGGGGGCGGCCCCGACGGCGTGCCCGGCGCCGTGGTGCGGATCGCGGGAGCGTCGGGGCGGGTTGTGCAGCTGGTCGAAGGCCAGGACGAGGACTGCCTGGTGGCCCGCCCTGGATTCCTGTTCGCGGACTACTACAGGCGCGGCACCTGCTACGGCGCCCCCGCCGGCACCGTCCCCTTCGAGCCCGGCGAACAAGTCTCGCTCGAGGTCCGAGCTTCCGGCGGACAAGTCCTGACCGCCACGAGCCGCATCCCCGGCGCCTTCGCGCTCGTCGAGCCCCTGGGCGCGGGCGCCGCGTGCCGGGTGGAGCCGGACGCCAACCACGTCTTCGGCTGGACGACACCCCAGGACGTTTGGACCTACGTGACCGAGACCGAGGTCGCAGGACTGCGCGCGCCCCTGGCCGAACGCGGCATCGAGTCGCCCGACACCCTGTACATGCTGGGCCTCGCGATTGGCCGGGAAGAGAACCACGTCGTGTTTCCGCGTCAGCTCGGGGTGCTCGAACTCCTGGGCGACGACTCCGACGCGGACGTGCTGGTGGCCTTGCAGGGCGGGCTTCCCGACGGCACGCGAGCGACCTTCTCCGTGTCGGCGGTGGACCAGAACTGGGCGAACTGGGCGCGCGGCGGCGACTTCAACCCGTCGGGCCTCGTGCGCATTTCGTCGGTGTTCGGCGACGGCGCCGGCGTGTTCGGCACCGCCGTCCAGCTGCGGGCGGACGTGGTGGCGAGTCCGGCGGGCGACGGTCAGCCGCTGTTGTGCGGCCCCTTGGAGGCGGGCAGCTAAGCGCGGGACAGCGGGACGGCGGGCCGCCACGGCGCGGGCGAGGCCCGGAGGCCGGGCTGGGGCCGTGGCAAGAGACGCTCCGGAGCCATAGGTTGAGGCGCGGGAAGCCCACCGTTCTCTTCTGCCCAAGGAGCTGCTGGAGCCATGCATTCGGATCGCCGACCTCGTTCAGCAACATCGTGGGTCCTCGCTGTTCTTGCGGTTGCAACTGCGTCCGCTGTCGCCTGCGACGGCGGCTCGGACGTGCCCCAGCCGCGCCGGTCCGGTCCCGTCGAGTACGGGATGCGGGACAGCGCAGGGGTCGTGGTCGTGGAGAGCGCCAAGCCGCCGGACGGGTCGCGACTGGGATGGACGGTGAGTTCGATCCCTGTCGTGTCGGTCGGGACGCAGGAGGGAGCAGGCGAATGGCAGCTCCACCGCGCCGGCGACGCCACCAAGCTTCCCGACGGAAGGATCGTCGTCGCCAACAGCGGATCCCAAGAGCTGCTGATCTTCGACGAAGCCGGCGAGTACGTCGACGCTTGGGGCCGCCAGGGAGACGGACCGGGCGAGTTTGCAAGACTCGACCGGGTGGCCGCTTGGCGGGGGGACTCGATCATCGCCTCGGACGGGGCCTACCTCCGTGTGTCGATCTTCGACGCGAACGGCGCCCATGGGCGAACGACCGCAATCCCGGGCTCCGTCGGAGGGCTGCTCCGTCGCGCCATGGGAGCGATCGCCGGCCAAGCACCGGGCCACACGCTGCTTGCACCGGTGTCCGACAGCCTCTTGCTGACTTCGGACCCGCCGGTCGGCATGTCGGGCTTCCGGCGCCAGGACCACGTCTACGAAGTCAAGTCCCCCGACGGCAGCCTGCTTGCGTCCTTGGGCGAGTACCCGGGTCCGCAGACCTACACGGCCACGGTCGACCACAACAATCTCCTGGTCTTTCTCCCGCTTCAGCATCCCTTCGGCCACACGACCGAGTGGACGGTATGGGGCGACCTGGTGGCGTTCGGGCGCACCGAGACGTACGAAGTGCGGGGCTTCCGCGCCGACGGCTCGCTTGCGAGGATCGTGCGACGGGACCACGAGCCCGGCGTGCCCACGCGAACCGAGCTGGATGTGCGACTCGAGGAGGCGATCCTGCAGCGCGGCTCCGAGTATCGGGATGCATTGATGGACATCATTGCGGACGTGCCCATGGTCGAGCGCTTTCCAGCGTTCGGCCCGGTGCTCGCCGACGCGCTGGGCTACCTGTGGATCGCCGAGTTCAGGCGGCCCGGCGAAGACCCGTCCCGAACCGTGTGGACGGTCTTCGATCGCGAGGGCATCGTGCAGGGCTTTGTGGACACGCCCAGCGACCTCGAAGTGTACGAGATCGGCGCCGACTACGTCCTGGGCAGGAGCAAAGACGAGTTCGGCACCGAGTACGTGCAGGTCTGGGGGCTGGAGCGGGGGACGGACGGCTAGAGGTGGCGAACTGATGGCTGTGGTGGTACCTTGCGATGGTCCTGAACGAAACCCGGGGACGCTAGCCCAGCGGGTGCCGCATAGAGCCCACCGGAGGTCGGCAGCGTGATTCGCAATCTGAAGCTCAAAGGCTATCGTAGCTTCGAATCCTATGAATTGCGGGATTTGGCCAGAGTAAACCTTCTGGTAGGCAGGAACAATTCCGGCAAGACTTCAATCCTCGAGGCAGTAAATTTCATGGTGTCCGGCGGCGACCCCCAAGTGCTTCGCGGGATCGCTCTACAGCGTGGCGAAGAGCGTGGCGGAAGGAACAGATATCGCGTAACCGATATCTCGCATCTCATGTTCGGACATCGCTTCGTTCCTGGGTCCCGCTTCAGCATTCAATCGGACGACAGCGGGCAGTTCGTGCACGTTAGTGTTGAAGAGGGCACGGATGACTTGGATTTCGATCAACGTCAGATGTTCGACAAGGAGGTGGACGACAAGACTCTCGAAGATGCTACATTGCTCGCCGTACACGTCGCTGGCAGTGGTGTCGAGGATCGATTGGTTGTTCCCGCGACCGGCGACGGCTCAATTTACCTGGATCCTCGAGCGATGCGAGCGGCTAGTCTCGACGGATTGTCGGCTATGCCTGTTCGATTCATTACCGCGGCTTCTCTAGGAGTCGGAGGCATGCACGGGATGTGGGACAACTTGGTGCGAGAAAGACGAGAGACCGAAGTAGTTGATGCACTCAAGTTGGTGGAGCGCAACATAGATTCGGTTCATTTCTTGGGCGCAAACGGTTACGGGCGTGGAGACATCGTCTTGGGACTCCTTGGATCGGGCCAACGCAATCCGATCGGCAGTCACGGTGATGGCATTCGGCGCCTGCTTGCCTTGGCCCTGTCGCTGACCCAACTGTCCGGCGGAGTATTGTTGGTTGACGAGATCGATACAGGGCTTCACTGGACCGTACTCGAAGGCCTTTGGAAGCTGGTCATCGAACAGGCAGCCAAGACCAACATCCAAGTGTTTGCCACAACTCACAGCTACGACTGCATACGTGGACTCGCTTCGCTAGCAGCATCTCACCCTCGTCTCGCCCCCGAGTTCACCGTTCAGAAAGTCGAACGGGCACTTACGCGAGCAGTCGGGTTCGACAGCGATGACGTAGAGAAAGCAATCGATCGCGAAATTGAACTCCGATGACGACGACGGACACTCGACGACCCGTCCTTTTCGTCGAGGGCAAGGACGACGAAAATGCTATACGACACTTGCTCCGTAGACATGGTCTCGACTACGGTGATACCGGGTCATCGACACCGCTTCCGGAGCTTTGCGTGCCTGGCGGCGGAGTGGACGGCGTGTTGGACACCATTGCGATTGGCGTGCGAAGCGGCACGGGCGGTTCGACTGGATTTGTGTTGGATGCCAACGACGAGCCCATCGATCGCTGGAAGGCGGTGGCATTCCGCCTTAGTCAAGTAGGCGTAGTCGCTCCCGAAAAAATACCAGAATATGGATTTGTGGGAGAATCCCCTGAGTATGGCACTCGGGTCGGCGTATGGCTCATGCCCGACAATCGGGAGACCGGGGCTTTGGAAGAATTTCTGGCCAACCTCGTAGACACCGGCGATCCGTTGCTCGCGCACGCAAGGGCTGCAACGGATCAAGCAGTAGCCTTGGGTGCGGCGTTTAGGGCGGCACATACTCGGAAGGCCGTGGTCCACGCATGGCTGGCATGGCAGAGGGAGCCCGGATTGCGGTACGGTACAGCGATCCGCGCGAAGTACTTCCGTCACGATGCGCCGGTTGCGACAACGTTCGTCGCCTGGTTTCGGGACCTGTATGACGTGACGTGATTACCCGTGGAGCGGGTCAGCTGGCTGCGGAATCGACGTCCCGCGGCTGTTCAGTCGCCCGACACGCCCAGAACGGCACGTAGTGGCGCATTCGCACGCCGTTCCCGGATTCGGGACGACAATCAGGTCCGCGTCGACCGCTTCTCTCATGATCCGAGAGATCATCGACGCGTTTTTGCCGAGAACACCCAGTTGTTCCCGCAGTGAGCTGTTCGTCATCCGGCGTCCGGTCACGAACCGGAGGCAAGCGCGAAGGTAGCACGCGCGAAGCCGTTCCTGCTTGTCCATTTGCCCCAAGGTCTTCCGGTCGAAGGGCAGCACCCGCGTGAAGCCAGACGGCACGTCGAAGCGAGGTGGCGGAAGCTGGTGAATCCCACGGGCCGGCGGGCAGGCGGCGGGCGGACCAGCAGGCAGTCATCGGGCTCTGCGCCGCGTCTCTCCGGCTCCGCCGCGGCCCTTCCAGTCAAGAAACAGGCAAGAAACCAAGTCCTTGACGGCCAAGGACTTACGGGAATTGAGAGCCTTGCTGGCGGTTTCCAGTCAAGAAAACTGGCCCGTGGGCCGCGAGGTTCAGGACGGCCCCAGTTCGAGCAACCGTACAACGCGAACGATCGGGAGGCCGGATTCGTCCCTCTCGACGTACGCCATCAGCCCATCGGGTCCGAACGCCGCCGGTATGCGGACGCCGTTTGCGGGCAGCGTGCCCACGTAACGGCCGTCGGCGCCAAAGACGTCGGTTGGTCCGTCGGAACGGCCGTCGCTGGCCGAACGCGCGACCCAGATGCGGCTCTCCGAGTCGATGGCCATCGCGCTGACGACGGGAATCTGATCCGCAAAGGTCATCCGATCCAATGCGGTCGCCAGGATTTGGCGTCCGATCGCTTCACGGATCTCCTGAGACATCCCCGGACCGGTTACGGAAATCTTGCGATTCCGAACGACTTCGGTCTTCCGCTTCCGCTCGGCTCGTCTTATCTCCGGCGTGACGTCAAAGGGCGGAATCGGCCTCTCCAGCGTTCCTTCGACCACTCCAGAAACCGAGATCAGTTTGACGCGATAGTCCACAGAATCGACTACGGCAACGCGACCATCGGGCAGGACATCGACAAGCAGCGACGGCGCGAACTCCGGGGGTTCTCGCATTCCGATCTGCAGGCCAACTCCTAGGTCGCCGTCCGCCTGTGTTTCGTCGCGGCTTGCGTGGTCGGTCGTTTGGGGCATCTCCCAAGCGGTGTAGAGCGTCTGCCGCACGCCGTCCGACGAAAAAGCGTCTATCGGACGGCCGAGGCCGCCGCCCGACCTTCCCGTCGCAAGTATTCTGCCGTCGGGCAACGCTCGCAGCACGCGACCAAATCCGTTCAACGACCCGCGACCGCTCGACTCGACTTGAATGCGACCGCTCATCGCTCCGGCCGTATCGAACACCAGAAAGGCCCTGTGTCCCAGGTCCCACGCCAGCAACCGCCCATCGTCCGTGGCCACCAGCGAAATCGGCGCTTCCAATTCGGCCGGGCCTTCTCCCGGATGCGGAATCTCGCGACGAAGGCTCCCGTCCGAAGCCACGACGACGATCCGCTTCCGACGCGCGTCCAGCAACGCAAGATCACCGGACATGGTGAAGGCCAGCGAGCTGATCCGGCTGAACAACGCCCATTCCTCGCCCGAGGCACCGCCGCCCGCGACGAAGACTTCCTCTGTCGCGGCCGCTATGGGGACGTCCAAATCAAGCGCCCCTTCGTCCCCGCAAACCGCCAATGCCGCCAATGCAAAGGAGGCGATCATGACCGATCGCGCGGTTCCCGGCCGGCTATGGCTCGAGCGCTTCATTCCCAGTCAGTCGAGTGCATCGGCAGACGGCATTGCGAGGCGCAACAGCCGGACCACATGGACGAAGGGAACGCCGAGACCGTCCGTTTCCACATATGCCATCAGGCCGTCGGGGCCAAATGCCGTTGGAATCCGAATCTGATCCGGGGCCAACGTGCCCATGTACTGACCGTCGGCGGAAAACACGTCCGTCGGCCCATCGGAGGCACCGCTGTTTCCCGTGCGAGAGACCCAAATCCGATCCTCGGAATCCACCCCCATTGCATCTATGACGGGAATCTGCGCGGCGAAGGTCAACTGCCGAAGATTGGTCTCCAGCGTATGACGCAAGGCTGTGTCAATGGTCTCCTTGTCGATGCCGGACCCGTAAGCCGTAATCGTGACGCTCTCCTCAGCGTCTCCCGCCGTCAACTCCGCCTCCATTGCATCTCTCACGGCTTGCTCAACATCAGGCGTGACTTTACGCGGCAGAATTGCTCTTTCCAGTACGTTCTCAACGAGACCGCCAGACGAGAGCAACTTGATGCGATAACCTATGGAATCGACCACGGCCACGCGTCCGTCCGACAGGACGTCCACCAACAAGGGCGGGGCAAAATGAGGGCGATCAGTGCCGAAGGAGAACATCCTCGTGTTGTCCCCCGAAGTCGGGACCTCTTCCATTTTCCGGTCAGTGGCAGACGGCAAGTCCCATGCCATCATTAAAGTGTCTCTTCCATCTCCTAAGGAAAGGACCTCGACTGGACGGCCAGCGGCACCAAAACGGAACCCGCCAAATGCCACGATCCGACCGTCCGGCAACGGTCGAAAGGTCTTGCCGCTTAGGTCGGTGAGGCTTGGCACTTGAATACCGGTAAGACCCGGCAATTGCCGGGTAGATGCCGGTCCGCGATCGACCCGATGCTGCTCCAGAAAGGCACCGTCCAGACCAAATACCAGAAACGATCTGTGGCCAACATCATAAACCGCCAATCGGCCGTCGTCCATCGCCATGACCGAAGCCGGCGACCGCAATTCACCGGGTCCGTCACCCGCCCGCGAGAGATCGTGGCTCCGGTTGCCGTCTTGGGCTACGACGACGATGCGCCGCTGAAGGTTGTCCACTACCACCAAGTTTCCCTTGGCGTCGAACACGGCATCCGTAACCGCCGTGAACGATTCCCATTCCTCGCCTTTGACATCTCCGATGGAGAATACATCTTCAGTTGTTGCTACGATGGGCACATCGTCGGGCAGTTCTTGTTGGGCTGAGTTCCCGCAACCACCAGCTAAGAATGCGAACAGTGCGCAGATGCAGGTGACCTTACCGATCATCCTTTCCATAATTCTTATCCAGTTGTCCATAATTTCTTCTTATCCAGTTGAACTTCTCCAATGCCGTCATGTTGTGGCATAAGCGTACGCCAAGCCTTCTACTAAGTGCGTTCGCATGCCAGGATGAGGAGGTCCACAGGGCCTTTATTGGTATGGATGGTCAGCACGCCGATTATCTCACATGTCCACGTTTCCTCTTCTGGTTCGTTATTGACGCACGTGGCGTCACACTTCTCCTCGTGCTCCTGCGCAGGGACATGTTGGGCCGGAGTAGCCAGAGCTGCCGACATGACCAAGGCGATCCACAACCGCCACGCCTTCACGCCTCGGACGGCTGCTGGCTTCGCGGCAACTCCGCCGATCGGAACGGCGATGGACGCGGCAAACTGGAACAACGACGAGATTAGGAACCTCATGGGAACCTCCTGGCTGGGTTGGCACGATTTGCGGGATGCACTGAAGGTTGGCGACCTCGCGATCGAATGTCAAGTCACGGGAGCCGTCCGGCTGTCAACGGGCTCGCCTCCGTTCGCCCCAGCTCACCGCCCGGCCAGCCACGGTTGGCCGCGATTCTCGCTCCAGGGCCCTCGCGATCAGCGTCCGCCCGTCGTCGGATTGGGGGCGGAAGCCCAGCAGCCGCAAGACGCCCAGGGCGCCCCAGCGGGCGACGCGACGGTCCGCAACTACGACGCCGGGGCGATCGGGGCGGCGACAAACGCCCGGCAACCAGTGGGCGACCCGTCCGACCTTGAGCCGACGCAGCACGCCGGACAGCCGCAGCCAGAAGAGGGGGAACTCCCGCACCACGAAGAAGCCGTCTTCGCCTTGCTCCTGGTAGAGCGGCATGAGGACGCGGCCCGTCTCCGGGGCGGACACGCGGCCATTGCGGTCGTCGCCCAGCACATCGCCGGCGCGAAGAGGCTGGAAGTTGAGCAAGCCGGGGCGGCTGCAGTAGCGGTCGTCGTCGGCAACGGGATGGCGGTACTTTACTTCCAGTGCGCGGGGCAGGCCGCGGTAGGCGCTGCGCAACGCCCGAAAGCCCCGGCGGGCCTCGGGCGCGTTCGCATCGGTCAGCAGCCCGGCCGCTCGGATCGCCAGCCACGTTGCCCACGCCGCCCGCTCGCGAGATGCCGCCTCCTCGTGCTGACCGCACTCGAAGACGGCGGTCGTGTAGCCGAAGCCGTCCAGGTAGCCGATCAGCGTGCCCTCGACCGCTTCGTCCAGACCGAGCACCAGCGGCGCCGGGATCTCCATGGCGAAGCGGCGGTTGTCCAGGAAGTCGGAGGTCGTGGTGAAGGCGCCGCCGCCACCAGACGTGGTGTGCAGGTCCAGCACATGGACGGGCCCGCGACGGCGCTCCGCGACCTGGGCCAGCACGTCCAACAGGCGGGTGATCTCGCGGCCCTCCCCCTCGTCGGCGTCGGCGCCGCTGGGCGAGACCGCGGCCGAGACCGCCGTTGCGTCGCCGCGCCCGCGCGCCGCCAAGCGTTCTTCCGTCCACGCCCGGTTCAGGTCGTAGGCCACGAACCGCCGGCCCGCCGCCAGCGCTCCCAAGTTGCCCGCCACGGCCACGAAGTCGCCCGTCATGCGATCCCTGCGCGCATGCAACCCGCGCGTCACCGCTTCCAGCGCATGCACGCCGGCGGGCTCGTTCCCGTGAAGTCCGCCCACGCACAGCAACAAGGGGCCCGCCGAAGCTCCGGCGATCCAGGCCACGCGGCCCTGGGCCAGCCCCGCGTTCCGGGCGGCCGGCCCCTCGTCCGATGTCGCTCGGGCGCGCTTCGCCAGCGCCGGGCTACCCACGACCACCGCCGCCCTACTCCTCCATCAGCCGGTCTTCCAGCAGCTGGTAGGCCATCGGCATGAAGTCGGTCTCGCTCACCAGGCCGACCAGCTGCCCGGCCTTCACCACGGGCAGGGCGGACAGGCCGCGGGTGCGCATCTTGCGGATCGCCTCCAGGGTGGGCGTCTCGGGGGCCACTGTGGCCGGGTCCCGCTCCATCACCGCGCTCACGGGCGTGCTCTCGGCCTCCACCTGCGTCCGCCCCTCGGCCATCAGGCGCAGCACCGAGCGGTACGACACGATCCCCACCAGACGGTGGTCCTTGTCCTCGATCAGGACATGGCGGATCTGGCGCAGGTCCATCAGGTACGCCACGAGTTCGACCAGCTCGTCCTGGTTGACCGTGGTCAGGGCCGTGGTCATGTACTGCTCGACGCGCAGGTAGTTGTACTTCCACCCGCCGGCCTCGTGAATGTCGGCGGGGCCCCATTCGGCGACGGCCGTGCCGGCGGACTGCTGGCGCACCGTGGCCGCGGTCAGGGCGGCCAGCCGCTCGCCCTTGGTGCCCGACGCCTTCAGCTTGCCCAGCGAGCGCAACGCCCAGCTCGACCCCGTGACCCCGGCCTCCAGCCGCTTTCGGATCACGTTCAGGTACTTGTCCACGTCGGCGGACTCGACGGGGTAGTCGCTCAGACCCTCTTCGGCCATCGGCAGGATCCGCTCCAGGACGATCCGGTCCGCCGGCCCGCTCTCGCCGTCCAGCCAGGCCATGCCCGCCTGCAGCCCCAGGCGCGAAGCCGCCAGGAAGTTGGCCTTGGCGTCGTCGAACTCCATGCGCTCGGCGAAGTTCGGAACCGCCTTGGCGATCCCCAGCACGGCGCCGATCCACAGCACCGCGTTGGCCATCTCGTCCAGCGTGGAAGGACCGGCGGGCAGCGCGCGGCACTCGATGCGCAGGTGGGGCTTGCCGTTGGAGATGCCGTAGCAGGGGCGGTTCCAGCGGTAGACGGTGCTGTTGTACAGCTGGAGGGCCTGCAGCTGCGGGACGCCGCCTTCGTCCAGCACCTGGAAGGGGTCCTCGTCCACGGCTCGGGCCAGCAGCACTCGGAAGGTGGCGATGTCGTCCTGAAAGAGCTCCGCCACCGAGTGCTCGAGCCAGTGGCCGCCGAAGCGGACGCGGGGGCTCATTTCGCGCATGTGCAGGTCGGCGCCGCGCGTGTCCAGCGACTGCTGAAAGAGGGCGATGCGCGTCTCGGCCCAGAGGCGCCGTCCGAAGAGCAGGGGCGAGTTCACCGAAGCCGCGAGCACGGGTCCCGTCACGGCTTGGGCCACGTTGTAGAAGTTGGCGAACTCGTCCGCCGTGACCTGCAGGTGCACCTGGCAGCTGGTGTTGCAGGACTCGAGCATCACCGAGTCGTGCTCGATCATGAGCTCGTCGGTGCCCCGTATCCGCAGCCGGAAGGTGCCGCCGCCCGCCGCGAGCATCGTTTCATTCAGGGCGTAGTAGCGGCTGCGCGGCGTGATGTTGTCCAGCGACAGGTCGGACTTGCCCAGCGTGGGCAGGATCCCCGTCAGCACGACCTCCGCTCCCTGCTTCTGGGCCGCTTCGCGGACGCGGGACACCAGACCGTCCAGCTCGGCGTGCATGTCCGTGAAGCACGACCCTTCGAGTACTCGTGGCGACAGGTTGGCTTCCAAGTTGAAGCGCGCCAGCTCGGTCGTGAAGGGATCGTCGTTCAGGTCCTCCAGCACCTCGACGGCCACGGGGGCGGGGCGCCACGCCTCGTCCACCAGGAACATCTCCTGTTCCGCGCCGAAGCGGCGGATGCCGGTTTCGATGAGCCCTTCCGCCAGGATGCGCTCCAACGCCTGCAAGTCGCGCAGCAGGGCGCGTGTGAAGGTGCGAATCGCTTCCGGCGACCGTTCCGGCACGAGGTCGAGTCCCATGGTCTCGGGCTCCCGGGGCTTGAAGGATGAAGGTGCGTGCGCGGCGAAGGCGAACGCGCTTGGGGCGCTAGAGAAAGGTGGCGACCGACGCCAAGGGCTTCTTCTCGATCCGGGGCACGCGGGCGTCCGCGGCAGGATAGCCCGCGACGAGCAGCAGAAAGGGCTTCTCGTTGTGCGGCCGGCCCAAGATATCGTTGAGGAAGTTCATGGGCGACGGCGTGTGCGTCAGCGTGGCCAAGCCCGCGTGGTGAAGCCCGGTGACCAGGATGCCGGTGGCGATCCCGACGCTTTCCTGCACGTAGTAGTTCTTGACCTTGGTCCCGTCGGCGCGAAGCGAGTAGCGCTCGGCGAACACCGCGACCAGGCACGGCGCCTCCTCCAGGAAGGGCTTGTGCTCGTCGGTGCCCAGGGCCGCGAGCGCGTCCAGCCACTCTTGCGGCGCGCCCCCGTTGTAGAAGGCGCGCTCCTCGGCCTCCGCCGCGACGCGGATGCGCGCCTTGACCGCCGGGTCCGTGACCACCACGAAGTGCCACGGCTGGTGGTTGGCGCCGCTGGGGGCGGTTCCGGCCGCACGGATGCACTCCTCCACGACCCGCCGGGGCACGGGCCGGCGGCTGTACTCTCGCACGGTGCGTCGGCGCGCCACGTCCTCGCGAAAGGCGACTGCTCGGCGCTCCATCTCCGGGGCCGGGTACTCGACGTAGGAGGCGAGCGGGACGAAGCCGGGCTTCAACGGCCACCGCCCTGCAGGCGTCGGTAGCCGGCCACCACGTCGCCGTTTCCCATCTCGGCCAGCACCCGTGCCGGCGGCACGCCCATGTGCCGGGACAGGAAGCGGATGTTCACCAGTCCCGCCACCTCGGCGTCCGACAGCGAGAGCGAGCTCCAGCGCGCGGCGTCCACCGCGCCGTACCGCTCGTAGGCGTCGGCCAGGAATCCGGGCGGGCCGTCCAGGGGGACGTGGAAGGCACCGGCGTGCACCGAGTACCCGCCCGCGATCTCCATCCATCCCGCGCCCCGCCGGCGCTGGGCCACCACCACGTCGGGGGAGACTCCCGCTTGGCCAGAGAGGAAGAGCACCACGGGGATTTCGCCGGCAGGCAGGCCCCAGCGGGAGAGCACCGCCACCTCGGCAGCCGGGATGCGAAAGTGCTGCGAGACGGCTTGCAGGTAGCCGGCAGCGGCGTCCTCCTGCTGTCCCAGCACGGGTCCGGGGGCGCAGAGCCCCAGCGCGGCCGCGAGAGTCGGCACGGCGGCCACCCGTATTGTCGTCAAGCTCCTCATGCCGTTCTCCGTTGGTCGACGTGCTGGTTCGTCCTGCCCCCCTTACGCAATCTTGAACGGAGATCGTCCGTCCGCCAGGGACGCGTCGCTCCTAGTCCGGGCGGTCCACCTTGCGGTAGACGAAGCGCAGCGCCGACCAGTCGTCGTCGACGGCGCAGACCTTGTTGTCCACGAGGCCCGCCCCCAGCCCCGCCCGGCGAACGTGGGAATCGCGAACGTCGGTCGCCAACGGACTGCGCTTCTTGGGCCACGCCAGCCACAGGCCGCCGCTCCACTTCAACGAAGGCGCAAACTGCTCGGCCGTCCCCTCCAAGGCGGCCCGGTCCCGCACGAACACCACGATCACGTCGAAGCGCCGCCCGCCCCCGAACTCGCGGCTCGTCCGAACGGCAGGTCCCAGGTCGAGCCCCTCCGCAAAGCCGCGGGGCGCAGCGTCCCAACCGACCACGTGCCCGTCCCGGATCCCCAGCTTCTTGGCCAGGGGCGTGCCCGAATAGCCGGCCGTTCCTGGTCCGCTTCGCTTCGCGCTCATGTCGTCGTCCTCCGGCTCCGCCGCCGCTGTCGCCTGCACTGGCCGACGTTCGGCCCGCGGCTATCTTTGGCCCCCATGGAATGGATCGCCAGCCCGGAAGCGTGGATCGCCCTGGCCACCCTGGCCATTCTGGAGATCGTGCTGGGGATCGACAACATCGTCTTCATTTCGATCCTGGCCGACAAGCTGCCGGAGCACCAGCAAGCGCGGGCGCGACGCCTGGGCCTCCTCTTGGCCATGGCCACGCGCATCGGGCTCCTGGGGGCGATCTCGTTCATCATGAGGCTGGACCAGCCGTGGTTCAGCGTCCTGGGTCACGACTTCTCGGGGCGCGACGTGATCCTGGCCGGCGGCGGCCTCTTCCTTCTGACCAAGGCCACCCGCGAGATCCACCACCGCTTGGAGGGCGACGAAGCCCGCGGACGCGAAGCCAAGGCCGCGAGCTACGGGGCCGTCCTGTTCCAGATCGCGCTCATGGACATGGTGTTCTCGCTGGATTCGGTGATCACGGCTGTGGGGCTGGCGGAGGACATCTGGGTCATGGTCATCGCCATCGTGCTGGCCGTGGGCGTGATGATGGCCGCCGCCGGCGCGGTGTCCGACTTCGTCAACCGCCACCCCACGGTGAAGATGCTGGCGCTGAGCTTCCTCCTGCTCCTGGGCATGATCCTGGTCGCGGAGGGGTTCGGTCAGCACATCCCCAAGGGCTACATCTACTTTGCCATGGGGTTCTCAATCTTCGTGGAGGCCCTGAACCTGCGGGCCAAGCGCGCCGACCCCGTGCGACTGCGACGCCCGCCCAGCCATCCGGGCAGAGAAGCGGAATACGCCCGAGAGGATTCGAACCTCTGACCTCTGCCTCCGGAGGGCAGCGCTCTATCCAGCTGAGCTACGGGCGCGAAGGGGAACCGGCCAACGCGAAGACGGCCCCAGGGCGTAAACGATTCCAAGAGTGCGGCGGCGGGTCAAGGGGGGGAGCGTCGGGCGGCGTCCCGGGAGGACGGGCGTCGTAAGCCGAGTTCTGTGGACGGGATCATTCATCTGGGGTCCGGGTCGCCCCGAACCTCTAGCGGCCTACCCGGGACTCGGGCGGGGCAGGCGGCCCCTCGTCCCCTATTTGGCCTTGCTCCGGATGGGGTTTGCCATGCGACCCCTGTTGCCAGCGGCCCGGTGCGCTCTTACCGCACCCTTTCACCCTTGCCTGTGCTCCCGGCGGGGGGAGCCATCGGCGGTCTGCTCTCTGCGGCACTTTCCGTCGCCTCGCGGCGCCCGGGCGTTACCCGGCATCCTGCCTTGCGGAGCTCGGACTTTCCTCCGACGGCGAGCACCGAACGCGCTCCCGGCGGCGATCCCTCGGCCCGTCCTCCCGGACGTTCAAGATGGCCAAGGGAGCCGTCCTGGACCAGCCCCTGTGCGTCGGGCACCGGCCTTGGAAGAGCGCTTGGGCGAGTCCCCGAAAGAAAATGCTTGCATTCTGGAAACAAATGTTCAATAGTGTTTCCCCGCTTGAAGCGCGGACCGCACCGGTCTCGCCACGAATCATCCGTTTCCCGAAAACCCGACCCACCTTCGATGAACCCGGCCCCACCGTCCCGCCACCGCACGTCTCCCAAGAGCCTTTCGTTCCTCCTTCCGGTCTTCGCAGCGGCCCTGGCGTCGGCCCTGCTCCTTGCGCCCCGCCCCGCGTCGGCGGTTCCGGGTTCCGGCGTTCAGGGCGCCCCGGCCGAAGCCGAGCCGCCGCGCGAGAACAGCCCCGTGGTCGTCTACCTGGTGCGCCACGCCGAAAAGGCGGACGACGGCACCGCCGACCCGCCCCTCACCGTTGCCGGTCAGATCAGGGTTCGCATCCTCAAGACGCTGCTGACCGACGTGGACTTGACGCAGGTCCACACGACCGACCGGCGGCGAACCCAGGACACGGCCCGGCCCATCGCCGAGGCGGCCGGCCTGCAGCCCTCCGTCTACGACCCCGCGGACCTGGCGGCTTTGGCTAGCGCGATACGGGCCATGCCGGGAAAGCACTTCGTCGCCGGCCACAGCAACACGACCCCTCAGCTCGTGGAGGCGCTCGGGGGCGATCCGGGCGGGCCGATCCACGAAATGGAGTACGACCGCCTGTACATCGTGACGATTCCGCCGGGAAGCGCGCCCCTGACCACCCTGCTGCGCTTCGGGGAACCGTACTTGGGGGACTCCGACTTCAGCCTGCGCGGCGGGGGCTCCGTTCCTTCCGGGCCCAGAGGCAGCATCGGGCAGGGGAACTGACGACAACCGGGCAGTAGCGGAGCCGGGCGGGGCGGACTAGCTTCTCCCGCGTGTTCAGCTTCTACGAGTTCTTTGCCGGCGGCGGGATGGCGCGCCTGGGACTCGGGCCGCGCTGGAAGTGTCTCTTCGCCAACGACTTCGATCCGCGCAAGGGCCGCAGCTATCGACGGCACTGGGGCGACGACGCCTTGGTCCTGGGCGACGTGCGGGGCGTGAGCGCAGCCGGCCTTCCCGGCAGGGCCGACCTCGTCTGGGCGTCGTTTCCTTGCCAGGACCTTTCGCTTGCTGGGTCCGGGGCGGGCCTGAACGGCCAGCGCTCGGGAACCTTCTGGTCGTTCTGGCACCTGATGACCCAGCTCGCCTCTAACGGACGGCATCCGGAACTGATCGTGCTGGAAAACGTGCCGGGGACGATCAGCTCCCACGGCGGATCGGACTTCCGAGCGATCGTGCAGGCGTACAACGACCTGGGCTACCGCGTCGGGGCCGTCGTCATCGACGCCGTGCTGTTTCTGCCGCAGTCGCGCCCGAGGCTTTTCGTGGTGGGCCTGCGCGACGCTCACGATCCGGGACTGCGCGCCACGGCCGGGCCGTCCAGCGCTTGGCACCCGCGGGGCCTGTGCAGAGCCTACGGAGGGCTTCCCGTCGACGCCAAGGACAACTGGATTTGGTGGGACTTGATGCCCCCGCCGGCGCGTCGCGCGAGCCTTCGCGACGTGCTGGAAGACGATCCCGTGGACGTGAGGTGGCACACGCCCAGCGAGACCAACAAGCTGCTCGGCATGATGAGCTCCCGAAATCTGGACAAGGTGCACCGAGCCCAGGCGTCGGGCGAACTCTGCGCCGGCGCGCTGTACAAGCGCACGCGACGAGATGCGTCGGGCCGGCGGGTGCAGCGGGCCGAAGTGCGCTTCGACGGCGTGGCAGGTTGCCTGCGAACGCCCACCGGAGGGTCCAGCCGCCAGTTCCTCCTGATCGCGAAAGGCCGGCGGGTCCGTTCGCGGCTGATCTCGGCAAGGGAGACGGCCCGGCTGATGGGCCTGCCGGACGACTACGCGCTGCCGGACAACTACAACGAGGGGTATCACCTGACCGGAGACGGCGTGGTCGTGCCTGCGGTTCGCCACTTGGCGGAACAGGTACTGAAACCGGTGCTGGAATCGGCAGGGGACCGGCCCGGCTAGAAGCTGACCACGAGCGCCACGGTCAGAGTCTGATCCAGCTTGCGACGGCGGACCAGGACCGTTCCGGCGTCTTCTCCCTGCGGCGAGCGGAGGGGGGCCGTGGCCAGGGCGGGGCGGTTGTCGAAGAGGAGGCGCAGGGTGGTCTTCAGGCCCAGGTGCTCGTTCATGGCGACGCTTGCGGCGTTGGTCCAGTCGGCGCGCAGGTCCGTGGGGTCGGCGGCGTTGCCGTCCAGCACCAGCGCGCTGGTCCATTCCGCGCCGCCGTCGTCGCCGAAGCGACGCCCGTGCTCCACCGACAGCTGGGCGCCCCAGTAGCCGGGCGAGACGTTCGGATCCTCCACCACGTCCTCCTGCCGGGTGTAGGTCAGGCCGTAGCCGGTGCGCAACCGCCATCGCTCGCCCGAAGACCAGCGCGTGGACACGCCGACGCCGGTCACGTAGCGGCCTCGGACGCCGGCGAAGGTGTTGCGCGTCCAGCCGGACTGGACGAAGACGGCGGCTCGGTCGGACAGCGCGCGGTCCGCTCTAATGCGCGCGTAGAAGTTCTCGGCGGACACGTCGGCGGCGGACGTTGTCCGGACCCGGTAGTCGTCGCGGTCGCCGACGGCCGTCCGCGTGATCCGCGTGGTGCGTGTGCGGATTCCGCCGGCTTCGATCTTGAGCTCGGTTCGGCCCCAAGCGCCCGACAGGGTATTGGCCAGCCCCAGCGTGAACGCCTGCGCGTTGCCGCCCGTGCGAACGGCGCTGAACTCGCTGGACCAGCGCCAGTCGGCGGACTCGGAGGCTTGGCCTGCAAGGCCCGTCCAGCCCGGTGCCGCGGCCGGCGCAACCAGAGCCAGCAACAAGGTGCCGGCCAGCCTCCGTGCTACCTTCATCTTCAAGCCTTCTCCTCCTGTTCGTCCCCCAACGTCTTCCTGCGAGCGAGCCGCGAACCATGGCCCGATACTTGACCGAAGGCACCGGCGCCTTCTTCCTCGTCCTTACGGTCTGCCTGACGGCCGTGCAGCAGGTCCCCCTGGCCCCTCTGGCCGTGGGTTCGGTGCTCATGATCATGGTGTACATGGGCGCCCACGTCTCCGGCGCGCACTACAACCCGGTCGTGAGCGCGGCCCTGGCCCGAGCCGGAAAGCTGGGCCGGAAGGAGGCGGGACGCTACGCGGCGGCGCAAGTTGCGGGGGCGCTGCTGGCCGGCCTCGCGGCGCGTTTTCTCACCGGCACGGCCTTCGTCCCGGGGCCGGGCGACGGGGTGTCGGTGCCGGCGGCGCTGCTGGCCGAGGCGCTGTTCGCGTTCGGCTTGGTGCTGGTGGTGCTCAACGTGGCCGCGGACCGTCGCACCGAGGGAAACTCGTACTTCGGGCTCGCGATCGGCTTCACGGTGATGGTTGCGGGCTTCGCCGTCGGCGACATCTCGGGAGGCGTGCTCAATCCGGCCGTGGCAGCGGGGACGTCGATCGCCAGCCTGCTGACCGGCGGACCCAGCGGGGGCCTTGGGAACATGTTCCTGTACTGGGTGGGTCCGGCGCTCGGCGCATTTCTGGCCCTGGGGGTCTTCCGGGTGCAGAGCGAAGGCGGCCCGCCGGGCCGGAACCAAGTCGGGACGACAGAGGCTTCCGAGGCTGGACATGGAGACGACATCGGATTGAAGATGGCAGGATTGGGTTTGGTTCTGGTCTTGCTGGCCGGTTGCGACGACCGACAGGCGAACGAACCGGCCCCGACGGCGGACGAAGATTCGGCCGGGAGCGTCGGATCAGCGTTGGTGCAGGCTCGCCCGGACGCCACGTTTCGAGCCGACGATGAACCGACGCTCTCCATCGGCCTTGCCCAGGGGCCGGACGAGTACCTGTTCAGAGGCGTCACGGCCGCCCGGCTGTCGGACGGAGGCGTCGTCGCGGCAGTCGAAGGAATGGACGAGGTGCGGCGCTTTGGTCCCGACGGCCGTCACCTCTGGACCTCGGGGCGCGAGGGAGAGGGCCCCGGAGAGTTCGGCGGGGTCCGACTGCTCGCCGGATGCACCAGTGCCCAGTCCATCGTCGCCTACGACTATCGCAACGACCGCGTGACGATCCTGGACGGGAAAGGGGAGCCGATCCAGAACGCCCGGACCCTATGGAGCGGCCACCCCGTCTACGAGATCAGGTGTTCGGCCGACCAGCGCTTCGTGGTGTCGAACATGAGCGAGGATCCACCGAATTCGGGACCGAACCGCTCGGACAATTCCTTAGGCTTTGCCGCAATCACGGAGTCCGACTTTCCAGTGGAGCTGTTGCGGGCGGCGATTCCGGGCGCGGAGCGGGTTCAGGTCGTCCTGGGCGCCGACCAGTCCGTGAGTTTTCCCCGGACCTGGGGCAAGGACCTCGAGTTCGTGGCGACCGACGAAGGCGTCTGGCTGGGCACTGGCGACAGCTACGAACTGGAGCTTCTCGATTGGAGCGGCGCGACGGTTCGGCGGATCCGCTGGAACGGCCCGGATTTGGCCGTCACGGACGAGCACGTGGAGGCCCATCGCGACCAGATGCGGCGGCAGTACTCCGAATCGTCGACCGAGGACTGGGAGACAAGGTTCAACAACCGATGGGACGAAGAGGCCAAGTACCTGCCGTCCACCTTTCCGTCGTTCTCGCGCGTGCTCTTGTCGGACGACGGCAACCTGTGGGTCGAGCACTTCCACCGCCCGGGCGCCGAGCGTCGAGAATGGGTCGTCTTCGCGCCGACCGGCGAGTGGCTGCGCACCGTGGAGCTGCCGGCGCGAGTGGTCGTCCAAGACGCCGGCGCCGACTGGGTTCTTGCGCGGACGACCGACGAGCTGGGCGTCGAGCGGATCGAGTTGTACGCACTCCGCGACGGATCGGCGACCTAGTGGTAGTAGTGTCGTCGACGACGCAGCGCGGCACGCCGCCTGCATGGAAGATGCAGACGGTTGGCTTGACGACAGGAAGCGCAGTCGTGGTATGGGGCGCCGCGCTGATCGCGGCCTCCGCCCTGGCCTGGAGCCTGTTGTCCGCGGCCGGCCGCCCGCCGCAAGCAGCGCCGCCGCCGACCGCAAGCTCCGAATCGCTTGCCGAGCGCACGGCAGGGGCGTCCGTATTCTCGTCGGCGCCGGTCTTCACGAGCGTCTTGTCGGCCACGGACGCTGCCTTCGCCGACTCCACGTGGTTCGTGCTGGACCGGCGGGGACGGCGCATTCACCGCTTCAGCCAAGCGGGCGACCTGCTGGGCAGCTTTGCGCGCCGCGGCGAGGGCCCCGGCGAACTGGCCTCCCCGGAGGCGATCGCAGTGCATCGGGACACGGTTGCGGTGGCCGACCGGGGAACCCTGCACCTGTACGAACCCGACGGCGCGCACATCGCCGATCGCAGACTCGTCCTGGAAGGATGCCTGTCGCCGCTCGACGTGCAAGTCGAGTCCAGCCTGCCGGGCCTCCTCGTCATGGCCCAATGCACAAGTCCGGCACGAGGCCAGGAAACCATGGTCTTCCTTGCGAATGAAACCGGGAGCGCTCGGGCGCTTGCTTCCCTCACCTCCGGCGAGCGCGGACGGGTGCTGAAGTTCCCGTTCGTTCCCGTCATCTCCGCGCACGCCACGGGCTTCGTCTTCGGCGACCCGGACTTGGGCTGCCTGGACGTCTACGAGATCGGCGCGTCCGACCTGCTGGCGACCGTGGCGGACAGCGTCTGCCACGACTGGATTCCGCGCCTGCCTCTTCCCCAAGAGATTGCAAGGGCCGTCCGCGAGGAGATGCGGGGCACCGCCGCGCTCACGGGCACGCGCCTAGTCGTTTCGGCTTCGCTGCCGCCGTTCAACCGCGCCTTCGCCCTGGCCGACGGGAGGCTTGCATACCGCGTCCCGCTTCCGGTCGCCGACGAAGACGCCGGGGAGCTGTTCAGGCTGGTCGTCCGCGGCGAGGCGGACCGCGAACGCGTCCTGCCGTTTCCGGCCGCGTCGGCCGTCTTCGCGTCGGGCGAGTCCGTGCTGGCCGCCTGGGAAGCCCTCGAAGGCATCCGCATCGCCGTCTTCCCGCTGCTGGACCAGCCGTAGCTTGGGCGTCGAGTTGGAGCCGGCTTCGGTCCGCGTCGAAGCGATGACAGCGTCGTACCGACGCAGGTTCCGTCGTCGCGAAGTGCTGCACGGGGTCGATCTGGCGGTGGCGCCCGGACAGATCGCCGCGGTCGTGGGGCCGAACGGGGCCGGCAAGACGACGTTGCTGCGCATCCTCGCGGCTTTCAAGCAACCCGACCACGGACGCTGCACGATCGCCGGCTTGTCACCGGAAGCCTATCGACGCCGGTTCGGCTGTGGATACCTGCCGGAATCGCTGGTCTTTCCCCGGGTCTGGACGTGCCGCGACATCCTTGGACGCAGCGCGGACCTGTCGGCGGAGCCGGCCGAGCGAGAGGCCGCGTTCGCGCGTTCGGTGGCCAGGAGCGGCCTCGACGCCGAGACGCTCGACAAGCCCGCCCGGCTGTGCTCGAAGGGCACGCGCCACAGGCTGGGACTGGCCCACGCCCTTGCGGGAGAACCAGCGTTCGTTGTGCTCGACGAACCGTTCTCGGGGTTGGACGCGCGGGCGCGGGCGGCGTTGCGCGACCAAGTGCGAGCAGCCCGCGATAGGGGCGCCGCAGTGCTGTTCGCAAGTCACGAGACCGCGGAAGTGCACCGGCTGGCCGACCAAGTCCACATCTTGGAAGACGGCCGCGCCCGGCCGTGGTCGGCGCAGTCGGAGGACCCCGCGACCGATTTGGAGGCGCTGGAGGCCGAGCTGTTGCGGGGCGCCTCGTGAGCACCCGTCTGGTTCCGGCGTCCAGGCAGATCGCGTTGGTCTTTCGCGAGAACGTGGCCGGGTTCGCGGGCCTGATCGCTCTTGCAGGCGCGTTCTACGGGCTGTACGGGCTGACGGAGGACGGAATCGACGACTGGATGAACCCCGGGGTGACGCTGGTGGTCGCCTTCGTGCCGGTCGTGGTCGTGGGCAGCCTGCGCGAGGCTGCGGCAGGCGGCCGGACGCTATGGCTTCAGAAGCCGGTCGATCCCGTTCGATTCCACTTCGCTCGCTTTCTCCATGTCGCGTTCGTCGCAACCGTGTCGACGGTGCTCTTCCGATGCGCCGCGACGGCGGTCGGGCTGGCGGCCGGTTGGGCACCGGACGAGCACCCGCTGCGACCTGTCCCCATCGAAGCCTTGACGGCCTTCGTCGTAGTCGCCGTCGGCTTCGGGCTGTCGTGCTGGTGGGGAAACCGCGGCCGCTTGGCAACGGTCGCGTACTTGTCGTTCAGCGTCGCCGCCCTCTTCCAGATCGACGTGTTGCAGCCCGAGGCAAGCGACGGATTCTGGGGACGTGTCGTTCGGGTGGTGCTCTTCCCGTTCGGGGCTCGTCGCGAGGTCGGTTCGTTCCTGGCGGGCAACGCCGAACCCGACTGGCGACCGGTGGTCTGGCTGGTGGCCTACACGGCCGCGTGGCTCGTGGTCGGCGTGATCGGCATCACGAAGCTCCGCCGCTAGCCGGGCTCGGCGGGGGACGGCCGCCAAACCGTCTCGTAGCCCGGCGCGGCCAAGTTCCATCGCTTGCCGTAGACGTGCAGGCGCCGGGTGGAGGCGCCGTTCGCGACCAGCGGGCCGGCGGCGTGGGTCCACGCCAAGATGCTGCCTTCCATGTTGAACGCCCGCACGCCTCGTTTGGCCATCCGCTCGGCCCACGCCGAACTCCGGAAGCCGATGGTGCAGTACGCGACCACGGTTCGACCGGCCGGGACGGCGGCGCCGGATTCCGCCAGCGCGGCTTCGAACTCGGCTTGGGACACGGCCCCGGGCAACATGGACACGCCCCTCTCTTCGGGAGACCGCACGTCGACCAGGACGAGGCTGCCGGTCTTCATCGCCTCCATCACCTCCGGGGGCGAGAGCACGGGAACGCCGGGGTACTCTTGGCGCACCGCCTGGACCGCCCGGGCTACCGCCGAGCGCTTGTCAGCGTCGTTGCCGGGCGACTGGCCGCACGCCCCCGACAGCGGGAGCACGCACGCGGCGACCACGACCGACGCGCGCCGAACGAGAATCCGCGGCCAAAGTCCGGCCGGCGTCAACGCCCTCACGGCCGAAACACGTCGTTGACGGCGGTCGCGTCGAAGCCGCGGCCCTCCAAGAACGACACTGCGGCGGAGGCCCGGGCGCCGCTCAGGCAGTGGACCACGAGCCGCTTGTCTCGCGGGAGTTCGTTCAGCCGGGGCGCGAGCCGGGTGTGGGCGATGTTGATCGCGCCCTCGATGTGCCCGTTCGCGTATTCCGACGCCCGTCGCACGTCCACGACGCACGCGCCCGAGTCTTGGTCTCGCTGGCGACGACGCGCCTCGGCCAAGTCGACGACCTCCGTGGACGCCAGCGTTCGCCCCGCAGCTCGGTAGTCGTCCAAGGCGGCGGGCGGCGCCCAGCCGACGATGTGGTCCAGGCCGATCCGAACCAGGCTCCGCACCGCCTCTTCCACCTCGGCTTCCAGGCAAAGAAGCGCGATCGGCTGGTCCGGCTCCAGGTAGGAGCCCGCAACGACGGGGAAGGCCTTGTTCAGCGGAGCGTAGACGGCGCCGGGGACATGGGCGGCGTAGTAGGCCATGCGGTCGCCGCGCATGTCCAAGACCACGGGGCGGCGCGCGACGGGGCGGCGGACGGGCGGGCGGGCCACGGGCGAGACAGCGCCCGAGGCGTCGTCGGAGGGGGCGTCCGGGCCTGTCGCCAGTTCCGCGCCCTCCAGGCGGCGCGGGCGAGGCAATTCGCCCAGCAGCGCGGGTCCGCGGCGGTTCTCGGTCTTCATGCGCCCGAAGTAGAACGGCGGCTCGGGCTGGCCGTCCAAGATGTAGTCCAGGAACGCTTCCTCGCCCCGCCGGACGGCGGCCAGCGCCGGGCTGCAGCGCGTCTCGTAGCCCACGGTGGTGTCGGGCACGGCGCCCAACGCCTTGCCGCAGGCGCTGCCGGCTCCGTGGCCGGGCCACACGCGAAGGTACTCGGGCAACCGGAAGACGCCTTGGGCCGAGGCGTAGAGCTGGCGGGCCGACGGTTCCATGGCCCCGGCTTGCCCCGCCGCGGACTCCAGCAGATCGGGCCGCCCCAAGTCGCCCACGAACACGAAGTCGCCGGACATCATGCCCATGGGGTCTTGCGCGCCGGCGCCCTCGTCGGTGACCAGCAGGCTCATGTGCTCGGGCGTGTGGCCCGGCGTGTGGACGGCCTGGAAGCGGACGCCCCCCACCGAGAACTCCTGTCCGTCGCGAAGCTCGACGACGCGGTCCCGGCCCTCGGCCCACAGGCAGCGCCACTCGGCGCCGCCTTCGCCGGACACGTACGCCTTGCATCCGTGACGCTCCACCAGCTCCCGACAGCCCGAAAGGAAGTCGGCGTGGACATGGGTCTCGGCGGCGGCCGTGATCCGGAGCCCTTCGCGCCGGGCGGCGTCCAGGTAGCGGTCCACGTCGCGCTGGGGGTCAACGACCAGCGCTTCGCCCGAACGCTGGCAGCCCACGACGTAGGCGTACTGGGCCAGCCGCTCGTCGGCGACCTGCTTGAAGAACATGGCGGGGCTCCCGGTGGTCTGGGTTCTTGCGTCCGTGATTGTATATTCGAGAGGTGCGGCCCTGCTAGCTCAACTGGTAGAGCATCCGACTCTTAATCGGCAGGTTCGGGGTTCGAGTCCCTGGCGGGGCACTCACGGCAGGTAGATGCGAAGGGCTGCGGCGGGCTCGGTCGCCTTGGCCCGAAACGCCCCCATGACGGCGGGGAGCAGGGCGAAGCGGACGGCGTTGAGGGTTGTCGCGCCGACCGACAGCGCACCCGACAAAACGCCCCAGATCTCGAACGCGTCGCCGGCCAGCTCCCCTTCGTAGGCGGCGCCGGCATTCAGGGTTAGCCGCTCCACGACGAACTCGTCGCACTGTGCGACCACCTCTTGTTGCAGGCCGGCCTCGTGGCGCAGCAGTCGAGGCTCTTGGACGCCCGGGCGAGCCCCCGGTTCTTGGCCCACCCCCGACTCTGGCCAGCGGACCGCCTCCAGCGCTTCGGCGACGTGCAGCTCCCGCGGGGGAGCGTCGGGGTCCGGCGTCCGCCCCCAGTCGTACAGCCGATAGGTCACGTCCGAACTCTGCTGCACTTCGGCCAGGACCACGCCGGGGAGGATCGCGTGAACGGTGCCCGCAGGGACCAGCACCGCGTCGCCGGCACGCACGCGGACTCGATTGAGGCACGCTTCGACCCGTCCGGCGGCCGCGGCTCGGCGAAGGTCTTCCGGTCCGACTCCGGGATTCAGCCCCACGACCACTTCCGCGTCCGGTTCGGCGTGCAGGACGTACCACATCTCCGTCTTTCCGCGCTCGGGCGGGCGGCGGGCCGCCGCTTGGGCGTCGCCGGGATGGACTTGAACGGAAAGGGGCCGGCAGGCGTCCAGCAGCTTGACCAGCAGCGGGAAGGTGCGGGCCGCCCCGGCCGCTTGCACGCCCTTGCGCCCAAGGAGCGCCTCGCCGAAGCGCGCGACAAGCTCCGACAGAGCGCATCCCTGGAGCGGCCCTCGATCCACCGTGGTGGGCCCCGCCGAGTGGCCGGACACCTCCCAGCTCTCGGCGACGACTCCCGGCGGCAACCGGCGGCCGAACAGCCGTGCCAAGTTTCGTCCGCCCCAGACGTAGTCCTTCAACGCCGGAGCGAACGTGAGCGGCGCATGGAGCGGCCCCGTCGCCGAGGGCGCCGCCCCTACCACATGCTCACCTGGATGCGCAGGGTGCGACCCGGCTGGGGCAGGCCGCACTGGTCCATCACGGTGGCGTCGGACACGTTCGACAAGATGACGGCGGCGGCCAAGCCGCGGCCGGCGACGGAGCCGGGGCGGCTGCCCGAGTAGAAGGCGCGACGGGCCTCCAGGTCCAGGGTCGCGCTCGAGTCCAGCGAGTCGGGACCGACGATGTCGGGGTTTTGGCAGAACTGGTTGCCGCGGAAGCGTAGGGCGCCGGTCAGCGCAACGTCGCCGGGGACCGCAAGAGTCAGTCGCAAGTTGCCGGCGGCGGCAGGTTCGTACTCGGCCTGCAGGTCTTCGTCGGGGCGCTCCGGGTCCTCGACTCGCACGCGCTGCAGGGTAAGGTCGCCGCCAAAGGTCAAGCGGCCTCGCGTGCCGGCTGCCAGCAGCTCCAGGCCGGTGGAACTCACTTGGTCGCGGTTCACGCGCTGGAACTTGGTGCCCTCGGGCGTGTACACCAGCATCCGCGCAATGCCGTCGCGCAGATAGTGGTGAAAGCCGACGGCCTGGAAGCTCGCGTTCCCGGCGGTCAACGTCACGCCCACCTCGGCGGCGATCAGGTTCTCGGGGCTCAGCGCGGGGTTCGGGGCGAAGCGGCCCAGTGCGCCGGAGTACAGTTCGCGCAGGGAAGGGAACCGCGTTCGGCGGCTGACGCCGGCATTGTACTGCAGATTCCCGCCGCGGGCCGCACGGGTCGCGCCGGCGCGCAACCCCCAGTCCCACATCGTGCCCAAGCGCTCCTTGTCGCCGGAGAGCGGCGTCGACGCGCCGTCCACCGACGCGCCAACGGTCCACCTAGTTTGGTAGGCGGCTCGCGCGCCGCTTCCAACGCCGTCGCCGTTGTCCCCACCCATCCCGGCTCCGACCTCGACTTCGACGCCCAGGCTCCACAGCCGCTGTCGGTAGTCGAGCGCCTGGCCCCACGGGAACGACTCCGTATGGGTCACGTCCGCAAAGGTCGCGGCGCTGCGCAACTCCGCCTTGTTCAGGAACAGATGATCGCCCAGGAGGCGGCCCGTGACCGTGGTCGTCCGGCCGGTCTCGCCGTCCACCACGTCTTGGTAGGCCGGACTCGCGTACTCGGCGATCTCGGTCGTGGACCGGTCCAGGCCCAGGCTCATCTCCACGTCGCCTTCGCCGAGGTCGGTGCGCCGTTCGCCCGCGCCGCCGGAGATCGCCACGAACAGGCGCCGCTGGTTCGGATACCGCCACAGACGCGCCAGAGACGCGTGAGCTTCCGGCGGCACGCCGCGCCGCGCGTCGGAGATCGAGAACAGGACGGAAGACCAGGGACCCTCGTCGCTGCGGTAGCGGGCGGACACGAACCCGTCCGCGATTCGCCGATCCGAGTTGAGGCGCAGTCCGTCGTCGCCAGCCAAGTAGTAGTCCTGAAGCTTCGGGTCGGAGGCGGCGCCGTCCGGCAACGGAACCCCGTCCCGCTGCTGGCGCCCGCCCCCGGCGCGCACGACCCAGGAAGAGTGGTCCCGCTCCAGGAACGCGCCCGCCCGGGCCGAAGCGCTTGTCCCTCCGGTCTGGTCCAGCGACACGCCGCCCGAGAACGCCGGCGGCGGAGACTGCTGGTCGGCGCCGCGCGCCACGTCGAACTCGAGTGCGCCGCCCAGGACGTTGGGGCCGTGCAGCATCGAGGACAGGCCGCGGAGAAGCGTCAGCTTTCGGACCGCCGTCAGGGGAATGACCGACATGTCGGTGCGGTGGTCCCAGCCCAACGTTAGGGGAATGCCGTCCAGCAGGATCGCGATCTGGCGGTCTTCGGCGCCTCGGAGGGCGGGTTGCGCCTCGCCGCGGGAGTTGGCCCGAATCTGGATCAGCGGCATGCGGCGCAGGAACTCCTCCATCGTCGGCGCGGCCAGCGTCGCCGCCGAATCCACGGACACCTCGACGGCGCTGGTGCCTCCCGTGGTGGCCGTCGGACGCGGCACCTCGACCCGCACGCCTCGGATCTCGACGGTGTCCTGCTGCTGCGTCCACCCATGGGCTGCCGGGGGAACGGGCGTCGCGCCTGCTTCCGCTGCAAGCGCCGCCAACGGCAACGCCATCATCGACCGAAGCGCCCGCGTCACGGCCGGCGGCCGCGAACCCCCTTTCGCGCGCTTCCGCGTCGCCGACGCCCGCCCGTTCGTTGTTCCGCTGTTCATATTCACCTCCCGCATCGTGCGCGGTCCGGTCGTCCGGGGCCTAGGCCGCGCTCCTGGGAGGTTGTACCCGCTCAGCGGCGAAAAAGTTCGCACGGGGTTCCCTGCGCGGGCGTTCGCAAGCCGTGTTCCCGGCGGCCCGCTACGGGGGCGAGCCCGCCGATTCGGGCAGTCTGCGCACCGCCCGCTTCACCGCTTGGCAGACCGCGTCGGCGGTGATCCCGTACCGATCGTACAGCTCGGCATAGGGCGCCGACGCGCCGAACCGGTCGATCCCCAGCGCGACGCCGTCGGCACCGGTCCAGCGCTGCCATCCCATCGTGGCGGCGGCTTCCACGCCGACCACCGGAACGCCGGCGGGCAGCACCTCGGCCCGGTATTCGGCGGACTGGGCCGCGAACAGGCGCCAGCTGGGCAGGCTGACGACGCGCACTGCCACGCCTTCGCCCGCCAGCCGCGCCTGGGCCGCCAGCGCCACTCCCACCTCGGAGCCGGAGGCGGCCACGACGGCGGCCGGGCGCCCCCCGCGACGTAGATCGTGCTCCTCGTGCCCTCCGTGCCCCTCGCCCGCCTCGCGCAACACGTACCCGCCCCGGTGGAGACCCTGCGCCGAGGCCGTGCCGGGTTCGGTGCGATCGATCACGGGCACCGTCTGGCGGGTCAGCGACAGGAAGGCGGGACCGTCGGTGCGGTTCAGGGCCGCCCGCCACGCTTCGACCGTCTCGGGGCCGTCGGCGGGACGCAGGTCCAGCAGGTTGGGAACGGCGCGCAGGGCCGCCAGGTGCTCGACCGGCTGATGGGTCGGGCCGTCTTCCCCCAGTCCGATGCTGTCGTGCGTGAAGACGTAGACTACCGGAAGCCCCATCAGCGCCGCCAAGCGGATCGCCGGGCGCATGTAGTCGGAGAAGACCAGGAACGTGCCGCCGAAGGGACGAACGCCGCCGTGGAGCGCCATTCCGTTCATGATCGCGCCCATGGCGTGCTCGCGGACGCCGAAGTGGACGATCCGCCCTGCAGGGTTCTCCGCCGACAGGTCGCCGCCGCCCGCGATGTCGGTCTTGTTGGAGCCGCCCAGGTCCGCCGACCCGCCCACCAGCCAGGGCACGGCCCGCGCCGCGGCCTGGAGAACCTTGCCGGAGTGGTTGCGCGTGGCGGTGGCCGGCGCCGTGGACAGGTCCGGCAATCCTTCGTCCCAGGAAGGAGGCGGCGCTCCGCGCAGCGCGTCTTCGAACGCCGCGGCTTTGGCCGGAAAGCGCTCCCGGTACGCTTCCATGCCCCGGACCCAGGTCGTTCGCGCCTCTGCCCGCCGCTCCGCGCAGCGACGCCAGTGCTGCACCGCCTCCGGGACCACGTGGAAGGGCTCCAGCGACGGCCAGCCCAAGGCGCGCTTGGTGGCCTCGACCTCTTCTTCGCCCAGCGGCGCCCCGTGCGTGGATGCGAGCCCCGCCATGTTGGGACTGCCGTCGGCGATCGTGGTGCGGAGCACGATCAGCGTGGGGCGGTCGGTCTCGGCGCTGGCCGCCGACAGGGCCGCGTCGACGGCGTCCAGGTCGCTGCCGTCCTCCACCGACAGCGTGTGCCAGCCGTACCCCTCGAAGCGCCGGGCGTGGTCGGTGGCGGTGGCCAGCTCGGTCGAGCCCTCGATCGTGATCCGGTTGTCGTCGAAGATCCACGTCAGCTTGCCCAGCTTCTGATGGCCCGCGATCTCGGCGGCTTCGTGCGAGAGTCCCTCCATGAGGTCGCCGTCGGAGCAGAGGGCGTAGACGCGGTGGTCCACAAGGCGATGACCCTCGCGGTTGTGCAGGTGCGCCAGCCGGCGTTCGGCCAGCGCCATGCCCACCGAGTTGGCGACGCCTTGGCCCAGGGGGCCGGTGGTCGTTTCCACGCCAGCGGTGTGGCCGTGCTCGGGATGGCCCGGCGTCTTGCTGCCCCACTGGCGGAAGCGACGGACGTCGTCCAGGGAGACGTCGTAGCCGGAGAGGTGCAGCACGCCGTACAGGAGCATGGAGGCGTGGCCGGCGGACAGGACGAACCGGTCCCGGTCGGGCCAGTCGGGGTGCGCCGGGTCGTGGTGCAGGTGGCGGGTCCACAGGACGTACGCGGCGGGCGCCAGGGCCATGGGCGTTCCGGGATGGCCCGACCGGGCGGCCTGAACGGCGTCGATCGCCAGGACCTTCAAGGCGTCCACGGCCAGCTTCTCGATCGCGGGCGGGGTCGCCGGGCGCGCATCGCTCACGGGGTTAGGCCGCCACGAAGTTGAGCAGCCGGTCCTGCACGTGGACGATCCGCCGCACCGTCAGCCCCTCCAAGTGGCGGGCCACGTTGCCTTCGGCCCGAGCCAGCGCCACCACCTGTTCCTGCCCCGAGCCCGCGGGCGACGACACCGTGGCGCGTACCCTGCCGTTCACCTGCACCGCGACGCGCACTTGGTCCTCCGCCGCCTTGGCCGGGTCGAACGCCGGCCAGTTGGCGCCGTCGAAGATGCTGCCCCGGTTGCCCAGGCGCCGCCAGAGCTCCTCCGCGACGTGGGGAACGAACGGCGCCGCCATGCGCACCAGGGGCTCGACCTCGCCTCGCTTGGGTCGGCGCCCCCCTGCGCGCACCGCGTTCAAGTACTCCATCATGGCGGCCACGGCGGTGTTGTAGCGCAGTCCGGCCACCTGCTCGGTCACGCGGCGGATCGTCTGGTGCAACTTCCGTTCCAGCGCCGGCTCGGGATCGCCCAAGGCCAGCTCGCCTTCGCGGGGCACCACCGTCTCCCAAAGCCGGTGCAGGAAGCCGTGCGGGCCCGAAATCCCCTTGTCCTGGTAGTCTCCGCCCTCCATGAACGGCCCCAGGAACATGAGGTACAGCCGAAAGGTGTCGGCCCCGTACTCCTCGATGATCGAATCGGGGATGATCACGTTCCCCCGGCTCTTGGACATCTTGGCGCCCTCGCGAATGATCAGCCCGTGGGCCCGGAACTGCTTGTACGGCTCTTCGAACTCCAGCAGGCCCATGTCGTGCAGGGCCATGATCACGAAGCGCGAGTACAGCAGGTGGAGCACGGCGTGCTCGTTGCCGCCGATGTACGTGTCCACGGGAAGCCAGCGTCGCGTGACTTCTTCGTCGAAGGGACGGTCGTCGAAGTCCGTGGACGGGTAGCGGAGGAAGTACCACGCGCTGTCCAGGAAGGTGTCGGACACGTCGGTCTCGCGGACGCCGTCGGCGTCGCAGGAAGGACAAGGCGTCTCGTACCAGTCGCGAACCCGAGCCAAGGGGCTGACGCCGGACTCGTCGGGGCGGAAGTCGTCCACGTGCGGCAGCGCCACGGGCAGGTCCTCGTCGGGCACTGGCACGGGGCCGCACTCTTTGCAGTGGATCACCGGAATCGGCGGCCCCCAGTAGCGCTGACGCGAAATGCACCAGTCGTGAAGCCGGTAGTTCACCTGGCGCTCGGCCAGTCCCTCGGCGGCCAAGTCGTCCACGACCGCCCGCTTGGCTTCGTTCGCCGGCAAGCCGTCGTAGGCGCCGGAGTTGACCAGTGCGCCCTCGTCGCCGTCGTAGGCCTGGTCCACCGGGGCGGAGGCGTCTTCGCCGGGACGCGCCACCACGCGCACCACGGGCAAGTCGAACGTCGTGGCGAAGTCGAAGTCGCGCGCGTCGTGCCCCGGAACCGACATGATCGCGCCGGTGCCGTAGCCCATGAGCACGTAGTCGGCCACCCACACGGGCACTCGCCGCCCCGTGGCCGGGTTCATGCAGTAGCCGCCCGTGAAGACGCCCGTCTTCTCTTGGCCGGCCTTCTGCCGCGCCACCAAGTCCATGCGTCGCGCCCGCGCCCGGTACTCCTCCACGGCCTGCCGGCGCTCCGGCGAGGCGATCTCGTCCACCATGGGATGCTCCGGGGCCAGCACCACGTAGGTGGCGCCGAACACCGTGTCCGGTCGCGTGGTGAAGACCGCCACGGCCTTGCCCGCCGTTTCGCCCGCGTGCGGGGTCTCGTCGCCCGCGCCCTCGGCCCCCACGCCCGACGCCCCGTCGGAACGCCCTTCCGCCACGGGAAACCGCAGTTCAGCCCCCTCGGAGCGTCCGATCCAGTTGCCTTGGGCCTTCAACGTGGACTCGGACCAGTCGATGTGCTCCAAGTTGGCCAGCAGGCGCTGGGCGTATTCGGTGATCTTGAAGAACCACTGGCGGATGCGGCGCTGTTCGACCGGCGTCGCGCACCGTTCGCACTGGCCGGCGATCACCTGCTCGTTGGCCAGGACGGTCATGCACGACGGACACCAGTTGACCGGCGCCTCCTTCTGCACCGCCAGCCCGCGCTCCATCAGCCGCAGGAAGATCCACTGGGTCCACTTGTAGTAGTCGGGATCGGTCGTGTCGACGGTGTGCCGCCAGTCGAACATGCCCCCCATGCGCCGCAGCTGTCGCCGGAAGTTGGCCACGTTCCGGGGGATCAGCTCCATGGGGTGGACGCCGGTCTTGAGCGCGAAGTTCTCCGAGTGGATGCCGAAGGCGTCGAAGCCGATCGGCTCGAAGACGTCGAACCCCTGCATCCGCTTGAAGCGCCCGTGCACGTCGGCGCCCGTGAAGGCGTAGATGTTGCCCACGTGCAGCCCCTCCGCCGAGGGGTAGGGGAACATCATCAGGTTGAAGAACGGCCGGGGCGCGCTGCGCAGATCTTCCAGCGCGAAGGTGTTTGTGCCGTCGCGCTCCCAGCGCTCCTGCCACTTGGCTTCTACGGCGGCGGGGTTGTACGCCCGGTCGGCGTTGGCGGACATGGCCGGTGGGTCTCTGGGTGGGCGGCAAGCGAACGAAGAAGCTAACGAAAGGGCCGCGCTACGGTTCGCACGGGGGGGCCGGGCTTCTGGCCGGAGCGCCACGTCGCGCCGCCCAAGTCGAAAGGTCGGCCGTGTCCTTCAAGCCGGTCTCCCGCGTCAAAGGCATCGGCCGCGTCCCTCCCGCCGGTCTCCGGTACGTCAAGGGGATCGTCCGTATCCGCCGGACCGGTCTCCAGCACGTCGAAGGGATCGTCCGCGTCCTTCAAGCCGGCTTCCAGCGCCGCCACCGCGCGCCGCAGCGAGCCGTCGTGCCGGTCCAGGAAGCGCGCGAAGTCGGGCAGCCGATGGTAGTAGCGCATCCGGGCCAGCAGCGTCGCGTTGTTCAGGGGCTGGGACTCGAAGCCGCCGAACGACAGCGACCGCAGACGTGGCTTGACCCGCTCGCGGAAGCGGACCCTGTGGCGCTCGAAGACGGGGCCGCGTCCGGCGATCTTCTGCGCCTCGGTGGCGGTCGAGTCGCCGTAAACGGCTTCCAGGTCGGAGACCAGTCCGTCGATGAACGACGAGAAGAGCTGCACGTCCAGCCATCGATCGCGGGCCCTGCGGCACCACACCGTGTCGTCCCCTCCGCCTTCCCGGCCGCAGAAGAACTCGGCGGCGCCTGCGCGCCCCACCCAGTTGGCGAAGCTCTCGTTGAAGCGGACCTGGCCGGACACGAAGAGGTGGTTGTGCGACAGCTCGTGGATCACGGTCGCCACCAGCTCGACCTCGTCGTAGCGCACCACAGTGGACAGCAGGGGGTCCGAGAACCACCCCAGCGTGCTGAACGCCGCCGTGGGCCGCAAGTGAGTGTCGAAGCCGTCCGACTCCAGCTTCCGCCGCTCGTTCCGGGCGTCTTCCAGGTCGAAGAAGCCCCTGTACGGGACCCGGCCCACGATGGGGAACCACCACGTGCGCGAGACCAGGCGGTCCCGGTGCGCCGCCGACAAGATCATCGCCAACGTGTCGCGCTCCAGCTCGACGTAGGTGGTGTAGCTGTCGCCTACATCCAAGCCCAGGCGGTCCCGCGCGAACAGCCGGGCCTCGCGGGCCAAGGTGAGCTTGCGGCGAACGCGCTCGTCCGTTTCCGGCGCCAAGACGACCTCGGGGATCGGCTGGCGCGCGCGGAGGATCTTCGCCTCCTCCCAACCGGCCCGCACCACGTACGCCGGCGAGCACGCCCCTGGCCACAACGCCGCAACCAGAGCCGCCGCGCCGGTGCCCCCTAGCAGGAACCTGCGTCCGGTGCGGTATCCGGAGCTCGGGGTCGGTCGACGCCCCCCGGCGATTCGGCGGCGACGCCCCGGCGGACCCGAATTCGTATTCGCTCTCGAACCGGCCGCGCCCGCTTGCGTCGCCGTCCTACCGCCCCCCCCCGCCCAGGCTGCGGATCAAGGGAATCCCGCCCTCCGTGGGCACGTACACCACCGATCCCTCGGGCATCTCCGACAGCTGCTGGATGTAGAAGTACGTGAGGTACTCGGGCGACAGCCCCTCCGTGATGATCCGCTGGGCTTCCGCAACGCCCTTGGCCTCTTCGGCCTGCTGGCGCGCGCGCTCCTGGATGATCTGGGTCTGGAAGGCCTCCGCCGCGACTTGCTGCTCGCGCTCCTGCTTCTGCTCGATCGCCTCCCGAACCCGCGGCGGCGCCTGGATGTCGCGCACGAAGACGGTGTTGATCGTGATCCGCCCTTCGGCCTTGGCCTGAATCTCCTCCTTCACGCTCTCCGCAAGCTCTCTCCGGTTGGGCGAGAAGATGTCGTTGATCGACTTGGTGGCCACGGCGTCGCGGACCCCGTTCCGCACGGCGTTCAGGATGATGTTGCGCTTGATGCGCTCCTCGGAGCCGATGTTCTGGTAGAGCGACGGGGCGTTGTCGCCGTCGATCTCGAAGAGGATGGCGACGTCCATGGTGACGTTGAGCTGCTCGGAGGTCTGCGCCTCGATCTGCTCGTTGCCTTCGCCCGGAAACGTTTGTTCCCGCACCGACATCCGTTCCACGTTGGCGAGCGGATTGATGATGTTGACGCCCTCGCGGAGCGGCGTCGCGTCCACCTTGCCCAAGAAGTGCTTGACGCCGACTTCGCCGACCGGGATCACCACCACCGTGTTCAGCGAGAAGAGCGCGACTCCCAGGAACATGATGACGTAGCCCGCCAGCTTGTTGGGGAGGCCGGTCTTGTTGGCGGGAAGGGAACGTACGACCGCCCCGATGGCGATCATTGCGACGGCTACGGCTGCGAATCCCATGTTGCTGCTCCTTGCGGTTGGTTGGCTTTGTGCTTGCGTTCGGGTTGTTCTGCGCGGGCGGCTCAGCGCCGCCTTGGAATCTGCCCGCCGGGATAGGCGACCGGGCTCTCGTTGCCGTCGGCGCCCACCGCCGCCACGCCGAAGAGGTAGTTGTCGATCACCAGCCCCTCCAACGTGAACGAGCTTTGGTCGCCCACCCAGCGGGAGCGCTGCCACCGGGGCGCGGTGGTGTCCCGCCAGTAGACTTTGTAGCCGGCCAGCCGGGGGTCGTCCACGGCTTCCCACTCCAGCGTGGTGGACGGCCGGACCGCGCCGCCGATCCGCACGTTGGACGGCGCGGGAGGCGCCCAGGCGAGCTGCGCCAGCACGGCCGCGTTGAGGGCGGTCATCTTGGCGGCGTACTCGAAGTCCACGCCTTCCACTACGTCGCCGTACGCGATTCCGTTCTCCGTGCGGATGTTCTGGTGCTGCCGCTCGTAGTGCTCGTGGGTCTCCATGATGCGGACCGCAGGGAAGCCGGCGTCGTTGAAGGGCTGGTGGTGGCCTCCGCGTCCGAAGCGGTCCAAGCGGTAGATCATGATCGGGTCCAGGTTGGCCACGTACTCGTCGGCGGTGCGGGCCACGTAGCGCGCCAGCTGTCTGGACGGGCCGTCCACCTCGCCGCCGAAGACGCGGCGCCGGGCGTGGTCCCGCTCCGCGTCGGTGGCTGGGACGGGCTCCGAGAACACGCGGAAGGTGTTGTTCTCGATCACGCCGTCCACCCCCTCGATGTTGCCGATCATGTCGTTGTTGAGCACGCCGACGATATCCCACTCCTCCTCTCGGGCGACCTGCGCCATGTGGCGTCCGCCCCACAGCCCCTGCTCCTCGCCCGACAGCCCGGCCAGCACCAGCGTGCTGCCGAACTCGTACTCGGCCAGGAGCCGCGCAGCTTCGATCGCCCCGGCCATGCCGGAAGCGTTGTCGTTGGCGCCGGGGGCGTCCGATTCGCCGTCGGCGGCGTCCGACGCCCGCGAGTCGATGTCGCCCGACATGATCACGTAGCGGTTCGGAGCGACCGTTCCCCGCTTGATCGCCAGCACGTTGACCACCCATGTGTCCTGCGGGATGCGGGGGCTGTCCTCGGCGGTCACCAGGCTCCGCTGGTAGACGACTTCGTAGCACCCTCCGCACGCCGCCGATACGCGGTCGAACTCGGCCTTGATCCAGCGACGGGCCGCCCCGATGCCTCGGGAGTCCGACACGGTGTCCGAGAAGGTGTTGCGCGTGCCGAAGCCGGCCAGCGCGCGGATGTCGGCCTCCACGCGCTCCGGGGACGCCGAGGCCGCGATCTCGTAGATGCGCGGGTCCACCTCCGGGGGCGGCGCCTGGGCGGCAAGGGGAGGAGCGGGAGCGAACGCGACGGCGAGCGATGCGATCGTCGCCACAGCAGCTGTCGCCGGCGCGGCGGCGTTGGCGAACCAAACGGCTGGAGGCGGCGTTCCTCCGGTGTGGTCCAGGTTGCTCAAGTCCATTCTCCTTGTTGGCTGGGCGCTTTCCGTCTGCTCCGGGCTTCGCGTCCCGCTCCGGCGCGCCCGCCGTTTTCGGCTCCGTTCCCCCACTCCAGCAGGATCTTGCCGAAGTTCCGGTTCGCCTCCATTCGCCGGTGGGCGTCCGCCGCCTCCTCCGCTGGAAAGATGCGGTCCACGATCGGCTTGAGCGAACCGTCGGCGAAGCCCGGCAGGACGTCCGTCTCGAACTCTCGCGCCAGCGCGGCCTTCTCCTCCACCGGTCGAGCCCGCAGCATCGTACCCATCATGCGCGCGCGCCGCACCATGAGAAGGCGCAGGTCGACCTCTGCCCGCGCGCCCCCCGGCACCCCCACAACGACGTGGCGTCCCCGCGGCGCGACCGCGGCTTGGTTCCGCTCCAAGTAAGGCCCTCCCACGAGGTCCAGGATCACGTCGGCCCCGCGCCCGTCCGTCGCGTCCTTCACGGCCCGCTGCCAATCGCCATCTCCGTCCAGCCCCAGCACCAGCCCCATCTCCGCAGCCCGCTCCAGCTTGGCCGGCGTACGCGAAGTCCCGATCACCCGAGCCCCTGCCCGTCGCGCCAGCTGGAGGGCCGCCGTCCCCACGCCGCTCCCGACCGCGTGCACCAGCAGCGTCTCGCCCGCCTCGAGCCCCCCTTGCCGAAAGACGGCATCGTAGGCGGTCATGTAGACCTCGGGGATTGCCCCCGCCTCCCGCACGTCCACTCCAGCCGGGACCGCAACCGCCACCGTCTCGTGGACCACGACCCTCTCCGCGTAACCGCCTCCGGCCACGATCCCCATGACGCGCTGACCGGGCCGCCACCGGGTCGTTCCGGGCCCGACCGCCTCCACCGTCCCCGCGAACTCCAACCCCGGCACCTCCGACTCGCCCGGCGGCGGCGGGTAGAGCCCCCGTCGCTGCAGGAGGTCCGCCCGGTTGACCCCCGACACGACCACGCGCACCGCGATCTCTCGGTTGCCCGGCGCCGGCTCGGGCACGGAGGCGACCCGAAGGACTTCCGGCCCTCCGAACTCGGGAACGACGACGGCGCGCATGGAGCGAATGATGGGGCAAGGGGGAAGGGGCGGCTAGCGGTAGGACGAGCGCCCGTCCGGTCACTCCCGCGGTTCTGCGCCCGTCTCGGCACCCCTGGTCAGGACGACGTAGGCGCGCTTGATCTCGCGACGGAAAGAATCGGGCAACCGGTTCCAGTCGCGAACATCCACGAGGAACGGGATGTTCGACTCGCTCAGTGCGTCCATCAGCGCCGACAGCCGACGCAAGGGAATTCGCTCGTGCCCCGGGGCCCGCAACACGAGGTCCAGGTCGCTGGCGTCGTGGCTGCGGCCGTTGACGCGGCTGCCGTACGCCCACACCTCGGCTTCGGGCACGTGCGTGCGCAACAGCTCCGCAAGCATCTTCCGATGGCGAGGCGCCAAGTGCAGTCGTTCGGTCACGGGGCGCTCCGAACCGCTTCCGCAAGCGCACGCGCATCCGATATGAACTCCGGCAGCAACTGGAGCGTGTCCGTGGCGAATACTTGACCGTAGTCGTGGGCGACGACGTTGCGGGCATCACGGTATTCGAGCCAGCGCTCGCACGCGTCGGCGGAGATCAAGCCGTGCTTTGCGGCGTGTCGAAACACGTCCTTGAAGGAAAGGCGGTCGGCTTGGCGGTCGCTCGCAAAGAAGGGCCGCAAGCGTCGTTTCAGCAGCTTGCCGCTCAGTTCCAGCGCCACTTCGAACTCCTTGACGCAAGCCGCTCGTCCCACGGCGTAGGCGGTGTCGCCGGGCTCGGCATCGAGAAGCCACTCGCGGGCTTGGTCCAGAGCCTGGATGCAACGCTCCAAGTGCTCGGTCTGGATATGGGCCGGTCGTTCCTCCAAGGCGTCTGTCCTCTTCGGGCCGGAATGCCCTCGGGGCCTCGTGTCTGGCGGTCGGCCTTCGATCCGTCGCTGGACCGCGCTACAGGAGTTCGCGAGCAACGGCCAGACCCCTGACGACCGCCGCGTCGAACCAGTCGGCAAAGCGGTCGGTGACCGCATGCCCGGCTTCTTTGTAGTTGACCTGAAACGGCTCCTCCGTCAACGCCCCGACGTTGCTGGCGGGGATGACGAAGTCCCCGTTCGGGTCCTTCTCGTAGACGCAGACCGACCCGACGATCACGCCCCTGAATTCGTGGCCGAGACCGTGAAGCGACAGCAGGATCTCGGAGCGCGTCGGCGTGATCAAGACGAGCCGGGCCCAGGAGTGATGCGACCCGACGTTGGCAAAGTATCCGAGCGCCTTCGCCGTCTCGACAACCTGATACCGAAACCAGTGCGCCTTGTCGTCGCCGTTGTTGCAATCGGCGAAGAACTTGAACGGGCGACCCGACGGCGCCACCGGCTGCAACTCGGAACCCAGCTTCTGGGCAAGCTGCCGCAGCTTCTCGAACGCCGTGCCTTGAAGCCCTGCGCTCAACTCCTTGGCTCGATTCCATGTGCTCGCCAGCTCGCGCGGTCGCCGTTTCTCCAGAGTCTCGTGCATGGCGGCGATGACGGCATCCTGCCTTTGCACTTGTTGCCTTGCCTGCGCGGCGACGCCCAACGCACGGATGAACTCCTTCTTCTCAATGCGAGCGAACATCTCGACGAGCGGGCCGAGCTCGCCCTGGTCGGCGTCTTTCAGCGCATCGATGTAGACGTCTCGCTGGGCGTTCTCGACCACAAGCGGAAATCCGCCGGCTTTCAGCAGCACAAGCGTGGTCAACGTCCGCGCCACCCGACCGTTTCCGTCCTGAAACGGATGGATCTGGGCGAACCTGTGATGAAGCCAAGCGGCCTGGACCTCCGCCGCCACTCCTTCCGACTCGTGGCAGCGATGCATTTCGATCAGCCGATCCATCTCGGAAGCGACCTGCTCCGGTGGACAGTATTCGTGAATCCTGCCATCCGCTTCCCGAGGGTTGTTGGGGCGTTGCTTGTAGTCGCCTCTTCGCAGCGGAACCTTGAATGGCCTGCCCAGCGCATCGACCGCCTCGGCGTGAGTCTGGTTGGCGGTCAGTACCGAGTGCAGCTCCTTGACGTACGACGTGCCGAGCTCCCGACTGTCCGCCACGAAGTCGAACAACCCCGTCACGGCGTCGTGCTGGTCGCGGATCATGCGGATCACGTGCTCCGGGTCGCCGTTCGTGGCGCCGTGAGGAACAAGGGCCGCGTCCAAGCCCCGTTCCACCAGCAACACCGTGGTGCCGCGATCCAGCGTGTACAGGCGTTCGATCAGCCCCGTCTCGATCGCCAGGCGGCGCACCAAGCGTACGTGGAACTCCCTCACCGCGTCGTCGGCCTCGAGCTCGGCCTTCTGTTCTCGCCAAACGGCCCGCAGGGCTGCCAAGTCGTCGTGGGCCAGCGCACAGTGGTCGGCCGGCAGGTCGGCGATCGGGCTCCATTGATGTGCGAATTCATGTTGCGACACCACGGCCTCCTCGGAGACGACATCCGTTCTGCTAGGCGCACGAGAGAAGATAGCGCCGCCCGGCCACCTCCAAGCGCCGACTACCCCTCGAGCGGCTCGCCAAGTGCCGAGAAGACGCAGGGCGGCGTTATACTTGGCCCTATGACCAGCCTGCCCTTCGAGCTCGACAGGCCCATCGTCTTCTTCGACTTGGAGACGACGGGCCGAAGCGCGGCCAGCGACCGGATCGTGGAGCTGGCGGCGATCAAGATCGGCCCCGACGGCGACCGCGACGAACGAGTGCGCCGCTTCAACCCCGAGATGCCGATCCCCGCGGAAGCCACGGAGATCCACGGGATCGCCGACGAGGACGTGAAGGACGAGCCTCCGTTCCGCAGCCGAGCCAAGTCGCTGGCGGAGTTCCTGGGAGCGTGCGACCTGGGCGGCTTCAACATTCGGCGCTACGACCTTCCGATGCTCATGGCCGAGTTCCGCCGCGCGGCCATCCCCTTCGAGGTCGGCGACCGACGCCTGGTGGACGTGCAGGTCATCTACCACCAGCAGGAACCCAGGAACCTGACGGCGGCGGTCAAGTTCTACCTGAACCGCGACCACAGCAAAGAAGCGCATCGAGCCCTGGACGACGCCAGCGCCACTCTGGACGTCATGATCGCGCAGATGGAGCGCTACGACCTGCCCCGCAGCATCAAGGGGCTTCACGACCTCTGCAACGAGTACGCGCCCTTCGAGTCCGAGTTCGACCGCTGGTTCTCCAAGACACTGGCCAGCGATGCGTCCGAGGGCGGCGCGCTGGTCTTCCGACGCGGCAAGCACCGGGGCACGCCGTTGGACGAAGTGGCCCGCGACAAGCCGGACTACTTGGAGTGGATGCTCCGCCTTGAAGACTTGGACGCCCAGGTGCTCGACGCCGCAAGAGACGCCCTGGGCCGCCACGACCCCAACCAAACCGTGCTCGACCTGCCGAAACCATCGGAGCCCGACTCATGACCACGACCGCTGCCCCCGCCGCCCCTCGCGCCCGTGCCGTCGCGCGCCTCGTCGCGCTCGCGCTGGCCCTCGCGGCCGCGACCGCCCTTCCCCAGCAGCCCGCCGCCGCCCAGCAGCCCGTCGCCGAAGCCGACCTGGCCGCCTTCCAGCCGCGCCACGTCGGCCCCGCGCTCACGGGCGGCCGCATCCACGACGTGGAGGCCCTGCCGGACGATCCCTCCACGATCTACGTGGCCACGGCTTCGGGCGGGCTGTGGAAGAGCACCAACCGGGGGATCACGTGGTCGAACCTGTGGGAGCACATGCCCACGAGCACCTTCGGCGACGTGGCCGTGGCGCCGTCGAACCCGCAGGTCGTCTACGCCGGTACCGGCGAGCAGCAGAACCGGCAGAGCACGTCGTGGGGCAACGGCGTCTACCGCTCCGACGACGGCGGCGCCACGTGGACGCACCTGGGCCTGGTCGAGACGCGCCACACCGGACGCATCCAGGTGCACCCCGAGAACCCGGACGTGGTTTACGTGGCCGCGCTGGGGAACCTCTGGCGCTCCTCCGCCGAGCGGGGCGTGTACCGCTCCGCCGACGGCGGCCGCACCTGGGACAAGGTCCTGTACGTGGACGAGCACACCGGCGCCGTGGACCTGGCCATGGACCCGTCCGACCCGCTTACGCTCTACGCCGCCACCTACCAGCGCCAGCGCCGAACTTGGGGCTTCAACGGCGGCGGCCCCGGCAGCGGCATCCACAAGACCACCGACGGGGGCGACACGTGGCGACCGCTGACCAACGGTCTTCCCGAAGGCGACAAGGGACGGATCGGGATCGCCGTATCGCGCACGCGGCCGCAGGTGCTCAACGCCCTGGTGCAGCACGCGACCGAGTCCGGCGGATACCGCAGCGAAGACGGCGGCGAGAGCTGGCGGAAGGTCAGCGACCAGAACATCAGGCCCATGTACTACTCGCACGTCTATATCGACCCCACGGACGAGAACCGCGTCTACACGCTGGCCACCTCGTCGTTCCGGAGCGAAGACGGGGGCCGCACCTTCGAAGAGATCGCCGCCAGGCCCACCTACGACGTGGGCGTCCACGCCGACCACCACGCCATGTGGATCGACCCCGGCGACCCGAACCACTTCTACTTGGCGGGCGACGCCGGCCTCCACGAGACCTACGACCGGGGCGTCACCTTCCGGCGCATCCACAACCTGCCGATCGGCCAGTTCTACGGCATCCACGTGGACAACCGCGACCCGTACTGGATCTACGGCGGCATGCAGGACAACCACTCGTGGATGGGACCATCGGCCACGCGCTCGTGGGAAGGGATCGTGGACGACGACTGGCGCCAGACCGGCTTCGGCGACGGCATGTACCAGCAGGCCGCGCCCGACGGACGCACCGTCTACATCAACTCCCAGAACGGCAACTGGACCCGCTTCGACCGCACAACCGGCGACATGATCAGCCTTCGCCTGACCGCGCCCCAAGGCGAGGAACCGTACCGCTGGGACTGGGTGTCGCCCAGCCTGCTGTCGCGCCACGACCCGTCGGTGGTGTACGTGGGCGGCAACCGCCTCTTCGTGTCTCGGGACCGGGGCGACACCTTCTCCCGCACCGACGACCTGACCCGTGGCCAGGACCGCGACGAGCTGGAGATCATGGGCGTCAAGGGTCGGGAGATCGCCCTGTCCCGAAACGACGGCACTTCCACGTACGGCGAGATCGTCACGATCGCCGAGTCGCCGCTGGACGCGGCCGTCCTGTGGGTGGGAACCGACGACGGCAACGTGCAGGTGTCCCGCGACGGAGGCCGCACCTGGAACGAGGTGTCGGGGGGCGCCCAGGGCGTGGCGGACGACACCTACGTCAGCCGCGTGGCCGCGTCGGCTCGGGCGCCGGGGACGGCCTACGTCGCCTTCGACGCCCACCGAGACGGCGACTTCGCACCCTACCTGTACCGCACCGACGACTACGGCGAACGCTGGACGGCCTTGCACGACGGGCTGCCGAGCGGCTCCGTCAACGTGGTGGCGGAGCACCCCGACAACCCCGACGTGCTCTTCGTCGGGACCGAGCATCACGTGTTCGCCAGCACCGACGCCGGCGCCTCTTGGGCCAAGTTCCCCGGCTTACCCACCACCGCCTACGACGACCTGGTGGTCCACCCGCGCGAGAAGGACCTGGTGCTGGGCACCCACGGCCGCTCCATCATCGTGCTGGACGACATCGCCCCGCTGGCGGAGTTCGCCGCCTCCGCCGACCGGCCCGTCTTCCTCTACGCCGTCCGCGCCGGCACGATCATGAGCTACTGGAAGGACACGTCGTACCGCGCCCAAGGCGTCTTCATGGGCCAGAACCCGGCCGACGGCGTCCTCGTCGCGTACCGCCTGGGCGCTTCGGACGCCGCCGCCGGAGACGACGCCCGCGCCCGCCTGGTGGTTCGGAACGCTGCCGGCGAGACGGTCCGCTCCATGGACGTGCCCGGGTCGCCGGGCCTCCACCGGGTCAACTGGGACCTGCGCCACGGCCTGCCGGGACAGCCCGCCGGCCAGCCCGCTTGGAGCGCCCACGACCCGACCCGGGTCCCGCGCACGCTGGAGAACCGAGGCCCGTTCGTGTCGCCCGGCGTCTACACGGCCGAACTCTCGGCCGGGGGCAGCACGCACAGCCGCGCCTTCCGGGTTCGGGGCGATCCCGACCTGCCCCTGACGGTGGAAGACTACCGGGAGCGGGAGGCGTTCCTGCTGGAGGTGCTGGCGCTTCGGCGCTCGTTGGAAGGTGCGCCCGCCCCGGCTGCTCGCCACCGCCGAACGCTCCAGCAGCTGTACGGCGCGATCAACGGCGGCGGCGTCCGCCAAGGCACCCTCCATCCGCCCACTGCCACGCAACGGCGCCAACTGGAGGAAATCAAGGCCGCGTTGCAGGAGGGCTGACCGCGCCTTCGGCGCAGGCGCAAGCTCCGGCCAAGGCGATTACTAACGATACCCCAGCGGCACTCCCAGGATGAACTCGAAGGCGTCGTCTTCCACGGGGTCGAACCGCCGGTCCCGCCTGAAGCGCCCTTCCAGGTGAACGGGCACGTTGCCCGCCGCCACCACCAGTCCACCGCCGAACCCCCACGTCACGAAGGTGTTCCCCTCGTACGCGCGGGTTGTGGGGTTGAACTGCGAGAAGGCCCTGGGAAACGCGCGCCCGAAGAAGACGAAGAAGTGCGGCAAGCCCAGGACGTCGGTCTTCACGCCCCCGTAGGCGGTTGCCAAGTAGCTCATCTTGATCTCTGTCTGCCCCCCGCAAGGACCGGAAGGGCAGTCGGTACGCGATTCGTTTACCGCCAGGGTCGCGCCTTCGACGCCCAAATACGTCGCCACCCGCATCCCGGAGGACACCCGCGTCCAGACGTTCCCGGTCAGACGGATGCCCGCCAGGGGCGCCGCCGGCAAGCGCTGTTCCCTAGGCGTCGTCGAGACGCCCAAGTAGGGCAGCACGCCCAGGGTAAACCGGGGCTCGGTCGAGGCCGGCTGCTGGGCTTCCAGCGCGAGCGCCGACAACGACGCCAACACGACCGAAGCCGCCGCTAGGCGGACCACGCCGCCGGGGCTTCGTCTTGCAAATGCGATCCATTTCGTCACTGCGCCCTCCGGGCTTGGGGGTTGGGCGAAGGCAGGTTGTCAAACCTAACGACAGGCTAGAAGAACCGAAAGAACCCGCCTCCACCGTCGAACCGATTGTTGACTACGTTGTTGTAGATCGAACCAAACTGAAAGGAAAAGCCGACCTCGATGCCGTAGTTGAAGTCCTGGCTGCGCTGCTGGAGGTTGAGGAGCGCCTCGGCATCGGTGACGCCTTCCGCCGACAGGTAGATCTGGTCGTTCACCCACGAGATGTTGCCCTCGGCGCTGACCGTCAGCCCCCTGGCGATCCGAAAGTCCAAGTCGCCCCGGAGCGACACGTTGTACAAGTCCTCGTTGTGCAGAAAGTGCGACGCCAGCACTCGCACGGAAGCGTCGCCCCAAGGCTGGCGCTGCGAAAGTTCCAGCTCCAGCGACTGCTCCCACCGAGTCTCGGCGGATTGGCCGAAGACCGTCTCGTCGATGTAGTTCCGGTAGGCGGGTCCGATCTTGTAGAAGCCCGTGAGCGCCCGTCGCGTCGCTTCTTCGTAGGGGAAGACGCTGTACTCCAGGGCGGGCGTGAACTCTGCGCGGAAGTCTTGGTTGAAGCGCGTGGCCCGGCTGACTTCGCCCTGAATCCCCACCGACCAGTGCTCCGCCAAGGAGTAGGCGACGAGCTGCCTGAAGCCCCAGTCGATCCTCTGATCCACGAAGGCGGAGTCGTCGGCCAGGTCGATCTCGCGACGGTTGAAGTTCACGTTGCCGCGCAAGTTCGTCTTCCAGGTGGGCGTCACTCGCGACGCGCTGAAGCTTCCGTCCACGCGGTTGGTGCGGCGCGTGGCCTCTCCGTCCAGCTCGGTCCGACCGCCCACCCGAAAGACCCAGAAGTTCCACGGATCGTCCACCTCTTCTTGGCCGACCACGCGAGCGCCCGGGTCCACGGCGTCCGGACCGGCGGCAACCACCGAGGCCGGGGGATCGAAGCCCGCGGCGCTGGCGAAGTGGAGCAGGCCCACCGCCAGGGCGTGGGCGATGCCGTCCAGCGCCTCGCGGTCGGTGTCCGTGGGCAGCGTCTGATAGCGCAGCTGCTCCTGGTAGCCGAACCGCTCGCTGCCGATGAAGTCCAGCTGGTATTCTCGACCGCCCGCCCCCGTGGCCTGGGAAGTGACGATGAGGTGGACATCCGAGTCTTCGGGCAGCCTGACCCAGTTCACCCAAGGCAGCTCGGTCCTGTAGTAGTTCAAGTTGCAGCGACGGCCCGAACAGTCGAAGAAGACGCTGGGACGGCTGGCGTCCACATCTGCCGGCGACTGCCCGTCCAGGCACGCGGGCGCGCCGGCGAAGGCGGCCGCAGCGGCCAGAAACACGGCGACGGCGGCAGCCGCGGCCGCGCCGGGCGCCGTCAACGTCGTCGCGTCGTGACGATGATGGCGCCGGCCAAGTGGTTGGTGCCGAAACGAGTGGTGGCGTCGCTGGCGCTGAGGTACCGAACTTCGCCCACGTCGCCGGGGAGCAGCGAACGGAGGTCGTATATCCCGCCGAAGGGCTGGCCGTCCAGGTACACTCTGGGCGTCTGGGGCATGGGGTCGCGGAGCGTGGCCGAATTCCGCGCTTGCAGCCATCGGGGACGCAGGGCGCGCACGGCTTCGTAGAGCGAGCTGTGGGGCACGGCCATGAGTTCCTCGTTCGCGATCGCGTTGCGGGATCGACCCGACGGCCCGCGTTCTCCGGTGGACGCGCACGAAGCCGCAAGACTCGCCGCGCCGAAACTTGCCACCGCCGTCGCGAGTAGAACGGTATGTCGCTTCATTGCGTCTCCTTCGGCCAGTAGGAAGCCAGCTCGGCCCGACATTCAACGTAGACCCGCGAGCACGGGTTGGAAACCTGGCGCTCCGTCCGTCGTTCCGCGGGCAGGGAATCCGCTATGGACTGGGAAGTCGTCGCCCCCATGATCGTGAGCATCGTGTTCATCTTGACCGTCGGGGGCGTGATCGTCCTCCGCCCCATCTCGAAGCGGCTGGGCACGCTTCTGGAGGTGATGGCCCAGCGCAAGGGCGCCTTGGCGGACGACGACGAGGCTTTCCGCCTTCGGGAGGTCGTCGAGTCCATGAGTCGGCGGCTGGCGCTGATGGAGGAGCGGCAGGACTTCACTGAGCGGCTGCTGGAACGAGGGAGCGGCGCACCCGCGGACGAGCCGCCGCCCAGGTAGCGGACGCGCCTTCGCCGGCCCGGCGAGCCTTTCGAGGGGCCGCCAGCCCTGCCGCGCCGGGGGAACGAGCTGAACCGTCAGTCGTTCGGCGGCGCCATGGGCTCGTCTCGGCTCACCACGCGAGCCGCGGAGCCCGCGATCAGCGGATCGGGACCGGTTACCACCTCGGAGTCCTTGCCGGGGTACGGCAACTCGCGCAGGAAGTACTGCATGCACGCCAGCCGAGCCCGCTTCTTGTCGTCGGACTTGATGACCGTCCAGGGGGCGTCGGCGGTGTCGGTGTAGAAGAACATGGCCTCCTTGGCTTCGGTGTAGTCGGGCCACTTGTCCAGCGAAGCCATGTCCACGGGCGAGATCTTCCACTGCTTGAGCGGGTCGGTCTTGCGCCGGTCGAAGCGGTGGATCTGCTCGTGCTGGGACACGGAGAACCAGAACTTGAAGAGGGCGATTCCGCTGTTGACCAGCATCCGCTCCAGTTCGGGACACTGGCGCAGGAACTCCAGGTACTCTTGACCGGTGCAGAACCCCATGACCCGCTCCACACCGGCGCGGTTGTACCACGAACGGTCGAAGAGCACGATCTCGCCCGACGAAGGCAGGTGCTTCACGTAGCGCTGGAAGTACCACTGGCCGCGCTCGACCTCGCCGGGCTTGTCCAGGGCCACGACTCTCGCCCCCCGGGGGTTCAAGTGCTCCATGAACCGCTTGATCGTGCCGCCCTTGCCCGCCGCGTCGCGACCCTCGAAGAGCACGACGACCTTGGCGCCCGACTCCTTGATCCAGCGCTGGGCCTTCAGGAGTTCGACCTGCAGGCGCGCCTTCTCGTTCTCGTAGGTCTGCCGCTTCATCTTCGTGGCGTAGGGATAGACGCCCTCGCGGAACACCCGTTCGATGGCGGCGCGGTCCCCATGCGCGACCAGCGGCGCGCCGTCCCGGTCGGCACCGGTGCCGTCTTCCCAGGTCATGGCCGCCCCTCCGCCGTTCGGGTCTCCAGTCGGCGAGGCAGGATCAGGTGCGTCAGTTCGCCGCCGCCCGACACCAAGTCCCAGCGGTCGCCGCCGAGCTCGACAACCGCCGCGGCCCCCGTGGGCATCTTCAGCCGGATAAGCTCGGTCTCTTCGGGGTCGCCCCTGCGGGCCAACCCGCACGCAAGAGAGTGAATGCCGGGGTTGTGGCCCAGGATCATCAGCGTGTCCACGTCGGACGGTGCGGTCGCCGCGAGCTCCAGGAGCGCCTCCGTCGTCGCCAAGTACAGCTCGCGAAGAAAGCGGACCTGGGGGGCGCCGGCCGCCGTTGCGTGATCCTGCCGGGCGCCGGCCGCGTCATCTTCCCGGAAACCCCGCTCGAACCGGGCCGCCATCAGTTCCCAGGTCTGGCGTGTTCGGGCCGCCGTGCTGCAGTACGTCAACTCCGGCACGCATCCGCGTTCCGCCAGTGCGCCGGCAACCCGAGGGGCGGCCCAGCGGCCCCGTAGGTTCAACGGGCGGTCGTGATCGGGGACCGTGCTGTCCGCCCAACTGGACTTGGCGTGCCTGACGACGACGATGCGCTTCATGGATACCGGCTCCGCAAGTTCGGCGTTTGCTCTCGCCTCCGATCATGGGCCCGTCGGCGTCCGGCGCGAAAGGGGCGCGTGCCTTTTCCCCTGGTGCCCGCCCGTCGGATTCGCCAACTTGGTGTCGCGCAGCGGGCGGACGAACACCAGGAAGAGGAGGAAGCAGGATGGCGGGCACACCCAACGGTCGCTTCTGTTGGTACGAACTCATGACCACGGACCCGGACGCGGCGGTGGAGTTCTACGGCCGGATCGCAGGCTGGACCACGGCGCCGTGGGGCGAGGGCGAAAAGCCGTACACGATGTGGATGAACGGCGAGACGCCGATCGGCGGCGTCATGGAGCTGCCAGAAGAAGGGGTGCCCCCGTGCTGGCTGGCCTACGTCTCGACGCCGGACGTGGACGCCGCCAACCAGCAGGTCAGGGCGCTGGGCGGCAACATCCTGAAGGAGCTGGCGATCCCCCAGGTCGGGCGCATCTCGGTGGTGCAGGACCCCCAGGGCGGCGTCCTCTCGATCATCGAGCCCGAGGGCGACGCGCCGGGTCACGACGACATGGCGGCGGTCGGCGAGTTCTCGTGGCACGAGCTGGCGACCAGCGACTGGGAGGCGGCGTGGCGCTTCTACTCGCAGATGTTCGGCTGGCAGGAGGCGAGCCAGATGGACATGCCCGAAGGCATGGGCATCTACCACATGTTCAGCAGGGGCGCGCATCCGCTGGGCGGCATGTTCAACCTGCACTCCGCCATGCCGATCGGCTGGGCGTTCTACGTCCGCGTCCCCGACACGCACGCCGCCGTCGAGACGATCAAGGAGCTGGGCGGAGAGATCCTGAACGGCCCCATGGAGGTTCCGGGCGGCGACTTCGTCGCGCAGTGCAAGGACCCGCAGGGGGTCGTCTTCGCGGTTCACTCGACGGCGGCCCAGGACTGACCCGACGGCGGGGGGCCGGGGCCGCGACCTCGCACTGGCCGGACCGGACCGGCCGATCCGCCTTCACGCCACCTGGATCGAGTCGTCCAAGAAGACGTCCTGTATCAGGTTCAGTAGGCGGACGCCCTCGGCCATGGGGCGCTGAAACGCCTTTCGGCCCGAGATCAGCCCCATGCCGCCGGCCCGCTTGTTGATCACGGCCGTGCGTGCGGCCTGGACGAAGTCGTCGGCGCCGCTGGACCCGCCCGAGTTGATCAGCCCCGCCCGCCCCATGTAGCAGTTGGCGACCTGGTACCGCGTCATTTCGACGGGGTGCGCGCCCGGCACGAGTTCGTCGTAGACCTTGGGGTGCGTGCGTCCGAAGCCGACCGCTGCGTACCCGCCGTCCACCTGAGGCTGCTTCTGCTTGACGATGTCCGCCTGGATCGTGGCACCCAGGTGGTTCGCCTGGCCCGTCAGGTCCGCCGCCGCGTGGTAGTCCGTCCCGTCCTTCTTGAAGGCGGGCTGGCGCAGATAGCACCACAGCACCGTCACCATCCCCAGCTCGTGCGCCATCTGAAAGGCCTCGGACACCTCCTGAAGCTGTCGCGCCCCCTCTTCCGAGCCGAAGTAGATCGTGGCGCCCACGGCGACGGCGCCGAGCTCCCAGGCCTGCTGCACGCCGGCGAACATGACCTGGTCGTACCGGTTGGGGTACGTGAGCAGCTCGTTGTGGTTCAGCTTGACCAGGAACGGGATCCGGTGCGCGTACTTGCGCGAGCAGGCGCCCAGCACGCCCACCGTGGAAGCGACGGCGTTGCATCCGCCCTCGATCGCCAGCTCCACGATCCTGCCGGGGTCGAAGTACGCCGGGTTCGGCGCGAACGACGCCCCGGCCGAGTGCTCGATCCCCTGGTCCACCGGCAGGATCGACACGTACCCGGTGCCGGCCAGCCTGCCGTGGCCCAGGATCTGCTGCATGCTCCGCAGCACCTGGGGTCCCCGGTCGCTCGACGCCATGACCCGATCCACGAACCCGGGGCCGGGAAGGTGCAGCGTCTCCTTGGGAAATCCCTTGGCGCGATAGGTCAGCAGGTCTTCGGCTTCGCTGCCCAACAGGTCGCGAATTCGGCTGGCGGCGGGTGCGGTCATCGGCGGGCTCCAGGTATTGGTGGCGGCAGGGGAAGTCTGGTCAATGCTCGGGGACTTGCTGTATTCTGCTCTACTCTACTCTAACGTGTCGAACGTTCGGCGAGCGGGAGAAAGCGCAAGTGACGACGAATCAAGAGACATGGGGGCGCGCGAAGGCCCTGGGCTTGGCAGTTGCATGCATGGGCGCGGGGTGCTCTTACGGCGCGATCAGGGTATTCGCCATGGGTGCGGATTGGAGCACGCTGGTGGGCAGCTTCCTTGCCGCCGGCGTCGTTGGAGCGGTGGCGGTCTGCTCGGTGCGCCCGAAGGCCGAGAAGCCCGTGCACATGGCGTGGGGCTGCGCCTTCTTCGTGGCGGCGCTCGTCTGGGTGGTCATCTGACTGACATCAATGGTCGTTTGGCGCATTCGACGCCGGCACGCTCCCACGACCCCCGTCAGTTCTCTTCGCGGGCGCCCTTCAGACCCGCCGGTCGGCGCCGACGCAGCCGCTTCCCTTCCAGCTCGCGGGCGTGGGCCCAGTCGACGAGCGCGTGGAAGGTGCACGAGTCGCCGTCCTCTCCGGGAACGCGCTGGGAGTAGCTTCCGTCGGCCGCCATCTCCCAGACGCTCCGTCGGTCCCGAAGCTGCACGTCCAGGACGTGGCGAAGCTCGGCGCGCAGGGCCGGGTCCTCCACCGGCGCCAGCGTTTCGACCCGGGCGCTGAGGTTCCTTCTCATGCAGTCGGCGGAACCGATGTAGTACTCCTCGTCGCCGCCGTTCCGGAAGTAGTAGATCCGCGAGTGCTGAAGGAAGCGGCCCACGACGCTGACGACCCGGATGTTCTCGGACAGGCCGGGGATCCCGGGGCGGATGCGGCAGCTGTCGCGCACGATCAGGTCCACGCGCACGCCCGCCTGCGACGCCGAGTACAGCGCCTTCGTCACCTCCGGGTCCTCCAGGGCGTTCATCTGGAACTGAAGCCGGCCGGGCGAGGCCGCCGAATGGACGGCGATCTCGCGCTCGATGCGCTCCAGCAGCGCCCGGCGCAGCCGCTTCGGCGCGGGCAGCACCTTCCGGTACGTGCGCTGAGGACGATAGCCCGTGGTCAGGTAGTTGAAGAGCTCGGTCAGGTCCGCGCCCACCGACTCGTCGCACGTCAGCAGGCCGTGGTCGCAGTACATCCGCGCGGTGCCGGCGTGATAGTTGCCGGTGCCCACATGGGCGTAGCGCCGCAGGCCGTCGTGGTCCTGCCGCACCACCAGAATGAGCTTGCAGTGGGTCTTCAGCCCCAGCACGCCGTAGGTGACGTGAATGCCGTGCGCGGCCAGCGCGTTGGCCCACTGGATGTTCGCAGCCTCGTCGAAGCGCGCCTGGAGCTCGATCACCACCGCCACCTGCTTGCCGTTGCGCGCGGCCTCGACCAGGTAGTCGGTGATGCCGCTCCGGGGCGCCATCCGATAGAAAGTCATCTTGACGGCGCGAACCTTGGGGTCTCGGGCCGCCTCGCGGATAAAGCGCGCGACCGACGTGTCGAACGCCTGATAGGGATGGTGGAGCAACAGCGCCCCGGACTCCCGGATGATGTGGAATATCGGGCGGTCGTCCAGCAGGCCGGGGTGCTCCGCCGGGTGGTGCGGCGGATGCAGCAGGCCGGGCCGCGCCAAGTCGCAGAGCTCGGCCAGGTCGCGCAACCCCAGTTGCCCGCCGCCCTCGAATACGTCGATCTGCTCCAGTCCCAGCTCCTTGGCGAGCACGTCGCGGCGGCCCGTGTCGATGCCCTCCTTGACTTGGAGACGGACGATCGGTGCCAGGCGGCGCTTCCGCAGGCCGGCCTCGATCAGTTCGAGCAGGTCGTCCGCCGTGTCCTCGTCCACATCGTAGATCGCGTTTCGCGTGACCCGAAACATGTCGCACGACAACACGTCCATGCCGGGGAAGAGCAGGTCCAAGTTGTGGGCCATGACGCTTTCCAGGGGGACCCAGACGTCCGTGTCCGCGATCCGCACGAAGCGCGGGATCCCCGTGCCCACGGGGACCTTGACGCGGGCGACCGAGGTGGCGTCTTCGCCGGGGTGCCGCAGCGTCACCAGCAAGTTGAGGGACAGGTTGGAGATGAAGGGGAACGGATGGGCGGGGTCGGTGGCCTGGGGCGTGACCAGCGGGTAGATGTTGCGCACGTAGTGGTTGCGGATCCACCTGCGCTGTCCCCGCTCGAGGTCGTCGATCTCGGCCACGCGGATGCCCTCTCGCGCCAACTCGGACAGGATCCGACGCGCAGCCCGGCGCTGACGCTCTTCCAGGTTGCGAACGACGCGGCAACACTCGTGGATCTGCTCCGCCGGCGTGCGGCCGTCGATCGTGCGCTCGGTGATCCCGGCCCCCACCTGCTGCTTGAGCCCCCCGATCCTCTTCATGAAGAACTCGTCCAGGTTCGACCCGACGATCGACAGGAACTTCACGCGCTCCAGCAGGGGCGTCCTGGGGTCCTCGGCCTCGTGGAGGACGCGGAAGTTGAAGTTGAGCCAAGTGAGCTCCCGGTTCAGGTAGTACTCGGGGCGCTCCAGGTCGTGCGCGTCGGCCGGCACGGGAACCGGCGTGGGGTCGGCCGGCGTGACGAAGCCGAGCTCGGGCGACAAGGGGGCGGGCGCGTCGTCGGGCGTCGCCGGAACGACGCTGGGCACCGGCGTTCGGGCACGCGAAGGGGGCGCAGGCGGCTGTCGGAGGGCCCTCGGAGCAGGGGCGGGGGCCGTCGCGCCGCCTTGGGGCGGAGCCTTCGGCGACGGACGCGCCGGCGGGGTCGGCGTACGGGTTCCGGGCATGGTCGTAAACATATGTAGCAACGGCCGCGACGCAACTTGACGAAGTCGCCTGCCCCACGCGCCCGGCGGGGCTCGCGCGCTCCGGCGTCCGTCGCTGGTTGGGTTGTCGTCTTATCTTGGGAAGACATGGGCCACCTCGTTCGCCGCCGTCTCGCTGCGGTCTCTCCGTCGGTGTTTCTTCGCGCGGCCCGCGGCCGCCCTCGCGGCTTCTGGGCCAGCGGGGAGCGCTGGGTGGCCCACGCCGGAGTGCACGAAGACGTTGCGCCCGACTCCGCCGCCGGGACAGGCACGACGGCGCCTCCCATTGAGCGCTTTCAGGAGGTGCAGGAACGCGCCCGTCGAACCTTCGCACGTTCGTGGGAAGGTTCGGGTTCGGATGCGCCGCCCAGGGTCTTCGGCGGCTTCTCCTTTGCGGGCCGGGGGTCGGCCGAGCGGGCGTGGGCGCCGTTCGGGTCGGCTCGCTTCCACCTACCGCAGGCCGAGATCGAGTTTGGCCCCGATCCCGCCTCGTCGTGGCTGACCGTCCGGGCCGACGGACGCCGACGGGCCGAGGCGTTGTGCGAGAGGTGGCTGCGGGTGCTGACCGCCGACGGCGCACCGGCGCTGCGGGGGCCGCCGGTTGGACGAGGGTCGCCGGTTGAGCCGGACGGATTCCGCCGCCCCGGTCGCATCTCCGGCATCGACCGCCGGGCATGGGAACGGATGGTGAAGCGGGTCCTGCGCCGGATCAAGGCCGGCGAAGCGGACAAGGTCGTCTTGGCGCGGACCCTGGACGTCGAGCCCGACGGGCCGGTCGAGCCCGACGAACTGGTGGCGGCGTTGTGGCGCGAGAACCGGGGCAGCCACGTGTTCCTGTTCGAGCCCGCGGCCGGCCACGCCCTGGTCGGCGCCGCGCCCGAAACGGTGGCCGTGTTCGCCAACGGCGTCTTTCGCGCCACGGCCGTGGCCGGCAGCGCGGGCGTGGGAACGAACTCGGTGGAGACGGCCTACTTGGCGGACCGGCTCTTCAACAGCGCCAAGGACCGGGCCGAGCACGACTTCGTGGTCCGCGACATGGTGGCGCGCTTGGAGGCTCTGGACTGCGAAGTGAGCCGGGACGTGGAGCCGCACGTGCTGGCCCTGGCGCGGATCCAACACTTGGAGACCAAGATCGCGGCCAAGCTCCCGCCCGGGCTGGCGTTGCTGGACGTGCTCGCGTCCCTTCACCCCACGCCGGCGGTGTGCGGGAGCCCCCGCGAGGTCGCGTTGTCGGTGCTGTCGGGAAGCGAAGTCTTCGACCGCGGCTGGTACGCCGGACCCGTGGGGTGGCTGGACTCGGCCGGGAAGGGGATCTTCGTCCCGGCGCTCAGGTCGGCCGTGTGCTTCGACGGGCGCTGGCGACTCTTCGCCGGGGCGGGGATCGTGGCCGGCTCGGACCCGGTGCTGGAGTGGGAAGAAACCGAGATCAAGTTCCAGCCCGTGCTTCGCGCCATGGTGAGGGCCGAGGCGAGCGAGCGAGCCGAACGCGACTGGGGGCGGCGACCGAGCGGCGACGAGCTCTCGACAGCGACCAGCTCCGGATAGCCCTACGGTCGATCCGGGGGCTACATTGGCCGGCGCCTCCCGCCCGATCTCAACTTTCTTAGCAAGCATAAGGAGCGTCCTCGTGCCGCACGCCAGAACCGACTTGTCATCCGCTCGCATCCGCCCAAGTCGCTTGGCTCGGCGCGACGCACGCCCCTGGACCGCAACGCTTGCCGGCATCGCCGGGGCGCTTGCCTGCGCAGCGGCCGTTCTGGCCGTCGGGATCGCCCCGGCGTCGTCGGCTGCCCAGGCCCAGGCGCTGTCGGGCTTGGACGACGAGATCGCGGACATGCTCGAGGAGTGGGAGGTCCCCGGCTTGGCGCTGGCCGTGGTCCGCGACGACGCGGTGGTCTACGCGCGGGGCTTCGGCGTGCGAGAGGCGGGCGGCGCCGGCCCCGTGGACGAGCACACGCTGTTCGCCGTCGGCTCCACGTCCAAGGCGTTCACCGCAACCGCCGTGGCGATGCTGGTGGACGAAGGCAAGGCCTCTTGGGACGACCTCGTGGTGGACCACCTGCCCTCCTTCCGCCTCAGCGATCCCTACATCACGCGGGACCTGCGCCTCCGCGATCTCATGAGCCACAACTCGGGGCTCCTGCGGGGCGACCGGATCTGGTACGCCAGCGGCCGCAGCCGCGAAGAGGTGCTGCACCAAGTCCGCTACCAGCCGACGACGTTCCCGCTCCGCTCCACCTTCCAGTACAACAACACGACCTGGATCGCCGCGGGCGAAGTGATCGAGGCGCTGACGGGCGCGACCTGGGACGACTTCGTGACCGAGCGCATCCTCCGGCCCCTGGGCATGACCCGCAGCAACACGCGCGTCGGCCCGCTGGCCCAGATCGACAACGTGGCCACCCCTCACGTCGAGACCCCCGAAGGCGAACTCCGGACCGTCCCCTACCGGAACATCGACAACGCCGGGCCGGCGGGATCGATCAACTCCAGCGTCGCGGAGATGGCCCAGTGGGTCCGAATGCAGCTTGCGGGCGGCGCCTACGAAGGCGAGCAGCTGGTGTCGGAGGAAGCGTTGCGCGAGACGCACACCGCCCAGATGGTGATCCGCAAGGAAGGCGCGTGGGCCTTGATCTGGCCCGAGTCCAACTTCATGAACTACGGCCTGGGCTGGTTCCTGACCGACTATCGGGGCCTGAAGGTGGTGTCTCACGGCGGCAACATCGACGGCATGACCGCCTACGTGGTCCTGGTGCCCGAGCGGAACTACGGCTTGGTCGCGCTAGTCAACATGAACGGCGCCAACGCCCTCGTCAGCGCCGTGGCCCACCGGCTGATCGATCGGATGGAGGGCGGCGAAAAGGTCCCCTGGAGCGAACGGATGCTGGCGCGGTGGGACGAACTTCAGGAGGAGGCGCGGGAGGCCGCTCGCAAGGTGGAAGAGGGGCGGATCGCCGATGCGCCGCCCACGCTGGAGGCCGGCGCGTACGCCGGCGTCTACGCCAACGACATGTACGGCGAGATCGTGGTCGCCGAGAGCGAGGGCGGGGGAGGCCTGTCGGCCCGCTTCGGGGCCGGGTTCGAGGGTCCGTTGGAGCACTGGCACTACGACGTGTATCGGGCGGTCTGGGAAGGAAGCACCGGCCCCGGCGAATTCTTCCGGTTCGAGATCGGCAACGACGGCAAGGTGGCGGCGCTCCACGCGGAGATCGAAGGGAGCGTCGAGTTCGTTCGGAAGCCCCCGGCCTGATCCCGAGCGTCCGCCCGACTTGGCCACCGTTACGGCGGACGCCGTGGTCCTGGGCGCCGGCATCGTGGGCGCGTCGTGCGCCCATCACATGGCCGCGCTCGGGCTTCGCGTGGTCGTCCTCGAGCGCGAAGCCGCGCCGGCCCTGGGCTCGACGGGACGGAGCGCAGCAGGCGTTCGCGTGCAGTTCACGACGCCCGCCAACATCGCGCTCTCGATGCACTCGCTGCCCGTCTATCGCGAGTTCCACGAACGCCACGGCCGCGACATCGGCTATCGCGACATCGGCTACCTGCTGCTGGCGCCTCGGGACCGCTGGGACCGGCACTTGGAGTCGGTGGCGCTCCAACGAAGCATGGGAGCGCCCGTGGAGGTGCTGGACCCCGTGGAGGCGCAGCGCCACGTCCCCTTCGCCACGGACGGCCTGGGCGGCGCCACCTACGGCCCCTGGGACGGGGTGATCGACCCGCACTTGGCCACTCACGCCTGGGTCGCCATGGGCCGCGCCGCCGGCGTGGACTACCGGTTCGGCCTAGCCGCGACCGGGTTCCGCAGCACCGCGAACGGATGGCGCGTGGACGCCGGCGACGAGTCGTTCTCGTGCCGCCACGTCGTGAACGCGACCGGCGCCTGGGCGGGCGTCGTGGGTCGGTTGGCCGGGCTGGAAGTCCCCGTGCGCCCCAAGCGCGTGCAGATCTTCTTGAGCGCCCCGCTGTCGCGCGACGGCGAGTCCGCCCCCTACCCCCTCACCATCGACCTGGCCACGGGCGTCTACCTGCGGAGCGAGGGCGAGCGGGTCCTGTTCGGACTGGACGCCCACGAGGACGCAGGAGCGTTCACCGAGGGGGTGGACTGGAACTGGCTCGAACACGTGCTGGTCACCGGCGTTCGCCGGTTTCCGTGGTGGGAGGACTTGGGCGTGGACCGCGCCGGCAGCTGGTGGGGCTACTACGAGGTCACGCCCGACCACAGCCCCGTGATTGGCCTCAATCCCGGCGCGGATCGCTGGATAGACGCGTGCGGATTCTCCGGCCACGGGATCATGCACGCGCCCGCCACGGGACTTGCGGTCTCGGAGCTTGCCGCCGAGGGCCGCTCGACGACGCTGGAGATCGCGGCGTTCCGGCACGACAGGTTCGCGCCCGCCGCCCGAGCCGTCGCGGACGACGAGCAGTGCGCGACGGAGGCAAACATCTTCTGACCCAGCTTGACGCCTGGGCCCAACGGTAGAAACTTCTTGCTTTCCGGTTCTTGCGCCGGTCGCCTTCAACGGAACGATTTCATCATGAAGCTCAGGTTCGCCGAAGAGATCCTGCTCCTGCTCCTGCACGACGAAGACGGGAAGTTCGCGCGCGTTCCCGACTGGTCCATGAGGTACGCCTTGGGGGGCGGCGTCCTCATGGATCTGGCGCTGGAAGACCGAATCGACACGGACCTGGAGCAGCTGATCCTGGTCGACGCGACGCCTCTGGACGACGACATCCTGGACCCGGTCCTGGGCGAGATCGCCGGGGCAACCGAGGCGCGGAGCGCCAGCTACTGGCTGGAGGTCGCAGCCGCGCGCGCCGACGGCATCCGCGAGGCGGCCGTCGGCCGCTTGGTCGAAAGGGGCATCATCGAGCGGCGGGAAGACCGGTTCCTGTGGGTCTTCCGCTCCCGACGCTACCCGGTCGTGGACGGCTCGGCCGAGCGCGAGGTCAAGCTGCGGCTCATGGAGGTCCTGTTCAGCGACGTGATCCCGTCGCCCAGAGACGTGGTCATCATCTGCCTGGCCGACGTCTGCGGCATCTTCACGGAGCTGCTGTCCAAGCGAGAAGCTCGGCTGGCCCGGCCCCGGATCGAACTCGTGCGCAAGATGGACCTGATCGGACGGGCGGTGACGGACGCCATTCGGAACATCGAGGCGTCGCTGGCGCGGGCCGCCCAGTCCTACGTCGGGTAGGCGGAGCCGGGGTTAGGCGGAGACGACCGGGTTCGCGCGAGCGCGGGCGCTAGGAACTCGGTTCCGCTTCGCCCCCGCCGGGTTCGGGAACCCCCAAGTGGCCCTCCACGCGGGCCAGCCGCTCCGCGAGATCCCGAACGACTTCCTCCAAGCGCAGTATCCGCCGCTCCATCTCCTCGAGACGGGCATCGACGGCCTCGAACCGCAGATTCATGCGGGCTTCGAGCTGGTCTATCCGCTGGTTCATCCGCTGGTTCATCCGGGCTTCGAACTCGTCGAACCGCTGTTCCATGCGGGACTCGAAGCGGTCCATTCGGGACTCCATCCGGGAGTCGATCCAACCCAGGATCGCCGCAAACGCCCCCAGCACGGTCACAGCCGACACGAGCACTCCGCCCCAATCCTTGCCGAACACTTTGAGCCTGGTCATGGCTCGGTCCCTGGGGACGCCATCTTGGCCCCCAACGGACGCAACGGGAATTCCTTCCGGCATCGTCGCCATGTCGTTTCTCCTTGGTTGAGTGAAGGGTGCGGGAAGGTGGAACCAAGGTAGGCGAAGGGTCGCCGAAACGGCACGATTTCGCTGCGGACGACACCGGCGCGGCGTCCGCGAAACGTCTGGGCTTGAAGCAATAGACAACTATAGTTGACATTATGATATGTTGATATGTCCGTTATGGGACAAGCTGCGGCCTGTTGGGTCGCCTCCGTCGCGCCCCCGGAACGGCGCCTCCGCTTGTTCAGCCAGCTTCTCCGCTGTCCACTCCGCTTCTCCACCGCAAGGTCGCACGCCGTTGACCGCATCCTCCCCGTTGACCGCATCCGGTGTTCGGAACCAAGTCCGGCGTCGCCGCAGGGCGCTGGCAATCTCCCAGCAGGCGCTGGCGGACCGGGTCGACGTGTCCCGCCAAGCGATCGGGGCGATCGAGGCCGGGCGCCAAGTCCCTTCGACCGAGCTCGGACTCCGCCTTGCGCACGCGCTGGGGTGCACCGTGGAGGAGCTCTTTCGGCTGGTCCCGCCTTCGGACATCCTGGCGCGGGCGGCCGTTTCCCCCGAGCAACCGGCGCTCGCCCCAGGGATCCGAGTCGTGCTGGGTCGGGTCGGTGGCTGCTGGGCCGCCCATCCGGTGTCGCACGGAGGCGCCTCCGCCGCGGACGGCGTTGTTGTCGGGACGTGCGCACCGCCCAAGTCGTGGGGGGTGGGACCGGATGCGCCGGCGGTAGCCGTTCGACCGCTGGTGGACCCGGCCAGCTTGGCGGGCAACGTTCTTGTGGCGGGTTGCGCGCCGCTGCTGGGCTTGGCGGCCCATCACATGGCGCGGCGCTACGCCGATGCCAGGCTGACCTGGGTGCAGGCCGGCAACGAGCGCGCACTGGCGCTGCTGGCCGCCGGGCTGGTCCACATGGCGGGCGTGCACCTGCCCGGCGACCGGGCGGAAGTTGCGGAGACGTTTCGGCGGGCGGTTCCCGGCAAGCGGCTTGCGGTCGTGAACCTGACGCGGTGGCGGCAAGGCTTGGTGGTGCCCGCGGGGAACCCGCTCGACATCGTCTCAGGGGCGGACTTGCTGCGGCCCGGCCTTCGCTTGGCTCGTCGAGAACGCGGATCGGGGGCACACGCCCTGGCGGCCCGGCTGTTGGCTGGACAGGACGCGGGCTGTGTCGCCCTCGCCGGGCCCGAGGCGGCAAGCCACGGAGAGGTCGCGCGGCTCGTGCGCCTTCGCGCCGCCCACGCAGGCATCGGCGCGGAAGGCCCCGCCTTGGCCGAGGGCTTGGAGTTCGTGCCCCTGACCGAAGAGCGGTTCGACTTGGTCGCGCCTGCGGACCGGCTCGCGGACCTGCCGGTGTCGCGCGTCGTGGAGCTGCTGGGCGACGCTGCCTTCCGGGTCGAGGTCGCCCACCTTCCGGGGTACGACTGCTCCCTGGCCGGACGGACGGGCATGGTGGAAGCGGCTTGAAGACGAGGCCGCGCCTCCGGGTCGCGCTGACCCTTGCAGCGGGCGCCGCCGTTTGGGCGGGCTGCGCTGATGGCGAGGCGGCCTCCCCGGCTCGGCAGACGCTTCACGTCTTTGCCGCGTCGTCGCTGGCGGAGGCGTTTCGGGACTTGGAGGGGCCGTTCGAGCAGCGTCATCGCGATCTGGACGTGGTGCTGTCGTTCGCGGGCAGCCAAGTGCTTGGGCTGCAGATCGTGCAGGGCGCCCCTGCCGGAGCTTTCGCGTCGGCGGACATCGGCCTCTTGGACTCGCTGGCCCGTGCCGAAGTCGTCGGCGGCGTGCAACCTTTCGCCGGCAACGAGCTGGTGGTCGTCTTGCCCCCGGGAAACCCGGCCGGGATCGCGTCCTTCGCCGACCTGCCGCGGGCCCGTCGCATCGTCTTGGCCACGGCAGCCACGCCTGCGGGCGCATACGCTCGCCAAGCCCTGGACCGCGCCGACGCCGCGTTCGGCCCCGGGTTCCGCGACGCCGTCATGGACCGGGTCGCGTCGGAAGAGCACAACGTTCGGCTGGTTCGGGCCAAGGTTGCGGCGGGCGAAGCGGATGCCGCCGTCGTCTACCGAACCGACGGCCTCGCCGCTGGGTTGCCGACGGTTCCCGTGCCGGCGGTGCTGGACGTCCGGCCGCAATACGCCATCGGGGTCGTCGTCGCCGGTCCCGACCCAGAAGCGGGGGCACGATGGGCGGCGTTCGTGCGTTCGGCGGAGGGCCGTCGCATCCTTGCGGCGCGGGGGTTCCTGGTCGACCCGCCGTCGTGACCGCTTCGTGAACCGCCCGACGAGCGCGAGGCAGCTGGGCGCCTGGCACAGCGGGCGAAGCTTCACGGCCGCCCTTCCGATGCTGGCGCTCCTGGCCTTGCCCGTGGTGGGGCTGGCTGCGGCTTCTTCGCCCTCCGACCTGCTCGCGGGCGTTCGGGATCCGCTGTTCGCGCCCGCCCTGTGGCTCAGCATGTGGACCACGGCGGCCAGCTTGGCGCTGGTGGTGGCGGCCGGCACCCCCTTGGCGTGGTGGCTGGCCGGCGCCTCGGGTCCGCGCGCGCGGGCCGCAGCCACGCTGGTGGACCTGCCCGTCGTGCTTCCGCCGGCCGTCCTGGGCATCGCCCTCCTGGAGACCTTTGGCCGACGGGGCCTGCTCGGGCCGGCCCTGGACACCCTGAACCTGGGGCTTCCCTTCACCAGCGGCGCCGTGGTGCTGGCCCAGGTGGTGGTGTCCGCCCCGTTCTACGTCCAGGGGGCCGTCGCCGCCTTCAAGGGCGTGGACCCGGACCTGCTGGTCGTGGCGCGCACCTTGGGCCGGGGCTCCGCTGCCGTCTTCTTCCGCGTCGCCGTGCCGCTGGCGCTTCCGGGGCTTGTGGCCGGCGCGGGCCTTGCCTGGGCGCGGGCGCTGGGCGAGTTCGGCGCCACCCTGCTGTTCGCGGGCAACTTCCCGGGCGCCACGCAGACCCTGCCGCTGGCGATCTACGCGGCGCTGGAGTCGAGTCCCCAGGCAGCCGCGGCGCTGGCGCTGGTGCTGGCAGCGGCGGGCGCGTGCCTGCTTCTGCCCCTGCGCGTGCTGCCCGCCGTCCTGGACCGGCGGCACGGCCGGCGCAGTGGCCGGCGTTCCCCGGCCTGACCCTTGGATTGGCACGTCCGCATCCGCGCCCGGGCGGGCACCTTCGCCTTGAAGGCCGAGCTTGCGGGCGCCGCCCAACCGGTGGCGATCGTCGGTCCCAACGGCTCGGGCAAGACCACGCTGCTTCGCGTCGTTGCGGGCGCGCACCCGGCGGACGAAGGACGGATCGAAGTCGCGGGCCGGGTTCTCTTCGACGCTGCCCTGGGGATCGACTTGCCGCCCGACGGGCGTCGGGTCGGATACGTCCCGCAGGGACATGGCCTGTTCCCGCACATGACCGTAGCCCGCAACGTGGCGTTCGGGGCGGGCGCCGGGCGGGGCGCGGAGGCCGGTGCGCAGGCAATCGGTCGCCGCGTCGCCGAGCTGCTGGAGACGGTGGGGTGCGCCCACCTGGCGGACCGCAGACCCGGCGAGATCTCGGGAGGCGAGAGCCAGCGGGTCGCCCTGGCGCGGGCCCTGGCCGCCGCGCCCGACATCCTTCTCATGGACGAGCCCCTGTCGGCGATGGACGCGCTGGCGCGACGGGAGCTTCGGACTTATCTGGCGCGGTACTTGGCCGACTGGCGAAGGCCCGCCCTGGTGGTCACGCACGACCTCTTGGACCTTCGCGCATTGGCCCCCCGGCAAGTCTACGTCTTGGAGGACGGCGTGGTCGTGCAAAGCGGCCCCCCGAGCGCGGTGGCCGCCCGTCCTCGAACGCCCTTCGTCGCTGCCTTCTTCCAGTCGGCGGCCAACCCGGCTTGACGCCCCCCTAACGGCCGCCGCTGGGCTCGGGCGTCTCCCCTTGCAGAAGCATGTAGCGAACGGTGAACGAAAGCACGCCGTTCAGGAGCTCCGCTTGCGGCGCTCGGTTCACGGACCGAAGGCCGGCCTCGTAGCGGACTCCGGCAACGGCCACGCCGAACAGGTCGGTTTCGATCCCCACCACCACGCCAGCGTCGATGGACTGGCGGGCGAAGCCGAGAATGCTCTTGCAGGCCAAGCCCCCGCGCCGGCACTGCAGGGGCAACCCGAGAGACGCGCCGCCGAGCAGCGTCGGAAGGAGGGACGGTCCGGGCGCCGGTCGCACCTGGAGCAGGATCGGCAACTGAAGGTACGACACGTTGAACTCGGCGCCGCCCCGGCCGCTTCCGGCCGTGACGACCCGCGCGCCCTTGGCCGAGTAGTGGAGCTCCGGCCGGATCGAGAAGCTCCCGGCGACCGGAAGCTCGACCACGGCGCCGAGCATGACGCCCCCGCGACGCCCCGCGACCGAGACGGAGCTGCTTCCGGTGAACGTGGCCGAGTTGAAGCCGCCGATGACGCCGACCGACGGCTGGGCGGCGCCGCTGGCGCCAGGGGCCGCCAGCAACAGGGAAACACCGAACAGCGCGACGACGGTCGGAGTCGCCGGCGGCAGGGATCCACGCCCGCAGATCCGAACCGCGCGTCGGTTGCGGCCGGCCGCGCTCGCGTTGTCCCGAGCCGCGCGACAGTTGCGCCGGACGCCTATAGGGGACCGTCCTCCCATGGGCCCCAAAGGGCGTAGGTGCCGCTCGGGGTCGTGCCTCCGACTTCGCGCGAACCTTGCACGTTGAAGAAGAGGACGCGGCCGTCCGGGCTGAAGCACGATCCGGCGAACTCGCCGGGCTGGGGCGCACCGGCGGCCCGCGGCGACCGCACCAAGTTCACGATCCGGCCGTCCCGGTCCAGGCCTCGAACGTACTGGTCGTCGCTGCCGTCCTCGCACATGATCAGGCCGCCCCGGGGGCTGAGCACGATGTTGTCCGGGCTGTCCAACACATCGTGGGACGGCGACTCGAAGACGAGCGTCAGCTGTCCCGCGTCGTCCGACAGGGGGCGGTAGTGGAAGACCTGCCCCGCGCGCGCGTCTCCACCGTTCGTGGACACGACGTAGATGCCGTCGTCGCCGTGGAACGCGCCCTCCAGCCGAGCGAAGCGCGCCGCGCCCTTGGCCACGCCCTGCTTGAAGACGGCCAGGGGGTCGTCCTCCGCGGCCTCGGGGTCGGGGTCGTCGATCTCCACCCAGTGCACCGGCAGCACCGTGCCCGGAGCCTGGTCGCGGGCGGTCAAGTATCCGGGCCGCCCGTCCACCGCCATCATCTGCAGCCGGCCTCCGGCGGCCAGCTCGCCGGGGCGGTCGGGCAAAAAGCGATAGAGGCCGGCGCCGGGCAGCTCGGGCCGTCCGGGGCGCGCCGGCACGTACCAGGTGTCCTCGGTCTCGTAGACGATCCCCGTGTCCGGGTCCACCGCCACCGCCTCGTGAACGAACCGCCCCATGTCGCGCAGCGGAACGGGGTCCACCGGGCCGGTGGCGGCCGCGGGCACCTCGAAGACGTACCCGTGGGGCTGGCCGAAGCCGTGGGAGCGCCCCGACGTGATCTCTTCGCAGGACAGCCAGCTCCCCCAGGGGGTCGGGCCGCCGGCGCAGTTGACGCGCGTGCCGGCCAGCGACACGAACTCGTCCACCAGCTCGATTTCGACATCGGCGCCGCCCCCGGCGCTCCCGCCGATCCGCACCTCCAGCGAGGTCGTGCCCCCACTCCCCTTGTCGTCGTAGTGCGGCGACCCGACGGGCCTTGCCGTGGCGGCGTCGTCCACCATCTCGTGGTTGCGGATCAGCCGCACGTTGCCGTTGGGCAGCGGGAACGCCGCCATGCCGTCGAAGGCGTTGGGCACGTGGAGGCCTTCGCGGACGGCGGAAGGGACGCCCCCGGAGCCGATGCGGACGCACTGGAACCGCTCCGGCACCTCCAGTTCGGAACAGTCGGGGCTCGGGACCAGCCTGCCGTAGGGCGCGGCGAACATGTCGGATCGCGCCAGGCGGGCGTCGCTCCAGCGGGCCAGTCCCTGCAAGGACGGCGCGAAGACGGCGGCACCCCCGGCGGCCCCGAGGGCCTTCAGAAACGATCGACGAGCAAACGGACGGCGAACAAGAGACATGGCGGGGCCTGCGGTCGCGCAGTACTTTGCTGGGAGCGGGGCCTTGGGCGGGCGCGCCAAGGCGGACACGCGAAAGGTATCGGCGAACAGCGGAAAAGGAACAACCATGAGGAACGACGACGGACGCGGAGCGGGTTGGAAGTTGCGGGCGGCATGGAACCGGCGCGACTTCATCAAGGCCGCGGCGGCCGCGGGCGCGCTCGCGGGAACCGGGTGCGGGCCGGGAACCCAGCAGTCCGACGACACCGGCGGCTACGGGGACCCCGCAACGTCCCCACCCCCCCCCCCATGTCGATCCTGATCCTGGGCGGCACCGGCTTCATCGGTCCCCACATGGTGGAGTACGCCCAGGCCCGAGGCCACGAAGTCACCCTCTTCAACCGGGGTCGCACCAACACGCACCTGTTCCCGGAGCTGGAGAAGCTGGTCGGCGACCGCGCGTCGGACTTGACGGCCTTGGAGGGCCGCCGGTGGGACGCCGTGATCGACAACTCGGGGTACATCGAGCGCCACTGCCGGAGTTCGGCGGAGGTCCTGTCCGACTCGGGGCGCTACGTGTTCATCTCGACGCTCTCCGCGTACAAGGACCTGGCCACGCCGGGGATCACGGAGGACTACGAGCTGGCCCGGCTGCCCGACCCCGCCATGGCCGAATCCGACGAGCGGACGGGGCAGACCTACGGCCCCTTCAAGGCGCTGTGCGAAGAGGCGGTCCAGGCGGTGTTCGGCGAGCGCGCCACGATCGTGCGGCCCGGCTACATCGTCGGACCTCGCGACGGCACGGACCGCTGGACCTACTGGCCGGTGCGGGCGGCGGCAGGCGGGACGATGGCCGTGCCCGGTTCGCCCGAGGACGCCGTGCAGTTCATCGACGCCAGGGACCTGGGCGCGTGGGTGGTCCGCATGGTTGAGAACGACGCGAGCGGAGAGTTCAACGCCGTGGGACCCGTCGAGCCCGTCAGCATGGCCTCCATGCTGGAGGCGTGTCGGAGCGTCAGCGGGAGCGACGCCGAGTTCCAGTGGGTGGACGCGGAGTTCGCGCGCGACCAGGGCGTGGTGTTCCCGATCTGGGCGCCGCCGGGCGAGGGCGACTTCGGCGCCGTGCACCGCGTCGACAACGCGCGAGCCGTGGAAGCCGGCTACACCAGCCGGCCGATCGAGGAGACGATCCGGGACACGCTGGCTTGGTGGAACGAGATCGCGCCCGACGAACGGGCGGACGGGATGCGCTCCGGGTTGCGGAAGCCGCCGGAGCTGGCGTTCAGGGAGCCGGCGACGATGGAAGCCATGATGGAGGTCGAGGCCGCGCTGCTGGAGGCGTGGTCGGCCCGAAACAGCTAGCAGGCCGGCCCAAGAAGTCTTCCTGGCCACAAGATTCCCTGGCAACATCGGCGATCCTCGGGGCTACGGAATACGGTTGCAGCGGGCGGGAAGCCTCGTCGTTTCATCGAAAACGACGCATTTTGCTACCATCGAGTGTCGCATATTGCACGTTTCTATCGTGACAAACTGCGCAGGCCGAGGGGTCCACGTGTCTTATAAGTCTTTGTCTGACAATATCTTATGGACTTGTGGTGGCATCATTCGAAACAGTGGCACGGAATTTGCTGTGGTTATCGACAACCTTGCCCCCCATCAAGCCTCCAAAAGACATCCAGCACAAAGGCCGGACATGACCCTGCCACAAGATCTGCTCGAATCTCCCTCGGCCCATTCGCACCATACCAAACTTGAAGGCTGTTGGCCGCTGTTCTTGCTCATCGGACTAGTTGCGGGGTGCTCGGAACCCAGATCGGCACACCAACGCGCCATCCCAATCACTCTGCCTGTGGGCGAGCCGGAGTTGGTCGTCACGATTCTGGACACCCTACGTACGGGAGACGGCGCCGTTCTAGCCGATCCGATCGGCATCTTCGAAGACCGCCTTGGACGATACATAGCTGTTGATCGCTCCGACAAGGACATTAAGGTTTATGGCGACGATGGAGAGTTTACAAGTACGGTAGGGAGGCCGGGATCGGGCCCAGGAGAATTTGAAGTGCTTTGGGGTGGAGGCGTCACGCGAGGTGACTCTGTCTTCGGATATGACTTCGCAGATTTATCTGTCGAGATGTTCGACGCCAATGGAACCGTAGGGCGAACATTCTCGATCGGCGACGGTTTCTTGGTACCTTCATCTGTTGCTTCGTTTGGCCACAACGCCTTGCTCGTATCATACTTTCCGCTTGGAGCGACGGCCGACAACCTGCTTCACGTTGTAGACTTGCACTCCCATGCCGGCCCCCGCTTTGCGAATTTTGCTCATTACCTGGAAGGAGCTCCCCCCGCCGTTCTGCAGGAGTCCATTGTTCATGCTGACGCCCACGACGGCCTAGTTGTGGTAGGCATGCGTGGTTATGATTCCATCGCCGCATACACTGATAATGGCAAACGCATTGCTGCCGTGCGGTTGCCCGACGACTTGGTTGCATCCACTTACCGCCGAGCAATTGAATCTAGGGGTGGTGACGCTCAACGTGCTGACGGTACATTTGTAACCGACAGCATAGAAGCCGTTACGAGCATCTTGGTAATCGACGGGTCAACTGCTCTGGTGCAGATCGCATCCGTAGATGCCATTAGCCCTCTTGTTGACCTTACCGCAGGAGGAAGCTATTTAGTAGTGCTCGTTGATCAAGCTGCTCAGGTAATGCGTGTAGTATCAATCGGTCGAAAGAGCTGGGGATTGATCGGAAGACATCAGTCTGGCGATGCTTTGCTGGCCAGGTATGTCGGGGCGCTGTACGATGCCGTCGAGATCGCCTCGGCACGTGTGCACTATCGGATGGCGACCAATGAATGACAGAACCCGTAGTGGGCTTCGAGACTCGCTGCTCGTGATCGTCGGCTTGATCGTGGTATTCGTGGCGAGCGTTGCAGTTGGGTCGCGAATCAGCTGGCTTGGCGAGTGGCTACGTGACAGCCCGTCTATCGCCGGTGAGGTTCACAACGTCCCGGCTGTGGCCGTACCAGCTCATCGCCGGCTCACACCCAGCATGCGCGCGCTGGTGAACGATATCTTGGAGGACGACGAGACGTTACTGGTAGTCCTGAATGCAGAAGATCTGGTTGGTTGCGAGGATCTCGGACGACAGTTGCGACGACTCGGGCGGGCGATCAAGCCCAGAAAGATGATGCTTGTTACGGCCGCTACCGATCATGAACGTGTGAGTCATTTCCTTAGACGCGAACGCGTGGCTGGGGCGGTTGCAGACATTGTCTCATTACAGCTTGCCGGGGATATGGATGAGCACATGATTGATGGGTTTACTCTTGTGACTCCGGCTGCCATGGTCGTAGACCGTCACGGCCGAATTGTTCGGGGCGTCATGCATCCATACAAAGTTAAAAACTACAGGGCGATTTCGTTCACCGAAGAGCTTGGACTATTGGAGAGCGACACCCTGAGCATTGATATTCGCAATCCTCATTCACCCTTAGACAAGAGCGGACCAGCCGATGACTACGCGACGCCTGTTGGTGCTTGCCGCGATGGTCCTGTCAGCAGTTTCCGGGCTAGCACTCGGAAGCGCTAGGCCGTCTCGGGCCAACGACGCCGGGTACCCGCACCAGTGCTTCTACAGATGCGCTGGCTGTGGTGGGACCTGCCTGGGCGAGAACTACATCTGCTGTTGCCAGAGCGGGCCTGGCAACTGCGAGGAATAGCATCCTCGACAGGCAGGACGTACCCAGCGCCCATGCCGGTACCGCATCGGTGCTAGCTTGGGCGTGGAAGGGTGACGGAGTTCGTCGCATGCGATGGAATCGGAGCGGCGGACTCTGTCGCCCTTCCTGAGCCAGCCGGACGGTTGCTTTGCCTCGTTGCTTGATAGATATTTGGTGGTTGGCGGTGCAGAACAGGCGACACAGGTTCGGCGGCGAGTAAAGGCGCAACTCATGAGAACCCACGAACACGACTCAAAGAGCGGTCCGCAGGGAACCCCATCCAATCGCGAGCGTGTTGACCTGTATTTGCGGCTCAGCCGGATCGCACGAGAATACGAGGATGGGACGGGAACGAGCAGACGGTCCGAATTGACTTCAGCCACCCTCGATCTGCTGGGGACAGACATCGCGGACCGAGTTTGGGAAGGACCTCCTGACGTAGAGGGACTGGGCGAGCTGGATGCCGTTGCCGTAGCGTACCTATGCGGATTGTTGGAGGGGTCGGTGGGCGAACGGACCTGTGGGGACGTGAACACACGCCTTGACGGTTGCTCACCGGAGATCGTGACCATTCGACAGCTCCTTCCAGCCTACTCTCGTTCGTGGCGCTCCGTGCTGATCATCGGTGAAAGGGGCAGCGGGAAGGGTCAGTTCATGCGAGCTGTCGCCGCGGGCGGCCCGCCACCATTGACGATCAACCTTGCCGCAGTCTCAGAATCCTTGGCGGACTCGGAGCTCTTCGGACACGTCCGAGGAGCATTCACGGGCGCAACGGAGACTCGGCCGGGCATCATCCAGGCGGCCAGCGACGCCGAGTGTGCACTCTACTTGGATGACGTACCAGAATGCCCCGAGTCCATTCAAGTGCGCCTGCTCACTTGCCTGGACGATGGGGTCATGCGCCCCGTCGGCTCCGATGAAGTCGTAGCGATCGGCCGGGGGCGGAAGCGGAAATTCCGGGTGTTCTCGTCCAGCCAACCCGGTGCGCTTCACAAACTCCGCCCGGACCTCCGGGACCGATTGGCCGGCCTCCTGGTCTTGATTCCCCCCCTGCGGGACATCAAGATGGACATCCTTTTCCTCGCCAGCATGGCGATCCAGCACCAATCGGAGACGAGTTCCCGAGTCAGGACGACGAAGCGGTTCTCCCGCGGTGCCTGCCGTGCTCTGCTGGACTACGCATGGCCAGGCAACGTCCGCCAACTGTTCAACGTGGTGGGCCGGGCACTGACGAAGGCGGAAGGGAGCGTGGTGATCAACACTGAGGTCGTGAAGACATGCCTGCGCGACGAAGAGTGGTTAGCGAAGCTGAGCGCAGATGGCAACCACCAGCCGAGCACGGATGAGGATGCCCCTTTGCCGACGTTGGAGGAGTTGGAGGCGCGCCTCATTCAACAAGCGTTGGAAAGGACAGATGGAAACGCAAGCCAAGCGGCAAGACTCCTTGGCGTGCACCGCACGACGCTCAGTCGACGCCTCAAGCGGCGTGGCCAAGTAGGGTGATCTGTCTTCCTCGACCAGTAACCGCCGATGTCCGAGGTTGAGGTGATGCTGGGACGCTATGCTGAGCCTGTTGGCGGGTGCGGACGGCGGCGGGCGGGGACCATGGCCGTGTTCGGCTCGTGTCGGTGGGAGCGACACCCGAGTTCCTAAGAGAAAGGGCGGGACTTCCTAAGAGAAAGGGCGGGACGAGGGTCAAGGGATCACCGGCGGGCGGTGCGGGGCGAGAGGTCGAGGCCGCCGAGGTGGAAGAGGATGGCGGTGACGAAGCGGTCGTAGTTGCGGAAGCCTCGGCTGCGGCCTTGACCATCTGGACCCTGCTGTTGATGCTCTCGGCCGGGCCGTTGGTCGCTCGCAGCACGACGACGTCGAGGATGCCCCACAGATGGGCGCCGACCATCTCGGCGACCTCGTGAACGGGCGCGAGCCCGCAGCCCGACGCCATTGCAGCCAGTGCAGCCAGGCGTTCTCGGCCAAGCCCCGGAGCTTGTAGTCCCACAGCTTCGATGCCGCCTCCTTCACCGCCCAGGCGCGGGCGGTCCGGTCCACGTTTCTTGCGCAGCGCCGCGAACGCCAGCTTCTCGGCACGAGTCGTCCTGCCGCGTCCGGTCAGCCACCGGTAGCGCGTCCTCGCGAGCACGGCGCTGTCCTGCGCCAGCAGCTCGCGGTGCTCGGCGCGCCGCACCTTGTCCACCGCGTCCGCTAGGTGCTTTGGCCACGTGGAAGCGGTCGAACGTCGTCTTCAGCTCCGCGCCCGGCACCCGCTCCCCCGTCGCCGCCACGTAAGGACTCCACATGTCCATCGACACGCTCTCCAACGCGGCCAGCCAGCCGCCGTCCCTGCTCCGGTAGAACTGCTCCAGCGACTCTCAGGTCCGGCCCTTCGCGACATGCAGCACGCGCGTACCGATGGCCGCGCTTGACCGACGTCTTCGCACCCGGCGTCGAAGGTGGGCTGGCACTCATGGACGAACGGTGCCGGATCTCCCGAAGGAACCTTTTTGCGTTTCTGGAGTATACGTCGGCCGGGGTCGCACCAACACGCACCTGTTCCCGGAGCTGGAGAAGCTGGTCGGCGACCGCGCGTCGGACTTGACGGCCTTGGAGGGCCGCCGGTGGGACGCCGTGATCGACAACTCGGGGTACATCGAGCGCCACTGCCGGAGTTCGGCGGAGGTCCTGTCCGACTCGGGGCGCTACGTGTTCATCTCGACGCTCTCCGCGTACAAGGACCTGGCCACGCCGGGGATCACGGAGGACTACGAGCTGGCCCGGCTGCCCGACCCCGCCATGGCCGAATCCGACGAGCGGACGGGGCAGACCTACGGCCCCTTCAAGGCGCTGTGCGAAGAGGCGGTCCAGGCGGTGTTCGGCGAGCGCGCCACGATCGTGCGGCCCGGCTACATCGTCGGACCTCGCGACGGCACGGACCGCTGGACCTACTGGCCGGTGCGGACGGCGGCGGGCGGGACGATGGCCGTGCCCGGCTCACCCCAGGACGCCGTGCAGTTCATCGACGCCAGGGACCTGGGCGCGTGGGTGGTCCGCATGGTGGAGAACGACACGAGCGGAGAGTTCAACGCCGTGGGACCCGTCGAGCCCGTCAGCATGGCCGCCATGCTGGAGGCGTGTCGGAGCGTCAGCGGGAGCGACGCCGAGTTCCAGTGGGTGGACGCGGAGTTCGCGCGCGACCAGGGCGTGGTGTTCCCGATCTGGGCGCCGCCGGGCGAGGGCGACTTCGGCGCCGTGCACCTGGTCGGCAACGCGCGGGCCGTGGAAGCCGGCTACACCAGCCGGCCGATCGAGGAGACGATCCGGGACACGCTGGCTTGGTGGAACGAGATCGCGCCCGACGAACGGGCGGACGGGATGCGCTCCGGGTTGCGGAAGCCGCCGGAGTTGGCGTTCAGGGAGCCGGCGACGATGGAAGCCATGATGGAGGTCGAGGCCGCGCTGCTGGAGGCGTGGTCGGCCCGAAACGGTTAGGCGGCTAGGCCGGCCCAAGGCGCTGCTGCCGCGCCGGTTGCCCGACCCGTGCGGCCTCGCCGCGCCCGTCTTCGTCGCCTGCGCCCCGACCCAGGGAGCTGATCCGGGCGGCTAGTCCGACATCCCCCAAGCACCCGCCGAGGGCGCCGTGCGCCCGGCGTCGAAAGGCGGGCTGGCACTCGTGGATGAACGGCGCCGGAACTCCCAGGGAACTTTTTCCGGTTTCTGGAGTATACGTCGGTACGGGCAATCGAAGCCGGACGCATCCGGCCTCCACAAGACCGTCCCGGGCAGGTGCCCGCTGCCCCGGAACAGGAGAAGCAGCATGAGATACACCAAGCAGTTCCTCATCGCGGCAGCCCTGGTGCTGACCGCGTGCGACGAGACTCGCGTCCCGTCGCCCCCATCGACGAGCCCGAGCCGCCGATCGTCGCGCAGGCGGACCAGGGCATCTCGCAGCTGGCGCGGGCCGCTTCCGTGGCCCTGGGCGCTCCCGCCGTCCGCAGCAGCATCCTGGCGGCGATGAGAGCCTCCACGGCGGTCGAGCACCGCCTGCTGCTGGCCGACTACCTGCAGAGCCCGGAAGGCTCCGGGCTGCTGGCCGGCAGCGCTGCCGCTCTCGAGATCGACGAAGACGAGTTCCTTGCCCGGGTGGAGGAGGTCTCGGGCAGCATCGAGCTTGCCATCGCGGTTCCGATGAGGGAACACCGGCTCGGCTGGCGGGGTACGGCCCACATCGGAGTCGCCGGCGCGTGGGACACCGACGAGCTGGACTTGATCGTCCACGAGCCCGATGGGAACCGCCGCAGGGCCACGACGGTGAACGCGCTCCAAGAGTACGACGCCTTGTTCCTGATCCGCCCGCAGGAGACCTGGGGAACTCGGATCGACCGTCAAGCCGACGTTCCAGGACCCGTGATCCAGGACGCGGGCGACGGTGAGCAGGCGTTTATCTGGACGTACGATGCCGGCGACGGCAGCGCGCCGTTATCGGTGGACTTCGGGAGTTACGAATCGGAAGGTGCGTTGGCCGAGGCGCTGGCGGCGGCGGGCGGGGTGCGTCACGATGCAGCGGCCGCCTGCGATCAGTCCGACGGCAGTGCGTGCGAAGGCACGGTAGCCGGACACTACACGGGCCGCTGGGTCACTTACTCGCCAATATACCTCCACGAGTTCGAGCTGTTGCACGCTACGGAATGGCCGGGGTCGGAGGAAATCGAGATCACGGTGTGGTACCGGAATCACCATGGCCGCACGCCTCGGGTTGTTCAACGGGAGGAAGGGATTCGAGCCAACGGTCATCCCTTCGTATACGACCAACCTGTTCGTATGCTCTCCGTTTCGCCCAAGCGAGGCGGATATCCGTTCTACGTGAAGGCGGTTGAAACCGACTTCTGGCGCGACGACCCCTTGGGCACCAAATCGCTAACGGTCGATACACCACAGGGGTACATCAACACCAGCTGGTGGTTCAAGCTCTACCTCACCTGGTAGCGTCGAAACAAGGAGACGATGATGAATCGCACCAACATCTTCGCTGCCGCGCTGGTCGCCATCGCGAGCGTGGCGTCACCGTCTCCCACGTTCGCCGCCCAGGCCCCCGATTCGGGGGTCTGGGCGGTCCGAACCGTGGACCGGCGCAGCGGCGATCCGATAAGCGGCGTGCTTGTGTCCTTCTCCAAGCGCGGCGCAAACAGAGTTACCGACGACCGTGGACTAGCCGCTGGTCACAAGAACGCTGCTACTGTCCGCGTCCTTGCCCGGCGACTGGGCTACGCCGACCTGGACACGCTCGTCGCCGTCCCGAAGGCAGGCGGAGTCGTCGTGCTCCTACTCGAACGCTCCGCCGTCGAGCTGCCGCCGCTCACCGTGGAGGCGGAGCGCCGCATGACCTCCATCGAGCTGCACCGGCTCGTGTTCGACCGGGAGGTCGCCGTCGGAGCCGTCGGGATGACCCAGGCCGAGATCAAGGCCGTGCCGCCGATGGTCGAGTCCGACGTGCTCCGCAGCCTGCAGGCACTCGCAGGCGTCTCCAGCGTCAACGACTACTCCGGCGAACTCTTCGTCAGGGGCGGCGGCAGCGACCAAGTGGCCGTGCTGATCGACGGCGCGCCCGTCTTCGCGCCATACCACATGTTCGGGCTCTTCGGCGCATTCAACGCCGACGCCGTCGAGTCCACCGAGTTCTACAGAGGCTCGATCCCGGCCCGCTACGGCGGCGCGCTGTCCGGCGTGGTCGCGGCTCGCCAGAAGACGGGAAGCGCGGACGAGACCCGCTTCGCCGGCGGCGTCAGCCTTCTAGGCGTCCGGTTCGCCGCCGACGGAAGCCTGCCGTGGAACGAATTCCGCTGGCTGGCCGCGGGCCGCAAGGCGTCGGTGGACGTGGCGCGGATCAGCGTTCCCTACTCGTTCCACGACCTGAACCTTGGCCTGGAAGCATTCCCCGCGGACGAGCATCGGATGCGCCTGTCCGTGTTCGCATCCGACGACGAATTCGACTGGGACATGTCGTCTTCCGGAACCAGGAACTCGTTCACCTCCGAGTGGGCGAACCTAGCGACTTCGGTCACTTGGTCGTGGGTGCCGGATCATCGGATGTCCAGCGACGTGACGGCGTACTACAGCCGCTACGACGGCGAGCGGACGATCGGGGGTACCTCATCCTCACCCGTGACAACCAACCGCATCTCGGCAACGGGACTTCGCGCGGAACTCACCCTTCGCGACGACCATATCGGTGGGCGAGCCGGCGTCGCGCTGGAGGCCGGGCCGGTGGAACTTCGGACCGCCGGAGGACCGGGCGGCTACATGGACGGCGACATGTCCGCCTCGTACCAGCACCTGTCCGCATTCGCTGAGCTCGAGGCGTGGGCGGGTCCGCTCAGGATCGCGCCCGGCGTTCGGGCTGGTAGCGAGCGCCGTTCCGGTCGCAATTTCCTGGAGCCGCGGTTGTCCGTCCGGCTAAGCAGTTCCGTCTTCGCGATTAGCGCCAGCGTGGACCGGACGTACCAATTCCTGTCCGTGTTGCGAGACGCTGTCGCACTGGAGCCGGGTGCTCCGATGTGGTTCCTGCACGGCCGGGACGTGCCAGCCTCTGCGTCCGACGGGGCTAGCGTGTCGCTGGACACATGGCGAGGCGAGGAGTGGACGGCCTCGGTGGCCGGATGGACCAGGCGATTCCGAGCGGTGCCCTACTGGCGCCCCATACTGACCCGGGACCCGTCAGGTGTCGAGTACCAGGACGGCGGAGCGCAGGGCCTCGAGGTCATGGTGCAGAGGCACTCGGGCCGGGTGCGCGGCTGGCTGTCGTATCAGTGGGCGCGTGCGGCGTTCGACGCCGCCGACGGATCCGAGTACGCGCCCCAATGGGACCGCCGCCACGAACTCGACGCGTTGCTGGCTGCAGATGTGCCGGGCGACGTCGAACTATCGCTACGAGCCACCGTAGGCACCGGCACCCCATTCTGGTTCCCGGCGGGCCTGTACGACGCTCTGCGCTTTGCGCCCAATCAGCGAATGCGAGACGAAGAGCTTGGAGGCGGCAGTTTTTTTAGCCGCTTCGACCAGCTGATCATTTGGTCGGACAACCAAGGCCGGCTTCCGATCTACGCTCGTCTGGATCTCTCGGCGCGTCGTGCTTTCCGCTGGGGTTCCGTAGACGTGATTCCCTACCTCGCGGTCGTCAATGCTGGCAACCGCGAGAACGTCTTGCGGTACGACTTCGTGGGAGTTCGCGACGACGGCGAAGGACCGTACCAAACGTTCCGGCACGGCAGGCAGATGCCGCTCTTCCCTTCTATCGGAATCGACTTTCGGTTCTAGAAAGCGAGACAAACTCCATGTCCTTTTACAAACCGACGAAGACGTTGCTTAGTCTTGCGGTCGCCATCGGGTTCCTGGGCGGGTGCGGCAACGCGACGGGCCCCAGCGAGTACCCCAAGGCGCTTAATGACGGGCTGATCCTCTACGCCGTCCTCAACGCCGACTCCGCCCGTCATTTAGTCGAAGTCGCGGCGGCCGATCACTACTCGCGTCCGGCGCTTTCGGGCGTGCGAGTGACGATCCACCAGCGCAACCACGGCCCCACGGGACCCCAGTGGAGCCTCGTCGCGGAGTGGGACAGCGCACGGGCCGCCGCTCGCGGCGCGTCTCTGACCGACAGAGACCAGTGCTGGCGCGCCAACCTCGAACGGCCGCGGATGCGGGCCACGAGCAGCATTGTCTCGGCGACGCACAAGTACTGTCTGGCTCCAGAGGCCCGCCTGGAGCCAGGCACCACCTACCGAGTCGAAGCCACGGCGGACGGTCGGATTCCCGCGTCGGGAGAGACAACGGTGGTAGGCAACTTCGCAATAGAGAGTGCGACCATATCCGGAAGCCAAGGAAAGTATGCGTTGTCCGGCAACTGGACCTCGAGCATCTCTGCCCATCGCTACTTCGTGGGCATCAGGTTGCGCGTCACCTTCTGCGGAAACTGCAACGAGCCGTGGTATACCGTAGTCGACGGGCGAAACTTCGCAGGCCGTGTACCCGACTTGGCCGTCGACAGCGCGGGACACGAGCCCATGCTGGACGTGGCGGCGGTCGACCGGCACCTGTACGACTACCTCACGACTGGTCACCGAGGCAACTTGCACTCCGTCCACCCCGCCCAGAACGTGCAAGACGGTTTTGGTGTCGTGGGATCGGTCCGGATCCGAAGTCGGCAAATCGCCACGCCCGCGCGCACGCCGCCTGCACCGAGCTGACCGATGATGAACCGCATCAACATCTTCGCTGCCGCGCTGGCCGCTCTGGCTGGCTCGGCTCCACCGTCCCCCACGTTCGCCGCCCAGGCCCCCGACTCGGGGGTCTGGGCGGTCCGAACCGTGGATCGGCCCAGCGGCCAACCGGTGAGCGACGCCTTCGTGGACTTCCCGGAACACGGCGCAAGCGGGGTCACCGACGACCGAGGGCTCGTGAATGGACACGGAACCGGCCCTGCCGTCCGCGTCCTTGCCCGGCGACTGGGCTACGCCGACCTGGACACGCTCGTCGCCGTCCCGAAGGCAGGCGGAGTCGTCGTGCTCCTACTCGAACGCTCCGCCGTCGAGCTGCCGCCGCTCACCGTGGAGGCGGAGCGCCGCATGACCTCCATCGAGCTGCACCGGCTCGTGTTCGACCGGGAGGTCGCCGTCGGAGCCGTCGGGATGACCCAGGCCGAGATCAAGGCCGTGCCGCCGATGGTCGAGTCCGACGTGCTCCGCAGCCTGCAGGCACTCGCAGGCGTCTCCAGCGTCAACGACTACTCCGGCGAACTCTTCGTCAGGGGCGGCGGCAGCGACCAAGTGGCCGTGCTGATCGACGGCGCGCCCGTCTTCGCGCCATACCACATGTTCGGGCTCTTCGGCGCATTCAACGCCGACGCCGTCGAGTCCACCGAGTTCTACAGAGGCTCGATCCCGGCCCGCTACGGCGGCGCGCTGTCCGGCGTGGTCGCGGCTCGCCAGAAGACGGGAAGCGCGGACGAGACCCGCTTCGCCGGCGGCGTCAGCCTTCTAGGCGTCCGGTTCGCCGCCGACGGGAGCGCGCCGTGGGGCGGCATCCGCTGGCTGGCCGCCGGGCGGAAGGCGTTCGTGGACGTGGCTACGATCGACGTTCCGTATTCTTTCCACGACGTGAACTTCGGGCTCGAAGCCCATCCGGCGGACGAGCATCGGCTGCGTTTCTCGGTGTTCGCGTCCGACGACGAATTCGACTGGGACCTGTCGTCCTCGGAAACCCAGTACTCGTTCACCTCCGAATGGGCGAACCTGGCGACCTCTGCCACCTGGTCGTGGGTGCCGGGTCACCGCCTGTCCAGCGACGTGACGGCGTACTACAGCCGCTACGACGGCGAGCGGACAACCGGCGGCACCGCCAGTTCACCTGTGACGACGAACCGCATCTCGGCGACGGGACTTCGCGCGGGCGTCACCCTTCGGGGCGACCGCTTCGGAGGACGCGCCGGCGTCGCCATCGAGGCGGGGCCAGTGACGTTGCGGACCACGGGCGGCATGGGCGGCTACGTGGACGGCGACATCTCCAACTCTTACCAGCACTTGTCGGCGTTCGCCGAGCTGGAGGGCTGGGCCGGTCCGCTTCGGATCGCGCCGGGTGTTCGAGCGGGCAGCGAGCGGCGCTCCGGGCGCAACTTCGTGGAGCCGCGGTTCTCGGTCCGCCTTCGCATGCCCGCGTTCGCGGTGAGTGCCAGCGTGGACCGGACGTACCAGTTCCTCTCCGTCCTGCGGGACGCCTACTCCCTCGAGCCGGGCGCCCCGATGTGGTTCCTGCACGGCCGGGACGCGCCCGTCAGCGCGGCCGACGGCGCGAGCGTGTCGGTGGACACGTGGCGAGGCGACGAGTGGACGGCGTCGGTGGCGGGCTGGACCCGGCGGTTCAGATCGGCGCCGCACTGGCGTCCGATTCTCTCGCGCGACCCCTCCGACGTCGAGCACCACGACGGCAGGGCACGGGGCCTCGAAGTCATGGTGCAGCGGCACTCGGGCCGAGTCCGGGGCTGGCTGTCGTACCAGTGGGCGCGGACGGCGTTCAGCGACGCCTCCGGAGCGGAGTACGCCCCCCAGTGGGACCGACGCCACGAGTTCGACGGGCTGATGGCGACCGACCTGCCCGGCGGCGTCGAGGCGTCGCTCCGGACCACGGTGGGCACCGGCGGACCGTTCTGGTTCCCGGCTGGCGCGTACGATGTGCTGCGCTTCGGTCCAGTGCAACGGATTAACGGGATCGGGGAGTTGCGTGGTGGGAGCTACCTGACGCGCTCGGACATGATGAAGATCTGGTCGGACGCGCAGGGACGGCTTCCGGTCTACGCTCGCCTTGACCTGTCGGTGCGTCGCGCCTTTCGCTGGGGTTCCTGGGACCTGGTCCCTTACCTCTCGGTCGTGAACGCGGGCAACAGGAAGAACGTCCTTCAGTACTACTTCACGGGCTTCACTGCCCCCGACGAGCCCTACGTGTTCGAACCAGGCAGGCAGATGCCCCTCTTCCCTTCAATCGGAATCGACGTTCGGTTCTAGAAAACACGAGGCAAACCATGTCCACTAACAAACACTTCCTGCTGTCGGCCGCAACGGCTCTTGTCGCGGCGACGGCACTGATGGGCGCATGCGGCAACCCGACGGCGCCCACCGACTTTCCCGAGACCCTCAACGACCGCCTGATGGTGTTCGCCGTGCTCGACGCCGACTCGGCACGCCAAGTGGTCGAGGTCGCAGCCGCAGACCACTACACTCGCCCCCGCCTCTCCGGGGTCCGAGTGACGATCCATCGCCGCAACACCACTGCCGGCGGACCCGAATGGATCTTGGTCGCCGAGTGGGACAGCGCACGCGCCGTCGCTACCGGCGTGGCTATGAACGACTACGCGTCATGCGTTCGCGACAGCGACGGGTGGGCCGCAAAGTCTTTCGGAGTCGTCGCCGCGCCCGGTCTTCACAGCAGGTACTGCATGACGCCGGAAGTCCAGCTGGAGGTTGGCGCCACGTACCGAGTCGAGGCCACGGCGGAGGGCCGCGTTCCCGCCTGGGGAGAGACAACGGTGGTCGGCGACTTCGCGGTCGAAGTCGCGGGTCTCTCGGGCAACCGAGGCTCGTACGCATTGTCGGCCGGCTGGACGCCCGCGGCCGCAGCTCATCGGTACTTCGTGGCCGTCAGGCGACGCTATCGGCTCTGCGTCAATTGCGTCGAGACTTGGTACGCCGACGTGGGCGAACCGACCTTCGCAGGCAACGTGCCCGATCTGGTCGTCGACAGTGCGGGGCCGAACCCCATGCTGGATGTGGTTGCAATGGATGCGCACCTGTACGCGTACCTAACCACCGGCCACGAGGGCCACCTGCACGAAGTCCACCCTGTCCAGAACGTGCGGGACGGGTACGGCTTCGTCGGCTCGGCGACCTACCGCAGCCGCCGGCTCGCGATCTCCGGCGGCTCGTTGCCCTAGCGACTTGGAGAACCGGCGTTGCAACCGATTCGCGGGCTCGTTGCAACCAGTAAGTAGAGGAGGGTTTCGGATGACGCGCCTCGCGACAAGAAAGAGGGCGTGGCGGTACTGGGCCGGGTTCTTCTGGCTGCCGGTGCTGGCCGTCGTGATCGCCCTGTGCTCCGACCTGACGTTCATGTCCGCCGGCGACGGATTTTCGTACGAGGAGTCCGAGCCTGGAGAAGTCGTCGCGACGGTGCCGGCCAGCGGCTCGTCTACGCCGGTGTTCCAGGGGTTGGTCGCGCTGGCGCTGTCTCGCGACCAGCAGAGCTTCTGGGCACTCGACGGCTGGGCCGCCAAGGTGTACCGCTTCGGCCTGGACGGAGAGCTGCTCGCGGAGATGGGACGGCGCGGGGAGGGCCCCGGCGAGATGACTCTTCCGGGCGCGATCCAGCCTGTCCCCGAGGGCGCTTGGGTGCTCGATCCGCAAGGCGGGCGGGCGGTGCTGTGGGGGTCGGGCGGCGAAGCGAAGAAGACGCTGAACTTGGGAGGCGTCGTCGGGGGAGTGTTCGTTCCGGCGGCGTCGGGACTGATGATCTCTGTCGCTGGGTCGCCGACGGAGGCGCAGCCGGGGGAGATCTTCGCCTACGTTTCGGAAGAGGGAACTACGCCCGTGCAAATGGACGAGGCCGCGTCGCGCACCTTGGGCGCCGTGGACGACGTTGCCGAACGCATGGTCGGGCTGCGCATGGCCGCGACGGGTCGGAACGAGGCGATTCTGGTGCGGAACAGCGCGGACTTGGCCGCATGGAGAGCGGTCTTGAACGACGGCGCGCAACGCTTGGCGGAGTTGTCGAGCCTGCCGATTCCGGGACCGGTGCTGAGCGCGATCGGGCCGCTGGAGGACCCGGCTCCCGACATGAAGGTGCGGCCGGTATCGAGCGTCAGGGTGGTGGGCGACGACCTCTGGATCATGACAACCGGGGTCGGGCCCGAGCTGCTGGGCTTCACGATGCCGCGATCTCGGGACGCCCGAGTCGCGCTGGCGTACCCTGGCGAGCTGTACAAGAAGGGGCTGGTCGACGCCATCGTCTTGCCGGACCGCATCATCGCCGCAAGCGCGACCGAGATCGTCGTCGCCCGACGGAGGCCTTTGTCGCCGGCGTGATCCTCCCGGTGGACCTACGAGTCGTGCAAAGCCGCTTCCGCCTTCCAGCGGTCGTAGCGCATTCGGAGCGTGCGGACCGGGTTGGCGTTCTCGTCCGGTCGGATGTTCTGGTCGGTCACGTCGATGAAGAGCGACCAGTCGCCGTCGTTGAACGACTCGCCCTGGGGGTCGCCCGGGTTGGCCAACAGCAGGTAGGCCACGTGCGAGGTCTTGCCGTCGCAGGACGCCGCCTTCGGCAGGGGCTCCGTCTCGCAGGTGCAGCGCCGGTCGCCGCCCTGGGCGTCCGCGGCCTCCATCGCCGCCACGACCCGGTCGGCCATTGTCCCGCCCGCGCCCTTGAAGGCGGCCACGGCCTCGTGCACCACGTCGTCCGACGCCAGGATGTTGCCTTGCACCGAGAACGCGATCCCGGCGCCGGGCACGCTGTCGGCCACGACCAGCGACGCCGCCCCGTTCTCGCTGCCGGAGTGGCCCGCCGAGCGCCCGCGCATGTCCACGATGGCGAACTGGCGCCGCTCGAAGTCGGGGTCCGCCGCCAGCATGCCGACGATCTCCTCCGGCGGCGTCTCCTTCTTGAGCTCCGCGTGGATCAGCATCTGGTTCGCTCGCGTCCGGTCGACCCCCGCCTGGGCCGCGGCCGCGCCCACGCCGGGCGCCACGATCGCTTGGATGTCCATGAGTCCCTTGGCGGGGAACCCGGAGAAGCGCGCCTGAGCCACGCACGTGGCCGACGCGACGATCACCTGGCCGGTGCGCATGTCCACCGCGACGACCGACCACGTGGCCGACAGCCAAGCCGGAACGAAGAACGCGAGAAGCAGGCCGGCCAACAGCCTGCGGGCTTGCCGGAAGCGGCGAAAACGATTCATGTAGCGTGCCCAAGTTTGGGGTTCGGAGCCGATTCGGCCGGGATGCGCGCTCACAACAGGTAAGGAGTCCAACCGTGACGGACAAGCTGACCCGCAGGACGTTCGTGGACCGAGGGTCCAAGCTGGCCATGGGGGCCATGGTCGTGCCCCGCCACGTGTTGGGCGGCTCGGGGCGCCAGGCGCCGTCGGAGCGACTTTCGATCGGCATCGTCGGCGTGGGCGGCCAGGGCACGGAGGTCGCGTTGGAGTTGGGCGACGAGCACGTTGCGGCCGTCTGCGACGTGGACTTCGGCGTTGTGCATCGTCGCGTCCAGGAGCGGCTGACCGACAACGACGGCGCTCCCAGCGAGAAGGGACGGCGTTGGCGGGAGCAGTTCCTGCCGGCTCGCCAGTACGTGGACTTCCGGGAGATGCTGGATCGGGAGGACGGGTTGGACGCCGTGGTGGTGGCGACGCCCGATCACACGCACGCAACGATCGCCAAGGCGGCGATGGAAGCCGGCAAGCACGTCTACGTCGAGAAGCCGCTGACGTACACGGTCCGCGAGGCGCGCGTGCTGACGCAGGTTGCGGAGGAGACGGGCGTCGTGACGCAGATGGGCAACCAGGGCCACTCCAGCGACGACGCGCGGCGGATCAACGAGTGGGTGCAGGCGGGCGTGATCGGAGACGTGGCCGAGGTGCACGCTTGGACCAACCGGCCGATCTGGCCCCAGGGCGTCCGGCGACCCGCGCGTTGGGAAGAGGGGCTGAACCCGAAGTGGTACCAGCAGTGGCACCAGGACGCGATCCTGTCCTTGGCGGCGGACGTGATGGATGCCGGCTACGCGGAGCCCCAGGGCATGAACTGGGACCTGTACTTGGGACCGGTGGTCCGCGACCTGCCCTATCACCCGGTTTACCACCCCTTCAACTGGCGGGGCTGGGTCGATTTCGGCACCGGCGCGCTGGGAGACATGGGCGCCCACCTGCTGGACCACCCGTACTGGGCGCTGGACCTGGGCCTTCCGACCAGCGTGGAGGCCACGTCGTCGCCCTGGGGCGGCCCGACCGACAACCCGCACACTTTCCCCCTGGCCACGCGCGTCCACTTCCGGTTTCCGGCGCGTCCCGCCTCGGGCCGAGCGCGGAACGGCATGCCGGCCGTTGACCTGCACTGGTACGACGGCGGCCTCATGCCGCCCCGCCCCGTCGGACTGCCGGACGACGTGGAGCTGAACCGCACGGGCGGCGTGATCTTCGTCGGGAGCGACGGGCTCCTGATGCACGACACCTACGGCGGCAACCCCCGGCTCTTCCCCGAGTCGCTGGCCGAAGAGGCCGCTGCGGTTCCCGAGTCCTATCCGCGCATCGAGGAGTCCCACGTCGCGAACTGGGTGAAGGCGTGCAAGGAGGGCGGCGTCGCTTCGTGCCCCTTCGACTACGGCGCCAAGCTCACGGAGGTGATGCTGCTGGGGATCGCGGCGCTTCGCGCGGGCCAGGGCCGCAAGATCGAGTACGACGACGCGGCGATGCGCGTCACGAACGCCGAAAAGGCGAACACGTTCCTGACGCGGGAGTACCGGGACGGCTGGGAGGTGTAGGCGGGCGAATCAGAGCTCGACCAGCCGGCCCCGATCCGCGGCTTCCGCGCGATCGAGCACGAGCGCGCCCACGGCCACGTCCTGCACGGCGACGCCTACGGACTTGAAGAAGGTGAGGTCGCGGCCAGCGCTTCCTTGGGGTGCGCGACCGGCGACGATCTCTCCCAGTTCGGCGTCGACGACGTTCGGCGGCACGATCCCTTCGCGGACGGGGACGATCAGGTCGCCCGCCTCTTCCATCGCCGCCTCGCGCTGCTCCACCACGACCCGGGCACGCTCGACCACCTCGGGGCCGATCTCCTGCATGGCGGGCATGAAGCTGCCGCTGCCGCTGACGTGCGTGCCCGGGGGCAGCTCGGCGCCGTCGAACACGGGCGTGGACGACGTGGTGACGGCCGCGATCACGTCGGCGCCGTCCACCGCCTGCGCGGGGTCGTCCAGCGCCCGGGCCTCGACCCCGTCCAGTCGGGCTGCCAAGCGGCGCGCCGATTCGCCGTGCCGGGACACGATCCGCACCTCTTCGATGGGCCGCACGGCTCGCATCGCCTCGATCTGACGGGGCGCCTGGGCGCCTGCGCCGAACAAGGCCAGGACGCGCGAGTCCGGGCGGCTGAGCAGTCGCGCCGCCAAGCCGGCGGCCGCCGCCGTGCGCACGGCTGTGAGCTCGCCCGCTTCGACGAGCGCCGTGGGGACGCCGGTCTCGTCGTCCAGCATGAGCAGGACGCCGTGAATGGCGGGCAGGTCGCGGGCGCGGTTGCCGGGAAAGATCGACACGACCTTGGCGCCCCGCTTGCCGCCTGGGCCGTGGTCCGGGCCCTTCGTCCGGGCCGGCATGAACAGGCTGGTTCCCGCGCCCGTGGAGAGGGACCCGCGAACCGGCATCTCGGCGTCCCCCGCCGACAGCCCGGCGAAGGCCTGGGCCATCGCCTCGACGGCGTCGTCCATGGTGACCAGCGCCCGCACGTCGTCGCGGGACAGCACCCGCATCGTCACTGGTTTGCGCCGTCTCCCGCAAGCTGCAAGGCCGCTCGGTACCGAGACGCCAGCACTCTGCGGTGATGCAGGGAGTGCCCGGCCGCGATCCACGCCAAGCTACGCACCGTGAACTCGCAACCGCTGGCGGTACCGCGCCGGTCCCAGACGCCGGCGTCGAAGCCCTTGAAGAGCGCCGCCGTGGCGGCGCGCACGGCGACCAGCTCCGCCCGGAGCTCCGGCAGGGGCCGCTCGTTCGCTCCGGATTCGCGGACGTAATTGTTCTCGTCGAACCCCGGATAGGACGCGGGGTCGTTTCGGGCGAACGCCAGGGCTCGCACGGCGAAGACGCGCTCGGCGTCGATCACGTGTCCGACGACGTCGCGGATCGTCCACTTGCCGGAGGCGTAGCGGTAGCCCTCCCAGAGGGGCGACACTCGGTCCAGCAGCTCCTGCCACGCCGCTATGTCGGCCTCCAACAGCCGATCCAACGAACCGTCCATGGCCGCTACCGCCGCCTCCTCCACGTACGGACGGTAGAACGGCGCGCACTCGTCGTTGGCAGGCGGACCGGGCCATCGCGCAAGGCTCGTCGGCACACCCTCGGCGCCGGCGGGCGGTCCAGGCGTCGCGGCCCGCGCTTCGAGCGCTCCGTCCCGAGCCCCGCGGCCCGTGCCCGGCGCCTCTTTCATTCCGACACGACCCGGCCCACGAACGCGCGCACCCGGTCGTGGCTCTTCAGCACCATCACCGTGGTGCGAGCCTCGCGCGCAATGCGCTCCGGCAGCGTCCCGAACAGGACCCGCGTCGAGAAGCTTTCGCTGGACGCCCCGACCATGACGGCGTCGAAGTTCCCAGACGCCCCCAGCACCGCTTCGGCCACCCCGGGGCCTTCCAGGATCCGCGTGTCCACTGGGGCGTCCGGGCCGGAGACCGGCGTCTCGGCTGCGTGCGCGTCTGTGTCGGACAACGCGTCCTCGCCAGCCGCCGCCTGCTCCTCCGCCAGCGCCCTCCTCTCTTCCGCCAGGCGCTCCGCCTCGCTGGTCCGCCGGGACTCGGGCGCGTCCGGGGGCACGACCGAGGCCAAGGTCAGCCGACCGCCCTCGCCCGCAGTCGCCAGGTCCAGAGCGTAGCGCTGCGCCTGTTGGGCATGGACGCCGCCCGCGGTCGGCAGCAGGACTCGATGGGGCACCGCAGGCTCGGCACCGAACTTGACCAGCAGAATGTCGGCGCGCCCTAGCCGCACCACGTCGTCGGTGACTTCGCCCAGGATGCGCCGGGTGGTGGTCGTGTAGCCCTTCCAGCCAAGGAGGATCATGTCCGCGCGCCGCTCCCGGGCGGACTCCAGGACGGCCCGGGCCACATTGTGCCCCACGCGCACCTCCGACGACACGGGAACGCCCACCGACGCCTCCAGGCTCTGGATGCGCTCCAGGACATGGCGCTCCTCCTCGATGGCGGCTCTAGCCAGCGAAGGCGGGAGCTGCTCGGGCACCTGCACCACGCGCAGCACCGCGATCTCGCCGCCTCGGGGCTTGGCCACGGCGGCCGCCATGCGCAGCAGCGGCTCGGCGGTGCGGGGGTTGTGAACCGGCAGCAGAACCCGAAACCGGGCCGTGCCGGGCGATGCGCGAAGCGCCACGACCTTGGAGTCGGGGCCGGCGGGCTCGGGCACGTCGAACCGGGTTCCCCGCCAAGCGGCGAAGGCGAAGAAACCCGTCGCGATCGCCGCCGCCACCAGCAGCACGGGCCGGATGTGGCCGCCCGCGGGGATCTGAAGGATCAGGTAGACGTTGGCGACGATGCCCAGGGCAGGCAGCAGCGGAACCAGCGGGACCCGGAACGGGCGCTCCACGTCGGGGAAGCGGCGCCGATGCACCACGAGGGCCGCGTTCACCAGCGACAGCGCCAGGAGCAGGACCAAGTTCGCGAAATGCGCAAGCGACTCCAGCGGAAGCACCAGGGCGAACGCCCCTATTGCGCCGCCCACCGCCGCCAGCGCCGCCACCGGCGTCCGCGTGCGGTTGCTGACCATCCCGACGATGCCCGGAAGGTGTCCCAGCCGACTCATGGAGAGCGCGACTCGGGAGCCCGCCAGGATCGAGGCGTTCGAGGCCGATATCATCGAGAACAGGGCGCCGCCCACGATCACCATGCCGCCCACGGGTCCCAGGAACCGTCGCGCCGCCACGCCCATGGCCGCTTCCGTGTACTCGGTCAGGTCGGCCACGACGACGACCAGCACGACCAGCGCGTAGAGCACCGTCACCACGAGCATCGAGATGAAGATCGCCCGGGGGATCGTCTTGGTCGGCTCCATGACTTCGCCCGCCGAAGCCGCGATCGCCGAGAAGCCGAAGAAGGTGATGAAGACCAGCGCGGCCGTGGAGGCGATCAGGGGCACGTCCCGGCTGAACCGCTCCTGCAAGACGCCCGCGTCCACGTTGCCCAGCCCGCCGACCACGAACCAGACGAGCAGAACGATCTTGGCCGCCGTGACGACGATCTGGAAGGTTCCGCTCTCCTTGGTGCCCTTGACGTTGAGAAGGGTCAGGGCCGCCAGGAACAGCAGTCCGGGCAGGGCGGGAATGGGCGAGTGCCAGAGGAACTCGTTGAAGTAGGTGGAGAGGCTGGCGATGTAGAAGGCGCAAGAGGACGCGTACCCCAGCAGCAGGCACCAGCCCACCAGATAGGCCAGGAGCGGCGGAAAGGTCTTGCGCGCGTAGAGGTAGCCTTCGCCCGAGCGGGGATATATCGACGCGAACTCGCAGTAGGTGAGCGCCGTAAACGCCGCCACCAGCGCCGCAAGCAGGAACGACGCGATGGCGGCGCTGCCCACGTAGCCCACCGCCAGCCCCGACAGCGTGAAGATGCCGGCGGCGATCATGGTGCCCGTCCCGATGGCAAGGGCCGAGACGAGCCCCAGGTCGCGGCTCAGGCCTTCATGGACGGCCTTGGGTTCGGACAAGGCGTCTCCCGCGCGTCAGCCGACGGCGTCGTCCGCGTCCGCGGGCGGAAGAAGGGCGCGCACGTCCTCTTGCACGTCGGCGGCCATGGGGCGGAACGGGCCGGTCCACTTGCGCGCGATTCTGCCCTCGGCGTCGACCAGGAAGCTGCCGGGCAGACCGGGCAGGAAGTAGGCGTCCATGATCTGCCAGGACGTGTCGTGATAGAGCGGGAAGGTGATGCCCAGGTCGTCCGCGAAGGCGCGTATCTGGTCGCGGGCCGACCGGTCGTCCACGCTGACGCCCACCACGCGGAAGCCCCGGTCCGCGTAGGCGTCGTGCAGCTCCTGGAGTTCGGGCATCTCGTGCCGGCAGGGGGCGCACCACGTGGCCCAGATGTTGAGCATGTACGGCGCGCCGAGCAGGTCGTCGCGGCCCACCGAGTCGCCGGCCAGCGTGACGGCGGCGAAGTCGGGCGCGGGGTCGCCAGCCACGGGCGCTCTCGTCTCTCCGCCGGCGCACGCCGCCGTCCACGCGGCCGCCAGCCACGCGACGGCCAGCCCCCGGAGCCGCGCAAGGTTACTCTTCATAAGGCCAAAGCTACCGCTGCCGGGTCCCACCGCAACCCTTCGCGGCGCGCCGCCGTAGTGTCCCGGACGAATCAACGGGCGAACCAGGACGAACACGATGAGAGCCACCGACGCCTCGACTGTTGGAGCCGCCGACCCCTTCGACGAGGAAGGCTTCGACCGGGACGGCGACTCGCTCGGCGGCGACTCCGGCGCCGGCGACTCCCGCGGCGGACGCTCGGGCGGCGCGTGGAGGAAGCTGGCGTTCCTGGGCGGATTCGCGGCCTACTTTGGGGCCGTGTGGTTCCTGTGGGACACGCCGGTCATCTACCCCGTCAAGCTGTTCGTGGTCATGCTGCACGAGATCAGCCACGGCTTGGCGGCGCTGGCCACCGGCGGGACGATCGAGCAGATCGTTCTGGACCCGCACCAGGGCGGCGCCTGCTACTGCCCCGGCGGCAACGCGTTCCTGACGCTGTCCGCGGGCTACCTGGGAAGCCTTCTGTGGGGCTTGGTGCTGCTGTCGGCGGCCTCGGCGCCTCGCATTCCCAACCGCGCCCTCCTGTTCGTGGTGGGGGCGGCGGTGCTCGCGCTCTCGGTGCGCTACGTCGGGAACGGATTCGGCCTTCTGTTCGGCATCGGCTTCGGCGCGGCGATGATGTTCGCCGGCTGGAAGCTGTCGGCCGGTCCCAGCCGCGTGCTGCTCACCGCCCTAGGGCTGACCAGCTGCCTGTACGCCATCCTGGACATCAAGAGCGACGTGCTCGACCGACCCCACCTACGGTCCGACGCCGCCATGCTGGCCGAGATGACGCCCGGCATCACCACGACGACCTGGGGCGTGGTGTGGATATCCATCGCGCTGGCGGTGAGCGGGCTGGCATTGGTGCGGGCTTACCGGGCGGCGTAGGGGACCGGGCACTCGTCGGGCGGCGGACCGACCTAATCCGCTCCGTTCAAGGTGAGGCGCCATATCTGAAGGCGAGGTGCGAGGGAGGCGCCGTCCTCTCGCGAGGCAGCCCATCCGGCGCCAACGAACAGGAAGGCCTCGTCAAAGGTGGCCGAAGCGATCACCCTGCCGGCTACCGGATCAATCACCTCGACGACCGTGTCGAACACGTTGTCCAGGTGGTTGGGAAGCGTATACTCGCCGAACTCGGGATGAGCGTCGTCCGCCGTCTTCACGAGACCGGCCGGCCAACCGTTGGACGCCACGCTGATCATTATCCACAACCGTCCCGGTTGGTCTTCGGCGACACCGATGATTCTGGGCAACGCGGGCTCCTCCGGATTCGTACGCGAGCCCTGGACGTGCTCGGGAAACCACTCCGCGTTGCGAACCAGCGATCGCAGCTTGCCGCCCGTCGCGGGATTCCACAGGTCGACTTGGTACTTGGAGTAGTGCGCGGACCACACGGTACCGTCCCGCCCGCGACCAACGTTGCGCATCAGCTTCACGTCCGAGCCGGGAGTTCCGTATCCCCCGGACAGCTCGTCAAATGATCGAACCGCATTGCCTCTTCCGTTGACAGTGTGCAATGCATAGCCTATGCGATCTTGGGTGGGCACCACCATGTTGACGACATAGGTCGAGTCGTCGAGAACCGCGGCGTCCCAGTGGGGAATCCCCGGAAGAACGAGGGTTCTCCCCACGTCGAGACTGCTGTCCAGCACGGTAAGCCGCCGCGCTTGGCCGTCGAACACGTACAGCTGGCCACCGTGAGGCCTGACCCACCGAACGTACCTGTATTCTCCCGGCCCCTCGCCGGCGCGACCGACGCGTTCCGCGCTGCCGCCCGTTGCGGGGTAGACCATGAAGCCGGCGCCGTCGTAAGCCGAAGCCAGCACGGTGCGGCCGTCTGCCATCCGCCGCAGGTCGGACCCTGCACCCGCATCGTCCAGCACGATGTCGCGAGTCGCCTCGATGGTGCACGCCCGGCAGGGAGAGTGATCGAGGACGAGATTGACCTGGGCGGTTGCCGGAGAAGCGGCGCAAAGAACCAAGAGCCCGCCCAATGCTGCCGCGTTCAGGAGCTTGGGGGACATGGACGTCATTGTTCCTGCGGGTCCTGGTTCTGGGCGGCCAGCGCCAAGGCCTCTGGAGACCGGAGCGGGAGGTGGACCAGGACTGCGTCGCCACACGCCTTCGCCTGTATCGCCGACCGATGCGGAAGATAGTAGAGACGACTGTTGAATGGACGGCGACGGACGAGCCGATATGCCTCCGCCTCGTCGCCGTCGGCCAGGGCCTCCAAGACCCCGGCGAGCACCACTTCGATGGCGTCCTCTTCCTGCTCTTCGGAGCGGAGGCAGCCCAGCGAGATGGGATGTCGCTCGTTGCAGGGCCCCGTGTTCACGCAGGACATGTGAGTGCCCGCCCCGACATCGTGCACGGCCGTGTCGTCTCCTGGAAAAGCCACGTTTCCGGCATCGCCGTCGCCGGCGTGGCAGAGCGAGCAGTGGACGCAGCCTTGCGCGGCCGCCGGCGCAGGGGCCGCAACGCTCGCCAGAGCCAGAGACAGCAGAACCAGGACGATTCCACGGCACGCAGGTTGCATCGAGAACATCTCATCCTCCTTGAGCTGTGGGCGAGTGCGAGCCCCGCCGGTGCGTCGATCGGCAGAATCGGTCTGCCCGTGCGCTTACGAGAACGCAGTTTCCGGCGAAGATAATGGGTCAAATTCTGCCATCCTGGCGACATTTCCGACCGCACCCTCCTGTTCGTAGTGGCCGAGATGACGCCCGGCATCGCCACAACGACCTGACGCTTGGTCTGGACTGTCCGTCGCGCTGGCCGCGAAGGGAGCGGGAATCGAAGTCGCCTCGTAAACGCATGTCGTGCTAGAGAGGACGTCCCGCATACGCCGGCCACATCGGCGGACGTGCCGGACCAGGAAGTTCGGTTCCTGATCGCGTACCTTCCGCTCGAGTTCGCGGCCAAGTCCACGGGCGAGCAAGAAGGGACAGCGAGGGACCTCTTCGAGAACCACGGGAAGCGCACCCGCGACTTCCGCAATGGCCTTGGACTCGCCGTGCCGTCGGCCAACCAAGTCGAGAGCCTTCGCCGCTCTGTCCGCTACCTGACAGCCGTCGAGCGAGTCCGGCAGAGGTGGCGGCAGCACAACCTTACAGATGCGCAGAGAGGTCAGCTCAGAGAACGAGACGCCACCGAAAGGACGGCGGTCGAATCCGCGCTGCTTAAGCTGTACGAAGAAATCCGCTTGCCGACGACGGACAGCGGTTCGCTGTCGCTGGATGCCGTCGGCATGAGAGGCCGGCCGCTCCAGACGACCCTCGACGAGAGGAAGCGCGCCCGGATCCATGATCGCTTGATGGAGCTGCTGACGATGGTGCACCGCAGGGTCTTCGAAGACGTGGCGCCGGGGAAGATCGTCGAGCTGTTCAGGTTGGGAGAAGTCGAGTCCGCCGAGCCGGGAATCCCGACCTCCCGGGTGGTTGCCGGGTTCTTCTCCTTCCTTGGTTTCCCGCGCTTGCTTTCCGGCAACGTGGTGCGCAGAGCCATTGCCCGTGGCGTCGAAAACGGCCTCTTCGGCTACTTCACGGGCCGACCGACCCTTGGCGAGGACGGCCGGTATCGAATCGACACGAGCCAGGTCGCCGTCGGTCGCGGCGTAGCTGAGGACGAAATCGATCTCGATTCCGGGTTCCTGATCCTCCCCGCCGCGCTTCCCGCCCAGCCCGCGGAAGCTGTTGACGGAGCGGAACTGTGGTCAAAGCCCGAGCCCGGTACCGGACTACTGGTACGCGAGACGCCGGACAGCCCCGAGCCAGGTGCTCCGACGACGCCTGCCACCCTGGATGAGCACGCTGTCGCCCTCTCGTTCAGCGCAGACCGGAGCGCCCTCTACGGCGCGTGGAACGCGCCGGCGACGTCTCGAAGGTCCTGAAGTCGCGGATCCGCGCCGGTACCTGATAGCCAGATCCCCTGGACGCGGGCCTTTGGAGCTCCTGCGACTGCCCCCTCCGCCGACGGAAGGGAATGTGACGTACTGTCAAAGAGCTGGTCAAATAGCAGGACACGATAATATGCTCATCTTGCGTAACTTCCTATGAGTCAACATTTTGTATCGTCATGAACCGTGCCAAACAAGGAGCCACAAAATGGACTGGAACTGCTTCGGCTTCCACTACCGGATCGGCTTGCCCCCTCGGCAGTTCCAGGCGCTGCTGGTCAAGATCGACGGCTGCCGGGAGGCGTTTCGCAGCCTCGTGATGCCGCCGGAGTGGAAGGACCGCCTCGACCGGCTCAACCGCATTCGTGCGGTCAAGGGGACCACCGGGCTGGAGGGCAACCCGCTGTCCGAGGAGCAGGTGGCGGAGGTGCTGGACGACGAGACGGGGGCGGCCGCAGGTACGATGGAGCGGCTTCAGGCTCGCAACGCTGGAATCGCGCAGGGCTGGGTGAGGCACCGGTTCGGTGGCGATGGACCGCCGCTAGCCGCCGAGGACATCCTCCACATGCACGAACTGATGACGACCGGCTCGGATGAGGCCAAGAACATGCCGGGCCGCCTGCGAACTCACGACGTGCAGGTCGGAACGCCCGCGCTAGGCGGGGTTCACCGGGGCGCACCGCACGCTCGAATCGAGCGCCTGATGAGCGAACTCGTCGCCTTCGTCAACTCGCCCCAGCTGCGCGACGAACATCCCGTCGTCCGAGCCTTCCTGGCTCACTTCTTCCTGGTGACCATCCATCCGTTCGGCGACGGAAACGGTCGAGTGTCCCGGCTCGTGGAGTCTGCCGTCCTGTACGAAGGCGGCTACAATGTCCACGGCTTCTACGGCCTGTCGAATTTCTTCTACCGCCACGGAGACGAATACAAGCGGCTCCTGCAGCTATGCCGACGCCGACGCCCCTTCGACGTGGGGCCGTTCGTCGAGTTCGGACTGGAGGGGTTCGCGAGCGAATTACGGGGCATCAGCAATTTCGTCCAAACGAAGCTCAACCGCTTGGTCTACCGTGACCTGATGACGAGAGCCCTAGCCATCCGAATCGGAAAGCGCCGCCGACTCCTCAACGGCCGAGAGTACAGCCTGCTCCTCTTCTTGCTTGAAGAGACAGAGCCCGAGGATCCCTTCGCCGCCGCTCCTTCGCGCCAAGTGCCGCTGGCGGAACTCCTGCGGTCACCGTTCGTGCGCGAAGTGTACCGCGACGTGACTCGTCGCACCTTCATCCGGGAATTGCACCGCCTCCACGAGAACGGGTTCATCGGCTTCGCCTTCAACGCGGAGTCCGAGAACTACACGGTGGAGATCGACTTCAGCGCGATCGGCCGATACTGACTCTTGGAAGGCATTCGTCAGGCACTGGACCAAACAGGCGGCCAGCTCTGGGCCGATTCGGGCACGGACGCGCCACCTCTCGATTGCGCAAGGGGTCCCGTTTGCGCTAGACTTGGGTTCGCCAGTGCTCCCCAGACTGTTCCCCAGTCCATCGGCGACGGCGAAGAAGCGGCTGTGTCTAATCGAACCGACGAAGGAGGGAGGGAGTAATTTCGAATGCGCGTGACCAGAATCGAGATCCGCAATTTTCGCTCAATACGCCATCTCGTTGTCGACTTGGGTGAAACTACGGTGTTCGTGGGCCCGAACAACGCTGGCAAGACCGCGATCCTCGATGCGCTGCGCATCGCACTCACGCGGCGATGGGGACAACGCGGGACTGGGTTCACCGAATACGACGTTCATCTCGCCGGCCATGACGACGACCCGAAAGCCTCCCGCGGCATAAGCATTGAAATCCATGTGCAGGAATCGGAGCCGGAAGAATGGCCCGACGGCGTCTCGGGAGATCTCGAACAGATCGTGCAGCTCGACCTGGCCACTGGTCGTCGCTCCATCGCTCTGCGGACGCGGTGCGCTTGGAGTGAGGAGAGCGGTGCGTTCGAGCCCATCTGGGAGTTCCTCAACGCCGCCCGCGATCCGCTCACCGGACGAGGCACCCGTCGCGTCAATCTCGAGCGATTCTGGCGCTACCTGCCGGTGTTCTACCTGGACGCACTGCGGGACGTGGGCGACGAGTTCTCGCCGCGCTCGCAGTTTTGGGGACGGCTGCTCAAAGCAATGGAGGTTCCTGCCGGCCTGGAATCGCGAGCGCTTCGTGTGCTTGATCTGCTCAACCGCCGCCTACTGAAGGCCGACCCGCGCCTGCAGGAGATAGCTGGAACGTTGGCCGGCACCACTCGAATCGCCACGCACGACCGGGAAGGCGGATTGAAACTGCGCATGGTCCCGCTCAAGATGTGGGACCTGCTCTCCAAGGCAGAGATCATCCTGCGCAACGAACCGGATTCGCCGTGGCTGCCGCTACGACGCCAGGGTCAGGGCATTCAGAGCCTCTCGGTGATCTTTCTGTTCCAGGCATTCGTAGAGCATCTCGTGCGTGAGCTGTACGAACAGGACAGTGAGCCGGTGCTCGCCTTGGAAGAGCCGGAAACACACCTGCACCCGCAGGCGGCTCGCACTTTGTGGGCCCACGTGCGAGACCTGCCCGGCCAGAAGATCGTCACCACGCATTCGCCGTATTTTGTTCAGCATGTGCCATTCCGGGATCTGCGCCTGGTACGGCTCACGCGGAAGGGGACCCAGGTGAAGTCACTACCCGCGAGCTTCTCTGCTCCCGTTCCCCCGCTCGATGGTCTCGACAAGGTGGTGGACAAGTCGGGAGGCGGTCTGAAGTACGAGCACGCATCGGAGATACTTACAGTCACCGGAGTGCTCGAAGAACAGACCTATCGCGCCTTGCTCCGCTGTTGCGACAAGCATGAACGGCGAGCCGAAATCGAGAGCACCTTGAGAGACCTGCGGGATCGATCCTCATTCCATATCGGCGATGACGAGCTTCAGGCGCTGGAGACGTACGCCAGGAGGATGCGTGGAGAGATCTTCTTTGCGAAACGTTGGCTCATTGTCGAGGGACAGGCGGACTATTTGATCGTCCATGCGCTGGCGCGCGCAATGGATTACGACGTGGATTCGCGTGGCACAGCCGTGATCGACGCGAAGAACAATGGCAACCCGGCTACGTTCGCGGCTCTCGCGCGGGCGCTCGACATTCCTTGGCTGGCCGTATTCGACGGGGACAGGGCGGGAGAGAACTACGTGAGGGATATTGCCAAACGTAGGTTCCCAGACGAGGAGGTCAAGAGACGATGCCACACACACGAAGCTGGCGATCTCGAAGCGCAACTTGTGGCCAGCGGGCTTGACTCCGAGCTGCGAGAAATCCTGGCGGAGTTGGGCGTTAAGGATGCTGCCGATCTGACAAATGACGAGCTTCTGGCGCGGATGAAGCAGGACAACAAGATGAAGACCAGTTGCGCCGCTCTACTGGCCGTCCGCTTTCAAAAAAACCCGGATTCGGCGTTGCACGCACCTCCGGCGTTCCGAAAAGCGATCAAACAACTGCCGGAGCTGACGTAATGGACAGTCCGCTAGAGACGTCTCTTCAGGAATTGACAGACATCCAGCGCCAAGCGGTGGATTGGGACGGTGGAGCCTTGCTCGTGCTGGCCGGACCCGGCTCCGGCAAAACCCGAGTTCTCACTTGCCGAATCGCCCGCCTGCTGGACTCATCGCCGGACCGGCGCTTTCGCATTTTGGCCCTGACGTTCACCAACAAGGCGGCGAACGAGATGGCCACTCGCGTGGGCGCCCTCGTTCCAGGGCTGGAGAGCCGTGCTTACATTGGAACATTCCATGCCTTCTGTGCGCAGGTTCTCCGGCAACACGGCGTGCACTTGGGTATCAAGCCCGACTTTGCCATCTATTCGGAGACCAAGGATCGGCAGGCGGTGCTGGAAGACGCGCTCGGCCGTGACGACGAGCGGGGTTGGAGCGGCGAGCACTTGCGATTTCTTCCCTTGATCGATCACCTCAAGACTCGACTCGTGGATCCCGAATCGGCGGAACAGTACATCCGAACAACAAATGGCCCGGCTGCCGACGACGCCGGTCACGTTGCCCGAGCCTACCGTCTCTACGAAGAAGAACTACGACGCATAAATGCACTCGACTTCAACTCGCTCATTCTGGATGCGTACCGCTTGTTTTCCTATCAGACCATGGCCCGCCAGTACCGAAGGACATATCGATACTGGCTGATCGACGAATTTCAGGACACCAATAGTGCTCAATACAAACTGTTGCGACGAATGGCTGGCAACGACTTTCGCGAGCTCTTCGCAGTAGGCGATGACGACCAGACGATCTTCGAGTGGAACGGGGCCAGCGTGCGCAGAATCGGCGATCTCGTGGAGGACTTCTCCTGTGACGTGGTCCAACTACCAACGAACTTCCGCTGTCCGCCACACATCGTCGAGGCCGCGAACCGCCTTGTCGTGTACAATTCACACCGTCCAGTGTGGAAGCAGCCCGCCGCGCCGGCAGGAGCGCAGGGCTGTTCCGCTTCCTTGGACGAGGAGCAGATTCAGTGTCGCCAGTTCGAAACGAACGAGGCAGAGGTTGCGGGCATCGCGGACGAAATCGCGCGCCTAGATGCCGCGGCCCGAGGGCGAACCGCCGTGCTGGCTAGAACCCGATTCCTCCTTGAAGCAATGCACGGTGCTTTGGCCGCCAAGGACGTGCCCGCGATGATCACAATGCGTCGTGACGATTTCTTGTCTCCGCAGATGCGGTGGCTCGTTGCCTGTCTGAAGCAGATCGCTCGGCCACTGGACCGACGCAACATGGCCGTGCTGGTCGAGGCGTTCGATCAATTCGCCCCTTCGCCCCTGGATTGGGACGAACTCGTGTCGCGATCGGAATCCGACCGACTCACTTGTCTTAAGGTGTGGACGGATGCGGTGAGCGATGCCGATATGCCGCGCCCCGTCGTCGCAATGGTGAACGTAGTTGCCGGCCTCGCCGCCGGAGCGGTCGGTCTCGCCGACGCCATCGAACAGCTTCTCGACCACTTCGACAACAACGATCCAAACGACGGCGACAACCTTATCAAGGACGACCTGAGCGCATGGCGCAGGATTCAGCGCGAAATCAGGGACGTGCAGGGGCTAGCGTCGCTCGACCATTTCCTGCAGGAACTGCAGCTTCGATCCAAGGAGCCGGTGCCGGTGCCCGGGACGGTATCGCTGACTACCATTCACGGCGCCAAGGGACAAGAATTCGACACGGTGTACCTGATCGGCATGGCGGAGGACATCTTGCCGTCGTGGCACAGCGTGAAGAAGGGCAACGGCAGTGCCGCGCTGGAAGAGGAGCGTCGCGGGTGTTTCGTGGCCGTCACGCGCGCCGAAAAGCGCCTCGTTCTGTCGTGGGCTGGGGAGTACCGCGGCTGGCCAAAGGCGCCCTCCCGATTCCTCAAAGAGATGGGCTGTCTCGAGCATGGGCCTCCCGCAACGGCTTGCGGGGACCGGATGACGGCGGCAGGGGCGACTGACGGGTGATCGGGCGAGATCATGGGCTCCACGAAGTCGGCAACGGGGCAGGGCGACCCGAACGGCCACTTCAGGGCCGATCGAGGTGCGTCGCGCCCGGACGCTTCCGACCCCCTCCCCCTTTTCCCAGGGACCGCGCCCACGCTCGTCGCCCCGGACCGCGATAGCTGACGCCCCCACCCAGCCCCCCATTGACCCGCCCCGACCTCAGGGGTTACCTTGCGAGACGCAGTTGTCGAGCAGGACACGCACGTTCCGCCCGATGTCGAACCCCACAGCAAAGGAGGTGATCACTTGTCCAGTTCAAGTACCCAGCCCAACCCGGCAAGGGCAGGCGATCGCCGCTTCGGCCACTAAGCCGAAACACGATCGAACGTTCGCGCCGTAAAGCGGTCATCGCGCCGGGTTGCGGCCGGTCCGACGCCCCTCGGAGGTTCCCGTTTCGGAGCTTCCGGGGGGCGTCTTTCGTTCGCCGACGAGCCAGTGGACGACGCGCCGTGGCAGGCTGCGGGCTGACCTGCCAGCGTCAGTTCCCCTCGCCGGCCGCCAGCTGCTGGGGGAGCGTCGACAGCTCCACGACCTTGAGCCGGCGCTCGCCCGCCGGCAGCCGAACCGTCACCTCGTCGCCTTCGCGGGCACCCAGCAGGCCTCGGCCAATCGGCGACTCCAGCGACACGTGACCGGCGTCAAAGTCGATGAAGTCTCCGGCGACGATGGTGTAGGTGTCGGATTCGTCCACCGCCAAGTCGTGAACCCGGACCTTGGAGCCGAAGCCCACGCGGTCCTCCGGCATGTCGTCCAGGTCGATCTTGGCCAGCTCCGCCAAGCGACGGGACAGGTGCCCGATCCGCGCCCGGACGAACTCTTGTCGCTCCAGGGCCGACTTGTACTCGGCGTTCTCGCGAAGGTCGCCCAGCTCGACGGCCTTCTCGATCCGATGCGGCAGCTCGACGTTGAGTTCCCGGGTCAGCGACTCGACCTCGTCGCCGATCTTTTCCTTGATCTCTTCCAGCACGCGCGTATCCTCAACTGTGAAAGCAGGGGGGTTGCGACGACATCGCTACGATACATGCTAGCCGGGTGGAGCACCCGTCGCAAGGTGGGCTACTCGGGTCGTGGGCGAGCCCTGAGCCACTCCCGAACCAAAAGATACGCCGTGCCGCCGATGGGGAGAGCAACACCGGCACCCGAAGTAACTGTTTCGCGAACCCAATCCAGTAGGACGCCACCGTTTCCCAGGTCGAACACCATCATCGCAAGCGCGGACGTTCCGACAACGCGAACAGCTATACCGGTGAGACGATACGCGATCCGCTCTACAACGGCATCCCACGAAGCCTGCCGTTGTCGGTGAACCCTTCCTTTCTCTCCCGTGGCGTCGTCGGTCGTGTCTGCGTTGCGAACTATCTCCGGAGCCAGCGCCACATGCTCGTCAAGATCACGCATCTGAGGTCCTCGCATACTCCTTGTATCGCTTATGCTTATCCGCGAAATGCTTTTTGATTTTCTCATCCCCGATCTTGCGATTCTTGTCGGATTCATAGGTCTCGCTCCAGGGCGTGCCGTCACTGTGCGTCATGTTCCGAAGCTGCCGGGCCGAGAACGGCTTGTATGCTTCCCAAACCTTGTGCAAGACGCCAGCGACCCGGCCGTCGGGCTGAACTTCCGGGATGATGAACTCTCGGTTCTCGAAGTCGTAGTGCGCCGACCACTGCCTGATCGGTTGCCAACCGCAGTGCTTGAATTCATGATAGAGGTCGGGCACGACTGGACCGTATCGCCACGCTTCTATTCGGTCGGGAAACAGGGGACGGCCGAGTATTTCCCAGCACCAGCCGTACGCGATGTAGACCAGCTTCTGCAACTTGAGGTGGCTCAGGTCTCGGCGCTCCCTCTTGGCACGCTGGAGGAAGTAGTTCGCCACGTGACTGGCAGTGTATGGGAAGGGCGCACGCTCTGAAGCCACCGACTCCTCCTCTGCTCTGCCACCGCGCGATAAAGGCCGGGGCTCCGGGTTCGACCCGTCCTCTTCGAAGAATGAAGTTACGGTCAGCCTACGCCGGGGGCAATACGGCGAGTCCTACGCCCCCGGCCGCGGAACAATCGGACGGGACCCCGAGCGCGTGAAGAGCGCTTTCGCAGCATGGGCTCACTCGACGAAGCCCCCTTCGCCCGGCAGCGGCCCGTCCCCCGCCGCCAGCCCCCACGCCCGTCGCGCGGTCGCCATGACCGCCGCCCGATCCGAGCCCGCGACGTTCACGTGGCCCAACTTGCGGCCGGGCCGGGGGGACTTGCCGTAGAGGTGGAGGCGCAGGCCGGGGACCGCGGCCAGGGTCTCGGTGGCGGGGACTTGGCCGATCAGGTTGATCATCGCAGAGGCGGCGGCCACGGGCTGCGGGTCCGCCAGGGGCAGGCCGGCGACCGCGCGCACGTGGTTTTCGAACTGGCTGGTGGCGGCCCCGTCCAGGGTCCAGTGTCCCGAGTTGTGGACGCGGGGAGCCATTTCGTTGGCCAGGAAGCCGTCGTCGGTTTGGAAGAGCTCGACGGCCAGCACGCCCACGTAGCCGAGGTGGTCCAGGAGGCGGCCGATTAGGGCCTCGGCTTCGGCTTGCAAGGCGGGGGCGAGGCCCGGGGCGGGGGCGTAGCTGACGCGCAGGATGCCGTCGCGGTGATGGTTCTCGGTCAGCGGATAGAAGATGCGGGAGCCGTCGCGGGCGGCCGCGGCGACGATGCTGAGCTCGCGTCGGAAGGGAACGAACCCCTCGGCGATCAGATCGGCGGGGCCCAGCTTGGCCACGGCGGCGGCGGCTTCTTGGGCCGTTTCGGCCATGGCTTGGCCCTTCCCGTCGTAGCCCATCCGCCGGGTCTTGATCACGACGGGCAGGCCGGTGACCTCCAGCGCGGCCTCCAAGTCGCTGGGCGCATTCACGGGGTGGAAGGGCGCGGTCCGAATCGCGACTTGGCGGAAGAGGCGTTTCTCGGCCAAGCGGTCTTGGGACGCCTCCAGCGCGGCCGGAGGCGGCAGCACCGAAAGCCGCGACTGAAGGAAGGCGGCGCTGGCGGCGGGGACGTTTTCGAATTCGAAGGTGGCCACGTCGCAGGAGTCCGCTAGCCGGGCCAAGCCGGCTTGGTCGTCGTAGGGCGCGCGCACGACGTCCCCGGCGACGGCGGCCGGCGGATCGGCACCGGGCTCCAGGAACGCGAATCGGCACCCCAGGGGGATGCCCTCCAGCGCCATCATCCGGGCGAGCTGGCCGCCGCCCAGGACGCCGATCCTCACGAAGACGGCTTGGTTCGGCTCGCCGCTTCCGTCGGCTGGGCAGGTTGCGTCGGCTGGGCAGGTCGCGGCAGCCGGGCCGGGCTCGGCGGTGGAGTCGTCGGGTCCAGGTCCGCCAGGACGGCTTCGGTCCGGCTACGAGCATAGGCGCGCACCGCCTCTCGGATCGCGGGATCGTCCTGGCCCAGGATTCGCCCGGCCAGGAGGGCCGCGTTGGCGGCGCCCGCTTCGCCGATCGCCAGCGTCCCCACGGGCACGCCCCCCGGCATCTGGACGATCGACAGCAGCGAGTCCAGCCCCTTGAGCGCCCGCGACTGGATCGGGACCCCCAGCACCGGCAGCACCGTCTTGGCGGCGATCATCCCCGGCAGGTGGGCGGCCCCTCCGGCCCCGGCGACGATCACCCGGAGCCCGCGCGCTTCGGCGCCCGAGGCGTACTCGAAGAGCAGGTCCGGCGTCCGGTGGGCCGACACCACCTGCACTTCGCGCGGAATGCCCAGGGCGTCCAGCGTGTCGGCGGCGTGCTTCATGGTCGGCCAGTCGCTCCGGGAGCCCATGACCACGCCCACTAGCGGCGGATTCATGGTCATAACCTATCGCGGCGCGCAAGCTGTGGGCCGCGATGCGCAGGCGGCTGGCCGAGGCGCCCCGGCATCCGCCCCGAGCCGCCCGGACCTACTCAACTTCCACCACGAAGAAGCGCTTCTTGCCCACGCGCACGACCACGAAGCGGCCTTCAATGGCGTCGGCGGCGCCCAGCACGGCCGCGGCATCGTTCGCCCGGACGCCGTTCACGTAGACGCCGCCCCCCCGCACCAAGCGACGTGCTTCGCCCTTCGAAGACGCCATGCCCCCTTCGGCCATGACGGCGATCAGCTCGACGCCGTCTCCCTCCAGGCGCGCGCGGGCAAGCCTCGTGGACGGCACGTCGGCGAAGATCTCGGCAACGTCGTCGGCGCCCAGCCCCTCCAAGCTGCCGCCGAAGAGCACCTGCGACGCTCGGACGGCCCGGTCCAGCCCTTCCGATCCGTGGACGGTTCGCGTCACTTCGGCCGCCAGCCGTCGCTGGGCTTCGCGCCGGTGGGGAGCGTCCCGCGCGGCCATGGACAGTTCCCCTACCTCTGATTCGTCGAGGAGAGTGAACCGCTTCAGGTGCCCGATCACGTCGGCGTCGGCGGTGTTCAGCCAGAATTGGTAGAAGCGGTAGGGCGACGTGCGCTCCGGGTCCAGCCACACGGTACCCGCTTCGGTCTTGCCGAACTTGACTCCGTCCGCCGACTCCAGGAGCGGGAACACTACGCCGTGGCAACGAGGGCCGCCCATGCGGCGCACTAGGTCGATTCCCGCCGTGATGTTGCCCCACTGGTCCGAGCCGCCCATCTGCAACGTGCAGTCGAAGCGCACGGCCAGCTCGCGGAAGTCGTACGCCTGCAACAGCTGATAGGCGAACTCGGTGAACGAAATGCCGGCTTCGTCGTCGGCCAGGCGCCGCCGCACCGATTCCTTGCGCAACATGGCGTTCACGGAGAAGTGCTTGCCTACGTCGCGCAGGAAGTCGACCAGCCCCAGGCCGTCCAGCCAATCCAGGTTGTTGGCCATGCGCGCCGGGTTGTCGCGACAGTCGAAGTCCAGGAACGACGCCAGCTGCCGGCGGATGCTCTCGGCGTTTTCTTGTGCGCGGCTTCGGTCCAGCAGGGCGCGTTCCGACGCCTTGCCCGACGGATCGCCGATCAGGCCGGTGCCGCCGCCCACCAGCACAATGGGGACGTGGCCGGCGCGCTGCAAATGCACAAGTCCCATGATCGGCACCAGCGAGCCCACATGCAGCGACGGCGCCGTGGGGTCGAAGCCGATGTAGCCGGCCGTGCGGCCCTGTCGCAAGGCGTCCGCGGCGTGTTCCGTGGCGTCGGCGAACAGGCCTCGCCAGCGCAGTTCGTGCAGAAAGTCGCTCATGTCGATCCGAGGTTTGCGCCGAACCGCTCGGCCACTTGCGCGCGCATCACCTTTCCCGTTTGCGTGCGCGGCAGGGCGTCAACCACGCGGATCCGAGATGGGCAGCGGCCTCGGACCAGCCGGGCGCGGCAATGGCGGTCTACGCCTTCGGGCGCCACGTCGCCGTCGGCCGCTTCCACCACGGCCGCGACGACCTGGCCCCAATCCGCGTCCGGCACGCCGAACACCACGGCCTCGCCCACGCCGGGCATCGCTTCGATCACGCGCTCCACTTCGCGGGGCGCCACGTTCAGCCCCCCGGTCGTGATGACGTCGTCGGCGCGCCCTTCGACATGGACGTTCCCGTCGGCGTCCAGGCGGCCCGCGTCCGGCGTGCGGAACCAGCCGTCGGCGTCCAGCGGCAGCGGCTCCGGCTGGGCGTCGGGCGCGCCCACCACGGCGGCGGCAAGGGTGGGGCCTCGCACGTGCAGCCTGCCCGCGGCGTCGGCGCGGACTTCCAGGTCGGGCAGCGGCGGCCCGGCGGTTCCGGGCAGGCGACGGGCCAAGTCGGGCGGTGCCGTGGCGATCTGGGACGAGGTCTCGGTCATGCCCCAGGTGGGGGCTGCGGGCACTCCCGCCCGCCAAGCCCGCTCCAGCAAGGGGCGGGACGCGGCCGCACCGCCCGTCAGCACGCACTGGAGGCTGGCCGGCGCCTTTCGCGGGCCCAGCGCGTCCAGAAGGCGTCGGAGCATGACGGGCACCACCGAGAGGTGCGTGACTTGGCCCGCCAACACGGCGTCGGCCACCGTCCTGGCGTCGAACGTCGGCCAGCAGCGAACTGCAGCGCCGGTCGCGATCGCGCGGAGCAGGAGCGACAGGCCGCCCACGTGTCCTAGGGACAAGCAGAGCCCCCAGCAGGCGCCCGGCCGGAGCGACAGGCGGCGCACAGCCCCGGCGACCGAAGCCGCAAGCGACCGCGTGGTCAGCCCCACGGCCTTGGGCGCGCCGGAAGAGCCCGAGGTCAGCAGCACCGCCGACACCTCGGGAAAGTCGGCAAAGGAGAGCGCGCGACCGGCGGGGCGGAATGGAGCCGGCTCGCCCCGGTCGTCCAGCCGCAGGGCGGGGCGAAGGAGCCGCAGGGCGTAGTCCGTCTCGTCGGTGGACAGTCGCTCGTGGAGGGGCGCGGCCACGAACCCCGCCTTCCAGAGGCCGAAGAGAGCCGTCGCGGCCTGGGGTCCCGGCGGAAGGGAGAGGGCGGCGACGGCGTGGGACCTTGGCGCTGTGAGGGCCGGGGCGCGAGGCTTGGGCGCCATGTGCCGCGCGGCGACGGCGCGGGAGCCCGGCGCTGCGGGGGACGCGGCCTGGGCGGGCGACTTGCCGGTGCGCCGACCAGCCTCGCGGAAGTTGGCCGCTGCGGCTTCGGCGGCTTGGTCCAGCTCGCGGCAGGACAGTTGCCCGTCGTCCCAGACAAGCGCTGGGGCGTCCGGCGCGCGGGCGGCGGCGCGTTCCAGCCACGTGGCGGGCGTTGCCACAGGCGGCGGCGTCACAGCCACCACATCGCGAACCCTACTCCCAGCCCGGCGCCGTAGAACCCGACCCCGCGCGCAGTCCTGCCCAGGACCGGGATCAGCGCTTCCCGCCCGGGACGAGCCTCCGCACCTGCCGCCTCGCCGCCCCCCGCCCGCAGCGCCCCGGCAAACTGCAACACGACGACGACGGCCCGGACGCACGTTGCCGCGCCCGCCAGCGCCGCGAGCGTCCAGATCGGCCACCCGAGCCAGAAGTACCCGATCGGCGGGACGGCGGCGGCCACCACCAAGCAGGTCGCGTACTGAACGGCGGCCGGGAGCGCACCCACACGCACCGCCAAGGTTCGCTTGCCCGCCGCCGCGTCGGTTTCCATGTCCCGCAGGTTGTTCGCCCCGAGGACCGCCATGCTGAACACGCCCAGGCCGGTGCCCGCCAGCAGGGAGTGCGGGGACAGCGACAGCGCTTGGACGTAGTACGTGCCCATGACCGCGACGGGGCCGAAGAAGACGAAGACGAAGGCTTCGCCCAGGCCGCGGTAGGCCAGCGGGAACGGGCCCGACGTGTAGGCGAAGGCGCAGAGCAGCGACGCCGCGCCGACCGCCGCCACGGGCCAGCCGGCCGCGCCCAGCAGGTAGCCCCCGGCGAAGAAGGCGAGGAGCAGGAACGCGAAGATGCCGCGACCCACGCTTTGCGGCGTCAACAGTCCGGCCTGGACCACGCGCACGGGACCGACGCGCTCCTCCGTGTCGGCCCCCTTCACGAAGTCGAAGTAGTCGTTGGCCAAGTTCGCGATGATCTGGATGCACACGGCGCCTGCCAGCGCGGCGGTCGCCACCTCCGGGACGGCCACGCCGTCGGCCAGGGCCAGTCCCGTTCCCGCCAGCACGGGCGCAATCGACACCGTCAAGGTCCGAGGACGGATCGCCAGGAACCAGGCGCGCCAACGGCTCATGGGGCCGCTGCGCCGGGGACGCGCGGCTTGCCGGCAGCTACCACGGCAGCCACGGGTACTTGCGGAAGTCGGGCTTGCGCTTCTGCAGGTAGGCGTCGCGGCCCTCTTGGCCCTGCTCGGTCATGTAGAAGAGCAGGGTGGCGTTCCCGGCCAGCTCCTGGAGGCCCGCCTGGCCGTCCACGTCGGCGTTGAAGGCCGACTTGAGCAGGCGGATCGCCAGCGGACTGTGGGACAGGATGCGCTGGGCCCATTCGCGGCCCTCGTCCTCCAGCCGCTCCACGGGCACGACCTTGTTCACCAGACCCATCTCCAGGGCCTCCTGGGCGCCGTACTGGCGACACAGGTACCAGATCTCGCGCGCCTTCTTCTGGCCGACGATGCGCGCCAGGTACGACGAACCGAAGCCGCCGTCGAAGCTGCCCACCTTGGGCCCAGTCTGGCCGAAGACGGCGTTGTCCGCGGCGATCGTCAGGTCGCACACGACGTGGAGCACGTGGCCGCCGCCGATCGCGTAGCCGGCCACCAGGGCGATCACCGGCTTGGGCATGGTGCGGATCAGCCGTTGGAGGACGAGTACGTTCAGACGGGGCACGCCGTCGCGTCCCACGTAGCCCGCGTCGCCGCGGACGCGCTGGTCGCCGCCGGAGCAGAAGGCGTACTTGCCGTCCTTGGCCGGGCCTTCGCCGGTCAGCAGGACGACGCCCACGGACGGGTCCTCGTTGGCGTCCTCGAAGGCGTTCAGGAGTTCGAAGAGGGTCTCGGGGCGGAAGGCGTTTCGGACTTCGGGCCGGTTGATGGCGATCCGGGCGACGCCGTCGTGCTTGCGGTAGGTGATGTCCTCGTAGGTCATGGCGCGTATTGGGGAAGGGTTCGGGTTTAGGCGAGAGTTCGGGCTAGGCAACGGGCCACCTGCTCGCGGGCGGCCTCGTGTCGGCGGCGGTTGGTCTCTTTGCAGGTGCGGATGCGGACGATCTCGGTGCCGGGCCGGCAGATCGCGGCCGAAACGGCGTCCGTCAGCGCTTCGGGCGTGGCGACGTCTTGGAGCGGGACGCCGTAGAGGTTGGCGGCGTGGCGGAAGTCCAGTCCGTGGGGGGTGGCGAAGTACGGGGTGAAGGCAGGCTCGAACGCCCGGATCGGCAACATGTGGAAGATGCCGCCCCCGTCGTTGTCCACCAAGACGAACACGGCGTTGAGTTCGCGGTCTCGGGCGGCCAGCAGGCCGTTCATGTCGTGAACGAAGGCCAGGTCGCCCAGCAGGCCCGCGACGGGGCCGGGACCGCCGGCGGCGCACCCCAGCACCGAGGACACGATGCCGTCGATGCCGCTGGCGCCTCGGTTGCCCAGGACGCGGACGCGCCGCGGGCCCGGGCGGCCGTAGGCGTCCAGGTCGCGGACGGGCATGGAGCTCGAGACGAAGAGGGTCGATTCGGGGGGAAGCGCGTTCAGGGCCGCGGCGGCGTATGCGCCCTCGTTGTCGGGGTCGCGGACGGCGTCTTCCAGGGCCAGCCAGGCGGCGGACTCGGCGCGAGCCCAGGCGGCCGGCCAGGAGGGATCGGGGGGGCGGCGGGCGGGCGGCGGGGACGCGACCGGGGCCGGGGCCGGGCGGGCGGCGGCCGCACGGGGCAGAAGCGTCGCGGGAGACGCCTTCACGTAGTCGCGCGCCAAACCTTGATGGTCCTTCGGGCAGCTCCCCGCGTCGATCGCGACTTGCACGGCGTCCTTCCAGTGCTCCAGGGCCGCTTCCAGCGCGGCGGAGGTGGGCGTGCGCCCCGTGCGGAGGATCAGGTCGGGCGCCAGACGGCGCACCAGGGTCGGGACGCGCAGGAAGTGGTCGTAGGCACCGCAGACTACGGCCGATTGGGGGTCCGGGTCGTCCGGGGCCGGGGTCGCGCCGTCGGGATCGGGGACCGGGCGGTCGGGATCGGGGACTGCGCCGCAGAAACGGGCGCCGGAGAGCGGGTCCGCCAGGAGGGGAATCCCGCCTAGGGCGGCGAACTGGACCAGGGCGGGGCCGTCGGCGTCGGGGTCGCTGGACGGGCCGGCGACCAGGAGGGGGCGCTGGGCGGAGGCGAGCCGCCGGGCCAGGGCGGAAGAGACGTCCGCGACCGAGTCCGGGGCTTGGGCCGGCACGACGGCGACGGGTTCGTGGACTGCGGAGACGTCCGATCGTCGCCGCCAGCGTGGGACTTCACTCGCTGTTGCTGCGGCGCCGGGTTCGTGAACCGCTTCCCGTCCAAAGCTCGCCCGCCGGCCCCAGACCGCGTCCGGCGAGCGCGGCTGCAACGGCTTCTCGAAGGGCACGTTCAGGTGGACGGGGCCTGCCGGAGGACCCGTTGCGCGCTGGGCCGCCACGTCCGCCAGCGCTGCCGCCTCCTCCAGCCCCGCCTCCGACGGGACGGGCAGGTCCGCCTCGAAGCGCACCCTGGCGGCCCCGAAGATGCCGACCTGGTCGATCGTCTGGTTGGCGTCGGCGCCTCGCAGACGGGGCGGCCGGTCGGCGGTGATCAGGATCATCGGCACGTCCGACGCGGCGGCCTCCACGACCGCGGGCAACAGGTTGGCCACGGCCGTTCCCGAGGTGGTCACCACGGCGGCGGGACGGCGGGTTCGTCGGCCGTATCCCAGGGCGAAGAACGCCGCCGAGCGCTCGTCCAAGTGGGTCCGCGCCTTGATCTCGGGGAACAAGTGGAGCGCCAGCACCAGCGGCGCCGAGCGCGACCCCGGCGCCACCTCCACCTCCGACAAGCCCCGGTTAGCGAGTGCGCCGACGATCTGCCGGGCCCAGGCCAGGTTCAGGCTGCCCGCGCGCAAGCCGGCCCTAGGGCAGCGGGGGGCGTCTCGCGTGCCAGTCCGTTTCCCGCTGGAAGGCGTGAGCCGCGGCCAGGAGCTTGGCGTCGGCGAACAGCGCGCCGATCAGGGTCGTGGTCAGCGGCATCTCCGTGGGACTCTCGTCGTCGGGGTTGCGAACACCGAAGCCGTAAGGCACGACGACGGCCGGATGGCCCGTCTGGTTCGTCAGCCTCACCAGCCCCGACCCGCTCGCGAACATGTCGAAACCCTCCATGGCTTCGCCCATCCGCTTCATGAGAATGTGACGCCGACGCTGGGACTGCACGAAATCCAACGCCTGCACGTTCCGGCCGCCGCGAAATCGGCCCCGGCGGCGGCGCTGGGCATCGTCCAGGTCCTGAGGCAGCGGCTCGGGCTCGCCGTCCTTGGCCACGTGAAAGTCGAACGCGGCGGCGGATTCGACGGTCAGCGCGTTGGAGCCGCCCTCGGGGATCTCGGGCATGGGGCGAAGCTCGGCCCCCATCGACCGCAACTGATCCAGGAACGACTCGGGAGCGTCCTCCGCGTAGCCGATGCGCAGGTCCGCCAGCCCGTGCGCCGGGTCGAAGTGGAACGGCGCGGTCAGCGACGCCGGGTCCTTCTCGTCGGCGCCGTGGATTGCGTCGAAGACCAGGGCGCAGTCCAGGGCGCTTCGGCACATCGGTCCCACCTTGTCCATGCTCCACGCCAGCACCATGCCGCCGTGGCGGCTGACGCGCCCGAAGGTGGGGCGGAGCGCCGTGAGCCCGCACCGGCGCGAGGGCGAAACAATGGAGCCTTGGGTCTCCGTGCCGATGGCGAACGCCACGCACCCCGCCGCCGTGGCCGAGCCCGGCCCGGCCGAGGAGCCGCTGGACCCTTCGTCCAGGTTCCACGGGTTCAAGGTGCGCCCCCGGTACCAGCGGTCGCCCCGGGCGAACTCGCCGGTCGCCAGCTTGGCCACGAGCACGGCGCCCGCGTTGCGCAGCCGAACCGCCACCTCCGAGTCCCGGCGGGTGAACTGCGTTCGGAAGTCGTCGGCACCCCACGTGGTGCGCGTCCCGGACACCGCGAAGAGGTCCTTGAGGCCGTACGGAACGCCATGCAGGGGACCGCGCCACCGCCCGTCGCGGATCTCGGCGCCGGCTTGACGGGCTTCTTCCCGGGCGCGGCCTTCCAGGATCGTCACGGCGCACAGCAGCACCGGGTCCAGTCGCTTGAGCCGATTCAGGTAGACCTCGGTCAGCTCCTCGGGGGAGACGTGCCGGTCGCGCAGCAAGGCAGCCAGCCGATGGACGGGCAGAAAGGCCAGCTCCTCTTCCGACGAGGGCGCGGGGCCCGTCCACCGTGCGATCTCGATCTCGGCGCGATCGAAGGGCCGCCCGTCCGTTTCGCGCCAGAACCGCTCCATGAGCGCGCCGGTGCCGCCCGGATACGCCTGGAACTGGAACGCCGGCGGCTCTGCGTTGCCCAGCGGGATCGGGACGTCTTGGAGCGTCGGGACGGACGGGACGGCGCCGGCGGACGCGGAATCGTCCAACGGAGAGGTCGGCTTCAGGGCTGCGTCGGGCTCCGCGGCAGCGCTGGGCTCAAGGGCGGCGCCGGTCCCCAGCGCGCCCGCGGCCGCTGCCGTCGCGGTGGTCTTGAGAAATCGCCGCCGTTCCAGAGTCATGGTTCCTATCCTCCCGTGACCGCCTGCATGAACAGTACCTTGTCTCCATCCTTCACCGCCGGGTCCCGTCCGTCCAGCCAGCGCGTGTTCGTGCCGTTGTGGAAGCAGAGGACGTGAGGCCGCAAGTCGCCCGATTCGTCGAAGAGGTGCGGCTTCAACCGGGGCTCTTGCGCCAGCAGGTCCGCGAAGACTTCCCGCAACGTTTCCCCCGACGCCGACAGTTCCCGCGCCCCGCCCGCCACGGACTCCAGCAGCGAAGGCAGCGCAACTTGCACGCGCGCCATCAGAGGACCGCCCCGACCAGCCGCCGCGCCCCCGGAAGCGTGGCCGTCGACGTCACTCCGCCCATGCCGACACGTGAAGGATGCGGGGAAGCGCGACGGGGAGGTTCGTCCAGCTCTCTCCCAGGTCGCGACTGACGTGAACGCTGCCGGACGTGGTGCCGAAGTAGACGCCCGCCGGTTCGAGGGAGTCCACGGCCATGGCGCCGCGCAGCACGGTGCCGTAGGCGTGGTGGTCGGGCAGCCCTCGCGAGGCGGGCCGCCAGGAGTCGCCGCCGTCGGTGCTGCGGAAGACTTGAAGGACGCCTCCGGCGGGGACTCGGTGCTCGTCGCTCTCCTGGGGCGCCGCGAAGAGGGCCTTGCCGCCGTCGTCGACCGCGATGGGGAAGCCGAAGCCCGAGGGCAGGCCGTCCTCGTTCCGCTCCCAGCTGTCGCCCCCGTCCAAGGTCCGGTACATGCCCGAATGGTCCTGGCGGTAGATGCGGTTCGGGTCCGCCGGGTCCTGGGCCAGCCCGTGCACGCATCGGCCGATCTCCTTGTGCTTCTTGTCCTCCAGGACCGTGGTCACGCCCCGGTTCTTCGGAATCCACGTGGCGCCGCCGTCGTCGGTGCGGAAAACGCCCACCGCCGAAATGCCGCACCACATTCGCTTGGGGTCGGAGGCGCTGAAGAGCACGGCGTGGCAGCACAGGCCGCCGGCGCCGGGCAGCCAGCCCTCCCGCGTCTCGTGTTCGTTGAGCCCGGAGACCGGTTCCCAGGACCGCCCTCCGTCGTCGCTGCGGAACAGGCCGGCGTCCTGCACTCCGGCGTAGAGGACGCCCCGGTTCTCCGCCAGCGTCCACACCTGACGCAACCGACGCTCGCCGCCGTCCGGGTAGGAAGGGCCGCGCGGGACCTGCTCCCACGCTTGCGCATCCGGCGCGTCCGCGTCCAGGGAACCGTCCGCGCCCTTCGACAGGTGAAGCGCCGGGCCGTACACGTGGCTGGCCGTCGCCGCCATGAAGCGCCCGTCGGCCAGTCGGAGGCCCGCCGTCACCTTCCAACCCTTGAAGAACGGCCCCGACACCTCCCAGCGCCGCCGATCCGGGCTGCTGCGCATCCAGAAGCCGCCCTTCTCCGTGCCCACCAAGACCCGCACGCCCATTTCACCGCCCCCCGTTCTCGTGTTGCGCGACCGCGCAGCCGCGAATCCGACGCCCTCACTCCGCGACCGCGCCCCTGCGCCCTCGCCAACCGCCGGAAAGATACGCCTACCGCGACGCCTGCTCCATGGTCCGCCGAATGGCCGAGCAGGCCTTGACGATCTGCTCCTCCGTAATCGTCGGGTGAACCAGGAAGACCAGGCTCGTCTCGCCCAGCTTGCGGGCGTTGGGCAGGCGCACGGCCGGCTGCCAGTCGGTGTCGTCGAACGCCTCCTCTTGGTAGACCTCTGGGCAGATCCCCTCGTGGTAGCAGGGCACCCCTTGTGCGCAGACGGCGGCGACGATGCGGTTCCGGTCCCAGCCCGGCGCCAGCCGTTCCGGTCGGACAAAGGCGTAGAAGCGGTACCAGGCGTGGCGAAGATGGCGCGGGACCGGCGGCACACGCAGCGCGGTGAAGGCCCGGCACGCGCGGGCGATGGCCAGGGCGTTGCGGCGGCGAGCGGCGGTCCAGGCATTGATTCGCCCGAGCTGGACGCGGCCAATCGCGGCCTGCATCTCGGTCATGCGCGCATTGGTGCCGAACGACTCGTGGACCCAGCGGAACCCCGGCGGGTGTTCGCGTTCGTAGACGGCGTTCCAGGACTTGCCGTGGTCCTTGTACGACCAAGCCGCCTCCCAGATCGCGGGGTCGTCGGTGGTGACCATGCCGCCTTCGCCGCCGGTCGTCATGATCTTGTCCTGGCAGAACGACCACGCCCCCACATGGCCCAGCCCGCCCACGCTCCGCCCCTTGTACCGGGCGCCGTGGGCCTGCGCGCAGTCCTCCACGACGGCGAATCCGCGCTCCTTGGCCAACGCCAGTATCGGGTCCATCTCGCAGGGCCGCCCGGCAAGGTGCACGCAGATCACGGCCCGCGTCCGGGGCGTGAGGACGGCCTCGATCGTCTTGGCGGTCACGTTCTGCGAGTCCCGGTCCACGTCAGCGAAGACCGGCCGCGCCCCAGCGGCCACGACCGCACTGGCCGACGCCACGAAGGTCCTAGGCGTCACCACCACGTCGGCCCCCGGCCCCACCCCCGTCGCGCGCAGCGCCGCGTCCAGAGCCACGGTGCCGTTGGCCACCGCCACGGCATGACGGGTCTCGGCGAACGCGGCGAACTCCTTCTCGAAGGCGCGGCCCTCGCCGCCGGTCCAGTAGTTTGTTCGGTTGGACGACAGGACGCGCTTCACGGCCGCCGCCTCTTCCCTGGTGTGCGACGGCCAAGGAGCGAAAGGCGTGTTCAGCATCGGTGGAGAACCGCTCCTTGAACGACAACGGACCTGCGCTGGACGACGGACCTGCGCCGGACAGCGGACTTGCGCCCGACAGCCAACCCGCGCCCGACGGCCAGCCCGCGCCCGACGACCGCGCCGTGATCCTCTTCGACGGCGCCTGCAACTTGTGCAACGCCATGGTCCGCTGGGCCGGGCCGCGGGACCCGAACGGTCGGTTCCGCTTCGCGCAGCTCCAGTCCGACGAGGCCGCTCGGCTGCTTGCGCGGGCCGGCGCGACGGCAGGCGATTCTGCCTGGGCACGGGGCAGCGCCGCGAGCAACTGCGCCGATCCCGGGACCGTCCACGCGTTCCAAGGGTTGGGTGCGGGTTCCATTGCCCTCGTTCAGGGCCGCAAGGTCCACTTCCGGTCGGGCGCCGTTCTGCGCATTGCACTGCGCCTCAAGTTCCCCTATCCGTTGCTGGCCGCCGGCCTCTTGGCGCCCCGCCCACTCCGCGACGCCGCCTACGACTGGGTCGCCCGCAACCGCTACAAGTGGTTCGGCCGGGCCGCGGCCTGCCCCCTTCCGACGACTCCGCAGGCGCAATCGGGCGCCGGCCCAGCCACGAACGCCAGCGCGGGGCCGACCGACGGCGCGCGACCGACCGACGGGCCGCCGGAGCCCCCGAACCAGGGCGACTCCGGCGGCCGGCTCCGCGACTAGGACTGGTTGCAGTACGCGTTCCCCTGCACGTTGGAGTTCGCGCTGCACTCGGCTTGGCTGGGCGGGAAGCAGCTGTGGCGGCCCTGCATGAACGCCACCGCCCACGGGCTGGTCCCTTCCGCCGAGAAGCGGGCGTTGTCCTTCAGCCTGCGCGCCTCCAGCCACAGCTCGAAGTTCCGCTCCCTGTCCAGGGCCAGCCACGCCTCCGAGTCGGTGGAGGCGGACACGAGCGGCACGCCCACCCGCTCCCGCACGTAGTTGATCTTGTCCACGGCGCCGTCCCGGTCGCCTTGCCGCAACAAGACCTCGGCCTCGATCAGGCGCATCTCGTGACCTTTGGCCAAGGGGATGTCGTCGCCCTTCGTCAGGTACTTGAGCTGGCGGTAGAAGGGCTTGACGCCGCCGCCCGAGGTCTGGTTCATGTCGCGCCACGGCACGCGCGGGTCGGCGTCAGGGCCGATGCTGTCGTTGTACATGCTCCAGACCGTGATCTGCTTCTGGTTCTCGTTGGTGAACTGCCAGATCGAGTTCTCTTCGCGGCCGCTGTTCGCCGACCGACGCGCCACCCACACGAAGTCGTCGGGCACTTGGGCCGCTTCCGACATGGCCTGCGAGTAGTTGCCCAGCATCAAGTGGGCTTGGGCCATTCCCGCGGTGGAGGCCGTCACGATTGAGTCCAAGCCCGCGCCTGACGCGCGCGTCCGCGCCGTCTCGAACCGCTCCAGAGCCCTGGCGTAGTGTTCGTTCACTTCGCCTGCCGCCCCGGGGTCGGGGTTGCCGTCGCCGTCCGCGTCTTCGCCGCCGAACACGGCGATGCATGCGTTGTCACCCAGGATTCGGTTGGCCCAGCCGGCCCACATGTAGGCCGCGGTGACCCATTGGTTGGTCGCGGCGTCGCTCTGGCTCTCGCCCAGCCGCGCAATGCCGGCCGCGGCGCCCCAGCGCGCCAGCTGCATGGGGTGCCAGCTGTTGTTCGCGTTGGTGACCGTCAGCCGCCCTTCGCCGGCGTCCTGAAGCCAGGGCTGCGTGGCGTCCGCATCCAAGTCGGTCGAAGCCGGTCCGCCCAGCCACGCCATGGCGTCCAGAGCCACTTCCACGTCCGCGGCCACGCCGATCAGCACCGTCTTGCCGGCCGACTCCTCGTTCAGCGCCGAGTCGATGATCGGCCCCGGGTTCACCACGTCGAAGAGGTCGCACGCGGAGACGAGCAGCACAGCCAGTCCGGCGCTCGCCAAGCGTGCGGGCAGAGTCCGGCGCGTCTGCCGAGTCCGGCGGGCCTGTGCGATCCGGCGCGCGCGGTCCAGGAGCGTGCTTCCGTTGTTGGCGTTTCTCATGCGTTGATCTCCTTTCTGCGCCGAGCTAGAAGTTGGCCCGAAGGCTCAGGGAGAACATGACGGGCGCCGGCAGCTGGTAGTACTCGTACCGGGCCGGGAAGGTGCCCACGCCGCCGCCGTAGCCCACGGTCAGCTCGGGGTCGATCCCCGCGCCGTTGGACCACTTGTACGGGTTCTGCAGGGTCGCCGTCAGCGTGGTGCCCGTGGCCCCCGGGATCAGGTTGTCGGGTACCAGCAGCGACGCCGATATGGTGCGGATCTTGAAGAAGTTCGACGGCCGCATCCAGAAGTCGAAGTTGGGCGTCGGCAGCTGGCACCGGGCCCTCCAAATCGCCGTCGCCGCACCCCACGCCGCCGCGTCGTCGGGGTCGTCCAGTCCGCGGTCGTTGCACTCGGGCCACAGCCCGCGCCGCACCTGCTGCCAGGGCATGATGTTGAACTGGTACTGGCCCCCGTGGTACTCGCCCAAAGCGTAGATCGTGAGACGCTTGAACAGGTTGAGCGACATCGTGCCGCTGAGCACGTGCGTCGGGTAGACGGGACCGTAGTAGTGGTCGTTCTCGACGACCGGATCGGCCACCTCGTTCGGGTTTGACACGCTCTCGCCCCAGAGCGACACGATCGGGTACCCGACTCGCACCCACTGGCCCAGCAGCGACCCCCATCCCAGGAAGAACTCGGGGGCGCCGCCCAAGTCCAGCACTTCGCTGGACACGGTGGACACGCGGCCGGTGATCTCCCAGCGCACGTTCTCCAGCGCCACGGGCACGCCCGTCAACGACATCTCCAACCCCGTGTTCTTGAACTCGCCCACGTTCTTGAGCTGCGAGTTCAGGAAGCCGTCGGACGGAGGCGCGGTCACGGGCATCAGCGCGTCGCTGGTGACGCTGTTGTACCAGCTGAAGTCGAAGCCGATGCGGTCGTCGAGCATCCCGCCCTCGAAGCCCAACTCCAGCTCGGTGGAGCGCTCGGGCCCCAGGTCCGGGTTGCCCAAGTTGGCCGGCGTCACGCCCGCTTGGCCTTCGTAGCCCGCTACGGGTGTCCACGTTCGCACGGCGTCGAAGGCTCCGGGCGCCTTGCCGGACTGGCCCCACGCCGCTCGCAGCTTCATCGTCGGCCACCAGTCGCCGGGCCAGAAGTCCATGTCGGAGATCACGTAGGACGCGCTCACCTTCGGATACACCTGCAACCCCAGGTCCTCGCCGAAGGCGCTGTTGCCGTCCACGCGCACGCCGCCGGTCAGGAACAGGTTGTCGTTGATCCCCACCACTTCCTGCGCGAAGAAGCCCGCGTTGACCACGCGCAACAGGTCTTCGCTGGACTGCGTGGCCGCGCCCGAGGACAAGGTCTTGTCGCCGGGGCCGCCGAAGTCTTCCGAGATGCCGTAGACGGTGTGGTCCCAGTCGCTGAAGATCTGGCCGCCCAGCGACAGCGACGACGTGATGTTGTCGGCGAAGTCGGCGTCCCAGGTGGAGCCCAGATCGAAGGTGATCGTCCGGTGCTCCCATTCGTTAAGGTTGCGTTCGCCCTTGGGCTTGAGCACGTGGTCGAAGGGGAAGTTGCGCTGGTTGAACGCCGTAGTGTAGTCCAGCCCGATCGTGAGGCGCGTGGTGAGGCCCAGTCCCTCGGCCGAATGGATGGTGGTGAGGCCGCCCACGAAGTGCTCGACTCGACCGCTGTTGGTGATGTCGAACAGGATCTGGTCGGGGTCGCCCTGGTAGTTGTCCCTGTCCACGGCGGCGTTGGTGTAGTCCTGCGTGCCGCGGAGCACGTTGAGCATGAAGCCCGTGGCGTTGTCGCCCATCTCCATGTAGTTCGTGTTCTTGTGGCTGTACGACGTGTTCAGGCTGACGTTGAGCGACGGCGCCGGCTGGAGCCCGAAGTTGCCCCGGACGCCGTACGAGCGCTGGTCGTTGTTGTCCACGACGCCGTCGTCGTACCCCACGGCTCCGGACAGGTAGTAGCTGACGGTGTTGGTGCCGCCCGAGACCGACAGCTTGGCCTCGCCCAGGGGCGCGTTGGAGTACCACGGCTTGGTGAAGCCCCAATCCGCCGTCTTGCCCAAGATCGGGCCCATGGAGTTGCCGGTCATGAAGCGCGCGCCGCCGGTGAACTCGGCCGTCCACGCGGCGCGCTGTCCGGCGCGGCCCTTCTTGGTGAAGATCTGGATCACGCCGCCCGCGGCCTCGGTGCCGTACAACGTGGTTGCGGCGGCGCCGCGCACGATCTGCACATCCTCGATGTTGTACGGATCGATCAAGTCGAGCGGATTGGGCGACGTTTGTGCGCCGGCGGGCCCCGGGTTGATGCTCTGCCGGTTGTTGTACACGCCCTGGTTGTTGTTCATGCGCACGCCGTCCACGTAGATGAGCGGCTGCACGTCCTGGCTGATGCTGTTGACGCCGCGGAGCATGATCTTGGAGCCGCCGCCGACCTGGCCCTCGTTCCGCCACTGCTGGATGCCCGTGGTCTGGCCGTTGAGGATCTCGGTCAGCGACTGCGACGGCGTGTTCTCGAGCGACGCGGCGTCGACGCTGGCCACGCTGTTGCCGATCTCGCGACGCGACGCGGCCCCCGGCGCCCCGGTGACCACGATCTCGTCGAGCTCGAGCGCCGTTTCGCTCATGCGGAACTCGACGAAGGCGGCCTGGCCCGCCGACACCTGCACGGTCTGGGTTTCGGTGCCGTAGCCGATGCGCTGGGCCGACACCTCGTGGACGCCGGCCGGCACCTCCAGGATCAGGAAGCGCCCGTCCTGCGAAGCGATCCCGCCCAGCCCCGTTTCGCCCACGGAGATCTGCGCGACGGCGATCGGCGTGTTGTTGGCGGCGTTCAAGACCCTGCCCGTGATCCTGCCGTTCTGCGCCGAGAGGGCGGCCGGCACAAGGACCGCGACGGCAAGCAGGGCGGCCGCGGCCAGTGCGGGCACGTTGGCGATAGCGACGCGCGCCGATGCGGTTCGGATCGGGGCGCTTGCGAGCGTGGCGAGTCGGCCGGACCGGGGTGGGCCGGCGGTCGCGCCGTGGTGGGTTCCCACGTTCATGGAGGACCTCCTGGGTCGGAGCTGCGGTTGTGGGAAGGCGAGCTAAGCGCGTCAGCGTAGGGCGCGGGCGCGGACGGCGCAAGGTCGGGCGGCGGGGCGCAACGTGGTTCGGTCCGCGTCGGCACGGTCGAAGCGGGGCGCGAAGTTAGCTTGCGGTTGTCCGGAATTCGCATGGCGGCCACGCCGTTTTTCTGGCAGGAGGGTGAAGAAAAGATGTTGGCTGAGGGCTGGGCGTTCGTCGTCGGCAATCCTCGATTCGCTCGGGACGACGTGAAGCCGTGGGCGCTGGCGGCGATTCTCTGCTTGGGTTGCACCGGCGAGATTGCGGCACAGGAGAAGTTGCTCGAGGCGCCGGCGTTGTTCTCGTCCTCCGACGATGTGGAGCGGGTCCGGTCTTCGGTGGAGTTCGACACGCTGTGGGTGTTCGGCGGCCCGTCGGACACCTTGCTGGCCGCTCCGCGGCTGCCGCGTCCCGACGGCGCACAAGAGGTGGTCTTCTTCGACGTGCAGAACCAGGCGGCCTACCGGCTTGGAGGGGACGGCGAGTTGTTGTGGTCCTGGGGGCGCAAGGGCGAAGGGCCGGGCGAACTGCGGAACGTTCGGGCATTGGACGTTGCGACGGACGGATCGGTAGTGCTCGTCGACTCCGGCAATCGGCGCGTGGTGCGGTTGAGTGCGGACGGGCGGTTGCTTGAAGAGGCGCCGGTGCCGGCCCGCAGCGGCTTCGTGACATCGGTGGCCGCGTTGCAGGGCGGCCGGTTTGCGGTCGATGGAGGCGTGGGAGGGTCTTTTCTTGCGCTGTGGGACGGGGACGACGCGGTCGCGGTGGAGTCGCCGACCGGTCTGGGCAAGGCTTACGCCCTGCTGCAGCAGGGAACAATGGTCAGGTGGGGCGACGACGGTTGGGTGTTCGGGTTTTTCTACGGCGACGGATGGGCGACGTTCCGGGAAGCCCAGCTGCTGGGCGTCTTTCCTTACGTCGAACACTTCGACTTTCCGAGGGCGCGACAGGTGCGGCGGGGGAACGGCGTGTCCACGCGGATGGTTCGCAGACCCGCCGAAACCGGGCGGTCGTTGTCCGTGGTCGGCGACACGCTGTTCGTGCTGTTCGGCGGCGAGAAGGTGGCAGGATGGGCACTGGACAAGTTCGATCTGCGGAGCGGGGCGTACCTGGAAACCGAAGTTCTTCCCCACTTTGCGAACTCGGCGGTCGTCGGCGAAGACAGAGTCTTCACCATCGAGGCTTGGGACGTGTATCCGCGCATCGTGGCGCTGGCGCGACGGGCGGCGCAGGCCCCTCGGGTTACCCGTCGGCGCCCACGAGCGGCACAAAGCGCACGGCCCCGAGCGCTTCTCGGACGAAGGCGCCGTCGGGACCCTTCTGCTCCACCACCATTGTCTGACAGGCGGCGCTGCCCACGGGCATCACCAAGCGGCCCCCGACCTTGAGCTGGTCGCGCAGCGGGGCGGGAACCCGAGAGCCGCCGGCCGCAACGGAGACGGCGTCGAAGGGGGCGTGCTCGGGCCAGCCCAGGCTGCCGTCCCCGACGCGGATGTGCACGTTGCTGAAGCGCAGGGCCGCTAGGCGAGTTCGTGCTTGGGCCGCCAGTGCGCCGCGCCGCTCCACGGTGAAAACGCTGCCGGCAAGTCGCGACAGCACGGCGGCTCCGTAGCCCGATCCCGTACCCACTTCCAGCACGCGGTCGCCGGTGGACAACTGCAGGAGATCGGCCATCCAAGCCACAACGAACGGCTGCGACGCGGTTTGGCCCTCGCCGATCGGAACCGGGCCGTCGGCGTAGGCCAGCGAGGCGGCCGACGGGGGCACGAAGCGCTCTCGCGGGACCGCTTCCATGGCTGCGAGGACCCTGGGGTCCGCGATCCCCCGGCGGGCGATCTGCCGACGCACCATCCGACGGCGTTCGCGCAGGCGATCTCGGGGCTGGCGAGCGCCGGCCGGCGTCAAGGAGCCGGCGGGCCCGGCCAGAAGTCGATGCCTCCGGGCTGGTGCTCCAGCTCCAACGTCGCGACCACCTCCAGCGCCTCCAGGTCGATCACGTCCAGGGTTCCGCGCACCGAACCCACCGACTCGTTCGTGACGAAGGCCCAGCGGCCGTCGGGGCTGGCCACCACGCCGTGCGTCACCGGGCGGGACGTGGGCAGGCGACGCAGAAGCGCACCGGCTTCCAGGTCGAACACAGCCACGGCCTGCTCCCCCTTCAGCGTGGCGATCAGGAGACGCCCCCCGGCCACGGCCTCCAGGTTGTACGGCCCGGCGCCCGTGGCGAACCGCCGCGACACGCGCCACGCCTCGGTGTCCACCTCCAGCACCTCGCGGTTCTTGTTGCACGCCACGTAGACGAACCGGTTTGCGCGCGCGCCCGAGGCCGGCTCCACCCACGTGGGACTGCATACGGCGGCCGGCTCCGAGTGCGCCGCGGGCTCGTGGGCGTCGGCCAGCAACGCTTCGTGCCCCGGCGCCAGGCCGAAGCGCGCGCTGGGCTGGAAGGTCTCGACGTCGATCTCGACCAGCTGCTCGGAGTGCATGCACACGGAGTACTGCTTGGTCCCGGCGGCGTCGACGCGGCTCCCGTGCGGCATCAGGCACGTCGTGATCTTGGCGATCTCCAGCATGTCGGGGGCGTACACCACCGAAATGCTGGACGGTTCCATGTCGCCGTGCAGGTTGAAGTTGGCCGCCAGCAGGAACTGGCCGTCGGGCGTGAGTCCCATCGTCGCGGGGAAGCGTCCCAGGCGGGTCCGCGCCACCAAGGTGTCGGGGCCGGCGTGGAACTTCCACACGTAGCCGAAGGGCGTGCCGTGGGCGATGCTCACGTACCAGTGGCGGCCGTCGGGCGACACGCTAAGGCCGTGGGCGCCGTCGTTGTCGCCGGGCATGATCCCGACGGGGATGTTCTTCTCCAGGACGGCGCCTTGTCCGGGCGCAAAGGCGACGCGGCTCACCAAGTCCGACGACTCGTTGGCCACGTACACGCGGTAGACGGGAGAGTCCCGCACGGCCTCTTGGCCAAGGGCTGGAGCCGGCGTCGGCAAAGCCGCAAGCGATGCCAACAGGGCCAGCCCCGCGACCGCCGCCTTGTGCGCCCCGCTCACGACACCGGCGCCTTGTCGGCGGGCTCCACGCGCAGAACCCACAATCCCGAGTTCAAGTCCGACACGAACACGTGACCCTTGAACAGCTGGGGTCCCCACGCCATCGGCGAGTTGGCCACGTGCCCGTCGGGCGTGCCCGTCGGGAACCACGCGATCTCGCGGCCCTGGCGGTACAGGTCCCCTCGCAGCTCGCCGGACACGTCCACCACGCGAAGCCCCGCCTGGTAGTAGGCCACGTACATCTTGTCGTCCTCGATCCACAGGTTGTGCGCGCCGGCCTCGGGCACCTCGTAGCGCGCGACCTCGCGCATCTTCTCGGGGTCCTCCATGTCCAGCACGTGCACGAACCCCCGGGAGCCGTCCCCCGGGTGTCCGTTGCGCGAAACGCAGTCCTCGCAGCCGAAGATCTCGTCGCCCACGAACAGGTAGCGATGTCCGTCCGCGTTTGTGTACGGGAACGCCACGTGCGTGTTGCCCTCCGGGTAGGCGTAGCTGCCGACCTCGACCGGCGCGCGCGGAGTGCCGCCCCAGCGGCCGTCGCCGGCGTCCAAGACGTACACGCCGTCGTGCCAGTACGACACGTAGGCCATGCCGTCCGACACCCAGATGTCGTGCAGGTACTTGCCCGGCACGTCGATGCCCCAGCGGCCCGCCTCCTCGATGTCGCCGGGGTCGGACACGTCCAGCACGTGGACTTCGGCGGTGCCGTTGTGAACCGCATACAGGACGTCGCCGTTGAAGAAAACGTTGTGCACGCCGCCGGTGAGCTCCTTGTCGTAGGTGTCCGCGACCACCGGGTGGCCCGGGTCGGAGATGTCCAGGAGCACGACGCCGTTCTTGCGGTCCGAAGCGCCTTCGCGTGTGATCGCGGCCAACGTGGCGTCGGCGTTCACCTTCACGTCGTTCACGACCCGCGCGTCCACTTCCACGAAGTCGGTCAGCACCGGGTTGGCAGGGTTCGTCACGTCCCAAGCGAGCATTCTTTGGCCCCCGGCGTGCGTGCCGGTGTACACGTAGTCCCGGCCGTCGGCCCCCGTGAACGCCCACAGGTCCGAAGTGGGACGGTCCGCCACCAAGCCGCGGCCCACCACCGTCGCGCGGTGCTCCATGCCCCGCTCCACGACCTCGATCAGCGCCTGACCCGAGCCGACGCCGGCGGACGCCACGACGCGGTAGAGTCCGGGCCGCTCCGCCACGAACGCACCGTCGGCGAAGATCGACGCGCCCAAAGCCGTCCGGGTCTGGAACGACGCCACCGAGAACTCCACCAGCGCGCCCTCCACCGGTTCGTCGGCCTCGTCCTTGGCAACAGCCGAGAAGCGCACCACGTCTCCCGTTCTGGCCCGCGAGCGGCCCACGACCTCCACCGTCGCCACGGGGTTGGCCTCGACTTCGAGGTCGATGCTGGCCTCCACGCCTTCCGCCGCGGCCGTGACCTTCAAGGCGCCGGGCCGGAGCGCCCGCAGAAAGCCCCGTTCGTCCACGGTGGCCAACCGCCGGCGGTTGCTTGCCCAATCGACCTGCACGGCGCTCCGGGGAGACCCGTCCGCCGTCAGTGCCTGGGCCTGAAGCTGCAGAACCGTGCCGACGAGCAGGCGGACGCCGGGGTCCGCGATCTCCACCGTAGCGACGGGCGGACCCGCCACTACGACGGGCGACGAGAAGGTTCGGACGATCGGCGGGCCGGTTCCGCTGGGCGGCGGCGCCCGAATCGCCATGCGCAGTTCGGCTTCGCCCTCCGACAGGCCCTTGATGCGGCCGTCCTCCAGGACCGCGTGGCGCGACTCGAGGTTGGCCAGGATGCGGACGCCGTGGACAGGCGCGCCGGCGTCGTCGTAGGCGACCATCTTCACGTCGCCGTCGATCGCCATGGAGACGGAATCGCCCACTTGGACGCGGATCTCCGCCGGCTCGGTCCGCACCACGGCCACGCGCGCGCCGATGCGGACGGCTGCGGAGTATTCGCGTGCCGACGGGGGCGGAGGCGGGGCGGCGGCGTTTGCGGCGGCGGAAGCCGGGTCCGCGGGGGGCGCGGATTGGTCGGTGGGCGGGGTGTTTTCGTTCGCGGGCGGCGCAGCTTGGTCCGTAGGGATCGGCGCCGGGTCCGCGGGGGGTGCGGCAGGGGGCTCGGCTTCGTCGGGCGGGGGCGCGGCGGCCTGGACTTCGTCCGGGGACGGCGGGGGCTCGGGAGCCGGCTGGGGCTGGGGTTCCGCCTCCGGCGCTTCCTGAGGTTCGGCGACGGGGGGCGGCAACGGGTCAAGCGTCGCCCTGGACGGCGTTCCCGGCGCGCAAGCCGCGACAACGGCGAAAACCAGTACTGCGATTGCGTGTCTCTTCATCGTGCTCTCCGCGTTTCAAGAACCGAGCTTGTTATCAATATGACGGCGCGCGGCGTCCGAAAAGATGGCGGGCGGTGCGGCGCGCCGGTAGCTTGAAGCCCCTTATGACCGCCTTTTCCGAGCAAGTCTACGCGTGGGTCAGGAGGATCCCGCCGGGCCGGATCATCAACTACGGAGGCGTGGCCGCGCTGGCCGGCAAGCCCCGGGCCGCGCGCGGGGTCGGGTACGCCTTGAGCCACCTGCCGCCCGAGACCGACGTGCCTTGGTGGCGCGTGGTGAACCGACGCGGCGCCATCTCGACCTCCCGAGTTGCCGGAACGGCCCAGCGCCAACGGGCGTTGCTGGAACTAGAAGGGGTCGAGTTCGACGACAAGGGGGAAGCCTCGTGGAAGCGGTTCGGATGGGACCCGTACGAATAGCCGGGCGGGCGGGCGGTCTTGCCGGCTTGGCGACCGGCGCTCGGCTGGCGGCTGGCGCTCGGCTGGCGGCGGCGATGCGGCTGGCGGTGGGGGCCGCGCTGGCAGCGGCACCGACCTTGGTCGGCTGCTCCGATCCCGCCTCGGATGCGCTCAGATCGGGGGCGCCCGCCGCCTTTCACCGGGCGTACGCGGAGATCGTTGCCGAAGAGGACGCCCGCGGGCGGGAGGGGCTGACGCAGGTGCTCCTTTACCTGGAGGGATCCGAGCCGGCGGTGCGGGCCGTAGCCGCGAGGGCGCTGGGGCGGCTGGAAGACCCTCGACACCTGCCGCGGCTGCAGTCGCCGGCGGCCGATCCCGACCCTGCGGTGCGGGTCGCCGCCGCGCACGCGACGGCCCAGATGGTATTCGGACGCGATCCCGGATCGGCGTTGCCGGCGCTGCTGGAGAGGCTCCAAGAAGAGGAAAATCCGGCGGTCCTGGGAGCGCTGGCGAGCGCATTGGGCCGCATCGAGACCCGAACGCCGGATGCTCGGGAGGCGGCCGCAGCGGGACTGGGGCTGGTCGCCAAGCGCCTGCTGCAACCGGCCGACGGAGGCCCGTTGCCGGACCCGGAGTTGGCGGGCCGCACTGGCTTGGCGCGGGGCCTGGAGGCGTTCGCGCGACAGGGCGGGCCGCCCTTGGCTGCATGGACGGCGGCGGCCCGGTCGCTGGCCGTCCTGGCCGACTCGACGCGAGAGCGGGACGCGGCCCGGATCCGGCGGTTGGCCTTGGCGGCCCTGGCGCGCGCCGGAGCCTTGCCGCCCGAGTTGGCGCTGTCGGGCGCGGCGAGCTCCGACTGGGGCGTCCGGCGACAGGTCTTGGTCGCGGCAGCTCGTTCGGACCCGGACCGGCTGGAGCCCGCGTTGGCCCAGGCCGTGAACACGGGCTTGGTCGATCCCGATCCGCGAGTCAGGGTGGAAGCGTTGCGGGCCTACGATCGGCATCTGCGCCCTCAGGACGGGTGCGGCCCCATCTTCAATGCGCTCGCCGACCCGAACCCTCACGTCTCGGCCACCGCCGCCGGTCTTGCGGCCCGCCCTTGCCCGAACGTCGAGGGTCAGCGGGCCGCGCTGCGCGAACGACTGGCCGGGCTGGACCGTTCGCGTGCGGACTGGCGCGGTCCGGCGCAGGCCCTCGCCGCGCTTGCAGCCTTGGCGCCCGAAACCCCCCAGACGGCCCAGGGCATCGCACGCCTCGAGTCCCACGAATCGCCGTTCGCACGTGCGTGGGCAGCCCGCGCCGCCGCCTTGGTCCGCGATCAAGCGACGCTCCGCCGGCTGGCCGGCGACCGGGACTTCAACGTGCGCACGGCGGCTTTGGAGGGATTGGGCGCCGTGGCCGGCAGTGCGGCTTGGGACGTCTATGCGGCCCAGTTGGACGCCCCCGACCCGCTGCTGGTCATGACGGCCGTACGCCTGTTGACGGAACACGTCCCGCCCGCCGAAGCCGCGCCCCCGGGAGCCGCGCCGCCCGAGGACGATGCCGCGCCGACTTCCTTGCCCGCCCAGACCGCGACGCCCGCCATGCTGGCCGCGCTGGATCGCTTCACCGCCACGGGCCGAGAGACCGTGCGGGACGTGCGCCTTGCGCTCCTTGACGGCATCGACGCGGCAGGCGGCGCTCCTCGGATCGCCCTGGAGCCCTACTTGACCGACTTCGACTCTGCGGTGGCGGCACGTGCCGCAGCGCTGGTCGGCCCCGACGCAACGCCCCGGCCCCGACCGCTGTCCCGCGCCGCGACGCCGGACGCCGCTCGTCTGGCTTGGCTGGAAGGCGCCTCGGTGGTGCTGCGCATGGAGGGGCTGGGCGACATCGTGATCGCGCTCCGACCGGACTTGGCCGCCACAAACGCGCATCGCTTCGCCCGTCTGGTCGAAGAAGGCTACTTCGACGGCCTGACCTTTCACCGCGTGGAGCCCAACTTCGTGATCCAGGGGGGCAGCCCCCACGCCAACGAGTACGCCGGCGACGGCCCCTACACGCGGGACGAGATCAGCGCGCAACCCCACTGGAGAGGCACGGTGGGCCTTTCCACGCGCGGCAGGGACACCGGCGACGCCCAGATATTCGTCAACTTGGTGGACAACGTTCGGCTGGACTTCAACTACACCATCTTCGGCGAGGTCGTGGAGGGCATGGACATCGTGGACGCCGGTCAAGAGGGGGCAGTGATCCTGGAGGCCCGCTTGGCGGTCGGGGCCGGCGGAGAGACTGCTCGGTGAAGACTCCGACGACGAGGCCGACAAGGAAGGTCTTGGCCCGGAGCAGACAGTCGGCGCCTCCGGCGAGAGTGGTCGTGGTTGCGGCGGGACCGGCGGCATCCCCGGCGGGAGTGGTGGCGCTTCCGGCGGGAGCGGCGGCGCCTCTGGCGGGACCGGCCGTCGCCACGGCGCTTGCGCTGGTCCTGCTGGCGGGGTTTGGCACGGCTCGGCCTGTCGCGGGTCAGGACGGGGAGGTCCCGGATTTCGACTTGGCGTCGCTGTTCGTCCACGCGCCCGGCGAGGGCAACGGCAACCTGCTGCTGGACGAGAACGAGGACGGCGTGCCCGACCGCCTGGGCGTCGCCTTCGTGATGGCCGCGGAGCCGTCCGGCGCGGAGAGCATGGCGGCGGCGGAGATCGCGGCCCGCCTGGGCTTCGAGACGATGGCGCTGGACCTGCCGTTGGCGCGGATCGTCGGCGCGCGGCCAGGGGGCGAGGGCGAGCGGATGCTGGATGCTGGAAGCGAAGGCGGGGGCGAGCGCGGAGCCGGGACGGGGGCGGACGAACTTGGCGTCAGGATCGTGATCGGGCGGCGCGCCTTGACGGAAGCGGGGCTGGCGTGGACCGCGTTCGGGGCGCCCGAACCCGCACCGGGCGAAGGCGCAGTGGCGACGCTGACCACTGGCGGAGTTCGTTGGCTGGCCGTGGCCGGCGGGAACGACGACGGCCTCCTTCGCGCAGCGAGGACGCTGGCGGGCGCGCTGCCGTGGGTCGGCGACCCGTCGGGACCGTCTCTTGAAGAGATCGGCGACGAGCTGGTCGGTTGGCTGGAGGGCGATCCGGACGCCGACCCCGAGTCGGCCGGGGATGTCCAAACGGAGGCCGGGGCAGGCTCGGAGGCTGAGGCCGCTGAGGCTGAGGCTGCATCGGCCAGCCCGGCCTTTGCCTGGGCCGTGGCGGACGTGGACGGCAACCTGCTGTTGGGCGCCCGGTTGGAGTTCCCTGTCCCAACCGACGCCGACGACGCCTTTCAGCGGCTGGAGCGCTTGGCGGCGTCACGAACCGCGCCCGGAAGCCCGCCGCACGAGGCCGACTCCCTGGTGCTGCGGTTCGCGGGCGTGTCGTCCGTGGTCCTGTCGAGCGGAGACCGGGAGGTGTCGCTTCCGACCCTGGCTTCGCCCCCGCCTCCGGGGCCGATTGCAGGCCGTCCGGGCTCGGGCGCAAAGTCCGAGATGGACCTGTCCAACGTCTATTCGACGGCCGGGTTCCTGGCCGACTCCGACGGCAACGAGATCCCCGACCGCATCGACGTGCTGCTCGTCCCCGACGCGGGTGCCCGCGGGGTCGTGGAGCTGGCGGCGCGCCTGGGCTTGGAGTCGACCGGGCTGACAGTGCCCCTGCTCAAACGCCCGGACGAGATCGAGTCCCCCGCCGGCGAGCCCACCACCGTGCTGCTTGGCACGCCCGAGGCGCATCCCTTGATCGCCCGGCTGGCCGACAGCGGCAGCATCTCTCTGGACGGTCTGGCACCGGGTCAGGGCCTAATCGAACTGGTGCCGCGCGCGTTCGGCGACAAGCCCAGCCTGGTAGCGACAGGAGCGGACCGCGCCGGCGCAACGCGAGCGACGCGCCAGCTGGCGGCAGTCTTCCCTTACGTGGACCGGCTCGGCCGTCGGACGGAACTCGACCGCGTCCCCACGTTCGACCAGATCGAGCGCGACCTCTGGGGTGCGCTTTCGGGGCGGACGCCGGCGGGCCAAGCCGCGATCGGTCTCTACAAGCTGGACCGGATCGCGGCCTCGTTGGCAGGTGAAGGGATCGCTCGGGCGGAAGTGCTGGTGTCGCTGGAGAAGCCGGACGACAGCATCTCGGGCGACAGCGCTTCAGGCGGGGCGTACGCGGCGCTCGTGCGCGAGCGGGCGGCGGCAATTGGCGCGGACAGCTTGGTCGTGTCCATAGACGACCGGGACGTGCAGGCGGCCGGGACGATCTTCGAGGACGTCTTCGAGGCGCCGTCGGAGGTGGACCGGTTCTGGACCGTCTTCGAGGAGCGCGTCGAGGGCATGGCACCGCCCGGTGCGCCGGTGTGGATGAAGGCTCGACTGTCGGAGCCGCCGGAGGTCCGCCGGGCAATCGCCCAGGAAGCACGCCGACGGCTGTTGGAAGCGGGGGCCGACCCGGAGGCCACGCAGGTCCAGGTCCTGTCCGCGTTCAAGCAGGGGTTCTCGTGGCTGCGCGAATCGGTGGGGCCTCGGCTCGCCGATGCCGGCGCGGGTGCGCATCCGGACCAGATCGTGATCGAGTTTCTGCGGAACGAACCGCCCGCCCAGTGGCCCCAGCAGGCCATTCACACGCCCCTCCGCTGGCTTCACGAGATCTTCCCCATCGACGAGGTGCTGGCCCAGGACTTGGGGCTGGAAGCGGGGCAGGTGCGCTTCGAGATGGTGGATTCCGGTCCCGCGTACCGAGTTCGCGCATTGGCGTCGGACGGACGGACGCTGCTGGAAGACGTGTTCGAGCCCAAATGGGTGCTGCGCCCGTACTTCGATCGCTTCCGCGACTACGAGCAGGTTCGGGTCACCACCGGCTGGATCACCGCCGTGGCGGGCGACGGCGCGCAGGCGGACACGCTGGCGGACGAGCGCATCGTCACGGACCCGGAGTGGTTCTGGGATCGGTACCAATCGCGCACGCTGCCGGCAGTCTACGACTACGTCATGGATCGCCACCAAGGGAACCCTCGGGGCGGCGCCGCCGACGCCCCCTTCTTCGGCACGCTCACGGTGGAGCTGGAGATGAGCGAGCCCGACTACAGGCTGGGCGTGGACAACGAGATCGTTTCGCCCATGGACGCGCTCCACGAAGAGGTCTACTTCGGGACGATCGAGTTCTTCCACTTGATCGGCCGAAACGCCCGTGGGCAGGACCTGACCTATCCGGGACGGATCGTTCCGATCATGCGCCCCAGGAGCACGGGCGGCGACCCTGGCGGCAACTCGAACCCGGGTGCGATCAGCCTTGCCGACGCCGGCGGGCCGATCCATGGCCGGATCCGTCTGACCGGCTTCGCCACCAGCCGCCCCGCGGTCGTCGTGCGCTACGAAACCAGGGACGGCCGCAAGGGCGAACGTCGGCTCGACATACCCAGGATCGACATGGAGCGGCCCAGCTTGCGACGGGCGGTCCTGGCGCCCGGCAACGCGGCGGCGAACGATACACGGCCGAACGACGGGCGGGCGGCGGACGCACTGGCAGACGACGCCCCGGCAGACAGTGCTCCGAGGGACGACGCACCGGCCCTTTCCCGTCTCGACTTCCGTGTGCGGGTGGATTCGGAGATGGATGAACGGGACGCTCTGCTTCAGTTGGCGCGTCCCGAGCAAGTGGACGAGCGCATGATCTCGGCCCAGCAGGTGGCCGCCACCATGGCCAACCTGGCGACCCTGCGACGGGCGGGCGTCCACGCCGGCGCGCTGGCCTACGCACACGTCGGCGAGATCGGAGTCTGGGCGGAATGGACGCACGAGCAGGACCCGGAGGCCCGCACCGTGGCCGTGCTGCCCGCCAACGGCGCTCCCGAACAGTCGCCGGTCTGGTCCGACCTGCTGCCCGACGGATGGACATGGGACGGTAGCCGCATCGTGCAGTGGGACACGCCGATTCCGCCGGACGAAGGCCACCAGATGCTGGCCAAGATGAGCGCCGCCTTCGAACACGCGACGATGTATCGCATCGGCGAGAGCTACCTGGGCCGCACCACCTGGGCCGCCGACCTGATGCCGCCCGTCGCCGCCACGCATTGGTCCCGGGCCAAAGCCACCACCTTCAAGCCCACGGTCGTCTACTCGGCGCGGCAGCACGCCAACGAGGTCTCGTCCACCAGTCACGTGCTCCGCCACGCCGAACTGCTCCTCACCGACGCGGTCCAGCGCCGCAAGCTGAACAAGGTCAACGTGATCGTGCACCCCTTCACCAACCCCGACGGCGCCCAGCTGGCCTACAACCTGTATCGGATCACGCCCGACTTCATCCTTCATGCGGGTTACCTGGGCGCGCTGGGCATGGACGCCACCTCCGGATCGGGCCAGGACTTTCCCCTCTACCCCGAGGCTCGCGTCCGACCGCGCATTTGGGAAGCGTGGCTGCCCGACATCTTCCTCAACCCGCACGGCTATCCCAGCCATCAAGTCGTCCAGCTCTTCTCCGAATACTCGGGACTGGTTCGGCGCGGGCGCGTCACGGAGCGCAACTGGGGCTTCAACAAGGGCTGGTTCATGCCCGGATTCGGCTACGTGGACGACCCCGAATTTCCGCGCCACAAGGACGCCGCCTTCAAGATCCGCGAGTACATTACGCGGGCGATCAACGCCAACCGCGACGTCTTCGAGATGAACCAGCGCAACTACGACCGCTATCGACGGTACGGCGCCGCGTTCGACCCGGAGGTCTTCCGCTTGCCGATGACCGACAGCGTGCTGATCGAGATGCCGCTCAAGGGTTCGCGGGGCGGGGACCAGGGCCGCGGCGGCTTCAACCCCAAGGTCACGATCTGGAGCGGGATCACCGAGGCCCCCGACGAGACCGCCCACGGTCCATGGATGGAGCTGGTGGCAAAGGCCGGTCTATCGTGGGACCAAGCGATCCTGGACTACTTGCACGACGGCGCCCACCGCGTGGAGCGCACGGGCACGCGGTTCTTCGGAGGCACAACCATGAAGATGGCGCGCGACCGCCCGCCGAAGCCGGAATGACGCAAGACACCATCTTCGCAAGGATCGTGAAGGGCGAGATCCCTGCCGACATCGTGTATCAGGACGACTTGGTCACGGCGTTTCGCGACATTGCGCCGCAAGCGCCGACCCACGTCCTCGTCGTGCCCAACAAATCGCTGCCCACCGTGGCCGACGCCGCGCAGGACGACGAGGCGGTGCTGGGCCGCATGGTGCGCGTGGCCGCCAAGGTCGCCGAAAGCGAGGGGATCGCCCGAGACGGCTATCGCCTCATGATCAACTGTCGCGACCACGGAGGCCAAGAAGTCTACCACCTGCACCTGCATCTACTGGGCGGCCGTCCGTTGGGGCCTATGCTCGCCAAGTAGAGCGGAACCGGGACGGCGAAAACGGCGAGAGGTCCACCTCCGAGCGCCCCTCCAGCATCTCTTGCGCCAGCGCCCAGCCCGTGCTCGGCGCCAGCGTCACGCCCGACATCTGGTGGCCGGTGTTCACGTACACGTTGGTGCGCGCGGACAACCGACCGACCACCGGCAGCGTGTCGGGCGCCATGGGCCGCATGCCCACCCACTCCGCGCCGCCGGTCGCGGCCTCGGGAACGTCCACCCACCGCGCCACGCCCCGGCGAACCGCCCTCAACCGCCGGGGGTCCATCCGACAGTTGACGCCGGACAGCTCCATGGTGCCGCCGAATCGCAGTGCGCCGGCGAACGGCGTCATCACGATCTTGTCTTCTCCCAGCAGCAAGGGCTGGCGCAACTGCTTGCGCGGCTCGTCGATGGTCACCGAATAGCCCTTCCCGGCGGTCAAGGGAATAGCCTGACCGGCCGCCCGCGCCAAAGAACCGGTCTCGGCCCCCGCGGCCAGCACCACGGCGTCGGCCTCCATGGGACCCTCGCTGGTGACCAACGCCCGCACCGTGTCGTCCGCTGTCGCAAAGCCAAAGACCGACACGCCCTCGTGCAGCTCCACGCCGGCGTCGCGCAGCCCCTGGGCCAGCCCCGCCGTGAGACTTTCGGGACGCGCGTGCGCATCCGAGTCCACGAAGAGGCCCCCGCTGAACCCCGGCCGCAGCAACGGTTCCCGCTCGTACAAGTCGTCGCGGCCCAGCACCGCGCAACGGGCGACTCCCAACGCTGCCGCGGCTTCCACTTCGGACCGAGCGGCCGCCGCCTTTGCCGGGCTTCGGTAGGCCATCAGAATGCCGGAGCGCGCGAATTCGAACGCCACGCCGTCGTCGGCCAGCTCGTCGTAGCGCTCCATGGTGTGCATGTTGAGCGACGCCATGGCACGAAGGCCGTGGTCGAACGCCGCCTTTGTGCAGTGGGCGCGAAAGCGGAGCAGCCAAGGCGCCAAGCGGGGCAGCGCGGCGGGCCGGATGTACAAGGGACTGCCCGGCCGCAGCAGCCGAAGAAGCGACCCCACGGTCAACGCCGGCGAGGCCACCGGCGACGAGATCGAAGGGCAGACCCAGCCGCCGTTGCCCCAGGAGCAGCCGCTGCCCGCCGTCCGCGATTCGACGACGAACGGATCGGCGCCCAGGCGCTTCAAGTACCAGGCGGTCGCCAAGCCGACGACGCCTCCGCCCACGACGCCTACGCGCATCGTCGGTCCACGCAGCGCACGGACGGCCTCGGCCTCTCGACGGCCTCGGTGCCCCAACGGCCTCAGCGCGCCGCGACGGCCTCAGCGCGTTGGAAGATAGCCGGGTCCGCGCACGATCCGTCCGGGCTTCGCTCCCGTGTGCTCGCCGTTGCGCAACACGTGCACGCCGTTCACGAAGACCTGCTCGACGCCCACCGACAGCTGGTGCGGCTCTTGGTAGGTGGCCCGGTCGCCCACGACCGCCGGATCGAAGACGACCACATCGGCATACATGCCCCGCCGCAACAGGCCTCGATCCGATATCGACAACCTTGTCGCTACCGCCGAACTCATCTTGCGCACGGCGTCTTCCACGGGGATCACGCCTTCGTCGCGCACGTACCTGCCCAGGATGCGCGGATACGTGCCGTAGGAACGCGGATGAACCATGCCGCTCGACCGTTCCGGATCGTAGCCCGAGGCGTCGGTGCCGATCTTGATCCAGGGCTGCTGCAACTGAAGGCGCACGTTGTCTTCCGACATCATGAAGATCACCATTCCGGCCGCGCTCCGCGTCATCAGAACCAACTCGATCGCCGCGTCCACCCAGTCCACGCCCATGTCGCTGGCCACCTCCGACAGGCGCATCCCCGCGTACTTGGCGGCGCCCGTGGGCTCGCCGTCGCGACGCGTCGCAGCCACCGACGTGATCAGGACGCCCTCCGCCGTGGCCAGTGCGCCGAAGTTCTCCCAGTCGCCTTCGTCGCCCATCACCTCGTCGTGGATGCGCTGCCGCATTGCCGGGTCTTCCAGGTTGCGCAGAAGCCTGCCCCCTTCGGACGCCCAGGGCGGCAACAGCGCGGCCAGCCCCGTGCCGCCGGCCGTGTAGGGGTACATGTTGGCCTGCACGTCCATCCCCGCGGCCCGCGCCGAATCGATCTTGGCGATCGCATGCGCCGCCTTGTGGTGGTTGCGGATGCCGGCCGCCTTGAGGTGGTAGATCTCGACGGGCACGCCGCCGCGCACGCCGATCTCGATGGCTTCGTCCATGGCCTCCAACAGGCGATCCGCCTCGGAGCGCAAGTGCGTGATGTACACGCCGCCGTAGGGCGCGGTCGCCGCCACGACTTCGACGAGCTCGTCCGTGGACGCAAAGGCGGCGGGCGGATATACCAGGGCGCTGCCCACGCCGAAGGCGCCGTCCTCCATGGCCCAGCGCGCCACCGCTCGCATGGTGTCCAACTCGGCCTCCGTGGCCGGTCCTGCGGCTTCGCCCTTTGCATAGATGCGAATCGTGGTCGCGCCCACGAACGAACCGAAGTTGGACGACGCGCCGTTGTCCTTCATGGCCCGCAACCAAGCGTCGAAGCCGCGACGACCGGAGAAGTCGGGCCGGTCGCGGTTTTCCTCGCTGTTGCGGTCGATCCCCAGCGCGCGGTCCGTTTTCTCGTTGGACGGCGCGTTGGTGGAGCTCTCGCCCATGATCTCGGTGGTGATGCCTTGCGTGATCTTCCCCACTAAGCGCCCGTCGCCGTTCAGAAGCGGCGCCCGCGCGTGCGACAGAATGTCGATGAACCCGGGCGACACGATCTTGCCCGCGGCGTCGATCCGCGCGCCCGCCTGCACGTCCGCCAGCCCCCCGGCCGGGACGACCGCCGCAATCCTGTCGCCCTCGATGCCCAGGTCGCCGTAGAACCAAGCGGCCCCCGTACCGTCCACGATCCGCCCGTTCTCGATGATCACATCCATGGCTGAACGGGACGCTTGGGCCGCCGCGTCCGCGCCGCCCAGTCCGCCCGCGCCGTCCGCTGTCGCGACAACGCCGGCCTCCGAAGCACCCGTCGCAACGCCTGCCGCGTGGTCCGCGTCGCGCACTTCGTCCTCTCTGCCGGCTCCCAGGTCGCCGCATCCGCACAGGACCAGCGCCAGTGCGGCCGCAGCTGTCCTGCTTGCCACTGCCGCCGACTTGCCCGCTGCCGCCGACCGGCCCGCCCTCGTCGCCCTGCTCGTCGCCGTCGTGCCGCCCGCCGCTGTCACCCTGCCCATATCTCCCCCAGTACGCGTTGGAAGTTGCCCCCCAAGATGCCTTGAATGTGATTGTCGGAGTACCCGCGCCGGATCAACGCCTCCGTCAAGTCGAACATGCGCTTGGGATGGTCCACGCCCTCGATGTCGATCTTGTCGCGAAAGGCGTAGGAGTCCTTGTAGTTCGCCTTGAGCGCCTCGTATTCGTCCTTGGGCATGTCGTCGTAGCCGTGCAGGTCCACGTCGCTGCCCACGCCCAGGTGCTCGACGCCCACCAAGTCTCGCACGTGGTCGAAGTGATCGATGTAGTCCTCGATCGTGGTGGGCTCCCTGTCCTTGACGAACATGCGCACGCCCGTGATTCCCATCACGCCGCCCGTGGCCGCCACGGCCCGAATGGCTTCGTCGGTCTTGGTGCGCGGGTGGCCCCCCGACAAGACGCGACTGTTCGAGTGCGTGAGCAACACCGGCTGAGACGAGAGCTCGCAGGCGTCCAGCGTGGTCCGATCGCCGCAGTGGGACACGTCCACGGCCATGCCGACATCGTTCATCCGCGCCACGATCGCCGCGCCGAAGTCCGAGATGCCGCCGTCGATCCGCTCCGTGGCCCCGTTGCCGATCAAGTTGCGCGAGTTGTACGTCAGCTGCGACACGCGCTGGCCCAGGCCGTGAAAGAGGTCCACGTCGTCGGGCGTTTGGAAGTGCGACGAGGTCTGCGTGCCGATCAGGATGCCCGCGCGCCCCGAGCCGTGAACGGCCGCCAAGTCCTCCGCCGAGTCGATGCGCACGAACAGCTCCGGCCGCTCCGCAACCAGCGCGTTGTACCCCGCCACGAAGACGAGCGTGTTGCGGTAGTGCTCGGCGAAGTCGCGCCCGCCGACCCCGACCGCGATGTGAAACACGTCGATCTCCGAGTCGCGGAAGTCCTGTTCCTCGGCGGCGGTCATGCCCATCAGGCCCGGACCCCACCTCTGCCGCACGGACGGGGAAATGACCAGCGGCGACAGCATGTCGATCACCAGCGATCCCTGCACCAGGTCGATGCAGCGCGCCGAGTACTCCTGCGTGCTCCATCCGAACAGCCGGTACCGGCCCCGGTTCAGGAACGGAGCGCCCAAGGCGGCGGCCGGCGTTGCGATCGCCACGGCCAGCGAGCCGGCGGCGACTTTGAGGACAGCCCGGCGGGACGGTGCGGAGCGTTCGTGAGCCATGCGGCGAGAGGGCCCGGAGCGTTCGCGAGTCATGTTCTGGGCGCCTCCTCCGCGTCATACTTGGCGAACCAGCCCAGGATGTACATGATCTTCTGCATGAAGTGGCTGGGGCGAACGCGGATGCCGTGGGGCTCGCCCGGCACCTTGACCAGCGTCGCTTCGACGCCGCGCAGCTTGAGGGCTTGGTAGTACTGGTCGGACTCCGACATCGGCGTGCGATAGTCCTCTACGCCGGTCATGACCATCGTGGGCGTGGTCACGGCGCCCACCAGCGAGATCGGCGAGCGCGACATGTAGTGGTCCGGGTCCTCCCACGGCATCGCCCGAAACCAGTACTTGGCGACCGTGATGGGAATGTCCGACGACACCGCGAAGCTGTACCAGTTGATCACCGGGTACAGAACGGCAGCAGCCTTGTAGCGATCGGTCTTGCCGATCGTCCACGAAGACAGGACGCCGCCCCCGCTGCCGCCGGTGATGAACAGCCGGTCGGGGTCCACGTAGCCCTGCGCCAGCACCGCGTCCACGCCCGAGTCCAGGTCGTAGTAGTCGTTCTCGGGGTAGACGTGATGGATCAAGTTGCCGAACTCTTCGCCGTAGGACGTGCTGCCGCGCGGATTCGTGTACAGCACGACGTAGCCTTCCGACGCCATCGCTTGCTTCTCCACGTCGAACCGGTCGCCGTAGTTGGCGAAGGGACCGCCGTGAATCTCGAGGATCAGCGGATATCGGCGCGACGGATCGAAGTCCGGCGGCTTGATGATCCAGCCTTGAATCTCGCGGCCGTCGTGCGACGAGGGCCAACGAATCTCCTCCACCGCGCCCAGAGTCTTGTGCGCCAGCACGTCTTCGTTGACGGCCGTCAGCAGGCGGGGCTGTCCCGGGCCCGCGCCGTTGTTCGCGTCGCCGCCTACGGCCAGCTCGCTCAAGACCGACGGCGTGGAGTACGTGTACGCGAACACGCCGCCAGGCCCGACCGAAAAGCTGCCGCCTCCATACGCCGAGCCGGTGCCGCCCATGTTGTGCGCCACGACGTGCACGGCGTCGCCGCCGCGCCCCGGTTCCACGTAGGCCACCTTGGTGTTGCCGTGGTCCGCATAGCTGAAGTACAGGCGCCCCGAGTCCGGCGACCATGCCAGTCCCCCGACGCTCCGATCCAGCTGCGCGGCCACGGCGCGCGCCCCGGACCCGTCGCGGTTCGCCACCCACAGGCCGGTCACCTGATAGCCTTGGTAGCGGTCGTCGAAGCCCGCGTAGGCGATCCAGCGCCCGTCGGGAGAGGCGGCGACGCCTCCGTCCGGCCCCTTTCGGCTGGTGAGCGCCCGGATGCCGCCGTCCAGCGACACCTCGTAGACCTCGGTGTTGCGGTTCTCCAGCTCCCAGTCCGGGTGGCGGTTCGCACTGATCAACACCGACCGGCCGTCCGCCGACCACGCCGGCCGTCCGCTACCCGCGCGCCCCACGTAGCCGCCGTGGTGGAAGTCCCCGCTCGTGATCTGGCGCGGCGTTCCGCCCGTCGAGGGCGCCACGAACAAGTGCGTGTACCCGTGCTCCAAGTCGCCGGTGCCGTCGAAGCGATGCACAAGTCGGTCGATCACTCGGGCGGGCTCGGCCCACTGGGCGCCCTCGGGCGGGCTGGGCATCGAGATCAGCTGCGGCCCGGCGGACGGGACGAACGCGGCGAAGACGATCTGCGATCCGTCGGGCGACCACGCCGGCACGCGGGGACCGTGGGTCGAGTTGGTGATGCGGGTCGTCTGGCCGCTGTCGGTCCAGCGCACGTGAAGCTGCGGCGGCCCGTCGGATGCGCCCGCGTCCGACAGGTAGAGCAGCCGTTCGCCGTCGGGGGACCAGCGAGGCCAGCTGTCGCGCCGCTTGCCCGTGGTCAGAGGCCGAGGCTCCCCGCCGGTTGCGCGAACCAGCCACAGGTTGGAGTAGCGCCGGTCCGTGTTCACGTCCGACCACCCGCGGACGAACACGATCTGCGATCCGTCGGGCGAGAGCTGCGGGTCGCTGACGTACTCCAGGTCGAAGACGTCGTGCGCGGTGAGGAGGTCGCGGGCGGGCGGGGCGTCGGTGGCGGCCTGCGGGGCTTGCCGGGCGGTCGCGGATGGAGTCGCGGACAGGCCGGAGATCGGGCCGAGCGCGGCGACGGGGGCCAAGGCGGCGAACGCCGCGGCGAGTGCGATTGCAAGCACGGCGGCTCGCGGGGATCGGGCGGGTGTCCTGGTCTTCATCTCGACGATTGCTCCTGCATGGGGGACGATGCGCATTGGACGGCTGTTGGACTGGGGGCAACAATGTACTTCGACTGCTCGGCGCCGGGAACGAAGCCGACGACCTCGTGGCCGCTGGACAGAAGGCGCACAAACGCTCGGCGCGTAGATGCACGCCAGCCCCGGGCCTCTTCGACCGAACCGCGTTCGACGGCCTCGATGTCGGCTGGAATCGGTACTTCGACCGCATCCGGCGGCGGCGGCGTAGGGACGGGCGCGTGGCCGGCTTCCTCTCGCAGCGTCCATTCGACCACGAATCGGTCGGTGCCCAGCTGGTGCAGTTCGCTGTTCGACGCCCCGTACATGTCGGGAACGTACTCGGCGACCCGAGCGCCCAGCCGGTTCAGGTTCAAGTGAGCGTTGCGCGAGACCAGCGGGTCGAACGTCCAGTACATGGTCTCGACGCCCAGCGCCAAGAGCATCTCCTTCTGCCGCATCTTGAGCCGCCGCCCGACGCCCAAGTTTCGCGCCTCGGGCCGCACCGCCAGCATGTGCGACCAGTGCGCCGGCCTCCCGTGCCGAAACCCCGAAATGCCGTACACCAGGCCCACCAACCCGCCCTCCCCGTTGAAGGCGCCCACCGCGACGCCCCCCATCTTCGCCGTAATCTGCAACATGCTCGCCGGCACCACCTCCGAGAACGCCTCTCCCCAGGTCCTGCGCTGGAGCTCGACGCATGCGTCCATGTCGGCCCGGCTCTCGACGGGCCGAATCGTGATCTCGGGGGCGGGCGTTGCGCCGCGAGTGGGCCGGATCGTTGAGCTGGACTCGGTCATGAAGTCGATCCTACGGCGCGGGACGCTGCTCGGCAAGTCGGGCCTGCTGCGGTGCTGTGAGATCTGCCGCCAAGCGCTCGATTTCCTGCAAGATGTCGTCTGCCACCTCCATTACCTCCACTGGGGCACGCACCGACTGTCCGGCACGTCTCCGTAACGCGACTATCAAAGGCCGCAGCGCCTGCGATTTGTCTCGGTCGGTATCCAACTCGTCCGCGAGAACACCCGGCGAAACGCCGGCAGCGACGAGGCCAACTGCCAACCTATGCAGGTCTGACAGCGCCGGCTCCTGATCAGATTCGAGCATCGCGTACAGCGCCCTGAACCCTTCGCGTCCGTGGTCGTCCATTCTGGCGTCGTAGTAGGTGAGCGTTCTTCCCCAGCTGGCTTGCCACCGCCAAGTCAATCCGTTGTCGTCCACGATGTCGCCGAATCGATTATCCAGGTCGCGATAGGACTCAAGAGCGTCATCCATTCGCCCAAGTCTGCGCTGGGCCGAGCCTTTCACAAAGAGCGCGTATGCAACGCGCTTTCGCACATCGTCTTTGTCGTTGTCTTCAACATACGCTGCTGCTTCGTCGCATGTCGCTATGGCCTCTTTCGCGAGACCGCGCGTCATCTGAAGCGCCCCGATTTTGCTGTAGGCCGTTGCTACGTGTGGGCGTACCAGCGGATCAACGGAACCGCGGAATCGGTCGACCAGTCCTCGCCAAGTCTTGAGGCTCGACTTCCATCTATCGTGATTCATGGCTTGCAATGTGCCTTTGTGAAGCATCGCTTCCGCTACATGCTTGGCCAGAAAAGGCCGTTCGTCGCAACCATAGCGTCTGACTATGTCCTCAAACGACTCACGCGCTTCGACGCGACATCGGCCTAGTCGCACATGCAGGCCTGCTCGGTTGATAATCGCCGCCAGGACGACATCGAGCATTTCTGGATCACATTCGTACGTGGCAACAACCTCATCGTATATAGCGATTGCTTCCTTAGTATTGTTCAGTTTTTGCATGGCCGGTCCTTTGTTGAACAAAGCGATTGCTACCGCATCTCGTGCCTCTGGAGCAGCTTCCTTAGCGAAGGAATCGATGATGTCCTGATATACTTTCATCGCGGTCTTGTACCTGCCTAGATGATGGAGCGCCACTCCCTTCCTCAGCATTAGACGGGCCTTCTGGGGAAGTCCGATATTCCCATCATGTATTCCCCGGTCACAGGCGGCAACAGCGGCTTTGGGCGCAGATTTCAGAATGGCAGGATCACCTAGCACTGCACGGATCATGCCTTCGCGAATCATTGGGTCGTGCCCGATTTCGGCGACCAACTTGGCAATCATGTCGGAGCGATGCGCCGTGCTGTAAAAGATTGCCATGAACCGGATCAACATCTGTACCACGGCAGCCTTGTCGCGCTTGCGGCGGATCTTGTAGTACAAGCAGTAGAGACGCTCCGCGGCCGCATACCGTCTCTTCCTGTTTCCACCTGTTGCCACTAGCGCCCCTCGTTCCACAAGGCGTCCGAGCATCGAAGACGCAAGCCGGACGTCCATGCGCGCCCGAGCTGCGATCTCCGACGTGCTGGAGGGTTGCCAAAGACTGATTGCGGCAACGTAGACGCGGCGCTCCGTCTTCGGAAGCCCTTCAAGGTGGTTGCGAAAGTACTCGGTGTGGTCGTCTACAAGAGCCACCAGGCGTTCCATCAACCAACGAACGGACTGGTGTCGTCCAAGCTCCGCGACGATCGTCAACAGTCGGGGGCTCCCGCCGGTCAGAATCTCTAGGGGTCGCATGTCGCGACGTTCAACCGGCTCGCCGGAAACGACCTCCCACAGGCGCTTGCAGGCGTCGGTATCAAGCGGGTCCAAGCCAATCGTCATGAAGAGTTCGAAGAACGGTTCTCTTGCGTCGTCCAGCGCCTTGAAGCGACTCGTGGCCGTCGCCAGCAGCATGACGGCGGGCTCCATTTGGAGAGACTCGCGGAGTTGCCAGCCAAAGTCCGCGTCAACGTCGTCGCAAAGGTCCTGAAGGTTCTCGACCATGAGGACGAGCTGCTTGCCGAGCTGGTCCGCCGCCGTCAACACGGTGGCCCGAACTCGGTCGGCATAATCTCGGTCTCGCCAAGCGCTCGACAGATCCGCATGCGCGGCTTCCAGTTCGTTGGCGAGATCGGGCGCGGTAGAGGCACACTCCTTGGCGAGGTAGAACAAAGTTTCGAGCCAGAAGTCGCCTATGCACGAGACTTCGTGACTTTCCTCCATGAAGCGAACGGGCATTAGGCGTTCCGAGTAGGCGGCGTGGGCACGCAGTTCCGCAGCCACTCTGGCCAGGAGCATGGTTTTCCCCCGGCCGCGCGGTGCTACTACAAGGAGATGCTGGCAAGCAGGCGCCCCGATGTTTTCGCGCAACACCTCCAACACAGCCTGCAGTTCGTGTTGTCGCACGACGAACTGACGGACCAGGTCGTCGTCAGACTGAAACACGCCCGGATTGAACTTCCGGACCACGGAGTCGGACGATGATTCCAGTTTAGAAGCCAATTCTCTGCTCATCGAGCTCCCTGAGTCGGCATGCTTTCCAAAGGCACGGTGTGGCTTCCCGATCGCTTATACCACCAATCCTTCAGCCATTGGGAGCAAAAGCGGTATGCGTCGCCGTCAGGCTCCAAGTAGCCGTCATGGACCAGTATGTCGATGATCGTCGTGATGCGCTTGTTCGCTTGTTCAGGGGAGCCAGCGTACGCGCGTTTCAACGCGGTTCGGGCGGCAGGCGAGAAGCTGCCTTGGATCGCCGCCTCCCCGAGGATCCGACAGGCAATCTCGTGGTCGAGACCGTCTCCGACGGCATCCTTCAGTCGTGTGTCGTAGTGCAACAAGTCCGTCTGGCCGACGGGTCCAAGCATTTCGGTTTGGTAGATGCACTCCACGTCTTCGGTTCTGATTTTGCCGGCGCCTCGCACCTCGGGCGATTGCCGCAGGCGTGCGAAGAAGCACTGGATGTGCTGGGGAATACCGATGCCGAGCCGGTTGTAGACGGCACCGGCAACTCCTTGCTCTAGCTCAAGACCATAGTGGGCGGCAAGGCGTCGGAAGCACTCTTCGCTGTCGGCGCGGTTCCACGGTCCCAGACGGAAGGGGTGTAGGTAGTTGATTCGATCCGGCAACCGGAGGCGCTGTACGAGCGGGACAAGGCCGATGCTTCCTGAGACCAGCAGGACCGGCGAAGGACCGACGACTTTCTGGAACGCTCCACGCAGCCAACTCAGGAACACGTCGACACGGTGGGCGCCCTTGTTTTGGCGGAGCAGACGAGTCAGGAATATGGGCAGCTCGTCGATGACCAGCAGGACAGGACTGTCGTGGTGGGCGCAAAGCGCGATCAGGTCGTCGCCTCGACTTTGCCAAGTCCCCTCGGTTAGGCTGGCGCGGAACTTGATTCGAAAGTCGTAAGCTCCGATTTCTTCAACCTTGCCGAACATCTGGCCGAGCCATCGCCCGGACGACTCGACAAGGCGTTTGCGGATGGATGTGCACGGGTAGACGGCCTCTGCGACCCTTGCGATCACGTCTTCCTCGGATTCGGCCCCCTCGACATCCGTGAACAGGCAGGTCCATCCTTGCTGCAACCGCTCCCCAAGCATCTGGGCCAGGCTGGTCTTTCCCATTCGGCGCTGGCCGGTGAGCAGAACGTGGTTGCCGTCGCGCACGAGCTGCTCCAGGCGCTCCAGCTCGTCGGTTCGGTCGAAGAAGTTGTCGCCGCTTACCCAGCGACCGGTAGATGATTGCATGCTGGCAGTCCTCTCGTGTTCGGCGTTGTACGAGCATCCGCGGTGGCCGGACATCCGGCTCGTTCTCCGGGTCGTTGAAGGATAGCGGTCAGCAAGCTCGCTGTCAACAATCTTGCTGTCAGCAGTTTTGCTGTCATCGGATTCGCTGAATCTGCGGAGGCCAAGGGAGATCGGAGCCACCGTCGCCGACTGGCCCCGTTCGTCCCCGGTGACGCCGGTCATTCGCCCCTGGCGGGCCAGTCGCCAGGCGGCTCTGACAGATTCTTTGACAGATTCTACCCATTATCTGTCAAACGGACACCGGCACGGCACGCTCGGATCGCGGAGGCGTTCGTGCCGCTTCGTGGCCAACAAGTTCGGCGCGGCCGGGGGCCGGGCAGCTGTCGGGCGTGATCGGTGGGCTTGCGCGAACGCGACCAGCCGGATGCGGCGGCGGACGCCGTCATCGGGTGCGACACGGTCGCGGAGTCGCTGGCCCGGACTCGCGAACTAGCCGACTAGCCGCCCGCCCTCCATGTGGCCGACAGCTTGATCCGGCGGCCTCGGGCGCTGTGCGTGAAGGCGTCGAAAGCGTGTTCCCAGGCCACGAACGGCGCGGGAGTGTCCAGCACGTTGGCGACGGCGAGGGCGATGTCGAAGCCTCGGCCGGTGCGCCGCAACAGGCTCGCGTCCCAGGTGACGACGCGCGGGATCGTCTCCCACCGGGTGCCGACGAACTCCTCGTTGGTGTAGGACGAGACGGCGCTGATCCAGTTGACGAAGCTGTAGTCGCCTCGGTGAATCCCGGCCGAGAACCGTGTCTTCCATTGCGGCAACGGCGGTGCCACCGGGTTGAACCAGTTCAGACGCCCCTCCGCCGACTGCGCGGCGAAGAGCTCGGCGCCGTTCACCTGCAGCGCCTTGACGCGGTAACGGCGCGTGTAGGTCCCGTCCGTGCCCAGAGAAACGACGCCCTGCCCTGCGGGAAGCCGCGCGCTCACGTGCCAATCGACCCCCGATGTGCTGGCGCCGGGCCAGTTCACGAGCCCCACTCGTATTCGCTCGATGTCCGTGGATGCGCACGTGCCGGTGCCCTGTCCATCCGGGCAGCTGACGAACTCCTTGACGGCGTCCCGCAAGACGCCCCCGGCGTGGTACAACCTTGTCACTCCGGCGTAGGGCAGCACGTCGATCAGGTTGCGAAAGTCGTAGCTCCAGTAGTCCACGGCGGCCCGCATTCGAGACGACTGAACGCTGACGCCGACGTTGTACGTGAACGCCTGCTCGGGCGCTAGATCGGGGTTGCCGAAGTTGTCGGTGGCCCGCCACGCCTCGGCCTCGGGCACGTACACGGTCGCCGTGTTCTGGTGCTCGTTCACGTCGTCCACCGAAGGCGCACGAAAGGTCGTCTGCACCGACGCGCGCAACGCCAGCGCATCGAACAGCTGCACGCGCAGCGCCAGCCTGGGGTCGAAGCTGCCGGCCAAGTCGTGGAACTCGTAGTTGGCGGCCGCCTGGGCGCTGATCCTGTCGCCGAACGTCAAGGGAACTTCGGCGAAGAACCGATGCACGGTCTGTGACGCGTCGTCCGGATAGAAGCCGTTGATGAGGCTGAACGGGCCGATCTTTTCGCTGCAGCTCTGGTCGCCCAGCACGGGACACGGGTTGATCGACAGGTTGCCTGCGTCGTTGGGTTGCGCGGAGACGCCGAACCAGCGGAACTGGTATCCGGCCGCAAAGTTGGCCACGTCCTCCGCAAGTGTGCCTCTCACCATGGCGTCGGCAACCGCCAAGTTGGTCTTGCTCCGCAGATCGACCTCGTCGAAGAGCCACGTCCGCAACTCGGGCGGGTTGGCCAGCGACGCCACGTAGCCTGGGTTCGCCCGCGTCTCGAACGGCGCTCCGGGTTGTTGCGAGTATTGGACGGCGCTGCTGAAGGGGTTGTAGTACATGCATCCGCCTTGCCCCGCCACCGCTCCGTTCAGCGGCCCCAACGCCATGCCGGAAGGGCTCGACGCGTCCGGTACGACGAGCACGCCGCACTCCGGGCCGCCGAAGCCCCGAAACGCCAGGAACCGCCGGTGGGCGTACTCGGCGGGTAGGCTCACGTTGCCGGTGGCCCGCGAGTAGCCGACCGCCGCTTCGAGCACCAAGTCGTCTCCGGCCAAGGTGCCCGCGGTCCGACTGGCGGAAGCCGCGACGCGCAACGCCTGCGACCCGCGCGACACCACGCGGGCGGGACCGCTGTTGCCGATCGTGCGCCCGTAGAAGTACCAGTCGCCTTCCAGGCACTCGGCGGTGGACGCGAATCCGGCGACGGCGGCTTCGTTGTTGCAGAAGTGCCGGCGTCCGGGGTTGCCCGGCGCCACTAGGTGCGCGCCGTCGTACTGGTAGATGGGCGCGAACGAGGGCGTGGTGGACCACTTCGGCGTCGCCGTTCGGGCGAACAGCGCCTCCAGGTGATAGTCTCCGCCGTCTCCCCATGCGCCGTTGAGTTCGCCGAAAGCCCGAACGTATCTGGACGCCTGCTGCAAGTCGTCCCAGGCCTGATAGCGCATCCGGCAGGTCTCTTCTTCGAGATGGCCCCCGAAGTCTTGGCAAGCCGGGTCCACGAACACGCGACCGCCGAACTGCGCCTTGCGCAGGGCTGCCGCAAACTCCTTGGGGGACTCGTCGCCGCCGAGCTCCGGGAAGAGGAACGCGCCCGGATTGCCCACGAACGACCAGCCGCCGGCGCCGGAGACGAAGGGCGCAAGAGCGAACTCACGATCCCGAACCTTCAGGTATTGCGTCTGCAACGCTTCCGCAGAGACCACGACGTGAGCGTTCTCGCCCAGCGGCCGGCCCCAGATGCCAGCGATGCTCGTGGCGCCGGAAGCGGCGTAGTATTCGTGCGCGGCGACGAACTCCACGCCTTCGAAATCGCTCCGCGTGAGAAAATTGGTCACGCCCGCCACGGCGTCGGAGCCGTACACAGCGGACGCGCCTTCCTTCAGGACTTCGATCCGGTCGAGCGAAATCGACGGAAACGAGTTCACGTCCACGAACCGGCCCCCGTACATCCGCACCGGCACGTAGGTGTGCCGTCGGCCGTTGAGCAGCACGAGCGTGCGCGAAGGCCCAAGGCCGCGAAGGTTCACGCTGGCGATCGTCTCGGGCACGGCGGCGGGCTGGGCCGTGTTGGCGAAGCTGTGCCGTTCGCCCAACGCGCCGTGGCTGGCGCTCAGGTTCTTGAAGAAGTCGGTGGCCTGGGGCGACCCCTGTTCGGCCAAGGTTCGGCGGCTGGAAACCGCGACCGAGTACGGCAAGGTGACCGGCGACTCCTCGAAGGCCGTGCCCGTCACCACGATCTCGACCAGTTCCAGCGCCGTGGAGTGGAGCCGCACGTCGACGGCAACGGTCTCGCCCGCCACGACGATCACGGTTCGGACCACGCTCGCGAACCCGATCAGCTCCACATGGAGCTCCCGCGTGCCTGCCCCGACGCCGGGCAGCACGAACCGACCGCCTTCCCTGGACAGCACTCCGGTTCCCAGGACCGGGACGTGCACCTGGGCCGACGACAGCGGCGCGCCGGTGCCTGCGTCGGAAACCGTGCCGACAATGGTTCCGGTTTGGGCGCGCGCCTGCGAAGTCGCGGTTCCCAACGCCGCAGTGGAAGCAACGGAAGCAACCACCGAAAGGAGCAGCCGCTTGGCCGAAAGAGCCGGCCGCGGAGCTTTGCGCCCAGGCATTCGCATAGACGGCTCCCTTTGGTCTCCGGCACACCGGCCCGATGGGGCGGGGAAAGGCGGCGCGCCTTGCGCTTCGCCGGTTCACTGGGATTGTAGCGCCGTCGCAAAGCAAGCGTCAACGTTGACGGGAGCGGCCGGAACACCGTACGGTTTTCTCCGATGAACGCCCGCTTCTTCGAACAGCCCGTCCTCAACTCGCCCTACTCGGCGCCGGACCGCCACTGGCGCCTGGACGGCGACGGGCAACCCACCCACGAGATCGTCGCCAGCCGACGGCCCGCCGACTTCGCGACGCCCGTTCCCAAGCCGCGCCGCGCCGGCAGGGGCACCACGGGCACGGTCGTGGGCTCGGATCAGGCGATGCTGGTGCTGGACGAAGGGCGGGGCCTCTCCACCGCCGACCAGCAGTACCAGAAGGACGTGATCAACCGCGTGCGCGACCACGTGACCCGCTGGCGGGCCATCCCGGACCCCAACGACTGGCGCGTCACGCCCGAGACGGCGCGCATCCTGCGCCACTGGCGGTCGCACCGGTTCAGCGGCGTCCGCCCGTTCTTCTGCCAAGTAGAGGCCGCCGAGACGGTCGTGTGGTTCACGGAGGTGGCGCAGCGAACCAAGGCGGGGCGCGAACTGCTCCAACACATGGAAGACGCCAGCCGCGACGCCAACCCGGACCTCTCCCGACTGGCGCTCAAGCTGGCGACCGGCGCTGGCAAGACCACGGTCATGGCCATGCTCGTCGCGTGGCAGACGATCAACGCCGTGCGCCATCCCGGCAGCCCGCGGTTCACGCGAGGGTTCCTGGTCGTCGCACCGGGCATCACGATCCGCGACCGCCTGCGCGTGCTGCTTCCCCACGACCCGAACAGCTACTACAAGTCCCGCGAACTGGTGCCGGCCGACATGCAGCGCGACCTGGACCGCGCCAAGATCGTGATCACCAACTGGCACGCCTTCATCCAGCGCGAGAAGATGAAGCTGTCGAGGGGCGGGCGGGCGCTCCTGCAAGGAAGGGGCAAGGGGCCGGCGATCCGCACTACGGAAACCGAAGGCCAGATGCTCCAGCGCGTGATGCCCGAACTGATGGGCATGAAGCGCGTCATGGTCTTCAACGACGAGGGGCACCACTGCTACCGGGAGAGGCCGCCGGAAGCCAGCGAGGAGGGCCGTCTCCAGGGCGACGACCTGCAGGAGGCCAAGAGAAACAAGGAAGCGGCCCGCGTTTGGATTTCGGGCCTGGAGGCGGTGCAGCGCAAGCTGGGCGTCCTGCGCGTCGTGGACCTGTCGGCGACGCCGTTCTTCCTGCGCGGATCGGGCTACGCCGAAGGCACCCTCTTCCCATGGACGATGAGCGACTTCTCGCTCATGGACGCCATCGAGTCCGGCATCGTCAAGCTGCCCCGAGTGCCGATCGCCGACAACATTCCCGGCGGCGACATGCCCAAGTTCCGCAACCTGTGGGAGCACATCGGCAAGAAGATGCCCAAGAAGGGACGAGGCAAGAACGCCTCCCCTTTGGACCCCCGCAATCTGCCCGTGCAACTCCAGACTGCCCTGGACGCCCTCTACGGCAACTACGAGAAGGTCTTCGAGCTGTGGAAGCAGGCCGATACCGAGGTGCCGCCCTGCTTCATCATCGTGTGCAACAATACGTCCACGTCGAAGCTCGTGTTCGACTACGTCTCCGGCTTCCTTATGCCGGACTCGGACAAGGGCGGCCAGCGGCTGCACAACGGCCGTCTCCCCCTCTTCCGGAACTTCGACGAGAACGGCGTTCGCTACTCCCGCCCCCGCACGCTGCTCATCGACAGCGAGCAACTCGAGTCCGGCGAAGCATTGGACACCAGCTTCCGCAAGGCCGCCTCCTCCGAGATCGAGCAGTTCCGGCGCGAGATCGTCCAGCGCACCGGCGATCGTCGGCAAGCCGAGAACCTGTCCGACTCCGACATCCTGCGCGAGGTCATGAATACGGTCGGCAAGGCGGGCCGGCTGGGCGGCGGCATCCGCTGCGTGGTGTCGGTGTCGATGCTCACCGAGGGCTGGGACGCCAACAACGTCACGCACGTGCTGGGCGTCCGCGCCTTCGGAACCCAGCTGCTGTGCGAGCAGGTCGTGGGCCGGGCGCTCCGGCGGCAGTCCTACGACCTGAACGACGACGACCGATTCAACGTCGAGTACGCCGACGTGCTGGGCATCCCCTTCGACTTCACCGCCGAGCCCGTGGTAGCGCCGCCCCAGCCGCCCCGGGAGACGGTCGAAGTGCGGGCAGTGGTTCCCGAGCGCAACGCCTGCGAACTCCGCTTTCCCCGAGTGCAGGGCTATCGCGTGGAGCTTCCCGAGGAGCAGCTGTCCGCCACCTTCGACGACCACTCGACCTTGGAACTCACGCCTGAGCTGGTCGGCCCTACGCGAACCCACAACCAGGGCATCATCGGCAAGGGCGTGGACCTGACGTTGGAAGGGTTGGAGAACGTGCGCACGAACACGCTCGCGTACGAACTCACCTGGCGGCTGCTCGAGACCAAGTGGCGGGACGCCGACGAGGAGCCCAAGCTGTACCTGTTCGGCCAGCTAAAGCAGATCACCCGTCGCTGGTTGGACAGCCATCTGGAGTGCACCGGCGGCACCTTCCCAGCCCAGCTCATGTACCAGGAGCTGGCCGACAGGGCCTGCGAACTCATTCACCAGGGCATCGTGTCGCGCCACGAGGGCGACAGCCCGGTCAAGGCGATGCTGGACCCCTACAACCCCTGGGGCTCCACCGCCACCGTGCGCTTCACCACGTCCAAGACCCGTCGCTGGAAGACCGCCGCCGACCTCTGCCACGTGAACTGGGCCGTCTGCGACAGCGACTGGGAGCTGGAGTTCTGCCGCGTGGCCGAGGCCGACCCCCGCGTCCGCGCCTACGTGAAGAACCAGGGACTGGGCCTGGAGGTCCCCTACCGCGACGGCTCGGTGTCGCGCATCTACGTTCCCGATTTTATCTTGCGGGTGGACGACGGCCGCGGCGCCGACGACCTTCTGAACCTGATCGTCGAGATCAAGGGCCGTCGCCGAGAGGACGCCAACGCCAAGAGGAACGCCATGAACGCCTATTGGGTACCTGGGGTGAACAACCTGGGCGGCTTCGGCCGCTGGGCGTTCGCCGAGATCACGGAGGCGGGGACGATGGGAGAAGCGCTGGACGCGGCGATTGCGGGAGGGCTCGGATGACGAGAGACGACATCGTGTTGGCCGGTATGGCCGCCGCCGGGCCAAGCACCAAGTTCGATGCGGTGCAGCTGCAAAAGCTCTTCTTTCTCATCGATCGGGAGATACCGCAGCTGATTGGAGGCCCGCACTTCGACTTCAGGCCCTATCACTACGGCCCTTTCGACAGAGCCGTCTACGACGTACTCGACGGCCTGCTGGAATCTGGCGATGCGTCCGTTGACACTTCCTCCCGATATCCTCGGTATTCCCTAACCGCTCCTGGCGCGCAACGGGGCGTCCGCTTCCTCGAGGAGATGCACGACAGCGCGTCCCACTACATGAACGAGGCTAGCAACTGGGTAGTGGCCACACCTTTCCAGCCTTTGCTGGCCGCCATCTATCGGCAGTACCCCGACATGGCGCGAAACAGCGTCGTTCCCCACTTGGCCAAGCCACACGCTCGGGCCACATTCCGCTATCCAACGCCTTCGTTCGCGTCTGGAATGGCGAGGGCAATCGATCTCTTCGGCACGCTAGACGACCTCGAGACCACGATCGGTGATCCAGAGATTGACGCGTTGGCGACGTACAACGATTGGCGTGCCGTCGGCGAAGACATCGAGGCCGCGATGGGCCGGACAGATTAGCCGTGGCCAGGCGACTCTACACCGACGCCGAGTTGGACGCCCTGCGAACGATGCGGAAGCGTGTCACGAATCCCGGAGCACGCTGGGTCCCCAAGCCCAAGAAAGAAACCTGGTCACCGCCAGCGAATCTTTCGTGCCTCGGCAGTCGACGAGGATCTGGAGTTCTTGATCTTCCAGAGGGAAGGCCTCATGGACAAGCTTGATTTTTCCTGTGGACTTGTCTGCGTTTCACGTGGCGACCGGCTGATACTGGCACGATACAATGGCCCGGGACATGAGCATGGCGACATCACGTTTCGTCCGCACATTCATCGTGCTACCGAACAAGCTATCGCTGACGGCTTACGACCGGATTCCCATGCGCAAGAAACCCATCGCTTTGACTCACTTCAGGGTGCTCTCGCCTGCTTGACCGTCGACTGCGCCGTAAGTGGTCTGCATGCACCGTCTGATCAACCCTCGTTGTTCTGATATGACCTTCGATATTGTCGCGCTAGAAAAGCTACTCTGCGAGCGTCTATGTCACGAAGTCAAGGTTATCGAACGCTTGACGGTGCTCTGATGATCCGTACACATTTTCGGTTCCCAGACGGCGATAACTTCCCCATTCATCTTGCGGCTTCGTCTTCCGGTGGATTGACGTTGTCCGACCGAGGACATACAATGATGCACATGAGTTACGAGCACGATGTTGATTCTTTTTTGGAAGGTACTCGCGGCATGCTACTGGAGCGAATAATGACAGAATCAGGTTTGCAATGGGATGGTGGTGCCCTAAGTCTTGATACATCTCCTGAGCAATTGTCCGAAGCCGTCTTTGTGTTTGGTCAGACGCTGACGAGGATTTACGACCTTACTATGCTGTCGCGGTCGAACGTCGGGTCCACTTTCTACGACGATCTGGCAGATGTTCTGAGCGATCTAGTTGATGAATCGAAGCTTCAGAAAGATTATGAACCATCAGTGCCAAACTCGGCTGCATATCCGGTGGATTATCTGATCAACGGTAGGAACGACAACCGAATCTTCCTATATGGCGTGCCCAATCGAGACAAGGCACGACTGACGACGATTATGTTATCGCATTTTCATCGAAACAATCTCACCTTCGATTCCATCATCGTCTTTGAGAACCAAATCGAGATTCCCAGACTTGATCTCGCCCGACTGACGGATGTTGCAGGAGACATGATCTCGTCTCTTGCGGCAAAAGACGACCTGATGCGGAAGCTCCGGCGGCGAGTAGCCTGATAATGAGCGAACGACGCCGTCCGCCGAAGCAGGTCGAGACCCTCACCCACGACGAGGCGTCCCGCAAGAACATCCCGACAGCCGAGCACCAGCCCGTCATGTCCGAAGGCGACCGTACGGCCATCCAAGTCGCCTACGAGCGTCGCAACCCCGACCTCGACCCCCAGCTGGTGTGGCGCGGCAAGGACATGCAGGACTGGTCCGACTTGGTCGTGCCCGCCCCGCCGCTGTTCATCCAGGAAAAGGTTCATCCGAAGGTCCTGATCGACGACCTTCTTCGGCAGAGCCGGGCATCGGAGGGTGCGGACGACCAGTTGCCAGACCTTTTCGCCGACTTCAACGGCCTGCCCGAGGACGACGCCAAGACCGAGTTCTACGAGCACGACGCCAACTGGTCCAACCGGATGATCCTGGGCGACAGCCTCCAGGTGATGGCTTCCGTTGCCGAGCGCGAAGGCCTTCGCGGCAAGGTCCAGTGCATCTACATCGATCCTCCCTACGGCATCAAGTTCAACTCGAACTTCATGTGGTCCACCACCAGCCGAGATGTTCGCGACGGCAAGCCAGAGCATATCACCCGAGAACCGGAACAGGTGAAGGCGTTTCGGGATACTTGGCGAGACGGCATTCATTCGTATCTGACGTACTTGCGGGACCGACTGACTGTGGCTCGCGACCTGTTGACCGACAGCGGTTCGATCTTCGTGCAGATAGGAGATGAGAACGTCCACCGGGTGAGGGCGTTGATGGACGAAGTATTTGGGAAAGAAAACTACATAGTAACCATAAAATTCTCCAAGACATCGACCTTGGGTGGCAATTTTATTGATGAAACTGTCGACTATATTGTATGGTACGGACGAAGCAAGGCGCATCTGAAATTTCGTCGTCCGTATCTCCAACGCGTTGTAGGCGGTGCCGGAGCGACGCAATACAAGTACGTCATGCACCACGGCGTCGTCAAGACACTGAAGACACCATCTCGCGACGGGCGCGGGCAGGAACGATTGTTTTCTCACGACAACCTCACTTCTCAGACAGGCAATCAGACGACAGTTTTTGGTTTTGGTTTGCTAGGACACAGGATTCCTACTCCCAGAAAAGGCGGATGGAAAACGAACAGACAGGGTATGCAACGATTGATCAGGGCTGATCGAATCGTACGGTTCGGCAATACACCACGTTACGTAAGGTATTTTGACGATGCACCCTATTGGCCGCTTGGATCTGCCTGGCATGATACGAACATCAGCGGGTTCGGTGATGACAAGGTATACGTAGTGCAGACTCTGCGGAGAGTCGTCGAGCGTTGTCTCCTCCTAACCACCGACCCCGGCGACCTCGTCCTCGACCCCACCTGCGGCTCTGGCACCACTGCCTACGTCGCCGAGCAATGGGGCCGTCGCTGGATCACCATCGATACCTCTCGGGTCGCCCTTGCCTTGGCTCGGGCCCGCGTGATGGGGGCTCGCTATCCGTACTACCTACTCGCGGATTCGAGCGAAGGGCTGGCGAAGGAAGCACAGCTGGCCAGTACAACGCCCGACGACACCAAGGCGACCCACGGCGACATCCGCCAGGGCTTCGTGTACGAGCGCGTGCCGCACATCACGCTCAAGTCGATCGCGAACAACGCCGAGATCGACGAGATATGGGAGGAGCATCGGCCCGCGTTGGATCGACTTCGAGCGAGAATCAACGAGGCACGCGACGAGGAGTGGGAGGAATGGCAGGTCCCACGCTACCCGGAAGAGCCTTGGGAGGATCAGGCATCGATACTCTTCGCGCGTCTCGAGAAGGAGTCACGCAAGACGAAGCCCAACACCTCCACTGTTCGCCGACTTCTCGACGAACTGAACGCGATCCTAGGGCGAAGCTACACGCTGGAATCGCTACCCGAGCGGCCTGCGGACCCGTGGCCGGAGGAGGATCATCAGGCGCTCCATGCCGAGTGGTGGAAGGGTCGAATCGCCCGGCAGAAGGAGATCGACGCATCGATCGCAGCGAAGGCCAACTACGAGTACCTGTACGACAAGCCCTACGAGGACAAGCGCAAGGTTCGAGTGTCCGGCCCGTTCACGGTGGAGAGCCTGTCCCCGCATCGGGAACTGGGCGTGGACGAGAACGACGACCTTGTGGACCAAGTGGCCGAGCCCAGGCACGGCTACGGTCGCGAGCGGGATTTCGTGTCGGTCGTGCTCGACCACCTGCGCACGGCCGGCGTTCAGCAGGTCCACAAAGAAGACAAGATCTCGTTTTCTTCGTTGACGGCGTGGCCGGGCGACCTGGTGTGCGCGGAAGGCCGATTCGTCAAGAACGGGGGACGGGCGGAGCAACGAGCCGCAATCTTCGTCGGTCCGGAGTTCGGTACGGTCACGCGGCCCGACTTGGCGCGCGCCGCCCGAGAGGCCGCCGAGGCCGGGTTCGACCTGTTGATCGCCTGCGCCTTCAACTTCGGCCCCCACGCGACCGATTTCAACAAGCTGGGCCGCATTCGCGTGTTGAAGCCACGGATCAACGCCGACCTTCACATGGCCGACAACCTCAAGAACACGGGCAAGGGCAACCTGTTCGTGATCTTTGGGGAGCCCGACATAGACATCATTCCGGTCGGCGACGACGGGTCCGAAGACGACAGGGTTCAGGTCAAGATTCGAGGCGTGGACGTCTTCCATCCGGGCAGCGGCGAGATACGCAGCGACGATGCCGACGGCATCGCCTGTTGGTTCATCGACACGGACTACAACGAAGAGAGCTTCTTCGTTCGTCACGCCTACTTCCTTGGCGCGAGCGACCCCTACAAGTCCCTCAAGACCAGCCTGAAGGCCGAGATCAACCCCGACGCCTGGGCCACGCTCCGTAGCGACACCTCTCGTCCCTTCCCCCGACCCAAGACGGGTCGCATCGCGGTCAAGGTGATCAACCACCTGGGCGATGAGGTCATGAAGGTGTTTCGGGCGTGAGTGCCGTTCCGCCGCCTTCGCCCACGCGCACCGGGATGACCCGCAACGACGTCCTCGACTTCCTGCGTGCTCACAAGGCCGAGGTGGCACGCCGGTTCGGTGTCGGGGATATTGCTCTCTTTGGATCGTTTAGCCGCGACGAGGCCAAGGAGGACATCGACATCGACATCGACATCTTGGTCCGATTCGACCGCCCGGCGACGATCAGGTCGTTCTTCGGCGCCCAGTTCTATCTGGAGGACAGGCTGGGACGGCGAGTCGACCTGGTTACACACAGGGCCTTGCGGTCGGAGTTCCGACCCTACGTGGAGGCAGAGGCGATCCACGTGGTCGAGCACATGGACGGGGAAGAGGGCGAACCGTGAAGCTGGACGCCTTTCGCCTGGAAGACGTGCGGTGCTTCGCCGGACCGCAGACGGTTCGCATTCGGCCCCTGACTTTTTTGGTCGGCGAGAACAGCACCGGCAAGTCCACTGTTCTTGGGTGCATGCAGGCAGTGGCGGACTACATGGCCGACACGGACATGGAGGTGGATCTCAATCGTCATCCTTACGAGATGGGGTCTTTTCGGGAGGTCGTGCGCAGGAGCCGGCCGCTCGTCCAGTCGTTCAAGCTAGGGGTGGAGTGGCGCGGGGACGACGAAGGAGAGGTTGCAAGCTATACGCTTGAGCTGCATGAGCGTGAAGGAGGAGCACGGGCGACTGTGCGCGAGGCCGTCTGGCGCTTGCCGGATGTCGAGTTTCGGATGCGCCTAGGTCGCCCTGGGAGACTCTCTCCGAGGAGGTTTACGAGAGCAAAGACCGGCGGCGGCGGATTGTCCGTGGTGTTCGACGTCCCGCAACCGTGGTTCTACCGGTTCCAGGCACGCCCTTGGAGGTGGTCTTTCATGCTTGATTCTCGGGTGAAAGGTGCTAAGCCCGTGAACAGGGCAGTTCGGTCTGTTGTCGCCAAGTACGCCAACCAGTTCCGAAGCCTCCAGTTCGGACTGTCGCCAGCAAGGAGCATTGCTCCGGTTCGGTCGAAGCCCGAGCGAACATACAATCCGTTCTCGGACGTGCCTGATCCCGAGGGCTCGGATGTCCCGGCAGACCTCGCCGGCATTGCGAGAAGGGGAGGCCGCAAGTGGGACGATCTGAAGGCCGGGCTCGAGCGCTTTGGTCGCGAGTCTGGGCTGTTTTCCGAGCTTGCCGTAAGGCGGCTCGGAAAATCCGGTAGCGACCCGTTTCAGTTGCAGGTCAGGGCACGCGGTCCAAAAGCCAACATCAAGGACGTCGGCTACGGCGTCAGTCAGATACTGCCGATCCTGGTTCGCCTTGTGCACCCAACGGAGAGGGCCGCTACCTTTCTTGTACAGCAGCCAGAGGTGCATCTGCATCCACGAGGCCAGGCCGCACTATCGTCCATAATGATCGGGCTCCTGGATTCCAACAGCGAACATCGTCGCGGACTGCCTTTGCGTTTCGTGATCGAAACCCACAGCGACTACATGATCGACCGCGCCAGAATCGCGATTCGACGCAAGGAGATCTCGTCGGACGACGTATCGCTGGTTTATTTGGAGCCCAAGTCCCGCGGCGGAGTCGTCGTGCACAACATCTGCTTCGACGAAATGGGGAACATGACGGGGGTTCCGGCCGGCTATCGGGATTTCTTTCTGAAGGAGTCCGACGCTCTGCTCGGCTTTGGGGAGTAGAGCGGTGTGCATCATACTGGACGCCAACCTGTTCAGCGAGTACTTGCAGAACACGCCGGACATGGCACCCGTGCGGCAATGGCTGGAGGGTAGCAAGCGGAGGAGGGGCAAGCTTGCGTACTCGCCTACGGCCAAGTTTAGGGCCGAGGTCCGACGGCACCCGTTTCGGGACAAGCTCGTCGAACTTCGTCGTGCTGGATTGCTGAAGGAGATTCCGACGGCCAAGGTTGCCGAGGAAGAAGACAAGTTGCCCGATCTCAAGTCCGACGACCCTCATGTGGTCGCGTTGGCCGTCGCGGGACGTGTTTCGGTTCTCGTATCCAAGGACCGGGACTTGCACCAGGACTTCAAGGGAGTAGTAAAGGGAGGCAAGGTCTACCAAACCGCCAAGCATAGGCGTCTCTTGACCCCGGACCTGTGCAAGTGACAGCGAATGCGAAACAGCGTCGTTGGCGACGGCACCGAGAGGCAGCGTAGCCGCGATGCGCGACCCGTTGGCGCCGTTGGCGAAGATTGTACCGTGGGAGGCTTTTCGTCCGAGACTTGAAACGTATTGGCCGAAACCGGGCCAGCAGTCACGCCGGACGCGCTGGGATGCGGTGTTCATGTTCAAGATTTTGGTTTTCGGCGCACTTCACGACCTGTCGGATAGGGCAGTTGCCGACTTGGCGACGGACAGCCTGAGCCTCATGCGTTTCTTGGGGCTGCGCCCCGGAGATCCCACCCCAGACGCCAACACGATTCGCCTGTATCGGAAGTACCTAACGAAGGCCGGCGTCACGAATCAGATGCTTGCGGAAGTGCGACGTCACCTCCAAGAGCACGGCTATCAAGCAGAAAAGAACATGTATCGACCGCTGCCTCTTCTGTCTGGCCATCTGAAGCGTCGCGGGCCGCGCTAGCAACGTGTGGAAAAAGGCGGCGAAACGGCGCGGGGCGTCAAAACCTCGCCGCCCCAACTCGTCCCAGCCTTCGTCCTTCAGAATCCGACGGTCGAGTTCGTAGTCCCAGTAGACCCGAAGTTCTTGCCCTTGTGCATCATCGTCGGCGCACGCCAAGTGCACGACTGGCGAGTCTCCGGGGCCGGACGGCTGCTCCACACGCTCCACGAGCCAACGACGGGAGCGGACCTGGACCAGATCGCCGGGCTCGGGCGGGTGTTCGGGAAGGACGGTGGGTTCTAGCGGACTCTGCACGGTGTTCCCGTCAGTCCCCTTGCAACGCCGTGCCAACTATATCTTTCACCCGACGGCGAATCAATTCGGATCGTTCATGCATCAAATCATCAACATTCTCGATCAAGAAGCGATTGGGCCAATCAGGTTCGTTAGGGTCGCCTGGTATCATGCAATCCGCTAGCCGTCGCCTAAGGTCCCCTATCGTTCCACCCGCCCGCGCCTTACTGGCGAGGTTGCCAAAGTAGTCATGAGGATATCCTTCCCCGAGCGAACGGTTTGTGCGAGCAAGTACTGGTATGCGGTTACAGATCGAGTTTAATACATCTTTGTCTAGTCCATGCTTCTTGGTCGCATTGTATGGATAGATGTGGTGATCGTCGAGATTCGATTCGGAAGTAATCATGTCACCGGTCAGCAAGTCCTGTCGCACCGTCATTGCAAAAATGTTCTGCAACACCTTATACCTAACATCCGATGGCTTGAGTCTCTGGATATCATCTACACTCAATTCGGCAACGTCGCGAACTGACGGCGGAACGTCATCACATACGTACATCTTCAAAGCGCTGAAGAACCGGCCTATCTGGTAGTTGGATGCACGAGTCAAATATCCTTTTTGCAGAATTTGACTAAAGTACCATCTGCGTATGAAATCGTGATCTGCGAAAACCTCCGCATCTTGACTGTCTGAGTACAAAGCCTTCACAGCAGCGATGGCGACCAAAATTATCGGATTGGGTAGAGTGCCTGGGCCTCCAGACGAACTGGGACGCGCGCCTTGTGCCCTCGCCCATTCATATGTGCGTGCTAACATCCTTACTGACCGCTCCCAATTCTCTGCTAGTCGATCCCGCGGTAGTGCCAACAGTCTTCCTCGTGACAGCTCAGCAGGCCGGCCGTCCTGGGTAGCTATCACCAAGAACAAAACCTGCAACACTCTCTTCCCGTTGACTCCGAACTGTCGCAATATAGGATAGTCCGCAAGTGTCTGGTCCCACAACTCTCGCAAGTCCGGGGTCGGGAAGAACCTAGCAACTGCTAGATCGAATGTGCTCAGCCTAGTGCCGGTGGTGTTGATCGTCTCGAACACCCTGCAAATCGCTTCAATGCCTCGGTTTTGCTCAAGTGTTACAACAGGGATTTCATATCTTCTCATGATCTCAAAGATACCATTGATATCCGCAACTGCTCCCCATTTGCGGTGGCGATCGTAATCGGCAAAATCGGGCGAATTCTCAATGTATTCAGTGACATACACACTGGCCTTCTTCTGGTCAAGCACTATGTCGGCACGCAGTAGTCTGTTGCCCTCAAGTCGATCAGGTCGGGTCTGTCTGCGCCTAGTCCTGATCCATTCAAGCGACTCCGAACCGAATTCTTCAAGAATGGCCTTCAAGTCAAAATAGTACGCCACCTTCAAGCCTGCATTCATGAATACACGAGCGAGGGACGTGATTCGTTGCTGTCCGTCAAGAATATAGGAGTCTGCATCTATCCCAGCCGAAGGATCAGCCGCGTCCAAGTCGTCCGCTTCGCGAAGCTCCGCCTCAATTCTGCGCGACGCGAGCTGTAGTTCTGGATTCTTTTCGAGAAGAAGCAGCGAGCCTACTGGATAGGATCGGGCTATCGAATCCACAAGGCGTCGTACAGCTGCTTCCTTCCAGATAAACTGCCGCTGGAATCTCGGTATCGTAAGCCGACCAGCCTGCACAGCGTCTAGCAGGCTACTCAGGCTATAGCTCGTAGTTTTCATGCCCTACCTCCCAATCCCATCGCCCGCGTGGACTTGCCGGTCACGGGCCGGTCCGCGGCGAGCGTGTCCAGTACGGCGATCTCCGCTGGGTACTCGGCCGGGCACAGCGGCCTCGACCCGCCAGGGCCATGGGCACGCCTGGACCGAGTGTCGCCCAGGAGTCGGGCGTGGATGGGGTACTGGCTGTGGGGGCGCGCTATAACGGTCTCCTTGCGGGAGGAGGCTGATCTGACGGGTACCAAGCAACCTAAGGCGATTGGGCGGATCGGCCAAGAGGCGAGGAGTTGCCACTCGGGGAACGGGGCCGTTTGGACGAGGTAGTCGGCCAAGACGGCCCCAGTCCAAGTGCGTCGCGACCCGGGGGCTGAACTCGACCACAGTCCGCCGTCGCCACTAGCTCATGTCCCCCACCGCAGCCAAGAACTCGTCGCCCGTCTCGCATTCGAGCACCAAGTCCGAGATGGCTTCCATCTGGTCCGGGTCGGCTTCCCTCTCCAGCACCGCTTCAAGTCGTCCGGCCACCGCGGACCCGAACTTCGTGCCGGCTAGGCGTACTATGAGCTGCCTCTGGCCTTCCCGGCGACCCTCCACCTGGCCCTCCCGGCGACCTTCTTCGCGACCCTCCATCTGACCCTCCCTTCGGCCCAGCCTGCGGCCCTTCCTGCTGCCCTCTCGGTGCCAGTCCCTCTCCCACTGCTTCATCGTCTCCACGATCATCGGCAATCCCTCCGTCAGGTCTTCCACGTTGTAAAGCGGCTCCACCGGCAAGCCCCGGTGCTGCAACAACCGTAGCACGCACGGTAGAACGCCCGCTTCAGAGCGTCGTCCTCGGGCTTCGGCAGGTCCTCGACGAGCTTCGAGAAGATCTCGACGAACGTTGCCCGCGTCCGCGTCCGCGCCCGCTCAAAGTGGCTCAGCGCTGCGCCCGCCTGGACAACCACCTGGGGCTGGGCCACGTGGACGTCTACCAGATCGCAAGGCGCTAAGGAGACGCCATCTCGGCGGCGCGCAGCAGGGCCCGGGCCTTGTTGAGCGTCTCCTGGTGTTCGGCCTCGGGGTCGGAGTCGGCCACGATCCCGGCGCCTGCCTGAACCTGGGCTTCGCCGTCCCGCACGACCATGGTGCGGATGGCGATCGCGGTGTCCATTTGGCGGCCTCCCCAGCCCAAGTGGCCCACGGCTCCGGCGTAGGGTCCCCTTGCCGTGGGTTCCAGCTCGTCGATGATCTGCATGGCGCGAACCTTGGGCGCGCCGGAAACGGTGCCGGCTGGAAAGCAGGCGCCCAGCACATCCAGTGCGGACAGACCGGCGCGCACCCGACCCTGGACCCGGCTGCACAAGTGCATGACGTGGGAATAGCGTTCCACTTGCATGAGTTCGGGCACGGAGACGGTTCCGTACTCCGATACGCGCCCCACGTCGTTTCTGCCCAGGTCGACCAGCATGCGGTGCTCCGCCAGCTCTTTTTCATCCTTGGCCAGCGCTTCGGCCAGCGCTTGGTCTTCCTCCGGCGTGCGGCCGCGCCGGCGCGTGCCTGCTATGGGGCGGACCGTCACCACGCCGCCCTCCAGTCGCACGAGCACTTCCGGCGACGAACCGACGATGCTGAAGTCGTCCAGGTCCAGGTGGTACAAGTAGGGCGACGGGTTGATGGTGCGAATGGCCCGGTAGAGGTTGAACGCCGGTCCATGGAAGGGCATGGCAAGCCGCTGGCTGAGCACGACTTGAAAGGCGTCACCGGCGGCGATGTACTCCTTGACGCGCCGAACCGCCTTGAGGAAGGCCTGCCGTCCGAAGTTGCTGGTCCGGTGGGGAGCGTGGGGCCGGTCCGGCGTGTCGGACGAGGAACAAGCGTCGGCCGCGGCAAGGGCGTCGGATGGTGCGAGGGTGTCCGGCGCGGCAAGGACGTCGGGCGCTGCGAACACTTCGCCCGTCGGCTCGTTGGGCCGCAATTCGAGCGGGTCGGGCGCGCACCTTGAACGGAGCCGGCCCACCGTCTCCTCCAGGCGCTCCACGGCGGCTTGGTAGCGCCGGGTCAGCTCGGCCCGGTCGGCGGCGCCGATCGAGTCGCCCGCGACGCCCGGACCCGCGGCCACAGGAGACGCTTCGGCCCCGGCGTCGGCGCCCGTCTCCACCGTGGTGATCGCCTTGGCCCTACCCGTCAGGTTGTCTACGGCCACCACCACGTCCGAGAACAGGAGCAGCGCCTCGGGGAAGCCTTGGTCGTCCGGCGGCCCCGGGCCAAGCTTCTCCAGGCGTCGCACCAAGTCGTACCCGAAGTAGCCGACGGCCCCGCCCCAGAAGCGGGGCAGCCGGAGGTCGCGGCGGGGCGCGAGCGTGGTCAGGCGCGCCTGCAGGTCCGCCAGGGGGTCGCGGACGTCCACCGAGATCCAACCGTCGCGGGGGTTCCAAACGGACATGGCGCCGCCCTCCAGCTTCCAAGCACCCTGGGGACGGCTTCCCAGAAAGCTGTAGCGTGCCCATTGTTCGCCGCCCACGACCGACTCCAACAGAAAGCCGTAGGGACCGTCCTTCAGCTTGTGATAGGCGGTGACGGCGGTGTCCGAGTCGAACAGGAACTCGCACCAAACCGGGACGCGGACACCGGGCGCTGCGCCGGCCAGGAACGACTTCAGGGAGGGGCGGGGGTTCACGTCGGGCGGGCCGGGTGCTTGAAAGGCGGGGGCAGGGCGAACAGCTTTCACGAACATGATCGAAATGTCGAAGAAACAGAACTCGGCGTCCCCTCCGTCGGCGCCTGCGCCGGCCGTCGTCGCCGTGGACACCGGCGGAACGTTCACGGACCTGCTGGTCTTGGACGCCGAGAGGCCCGCCGGCGGCGCCCCGCTCCGCAACCTCAAGGTCCCGTCTACGCCGTCCGATCCCAGCCGGGCGGTCTTGGACGGCATCCAGGCGCTCGGACTGGCGAAGGGGACGTTCGTGCTGCTGCACGGGACCACGGTGGCCACCAACGCCTTGCTGGAGCGGAGCGGCGCGCGCGTGGGGCTGATCACCAACCGCGGCTTCGAGGACGTGATCGAGATCGGGCGCCAGAACCGCCCGCAGCTCTATGCGCTGGTGGGGCGCCGCAAGCCGCCGCTGGTGAGCCGCGAGGACCGGACCGGGGTGACGGGGCGGCTGGACCCGCAGGGGGCCGAGCTGGAGCCCTTGGACCCGGACGAGCTGGCCAAGTTGCGGGAGTGGGCGGCGGACCGGGAGTCGCTGGCGGTATGCCTCCTGCACGCCTACGCCCAGCCCGCCCACGAAGAGGCGGTCGCGGCGGCGCTGGAGGGCTGCGGGGCGCCGGTGTCGGTGTCGTCGCGGCTCCTCCCCGAGTTCCGCGAGTACGAACGGACGTCGACGACGGTGGTGAACGCGTTCGTGGCGCCGTTGGTGTCGGGCTACTTGGAGCGGCTGGAACGCAGCGGGGCGCGGCGCACGAGCATCATGGGGTCCAACGGTGGGACGGTGCCGCTCCGGCGGGCCGCCCGGGAGCCCGTCCGCACCGTCCTTTCGGGGCCGGCCGGGGGCGTGGTGGCCGCGCTGCACTGGGGCCGTCTGGCCGGCTTCGACGACGTGATCACCTTCGACATGGGCGGGACCTCCACCGACGTGTCGCTTTGTCCCGGGCACCCCTTGCGGACTCGCGAGTTCGCGGTGGACGGACAGCCGGTCGCCGTGCCGGTGCTGGACATCCACACGGTGGGGGCAGGCGGCGGCAGCATCGCCCGGCTGGACGCCGGCGGGGCGCTCAAGGTGGGGCCCGAGAGCGCGGGCGCGGCGCCGGGACCCGTGTGCTACGGGCGCGGGGGAACCGCCCCGACCGTGACCGACGCGCACGTGTGGCTGGGGCGTCTGCCGGTCGCGGGCTTCCTGGGGGGGAGCGCCAAGCTGGACCGGGCAGCCGTGGAGCCAGCGCTGGCGGAGCTGGCCGAGCGCATGGGAACCGGCGCGGCCGCCGCGGCGGAAGGAATCCTTTCGGTGGCCGACAGCGCCATGGAGCGCGCCCTCCGCGTGATCTCGGTGGAGCGCGGCTACGACCCCAGGGAGTTCTGCGTGGTGGCGTTCGGCGGCGCCGGCGGACTGCACGTGGCCGGACTCGCCGAGCGGATCGGCGCCGAGCGGGCGCTGGTCCCCCCCGCGCCCGGCCTGTTGTCGGCCTTTGGAATGCTGGTGGCGCCGGTGACCCGCGAGACTTCGCGCACGGTGCTGCTGCGCTCCCGCGAGGCGGCCCTGGCCCCGCTCTTCGACGAGCTCGAGGCGGAGGCGGTGCGGGCCTTGCTGGAAGAAGGCTGCGACCAGGCCGACATCGTGGTGCGCCGCTCGGTGGACGCGCGCTACGCCGGCCAGAGCTTCGAGCTTCGCGTGCCCGCCCATGACTGGGTCGAGGCGTTCCACGCCGCTCACGAGCAGCGGTACGGATACGCGCGCCGCGACAATGCCGTCGAGGCCGTGACGCTGCGCGCCGTGGCCCAGGTCCCGTCGCCCGAGTTTCACGTCCCGGGCCCAGCCCGCCGAGAGCCGCCGTCGCCGGACGCGGCAACGGTATTGACCGCCGAAGGGTCCATTGAAGTGGAGTTGTACGCTCGGGCGCGCCTGGGAGCGGGCGCGCGCCTGGCTGGTCCTGCAATCGTCACCGAATACTCGGGAACCACTTGGGTCCCGGAACGCTGGGAGTGCACCGTGGTGGAATCCGGAAGCCTGTTGCTCGAGAGATCAGCGTCGTGAGCGGCGCGTCGGCTGGCCCCCGCCCCCCTTACGGCTGGGCCGCCCTGGCCGGGTCCGCGGTCGGCCTTCTCTACGTGATCACGCTGTCTCCGACCACCGCTTTCTGGGACACCAGCGAGTACATCGCCACGGCGCACATCTTGGGCATCCCGCACCCGCCCGGGAACCCGCTCTTCGTGGTGCTGGCGCGCACGTGGGAGCTGCTCCTGGCCCCGTTCGGCCTGTCCACGGCGGTCCGCGTCAACCTCTTCTCCACGCTCATGAGCAGCTTGGCGCACGGCCTCTGGTTCCTGGTCGTGCACCACGTGCTTCGCTACTTCTCGGAGGACCGGCGCTTCCGCTTGTGCGGCGCCTTCGTCGCGGTGCTGTGCAGCGCCACCGCGTTCACGGTCTGGAACCAGTCCAACGTGAACGAAAAGGTCTACACGGTCTCGCTCTTCACGATCGCGCTGTTGTCCTGGCTTGCATTCCGGTGGCAGGAAACGCTGGACAAGGGCAGGCACGGCAATCTGCTGGTCCTGATGGCGTTCATCTTGGCGCTGTCGGTGGGCAACCACCTCATGGCCTTCCTGGCGGCGCCCGCGCTGTTGGTCTTCATCGCGATCGTTCGCCCGTCCACCTTCCTGCAGCCCCGCTTGTACGCGGCCGGGGCGGCGGCCTTGGTGCTGGGTCTGTCCATTCACCTGTTCTTGCCGGTGCGTTCCGAGCTGCGGCCGATCATCAACGAGGCCCAGCCTACGTGCGAAGGCGTCGGCGACGCTTTGGGCGCCATCGTCACCTACGGGAACGCCGGCTGCGAAGAGCTGTCGGGGTCGCTCAAGCGCGAACAGTACGACAAGCCGCCGCTGGTTCCCCGGCAAGCACCGCTCGCGTCCCAGTTCCGCAACTGGCTTCAGTACTTCGACTGGCAGTGGGCGCGCGGAATCGACGGAGAGGACGTGCTGTTCGGCGCGACGCGAGCGCCGTTCACGATCCTCTTCGTGGTCTTGGGCATCTTCGGCATGGTGGAGCACTATCGCCGCGACAAGGCGAGTTGGGCCTACATGGCGTCGCTCTTTGTCGTTCTGTCCGCCGGGCTGACGTACTACCTCAACTTCAAGTACGGGTACTCCATCTCCGCGCCCGTCAACGACCCGGACCTGCACGAAGTGCGCGAACGGGACTACTTCTTCGTCGCAGGGTTCTCGGTGTGGGGGCTCTTGGCGGGCATCGGCGTCGCGGCGCTCTGGGAGCGCGTGGTGCGCAACCGGCGGCGCTCGCTGATCGTCGGGTCGCCGGTGCTGGCGCTTGCGCTAATTCCGCTGATCTTCAACTTCGACCGCGCAAGCCGGACCGATGACTATTCCGCGCGGGACTGGGCGTACAACCTGCTCATGAGCGTGGAGCCGTACGCCTTGCTGTTCACCAACGGCGACAACGACACGTTCCCCCTGTGGTATCTGCAAGAAGTCGAAGGCATCCGACGCGACGTGACGATCGCCGTGACCTCGTACTTGAACACCGACTGGTACGTCAAGCAGCTGCGGGACCTCACTCGTCCGTGCCAGCCCGGACAGAACCCGGAAGCGGAGCCGACGCGGATCGTGTGCCAGCGTCCCTATACGGCCGACAACACCAACGCCGCCTACACGCACGATCCCACGGCGGCCCGGGGCGACGGCAAGGTGCCTCTCGTTCTGGCGCAACCCGTCAGCCCGCCGACGCGCTCGGTCTTCCGCGAGAACTTGGACGACGAGACGATCGACCAAGTGGCGCAGAGCTGGGTCCGCCTGGAAGAGCCGCGGCGGATCGACTTGGGACCGTTCGTGGCCACGATGGCCGCCGACCAGTACATGTACCCTTGGCACCAGTTCGCGCTGGCTGCGATCGCGCAGTCGATCGGCGATCGGCCCGTCTACTTTGCCTCCAGCGGCAGCACCGGCACCGCGTCCGCCTTCGGTCTGCGACCCCACTTGGTTCGCCAAGGCTTGGCGTTTCGCCTGTGGCCGGGCGACCCCGCCGAGCTGGCGTCGCAGGGAGTGCGTCGCAACACAGACACGTCCGCGCTGGCGGGCGTCGCAGGACCGTGGCTGGACACGGAACGCACCCGCGTGCTGAACGAGGAAGTGTTCGTCCACCGGGGCGGCATCCCGGACGAATGGGACTACTGGCCGGACGGCTCCACGATCGGCATCCCGAACTACTACGCGTGGGCCTATTGGGGCCTGTACTACGACGCCGTGCAGCAAAACGACGAAGAAGCCGCCAGCCGATTCGTCAACCGCTTCAATGCGTGGAGCGAACTGGGGCGGCTGCCCGAGTCCGGGCAGAGGTAGCCGCTAGACGTACCCTTCGCGCTTCATGTGAAGCACGATGCGATGGGCGGCTTCTTCCGGCGACGCGTGGGCCGTGTCGATGAGGATGTCGGCGTCGTCGGGCGCCTCGTAGGGGTCCGAAACGCCGGTGAAGGCGGAGACGATCCCGGCGCGGGCGCGGGCGTACAGACCTTTCGGATCACGCTGCTCGCAGACTTCCAGGGGCGTGGACACGTGGACCAGGACGAAGCCGCCGGCGGCGGCCTCCACCATGCGGCGGACGTCCTTGCGCACTTGGTCGTACGGGGCGATCGACGCGCACAACGCCACGCCGCCGTTCTTGGCGATCTCCGACGCGACGAACCCGATCCGCCGGATGTTCAGATCGCGGTGCTCCCTGGAGAAGGTCAGCTCGCTCGACAGGTGCCTGCGAACCACGTCGCCGTCCAGCAGCGTGACGGGCCGACCGCCCATCTCGCGGAACTTCACCATCAACGCTCCGGCGATCGTGCTCTTGCCGGCGCCCGACAGGCCCGTGAAGAAGATCACGAACCCCCTCCGGCTGCGGGGCGGAACCGCCCGACGCAGCTCCGCCTCGACCTCCGGGAAGGTGAACCAGGACGGGAGCGGCAAGTCCTGGCGCAACCGGCGTCGCATCTCCGTCCCCGAAAGGTGCACGGTGTCGGACGGGGCGCCGTCGGCCCCCGCGACGTCGCCGGCCTGCCGCACCGCGCCGCGCTTCCGGTCGTAGCGCATCTCCTTGAACGCCACCATCGCCACACCCAGCTCGGCTTCGTGTTCGCGCAAGAGCGCTTGGGCCTCGTACGGGTCGTAGAAGGGGACGCCGGAAGCGTCCTGGCCCGGCCCGGCGTGGTCGCGGCCCACGATCAGGTGGGTGCAGCCGTAGTTCTTGCGCACGATGGCGTGCCAGAGGGCCTCTCGGGGGCCCGCCATCCGCATGGCCAGCGGCAGCAGCGACAGCAGAGCGATGCCCTCGGGGTAGGCCGACATGACGGCCTGGTAGCAACGAACCCGAGTGAAGTGGTCGAGGTCCCCCGGCAGGGTCTCGCCCACGACCGGATGCACGAGCAGGCTCGCCGCGGTCTCCTGCACCGCGCGGGTGGTCAGCTCGACGTGGGCCCGGTGCATCGGGTTGCGGGTCTGGAACGCCACCACGCGCCGCCACCCCATGCGCGCAAAGAGCGCCCGCAGTCCGGCCGGCGAGTGGCGCAGCGTCGGGTAGTCGTAGTGGATCGGCGGCCGCACGGCTTCCACCCTACCGCCGACCCGCACCGGCCCCGTCTGCTTGCGAAGCCGCGCCGCTCCCGCGTGCTGCTCCAAGTTCGCGCTCGCGCCCTCCGCCCGGCTTGCGAAGACCGCGTGCGCTTCCGCTTCGACGTCCGCCTCCCATATCTCTTCCGCGCGGAGCGCCGCCAGCAGCGTGCCCTGTTCGTCGCGCAACGCCACCCAGTCGCCCGGCGTCAGCTTGTCCGCCGTCGCGCGGCTCGCGTCCAGCGTCACGGGCACCGGCCAAAGGGCGCCGTCGGCCAAGCGCATCTCGGACAGCACGCGCTCGTAGTCGGGCCGAGTCATGAAGCCGCGCAACGGCGAGAAGCCCCCGTTCGCCAGGAGCTCCAAGTCGCAGAGCTGCCGGCGGTTCAGGTCTATGGACAGCCAGTCGCGCGACGCCTTCGCGATCTCTTCGCGGCGCTCGGCGTCCGCTTGCAGGTCCACCAGCGCTCCCCCGTGGGGCAATACCAGTCGGCCGCTCACTCCGGCCCTCCCCCCTGACCGCCGGGGACGCCGGCCCCGATCTCCGCCGTCGCCGCGCCCACAGCGCTTGCGGCGTCGGCAGCCATGTAGCCCTCCCGTCCGTCGGCCGCGCGCACCCGGTACCACGACCCCGCGACGCCGGCCGTCCGGGCGGCGCCCACGACCCGCAGCTCCTCGTCCGACGACAGGGTCGCGAGCACGCCGCTCTCGGTCCCCGGGGCCGTTCGCAGCCGCACGCCCGCGGTCGCGGGCTGCACGCGAAGCCCCATCAGTGCCCGGTCCGCAGACGACCGAGGCAGCACGCCCCTGGGCGGTTCCAGGAAGGGATACGGGTCCACGGCTCCTTCGCGCTGCCGGTAAACGCCGAAGTGAAGGTGCGGGGGCGTGGTCCTGGCGTTGCCGGTGTTGCCCACGAACCCCAGCGTGTCGCCCGTCTCCACGCCCTGCCCAGGCCGGACGTGCTGACTGTCCAGATGCGCGTAGTAGATGCGCGACATGCGAACCGAGTCCTGCACCCACACCACCTTGCCGCCCATGGGCGTGTCGGACACCCGGGCGACCTCTCCCCCGGACGCGGCCAGCACCGGCGTGCCCCGCGGCGCGAAGATGTCCACGCCCTTGTGGATGCGCCGCCCCCCGTCCCGAGGCGCGCCGAAGAGGCTCCCCACGTCGTTGGGTCCCGCTCCCTCCACCGGGAACGCCAGTTGGGCCTCCTGGCGAAGGATCACCCGGTACCTCCCTCCTCGGAGCAACTCCGGCTGCACGCGAAGCAGGTAGTCGCCTCCGCGCCAGGGCTCGTGCTCGAAGGTGTGGGCGGCGGCGCCGGAGAGCGCTTCGGCGGAGTGGACGGATCTGGGCGGGTCGCCCTCGTTGGCAGGCAGGCGGAAGAGGTCCACGAAGAGCCGGGCGTCTTCGTCCGACTCCAACGTCGCGAGCACCAGCAGCTTGCGTCCGCGCGGCAGCTGCAACCGGTAGGCCGCGGCGGCAGGCGTCTCGGGCGTGATGATGCCCTCCTCCTGAAACGGCAGGGCCACGGGCGCCGGGGTCTCCAGGACCTGCCATCCCGCGGCGGCCCAGTCCCGCGCCAGCGCGGTCTCGGCCAGTCCCGCGGCCGCCAGCGACGCGCCGTAGGCTTCGTGGGGCGTGAGATCGCGGAACCGGTCCGCGAACTGCTCGGCGGACTCGCAGGCCGTCAGCGCCGTCGTCGCCGCCATCGCGCCGACGGTCCCGCGCCTCCCGAACCGCAGGCGCCGCTGCACCGGAGACCCCTTCGACATCACGCAGGCCCCGCGGCCCGCACGCCCTCTGACACCCGGTCCGCAAACCGCTCGAAGTTGCGCTTGAAGCCGGCGGCCAGCTCCGCCGCGGCCGCGTCGTACGCGGCACCGTCGGCCCACGTGTCGCGCGGGACCAGGACGCGGCTGGGCACGCCCGGAACGCGCGACGGCACGTGCAGCCCGAAGACCGGGTCCGGCGTCGCGGCCGCGTCGTCCAGCGCCCCGTCCAGCACGGCCGCCACCATGGCCCGCGTCTGGGCCAGCTCGATCCGCGCGCCCGTGCCGTGGCCGCCTCCGGTCCAACCCGTGTTCACCAGCCACGCCCGGGCGCCATGGGCCCTCAGCCTGCCGCCCAGGAGCTCCGCGTAGACGGCCGGGTGGCGCGGCAGGAAAGGCGCTCCGAAGCAGGCGCTGAACGTCGCCCTGGGCTCCGTGACGCCCCGTTCGGTGCCCGCCACTTTGGCCGTGTACCCCGACAGGAAGTGGTACATGGCCTGATCCGGGTCCAGCCGCGCCACCGGAGGCAGCACGCCGAAAGCGTCGGCGGTCAGGAAGATCACGTTCGCAGGGTGTCCGCCCAGTCCGTCGGGCTTGGCGCCGGGAATGAAGTGGATGGGGTAGGAAGCGCGCGTGTTCTCGGTCAGGAGCGCCGAGTCGTAGTCGATCTCGCGCGTCTCCGGGTCCACGAGCACATTCTCCAGGATCGTCCCGAAGCGCCGCGTGGCGGCGTAGATGCCGGGTTCGCCCTCCGCCGACAGTCGGATCGTCTTGGCGTAGCAACCGCCCTCGAAGTTGAAGACGCCCCGGTCGCTCCAGCCGTGCTCGTCGTCGCCCACCAGCCGTCGGTCGGGCGCGGCCGACAAGGTGGTCTTGCCGGTGCCCGAGAGGCCGAAGAACAGGGCCGCGTCGCCGGCCTTGCCGATGTTGGCCGAGCAGTGCATGGGCAGGACGCCCTGGGCGGGCAGCAGGAAGTTGAGGACCGAGAAGATCGACTTCTTGATCTCGCCCGCGTAGGCCGTGCCCCCGATCAGCACCGTTCGCCGAGCGAAGTTGAGCACCACGAAGGCGCCGGAGCGCGTACCGTGGCGCGCGGGGTCGGCCTCCATCGACGGCGCGTGGCAGACGGTGAAGCCGGGGCGCAGCCCGTTCCGCTCGGCCTCTGCCAGCGGGCGAAACATGTTTCGGGCGAAGAGGTCGTGCCACGGGCTCTCCGACACGACGCGCACCGTGATCCGGTAGCGGGGATCGGCCCCGGCCGCGGCGTCCCGCACGTACAGCTCCTGGGCGCTCAGGTGGGCGGTCAGGTCCGCTTCCAGCGCGGCGTAGTGGTCCTCGGACAGAGGCGCGTTCACCTCGCCCCAATCGACGGCGTCCAAGGCGCCGGGCTCCTGCACGATGAAGCGGTCGCCGGGCGATCGGCCGGTGTGGAGCCCCGTATTCGTGGCCAAGCCCCCGCCTTGGGCGATTCGTCCGGTTCCCATGCGCAGGGTCTCTTCGTAGAGGCGGGCGGCGCTGCGGTTCCAGTGGACCGCCCGCTGGGGCGACAGGCCGTGTTCTTCCAGGCCGGGCGCCGAGGGCGGCGCTGCGGAATCGGCGACGACGGTCATGGAGCGACAACGATCATGGGGTGGACCAAGGCTGATCGAGCGGAACGGTTTTCGGATGACGGGGACTCGCGAGGTCTTGTCGCGAGTCGTTTGGGCTTGCCCTTCAATCTGGCCCCGCCGGGTCCGGGCGTCTACGCCGGACGCGAGCGATCCTCCCCCGCGCCGCTCCACTTGGCCGCTCCGGTTCCGCCGGTAGCTTTCGGAATGCCCGAACGCGAATCCATCCGCTGCTTCCAGTCTTGACCCGACGCCTCTTCCGACGGCCCGCAGCAGCAGCGACGGCGGTGGCAGCGTTGACGGCCTGGGCGATCATGGGCGCAGGCTCTAGGGGGCTTCGGGCCCAGACGGCGACGGGAGAGCCGTCGGCTGGGGGGTGCTCCGGTTCGACCGTCGGCGAGATCCGGGTGGAGAACCGATCGGTCTTCCACTTCGACGAGCGGGAGCCCGCGGGCCGCCTCCAAAGGCTTGTCCGCTTCGTGTCGAACCGGCTGCACCGGCGCACGCGCCGCGGCTTCCTGGAAGACGAGCTTCTCTTCCGGGTCGGGGACTGCGTGGACCCGTTGCGGATCTCGGAGTCGGCCAGGATCCTCCGGGCCTATCCGTTCATCGCCGAAGCCAGCGTGCGCGTGGTGGACGAACCAGCGCCGGACCAAGCGTCCGCCGCCCGGTCCGTCGTCGTCGAGACCCAGGACGAATGGACGTTGAAGCTCAATGTGCTGCCCAAGCTCCGGGGCGGCTTCGGCTTCACCCGCGCCGAGCTCGCCGAGGAAAGCTTGTGGGGCACGGGCACGAGGCTGGGCTTTTTCTGGCGCGAGCGAGACGAGCAGCGGGACCTGGGAGCGGCGCTGGGCACGCCCCGGCTCTTCGGCACGCGCTTGGACGGCGCGCTCACGGGCGGTCGGACCCGCACCGGCGTCTTCTTCGAGGAGTCGCTGGCCTACCCGTTCACGGGCGAAGTGGGGAAGTACGCGTTCGTCGAGTCGTTCTCCAGGCGCGAGGGCCTGTTCTCGTTCGCGGCGCCGGAGGGGCTGCCGTTCACTCACGCGATCTTGCCCATGGAGAGCCGCCGGGCCGCCGCAACGCTGGGAATGCGGACGGGCGAGCCCGGCGACTTCGCGATCTTCGCCGCCGGCGTGGCTTGGGAGGACGTGTCGTTCGGGGACTTCCCGGACGGCGTGGAGGTCGTTCCGGGCCTGGACTTCTCCGTGCGCGAAGCCGCCGACCCCGAGACCGTCACGCTCCTGCGGCCCCACGCGGTGGCCCGAAGCGCCACCCGCGCCCTGTTACTGCTCGGGAAGCGCAACATCCGGTACGTGGCGCGCAGAGGGCTGGACGCGATCCGAGGCGAGCAGGACGTGGCCACCGGCGCTCAGGCGCTCGCTACCGTCGGGACCACCTTGGGCGGGTCCTGGTTTCGGGACTACCAGGCTCGCTTGTCGCTCTTCGCCGGTGCTGCCGGGCCCGCCTGGGTGTTCAACTCCAGCCTGGGGCTCGAGGGTGCCCGCCGGGGCGACCAGCCGTCCGTCCGCGACGTGCTGGGCGAGTTCGACGCCTACTTCTACTGGCAACCCGACCGCGCCCCTCGCCAAACCCTGGTTGCCCACCTCTCGGGGTCCGGCGGCTGGAACAACTCCGTGCCGTTCCAGCTGACGTTGGGAAGCCCGACCGGAGGCATCCGCGGGCTCGCCCCGGAGGACTTCCCAGCCGGCCGCCGAGTCGTGCTGAACCTGGAGGACCGAATCGCGTTGGACGGCCCGTTTGCCGATCTGCTGGACGTGGGGGTAGCCGTGTTCATGGACGCCGGCGCCGTGTGGCAGGGCGACGCCCCCTTCGGCGTCAACTCGGGGTTGCGGGTCTCCGCGGGCGCCGGGTTGCGGTTCGGCTTCCCTCCCGGCACGCGCAACGTCTACGGACTGGACGTGGCCGTGCCGTTCGGGGGCGAGGGTCTGCGCGGCGTGCGCCTCCACATGGGCGTCTCGCAAGTGGCCAGCCTCCTGGAAGGCTTCGGGCACCGCCAAGTCCGCCGGAGCCGGACCGTTCGGACGCCCGAGGCCGTGTTCGGCGGCCGCTTGGCCCGGTGATCCCCTCCTCGGACGCGCTGGTCGCGACGGGAAGAACATTCGTAGTCCCCGAAAAAACATTTGACTTCCGGGAGGCGGAGTCGTAAACTGTCGTCGCTCAGGGGCTCCGCGGGGCGCGGGCCGACATCGACGCGGTCGCGACGCCTCCGGGGCTGGAGCCCATCGTTCATTTCGTCCCGACAGGAGGAAGGCCTTGTTTGCAAGCTCGCGGGGTTTGGACTCGTTTGACCAGTACCTGCAGGACGTGGAGCGCTATCCCCTGATCTCGGACCCGGAAGAGGAGCGGGACTTGGCCCGCCGGGCTCGGGCCGGCGACAAGGAGGCGGCGGAACGGCTGGTGACCGCAAACCTGCGCTTCGTGATCTCCTACGTGAAGAAGTACCAGGGTCGGGGGCTGGGCCTTTCGGAGCTGGTGTGCATCGGGAACGAAGGCCTGCTGAAGGCCGTCAAGAAGTTCGACCCCGACAAGGGAGTCAAGTTCATCTCCTACGCCGTTTGGTGGATCCGCCAGACGGTGCTTCAAGCGCTCGCCGAGCAGACCCGCTCGGTGCGGATTCCGCTGAATCAGAACTCCAATCTGGCCCGGCTGGCGCGCACGACAACCGCCCTCACGCAGCAGCTTGGCCGCACCCCCACCGATCAGGAGCTGGCCCAAGAGATGCGCGAGCCGATCGACACGGTGCGGGCGTTGCGCCGTGTGGCGGCGGCGGAGATCAGCCTGGACGCGCCCATGGACCGGGGCGACCGGGACAGCGCGAACTACGGGGAGCGGTTCGCCGGCACCGGGGCCGCCGAGATCGAGGAAGACGCAGAGGCCCGCATCCGCCGCAACTACATCGAAGAGATGTTCGACGCCTACCTGACGGAGCGGGAGAGGAAGATCCTCTACCTGTACTACGGTCTGGACGACGGCGAAGAGCGGACGCTGGAGGACATCGGCCGCCTCCTCGGCGTGACGCGAGAACGGATTCGCCAGATCAGGAACCGCGCCTTCGAGAAGCTCCGGGAGAGCCCCCAGGGCGAGTCCCTGTCCGGGTTCTGGAACGCGAACTAACCGCCTGGAACCGGGGACCGCTCGGGCCTCCATCGGCCCCCCAACGGGAGCCGGCGACGCGACCTGAAGCGTCGCCGGCTCCGTTCTTGTTTTGCGACCGCCGGCGTGCCGGCGCGAGAGGTCAGTCGTCGGCGTTCTTGGGGGTCAGCATGACCATCTCCCGGGCCCTAACTTCGGCCGTGGGGATGGTCACGCCGTCTCGTTCGTAGGAGTCGTACCGCAGATACCCCTCCACGAAGAGCTTGTCGCCCTTGGACACGTAGTCCTCGGCCACTTGGGCGAGCCTTCCCCAGAGGTTCACGCGGTGCCAGTCGGTGCGCTCCTCCGGGTCGTCTCCCCCGGTGCGCCAGTTCGTGGCCAGCGAGATGCGGGCCACCTTCACCCCGGCGCTGGTCAGGCGCACCTCCGGGTCGTTGCCCACGTTCCCCACGAGAATGATCTTGTTCACCGTTCGGCTCACGGTCGTTCCTCCTTTGTCCGCGAGTCCGGGCGGCCGGGGCGTCGCGGATTTCGGCCGCCGGCGGAGCCCGAGAATGGGTGGAACCAGCAAGATCGGTTCCGATTTCGGGCGCTTACATGGATGGATCGGCCCGACTTTCCCGAACCCGGTCCGGGCTACGTATTCATTGGGGTTTCGGGATGCATCGCGGCCGCGTCCGACGCCCCCGGTGGACCGGCGCACCCCCGTTCCGCAACTGAGCGCCTCCTTCTCGGGGCCCGCGGACCGGGACCTCCTCACGCCTTGCAGTCGTACCAGGTCTTCCCGGCCCCGGTGTCCACGCGCAACGGAACGGCCAGCTCCGCGGCCGACTCCATGACTTGGACCACTTCGGCCTCGACGTCCTCCACCCGGTCCTCCCGCACCTCGAAGACCAGCTCGTCGTGGACTTGCAGGAGCATCTTGGCGTCGCCCGCTCGCGCCTCCGCCCCCCCCGGCTCGGGGCCGCCGCCCTCCAGCATCCGATGCAGGCGGATCATCGCCACCTTGATGAGGTCGGCCGCGGTCCCCTGAACCGGCGTGTTCTGCGCCACCCGCTCGCCGAACTTGCGAACGTTCCACGACTTGGCGCGCAGTTCGGGCACGCGCCGACGCCGGCCCATCAGGGTCTCCACGAAGCCCGTCCGCTTGGCGCGCTCCACCTGCTCGTCCAGGAAGCGCCGCACGCCCGAGAAGCGCTCGAAGTAGTCGGCGATGAACGCCTTGGCCTCGTCCATCGGGATGCCCAGTCGGCGCGCCAGCGAGAACGCGCCCTGGCCGTAGAGCGTAGCGAAGTTGACGGTCTTGGCGCGCGCGCGCATGTCGCCCGTCACCTGGTCCACGGGGACCCCGAAGATCACGGCGGCGGTCTCCCGGTGGACGTCCTTGTCCTGCTTGAAGGCGCGGACGAAGACCGGATCGCCCGAGAAGTGGGCCAGCACGCGAAGCTCGATCTGGGAATAGTCGGCCGTGAGCAGCAGGGCGCCGTCCGCGGCCTTGAACCCCCGGCGGATCTCGCGGCCCTCGGCGGTGCGCACGGGGATGTTCTGTAGGTTGGGGTCCGACGACGAGAGACGGCCCGTGGCCGCGACCGTCTGGTTGAAGGTGGTGTGGATGCGGCGCGTGGCCCGGTTCTCCAGGGCGGGCAGAGCCTCCACGTAGGTCCCGCGGAGCTTCTCCAGGCGGCGGAACTCGAGCAGCAGCCGAGGCAGCTCGTGGCCGTCGGCGGCCAGCTCTTCCAGCACGTCCGAGTCCGTGGACGGCCCCGTCTTGGTGCGCTTCAGGACGGGAAGCTCCAGGCGCTCGAAGAGGACTTGGCGCAGCTGGGGCGTCGAGTTGAGGTTGAAGCCGCCGCCCGCCACTCGGTGCACATCGTCGCGCACCAGGCGGAGGCTCTCTTCCAGACGCCGGCCCATCTCGGCGAAGAAGGGCGCGTCGATCCGCACGCCGTGCATCTCCATCGTCGCCAGGACGGGGATCAGGGGCGTCTCCATCTCGTCGAAGAGGCGGTCGAGCCCCTGGGCGGCCAGTTCGCCGGCGAAGTGGTCCCACAGGCGGAGCGGCAGTTCGGCGATCTCGCAGGCCAAGTCCAGCACCCGTTCAGCCGGCACGTCTCCGAAGGCGCGGCGCTCCTTGCCCTTGCCCAGAACCTGCGCCGGCGGGACGGTATCCAGGCCCAGGAAGTCGGTGGCCAACGCCGCCAGGTCTTGATGGCGACGGCCGGGGTCCAGCACATACGACGCCACCATGACGTCCTTCAGCGGACCCGCCAGCACGATCCCTTCGCGCCGGCAGGCCACCAGAGAGGCCTTCAGGTCGTGTCCCACCTTGGCCACGCCGGGGTCCGCCAGGAGCTCCCGGACGGGCGCCATCTCGCGGCTGTCCAACGGGGGCAGGTTGGCCACTCGCTCGGGGTCCGTGGCACCGTCGGTTGCGCCGGTCTCCAGGTCCAGCGCCATGTCGCCCGCGTCGTGGGCCAGCGGCAGGTAGAACGCGCGTCCCGGCGCCGGCGACAGCGCCAGCCCCGCGGGGCGGTCTCGGTGGGGGTTGAGGGTTCGGTTCAGCACCGCCACGCCGATGCTTCCGGTCTCCCGACATTCGCGGGCCAACTCCGCCAGCGAGTCCACATCGGTCGCGAGAATGTGGTCGGCCTTCGAGCGCGACCCCGCATCGGCGCCCAAGCGCTTCAACAGCTCCCGGAACTCGAGCTCCACGTAGAGGGCGCGAAGCCGCTCCAGGTCGGGCGGCGACACCCGAAGGGCGCTCGGCTCGGCGTCCAGCGGCACATCGGTGCGGATCGTCACCAGCTCCTTGGACAGCAGGACCTGGTCCCGGTTGGCCAGCAGGGATTCACGGACGCGCTTTGCCGACAGCTCTTCGGCGTGGTCCAGCACCTCCTCCACCGTGTCGTGGACCGCCAGCAGCTTGAGCGCGGTCTTGGGGCCGACGCCCGGGGCGCCGGGCACGTTGTCCGACGCGTCGCCCACCAGGGACATGAAGTCCACGACCCGGCCGGGGGGCACGCCGAACTTGTCCGCCGCCTTGTCCTCGTCCACCCACTCGGGAGCGACGGCGCCGGGGCCTCCTCGGCCCGGGTTCAGCAGGCGCACGCCGGGTCCCACCAGCTGGTAGAAGTCCTTGTCGCCCGACACGATCACCGCTTCCATGCCCCGGGCGACCGCCTGCGCCGCCAGCGTCCCGATCACGTCGTCCGCCTCCCATCCGTCCACCGCAACCACGCGGCTGCCGAACGCCGCCACCAACGCCTCGATGCGCGGCAAGCTTTCCCGGAGCTCGTCGGGCATCTTCTCGCGCGTGGCCTTGTAGGCCGGGTAGAGCTGCTCCCGGTGGCTGCGCCCGGAATCGAAGACGACCGCCATGTACTCGGGGCGGTGCTCGTCCAGGATGCCCTGCAGGAAGGAGGCGAAGCCGAACGGCGCCGACGTGTTCTCGCCCTTCGCGTTGGTCAGCGGTCGGTTCGCGAAGGCGAACCAAGCGCGGTAGACCAGGGCGTAGGCGTCGATCAGGAAGAGTCGGGGCCCAGTCCTGGGCGACTGGTCCACGAGACCCGGGCCCCCTGGGTCAGGCGCGGATCACGTTGGCCGCCTGAAGCCCCCGCTCCGTCTCCCGAACCTCGAACTCGACCTCTTCGCCCTCCGTCAGAGTTCGGAAGCCGGTCCCCTCGATGGAGCTGAAGTGGACGAAGATGTCGTCGCCCGACGACTGGGAGATGAATCCGTACCCCTTGGATTCGTTGAACCACTTGACCGTGCCCTTGGCCATTCCTGCGATCCTCCTGGGAAGATGAGACCTGGGAAGACGAGACGCTCCCCTCTGGACCGCCGGCAGCGATCCCGGGCGGCCACTATGGGCGCGCGCGCCGGTCGAGTCAAGGACGCGGCCCCAAGACTTCCTTCAGGTCCTGAATCCTCTCCGAAGTGACCTGCCGCAGGTCTTGGATGCGGTCGCCCACATGTTCCTTCAGGTCGTCGATCCGCTTGTCCACGTGTTCTTTCAGGTCGTCGATCCGGGTACCCAGGTGCTCCTTGAGGTCGTCGATCCGCATGCCGAGGATCTTCAGGATGCGTTCCTCCGACTCGCGGATCGCCTGGCCGATCGTCGCGTGAGCGCGCTCGCCCTCGGCCCGCACCGGGGCTACCTCGCCGCGCACCTGTGCAACTTCGCCCCGCACCTGGGCCACCTCCGTCTGCAGTTGCGCCACCTCGGTCTGCACTTTGGCAACTTCGCCCCGCACTTGCGCGACCTCGGCCTGCACTTGGGCAACGTCGGCCTGCACCTGCGCAACTTCGCCCCGCACTTGCGCGACCTCGGCCTGCACTTGGGCAACGTCGGTCTGCACCTGGGCAACTTCGCCCCGCACTTGGACCACCTCGCTGCGCACTTGGGCAACCTCGCCGCGCACCTGCGCAATCTCGCCCCGCACCTGTGCAATTTGGTCCTTCATCTCGTCCCTCAGTTCGTCGATCCGCCGGCCCAGCAGCCGGCTCATGACCAGGAACCCGGTCGCCAGCGCCGTCAGTCCGCCCAGCCATTCCGCTACCGTCATTCTACTTCCTCCTTTCGGACGGTCGATGCCGTCCCGTCGTGGTGGTCCCGCTGCCTGCGGGTCGGGACGGCATGTCCGCCCCAGTCGCCAAGATAACGGCGCCGGCCCGCTGGCCAACTGCCCCGAGGGCCAACCATCCTGCGGGCCGAGTCCACGGGGACGCGAGCCGCCGACACGCCCCGCCGCCGCTGGAAATCCCAGCCGCAAGTGGCGATATTGCCGGGGCAGTCGTCGCCCTGTAGTTCGCTACCTCGCCACGAGACAGCCGGGAGGTTCCGGTGGCAGATTCCGTCGCCGTCGACGCCAAGCGCATCCTGCTCCGATACGGGGCTCCGATCACCGCGCTGGACAACGTGTCCGACGAGGAACGGATCGCCTTGGCGCGCGAGATCGCCAAGACGCCGCTTGCCGAGCGCGAGGCCCGCCTCCGCGAGATGCTCGAGAAGGCGGGCCACGTTCAGCCCGCGGACTGAACCGACGACGCTCGCGTACTGACGGACCGACCCGCTAGGGAACGACCTTCCCTTCGGTCTTGGCGAAGTCCCCGGCCTTGACGAAGGTCATCTTCTCGGCGTCGATCCAGCGTCGGGCCGCGGCGTTGACCTGCTCGACGGTCAGCGACCGAATCTCGTCCTCTCGCCCGGCCTGCCACGCCATCGTGCGCCCGAAGTACATGTTGCTGTTCAGGGTTCCGGCCAGCGAGGGGTCTTGCGCCCGCTGGAGGTTCGCGGACTGCAGGTAGCCCTGGATCCCGGCCTCCACCTCTTCGCTGGTGAACCCGTCCGCCAGCACCTTGTCGATCTCTTCGCGGAAGACGGCCTCCAGCTTCTCCCGGTTCTCGGGGGCGAAGATGGCGAACGCCACGAACTGGCCCTGGTCGTCCAGCGGGTGCAGGGCCAACTGCGAACCAACGCCGTAGCTCAGCCCTTCGTCCTGGCGGATGCGCGTGGCCAAGCGCGAGTTCAGGAACCCGCCGCCCAGCAGGTAGTTGGCCATCGTCAGCGCCGCGGCGTCCTCGTGTTCCTGCGTCATGGGCAGGGTCATGGCCGCCAAGAACATGGCGTTGGCCTTGTCGGGCGTCTCGATCTGAATCGCTTCGGCCGGGATCTCCCGGAAGTCGTTGGACGCCCGCTCGAACGACACTTGGGCAGCCCACTCTCCGAACGCCTCGTCGACGATGCCGGCGGCCTCCGCCTCGTCGAAGTCGCCGACGATGGCCACGGTGGCCGCGTCGGCCCCGAAGAACTCTTCGTAGAACGCCCGGACCTCCTCCACGGTCAAGGCCTCGATGGCGGCGATCGCCTCTTCGGGCGTGGGCGTGTACTGCGGATGGTCCGGGTCGCGTGGGTTCATGTGCCGCTGCATGGCGATGACGGCCTGGACCTGGGGCTCGGACTTTTGGATCTCCAGGCCGGCCAGCTGCTCTTCCTTGAGGAGCGCGAACTCGTCGGCGGAGAACGCCGGCTCGCGGAGCACTTCGGCCAGGAGCCGCAACGCCTCCGCAAAGTGCTCGCGGGTCGCCTGGACCTGGGCCTGCACGACGATCGGACCGCCGCCAACCGAAAGCTGGGCCTGGAGGCGGTTCATCTCGTCCTCGATCTCCTGACGCGACCGGCGGACGGTGCCCCGCATCAGCATCTGGCTGGCGGCCTGTCCGGCCTGGGCGCGGCCCGTCAGCGCTTCTTCGGTGCCCAGACGCAGCACCAAGGTCGCCACCACCGTCTCCCCCCGCGTGTCCTTGGGCAGCAGGGCGACCTTCATCCCGCTGGCCACCTCCCGCACCTGGGTCCGGGCGTCGATGTTGGCCGGCGACGGGTCGAACGCCTCTCCCTCGGCGACGGCTTCCGCCCCTTCGTAGCCCTCGACGACCGAGGCCACGTCCGGCGCCGCCGGGATCTCGGCCCGGTCCGGCTGGTCGTCGGGGATGAAGACGCCCACGGTGCGGTTGGAGGGCTTCAGGTAGGCGAGCGCCACGCGCTGCACGTCTTCGGCGGCGACCTCCTTCAGGCGGTCCCGGTGGATGAAGAACAGCCGCCAGTCGCCCATGGCCCCCCACTCGCTCAGGTCCAGCGCGATCTCGCGCGAGTCGTTGAAGCGCCGCTCAATCGCCGCCAGCCGGGCCTGCCGCGCGCGCTCCACCTCTTCGCCGGTGACGGGGCTGGTCAGCACGTCCTGGATCGTCTGCGCCATGGCGTCGGCCACCTCGGTCGCCGAACCCTCGTCCCGCACCACGGCGAACGTCATCAGGTTGCCCGGCTCCCGAAGTTGGCTGGCCTGCGCGAAGATCGACGCGGCCAAGCCCGGCTCCACCAACGCCTGGTAGAGTCGGCCCGAGGGCTCGTCACCCAGGATCCACGACAGGATGTCCAGCGCGGCGAAGTCCTCGTGATAGCCGGCGGGCACGTGGTACAGGTGCGCCACCAGCTGGGCGTCGCCGGCGCGTCGCAGCGTGACGGTGCGCTCGCCGTCCTGCGCGGGCTCGGCGGTGTACGTCGGGTAGATCACGTTGTCGCCCGAACGATCGGGCCGGGGCAAGGCGCCGAACTTCTCGACGACCAGGGCCAGCGCCTCTTCCACGTCGAACTGGCCGGCCACCACCAGCTGCGCGTTGTCGGGCTGGTAGTACTTGCGGTAGAACGCCTGCAGGCGCTCGATCGGCACGTTCTCCAAGTCCGCGCGCGCGCCGATGGTGGAGTTCCCGTAGTTGTGCCACAGGTACGCCACCGAGTTCATGCGCTTGTAGAGGACGTTGAAGGGGCTGTTCTCGCCCGCCTCCCATTCGTTCCGCACCACGGTCATCTCCGACTCCAAGTCCTCTGCGGAGATGAAGGAGTTGACCATCCGGTCGGCCTCCAGGTCCAGCGCCCACTCCAGGTTCTCGGAGCTGGCGGGGAAGGTCTCGAAGTAGTTGGTGCGGTCCAGCCAGGTGGTGCCGTTGGGCTGCGCGCCCCGCTCGGTGAGCTCCTGGGGGATGTCGGGGTGGTTCGGCGTGCCCTTGAAGACCAGGTGTTCCAGCAGGTGGGCCATGCCGGTCTCGCCGTACCCCTCGTGGCGGGAGCCCACGAAGTAGGTGATGTTCACCGTGGTCTGGGGCTGGCTGGGGTCCGGGAAGAGAAGGACGCGGAGGCCGTTGTCCAGCCGGTACTCGGTGATGCCCTCCACGGAGGGGCCGGGCGTCGGCGCTTGGGCGGCGGCGGAGCCGGGACGCTGGCCGGCGGCTGCGACGGCGAGGACGAGGACGAGGAGGGCGAGCTTGGCGCGACTCGTTGCCGGGGCGGGGTCGTTCATGATGGTTCTCCGTGGAGCGCAAGAGTTCTGAGGCGGTTCAGGGCGGCGGCAACGTCCTGCAGTCGCGGGGCGGCCAAGTCGCCGGTTCGTCTCGGGTCCAGAGCGTCCAGGCCGTGCCGTTCCAACAACGCGCCAACTTCGGCGAGCACATCCTCCATGGTCTTGCCGGCTCCCATGCGCCGCCGCGCCCAGGCCACCGCAAGGGCGACCGCGCGGGCCTGCTCGTGGGAAACGATCTGGGCCACGCCTGAAATGTCTATGGTTTCGGCGCCGAATACCACCGCGCGCCGGTCGCGCACCTTGACGTAGCGCTCTCGGCGCCCGCGCTCGGGCCGCACCGAAGCGGCGTCCGGGCAACGGCGTCGCGACGGCCAGCCGACCGGCCCCTGCGCGGCTTGCCGGCCCGTGGGATGCGCAGCGGCGACCTCGCGCGCCTCGGCGGTCAGGTCCTGCGGCCGGTAGCGGATCATGCCCACCACGTGGTCCGCCACGTCCAGGTAGTCGCCCGAACCGCCGACGACCAGCACCGTGCCGACGCCCCGGTCCTCGTACAGGCTGCGCACACGGTCGATGAACGGCGTGATTGGTTCGTCGTTGCCCCGCACCAGCGCCTGCATCCGCCGGTCGCGGATCATGAAGTTGGTGGCGGCCGTGTCTTCGTCCACCAGCAGCAGGCGCGTGCCGGCCTCCAGGGCCTCGACGGTGGCGGCCGCTTGGCTGGTGGACCCGGAGGCGTTGGCCGTGAAGAACCGGGTCGTGTCCTGCTCTCCGGGGAGCGCGCCGATGAACGGCGAGATGTCCACGCCCGCTACGGGTCGCCCGTCCTCCGCCTGGAGCTTGACGGCGGTGGCGTCGGTGACGACCTGCTCCCGGCCGTCTCCCGGACGGTGGTTGTAGACGCCCCGGGCGATGGCGTCGAGCACCGTGGACTTGCCGTGGTAGCCGCCCCCCACGAGAAGAGTCACGCCCTGCGGAACGCCCATGCCCGACACCGGCGGGCCGTTGGGGCGCTCGAGCACGACCCGAAACGAGGGCGGCGACTCGAAGGGCACGGCCCGTTCCGTGGCCAGGGGCCGGTCGTCCACGCCGCTCCTGCGGGGGAGCACGGCGCCGTCGGCCACGAACGACGCCAAGCCTTGTTCCGCAAGCTGCTCCCGCAGGGCGGCTGCGTCTTCGTTGGTCTCGGCGTGGAGGGCGACCGCGGCGGGATCGTGGGCGGCGCAGGTCAGCGCCGATTCGACCAGCCGGGGCGTCGCTTCCAGCAGCAGCCGCTCGGCTTCGCGCCCCATGACGCGGCGCCCGCGGGCCGGCAGTCCCACCGTGAACCGCGCCTCGACGGCGCCCTCCGCGTCCACCGTCACGGCGGTGTTTGCGAGCACCACCTGGCCCGGGTCCGCCATGGCGATTTCGCCGCTCCGCCCACTTCCAGCGTTCCGCCCGTTTTCGGCCCCCCGCCGACCCCCGCCGTCCCGTCCACCACGGCCGCCGCCCTGGATTCGACGGGCCAGCGCCGCGAACCGTCGCGCCAGTAGGCACGAAAGGCCGATCCGGCGCGAAGGCGAAGTCAGCAGCTCCGCCGGAAAGCCCGCCTCCGAGGGATCGAGCAGGGCGGCAACCCGGGTGGGCGCGGCATAGGGGTCGCCCTGCACCCGCCTGACGTCCAGCTCGAAGCCCGGAAGGCGCCAACTTCCCCGCACGTCCCGGTACGCCGGGTACCCGCGTCCGTCGATGCGCCGCAGAACGCGAGCGAGGTCGTCGGCAGTTCGGGTCATGGGCCGATTTCGGTCCGGGTCGGAGGGGTGCGCGTCGGACTGGACGCGCGAGCTTGCGGGGGCTCGCTTGCAAGCCGCGCAGGGTGCAATTTCACCCGAGCGCCCGGCGATCGGAACGCTTGCGATCGGAACGCTCGAGGAGACCCCCGATTCGGAGCGCCCTCCGGGCAGCGGCCCAAACGCGAGCACACGGAGACCAACCATGAAGCCTTCTTGCCCGTGGCGGCCCGCACTCCCCCTGCCGGCCACGGCCACCTTCCGCCTTGCGACTGCGGCGGCCCTGGTCGTAGCGGCCGCTTGCTCCAGCACTGGACCCGCCGCGCCCGGCGACGACGCCGGCGACCTGAGCTGCGACGACCTGGATTCGGCGTTCCTGGCCGACGGCGGCGTGGGACGGGACGGCATCCCGGCCCTCTCGAACCCGCCCTTCGTGAACCTGGACCACGAGACGACTTCGTACTTGTCCGACCGGGCGCGGGTGATCGGCGCGCGCGTGGGCGGCGAGTGGCTGGCCGTTCCCCACAACGTCATGTACCGCCACGAGGTGGTGAACCTGAACCGGGGCGGCGACCAGGTGGTAGTCACGTATTGCCCTTTGACGGGATCGGCGCTGGCCTTCGACCGAACGTCGGCCGGGGGCGCGGAGTTCGGCGTGTCGGGACTGCTCTACCAGGCCAACCTGATCATGTACGACCGGACCACCGACGATTCCCTGTGGCCCCAGATGGCGGGACGGGCGGCGTGCGGCCCCCGCAGAGGCCAGCACCTGACGCGCCATCCCGTGCTGGAAACGACCTGGGGCGGCTGGCGGGAGCTGTTCCCCGGCGGCAGGGTCCTCTCCGTAAGCGCCTTTGACGCGCAGCTCTACGCGGTCAACCCCTACGGCGCCTCCTACGAGTTCCCGTCCAACGGCGACTACCTGGGCTTCCCCATTCCCCGCGCCGACACCCGACGTCCTCCCAAGGAGCGTGTCCTGGGCTTTCCGTCTGCCGGTGGAGAAGCCCCCCGAGCGTTTCCGTTCCAGGCCATGGAGGCGCAAGGGGCCGCGTGGACCGGCACGCTGGAGTTCGACGGTCGGCCGGCGGCGGTCCTGTGGGACTCGCGACGGGCGGCGGCGGTGGCGGTGCGGCCGGTTGCGGCCGGGCGCACCCTGTCGCTCGGGATCGAAGACGGCTGGATCGTGGACGCCGAGACCGGTTCCCGCTGGTCCGTGCGCGGGCGAGCCGAGTCGGGACCGCTGGCCGGCACGGAGCTTCTCTTGGTCGCGGAGGCCTACGTGGCCTTTTGGCAGGCGTGGGCGGCGTTCCACCCCGACACCGAACTGGTGATTGAGTAGGAGGTCGCGAGCGGGCGGCACGGGCGCGAGAGCGGGGGTCGCGGCGATTGCGTCCGGCGCAGCGGCTGCTGCCGTGGCAGGCGTTGCCGTCGCCGCGGAGCCGGGCGGCGCAACCCAGTGGGTGGAGGGCCCGGGCAAGGGCTGGTCGGCGCTGGCCGTGTACCACCAGGACACTCGCAACCGCTACGGCGCAGGCGGCGAGGTCCGGGCCTTCTTCGCGAGCGGCCGGGCCGCGACCACGTCCGCCTTCCTGACGACGGCCCTGGGGGTGGCGCCCGGCGTGGACGCCTGGGTCCAGTTCTCGTTCCATCGCCTTCGCTACGACGACTTCGCCGGAGAACGCTCGTCCACCGGGGTCGGCGACATGCGCTTCTGGCTTCGGGCGGCGCCCCTTCGCTGGCTGGGTTCCCAGCTCCCCGTCGCAGTGCGAGTCGGCGCGAAGCTCCCCGTCGGCGACTTCGACGTGAATGCGGAGATCGTGCCGTTGGGCGACGGCCAGCGGGACTGGGAGGCGCTGATCGAGGCCGGCCATTCGTTCTGGCCGCGTCCTTGGTACCTGTCGGCCTGGGGCGGGTACCGCTGGCGCGAGGAAAACCGCGAGTCGCGCAAGGACTTCGGGAACGAGTTCTTCTACTTCCTGCAAGTCGGCGGGCGCTTGGCGGGACCGGTCGGCGTCAAGGTGGCGGTGGACGGCTGGAAGGGCGCGTCCGGCGTCACCGAAGGCGTTCCGATTCCCAGCTTTCGTCGCGAGCTGGTTCAGCTCCAGTCGTCTCTGACCTGGGACCTTGGACCCGGCCAGTTCGAGGTGGGCGCCCGCCGAGCCCTGCGCGGCAGGAACCTGCCCGCCGGCACCACCTTCTTGGCCCAGTACTTCACCCGTCTGGACGCGTTCTCGGGTCGGCGTTAGCGTCGCACGGGCACTAACGGACTACGCCGAGTACCATTGCGAGAACGACAACGTCCGAACCCGCGTAGACCAACGAATCGACAAGCCTCTCAGCCGCCAAAGTCACAACTCAGTAGCTTAGGTTCCGCGAAGCGAAACATCTCTTGGCAAGCATGAAGCAAGGCCTCCGTGTCTCCGTTCGACAGCAAGTCGATTAGCGATCGTCCGCCCAAGGTTTCCGCCGGCCTGCGTACAACATCGGGGATTTTTTCTGATCGAATGTAGTGCATTAGCAGGTCCGTAGCTTTTGCGATATCAGAAGCTCTGCTCGGATCCATGTTCAGCTTCAGCACACGACTTGCTTCGTTTGGATTCAACGCCCAGGCTTCAATTGTGACATCATATACATGACCATCTGGATCGACATGAGTGCCGTGAATGCCAGCCTTGCAAGGACGAGATGTTGCCATGTCCATATCCAGGATCGAGTGGGCGTCTGGTTGGTCGAGTCCGCGTCTCTGAAGAGGCAAGCTAATGCGTCGACGGCCAAAAGGGCTCAACAGGACGAGTCGCAGACCGTTTGGGAAAGGAGCAAATGCGCCCGGCCCGGCGAGCAGAGTTGCGCAGCGGCGCGACAGGCGCGCATCCTTGGACGCTCCGGCGCTTCCTGCCGGTTCGCTAGCCATCCAACAAGGGGCGTCTCGTTCATGTCTCGATTCCGTTCTGCCGTCCTGCTCGCGGCGCTTGCCGCAACCAGTGCTTGGGCGTGCCAGCCACCGGCGTCCTCGCCCGCTTCGTACGGGACCGACTTCGCCAAGGTCGCGTCCTCCGCCGCCGGAGTGGTGGCGGCCGCCCAACCGCTGGCCGCGGAGGCGGGCGCGCAGATGCTTCGGGCCGGGGGCAACGCTGCCGACGCCGCGGTGGCCGCAGCGTTCGCCGTCTCGGTGGTGGAGCCCTCCATGAACAGCATCGGGGGGCGAACCCAGATCCTGCTCCGTCGCCCCGACGGGACGATCGCCGGCATCGACGCCACCACGCAGGCGCCCGCCACCTACGACCCGGACACGGCTCCGCAAGCGGACTACGGCTATGCGACCGTGGGCGTTCCCGGCGCCGTCGCCGGGCTTGTCCGCCTGCTGGAAGAACACGGCACCATGACGCTGGCGCAGGTCGTGGCCCCCGCCGTCGCCTTGGCCGAGGACGGCTTTGCCCTGCTGCCGGGCGAAGCGAGGCGCCACGGCGCCGGGGCCAGCCAGCTGGCCGAGTTCCAAGGCTCCCGCGCGCACTTCCTGGACGCCGACGGGAACGCTCGCGCAGCGGGCGACGTTTTCGTCCAACCCGACTTGGCCCAAACCCTGCGGGCGATCGCGGCGGGCGGCGCGGACGCCTTCTACCGAGGCGCCCTGGCGCAGCAGATGGCCGCCGACGTCCAAGCCCACGGCGGCGCACTCACGGAGGAAGCCCTTGCCGCGTACCAGGCTCGCAACTCGCGGATCGTGCGGGGCAGCTACCGGGGTCGCGAAGTCGTGGGCACGCACTTCCCCGCCTCGGGCGCCGTCAGCATCGGAATCCTGCATGTGCTCGAACACTTCGACATGACCTCGCTGGACGGCGACGAATGGGCGGCGCTGGTCGGCACGGCGGTCGCGCGAGTCTTCGCGCTCTCCCGCGAGAACGACACGACCGACGACGGCTCGCCCTTGACCGACAAGGCGTGGGCTGCGGAGGTGGCCGCCGGCATCGCCGTGCCCGGCGTGGAGGCGCGGGCGGCGGCGTGGCCGGGGCAAGCGGAGGCGCCCTGGGCAGACGCCGCGCACGCGTGGCCCAGCCCGGCGGGCGACGGTCACACCACGCACCTGTCCACCGCCGACGGCGCCGGCATGTACGTGTCCCTGACCCAGACGATCGGCCCCAACTTGGGCTCCAAGGTGGCCACGCCGGGACTGGGGTTCCTCTACGCCGCGACCCTGGGCGGCTACTTGGGTCGGATGGAGCCCGGCGAAAGGGCCAGCTCCAGCATCTCGCCGCTCATGGTGCTGGAGGAAGGCGAGCCCGTGCTGGTGCTGGGCGCGGCGGGCGGCAGCCGCATCGTTTCGGCGGTCGTGCAAGCGGTGCTGCGCGTGGTGGACCAGGGCATGTCGCTGCCGGACGCGCTGGCCGCCGCCCGCGTCCATCCCGTCGAAGGGGGCATCGCCATGGAGACGTCGCCCGAGATCGGCTGGACGCCGGAGCAGGTCGCCGAAGTGGAGTCGTGGGGACTCGAGGTCGAGACGGTCGAGCGGGCCGGCGCCTTCGGTCGCATTCACGGCATCTGGGTGGACCGAACCACGGGCGTGAAGACGGGCGTGGCCGACCCGGATTGGGAAGGCGCTGCGGTCGTGCCGGACCAAAGCGGCTCATGAAGCGCCCGAGAGCGCTAGCGGCCTCGGCGCTGGTCGCAGCTGTTGCGGCCGCCTCCCGCCGGGCACTGCTGGCCTGGGTTTCGGCACTGGCGGCAGTTTCGACGCTGGCAGGCTGCGGCAACCGCGACTCCGTCTACGACGTGCTGCTCGTGGGAGGACGCGTCCTGGACGGGTCCGGCAGTCCGCCGGTCGCAACGGACGTGGCCGTCCGCGACGGACGCATCGCGGCCGTCGGCGACCTGTCGGGTGCTTCCGCCGCCCTGCAACTGGACGTCGCGGGCTTGTACGTGGCACCCGGCTTCATCGACGTGCACTCCCACGCCGGCCCGGGCCTGGCCACCGAGGAACTGAGCCACGCCGAGCCGCTCCTGGCCCAGGGACTCGCGACGGTCGTGGTCAACCCGGACGGCGGCGGCCCGGTGGACTTGACGGAGCAGAGGGCCGCCCTGGAAGCCCACGGCTTGGGCGTCAACGCCGCGCTGCTGGTTCCCCACGGCTCCGTGCGCCGACAGGTGCTGGGCATGGAAGATCGAGCGCCGACCCCCGAAGAGCTGGACGAGATGCGGCGCCTGGTCCGCGAGGGCATGGAAGCGGGCGCATGGGGCCTCTCCTCGGGAACGTTCTACGTCCCCGGCAGCTACGCGGACAACGCCGAACTGATCGCGCTGGCGCGCGTCGCGTCCGGCTACGGCGGCGTCTACTCCAGCCACATCCGCGACGAATCCAACTACACCATCGGCGTCGAAGCGGCCGTCGAGGAAGTCGTCGAGGTGAGCCGCGAGGCCGACGTGACGGGGATCGTCACCCACGTCAAGGCGCTCGGTCCGCCGGTTTGGGGCGCGTCGACCGCCATCGTGGAGCGGATCGAGGCCGCGCGTGCCGAAGGCCTGTCCGTCTACGCCGACCAGTATCCGTACTTGGCGTCCGCCACCGGACTGTCCGCGGCTCTGCTGCCCCGATGGTCCCAAGCGGGAGGCGCAGAGGCCTTCGAGCAACGACTTGCCGACCCCGAGGCGCGCGCCCGCATCCGCCAGGGCATGGTCGAGAACTTGGCCCGGCGCGGCGGTGCGGACCGCATACAGTTCCGGCGCTTCCAAGCCGACCCGTCGATCGAGGGCCGTCGGCTGTCGGAGGTGGCGGCGGAGCGGGGCGGCGATCCGGTGGACGTGGCCTTGGCGCTGATTCGCCAGGACGGCGGTCCCTCCATCGTCTCGTTCAACATGAGCGACGAGGACCTGTTGCGCCTCATGACCCAGGAATGGACCATGACCTCTTCCGACGGCGGCCTCCCCCGCTTCGGCGTGGGCGTGCCCCATCCACGTTCCTACGGCGCCTTTGCCCGCAAGATCGGCAAGTTCGTCTTCGAGGACCGCGTGATCTCCTTGGGCGCAGCCGTCCGCAGCATGACCGCCCTGCCCGCCCAGGTGCTTGGCATGGAGGACCGCGGCCGCATTCGGCAGGACATGGTGGCCGACCTGGTCGTGTTCTCGGATTACTTCAAGGACAACGCCACCTTCGCCGAACCCCATCAGCTGTCTTCGGGAGTGGTCCACCTGTTCGTGGCCGGCGAAGCTGCCGTCCTGAACTCGTCGTTCACCGGCAGGAAAGCCGGAAGGGTGTTGGCGCTTTCGTCCCGCTAGCTGGTGGATGTCGTCAAGACGGCTTGACTGACACGAGGCGATTGTCTGGAGGACATCCATCGATGGGGGATCGTCGGATCGACAACGGTTGACCTTCCATTGCGCTCCCAATAGCGTTGTCGGGCGGCGAGACGGGACCACCGCAAAATCGCTTCAACCAGGGGCTAGCGCACATGTCCGAGACAAGCGTTACTTCCGATACCCAGCTCAGGCGCACGACCGCCAACTTCGTGGATGCGGAGGTCGACGACGAGCTGGTGTTCATGGATGTGGAAAGAGGTTCGTTCTACGGCATCAGGGACACCGGTCGGGCGACATGGGACCTTATCAACGAAGACGGCGACTGGTGCCGGCTGGGAGAAATCGTCTCTGCGCTGTGCCGGGAATTCGAGGTAGACGAGGGAACCTGCCTTCAGGACATGGCGATCTTTCTGGGCGAGCTGGAAGAGGCTGGTCTGGTCGAACTTGCCAGATAGAGCATCGGCGGATGGGAAGCGCTGCGACGGAGCTTGACCGCTCCGATTCCCGGCCGATGCCGGGGAAGACTGTTCCGTTCACGGTAGACGCCGACCTCGACTTGGGGACAAGCGTCGCCCCCTGGGTGCGACGCCACGGCGCCGACGTGACCATTCGGCGCGGCCCGGTGCCGGACTCGCTCGCGAACCCCGAGAGCGAAGGAGCGGCTTGGGCTTACGCGAAGGGCCGCCAGCTGATCCGCCTGCCGTGCGGACTCCGGTTGCTCGTCGAGGGCGGAGACCACATCCGGTACGCGGCGAAGCCCGGGCTTGCCGAGGCGGACATCCGGCTCTTCCTCATGGGAACCGCGTTGCCCGCGCTGGCCTTGGAGAGGGGGCTTCTTCCACTCCAAGCCAGCGCCGTGACTAGGGGAGGCGATGTGCACGCCTTCCGGGGCACCCCCGTGACTGGCAAGTCCGTGCTGGCGGCGGCCCTGGCCGGGCGCGGGTACCCATTCTTCGCCGACGATTGCCTGATCCTTGATCCGGCCCAGTGCGACGACGGTGCATGGTGTTGGCGCTACGACTACCTGAAGCTCCACCCGATGGGCTTGGCGCTCGTCGACCTCGACGACCGCAGGGCGAAGCGCGTCCGGGAGACCGACGGCTACGAGAAGGTGTACGCGAAGCCGGGCGAGCGGTTCCCCGGCGTCTCGGGGCGGCTCCGCACCATGTACGTGCTTCGGCGCTGGGTAGGTCCCAGCGGCGAACGCAATCCGCGCATCCGTCGCGAACGCGTGCTCGGCTCAGAGGCGGCAAGGCGTCTCTTTGGAGCCGTCCACCGGTCGTCGGTCGCCGTCGCGACCCTGGGTTACAAGGAGGTCTTCCGCCGTGCCACGACGTTCCTCCGCCACGTGGATGTGTACGACTTCTTCCAACCCGCGACCGCGGAGTGGTTTGGTCGGGGTGTTGACGCCGCTGCCGTATGGCTGTCGGCGCACGGATCGGAGTGACCAAGGCGCGTTCGGTCGCCGGCCGGCATCGGATCGCATGGCTCGCGGGCCACGTAAGGTCCGGCAACACCTGGCGACGAGCGCTGCTGGCGAACTTCCTGGCAGCACGGGACGAACCCCTGCCGCTCGACGACATCGAGGCGGCGCTGCCCGGCCGCCGAACGTCCGACCGCACGGCCTTTGACGCATTGGCAGGCATCGCGTCGTCGGACTGCACCGAGGACGAAGCCGACATGGTCCGGCCGGCAGTCTACCGGGCCCAGGCTGCGCGCGCCGAGGCCGCCGGAATCCGCTTGTACTGTCAAGCTCACGACGCCTACCGCGACACGCCGTCGGGCGAAGCGCTCTTCCCCGACGATGCCACCTGCGGGGCCATTTACGCCGTGCGGAATCCCCTCGACGTGGCCGTCTCGTGGGCGTTCTACCGGGGCCGTGAACGTTGCGAAGGCGCTACTCGGCCGCTGTGCGACCCCGACCACCACCTCCGGGGAACCGGATGGCCGCGACTGCGCGAAGTGACGTTCGACTGGTCGCGTCACGTGGAGAGCTGGCTGGCCGCCCCTTTTCCCGTGCTGCTTGTGCGTTACGAGGACCTGTTGGCCGATCCGGCGGTTCAGCTCGGCAGGATCGTCCAGTTCTTGGGGCTCGAGGGCGCCGACGACCAGACCCGGCTGCAACGGGCCGCGAACTTCGCAAGCTTCCGGAACCTGCAAGCCGACGAGGAGGAAGCCGGCTACCGGTACTACGCCGTACCGGGACGTCGGTTCTTCCGATCCGGGCGGGCGGGCGACTGGCGGAACCACCTGACGCCCGACCAAGCGCAGGAGATCGTGGACGCCCACAGGCGCGTCATGGCCAGACTCGGGTACGACGTGCCGGATTGCTCGCCGTGAGAGAAGCCTCTGCGCGCCACTTGATTTGACCGACCACGGTGCGTCGTCGGGGCCGCCTACAGTCGGCGGAACCAGACGCCCTTTGTGCGGCCGTTGGACGCGATGAAGCCGGTCACGCTTCCGTTGCCGGCGCGCTGGAACGCCACCGTGGCCAAGAAGAATACGGAGGCCGAGAACTCGTCGGCGTCGCGATGCCGGAGCGGGATCGGCTCCATATTCAGGTGGTGCACGACAAGCTTGCCTTCCTCCAGCTTGACTTCGTAGAAGGTCTGTAACTCTTCGGAGAAGTACCGGCCAGCATAGACTTGCAACTGCTCATCCGACAGCTCGGTCTTTGGGGTCCGGCGCATGGACATGTCCGTGCCCGCCTGCCGCAGGGTTGCGCTGTCGGTGCTGCCGTCGGGCCGGAAGTGAAAGGTGAACTCGGCTTGGGCCGCGGCGATGACGGCGGTGGAATCCGACAACGTGCGAGCTTCGGCGCGCGGTTGGCCTGCCGCTTGGAAGTACAACCGGCCGTCTTCGGTCGCGACTTCGGCGTCCAGCGACATGCCGGCCACGTCGACCACCCAGTCGCCGGCCACAGCCTCCATGCGTTCCGGCGACATGCCGCCGTCCCCGTCGCCTTCGTCGGCCTGCGCGTCTTCGGCGTCCTCTTCCGCCTCCAAGTCGTCCGCAAAGAACAACTCCGCGACCCGGCGTCCCAGCCCCAGGTCGAAGGCGGCGTTGTTGCTCATCACGATCACGCCGCCCTCCAGCTCCGGAAAGTAGCCCAGGTAGGCCCGGTGAGCCACGTCGCCGCCCGTGTGCGCATAAATCCTGCGGCCGCGCAGTTCGCCAACCCCCAAGCCAAGCCCGTATCCCGTGGAATCGCCGTTCTCCAGCACGGCGGTCGTGGCGATGGCCGACACCGCCTCTTCGCCGCCCAGCGTCGCGTCCCGGTAGTTGAGCATCCAGCGGACCAAGTCCTGGGCCGTGGTGTAGATGCCGCCCGCGCCTGCCGACGCAGGCAGGTCTCGCGTGGCCCGGTATCCGCCGCGCTTGTCGTGCGCGTAGCCCTGCGCGCTCCCGGGGATCACTTCGCCCTGCACCATCTTGACTCGCGTGTCGCTCATCCCCAGGGGGCCGAAGACGCGCTCTTGCATGTACTCCGAGAAAGGCTGTCCGGAGACGCGCTCCACGACCAGCGACAGCAGGATGTACCCCGTGTTGTTGTAGTTCCATTCCGTGTTCGGAAGGGCCTGAAGGTCCGGTTGGCGCTGCACGACCTGGATCGCCTTTTCACGGGCGAAGGCGTCTTCTCCCTGGAAGCCGGTCATGGGCAACAGGTTGTATATCTCGCGGTATCCGCTGGTGTGGTTCAGGAAGCGCCGAAGCGTAACCGGCGCGCCGAAGTCCGGCAGCTCGGGGATATGCGTTCGGATGTCGTCGTCCAGCGAAAGCTTGCCTTCGGCCTGCAGCAGCAGGAGTCCCATGGCCGTGAACTGCTTGGTCACGGAGCCGATGTTGGACACGGTGACCGCTTCCCAAGGCACGCCGTGTGTCAAGTTCGCCATGCCGAAGGCCCGCACGAACGACATGTCCCCGTCCTGCACGACCGCAACGACGCCGCCGGGGCGGTCCTCCCCGTCGTAGAGGCGCATCATCTGCTCGACCCGTCCTTCCGGATCTGCGGCGATCGGCTCCATGCCCAGCACCACGATCTCGTAGCGGCCTTCCGCGCCCTGGAACGGCGCGACCTCGATGGTGTACGCGCCCGTCGCTTCGGTCTCGAACTGGAAGGGCTCGGGGCCGCGCGCCGGACCATCGAAAGTACGCAGCTCGGCCCCGCTCGGGTCCTTGACTACGACCACGACGTCCATGTCGAGCTGCCGTACCTCGCCGTAGACGAACGTGCCCGCGCCGGCGTCCACCACGTACGAGTCGCGCGAGTCGGCCGAGAGGGCGCCAGCTACCGCGACGCCGGACTGCAAGGACGTGGCCTCTTGGGGGAGAGCCCGTGCGGCCGCGGGCCAGCCGACGGTCAGAATGCACAAGGCGACGCCGGCGCGTCCAGGGGCAAGCAGCGAACGTCCAGGGGCAAGCGGCGAACAAGTCTGGTGCCGAACACGCATGTCGGGCGACCTCGGTTTCATGGGTGCGGGAGGGGCGACCGGAAGCATATGGTGCGCGAGCGCGCCGGGGCAAGAACGGCGCGACCGACGGCCGATCGCCAACTTCACGCCGGGAGCTCCTCGAGGATCGCACGGTAGCTCCGGTGGCGCTCCGGCCGGATGCGGCCTTCCTTCAAGGCGCGCAGCACGGCGCAGCCGGGTTCGTGGACATGGGTGCAGTCGCGGAAGGCGCAGCCGTCCAAGAACGGCCGGAACTCGGCGAAGCACCGGTCCAGCTCGCCCGGCCCGACGCACCCCGGGCCGACCGCGGTGAAGCCGGGCAGGTCGATCACGTGTCCTCCGCGCGCCAGCGCCACGAGGCGGCTTGACACGGTCGCGTGGCGCCCCGCCCTGGACCGCTTGCCCACCGTCAGCGTGCGGAGAGCCAGCCCAGGCTCCACCCAGTTGAGCAGGGACGACTTTCCCACGCCCGAAGGCCCGACCAGCGCCGAAGCCCCCTCCCTCACCATTCGTCGGAACGCCTCCATTCCTTCGCCCGTGACCACGGAGGTGGTCGTCACCCGGTAGCCGGCGTCGCCGTACAGCGCCCCCAGGGTCTGCGCCGGCTCGGCCGTCCCCGGCAGGTCGATCTTGGTCAGAACCAGCCGCACCTCCAGCCGGCCCCACTCGCCCATGACCACCATGCGGTCGATCACGTCGCGCGACGGCGACGGGTCCGCCAGCGACGCCACCACGAGCAGCCGGTCCAGGTTGGCCGCCATGACCTTGACGCGCCGACCGTCGGCCGCCCGTCGGGCCAAGGTGGTCCGCCGGGCGTGGACCGCTTCGATGACGCAGCCGCTGGACTCGCTCTTCAGGGCCACGCTGTCGCCCACGACCACCCGGTCCTCCGTCCGGCCGCTCTGCTTGAGCCTGCCCCGCAACGACGCCTTCACCACGCCCGAGGACGTGGCGACCGAATAGACGCCGCCCAGAGCCTCCACGACCCGGCCGGCGGTCACGGCCGGCGGGCATCCCGCGTTGGCCGAGCGTCCGGCGTCAGGCTGCGAACGACCGCAGGGCCTCTCCCTTGTCGCCTTCGCGCAGGCGCCGCAGCGCCCGGTCCCTCAGCTGCCGGATGCGCTCGCGGGTCACGCCCAGATCGTTGCCGATCTCTTCCAGGGTGTGCTCTCGCTCGCCCTCCAAGCCGAAGTACATGCGCAGGACCCGGGCGTCCCGCGGGTCCAGGGTAGCCAGCGCGGTGCTGATGGCTTCGCCCAGCAACCGGTTCTCCACCTCCACCTCGGGCTCGGGCGCCTCCTCGGTGATGAAGCGCTCCACCAGCTGGGAGTCCTCGCTGTCCCCGATGGGGGCGTCCAGGCGGATCTCGGCGGCGTTGAGCGTCTGGAGCGACTCCACCAGCTCCGGCGTCAGGTGCGCGGCACGGCCCAGTTCGTAGCTGGTGGGCTCGCGCCCCAGCTCCTGCTTGAGCCGCTCCTTCTCGCGGAAGATGCGGGCCAAGTCCGACGCCCGGTTCAGGGGCACGCGAACCGGGCGCCCGTGGTTCGCCAGCGACGCCAGGATCGCTTGGCGGATCCACCAAACGGCGTAGCTGATGAACTTGACCCCCTGGTCGGGGTCGAACTTCCGCGCTGCGGTGACCAGCCCCACGTTCCCCTCCTGGATCAGGTCCGTCAGGGAAACGCCCCGGTTCTGGTACTTCTTGGCCACGCTGATGACGAAGCGGAGGTTGGCCGTGGCCAGGGCTTGGATGGCGTCCTCGTCGCCCTGCTGGGCCAGCGCCCCGAGCCTCTTCTCCTCGTCCGGCGTGATGAGTTCGTGGCGGCTCACGTCCCGCAGGTACTGATCCAGCGCGGTCTGCTCGTCCAAGCTGGCGTCGAAACCCGTGAGCGGATTGACCCGCCTCTTCCTGCCTCGAGTTTGTTTGGCCATGTTTCACGTCCCGTTTTCTGGGTTGCGCGCCGGGCGGCTAGCCCGGCTGGGTGGAGCAAGTACAGCCCTAATGAATGGACGGTCCTTGCGCCGCTGTCAATGACTTGGTGGGGCTCCGGCCTCCGAGGAAGCCCTCGCCGACGGAGTGGTCCCTACTATTAGGTACCCTCGAAAGCCGAAAAGGTTCCAACGCCGACTTCGGAGCGCACCGCGGTTCGGCGTCTACAACCCCAATACGCCCGGCTCGAAGAGCGCTTTCGGCGGCGAGGCGGCGCGGTCCCTGGTCGTCCATCGCTACGCCGCTCCCAGGCGCTCCAACAGCCATTCGGGAGCGGCTTCTCGCCGGTCGAAGGTGAACAGGCGGAGAACTCGGGCCGTGCGGTGAAGCTCCTCCGCTAGGCGCGGCAGGTCGATGAGCCCGGCGATGCCGTCCCGCCCCAGGCGAACCACGCCGCCCCCCGTGTCCACCAACACGTCGAACTGGAACATCGCGTGCTTCACGGGGAAGTCGAGGATCGCTTCTCCCGGCGCCAGCCCCAGCTCTCGGGCGGCTTCGTCTTCCCATCGGCGCTTCTCCGGCGAGTCGCCGCCCACCCACGCCGGAAGCGAGCACCCCTCCAGCCGCCATGCCGAGACCTCCACGGCGCGCTTCGGCAAGCGCCGGTTCCGCAGCGCCGGCAGCCATCGGCCGGCCAAGCGGGCCGCCCGCTCGTCGGAAGAGGCCTTGGCGCGGCGTTCCAGCTCGTGAAGCAGCTCCTCGTCGGTCGGCCCCACCAACTCGGCCGGCGAGAGCAGCTTCGCCTCCACGGCCGTCTCCACGATCCGCTTGTAGAGTCCCGTGGCCGACCGCACCGCGTGATGCCAGTACACGGTTCGGAACATCTGGTACTTGGAGAAGAGCAGCGATTCCAGGGCGCTCAAGGCCTTCGCCCTCAACCCCACTTCCCACGCTCCGGTTTCGGGGTCCCGCAACAACGCCAACCCCTGCAGGAGCCGGTCCACGTCCACCGCGCCGTAGGGGACGCCGCAGAACCAGGCGTCTCGGCGCAGGTACTCCATCTTGTCCAGGTCCAGGCTGCCGCTGACCAAGCCTCGCAGCGGGGCGGCGCCGCGCCCGCGGATGATCTCCAACACCATCTCGGCGGCCCCTGGGCCCAGCGGCTCCAGGGCGGTCGCAAGCTCTTCCGACGCGAAGAAGCGGCCCCCTACCTCTTCGTGACGGCCGGCGATGCGGTCCGGCTCCAGCTCTTCCAGGGCGTGCGAGAAGGCGTAGTGGCCGATGTCGTGAAGCAGGGCCGCATAGGGGATCAGCCGGGCGTCGCCCCACGCCGACAAGGGCGAAGGCTGCTTGTCTCGGATGATCCGCAGCGCCTTCGTGGCGAGGTGATAGACGCCCAGGGCGTGGTCGAACCGCGTGTGCGTGGCCCCCGGATAGACCAAGTGCGCCAAGCCCAGCTGTCGGATGTAGCGAAGCCGCTGAAAGGCCGCTGTGTCCAGAACGGCGGCGGCCACGGGGTCCACGCGGATCGTGTTCCACAGGGGGTCGCGGATGACGAGAGATCGTCCATGGTCCAGCATGGAGCGCCAACGTAGTTGCGTTGGGCGGACGCCGGCAAGCAGGACCGCCGAGCAGCGTTGACGGATACCGAACAAAATACGAATATCGTAGGCGTCATGACGGAACACCCTTTACGGGCGCGAGTTCGGACACGCGCCGAAGACAGGCCCGGCGTCTACCGTTGGATCGCGGGCGACGGACGCGTGCTCTACGTGGGCAAGTCGGTCCGCGTGCGGTCGCGGCTTCTGTCCTACTTTCGAGCGCGCGGCGGCAAACTGGAGCGGCTTGTGCGGCAAGCCCGAGGCGTGGTGTGGAACTATGTCCCGAACGAGTTCTCGGCCCTCTGGCAGGAGATGCGGCTCATCCGCCGGTGGAGACCGGAATTCAACGTGGAGCACAAGCGCGGACGGCGGTACGGCTTCGTGAAGATCACGCGGGAGCCGGCTCCGCGATTGCTCTCCGCGACAGGCCTCTCGGACGACGGGGCGCTGTACTACGGCCCGTTCGCGCGAGCGAGCTGGCTTTCCCAAGCCGTCCGAGACCTTGCCCACGCGATAGGACTGCGGGACTGTCCGGGCCGCACGCCCGTGCACTTCGGGGACCAACGGGAGCTCTTCGGCGGCCGGCGGACTCCTCTTTGCGCCCGGGCCGACCTTGGTACCTGCCCGGCGCCCTGCGCGGGCCGCGGCTCCCGCGCGGACTACGACCGGCGCGTGGCCACGGCCCGGGCCTTCCTCGAGGCTCGCAGTCGACAGCCGTTGGAGGAGCTTGCCCGTTCGATGGAAGACGTGTCCGTACGCTCGGACTTCGAGTACGCCGCAGAGCTTCGGGCGCGCTTGGCCAGGCTCCGAAAGCTCCGCAGCCACCTCTTGGCGTTCCGCGGTCGGCTCCAGGCCATGAACTTGGTCTACCCGGTGGCGGGCTACGGGGGCGAGGACCACGTCTATATCATCCGCCGAGGCCGCCTTCACAGCGAGTGGCCCGCGCCCGCCGGCGAGGCGGCCCGGCGACGCTTGGCCGGCATCGTGAGTCGGACCTTCCGACCCGCGTTCGACGACCGGCACGCCGCCATGAGCGCCGCTGCCGCCTCGGAGGTGCTCTTGGCGGCTGCTTGGTTCGCCCGACACCCCGAGGAACGCCAGCGGGCCTTGGATCCGCGCGAGTGGCTGGCCCGAAACGGTACGCACCCTCCCCCGCCCCGACGTATCTTGTAGACGCTCCGCACGAGGACCCGCCCTGCCGAGCTCCCAAGCGACCGCCCCGGGGGAGACGCACCCGGCGCACCAAAGGAGGAACTGCCGTGAATCTCTCGACCGATTTCAACGTGTGGACCCTCGTGTCCGTGCTGCTGAGTGCCACTGGACTCTATTTGGCGATGAAGTGGGAGAGGCGCCGCGAGCTGGACAAGCGCTTCGACAAGGCCGAACAACGCGCCAACGAACGCTTCGAGAAGATGGACGAACGCTTCGACAAGGCCGAACAACGCGCCAACGAACGCTTCGAGAAGGTGGACGAACGCTTCGACAAGGCCGAACAACGCGCCAACGAACGCTTCGAGAAGGTGGACGAACGCTTCGACAAGGCCGAACAACGTGCCAACCAGCGCTTCGAGAAGGTGGACGAGGGCCTTGACAAGACCGAGCAACACGCCGACGAACGCTTCGACAAGGTGGACCAACGCTTCGACAAGGTGGCCACGAAGGACTGGGTTGCCGGACAGTTCGCCCAAGCCAACGACCGGATCGACGAGGTGGGAAATCGGGTCGACCGGGCAGACGGCCGGATGCGCGAGGGGCTAAGGGACGTGACGGCGTCCGTAGCCGCCCTGGGCGTCAAGGTTTCCGACCTGCAGGCCGAGGTCCGGGCCGTGAGTACGAAGCTCGACGAACGCACCTACAGGAGCGGGGTGTTGGTCCCCGAGGCCACGGTGCGCGAACCCGCCTCCGAGTATCGCGGGGACGAGCGGGTCGAGAAGAAGGACGGCGAGGACGAAGGCGCTACTTCTTGACGGCGGTCCACCGCATGGCGGGGATCGGTTCGCCGCGGGCGCACGACTCGACCAGGACGGCCAGTCGTCGGCGTCGAGTCTCTTCGCGCTTTGCGCTCACGACCCACCACGCCACCTGTTTTCGGTAAGACGGGCGCGCGGCCTGGAAGTAGCGCCAAGCGGCGGGGTCGGCGCGGATTTCGGCCTCGTATGGGGGCGGCAGGCTCACGTCCGCCTGCTCGTAGGACGCCTGCCTCTCCTTGGCGCGGTTCCGGTCTCGGTAGGCCGCCAGCCCGGCTTCCGCCACTTGTCCCGCCGCCAGCAGCTCGGCCATCCGAGCCAAGTTGCGTGCGCTCCAGTGGCTGTCGCGCCGGCGCGGCGTGAATCGGATTTGGTAGCGCCGGTCGTCGATGGACTTGCGGATGCCGTCGATCCAGCCGAAGCAGAGCGCCACGTCCACGGACTCCGGCCAAGTAATGCTGGGCACGCCGGACCCCACCTTGTAGTAGCCCACCCACTGCTCCGCCAGCTTGTCGTGCCGCGTCTCCAGCCAAGCCCGGAACTGGACCGGGCCGGCGAAGAAGAGCGGCTCGCCCGAGGTCACGAAGCGGGCATCAGCGTCCACCGTTCCGCCGCGACCGATTCCACCCGCTCGCGCGAGTAGAAGACGGGGAAGTAGCGGTCGGCGGCCCACAGGTCGAAGAGGTTGTCGTAGAAGGGCGAATCCGGGACGCCGGACTGGCCGGGCGTGTTGGCGCCCAGGGTCCGGTCCCAGTCGCCGGTGTCCACGATGATCCGGAACGACGCGCCCGAAGTTTGATTGTCGCTGCTGCCCGTGTTGTTGAGCGTGTAGCTGTTCCCGCCCCTGGGCGCGGGGCCGACGCTGAGTCGCGCCGCCAAGTCGTCCGACACGACCTCGGAGAGCGGATGACGAATGGTGGCGTGCTTGTAGGCGGCTTGCCCGTAGCGCCAGCCCTCCATGTCGCCGCCGAGCTTGGCCTCCAATTCCTGCACGGCTTCTTCCAGACTGCGGACCAGGACTTGGTCGCGACCGACCACGGGATCGACGCCGAATTCGCCTCCCGGCGCCTGCAAACGGCGCACCACCTTGACCATCGCCATGCTCCGCAGGAAGTCTCGGGTCGCCGGAGGCGCGACCAGGGCATGCACGTTGCGTCGCAGGCGGGCCTCGAAGGCCGCGTAGATGCCCGCCGCGACCGATTCCGGCGCCAGCACGTAGTCCCACCCCAGCAGCATCCGCCGAGCTTCTTCGACTTGGGCGACATCGGACGAGACGTGCCGCAGCAGGGGAACCAAGGTTCGCGCAGGCATGGACAGGTAGTCGGTCTGCAACGCCGCCATGTCCGCCATCGAGTGGCGGCGGCCGGAGCCCAGCACCTCCGACGCTCGGGCCCACCGGTAGGGGTCCGACCACTCCCAGCCGATGGCGTCTCGGTGGGGGTAGTCCGGCGGCGTCAGGTGGTTGTTGGCGGTGACGAAGAAGCCCTCGGGCGGGTTCAGTACGCTGGGCTTGGCCGGGATCGGCAGGTAGCCGTCCCACTCGTACCGCCCGTCGCCGGGAACCGGCACCAAGCCGGACCAATTCCGTCGCATGGGCGCAATCCCCACGGCCTGCCATCCGATGTTTCCGTCGCGGTCGGCCCAGACCATGTTCTCGCCCGGGATGTTGGACCAGCTGCACGCCTCCACGAACTCTTCCCACGTCTTGGCCTGGTCCATGCGAAGGCTGGCCAGGTAGGGAGCGCCGCCGGGCTCCAGCCACGCCGCGCGGACCGCATAGGCCACGTGGTTTTCCGGGTCCTCGTGGACCACTGGGCCGTGGCGCGTGTACTTGAGCTCGGCTCGGTGCGGCGCCTCGCCCTTCACCGGGATCTCCTCGACGATCACCGTCATCTCTTCCCATGCGTCCCGGTACCGGTAGCGGTTGGGGTCGGCCGGATCGGTGCGGTAGACGTACAGGTCCTCGCCGTCTGTCCTGAACACCGTGAGGCCCCAAGCTCCGTGCCCGTTGTGGCCGATGCTCACGCCCGGTATCTCCGGCTCGCCCCCGCCGATCACGTTCCACCCCGGCCCCACCAAGTGCACCCAGTACCGCAGCGAGGGGGCCGACTGGGCGCGGTGCGGGTCGTTGGCCATCATGGGGAAGCCGCTCTCCGAGAGGCGTCCGCCCACGATCCAGTTGTTGGACCCCGTGCTCTCGCGGTCCGCGTTTCGCCACGGGTGGACATTCGAGCCGGCGGCGGCGTCCAGCAACAACCGAGCCGGGCCGCTTCTTCGATGCTCCGGCATCAAGTGGTCGGGTCGGAAGCGGATCGGCCGCCGGAACGCGTTGTACAGCCGGAGGATGTCGGCCCCCAGCAGGCTGCCGTCGATCGCCGGGTCCAGGTCGATCTCCGGGTCGCCCGGGTGGAAGTTCGCGACTCGCTTGACGGCATCGCTGCCCGCGGCGGCGACCGCCCGGCCGTAGTTCAGCTCGGCGCCGATGTTTCCCAGCAGTCCCTGGTGGCGGGAGATCACGACTTCAGGGGTCCATCGCTTGGGACGGATGCCGAGGAGGCCGAACTCGACGGGCAACAGCGACGGGTCGGCCTCGGTCCGGGCGATCCACGCGTTCACGCCGTCCACGTAGGCCGGAATGATCTCCGACCCCCGGTCGTGGTAGTGGTTCATCTCCTGCGTCATGTCGCCCCGGTACTTGAAGAGGCGGAAACCGACGTCGCGCTCGATCTCCGACGGCCCCAGCATCTCCGCGGCCGTGCCTGTGGCCTGGGCTCGCCACACCTCGAACTGGAAGAGGCGATCCCGGGCGGCGGCGTAGCCCTGCGCGAAGAAGAGGTCGTACTCGGTCTGCGCGTAGATGTGGTTGATGCCCCAGCGGTCGCGGACGATCTCGACAGGCACCTGCAGGCCCGGAACCGCGACGATTTGCTGCTCTTGGGCGGGGCGGCCTTGCTGGGCAGCCGCCTCCGCGACGCCGACTGCCAAGAGAACGACCGCTCCGGCCAGCATCCGGGGCGCGGGTGCCGCAATAAGGCAAGGATCGAAGTTGGTCTTCATGCGGGTCGTTCGCTCCGTGGATGGACGACTTCTTTGGGTGACTTGGCATCAAGGTCAAAGGTGGCACACGGCGGGGCAGTGGCCAAATGGTTGGTGGTTGCCGGGTGCCGTGGAATCGGATACGTTCAGGCATGATGCACGTCAAGCTGAGCGACGAGCAGTGGGGGCGGATTCGCCACCGCTTCCCCGAGAAGTTACGGCACGGCGTGGAGGCGGTGACGTTGGAGGATGTGGCGCGTCGGCGGCTGGCGCTCGGAGGCTAATCCCTTGGACGGCCGGCCCTCGGGGCGAGCTCCTGCACGGCGACGACGAATCGGCATACTCCTGGGCAACACCGATTGCAATCCGTGGCTCTACGAGACCGTGCGGGACCTAGCCGCGGCGGACAACATGGAGCTGTGGTTTCTGGTCAACGACCGCCCGCCGCCGTGGCATACGACCCTTGCCCGTGTCTGCTTTCGCGTCCTGGCGTTCGCCGAGTCCGCCCTCATGCGGTTGTGCCGGTCCAAGACGGCTGCGGCACGGAGTCCGACCAGGAGCGTCTTGGCCTTTTCCGAGCGAGTGCTGTCCGTGTCGCCGGAGTTCTCGCCGTCGGGACTCTCGGTTCGATACCCGGTCAAGGACATTGAGCGGATCCGGGAAATCGGGTTTGACCTCCTTGTCCGCGGCAACGCTGAACGCATCTTCCGCGGGGACATCCTCCACGCCGCGAAGGACGGGATCTTGTCCTGGCACTACAGCGACAACCGCTGTATCCGAGGCGGCCCGCACGGATTCTGGGAAGTCTACCATCGGCAGCCGTCGTCCGGCTTCGTTCTGCAGGTGCTGACGGAGGAACTCGACGGTGGGAGCGTCGTGTTCCGGGGCAATGTGGCGACGCAACGGTTCTACACAGCCAATGCCGCCTCGCTTCGCAACCAGAGCAACCCGTTCCTTGCCAAGATCGTTCGGGACTACGCCGACTCCGGACGTCTCCCCAGGCCGGAGGAACCGGTTCCTTACTCGGGGCCCCTGTACCGCACTCCTTCCGTCGGCCAGTCGGCACGCTATGCGTTGCGGGTGGCGGCGACTTTGCCGGCGGCGGCTTGGGCCCGGTTTCGTGCCAAGAGCCGCATGCGGACGAGTCCGTGGCAAGTCGCTTTCGTCGAGAGGCCGTGGCGCGTCGCGGTGCTGCGGCGCGGTACTCGCATCAGGAATCCCCCCGGAACGTCCCAAGCCGACCCCTTCGTCGTCGCCCGCGACGGCCGCACCGTCGTTTTCGTTGAACAGTTGGTGCACGCAAGGAAGCGAGGGCACATCGCGGCCGTCGAGCTGCTTGGGGCAAGCAAGTACCGCATGCTCGGGCCCGTCATAGCGGAGCCTTTCCACATGTCTTTTCCGTACGTCTTCGAGCACGAGGGGCGCCTCTACATGACGCCCGAGACCACGGAAGCGAACGCCTGTCGGCTCTACGAATGCACGAGGTTTCCTCTCGAGTGGACGTATCGCGGCATTCTCTGCGAGCGGCCTCTGCACGACCCCATCGTGTTCGAGCACGAGGGTCTGTGGTGGCTGTTCGGCACCGAGTGCGTGGGAGGCCGCGAAGCGACTTTCTTGCTGGCCTTCTGGGCTGACAACCCGCTGTCTGGAACGTGGTCCCCGCACCAGTGCAATCCGCTGGTCGTCGATCCGCAAACGGCCCGCAACGGGGGCATCCTCTTCGATGCCGGGGGGGACCCCGTCCGCGTCAGGCAAGCGTACGGCTTCGGCGCAAGCGCAGCCTACGGGGAGTGTTGCTCGCTGGCTCGGATCACGAAGCTGACGCCCCGTGCCTTCGAGGAGCAGCAGATTGCGGAGATCGCTCCCGAGTTCTTCCCGGGAATCCGCGGGTGCCACCACATGAGCGGCAACGACCGCTGGACCACGTACGACTACCGCCGCTGACGGCCGGGGCGGGCATGCCCTACGCCTCCCGCCTCCTCGTCACCTTGATCTTGAAGTTCTTCGCGGGCCTCGGCGTGGGGATGTTGCTGACCTGGAGTTCGTAGTTCCGCGGGTGGAGTTCCATCTCCACGCCGTTCATCAAAACGGCCAGGATGAGCAGCGTCTGGAGATCGGCGAAGCCTGCGCCCAGGCAGCGATGCACGCCCACGCCGTAGGGAACGTATGCATGAGGCTGCCGGTGCTCGGCGCGCTCCGGCAGGTACCGGTCGACATCGAAGCGCTGCGGTTCGGGGAAGTGCTCGGGCAGGTGATGGGTCGCCGCTTGCGGAAGGAACATGGGCGTGCCTGCGGACACGTGATAGCCCGCGAAGTCGAAGGAGTTGGCCGCGACCCGGAAGAGCACGGGGGCCGCCGGCCACATGCGCATCGACTCCATGATCAGGCGACGCGTGACATCCAGCTCAGCCAACTTGGCGGCCGACGGCCCGCCGGAAAAGAAAGCGTCTGCTTCCGCGACGACCTTTTCCTTCAGCTCCGGGTACTTCAGCGCGGCGTAGAGGTTGAAGGCGCACGTGTTGGCCACGGTCTCCATTCCCGCGAGGAAGGGAGCGATCGCCCAGCCGCTCATGTCGGTCTCGGGTATGAGCTGCGGGTCACGGCGGTTCAGGTCGATCAGGTCGCTGATGAAATCGCCGGAGTCGTGGAACGGCCCGCCCGGCCCATGGGCCTCGAGGATCTCGTGCGCAACGGTCTCCACGCCGCCCTTCGCCTTCTTGAACCTGCTCGCGAACAGCAGCCATGGCAGCTGCTTGGTCACCTTGGTCTTCAGCAAGATGTCGAGCATCGTCGCCATGTCCTCGACCTGTTCGGAGGCCGACCGGTTCGCCAGAATCCTTCCCATCTGCTCGGCGACGACCTGCTGCAGGAACGGCAAAGGATGCAGGGGCCGGCCCACGGGCAGGGCGGCAACTTGCCGGTGCACGACTTCGTTGGCGAGGTCGAAGCACTGGTTGAAGCGGGGGCGACCCAGCGCGGGGGCGAACGCCTTGCGTATCGCGAAGTGCTCCTGCCCCTCCATGTTCAGCACGATCCTGTGCATGTTTAGGCCTTCGGCAAGCCCCTGGAACGGTTCTCTCGAGCTGAAGCAGCGCCGCCCCTGGCGGTTCACGAAGCGGTTCGCCTCCTCGCCCACCAGCACCAGAAGCGTCCTGCGCAGAATGCGAACCTCGAACATGGGACCCAGCTCCACGTACTGTTCGGCCAGGAAGCGCCCCAAGTCGATCGACGCCTCGCGGACGTTGCCGACGAACGGCAGCCCCTTGGCCATCGGCGGCTTCTTCAACCGCGGGCGCGGGGTCTTCTTCTCCTCGGACTCGGACTCGCGCACGGCCCGGGTCACGGCTTGGCCGATCAGGTCGAGGCGACGCACCGTATCGATCCGCTCCCGCGCCTCTTCGAACTCCGCCTTGGCGAGCATCCCCTTGAAGACGCCGCAGGCGTCGGCCAAGCAGATGATCACCACGTCGCGCGGCCCGGGCACGTCGTCGCTGAATAGCACGCCCATGATGCGGAGGCGCACCTCTTGCTCCGCCTTGCCGCCCACGGTCGGGTAGCGCTTGGCCCGGGCCACCTTGGTCGTCGTTTCGATCGCGCCCTCGTCGGCGGACCGAATGATGCCGGCCTCGACCAAGCGCTGGAGCGACGACGCCCGGATGCGCTCGCCGTCCTGCGCGAAGTGCCGCACCCAGTACTCGGGCGCACGCGGTTCGGGGTTCTCGGCCAAGCGCGCCAGCACCGGGTCCAGCACATCGTCGCCCAGAGGCGCGGAATCGACCACCGTCAGCTGCTGCAGGTCCGTGTCGATCCGGTTCTCGTGCGCCAAGTCCATGAGCACGGCGCCCGCCAGCACGTGGTTCAAGTCGCGCTCGGGCACGAGCGCCAAGCTGCCGGAGTCCTCGTCGATGAGGAGGAGAAGCAGCTCCTCGGCAAACCTCAGCATGTCCGTTCGCGCGTCATTCGGCGGCGGGGGGCGGCTCGTAGCCCCAAGCGTCCACTGCGAACCCCCACTCGTCGGTGATCCGGTCTATCGTCGCCTGCGGCAACGTGAAGCGGTTCTTGCGGTAGCCCGCCACCGTCTTCAGGTATGCCTCGATGCGTTCGCGGGCGACGCTCCAACCGGAGAGCTCCAGCTCCTCGTACACGCGCCCCAGCTCGCCCAGCGGATCCTTGTCCAGGTCTTCGTAGCGCACCTCGGCGAAGTGCCCGTCCGGAATCAGCTCGCGGTCTCGCATGTACTTGGACATCAACAGCTTGTAGGTGTCGACAATGTGCTGCTCCACTTCGTCCCAGTCGTAGTCGTCCAGCTGGTACAGCGGCAGCATCGTGCGGTTGAGGTGCATCACCGAGGGGTAGACGGCGTACGGATTGCGGATGATGTGCAGGAACTTCGCGCCCGGGAAGAGGCGCGCCAAGTGGTCGGAGCGGGCGATATTGAGCGTGTTCCGCAGCATCGGGGGCTTGCCGCCGGAGTGGAGGACCACCTTTCGCACCTCGCGGACGTAGACGCGCTCCCACTGGCGCAGCTCCCGCGCCGACAGGCTGCCGTCGGGAGAGCCGTCCGGCCCTGCGCCCATCATCACGTACTTGGCCACCGTCTCCCGAAACAGCTTGGGGAACGCCAGCTGGTGCACGGCCGACAGACGCGACATGGCGGCAACGGCCAGGTCCTCTTCCTGCGGCGAGTCCAGCGTGACCTTGACGTTGTCCATGGGCCGGGTCTGCTCGCCGGCGGCCTCCATGGCCTTCCGCAGGAGCCGCTTGATCCAGCCGCTCGCAACGAACGAGAACGGCGCCGCCACGCACTGGAAGGTGTTGAAGTAGCCCCACTGCGGATCCTGGGCGAGCAGGTACTGCAGGTGCGTCGAGCCCGTGCGCGGGAAGCCCAGGACGAAGAACGGCGGCTTGTCGATGGGCGTCCTGGCGATCTTCCTCGAGAACGCCACCCGCTCGGCCAGCCGCAACGGGGTCGTCGTCGTGGACAACGCGAGGATGCCGGCGAACTTCCGCCAGTACCGGCGCGGAATGCCGCCGTTGTCCCAGACGAGGCGCAGCCAAAGGAGGGGGGATGCGAAGGTTGCAGGGTGAAAGTCGTCCTTCATGTCAGTCAGGCCTCGTGTGTGGTTGCTCCGCCGGCGACGGTGCGCAGGACGGGGATTTCCTTGATGGCGCCGGGATCGGCGTCGTGGGGATCGGAGGCCAGCGCCACGAAGTCCGCCAGCTTGCCCGCGGCGATCGACCCCTTGTCGTGCTCCTCGAACGACGCGAACGCGCCGCCCATAGTGCAGATGCGCAGCGCTTCGCCCACGCCGATCCGCTGGCTCGCGCCCCACACGCGGCCGTCGAAGTCCGTGCGGGTCACCATGCTCTGAACGGCCATGAGGGGCTCGTAGGGACCGGGCGTGTAGTCCGACGCCGGCGCCACAGGGATTCCGTGGTCCAGAAACGACCGGTGAGCGAACATCCACTCCATCTTCTCGGGACCGTACTCCACCCACTTGTTGCCGTGATAGTGGACGTAGGTGTAGAAGGGCGTGGGCACGACTCCCGCGGCCTTGATCCGCCGGAGCAGGTCCGGGTTGACCAGGGAGCAGTGCTCGATCCGATGGCGCGGGTCGGGCCGGGGCCAGCGGTCCTGGACTCGCTCGTAGGCGTTCAGCACAATGTCGATGGCGATGTCGCCGTTGGCGTGGATGCCGACCTGCCAGCCCGAGCGGTGGGCTTCCTCCACCACTTCGTGAACCTCTTCCTGGCTCATGGTGAGGATGCCGTAGTCGCCGGGGCGGCCCACGTAGGGCGTGCTCATGCGCATCGTGCGCTCCGAGGCCGATCCGTCGGCGCCGTACTTGACGGGCCCGACCCGCAGCCACTCGTCGCCGAAGCCCGTGGCCACGCCGGCCCGGCGCAAGTCCTGGTACGGACCACGCACGAGCATGTAGACGCGGCAGCGCAGTTCGCCAGCGGCGTAGGCGGCCTGATAGGCCTTGAGGCTGGCGGCCGACGTGCCGGCGTCGTGAAAGGAAGTCAGTCCGGCCTGCGCCATCAGTCGGGTGATCAGGGCCACGCCGGCTTGGCGGTCGTCGTCGGTGTGGGTGTTGGGGATCAGCGAGCGGAAGACGTAGTTGGCCCGCTCGGCGACCAAGCCCGTGAGCGCGCCGTCCTCGCGGTAGAACTTGCCCCCGTCGGGGTCGGGCGTGTCGGCGTCCACCCCGGCCAGGGCGAAGGCTCGGGAGTTGTACACGCTGGTGTGGCCGCCCCGGTGTCCCACCACCGCAGGATGGTCCGGGACCGCTTCGTCCAGGTCCAGCCGGTTCAGAGGCCGCCCTTCGGCCAGCTTGGTGTCGTCGTACTTGAAGCCGACGACCCACTCGCCGGACGGAGTCTGCCGCGCCCGCTCGGCCATCCGGTCCTTGATCTCGGCTACGCTTCGGACGTCCACATTCACGTCCTTCAGCTCCCGAACGCCGGCCCCCGCCGGGTGCGTGTGGGCGTCGACGAACCCGGGGACGATTGCGGCGTCGCCGTGGTCGATCACCCGCGTCCCGGCGCCCCGCAGGTTCTCCACGTCTGCCCGGGAGCCCACCGCCACGAAGCGGTCGTCCTTCACTGCAAAGGACTCGGCTCTGGGGTTGGCGTCGTCCATCGTGTGGATCGTTCCGCCGTGGACGATCAGGTCCGGGGGCGCGCCTCCTCCTCCATCAAGGCCGCCGCGGGCTCGGCCGCCGGATCCGCACCCGGTCGCCAACCCTGCGCCGGCACCGGCGGACAGCCCCAGGAACCGGCTTCTGGTGATTCGCGTCATCAAGCTTCTCTTGCCTGGAATGGAAGAGTCCACCGACCATGCCCGCCGCCGCGCCCCGCCTAGAGAGTACCACCGGGGCCAGTGCCGCCGCCAGCCCGAACCTAACCGCGACTGCTTCCACGATGGCATCATCCGCTGGACAATGACGCGACCGACGTGGGCCGCCGTGGTGGGCGTGACCGGGGGCTGCACGGCTACGTGAGCGAGCCCGAGCGCGGTCGGCGGAGCTGGAAGAAGGGCAGGGAAGCCCAGAAAGCCGGTCTATGCGAACCGGCGGCGGGTCCGGGGCGAGCGCCTCTTGGGACCGCTTCAACGCGCCAAAACCCGTTTATAGGGCATATCAGTCGCCAACAGGGAGTTCCCACAAGCGAAGAGTCGGGAACAAGTCGTTCTCCAGAGTCGCAAGCCGACCGTCTGCCAGAACCGTGATCGCGTCCACGTCGCGTGGGAACAAGTAGGATCCAAGGTACTCGCCGCCTTGCGTCGAATATGTGTCCACCACACGCCCTGCATGGCTAGTGGACCCAAAGTACAGCACGTAAATCCGGGACGTGGTGGCCGCTGCTCCCCGCGCCGCCCTCACAGCCTTGGGGTCGACCTTGAATCCAGTGCCGGTCCAACCGGGCCCCGATGCGCTCACTGCAACGACTTCGGGAAAAGGGATCGCCTCTACGCCATCTGCGAGAACGCCTACGCTGCCGTCGGCTTCCAAGATGATCATCTGGCTGGACCAGCGGAAATAGACTGCCGCACGGCCGCCCGGTATTTCTGCGGCCCAGCCCTCGCCGGCCAAGTCATGATCGAACGCCATCTGCGCTGGCATGAGCACGGTCCGGCGCCGAACACCGGTCTTGGAAAACGACGTCCACAAGGTGTCTCGCTTGTTCGTGTGCGGCACGACGGCGAAGTGTCCTGGGTCAAAGGACGGGGGCAACAGGGACGCCGGCAGCCCACCCGGAACGGGCACGGTTGCGAGAAGTTCCCCTGCCGAGCTGACGACCGTAATCCGGCGATTCCACGGATCAAGGACGTGAAGGCTCCCGTCTTCGTCGAACTGCAAGTCGATAAAGGCCAAGAATTCTCCAGGCCCCGGACCGTTGCGTCCGAACTTCCAGACGAGTTCGCCGGCGGCGGACACCTCGCGGATCGAGAAGTCTCCCCAGTCGGTCACCACCAGCCCTCCGCGTGGACTGCGCTGGATCTGCAGAGGACGTGTCCCAAGGAGAGTCCCATCGACATCCTCCCAGGCGGCGACTTCCACGGGGGTTGGCAACCATCGACGCTGAGCGTCCAGTGCGGCGACCGGGCCTAAGAGCGTCATGCCTCCGAACGCCGTGCACCAAGTCGCCGCTGCAGCGGTTCTCAGAATGGGGCCAGCCCTCCTTCCTTGTACCCCTCCCAGCATGTCCAGCGGTTCATGCTGTCGTCCTGTCTAGAGATGTGACCGCTGTGTACTTGGTAAAAGCTTTCAAGAGCCCGAAAATGCGGATCAGTTTTTGGCACACGAGAGTTGGGGCCGCCGGCAAAGGCGCTTGACCATCGAGGCTGGCCCGCAGGAAGCGCTCCCCGGCAAGCTGCCTGGGCCGCAACCCGCGTCACGGCGTTCTTCGCCGGAAGGGGTCTCCCACAACGCGGCGCACATCCGCCAGCACGGTGGCGGCGTCGGGCGGGGGCTTGGTCAGCAGGCTGACGACGACCGTCAGCAGAAACCCGACCGCGAAGCCCGGGATCATTTCGTACAGGTCGTAGAAGCGCGCCTTAAGGGGCGTCACGACCCAGACGATCGCGGTGGCGAAGCCGCCGATCATGCCCGCCACGGCGCCGGCCCGCGTGGTGCCGGCCCAGAACAGCGAGCACAGCACGACGGGCGTGAACGCCGAGGCCAAGCCCGCCCAAGCGAAGAGCACGAACCAGAAGATCAGGCGGCTCTCGGGCAAGGCGAAGGCCAGTCCGCCAAGGCCGATCACGACAGTCAGGACTCGTCCGACAGCCGCAAGCCGTCGTTCGGGTAGGCTCGGGGCGACGACCTTCTGGACCACGTCGCGCACCACTGCGGACGAGGCCAGGATCAGCAGCGAATCCACGGTGGACATGATCGCCGCGATCACCACCACCAGGACCAGACCGGCCACGACCGCCGGGAACAGTTGCGTGGCCATGGCAGGCAGCACGGTCTCGGGGTCGGCCAGCCCCGGAAACAGATGGCGTCCGGCGATTCCGGCCAAGACCGCTCCGACATCGAAGACCACGATGCACAGGACGGCGATGAGGCCGCCCCCGGCGATCTGGCGTCGGTCGCGCGCCGACATGAACCGGGTCAGCAGCTGCGGCGCGCCCAGGAACGCGAGGCCGATCCCCGCGAAGCTGACGGCGCTGACCACGCCCTGCAGGGTCCATCCGTGTTCGCCCATGGGCCGCAGAAGCGCCGGGTCCGCCTGTCCGACGCTGGCCATGAGGGCGCTCCAGCCTCCGGCGTGCCATATGCCCGCCACCGGAAGCACCAGCAGGCACAGGAACATGAGCACGCCTTGAACCAGGTCGCTGTACGCCACGGCCTTGAAGCCGCCGATGCTGGTGTACAGGAAGATCACGGCGGCTCCGACGAGCACGCCCGTGCCGTAGCCGGTCCCCAGGAACGACTCGAACGTCTTGCCCGCGACCGTCAGCTGGGCGGCGGTGTAGGCCACGACCATGGTGAAGATGATGACGGCGCTGATCAGCCGCAGCACATGGCGGCGGTCCTGGAACCGGTCCGACAGGTAGTCGGGCACGGTGATGGCGTCGCATCGGTCGGTGTGCTCCTTGAACGGCCGGGCCACCAGCGTCCACGCCAAGGCAACGCCCAGGACTTCGCCCAGGACCACCCACATGGCGTGGAACCCCACCAGATAGCCCATCCCCGTCAGCCCCAGCAGCAACCAGCCGCTCTCGCCCGTGGTGTTGGCGGAGAACGCGATCACCCACGACGGCAGCTTCTTGCCGGCCACGTAGAAGCCGGCCACCGAGCGGTTCTCGCGACTGGCCCACCACGCGATGCCGACGAGCACCAGGAAGTAGGCGGCCAGCACCGCGACGATCGTGGCGCGGCCGTCGGGGTTGCTCACCGACCGGCGTCTCGGCGGCCATGCGCCCAGTACGCCGCGAAGCCCATGACCAGCCCGGGCACGGTTGCCGCCAGCATCAGGAGCCAAGCGCCCCAAGGGAGTCCGGCGATCACGAAGCCGCCCCGGCAGCGTCGCAAGCGGCGTCGCAGGCTCTGGACAGGCGCCGCAGCACCTCGTCCACCTCGTCTTCCGCGATCAGCAGGGACGGGCCCAGCCGGATCACGTGGCCGTGCAGCCCGCCGACGCCGATCAGCAGCCCCTGGGCCTTGGCCGCTTCCAGCAGCGCGGCCGCCAAGCCCGGCGCCGGCGTCTTGGACGACGGGTCCTCGACCAGCTCCAGCGCCTGCATGAGGCCCATGCCACGAACCTCGCCGATCCAGGCGTGCCGACGTCCCAGCGCGTTCAGCCCTGCGCGCAACTGTCGGCCGCGCTCGTGGGCGCGAGCCGGGACGTCGTCGGCTTCCATGACCCGCAAGGCCGCCGCCATGCCAGCCATGCAGATCGGGTTGCCGCCGAAGGTGGACAGGGTCTTGCCCCGCCAGCTGGCCGCCACTTCTTCGGATGCCGTGACCGCGCCCACGGGCAGTCCGGCGCCGATGCCCTTGGCGGTCACCATCAGGTCCGGGACCACGTCCCAGTGCTCAATCCCGAACCAACGCCCCCCGGTTCGGCCAAAGCCCGACTGGACCTCGTCGCTGACGAAGACGCCGCCGTAGGAGCGGATCGTCTCGGCCATGCGCTGGAAGTAGCCCCGGGGCGGCACGATGTAGCCCCCAACGCCCTGGATCGTCTCGGCGATCAGCGCCGCCGGGCGGCCGTTTGTGGTCGTCTCCACGACCTCGGCCAAGTCGCGGGCGTAGATCTCGGCCAGCTCTTCGTCGCTGCGGGGGCCGAAGGGCGCCCGGTAGGGGTAGGGCGCCAGCGCGTGGACGATCCCCGTCTGGGTGCTGGGCAGGACGCGCCATGGCGCATGGGCCGTCGCGGAGGCCGCCAAGCTGGTGCGTCCGTGGTAAGCGTGCCGGAGCGCCACCACCTCGGTGCGCCCGGTGTGCAGGCGCGCCGCCGCCAGGGCGGTTTCGATCGCTTCGGTGCCGCTGTTGAGGAAGAAGGTCCGGCTCAGGTTCCCCGGCGCCAGCCGCGCAAGCGCCTCCGCGGCCTCCACTTGGGGTTCGTTCGCGTACAGCGTGGACACGTGGCCTAGGCGGCCGGCCTGCTCCCGCACCGCCGCCACCACTTCCGGGTGACAGTGTCCCAACGAGGTGGTAAGGATGCCGGCGAAGGCGTCCAGGTATTCGCGGCCGTCGGCGTCCTTGACCCAGCATCCGGCGCCTTCGGCCAAGGCCAAGGGCTCCTGGTAGAGAGGCTTCACGCAGTCGAAGAGGACCGCGCGCTGGCGCTCGAGCAGCGAGGCCGAGGCCGCTCCCGCCGCCGAAAGCGCTTCGGTTCCCGTCGACGCGGTCGTCACGCCGGATTCGCCGGTCGCCACGCCCGCGCTCACCACCGCGAGATCACGACCTTGGCATCGGTGTAGAACGCCACCGAGTCCTTTCCCTGGGCCTTCAGGTCCCCGTAGAAGGAGTTCCGCGCGCCGCCGAAGGGAAAGAACGCCATCGGCGCCGCCACGCCCACGTTGATCCCGAGCATGGAGATGCCCGCCCGGTAGCGGAACTCGCGCGCCGTCCGGCCCGAGCGCGTGAAGACGCTGGCGGCGTTGCCGTAGGGGCTCGAGGCAAGGATCTCCAAGGCCGCGTCCAGCGTCGGCGCCCGCGACAGCCCGGCCACGGGGCCGAAGACCTCGTCCTGCCCCAAGGGCGACTCGGGCGGCACGTTCTCGACCACGGTGGGGCCGATCCAGTGGCCCTCGGGGTAGCCGGGCACGCGCGCGTTTCGACCGTCCATCAGCACGCGCGCGCCGTCGCGCTCCCCCTGCTCGACGTACTCTGCGACGCGATCCCGGTGCGCGCCCGAGATGACCGGTCCCATGTCGGTTCCCTCGTCCAGCCCGCAACCGACCGTCAGGGACGCCGCCCCGTCCAGGATGCGTTCGCGAACGGGCTCGTAGGAGTCGCCCACGCCCACCACCACCGAGCCCGCCAGGCATCGCTGGCCCGCGCATCCGAACACCGAGTCCACCACGGCCGCGGCCACCGCGTCCGGGTCGGCGTCGGGCAGCACGATCATGTGGTTCTTGGCGCCGCCCAGCGCCTGCACGCGCTTCCCCGCCGCCCCGGCCCGGCGGTACACCTCCTTGGCCACGGTACTGGAGCCCACGAACGACACCCCCGCCACGTCCGGGTGCGCCGCCAGCGCCGCAGCCGCCTGGCCCCGCCCGTGCACGACGTTGAGCACGCCGGCCGGCAGCCCGGCCTGGACGGCCAACTCCACCACGCGGTGGTGCGTGAGCGGGTCCTGCTCGCTGGGCTTGACGACCACAGTGTTCCCCGCGGCCACCGCGTACGGCCAGAACCACAGGGGCACCATCATGGGGAAGTTGTAGGGCGTGATCACGGCGAAGACTCCCACCGGCTGGCGCACCGTCTCGCAGTCGATGCCCCGGGCCACGTCTTCCAGCGTGTCGCCCATCATGAGCGTGGGCATCCCCGCGGCGTGCTCCACGTTCTCGATGCCGCGCTGCACTTCTCCGCGGGCCTCGGCCAAGTTCTTGCCCTGCTCGCGCGACAGGCGACCGGCCAGGTCTTCGTGGTGTTCGTCCAGCAGGGACTTGAGGCGGAAGAAGACGCGGGCGCGTTCGGCCACCGGCGTGCGTCGCCATTCGGGGAAGGCGGCCTTGGCCGCGGCGACGGCCCGGTTCACGTCCGCGGCGTCGGACACGGGCACGGCGCCTAGGGTCTCTCCCGTGGCGGGGTCCTTCACGGCCAGGCGATCCCGCGCCTCCGCAGCCCACTCGCCGTTCACGAAGTTGGGAGCCAATGGGACCGTCGCCGAACGGGCGGCCGAGTTTGCCGAAGTCATGGAGCGCGCTCCTTTTGTCATGGGGCGAAAGTGCCTTGCCCTAGGAAGCTGGACAAGTCCGGCGCGCGGGATCAAGCACTCGGCGGTTCCGGGCCGGGCGCGTCCGCGGTCCGCCCGTGCTCGGACTGGCCTTGTGCCGGATCATGTGGTATCATGGTATCATCATGGCCAAGACACCTGCATCGGGACGCTTCCTGCTTCGCGTGCCCCCCGCGCTCCATCGAGCGTTGCGCCGGGGGGCCAGAGCCAAGGGCACGTCGTTGAACCGCTACTGCCGGGACGCGCTCGAAGCAGCCGTGGACGGGGGACCGAACCGCGAGACGGCTTGGCAGCGAGCAGCCGGGGCGATCGTGCGAGAGGTCGGCGGGGGATTGGAAGCCGTAGTGCTCTTCGGGTCGCGGGCTCGGGGCCACGACGGGCCGGACTCGGACGTGGACCTGTTGTTGGCCGTGGCGCCGGACGCACCCTTGGGAAGGGAGCGCTACGTGGCCTGGGACGAAGGCTTGGCCGGCGCTCCGGAGATCCGCGCTCTGGGCGCCCGCGTAAGCCCGCACTTCGCCCGCCTGCCCGCCGAACCGCCGGGCCGGGCCGGCGGGGGCGGCGCTCTGTGGCTGGAAACCGCGCTGCACGGCATCGTGCTCTGGCAGCGAACCGACGCCCCGTCCCGCTGGATCGGCGACGCGCGAGAGATGATGGCCGCGGGGGCGCTCGTCCGACGCTTCGCCCACGGACAACCTTACTGGGTCGCGGGCGGCGCAGAATGAGAAACCCCGACTTGGCGGCCGACTACCTGCGTCGCGGCGCTAGCCGACTCAAGGCGATCCGCGTGCTCATGGACGAAGAGAGCTGGGCCGACGTTGTCCGCGAATCGCAGGAGGTGGTGGAGATCTGCCTCAAGGCGCTGCTGCGTCGCGCCGGCGTGTCGCCGCCTCGCATTCACGACGTGAGCGGCGTGCTGACCGACAACCGGGCGCGCTTGCCGGCCGCGGCCAAGCGACATTTGGACGAACTCGTACAGGTGTCGCGTGCGCTTCGTCGCGACCGCGAGCTGGCGTTCTACGGCAGCGAAGACCTGACGCCGGGCCAGTTCTACCGCCGCGAGGACGCCGTGGACGCGTTCTCGGGCGCCCGACTGGTCCACCGCGTCGTGCTGGAGGCGTGTTCCTAGGCCGGGTGCGCGGGCGAGCGGCGGCACGGGCGGCGGTGGTTGCGGCGACGACATGCGCGACGGTCTCGGGCATGGCCGCCGGCACCGGCGCCGCCTTGATCGCCCAAGAGACGGCCCTCGTGTCCAACATGGACCCCGCGTACGACGACTTGGCGCTCCTGGCCGCCCTGGGGTTGGTGCGCACCGCGTCGGCGGGCGAAGGCCCCCACTCGCGGGCGGCGTTCGCGCGGTGGACCGCCGAGGCCCGCAATCGTGCCGAAGCGCCCGGCGCCCCGCCGCCCTCCGCGCGCGTCCAAGAGATCCTGGAGCGCTTTCGGCGGCGCTTCGGGGAGGAGCGTTCTGCCGTGGCGCTCGGAAGCGCCCGGCTGGAAGTCTGGGCCGCTCGCTCGCCTTCGAGGCCGCTCGGACCAGCAGCCGCTTATGGAATCGACGGCGTCTTGAATCCGCTACTCCAGTCCAACCAAGGCCGACAGGTGGCCGACGGCTGGACGGCAGCGGCCGAGTTCTCGGGCGACCTGTCGGCGGGCCCCTTCGCTGTCGGCTTTCGACCGCGCACATGGGCGGAGCAACCCCGTGCGGTCGAGCCCGCCAAGGCCCGGGCTACGTTCGTCGAAACGTACGTCCGCCTCGTGGGGGGTGCATTCGCCCTGGAGGCAGGCAGGCTGTCCGTTTCGCTTGGGCGCGGGCGGCACGGCGGCCCGCTGCTCTCTCACAATGCGCGGGGCCTGGACTTGGTGCGCCTGGCTTCCGACCGACCGTTTCGGTTGCCCGGCTTCTTGCGCGGAACGGGCGAATGGAGGGCTTCGGCGATGGTCGCCAACATGGGCGCCAGCCGCGATGTGCCCGACAGCTGGCTGGCCGGGTTTCGCGTCAGCAACCGGGTATGGAGCAAGATGCAGCTGGCCCTCTTCTACCTGAACCTGCAGGGCGGCGACGGCTCGCCGGACGGCAGCTTCTGGGAGCGCGCCGCCGATCTCTTGCTGCCGTTCCGGGGCGGCGGCGTCCAGGTATCCGACAAGGCGGGCGGCGGCGACCTGCAGATCGCGATCCCGTCCGCTCGCGCGCTCCTCTACCTCAACTTCGTCGCCACCGACCTTCGCCGGAACTACAGCCAGTTTCTTCGGGCGTACTGGCAAGACGCGATCTGGTCCGGCGGCGTTCGCACCTTGGGACTGGGGGCCCATGGCCGCTTCGACGCCTGGCTGGAAGCAAAGAGCGCGGGTCCGCTGGCTCACACGCACAGCCAGTTCACGTCAGGCCTGACGTTGGACGGCCGGGTCATCGGGGACCCGCTGGGTCCCAACGCCCGAAGCGTCGCGGCCGGCGTTTCGTGGACGGCCCCGCTCTGGCGCTTGTCGGCAACGGCAGCGCGAGAACGCTACTCGGGCGACGAGTGGCGGCTCGTCGGCGCCTTCGAGGGCGACCCCCGCCCCTGGGAATGGACCAAGATCAGGGCGCGTCCCGCCGAAACCCGCACGCGGCTGACCGTGGATTGGACCAACCGTCCCGCCCCCGGCAACGTCTTTCTGTCCGTGCGCCTTGCCTACGAGCAGGCCGACAACTTCGACTTCGCCGGCGGGCGCCGTCGCAACCTCCTGGTCCGGATCAGCGCGGGCTGGGCAGGAAGCTAGGTGGAGGCGGGCCGGAAGGCGTCGAATCTACTCCGCCTCGAAGCCGCACTCCCGGTGGGCCCCGTCGCAGAAGGGCTTGGACGACGATGCGCCGCACCTGCACAAGGCGCCCTTCCGTCCATGCGTCGTCGCGCCGTCTTCGCCCACGACAACCAGCGGCCCCCTCACCAGCAACGGCCCGTTGGGGGTGCAAACGACAGCGACGGGTTCGTCGGCCGCGCTCGCGCGTTCGTCGGCCGTACCCCGATCTCCTTCGGCAGGCGCCAACCGGCCGCCCTGAACGCCGCCTTCGTCGGCGAAGCCCGCCTGGTGGTGGGAGTCGTCGCAGAAGGGCTTGTCCTGCGACGCGCCGCACCGGCACAAGTACGCTTCTTCGGTCTCGTGGACCGCTCCGTCGGGCAACTCGATTCGGATCCGTCCCGTCAGGTGGAGAGGACCGTCCTGCAGGATCTTGCACGTGTTCACGTTCATGGTCACATCCTTCGATAGCGCGGGCCGCTGCCGCCTTCGCGCGGCGTCCACCGCGGGCCCAGCACGTCCGTGGCTCTGCAATCGATGCAGTTGGGGGCATTGACCACAAGGCGGCCGTCGCCGTCGCGCTCGTAGACGCCGGCCGGACAAAGGTGGCCGTACATCTCGGCCACGTCCGCCGGCACGCCTTCCGCCGCTTGCAAGTGCGACGGGATGTCGTCGCGGGTTCGGTTCCCGCTCTTGAACACGGCGTCGGCCTTGGAGACGGCCAGCGGACCCGAGGCGTCCACCGCGGACCCCAAGCGCTTGCTTTCGGAGGCGTCGGACCCGGTGGCGATCCGTTCGGCGGGCCAGCGTCCCCGCGTCAGCGTCGCCAGACCCGCCTTGAGCCCGCCTGCGTAGAAGCCGCTCTTGAAGGCGAGTCGCATGTTGCGGTTGCGCTTCAGGTCGGTCGCGATGAACGACGCGTCGACAGCCTCCGTGGCCGGGGCCAGCGCGTTCGCCGAGAAGTCTTTCCTGCACAACGCCCCGTAGATGGCGCGCGCCGCCAGAACGCCCGAGTGCATGGCGTAATGGATGCCCTTCAGGCTGGCGACGTCGACGTATCCGGCGGAGTCGCCCACAATGCAGATGCCGGCGCCGTGCCGCCGCTCCGGAAGCGAGTAGAAGCCGCCTTCGGGGATCGTTTTTGCACCCCACTCCACCAGCTCGCCGCCCTCGAGGATGTCGCGGAACAGCGGATGGTGCTTGAGCCGCTGCAACAAGCTGTGCACGTCCAGCCGCGCATTGCGGTAGTCCAAGCTCGCGACCAGCCCCAGCGCCACCAAGCGGTCGTCCAACGGATACGCGAACGCGCCTCCGAAGCCGTCTTCGCGCAGGGGCCAGCCCATCGTGTGCACGACCCTGTCCAAGGGCCGCCTCACTTCCCAGAGCTCCTTGACGCCCAAGGAGTAGATCTGCGGGTTGGGCGACTGGACGCCTTGCCACTCCAGGTAGGCCTGCGTCAAGTGTCCTCGCGTGCCTTCGGACAGGACCACGACCCGGGCCGTCACGTCCACGGGCGACATGTAGCCCGCGCCTCCCGGCTGGCCTTCGCGGTCCAGCCCGGACGGCGTAGTGCGAACGCCCGTCACGGCGTCGCCGTCGACCAGGAGGCTCTCCGCCGGAAACCCCGGCAAGATGCTCACGCCCGCTGCTTCCGCCTGCTCGCCCAGCCACCGCACGATCTCGCACACCGACGCCACGAAGTTGCCGTGGTTGCGCATCGTCGGCGGCGCGGGCAGGCGGATCGCGCCGCCCCGAGTCAAGAAGTACACGGCCTCTTTCTGCACGGGCCGGCGAAAGGGAAAGTCGGCGTCTTTCACGCTGGGAAAGATCTCCCGGAAGACGCGGGGGTCGACGACCGCCCCCGAAAGGTTGTGCTCGCCCAGGCTTTCGGCCTTCTCCAGCACGCCGATCTCCACGTCGCCGGGGCCGTCTCCCGCCTTGTTGCCCTCGCGCACCAAGCGGGCAAGCTCCACGGCGCCCGCCAACCCCGCCGGCCCCGCCCCCACGAACACCACGTCCATCGGCACGGTCTCTGCGCCGGCGCCCGACGCGGCTCCATCGACGATGAAGCGTTCGATGCGCAGGGGCGGCCGGTGGAGGGCGGGATGTATCAAGGCGGTTCCCCGGAGACGGCCAAGGCCGACAGCGAACGCGGGCACGTCGAGAGCGGAACCAAAGCTAACGTTGCCGGGACGCCGAACGGTCCCCGAGCCAGTGCGCAAGCTGCACGGCGACCTTCTGCTGGGCCACGGGAACGGCCAAGCCGGCCAAGTCGTCCAACGAAGCCGCCACCGTTGCACGCGGCGCGTCGGCAGGGTCGTTGCTGCCGCCGACCCCGACTCCGCCAACGCCGTCGGTTGCTCTGTCCAGTGCTTCGCGATCGCACGTCACCACCACGGGGTGATAGACGGCGCGCAGGTGCGTGAACGCATGACGGACCGGTCGAAGGCGCCCCGCAACCTTGCCGCGGACGGCCAGCCCCGGTCCCGCCAGCCTGGCCAGCGCCGCTTCCGCGGCCGAAGCGGCCAAGCTTCCGTTTCTGCCGCCGCCGGCATCGCCGGATCCTGCCGGTCCCGGGTCGCCCAGCTCCGTCGCCGGGAACTCCCACATCCCCGCCAGCAAACCGACTTCGGGGCGCCGGACCAGCAGCGTCCGCCCCTGCTTGTCCACGGCAACCGCCACCGCGAACTCGGCCCGGCGAACCCGAGGGGCGCGTGGGGGCGCCGGCCGTTCCTCGGCGGTGCCCGCCGCTCGGGCACGACAGTGCGCCGCCAACGGACAGGCGCCGCATCGGGGCGACTTGGGCGTGCACACCGTGGCGCCCAGCTCCATGAGGGCCTCGTTGAAGTCGCCGGGACGCTCCGGGTCCAGGAGGCGCGCGGCTTCGGCGTGGATCCGCCGGGCCGAAGGCCGGGGCGCATCCAGCAACCGCGACAAGACGCGACGGACGTTGCCGTCCACCGCGGGCACGGGCGCGCCGAAGGCAATGCTGGCCACCGCTCCCGCCGTGTACTCGCCGACGCCGGGAAGCGTTCGCAACACGGCGGGGTCGCGCGGGAGGCGGCCCCCGTGGCGATCCAGGACCACGGAAGCGGTCCGGTGCAGGTTCGTTGCCCGTGCGTAGTAGCCCAGCCCCTTCCACGCCAGGAGAACGTCGTCGCGGGAGGAGGCGGCCAGCGCCTTCCACCCGGGGAAGCGCCGAAGCCATCGCTCGTAGTAGGGCGCCGCCGTTTCGGCTCGGGTCTGCTGCAGCATGACCTCCGAAACCAGCACGCGGTAGGGCGTGCGGGCCGACCGCCACGGCAGCTCGCGTCGGGTCTGGTCGAAGTGGCGGAGCAGCCCCCGGCGAATCGGCGACGCGGGCGCGCAGATCCGCTTCCTGGTCCCCGGGATCGTCGTTCTCCTCTCGTTTGGAGGCGTCACGTTGGCCTAGGGCGCGCGTTCCCAGCGAACCACGTCGATCTGGTCGGCGCCTCCGCACGGGCTGGACTCGGTCACCGTCCCTTCCACCGTCACTTGGTCGCCGGGCTTCAAGTCGCGCAGGCCCGCCAAGGCGCCCGCCAAGGCGTACATGTACTGGTCGGCGTCGCGCAGGGTTAGGCACGGCAAGCCCTCGTCGGTGATCCGCCCCGTGCGCCGAACCAAGCCCATCTCGTTGGTGACGTGGAAGGGATCCGAGATGCCGATCGGGCTGAAGACGCCGTTGAAGACGATGAACACGATGGGGCGCTCCCACGTCGCGTAGCGCGGGATGCGCACGGTGGCCGACACCTCGCCCCATATCTCCTGCGTGGCCTCGGCCAGCGCCTCGAAGCCGGCCCGCATGGCGCCCACCCCGACGTGAATCTTGGCTTGGGGCGGCAGGTTCTCGGTGTAGATCTCCACCTCCGTGCCCGGTGGGCCGCTTCGGGGCACGACCGACTGGATGTGGCGCAACGAGTCGACGGTGGCGTAGCGGCGCTGGCCTTGGGCGTCCTGGGCGGCAGCTGCGATGCAAGCCGCCACGACGGCCGCGAGCACATTTGCGCTTCGAGGCGTCCACGGGCGGCGCGTGCGGGAAGGCGCAGCAGGTACGACGACGGCACGGGCCGAGTTCGTGCTGGGCTGGATCATCGGGGGGACCTCGTCGGCTGGGGTTGGGAGGCCCATAGTGGGCTGGACGGCGCGGACGGGCCAGTGGTCGGACGAATCGGGACGCCGAGCGCTTGGTTGCGGGTTCACGGTCGAAGTGCGAAAATGGACGCCGCCTGTGCGCCGCAAAGAAGAGGAACGACAAGTGCGAATAGACGACTATTGCAAGCTCGCCGCAGTCCTGTGCCTCGCTGGAACTCTGGCCAGCTGCGCGCCCGAATCGCCCTCGTCCGGCGCCCTGGGCTCGGGCGCGGTGGCGCCTCGCGAAGGCTACGGGGAAGTGGCCGGGCGCTTGGGCGCCGTGATCGAGCGCGAGCGCGAACAGAAGGACTTGGCCGCCGTCTCGATTGCGCTGGTGGACGGCGAGGGCGTCGTCTGGGCCGCCGGCTTCGGCGAGGAGTCGCCGGGAGTTCCCGCCACGGCCGAGACCGTCTATCGGGTCGGCTCGGTGTCGAAGCTGTTCACGGACATCGCCATCATGCAGCTGGCGGAGGCGGGCGAACTGGACATCGACGCGCCCGTGCGCCGCTACTTGCCCGAGTTTGCGCCGGCGGGCGTCGGGGATGCGCCGATCACGCTGCGCCAGCTCATGTCGCACCGTTCCGGCTTGGTCCGAGAGCCGCCTGCCGGGCACTACTTCGACGACTCGGGCGCGACGCTTGCAGCCACGGTGGCCAGCTTGTCCGGCGTGCCGCTGGTCTACGAGCCCGGAACTCGCACCAAGTACTCCAACGCCGGCGTTGCCGTGGCCGGCTACGTGCTGGAGGCGACCCAAGGCGAACCCTTCGCCCAGTACGTCAAGCACGCCCTGCTGCAGCCGCTGGGAATGGACAACACGGCCTTCGCCCCCGACCCGATGGTCGTGGCCAAGCTGGCGCGGGCGTACATGTGGGGCTTCGACCGGGACCGGTTCGACGCGCCGCAGTTCGAGCTGGGGATGGCCCCCGCGGGCAGCATGTATTCGACCGTCCTGGACTTGGCGCGCTTCATGGACGCCATGTTCCGCCGGGGCCAAGGCGAGAACGCGCCCATCCTGGAAGCCGAGACGCTGGAATCCATGTGGGAGCCGCAGGAAGAGACCGGCTACGGCCTGGGCTTTCGCTTGACTGAGCGCTTCGGCGAGCGATGGCTTGGGCACGGCGGGGCCATCTACGGCTTCTCCACGCAGCTGGCGTTCCTGCCCGACGCGGGGCTGGGCGTCGTGGTGGTGTCGGCGGTGGACGGCACCAACACGGTCGCGAGCCGGGTGGCGGATGCCGCCCTTGCGCTCATGTTGGCGGTGCGCGCAGGAGACGCCCTTCCCGAGCAGCCATTGCGCGGCACGGAACCCTTGGACCCGGTGGCGGCTCTCGATCTCGAAGGCGTGTACGGCGCCGGCGCCCACGCTCTTGAGCTGGACGAACGCAACGGCCGGCTCTTCTTGACGCCCGCCCGAGGCGGCTTCACCGTGGAGGTGCGTATGCAGGGCGGCGGAGCGGGCGACAGCTCGGACGGCGACGCCTCCGACAGCGCCCCCCGCGACACCTTGGTCGTGGACGACCGGCTGGCGTTCGGCGCGCGCTTCCTGCCGGCCGACGAGGGGCTGGTCGTGCTGGACGACGGCGGGTTGCTGGGCCTGGGTTCGGGCGGCAGGGCGGCAACCGGCGACTCGGCTGGAAGCAGCGACGGCGGCCAGTCCCCGCTGGTCCTGTCGCGCCAGTCCCCTCGGGGACTCCCGCCCGCGCCTCCCGACCATTGGACGGGCCTCGTGGGCGAGTACGGCTGGGACCACAACGTCTTGTACATCTTGGAACGGGCCGGCCGGCTCCATGCGCTGATCGAGTGGTTCTTCCTGTATCCGCTCGAAGAGCTGTCGCCGGACGTCTATGCCTTTCCGGAAGACTGGGGACTGTACCACGGCGAGCGACTGGTCTTTGCCCGGGACGCCGACGGCAGAGCCGCGTCGGTAGAGGCGGCTTCGGTGGTCTTCCCACGCCGCGAAGTGGGGACCGAGGCGGGCGGCACCTTCCGGATCGAACCCGTGCGTCCGGTGGAGGCGTTGCGAGCCGAGGCGCTGGCCGCGTCGCCGCCCGAGGAGGAGGGGCAGCGATTCCGGGATTCGGAGCTGGTCGAGGTGGCGGAGTTGGAGCCGGGGATTCGCTTGGACGTGCGCTACGCGACGACCAACAACTTCATGTCGTCCGTCTTCTACGACGAGCCGCGGGTCTTTCTCCAGAGTCCGGCGGCGGAGGCCGTGGTCCGCGCCCATCGGGCCCTTGCGCCGCACGGCTACGGACTTCTCCTTCACGACGGCTACCGGCCCTGGTACGTGACCAAGATGTTCTGGGACGCCACGCCCGAATCCCAGAAGCTGTTCGTGGCCAACCCGGCCAACGGCTCTCGGCACAATCGAGGCTCGGCGATCGACCTCAACTTGTACGATTTGGCCACGGGCGACCCCGTCGAGATGGTGGGCGGCTACGACGAGTTCTCGCCCCGCTCGTTCCCAGACTACCCGGGCGGCACGTCCCGGCAACGATGGCTGCGCGAGCTCCTTCGGCGCGCCATGGAGGCGCAAGGGTTCACGGTCTACGAAGCCGAGTGGTGGCACTTCGACCACGAGGACTGGCGTCGGTACGCCATACAAAACGCCACCTTCGACCAGCTGGCGGGCCAACCGACGAGCCGCTGACCTCCTTGCGCTCGCGCAACTCGGCGGCCGCGAACGCGGGCCTGCTTCTGGTCGTCCTCATCTGGGGCTTCAACTTCCCCATCATGAAAGCGGCGCTGGACCACGTGCCTCCGCTGGCCTTCAACGCGCTCCGCTTTCCGTTGGCGGCGGCCACGCTGGCGGTCGTGCTGCGTCTGCAAGGCCGGCGTCTTGTGCCGCGCCGCAGAGACTGGGGCAAGGTCGCGGCGCTGGGCGCATTGGGGCACGTGGTCTTCCAGGTTTGCTTCGTCTTCTCTCTTGACCTGACGCTGACCGGCAATGCAGCGCTGCTGCTGGCCACTTCGCCGGTGTGGGTCGTACTGCTGGGGACGGCGATGGGCCGCGAGCGCTTCAATCCGTGGGCGCTGTGGGGCTCCTTGATCACGTTGGCGGGCATGGCGCTGCTGATCGCCGGGGGCGACAGGGGCGAGTCGAGCGGGGCCGGGGCCGGCGGGAGCGGCGGCAACCTCTACGGCGACCTGCTCATGGTGGGCGCGGCCGTGAGCTGGGCGCTCTACACCGTGCTGGGGAGGCGGGCGGTCAAGCGTCACGGGGCCTTGGAGGTGACGGGCTGGGCCATGTGGGCGGGGGCGCCGCTGGTCGTGGCGGCGGGTGTGCCCGATCTGTGGCGAGTCGGCTTGGGGTCGATCGGCCTGGTCGCCTGGGGAGCTGCCGCGTACGCCGGCGTGCTGGCCGTGGCCGTGGCGTACTTCCTGTGGTATCGGGCGGTGGGCGCCATCGGCCAAAGTCGCACCGCCGTCTACCAGAACTTGGTGCCCGTAGTGGCCCTGGGGGCGGCGTGGCTATGGCTGAACGAGACGCCCGGGGCCGCGCAATGGGCGGGCGCGACGGTGATCTTGGCCGGCCTGCTGGTGGCGCGCCGGGAGCGGCGCCGGGAGCGCGCGCGGCGCGTCCCTTCCCAGGGGTAGCCACACCCCTTCCCAATAGCATTACATTTTCGCGTTCCACAATCTGCACGGTCCGCGGACCAGCGTCTCCGCTCCCGCCAACAGGTCGACCGGTCGCCACGGCCAGTCGGTCGTCTCCCGCCCCACTTCAAGCAGGGAAATCTCTCTGCTCTTCACGGCCTCCGCCTCCTGCGGAAGCCGGCACTTTTCCCCGGTCTTGGAACCCTCCGTCCGCGGCTGCCTTGCGCACCGCCGGCGAGCCCTCCAAGGCCGGCGTGCACAGCCGATCGCCAAGACGCATCTGCAAGCCACCGGTGCACCCGCAAGCCACTCGTGCACCCATAGATCAAGGAAGAAGACGCCATGTCGAACACTCACGCGAGGACCCCCGCGCACTACCCCCGCCCCCGGCTCGCCCCTGGCCAGAGCGCCTGGACGATCGACGCGGGCCTGATCCTGATCGCCGTCATCTGGGGGCTCAACTTCCCGCTGGTAAAGATCGCCCTGCGGGAGATGGAGCCGCTGGTCGTGAACGCGATCCGCTACCCGTTGGCGGCGCTGACGGTGACGCTGCTGCTGCGGATGCAAGGGCGCAGGCTGGCGCCCCGCCGTCGGCACTGGCCCCGAGTGCTGTTCCTGGGGCTGATCGGCCACGTGATCTATCAGGTCCTCTTCATCTACGCGCTGGACTGGACGTTGACGGGAAACGCCGCGCTCATCCTGGCCACGGCGCCGGTGTGGATCGTGTTCCTGTCGACGGTCATGGGGAAGGAGCGGTACAGCCCGCCGGTGCTCTACGGGGCGCTGACCACGCTCGCCGGCATGGTGCTCCTGATCGCCAACGGCTCCGCGAGCTTGGGCGCCAGCATGCGCGGCGACTTGCTGATGGTCGTGGCCACGATCTTCTGGTCGCTCTACACGGTGCTCGCGCGGCGCGCGATTAAGCGACACGGCGCCTTGGAGGTGACCGGCTGGTCGCTGTGGGCGGCCACGCCGTTCGTGTTCGCGGCCGGCGTTCCCGGCATGGTGCGGGGCGACTTGGCCGGCGTGTCGGTCAGCAGCTGGATGGCCGTAGTGTACGCGGGCGTGCTGACGGTGGCGATCGGGTATTTCGTTTGGTACCGGGCGGTGGGCGTGCTGGGCCAGAGCCGCACGTCGGTCTACGCGAACCTGGTCCCGGTGATCACGCTGCTGGCGGCCTGGGCGTGGCTGGGCGAAACGCCGACGGCGGCGCAGCTGGTGGGCACCGGGGTGATCCTGGCCGGCCTGGTCGTGGCGCGCCGGGGGCCCAAGATGCGAGCGGGCGACCGGATGCGGGCGCAGGGGCTCGGGCAGCGGCCCCTTCAGCCTACCGGTCGGTGACGATCAGCATCCCCCTTGCCTGCAACATGCGGTTCAGGTCGGCCACTTCGCTCTCCATGAGCGCGTCCAGGGCGGAAAGGTGCTCGCGCAGCATGTCGCGCAGTCGGACCTTCACTTCCAGCTCTTGGTCGGTAGGGGGGAAGTCCGCGACGGAGATGCCGCCGGTCAGGTAGCCCAGCTTCTGCAGAAGCTTGGCCTCGAAGCGGACGCCGTCCTGTCCCTGTCCCGTGAGGCGCAGGTCCACCATCTCCATCTGCAGGTCGACCATGCGGCCGTCCAGCGCGGCGATCGCGTCGGCCAGCGCCTGGTCGTCCGCGAAGCGCGCCAAGGTGGCCAACTGCACGCGCACCGCCTCCACGCGATCCACCGCCATGCCGGCTTCCACGAAATCGGCGCGCACGTCGCGCAGGAACGCCACCTGGGCCGCGATGTCGGCTTCGCTGCCCGCCGAGTGCGGGTCCTTGATCACGGTCAGGGGCTGTTCGTGGACGGCGTCGCCGACGGTCAGGCGGACGGTGTAGCGACCCGGCGGCATGAGGATCGCGATCTGCCGAGAGCCGGGGGCAGGGCGTCCTTCGCTGCCGACTGCGATGTGGTCGGCGTAGAGGGGGCTCGTCAATAGCTGGACGGGCTCGTTAGGCTCGTCGCGGAGGTTCCAGTGCACGCGGTTGACCCCAGGCTGGCCGGGGGCCTCCAACGTGCGCACCACCGCGCCTGCGGCGTCCACGATCTCGACTAAGGGCGCGGCCTCCTGGTCTTCCGAGCCCTCCGCGGCGGCAGGTGCCAGCCAGTAGTTGATCGACGCGCCGTACTCGGGATCGCGTCCTTCGGTGGGGTCGCTGTAGGGCACCGACGGCGGCGTGATCGGCCGGAAGCGGTAGGCGTCGCGGGGCGCGAACAAGTGGGACGCGGACGCCACGACTTCGGCCGTGGCCTGCTGCAACGGCGACAAGTCGTCCAGAATCCAGAAGCCGCGACCGTACGTGCCCACGACCAGGTCGTTGAAGTGTTCTTGGACGACGATCCCCGACACCGGCGCGTGGGGAAGGTTGTTCTGCAGCGGCTGCCAGCTGTCGCCGTGGTCGAAGGAGACGTAGATGGCGTTCTCGGTGCCGGCGTAGAGCAGGCCGGGCCGCTTCGGGTCCTCCACGACGACTTTGGTGTAGCTGAGCATCGTCGGCGGAATGCCGTCGGTGATCTTGTCCCACGACTGGCCGTAGTCGCGCGTGCGGTAGAGGTGCGGATCGCGGATGTTGACCTGATGGCCGTCGGCGGCCAGGTAGGCGGTGCCGGCGTCGTGTCGGGACGGGGCGATGCTTCGCACGGCGATCCATTCCGGCAGCCCGGAGACGTTGGCGGTCACGTCGGTCCACGTAGCGCCGCCGTCGCGGGTCAGATGCACAAGTCCGTCGTTGGTGCCGGCCCAGATCAGCCCTGCTTCGACGGGCGACTCGGCGATGCCGAACACCGTGCCCGCGTATTCGACGCCGATGTTGTCGCCGGTCAGGCCGCCCGAGAGGCCCATGCGGCTCTGGTCGTTCAGGGTCAGGTCGGGGCTGATCACCTCCCAGCTCTGGCCGCCGTTTCGCGTGCGGTGCACGTGCTGGCTGCCTACGTAGACCGTGTTGGCGTCGTGGGGCGAGATGTGGATCGGCGCGTCCCATATGAAGCGGTAGCGCACGCCCGACGCCGCGCCCCGGCTCTGCTCCGGCCACACTTCGACCGACCGGAACTGGCGTCGCGCCTCTTCGTAGCGCACCACGATGCCGCCCACCATGCCCGATCCCGAAGCCGACGACCACACAATGTTCGGATCGGTCGGGTCGGGCGTGGCCCAGCCGCTCTCGCCGCCGCCCACGTGGTGCCACATGCCCCTAGGGATGCCGGTGATGCGGCGCTGTCCCATGATGCGGCTGTTGCTGGGGCCGCGGTACGTGGGTTCGTCCTGCTTGTTGCCCAGCACGTTGTAGGGGATCGCGTTGTCCACCGTCACGTGGTACATCTGCGCGTTGGTGAGGCGCTGGCGGAACCAGGACTTCCCTCGATTGCCCGAGATCGACAGCCCTTGGTCGTGGGCCACGATCATGCGGTCGGCGTCGGCCGGGTCGATCCACATGTCGTGATGGTCGCCCCCCGGCGCCTGGCGACGCGGCACCACGCCCAGCGTGCGCCCGCCGTCGGTGGACACCGCGAACGAAGCGGTCAGGAAGTACGCCTCGTCCTCGTCGGAGGGCGACACGACCACTCGCGAATAGTAGTGCGGCCTGCCCATCGCGTTGCGGTTGCGCGTGATCAGCGCCCAAGTGCGCCCGCCGTCTTCGGAACGCCAGACCTGCCCGTCCTCCGTCTCGCGCCCCTCCCACGGAATGCCGTCGCCCGTTTCGAGCATGGCGTAGACCCGGCGCGGGTTGGACGGCGCGACCGCCACCGCCACCTTGCCCACCGGCTTCTCGGGCAAGCCGATGCCGTTGTCCGGCCCCGACAGCCGGCGCCACGTGTCCCCGCCGTCGCGCGAGACGTGAAGGCCGCCGCCCGGTCCGCCGCTGGTGCGCCCCCACGTGTGAATCTCCAGCTGCCACGTGCCCGCGAAGAGGATGCGCGGGTTGGTCGGGTCCATCGCCACGTCGGAGCAGCCCGTGTCCTCGTCCACGAACAGGACCCGCTCCCAGTTGGCGCCGCCGTCGGTGGTGCGGAAGAGCCCGCGTTCCTGCTGCGGACCGTAGGCGTGGCCCAGCGCGCACGCGAACACGACGTCCGGGTCCGACGGATGCACCACCAGTCGCGGAATCCGCCCCGTCTGCTCCAACCCCATGAGCGTCCAGGTCCTCCCCGCGTCCACCGACTTGTAGATGCCCTGCCCGATGGAGACGTGGCTCCGAATCTTCCCTTCCCCCGTGCCGGCCCAGACAATGTTCGGATCGGACGGCGCCACCGCGAGCGCCCCGATCGACTGCACCGGCTGGTCGTCGAAGATCGCGTCCCAGTGCACGCCGCCGTCGGTCGTCTTGTAGACGCCCCCCGAAGCCGCCCCGACGTAGTACGTGTGCGGATCGCCCGAGATCCCCGCCGCTGCGCTGAACCGGTTCCCCTCCGGCCCGATGTGGCGCCATTCAAGGGCCGTGTAGTCGGCCGGGGCGGGGGTGGTCTGGGCGGCGAGGGGGGCGGGGATGGGGATGACGAGCGGGAGAGCCGCCGGGGTGGCCAAGAGGGCCAGAGCCGCATGTGTGAAGCCGCCCTTCGCGAAATTCGGGAGCCGCTGAAGCACGCGGAGCGCCGCGACGAACGCGGACATGGGGGTGCGAACGAGGGCGGCGGGGCTAGGGGTCATGAGATGCATGGGCGTCCTTGGGGTTGACGGGCGTTTGTCGGCGAGTCGCATCGTAGAACTGATTGGTTACGAGCTGAGATGGGAAAAGTCAAGCCGGGGCGGCGGGAATCGTGCAGGCGTGGAAGCCGGGGCGGCGGGAATCGTGCAGGCGTGGAACCCGCACCGGCGGGAAGAGGAAGATCTCAGCTCAGACGGGATACCGGGCCACGCCAGACAGATAAGCTCGCCCTCGCCCGAGGTTGTTCCACACCTTGGCTTGACCGCCCCCAAAACTACGGTTACCTTGCGGGGACCAAGGCGTTCCCGCTACATTCACCAAGTCTCTGTTCCTCCAACTTTCCGCGAGGCTGCCCAATGTCAGAGAGTTACACGATGCTGGACGTCAACGAGATCGAATTCGACACCGACAATCCGAGGATCAAGAAGGCGCTCGAGAAATACGGCGATCGCTTGACCGCCGAGAGGATCCACTTCGCCCTAACCACAGCGGGTACTGCCGCGACCGGGGCTTCGTCGTACGCAAGTCTGCGTGATTCCATCCGAGCCGCACGTGGAATCACGATTCCCATTACGGTCGTCACTCGAAACGGCGGCTACACATGCATTGACGGTAACACAAGACTCGCCGTCTACAAGGACTTCGTGAGCAAGGGCGAGGAAGGCGACTGGACCACCATCAAGACGATCGTCAGAAGCAACGCAAAACCCGAGGACATCGAGCGTATTCGAGTATCTGCCCACTTGGTGGGGGCTCGGGAGTGGCCAGCGTACGAGAAGGCGCGCTATTTGCACTACCTCCGCAACCAGGAGTTTATGGATTACGGACAAATGATTCAGCTGTGCGGCGGCAACAAGACTGACATAGAACGTCAGATAGAGGCCTACCATGACATGAACCGATTCTATCGTGATATGGTAGATGACCAAGCATTCAAAATCGATAGATTCAGTGGCTTCGTGGAATTGCAGAAGCCCGGCGTTAAGGAGGCAATATGGACGGCGGATTTCGACCTACAGGATTTCGGCAAATGGATCCGGGACGGCAAGATACTTCGGCTACGCGACGTTCGCTGGCTTCCCAAGGTTCTTGACGACCCAGATGCTAAACAGATATTTCTCGAAGGCGGCCCTAGATCCATAGAGGAAGCAATAAATCTCCTGCGACAGCGCGCAAGGACCACTGCCGCCGAAGCAGGTACCACACTGACATCAGCGTCACTATTCCAGTTGGCCGAGGCGCTAGCTCGCAAGGTTGATGAAATGCCCTACTCCGAGGTTCGTGCACTCAAGACGCGGGAGCGATCGGAGTTCGACGAAGGCATCGCGACATTGGAACACTTGTCCGCACGTCTCACCGAGCTTCTAGACGATGTCGGAGAGTGACGTACACCGGTCGCTGGTGCTCCGAACGGCCAACGCCGTTAGGCAGAAATGCACGCAGTTAGCCACACTCATCACGGACGTACTGGCCAAACCTGGGGATCCTGTTCCGCCACTGGTGGAGGGATATCGGCCAGACTTATATGGTACTGGCCGTGACAATAGGCTGGTAGTACTTGGTGAGATCGAAACGCTGGCAAGTATGCGATCTCGTCACACCGTTAGGCAGATTGGAACATTTCTGTGCTATCTCGAGAAACTTTCACTGCATGGATGCCTTGTCTTGGCGGCCGAGGGAAACGGAGCCGATCGTGCTAAGGCGCTGCTAGGCTTTCTCGTTGCAGAACACTCTATTGAAGTCACTAGTATACTGGTGTACGATGGCTTGGACTTCTGGCACCTTGGCGGTACGGCTCGATGGCGTTTGCTCTAAGGAGACCTCCCCGCCTTGTTGGCAAGCACGATCCCTATCCGTATCAACTTGATGCTGTGCGGGCAATCAGAGGGTTGGAGTACGCAGCCATCTTCCATGAACAGGGACTCGGGAAGACGAAGATCGCCATTGATTTGATCCACTCCTGGCTGGAGCAAGATGTGGTTGACACCGTATTCGTAATCACTAAGAAGTCGTTAGTGAGAAATTGGATGGAAGAAATACGAGCGCATTCGTACTTGACCCCTAGAGTACTATCGACAGATCGGCACCATAACAGCATCGCACTGAATTCACCAGTGCTCGTCTATGTTCTGAACTACGAAGTGGTTATGGGTAATGCGGAGCTACTTCGGTCCTTCTTGGCAACATGTCGCGTGGCTGCAATCCTGGACGAGAGCCAGAAGATCAAGAACCCCGAGTCCAGGTTGGCAATATGCTTTCATGACCTTGCAGACTGCTTCGATCGTCGCATAATCATGACAGGAACGCCAGTTGCCAATCGCCCATTTGATATTTGGTCCCAAATTAGGTTCTTGGATGGCGGAACGGCACTCGGTAGATCGTTTGCGGCCTTCAGGGCAAGCCATGATCTACCGAACAGCGATATTGCAGGTGGCGAATATGGATCTCAGCTGGCGAGGATTATGAATAGAATTCGACAGTTTTCGGTACGGGACACCAAGAGATCAGCGGGCATAGAACTTCCAGACAAGACGATCCTCAGTCATCGGGTCGCTTTGGCACCAAGACAGAGAGAGGTGTACGGTGCATATCGAGACCGGCTACGGCACGACGTATTGGTAGAAGACGGTGAAATGAGGATCGACAGTGCCGAAGAGCTTCTCAAATTGTTGTTGCGGCTCGTTCAATGTGCATCCAATCCGGTCTTGGTCGACCCGACTTATGATGAGAAGCCGGGCAAGTACAGTAAGCTGAAGGAGATTGTTGGCAGTAGCGATGAAGATGGCAAGGTAATAGTTTGGAGTAATTTTGTGGATAATGTAGAATGGTTGGCGAAAGCATTTCAGGACTATCGGCCAACGATTGTTCATGGGCGAATGGCTCTTAGGGACAGAGATCGAGCAGTAGCGACGTTCAAACATAACGATCGCTGTCGGCTACTTGTTGCCACTCCCGGTGCCGCCAAGGAGGGACTGACACTTACAGTAGCCAATCAAGCGGTGTTTTATGACCGGAGCTTTAGTCTGGATGACTACATTCAGGCTCAGGACAGGATACATCGCATATCTCAGGTGCGGACCTGCTTTGTTCATAATATGATAGCAGACGGTACCATCGACGAGTGGGTTGACCTCTTGCTGAACGCGAAACACCAAGCGGCCCAACTGGCGCAAGGGGACATTGATGAGGCGGAGTTTGGAGCCGCTTTTGCGTACAACCTACACGAGGCATTGCGGGACATCTTGGCTCCGTCAGAGGGATTAGACGGAACGAAGGACGTCTTTGGGTGACCTGCTCCGCCACATCTCATCCTTGAATCCTCGGCCCCCAGCGGCAACCGCGCGGGGCCAGGAGCCCGTGGAACATTAGCCCGTCCTTTGTTGTTTGGAGGTTGAGGGGGGCGGGTAGATTGGGATGGGGATACCGCCGTCGATGCCGGGGGGGCAGAGGGGTCAAGCGACAACATAGATGAAGCTGTCGGAGGCGTCCGTGGTTAATGTCGAGGGGGTTCGGGCGCGAGGCTTGTCCTGTGGTTTGGAGTCGGGCCGTCGGTGATCGTGGAGCGGGGTCCAGCTAGTTCAGTGCCTTCCCGAACGAGGAAAAGCACTGATGGCGGACTGGCACGTGAACGATGGCCAGGCGAGGCAGTACATGAGGCGGCGGAAGAAACGGTCGTGCCGTGGAGACGGTGGCGGCGAAGGCGGGGTTCAGCAGGGCGACGGGGTACAGGCTGGAGGCGGACGCTCGACTGCCGTCGGCGAAGCGGAAGCGGCGGGGCAGCAGGCGGTGGCGGTGCCGCTGCTCGAGCGGAACCCGGTGTTGCGGATGGTAGTGGTCTTCGAGGAGTTGCGAGAGCTAGCCGGCGCTGGCGGAGGGAGTGTAAGAGGCGCTGTGGGCGCTGGGCGGCACGCCGGCCGAGCATCGGACGGACAGCCTGTCGGCGGCGTTCGGGAGTCTGTCGAAGGAAGCGGCGGAAGACCAGACGCGGAGCTGCGAGACGCTTTGCGCCCACTACGGGATGACGCCGACCCGGAACAAACCGGGGCCGCGCCCACGAGAACGGGGTGGTCGAGAGCAGCCACGGCCACTTCAAGCGGGCGCTGGCCGACGCGCTGATGCTACGGGGCTCGAGGGAGTTCGAGTCGGTTGATGCGTACCGCGCCTTCGTCGCCGCCGTGGTCGCTCGCCGGAGCCCGGAGCGGGTCGAGGTCGAGCGCTGGACGGCTGCGGCCGTTGTCGAGCGAGCGGGTGCAGGACTTGTCGGGAGACGCAGGTGCGGGTCACGCGGTCGGGCGGCTTCACGCTGGGCAAGGTGTTCTACACGTTGCCGTCGCGGATGATCGGCCACGTGCTGACGGTGCGCGTCTACGACGACCGCATCGAGCTGTACAACTGCCGCCACGTGACCCGGTCGCTCCAGCGCAAGCCGATGGCGTTGAAGGACTGGGTGCACCGCGACCAGCTCTTCCCCCGCGATGCCTACCGCAGGGCCTACGACGAGATCGTGGCCAAGCACGGCGACCGCAGGGCGTGCGTGCGTCGCCGTCGCCCTGCTCGCGCTGGCCCACGAACAGGCTGCGAGCGGGCGCTGGCCGAGCGCATCGACGCCGTCCTCGACGCCGGCGGCATCCCCGACCCCAAGGCGCTCACGCGCGAGCTCGCACCCGCCCGAGCCCGGCGTCTTCGACATCATCCTGTTGTCGCGAAGGTTCGCTGGACCGCTACCACGGCCTCTTCGGCGACCGCAACGGCGACGGCCCCGCCGACCCGCCGGTCGGCGCCGGCACCCGCCGTCCGAAAAGGAGACGCCCGATGAGCCCCGAGCAGCCCTTCGTCGGGGAACGGCGCCGAGGTCGACTGCATGCTCAAGGAACTGCACATGCCCACCATGAAGGACCTGTGGCGGCCGTTCGCCGACCGGGCCGAGCGCGAACGCTGGTCGCTCGACAACTTCGACTTCGGCCGCCTGCCGGACTGTCCGAACGCTTGGTCCGCGGCCTCGCCAACGGAGGCGACTGGATCGACGACGGCCACAACGTCGTCGTCCTCGGCCCGCCCGGCACCGGCAAGAGCCATCTCGCCGCCGGCATCGGCCTCGCCCTCGTCGAGCGCGGCTACCGCGTCCTCTACGCCCGAGCCACCGACCTCGTGCGGAAGCTCCAAGCCGCACGCCGCGACCTCGCCCTCGAGGCCGGGATCCGACGACTCCACAAGTTCCACCTCGTTGTCCTCGACGACATCGCATACGTCGACAACGGACCGCGACGAGACCAGCGCGCTCTTTCGAACTCGTCGGCACGCGCTACGAGTACCGCTCGCTCTTGGTCACCACCAACCAGCCGTTCAGCGCATGGGAGCGCATCTTCGCCGACAAGGCCATGACGGTCGCCGCCGTCGACCACCTCGTCCACCACGCCCACGTCCTCACGCTCGAAGGCGAGAGCTGCCGCCGACAAGAAAAAAGCCGCACGGCTACCCCCGCACAGCACGCCGGCACCACCGACGACGACGCGGGCCGTCCCCGAACGCGCCTTCACAGCCCGCCTGGTGACGCTGCCCCCCGCCGCGACAGGGCGGAAGTCCGTTGAACGGCCCCGAATCCGGGGGTACCACAGGTCGGGTCCGGTCGAATTCTACCTCTAGACGGCCACCAGCAGCCTCAAAACCCGGCCAAGACCGGCCAACTCCTCCGGGGTCACGCCCCTTCGTCGGCTGTGTGCCACCTCCGAGACCCCGTTCCGCAACCGCCCAAGCCCTCGCCTTGACCCGCTCCCCTTCCGCTACCATCGTTCCCGTCACACGATCCCGACGGTCTCATCTTGATTGTCGCCAGGGTTTCATTCTGATTGTCGCTCTAGACAGCCTTTGGGTCGTGCGTAAGTCAGTCATCCGTAACGACTTATGACTCCCGCGGCGTGAAGTTTCGTCTGGCGGGCTCAGGCGCAGTGAACGATCGCTAACCCATCGTCCACGGATCAGGTCCTGCTCCCAACCGGCGGCGGGCGGTTTTGGCGACCCCCCTTTAAGAAGGTGCCTGACGCCTTCAGGGTTGCTTGGAGCCTTCGGCTACGTTAGAGTGTTGACCGTCCGACACTCCTTCCATCCTCCGGCAAGGCAAGCCGACCTAACAGGTGCCTTTCATCTTCTCGTCAATCATCCTGTCGAGACGCCGGCTCCCCGGGCCGTCTGGCGCCTTTACTTGAAACAGCTCACTCCATGACCCAACCAGAAATTACGATCCACAGCACAAGGATACCCTGCACGGACGACAAATGGCGAACTGACCGGCTGGTCTTCCTGAGCGAAAACCCGCGCGTCTATTCCTCCATTGCTGACATTCCTGACTTCGACGACCTGCATGATGACCAGAAGCAACAGGTGATCTATCGTCAGCTGCTCAAAGAACGGAGCGTCAGGACGCTGATTCCAGACATTCGTGATAACGGCGGCTTGATCGAACCAATTCTCGTGCGTGCCGACACACGAGAAGTTGTCGAGGGTAATTCCCGTCTCGCTGCCTACAGGCACCTGTATAGCGAATCCAAAGACGAAAAATGGAATACTATTCCCTGCCGACTCGTATCAAGCCTCACCGATGACCAGCTAGCAGCGCTGCTTCACTCTATACATGTCAAAGGCAAGACGTCCTGGACAACGTATGAGAAGGCCCACTTTACCTATCTCCAACACAAGAAGGGCAAGAGAATCGAAGATATCGCAAAGCTGTTTTCGATATCAACATCGAAGGCCTATCAGGATGTCCGGATTATAAAAGCGATGAAAGAGAACAGTGACTCCGATCGTGCGCACTTCAGCTACTACAGCGTACTCAAGACAAGCTTGAGGAAGGAACTCCGGGACAACACCCAGCTGGAGTCTGCACTCTTGTCGATGATTCGGCGTCCTGACGACGGTGGCGATCACCATCCGCCATTTACAGCCCAGAACCTACGCGACCAACTGCCAGTGGTACTTCGGAAGCCCAAGATTCTACGCAAGTTCGTGAAAGGGGAGATCACCCTTGACACCGCTCATGACAGAGCCAAAATCAGCGATACTCAGTCTAAAATGAAGCGAGTTCGTGGACTTCTTAATGACGTGACGCACGAGGAGCTACGAGAACTTGGTCAACCAGCCAAGAAAGCCGTTGACTACGAGTGCCGCAAGGTACAGAAGGAGCTCTCCCGCATCCAGAAAATGCTCGCCAAGATGATGTCCTCATGAGTGGTCATCGCATCCTGCTTGTAGAACCCGGATACAGAAACAAGTACCCACCGCTTGGCCTGATGAAGATAGCCGCGTATCACGGACTCGAAGGCCGTGGGGATACGGTTAGATTTGTAAAAGGCGAGAACTCAGAAGTACTTGCTGAGGTCTGGGATCGAGTATACGTTACAACGTTGTTTAGTTTTGAATGGACCCGGACAGCACGAGCGATCGATTTTGCAATCCGAGCCGCTGGTGGCCAAAACGAACGGGTATTTGTGGGCGGTATTGCGGCATCTTTGATGCATGACGATTATGTGTCAGAACCTCGATGGTCGGGCGTTAGATTTGTTAAAGGATTGCTAGACGGTCCTCCCGCGACCGCCTTAATGTTGTCGGAAGACAACTGTGATTTTGGCGCGGACGACGTATCGAGTCTGCCAATAGAAAGAAACGTGCCAGATTACGGAATACTAGACCACATCGAATACAAGTACCCCGTACACGATGCCTACTTTGGTTACGCTTCGCGCGGATGCGTCCGAAAATGCTCCTTTTGCGGCGTTCCGGCGTTGGAAGGTGGACTTCGAGAGATGCCGCCGCTTTCGAACCTAGTGCACGGAATCGCGCAGGTACATGGACCCAAGAAGGATCTGATATTGATGGACAATAATGTCACAGCATCTTCCCGATACAAAGAGATTATCGCTGAAATCAGGGACCTGGGCTTTGTCCGTGGTGCCCGGGTAGAGGCTAACGGCACGAAGCCAGCCGTCAAGCGGCGGGTGGACTTTAATCAGGGCGTAGATGCCCGTATTCTGGCGAAATCTCCGATGTACCTTCGAGAAATGGCTACGATATGCATTGATCCGCTGAGGATCGCCTTTGATCATCTAGGCGTTCGGAGAGTCTATGAGACGGCAATAAACATGGCGGCAGATAACGGTATTACGTCTCTGTCCAACTATATGCTCTACAATTTTATGGATACACCAATTGACTTGTACACACGAATGGCTTTGAACATTCAACTTAATGAGAGTCTTGGAATTCGCATCTGGTCGTTTCCGATGCGATATCAGCCGGTTACGCTTCGGGATCGTTCTCACGTCGGCAAGAACTGGAATTGGTATTACCTCCGTTCATTTCAGATTATGCTACAAGCTACTCACGGAGTTGTGAGTGGCAACCCAGCATTCTTTCGCCGAGCTTTCGGGGAAGACCAAGATCGCTTTCTCGAACTTCTTGGAATGCCGCACGCGTTTATTTTCTTCCGAGAATACTACGAGGCTGGCGGCGGCACGGCGGTGCGAGAAGAATATGAGGCATTGCGTAAACGGCTGACGTCTAGTCAGCGGAAGGAATTGCTTGGCATGGTGCTTGGCCAACATGTGCATCGAGGCCGTGACGAGTTTCTCAGAAGAACGAAGGATCGACAAATTGACCGTCAAGTGAGAAAGATCTTACGTTTTTATGCGCTGGACACCAAAGAACGATCCAAGCTCGAGGGTCAGAAAATTTTGGCAGACACTGAAGACCTAGCGCCCGGCATGCCGGATGCAGAACGCAGGGTCGAGGACGCAGGGTTGTACGACGACGGACCGGCAACCGGTGGTCGCCTAGTTGCGTTAGCGACATGAGGTGCAAGCGTTGGCACGGCTAGAGATCGAACGATACGTCGGCTCCTCGGAGCCGGTTTTGGGTGATCAGGTCCTTGGGATCATTACTTCTGCAATGTACGACAGTCCCTTGGCGGTGTATCGGGAGTATATTCAGAATTCCGCTGACGCATTGGCTAGTTTGGATTTGCGTAGCCGGGGAGCGGTAGACGTGTCAGTCGACCCGCGTCGACAGCGCATTGAGATTCGTGATAACGGCCCCGGACTGTCCGAAGAAATGGCCGTTCGTACTTTAGTGCCGATTGCGACTAGCCGAAAGCGGCAAGAAGGCGGCCGGGGGTTTCGGGGCATAGGTAGGTTGTGTGGCTTAGCGTTCGCGGAGTCGGTTACGTTCCGTACGCGGGCAGACGGTGCCCAGGACGTAACGCAGATCAAGTGGAGCGGACCGGAACTCCGGGCTCATATAGGACGAACTGGGCATACGGCGCATTCGGTGCGAGAGTGCGTAGAAGTAACGACAGAGGCCGGGGATGGGTTTCCCGAGCATTTTTTTTCGGCGACCGTGGAGGGGGTGCATCGGCATGCAGCTGGAGCTCTGCTGAATCGCGAAACGGTTCGGGCATACATAGGCGAGGTATGCCCAGTGCCAATCGCCGAGTCATTTCCTTTTGTGGCGGATGTCAGGAGATTGTTTGCTGATGGTGAGACGCCCCTAGCGCTGACAGTATCGTTGACCAAAGATGCGAGACCGATTTGTCGACCGCTAGGGAAAGAGCTGCGTCTCTCAATGCATCGTGTTGATCGCTTTAGAGATTTTGAGGAGATTCGGATATCGTCGCTCGATAAGGCTACGATTGCGGCAGTCGGATGGATTGCTCATTCGTCATATATGGGTGCGTTGCCGAAGAGGTTGGGCATTAGGGGCATGCGAGTCCGTGCCGGGAACATTCAGATCGGTGGTGAGGACGTATTTGACCATCTTTTTGATCAGGAACGCTTTAATCGGTGGTGTGTAGGTGAGATTCATGTTACGGATAGTCGAATTGTACCAAATGGTCGCCGGGATTATTTTGAAGCAAGTCCACATCTGAGGAATCTAGAGAATCACCTGTCGGTCTTATTCCGAAACATTACGGCACGGTGCCGCCTAGCATCCAAGAAACGTAATCGTATGCGGAGATTTGAGGCAGACGTGGACAACATCGAAAATTGGTATCGTCTTGTGGCATCGGGGTGGCTTGCTCAGAATGAAGCATTAAAGTTAGCTATCAAGGTTCGAGAACAAGCGAGTCGGCTAGCGGAGAAGATTGAGGCATTAGACCGAGGGGCCGGGAACGTAGCAACCAGACTTCGAGCAGTCACAGATGATCTACGGGATTTCAACGGACCCAGTCAACGGCCGTTAGTGCCCATGACGAAAGCGGAACAACGAGCGTACCAACGCGCATTTCTTGCGATCATTGAGGCGACGAACTCGCCGCGGACGGCACTGAGGGCAATTGAAGCTGTGGTTGATAGAATGGGATCGGAGGAGAGGCGGAGGAGAAAGGTGTAGATTGGCATCCTCTGCTGTTTCATATGGAGAATTGGAAATCCAGCTTGCCGCATACATCGCTCGAGATGTGCGTCTGCAGGGACATCAGATCCATCTGGTACGCTTGCACCGTTTCCGGGGCGATCCGCGACGGGTCCAGCAAGCTCGTCCGGCCACGTCCGCTTCCGGGGTCGCAGACAACTCCGGGCGGCCCGTCAGGTACGCCACGTTACCCGATTCGGAGTCGCCGAGGTGCGGGCGCTTGATCCCGGGGGGCTTGCGTACCGGCGACTGCCCGTGAACTATGGACCCAGCCACTTCGGGAGCCCTTACGGGCCCGTCTCGATAAGTTCCTCCCAATCCTATCAGTCAAATGCCGTTCGCTCTGCTATCCGTCAGGCCATCCATAGGGAGCGTCTTCCTTGGGAGCACGCTCCGAACCACCGCCCTCGCTGTAACGGCCGCTGCGTTCACCAGCACCATCACGACTTCCCTTGCGTCCCCAGCCGCCACCTCCGCCCAGACCCACCCCGTTGTCGAGAACGGCCAGGCCCAGGTCGTCCCCGCCTTTGCCGACTCGACCGCGTGGATTCGGCACGAACTCTGGGTCGAGACCGAGTTCGACACCGACGGGGACGGTCGGCTGGACCGGGTGCACGCGGACGTGACGCGACCGGCGCAGACCGACGCCGACGGGCTCAAGGTGGCCGTGGTGTACGAGACCAGCCCCTACTACTCGGGCACGGCGGGGATCGACTTCGACCACTTCTGGAACTTGCGTCAGGAGGTGGGTGAAGCGCCGCCGGAGCGGAACCCGTATCCGGCCACGATTGGCCATCGTGCCAGCCAGCCGGTCATCTCGCGGTCGCATGTGGCCACTTGGGTGCCGCGGGGATTCGCGGTCATGCACTCGCAATCGCCGGGGACGGGGCAGTCCCAGGGGTGCCCAACCGTGGGCGGGGCCAACGAGTCGCTAGCGCCCAAGGCGGTGATCGACTGGCTGAACGGGCGGGCGCGGGGCTTCTCCACGGTGGACGGGGACGAAGAGGTGGAGGCGTACTGGGCCACGGGGAAGGTCGGCATGACGGGCACGTCCTACAACGGCACGCTGCCCTTGGCGGCCGCCACGACGGGCGTGGACGGGCTCGAGGCGATCATCCCCGTGGCGCCCAACACGTCGTACTACCACTACTATCGATCCAACGGGCTGGTGCGGTCGCCGGGCGGGTACCCGGGCGAAGACATCGACGTGTTGTTCGACTTCATCTTCAGCGGCTTCCCCGAGTCGCGGGACTATTGCGTCGCCCAGGTGCGCGAGGCAGAAATGCGGCCGAACCAGGATCGAGCGACGGGCGACTACAACGACTTCTGGGCGGGGCGCGACTACCTCAACCACGTGGACGGCGTGAAGGCGGCAACGCTGATGAGCCACGCATTCAACGACTGGAACGTCATGCCCGAGCACAGCTTCCGGATCGCCGAAGCGCTGAAGGCCAACGGCGTGCCCGTGCAAGTGTACTATCACCAAGGGGGCCACGGCGGTCCGCCGCCGTTGGAGCTCATGAACCGCTGGTTCACGCGCTACGTGCTGGGCGTCGAGAACGGCGTGGAGGATGACCCGCGCGCCTGGATCGTGCGCGAAGGCGACGACCGCGAGCAGCCCACGCCCTACGCCGCCTACCCGAACCCCGAGTCCGAAGGCGTGGCGCTGCATCCGACCGGCGACGGCAACTGGACGGGCGTGTTGTCGTTCGCCGCAGACGGAGCGGGACCGGAAGCGGACGCCGGGGCGGGGCTCGGTGCGCTGGTCGACAACTTCTCGTTCGGTGGCGGCGACTTGGCGGCAGCCGAGTGGTCGAACCACCGCCTGCTGTACGCGACTCCCGTCTTGCGCGAGGACGTGCATTTGTCGGGCGTGGCCAAAGTGCGGGTTCGGGTGGCGGCGGACGCGGCGGCGGCCAACCTGTCCGTGTGGCTGGTGTCGTTGCCGTGGACCAACAGCGAGTCGATCAACGACGACGTGATCACGCGAGGCTGGGCCGATCCCCAGAACGCCGGCGCACAAGACATCTCGGCGCCGCGCGGCGGAAGCGACCTCGGGCCGGGCCAGTTCGTCGAGATGGAGTTCGACCTGCAGCCCGACGACCAGATCGTTCCCGCGGGCGCCCGCATTGGCCTCATGATCTTCTCCAGCGACAAGGACTTCACGTTGCACCCCGATCCGGGCACTGCGCTGGAAGTCGACTTGAGCGGCACGAGCATCGAGTTGCCGGTCGTCGGCGGGCGTCGAGCGCTGGCGCGGGCCTTGCGGCCAGTGAGCTGACGCGGCTAGACGTGGCTGGCCCCGGGGTTCGCACCTACCGGTTCGTCCGGGGATGGTTCAACGGCGCCTCCCTCCACGAGAACTGGGGGCAAGACGGCGACGACCCGGACAAACGACCCGGCGCGGCGGATCTGGACATTGACATGCCCGCGCTGCGAAAAGGCACCTGGCCGCCTCGAATTCCGGGCGTCCGCACCGAGACGCGGATGATCTGGGGCGGGGCGAACGATCAGGACCGAGACTCCGCCGGTCCCGTCATGGCGCGCTGGTATTCCCCTACATCTCCGGCCGACAACGGCCCGCTTCCGGCTTGGCTGCTGCTTCACGGGGCCGCCGTCCAGGGTCCCGACCATCCGGCGCTGATGCGCTTCGCGGCGGCGCTGGCGTACTCGGGAAGCGTCGTGCTGATTCCGGAGATTTCGGGCTGGAGTCGGCTGGACCTGAACCCGGAGCATGCGGACGGACCGGTGGCACGGGCGCTGGAATACCTCGCTGGGAACCCCGGCGTCCTGCCTGGCGGGGTGGTCTTGGCGGGGTTCTCGTTCGGTTGCCCCCAGGCCGTTCGGATCGCGACGGACTTGGCCGGCGCCGGGCACATCCGGGGCGTCGTCGGGTTCGGCGGGTACTGCGACTTGAGCACGGCGGTGCGCTTCGGACTCGCGGGCGAGTACGTGTGGCGTGGCCGGACGTGCCGCGCCCAGCCCGATCCCTACGGGCGCTGGGTCCTGGGCGGCAACTACTTGGAGCCTCCGGTGTCCGACGCCCTGCTCAGGTTGGCCGCCCTTGCCGGTGCGCGCGGGGTCATGGCCTGGGAGCCCTACTACGACGACGCCAAGGAGGCGCTCGCACGCGCCATGCCGCCCGACGGCCGCCGCCTCTTTCGCGTGTTCGCTCCCCCGGCCAGCGCCGAGCCCGAGCCCGAAGAAGCCGCCCGAGCCGCCGCGTCGCTGGCCCGTGCCGCCCACAGCGCACATCCTCTGCTGGTCTTGCCTCGGTCGTTCGACGGCGGGGCGCTGCCCCCTATCCATCTGCTGCACGGCCGGGGCGACCCGCTCGTCCCGTTCACCGAGACGCTGGCCTTGGAGCGCCGTCTTCTGGAGGCTGGCGTTCCGGGCGTCGCAACCACGGTCACCGGCCTGATCGCACACGCCCGCGAATCCGGCCGGATGGCGGCCCAGCCCTTGGAGGCGCTACGGTTCCTGCGTGCCATGCGCAACCTCATGTCCCTGCAACTTCGTCCCATTCGCCCATGACTTCGTCCCATCGCCCTTCGTCCCATCGCCCCACGACAACGCTCAGCACGGTCGCACCCCGAGCCGCCTTCGCCACCGCTCTCGCCCTGGTTCTTGCCGGCGTCGCCCCGACAGTCCCGGTCCTGCCCGGCGTCCCGGCCGGCCATGGCGCCGCCCAAACAACCTCCCGGCCGACCGCAACGACCACGCCAGCCCCAACCACCGAACCCCTCGCCACCGCCCAGCTCGACGGCCTGCGCTTCCGCAACATCGGCCCGGCGGTCATGAGCGGGCGGATCGTGGACCTGGCCGTCGTCGAGTCCGATCCGACCAAGTTCTATGTAGCGTCGGCCACCGGCGGCGTCTTCAAGACGGCGGACAACGGCATCACCCTGGCGCCCGTGTTCGAGAGCGAACGCACGCACTCCGTGGGCGCCATCGCTGTACATCAAGTCGACACGGCCACGGTCTGGGTCGGCACCGGCGAGCGCGCCAACCGCCAAAGCTCGTCCTGGGGCGACGGCGTCTATCGCAGCGACGACGGGGGCGCCACGTGGACCCATGCGGGGCTCCCGGAGAGCCGTCACATCGGTCGCATCGCGCTTCACCCGGCCGATCCCGACATTGCGTATGTCGCCGCCATGGGGAATCTGTGGGGACCCAACCATGATCGCGGGCTGTACCGGACTCGCGACAAAGGCAATAGCTGGACGCGCATCCTGTTCGTGGACGAGAACACGGGCGTCGTGGACGTGGCGCTGGACCCGGACGACCCGCAGATCGTCTACGCGGCCGCCTATCAGCGCAGGCGCCGCCCCTGGGGCTTTCACGGAGGCGGTCCGGGGAGCGCGCTCTACCGCAGCATGGACGGCGGCGACACGTGGGAGCGGCTTTCGGGCCCCGGAGTCGCGCGCGGCTTGCCCGAAGGCGACCTGGGCCGCATCGGCATCTCCGTGTACCGAAGCGACCCGCGCATCGTCTATGCCAGCGTGGAGCAGGGCTGGCGGTACAATGCCTCGACCGCCTACACCGAACGCAGGGCCGGCGTCTATCGCTCCGACGACCGTGGCGACACGTGGGAGCACATGAGCGACTGGAACCCGCGTCCCATGTACGCAAGCCAGATCCTGGTCGATCCCGGCGACGACCAGCGCGTGTACATGGTCAACAGCTACTCCTTCTCGGACGACGGCGGCAGGACGTTCAGGGTCCCCCCGCAAAGCCTGCACGGCGACGACCGGCTTGTGTGGGTGAACCCCGCCGACTCGCGCCACGTCATGAAGGCCGACGACGGTGGCCTGGGCATCTCCTACGACCGGGGACTCCACTGGTTGTACATCTCCGACTTGCCGGTCAGCCAGTACTACCGCGTGGCCGTGGACATGGCCACGCCCTACAACGTGTACGGCGGACTGCAGGACAACGGGTCGTGGATGGGTCCCAGCGAGACATTGCGCAGCGCGGGCATTCTCAACGGGGACTGGACCCGACTGGGCGGCGGCGACGGCTTCCTCAACCTGCCCGACACCACGAACAACGCCATCGTCTATACAGCGTCCCAGTACCTGGGCCTTTCGCGCTTCGACTTGCGCACCGGCGAGCGCACCGCCATCCGCCCCGGCAACCCGCGGGGCCACATCGCCGCCCGGCGCAACTGGACGACCTGGAAGGACATCGGAACGCCCGAGGAACAGAGGTTGGGGAACGCCATGGCGCCCGCGAACTGGGACGGGCCGTTCATCCTGTCGCCGCACGACGCCTCCACCTTGTACGCCGGCACCGACGTGCTTTGGAAGACGACGGACCGGGGCGACACGTGGCAGGCGCTGGGGAAGCTGACGTCGGACGTGGACCGCCGCTCGCTGCCGATCATGGGGCAGATGCCCGAAGAGTTCGTGCCCTCCCTGGACGACGGCATCCCGTACTACCCGACCATTTCAGCCATTGCCGAGAGCCCGTTGACCGAAGGGCTTCTGTACGCGGGCACCAACGACGGGCGGCTGCACGTTTCCCAGGACGGCGGCGAGCGCTGGACACTGGTGCCTGTCGGCGCGTTCTCGGGGCTGCCCGAAGGCGCTTCGGTCTCGGGGCTGGAGCCGTCGCGCCACCGCGAAGGCCGCGCTTACGTCGTCTGGAACAACTACCGCAACGGCGATTTCGGCAACTACCTGTATCGCTCGGACGACTACGGGCGCACATGGGAAGCGCTGCCGGGCGACCTGCCCCCGCAGCGCGTGTTGCGCACGGTGCGCGAGGACCCGCGCAACGAGTCGGTCTTGTACCTGGGCGCCGAAGTCGGGCTGTTCTACAGCATGGACGGCGGCGCGCAGTGGACCGAGTTGCGAGGCGGCCTGCCGACGCTGGCGTTCAACGATCTGGTCGTCCATCCGCGGGACAACGACCTAGTGGTGGGCACGCACGGCCGAGGCGTGTGGATCCTGGACCAGATCAACGCGCTCCAGGAGTTGTCGCCCGAGATCGCGGCGTCGGACGCGAGCTTGTTCACGGTCGAGCCGGCGATCCAGTGGCGACGCGCCGGCCGGGGAGTTCATGCCGGCGACGTGCACTTCCAGGGCGAGAACCCGCCCGTCGGCGCCGTGTTCGACTATTGGCTCGCCCAGGGCGCCGACAGCGGGGCCGCGACGTTGGTGGTGGAAGACGTGGGCGGCCGGCAGGTGGCCGTGCTGGAGGGCGGCGTTCGCCCGGGCGTGAACAGAGTTGTTTGGGACCTTCGACACCAGGTCGAGCCGCCCCGGCCCGCATCGTCGGAGCGCGGGCGGCGCTGGCAGGGGCCGCTGGTCGTGCCCGGCGAGTACGCCGTGCAGCTGGTCGTCGAGGGCACCGACGTTGGTGGAAGCCGAACCGTGGAAGTGCGCGACGATCCTCGCATCGACGCGACGCTGGCGGTCCGCGCGGCCTGGACGGCCGACCTGCTGGCGCTGGCGGAACTCGGGATGCGCGCCACGGACGGGCTGGACCGGGCGGGTCAAGCGCTGGAAGGCGTGGACGACGACGATGCCGGTCCGCGGGCCGTCAAGCTTCGCGACCTTGCGCGAGAGTTCGAGGAGATGGAGAGCCGCATCCGCCGCTTGGCCAACGCCGTCGAGGGCGCGGTGGCCCCGCCCACGGGGGACCAACGGTCGCGTCGGGCATACTACATGGAGATGCTGACGACCCTGGAAGCGGAGCTGGAAGCTTTGCCGGGGACTTCGGGGGGTCGTTAGGTTGCCCGCCCGGCCCCCCGCACAACCCACGGAGAGCACATCATGACGAACCGAGCCGTTTCCATCGTCGTCGCCGCAACCCTGGCCCTCTCTAGCTTGGCCAGCCCCGTCCCAGCAACCGCCCAACTTCCCGACCTGGACGATCCTCTGCCGCTCGACCCGGCCGTGGTCGAGGGCACTCTGGACAACGGGCTGCGCTACTTCGTCCGCGAGAACGGGCGGCCCGAGAACCGAGCGCTGCTGCGCCTGGTCGTCAACGTCGGCTCGATCTTGGAGGACGAGGACCAGCTGGGCTTGGCGCACTTCGTGGAGCACATGGCGTTCAACGGCACGCGCAACTTCGAGAAGCAGGCGCTGGTGGACTACATGGAGTCGATCGGCATGGCGTTCGGCCCTCACGTCAACGCCTACACCAGCTTCGACGAGACCGTGTACATGCTGCAAGTTCCCATGGACGATCCCGAGATGCTGGCCACGGCGTTTCAGATCCTCGAAGACTGGGCCAGCGCGCTGCTCTTCGACCCCGAGGAAGTCGACAAGGAGCGGGGCGTCGTCATAGAAGAATGGCGAGGCAGACGGGGCGCCGCCGCGCGGATGCAGGACCAGCAGATGCCGGTGATGTTCGAGGGATCGCTGTACGCCGAACGCCTGCCCATCGGCAAGCCCGAGGTGCTCGAGACCGCCCCCGTCGAGGCGTTGCGCCGCTACTACCAGGACTGGTATCGGCCCAGCTTGATGGCGGTCGTGGCCGTCGGCGACTTCGACGGCGCCTGGATCGAGGCAATGATCCACGAGCACTTCGCCGGGCTGCAAGACCCGTCGAATCCGAGGCCCCGGACGACGGCCGAAGTGCCGGTCGATCACCCGCCCCGTATGGCGATCGCAACGGACCCCGAAGCCGCGCAGAGTCAGGTTGCGGTGATGTACAAGCGACCGTCCCGCGGCTATCGAACCATCGGCGACTTCCGGCGCAGCCTCGTGCGCGGGCTTTACTCGGGGATGCTTGTGTCGCGCTTCGACGAGCTCCGGCAGCAGGCCGATCCTCCCTTTGTCTTCGCCTTTGCCGGCCAAGGAGGCTTCGTGCGCGGCGTCGACGCGTCCCAGCTTGTGGCGTTCGTGTCCGAGGACGGCATCGAGCGCGGCCTTGACGCGCTATTGACTGAAGCGGAACGGGCGGCGCGCCACGGCTTCACGGGCTCGGAGCTGGAACGCATCAAGACCCGTAGGTTGCGCTCCTACGAGCGTTCGTACGCCGAACGCGAAAACCAAGAATCGCGGTCGCTGGCAGGCACCTACGTGAATGCATTTTTGCAGGACCGCGCCTACGCCAGCGTCGAGACGCGCAAAACGCTTGCCGATCAGTTCCTGCCCGGCATCACGCTTGCAGAGGTCAATGCGCTTGCGGCAGAACGGCTGTCCGAGGAAGGCCGCGTAGTGCTGGTGGACGCTCCCGACAAGGAAGGGTTGGAAGCGCCCACGGAAGCGGGGCTTGCGGCCGTGTTCGCCGCCGTGGACTCGAAGGAGATCGAGCCATACGAAGACGCCGACGTGGACGCGCCTCTCGTGCCGGAGCTGCCGACTGGTTCCGCCGTGGCGTCGGAAGAGACCGTGGACGCAGCGGGAGTCGCGATCTGGACGCTGGAGAACGGCGTGCGGGTCGTGCTCAAGCCGACCGACTTCAAGGACGACGAAATCCGCTTCTCGGCCACGAGCCCCGGTGGATCGTCGCTGGTGACGGACGAAATGTACGAACGCGTAGCGTATGCTTCGTCGATCGTGAACCAAGGAGGCGTGGGCGAGTTCGATCAGATCGCCCTGACGAAGAAGCTCGCAGGCAAGGTGGTCAACGTGCGCCCCACGATCGGCGGGCTGTCCGAGGGCATCACCGGCTCGGCGTCCCCCAAGGACTTGGAGACCGCGTTCCAGCTGGTGTACTTGTACTTCACGGCGCCTCGACGCGACGAGACCGCTTTCGAAGCCTTCAAGGCTCTGCAGCTCGGGTTCTTCGCCAACGCCGCTGCCAGCCCGGGCCGCGTGTTCGCGGACACCATCGCCCTCACCATGTCGCAATACCATCCCCGCGTCCGCGGCGTGCCGACAGAAGAGGACTTCGACAAGATCGACTTGGACGCCGTCTTCAGCTATTACCAGGACCGCTTCGCCGACGCCAGCGACTTCACCTTCTACTTCGTCGGCGCCTTCGACCTGGCCGAAATGCGCCCGTTGGTGGAGCGCTATCTGGGCGCGTTGCCGAACCTGGGACGCGTCGAGACTTGGCGGGACATGGGCATGGACCCGCCTGCCGGCGTGATCGACAAGGTCGTGCACAAGGGAATCGAGCCGCAGAGCCGCACGCGCATCATCTACGCCGGAGATGCCGAGTATTCGCCCGAAGAGAACATGGCGATATCGGCCTTGGCGGACGTGCTGGACATCCGCCTGCGGGAGCTGTTGCGCGAGGACTTGGGCGGTACCTACGGCGTCGGCGTGTCCGGCAGCGTCTCCTACCGCCCCGACGAGGAGTACCGGCTGAGCATTTCGTTCGGGTCCGCGCCCGAGCGAGCGGAAGAGCTGGCGACGGTAGCGTTCGAAGAGATCGAGCGCATCAAGGCCGAAGGCCCCAGTCCCGAAGTCGTGGACAAGGTTCGCGAGACCCAGCGCCGCACCAAGGAGACCAGCCTGCGCGAGAACGGCTATTGGCTGAGCCGCATGCGCGGCCTGGAGGACCAGGGCAGGGACTTGGCGCTGGTTCCCAGCTACGCCCTGATCGAAGGCTGGACCGCCGAGGACGTGCGGGCAGCCGCCATCCGCTACCTGCGGACCGACCAGTACGCCAAGTTCGTGCTGCTGCCGGAGGACGTGGTGCCGTGAGGGGCGCTAGACCGGAGGTTCCGTGAACGCGATTCGGCTCAAGAACTTCCGCTGCTTCGGGGACGAGCAGGAGGTTCCGCTCGCGCCGTTGACGTTGCTCGTCGGTGAGAACAGCACCGGCAAGACGTCGTTCATGGCAGCGATTCGGGCGTTGTGGGACATATTCTACCGCGAGCGCGTCCCCGACTTCAAGGAACAGCCGCACGACCTGGGCAGCTTCGGGGACATTGTCCATTCGCCCACAAAGGATGCTGCTTCGCATCGTCCTCACTTCGAGTTTGGCTTGGCGTATTCGGCCGAAGGCGATTCGCCGAGCGCTCCTTACCAAGGTCGGTTTGACGTCTCGTTCGGCAAGAACGGCGCCGCACCGACACCGGTGCGAATGACGCTTTCCGATGCCGAGCGGAAGGTTTGGGTCGAGTACAGCCAAGATGATGATTCGTGGCGGGTCTCCGTCGGCACGCCTCAGGGAATTTGGCGTCCAAGTCCAGAGGGCAAGCCACCGGTGATTCATGCAGATCGGATATGGCCGTTCTTCGTAGTCATGGACATCTACAGGAGAGGCAACACAGTGAACGCCCGGATCGAAGATGAAGAACCGTTACTTCGCGACTTACAAGGTCGATCCACCGCAATCGAGTCAGATACCTGGGAAATGATCGAACAACTTTGCAGATCACAGTATAGCCAAGATTTTTTTGACAAGACGCGCTATGCAAGCGCACCCGTGAGGTCTAAGCCTCGACGGACGTATGATCCTTCGCGTGTTATCCACGACCCGGAAGGAGGCGATACACCGACGTACTTGGGCAATTTGGCGCTCCAGCGCAAGAGCAAGTGGACATCACTAAGCAGGGCACTCGCCCGATTTGGTGTCGATTCTGGTCTTTTCGAAGAACTTACGGTACGTTCCTTTGGCGATACCGCGAGTGATCCTTTTCAGCTTCAAATCAAAGAAACCAATTCTGGAACTGGTAGCCCACTGCGCAATCTTGCAGACGTTGGCTACGGCGTTAGTCAAGTGTTGCCCGTGGTGACCGAACTCCTGCGTCCCGAAGCCCCACCTGCGTTCTTGTTGCAGCAACCCGAAGTTCATCTGCATCCGAGTGCACAGGCCGCCCTGGGCAGCTTGTTCTGTCAAGCCGCACGACCGGGCAAGTTGCTCATTGTCGAAACCCACAGCGACTATCTCTTGGATCGCATACGGATGGATCTTCGAGATGACAAGACAGACTTGCGACCTCAAGACGTGGCAATATTGTTTTTTGAGCGAATAGACAGAGCTGTGCGTATTCATCGATTAACGTTCGATAAAGAGGGTAACATCTTAAATGCGCCGAGTAGCTATCGTGCTTTCGTCATGCAAGAAATGCAAAGATCGCTGGGACTGTGAAGAGTCGTGTGCGCTATTGTTGACGCCAATGTCGCGTCGGCGATGTTTCGACCAGATCGCTCGAATGCCGCGTCGGCCTTCTTCGAGTGGATCAATGCCGGGTCCGGTCGATTGATTGGCGGAGGCAAACTGCGTACGGAACTTGGTTTATTGGATTCGTTCAGGGAGTGGCAACGAGAAGCGATTCTTGCGGGACGTATTCGCAACTACAGCGACGATGAAATCGAAATACAAACGGGTATCGTCAAGAACACAGGATTGTGTCGGTCGGACGACGAACACATCATTGCATTGGCTCAGGTCAGTGGTGCTCGCTTGTTGTATTCGCATGACAAGCGGTTGCATGAGGATTTTAGAAACCCGGAATTGGTCAAGAAACCGCGTGGAAAAATCTACTCAACCCTAACTGGCACAAAGCTTCGAGACAGCCACAAGCAACTTCTTCGCCAGAGTTCGTGCAGGAAGTAGATGTCGACGACGCAAGAGCAGGGGCCATCATGAGCGGGCAGGACCGTGTGCCCGACGTTCCCGCCGACGCGATGCGCGCGATGATTCGGGTGTTCTCGTCGTATCCCGACTTGGAGAAGGTGACGTTGTTCGGGTCTCGCGCCATGGGCACGGCCAAACGCTGGTCCGACATCGACTTGGCCACGCATGGCATCGTGGGCGATCGTCACCGCCTGGGCCGACTCGCTCTCGACCTTGAAGACACCGACATTCCGCAGACCTGCGACGTCATGGCGTACGAGGCGATCTCCCATGTGCTCCTGAAGCGCCACGTGGACAACATGGGCATCGTCATTTACAGGCGAGACGCCGGGACAAGCTGACGCGACGCGCCGGGAGCGCCCCCCTCACCGAACCTCCGTGTCCACCCCCTCTTCGCCCTCCGAACGCGCGATGATCGCCGCGCCGCAGGAGTCGCTGTAGACGTTGACGGCGGTGCGGCACATGTCCAGCGGGCGGTCGATCGCCAGCATCATTCCCACGATGGCGACGGCGTTCGCGTTGTCGCCCAGGCCGATCACGTCCAGCACGATGAAGATGATCACCAATCCGGCGGAGGGCACGGCGGCGGCGCCGATCGACGCCAGCAATGCGGTCGCGACGACCAGGAACTGCTGCGTCACCGTGATCTCGATCCCCAGCACCTGCGCGATGAACAGCGCGCCGATGCACTCGAAGACCGCGGTGCCGTCCATGTTCACGGTGGCGCCCATCGGCAGAACGAACGACGACACCTTGTTCGACACGCCCACCCGCTTGCGGACCGCGTTGATCGTCACGGGAAGCGTGGCCGCGGACGAACTGGTGGAGAACGCCGTGAGCAGCGCGTTTCGCATGTTGCGGAGGTGCAGCCAGGGATTGATTCTGCCCACGAACATGAGCAGGAGCGGCAACGTCACCAGGAAGTGAATGGCCAAGCCGGAGCCCAGCGTGCCCACGTACTTGAGCAAGGGCGCGAACGCCTCGAAGCCCGTGTTGCCGACCATGCGCGTGATCAGCGCGAACACGCCGATGGGAAGGAACTTGATGATCCCGGAGGTCAGGTTCATCATCACCTTGAAGAACGACTCGAAGATGTCGGTGACCTGCGCGCGCGGCTTGTCGGGGAGGGTCGTGATGGCGGCGCCGAAGACGATGCAGAAGAAGATGATCGCCAGCATGTCGCCGGAGGCCATCGCGTCGATGAAGTTGCGCGGGACCACGTTGAGCAGCAGGTCGATGCCGGTCGGCGTGGCCAGCTCTGGCAGCTCTTGCGAGGCGGCGGTGCTCAGGTCGGCGCCCCTGCCGGGACTCCAGAGGTTGAACATGAGGACGCCCACGCACGCCGCCAGCAGGCTGGACGTCACGTAGTAGCCCAGCGTCTTGCTGAACAGGCGCCCGATCGCCCGCCCCCCGCCCACGGACGCCACCCCGGAGACGATCGACGTCAGGACCAGCGGAACGATGATCATCCGCAGCAGCCGCATGAAGAGGTCGCCCAGCCAGCCCAGCGCGCTTGCGGCGCCTTCGCCGCCCGCCAAGCCGACCCCGACGCCGGCGAGCATGGCTGCGGCCACCTGCCAGTGAAGCCGTCGGTACCAGGGGAGGTCGGGGTTGTATTCCATGGGGCTCTCCGAGGGGGAGTGGGGGACGCTTGGGGACGTGCCACATTATGGGAACGAGCCCGCCGGGCCGCAACCGAACGAGGACCCCGCGGGAGGACTGGCCGCACGGGCGAGACTTGAACCCGTTTCGTCGGGCCGACGCCCGTGGGCGGGACCGGCCGCCCTGGGACCTTGCGGAAGAGCGCACGGGTGTGGTATTGGACGTGTCGCGGATCAACCCCATTGGAGTCGTGAATGAACGTGAACTCGACCAGAAATCGCCGTCGCCGTCTCTCCGCCCGGGCGGCTTCCCGCTCGGCCGCCGTCGCGCTGTGGTGCTTGGCGGCACTCGCCTGCGCCGAGCCGCCCGACCGCGCCCGCCTTCGCATCGCCGTCGCCAAGTACCAGCACGAGACGTGCACCTTCTGCCCCGGCGGGGACACCCGCGTGGAGGACTGGCTTCGGCAGAGCGAGCCCCTGGCCGGCGAGGCGCTGCTGTCGTCCGGCGCCTACGTGCGCGGCTTCGCCCAGCGCGCCCGCGAGTTCGGCGACATGGAGCTGGTGCCCCTCTCGTCGCCCGACGGCGTCTTCGGCGGCTCGTCCCGAAGCTGGAACACGCGGGAGACCTTCGACCACTTCCTGGACGCCATGCTCGCGGAGCTGGAGGACCAGCTGCCCGTGGACGCCGTCTACCTTTCCCTGCACGGCGCAATGGCCGTACGGGACGTGCCCCGCCCCGAGGCCGAGATCGCCCGACGCTTCCGGGAGCTGGTCGGCCCCGGCGTCCCCATCGCCGCCACCTTCGACCTCCACGGCAACGAGGACGGCGAGTTCCTCCGCCACGCCGACTTCGCCTTCGTCACCAAGCGCTACCCCCACTACGACGCCTACATCCAGGGCGAGCGCGCCGCCCGAGCCCTTCGCCTGGCCGCCCGCGGCGAGTACGTCTCCACGACCGCCACCCGCAAGCCCGGAGTCGTCACCGCCACCGTGCTCCAATGGACGGGCCGCTCCCCGTCGATGGACATCATGGAGCGGGCCCGGCGCTGGGAGGCCCGGGAAGCGGACGCCTACGTGAACGTCTTCTACGGCTACCCGTGGTCCGACGTGCCCGACGTAGGTGCCACCGTCCACGTCATGACCAACGACGACCAAGCCCTGGCCGACCGCATCGCCGACGACATGGACGACTTCATCTGGCGCGTGCGCGAGGAGTTCGCGGTCGGCAGCTACCCAGGCCCTTCGGAGGCGGCGCGGCTGGTGGCCAGGGCCGTGGCCACAGGCGAAGTTCCCGTGGCCGTCGGCGACCACAGCGACCGCCCCGGCGACGCCACCCATGTCCTGACGGCGTTCCAACAGGCCGGGCTGGGCAAGGTCCTGTACGGAACGATCACCTCCCCCGCCGCGCTCGAGGCTCTGTCGGCTTCCGGCGCCCGCCCCGGCGACTCGTTCGACATGGAGATCGGCGGCTTCACTCCCTCCGGCGGCGCACCCTACCGCGTGGAGGGCGTGCTGGAGCACCTGGGCGCGGGCTTCGGCCACGACACCGTGGCGGCCGTGTCGTTCGGCGACGGCAACCTGGTCTTCCTGACCCCGACCTACACCCAGGTCCTCTACCCCGACGCCTTCCGCCTGGCCGAGATCGACCCCGCCGACTACGACGTCTTCGTGGTCAAGTCCCGAGTCCACTTCCGCCGAGGCTTCGACGAGACCGGCTTCGCGCCCACGATCGTGATCGTGGAGGCCCCCGAGCCGTTCGTCGGGACCACCTTCCTGAACGCGCTGCCGTACGAGAACGTGGACCTGGACACGCTCTACCCCTACGGGACGCCGGAGGCGCGACGGTGAGGGCGGCAAGAGGCTGTCGATGAACCAGCCAGGGCGGCTAGGACGATGATGCGCCGTATTGGGAGCTGGCTGAAGGCGTTTGGGCGCTGGATTCTAGCCGCGTTTTCCCGTATCTTTGGCGCCGCCGCCGGCTTGCTCGGCACCTCCTCCAAGTCTTCTCGCCGACAGGAAACGATGAACCCCCAACTGGACACGATGCCCCTTGCAGAACGGTTTCGCTTGGTGGAGCGAGGCCGTGCGCGGGGCAAGAACAACGCGCCCGCCCCGAATCAGCCGGGGTTGGATCTGGTCGAAACTGAAGTGGTCGAGCATTGCAACCGGTTGATGAGCCAGAAGAAGGACGCGTACCGTAGAACAGCTCGCCTGACCGAGCAACGATCTGTCCCCGCGGCGGGTACAGCCACGAGTGCGGACGCGGCGGTTGAAGAGGCGTGCGGCCGCATGAGGGCAAGAGTGGAAGAGGAGCGCCCCGCGTTGAAAAGCCTTCACAGGTCTGCGCAGAAGGCTGTCGACGACATGCGGGACTTCAAGAACGTGCACCGCCTGACTCGGGACGCCCACGTGCCTCAAAACCTTACTTCCTCGTGGATGCTACTTGCGGTGTTGCTTGTGGTCGAGACGCTGATAAACGGGCTGTTCTTCGGCGCGAACTTGGCAACAGGGCTGTTCGGCGGCGTCACTTACGCCGCACTGATCAGCGCCATCAACGTAGTCGTGTTCGGCTTGCTCGCCGCGACCGCCATTCGGCAGCTCTATCATCGCGACCAGTCCCGAAATATGGTAGGATACTTGCTCCTGTTGCTCGTGGGCACAGGAGCCATTGGATGGAACCTTGCCGTGGCACACTACCGGGAGGCACTACCGCCCGACTATCCGCCCGCGATGGAAGCGATAGAGGACACAACCGATGTCGAAGTCGGAATCGCCGAGTGCCGACGGGGGCCCACCGAAGCCGACGCCGACGGAGAAGCAGTTTGTCTGTTGGTGAACCAATGGTTCTCGCTCGACGGCTTTCAATCCTATATGCTCATGTTAATCGGTCTCGTGATGTTTGGTGTTGCGACGTGGAAGTGGTTGCGCATGAGCGATCTGTATCCTGGCTTCGGTCAACTGGAAAGGCGGCGACAGGAGACGGAAAAGAACCTTCTCGACGAGCGACAGGAACTAATGGAGCGGTTGGCGGACGACGTAGAGGACGCAGTGAAGCAGCAACATGCCATCTTTGTTGATCCGGTAGGTAGTTGGAAAAGGGCCATGAAGGCCCATGAGGACCTGAAGCAGGCCCACGAGGACCTTCGCGACTTCGCAAGAGAACTAGAAGAAGAATGCCGTAGCGCCATCGAAACATATCGGTCCGCCAATCGAGAGGCTCCCCGCGGAGATCCAGAGCCCGCTCACTGGTCGAAGCCATGGAAGGCGAGCTGGGAGTTGCCGGAAAGGCCTGCCCCGGATCGGGGCGACATCGGCGACCGTCGTCAAGCAGAGGCCGAGAGCCGGGCAGCGCAGGAACAACGAGACGAGCGTTTGGCCACCCTGAGGTCGTGCGCTGACGAATGCAAGGCCCAAATGGAACAGATCACCAGGATCAGCGATGAGTAGGAAGTCCAGGAGGGAAGCCGAGAAGAAGAAGACGCGGCGAGCTTGGGGGGTGATTGTACCCTGCGTCCTGCTACTATTTGGCTTCATCGTCTTTGGCCAGCTGAACCAGCCCCAAACCGGTGCTGATCATTGTCCCTTGGACGGCCAGTTCCCCTTCCAAGTGGCGGTGCTCGTGGACCCGTCGGATGCACTCACCGCAGTTCAGCAGCGATCGGCTCTCCCTCGGCTTATCGAAGCCCTGGATCAAGTGTCCGAACGAGCCGAGATTCGCGTCTATTCGGTTGCGCGGATCGGACGAGGTGGCAATGCGGGGGCTGACCTGCGACTGTGCGTGCCACGCCACCCCGAGAGTATTGGCTGGCTCGAAGGCCTGTGGAAAAACCGCCGGATCGCCGCAAGGAACTACGACCAGGACTTTATCGAGCCGCTGCGTTCGCGGTTGGGTGAACTTCTTGCTGCACCGAGCGACTCCGTGTCGCCGATCCTGGAAGCCATACAGGCCGCTTCCGTCGACGCCTTTCCACCAGGAAGCCCAGCGGTTCCGCGAGAGCTGATCGTCGTGTCCGATATGGCTCAGCACTCCAGGGACCTGTCGTTCTTCCGGGAGGCTCCAGATTTTGGCGCATTCGGTGGCAGCGCTATCTACAGGACGCTCCGTGTCGATCTCATCGGCGTCAAGCCGACGGTTCTTCTGCTTGCTCGCCGTGGAACGTCAGGACATCTGCAAGCTGGACGTCTGCAGCGGTTTTGGGACGACTACTTCATCGATTCGGGTACCGATGGCCCGCCCCGTTGGGTCCCCGTCGAGGGATGACCCGGCTTCCTGGCGAGACGACATGACATTGTTCCATAGCCAACCTACGCCAAGCCGCCGACAGGCTCTCCAAGTCGAGCGCCAGCGGAAAGATCATCAAAGGACCTGGATATTCACATTGGGCGTCGGTCTTCTGCTCGTCTTCGCCGGCAGTTGGCTCGGATTCGATCGATGGTTGGGAGGATGGTTCCTCGCGCTTATCCTGTCCTTGCTCATGGCGATGTACTTCATCACGGCGAGCACCACGGAGTACGTCTCGGCAGACACACGGGGCGACGCGTTCTATTATCTGGGCCTGCTCTTCACTTTCGGGTCTCTTGTATCTGCTCTGTACGGTTTTTCTAGGTCCGACGTTGGCGACATGAGAGAGATGATTGCTCCTTTTGGCATCGCGTTGCTCACCACGATTGTGGGCCTCTTTGGGCGAGTCTGGTTCTCTGTGTGGCAGGAAGCTCCTGGTGATGCCGTTGCCGACGCCACTCGGGCACTGGACGAAGAGATCAGAGACATGAAGGAGATCGTCAGGCTGGGCAGTGTCGGCATGGCAGACCTCGTAGACAAGGTTGGCGAGTCCGCCCAGGCAATCGAAGCAACCGCGGGGCGCATTGCATCCGCTGCGAAAAGGGCTGTCAGCACGGCCAGCGATCTCGACGAATACTCTGGCCACGTGGCTAAGCTTGCCCAGTCCTTCACGCACGGGGCGACCAAATTTGAGTGTGCGGTCGCCGGGGTCTCCGACGTCGTCTCAGCTCTAAAGAAGCCTCTGGAAGAGACGAAGGGACGCCTGGACGCCCTGTGTGCCGATTTTGCTGTGCTCGGCAAAGCCGTCAAGCAGGCGCAAGGGTCGGTGCTGCAGTTGGATCGTGCAGGTCGCGACAGCGAACAGGAAATCGCGGGCATTGCGTCGCGTGCCGAAGGCGTAAAGAGCGAGATGGAGAAGATGCAGGTGCAACTTGCCAAGACAGCGGAGTTTGTCGTTGGTGCCCAACGCGCCGCTTCGACGATCGACGAACACACCGCCAGGATAACCCGTTCCGTTGGCGACTTGGCGGGAGAAGTCGGTAGGTTGCAAGAGGCTGCTGTCGTGGCCGCAGATGCCATGTCGGGAGTGGGAAGCGCAGCGTCGGAATTTGGAATGGCGAAGTCTCAGGCAGCCTCTTTGGGCGAAAGCCTGTCGGGGTTGTCGAACGCAGCGGTCCAAGGACGAGAAGTTGTAGCAGGGCACGTTGAGGGCCTGAGAGAAAATTTGGACGCCGTGGGTGCCGAAGCTGCGGCGACGCTTGGCCACGCAAGCGGTCGTGCGGATTCCGTGACCAAGGACCTCGATAGTCTGCGGGATCAGCTGACGGAGACCCAGAAGCAGCTATCGCAGATCACTCGCGACAGTGTCGTGGTCGCCAAAGAACTGCGCCGACGCACCCAAGGTTGGAAATGGCGGCGCTTCTTGTTCTGGCGACGCGATTCGACACGCTAGCGTAGACCGAGGTCGGTAGCAATGTTGCCCGCCGAGAAGACGCACTACCGCAAAGGCCTGACGCTCGGGCTGACGCTGGCGGAGACGTTTAGCGTGGTGGTCTTTGTCCTGCTCTTAGCGTTTGCACTGGTGCTGCGCACCGAGAACGACTCTCGCGTTGAGGCTGAAGAGCAACTTGGCGAGGCCGAGACGCAGTTGGCGCGCCGCAACCAGATGCTGAACCCCGGCGACACATTGGGTGGCAGTTGGTACCGTTACGCCCAACAGTTGAATGACTCGCTGGAGGACACACGAGACCGCGCGGGGGTGGCGGAGGCCGAGCTTGCCCAGGCACGTTCCCTGCTGGAAGCGAGGTTGGGACAGCAAGAAGTCGACTCGCTTCTGGAGCGGTCCAGGGAGCTGGAGACCGCTCGCGATTCCGTGGAGCGGGTCAAGAATTTGTTGGAAACTCTGGAAACCGAACGGGACTCGCTGATCAACACTGCGACCGAAGCGCAGAGGCTCCGGGAGATCGTGGCCGAAGCAGTTGCCGAGGAACACGACTCCCTCACGTCCACACAAGTGGATTCGATAATCGCGCAAGCGGCTCGCGCCGGCTCGCTGGCCCAGGAACTGAGGGAAGCCCACGAGGCCATCCGCTACCAAGCCGCACAGCTTCGCTCCAGGGACAGACTTCTGGCTGGCGGTTCGGTGGACTCCTTAGCTCGGGAGAATGATCGGTGGCGGTCCCGCTCGGACTCGTTGGAGCGCGAGCTTCGAGGCCACGGTCCACCTTCGTGCTGGCTCGACGCCCGTGGCGACCCCGAGCATGTCTTTCGCGTTGAGCTAACCGACGGTGGTATGAGGCTTTATGCTACCATCCCCGAGCACCGATCAACGGAAGACGAGGTAGAATTCGTCCGGCAAATCGAAGAAGGACGCGAGTACGTACCCGAGGACTTCATTCGACTCACCAGCCCGTTCCTCAGGGCCGGACTCCGGGACGAGTGCAAGTTCTGGGTTCGGATCGAACGCCGAACGGAGAACGCGGCCATCTTCGAGGAACGTATACGAGAAGTTCGCAATCCCTTCTTTCCCGTACTTCGTTAGAGGTGCCCGCTGGTTTTATGTTTAGACGATGCCGCCGCCTTCCATCTATTGCCCGGTCCCCGCACCCCACGAACAGGAACCCATGAAGCCTGACCGCGAACAAGTCGCCCGCTGGAAGAAGGTCCTTGCGCCCTACCTGGGCCCCGACAACGCTCGGAGCGCCGGGCAGCTCGCCATCAGCGCGGGTCTCTTCGCCGGCTGCTGGACGGCGACCTACTTCGGCTTGGCGGTCGGCTACTGGCTGACGCTGTTGCTCGCGGTCCCGACCGCGGCCTTCCTCATGCGGCTCTTCATGATCCAGCACGACTGCGGGCACGGGTCGTACTTTCGGTCCCAGAAGGTGGCGAACGCGGTGGGCTTCGTGATCGGGGTGCTGGCGCTGACGCCGTACCACTACTGGCGGAAGACGCACGCGATCCATCACGCGCACTCGGGCGACCTGGACATGCGGGGCTTCGGCGACATCAGCACGAAGACGGTCAAGGAGTACGAGGCGATGTCGCCGTGGATGCGGCTGGGGTACCGCATCTACCGCAACCCCTTCGTCATATTCGGACCCGGCGCGGCGTTCCACTTTCTGATCAAGCACCGCTTTCCTTGGGACGTGCCGCGGGCGTGGAAGAGGGAGTGGCGCTCGGTGTGGTGGACCAACGCCGCCCTGGCCGGGATCGTCGCGCTGGCGTGGGCGACGATCGGGCTGGAACGGTTCCTGCTGGTGCAGATTCCCGTCACGCTGTGCGCATGCGCCATGGGCGTCTGGCTCTTCTACGTGCAGCACCAGTTCGACGAAGCCTACTGGCACTGGCACGAAGACTGGAACTACTTCGACGCCGGGCTCCACGGGTCGTCGCACCTCCGGCTGCCGAAGCCGCTGCAATGGCTCACCGCCAACATCGGCCTGCACCATGTGCACCACTTGAGCGCGCGCATTCCCAACTACCGGTTGCAGCGCTGCCACGACGAGAACCCGGAGCTGTGGGCCGCGCCCAAGATGACGATCCGCGACGGCCTCAAGACGCTGAACCTGGCCCTGTGGGACGAAGGGCGGCGCAGGCTGATCTCGTTCCGCGAATACCGGCGGCTCCGCCTATTGCCGGCGACCGGTGGAGGCTGACCCCCCGCCGACCGCGGGCCAGCCCGCCTTGGACGCGCTGACCACCCGCATCGAGGCACTGGCCGAAGCGTCGCGCGCGCTGGACCCTGGTCCCGCTGACCGCAAGCACTTGCGCGACGCCGTCATGGCGTACTCGCAGGAGTTCCTGGACGCCCTGCCCACGGCCAAGACCTACGTGGACGCTCCGGGCTTGGACTCCGGCCTGGAGGGCTTCGCCATAGCCGAATCGGCCCGTCCGGTCGAAGAGGTCCTGGCCGCCATCGGCAAGTTCGTGGATGGCCCCGCGTTGAACCCGGCGTCGGGCGGGCACCTGGGCTACATCCCCGGCGGGGGCCTGTACCCGTCGGCGCTGGGCGACTACCTGGCCGCCGTGACCAACCGCTTCGCGGGTCTCTACTTCGCGTCGCCGGGGGCGGTGCGGATGGGCAACATGCTGCTGCGCTGGATGGCGGACCTGGTGGGCTACCCGCCCGAGGTCGGCGGCGACTTGGCCAGCGGCGGCTCCATCGCCAACCTGACCGCCGTCGTCACCGCCCGCGAGGCCAAGTGGGTCCGCTCCGCCAACGTGCCCCGCGCGGTGGTCTACACGACGCGCCATGCGCATCACTGCATCGGCAAGGCGCTGGTGGTGGCGGGCCTGCGCGAGAGCATCGTGCGTCACGTGGAGATGGACGACGGGTACCGCATGTCGCCCCAGGACTTGGCGGACAAGATCGAAGCCGACCGGCGCAATCGGCTGCTGCCGTTCATGGTCGTGGCGACCGCGGGCACGACCGACACCGGCGCGGTGGACCCCATCGACCAGATCGCGGACGTGGCCGCGGCGAACGACGTCTGGTACCACGTGGACGCGGCCTACGGCGGCTTCTTCGCCCTGTGCCCCGAAGCGCCCCCCGCCCTGTCCGCCCTTCACCGAGCCGACTCGCTGGTGCTGGACCCGCACAAGGGACTTTTCCTGCCCTACGGCACCGGCGCCCTGCTGGTGCGCGACCGCGAGGCCCTGCGCAACGCCCACACTCACGTCGCCCCCTATCTGCGCGACGCTTGGGAAGACGAAGCGTCCCCGTCTCCCGCCGACCACTCCCCCGAGCTGAGCCGCCACTTCCGCGCCATGCGCCTGTGGCTGCCCCTCCAGCTCTTCGGCCTCGCCCCCTTCCGCGCCGCCTTGAGCGAGAAGTACTGGCTGGCCCGCTACCTGTACGAGAAGGTCCAGCGCCTGCCCCACGTCGAAGTCGGCCCCGAACCCGACCTGTCCGTGGTCATGTTCCGCTGGACGCCGCCGGGACGGGACGCCAACGAGGCCAACGAAGCCCTGATCCGCAGAATCCACGCCGACGGCCGCGTGTTCCTGTCGTCCACAGTGCTGGGCGGGGAGATCTGGCTGCGCTTCGGCGTCCTGTCGTTCCGCACTCACAAGGAGACCGCGGACTTGGCGCTGGAGGTGGTGCAGGACGCCGTGCGGGCGGAGGCGGGCGGCTAACGGCGCACCCCAGGCGCAACGAACGCCCGACGGCTTATGGTCGCCGGCCGGCCTCGGCGCGACCCAGCCCCCGCGGGACGTCGGTGGCGCTGGGGAAGGCAGCATACATCTCGGCTTCCTCATGGCCGACCACGCCCCTGCCGTCCGAAAGCAACCACGCGTGAAGCTCCAGGTCCTTGCCGGGCCGCCGCCGGACGCCGATGACCAAGCGGCTGGACAGTCCCCGCCGACGCAACATCCACTGCGCGGCCATTGCCTGGGGCAGGCACACCGCCTCGAACGGCACCCGCTCGGCCACGCCTCTCACTGCCCTTCCCACCTTGCGGGCGACGGCATGTTCGGTTGGGCGGATCCGGGGGCCGGCGGGCAGTTGCGGATTGCCGTCGGGAAGTCCGCCCGCAACGGTCTCTCCGCCGGTGATCATCCACTTCTTGTAGCGGCCAAAGGGCACGTACTTGACCACCAAGCGGGCCAGAAGCAACAGAGTCGCAGCTTCCACGGCCATGGCCTTGGTCGAGTTGGAAGCACGCATCAACACGACCACGGCGCCGATGCGGGACCGGCGATGCGACAGATCGTCAAGCCGCCAGAACGCCATCCACGCCAGCTCGCGAACCGCTGGCCGGAATCCGCGCTTCAGCAACATTGCGCTCGCCTTGACCCGGGCCTTCTCCGCCACGCCGCGCGGGCCGGACCTGACCCAACTTGTCGCAACCCGTTCGGCAACCCACGCGGCCCGACGACGGCCCGCCTTGGACCACGCGGTCGGCTGAACGGGAACATCCAGATGAAATGCCCGACGGCACAACAGCACCACGGAAGCAAGTGCGCGCTCCAGACGCGCTTCCCGGAACCGAGCTTGCACATCCTGAAGCTCCTGCGGGTCTCGTGCCATGTCCGTACAGCCGCTGGCTCAGCGGCAGACCCTTCAGAACCAAGCACGGGACGTTCGCGGCGGCACGAAGGCGAGCTTGGTCGCGAACTTGCCGGATCGTGGCCAGCGGCAGATCGCCCCAGCGCAGGGCGACCTTCGATCCCATGCAGGAACAACCCGGCCACGCGGCGGCGGCTCACCAGGGCCGCAAGGCCGTTCCAATCCGCAACGTTCAGCAGCAGCTGGTCGTCCGACGCAGGGTCGCGCTCCGGCTCCGGCGCGCCGTGCACTTGGCGCAGGAACCGGCTCAGGGAAAGCCTCAGTCCGGCCAACAGACCGTCCAGCGGGCTGGTCGACGATGCCATGGCGCCGATTAGTGATACTATGGTACCATGCCGTGGCGCCGCAACACGTCCAGCACCGCCTCAATCGGCAGCGCTTCGCGTGTTCCCCAACGGCTGGCCACCGTCGTGGCCTTGAACATGGAGTTGTAGATCGCCTCTTCGGTGGCCTCGATCGTGGCCTGGAAGAGAGGGGAGACGCGGTCGTTGGTCAGGTCCGTCACGGTTCGTTCCCCGTCGCCGGGACGCCTGCGGACGCTCGGCGCGGTCGAGAACGCGATCACGTAGTCGCCGGACCCGTTGCCTGCGTATGAACCCGTCCGGGACAGTCCCATGATCGCCCGGGCCGCCACCCGGCCCAGGTTCCTCTCGGACAGGGGCGCGTCGGTGGCCACCACGATCATGATCGACCCCTTGTCGGATTCGCCCTCGGGCTCCAAGTCGCCGGATCCCGGCCGCGGCTGGAAGGGATAGCGCCCCAGCGCGCGGCCCACCGGCGCCCCGGCGATCTGCAGGACCCCCCCGAAGTTGGACTGCACCAGCACGCCCACGGCGTAGCCCCCGACCGGGGGCGGGAGCACGCGAGAGCTCGTGCCGATGCCGCCCTTCCACCCAAACGCCGACGTTCCCGTGCCGGCGCCCACGCTCCCTTCCTCCACCGGCCCCGACAAGGCTCCGTCCAGCGCTTGGCGCACGTGCTCCGCCGTCACGGGCCGCGCGCGAATGTCGTTCAGACGGCCGTCGTTGGTCTCGCCCACCACCGGGTTGATCGACCGAACCTCTTCCATGCCCTCCTGCGCCAAGGCCCATTCGACCATGGCGTCGGCCGCCTTCCACACGCACAGCGTGCAGGTGAGCAGGACGGGGGTCTCGAGTTCGCCCAGCTCCTGCACCTGCGTGACGCCCGCGAGCTTGCCGAAGCCGTTGCCCACGTGGACGGCGGCCGGCACGCGGTCGAAGTAGATGTTGCCGGCGTGGGGAAGGATCGCGGTGACGCCGGTGCGGACGCTGTCTCCTTCGACGACGGTGGCGTGGCCGACGCGGACGCCGGTCACGTCGGTGATCGCGTTGAAGGGGCCGGGCTGGAATACGCCCGGAGCGATGCCGAGCTCGCGGGCGCGCGGGCGGGCTACGGGGGTTCCTTGCGTCTTTCCGGCGCTCTGCGTCTGCCGGACTTCCGCAGACAGGGTTTCGGCGGTCGGGGCTTCGGTGGCCAAGCTCGAAGCACCCGGCAACGCCGTCGCGGCAAGTGCAACGCCGATCGGTAAGAGCGTTGCCCGCGTCCGAACCCAGGAGCGGCGGGGCGGCCAAGCCGTCTTCGTCATAGCGCTGCGACGACCATCGAACCCAGCAGCAGCGGATGGTACGCAAGCGAGCCAAGAAACACCCGGCGGCAACGAAGCGGTGTCGGCGCGCGCCAGAACGCCGCCGACGCCGCGACCAGCGCCGAGCCCAGGGCCAGCGCCGCCAACGAATAAGGCATCCGGGTCGTGTTCAGCGCGACGGGCAGGACGCTGGCGGGAACCAGCGCCGTGGAGTAGCCCAGCATGAGCGCCCCTGCCAGCCGGGGCGAACCTTCCGGGATCAGGCGAAAGCCCGCCCGCGCATAATCTTCCCGCAGGCTCCACGCCAAGGCCAGGACATGAACGATCTGCCAAAGGAACAAGATGCCGAAGAGCGCCAAGCCGGGTGGAACGGGGGCGCCGGCGTGGGCGGTCCAGCCGATCAGCACCGGCAGGGCGCCGGGCACCGCGCCCACAAGCGTGGCCAACGGCGAACGCAGCTTGAGCGGCGTGTAGGCCCCGTTGTACAAGAGCGCCGCAGCCGCCGCCAGCGCCGCCGGCAGCCAGCCGCACCAGTACCAGAGGTGGCCGGCGCCCGCCAGCAGCAGTACCCAGCCGAAGAGCCGGGCCCGGACGGGCGGGATGCGCCCCGACGGCACGGGCCGCTGCCGCGTGCGCACCATCAGGGCGTCGTGCGCGTGCTCCAGGTATTGGTTCAGAGCCAACGCCCCGGCAGTGCTCAGCAACGTCCCGCCCACGACGTGCAGAAGCAGTGCCGGCGAGACTTCGGGCAACGCCGCCAGCACGTAGCCCGCGGCGGCCGTCGCCGCCACGTAGAAGGTGATTCCGGGCTTGGTCAGCTCCATGTAGGCGGACCAACCGCGCCGCCCCGGCAACCCGCCCCTCGCCCGGGCGCCGCTTCGGTCGCCCCCCCGCAGGCGGTCCTCCAGGCTCACAGCAGCCCTTGCACCAAGCCGCCGTCGATCTGCAACGTGTGGCCGGTCACGTACGATGCCGCCTCCGACGCCAGGAACGCCACTGCGTTGGCGAACTCTTCCGGCCGGCCGATGCGTCTCATGGGCACGCCGCCGGCCAGCGTCTCGCGGATCGCTTCGGACGTAGTCCCTTCGGCCTCGGCCCGTGCCTGGAACAGGGCGTTCAGGCGGTCGGTCGCCACGTACCCCGGCGCCGCCACGTTGCACAGGATGCCGTCGGACGCCAGCTCCTGCGAGATCGTCTTGACGAAGCCGACCACCCCCGGCCGCGAGGTGTTGGACAGGACCAGTCCCGGCACCGGCTGCTTCACCGAAACGGAGGTGATCGCCACGATGCGTCCCCAGCGGTTCTGGCGCATGTGCGGGACGGCCGCCAGCACGAGCTGCACGGTGGACATCAGGTTCAGCTCCAGGGCGTCCCGATAAGCTTCGGGGCCGAAGGCGTCGGCGCCTCCGGGTGGCGGTCCGCCGGCGTTCGCGACCAGCACGTCGAGTCGCCCGAACTCCGCCACGGCCTGCTCCACGGCGTCCGTGCAGAACTCCGGTTCCCTTACGTCTCCGGCAACGGGCACCACCCGTCGGCCCGTGTCTCGCGCGATCTCTGCGGCCGCGGCCTCCAGAGGCGCCGGCGAGCGCGCCGCAACGACCACGTCGGTGCCCTCCATGGCCAGCCGCTCCGCCACGGCGCGCCCCAGCCCCAGGGAAGCCCCCGTCACCAGGGCCGCGCGGCCCGTCAGTCCAAGGTCCATATCGATTTCCTCCCCTTCGGTTTCGGCCCATCGCTAGAATAGTGGCCTACGGCCTGCCGGGTAAGGCCGGGGGCCGGCGGGCAGGGGCGACAGCCGCCGGGCGCGAGGGAAGCCGCCGGGCGCGAGGGAAGATCGCGGCTCGCCAAGAAAGGTCGGGAACAAGCGAGAGATGGACCGGGCAAGACCAGAAACGGCCGAATCGACCGTAGCGGGCCGGCGCCGCAAGGACCGGCGGCTGTGGCGGGGGGCGTTCGCGGCGTCGCTTGCGGTCCACCTGCTCGTCCTGCTGTTGGGAGATCGGCGGCCCATCCCCCTTGCGCCCTTCGCCGCCGCAGGCCCCAAGGCCGGAGACGACCGGGCCGCGGCCGGGGGCATGGAGGCGCTGAACGTCCGCGTCCCGCCACGCCCTCCGGTGACGCCGCCGGCGATCCCGATCGAGGTGACGGTGGAGATCGAGCCCCTGGACTTGGAGCCCGACATGACCTTCGACATGGCCGCCGTGCTGGGGGAACCGGGCCCACCCGGCCCGCCGGGGCTGGCGGACGGAGACGGCGAAGGCGACGGAGGCACGGCGGCGGAAGGGCTCCGGCGGGTGCTGCCGCCGACGCCCCGCGGCATGATCATCCCCCCGGCCAACAACGACCTGCGCGGCACGGAGATCGAGGTATGGGTCTTCGTGGACGAGCGCGGCCGCGTGGTGCCCGACTCCACCAGGCTGAACCCGGTCACGCGCAACGGCCGCTTCAACCGCCAGCTGATCCAAGAGGCGGCCCAGTGGGTGTTCCGCCCCGGCACGCTCGACGGCGAGCCCGTGGCCACGTGGTTCTCTTACGTGATCTCCATGTAGGTCGCCATGTTGCGTGTCGCCAAGCGAATCCTGTGGGTGGACGACGAGATCGACCTGTTGCGCCCGCACCTCCTCTTTCTGCAACAGCGGGGCTATCACGTCGACGCGGTCGTCAACGGGGACGACGCGCTGGCGCTGCTTCGCGAGCACGCCTACGAGCTGATCCTGCTGGACGAGCAGATGCCGGGCCGACGCGGCCTGGAGGTCCTGAAGGCGATCCGGCGCGACGACCCGCACGCCCAGGTCGTGATGGTCACCAAGTCGGAAGAGGACCGCACGATGACGGAGGCGATCGGACGCCACGTGGAGGACTACTTGGTGAAGCCCGTCAGTCCGCGCCAGGTTTTGTCGGTGGTGACGCGCATCTTGGAGGGGTCGTCGATCCAGCAGCAGCGCGCGGCCCAAGACTTCGCGGCCCGCTGGCCGGCGCTGGTCCGTCGCCGCGAGCAGGCGTCCACCGCCCACGGCTTCGCCCAGGTCTATCGAGAGCTGGTCGACTGGCACCTCCGCATGGAGAGCGCGGGAGAGCGCGGGCTGATGGACACGGTGGAGTCGCTGCAAGAGGACCTGCGCCACGACTTCGGACGCTGGGTCGTCGGCAAGTACCCGGCTTGGACCCGAGGCGAGGACGACCCGCCCGAGCTGTCGGTGGACATCGTGCGCCGGCGTCTGTTGCCCCTTCTGGGTCGCGACCCCGTGTTCTTCGTGGTGCTGGACTGCATGCGGCTGGACCAGTGGCGGGCGATCTCGCCGCTCCTGGCCGGCCTCTTCGAGATCGAGGAGAGCTACCACTACTCGATCTTGCCCACGGCCACGCCCTACGCCCGCAACGCGCTCTTCTCGGGTCTGTACCCGGACCAGATCGCCGCCGCCCGTCCCGGCTGGTGGGACTCGTCCGACGACGAGGGGTCGCTCAACGCCTTCGAGGACGACTTGCTGCGCGACCAGTTGAGCCGCCTGGCGGGTCGCGAGGTGCCCGTGCACTACGAGAAGGTCTTCACGGACCGCAAGGCGGACCGGGTGGTGCCCCGCGTTCGGGCCGCGACGGGAACGCCGGACTCGGTGATCGCCCTCGTCTTCAACTTCGTGGACTTGATGACGCACGGCCGCTCCGAGTCTCCCATCCTCATGGAGGTTGCGCGCGACGAGGCCGCGCTGCGCCAGTTGACCCGCTCCTGGTTCGAGCGCTCCACGGCGTTCTCCGTGCTCAAGGAAGCCGCCGGCCGAGGCCATCGAGTTCTGCTTACCACCGACCACGGCTCGATTCACTGTCGGCGGCCCGCCACCGTGCTGGCCCGGCGCAACACGACCTCGGCCCTTCGCTACAAGTTCGGCCACGACTTGCGGGCCAAGAACCGCGGCACGGCGTTCGCTTCCCGCAAGGCCAGCGACCTGCGGTTCCCCGAGGGCGCGCCCGGCACGCGGTACCTAGTGGCGCTGGACGACTACTTCTTCGTGTACCCCACCCGCCTTCGCGAGTACCAGCGGCGCTACCGCAACTCCTTCCTTCACGGGGGCATCTCGCCCGAGGAGATGATCGTCCCCGTGGCCACCCTTCAGCCCCGCCGACGACGCCGGCCCGACGCGGACGACGAATGAGCGTCTACCGAAGGCTCCTCGCCTACTTGGCGCCCCACCGCGCGTCGTTCCTCGGGGCGATCGTCCTGGCCGCCGTGGTAGCCGTCCTGGACACGTTCTCCGTCCTGCTGCTCATTCCCTTCCTGGACGCCATCTTCGGCGCCGGCGCCGTTTCCGAGCCGCAAGAACCGAACGCGGTGACGCTGGCGCTGGACTGGACGATCGGGCGGTTGGTGGACCTGGACGGGGACCCCTTGGTGGTCGTCGGCGGCGTGATCCTCTTGATCTTGGCCGTGGTGGCGGTCAAGAACGTGGCCGAGTTCGGGCGCGCGTACCTGTCCGCTCGGGTGGAGCAAGGGGTGGCTCGCGACTTGCGCAACCGCGTGTACGGGCACCTGCTGGGCGTCGATCTGGGCTTCTTCGGACGCACGCGCACGGGCCAGATCGTCTCTCGGCTGACCACCGACATCGACCAGATTCGTTCGCTGGTCATGGGTCAGATCGCCAAGGGCATGGCGTCGGTCTTTCAGGTGGTGGCGGTGCTCGCGGGGATGCTCCTGCAGTCCGGGCGACTGACGGCGGCGGCCCTTGTCGTCGCGCCGCTGACTCTGGTGGTGTGGGGTCCGTTCATGCGGCGACTGCGGGGAAGGAACCGTCGCGTGCTGGACGTGGCCGGCGAGGTCGGGTCGCACGTGCAAGAGACCGTGTCGGGGATCCGCTTGGTCAAGTCCGCCACGGCCGAGCGCCGCGAGCAGCAACGCTTCGGCGGCCTGACGGCGGCCCACTACGCCGCCTTCCTGCGCACGGTTCGCCTGAGCGCCCTGGCTCGGCCGGTCACCGAGATCGTCGCCGGCCTGGGCACGGCGCTGATCCTTTGGTACGGATCGCGAATCGTGGTGGACGGCGGCATGTCCGGCAGCACCTTCATCAGCTTCCTCTTCCTCAGCACGCGCCTCTACGGCCCGGTCAAGCAGCTCAGCCAGCTGCCCGCCGTGCTTTCGCCGGGGCTCGCGGCGGCGGATCGAATCTTCGAGTTCTTGGACGTGCCCGTCGAGGCCAGGGGCCGGGTCGGCGCTCGACCCTTTGCCGGCGTGGGCTCGGGGATCCGCTACCGGAACGTGTCGCTCGAGTACCGGGAAGGCCGTCCGGTGCTCGAGGGGATCGACTTGCGCGTGGCCAAGGGCTCCGTGGCCGCGCTGGTGGGCCGAAGCGGGGCCGGCAAGACCAGCATCGTCGACCTTCTGGGGCGGTTCTTCGACCCGTCCGCAGGCAGCGTCGAGATCGACGGCAGGGACCTGCGCGACTACGACTTGGCGTCGCTGCGGCGCAGTTTGGGGATCGTGTCCCAGGAGACGGTCCTGTTTCACGACACGGTGCGGGCCAACATGGCGTACGGAACCGAGGGCGCGTCGGACGACGAGGTTCGCAAGGCGGCTCGGGCGGCGCACGCGCACGATTTCGTCATGGCCCTTCCGCAGGGCTACGACACGGTGGTAGGCGAACGGGGCGTCAGCCTGTCCGGCGGAGAGCGGCAAAGGGTGGCGCTGGCCCGCACGATCTTGCGCGACCCGCCGATCCTCGTCCTGGACGAGGCCACGAGTTCGCTGGACATGGAGTCGGAACGCCTTGTGCAAGAGGCGATGGGGCGCCTGATGGCCGGGCGCACCGCGTTCGTGATCGCGCACCGCTTGGCCACGATTCGCCGGGCCGACGTGATCTTCGTCGTGGACGAGGGGCGGGTCGTGCAGCAGGGGCGCCACGAGGAGCTGGTCGAGCGGAGCGGCCTCTATCGTCACCTGCAGGAGCTTCAGTTCCGTTGAGCCGCGAGCTGTGGCGCGAAGCGTCCTGGCGGCACCGGCTGGAGTACGCCGCGTTTCGGTTGGTGACCGGGGCGTTCGGCGCGGCCCCCGAGGGGTTGGCGGACCGGGGCGGCGCCGGGCTGGGTTGGTTGGCGGCTCGGGTCGGCAAGCCGCGGTGGGGGGTCGTGAGCGACCAGCTGGCGAAGGCGTTTCCGGAGGCCGACGACCGGTGGCGTCGGGACGTGGGCCGGCGTTGCTACGCTCACCTGGGGGCGGAAGCGGTGGCGATGCTCCGCCTGGCCCGGCTGGACAGCCGCAAGGTCCTGGAGCGGACGCGCATGGTCGGGCGGGAGGTCTTGGAGGAGGCCGCCGAGGCCGGCCGGGGGATCTTGCTCGTGACCGCCCACTTCGGGAACTGGGAGCTGGCCGGCGCGTCGATCACCGCCCGAGGGTTCCCGCTGGACGTGGTGGCCGCCCGTCAGCGCAACCTGCTCTTCGACCGGCGCGTGAACCTGTCGCGCGAGGGGCTGGGAATGCGCGTCATCCCCAGGGGAGACGCCCGGCGGGGTGTGCTGGAGTCGCTGCGCGCAGGACGGTTCGTGGGCATCTTGGGCGACCAGGACGCGCGTCGGGCCGGCGTCTTCGTGGACTTCTTCGGACGGCCGGCAGCCACGGCCCGAGGACCGGCTCTCCTGGCCTTGCGCGCCGGCGCGCCCCTGGCCACCACCTTCTGCACCCGGCTGCCCGGACGAAAGCCGCGCTACGAAGTCCGGATCGAGCGTCTGCCCCCGCCCGTTTCCGGCGACGACGCCGGGGCGCCCGGCGGGCCAGCGGCGCAAGGCGGCCGCGTCGGGTTCGGCAACCTCGCCGCCCTCGTCGCGGCTCTGACCCAGGCGCACACGTCGCGGCTGGAAGCGCTGGTGCGCAGCCGTCCCGAGCAGTACTTCTGGCTTCACCGGCGCTGGAAGACGCCGCCGCCGGAGGCCGCCGAGGGAACTTTTTCGGTGCAGCGTGGTATAGATTGAACGACCGGCCGGAGTCGCTTCCGGCCGGCGCTCGACAAGTGCCCGCGCGTCGCGACCGAGGCAAACCGTCATGGTATACATCTGCATTCCGACACGAGACGAAGACCGGACGATCGGCGTCCTGCTGTGGAAGATCCGCAGCGTCATGCAGGAACTGGGCAGGGACTACGCCGTCCTGGTCTTCGACGACGGATCCACCGACCGGACCCGTTCCCTGCTGAACACGTACAAGCGCTTCTTGCCCCTGACGATCCTGGGCCGCAAGCGCCCCGTCGGCTATGGCGCCGCCCTGGAACACCTGTTTCGCGCGGTCGCGGCCCGGACCCGGTACCCGAAGCGAGACGCCGTCGTCGTCATGCAGGGCGACTTCACCGACCACCCCGGCGACCTGGACGCCCTGTTCAAGCCGTTCGAGGGCGGGGCCGACATCGTGGCGGGCAAGCCGGAGCCCGATGCTCCGGGCGCTCCAGGGGGGGCTTCGGGCACCGCCGGATCGCCCTGGCACGTGCGGCTGGCCAGGAGGCTTGGGGGCGCGGTGCTGGGCCGGGCGCAGCTGGCCGAGGCCGGGAGCGGGGACCCGTTCTGCGGCTATCGCGCCTACCGCGCCGTGGTGGTCCGGAAGGCCCTGGAGGCTTGCGGCGACGGGCCGCTGCTGGAGCGGTCCGGGTGGGCGGCCAACGCCGAGCTGATGGCCAAGCTGACCCCCCTCGCGCGACGGGTCGCCGAGGCGCCGGTCAGGGTTCGATACGACATTCGCTGGAGGCGGAGCCGCGTGCGCTTGCTTCCCACGGTTGCGGAGATCCTGCGGCTGCGGCGGTCGGTGCGCGGGCTTCGCGGCGGTGCGCCGGGGCTGGCGTTGTCGCTGCTGCTCGCGGCCGCTTGGCCCGGCGGGGGCGCCTTGGCGCAGAACGGCGTCAGCGCGAAGCCGAAGCTGCTGCTGGATTCGCTTGCGACGCCAGTGCATTCGGTGTCCGCGGTGCCGTTCGAGCTGGGCGAGGACCTGCGGTACAAGGTCAAGGTGATGGTGTTCACCGCCGGCGAAGGACGGATGACCGTGGCCCGGATCGACACTGTGCGCAACGCTCCCGCCTATGCCGCCGAATGGCACATCCAGGGCGGCTTCCTGGGCTATCGCATCGACTCCAAGTTCTACTCGTGGATGGACACGGAGACGCTGGTTTCCCGCCGTTTCATGAAGGACCAGCACGAGGGCGGGCGCAAGCGGTACCGCGAGTACGACTTCTTCCCCGAAGAGCGCCGCTGGCACCGGATCGACTACGACACGACCGCCACGCTGCCCACATCCTTGCCGTTGGACGACGTGTCCTTCGTCTACTACGCCCGCACCCTGCCTCTGGTCGTGGGCGAGACGTACACGCTCAACCGCTACTTCAAGGAAGAAGGCAACCCGGTGGTCATCAAGGTGCTGCGCAAGGACCGCCGCGAAGTGGGGGCCGGCGAGTTCAACACCATCGTGGTGCAGCCCTCGATCCGAACGCGGGGCCTGTTCTCCGAAGGCGGACACGCCGAGATCCACTTCTCGGACGACGAGCGGCGGCTGATCGTCTACATGAAGGTCGATCTGCCCTTGGTCGGAACGTTGAGCCTCCACTTGGAGGAGATCGGCACCGCGGCCGCGGCGGTCGGCGACACGGCCGCGACGGCCGGGGAATCAGCCGCGGCGATCGGTGTCGGCGCCCCCGGCGGACGGGACGGCCGCGAAGCCGCCGCTCGGGACCGTCGCTAGCGGAGAACCGGCGCTGGAAGGCGCGAGGCCCGCGCCGAAGACCGGCTCCCGGGCGCCCCGTCTGTCGGCCGCTTGGCTCTTGGCCGCCGCCTTTTTCTGGTTGGCGCGCCCAGGCGCGTACTCGCTGGTGGCGGGGGGCGCGGTCGTTTTGGCCGGACTGGCGCTTCGCGCATGGGCGGCCGGCGTGCTGGAAAAGGATTGGCAGCTCACCGTGTCGGGACCCTACGCCTTCACGCGCAACCCCTTGTACTTGGGAAGCTTCGTGGTCGGCGTGGGCGCGGCGGTGGCCGGAGGCGTCCCCTGGTTCGCCCTGTTGTTCGTCGCCTTCTTCGGCTTCGCCTACGGCCGAACGATGGCCGCCGAGAGTCGAGACCTGGAGGCCCGCTTCGGCGAACGTCACGCTCAGTACCGCAATGCCGTCCCGCTCTTCCTGCCTCGGTGTCGCCCGTACCGGCATCCGGCACGGTCGATGATCGCGCCGGACCTGGCCGAAGGTCGGGATCTGGCCGGAACGTCGGGGCCGGCGGCAACGTCTTTCTCGCTTCGCCGCTACGCGCGCAACAAAGAGTACGAGGCAGCGCTGGGCGCGATGGCGGGGTTCGGCGGGCTGGCCGCGAAGGCGGTGGGGTGGTGGGGATAGGGGCCAGACTCCGAAGCTTCCCCTTGCGTCGGCCACCCCCGGCGCCCCATCCTGCCGAGTGTCGCCCGGCGGGTCGGACAACGCTCGGACCCGCACGGCTCCCCTCGAACACAGGAAGGCGCCATGCCAGCGATCACCATGACTGTGAACGGAGCCCAGCGGACGGCCACGGCCGAAAACCGCACGCTGCTGGCGGACTTCCTTCGCGAGCAGTTGGGCCTGACCGGCACCCATGTCGGGTGCGACACCAGCCAGTGCGGCGCGTGCGTCGTGCACGTGGACGGCGCGTCGGTGAAGAGCTGCACGCTCCTGGCGGTGGAGGCGGCGGGCGCGAGCGTGACCACGATCGAAGGGCTGGCCAACGGCGTCGGACTGCACCCCATGCAGGAGGCGTTCCGGGAGCACCACGGGCTCCAGTGCGGCTTCTGCACGCCGGGCATGGTCATGAGCGCGGTGGACTTGGCCGGTCGGAACCCGAACCCCGGCGAGCACGAAGTTCGCGAGTGGCTGGAGGGGAACCTCTGCCGATGCACCGGCTACCACAACATCGTGAAGGCCGTTCAGGCGGGGGCGCGAGCGCAGGCGGCACGGGCCGACCAACAGGCCGCACCGGAAGGAGGCGCTTCATGAGCGCGAACGGCAACGGTACCAACGGCGCCGGCCCGGGCACCGGCATCGGCGCGTCCGCCAAGCGCAAGGAGGACCTGCGCTTCCTGACGGGCCGGGGGCGCTACACCAGCGACATCTCCCTGCCCGGACAGCTCCACGCCCACATCCTGCGGTCTCCCGTGGCGCATGCGGTTGTCGGCAGCATCGACGCCGAGGCGGCAAAGGCTGCGCCGGGGATCCACGCCGTCTTCACCGGCGCCGACATGGAGGGCGTGGGCGGCATCCCCACCGGCTGGCTCATCCACAGCAAGGACGGCTCGCCCATGGTGGAGCCGCCCCATCCGCCGCTGGCCGCGGATCGCGTCCGCTACCAGGGCGACTGCGTGGCGGTCGTGGTCGCCGAGACTCGGGAGCAGGCCGAAGCCGCCGCCGCCCTGGTCGAGGTGGAGTACGAGGACCGCCCGGCGGTCGCCTCCATAGCCGCGGCCACCGCCGCCGGCGCACCCCTGGTCTGGGACGAGGCCCCGGGCAACGTCTGCTACGACTGGGAGTTCGGCGACCAAGCCGCCGTCGAGGCCGCCTTCCAAGAGGCCGCTCACGTGGTCTCGATCGACCTGGTCAATCAGCGGCTGATCCCCAACGCCATCGAACCGCGCGCCGCGCTGGCCGCCTTCGACCCCGCCACCGGCGAGTACACCCTCTACACGACCAGCCAGAACCCGCACCTGACCCGCCTGCTTCTGGGCGGCTTCGTCCTGGGGTTGCCGGAGCACAAGCTGCGCGTCGTGGCGCCCGACGTCGGCGGCGGCTTCGGCTCCAAGATCCCCCACTACGCCGAAGAGGCGATCCTGACCTGGACCGCCGGGCAGCTGGGCCGCCCCGTCAAGTGGACGTGCGACCGCCTGGACGCCTTCAAGTCCGACACGCACGGCCGCGACCACGTCAGCACCGCACGGCTGGCCCTGGACGCCGACGGCAAGTTCACGGGGCTGCGCGTCTCCACCACGGCCAACATGGGCGCCTACCTGTCCACGTTCGCCCCCTGCGTGCCGACCTACCTGTACGGCATCCTCTTCGCCGGCCCCTACACCACGCCCGCGATCTACGTGGAGGTCAAGGCCGTCTTCACTCACACGGCCCCCGTGGACGCCCTGCGCGGCGCCGGCCGGCCCGAGGCCACCTACCTGCTGGAGCGCTTGGTGGACAAGGCAGCCCTCCAGACGGGGATCGACCGGGTCGACCTGCGGCGGCGCAACTTCATCCGGGAATTCCCGTACCAGACGCCCGTCGCGCTTCAGTACGACCAGGGCGACTACGACGCCACGCTGGACTTGGCGCTGGACGCCGCGGACTGGAACGGCTTCGAGGAGCGGCGCGCGGAGGCGGCTGCCCGCGGCAAGCTGCGGGGAATCGGCGTGTCCACGTTCATCGAGGCGTGCGGGATTGCGCCGTCGGCAGTGGTCGGGTCGCTGGGCGCCCGCGCCGGCCTCTACGAGTCGGGAAGCGTGCGGGTCCACCCGACGGGCTCCGTCACCGTCTTCACGGGCACGCACAGCCACGGGCAGGGCCACGAGACCACATTCGCCCAGATCGTGTCCGACATGCTGGGCGTGGAGTTCGACAGCGTCGAGGTGGTCCACGGCGATTCGGGCCGCATCCCCTTCGGCATGGGCACCTACGGGTCCCGGTCGCTGGCCGTCGGCGGGGCCGCCATCTGCAAGGCGGTGGACAAGGTCGTGGACAAGGGACGCAAGATCGCCGCGCACCTGCTGGAGGCGTCGGTCGAGGACGTGGAGTTCAAGGACGGGGCGTTCACCGTCAAGGGAACCGACCGCGTCAAGACGATCGGCGAGGTGGCGCTGGCCGCCTACGTGCCGCACGACTACCCCGAGGGGCTGGAGCCGGGCCTGGAGGAGACGGCGTTCTACGACCCGCTGAACTTCACCTTCCCCGCGGGAACGCACGTGGCCGAGGTGGAGATCGACCCGGAGACGGGCAAGGTGGCGCTGGCGCGGGTCACGGGGTCCGACGACGTGGGGCGGATCATCAACCCCATGATCGTGGCCGGACAGCTTCACGGCGGCTTGGCCCACGGGATCGGCCAAGCGCTGCTGGAGGAGTGCCGGTACGAGGAGAACGGCCAGCTGACCACGGGTTCGTTCCTGGAATACGCCATTCCCCGGGCGTCGGACCTGCCGTTCTTCGACCTCCGCCACAACACGACCCTCTGCACGCACAACCCCCTGGGCGCCAAGGGCGTGGGCGAAGTGGGCTCCATCGGCGTGCCGCCGGCCGTGATCAACGCCGTGCTGGACGCGCTGCGGCCCTTGGGCGTGGAGGACATGGCGATGCCCGCCACGCCCCAGCGCGTGTGGCAGGCTATCCAGTGCGCCAAGGCGGGGACGGCCGCAGCGACGGCCTAGCGGCCCGCGACACCGACAAGGAGACGACCCATGAACGACTTTCGGTACCACGCGCCGGACTCGGTGGACGACGCGCTGCGACTTCTGCAAGGCGCCGACGACGGCAAGCTGCTGGCCGGCGGCATGAGCCTTTTGCCGCTCATGAAGTTGAACTTGGCCGCGCCCAGCGACGTGATCTCGCTGGCCAACGTGCCCGGGCTGAGCGAGATCGCGGAGCGCGACAGCCAAGCGTACGGCGAAGGCGCCTATGGCCAGGGGGCTTACAGCGGCACCGGGCACACGCATATCGAAATCGGCGCCCTGTGCACGCACGACCAGGCAGCGGCGTCTTCGGCGGTTCGGCGCAGGATACCGGCGCTAGCGGAGATGGCCTCCGGTATCGGCGACCCCCAGGTGCGCAATCGCGGCACGATCGGCGGCTCTCTCGCCCACAACGATCCGGCGGCGGACTATCCGGCGGCGTGCCTGGCGCTGGGCGCTTCGGTAACGACCGACCGACGCGAGCTGACGGCGGACGACTTCTTCCAGGGCATGTTCGCCACGGCCTTGGAAGACGACGAGATCGTCGTGTCGGTGCGCTTCCCCGTGCCGGAGCGGGCGGGGTGGGCCAAGTTCGCCAACCCGGCATCCAAGTACGCGGTGGCCGGCGTCATGGTCGCGCAAGGGCCGGCTGGAACGCGGGTCGCGGTGACCGGGGCGTCGGGAGACGGCGCGTTTCGGGCGGGGAACATGGAAACGGCGCTGTCGCGGTCGTTCGCAGCCGGAGCGCTGGACGACGTCGAGGTGTCGCCGGACGAGATGCTGTCGGACGGCGCCGCCGGCCCCGAGTACCGCGCCCACTTGGTGCGGGTCATGGCGAAGCGCGCCGTGGAGGCTTGCGCATAGCGGGTCCCGCCGTGCGCGCCAACTCGGCGGTGCGCCCCAACTCGGCGGAGGACGCTGTGGCTCTGCTCCAGGGCCAGGGCTACGTGGCCGACGCCGCTTTGGGAACGGCCCTCTTCCTGTCTGTGGAGCTGGGCCGCCCTCTGTTGCTGGAGGGTGAAGCCGGCGTCGGCAAGACCGAGGTGGCCAAGACGTTGTCCGCCGGCCTGAATCGCCGGCTGGTGCGCCTTCAGTGCTATGAAGGACTGGACTTGGCGTCGGCGGCCTACGAGTGGAACTACGCCAAGCAGATGATCCACATCCGGGCGGCGGAAGGCGGCGACCGCGGGACGGAGGGCCTCGCGGCCCGTGCCCGCGCCCGCGACGCCCTGGCCCGCGACGTGTTCTCCGAGGAGTTCCTCATCCGCCGTCCGCTGCTTGCGGCCCTGGACCCGCCGGACGGAAGTGCGCCCGTGCTGCTCATCGACGAGCTGGACCGGACCGACGAGCCGTTCGAGGCCTACTTGCTGGAGGTCTTGTCGGACTTTCAGATCACGATCCCCGAACTCGGCACGGTGCGGGCCGCCGCGCCGCCGCTCGTCGTGATCACGTCGAACCGCACGCGGGAGATTCACGACGCCCTGAAGCGGCGGTGCATCTACCACTGGATCGACTACCCCAGCGCCGCCCGAGAACTGGCGATCCTGGCTTCGAGAGTCCCCGGTGCGCCCGAGCGACTGGGCGGCCAAGTCGTGGCCTTCGTTCAGAAGGTTCGCGAGATGGACCTGTTCAAGCCCCCCGGCGTCGCCGAGACGCTGGACTGGACCCGGGCGCTCATGGCCTTGGACCGCCACGCGCTGGACCGGGAGACCGCCGGCCGCACGCTGGGCGTTCTTCTCAAGTACCAGGACGACCTGGAGCGGATGGCGGAGGGAGGCTTGGCGGAGGCGCTGGAGGCGGCGCACCCGTAGGCGATGGCGCCGGGCAAGCTGCCGGAGAACGTGGCCCGTTTCGCGCGGCTCCTTCGCGCGGCGGGGCTGCCCGCCGGGCCGGGCAATACGATTGCGGCGGTCCGAGCGCTGGCGGCAGTCAACATTGCCGACCGGACCCAGTTCTACTGGGCGCTCCACGCCACGCTGGTCTCCAAGCGGGAACACCGTCGCATCTTCGACAGCGCCTTCCGGCTGTTCTGGCGCGACCCGTTCGGCGCGGACGAGGCCCTGTCGGCGCTGCTGTCGGCGTCCACCGTGCCAGGGGCGAAGTCGCCGTCCCGCGCCCCCGCAAGGCTGTCGCCGCCCGGCGCCGCACCGAGCGATTCTCGTCAAAGGGCGGGCCGGCGGGACGACGCCCAGCGCATGTCGTTCCGTATGGCATACTCGGCCAACGAGGCCCTGCGCAACAAAGACTTCGACGACATGACCGCGGCCGAAGCCATGAAGGCGCGACAGGCGATCCGTCGCATGCGCTTGAACCTTCGCCCGGTGCACAGCCGCCGGCTTCGGCCCGACCCGCACGGCTCGTCGATCGATCTTCGCCGGACGTTGCGCACGAGCTTGCGAACGGCAGGCGACCCCGTGATCCTGCACCGGCGCTCTCCGTCTACTCGGCGCCCGGCGCTGGTGACGTTATGCGACATCTCGGGATCGATGGAGCCCTATTCGCGCACCCTGCTTCACTTCTTTCATGCGCTGACGAACGCCGCCGACCGAGTCCACACCTTCGTCTTCGGGACTCGCTTGACCAACGTGACGCGACTCTTGCGGGACCGGGACGTTGACCGGGCCTTGGGCCGCGTCGGGCGGACCGCCCAAGACTGGTACGGAGGCACGCGGATCGGCGCGGCGCTGGATGCGTTCAACAGGCACTGGTCTCGGCGCCTGCTCTCCCAAGGGGCGGTCGTGCTGTTGGTCACGGACGGCCTGGATCGCGAGGGCGGCGCCGGCATCGGGCGCCAAGCACGCCGACTGCGGCTGTCGTGTCGTCGGCTGGTCTGGCTGAATCCGCTCTTGCGCTACGCGGACTTCGCGCCCGAAGCCGCCGGAGTCCGGGCGCTGCTGCCCGAGATCGACGAGCACAGGCCCGTGCACAACTTGGTCAGCTTGGCGAGCTTGGCGGAGGCGCTGGGCCGAATGGACGGGCGGGCGCGTCGCTGAACGAGTTCGATATGACGCCAAGCCAAAGAGACCCGAACGCGAAGGAAGCCGTGAGCACGGGGGCCAACCCGCAAGTGGTGGCCGGCAACCGTCGTCCCGTCGCGCGTTCGGTCCGGGAAACGGCCGCCGCGGTGCGCCGGGGCGACGAGAGCGCGGTCCAGCACGTGGAAGACGCGATCCGCCGCCACGAGGCCAGCAGCTTGGGCGCCTACTCTTGCTTCGACGCGGAGGGCGCCCGGGCGCAGGCCGAGCGCGTCGACGCCTTGGCGGCTTCCGGCGGCGATCCGGGGCCGCTGGCCGGCGTCACGGTGTCGGTCAAGGACCTGTACGGCGTGGAGGGACTGCCAATACGGGCCGGAACCAAGCGGGAGCTGCCCGCGCGCTGGCGGCGGGAGGGGTTCCTGGTGAAGTCGTTGCGCAAGTTGGGCGCGGTGATCGTGGGGAAGACGCACACGGTGGAGCTGGCGTTCGGCGGCACCGGGTTCAACCCCAACACGGGCACGCCGGCGAACCCCTGGGACGCGGCGGAGCATCGGGTGCCGGGCGGCTCGTCGTCGGGCGCGGGCGTCAGCCTCTGGGAAGGATCGGCACGGGTTGCGCTGGGCTCGGACACTGGAGGCTCGATCCGGATTCCAGCGTCGGCCGTCGGAGTCGTGGGGCACCGTCAGACGACCGGGCGCTGGCCCACCACCGGGGTCGTGCCCTTGAGCAGCACCTTGGACACCGTCGGCTTCCTGACGCACACGGCGGCGGATTCGCAGTACGTGTTTCGCGCCGTCGATGCGCTCGTCGGGCAGAATGTCGGGCAAGGCGAACGTGGCGGTCGTGGTCGCAGGATCAAGTCGGCCGACGCACCGGCGGTCGGCTCGGCCCAGGTCGCGGGACTTCGGATCGGCGTGCCCGCGTCTTCCTCGACTTGGCAAGACGCCCGCGCCGATGTGCGCGCCGTCGTGCGCCAAGCCCTGTCGGAGCTGGAAGAGGCTGGTGCGGTACTGGTGGACTTGGACCTGCCCGAGTACGACGAAGCCGGCCGCCTCTACCTGTCGGGAGGCTTGGTGCCGCCCGAGTGCATCGAGTTCTTGGAGCGCGAACTGCCCGAATGGCCCGGCCTTCTGGACCCAACCGTAGGCGCTCGGCTAGATGCCGCCCGCAATGCCCGCGCCGTCGACTACGTTCGGATTCTGCGGCGCCGTCGCCGCCTTTCGGAGAGCCTTCATGCCCGGATGGACTCGGCTCGTGTCGGCGCAATGGCGCTCCCAACGCTGCCGATCGCACCGCCACCCGTCGCCGACCTGGTCGACCTGGACACCTACCGGGAGATCAACCGGCAGATGCTCTCCAACACCGGCCCGGCGGGCATGTTGGACTTGTGCGCGATAAGCCTCCCGGCCGGTCTGGCCGACGAAAAGATGCCCGTCGGGTTGCAGCTGGCCGGTCGCCGGGGCGCCGATCTGGCGCTACTGGCCGCAGCCGTGGCCGCCGAGTCGATCTTGGGGACGAACCTCGAGCGGCTGGGCCGGCCGCCGAGGGTCACGTGACGAGCGGCTCGAAGTCGCTGCTGCTCATGGGTTCGTGCCGCTCCCGCCGCCCGAAGAACTCCACGAGCACGCGCTGTTTCCCAAGGCGCCGGCGCGGGATTGACGCGGACAACCTTGGCAACGTAGTGCGCCGGCGCGTCGGCCACAGCCGTAGCCAAGTCCGCAACCAGATAGCGCGGCGTCCATCCGTCGTCCTTCTTCTCGATCTTCGGAAACACTTCAAAGGCGTCGGTCACGCGAGTGCCTCCGTTCACCGAATCGCAGTCGCAGCGCCTCGACGATTTCCGCCAGGACGGCCACTGCGATCTCTTCGGGCGTCTTTGCTCCGATGGGAAGTCCGATGGGGCCGCGTACGCGGTCAAGCGCCGCCTTGGGGCAGCCGGCGGCGGTCAAGCGTTCCCGGCGTTCCGCTTGGGTCCGGCGGCTGCCCAGGGCTCCCACGTAGAAGGCTTCGCTGTCGAGCGCGGCGCGCAGGGCGGGGTCGTCGATCTTGGGGTCGTGGGTCAGGGCGGCGACGGCGGTTCGACGATCCAGGGCCAAGTCCGCCATGGCGCGGTCGGGCCAGTCGCATACCAACGTGCACTCGGGGAAGCGCCGGGCGGTGGCGAAGCCCCGCCGGGGGTCGAGAACCGTCACGCGAAAGCCTGCCGTCGCGGCCATGGAGGCCAGTGCCTGGGCAATGTGGACGGCGCCGGCCAGGATTAGATGGGGTGGACGAACGTAGGGCCGCAGGAAGACGGGGCCGCCCGGGGTCTCGACGACGCGGGAATCCGCCGAGCGAAGAGCGGCCGCCACTTCATCCGGCTCCACGATCGCTCGCGTGGGCTTCGGGCCGTTCGCCGGCGACCCTGGCGGCGTGCGTGGCGTCGCCCGCAAGGGGCCGGAATCCGCCCATATCAGCTCCTTGCGACCGTCGGACAGGCGCGTCGCCACCACGACTTCGCGGCCCCGGCGTCGCCCGTCCAAGACGCTCCGAATGGGGTCCCAATCGCCCAGTCGCTCGCCGGCGCCCAGCCGCTCTACGAACAGGTGGACCTTGCCGCCGCACGCCAGCCCCACTTCCCATGCCATCTCGTTGGTGACGCCGAACTCCAGGGACCGGGGAGTCCCGGACTCCATGACCTCCATGGCGGCTTGGACGACGGCGCTTTCGATGCATCCGCCGGAAACGGAGCCGCAGAAGTCGCCGTTCTCGGCCACGGCCATGTGGCTGCCGGCGCATCGGGGCGCGGAACCCCAGGTGCGCGTCACCGTGGCCAGCGCCACGCGCAGTCCGGCGTCCAGCCAGCCGACGGCTTGCGCCAGGACCACGGCGGCGTTCCCCTTGGTGGTGTCGGCGTCGGACCTTGCCGCGCCGGTGTCGTCGGCCGGACCTTCGGCGTCTCCTGCCGGGGCGTTCGTCTTGGGAGCGTTCATCGAGCAAACGTCTGGTGCTTCGCGGCGCCGGGCAAACCGGACGCGGGGCAAGTCGGGCGACGATCGATCCGACGGACACTCACGCACCAGGACGACTTCCGGTGGCCAACTCGCGAAACCAGCTTCACCAGGCCGTGATCCAGGACCATTTTCGTCGGCCCCGCAACCGCGGCGCGCTGGACGGGGAGGCGGTCGCCGGCAGTGCACACAACCCCTTTTGCGGCGACACGGTCAAGATCTGGGTCAAGGTGGAGGCAGGCACGATCCGGGATGTGGCCTTCGACGGGCGGGGATGTTCGATCTCCATGGCCGCGGCGTCGATCCTGACGGTTGCGGCCAAGGGTCGGCGGGCGTGCGACATGGGCGGGCTGCGCCAAGCGTTCGTGGACGGACTGGCGCCCGACGGCGCCACGCCGATGCCGGCAGCGCTGGGAGACATGCGGGCTTTGGCCGGCGTGAGCCGCTTCCCCAGCCGAATCCGATGCGCGGTGCTGCCGTTCGAGGCCCTCGAAGCGGCGCTGCGGGGCGTTGCGCCCGAAATGACGAAAGCGCCTCCCCCGGGACGCTGACGGCTACGCGGACAACGCGTGGCCCGGCGCCAAGCCGCGCAGAAAGTCGTCCACCGGCACGCATCCAATGCCGTCGATGCGCAGGCGTTCGTCACCCCGGTACAGCAACGTGGCCTGGGCCTCCGGATAGTCGGCCCGAAAGGCCCGTAGTGGCCGAAGGTCGCGGGAATCGACCCGAGCGCGGTTCTTGACCTCGAAGGCGCGAATGCCGTCTTCGCCGTAGACCACGAAGTCGACTTCCGTGCCGGCTCGCGTCCTCCAGAAGAACAGTTGCGCCGCCCGGTCCGAGTACGCCGCCCACGCCCGCAGGTGCTGGGCCACCAAGCCCTCCAGCGCCTGACCTTCAATCTCGCCGGGGCGGTCCAATGGCCCCTTGGGACGCAGGGAGCGGAACACGCCGGCGTCGAACAGGTACAGCTTGCGGCGGGCCACGGTGGCTCGCTTGGCTCGCTTGCGAAAGGCCGGCAGTCGGAACGCCAGCAGCAGATCTTCCAAGATCTCCAGGTACGCAACGGCCGTGTTCCGCTCGACTTCGCATTCCCGAGCTAGTGCGGAGACGTTCAACAGCGACCCGTGCGAGAAGCTCGCCGCTTCCAGAAAACGGGCGAAGGCCCCCACGTTGCGGGTCATGCCCTCGGCCCGGACTTCCTGCTCCAAGTACAAGCTGGCGTAGGCGTTCAGGGTGGCCGCGGGATCGGGCGCGTTCGCCACCAGCGGCAGGAGACCGATTCGCAACGCTTCGTCCAAAGAGAACGCAGGGGCCTCGGCGGCCATGAACGGATGCAGGGTTCGGAGCAGCGCTCGGCCGCCCAGCAGGTCCAACCCGCCACGCCGCAACTTGCGCGCGCTGGAGCCTGTCAGCACGAACCGGGGCGGCGTTGGTTCCTCCATGACGGCGTGGACCACCGTCAGCAGCTCGGGAACGCGTTGGACCTCGTCTACGACCACGGTATCGCGCCCGGGCGATCCGGCGAGCAGCTCGCGCAGGCGCTCGGGGCGCGCAGCCAAGCGGCGGTGCAGCGCCGGGTCCAGCAGGTCCAAGTAGAGCGCGTTCGGCAGCTGATCCCGCAGCCAAGTGGATTTGCCCGTGCCCCGTGGACCGAAAAGGAAGCAGCTTTGAGCCGGAATCTGAAAGAATCGTTTCGTGATTTCCATTTTCAGTCGCAAAATAGCGATTCCGCTGGCAAAATAGCAAACGGGACGGTGTCCGTGGCCGCCTCGTCGGCGGTCCGGACTTTCCGGGGCCGAGGGCCGTCGCTATGGTAGCATTGGCCGGCTCCTCTTTCCGCAACCCGCAAACACCCGGAGACCCAATGACCGCACGCCTCATGCAGACTCCGCGCCGCGACGCCAAGCGTCGCCCAGGCCTTGCTTCGACCGCGGCAGCGCTCGTCACGGCCGTCGCGTTCGTCCCCTTGGCTGTCGTGCCCGTCGCGGCCCAGCTCACCAGTCCGGAGGAGCAGTTCGGCCACGCCCTAGGCGCGGACTACGTGCTGGTCAACTACCAGGGGCTGACCGAGTATTGGCACCTGCTGGCCGACCAGTCCGACCGCATGACGGTGGAGTCGATCGGCAAGACCTCCGAGGGGCGCGACCAGTGGATGGCCACGATCACGTCGCCCGCCAACCGGCCCCACCTGGAGCGCTACAAGGAGATTGCGCGGCGGCTGGCCCTGGCCGACGGTGTAAGCGAGGACGAGGCGCGTGCGATGGCCGTCGAAGGCAAGGCGGTCGTCTGGATCGACGGCGGATTGCATGCGACCGAGATCCTGGGCGCCCAGCAGCTGATGGAGCTGGTGTGGCAGATGGTCGGCCGCAACGATGCCGAGACGCTGCGCTTCCTGGACGAAGTGATCCTGCTGGTGGCCCACGCCAACCCGGACGGCCACGACTTGGTGGCCGACTGGTACATGCGCCACGACGATCCCATGGAGCGCACCACCCGGGGCGTGCCCGTCCTGTACCAGAAGTACGCGGGGCACGACAACAACCGAGACTTCTACATGTCGGCGCTGGCCGAGACCGAGAACATGAACCGCGTGGTGTACCGGGAGTGGTTCCCGCAGATCGTGTACAACCACCACCAGACGGGACCGCAGGGCACGGTCATGTTCGCGCCTCCGTTCCGCGATCCGCCCAATCACAACCTGGACCCGCTGATAATCACCAGCCTGGATCAGGTCGGCTCGGCGATGCACCACCGCATGGTCGCGGAGGGCAAGGGGGGCACGACGATGCGTCGGGGCGCCAGCTACTCCACCTGGTGGAACGGCGGCCTGCGCACGACCCCGTACTTCCACAACATGATCGGCCTATTGACGGAGACGATCGGCCATCCGACGCCGATCGAGATTCCCTTCCTGCCGAACCGCCAGATCACCCACGGCGACCTGCCTCTGCCGGTCGAGCCCGGCGTCTGGCGCTTCCGTCAGTCGGTGGACTACTCGCAGACCGCCAACCGGGCCGTGCTGGACTACGCCGCGCGCAACCGAGAGCACCTGCTGTTCAACATCTGGCGCATGGGAACCAACTCCATCGAGCGGGGCAGCCGCGACTCGTGGACGGTCCTGCCCAAGTGGATCGACCAGTTGCGGGAAGAGGTCGGCCCCCGAGGCACGCTGGCGGACTATGAGGCCCACCTTCGGGACCCGGCGAAGCGGGACGCGCGAGGCTACGTCCTGCCCTCCGACCAGCGGGACTTCCCCACCGCCACCAAGTTCGTCAACGCGCTACTCAAGAACGGCCTGACGGTCCATCGGGCCATGGCGGCGTTCGAGGCCGGCGGCAAGAGCTACCCGGCGGGCTCCTTCGTGGTGAAGACGGCGCAGGCGTTCCGGCCCCACGTGATCGACATGTTCGAGCCGCAGAACCACCCCAACGACTTCCAGTACCCGGGCGGGCCGCCGATCGCCCCCTACGACAACGCCGGGTGGACCTTGGCCCTCCAGATGGGCGTGGAGTTCGACCGGATCCTGGACGGCTTCGACGGCCCCTTCGAGCCGATCGCCTGGTTGGCCGAGACGGTGGCGGGCGGCGTGACAGGCCCGGAGTCCCCCACCGGCTGGATCGCCGACCACGTGAACAGCGCCTTCGTGGCCGTCAACCGCGCGCTGGCCGCAGGCGGCCGGGTGCTATGGCTGGAGCACGCCCAGGAGGCGCCCGGGGCTGCGGGCTCGGCGGGCGCCATGTTCCCGGCCGGCGCGTTCTACTTCCCCGCCGACGCCGTGGACCGGGAGACGCTGGAGGCGTGGGCGGAGGAGAGCGGCGTCGCGTTCCACGGCGTGGCGGAGGCGCCGACGGGACCTGCGCTGGAGCTGTCGGGCGCTCGCGTCGGCCTGTGGGACCGCTACGGCGGTTCGATGCCGTCGGGCTGGACCCGCTACGTGCTGGAACGCTTCGAGTTCGATTTCGAGGTGGTCTACCCGCGCGAGATCGACGCGGGCGAACTGCGCGAGCGCTTCGACGTGATCGTGTTGCCCGACGGGGCGATGCCGGCCGGCAGGGGCGGCGGCTTCGGCTTCGGAGGCGGCCGAGGCGGGGCCGGCGGGGACTTCGCGGCCACGCTTCCCGACTCCCTGCAGGGGCGGCTGGGGGCGCTCTCGGCCGAAGCGAGCGTTCCGGCGCTCCGCGAGTTCATGGAGAACGGCGGCGCGGTGATCGCGGTCGGCTCCTCCACGGCGCTGGGCGCCGAGCTGGGCCTGCCCCTGGAGAACCACTTGATGGACGAGGACGGCCGGTCCCTGAGCCGGGACGACTACTTCACCCCCGGCTCGATCCACGACATCCGGGTCGAGCACGGCAGCCCCGTCACGCACGGCCTGGACGAGCGCGTCCACGTTCTGCACAGCCACAGCCCGGTCTTCCGCGTCGGGGAAGGCGCCGAAGGGGTCCGCCGCCTGGCGTGGTACGACTCGCCGACGCCGCTGGTGAGCGGATGGGCCTGGGGGCAGGAGCACCTGGAGGGCGGCACGAGCATGGTCGAAGCCGACGTGGGCGAAGGGAAGCTGTTCCTCTTCGGCCCCAAGATCACCTTCCGGGCCCAGTCCCACGGCACCTTCACCCTGCTCTTCAACGGCATCCACTACGGAGCCGCCGAGCGGCGGCGGCCCGCGAGCTGAGGGGATACGGACGGGAACATTTGGGGGATGGACTGTGATAAGCCTAGCCGCAGTTTTCGCACTCGGCCGCCTTCCCGAATGGCCTAAAGACGTTTGGACAGCAGCGCGAGTAGCCGACGCCCGAACAAGCTGATCATCCAACCGAGGGAGGAAGAGGAGATGGGTCGGACTTATTCGGAGTGGGCGACCGCGGTGGCCAACGCCGCTTCGGCATCTCCCTAGCTGGATCTGCCCCGTTGCGCGTCGCGGCCATCGACGCCGGGTCCAACGCCATTCGGTTCGTGGTCGCGGAGTTCGGCGGGCACGCCTACAAGGTGATCGCCAGACTTCGCGTGCCCGTGCGGTTGGGACACCGGGTCTTCACCCACGGCGCGCTGGACGACGACACGATGGACCGAGCCGTTGCCGCGTTCCGTCGGTTCCGGGCCGAGCTCGACAGGCTGAAGGTGTCCCGCTTGCGGGCCGTTGCCACCAGCGCCACCCGGGAAGCGTCGAACCGTGACGGATTCCTGGACAGAATCCGGGTAGAGTCCGACATCGACCTGGAACCGATCACCGGGGAGGAAGAAGCCCGTCTCGTCCACTTGGCCGTCAGCCGCCGGATCGACCTGTCGCGAGGTCGGTGGATTCTGGTCGACTTGGGCGGCGGCAGCATCGAAGTGTCGCTGGTGGACGACACCGGCATCCTCTGGAGCCACTCCTACAAGGTCGGCACCGTGCGTCTCTTGGAGACGCTGGCCGCGGCCAAGGGCTGTCACGACACCGTGCGTCAGTGGGTCGAACGCGGGCTGCGCCACCTGACCATTCCGCCGCCCGACGGTCACCCCGGCCCCGCCGCCTTCGCCGCCACCGGAGGCAACGCCGAGGCCCTGGCCCGACTGGCACTGGGCAACCCGACGCAACAACGGCCAGCCAGTCCCGAAGCCCCGTCAATTGCCGGCGCGGCACAAGCCACCCCGGCGTCTAATGGCCCGGTGCCCCATGTCTCGGCACCCAGCGTCCCGGTCTCGCGCTTGGACGGCGTGATCCCCGCGCTCGCCGCCATGACCGTTGATCAGCGCATCAAGAAGCTTCGCCTGCGTCCCGATCGCGCCGACGTGATCCTGCCCGCCGCCTTGGTCTACCGCCACTTCGCCGCGTTGGCCCACAGCAACCAGATGGTGGTCCCCAGCGTGGGCGTAAAGGAAGGCGTACTGCTGGACGTGGCAGCGTCTATCGAGGCGCCGTAGGCTTCAACCGCGCAGCGAGGAAGTCCAGCAGCCTCTTTGCATGGGGCGATGCCTTGGCGACCAGCTTCGGGTCGAGCGTCGCCAGCACGGCGAAGGAGTCCCGCCCTTTGTGGTATCGCCTGCGCACGCCGCACGGGCGCGTCGCCTCCTTCAACCCGTTCAACGCGTCCTGCTTCGGCACAGCCTCGACGGCGGGGTTGCGCGGCAGTGCATTGCGGTTGAACCGGGCACCAAAGTGCTCGCGAAGACAGTCCTTGTCGGCCAAGAACCAGGACTCCATGCACTGGACCATGAGGTGCACGTTGTCGTCGGTGGCGCTGTCCGGCCGAGCCCAGCCGTCGCGCTCGTTCAAGTGCATCCAAGGACTTGACGCCCCGACGGGACCTTCGCTGTCAACCAACAGCAAGACGATGTCGGACGCGGATGTCCGCGCCAGGGCGGTACGGAAGTCGTCATAGGCGTTCTTCCGTCCGCCGCACGCTACGATCCGCGGCATCCTTCCTTCCAGGCCCGACTTTCGCAGAAAATCACGAAATCCCTCGCGACACCTGATCTTCGTGTCCTTGCTGTCACCACCGCCCTCTACGAAAATCGTGGCGCTCACCACCGCGTTCCTCCGATATGACCGGAGGTCCAGAGTTCCCCGAGTCGGTAGCGCTCGAGCCAATCGGCAAGGTCTTTCCGGTCAAGTCGCTTGAGCTTCGTTCCTTCGTCGTGCTTTTCGCAGACGACGACACTCTCCGGCGTTTCGGTGAGCGCGTCCACAAGCACGTCCGAGTGGGTCGTGACGATCAGCTGACAACGTTCGGAAGCTTTTTGCATAAGGTCCGCCAAGCCCGGGAGAATATCCGGGTGGAGACCCAGCTCCGGTTCTTCCAGGCACACAACCGGTGGAGGCTTCGGGTCGCACAAAATCGCCAAAAGGCAGAGATACCGCAGTGCGCCATCGGACAGGCGGGTGGCCGGAATCGAATGGTCGCCCTCCTGCAATTCCAATCGAACGGTGCCGAAGTCTACGCTCACGTGAACGTCCGAGATGCCTTCGTACAACCTGCGAAGCGCATTTATCATTTCTCGTCTCACGCCTGGGTTTCCCGTCAGGCGGTTGAGGACCAGCCCCAGATTGCGTCCGTTGTCCTCGAGGTACGCGTTCGGAAGATCCGTTCTCTGGGGAAGCCTCAGCTCTGCATTGCGCCCGATCGTCCATTCGCGATAGAGTCGCATCTTGCCAAACTGTTCTCCGACGGAAGTGATCTCCGGGTAGTGCTTCAGGTCCTTGAGCACGGCAAAGATCGATTGGTTGGGCTCCAGCTCGATGCTCACGTCGCGACGCGCATTGGAGGATCCGCCTCGACGTGCACGCAAGTCCGCCGTGGTGACTACAACCCGCGAATAATACAAGTGCTTCCTGCGGGGGGAAGACAAGTACTCGGCGGAAACCAAATCCTCGTCAACAATGCGAAACCTGGAATCACTGTCGTTTGCCGAAAACGACAGCTTGTAGGCCAGATCTCCCGCTTCGGGAGTACTCAGTACGACAACGACACGAGCCGACCCTCCGCCTTCCCCCTTCCACCTCCATTCGTTCACGCCGCCGCCGTTGCGAAGCGGCGCTTCGATCTCCGTCGGCGCCGCCTTCAGCAAGCCGACGACGTCCAGGAAGTTGGACTTCCCGGAGCCGTTGGGTCCGATCAGCACGTTCAGGGGCTGCATGTCGAGCTCCTGCTGTTCGCCGAACGACAGAATGCCGTCAAGCACGACTTTGCGAATCAGCACCGGCGGTCCACCAAGCGCCGTATTTCCTGTACTGCAACCGACAAGCCGGCCAGGGAGACGCCCTTTTCGGCGGTCACCTCTTCCAAGACTTCGTGGAAGCGGCGCAGCTCGGGGCGGTTCCGAATCACGGAGGCGTCTGCGATCCCCGGTCCGTCGCCGGTCAGCCCCTCTTCCGTCAACCGGCGGCGGATCGCGCCCAGGTCGTTGATCAGGCCCAGGCCCCAGCGGCGCTCCCAGCGGCCCGACGCGCCGGCTCTCTCGATCGTCCGCGCGAGCCAGGGCATTCGCAACTGTTCGGTGACGCGGTAGTAGACGACGGCGGCGTTCACGGGGTCGGTGCCGGTGGTCCGGGCCAGGTCGAGGATCTCCAGCAGGTGGTCCAGGAAGCGCAACGTGATGAAGTTGCGCGCGAAGTGCTGGTCCACGCCCAGCTTGCCGATCTCCTTGACCAAGTTGTCGAACACGTCCCGGTCGTCGCCCGCCACGATCTCGTGGAACTTGCCGCGCAAAGACGCCAGGTCGCGCAGATTCCGCTCCACGAACTCGCGGGCGGGCTCGGCGGGGTCGCAGTTGGCCAGCACCCAGCGGGTCGTCCGCTCCAGCACGCGTGCCAGCCCCATCGTCCAGCGGTAGGCGACGCCGGTGGACACTGTGGCCTCGCGGGAGCGCACCTCCTGCATGAGCGACTGGTGGTTCGTCAGCTGCGAGGACACCAGCCACGCACGCACCACTTCGGCGGGCGCTCGGCCCGTCTCGCGCGCGACGCGGCCCACGAACGCGGCGCCCATCAGGTCCACCATGTCGTTGGTGAGCCGGCTGGCCACGATCTCGCGGCGCAGTCGGTGCTGGGCGGCCTGTTTGCGGCCCACGAACGCCACGCACTCTTCGGGGAAGTAGTCGTAGAAGTACTCGACGGCGGCGGGGTCGTCCGGCAGCTCGGACGCGAGCAGCTCCGACTGCACGTGCAGCTTGGTGTACGACATCAGCACGGCGAGCTCGGGGCGCGTCATCGACTGGTGCGACTCGCGGCGCATGTTCAGCTGGTCCCAAGACGGCAGCCCCTCGGCGCTCCGGTCCAGCAGTCCGGTGCGGACCAGGTCGTTCATCAGGGCCCAGAAGTGGTCGGTCCCGCGACGAGCCCGGTACTCGTCCAGCGACACGGCGCGGCTGTGCGACTCGCTGTCGCGCAGCACCTGCGCCGCCACGGAGTCGGTCATGCGTTGCAGCAGCTGGTTGCGCTCGTCGAACGTCGCCCGTCCCGAACGAAGGGCGTGTCCAAGCAGGATCTTCAGGTTCACTTCGCGGTCCGACAGGTTCACGCCGCCGGAGTTGTCCAGGGCGTCGGTGTTGATCCGCCCGCCCGCCAAGGCGTACTCGACCCGCGCGGCCTGCGTGAACCCCAGGTTGCCGCCCTCGCCCACGACCTTGGCCCGCAACTCGCCGGCGTCCACGCGCACGGGATCGTTGGAGGGGTCGCCGGCGTCGGCGTCGGTCTCCCATCCGGCCTTCACGTAGGTGCCGATGCCCCCGTTCCACAGCAGTTCGACGGGCGACAGCAGAACGGCCCGGATCAGGCTTTCGCCGTCGAGCTCCATCACGCCGGGCTCCAGGCCCAAGGCCTCGCGAGCCTGGTCGGTCAGCTCCACGGACTTGAGGCTTCGGGGCACGATCATGCCGCCGGGCGACAGCTTGCTCCGATCGTAGTCGTCCCACGACGAGCGGCCCAGGTCGAAGAGCCGGCGGCGCTCCTCGAACGACGACTCCGGGTCCGGGTCCGGGTCGATGAAGACGTGGCGGTGGTCGAAGGCCGCCACCAAGCGTGTCCGGCGCGACAGCAGCATCCCGTTGCCGAAGACGTCGCCGCTCATGTCGCCGATGCCGGCCACTGTGAACGGCTCGTCCTGGATGTCCTTGCCGGTCTCGCGGAAGTGGCGCTTGACCGACTCCCACGCGCCGCCCGCGGTGATCCCCACCTCCTTGTGGTCGTAGCCGTTGGAGCCCCCGGACGCGAAGGCGTCGCCCAGCCAGTAGTCGTACTCCTCCGCCACCGCGTTGGCCGTGTCGGAGAACCGGGCCGTGCCCTTGTCGGCCGCGACGACCAAATACGGGTCCGGCGGGTCGTAGCGCACCAAGTCCTTGGGCGACGCGGGTTCGCCGTTCAGGTTGTCGGTCACGTCCAGCAGGCCCCGGATCAAGGTGCGGTACTGCTCCTGAACCTCCCCGGCCATCGCCGCGCGGTCCGGCAGCTCCCGCAGGCACACGAATCCACCCTTCGACCCGCCGGGAACGATCACCGCGTTCTTGACGATCTGCGTGTTGACCAGCCCCAGCACCTCGGTGCGGAAGTCGTCCGGCCGATCGGAGTGGCGGATGCCGCCTCTGGCCACCGCCGCGCCGCGCAAGTGCACGCCCTCCATGCGGGGCGACTGCACCCATATCTCGAACTTGAGCCGGCTCTTGGCGATCCCCTGCAACCGCGCGCAGTCGAACTTGAACGACACGTAGGGAGCGCCCCCCGAGCGGCGAACCGGCTCGGTCCCCAGCGTCAGGAAGTAGTTCGTGCGGATCGTCGCCCGGACGACCGTCTGCAAGGCCCGCAGCGCACGGTCGAACGCCAGCGAACTCACGCCGTCCAGGGCTTCGGCGAACCGACGCCGCAGCCGGGCCGCCTGCACGTTCCGGGCCGCCTTGTCCCGTCGATAGTCGGGCGCGTCGGGCGACGGGGGCTCGAAGCGCACCCGGAAGAAGTCGAACAAGAGCCGGCCCGCGCCGGGGTGGACGCCCAGCGCCGTGGGCAGCACTTCTTGGCTGGGAACCGCCCCGATCTGGAAGGCGTAGTGGGCGTAGGCCCGCACGACCGCCACTTCCTTCCACGTCAAGCCGGTGTGCTGCACCAGGCGATTGAAGGCGTCGTTGCTGGCGTCTCCGGCCAAGACGGCCAGGATCGCGTCCGACAGGACCTCGCCCCGGCGCTTCACGTCCAGCCGGGTGCCGCCCGAAGACTGCACGTTGAAGCTGTAGATCACGGCGCCGCCGTCGTCGCCCTGCCCGCGGATCTCGAAGGGAGAGACGGCGATGACTTGAAGGCCGCAGTTCTCCAACACCGGCATGAACTCCGACAGGACGATCTGCTTGCCCCGCACGTAGACCTTCAACTCGCAACCGCCGTGGCCGGGGGCGTCCTGCCACTCCGGGTCGTCGAAGAACCACACCGACTTCTGGGCCCCGTCGGCGATCATCGTCTCCAAGACCAAGACGTCGCGCACAGCGACCTCCGGGCTGCTCGCGGCCTTGTACTCGGGGGCGAACGCGGCGCCGTAGTGGGCCGCTAGGCGACGGGCCTCGTCGGGCGGGCGCTCCTCCGCCAGCCGCGCCTGCACTTCGTCCAGCCACGAGCGGGTCAGGTCGGCCACGGTCTGCTCGAGCGCGGCGGCGTCCACCTCGGCCAAGCGGTCCTTGGGGCCGCCCAGGTAGAAGTGGAGCCGGGCTTGGTCGCCCGCGTTCATCGACAGGTGGTAGTTCCGGATCTCGGCGTCGTAGCGCTTGGACAGGGCCGAACCGAACTCCTTGCGGAAGGCGCCCGAGAAGCGGCTGCGGGGAAGCACGACCATGATCGCAACGCCGCGCCCCAGCTCGTCGTGGCGCACCGTCACCGTCACGTCGCCGGTGTTGTAGCGCCCGATGATCGTCTCGATGTCGGCCTCGATCTCGGCCTCCGCCGCCAGGAAGAGCTCCTCCCTAGGCAGCGAGTCGAAGATCGTGATGATCTCCTTGTAGTCGTGGCCCGTCTCCGCCACGCCCGACCGGGCCAGGATGCTGTCCAGCTTCTTGCGCAGGATGGGAATGTCCTGCGCGGAGTCCGAGTACGCCTTCGAAGTGAACAGGCCGATGAAGCGGTGCTCGCCGACCACGCCGCGGCTCGCGTCCAGCTTCATCACGCTCACGTAGTCCATGCGCGCCCGCCGGTGGACCGTGGACTCCGCGTTGGTCTTGCTGATGAACAAGACGGGACCGGAGAACGCCCGGTCGCGCAGCTCCTTGGGCAGGCGGCTCATCGGCACCGGCTTCCGGAACGACGACCGCGTTTCGTCGCGGAGGATGCCCAGCCCCGAACCCGCCTTGGCCACTACGGCCTTCTCGCCCCCCGGCGCCGTTTCCGCGAACTCGTAATAGCGGTAGCCCAAGAAGACGAAGGCCCCGTCGCGAAGCCAGCGCAGGAACGCCTGCACCTCTTCCAGCTCGGCCCGTCGTTCCCCGTCGTCGCGGCTGCGGTAGCCCAGCTCGGCCACCACGTCGGTGGCGGTGCCCAGCATGGCGCGGAAGTCGTCGGTGGCCTTGACCACGTCGCCCAAGCGCCGGACGATCTCGCCCTCCAGCTCCCGCAGCACGTCGTCGCCCGCGACCTCCGCCACTTCGTAGTAGACCAGCGACTCGGCAGGACTGTCGCCGTCGCTTCTCGGACGAATGTCCACGATGCGGCCCGCCTCGTCGCGGTCCACGGACATGACCGGGTACAGGCGGTGGCTCAGCTTCAGCTCCCGCGACGACAGGAACTCGCGGATCGTGTCCACGATGAAGGGGCGCTCGGAGATGTTCGTCCGCACGACCGTGACGGGGCCGGCGGCGGTGGCGTCGTCGCCGGAGCCGGAGCTCAGGACCTCCACGTCGACGTGGTCCGGCCGACTTCGCTCCAGGAACCGCAGCGAGTCCATGCACATCCGGGCCAAGCCTTGGGCGCCCCGCGCCTCCAGAAGGGCCAACGGCGCCTTGCGCAAGAAGAGCGGGACGAACTTCTCGGCCAAGGCCAGGCCTTCTTCGTCCAGGCCTTCTTCGTCCAAGCCGGCCCGAAGCAAAGCAACGACTTCGTCGATGGCCGGAGCCCTGTCGGGCGTGTTGGCCGCCGTCCCGGAGGATTCGGAGAAGAGCTTCAAGGCATCGTCGCCCGCGCGCCTGGGACTAGCCGAGCGCACTTGGATCGGCCCAGGAACCACGGTCCCCGGAGCCGTCCGGTTCGAGAAGCATAGCGCCCAACGTTACTTTTTTTGCATCGCGTCGTCCAGCCTCCCCCCGCTTGGGACTGTTGCACTTGCGCCTGCTTCACATTGCCGACGTTCACTTGGACACGGCCTTCGCCAGCCGCTCTCGGGAGGTCCGGGACCGGTTGCGCAGCGCTTCGCGAGAGGCGTTCGCCCGTGCGGTGGACGTTGCGCTCGATGAACGCGTGGACGCCTTGTTGATCGCGGGCGACCTCTTCGACGGCGCAGAGCTGTTGTTCGAGACCGAGCGCTTCTTGCTGGAGCAGCTTGCGCGCCTGGACCAAGGGGGCGTGCAGGTCGTCTACGCCACGGGCAACCACGATCCGGGCGACGCGGCTCGTGCCGGCGGCCTGGCGTGGCCGGAAAGCACGACGGTCGTGGCTACCGCCCAGCCGCAGGCGGTGCCCGTGCTGGGACGAGACGGCAACACGGCGGGCTGGGTGACCGCGGCGGGCCACGCCGCCGCCCGCGAGACCGCGGACCTTTCGTTGGCAATGCGGCCCCGGCCGGGCACTTCGCTGCCCCAGGCGGCGTTGCTTCACACGCAGGTTTCGTCGGGCAAAGCAAGGCCCGGCGGAGACGCGGCGCAGGCCGACGCGGCAGGCGGAGTCGCGCCCCACTCCGGCGTTCACGGACCCTACGCGCCCTCCAACGTCGAGAACCTTCGGCGGGCGGGCTTCCACTACTGGGCGCTGGGGCACGTGCACCGCCGACAGGTCGTGTCGGACGATCCTCCGATTCACTATGCCGGCAACCTGCAGGGCCGGAACCCCGCCGAGACCGGACCCAAGGGCGGACTGCTGGTGGAGCTGGGCGACCTAGCCGACCCGCCTTCGGTCGAGTTTCGCGAATTCGCGCCGGTGCGCTGGGAGTGCTTGGTCGTCTCGGGCCTGGAGGACGCGCGAACGCTGGAACACCTGGTGCATGCAACGGCGGAAGTCTGGGACCGGCAGCGGACCACGGACCCAGGCGGGCCGGACACGGAGTGGATGGCGGTCGTGGCGCTGGTCGGGCCGACGGCGCTGTGGCGCCAGCTGCGGCGGGCAGGCGAAGTTGAGACGCTCGAAGACGAGTTGGCCGCTCGGCTGGGCGTGCTGGGCGTCGAGCTTCGGACCGCGGCGGTGCGGCCCCGGATTCGCCCCGAAGAGCACGAGGAGCGGCGGGACGTGCTGGGCACGGTCCTGCGGCTGGCCAAGGAAGTGTCGGAGGGCGGCGCCGACTTGGGGCTGGCCCCCGGCGACTTCGCCGGCTTCGACCCGGAGCGCGACCCGTCCCTGGAAGCGTACGCGCGTCGGCTCATGGAGGGCGGCGCAGAAGAGATCGTGTCCAGGATGGTCGTGGAGAAGGACGGCCCCGCATGAGGTTCGACGCTATCCGGATCGACCGGTACGGGCGCCTCGCCGAGCTGTCGGCGGGGGATCCCGGTCGCTTGGGCGCGTCCGGCCTGCCCGTCATTGTCGTGATCTTGGGCCCCAACGAGAGCGGCAAGTCCACCTTCTTCTCGTTCCTGACGACCGTGCTCTACGGCTTCAAGCCTGCCGCTCGGGAACGCCATCCCTACGCCCCTTGGGACGGCGGCGACCCCGCGGGCTGGGCACGGATCGCGCTGGACGACGGCTCGACGCTGGAGGTGAGCCGCCGCCTTCGCGCGTCGCCGGCGGGAACGGTGGTCGTGGACGGGCGCGCGGAAGAGGTCCGCAACCGACCGCTGGAGGCGGCCCGACACGTGTCGCGGACCGTCTACCGCCAGGTTTACGCCCTGTGCCTGTCCGAGCTGGCCGCCCTGCAAGGGGAAAGCTGGGACTTGGTGCAGGACCGGCTGGTCGGCGCGTTGGGCTCGCCGGACTTGCGACCTGCGCGCGTCGTGGCGAGCGAGTTCGACGCCGACGCCAACGCGCTGTGGCGACCCGACCGGCGGGGCCGTCCCGCGGTGCGCGGCTTGCGGGAGGAGCTGGCGCACCTTGCGGGCCGGCTGCGGGAAGCGCGGTCGCGCGACCGGGAGCTGCGCGGCAAGGTGGAGGAGCGGGCGGCGGCGGAAGCGGAGATCGAAAGGCTGCAGGAACGGCGGCAGGCAGTGCGGGCACGTCGTGCCGTGCTGGAGGACCGGCTCACTCGGCTCCGTCCCGTGACGCGCGCCCTGGCCCGCATCCGCGAGCTGCGCGAAGCCGGCAGCGGCGAGTTCTCGGACTTGGCGGCGGACCCGCGCGGACAGCTGGCGGCGCTGCGCCTGCGACGGCAGGACGCCGAGGATCGGATCGTGGAACTCCGGCGACGGGCGACCGAAGCCAGGGAGGCGATCCGCGAACACGGCGGGCGCCACCGCGAGCGGAGGGAGGTCGAAGCGCCGCTTCGCGAGGCCGCGCGCTTGGCCGCCGAGCTGGAAGTGCTGGAGGCCGATGCCGCGCGGGCGTCGGAAGAGGCCGGCGAGTTGGGTGCGCGCTGCGAGGAGCAGGCCGGTCTCTTGTTCTCGGTTCCCTTCGCCGAGATCGAGACCGGGGCGCTGGAGGGGCTTCCCGCCACCGACGTGCACGCGCGCTTGGAAGAAGTGGCTCGTGTGCACGACGAGCGCCGGATCGCCGAGGAGGGCCTGCGTGCGAAGCTGCCGGCCACGGCCGACGCGGCGGCGCCGGGACGCGGGCGCTTGGTGGCGGGGCTGGCGACAGCGGTGGTCGGCGGCGGGCTGGCGACAGCGTTCTTTGCCGGTGGCGGCGGGCCGGCGCGGGGACTGGCGTCGGGGGCAGGCGCGTCGGGGGCCAGCGGCGCAACGGAAGAGAGTGGCGTGGCGGGCTGGGTGGCAGATCTGCTCCCCGGCGTGGCGTTGCCGGTCGTCGCTGCGGTATTGGTGGCGGTCGGGCTGGCGGTGGCGGCCCAGTGGGCGGAAACGAACCGACGCGCCAAGAGGCGGCGGGACTCGCTGGAGGCCGCCATGCAGGAGAACGACCAACGCATCGAGGTGCTTCGGGGGCAGGAGGCGAGAGCCAGGGAGGCCGTGGCGGCCGCCGTGGAGGGGCTGCCCGTCCTGTCGGCCCTGCTGGACGCGCCTCGACTTGGGTTGGCGGCGGCCCTGGAGCGCATGTCGGAGTTGGCGGCGCGCCGAAAAGCGCAGACCGCGGCGGCGGACGAGCTTCGTCGGAGGGTGAAAGAGACGCGGGGCGAGATTGGTCGGCTGGCCGCGAAGGCGGGAGTTGCCTTTGGCGAGGCCAGCGAGGCGCACGCCGTCTTGGCGGAGGCGCTGGAGGCGGCGGAAGAGGCCGGAAAGGCGACGGCAACAGCGCACCGGGAGCTGGAGCGGGCCGAGGGCGAGGCGGCCGAAGCGGCGCGGCAGTGGGAGGGGGCGGGAGAAGAACTCAGGGCGCTGGAGGAGCGGTTGGCCGAGTTCGGCGACGGCGACGCGGACCGTGGCGCCGAGGCCGTGGCCGCGCGAATGGAGGCCCGAAGCCGGGCCGACCGGTTGGAGGACGAGTTGCGTCGCGAGCACCCGGGCGTGCTGGACGACCTGGCGGCAGAAGTTGGCGAGGCCGAGAGCCAGGGAGAGACTTGGGACGGGCTGGAAGACGCCGTGGAGGCGGAGGTCCGCCGGGGGAGGCGCTTGGACGCCGAGGCCGAAGAACTGAGGGCGGCTACCGGCCGCATGGACAGCGACATCGGCCACTTGGGAGAAGGAGAGCGCGCCGACGAAGTCGAAGGTCGTGCTCAAGTGGTGCGCGCACGGATCGCAGAGACCGAGGAGGCCCGCGACCGCGCCTTCCTTCTGGCACGCTTGGTGGAAGCGGGCGATCGGCGCTTCCGGGCCCGGCATCAGCCCACCTTGTTGTTGCGGGCGGGAGAGCACCTTCGCCAGATCACGGGAAGCCGCTACGACCGGATCGACGTCGGAGGCCCCGGCGACGAATCCTTCTATCTGAGCGGGCCCTCCGAGCCTTCGCCGCGCCGCGTGGAGGGCTCCCTTTCCCAGGGCACCCGGGAACAGGTGTACTTGGCGCTCCGGCTGGCCGTCGTGGACCACCTGGACGAAGGCGAGGAACGTCTGCCCCTGATCATGGACGAGACGTTGGTCAACTGGGACGCGACCCGGCGAGACCGGGCCTTCGACCTCCTGGAGCAAGTCGCGCAGAACCGGCAGGTGTTCTTCTTCACCTGCCACCCGGCGATGGCGGCGGAGATGGAAGACCGGGGCGCCCAGGTCCTGGCCCTGAACAGGAACGCCGGATAGACCCGCCGGAAGGCTCTCGACTACGGAAACGACGAGCCCGAAGGGTACCAGCGGCGGCGGCGGCGACAAGACTTTGCCTCCTGGTTGCGCGCGGGGGCGCGAGGAACGTGTAGTCCATAGCCGATCGGTGGGGGACGCCGAGATGAACACCGGGCGATTTGGGTGTCGGAGGGCGTACAGCGGCAGTGAGAGGCTGGATCCGAGCGAAAATAGGGCGCGTAGGCCGTGCGAATCGCCCGCTTCTCCCCAATTTGCCCACCACTACACCTTCCAGACAAAGGGCGCGGGCTTATGCCCTACGGGCTCCTAGTCCGCGCGGCTTCCTGGCGAGGGACGGGACGCAGGCGTTCCCGCAGCAGGGTGTAGATCATCTTGGCCCCCACTTTGAGCGACGACCCCGGGCGGCCCGAGATCTTGGAGCGCCCCAAGGAACGGGGAAGATGGGGAACGTTCACTTCGACCACAGCCAAGCCCAGCCGAAACGCCCGCAACTGCATCTGAAGGGTCCAGCCCCAGTTGCGGTCGTCCATCGCCAAACGCCGGAGCGCGTTGAAGCGAACGGCCCGAAACGGCGGCAGGTCCCGATATCGACACCCGAAGAGCATCCGAGCCAACGCCAGCACGAGCCGGTTCCCCGCGTTGGCGTGAGAACGAAAGTTGCCCGTCTTGCCCCCCGGTCCGGTGCGTACGCCCAGAACCAGGTCTGCGAGAGGAGGCGCCGACGGACTCGCAAGGGGTGTCTGCGCCTGCGAGCCGGTCGCAGGCCGGCTGTTCGGTTCCAGCGGCGCCAGCAGCCGCGGGATGTTTCCGGCATCTTCCGGGTGGTCCGCGTCCAGGAAGACCAGCGTGTCGGGCGGCGGCGCCAGCGCCTCCAACCAAGCGATTCCTGCAAGGCACGCGACGCCGTAGCCCCGTTCTGTCTCCGTCACGACCACCGCGCCCGCGCTCCGAGCCGCGTCGGCCGTGCCGTCCCGAGAGCCGTTGTCCACGACCACGACCGCCTGCAACCGCTCTCTCGGCAATGCACGCAACACCGCCGGAAGCGCCTCCTCTTCGTCGAGTGCCGGTATCAACACGGCCGTTCGTGCTAGTGGTGCGTCGCCCATCCGGCGTGACACTTCCTCCTCCTTGTGCTCCGCCGTCGATCGAGCGCGCCCCGTGCCCACATCGCCAGCGTGTACGGCTCGCCGCACCGTCCTCCGAGGACAGCTCCGGCAACTTCGCACGTACCTCCCCAAATTCTGCGCGATCCCGCGTGCAACGCAACCTCAACATTTGGGCTTCCGGAGGATGTCCAATCGACGCCACGCGACCAGCAAGCCGTCGACAATGATCGTCCTCCTGCTGCTCGGGGTCCTGGAGATCGCGTTGCTGGCGGCGTTCGGCTGGTCCGACGGACTGGCCATGCCCCTGCCGCGCCTGCTGCTGCCCGCCGGCGCCTTCCTTTGCTACGGAGTTGCCGGTTGCGGCTTGATCCGGTTGCGCGGGGCCGGCAGCGGGCGAGCCGCCTTGGTCGTGGTGTGGGGAACGGGGGTCGCGGCCCGGCTGGCCCTCCTTCCCTTGGCCCCGGAACTGTCGGACGACGTCTACCGCTACCTATGGGACGGTCACGTCCTTGCCCACGGCGTCAACCCCTATGTCCACGCCCCCGACGCCCCCGCGCTGGCGGACCTGCGGACCCCGTGGCACGGGCTCGTCAACCACCCCGGCGTGCCCACGATCTATCCACCGCTGGCCCAAGCTCTCTTTGTGGTCGTCGCCGCGGCAGGGAGCGCAACCGTTCTTGCGGCGAAGGGCCTGTGGCTGATCATGGACTTGGCTTGCGCGTTCGTCCTTCAGCGCGCGGCGGCCCGATCGGGCCGGCGGCCTGGCCCCGTCCTGCTGCTCTATCTGTGGTCGCCGCTCCTGGTCGTGGAGACGGCCTGGAGCGCCCACCTGGAAGCGGCAGGCCTTCTCGTCCTTTCGGCCCTTCTTTGGATGGACGCCCCACGGCCGCGGGAGGGCTCGGCCGGCGGCCGAGCCGCGGCGGTCGGCGCGCTCTTGGCCGCGGGAACCCTGGTCAAGCTTGCCCCGGCCGCGCTGCTCCCACCGATGGCGCGTCGCCACGGCATCCGCACGGCAGCCGTCTTCGTGCTTGCGTGCGGCGTCGGCTACGCTCCCTTTGCCGGCGCGGGCTTCGGGCCCCTCACGCAGGGCCTGCGGACCTACGCCGAGCACTGGTCGGCCAATACGGGGGCCTTCGCACTAGTCGAGGCCGTGGCCGGCGGCCCCGTGGCCGGCCGGATCGCGGCGGCCTTGCTGGTTCTGGGCGTCGCCGTCCTTGCCGCCTGGCGCCGCTTCTCGGCCGCGCGCGCCATGCTGTGGACCTTTGGAGCGGGTCTGCTCCTCTCGCCAACGGTGCATCCGTGGTACGTGCTCTGGATCCTGCCCGTGGCCGCCCTTCAACGTTCCCGGCCTTTCTTGCTGCTGAGCGGGCTGGTGTTCCTCGGCTATTGGGGCCTCGACGCCTACCAATCCACCGGCGTCTGGCATCAGCCGGCCTGGACCCGCGCCGCCGTCTGGCTGCCGGTCTGGAGCTTGCTCGGATGGGACGCGTGGGAGTGGGCGAAGCGCCGTCGCGCGGGAAGTCGCCGTTCGGACGAACGCGCCCGGCGCCCCGCGGGCCGCCCCAGGGCCAACGACAGGTGCCCAGTTGCGAAGAGGGCGACGAACGGGAGCGACGCCCAGTAGCCTTCGGCCAGCGCGACCCCGCCCGAAAGCACCATGAACGCCCCAGCGGTCAGCGCCGCCCCCCGTCCCTTGAACCCGCCCGTTGGTCTTTCGTAGCAGTCGGACCGCCGCAAGCCGCCGCGCTTCGGCGTGCGTTCGAAGGGGTCGCGACGACGACTCCGCAGCCCCCGCAATACCGCTCGCGACAGCGGCAGCGACAGTCCCGCGCCCAGGGCCAGCGCACCAGCGGCGCCTCGGGCGGCCGCCCCCCAGCGCCGCCCTCGCTTCCGCGCCGCGGCCAAGTAGAAGACGGCAAACGGCCCCACCGCCGCCAAGAAGACGGCCGCGTCCAGCCACCAAAGGCGGTCCAGCCCAAGATGGCGGCGAGCCGCAGCCGCCGGAACGATCAGGACCGAAAGCGCCACGGCCAGCGGATGGGCAAAGTGACCGCACAGGTGCGCGACCGCGTCCAGCTTGACGGACGCCGAAGACGACCCGCGCAACAGGCGGGGCAACAGCTTTCGCGCAGTCTGAACGCCGCCTTGCGCCCACCTGCGCTGCTGCACCAGAAGCGCGCCCGCCGTGGGCGGAAGCTCGGCGGGAACGCCCTCGTCCTCTCGGAAGACGAACCGCCAGCCCGCCATCTGGGCCCGGTAACTGACGTCCAGGTCTTCGGTGAGCGTGTCGCATTGCCACCCGCCCGCGTCGGTCAGCGCCCGGCGCCGCCACAGTCCCGCCGTCCCGTTGAAGTTGAAGAAGCGCCCGCCGCGGTAGCGCCCGCCTTGCTCGACGAAGAAGTGCCCGTCCAGGAGGACGGCTTGGGATCGCGCCAGCCGACAGTGTCGGTCGTTCAGATGATCCCAGCGGGCCTGCACCATGCCCACGCCGGGGTCGGCCATCGACGAAAGAAGCGTGGTCAGGAGGTTCCGTCCGGGCACGAAGTCCGCGTCCAAAACCAGCACGAACTCGCCGTCGGCCCGCTCAAGTCCCGCGGCCAGCGCCCCGGCCTTGAATCCGTCCCGCCGCTCCCGGTGCAGGACCGACACGTCCACGCCCGCGCACCTCCAACTGCGCGCCCGGCGCTGCGCCAGTGCGGTCGTCTGGTCGGTGGAGTCGTCCAGGACCTGGACCTGCAGTCGGTCGCGGGGGTAGGACAGGCGGCAGGCCGCGTCGATGGCACGCTCCACGACGTGCACCTCGTTGAACACCGGGAGCTGGACGGTCACGCGGGGCCAAGCGCGGGCAAGCCTCGGAACGCCCCGCCCCGAGAGCGCGACGTTGGACGCCGCGGCGACGGGCACACCGGGCGCGAAGGGCAAGTCGCCCGCGGGCCGGGGCCGGCGCGAAAGTCGCAACAAGTGGACTCGGTGGCCGGCGAGCGGGAGCAAGAGGGCCAACACGGCGCCGTGGAGAACGACGACGGCCAAGGCCAAGGCGCTCACGCTGGGCGACCGCCGGGTTCCGAGCCAGCTTCGAACCCCGGGCAACGGATCACCGGCAACCTCGGGTACTTCCGGTAGGTCGGGTCGGAGCGGTGTCGCCGACACAGCCGAAAGACGCTCCCCCGCGCCGTCTCCACGCGCCGGGCCCATACGCACCTGCGGCAAAGCCCGACGGCGTCGCCCGGCCACGCAACTTTTGCGCCCGAGCGTTCGGTGGGGCGACCAGACTCGGCGGGGCAGCCCTCGCGCGGCAGGATGCCCACGTAGGCCAAGTGGCGGCCTCTGTCGCCGCGTCGATGCGAGTAGTAGGGGTGGCCGGATTCGCACCGGGTGCACTCTGGGCTGACGGAGACGTCGCCGGGGACGACGCCGGAAGACGCCGCTCGGCGAAGAAGAACCGCGCGCAGGTCCAAGGGTGCCGGGCTCGCCGCCGTCGGTTGTCCCAAGGCCGAAAACACGTCGGACCCGACTTCGTAGCAGCGCCCGCAGATCGACGGCCCAAGGTGCACCGACAGGTTCTTTGGCTGGCTCCCAAAGGTTTCGGCCATTGCGGCCAACCCCGACTCCAGCACGCCAGCCGCGGTCCCGCGCCAGCCTGCGTGAAGGAGCGCCACCGCTCGTCGCGACGGGTCGGCCACGAAGACGGGCACGCAGTCGGCCAGGGTCACCGCCAGCAGCAGGCCCGGCGCGCGGGTCGCGTGTCCGTCGCAGTCGCCAGCCAGCACGAACCCGTCAGGCGCAGTCTCGTGCACGCGCACTCGCCGGCCGTGCACTTGGCGGCTGCGCAGCACGGAGCGCCACGGCCGCCCGCCGTCCAGCCGTCCCACGGCGTGGGCGGAGATGTCGGCCCCGGCCCAGCGAGCGGTTTCGGGACCGGCGTGGTCTTGCGGACCCGGGCTGCGCGGTCGGCGGGTCGTCCCGGCCCGCAGCCAGGGAAACGCGGCGCGCCATCCGGGCACGGGCGTGGTCTCGCCGGCGACGGACACGGTGGAACGAGGGGCGTTGGGCACGTTGGGAAGCTTGTTTGCCTTTGGGCGAAGGCGGGCGAGGGCTTGTCGGTGTTGGGCGAAACGTCGTCGAACAAAGTAGATTGGTCGCCACGATGAGCGAGACTTGGTTCGACAGCCAGAACGCGGCGTACGTGCAGGCGCTGTACGAAGACTACGCCCGCAACCCCGAGTCCGTGCACCCCGCGTGGCGAGACTTCTTCGACCGCGACGAAGCCGAACTGCACCGGGCCGGCCTTTTCGGAGCCGACGGACGACCACGGCGCACGGCGACCGCAGGCAACTTTGCGCCGGCCCAGCCGGCCCCCGCCGTTGCGGCCCCGACACCGGTCGTCCCTGCGCCGCCGCTCGCCCCGCCCCACCTGCCGAACCCGTCCCGTCCGCCGGAAGTCGCCCCGCCTACCGAGCCCGTCCCGCCCGCCGAGAGCCGTCCCGCGCCCGCCCCCGACCGGCGCCTGATGACCCTCGTTGCCCGAGGCGCCAACCTCCTGCAGGCCTTCCGTGAACACGGCCACCAAGCCGCCCGCATCGATCCCCTGGGAAGCAACCCGCCCGGTCACCCGCAGCTGGACCCGGCCTACTTCGGCACCACGATGGAAGAGCTTGAGGCCATCCCGGCCTCGGTTCTCTTCCCGGAAGAAGGCGACGCCCCGCTGGCCAACACCCTCGACCGCCTCAAGTCGACCTACAGCGGCGCGCTGGGCTACGAGTTCGAGCACCTGGAGGACCCGGCCAAGGTGGAGTGGCTGTGGGCGCAAGTGGAGAAGGGCGCCCACTATGCCGGCATCGACAACGCCGACCGTCGCTGGGCGCTGGACCGGCTGACGCAGGTCGAAGGCCTGGAGCAGTTCCTTCATCGGACCTACCAGGGACAGAAGCGCTTCTCGATCGAAGGCACCGACATGATGGTGCCGATGCTCGACGAGGCCATCGAACAGGCCGCGGCCGACGGCGCCACCGACGTGGTGATCGGCATGGCCCATCGTGGCCGTCTAAACGTCCTGGCCCACATCTTGGCGGTCTCCTACGACGAACTGCTGGGCGCCTTCGAGGGCCAGACCACACCCCAGGGCGCGTTGTGGATCCGCGACCCCGGCACCGGCGATGTCAAGTACCACCACGGAGCCACGGGCGACTACGCGCTGCGCTCCGGCGACACCGTCCGCATCACGCTGGCGCCCAACCCCAGCCACTTGGAGTACGTCAACCCGGTCGTCCTGGGGATGGCTCGGACGCACCAGTACGCCGACGACAACGGCGCCACGGACCGCCGCCCCGAGCGGGTCGTGCCCATCCTGATCCACGGCGACGCGGCGTTCGCCGCCGAGGGCGTGGTGGCCGAGACCCTCAACTTGGCGCGCCTGCGCGGGTACGAAGTGGGCGGCGCCGTGCACGTCATCGCCAACAACCAGGTCGGCTTCACCACCGACCCCGAGGACGGTCGCTCCACGCGCTACGCCAGCGATCTGGCCAAGGGCTACGACATTCCGGTCATCCACGCCAATGCGGACTCGCCGGAGGACTGCTTGGCCGCCGTGCGTCTGGCGATGGCGTACCGGGCCAAGTTCCGCGACGACACGGTGATCGACTTGGTGGGCTACCGGCGTCACGGCCACAACGAAGGCGACGAACCGGCGTACACGCAGCCCAAGCTCTACGCCAAGATCCGCAAGCATCCGACGGCTCGGGCGCGCTGGGCGGACCGCTTGGCCGAGCGAGGCGTGGTCGCGCCCGAAGAAGCGCAAGCCAGCGCCCGGAAGGTGGACGACGAGTTGCGGGAAATCCTGGACCGCCGCCGCGCCGCCGCCCGGAACGAAACCGCCATGCCGTGGAGCCACCCGGACTTCGGCGCCGTGGAGCAGGGGCTGGACCCGCACACGCCCGTGGAGTTCGACCGCCTGGAGGAACTCAACCGCAAGCTGCTGGACTACCCGGAAGGGTTCGCCGTCCATCCGAAGCTGGCCCGGCAGCTGGCCCGTCGCGGCCAGGAGTTCGGTCTCGACTTCATGCTCAACTGGGGGCACGCCGAAGCCCTGGGCATTGCCAGCCTGCTGGACGACGGCATCCCCGTCCGGCTGTCCGGCCAAGACGCCGAGCGCGGCACCTTCAGCCACCGCCACTTCGTACTCCACGATGCCCAGACGGGGGTCGAGCACGTGCCGATGGCCCATGTAGGCGACACGCGCTTCGAGGTGTACAACTCGCCGCTGACCGAGGCCGCCGTCGTAGGGTTCGAGTACGGCGTGGCCGTGGCGGCGGACCGGGACCTCGTGATCTGGGAAGCCCAGTTCGGCGACTTCGCCAACGTGGCCCAGGTCATGATCGACCAGTTCCTGTCGGCGGGCTGGGCCAAGTGGGGACAACGCTCGCGCCTCACGCTGCTGTTGCCCCACGGCTACGAAGGCATGGGACCGGAGCACTCCAGTGCTCGCCTGGAACGCTTTCTGCAGCTGTGCGCGGAAGACAACATGAGGGTCGTCTACCCCACCACGCCGGCGCAGATCTTCCACTTGCTGCGGGTGCAGGCCATGAGCGAACCCGAGCGGCCGCTGGTGGTCATGTCGCCGAAGAGCCTGCTGCGCCACCCCAAAGCCACTTCGCCCGTGCGCGACTTGGTTGACGGCACCTTCCAGCGCGTCATCGACGACCCCGACGTGGACCACGCCGACGCGGAGCGCATACGACGGCTGGTCGTGTGCACCGGCAAGGTCTACTACGACTTGGCGGGCTCCGACATGCGCGCCCAAGCCGACACGACAGCCATCGCCCGAATCGAAGCCCTCTACCCCTTCCCCGACGACGAAGTCCGCGCCCTGGACGATCGCTACCCCAACCTTGAGACGGTCATCTGGACGCAGGAAGAGCCCGAGAACATGGGCGCGCTTCCGTACGTCGGCCCCCGCCTGCACCGAGCCCTGCCCACCTCCGTCAAGCTGGTGCACGTGACGCGCCCCGAGCGCGCCAGCCCTGCCGAAGGCAACATGAAGGACCACGCCCGAGAACAGCAACGCATCGCGAAACGGGCGCTGGGGGCGTAGCGCAGGGCCGAAAGGGCCGCAGGGTCGCGTCCCGACTTGCAAGTCGGCCGGCCTATGTCTTCGGCCGGCCTATGTCCGGTCGCCTGGAAGGTACCCCCAGCGGGTCATTGCGGCGCCGTGCCGTTCGACGATCTGGTCGACTTGGGCATGCGAAAGGTGCCGGCACCAGTCGTCCTGGCGGCCCGAGCGGAAAACTGCACCCCCGTCCGAAGAACAAGAAAGCCGACCTCTTCTTCCTCGGCAACCGATCGAAGCTGGAGAAGGCCACGGCGCGGCGCAGCCGCTCTTCGTCGTTGTCTCCGTCCAGCCCCAGAAACCCGGCCATTCCTGCCAGCTGGCCCACCGGGTCGGCCGGCGTGTCTTCGTAGCGCATGGCCAGGACGGGGAACGGCGCGTCCAACCAGCTTGCTACATGGCTGGACCAGTCGATCGGCTTCTCCGGCACGCGGAACCGGGCCGTCCGCATACGCATTGGGGCCGTTGACGAACGCAACGCCTGCATCCATGTCTCCGGAGGCGCGGAAGAACGCCCACGAGACCGCAACGTCCAGAGGGTTGTGGATCAAGTACAGAGCACCGGCGGTCACTTCGTCCAGGAACAGCTCGGCCGGCCAACTCAAGGCCGCCCGAATCCAGCTTCAGGTCGTCCCAACTCCAACACCAGAGCCGCTCCCGGCGTCCCGGACCGGATCAAAGATCAGGATGTCGTCGGCGAAGAAGCCGTACCCGGGGCCGGGCATCGCCGCCGCCAGCGTGGACTTGCCTTCGGCGGTGCCGCCCGAGAAGGCGTGCACATCGCCGTTGCGAGCCACGACGCTCGCATGGAGCGGGAGCAGTCCCCTGTGCAGGGCGATCGCCGGCAGTGCCGGACACGAACCGTCGGACGTCGGCCTCGGCAAGTTGGGCATCCGCCGAACCACCTTGCCCGCTCGCCTCCTTCGACGAGCAGCCGGAGTCCGCACGGCAGCCGGACCAGCTGGCGACCGGCACCGTACTCCCAGACCACGCCCTTGCTTTCGGGGTTCGGCAGCGTGTCCGGCACTTTCGCCGCGCCGAACCGTCACGTCGGCACCGCGAGTTCGCAACCAAGGCACCGCCGTCGCCTCGAGATCGAGATCGGCGTCCACGGTAAGGGGACCGCCTTGTGGTTCGTGGACGGGCGCATCGGAAGCGGCCGAACCTACTCCGCCTTGAACCCGCACTCCCGGTGGCCCCGTCGCAGAACGGCTTGGACGACGATGCGCCGCACCTGCACAAGGCGCCTTTGCGTCCCTGGGTCGTCGCGCCGTCTTCGCCCACGACGACCAGCGGCCCGCCCACCAGCAAAGGCCCGTTGGGCGCGCAAACGATCGCAATGGGTTCGTCGGCCGCGCCCCGGCTTTCCTCGGCGGGCACCAACCGGCCGCCCTGAACGACGCCTTCGTCGGCGAAGCCCGCCTGGTGGTGGGAGTCGTCGCAGAAGGGCTTGTCCTGCGACGCGCCGCACCGGCACAGATATGCTTCCTCTGCCTCGTGGACCGCTCCGCCGGGCAGTTCGATTCGGATCCGACCCGTCAGTTGCCGCGGTCAAGCCGCTGGACGCGCACCGTCCGTTGCCGCCGGGGACCGATCTCGAGGCGCTGTTCGCCGCGGAAGCCGGGCCGCGACCATCCGTGGCGCAAGCAGATCCGCGAGGAGGTCGAGCGGGCGATGGCCAAGCGGGAACACCGCTTCGCCCGGCTCGCCGCTTCCGGCGCGCCGGACAGTCGCGCCGACCGCGTCTCCGCCGGAGCCCAGCGATGAACGGATCCCCGCGCCTTGCAGCGACGAGGCCCGCCGTCTTGCCCTTCCACCAACCCCGCCCAGAGCAGCGCTGCCCGGCTCCCGCCAGCCGTTCACCGGGTCGGCGAAGCCGGGGTCCGGGGACCAGGACGTGACGATCAACGGCTGCGCAGCGAGAGTTCAGTCGCCCACCTTCTGCCGGCCACCTGGACGGCGGAAACGAATCCAGGGGAGGACATTTCTATTGCGCCCTAACCCTGGACATTTCTATTGCGGTTTGACACAAGGGGATCGGCGTACCGGCGGGAGATCGTCGCCCTGGTCCGCTCGGGACAGTCGCCGGAGGCCGTGGCGCGCGAGTTCGAGCCGGCGGCCGCCAACCTACGCCCGCGGATGGGCCGCCTTGTAGACGCGGCGCAGCCGCTCCTTGGACGTATGCGTAGATCTGGGTAGTGGACAGCGATGCGTGGCCGAGGAGTTCCTTGACGGCCATGAGGTCGGCCCCGGAGTCGAGGAGATGCGTGGCGAAGGAGTGTCGCAAGGAGTGAACCGAGAGGCCCCGCGGCGCTGGCGTAGTCGGCGAGGCTTCCCGGACGCATCGCTGGATGTAGCGCGTGGAGAGGCGGCCGCCGCGTCGGTCAGGAAGAGAGCGGATTCGCCCGGGCGCGCGAACTCCAACCGTCGGGGAAGGTAGCGCGCCAGCGCGCGGCGGACTGGGTGACGGGTGTCAGTCAGGCGCTCCTTTCGGCCCTTGCCCAGGACGCGGAGCTGGCCCCGTTCGACATCCACCGAGCCCAGGTCGAGGGAGGCCATCTCGGACAGGCTCCTTCAAGACCGCGTCCAGCACGGCGTCCGATATCTGGTCGGCCAGCTTGTCCGGGTGGCCTTCGGTGACGGACTCGGACGTGAATAGGCGGCGGCTCTCGGAAGCCTGGCCGGAGCCACGATCTGCGGGCTGCGCAGTTCGATGGTTTCTCATGGAAGTTCGGCAGGAAGGGAGGGAAGGTCGCGAAACAAGATACACTGGACCAAGCCCGCCGGCGCGACCGGCCTCCCGAAACAGCCGACGAGGAGTCGCTGGCGCCCCGCGACGGAGGAGGCCGGCAGGTCGTGCGGACGACCGTGCCGGCCCGTTTCTCCGCGCCCGGGGGAGGCGCCGCCTCGGCGCGCTGGGGCGTCGAGGGGATTCTCCCTATTCGAAGACGATCCTGCCGGAGAGTCCGACGCGGCGTTCCGGGGGCTGGACGCCGCTGGCGACGTGCTCGCCGAACAGGTCCATCGTCAGGCGCAGGCCGGGGGCCGCGGGCTCTTGCCCCGCGGTCTCGCCGCCCAGCAGCGACCACCGCGTCCCCACGTTCACCCGATGGCCCGTCGGTCCCTCGCGGCTCCATCGTCCGAACGGCTTGACTTGATTGCCGCCGGGCAGCAGCACGCCGTAGCCGACCTCCATCGCCACGCGGTCGGGCGCCCAGCCCGGCGCGCTCGTGGCCGCCAAGAGGCCGGAGCTTGCGGGGAGGCCCAGGCTCGCCTGCGAGCCGGCGGCCGCGTCGCCGTCAGCAGCCGACGCGTCCTGCGCCGACGGGTCGCCCGGGTTGCGAGCAAGACCCGAGCCTGCCGGGACGTTCGCGCCGACCGGCCGCGCAATCCGGCCCGGCGCGCCGAAGCCGCCGGCGCCCGCGGTCCGCCACACGTCGGCGCCGCCCTGCCACAGCGTCCGCGCGCCGGCCCCGGCGTCGCCCCACGTCGGCTCGACCGAGAACGACAGCCCGCCCTCGCCCTCGCCGCCCGGCTGCAACCTCAGCGAGAACCCGGCGCCCCAGTCCTTGAAGTCGCGCTCCTGGTGCACCAGCAGCGCGCGGCCTCGCGCCGTCATGCTGAACCCGCTGGCCTGGTGCGCCAACCCCACCTCGGCGCCCGCCTCCGCGCCCATCCCCGTCTCCGCGTCGCCGCCGTCGAAGCGACCGCCCACCTCGAGCCGCGTCCGCATCGCCAGCCCGCCGCCCAGCGACCACTGGCCGCCGATCTCCGGCGCCAGTCGCACGCGCTGCGCGTCCGCCGTCACGCCCGCCATGCCCGCCACGTCGTCCGACAAGATGCGGACGGCGAAAGCGTCCGCCTTCAGCGCCAACCCGCCGGTCAGCTCCTGGCGCACGCCCAGCGCGCCCATGCGCATCTCCAAGTCGGTGTCGAAACGGCCGCCCGCCGACTCCTCGAGCGTCGCGTCGCCGCGGCCCGCGCCCGCCAAGCCCCACACGCCGAAGCCGCCGCCGGACGACCAGTGCAGGTAGGGGTAGAGGCTGGTCAGGCGAGCGTCGACCGAGCCCGCGCCGTTGACGTCGCTGTCGAAGCCGGCTTCCATGTCGCTGCGCGAGCCCGCAAGGCCCATGAGGAACCCGGAGCCGAACCGGTAGTCGAGCCCCAGGTAGGCGGAGCGCGTGCGGCCGTCCATGGCGAAGTCGTCTCGGGGACGGCCCTCGAACTCGCCCAGGTTCGCCTGGCCCCACACCGTCCAGCCCGACCGGACAGCAGCCTGCGAAGAGGCGGAGGCGCCGGCCGAGGATGCGTCGGCCGGGGCGTCCGGGCCGCCGAACGCCAGCTGGAACGAGCTCTGCGAGCGCAGGCCGCGGGCGTCGACGGGGTTGAACGTCAGGCCGCCGGTGCGGTCGGCGCGCCCGGCTTCGGGTTGCTGACGGCCCTGGTAGGCGCCGCCCATGCCGCCCATGCCGCCCATGCCGCCTGCGCCGCCCGCTGTCGGTTGACCGAATGCACCGCCCCGGCCGTCGCCGAACAGCAGCGCGGCCAAGTCGACGGTTCCGCCGGCCGCGTCGGCCGAGCCGGGGTGCGCGATCTGCAACCCCAGCAGGCCCGTCGCGCCCCGCACCAGCGACTCGAGCCCGCAATGGCCCGAGCCGCCGATGCCAGCGGCACCGCTGTCGTCGCCGCCTTCGGCATGGCCCTCGCCGGCGTCGGCCTGTTCGTGCACCGCGTTCGCAGCGTCGCCGTCGGTCCGGCCGTCCGCCGAAGCCGCAACGCTGCCGTCGGTCTGGTCACGCGCCGCGCTCGCAACGCCGGGGACGCCGCCGCCGAAGCCGCCCGACCCGGCGCCCGGCGCGCCGCAGGCCAGCGACCGGCCGCCGAGCTGCACGTGCGACCGGCCCAGCGCGCCCGACGACCCCAGCCCCAGCCGCCCGCCGATCGCATCCACCGTCTCCGTGCCCAGCGACCGGCCGAACGCCGCCAGCGTCAGCTCCAACGCACGCGCGCGCTCCGACCGCGACGCCTCCACCGTCACGCGCACCTGCTGCACCGCCGACAGCCCGCCCGGATCGCTCGCGCGTACCGTCACCACAGCTTCGCCGATCGCCTGCGGCGCGATCGACAACCGGCCCGCGCCCGTCACCGTCGCATCCGCCACGGCCGGCGCCGACGACTCGACCGCGTACGCCAGCGCGTCGCCGTCCGGGTCCCGGAAGTACTGCGCCAACTCCTCTTCCACAGCGGCGCCGTACGCTTCGAGCGTCTTCGGCGACATCGCGCCCACCGCCTCCGGACCCTCGTTCACGTCCAGCAGCGTCACCGACACGCCCGCCTCGGCCGTCAGTCCGCCCGCGTCCGTCGCCCGCACCGTCAGCGCGAACGTCGGCGGACCTTGCTCGTAGTCTTCGCCGCTCCCCACGTAGCGCACCTCGCCCGTCCCAGCGTCCACCTCGAACCGCGCGGCATCGCCTTCGGCCAGGCTGTACGCCGGCGCGTCGCCGCGGTCCGGGTCGGTCGCTTCGACCATGCCCAGCGTCAGCGGCCCGGCAGCGTTCTCCGCCAGCTCGAAAGCGTACGCCGAGTCCGCGAACGACGGCGCTTCGTTCACGTCCAGCAGCGCGACCGTCGCAACCGCGCGCGCCGCCATCCCCTCGCCGTCGGTCGCCACCACCTCGAACTCCCAGGACGCCGGGCCCGCCTCGTAGTCCTCGCCCGCGCCCGCGTACCGCACCTCGCCCGTGCCGGCGTCCACCTCGAAGAGCGCCGCGGCTTCGCCCGACAGGCTGTACACGAGCGTGTCCGCTCGGTCCGGGTCCGCCGCCTCGACCATCCCCAGAACCAACGGTCCGGCGACGTTCTCCTCGAACTCCCACTCGTAGCGCTCCGCAGCGAACACGGGCGCCTCGTTGCGGTCCAGCAGCGCCACCGTCACGCTCGCAACAACCGCGACGCCGCCGCGGTCGGTCGCCCGGACCTCGAGCGCCCAGCTCTCCGGACCCGTCTCCGCGTCCTCGCCTGCGCCCACGTACCGCACCTCGCCCGTAACGGCGTCCACCTCGAACCGCTCGGCGTCGCCTTCGGCCAGGCTGTACGCCGGCGGGTCGTCCCGGTCCGGGTCCGTCGCACGCACCGCGCCCAGCACCAGCGGTCCCGCAACGTTCTCGGCCAACTCGAACGCATATGCGGAGTCCGCGAACGCCGGCGGCTCGTTCACGTCCGCAACCGCGACCGTCGCCGTCGTCCGCGCCGTACGGCCCAGCAAGTCCGTCGCCGTCGCCTCCAACACCCACGGCCCCGCGCCGGCCTCGTAGTCCTCGCCTGCGCCCACGTACCGCAACTCGCCCGTCTGCCCGTCCAGCTCGAACCGCTCGCGATCGCCCGCCACCAGCGCGTAGGTCAGCGTGTCGCCCTCGTCCAAGTCCACAGCCTCCAACACGCCCAGAGCCAAGGGACCCGCAATGTCCTCCGCCAGCTCGAACGCCCAACGCTCCTCGACGAACGACGGCGCCTCGTCGTTCTCGTTCACGACCTTCACCGTCACCTTCGCCAAAGTCTCGAGCTGCTCGTCCTCGCCCACGCCGCCCGTCACCGCCACCACCAGCATCACGTACTCCGAACGCTGCTCCGCGTCCTCGCCACCGCCAACGTAAGTCACCACGCCGCTCGACACGTCCACCTCGAACAGCCCCTCGCCTCCGCTCTCCAACCCGTAGCGCACCTCGGCGCCCAGAGGACTCGCCGCGACCACCTCGCCCACCGGCAGCGGGCCCGCAACGTTCTCCGCCAACTCGAACTCGTACTCCAACCGCCCGAACACCGGGTCCAGGCTGCCCGCGCCGTTCACCGCGTGGCCCGTCAAGTCCGTCACCGCGTGCGCGCCCAGGTCCAGCGCCGCGAGCGTCGTGCCGCCCGCGATCCGCAGCGCGCCCGCAGCCTCGGCCAGCGCGTCCGCCGGGATGCTGATCCCGTCCGGGTCCCGGTCCGCCGGACGGACCACATACTCGAACGCCAGCACCGCAGTGCCCGAACCCGACACGTAGCGCGCGTGCCGCGTCGTGCCGCCCACGTCGATCGCCAGTCGCGCCGCAGCCGTGTTCGCAGCGGTCGCGGCCGACATCGACGCCGCCAGCGCCGGCGACGACGACGCGCCCGCCACATCGACGGGCCGGCTGAACGTCACCTCGACACGGATCACGCCGCCCGCGCCGTACAGTCCCGTCGCCACCGGCTCGCTCGTCACCGCCACGCCCACCACGACCGGCGCGACCTCGACCGTGCCGTCCACCTTGTCGTTCGCAGCAGCCGCGATCGCATGCGCGCCCAGCGCCAGCGTCGCCGGACGAACGCCGTCCGCCGTGTTCACGATCGTACCGCCGTTCAGCGTCAGCGCAGCAGCCGCCACGCCGATGCCGTCCGCGTCAGCGTCCACGCCGCCCGTACCGCTGCCGCCACTGCCCGCGCCACGCACGCGGTACGCGAACGACAGCGTCGCCGTGCCGCTGCCGCCCGCGTAGCCCGCTTGCCGCGCAACCGCGCCCACCGTCAGCGCCAGCTCGGGCGCGCCCGTCACCGTCACCGCGCGGTCGAACGTCACCTCGACCTCGATCCGCTCGCCCAGGCCGTACGTGTCCGCGCTGTCCGGCGTGCTCGACACCGCAACGCCCGTCACCGACGCGCCCGCCAGCGTGCCGGCCACCTTGTGGCCCGCAGCGGCGCTCAACGCATGACTGCCCAGCCCCAGGCTCGCCGCAGTCGAGCCGTCGCGGGCATCGGCGATCGTCCCGCTGTTCAGCGCCAACGCGCTCGCGCCCACCTCGATCCCGTCGGCGTCCGCGTCCGCAGCCACCACCACGTACCGGAACGTCAGCGCCCGCGTGCCCGTCCCGCTCGCGTAGTCCGCCTGCCGCGTCTGCGCGCCCACCGTCAGCGCCACCTGCGGCGTGCCCGTCACCGCCACGCGACGGTTGAACGTCACCTGAACCTCGATCGACTCGTCGCGGCCGTACGTCGTCGCCACCGCGGGCGAACTCGTCAGCGCCACGCCAGACACCGACGCCGCCGTGAACGTGCCGCCCGCGACCTTGTGGCCATCGCTGTTCGTCACCGCGTGCGTCCCCAGCCCCAGAACCGCGTCCACCGTGCCGCCCGCCACGTCGATCGTACCGCCGTTCAGCGCCAACGCGGTCGCGCCGATGCTGATGCCGTCCGCGTCCGCGTCCGCCGTCACCACCACGTACCGGAACACCAGCGACGCCGTGCCCGTGCCGCTCGCGTAGCTCGCCTGCTTCGTCGTGCTGCCGATCGTCAACGCCAGCTGCGGCGTGCCCGTCACGTCCACCGCCTTGTTGAACACGATCGTCGCAACCACCGTGTCGCCTCGCTCGAACGTGTCGCCCACCACGGGCGACGCGATCGACACGCCGCTCACGCCCGGCGGTCCCTGAGTGCCGTCCACCCGATGGCTGCCCGCGTTCGATATCGCGTGAGAGCCCAGTCCGAGGCTCGCGGCCTCGTTCGCGTCGCGCGCGTCCGCGATCGTGCCGCCGTTCAGCGACAACGCGCTCGCGCCGATGCTCAACCCGTTCCCGTCCGCGTCCGCGGCAACCACCGTGTAGGCGAACGACAGCACGCGGCCGCCCGTCGTCGTCACGTACGACGCCTGCCGCGTCTGCGAACCGATCGTCAGCGCCAACTCGGGCGAGCCCGTCACCGCCACGTTGCGGTTGAACGTCACCTCGACGCCGATCTCCTCGCTCAATCCGTACGTGCCGCCGCCCGCCGGGCTGCTCGATATCGTCACGCCCGACACCGACGCCGCCGTGAACGTCCCGCCCGCTACGAGCATGTTGCTCGCATTGCCGAATGCGTAGTGCTCCAGGCTCAGCAATGCGTCCGTCGTACCGCCCGCAACGTCGATCGTCCCGCCGTTCAGCGCCAACGCGTTCGCGCCGATGCTCAACCCGTTCGCGTCCGCGTCCGCCGTCGCCACCACGTACCGGAACACCAACGACGCCGTGCCCGTCCCCGACGCATACGCAGCCTGACGCGTCTGCGAACCAATCCCCAAAGCCAGCCGCGGCGTGCCCGTCACGTCCACCGCCTTGTTGAACGTCACCGTCGCAACGATCGTGTCGCCGCGCTCGAACGTCGTGCCCGTCGGCGGCGACGCCACCGTCAGGCCCGTCACGCCCGGCGGACCCAGCCCGCCGTTCACCTTGTGCGAGGCGTCGTTCGTCACCGCGCTCGATCCCAAGTCCAGCGCAGCCGCAACCGCGCCCGGACGCACGTCGGCGATCGTCCCGCCGCTCAGCGTCAGCGCGCTCGCTGCGATGCCGAGCCCGTCCGCGTCCGCGTCCGAAGGACGAACCGCGTAACCGAACACCAGCGTGTCCGCCTTGCTCGAAGCGGCATCGTAGCCGGCCTGTCGCGTCGTGGTCCCGATCGTCAGCGCCAGCCGCGGCGCGCCCGTCACCGCCACCGGTCGCCCGAACGCCACCTTCACCTCGATCGACTCGCCCAACTGGTACGTCTGACCGCTCGCCGGAGCGCTCGACACCGTCACCGCAGTCACTGCCGGCACCGTGAACGTACTGCCGGACACCTGGTGGCCGCCGCTGTTCGTCACCACCACGCCCGTGCCCAGCCCCAACGTCGCGTCCAGCGTCCCGCCAGCCAGACGGATCGTACCGCCGCTCAACGTCAACGCGCCCGACCCGATGCTCAATCCGTCCGCGTCCGCGTCGCCCGACGCCACCACGTACCGGAACACCAGCCCCGTCGTCCCCGTCCCGCTCGCGTAGCTCGCCTGCCTGGTCGCCGAACCGATCGTCAGTGCGAGCCGCGGCGTGCCCGTCACGTCCACCGCGCGGTTGAACTCCAGTTCGACCTCGATCGTCTCGCCACGCTCGAACACGTCGCCAACCACGGGAGAACCGATCGCCAGTCCCGTCACGCCCGGCGGTCCCAGGCTCCCGTTCACCTTGTGCGCCGCAGCGTTCGTTATCGCGTGCGTGCCCAGCCCCAACGTCGCCGCCGTCGTGCCGCCCGAAAGCACGATCGCACCGCCGTTCAGCGTCAGCGCGCTCGCGCCGACGCTGATCCCCGTCGAATCCGCGTCCACAGCCGCCACCACGTAGCGGAACGTCAGAGTTCTCGTACCTCCCCCGCTCGCGTACGACGCCTGACGCGTCAGCGTGTCGATCGACAACGCCAGCTGCGGCGCCCCCGTCACGTCCACCGAACGCTCGAACTCGACCTCGACCTCGATCGCCTCCGTGCGTCCGTACGTGCTGTCGCTCGCCGGCGCGCTCGATATCGCCACGCCCGCCACGCCCGGCGCCACCTCCTTGCTCCCGTCCACCTGGTACGCCACCGCGTCCGCGAAGTTCCACGGAACCAGCGACAGCCGAGCGTCCGTCGTCGTCCCCGTCGCTCGAATCGTCGCGCCGCCCGGCAACGTCAGCGCGCTCGCCCCGATGCTGATCCCCGTCGAGTCCGCGTCCGCAGCAACCACCGTGTAGCAGAACACCAGGATGACGCCGCCCCCTGTCGTGCCGCACTGCGCAGCGCTCCGCGTCTGCGCGCCGATCCCCAACGCCAGCCGCGGCGTGCCCGTCGCCGTCACGCCCGCGTTGAACCCGACCCCCACCCGAATCTGGTCGCCCAGTCCGAACACGCTGTCCGTGCTCGCGTACGACAGCCCCGCGTTCGTCGCCGACAGGAAGAACGCGCTCGTCACGTACGGAACGGCGCCCGCAACCTTGTGCCCCGAAGCGCTCGCGATCGCGTGGCTACCCAGACCCAGACCCGCCGCCGTCGATCCGTCCCGAGCGTCCACGATCGTGCCGCCGTTCAGCGCCAGCGCCCCCGACCCGATGCCGATCCCGTCCGCGTCCGCGTCCGACGCCGCCACCACGTACCGGAACTCCAACGTGCTCGTGCCGCTGCCGCTCGAGTAGCCCGCCTGTCGCGTCGAGTCGCCGATCGCCAGCGCCAGCTGCGGCGTCCCCGTCGCCGTCACCGGCCGCACGAACGACACCTCCACCGCGATCGTGTCGCCCTGCACGTACGTGTCGCCTACCACCGGACTGCTCGTTATCGCCAGCCCGCTCGGCGACGACGCCGTGAGCGTCGCGCCCGACACCTTGTGGCCCGCGCTGTTCGTCACCGCGTGGCCGCCCAGCCCCAAGACCGCGTTCGTCGTCGTGCCCGTCCGCCGGACCGTCCCGCCGTTCAGCGCCAGCGCGCTCGCGCCCACGCTCAACCCGTCCGCGTCCGCGTCCGCCTGAACCACCGTGTAGCGGAACACCAGCGACGACGTGCCCGTCCCCGACGCGTAGCTCGCCTGCCGCGTCACCGCTCCGATCCCCAACGCCAGCTGCGGCGTGCCCGTCACCGTCACCGCCGCGTTGAACTCCACTGTCGCCGCTACTACGTCGCCTCGCTCGAAGGTGTCGCCCACGGGCGGCGACGCGACGACCAAGCCGCTCACGCTCGGCGCGCCGATGCCGCCGTTCACCCTGTGGTCCCCGTCGTTGCTGAACGCTTCGCCCGCCAAGGTCAGGAGCGCCGCCGACCCGCCGGCCCGCGCGTCGTTGATCGTGCCGCCGTTCAGCGCCAACGCGCTCCCGCCGATGCTGATCCCGTCCGCGTCCACGTCCGCTGCCGCCACCACGTAGTGGAACCACACGTCCCGCGTGCCCGTCCCCCTCGCGTACTCCGCCTGCCGCGTCGCGCTGCCGATCCCCAACGCCACCCGGGGCGTGCCCGTCACCGTCACCGGGGTAGTAAACGTCACCAGCACCAAGATCCGCTCGCCCAGCTGGTACGTGTTCGCGCTCGCCGGCGAGCTGCGGACGGCCATGCCGCTCGCGTACGGCGTCGTGAACAGCGAACCGTCCACCCTTTGGAAGCCTTCGTTCGCGACCGCGTGCGAACCCAAATCCAGAAGCGCGTCCACCATCGCGCCCGAAAGCCGGATCGTGCCGCCGTTCAGCGTCAGCGCGCTCGCGCCGATGCTGATCCCGTTCCCGTCGTCGTCCGACTGCACCACCGTGTAGCGGAACAGGAGCGTCGTCGTGCCCGTCCCGCTCACGTAGCTCGCCTGACGCGTCGCGCTCCCGATCCCCAGCGCCAGCCGCGGCGTCCCCGTCACGTCCACCGCCCGATGAAACTGGACGCGGACCCCGATCTGCTCGCCACGCTCGTAAGTCGCGTTGTGCGGATCGTACTCGAACGACACGCCGCTGACGGTCGGCGGTCCCAAGCTGCCGTCCACCTTGTGCGCCGCAGCGTCCGCTATCGCGTGGCTGCCCAGCCCCAATCCCGCCGCAGTCGAACCGTCGCGAGCGTCGTTGATCGTTCCGCTGTTCAGCGTCAGCGCGCTCGCACCGACGCTGATACCCGTCGAGTCCGCGTCCGCCGCAACCACCGTGTAGTGGAACGCCAGCGTGTTCGTGCCGCTCCCGCTCGCGTACGACGCCTGCCGCGTCAGCGTGTCGATCCCCAAAGCCAGCTGCGGCGTGCCCGTCACGTCCACCGGGCGCGTGAACGACACCTCGACCTCGATCCGCTCCGTCCGACCGTACGTGCTGTCGCTCGACGGTGCGCTCGCGATCGCCACGCCGCTCGGCGCCGACGCCGTGAACGTCCCGCCCGCAACCTTGTGGCCCGTGCTGTTCGCGACCGCGTGCGCGCCCAAACCCAGCAACGCGTCCGTCGGCCCGCCCGACACACGGACCGTACCGCCGTTCAGCGCCAAAGCGCCCGACCCGATGCTCAATCCGTCCGCGTCCACGTCCGCCGTCACCACCACGTACCGGAACACCAGCGTGTCCGTGCCCGTGCCCGCGGCGTAGTCCGCCTGCTTCGTCGCGCTCCCGATCCCCAAAGCCAGCCGCGGCGTGCCCGTCACGTCCACCGACTTGTTGAACACGACCTTGACCTCGATCGTCTCGCCGCGCTCGAACGTGTCGCCCACCTCCGGCGAGCCGATCGCCAACCCCGCAACGCCCGGCGGCCCCAGGCTGCCGTCCACCTTGTGCGCCGAAGCGTTCGCGACCACGTGGACCCGCAAGCCCAGGTAGGCGTTCACCGTCGCCGACCCCGCCCGCCTGACCGTCCCGCCGTTCAGCGCCAGCGCGCCCGCGCCGATGCTGATCCCGTCGCTGTCCGCGTCCCCAGCCGCCACCACGTAACGGAACGTCAGCGAATCGCCGCCCGTCCCCGACACGTAGCTCGCCTGCTTCGTCGCCGACCCGATCCCCAAAGCCAGCTGCGGCGTCCCCGTCACGTCCACGTTCTCGTTGAACACCAGCCCGACCTCGACGGTGTCGCCCAGCGCATACGTGTCGTCGCCCCCAGCGTCGCTCGCAATCGCCGTGCCCGTCGCGTGAGGCACCGCCTGAGCGCCGTTCACCTTGTGCGCCGAAGCGTTCGCGATCGGCGTGAACTCCAAGAAGGCGTTCGCCGCGCCCGCCGGCGCTCCGGCCGTCCTGACGTAGTCGCTGCCGCCAAGCGCGACGCTGTCCACGCTGAGCCCGTCCGCGTCCAGGTCGGCCAGCGTCGGAACGTACCGCCAGTGCAAAGTCCGGGTGCCAGTGTTCACGTTGTGTATGTAGCCCGCGCGGACATCCTCCCCGATCGTGAGGTATATGGCCGACGACGCCGTGACCGACGCCGCTATGCCCCGATCGAACACCGTGAAGAAGTCGATGATCTCGCCGCTCGCCCACGTCTGGTCGGCGCCCGCGCCGGTGGGAATCGAAACGCTGCTCACTTTCGGCACTTCCCACACGCGGTGGGACCTGTCGTCCGTCGCGACGTGAGTCCACAAGCTCAGGTACGCGTCCGTCGCCGTGCCCGCCCTTCTGATCGTGCCGCCGTTCAGCGTCAGCGCGTCCCGCCCGTAGCTGATCCCGTTCGTGTCCGAGTCTCCCGACGCCACGACGTAGTTGAACCTCAGCGTGGCGGTGCCCGTCCCCGACACGTAGCTCGCCTGCACCACCGCGCTCAGCACCAGCGCCAGCTGCGGCGTACCCGTCACGTCCACCGCCTGGTTGAACACGACTTCCACCGCGACCGTGTCCCCTTCCACGTAGATGCTGTCGGTGCCCGCGTCGCTCGCGAACGACGTGCCCGTCACGATCGTCGCGCCCGAGCCCAGTACCTTGTGGGCCGCCGCGTTCGCCACAACGAAGTTCGCCGTCGACAGCGCAGCGTCCACCGTCGCGTCCCCCGCCCGCTTGATCGTACCCCCGTTCAGAGCCAAAGCGCTCGCCCCGATGCTCAACCCGTCCGAGTCCGCGTCGCCGCTCGCCACCACGTACCGGAACGTCAGCGAATCCGTCCCCGTGCCGCCCGCGTAGCTCGCCCGACGCGTCCGCAGACCGATCCCCAGCGCCAGACGCGGCGTACCCCCCACGTCCACGCTCTCGTTGAACACCACCGCCACTTCTATCGTGTCGTTCGCCGCATACGTGCTGTCCGTGCCCGCATCGCTCGCGATCGGCATCCCCACCACGGCCGGCGGCCCCGCCGCGCCGTCCACCTTGTGCGCGCCGGCGGCGGCGACCGTGTGGACCCGCAAGCCCAGGTAAGCGTCCACCAAGGCGCCAGTCCGCCGAATCGTCCCGCCGTTCAACGTCAACGCGCTCGAACCGATGCTGATCCCGTCCGCGTCCACGTCCCCAGGCCCAACCACGTAGCGGAACGCCAGCGAATCGCCGCCCGTCCCCGAAGCGTAGACCGCTTGCCGCGTCGCCGTCCCGACCGTCATCGCCAACCGCGGCGAGCCCCCCACGTCCACGTTCTCGTTGAACCCGACGCCGATCTCGATCACGTCGCCACGCGCATACGTGCTGTCGGTACCCGCATCGCTCGCAATCGACGTGCTCGTCACGTGAGGCACGTTCCTAGCGCCGTTCACCTTGTGAGTGGCCGTATCAGCAAGAGTCACGGCTGAAAGATCGTTGTCCGCCTCGACCAACGTCCCCTCGAGCGTGACGCTGCCGATGTTCGTCAACGCGTTCTCCGGCAAGCTTATGCCGTTCTCGTCCAAGTCGGCGTTCGTCACCGTGTATCGAAACCATACCGCCCAAGGGTTCTGCTGGTACGGCATCGCCGTCACCGTGTCCGCGCCGATCTCGATCGCCAGCCTCATACCCTGCCACGTCGGCTTGTCCACGCGGGTGTTCCACGTGATGCGCAGCTCGATGTTCTCACCCGCCGCGAACGTCTGGTCGCTCGCCGGGTTCGTCTGGAAATGTATCGGGGCCATCGCCGGCCTGCGCGCAACTTGGTGGTCCCTGTCGTTGCTGATCGCGTGGGCCCCCAAACCCAGCGTCGCGTTCACCGTGCCCGACCCCGCCCTTCTGATCGTCCCGCCGTTCAGCGTCAACGCGCTCGCCCCGATGCTCAACCCGTCCGCGTCCCTGTCCGTCGACGACCCCGGCAGCACGTAGTGGAACGCCAACGAATCGTTCCCCGTGCCCGACACGTAGCTCGCCTGTCGCGTCAGCGTGTCGATCCCCAGCGCCAGCTGCGGCGCCCCCGTCACGTCCACCGACTCGCTGAACACTACCAACACCTTGATCGTGTCGCCCTGCACATACGTGCTGTCGCTCCCCGCAGAACTCGCGATGCCCACGCCGATCACCACCACTCCGCCGTCCACCTTGTGCGCCGCAGCGTTCGCGATCGCATGGCTGCCCAGGCTCAGGACCGCGTCCTTCGTGCCGAGCCGGATCGTGCCGCCGTTCAGCGTCAACGCCCCCGCGCCGATGCTGATCCCGTCCGTGTCCCTGTCCCCCCCAACCACCACGTACCGGAACACCAGCGACGCCGAACCCGTCCCGCTCGCGTAGCTCGCCTGCCTAGTCGCGCTCCCGATCCCCAAAGCCAACTGCGGCGTGCCCGTCACCGCCACAGTCGAGTCGAACGCCACCGTCACCGCTATCGTGTCGCCAGCAGCATACGTGCTGTCCGAACCCGCGCTGCTCGTTATCGTCACCCCCGTCACCTTCGGATACCCCAACGTGCCGTCCACCTTGTGCGCCGCAGCGTTCGTGATTTTGACGCCGGTCAAGGACCCGTTGATTTGGTCGCCGTTTGCAGCGGTTATGTCCCAAGCCGCCAACGAATCGGTAGTGATCCCGTCCGCGTCGAAGTCCCCCCCTTGCACAACGTACCGAAACCTGAACCAAGTAGCCCCGCCGCTTCCGCAATCGCAGCCATCCGAGGGGCCGGTCCACTGCGCCGTCCTAGTCGCCGTCCCGATCCCCAGGTAAAGCCGCGCGGGGAGGCTGTTGACGTCTGTGTTGCTGCTGTAGTACACGTTCACGACGATGGTGTCGCCCTGCACGTACGTGCTGTCCGTCCCCGCCGAGCTGCGCATCCTCAAACTGTCGACCGTTACGGCGGTTTGGGCACTCAGCGGCGGCGCCGCCGTGGTCCCGAGCGCCGCCAGCAGGCCGAACGCCGCGAGCGCGGTTCTCGCTACCGGCATCAGTACAGACCGAAACCTGGCGTCCGATCCAGGCTTGCTGAAAGAAAGTCGCTTTGGGGAGGGGGGGGGGGGGGGGGGGGGCGAGTCATTTGTCGGTGCCGGGTGTCGGTTGATCGATCACGACATGCTGCCTGCCGTCGTCAGGGCGAGAATATAGCGAAATCGCCTGGTCCGTCCCAGGGTTCGCGGACTGCGCATCATTAAATCGCAATAGAAATGTCCTCCCCTGGATTCGTTTCCGCCGTCCAGGTGGCCGGCAGAAGGTGGGCGACTGAACTCTCGCTGCGCAGCCGTTGATCATCACGTCCTGGTCCCCGGACCCCGGCTTCGCCGACCCGGTGAACGGCTGGCGGGAGCCGGGCGGCGCTGCTCTGGGCGGGGTTGGTGGAAGGGCAAGACGGGAAGCGGCGAGGCGGGCGAGGCGGCGTTCCCGCTTGGCCATCGCCCGCTCGACCTCCTCGCGGATCTGCTTGCGCCACGGATGGTCGCGGCCCGGCTTCCGCGGCTTCGGACGCGGGCGAGCCGGCCGTGGACGCGGCGCAGGGGGCGCGGGACGGTCGGCGCCCAGCGCCTCGACCGCCAAGTACCGATCGCCGCGGCGGAAGCGCAACTCGCCCGACAGGCGCCGCTCGACGACCACGCGCGAGCCCGGCCGCACGCCCGCCGCTTCCGCTTCCGTCGCGGGGACCTGCCAGAAGCGGTTCTTCCAGCGCACCGTGTAGTCGCGCCCCACGACCCGCGTCTCCGTGTCGGCGAACAGCGCCTCGAGATCGGTCCCCGGCGGCAACGGACGGTGCGCGTCCAGCGGCTCGACCGCGGCCACGGCGAAGCGCTCGTTCCAGAACGGCATCCAGCGCTCCGCCAAGAACCGGTTCGCCGCATCGAGCGTCGCGACCCCCGCCACGCGCATCTCCTTGATCAGTCGGTCCTGCGCCGTCCCGAACGCGCGCTCGACGCGCCCCTTCGCCTGCGGCGAGCCCGCCAGGATCAACTCGACGCCCAGCGCTTCCAGCCCGCAGGCGATCACCGACTTCGTGCGCTCGCCGTCCTTTCGCCCGCCAGCCGAAGTGTCCGGCGTGGTCCGTGTACACGGCCAACGGCCGACCGTGGCGCTCGATGCACTCGATGATCGCCCGCCGGTTCGCCGCGCCCGTGCAGCATCCGGCCCGTCGCGTCGTCGTGCAGCGCCACCAGCACCAAGTCGCCCGGTCCCCGATCCTCGAGCCAAGCGTGAACCGAACTGTCCCACTGCACCAGCTCGCCCAGCGCCGCGCGCCGCGGCCGACGGCTCCGGCGCCTCGCCCGCTTGCGCTTGCCCGTCCACAGCCCGGCCTCGGTCAGCCAGCGGCGCACCGTGTCCGCGCTCGCGTCCACGCCCAGCTCCCGCGCGGCGTGCTCGGCCAGCAGCGTCGGCCGAAGTCCGCGTACACCGCCGCCGCCGCCATCTGCGCTATGACCGGACATTTCTATTGCGGTACGACACGCCCGCTGCATCTTTTCCTTGGACGCGCGCCGGAAGGGCATTAGCTTGAGCGTCCGCCCCATTCCACAGGAGAGATGCAGGTGGCTTTCGATTCGCTTCCGTCACAAGGTTCCATCCGTCCGCGCAAGTCCGCCGCCAAGACGTCGGCCGACGGCGCGACCGAGGGTGGTTCCCCTTCCTTGGCCGCCCGCTACGTGCGGATGCTGATCGACAGGGCCGCGACGCAAGAGAACCCGGAGCCGGCCTTGCTGAACCGCATCGAGAAGTTCGTGGATCGGGTGGACGCCGGCGCCACGAAGGACACGGGCTTCGCCTCGCCGCTGAAGACGAGCTACGTCGACATGCTCATCGACAGGGCCGGGTCCCAGGTCGACATCGACGCCAAGCTTCTCGACCGCATCGAGCGCTTCTTGGCGGAGAAGTGGGGGCCAGTGCCCCGCGGGGTCGCGAGCCGTCGTCGTGTGGCGGCGCCCGCGCCCGCGGCGAGGCCCGCGCGCGCCGGGCAAGGCAACGGTCGGCGGCGGAGCGCCGGTGCGGGGCATCCCGAGGTGCCGGCCGACCATTACGCCGGCCTGGGCGTGACGGCCGCGTACCGCAAGTTCGTCGGCGAGTTCGGCGCCGCCACCTATTCGGTCCCCCAGATCCGGGACGCCCTGCTGCAGGGCGGCGTCAGAACCACCTCTCCGGGCAACGTGCTCACGGGACTTCACTCCGTTCGTCGCCGGGACCGCTTGGCGGCGGAGAAGGCCGCAGGCGCGGAGCAAGACGGCCAGCCGTTCTGATCGCCGGCGCTACGCCGCGCCCTCGAAGGCGCCGGGGTTCACCGCCGCCGCCCGGTGGGCCTTCAACTCGGGCATGACCGCGCTTCCGCAGCACGCCACGAGAAAAACGCCTTCCACGACCAGTCCCGACACAGCCAGGCCCACGCCCATGACCGCCCCCATCGACGGGTCGGCCCCGAAGCCCAGCGCAAAGGCCGTCGCGGCCAGCGCCCCGATGCCGATCACCCGCAACACCGCCCCGACGCCCACGAAGCCGGTCTTGCCGGAGCGCACGAAGAGGCCCTGGTAGTACTGGCGCAACCCGTACAGCACGGGATACGCCGCCGTCAGGGGCAGCGCCGGGCCGGCAAGCGCGATCAAGTGCGGCTCCAGTGCGAACAAGAGGCGAAAAACGGGCTCGCGGACGGCGGGCACGGACAGCGCCAGCAACAGGGCCATCGTCGCCGCGGCCACGCCCACGCCCCAGGCGCGGACCTGCCGGTGCGTGTCGGAACACTTGACCAGGGCAATGCTGGCGTGCTGCATCTGCCCCACCGGCGCGGCCACGAACCAAGCCACGGCCTCCACCACGGTGAAGGCGGCCAGGGCCGGGTCCGGGTTGGCGGTGCGGGCCAGCACCGACCCCACGATCAGAGGGGTCGCCCACCACAGCAGCACGTTGGCCATCAACGGCGCCGAGAACCGCGCCACGTTCTGGCGGTCGGTCTCGCAGCCCGATTGCTCCAGCTTCAAACCGGGCGTGGGCGACCACACCACCCACAAAGTCTCGACCACGAGCCCGGCCGTGAACGCCGCCGCCCCCAGCCACGCGCCGCCCCCCGTAACCGCCACGGCCAATACCGCCGCAACCGCGAGCACTCCCGTTCGCCCGCCGGTGGCCGCCGCGATCGGACGGGTCCGGTGGCCCGCCACCAGACGGCCTTGGTGGGAGGCCCGGACAGCGGTCAGGAACGGTACCGGCCATAGGAACCCCATGGCGCGCATCGCTTCGGCCTGTACTCGGGGGCCAACACCCACGACGCTCCCGAAGACCCAGTCCCCGGCGCTCGTGTACGCGATGACCGCTCCCGCGACGGAGAGCACGGCCCCCGTCAGGTAGGCGAACCGCCTGACGGGCGAGAACGAGCCGCCGCCCAACAGCCTCGCCGCCGCGACCTGCTGGATCACCAGAAGGGGCGCGTAGAGCACGCCGCACACAGGGAACGCGACGCCGAAGCCTGCCAGGGCGATGGTCGGGTCCGTCGAGCGCCCCAGGGCCGCCGTGAGGATGGGATTGGTGGCGGTCAGAAGAAGACTGGTGGCCGCCAATGGAGCGTAGAAGCGCGCAAATCCCCCCGGCGTGACGGGCGTCCCGTGGTCCGTCAACCGGTCCCGCTTGCGGAGCGGCTCGCGGCTACGAGCCGGATTCGAAGGGCTTCCATGCTTTGCCGACGGTCCTCGCTCGCGTGGCTCAAATGACCGGAATGGGGATTCCATTCTATACCACGGACGCCTTCGCGGACAGGCCGTTCCGGGAAGCTGCCCCTTGCCGTACTGGTAGATTGGAACGGGGCGCGACGGTCCCCCGAAGTTGCCGAAGGTCCTCGAATCGCGCGGGGCTCAAATGACCGGACAAGGGATTCCGTTCTACATCGTGGACGCCTTCACGGACAAGCCGTTCCGTGGAAACCCTGCCGCCGTCTGCCTGGACGCCGACGACATTTCGGATGCGGCGCGCCAGGAGATCGCCCGCGAAATGAACCTGTCGGAGACGGCGTTCGTCTATCGACCGGGCTCCGACGGGAGGCGTCGCCTGCGGTGGTTCACGCCAGTGGCGGAAGTTCCGTTGTGCGGCCACGCGACGTTGGCCAGCGCCCATGTCCTTGTGCGAGAAGTCGGCATCCCGGGCCCGGTCGAGTTCGATTCGGCATCGGGACCGCTGTCGGTTCGCGAGGACGCCGGTCTCGATCCGTCGCGCCTCGTGATGGACTTTCCGGCCAATCCGCCCAAGGAGGCGCCCATGCCGGAGGGGTTGGCCGAGGCGCTGGGGCTGGCCGAGGCAACGGGGCTGGCCTCGATCATGCCGTCGCCTTCCCCTTCGGGGCCGAACCGCGGAAGTTGTCCGCCCGCCTTTGTCGCTTCGGACAAAGTGGCGATCGTGGTCTTGGCGTCGGAGCAGGCGGTTCTGGCCGTGAAGCCGGATTTTACCGCCCTGGGGCGGGTCGTCCTGCCCGGCAACTCGATGGGAGTGGCCGTCACGGCGCGCGGCGACGCTGGCCGGGGGGTGGATTTCGTGTCCCGGTTCTTTGCGCCCTGGCTGGGAGTGGACGAAGACCCGGTCACGGGCGTGGCGCACACATCCCTTGCCCCTTACTGGGCGACGGTGCTGGGCAAGACGGAGATGGAGGCCCGGCAGCTGTCCGCGCGGGGCGGAACGCTCACCGCAAGGAGCTTGGGCGACCGGGTGGAGCTGGCGGGACACGCCGTCACCGTGGCCTCGGGGACGCTGGTGCGGCCGGGATGACGCGGGGGGTCGCGGACCCGCCGGGCTGCGCTGCCCGGCTTCAGAGCGCCGAGATGTCCACGGACTCGTCGACAAGCATGATGGGAATGCCTTTCCGGACGGGGTACAGGACTTGGCCGTCCTCGCGCAACAGGCCCGCGTCCATGGGCTCGGCCACAGGCTCGCCGCCCCGCGTCACGGCCCGCTCGTCGGCCACGGCGGCGTTGACGCGTTCCAGGACCTCGGAGTCCGCAACGGTCACGGGTTGGTGGGTCTCGGGACACACCAAGATGTCGAGAAGGTCTTGGTCCAGCACGGCACCGCTCCTTGTTGGACGAAAAGCTACCGGCCGGCGCCCGAACCGACAACGGGCGGCGGCGCTGGCTGCCGCCGTCCTGGCCCTGGTCGCTGGTGCGTCGGCCGCACCCGTCTCCGGGAGCCAAGTCGCCTCGTCGCGCCCCGCCCCGGGCACGGCCTGGGTGATCTTCGGCGCCGACACGGTGCGGGCGGAGGTCGCCAGCCTTCCCGCCCAAAGGGAGCACGGGCTGATGAACCGCGACCGCGTGCCCGACGGAACGGGAATGCTCTTCGTGTTCCCAGACACCGAGCAACGGTCGTTCTGGATGCGCGACACGCGCGTCGCCTTGGACATCGCCTTCTTCGACGACCGCTACCGAATCGCCGCCGTGAAGCAGATGGAGCCCATGGACGAGACCCTGACCGACTCCGACGAGCCGACCGCGCTCGTTTTGGAGGTCCGCCGAGGTTGGTTCGCCGAGAAGGGAATCGTCACGGGCGCGCAAGCGGAAGTCGTCTTCGGTCCCGGCCTAGTGGTGCGGTAGGAGCGCCTCCTCCATGGCGGCGACCAGCGCCTCCATGTCCGCTTCCGTATTGTAGACGTAGGGCGAAACGCGGATGCTGGCCCCTCGAAACGACACGCCGACGCGGTGGCGGGCCAAGCAGGCCTTGACGCGCTCGGCGTCGGCGCTCGGCGGCAGCGACAGACCGAACAGGTGCGGGCTCCGCCAGCGGTCGTCCTCAACGCCCAAGCCCAGCGCGCGCAGCCGGGGCAGGACGCCCGCGGCCAAGCGGGCGCAATAGGCGGACACCCGCTCCGGCCGCCACTCCAGGATCAAGTCCAGCGACGCCGAAAGCGCCGGCACGAGTGCGAAGTTGCTGCGCTGGCCCACGTCGAAGCGGACCGCGCCGGGCTGGTAGTCGTCCACGTACTCGACCAAGGCCGCAAAGTTCTCCGAGCCCCGACGCCCGATCCAGGTCTCTTCCAATGGCACGCCGTCCAGGTACCGCTCGCCGAACCACGCCAGGGACAGGGAGTAGGGCCCCAGCAGCCACTTGTAACCGGCCACGACCAAGGCGTCGGGCTGCAAGGCCGCCAAGTCCAGCGGGACCGCGCCTACGGACTGCGTGCCGTCCAGCACCAGCGCCGCGCCCACCTCTCGGGTTCGCTCTCGGACCGCGGACAGGTCGAAGCGGACGCCGTCGGTCCAGTGCACCGTGCCCATGGCCACCACGGCGGTTCCCGCGTCGATCCGGTCCAGGATGCGTTCCGTCCAGCCTTCGCCCCGGCCGTGGCGGCCAGCCCCCGACCGGTGCGCACCCGCATCGCCGGCAGCCGAACCGCCCGTCTCCGAGTCGCGGGGCGCCACCACGCGGAGTTCGCCGCCCACATCGGCCGCCAGACGCCGCCAGGGATAGACGTTTCCCGGGAACTGCTCGTGGAGGACGACCACGTTCCGGCCCGGCCCCAGTTCCGTATTGCGGGCGATCGCGGACACGGCATAGGAGACGGACGGCACCGTAGCCACGTCTTCGGGCCGCTCGGCCCCCACGAGCCGGGCAAACTTCTCGCGCAGCTCGTCCGCCGGGCGAAAGAACTCCTCTGGAGCGATCGCCTGGGGGAAGCGCTTGGCCCGCAGCCCCTCGATCCCCGCCCGCTCCGCGGCCTTCGGCAGGGGTCCCATGTAGGCGCAGTTCAGGTAGTGGAAGTCTTCGGGCAACTGGAAGCGCGCCCGTTGGCAGGCCAGCGTCACGGGTTGCGCGCGGTCTCCAGGTTGGCCTCCACCCATTCTCGGGTCGCGGGGTGGAGTTCCACGGGCGCGTCGCGCAGGAACTCCATGTCGATCTGGGACGCCATTTCGTGGACTTGATCCAGCGCCGAGGCGCCCTGTTGGGCCAGCAGCCCCGCGACCAGGGCCGCCACGTCGTCCGGAAGGTCGGAGCGGGCCACGATCCACGCGGGGATTCCCGCCGTGACCACGTCCGCTTCCATGCCCGGGTAGGCGCCCTGGGGGATCGCGCCCAGCGTGTAGTAGGGGTAGCGTTCGCGAAGGGCCTCGACCTTGTCCGGCGCGATCGGCAGCAACCGCGCGCCGCCGGTCGTGGTGGCCTCCAAGATCGCCGCCGCCGGGTAGCCGACGGAGATGACGGCGGCGTCCAGAGCGCCGTCCCGCAGGGCCGTGGCCGATTCGTTGAAGCTCAGGTAGCGCGGCGTCACGTCTTCGTAGTCCAAGCCGTGAACCTCCAAGATCTGGCGCGCCATCTGCTCGGTGCCGCTGCCGGGCGCCCCGACGGAGACCGTCCCGCCCGCAAAGTCCTCGATCGACGACGCCTCGGAGCCGCGGGAGACCACCACGTGGGCCATGTTGGGGTACAACGGCGCCACGACCCTCAGCCCTTGCACAGGCTGTTCGTAGTCTTGGCCTCCCACCGCGGCCTCGTACACCGTGTTGCCGGTGGCGAACGCCAAGTCGATCTGGCCCTCGCGCAACCGATTCACGTTCTCCACCGAACCGCCGCTTACCTCCGCCGTGTACTGTCGCAGCGTGTCCGCCACAGACAGCCGGGCCGCCAGCGCACCCCCCAAGGGGTAGTAGATGCCGCCGGTGCCGCCTGTGCCGATGCTCAGGAATTCTTGGGAACCGGAATCGGAGCACGCCGAGAGGCCAGCGCTTGCCACCAGCACTGCCGCCGCCAGGGCTCGGAGCCCTCTCGTGGCCTTCGTCTCCCGTCCTGTCGTCGTCTTCATTTCACGTGAACGCCAGCGCCTTTCGCCCGAGCGAGACGGCCTTGCGGGCAGCCCGCTACGGCTTGGCGGCGCCGGGCGTGGAGCCGCCTTCCGGCGTCCCGAGCCTCGCCGCCCGCGCCAAGAAGTCGCCGCCGCTCGTGCAGTCGATGATCAGGTCCGCGATCTCCGCCACGCGCCCCGAGTCGCCAACTCCCTCCAACAACGCCGCCAGCCCCTCCGCCGTCTCCGAACCGAACTTCCGACCGGCCTGACGAACCAGCGTCGCCCGCTGCTCGCGCCGCGCCCGCGCCGCCTCCCGGCGACCCTCCTTGCGCCCCTGCGCTCGCCCCTGCGCCCGCCCCACGGCCCGACCCTCCGCACGTCCCTTGCGACGCTCCGCCAACCGCTCCGCGCCCCAGAACGTCTGCGCCACACGCTCCAAATCGCCCAACCGCTGCAATCGACTCACCTCCGCCTCCTTCGCTCCGTCCTCGATCAACGCGCTCCGTACCCACGCCGCCAAAGCACGGCTCGCAACCCCGTCCTCCGGCAACAACTCCCGCAACCTCCCGTAAGCCTCCACAAACTCTCCTCGATCCCGCGTGTAGCGCAACCTCAACCCCGCAGCCCACGACGTGTCCGCAGACGCCAACGCCCGCGCCTCCCCCGCCTCCCACACCAACACGAACTCCTGACCCAGAGCGAACGGCAGAATCGCCCGCGCCTCCCCCGCCAGCAAGTCCTCCATCCGCGTCGGCCACGGCCACGGCCCCTCCCCCACGTACACCACGAATCGGCAGCACCGGCGGCAGCTTCCGACGCCTCCGAACCTCCGGGTCCCGTGCCAGCAGATCGTCGTAGATCAACGCCGTCTCCAACAGTATCCGCGCAGGCATCCGCCAGTCCGGCTTCGACTGCGCCTCGAACACGAACACCACGTACAGCCACGTGTCCCGGAACGGCGCCCGCCACACCAGGTCCGCGTGACGGACCTTCCTGAACTCCAGGTCCACGTACTCCGTCTGCCCCTTCGACAGCCCGTCCAGGTCCAGCCGGGCGGCGATCTCTGCCGGAACGACCTTGCCCAGGACGCGCTCGGCCAGGAACTCGGCCACGACCTGCTTGTCCCCGTAGAACGCCTTCGCGCTCTTGTCCTTCGGCTGGTGGACCGCACGGCGGCTACGGTCTCGGGCGCTGTGGTCTCGGGGGCTTGCGGGGGCCATGGGCGTCTCCTCGGGAGCGGCGTGGTCGGGGGCTCCGACGGCCCGGCTGGCGCGGGCCGCGAGAGCCGCGTCCCGAACGGTGGCGACTCCTTGCGGATAGCTCCATAGCTGGATGGGACACTCCGACAGCTGGTCCAAACGCGATTTCGACGCCTAGAATGTCCGCGTCGATGTCCCGTTTTCGGGCCTCGAGTGTCCGGTGTTCGAATCCGCTCGCGCGCCCAGCAGTCCCGCCCCCAGAAACAGCACCAAGCCGGCGACGTCCCAGAGCACGCCTTGGGCGATCAGCGCCAGCGCCGCGGCCAAGAGGGCGATCCGCCGCACGGGGCCGATCGCGCCCCGAACGTAGCCCGTCACCGCGCCGGCCAGGGCGACGGCACCCGCCAACGCCGACACCGAGGTCGCGAGGATTTCGCCGGGCGTCCCTTGCAGGATCAAGGGCGGCGCGTAGATGAACATGAACGGCACCAGGAAGCCCACCGACGCCAGCCCCATGGCGGTCCAGCCCGTCCGGAGGGGCGGCGAGCCGGCGATTCCGGCGGCGGCGTAGGCGGCCAGCGACACGGGCGGCGTCACGTTGGAGATGCAGCCGAAGTAGAAGATGAACAGGTGGGCGGCCAGCAAGGGCACGCCTAGCTCGACCAGCGCCGGCGCCCCCAGAGCCGCCAGGACCACGTAGGCCGCGGTCGTGGGAAGCCCCATGCCCAAGACGATCGATCCCAGGGCGGTCAGGATCAGGGCGACGGGAAGGCGGCCCTGCGAGACCACCATGATGAACTCGGACATGCGGAGCCCGATCCCGGTCAGCGACGCCACGCCGACCACGATCCCCGCCGCCGCACAAGCTGCCGCCACCTGCACCGCCCCCCGAGCCCCTGCGCGCAGCGCTTGGGCCACCTGCTGCCGGTCCATGCGGGTCGCCTTGACGACCGAGGACGCCAGCAACGACGAGACCACGCCCCAGAACGCGGCCCTCATCGGCGAACGTCCCATGGCCAGCATGACCACGATGATCCCGATCGGCAGCAGCAGATGGACGCGCCGGGCCAGTCCTTCCGCAACCGCCGAGCCGCCACGGTCGCCGGAAGCCGCCGAACCCCCTAGCCCCGCCTTGCCCGCCTGGAAGTGGATCGCCCATAGCAGCGCCGCGTAGTACAGGATCGCGGGCACGGCGGCGGCCAAGGCTACCCGGCCGTAGGGGATGTTCGTCCACGTGGCCAGGATGAACGCGCCCGCACCCATGACCGGCGGCATGAGCTGCCCCCCGGTGCTGGCGGCGGCCTCGATGGCGCCCGCGAAGTACGGCTTGAAGCCGGAACGCCGCATGAGAGGAATCGTAAACGTGCCGGTCGTGACCACGTTGGCGACGGCGCTTCCCGAGAGCGACCCCATGAAGGCGCTGGACACGGCCGCCGTCTTGGCGGGGCCGCCCCGTGTGCGCCCGGCCACCCGGTCCGCCAAGGCGATCAGCAGCTTCCCGCCGCCCGCCGCGTCCAAGAAGGCGCCGAAGAGCACGAACAGGTACACGAAGTCCGCCGACACCCCCAGCGGAACCCCCCACACCCCTTCGGTGGACAGGAAGAGCTGTTCGACCAAGCGACCAGGTCCGTACCCCCGATGCGCCAGGATGCCGGGAAGCCAAGGCCCCGCCAGGGCGTACGCCAGCGCCGCGAGAGCCACGACGACCAGCCCCCAGCCCGTCGCCCGCTTGGCGAGCACCAGCACGCCCGCCACGACCACCACGCCCGCCGCCAAGTCCAGTCCCGTCGGGTTCCCCGAGCGCGCGACCAGTGCCTCGTTCTGGGAGACCAAGTACAGGGCGCACGCCACCAGCGCAACCCCGGCCGCCGCGTTGAAGCCCCAGCCCCAGCGCGACCGGGGAAGTGCGCGCACCCCCACGCCCATGAACGCCAGCGCCGCCATGAGCGCCAAGTGAACCGGCCGCTGCACAAGCGCCGTGAAGGGCGCCACGCCGGCACCGTACAGATGGAAGAGCGCGGCCGCGGCGGCCACGACCAGAATCGTTCGGTTCAGCCAGCGCCCGCGCGGCGTGCCGACCTCTTCGCCTGGTGCCGCTCCTCCCACTTGGCTATCAGCCCGTTGCGACTCGAGACGATCCGAGCAGGGAGCAGGGTTAGGCGAAAGCCGAGAAGACCGCCGTGCCGATCAGGGCAAAGGCCAGCGTCATCCCCACCGTGACGGCTGCGGTCGGTCCCCAGCGCCGGCGCGGATCCAAAAGCGACAGCCCCAGTCCTGCGACCACCGCGTACCAGAGGCCGAACAGCGACACTCTGCCAAGGAAGCTCGACAGAAAGCCGTCCGGGAGAAACGGCGCCAGCCCGCCCACTGACAGGGTCTCTGGACCAGGGGAGAGGCCCGCGGCGGACATGGCTAGAAGTGCCACGCTTGCCAAGCTGTTTAGGATCATGGAATGGGACATCACCGCCAGATGCTGCCGGAAGGTGGCCTCGTCGCCGCGGACGAAGACGAAAGCGACGTAGGTGATCCCGCTCGCCGCCAGCACCCCGATCAGAACGGCCGGCAGTACTATCACCAAGGAGACGAACCGCATGATCGTCGACATCTCGAAGCCTTCGACACCTTGGCCGGCCGGCATTGCCGGCATTGCCGACGGGACAAAAACCCCTAGCGCGCCGAACGCCGCAGCCACCACCGTCGCGCCGAACCATGCGGGGCGGGCTGCCAAACGCGGAAAGAGGTCGCCGGGGCTGAAGACGACCATGCTGACCCTGTGGAGCAGGTTGGGAAGGGGGGGAGCGTCGTCGCCGTCCATCGCGCCGGCGTCCGGATCGCCCTCGGCGGCCGCGGCCCACTCGTCTTGATGCGGGTCCGTCATGGGGATCCTCCCGTGTCGTTCGCCAGCCGGACCCGAACGGGACCGGACGCCTCCATCGTCATCGGCGGCACACCCATGCCGCCGACCTCGACGGTTCCGGACATGGTCCTGTTCATGTCGGAGGCGTAGAGCAGCGCGCGTTCCAAGTCCCACAGCAACATGCCGCTGTCGCTACCGGACAAGGTCGTCGTCATCTCCATGCCTTGCTGGACCGCCTTCGTTTCGGCCTCGGTCTCGGCCTCGACGCTTATGGCCAGCAGCGAACGGCCGTCGACCACCGTGTCCCCGATCGCCATGTACTGGTAGACCGTCGTGGAGGTCGTTTCCGCCTCGCCTTCGCTCGCCGACCAAGTCACCGTGTCCACCCAAGAGTCGCCCGCGCCGGCGGCACGGCTGGGAAGCCGGGGGAAGATCCCGCGCACCCTTGCGTTGAAGTTGGCAAGCTGGGCCGCAACGCCCGACGCCGCCGGCACCGAGACCACGTCCTCCACGCCCCGGCCGTCCAACGTGAACACGAGCGGCCCCTCCAGGTCGTCGGGGCCTGCGGTCAAGGGCCCGCCCATGGGCTGTTCCACCGTGGCGTCCCAAGCGGTCACCTCGCTCGTCACGCGGACGCCGACCGGGTCGTCCTCGAACGTCATGTCCAGCTGCATGGTCGACGATTGGCCCATCTCCATCGGACCCATCGGGGAATCGACCGTGGCCGTCATGGTGTCGGCAACGTGGTAGGTGACCGACGGCGGGCTGGGCAGTCGGAACCCCAGCACCGGGGCGGGGGCCTGCGCGCCGGGAGAGCCGCTCGACGAACAGCCGGCGGCGGCGAAGAGCATCGCAACAAAGAGGAGTGTCCGACTGCGGGTCATTTTCGGGGCGCTCCGGGAGGGAGGACATGGAGGCTGCTCGGGTGTCGAAGGCCCAAGGTATCGGACGGGCGTCGCCCAGGCAAACACATGTTGTCCGCGCGGGGAGGCAGCCGGCGCCGATTCTGGCCGGGCGTCGGGCGATTCGTTATCGTTTTCGCCCCGGCCCCGCGAGGGTTGTCGTCCGGCCTGGAAAGGTCTGCGCGGCGGAGTCGGGCCGGAACCAACAAGCTGCCGAGGCGCGCGTGAGCTACTGGGACAATACCGACCGAATTCTCGAGAACATCGACCGGGCGCGGAGCCGGGACATGGAGCGGGCACTCTCGCTCAACGACCGGCGAGCCAGGGGACGCGAAATGGACGCCGAGATCCCCGACGGGGACGCCACCAGCCCCGAGCGTCTGAAGCGCGTCTTCGCGGTCGTGGAGGCTGCCTACAGGAGCGCGGCGCAGAGTTCGGAGATCGGACCGCTGGCGGCGCGCTTCCAGGCGATCGGCGACATCTCGCACCACGCGGCGCGGGGCGACGTGAGCGTGTCCGTTCACTATCTGGACTCGGGCCGCCATGACGACGTGGGCGTGGTGCCCTTCGAGATCGGCAGCGTCCACCTGGAAGAAGCCAAGAAGGAGAGCCGCACGTCGAGGCCCGACGTGAACGCCATGAAGGTTCTGCGGCTCCGGCTTCGCGACGGCGTGTTGGCCGCCTACCGCAAGATCGAGCCCCGCCTTCGCGACGCCCTCAAGGAGCGGGCCGACATCGGCCACGTGGCGGCGGAGGTGACGCTGGACCTCCGGCCCGTCGAAACGCTGGAGTAGGACCCGCCGGCAGCGAAGCCGCTTTGGAGGCGGCCCCGGACACTGGGAAGGCAGCCCCGGACACCAGTGAGGCGGCCTCCGACGCCGACTCAGACGCCGCCCCCGAAGGTTAGGCCCAACCAACCATGGAAGCGCCCAATTTCGGGGTGCATCGTTCCTTCCATGGCGAAACGCGCAAAGCTGATCGGTCAGCTGCTGATGGACTCGGGCATTCTGGCGCCCGCCGCACTCCAGGACGCCCTGGAAGAGCAGGAGCGCTCGGGGCGACGCCTGGGGGAGGTCCTCGTGCGGAAGGGCGTCGTGGACGAGACCGACGTCGCCAAGGCGCTGGCGGCCCAGCTTGCCGTGGAGTTCGTGGCCCCGCCCTTTCGGCCCCAGGCCAAGGCGCTGGCCAAAGTTCAGCCGCGCCTGGCCCGCGCAAAGGGAGTGCTCCCCCTGTCGCTGTCGGGACGCCGGCTCCAGGTGGCGATGGCCGACCCGCTGGACGGGAACGCCTTGGACGAGCTGCGCTTCCAGTCCGGCTGCCACGTGCAGGCCGTGGTGGCGCCGCCGTCCGCCGTGGCCCAGGGGGTCCGCGAGGCCTACGGAGGCGAGCTTCCCGAGCTCTTGAGCCGACTGGGCCGGTCCACCACCAGCACGCCGGAGGGCACGGGCGAGGCGCGGGTCCTGGAGCGCGAGGCCAGCGCGGCGCCGATCGTCAAGATCGTGGACCACCTGCTGGCCACGGCCATCGACCACCGAGCCAGCGACATCCACATCGAGACGATGGGCGAGGGCTCGCGCGTGCGACTGCGGGTGGACGGCTTGCTTCGGACCGCCACGGAGCTGCCCCCCGGCACGCACCGAGCCGCCATTTCTCGCGTCAAGATCATGGCTGGCCTGGACATCTCGGTGCGCAGGCGTCCCCAGGACGGCGGCTTCACGGCGAAGAGGGAGAAAGCCAACCTCAGGGTTCGGGTCTCCACGATCCCCACGCGGGGCGGCGAGAAGGCCGTGCTCCGGCTGCTGGACCCGGGCGACGCGCCTAGCGACCTGTCCTCCTTGGGGATGTCCTCTGGCGACCTGGAGCGGCTGCGGCAGATCCTGGCTCGACGCCAAGGCGTGCTCCTGGCCGCGGGGCCGACGGGGAGCGGCAAGACCACAACGCTGTCGGGGGCGGTCGCGGAACTGTCCGCGGAAGCGGTCAACATCGTCACGCTGGAAGACCCCATCGAGTACCGGTTCCCCGGCGTGGCCCAGATGGAGATCGACCGGAAGGCGGGGGTCGGGTTCCCTTCCGGACTTCGAGCGATCCTTCGCCAGGACCCCGACGTGATCCTCGTGGGCGAAGTGCGCGACCGCGAGACGGCGGAGATCGCCATGTCCGCGGCGGTCACGGGGCATCTGGTTCTCACCACGATCCACACGGTGGACGCCGCCGGCGCCGTCGTCCGCTTGTTGGAGATGGGCGTGCCGCCGTTCTTGGTGGCCGGCGGGATGGCCGGCGTCGTGGCGCAGCGTCTGGTGCGCAAGTTGTGCGTCCGGTGCAGCGGCCGAGCCGACGCCGGATGCAACGTGTGCAGCGACGGATACCGTGGGCGAAGCGGCGTCTTCGAGGTGCTGGCAGTGGACGACGAGATCAGGAGCGCAGTATCGGCGGGCGCGTCGATCACCTCGCTGCGCGGCTTGGCCCGAAAGAACGGCATGGCGTCGATGGCGCAGGACTCCATGCGCAAGGTGGCCGAAGGCGTCACCTCGCCTCACGAGGCGGGCCGCGTCATGGCCATGTGCGAAGGGTCCGCGGCTCCGTGCGACCGCTGCGGCACGGCCCTGCCACCGGGCGCCGCCGGTTGTCCCGGATGCGGACAGCCTTTGGCGATTCTGTGCCTCTGCGGCAAGCCGCTGCTCCCGCAGTGGCGCTATTGCCCCTGGTGCATGCGCCCGGCGTCGGCGTCCGGCTAAGGCGATGCTTGGCCGCTCGGGGCCTCGAAGACGAGCTTGCGCGTGGTCAGCGCCTCTATGCGATTCACGCGGGGCGCGACGCCGATGCCGGGGCCGGCGGGAACCGCCATGAGGCCGTCCTGCATCTCGAACTCCGGCTGCACGATGTCTTCGGCCCAGTAGCGCTTGGACCCGGAGATGTCGCCGGGCAACGAGAAGCCGGGCAGGGAAGCCAGCGCGACGTTGTGCGCCCGACCGATCCCCGACTCCAGCATCCCGCCGCACCACACGGGCCATCCCGCGGCCCGACAGGTGTCGTGTATGGCAACCGAGGCCGCTAGGCCCCCGACCCGGCCGGGCTTGATGTTGACGATGCGCCCGGACGCCAAGTGCAACGCCAAGCGGGCGTCTTCGGGAGAGCACACGGATTCGTCCAAGCACACGGGCGTCTCGATGCGTCGCTGCAGCTCGGCGTGGTCAAGCAGGTCCTCGTGGCCCAGAGGCTGCTCGATCATCATCAAGTCGAACTCGTCCAGTTCGCGGAGGCGCTCCATGTCGTCCGGCAATCGATAGGCCGAGTTCGCGTCGGCCATGACCGGCGCTTCGGCAAAGCGTTCGCGCACCGAACGCAGCGCGTCCACGTCGCGACCCGGCTTGATCTTGATCTTGATCTTGCGATAGCCCTCGCGGAGGTATTGCTCCACCTTCTCCAGCAGGGCGTCGTTCGTCTTCTGGATGCCGATGGAAACGCCCACCGGGACGTGGCCGCCCGGATCGCCCCCCAGCAACTCCGCCAGCGCCACGCGCCTGCGTTTCGCCTCCAAGTCCCAGCCCGCCATTTCGACGACGGCGCGTGCCATGGGGTGCCCTCGCAACCAGGGCGCAGGGTTCAGTCGCCGGGCGTCGTCGACTTGGGCGCCAACCACCGCGGGCAACAGCCACTCCGACAGCACGTGCCAAGCCGTGTCGGTGGTCTCGTAGGAATAGCCGGGCGTTTCGCCGGCGACACATTCGGACCAGCCTTCGACGCCTTCGGCTTCCAGCGTTAGAAGCACGATGCGACGGGATTGGGTGCCGCCGCTGCTGATCTCGAAGTACTCCTTGAGCTGCAACGGCAACTCGCGGAGCACGGCGCGACGAATCTTCATGTCGAACGTTGACGCCGGAATAAAACGTTGCACCGGGACGGGCGATCCGGCGCGAAGCCGAGCCGGACCACCCGTCCGAGGCTGTGTCGTGGCGTGGCCGCTCTCTCTTAGCGTGCCTTCTTGCCCCCGCCCTTCTTCTTCGCGGCCGCGGCCTTCTCCGCCGCCAGGCGGTCGCGCCGGCGAACGGAGTGCAGCCCCGTGAGCAACGCCGCGCGGGTGGAGGACTTGACGCCGCCCTGCACCAGGGTGTCTCGGATCTGCGGAACCGAGTACTTGGTGCCGAACTCCGCGATGAACTTGCGGTACGCCTTCGTCACCCCCAGGCCGGCGTAGTGGCCGGCGGGCACGTTGGGGTGTCCCGCGCCGGCCTTGCGGCGGCGTCCGTTGGCGGGCTTGCGCTTGGGGGCGGCAGCCTTGCGCTTCGCGGCGACCTTGCGCTTCGGGGCGGGCTTGCGCTTCGCCGGCGCGCGGCGGGCGGGCTTTGCCGCCGGCTCCAAGACCGCCATGGCCTCGGTCAAGGCGTCGACCGCCTTCTTGAGTTTCTCGCCACGTTCGTTGTGGCGCGCCAGGTCGGCCTTGGCCTGTTTCAGGGCTGCGGCGTAGGCGTTTCGGGTTTTGACAGCCATTTGATCAGCTTCCCTCCTTGAACCTGATCGGTAAGGGTTTCGTCCTCGCGTTGGCCGAACACTGACCAAAGGACTTGTGAACGAAAGAACAATACTAAATGCGTCGCATTCGCACAACCGGAAGCGTCATACAGTCTGGAAGAGAGCCGCCAAGAACCGAATTCGCCTGGGTATGTCCGCAAGAAGAACGTACTCCCGCGACGTGTGCGCCCCGGCGCCGTCGGGTCCCAAGCCGTCCAGCGTTGGGCAACCGGCCGCCGACGTGAAGTTGCCGTCGCTCGCGCCGCCGGTCTCCCCTTCTTCCAGGTGGAACCCGATCCGCTCCGCCACGCGCTTCGCCGTTTCGAACAACCGGGCCGACTCGGGCGTTCGTTCCAGGGCGCCCCTGTTGATCTTGCCGTGCAAGCGCAGTGCGCATCGGTCGTCCACGGGCACGAGCGACCGCAGGCCGGCGTCCACGCGCCGTCCCTCGCTCGTTTTCCAAAACCGGACATCTACGCTGCATCGCGCACCTGCGGCGACCACGTTGCCGGCGGTGCCTCCGGAGATCGTGCCGACGTTGACCGTGGTTCCGGCTTCGGGCGCCGCAAGATCGTAGATGCGCGCAACCTGCAGCGCGGCCTCGTGCACCGCGCTGGCGCCTTTGTCGGGTTCGATCCCCGCGTGCGCGGCCCGGCCCGACACCTCCAGAACGTAGTCCGCCACGCCCTTGCGACGGGTCTTGGCGGCGCCTCCGGGCACCGACGGTTCCAGAACGAGCGCCGCCTTCGACGACCGCGCTTCGGCTTCGATGCGGCGACGAGAGTTGGGCGAACCGATCTCTTCGTCGCAGGTGGCCATGAACGTGATTGCAGAGCGCGGACTGCAACCTTGTTCCGCCAGAGCATCCAGGGCAGTGACGGCAACCGCGAGTCCGGCCTTCATGTCGTAGACGCCGGGGCCTCGGACCTTGTGCTGCGACACGTCGAAGGGACAGCGGTCCAGAGTGCCGGCGGGGTGCACAGTGTCTACGTGACCCAGGACGAGGATTGGGGCGTCCGCCGCGGTGGCGGCGCCGCCGTCGAAGCGAGCGACGACATGCTCGCCCAGACCCGGAGCGCGGATGCGCTCCACGCGGCCGCCGGCCTTGGTCAGCGCCGTGGCCAGCACCTCCGCCGCCTTCAAGTTTCCGTCTTGGTCGCGGCTTGGCGACTCGGTCTCGACCAGCGCGCGGAGCAGCGCCAAGCACATGTCCGTACGCGCTTCCGCCAGCGAGGCGTCCACCGCAAACGAGCTCACTCCGCGGCGCGCCTGTAGCTCTCGTCCAGCAGCTCGACGGGGTGAAAGACGGGCAGGGGCTTGCCCGCCAGCCGCAGGCCAGCCCCGATCTGCATCATGCAACCCGGGTTGGCCGTCACCACGGCGGCGGCGCCCGTTGCCAGCACGGCCTGGACCTTGTCTGCCGCGATCCGGCTCCCGAGTTCGCGCTGGGACAGACCGTAGATGCCGGCGCCGCCGCAACATTCGGCGGCGTTGTCCAAGGGCACGAGATCGAGTTCGGGCACGGCCGCCAACATCGCCTCGGCGGCGCCCTCCACGCCTTGCGCGTGAAGGAGGTGGCACGGCGCATCGCAGGTGGCCACCAGAGGAACCGGTCCGCCGGGCGCGGGGCCTCCTCGGCGGGCGAGAAGCTGGGACACGTCCATGGTTCGGGCGGCCACGTCGGCCGCTCGCTCCGCGAACGCCGGGTCGCCGGCCAAGAGGGACCCGTAGGACGCGACCGCGGCGCCGCAGCCGGAGGCGTTCATCGCCAGGTGGTCCACGCCGGCGGCCTCGACCGCGGCCACATTTCGGCGTGCGAGGGCGCGAGCGGCGCCCAGGTCGCCGGCGTGGGCGTGCAGGGCGCCGCAGCACCCTTGGCCGGGCATGGGCAGCACGCGGTAGCCGTTGGCCTCCAGCACGCGAGCGGTGGCGTGGTTGACGCGGGAGAACAGGCCGGCTTGAACGCAACCCGCGAGGACGCCAACGGTGCCGGGAGGCGCGATAGGGGGATCGGGGGCGGGGGGGTGGCGGGACGGGGGCCGGGCAGGCTTGGGGTCGTGGGGCGCAGGAGGGTGTTGGAGCGGGGCAGGCTTAGGCGAGCCCGGGGCGACCCCGGACGAAGTCGGCGGGCGGGCGGGCGCTGATGCGGCCAGCATGGCCATGCCCAAGCGCAGGGGTCCGGGTACGGCGGCGGGCGGGCCCAGCCGAGCAACGAGCGCGGGAAGCCCAACCGCCCGCAGGAGCCGAGCGGCCAGCATGGCCGGGCGCGTCAACCACGACTTGCCGAAGGCGGTCAGGAGAAGGCGGGCCAAGAGCGGGGGCCGCCGGGCCTCTGCCGCCGAGTGGCGTGCAAGTTCCAGAAGGTGCCCGTAGGCGACCCCCGACGGGCAGACGGGTTCGCAGGCGCGACACCCGAGGCATCGCGAGATGTGCGTCTGGAAGGCGTCCGAATCGGCAGTCAGGCGCCCCTCCACGACCGCCTGCATCAGGTAGAGGCGTCCCCGGGGGGAGTCGGCCTCGTCGCCAAGCCGGCGGTAGGTCGGACATGCCGGCAGGCAGAAGCCGCAGTGCACGCACGCCACGAGGCCCTGTTCTTGCTCTTTGACCGCTTGCGCCAAGGCCGCCGCCGAGTTGGTCACGGGCAGCGGTGGGAGAACGCCGAGTTCGGATCGAAGACCGCCTTCAAGCGGCGATTCAGCAAAGCCGGGACCGGGTCTGTCTTGGACGAGTCCAGGCGCACAGCCAGGGCAGGCAGTGCTTGGCTGACGGACAGGGAGCCGCCCCGGGCGCGCAGCTCGGCGCAAGCCTCGCCGACCGCGCCCGCCAGTTGGTCGATCTCTTCGGTTCGCGGCGAACCCTTGACTCGCACCACTCCCCCGGCGGCGTCCGCGCAGAGTTCGCCGTCGTCCAGGAGCGCCGCCAGTCGCACGGCACGGTTCAAGGTCCGGGCCAGCAACGAAGGCAGGACCGTCATGCGAACCACGAGCGGCGCCGCGTCTTCCCATCGGGTCCGGTCCTCGTGAAATGCGTCGCTGCAGGCGCCCAAGAGCACCTTCGCGGGTTCGGCACCGACCTGGGCCACGACCCTCTCGTGCAGATTGCCCACCTCCTCTCGGCCGCCCACGATGCGCACGGCCGCCGCCGGCCTCCCCTCGTCGTCCTGCACCACCTCCACCGCCGCCACTGCCAACGAACTCGTGCACACGGACCGGCTGGCCTCAACGGCCCGGGCGACGGTCGCACACTGGAACAGCAGGGTTGCGACGGCCTCTGGGCACGGGAACAACCGGATCGACACCTCGGTCACGACCCCCAAGCTGCCTCGGCTTCCAGCAAGTAACCTCACCAAGTCGAACCCGGCCACGTTCTTGACGACGCGGCCGCCGAAGCGCAGGAGGCGGCCGTCTCCCGCCACGACCACCACGCCCAGCACGTTGTCGCGAACGGCGCCGAAGCATCCGCGCAGAGGCCCGGACACGCCCGCGGCCACCAAGCCCCCCAGCGTGCCCTCTCGGCTTCCCGGCGCGTCCACGGGCAACCATTGACCGTTCGCGGCAACCGTCGCGGCCAGTGCATCCCAGCCCAGCCCAGCCTCCGCCGTCATGGTCAGCTCGGCTGGGTCGTAGTGCCGAACCCGGTCCATGCGCTGCGTGGAAACCACCACGTCGGCCCGGCGTCCCCAGCCCTCGGCCCACAGCCAACCGCCGCACCCGGCCGGCGCCACGGAAACGCCCGCTTGGTTCGCCTCCCGCACGGCCGCCCGGAGTTCGTCCACCGACTCGGGAAAGACGACCGTCCGCGCCGGAAAGCCCCCGCACCACTCCCGGGCCTCGTCGTCCTTCAAGACCCGCTGCGCGGGGAACAGCTCCAGCACCGCCGACGGCAGCCCCACCGACGAGCGAGCGCGGCTGCGGGAAGCAGGCGGTTCGGCCGCGGCCGCATCCTCCGGCGCCGTCTCGTCGGGCAGCACCTTGCCGGGGTTCATGCGGCCGTCGGGATCGAACGCACGCCGCGCACCCCACATGACCTCGAATTCGCCCGGACCGCAGACCAGGGGCATGTGGTGCTTCTTGTCCAGACCCACGCCGTGCTCGCCGGTGATCGTTCCGCCCGCGTCGATGCACAGACGCATGATCTCCTTCGACGCCTTCTCGACCTTGGCCAGCTGGTCGGGGTCCCGCCGGTCGAAGAGGATGTTCGGATGCAGGTTGCCGTCGCCGGCGTGGAAAACGTTGGCCACCACCAAGCCGTACCGCTCCGCCGTTTCCGAGATGCCCTTCAGGACCTCGGGCAGCTTAGTCCGAGGCACGGTGGAGTCTTGCACCAGCAGGTCGGGTGCGATTCGCCCCATGGCGCCGAACGCCTTCTTGCGGCCCTTCCACAAGGCGACGCGATCCGCTTCGCTCCGGGCGCTTCTCGTCTCCCGCGCCCCGGCCCGGCGGCAGAGCTCCACTGTCCGCTCCGCCTGTCGGTCCAACCCTGCCTCCGTTCCGTCGAACTCCACGACCAACGCGGCCTCGGCGTCCACGGGATACCCGGCGGCGTACACGCTGTCCTCGACGGCGCGGATCGTCTGACCGTCGATGATCTCCATGGCGACGGGCAGCAACCCCGCGCCGACGATGTCGGAAACCGCTTGGCCGGCGTCCTCGATCCGATCGAAGACGGCCAGCAAGGTTCGCACCCCTTCGGCAAACGGCAGGAGCGCGACCTCGATCTCCACGGCAACGCCGAAGCAACCCTCCGACCCTACGAAGAGGCCCGTCAGGTCGTACCCCTGCGGCTTTCGCCCGCGTCCACCCAGCAGCGTCGTCGAGCCGTCCGGCAACACCACCTTCAGGCCCGTGATCCACCGCGAAGTGACGCCGTGCTTGAGGCAGTGGGGCCCGCCCGAGTTCTCGGCCACGTTGCCGCCAATTGTGCACGCCGTCTGCGACGACGGGTCGGGCGTGTAGCGAAGGCCGTGGGGCGCGACGGCAACCGACAGGTCGGCGTTGATCACTCCGGGCTGGAGGACGGCGCGACGGTTCTCGGGATCGATCTTCAGGATGCGGTTCATCCGGGCCGTCCCCAGGATTACGGCGCGGTTCAGCGCCAGCGCGCCGCCCGACAGGCCGGTCCCCGCGCCTCGGGGGACCAGCGGCAGGCCATGGTCGGCCACCGCCCTGACGACTCCCTGCACCTCCTCGGTCGTGCGCGGAAGCGCCACCGCGCCGGGGCGGTGTCGGTATGCGGTCAGTCCGTCGGATTCGTAGGCGAGGAGCCGGTCCTCTTCCAGCACGACGCCCTCCGGGCCGCAGATCTGGGCCAGGACGGCTGCCAGGGAAGCCGGGATCGCCATGCGGGCGGGGGGCTCCCGGAGACGAGGTGTCATGGGGTCAAGCTATTCCGTAGCGGAAAGGTAGTCCAGAATCCCTTCGACTCCCTTGGCGGCCATGTCGAACACGTCCGGAGGCAATGGTCCGTAGACGCGGGACGCCACGCTGCGGGGGTCGCGCGGGGCACCGGCGGCCAGCGCTCGGCGCACCTGCTCGATCCGGTTCAGCCGGTGTTCGCGGAAGCGGCCGACGGCCCCTTTCGGGTCGAGGACGGGGTCTCCGTGTCCGGGGTGGAAGACGCCGGCGCCCAGCGCTTCCAATCGGTCCAGCGACGCCAAGTAGTCCGCGACGCCTCCGCGGTACTCGCCCACCCACGTGGTGTCTCCCCGGCCCAGGATCATGTCGCCCGTGAACACGGCCTGCTGGTTCGGCAGGTGGAAGCAGAAGTGGCGGCGGGCGTGGCCGGGGGTGCTCACGGCCAGCAAGGAGCCCGCGCTGGTCGGGAAGACTTGGCCGTCGTGCACGGCATCGAGGTCGGCCAGCCGGGCGCCGGTTCGGCGCGCCAGGGCAGGGGCGCCGGCCGCGTGGTCCGCGTGGGCGTGCGTGACCAGAATCAGCACCGTGTCCGCATCTGCAACGGCTTCGGCCAGGGCGGACAGATGGTTGTCGTCGGAAGGACCGGGGTCGATCACCGCCGCGGGGCCGCGCCCGCCGCCGACCACGTAGCTCCGGGTGCCGTCGAAGGTGAACGGGCCGGGGTTGGGCGCCAGGAAGCGCCTCACGCTGGTTCTCGGGGGCCGCACCGGGCCGCCCGACGTCAGCGGCGTTCGTGTGCGATCTGTTCCGCCAGCTTGTCGGCGATCATCTGGACCGCCGCTTCGTCCTGGTCGTCGAAGGCCGCCGGCTGGTTCGAGTCGATGTCGATCTGGCCGAAGATCTGATTGCCTGCGCGCACCAGGACCACCAGTTCGGACTTCACGTCGTCGTTGCACGACAGATAGCCGTCGAACGCCGACACGTCGGGAATGTTCTGGTTGGCGCCTTGGGCCACGGCGGTGCCGCACACGCCGACTCCGACGGGGATCTTGGCGTGCTCGGTTCGGGGACCCAAGTAGTTGTGGAGCCAGAGTTCGTCGCCTTCCTCGGTCAAGAGGTAGACGCCGACCCAGTCGTACCGGTCGTCGGCCTTGTGCAAGCTCCTGACGGCGAAGCGCAGGAGGGCGTCGGAGAGGTGGCCCTCTTCTCTCATTTCCTGGATTTCGTTGATCAGGACACGGGCGTCTATCATGGGATGCGGCATCTCTTGTTGCGGAAGGCCGTCGAGGGCTTGGGAACGGGGCGAATCTATGCGATTCCCCGTTGGCCCGCCAAGTGCCGGGCGGTTGCCCGAGCAGAGACATCGCGACGCGGCTTGGGCGTCCGGCGCGGCGTCACGGCGTCAGTTTCGGGTGAAGCGGGTTTCGGCGTCCAGAAGGCGGACGAAGGCGGCCAGCAGGCGGGCCGCGTGGAACAGGTCGGCAGCGGCCACCGTCTCGCTGGGCGAATGCATGTATCGATTCGGCACCGACACCAGCCCGGTGGGCACGCCGCCCCGCGCCAAGTGGATGGCGTCGGCGTCGGTGCTGGTGCGCAGCGGCGCGGCTTGGATCGTGTAGGGGATCCCCTCGGCTTCGGCCGCCTGCGCCAGCATCTCGAAGACTTGCGGGTGCGTGGACGAGCCACGGGTCAGCACGGGCCCTCCTCCGAGCGCGTGGTCGCCGACCTCGGCCTTCTCCACGCCGGGCACGTCGGTTGCGTGGGTCACATCCACGACCAGCGCCACATCGGGGGCCAACCCGAAGGCGCTGGTCCGAGCGCCGCCGCCCGAGTAGCCGATCTCCTCCTGGGCCGTCGCGACCGCCACCGCCCCCGCAACGCAACCCTTGTCGGCCTCGGCCCCGTCCCCGGCCAGCAGACGAAGGGCTTCCAGCACGACGAAGGCCCCGACCCGGTTGTCGATGGCGCGGCTTGCGATCCGGTCCCCCGCCAGCCGCACCATGCCCGCGCCCAGCACCGCCGGGTCGCCCACGCGCACGCCCATCTCCGCCAGCTCTTCGCGGGAAGACGCGCCCACGTCGATCCAGAGCTTGGGCACCTTGGCCGCCTTCTTGCGCTCCTCGGCGTCGATGAGGTGGACGGCCTTGCGGCCCACCACGCCGGGCACGTCGCCGTCCTTCGCCAGAATCCGCACGCGCTGGCCCACCAGCACCTGGGGATCCCAGCCGCCGATCGTCCCGAAGCGAAGCAGCCCTTCCTCGGTGGCGTGAGTGACTTGAAGGCCGATCTCGTCGATGTGGCCGGCCAGCAGGGCCAGCGGCCGCGCGTCTTCTTGCCAGGCTGCGTAGCTGTTGCCCACGACGTCGGCGCGCACCTCGGCAAAGCCGGAGGCTTCTCGGCGCCACTCCCGGGCCGGGCGCGACTCGAAGCCCGACGGACCGGGAGCGTCCAGCAGGCGCTCCAGAAACGAAAGGTCCGGGGCGGGGGCGGAGTTCCGGGGCGGGGGTGGCGCTTCGTCGCTGGACCGTTCCCTCGTCATCGCTTTGTTCCCGGTTTGGGCGGGTGGGTGCCCAGCTCTTGGCGGGTTTCGTTGGCGCGACGGACCTCGGCATCGCGACTCGTTTCGGAGCCGGCGCTTCGGCTTTGGGCGGCGAACCCGTCGCCCCGGAACCCGTCGCCCCCGAACACGCGGAACTCGACGGCGCCTTCGCGGACGCGTCGCTCGACCAAGCGCCGGAAGCGGGCCTGAATCCAGCGGCGGGACCGGGGGACAATGAGGCCGAAGCCGACCGCGTCGGTGAGGATCCCCGGCGTAAGGAGCAGAGCGCCCCCTGCCAAGATCGAGACGCCGTCCAAGAGGGCGCCGCCGGGCAGTCGTCCCGCAGCCAGCTCTCGTTGCACGGCCATGTACGCGCGAAGCCCCTGCTGTCGAGCCAGTGCGGCGCCGGCCAGCCCGGTCGCCACCACCATGGCCACCGTCGGCCCTGCGCCGATCCATTGCCCCACTTGAAGGAGCAGCGCGAGTTCCAGCAGAGGAACGGTCACGAAGATCAGGATCAGACGGCTCAGCACGGCGAAGCCTCCCGGCAGGTCTGGGACACGCGACGAGCAACTAACGTATATCTTTCCGCCAGCGGCAGGTTCCCCAAGCTCTTCAAAGGAGACGCCCGATGACGACCCCCAGGAGGCTCGCCGCGATCTCGCCCGGCCGGGTTTCGACCGCCGGAGGCGCTCCGTCCGATCCCGGACGCCCGTCGTCCGCTCGGTCCGCCAAGCAGACGTACTTCCGAAAGGGCTTCGGCCTCAAGAAGACGATTCGGCCACTCGTCGATTCCGAGTACCAGTCCGCGTTGGTCGAGCGCATCCGATCCCGGGGCTACGAGGACCGCTTCGGCGACGTGCGCGTCCGGCTGGCCAAGGAGTTCGGCTTCTGCTACGGCGTGGACCGGGCCGTGGACTACGCCTACGAGACTCGTCACAAGTTCCCCGACAAGCGCATCTACCTGGTCGGCGAGATCATTCACAACCCCCACGTGAACCAGCGGCTTCGCGAGATGGGGATCGAGTTCATCTACCCCGACCCCGGAAAGGGGTTCGACTTCGGGCATGTGACCGCGGAAGACGTGGTGATCATTCCGGCGTTCGGCGTCACCTTGAGGGACATGGAGGCGTTGCGGACGATCGGCTGCGTGCTCGTGGACACGACGTGCGGGTCCGTGCTGCTGGTGTGGAAGCGGGTGGAGAGCTACGCCCGAGACGGCTTCACGGCGGTGATCCACGGCAAGCACCAGCACGAGGAATCGAGGGCCACGGCCAGCCAGGTGGACCGTCACGAAGGGGGCAAGTATCTGGTTCTGCGTAACATGGAAGAGGCCGAAGCGGTGGGCGCCTACATGACGCGAGCGCCGGGCCGGCTGGGGCGCCGGCAGTTCTTGCGCCTCTTCGAGAATCGCACGTCGCCCGGCTTCGACCCGGACCGGGACCTGCAGAGGATCGGCGTGGCCAACCAGACGACCATGCTGGCCAGCGAGTCGATGGCGATCGGCGCGCGTCTGCGCGAGATGATGGCGGAGGCCAAGGGCGAGGACCACGCCGCCGAGCACTTCCGTTCGTTCGGCACAATCTGCTCGGCCACGCAGGAGCGCCAGGACGCGGTCATGGAGATGATGCGGAACCCGCCCGACGTCATGATCGTCCTGGGCGGCTACAACTCGTCGAACACGAACCACTTGGCCCACCTTTGCCGGCAGTACGCTCCGACCTTCCACGTCGAGGACGCCGCGTGCATAGACGTGGACGACGGCACGGTTCGGCACAAGCCCGTCCTGGACGCCGACGCGGCGGAGGTGCGGCAGCGGGACTGGCTGCCCGCAGCACCGTTCGAGCTGGGGATCACGGCCGGCGCATCCACGCCCAACAACAAGATCGGCGAGGCCGTGCTCCGGATTTTGGAGATTCGAGGGATCGAAGCGGAGCTGTAAGTCTCGGCCGCTCGGCCGTCGGTTCCGTTTAGATGTGGAGCGCCCGACCGAGGGCGGCGAGCGCGCCTTCGGCCACGGCCTCCGACAGGGTCGGATGCGGGTGCATGGCGCGGTCGATCTCTTCCACGGTGGACTCCAGGTGCCGGGCTACGACGAACTCGCCGATCAGCTCGGTGGCGTGGGGGCCGACCACGTGCGCGCCCACGACCTCCGAGTAGCGCTTGTCGCGGACGACCTTGACGAAGCCTTCGGGCGTGCCGCCGGCCGCTAAGGCGCGACCGTTTCCCACCCAGGGGAACTGGCCGACTTCGATCTCCAGCCCCTTGTCCCGGGCCTGCTCCTCGGTGAGCCCGACCGACGCCACCTCCGGGTTGCAGTAGGTGCAGTTGGGCACGTTGCCGTAGTCCACCGTGTGCTCCCCGACCCCGGCGATGTGCTCGGCGGCCACCACGCCCTCGTGCATGCCTTTGTGGGCCAGCAGCGGCGGTCCGGCGCAGTCGCCCACGGCCCAGACGCCGGGCACGTTGGTCCGCATGGCCGAGTCCACGGCCACGAAGCCGCCCTCCGCCGTGGTCTCGACGCCCGCAGCTTCCAGTCCCAAGTCTTCCGTGTTGGGAACGCGCCCGACGGCCGACAAGACGTATTCCACGTCCAGCTTGCGGGCCTTGCCCTTGGCGTCGGCGAAGGCGATCGACACGCCGTCCGCCGTGGCGTTCGTCTCTTCCACGCGCGCACCGGCGAAGATCTCCACGCCCCGCTTCTTGAAGCTCCTCGCCACGGTCTTGGACGAGTCGGCGTCCTCCAGCGGCAGCACCCGGTCCAGCGCCTCGATGACGGTCACCTTGGCACCGTAGGCGTTGTAGATGTCGGCAAACTCCATGCCCACGGCGCCGGCGCCGACGACGGCCAGCGAGGCCGGGGCCTTCTCCTGAAAGAGCGCGCCCGTGGAGGACCAGATGCGCTCCTCGTCGATCTCCAGGAACGGCAAGTTGCGCGGTCGGGACCCCGTGGCCACCACGATGTCGCCCGCGGACAGAACGCGCTTGCCGCCGTCCTTCTCCACCTCCACGGCCCCGCCGCCCAGCAGCCTGCCGTACCCGTCCACGTGAACGACGCCGTTCTTCTTGAACAGGAACGCGACCCCCTTGGACAGCCGCTCGGCCACGCTTCGGCTTCGGGTTTGGGCGGGTCCCAGGTCGGTCGAAAAGCCGTCCAGGACGATGCCGTGGCCGCCGGCGTGCGCCAGTTCGTTGATCAGGAGCGCGCTGCTGAGGAGCGCCTTCGTGGGAATGCAACCCACGTTCAAGCACACGCCGCCCAGCTTGTCGGCCTCGACGCAGGCCGCGCGCAGGCCCAGCTGGGCCGCCCGGATCGCGGCGACGTAGCCGCCGGGGCCGCCGCCGACCACCACTACGTCGAAGGCGTTCTGCTCGTCCGTCGTGTCGTTGTTCATGTTCGTTGCTCGCGTCGGTCCGTTGCTCGGGTTCGGTTCAGGGAGAAGGCGGGTCGTCGCGGTAGACTTGGCCGCCCTTCATGACCCAGTGCACGCGCTCCAGGAGCGCGATCTCCTCCAAGGGGTTTCCGGGGACCGCGATCACGTCGGCGTACTTGCCGGGTTCCAGCGAGCCGACTTGGTCTTCCCAGCCCATGATCGCGGCCGACACGCTGGTGGCGGAAACGATGGCGTCCATTTCGCTCTCGCCGAGCTCCACGCGCACCTGGAACTCGCGCGCGTTGTGGCCGTGGGGGAAGACGCCGGCGTCGGTGCCGAAGCCGATCCGCAAGCCCGCGGCCAGCGCTCGGCGGAAGGAAGCGCCGCGGTGGCGCATCATCTGGGTGGAGCGCTCGATCTGGGCCGGCGGGACCCCCAGCGCCGCCCCGTCGCGGGGAACGATCACGCCCACGTACAGGGTGGGCACGTAGTAGGCGAAGTCGCTTTCCTGCAGCATGCGCACTGCTTCGTCGTCCAGCATGGAGCCGTGGTCGATCGTGCGGACGCCGGCTCGGAGCGCGGCCTTGATGCCCTCGGTTCCGTGGGCGTGGGCGGCCACGAATCGGCCCCACCGCGTGGCTTCCTCGACCGCCGTGGCGAGTTCGGCGTCGGAGTACTGCTGAGCGCCCGGGGGCACGCCCTGCGACAGGACGGCGCCCGTGGCCAGGATCTTGGCGAAGTCGGCACCGTGCTTGAAGTTGGTGCGCACGGCGGCGCGCACCTGATCCACGCCGTCCGCCAAGTTCCGCACCGTGGGAACGTCCACGTAGATGGAGAACTGGCGGGCGTCTCCCGCGCCCCCGGTGGCCGAGACGTAGTTGCCCGCCACCTGCATTCGGGGGCCGGGCAGGACGCCCGCGGCGATCAGGTCGCGCAGGTCCACGTCGGTGTACGGCCAAGTCGGCCCCATGTCCCGCACGGTGGTGAAGCCGGCTCGGAGCGTGACGAGGGCGTTCGCCGCGCCGTGGAGCGCAGCCCGCGCCGGCGTGGTCGCGACCAGCACGTCCTCCCAGTGAAGCCCCACCGAGTCGGTCAGGTGCGTGTGCAGGTCGATCAGGCCAGGCAGGATAGTGGCGTCGCCCAGGTCCACGACGGCGTCCGCTTGGGCGCCCGTCGCCTCCGTTCCCACGGCGACGATGCGATCTCCCTGCACCAGCACGACGCCTGGTTCGAGCAGCGTGCCCTTGCCGTCCAGCAGACGCGCCGCCCGGACGAGGGTGCTGCTCTGCGACGTGGCGGACGTCTGGGCTGCGCCGCCCGGCAGCCCGTCGGCAAGGCCGGCAGGGCCGGTCCGCGCGGACAGCGGAGCAGCGACGAACGCCGCGGTCAGCGCGCAGCACGCGACCCGGGCCAAGCAAGACGGCTTCGCTCCGGCGCGGCGACGCCCCGATCGGCCGCGCCCCTGCGCCACCGTGCGCTTTCCCGTCCCTGCGTGTTGCGACCTCGTCGCGGTCGGACTACGCAAGGATCGCCGCCGGTTCTTCCAGGAACGCCTTCAGCGTGGCCAGGAAGGCGGCGCCCTCGGCCCCGTCTATGACGCGGTGGTCGCAACTCATGGTCATGCGCATTCGGGGTCGGACCACGACCTGCCCGTCCCGCGCCACGGGCCGCTCCTCGGCGGCGCCCACCGCCAAGATGCCAGCCTCGGGCGGGTTGATGACCGCCGTGAATTCTTCTATCCCGAACATGCCCAAGTTCGAGATGGAGAACGTGGAGCCCGTGTACTCTTCGGGCCGGAGCTTCTTTTCGCGGGCGCGCGCCGCCATCTCGCGGACTTCGGCGCCGATGCGGCCCAAGCCCTTCGCGTGGGCGTCGCGGACCACGGGCGTGACCAGCCCGTCGGGCACCGCCACGGCCACGCCCATGTGCACCCGGTGGAAGCGGCGCACCGAGTCGCCCTGCCACCATGCGTTGCAGGCGGGGTGGCGAACCAGGGCGGCCGCCGCGGCCTTGAGCACCAAGTCGTTCAGCGAGGCCTTCCCTTCTTGGCGCTCGGCCAGGAGTTCGTTGACGCGCGCTCGGGCGGCCAGGGCCCGCTTCATGTCCACGTCCACCGTCAGGAAGAAGTGGGGAACGGGACCCAACGACTCCACCAAGCGACGCGCCACCGTCTTCCGCATCTGCGACAGGGGCACGTCGGTGAAGTCGGGGCCGGCGTCGGGCGGGACCGGCGGCAGGCCGGGGGCCGGGATCGGCGCGGCGGGAGCGGCCAGCGGGCGACCGCCTTCCGCGAGAGTCCGAATCGCGGCCTCCACGTCGCGCTTGACGACACGGCCGCCCGGCCCCGACCCGGCCACGGCGCCGATGTCCAGGTCGCTTTCCGCGGCCAAGCGCCGGGCCACCGGGGACGCCTTGACGCGCCCCGGGGACGCGGCCGGCGACTCTGGTTGCGGATCGGCGGGCGGCGCGTCCGGGACCTGGGCACCAACCGGCTGGGCGACCGCCGCCTGCGTGCAGGTCGACTGGGCGGGGCCAGTTGGGGCGGCGGCGACCTGGGCATCGGCGGTCCCGGCATCGGCCGCCCGCGCCCCGGCCGCCTCGGGCTTTGCCGCGGCCGCTTCCAGCGCCGAGACGTCTTCGTCCGGCTCCGCGACCACGCCGATCACTTCGCCGACGGGCGCCACCGCTCCTTCGCCCGCGAACACGCGACGGAGCACGCCTTCGCCTCGGGCCACAAGCTCCATCGTGGCCTTGTCGGTCTCGATCTCGGCCAGCACGTCGCCTTCGGCCACGGTGTCGCCCTCGGCTTTGAGCCACTTCACGACCTGGCCCTCTTCCATTGTCGGCGACAGGGCTTCCATGTAGACCTTGGTCGCCATCGCGCTACGCCCCGCCGTTCTGGTACAGGACCTGGTTGCAGGCGGCCACGACCCGGGCCGCGTCCGGCTTGGCGATCGCCTCCAGGTTCTTGGCGTAGGGCATCGGCACGTCCGCCTGGGTCACGCGCACGACCGGCGCGTCCAAGTGGTCGAAGGCTTCGTCCTGGATCATGGCTGCGATCTGGGCGCCGACCCCGGCGAACGGCCATCCCTCTTCCACGTAGACCACCCGGTTGGTCTTGGCCACCGTGTCCAAGATCGCGTCCGCGTCCAGGGGGCGAACCGACCGCAGGTCGAGCACCTCCGCTTCGACACCCTCGCGGGCCAGCTTGGCCGCGGCCTGCAGCGCCACATGCACCATCTTGCCGTGCGTGACGATGCTCACGTCGTCGCCGGGCCTCTTCACGTCCGCCACGCCCAAGGGCACCACATGCTCTCCGTCCGGCACTTCACCCTTCACGTTGTAGAGGAGTTCTCCCTCCATGACGGCGACCGGATCGTCGTCTCGGATGGCGGCGGCCAACAGCCCCTTGGCGTCGGCAGGGGTGGCGGGGGTGGCCAGCTTCACTCCGGGGGCATGCACGTAGTAGGTCTCGCAGGCCTGCGAGTGCTGGGCGGACAGCTGCAGCGCCGCGCCCGTAGGGCCGCGAAAGACGATCGGCACGGGGACTTGGCCGTTCGTCGTGTACAGCATCTTAGCGGCGCTGTTGATCACCTGGTCCAACGCCAGGATCGAGAAGTTGAAGGTCATGAACTCGCAAATCGGCCGCAGGCCCGCCATTGCGGCCCCCACGCACAGCCCGGCGAAGCCCAGTTCGCTGATCGGCGAGTCCACCACGCGACGGTCTCCGAAGCGCTCCAGCATTCCCCTCGACACCTTGTAGGCGCCGTCGTACTCGGCCACCTCTTCGCCCATCAGAAAGACCGAGTCGTCCCGCTCCATCTCCTGCACCATGGCGGCGTTCAGAGCTTCGCGATAGGTCATTTCAGCCATGGTCGCGCCCGTCGGTGCCGCCGCGTCCACGCCCGTCCAGGAACAGCCGCCCGTGCGAGTTGATCTCCGCGTAGACGTGGTCGTACAGGGTGTCGGGCGACGGTCGGGGCGACGCATCTGCAAAGTCCGCGGCGTCCTGCACCTGGGCCCGCACTTCCTTGTCCATGGCCTCCAGCTCCGCCTGGTCGAGCAGGTCGGCCCGCAACAGCCGGTCGCGCAGCACGACGATGGGGTCGCGCTCCTTGATCTGCCTGTCCACTTCTTCCTTCGGGCGGTAGGTGCCCGAGACCGGGTCCGACATGGAGTGGCCGCGAAAACGATAGGTGACAGCGTTCACGAATTGGGGTCCGGCGCCGTCCCGCACCTTGTCCGCCAGACCGGCGAAGAAGTTGTGCACGGCCAGCACGTCTTGGCCGTCCACGGTATGCGCGGGGACGCCCAGGCCGCCGGACCGTTCCTCCATCTCCGTGACCGACACGCGCGAGAAGGCGGTCCCCATGCCGTAGCCGTTGTTCTCCACCACGTAGATCACAGGCAAGCGCCACACTGCCGACATGTTCAGCGACTCCAGGAACGCCCCTTGGTTGACCGCGGCGTCGCCCATGAAGCACACGCAGACTTGGTCGCCGCCCCGGTAGCGGATCGCCCAAGCCAGTCCGGCACCCAGCGGGATCTGGCCGCCCACGATCCCGTGGCCGCCCATGAACCCCACCTTCGTGTCGAACAGGTGCATGGAGCCGCCCCGGCCTCCGCAGCAGCCGTCCACCCGTCCGTACAGCTCGGCCATGACCCGACGAGGCTCGATCCCCTTGGCAATCGCCTGGGTGTGCTCTCGGTAGGCGGTGATCACCACATCGTCCCGGCGCAACGGCTTGATCGCGCCCGCCGCCAGCGCTTCCTGGCCAATGTGGATATGGCAGAAGCCGCCTATCTTGCCGATCTTGTACGCCGTCTCGGCTTCCTCTTCGAAGCGACGGTAGAGCAGCATGTCGCGAAGAAGCGCACGAAGTTCGTCGGGCGAAAAGCCTTCGATGCCGGTGTCGTTCGGGCCCGGTGCCGAGGCTCCTAGGGAGGTTTCCGGGTCGGCCTCTGTGGCTGGCTCCGACGCCCCCTTGGCCGGCACCGGGGGCGCCTCTACTGCAGTTGCCATCTCGTGTCAGCCTCCTTGCGTTGCCGTCCGCAGCGCCGCGGGCGGGGACCCGCAGGCGCCGAGCGCCTTCGCTGCCGCGCCCCCGAAGCCCAGCACCTCCGCCGGCGCCGGAACGTCCGCTTCCACGACTTCGCGGATCGCGCCGGGACCGCCCGCGTCCACCTCGCGCGCCTGTTCCTTTGCGTGGTAGCTGGACCGCACGAGCGGCCCCGACTCCACGTGCCGGAACCCGTATTCGCCCTCGCCCACGCGCTTCCACTCTTGGAACTCGTCCGGCGTGACCCAGCGCGCCACGGGGATGTGCTGCTTCGAGGGTCTGAGATACTGGCCCAGCGTGAGAATGTCCACCGCCGCTTCGCGAAGGTCCGCCATGGCCTGGCGTATCTCGTCCTCGCGCTCGCCCATGCCCAGGATGATCCCCGTCTTGGTGAGCGTTCCGGGATCGATGCACTTGGCCGCACCCAAGTACGAAATGGAGCGCCAATAACGTCCGCCGGGGCGCACCTCGGGGTGAAGCCGCGCCACGGTCTCCAGGTTGTGGCCCAGGATCGCAGGTCTCGCCTCCATGACCGTTCGCAGCGAGGCCTCGTCGCCCTTGAAGTCCGGGATCAGCACCTCCACCGAGCACTCCGGCAGCCGGCGTCGCACCTCGCGTATCGTGGCGGCGTAGATACCCGCGCCGCCGTCGGGCAGTTCGTCCCGGTTGACGGAGGTGATCACCACGTGGTCCAGCGCCATGGCGGCGATCGTGTCGGCCACGCGCCGGGGCTCGTCCAGGTCCAGCTCGGTGGGCATCCCGTGGGCCACGGCGCAGTACTTGCACGCCCGCGTGCACACGTCGCCCAGGATCATGAAGGTGGCCGTGCCCGCCTCCCAGCACTCGCCGATGTTCGGGCAGCCGGCCTCTTCGCACACCGTGTGAAGCGACCGGCTCCGCATGAGCCGCTGCAGACGCAGGTAGTTGGCGCCGCCCGGCGATCGCACCTTGAGCCAAGAGGGCTTTCGGGACGTGATGGGGATCGTCCCCACGCCCTCGTGAGCGCGGATTCGGGAACTCCCCTTCGGCTTGACCCGGCCCGTGTCCTTCCCCGCGGGCGCATAGCCGCTCGGCGCGGCGACGGGCAACGACTTCACGAGTCCGCGAGACCTCGGTTCAGGCCGGGCGAGCGGGTCGGGCCGGGCGACTGACGGACTCCTGCGTCGGCTCTCGATAGGATCGTCCAAGCTCCAGATCGGCTTCGGCGTGTCGGTTCATTGGCCGTCGGCAGGTCCCTTGAGGCGCGTGGGCGCCAACGGTGCCAGGCAAGAGGCCGTTGGCGAGGCGGGTGCGGACGAGCGCGTCCAGCTGGGTGCCGGGGCAGGCGCGGATCGTCCAGCCCTTCTCGACGAGGAAGGCGTCTTCGGGGATGGAGTCGGCGGGAAGGGCGACGGGGTGGTCACGGCCAAATGACCTTGGCCTTCTGGCCGTAGCCTTCGATGCGGGCGGCGGCGGCGAGGTAGACATCAAGGCGCATGATGCGTACGGGAGTTTCCAGGTTGCGGGAGAGGTCGTTGCGGACATCGGCGAGGACTTCGGTCTTACCGGAGCGGGCTTCGGCTAGCGCGCGGCTGCTTCTTCGTGCCGGTGACGATCACGCTTCGATGGGTTCGGGGGTGTGGAACAGAACGGCGGTCGGCAGGTCGGCGTCGGCGTCAAGGGGCTGGCCGGCCCTGCAAGATGGCGCACCTTCGGCCGATGTCAAAGGAGCGGTGGCGATGGGCCGCCCCCACCGGCCCGCATCCAAGCATTCGGGTGCCTTGGCGCACGTCAACCCGCGACAAATTGGATCACGGCCAGACAAGCGACCATGGCGATGAACCCAACCAGAATCAGGTAGACCGGCACCTTGTACCTGAGGAACCTCATGTTGTTTCCCCTGAGTTTGAGGCGTGGTGAGTCCAGGGCCATCCGGGGTGAGCCCGTTCAGTGCGTCGCTAGAATTCGAAGGCCCATGACGCTTTGCCGCCCGAGTTCGTCGCTGACCACGCCGTAGTAGATGTTGTTCCTCAAGGCCTTCAGCGTGAAGCCCGATGGGAGCGGCAGGATATCAAGGCTGCCGTCGGCCCGCAACGCTCGCCAGTAGCTGCCGCCTTCGCCGTCGGGAGACTCGATGCAGAGCACATCGCCCAACTCGCCCAGCACGAGGTCGGTGATCCCGGACCACGAGGGCGGTCCCCGAAGGACGATCTCCCGCGGCACCACGGGGCCTTTCTCTTCGCGAAGCGACCTCTCGACAGCCGCCATGTCCCCGTCGTCGATGGGCCGCACTTCAACAGGAACTCGCGTCCGGCGAACTACTGCGAGGCCTGAATCGCCGGCGGCGTACCACGTCACGTCCCCGGAGTACCCGTCCGCCACTACCAGCGTCGAGTCGCCGCCGAAGGTCCATGCGCCGCCGTTTCCGAAGGGCGTGGAGGTGACGGAGTAGGGCGCGCCGTCGGAGGCCTCGTACCAGAACGCGGTGCCCGCCCGAACTTGCGCGATGGTGTCCTGCGACGCGGAGCCGACCCGCGACAGAATCAGCCGGTACCAGGGATCGTACCACTCGCTGTGGGCGTAGCGCGGGACGGTCATCGTGACCGACGAGCCGTTTCGCAGCTGACGGGTCACTCCCGGCGAGAACGGGTTGGCCTCAACTTGCTCGCTGCCGAGGACGCGACCGGACAAGCTGTACCGGGTGACGCGACCGGAGATCAAGTCCCGAGCCGTGACCACCGAGTCCGCATCCATGGATTCAAGGAAGCGAAGTTCGCCGGGTCCATCTCCTTCGCCGCCGATCGAAGCCTGCAACTTGCCGTCCGAGGAGTAGCAGAATATCCGGAGAAGACCAGCATCGCCCACGCAGATCGACCCGTCTCGGGCGATGCCGACGTGACTTATCCGCTCAAAGTAGTGCCCGCTTGCGGGGTTGTCGCCGATCGAGACGACTGTCGCCGTTGGAAGCTGTGCGGCCAAGCCGGCGACCGGCATCGCAAGCAGGAGGGCGATCGGCATCAGTTCAGCCCTCGCACGACGTAACCCAGCCCCAGCCCCAGGTACGTCCCCACGGCGTAGCCCAGCAGCCCCACCGCCATCCCCGGCAGCGCCAGGTGGCGCCACTCCCGCGAGATCGCCACGGCGAGGGCGCTGGCCGGCCCGCCCACCGACGCCTGGGACGCCACGGCAATCGACCCCAGGTCCAGGCGCAGAAGCTTGCCGACGCCGAACACGACGACGCCGTGCACGCCGACCACGATCAGCGTGAAGAAGAGGACTTCGAGCCCTACGGCGGCGATCTCCGAGAAGCGCGACAGCACGCCGATCAGCACGAAGAAGAAGTGAAGGCCGACCGCACCGAGCTGCATCGCTCCCGGAGCTTGTCGGAAGAGGGGCGTGTGGCCCAGCACCAGCGCCATGGTGGTGAGCCACAAGATTGCGGGAACGTCGGGGAACAGCTCGCCAAGCTGCTCCGACGCCAGCACCAGGGCCAGTCCGACGGCCAAGAGGGCGGCAACTCGGGCTGCCGACAGCCCCTCCGACGCGAAGTATGGATGATGCGCGTGTCGGTTGACCGGGGCGGCGGGGTCGCTGGGCGGCGGCTCCGAGCGATCCGATGGGGGCGTCGTCGGATAGAAGCGCCGCAGCCAGATCGGCAGCACGAGGGTGGCCGCCAGCCACAGCCCGGTGACCACGTTATCGGCGGCCATGGCACCGGCGTAGAGGGGGCCCGAGAGGTCCACGGCTCGTCCCACCGAGACGAAGTTGAGGGAGCCGCCGGAGTAGGTGCCCGTCATGGCGGCGGCCAGTCGCCAGGTGTCTTCGTCGAAGCGCGCTTGGTAGAGGACGGCAGCGACGAACGCGCCCAGGACCGTGCTGGCCAGGGCCAAGCCGAACGCGCCGGTCATCCGCCGCCCCGCCTTCTTGACGTCGCCCAGGTTCACCGACAGCAGGAGCCAGGCGATCGACAGCGAGGTCACCGGCCCGATCACGGCGTCGTAGACGGGCGAGGAGGCGGGGACCACTCCGGTGTTCGACAAAGCGGCGCCGAGGGCGATCGCCAGGAGCGACGCGCCCACCTTGCCCAACAAGGCGAAACGACGGTCCAGCCAGAACGCCAGGGCGGCGGCGCCCGCCACGACGGCGGACAGGGCCAGGGGCGACTCGATCATCGACCGTTCAGGTAAGCGCGGGCCTCCGCCAGCAGGGCTGGCAGCAGGTCGGGATGGCCGGCCTCTGGGCTCGTGTACTCGGTCAGCCCGGAGCGCAGTTCTTCATCGTAAGCGTCGACGAAGGTTCGGTAGTGGGCCGCTGCCGTTGCCGAGTCGCCCAGCAGGAGCGCGCCACTGGCGGCGGCGGCCAGGCACAGCAGGTGCGTGGGGCGAACCGCCAGGCCGGCTTCTGCGATCGCCAGCGCTTGGGCGCCGTCGCCGGCCGCGGCGTGGAGCAGAGAGAGGTGGAAGCGATCGTCCAGCGACAGCGCGCCGATGCGGTCGTACGACGCCAGGGCCATGGGAAGGAACCGTTCGGCCTCGGCGGCGTTGCCCGCTTCCACGGCGGTCATGACGCGGTTGAAGAGCCGCTCGGCCGCTTCCCGGGGCGTCATCGACGACAGGTCCACTGCGGAAGTCGGCCCCAGCGGCGCTTGCTGCCCGGCGGGCGGGGGCAAGCTGCCGTTCCCTTCCGCCCCGCCATCCCGAAGCACCAACACCAGAACAAGCGCCAACAAGCCTGCGCCCGCGACTCCGGCGACCGCCCACGGAGCCTTCGCGTTCCAGCCGGACGGTGCGGGGGCGCTTGTTCCCGCGGACGGCCGCCCCGGCAACTCGGCGCCGCACCTTGTGCAGAAGCGGTCGGCGCCGCCCGACGGCGCGCCGCATTGCAGGCAATCGGGACCGCGCACCGCGCCGCCGCACGCCGGGCAGAAGTTGGCGTCGGTCGGCGTGCCGGCGCCACAGTGCGGACAGTCGAGCGCGGCGGCTTCCGCGCCCGAGGCTTGCGAGTCCGCGCCCAAGACGCCGTCGGCTCTCGGGGCGTCCTGGTCCGCGCTCATCCGGCCAACACGTCGAATAGCAGCGGCCACGTGACGATGCTTTGGCCTCGGTAGTTGGGCTGGAAGCCGAAGAGGATCACTTCGCCGCGGCCGATCCGCGCCCGCAGCATCGCCGGGCGGCCCGCCAGTCGTTCAGGGCCCAGGACCCAACCGGCCACCAAGGGTTCGGGCGCGTACCGGCCCAGCACCTCCACCCGGTCGTCGCCGACCTCGAAGGCGCGGCTGCTCCGCCAATACCACACGGGCGTCGAGCCGTCGTAGCTCGCCGTCGTCCGATCCGGCGTCAGCTCCACGCGCAACAGGGACCCCGGCACATAGAAGTCGGTGCTGGGAAGACCGGCCACCGGGTTGGTCACGTTCAGCCCGAACAGATCGACGGCGAACCGGGCGGCCTCTTCCACCACGACCATCCTGCCGCCGTTCTCCACGAACTGCCGCACCGCGGCGCTCCCGGCCGGGCCCAGGCCGCCCGTGTACTGTTCGGGCAACGACCCCGGCGGATGCCCCTCTACGATCGACTCGGCCGACTGGCTTTGGAAGAGCAGCACGTCGTAGTCGTCGTTCAGGGCGCCCGCGCGGAGGCGGACGTCGTGGAGCGTGTCGTAGCGGAGGGCGTGCTGGTCCAGCATCCAGCGGGTCCAACCGGCGGGCATCGTCTCGCGGTGTCCCTTGTACACGCCCACGCGGGGCGCTTGGTCGCCGGACAGGGCGGGCGGAAGCTCGTAGCCCACGGCGGGCGGCTCGATGGGGTCGCCCAAGACCGCATCGGGCACGGATTCCAGCGCGTGCGCCTCCACGCCCATCAGCAGGGGCAGCGCGTGGGCCGTCACGTCGTAGGGGCGCTTCGGCGGCCCGCCGGGAAACTCCCGCAAGTCGGGGTACTCCTGCTTCGCCAGCAGCGTCTGGGCGAAGGCGGCGTAGGGCTGCTGCATGAGCACCACGAAGGAGCCGGCCGGATGCGACGTGCCGTCGGCGGTGAACGCTTCTTCGGCGCGCCGCACTTCGACGTCGCCCATGGCCAGGATGCGAAGCACGCTCTCCAAGCCCACGCGGTTGTCTTGTCCGTCGGGGATCGCCCAGGCCGCCGGCCACTCGGGCCAGCCCGCAACCGCCCGTTCGTTCACGCGGTGGAAGTTCTCCAGCCAGTAGCGCCGGTTCCGCGCGGCGTTGGACAGGAGCGCAACGGCGCCCGAGAACTGGTAGTCGACGATCTCGGGAAGGCCCCACTCCCCGCCGCGCCAGGGCCAGGGGAAGTTCCACGCCGACTGCGACGCGTCGTACTCGCGCCCGCCCCGCACGCGCCCGGCCGGGACATCGACCGTCGTGGCCAAGCGGGCCGACGCGGTCTCGCTCAAGATGCGGGCGCCGCCGTGGTAGTGCATGTAGGCCCTGCCGGGGTGGTATCCGTCAAAGATGGCGTTCACTACGACGCCCTGCTTGCCCTGCGACGTGAGTTCGGCGGCCATCCACGTGCCCAGCTGGTTCACCGCCGCGACCAGCCCCGGGTCCACGTTCGGCTCCATGGGATCGATGTACGGCGGGAAGAAGATGCGGGCGCCGGACCCGCCCATCTGGTGGATGTCGTGGACGATCTGGGGATGCCAGTCGTTCTGGGCGCGCACGGTGTGCTGCGTTTCCTTCTGGTAGAAGGTGTACCAGTCCCGGTTGTTGTCGTGGCCCGTGTAGAAGTGGTACAGCCACGGCGGCGCTCGGCCGTCGAAGGGACCGCCCGCGTGCTCGTTGTAGAAGTCGTTCACCCACTGGGTGCCGTCGGGGTTGAGCGACGGGATCTGGAGCAGGACGACGTTCTCCAGGATCTCCGCCACGTCCTCGCCGGCGTCGGAGGCCAGGTGGTGGGCCAGCGTAGCCGCCACCTGGGCGCTCCCCACCTCGGTGGAGTGGATGGCGTGGGTGATCATGACCACGACCCTGCCCTCGTCCAGCAGCCCCGCCAGCTCGGCCTCGCCGTCGGCTCCCGCCGCCAAGGTGCGCGGGTCGGCCAGCGTTCGCTGCACGTCGCGGAGGCGGTCCATCTGCCGATGGTTGGCCGGGCTGGTGATCGTGAGCATCACGAAGGGCCGCCCCATCGTCGTGGGTCCCAGCGTGTCCATGGCGACCCGGTCGCTGGCCTGCGCCAGGGCTTCGTAGTAGGCGGTCAGCTGGTCCCAGTTGGCCAGCCTGCCTTCGGCGCCGGGCGCGAAGCCGAAGTGCGCTTCGGGAGTGGGAACTTGCTGCGGGCCAGCAGGCGCGCAGGCGCAGGCGAGCGCGACGGCGACGAGTCTCGAATGGCGCATGACGCGGGCTCCTTTTGGTCTTTTACAGCCCCGTGGGCGAGTCGATGAAGAAGGTGCGTACTCCGAGTCGGTCTTCCAGCACTTCGGCCAACGCCTTCACGCCCCACGTCTCGGTGGCGTAGTGGCCTCCCAGAAAGACGGTGACGCCTCGTTCCGCCGCCTCGACGGCATGGTGGTGCTGGACTTCGCCGGTGACCAGGGCGCAAAGTCCCTCGCGAGCGACGTCGGCCAGCAGCGCGCCCCCCGCGCCGGTCGCGACGGCCACCTTGGAGAGCGTTCGCGGCCCGCCGGGCAGTACCCGAACGGGCTCGCCGGTCGCGGCTTCGAGGCGCCGGGCGAAATCGGTCTCCGACACGCCGCCCACGCTGCCCGCCCGCCCCACGGGCGTACCCTTGAAGTCGCCGAACGGCCGGGTGCCTTGCAGACCCAGCTTGGCGGCCAGCACGGCGGCGTTGCCGACCTCCTCGTGCGCGTCCAGGGGAAGGTGGGCGGCGTAGAGGGCGAGTCGACCCTGCACCAGCGCGCGAAGCTTGCGGTACCGGTACCCCGTGATCCGGCGGGGGCCGTCCCAGAAGAGTCCGTGATGGACCACCAGCAGGTCGGCGCCTCCTGCCACGGCCTGGGCGATCGTCGTCTCGCTGGCGTCCACCGCCGCCGCCACGACCTGGACGGGGCCGGGACCGTCCACCTGCAGCCCGTTCATTGCCCCGGCGTAGTCGGGGATCTCGGGCACGCGCAGGTACCCGTCCAGAAAGTCCGCGACCTCCGCCAACGAGACCTTGGCCACGGCCGACCTTGCGCGCTAGCCGGCCGGTCCGGCCTTGCCGCCGGCAGCGGCCTTGGGCGCCGGCGGCACGGGCGAGCCGATGGTCGGCGGCGCCTCTTGCTTGCGCCCAACGGCAAGCATCCCGTTGACCACGCCCCCCTCTTCCAGATGAAGCCGGGCGGCCTTGATTTCGCCGTCGATCCGGCTCGTGGCCTGCAGTTCCAAGCGCGAATGGACTTGCAGGCCGCCCTTTACCGTCCCTGCGATCACGGCGTCTTGGGTCAGGATGTCGCCGGTGACCTTTCCGTCCTTTCCGATCTTCACGGCCTTGTCGGCGCGCACCGAGCCCTCGACGATCCCGTCGATCCGGACCGTGTCGGTGGTCTCGCAGTCGCCCACAATGCGCATCCCCGTCCCGATGATGGAGATGATCCCTTCCTGCGGAGACGGAGCGACGGGACGATTCTTTGCCATTTTGCGATCTTTTCTCCCTGCCAAGACTTACTCTTTCGGTTCGGGCGGCGCGACCATCGACAGGGGGTCGATGGGGCGAGCGCCACGCAGGATTTCAAAGTGAAGATGGGGCGCCGTGGACCTGCCCGTCGACCCCGACAGGGCGATCACCTCGCCTCGGCGAACCCGGCGGCCGCGTTCCACGACGAGTTCGGAGGCATGGCCGTAGAGGCTTCGCAGCCCGTTTCCGTGGTCCAAGAGGACGAACTGGCCGTAGACGGGGTGTTCCGCCGCCTCCACCACCTCGCCGGCGCCCGCGGCCAGGATGTACGAGTCGGACGGCACCGCGATGTCCACTCCCGGGTGGTCGTCGGCCGCGCCGGACTCGACCAGCGGCTGGGTCACGAAGCCGGGCGCCGTCAGAGGCCACATCAAGGGATCGTTGTCGGCGGGACCATGCCCTGGCGCGACGATGTCCGGCCGGCCCGCCGGGGCGCCGATCCTGGCCCGCCACAGCGACGACTCCATCGGCTCCGCTTGGCCCAGCAGCACGCGGAAGCGGGCTTGGCGCTCTTCCAGCTCGGCCACCTGCCGCACCAGCGCCGCCGTTCTGGCCTTGTCGGCGTCGAGCGCGTCCTCTCGGCCGGCCAAGTCGCCGGCGTCCGCCACGCGTCGGGCCAGGGACGACCAGCTTGCCGCCATGCCGACGAACGCGACGATCGCCAGCACGCCCGCGACCGCCACCGTCCGAACCGCGCGCTTCGACCAGAAGTACGTAGTCGGCTTCTTGTTGCTCCCTTCGGGCACGACGACGACGGAGTACCCTTGCCTAGGCTTGGCCATCTTGCGCGTCCGCTCCCGGTCAGCCGACCACGTCGGCGGCGTCCTTGCCCGTCACGGCGGCGAAGACGCGCTCCAGGTCCCGCGCCCCGTGGAAGTCGATCCGAATCGTACCGGCTCCCTTGCCCCTCCAGCGGACGGCCACGCGCGTGCCCAAGTGCCCCCCCATGGCATCCTCGATCGCCTCGACGGCCGGGTCCCGCGGCCCGGCGCCGCCTTGTTCGTCGTGCGTCTTGCGAGGGCGGCGGCCCGTGGTTTCGGCGCGGACCCGTTCCTCGATCTCGCGAACCGACCACCTGCCCGACGCCGCCTCGCGCGCCAGGTCCGCGGCCCGAGCCGGGTCGGGCACCGCCAAGAGCGCCCGCGCATGACCCATCGAGAGGGCGCCCTCGGTCAGCAACCGCCGGACCGACGCCGGCAACGCCAGCAGGCGCAGCGTGTTGGCCACCGCGGACCGGCTCTTTCCGACCGCCTTGGCGATCTGCTCTTGGGTCAGACCGAATTTATCCCGAAGTGTGCCGTAGCCTTGCGCCTCTTCAAGCGGCCCCAGTTCTTGACGTTGAATGTTCTCGACCAGGGCCAGAACCAGCAGCGTGTCGTCGTCCACCTCGCGAACCTGGGCCGGGACCTCGGTCCAGCCGAGCTGCTTGACGGCGCGCAGCCGCCTTTCGCCGGCGACGAGTTCGTAGCCGGCCCCCGAAGCAGCCTTCCGAACGAGCAGGGGCTGCAAGAGACCGCTGGCCTGGATCGACGCCCCGAGCTCCGCAAGTTCGCCGGAACGGAACTCCTTCCTGGGCTGAAACGGATTCGGCGAAATCGTTCGAACGGGCAGCGTCGGCACGCCGGCGGCGCCGACGGAGGCCGACGGCTCTCCCATGTAGTCGCCGAGGAGGGCGCCCAGGCCTCTGCCCAGGCGGTCGGCGGTGGTCACTGCCATGCCGATGCTCCTCCCGCAACCGGGACTCCGGGCTGCACGGGCGCAGGGCCTCCCGCGGCGCGGGCGCGGGCCAGTTCTCGGGCTAGCGCCGCGTACCGGCGCGCGCCGATAGACGACGGCTGGTAGTCGGCGACGGCCAACCCGAAGCTCGGCGCCTCCGCGATGCTCACGTTGCGCGGGATCACCGTTCTGAACACGCGGTCGCCGAAGTACTTCTTGGCTTCGGAGGCGACTTGGCGAGAGAGATTGAGGCGCTGGTCGTACATCGTCAGCAGGACGCCCTCCACTGCCAGGTGCGGATTTAGGCTGCGCTGGACCAGGCGGATCGTGTTCAGCAGCTGGGTCAAGCCCTCCAGGGCGTAGTACTCGCATTGGATCGGGATGAGCACCGAGTCCGCCGCGACCAGGGTGTTCAGCGTCAGCAGCCCCAGCGAGGGCGGGCAGTCGACGAACACGTAGTCGTAGTCTGGCAGGACGGGCGCCAGCATATTCTTCAAGATCGTCTCGCGGTCGCGCACGCCGACGAGCTCCACCTCGGCCCCCGCCAACTCGCGGTTCGACGGCACGAGGTCCAGGTTGTCGTGGCCCCCGGCCCGCCGATGCACCGCCTGAAAGACCGGCAGACCCCGGATCAAGACGTCGTAGATCGTGGCGATATGGTTCCGTTCGGTAACGCCCAGGCCGCTGGAGGCGTTCCCCTGCGGATCGATGTCCACGACCAGGACGCGAGCGCCGCCTAGGGCCAGCGCCGCCCCCAGGTTCACGGCCGTCGTCGTCTTGCCGACGCCGCCCTTTTGGTTTGCCAGCGCGGTCACGCGGGTCAAGAGCCGCACGCCTCCTTGCGTTTGGGTGAGGGATCGTCGCGCCCGCATCGGCACCCGACTCGGCTTGGCCCTCTGCGCCCTCGCTCGGTGCGGACCAACTGCCGAAGCGCCACAATGTAATAGGTGCGATCCCTCTCGTCGCAAGCTCGCCTCGCCGCCGAGCGCGCCGGGGGTCCCGGCGGGATAGAACACGCCGACAACTGCTGGACGGGCAAGTCAATGGCCGAAACCGTCGCTGGGAGAGCGTTTTCCGGCTTACAAGGCGCAGGCGGAGGGGGAATTCAGTCCAAAGCGCCCGCGCGGGCCGAGGCCGTCAGCCGAGAGCTTCCGCAGTCGGGGCTGCGTGTTTCACGTGAAACACCGGCTCAAAGCGCAAAGACAAGCTTGGTCTTGTCTCACGTGGAACATGCTGATCTCCAGACGACCGCTCGCCGGGCGCATGGTCCGTCCGCGCCTGTTTCACATGGGATACCGCTTTCACAAGGGAAACTGCCACTTGCCGCGAGGGGATCTGTTCGAGGCAGGCTCGACCTGTTTCACGTGGAACCCTGTCGGTCTTCCCCTGCGGGTTGTCCCAAACGGCGCACTTCCATCACCAAGTTCTGAAGGTCCGCGGGCGACACGCCCGGTATTCGTCCAGCCTGGGCCAAGTTGGACGGTCGTATTCTGGCCAACTTCTGTCGAGCTTCCCAAGACAACGTGGTGAAATCGGCGAAAGGGGCGTCTTCGGGGATGCCGAACCGAGCTTGGCGGCGGAGCTTGGCGGCGCGTTCGGTTTCCCGCTCAACGTATCCTTCGTACTTGGCGTCGACTTCCACGGTGGCCAGGACATCCGGGTCGAACGACGGGGCATCTTCGGCGACGGCCTCGGTCAACGCCTTGGCGTGCACGCCGGGGCGACGAAGGAGCTTTCGCATGCGCACCGGCTCCGAGATCGGCGAGCTTCCGACGGCCTCCAATACGGGGTTCGCGGCCTCTGGCGCGATGGCCGTCTCTCGGAACCAGACCAGGGAACGTCGCTCTTTGGCCAGCCTGTCGTTCAGGGTACGTTTCTGGTGGTTCGTCAACAGGCCGACCTCCCGGGCGAGCGTGCCCAGCCGGCGTGCACCGTTGTCTTGTCGCAGCAACAGCCGGAACTCGGCCCGGGACGTGAACAAACGGTACGGCTCGTCCACGCCCTTCGTGACCAAGTCGTCCACCAGGACTCCCACGTACCCCTGGTCCCGCTCCACGATGAAGGGCTTGCGCCCCTGCACGGCCAGGGCGGCGTTGGCTCCCGCCGCCAGTCCCTGCGCCGCAGCCTCTTCATAGCCGGTCGTGCCGTTGATCTGGCCGGCGAAGTAGAGCCCGGGGACGGAACGCACCTCCAGCGTGTGTCGAAGCTGGTGGGGCGGAAAGTAGTCGTATTCGACTGCGTAGCCGGGCCTTGTGATCTTCGCGTCCTCCAGTCCCGGGATCGACCGAAGGAACGCCAGCTGAACATCCGGCGGCAAGGACGTCGACAGGCCGTTCACGTAGAGTTCGGTGGTGTCCAGTCCTTCGGGCTCCAAGAACACCTGGTGGCGAGGAGCGTTCGGAAAGCGAACAACCTTGTCTTCAATCGAGGGACAGTACCGGGGGCCGCGGCCCGAGATCTCGCCGCCGTACAGAGCGCTTCGCGCCAGGTTGCGGGTGACGATCTCCTTCAGTGCCCGACCCGTCCAAGCGACCCAGCACGGCCGTTGTTCCAAGAGGGGCTCGCGGGCGTAGCAGCAGAAGCGGAATGCCCCGCCGTCGGCGTCCCCGTCCTGCCGCTGGCAACGGTCCAAATCCACCGTCCGTCCGTCCACGCGAGGAGGCGTGCCGGTCTTGAACCGCGCGATCTCGAGCCCCCGGCTCTCGAGGGCCTCGGCCAACTCCAAGGAAGGACCTTCGCCCGCCCGGCCAGCCCCCAACGCGGAGGCGCCGCCCATGTGAATCCGGCCCCGCAGGAACGTGCCCGCGGTCACGACCACGGCTTTGCCTTCGAATACGATCCCGCCACGGGTCGCGACCCCCTGCACCCGCCCGTCGAACTGCACTCCGGTCACCATTTCCTGGAAGAGGTCCAGGTTGGCCAACTCGTCCAGGGCGCGCCGCGCGGCAATGGGATACAGCGCCCGGTCGCATTGTGCACGTGGACCCCACACCGCCGGCCCCTTGGACCGGTTGAGCATTCGGAACTGGATGCGGGCGGCGTCGGTGGCCCGCGCCATGATCCCCCCCAAGGCGCCCACCTCGCGGGCAACGGTGCCCTTGGCCACGCCGCCGATTGCGGGGTTGCAGCTCATTTGGGCGATCCGACCCAGATCCGGAGTCACCAAGACCGTCCGGGCGCCCAGCCTTGCCGACGCGGCCGCCGCCTCCACGCCGGCGTGGCCGCCCCCGACGACGATCACGTCGTACCGCAGTCGCATGAATCCCCTCCGCGCCTACTTCCCGATGCAGAAGTCCTTGAAGACCCGATCCAGCACCTCGTCGGAGGCCACGACCCCCAAGACGTCCTCCAGCGCCGACTCGGCAGCCCGAATATGAGCCGAAGCCGCTTCCGGCGGAACATCTCGTTCCAGGGCCTGGGCGAAGCCCGACAGCTCGCCCTGCGCTTCCTTCAGCAGCTCGGCTTGGCGCCGGGTCGTCACCACAGGGACTTCGTTGCGCCGCTCCACGACGTCTCGAAACGCCAGATCGACCAGCGCGCGCTTCACCTCGGCAAGCCCCTGGCCCGTCCGAACGGAGACGGGGATCTCTCCGGGCGCGGGGGCCTGATCGTCGCGCGCCAAGTCCCACTTCGTGCGCAGGAACACCTTGGCCGCGCTGTCCGCTTCGGCCAGCGTCGGCGCGAGGGCTGGATTGGGCGTCGCCGCCGCCGCAGGCGCCTCCGCAACCGTCTCGCGACAGACGACCACGATGTCCGCTCCCTTCAGGTAACGATGCGCGACCTCGATTCCCAGCTGCTCCACCCCCTCGGTCCCCGTCCGCAGACCAGCCGTGTCCACCAACCGGAACGGGAACCCCTCGATGGACGCCGCGGCTTCGATGGCGTCGCGGGTCGTTCCTGCGGCCGGCGTCACGATCGCCCTCTCGACCCCCAGCAACGCATTGAACAGGCTCGACTTGCCGGCGTTCGGCGGACCCGCCAGCACGGTCAGCGCACCCTCCCGCAGGAGCTCCCCCGCCGGCGCCGTCGACAGCAGGCGGGCCACATCGTGCGCCACGCGCCGCGCTTCGTCCGCGACAGTCCCCAGCGAGACCGGCGCCTCGTCCTCTTCGGGGAAATCGATGTGCTGCACCAGCAGCGCCGAGAGCCCGATCAACCGCGACCGCAACAAGGCCACGCGCCGGCCCAGTCCGCGCTCGAGCTGGTGAAGCGCCACGCCGCGCCCTTGCGCCGAAGCCGTCGCCGTCAAGTGACCGACCGCCTCCGCCTGCGTCAGGTCCAGCTTGCCGTTCAGGTACGCCCGCTGCGTGAACTCCCCCGGGCGCGCCCGCCTGGCCCCCAGCGCCACGCAGGCCTCGACCACGCTCTCGGGCACATAGCGCCCCCCGTGGGTGGACACCTCCACCACATCTTCGCCCGTGTAGCTTGCCGGGGCGCGAAAGAGCGTGACCAGCCCCTTGTCCAACACCTCCGCCGAAGGTTTGGGGCGGCGAAGCGAGCAGAGCCGGGCCGTTCGGCTGGGCCACCGGCGAACGTCGGTTCGAACGAGGGCGCCGACCATTGCGAGGGCGTTCGGCCCCGACAGGCGAACCACGGCCACGGCCCCAACGCCCGGCGGCGTGGCGCAGGCGACGATGGTGTCGGAGTCCACGGGCGCCAAGTCCCCCAACGCGGTCTCGTGGTCAGGACTTGCGCGCGCCGGAGCCGGGCTTGTGCATCCCGGGCCCGGCCGCCATGGCCTTCTTCCTCTGCTTGGCGATCAGAACCTGTTGCGGAATCGTCGCTATGTTGACGATCGAGTAGTACAAGTTCAGACCCGACGCGAAGTTCCAGAATATGAAGGTCATCATCGGGGGCATGATGTACATCAACATCTTCATCTGCGGATTGGCGGTGCCGGCCGCCTTAATGCTGATGAACTGCAAGAGAAACATGCTGGCGCCCAAGAACAGCGGCAACGCGTAGTAGGGGTCCGGGGCCGACAGGTCCGGCAACCACAAGAACGCCTCGCCCCTTAGCTCAATCGTGTTCTGAAAGACAAAGAACAACGCGATCAGGACCGGCCACGGCAACAGCATCGGGAAGCACCCCGCCAGCGGATTGACGCCGTGCTCCTTGTACAACTTCAGCGTCTCTCTTTGCAGCCGTTCGCGATCGTCGGCGTACTTCTTTTGCAACTCCTGCAACAGCGGCGTCACCGCCATGCCCTTGACCTGGGCGCGCATCGACTTCTGGTAAAGCGGCCACATCAAGACGCGCATCAGCAAGCCGATGACGATCAGGACCCAGCCGTAGCTCAACAGCAGCGTCTCGTGCAAGAAGTTCATCAGCCAGATGACGATTCCGACGAAAGGCCGGACGATGGGGCGGAAGAAGCGCCAGCCGTAGGGGTTGACCTCTTCCAAGTCGTCGCCGGCGGCCACCAGCCGGTCGCGCTCCATGGGTCCCAGGTAGGTTCGGTACGCATAGGCGCCCGCGGGCGAGACGGGCATGGCCACGCGCACCGCAGGCGCCGCTCCGGGCATCCCCGGGCGAACCGAGAGTCCCGCCAGGAAGTTGGGCGCTCCCGCCGCGTCGCCCCCGTCCTCGCCCCGGGGAAGCACTGCATGGAGGAAGAACTTGCTCTTGACGCCAGCCCACAACAGGGGTCCGTCGATCCGCTCGGGGCCATCCACGCGCTCCAGGGGTCGGGCCCGGATTCCGTCGTCCAGGCGGTTGCCCGAGAACGCCATCATGCGCCGGTCCTCCGCCGCCCGGAGTTCGTTGACCGCCAAGCCGGGCGCCATGTCCAGCACCAAGGTCGTGCGGTCCGGCGCGGGAAGCTGCGGAAGCCGGCCGTCCACATGCACCATGTACGAGTCGGCGAAGAAGGTGTAGCGGACCTCGGCGAAGAACTGTCCGGAGGGGTGGTCGAAGCGGAAGACCAGGGTTGCGGAGTCGGGGCCGCCCTCGGCGTCGGCGTCGGCCCCCAGCCGAATCCCGTCGGCCGGCGTCACCGAGAAGGGGAACCGCGACAGCGACACGGTGTCGGCACCGGTCCCGTAGGCCCAGAGACCGCCCAGCACGCGCCGGGCGTCGGGCGGCATCAGCTGCACCACCCCGTCTCGGGCGAAGGAGCGGTACTCGAAGAGCTCCACCGACCGCACCGTGGCGCCGTAGTTGGAGAACTCGAGCCGGAAGAGCGGCGTTTCGACCCGCACCAAGCGCTCGGCGACCGAGTCGGCGGTCTCGGCCGGCTCGGCGGCCGCTTCGGCGCCGGGGCGACCCTCGACTCCGTTCAAGGGAAACGCGCCCGAGGCGTCTTCGCCGGCGGCCGGAACCTCTCCGGATTCGCCCGCTTCGCCCAGCTCGGCCGCGCCCTCCGGGGCGGGCGGCTCCGGCGGAGACGGGAAGAGCAGGTTCGTGCCGACGATGACGCCCATCATGAGCGTCACCGCAAGCAGCAACCGTCGGATCTCCGGTCCTGTCACGCCGCCTCCCTTCGTTCGGCGTTCGCCGGCCTGGCGGGTACCGGATCAAAGCCTGCGCCGCCCCAAGGGTGGCACCGGGCCAGACGCTTGATGCTCAGCCAGCCGCCCCTTCCCGGGCCGTGGCGCCGGATCGCCCGCACCGCGTACTCCGAGCACGTGGGCTGAAACCGGCAGACGCCGGGCATCCTGACGGACACCCACTGCTGGTACAGCCGGATCATCGCCGTCAACGCCGTCTTGAGCACGCCCCCTCCACCACGGCCATCACTTCCGCTTCCAGCTGTCCATACGAGGCCCGGTACGCCGGTGTTCTGGCGCGGACCAGCACGTCGGCCGCCAGCCCCGCCTGGCGCAGGCGAACCAGCACCCGGCGCCGGCCGATCTCCCGCAACCGTCGCTTCAGGCGGTTCCGCTCGACGATCCGCCGGCCCAGCTTGGGCACCACCCAGCCGACCCGCGCCCGGTCGCCGCCCGAATCCAGCACGAGAACCTCCAGGGAGGCCGTCCGGGTTCGGCGTCCCCGGCGGAAGAGGGCGCCGATGTCGCGACGGCGCCGGAGCCGGGCCGAACGGGGTAGGCGCTCGGTCTCGGGGGGCGCTCCCGAGCTGGCGGAGTTCACGCGGGAGCTTACCGGGCGTACTTGGATCCGGTCCGGACTGAGAGCGTCTTGCGGCCCCGGCGGCGGCGGCGGTTGAGCGTCTTGCGGCCCGCCCGCGTGCCCATGCGGGCCCGGAAGCCGTGCTTGTTCAACCGCTTGCGGTTCCGCGGCCTGTAGGTCGGTTTCATTCTTCCGCGCACCTGCACCTAGTGAGAAGTCGAAGCGTGTCCAGCCGTGGAAGGTAGCCGCTCGCCGACACCGAGGTCAAGCCGGGAACCTCCGCTCGTCTTGGCCGCCCTCCTTGCCCTCTCCCCGGCTGATTGACTTCCGGCAGGCGCACGGGTACCTTGCCGCCCCTTCCTCAACCCAACCGGCGGGCAGACCACTGGGCGCGAACGAACTCTGGGATCGGATCATCGAGCACGCCAGAACGGGCGTTACCGAGCACACCTACAACGCTTGGTTCTCCACGGCCAAGCCGCTGTCCTGGTCGGAGGGGATCCTTCGCGTCGAGGTCCCCACGCAGTTCAACGCCGAGTGGCTGGAGGACAAGTACGGCTCGCTCCTCCAGGACTTGGGCACGCGGATAGCCGGCACCCCGATCGCGCTGCAGGTCGCCGTCAAAGGCGTGTCGCCCGGGCGCCAGCCGCCGGAGGTCACGCTGGAGTCGGTCTCGCCCCCGCCCTCTCCCGACGCCTCGCGGCAGGCCTCGTCTCCAGCGGCGCCTCCCGCCCCCACCCCCAGCCTCAACGCCCGCTACACTTTCGACCACTTCGTCGTGGGCGAGAACAACCGGCTGGCCCAGGCGGCCAGCATCGCCGTGGCGGAACAGCCGGGGCAGTCGTACAACCCGCTCTTCCTCCACGGACCCACGGGCCTGGGGAAGACCCACCTGATGCAGGCCATTGCCCACCGCATCCTGGACTCCGGGAGCGGCCCGGCCCGGATCTGCTACATCCCCGCCGAGCAGTTCATGAACGAGATGGTGGCCGCGATCCAGGAGAACAGGACCGACGCCTTCCGAGCCCGCTACCGATCCTACGAGCTCCTCTTGGTGGACGACGTGCAGTTTCTCCGGAAGAAGGAACACACGCAGGAAGAGTTCTTCCACACCTTCAACGCGCTCTACAACGGGGGCCGCCAGATCGTCCTCACCAGCGACCGGCGCCCCAAGGACCTCGAGGGGCTGGAAGAGCGCCTGGTATCGCGCTTCGAATGGGGCTTGGTGACCGACGTGAGCGCGCCCGACTACGAGACGAGGGTCGCCATCTTGCGGAAGAAAGCCCAGCAGGACCACGTGGAGCTTGACCCGGCGATCATCGACTTGGTTGCGCGTTGCTACCGCTCGTCGGTGCGCGAGCTGGAAGGAGCGGTCCTCAAGCTGCTGGCGTTCGGTTCGCTGACCCGCCAGGAGATCACGCTGGAGATGGCGCGAGCCACCCTGGCCGGATACGGCGATGGCCCGACGGCAAACGGAGACGGTCCGACCGACGGCCTGGAATCGCCCGAGGCCGTGCGCGACTGGGTGGCCGCCCAGTATGGCCTGTCCGGAGCCACCCTGGCGTCCAAGGGCCGAAGCCGAGAGATCAGCTTGGCGCGCCAAGTCGCCATGTACCTGATCAAGGAGGTGTTGGAGGTGCCGCTGGCCCGGATCGGAAAGGCGTTCGGCGGAAGAGACCACTCCACCGTCCTCTACTCCGTAAGGCAAGTCAAGCGGCGCATGGATGCGGAGCACGGCTCTCGGCAACGGCTCGAGGCAATGGAGCAGAAACTGCGGAGGTCGGCATGAACGCCTGCCAATCCCGGCGCTTTGTAAACAACCGACTGTGGAAAACCCTGTTGAAAGTGTGGAAAATCACGCCTTCTCCACTTCGGCGTCTCGGGGCGGCGGCGTTTGCCGTGGAGTCCCGATCACGAACCGTGGAGAACTCGACCCCTTGGATTCTCCCGATTCGACAACGTTTCCTACAGCACTCGACCTGCTTTTCCACATTTCCATGGCCCTCTATAATTACGAGAGCTTCTATCCTTAACCTGTTAGCACCAACCCGTCCGACGCTTCCGATCTTCGTTTCCCCCACGCTCCGAGGTGCTCCATGAAACTGACCATCACCCCCCAGAACCTGACCCGGGGGTTGAACGCCGTCACCGCAACGATCCCCACTCGGTCGTCGCTCCCAGTTCTCTCCAACGTCCTGCTGGAGGCGGACGGCGACGGCATGTCGGTGAGCGGAACCGACTTGGACGTGTCGGTGCGGATTCGGGTTCCCGCGGAGGTGACCGATCCGGGGTCCGTCACCGTGCCCGGCAAGAAGTTCCAGGAACTGGCGCGCGAGCTTCCCGACCATCCGGTGAGCCTCGAGGCGAAGGGGGAGCAGCTCGAGGGATCGTGCGGGAGGAGCCGGTTCAAGCTCAACGGCCTTCCCAGCGAGGAGTTCCCCACCCTGCCCGAGGTCGACTTCGACGAAGGCTGGGCGGTCGTGAGCAGCGACCTGGACAAGCTGATCAGCGCCACGTCGTTCGCCGCGTCCACGGAAGAGAGCCGGCCGATCCTGAACGGAGTTCTGTGGGAGCTCAAGCCCGAAGAGATGGTCATGGTGGCAACCAACGGACACCGGTTGGCCAGGATGGCCGTGAAGACCGACCGACCGACGGCCTCGGACGCCATGGACGGCCTAATCGTCGCTCCCGCTGCGCTTGGACAAGCGCGCCGCCTGTTCGAGGAAGCCGACGAACTCCGCGTGGCCAAGAGCGGGAACCACCTGGGGTTCCGCTCCGTAGGGTCGGTGGACGCCCAGGTGTACACGAGGCTCATTGAGGGGAAGTACCCCAACTACGAGCAGGTGATCCCACGGGACAACGACAAGATCGCCACCGTGGAGCGGGAGGCGCTGTTGTCAGCGGTCCGGCGCATGGCCGTGGTCGCTGCCGACCCGCCGCACCGCGTTCGGCTCCGGTTCGAGGCCGACCGCCTGCTTCTGGACGTGCGAACTTCGGACCTGGGCGAGGCCGAAGACGAGGTGGCCATGGAGTACCAAGGAGACCAGCAGGAGATCGGCTTCAACGCCCAGTACATGCTGGAGATCCTTCGGAACATGCCGGCAGGCAACGACGTGCGCTTCGAGTTCAAGACGGCGGAGCGCGCCGCCACGATGGAGCCGGTGGACGAGGAGGAGGACTACCTGTGTCTGATCATGCCGCTTCGGCTGGACTGATTACGCTAGCCCGTTCGGAGAAGTTCCGCCGCGGTAAACACGGTTCGCAGCGCGTATCCGGCCTGGGCTGCGCGCTCGCGTCCCCCCTCCTCTCGATCCACAAGCGCCAGCATCCCCAGCACACGAGCCTCGGCGGCGACCACGGCCTCCGCCGCTCGCAACAGGCTCCCGCCCGAGGTCACCGTGTCGTCCACGACGACCACCTTGGCGCCCACCGGAAGGCCGCCCTCGATCCGCCGACCGGCCCCGTGCCCCTTTGCGTGCTTCCGCACCGTGAAGGCATTCAGCGAGCGCCCCAGGCGGGTGGCGTGGGCGGCCACCGCGTAGGCCACGGGATCGGCGCCCAGCGTGAGTCCGCCGACGTAATCTGGCTCCCAGCCGGCGGCGCGGATCGCTTCGTGGCCGGCCTCGCCCACCAGCAGGAGGCCGCGGCCCGTCATGGTCGTGGCGCGGGCGTCGATGTAGTACGAAGAGCGAGCGCCGCTGGCGAGGGTGAAGTCGCCGTGCCGAACGCTGCGCTCCCGGAGGAGGTCGCGAAGGGGCGAAAGAGCGTCCACGGCGTGGGAAGATACTCCGCTCGGAGGGGCCGGCAAGGAGCAGGGGCCGGCAAGTGTGGGTTGGCGGTTGCTCGCGCGGCGGCCGTGCTGCTTTGCGGAGCGGCGGCGCAGGGTTGCGAAGCGGGCCCCGGCGGCTTCGGCACGCTCCGGTTCGGCCAGGTCGGCGAGGTGGAGGTCCGCGTGCGCGCACCGCTGAACGGGGGCGTCGGGTGGCAGGAGCAGTTGCTCACGTGGGAGTCCAGCGGGGCGTGGCGGCTGTACGAAGAGATCGGCTACCGGGAGGTCGTGGGCGAACAGAGCCTGACGCCCAACCCCGGCATCCCCGAGCTGTTCGCAACGGCGTACGCCTCGTTCATCGACGGGGTCAACACGAACGACGGCTGGAAGCTGTTCTTGGAGCCCGCCCTGCCGTCGCTTCCTGCCGAACCGTGCGGCGTCGCCTCGACGGAAGTCGCGCTGGCGATCCGCGACCATCGCCGCGGCCAAGACGCTCAATGGGCGCGCTGCGTGGCGGGCACGTTGCGCTCTCTGCGACTGAGGCCCGACGAACGCGACGTGACCACCGCCCGAGTCGTCGAAGCGGCCACATACCTTCGCAACCTGACCGTGGGCGAGGGAGACGACGCCTACGCCTACGCGGGAAGCTGGCCGTTCGCCACGCTGGACAAGGGGGACGAGAGCGGATTGACCCTGGACAAGCCCCGCGTCTTTCGTTCGTCCGACGACCACGCGAGCCGCCACGAGGCCCCAGCCGACTGGGAAGCGACGTGGCAGGCCCACGCGCGAGCCGACCGACCGCTTCCCGAAGTGGACTGGGCCACGGAAATGGTGCTGCTGGGCACCGTCGGCCCAAGCCAGGAGAGCGGAGACACCGTCGAGGTGCGGCGCATCCTCTACCTGGGGGCGGAGAAGGGCACGCAGATCGACTTCGTCCACCAAGTGCCGGGCGACTTCTGCGCTCCCGTGAGCCGCGTCCTGCATCCCTTCCACTTCGTCGTTGCGCCGCGGGCTCCGGCTCCCGTCTTCTTCGCCGACACCAGAGTAGAGCGAGTGCACTGCGGCGGTTCCTGACCGGGCGAATGACCCTCCGAAACCGGTTCGCGGTGCTGTTCATCGCCTTCTCGGTGATCAGCGTTCTCGCGGGAGGGCTGGGGCTTGCGCGGACGACGGCCCGCCAGGCGCTGGAAGATGCGCTGGACCGCAAGCTCACGATCGTGGCGGGCTTGGCCGCGGAGCGGATCCGAGCCGACGACGTGCTCCTCTTCCAAGGCCGGGGCGATCAGTCCACGGAAATGTGGCGCAACTACCACCACGAACTGCTGCGCCTCGTCAACGACTACGTGGACGACGCGGACGTCTTCGCTTGGCGGCCCGGTGCTTCCTTCGCCGAGGCCCTGGTCACCGACGCGCTTCCCGACTCCACGCACCCGGGACAACGCCTTCGATGGGTCGAACTCCACCTTCCGGTCGTGGAGCGGGCCTACCGCGACGGGCAGGCCACCACGGCGCTCCTTCTGGCGGACGACGGCCGGTACTTCAAGTACGGCATCGTCCGGCTCGAGTCCGACGCGGCTGCCGAGGCCGGTTCGACCCTGGACCAGCCCCGGCCCGAGCTCCGGCGAGCGTTCCTGGCCGTTCAGATGCCCGCCGACTATACGGAGCCGCTCAAGAGCCTGGATCGACGGATCATCGCCGTCTCCGTCGTCATGTCCGTGCTGGCAGGGCTGGTGGGGTGGCGGATCGCCGGATGGATCGTGGCGCGCTTGGCGGCACTCAGCCAAGCGGCCCTGCGCATCCAGAGGGGCCGGATGGACCAGCCGATCCAAGTGACCGGCGAGGACGAGATCAGCCGGCTTGCGCGCGCCATGGAGCGGATGCGGACAGGGATTCGGCGCAGAGACGAGCAGTTGCGGCTCATGCCGTCGCGGGTAGCCCACGAGATACGCAACCCGCTGGGCGGTCTGGAGCTCTTCGCGTCCGCGGCCCAAGAGACCGACGACCCGGCGGAGCGTCGCCGCATACTGGACAAGGTTCGCAAGGAGATCGTGGGGCTCAACGCCATCGTTGAGGAGTTCCTGGGCTTTGCCCGCCCCAGCCTGGGCGAGCGCCACCTTCACGACGTGCGCGGGCCGGTGGAGGAGGCGGCCGAGCTGACCAGGGCCGAACTGGCCGAACGCGGAGGACGCCTGCACCTGGCCTTTCCGTCGAAACCGCTGCTGGCCCTGGCGGACCCCGCCCAGGTCAAGCGGTTGGTGCTGAACCTGCTCCGCAACGCATCGCAGGCGGGCGACACGGTGTGGGTGGAGGGCGCCATGGTCCGCGGCGAGGTGCGAATCGCGGTGCGCGACAACGGCCCCGGCATCGCCCCGGAGCTGCGCGACCGAATCTTCGAACCGTTCGTGAGCGACAAGGAGAAGGGCGCCGGGCTGGGGCTGGCGATCGTCAAGGACATCGCAGAGGCGTGCCACGGGCGGGTCGAGCTTGCCCAGCCCTCGCCGACCGACGCCGCGCCGCCGACCGGCGCCGAGTTTCGCGTATACTTGAGTGGTCCCGAGAGCTTGCCTGCCGACGAGGTCTCGCGGAACCCGAATGGGGAGGGCTGGCCATGAGCAGGCCGAAGCGAGTCTTGATCGTCGACGACCACGACGCGATGCGCGAGGGCCTGGAGCTGCTGATGCGCCGTCGCGGCCACTCCACCCTGTCCGCGGCAGGCGGCCGCGAGGGGCTGACGCTGCTGGAAGAGCAGGGCGCCGACCTGGTGGTCACCGACCTCAAGATGGCCAAGGTGAACGGCATGGACGTCCTGCGCGAAGCCAAGAAGATCGCGCCGGCAACGGACGTGCTCGTGATCACCGCCCACGGCACCGTGGAGACCGCCGTGGAGGCGATGAAGCTGGGGGCCTGCGACTTCATCTCGAAGCCGTTCTCGTCCGAGGAGTTCGGGATCAAGGTGGACCGAATCCTCAAGGACCGAGCGGCCCGCGACCGACTTCAACGGGAAAACTTGGCGCTGCGGGTGGAGAACACCTACCTGCGGAGCGAGGCCGCGGACGCAGACGCCCCCTACGGCGAAATGGTGGGGCAGTCCGAGGGGATGCGGCGCGTGCAGCGGTTCGTGGAGCGCGTGGCCCGGTCCGACTCCACCGTCATGGTCTACGGCGAGTCGGGGACGGGGAAGGAGCTCGTGGCGCGGGCGATCCACGCGCGGTCGCGGCGCCACGACGGTCCGTTTGTTCGCGTGAACTGCGGCGCGCTGGCCGAGGGCGTCCTGGACTCGGAGCTGTTCGGACACGAACGCGGCGCCTTCACGGGGGCGGAGCGGCAACGCCGGGGGCGCTTCGAGCTGGCCGACGGCGGCACCCTCTTCCTGGACGAGATATCGACGGTCACGCCGGCCACCCAGGTCCGCCTCCTTCGCGTGCTGCAAGAGCGGGAGCTGGAGCGAGTCGGCGGCGAGAAGACGATCTCCGTGGATGTGCGGATCGTGGCCGCCACCAACACGCCGGCCGAAGAGCTGCTGTCGGGCGACGACTTTCGCGACGACCTGTACTACCGGCTGCACGTGGTGCCCGTGACGGTGCCGCCTCTCCGTCAGCGCAAGGAGGACATCCGCCCGCTCGTGGCGCACTTCGTCAAGAAGCTCCAAGCCAGGACGGGAAGCGCGGTGACGGAGGTGGACCCGGCGGCGGCAAACCGGCTGGAGGAGTACGACTGGCCCGGCAACGTGCGGCAACTCGAGAACGTCGTCGAGCGGGCCTTGGTCTTGGCTGAGGGCCCCGTGCTCCGGGAAGGCGATCTGCCGTTCCTGGCCGGCACCGGCGCGCCCGCGGCGGGGGTCAAGGGGGGCAGCGGGTTGCCCACCGGGGGCGTGGACCTGGACAAGACCGTCGACGGCGTGGAGGAGCGGCTGGTCCGCCAAGCGCTCAAGCAGGCGGGCGGCGTCAAGGCCGAGGCGGCTCGGTTGCTGGGGATCAACAAGAGCAACCTGTACTACAAGCTCAAGAAGTACGGGATCTCTTGAGACGGTGCGGGATCTCGTGAGGCGCGGGACGGTGCTCGTGGCGGGCGCGCTGGCGGCGTTGCCGGTCGAGGTGCCGGCCCAGACCGGAACGCCCGCGCGCACGGGGACCAGCTTGGATTCGCTCTTCGTCTACTGGGAGGGCGAGTACGAGACCGCCAGGGCTGCCTACGAGTCCGCCTACGAGTTCGTCTACGGCGAGACCGGGCTCGAAGACCGGTGGGACGAGGTGCTTGCGCAGCTGGCGGGCCTGGGGGGCTCGGGCGAAGATCGGCGACGCGGCAACTTGGAGGCCCGAGCCAAGGACCTCTCGGACCAGATTCACCGCGAGGAGAACGAACTCTACGCTCTCAAGGAGCAGTGGTGTCGGGCGCGAGAAGGGCTTGCGGAGGCGATCGACGCGCGGCTGGAGCTGATGGACAACCGCGAAGACACGGCAGGCCCATCGGCGGAGTACCTGGCGCTGAACCGGCGCTTGGTCGATGTCGAGAGCGAGATTGGAGAGAGCTTCGGGTCATGCGAGATTCAGGCGTTGCCGCCGTTCCCCGGCGTTCGCATCCTGCGCAGCGACGGACCCGACCAACTCCTGGACAAGGCTAGGTTCCTGCAATCCAAGCGCAGACAGCACGAGGAGGTCCTTGCCAACCTGGACCGGCAGATCGATCGGCTGACGCGACAGCGGAACCGCAGCAATTTGTTGCGGGCGCTGGAGGATCACCAGGCGAACGAGGCCCGGTTCGGGCGCAACCAACCCCCCGTCGAGGACGAGGTGTCGGGGGGCGCGGCGCAGGAAGGCGGGCTCCAGGATACGGCGGTCGCGGCCCTGCCCGGCGTGCGCCTCGAGGAACGGCTCGCGAACCTGATTGAGTTCAGGGACGAAGTGGCAGAACGGGTGAGGGAGCTGGAAGAGAAGGAGCGGGAGTTCGTCGGTCGCGCCGGGGGTCTCTCGTGAGGCGCCCGGGACGCTGGGGCGGACTGCTGTTGGTCGCGACCGGGCTGGCGGCGGCCGGGGGGACGGCTGTCGGAGGGACCGCGGGGGCCCAGGAGACCGGAGGGCGCCGCGTCGAAATGCGGGAGCTGGTGCTGACGGCCGGCGTACAGGGGACCCGCTACTGGGGCGACTTCTCGTCGGTCACGGTGTTGCAGATCGATTCCACGCGGAACGCATTGGCGGGCACGGGCGAGTTCGGCGTGCGCGGTCAGGTCGCGGTGCCCGGCGACAGTCGCGAGTTCCGGCTTGACTTCGGGGCCGACTTGGCCCAGTTCGCCACCGGCGGTTTCGAGTTGCGCAACTATGCGCCGCGGGAGTACAGCGGCGGACTCGAGCTGTACTACGGTCAGTACCTGGGCGCAGGCGTGCTGGAGACGAAAGCGGAGGTGCGTGCCCGAGGGGTTGCCGACCGGCCGCCCATGCCGCTCTACCTGCAACCCGGATACCGCCGCTATTCGGGCTCGGTCGGGTACTCGCGACCGATCGCCTTCACGAGCCTGGTCGACGACGTGGATATCGCCTTTACGATAGAGAACCGAGACTTCGCGGCCCCGCGGCTGCTGCCCCAGCTCGACCTGCTGGACCGGTCGTCGGGCGAGTTGACTGTTGGAACCAGCCGCTCCTGGGGACGGGGTTCGAGCGACGGGACCGACAAGCTGCGCGTCTTCGGCGCGTATCGATACCACAACTACCCGCGCAAGGGCATCAGCATTCGACGAAGGGACCGCGCTGCGCGCCTGGGCGTCCAATGGGTTTTCGACCGCCTCGAGACCCTGGGGTTCCACATGGAAGTGGACGTGAGCGGAACGCTGAACCGGTCGAATTCGCGCCGCGTGGAGTACAATTCGGCGCACTTCAAGGCCGAGGCGGCCAAGATCCTCGGTGCCAAGACGATCGCCATCCTGGACCTGACGTTGGCCGCCAAGTCCTACACGCACAAAGGTCGGTACCAGTACCTGGTGCCGGGCGAGGAGGCCGACAACGCCACCATCGTTCACGCCAAGTTGGACCGGGAACTAGGACCCAACGTGCGCGGCGTCTTCGGATTCTTCTGGAACAACGTGGAAACCAACATCAGCGGGGCGTTCTACCGAGCCTTCGGCGCCACCTTCACGATGAACATCCGGCCCCAGTTCTAGGCGGCTCGGGCGGCCGACAGCGCCGACAGCACCTGGGCCAAGTCGGCTTCGGTGTGGTCCGCGTTGATCTGGAAGCGGATCGCTTCGTCTCCTCGGGGGACCACGGGGTAGGCCAAGCCGGTGGCCAGAACGCCGGCGTCGAAGAGGGCGGCCACCAGGTGCCGGGTCTCGGTCGTGTCGCGCACCATGATCGGTACGATCGGGTGTTCGCCGGCGATGATCTCGAAGCCCCGTTCGACTAGCCCTTCTTCGAAGCGTCGGGCAAGCGAGCGCAACCGGCGCAGCAGCGCTTGCCCTTCCGGCCCCTGCAGGATCTCCAGGGACTTCGAGGCCGCGGCGGCCTCGCCGGCGGTGATCGGGTTGGAGTAGATGTACATCGGCGACGATTCCCGGAGATAGCGGACCACCGGCGCCGTGGAAACCGCATACCCGCCGTTGACGCCGAACGCCTTGCCCAAGGTGCCGATCAGCACGTCGCAGGGCGGGCCGCCCGCGTATTCCTCGGTGCCCCTGCCCGTCGGACCGAAGGCGCCTACGCCGTGGGAGTCGTCCACGATCACGACCACGTTCTCCGGGTAGTCCGCGTCGTGACGGGCGGCCAGCGCCATGATCTTGTCCACGGGCGCGTGGTCGCCCCGCATCGAGAAGATGCCGTCGGTGACGACCACGGCGCGGCGCGCGCGTCCCTTCGTGTCTTGCAGTCCCCGGTCCAGGGCGTCCAAGTCCAGGTGGGGGTACACGGCCTTGCCCGCGGGCCGGGACATGCGGACGGCGTTGATGATGCAGTTGTGGTTGAGCGCGTCCGAGAAGACGAAGGTGCTGCCGCCGCACAACGAGGACAGCACGCTGACGACGGCGGCGTAGGCCGACGAGAAGATCATGCCCGCCTCGCGCTCGTGGAACCGGGCCAGGGAGCGCTCGAGCTCCACATGGGGTTGGTACGTGCCGGCGATGAAGCGCACGGCGCCGGGGCCTGCGCCCATGCTGCGCGCCGTGGCCTCTTCGGCCGCGACGACCTCGGGGTGCAGTCCCAGCCCCAGGTACGCGTTCGCGTTCATGCGAAGGAAGGGGCGGTCGCCCCGGCCCTCCAAGAGGAAGCGCGGACCGAGCCCGTCCGCCGGAGGCAGAACCGATCGCACCACGGTCTCGGCGCCCTTGGCGGTTCCTTGGTCTTCCATGTCGGCGACCAGGTCGTTCAAGACTCCGGCCAAGCGGTCCATGGGCATTTGCGGCGACCTACCTTTCTGGTTGCGCGACGAGGCGGCCGGCGCCGGCCGAGGCGGTCGAGCGGACCACGCCGTTCAGCATCGCCGGCACCATGTCGGCCAGCTCGTATTCGTGACGCCAGCCCCACTGCGACCGGGCCTCCGAGTCGTCCAGGCGCTCCGGCCACGAGTCGGCGATGGCTTGGCGCAGCGGGTCCGGGTCGTAGTCGATCTCGAAGCCGGGAACGTGCTGCTTGATCGCGGCGGCGAGCTCGGCGGGGGTGAACTGCATAGCGGTGACGTTGAAGGCGTTCCGATGCGTCAGGGCCTCCGCCGGTGCCTCCATCAGCTCAAGCGCGGCGCGGACCGCATCGGGCATGTACATCATGTCCAGCCGCGTGTCGGCGCGAAGAAAGCACCGGTAGCGTTCTCCGGCCGCGGCGGCGTGGAAGATCTCCACGGCGTAGTCGGTGGTTCCGCCTCCGGGCGGCGCGCCGTACGACACCAGGCCGGGAAAGCGCAAGCCCCGCGCGTCCACGCCGTGGCGCCGGTGGTAGTAGTCGCATAGAAGCTCGCCGGCCACCTTGGTGACCCCGTACATCGTAGCGGGCCGCTGCACGGCGACCTGCGGAGCCGGGTTCCGGGGACACCCGGACCCGAAGGCGGCGATCGAGCTGGGCACGAACACCCGACATCCCTCCGCCGCAGCCGCCTGGAGCACGTTAAGAAGGCCGTCCATGTTGGTGCGGTACGCGGCCGCGGGGTCCGCCTCGGCGGCGGCCGACAAGACGGCGGCCAGGTGAAAGACCGTCGTCGCGCCCGACTCCCGAACCGCGTCGTGCACGGCGGCCCGGTCCAGGCAGTCGATCCGGCGCGCCGGAAAGTCGCCCGCCCAGCCCTCCGGGTCGCGGATGTCGGTGGCCAGCACCGCGTCCGGCCCGTGACGCTTCGCCAGCCGCGCCACCAGCGCGGACCCGATCTGGCCCGCCGCCCCCGTGACCAGGAACCGGCTCACGCCTTTGGCGTCCACCGCTCGCTGTCGCGGGCTTCGTACTTCTCCATGGCGCGGGCGAACGCGCTCTCCAAGTCGATCTTCTGCTGGTTGGCCAGCGACACCAGCACGAAGAGCACATCGGCGATCTCGAGCTCCAGCTCCACAGGTGCCTCGTCGTCCCGCTTGGGCTTGGAGCCGAAGCGGTGATTGAGTTCCCGGGACAGCTCGCCGACCTCTTCCATCAGGCGCGCCAAGATCGCCAGGGGCGGCCAGTAGCCCTCTTCAAAGCGCCCGATCCACTGGTCCACCCGGTCCTGGGCCTCGCGGAACGTCACGGCTTGAGGACGATCTTGCCGAAGACCCGACCGGCCTCCAGGAGTTCGTGCGCCTTGCGGGCCTCGGCCAGCGGCAGGACGGCGTGGACCGGAGGCGACACCGCACCCGAGAACACCATGTGCATCGCCGCCCGGAACTCGGCCGGCGTGCCCATCGTGGAGCCCATCACGGTAAGCTGGCGCCAGAAGAGAACGCGCAGGTCCAAGGCGCCTTCGTGGCCGGTGGTGGCGCCGAAGCACACCAGGCGGCCGCCCACGGCCAGCGTCCGCACCAAGTCTCCGAAAATGGCCTTGCCCGCCGAGTCCAGGCACAGGTCCACACCGCGCTTGCCCGTGGCGCGGTACACATCCCGGCTCCAGGTGGGGGCGGTGCGGTCGAAGACGTGGTCGGCGCCCAGGTCGCGCACGTTCTTGGCGAACGTGGGCGAGGTGAGCGCGAAGACCTCCGCCCCAGCGGCCTTGGCGTACTGAATCGCCAGCGTGGAGACGCCGCCGCTGGCCCCCGTGATCAGGACGCGCTCCCCGGCGCGCAGCCGCCCCCTCGACATGAGGCCGCGCCACGCCGTGACGCCCGCCAGAGAGGAGGCGGCCGCGGTCTCGGCCGTCACGCTGCCGGGGATCTCCACCACGTTGGCCGCGGGCACCACGCAGTACTGGGCGAAGCCGCCCTGGGTGTGCTCGCCGGTCACCACGTAGGGCTGGGCGCGCGCGCCGTCCCATCGGGCCAGCTCGTACCAGCCGTACGAAATCGAGGGGTCCGCCACCACCCGCCTTCCCCGCCAAGCTCTGTCTACCCCCGACCCCGTCTCGGTCACCATGCCGGCCACGTCCGACCCGCCCACGTGCGGCATGGGAATCTCGACCGGCAGACCCCGCCGGAGCCACAGGTCCAGGTGGTTCAGCGACGAGGCCTCTACGCGAACCTGCACCTCGCCCGGCCCCGGCGAGGGCGTCTCCATCTCTTCGACGGCGACCACCTCCGGTCCGCCGTTCTTGTGAAAGACCGCAGCGAGCATTCGTTCCGATGATGGAGGCGCAATGGGGCGGATTGGGCGCGGGGGCCGACCCGCCGGGCCAAGCCGTCGCACACGGGACAGAAAGATAGCCTCCGCTGGCAGGATCACCCCGCCGCGGCTTACCTTAGGCTGCGCTGGAGGGTCCCGCCGGCTCAGATCAGCCAGCGCTCGCACGGGTTGCCGACATCGGCGCTCCCAGCCACACAACCAAAGAGGCGCCTCATGAAGTTCACGACAACTCGGGTCCCGGTGGTGGTCGCCGTCGCGGCCATAGCTTGGCCAGGAGGTCATCCGACGGCCCTTGGGCAGAAGGCGCGCCAAGGTTGCGTCCCCTTCTCGGGGTCCGCGTAGCATCGTCGGACTCTACGGACCACCGAATGACTTCTGGTTCGCCCCAGGCCGGGTACCTTGGTTTCACGCACGACATGGGCCTACGGCTTGTTGCCGTCCAACATCCTGCTCTTCGTAGACGCTGGAAATGACTGACCACCTGTTACTGCTCGCGGTTTCGGTTGCGACTTTTGCTTCCTGCGCTACCTCCCGCGATGCTGCTTTGGTGGTGGCACGAGATAGTGCGGGAATCGAAATCGTCGAGAATTCGCAGGGGGCTTCGTCGAAGGTACCGCCACGGCTGAGCCTGTCGGTCGAGCCAACACTTCAGATTGGAAGTCGAGGGGGCCACGAGACCGCTCTTCATCGCGTCGTCGGAACTACGCGACTTGCCGACGGTCGGATAGTCGTGGCGAACGCGGGCACTGGCGAACTCAGAGCCTTTGGTCCCGCTGGCGAGTTTGTCGATTTGGATGGCCGAACAATAGGCAAGGCAGGAAGCTGGCCGGGCACGAAATCTGTAATGAGGGTCGCTCGCGGCGACGTCGGGAGGCTGACCATTGCAACCGTGCTCGTGCCGTTCATGGACACGTTCGAGGCGGTGGTTCTGCGCGACGAGATCGTTGTAGCAAACAACCAGCGCATACGAGATGTACGTGCATGATGCGGCAGGTCGCCTGGTTCGGATCGTGCGCAAGATCGTGGAGCCCCGAGCCGTGAGCTCGAAGGTCCGCAAAGACTGGGTGGAAGCACAAATGGCCGATGCCGCTGCCGGCGGTACAGGCCCGCGAACCCGCAGGCTGCATGAAGAGTTGCCGTTTCCGGCTACGATGCCGGCGTTTCGGTCGGTGGCGACGCAGAAAGGCGGGCGGCTTTGGGTGGAAACGCATCAACCGGACAACGCCGGTCTGGGCGAGACGCTGTGGGACGTGTTCGACGAACAGGGCGCTCTGGAAGCCCAGGCAACGCTGCCGGCCGGCTTTCGTCCGCACGAGATCGGCTTGGATTACCTGCTTGGCGTCTGGAAGGACGAATTGGGAGTCGAGTACGTGCAGCTCTACGACCTGAAGTCTTGACCGGTCATCTGGCCAACTCCATGATCGCGGCCTGAGGGTCTGTCGCCCATCGGGTATCGTGCCGTGAACGAGAGGGCCAGTCGTTGGCTCGTAGCCATATGCGGCGCTGCCGACTGGCTCGCGTGTTTCCCGGGCGCTCTGTTTGCGCAGTACCACATTGATCTGTCGCAAGCAGCCGTGGAGACGGTCGTCGGACCGCGCTTCGAGGGCGGATACTTCCATCGCATCGGGGACATCGTCGTCAACGAAGATGGGATCTGGGTGCTGGACTCGGGACAAGGCAAGATATGGCGCTTTGGCCACGATGGACGACCGCGAACCCAATACGGCCGGCCCGGCTATGGGCCGGGCGAGTTCCTCAACCCCACAAAGCTGAATGTCGATACCGTGCTGGACGTACTGGACCCGCGCCAGGGCAGGATCGTTCGCTTCACGCTTGCCGGTGACCACATCGCTACCCGAACGACGCCGAAGGTTGCAAACACTCTGGGCATTCGCGTGCCGCCCCTGCTCGTAAGGCCCATGAGCGACGGCACAACGGTTGCTGTCACGAGCGGATGGTACGCGCCGGAGCCGAGGTACAGCGACCCGTATGAACGAGTGCTGGTCGTGCGTCCCGGGACCGACCAGCGGCCGGATACGGTCTTCAGCTATCACTTCGGCGGTGCTCGGTGGCGCGCTGGCAGGCACTTCGGAGGCGTGAACGTCCCATTTGGCAGCGCCGGTGCGGTGGACATCCTCGGCGACACGGCCCTTGTCGTTGCCGATGGCGTTGCCGGCGTCGTCTCCCTCCTTCGGATCGCAGAGGATGGGCTGGTTGTCGCAGACACGGTCGATATTCGCCTCAGGGGCGCGCCCACAACCGCCGAAGATGTTGACGACGTACGGTTCGCCCTGCGCGAGTCTCGCGGGACGCTGCCCAGGGGCGTCGTCATCGACATGCCCGAGTACTGGTCCGTCGCGAGCGCGGTCGTTGCTCTGCCGGACGGGACCGCGTGGGTGCGTCAAGCCGCAGGTGGGCGACGCCAACAGTGGACAGTGGCGAGCTTCCATTCGCCGAACGTGTGGCGGATTGTGCTGCCGGAAAGCTTCGACCTGCTGGCAGTACATGGCCAGTATGTGTACGGTGTGGCAAGGGACATTCTTGACGTGGAATGGGTGGGTCGAATCGAGGTTGGACCGTTTCCGTGAACACAGTAGCGCTGCCCGAATGAAGTACACGGTCCTTCGGGTCCCGACGGCGGTCGCGGTCATGATCGTGGCCGCGGAACCAACGCCGTTGATGGCCTCCCGCCAGGCTCCCCAAGCACGCCCGGAAGTCGCAATGCGGCTGGCGGACGAGCCCGCGCTGCTGATCGGCGTGCAGGACGGTCCGGACGAGTACCTTCTGCACAACATCCAGGGAGCGGCCAGTCTCGCCGATGGGAGTGTGGTCGTGGGCGTCAGCGGGTCGCATCAGATTCGCAAGTACGACTCGCAGGGCGTGCACTTGTGGAGCCAGGGGCGGTCCGGCGAAGGGCCGGGAGAGTACCAAGGCGTGAGGCTGTTGCGCGGCTGCACCAGCGATGAAATCACAGTCGCGTACGACATCTACAATCGCCGGGTCACCAAGCTCGACGGGCAAGGAAACCTGACCGCCGACTTTCCGCTTCAGTTCGAAGGCCTGCGTCCCCACGTGCTGGATTGCTCGTCGAGCGGACGCTTCGTCTTCTCCGCATGGGGCACGCTACGGGCCGAGATGCCCGGGCCACACCGCTGGGAGGTTCCGATCGCGTTTACCGACAGCGCCGAGTCCGACATCGCCTTGCTTCGCGACGACGTTCCCGGTCAGGAACGAGTGCAGTACTTCGAGGACGATCAGAGGGCAATCAATGGGCCGCGGGTATGGGGTCGTCGCATCGTCCTGGGCGCCACCAACGCCGGGGCATGGCTGGGCACGGCAGACGACCACGAGCTCGAGTTCCTTGGATGGGACGGCGCCACGGTGCGGCGGCTTCGATGGGAGGGGCCGGACTTGGGCGTGACCAGGGACGACGTAGAACGGCGTCGCGAGATCCTGCGCACCCAGTACGCCGGTCGCGATGATCCGAACTGGAGGGCCGCCTTCCAGCGCCGGTGGGACAGCGAGAGGGAGCTGTTGCCGTCGGTATTCCCCGCGTACTCGAGGGTTCTGGTGCCCAGGGACGGCGGCGTGTGGGTGGAGAGCTTTCGGCGGCCGGACCAGCCAGAGCGCGAGTGGCTTCTCTTCGACGGCGACGGCGCATGGACGGGCACGCTTTCGATGCCTGCGCGAAGGATTGTTCTGGATGCAGGCGCCGACTGGGTCTTGGTGCGGGAAACCGATGACGTGGGCGTACAGCGGATCGCCAAGTACGGGCTGGTGGCTTTCGCCCTGACCGCACCGCGTGCGTTGCCTCGTTAGTAGCCGAGTCCGCTGACGTCGTACCAGTCGATCGCCCTGTCGGGGATTCCGTCTGCGTCGCCCTCGCCCACCGCCCGCTCTACCAGAGTCGCCAGCGTCTCGCCAAGGAGATCGAACCCGATCAGCCGGTCTCGGATGCGCACGCTGCCCTTGAAGTCGGTGCCGACGTAGATGTCGAAGTACGAATATCGATCGCGGTCACGATTTGAGCCGACCCAAAGTCGCGCCCTGGAGTCGTAACGGAGGCTTCGTCCCGGAACGCGATCGATCTTAGGAGTTGCGGCGTACTGCTGCACGACCACTTCGGGAACCGTGCCGCCGTACAGCAGTCCCATGCCCGTACGGTATTCCGCGATGTCGCGCTGGTTCGGCAGTTCGCCGGTGTATGTGGGGGCTCGGACGAGCGTCGGCACCGCAACTTCGCCGGGAGCGTCAACAAAGGCCAAGTCGTGCTGGCACATTCCGAACACAAGCCAACCGCCGGGATGCCAGGCCCCTCGAGTGCCAAGGTCGTCCGAGTCGCAGTCGATGACTATGCCCAGCTCCGCCGGCGACGGAAGCTTCTCTTCCACCCGTGCAACTCCCGTGCCCAGCTCAATCCCCGCCAGCGTCATTCCGGCCGCGGACGGATCGAAGGCTGCCTCGAATCGCTCGGATACGCCTATGACCATCGCTTCGGTGGAACCGATGGCCATAAACTGAGGGGGCAGTCCGGCTTCACTCACGACGGCTCCGGTTGGACGAAAGATCGTTGCGCGGGCCGAGAGCCCGTCGATGACTCCCACGGTGGTTCCGGGCCCCTGGAAGACCTCCGACGGAAACTGAAACTCGCCGGGTCCCTCGCCTTCCCTGCCGAACACGCCGACGATCCTTGTCGAGCGGTCCACGCAGTGGACCTGGAACTCGTAGGACACGATGACGCACGCCGTTTGCTCGTCCACCAACGCAAGGGACTCGTTACTGCTCAGCGGCACCGGTGCCGTGGCCACTGGCTGCATGGCAAGGACGGGATGGGGATGGGCATCGCGCCATGGTCCGCAACCAGCCGCCAACGTGCCGAGCGCCAGCAGCAGAACCACCGCGTCACGACTCATCGCCACTGTTCCAGTTATGCGGCGACGGTGCCCTGGGGAGCGCTCGACCAGCTTCTCCTCCACGCGAGAGGCGGCTATTCGGTATTGCAGGGTCCGCCTCCCTTCTTGCACTCGCATAGCTTGTCGCACTTGGGGAAGTAGGTTCGTGCCTGGTCCAAGGTCATCTCTCCGTCATTGACCCTTGCAGTATAGTGACCGTGGCAGGTACTCCAACAGTCCCTGGGCTCATCGAGCGTAAGGCTTACCTCCTGCCCTCCCGCGCCAACCGGAACCATCGCACAAGGAAGGGTTGCAACGATCGGTGCGACGGAAGGCACCGTTGCGGCGGGTGTGGAAGTGGCTACTAGGCTGGCCCCCGCGCCGAACCAAGACGTCAAGTGGGTGGACACCTCCACATCGTCGCTTCCCGCCGTGCTTGTCGGCAGGACTGGTGTGCTCCCGGCAACGAGTACGGTCAGGGTCGCCAAGGCCGCGGTCTTGGCGAGGACCCTGGCGATGGCCGTCGGGACAACCTTATTGGCGCTTCCGGTGGACACCGGGAGCGGGATCGCCAGGATCGTGCGCATGGAGCAGAACAGGGTGTCAAGCATGGTGCGGTTCTTTCTCCCCTTGCTTGGGGAAACGGCGAAAGTGAGGCCCTCGCGGGGCCGATACAACCGAGTTTCGCGCTTGTTCCACCGTCCCGACATGTCGTTTCACGACGCTTGGTTGTCATTTCCATGCTTACTTCCGAGTCGACGGAGCGACAGGCCCATGAAGGTGTCGTCCACCGCTTTCCACGCCCAGTAGTCCAGAGAGGCTCTGGGGAGCTTGCTGTGGTTCCGTCCGGTCAGTCGCTTCGAGAACCGGCTCCAGCCGGTAGCATCGGCAAAGGCGAGGCGCCAAGCGATGCTGTCCGCGGTGACGCCCTCAAGCCGCAAGGCCATGCCGTGGAGAAAGCAGATCCATCGAAGGGCTCTGGAGTATGACCAGCCTAGCTTTAGGGCTGCGGTGGACAGATACGCTGGCCGAAGATGAAGTTTCGCCGCCACGTCGACGATCGACCGGACGTATTTTGGGAGGGATTGGCCTGGGACCGACGGGTCAAGCGTCACCAGGCCGGGGATACCCCTTACGGGCTGGAAGGCCGCCAGCCGGAGCCCGCGCCGGGCAATCTCGGGGCCTGGACACGAGACCAGAAAGAACTCGGCGGCTTGGACGAACGACGCCGGCGGTGGTGCTTCGGCCATAGGTTCCTTGTGGAGAAGCTGGAGGGTTGGGCTGCGGAACAGGAGGCGACCACCGGGGTAAGGTGCCGCACAGCGTGGAAGTATCGCCTGCGGCTAGCTTTAGCGCCATGGAAGGCACGACGACCGGCAAGGTGGCCGACGAGGCGCTCGACGGGCAAGAAGCAGACGCCCGCGCCAAGGCAGCGCCCGGCGAAGCGGAGGACGACCGGACGCTCGGGGGATACTTGGCCGTCCACGGTCGCCCGCCGGCGTTCGAAGCGTGCGACGGTCAGCCCTACACCGTGTCGTTGGAGACCGAGCGGTCGCCGGACTTGAAGGCCCCCGTGGCGGGGTACTTGGTCTTTCCTCGATGGGCGTCCACGGGACTGGGGGTCGTGGGTCACGTGGAGACACCGCTGCTGTGGCGGGGGCCGACGCGGGAGGCGGTCGTGACGGAGGCGGGCGGTACCAGCCTGCACGAGGTCCAGCGGTTGCTCGACGAGGCCGTGGTCCGCCAAGCGCAGGGCGGCGCTGAAGCGAGTCCGGACCGGTGACGGCGCTCGCGCCGAACGGCGGCCAGTCCCAAGGACGGACATCGACACCTTCCAACCAGGCCGACTCGGTGCGGGTCACGGAGATCTTCCACTCGATTCAGGGCGAGTCCACGTGGGCGGGGTTGCCGTGCACCTTCGTGCGCCTGACGGGCTGTCCGTTGCGGTGCGTCTGGTGCGACACCGCCTACGCCTTTCACGGAGGCGCCAAGCGCAGCGTGCGCGAAGTCGTGGACGAGGTGGCGACGGTGGGCGGGGGTTGCCGCCTCGTCGAGATCACGGGCGGCGAGCCGCTGGTTCAGCCCGGCGCGGCGACGCTGGCCGCCGAGCTTCTGGACCGGGGCCACACGGTGCTCGTGGAGACGTCCGGGGCCGTGGACGTGAGCGGCTTGGATGCGCGCGCGCACCGCATCATGGACCTCAAGTGTCCCGGTTCGGGAGAGTCCGGCCGGAACCTGTGGTCGAACTTGGACCACCTGACCGGGCGCGACGAGATCAAGTTCGTCGTGGCCGACCGGGAAGACTTGGAGTGGGTCGCCGACGTGGTGCGCCGCCACGGACTGGCCGGCCGGGTGAAGGCCGGGTCGCTGGGCGCCTTGCTCGTGTCGCCCGTGTGGGGCGTCGAGGGGCTGGACCAGTTGGCCGAAGCCGTGCTGGAGACGGGCCTGCCGTTCCGTCTGCAGACACAGCTGCACAAGCACATCTGGGGACCGACTCGCACCGGCGTCTAGGGTTGCGCTGCGCCGGGCTGTCGCTCGTGCTGGCGGACCACTTCGGGACGCCCGAGACCGCCGTTCCCGACCCGCAAGGCAGGAACGCCGCCGTGGCCGTGGTCGCCCGCCCGCCGCTCGGCACCGACGATCCGCAGGTGGCCGACTGCGACCTCCTACTCATCCGGCGGGCAACCTCGCCCCGAGACCCGTGGTCCGGCCAGATGGCCTTGCCCGGAGGCCGAGTGGACCCCGCCGATCCCACGCTGGTCGCCGCGGCCGTCCGGGAGACCCGCGAGGAAACGGGACTGGCGCTGGACCCGGCTTCGCACCTGGTCGGCCGGTTGCCCGCGGTCAGGCCGGCCAGCGTCCGCCTCCCCTCGCTGACGATCTGGCCCTTCGTGTTCGGGGTCGCGCCCGGCGCGTGCGCGCGAGCGGCGAGCCCCGAAGTCGCCTCCGTCCACTGGCTCTCCGCCCGCGCCCTGTCCGACCCTCGCAACCGCGGCCGCTACCGCGATTCGGTCGGCGCCGAGACGCCCTCCGCCGAGACGCCCTCCTTCCCGTGCATCCGCATAGACGGCCAAGTCGTATGGGGGCTCACCTACCGGGTCCTGGACACGTTCCTGCGGATGTGCACGTAGGTCGGCCGCCGCCGTCCCGGGCCGCTACGTCCCGTCGCGCCACTCCGCTATGAACAAGTTCGTATTGCCTTCGTGCGATTCGTTTCGGTTGGACCCGAACACCAAGCGCGTGCCGCTGGGGTCGAAGACCGGGAAGCCGTCGAAGCCCTCGGACCAGGTGATCCGCTCCAGGCCCGTGCCGTCCGTGTTGATCAAGTACAGCTCGAAGTCTCGTCCGCCGGGGTCGTCCATGTTGGACGAAAAGACGATCTGCTCGCCCGAAGGGTGCCAGTAGGGCGCGAAGTTGGCGGCGCCGTTGTTCGTGAGCCGGCGGGGGTTGGCGCCGTCGGCGTCCGCCACGTAGATGTCCATCACCGAGGGGCGGACCAAGCCCTGCGCCAGCAAGGCCGTGTAGTCCTCTTGCTCTTCGGGCGACTCGGGGTACCGGGCGCGCCAGACGATCCGCGTGCCGTCCGGGCTGTAGAACGCCCCGCCGTCGTAGCCCAACCGCGTGGTGATGCGCCGCACGTCCGAGCCGTCGGGCAGCATGGAGTACAGGTCCAGGTCGCCGTCCCGCATGGATGTGAAGACGATGCGGTGGCCAGTCGGAGAGAACGTGGCCTCGGCGTCGTAGCCGAAGGCGGTCGTGAGCTGCCGCAGCCCCGAGCCGTCCGAGTTGGCCGCGAAGACGTCGAACGAGGGGTAGAGGGGCCAGACGTAGCCTCGGGAGAAGTCGGGGCGGGCCGGGCAGGCCTGGTCGAAGTGGTGCGTCGACGAGTAGAGGATGCGGTCGCCGCCCGGATAGAAGTACGCGCAGGTGGTGCGCCCCTTGCCGGTGCTGACCATGCGGGCGTCGCCGGTCTCGGGGTCCATCACGTAGATCTGATCGCAGCCCTGGCCGGGAACGGGCGTGGACTGGAAGACCAACTGGGAGCCGTCGAACGACCAGTAGGCCTCCGCGTTCTCGCCCTCGAAGGTGAGTTGGCGAAGGTTCGCGAGGCGCCTCTCGCCGGGCTTGGCCAGGGCGGCGTCGGCCGAGCCGTCCTGATGCGCGGCGGCGCGGGCCGACGGCAAGAAGAGGGCGACAGCGAGCAAGAAGGCGACCGCCGGCAAGAAGTTGCGGGTCGGCGCGGCGCGGGTAGGCGCAGAGAGAGCCAGCCAGAGGACGTCGGTCATGTTCGTCCAGCATGTACCGGTCATGAATTGCCGGGTTCTTCCGTGATCGAGACTTGAATGTTGCGCCGGCGAAGCGCCTCGAGGTACGTCGCCGGCGGCATCGTTTCGTCGGGGGTGCCCACGCCCCATGCGCCGACTTGGCGGCGGGCCTGCATCAAGGCCGTGACGGCAAGCGAAAAACCCGTGGTCCGGGCCATGGCGGTGAGCTTCGTATCGCGGTCGAAGAAGTCGAGCACGTCGTAGACCACGGCTTGCGCCACGCCTTTTCTTCTTCCGGCGACTCGCACCCGAGCCACCACCATGTCGTCGCCCTTCGGATTCTCCAGCACGGGCGTCGCAAGGCGAATCAAGAACTGCCGAGGGCTGATCCGCGCTTCGCCCAACTCCACCTCCTGGTCGGCCATGAGCCCCAAGTCTCGCATGGCCGACATGATGCGGGCGTGGCCGGGGTAGCGAAGCGTCTTGTACTCCATGACCGGGATTCGACCCTCGTACCGGTAGGGCATGGTGGAGATGCCGCCGCCCGTGAAAAAGGCCTCCAGTTCGCCGGCGGGTTCTGCCGAGAAGCCCGGACCACGCCGCGCGCCGTTGTCGGGGCCGTCCGCACCGTCCGTGGCGTCGGCAACGTCCGCGTCGCCGAAGCGAACCGTCTCCAGCCCGGAAAGCGCCTCCACCGTGGTCACCTTGCCGTCCCGGAGGACTACCGCGGGCGTCACGTAGTAGTCCAGGACGCCCTCCAGGGAGTAGACGATCTGGTAGTTCAGCGGCGGCTTCGGGTTTTGGGGAAGCCCTCCGACCCAGATTCGCACCGAGTCCACCGAATCCATGCGGCGGATTCCGTCCTCGGCAAGGATGTTGACCATGCCGGGCGCCAGCCCCGTGTCGGGCACCACCGACAGCTCCCGTTCGAGGGCCAGGTCGTGGAGGCTACGCTGCCGCCCCACGATCTCGGTGTTCCCGCCCAGGTCCGCGAAGTGCACGCCGGCCTCCACCGCCAGTCGCGCCATGTCGAAGTTGAGGCGGTAGGGAAGCGCGCACAGGACCCCGGTCGTTCCATGCATGGCGGTGCGGACCTCGTCGTCCACGGCGGCGTCCAGCTTGCGCAACTCGAGTCGCCCGCCCAAGTGCGGCTCCAGACACGGATGGACGCGGTCCACGCTCAAGTCGGCCACCAAGACGCGCTCCACGTCGTCCTGCCGAAGAAGGTCGAAGGCCGCCGCGGAGCCCTGCGCGCCGCCGCCCAAGACGAGGAAATTCACGTTTCGTCTGCCGCCGTCGCTGCTGTCGCCGCCGGATCGAAGATGGTGCCCGCCTCCATGCCTGCCCCTGCGTCGGCGGCCTCTTGCGTCTCGGCGTCCTGCGTCCCGGTGCCCGGCGTCCCGGCCCCGTCGTCGTAGGCCCGCGTGGCCGCGACGATCCGGTCTCCCGACGCCGGCTCGACAAGCTGCTGCCCCCGCGCGTTGCGCCTCAGCATGGCAACCTGGGCAGCCGTCCGTCGCGTCAAGACGCCGCCGCCGGACACCAGCATCACCTGCTCGTCGTCCACCGCCTCGAGCGCCGACACCAGCCGGCCGCCCCGATCGTCGAGGACGATGGCCCGCATCCCCAACCCGCCGCGCTTCTGCACCGAAAACTCGGCCAGGGGCACGCGCTTCCCCGCCCCGCTCTCCGTCACCATGAGCAACGAGGCCTCCCGGACCAGGACCACGAAGCCCACCACCTCGTCGTCGCCCCGCAGCCCGATCCCCTTCACGCCCTGGGCGGTCCGGCCCACGACCGAAACTTGGTCTTCCGGAAAGCGGATCGCCCGCCCGGCCCCCGTCACGAGCATGAACTGGGCGTCTCCCGCTGTCAGGGCCACGTTCACGACCTCGTCGCCGGGACGCAGCGTCACGCCCAGCAGCCCGCCGGCGCGGGGGTGCGAGAACTTCGCAAGCGGCGTCCGCTTCACCACGCCTTGGCGGGTGGCGAAGGCCACGTACTTGTCCTCGTTCAGGTCGTCCACGGCGCGAACCGCCACGATCGCGTCCTGGCGCTCGATTCCCAACAGCCCGTGCAGCGGACGACCCCGCGACGCCCGCCCGGTCTCGGGCACGCTCTCCACCCGAAGGAAGTGCACGTGGCCCCGGCTCGTGAACGCCAGAAGCCAGCCCTGGGAACGAGCGACGGACACGGTCTCCAGGTAGTCGTCTCCGTACTTGGCCATGTCGGCCTGGGGCCGGCCGGCCCTGGCCCGCCGCTGGTAGAGCCCGACCGACAGGCGCTTGGCAAAGCGCTGGCGCGACAACACGACGACCACGTTCTCGTCCGCCGCCGCCGACTCCACGTAGGAGAAGTCCAACTTGTCCGCGTCGTCCAGGATCACCGTCCTCCTGGGGTCGGCAAAGCACTGAGCGACTTGGTCCAGCTCGTCCAACATGACTCGAAGCTGAAGGGCCTCGTCCTTCAGCAGCGCCCGAAGGCTGCGGATCGCTTTTGCCAGCTCCGCCTTCCGTTCCTGCAGTTGAACGCCCTCCAGCGACGTGAGCCTGGCCAGCCGCATGTCCAGGATGGCGCCCGCCTGCACGTCGCTGAGGCCGAATCGGTGCTGCAGCCGTTCGGACGCCTGCGCCCGGTCGGCGGAGCCGCGGATGACGGCCACCACCTCGTCGATGTGAGCCAACGCCGCCAGCAACCCTTCGACGACGTGCAGGTCCGCTTCCGCCTTCTCCAGATCGAAGCGCGACCGCCGGCGAATGACCTGCAGACGGTGATCGCGAAAGCGCTCCAGCAGCTGCTTCAGCGTGAACTCGCCGGGTTGCTTGCCGCCGTCCAGGGCCAGCAGGATCGCCCCGAACGTGGATTGGAGCGCCGTCTTCCTGAAGAGCGTGGCCAAGACGCGCCCCGCCCCGGCGCCGCGCTTCAGCTCGACCACCAAGCGGATGCCCTCTCGGTCCGACTCGTCCCGCAGGCCGGCCACCTCGGGAAGCGCCCCCTTGCGCGCCAGCCCCGCGATCTGCGCCACGATCCGCGACTTGGACACCGCGTAGGGAAGCTCGCTCACCACCAGCTGGCGCCGCCCGCCCCGCAGCGACTCGGTGGCCACGCGGGCGCGCATCGTCATGCGTCCCCGACCGGTCTCGTACATGGCGCGGATGCCTTCGCGCCCCACGATGAAGCCCCCGGTCGGGAAGTCGGGCCCCGGCAGCTTCTCCATCAGGTCGGCCACCGTGCACTCCGGGTCCTCGGCCAACGTCCGGAGCGCCTCCGCCACTTCGCCCAAGTTGTGCGGGGGCACGTTGGTGCTCATGCCCACCGCGATGCCCGCACTGCCGTTGACCAGCAGGTTGGGAATGCGCGAGGGCAGGACCGCCGGCTCCTCCAGGCGGTCGTCGAAGTTGGGCTCCCACGGCACCGTGTCCTTCTCGATCTCGGCCAGGAGCTCGGTGGCCGCCGCCGACAGCCGGGCCTCCGTGTAGCGGTACGCCGCCGCCGAGTCGCCGTCGATGGAGCCGAAGTTCCCCTGCCCGTCCACGAGCGGGTAGCGCAAGGCGAACGCCTGCACCATGCGCACCAAGGCGTCGTAGACCGCCGAATCGCCGTGGGGGTGGTACTTGCCCAGGACCTCGCCCACCACGGTGGCGCACTTCTTGTGGGGCTTGTCCGGCTGGAGGCCCAGCCCGTGCATGGCGAAGAGGATGCGCCGGTGGACCGGCTTGAGGCCGTCCCGCACGTCGGGGAGCGCCCGCTGGACGATGACGCTCATGGAGTAGTCGAGGAACGAGTCCCGCATCTCGCGCTCAATGACGCGCGGCAAGATGCGTTCGCGCTTCTGGGCTACGGACATTCGGGCTCCCTGGGCGCCGGCGGGCGGTCGTGGGCGGGGGGACCCGGCGTTGCGGGCCGGAGCTTCCGCCCCGAATCTAACGAGTTGCGGCTGCGCGCTTCACCGCCAGGCTCCCGGAATCGTCCCCCTTTCCGACACTTGCACGGCGTCGCCCACGCGAACGGTGTCCGTGCCCAGGTGGACGGCGTTCAGGCCGAAGTAGATGTGCCCCTTGATGCGCCGATAGAGGGCCAAGGTTCGCAACGGTTCGGAGTCCGGGTCGAGCGTGCCCCGGTCCTGCTCGACCGTGGTGACCTTGCATCGCGCACACAGCTTGACGCCGCGCAGGGCCAAGCCGCCGACCGCGAAGCGCCGCCAGGCGTCCTCGTCGTGGGGCGGGGCGCCCGAGACCACGATGTTGGGCCGGAAGCGGTCCATCGGGACCGGGCGTCCCGCGCGGCGCGACAGCTCGGCGACGGAGCCCTCGTTCGCGACCAGGACCGGATAGCCGTCGGCGAACCCCACGCGGTGCCCCTCGGCGTAGGCGGGATCGGTCTCGCGGACGGCGTCCCCGCCCAGGTACGCCAAGCGACATGGCTGGCCCAGGAGCTCCGAAAGCCACTCGTCTCCGGCGGGCGGCCCGGTGCGAGCGTCCACCTCCGAACTCCACACCCGCACGCGCAGCGCGGGACCGTCGGACTCGATCGGCAGCCGGACCGCCTCGCCTTCCGGGGCGCGGAGCTCCAAGACATCGGCGTCCAGCCGGGGCCGCACCACCGCCAATCGGGGCGCGTCGCGCTGGGTCATGAACTCGCCGTCGGGCCGGACCACCATCCACCGCCGGTCGAAGCGCGGGCCCGCTTGGTCGAACTCCAGGGCGTCCAGATCGATCCCCGCGCCGCCTTTGAGCGGATGAATCCGCAGCCGGGAGACTTGGAGACCGCCCGCCGACTGGGGCGCCACCGCCGTGGGCGTCACAGCCCCGGGGGCCGGAGCTTGCCGCCGCCCCGTCAAACGGGTCCGGCGACCGTCCAGCCCGGACCGACGGGTCCCGCGCCGTCCCCCGTGACGTGCACGTCGATCCGCCCCGTGCGCGCCAGCCGTGCGTGAGACGGCCGACCCCCGGACACGGCGAAGCCCGCGACGCGCAACCTGCACGAATCTCCCTCGTCTAGGGCGGCGACCAAGTAGTGCCCCTTCAGCTCCCGGAGCCCAGGGGCCTGCCCGGCACCTAAGCGGAGCCGCAGGATGCGGCCCCCGTGCGGATGGTCGTAGGCGTCGATGACGCGGAACATGGCCTTGTGCGACCCCTTCAGCGGCGATGGAGCGGTCATGTCGCTCTCCCGGTTGCCGTGCGCGACGGAGCGGGCGTACGAGTTCGTGAAGCCGCGCCGGGCGGTCGCGCGGGAGAGCTTCCCCGAAGCCCCGGCGGCTCGCGCTCGAAGACGCGCAGGAACCAGTCGCGGAATGCGTCCGCCCGCGCCGGGTCGCCTTCGCTCCACGCCTTGCGAGCCTCCACGAACTCGTTGGGTCGGGCCGTCAGAATGAAGTCTTCCAAGTAGCCGTTCTCCTTGGCGTAGGCGAGTTCGTCCAACAGCCCGTAGGGGGGCTCGTCGAAGATCGACCGCTGGTAGACCCACACATCCGCCACCCGCGAAAGGACTTGCTTCTCGAGATCGAATGCGTCCACGCCAACCGCTTCGGGCAGCCACTTGTCCAAGCGGTCTTGCGCGGCCATGAGGTGATAGTGGGCGTAGATCGTGTAGCTCCGGGCGGCGCCGGGCCGGCCTTGGACCTCAAGCCGGGCCGTGTCGCCCGCTTCGTTCAGCTCCAGCGTCTCCCAGGGGTAGACGGGTCCCTCGGCCACGTTCGTGTAGATCATGAACGAAGGGTCGAGCTGGATGCTGTCCCACTGTTCGCGCACCCAGGCGTCGACCTCCTCCATGCGCTCCTTGGCGGGCGCCAGTCGTTCGCCCGAATAGACGACCAGGCGCCGGGGCTCGGGCAACTCGACTTGGCCGGTTCCGCAGGCAAACGCGAAAGAGCCTCCTGCCCAGGCCAGCGCAAGGACGGCCGGGGCCGGCAGCTTGGGCGATCTCCTCGGCAGCGAGCGCGCTTGCCGGCGAAGCGCTCTGAGGCGAATGGATGGTGCGGGGCAGCGGGACTTGTGCATTGTGGGCCAAAGGGGTTCGGTTGACGACGACGGGCAACGCAACGTCGCCCGCACGTATTCTAACAATGAGACGCCGTCGCGTTCCGCCAGGGTTTCCCCGTGGCGGGCACTCGCCGAAAACGAGAAAGGGCTCCGCGCTTGATCGCCACCGCCATGACGCCGGCCCAGCTGGGACAAAGCCTTGCCCACCACGTGTGGGAGAGCCTGGGAGACGTGCTGACCGATCCGGCGAGCCTGGACGTGCTGCGGCGCTTGAACGCGCTGGAGCCCGGAGGCGGCCCCACCGAACGGGCGGGAGAGGAGCTCCTGATTTACCTGCTGTGGGCCTACACGCGGGGCGTCCAGCAGGCCCGAACGGACAGCGGCCCCGGCGTGGCGCGCGCCGCGCTGGATGCGCTCCACAAGGCCGTGTTCGACGACATGATCGACAACGGGACCCTTCGGGACGAGCTCCCCCTGTTCGAAGAGCGACTGCGGGCGCGCTACGCCGAGTACGGGCAGGCGGCCTCGGCCTCGGACGAGGCGGTGGGGGCGGCCGTGATCCAAGCCGTCACCGGCGGCCGGTCCGGGAGCCGGGAGGACGCTCGAACGATGGCCGCCGCGGCCGTCGGCGTCAGCAGCCCGGTCGGCGACTTCTACGCCGCGGTGAACTTGGTCGAGGACTGACGGCCCTCGGGCTCGTCGGCGCCCGCGTCCGCGTCCCGCCAGCGCAGAACTTCGAACGGACTTCGGCAGTCGTCGCACCAGCAAGCGGACAGGGATGCGTGGCTGCCGAACGGAGACGCGACCTGGGTCCGGGTTCCGTCGCAGAACGGACACCGGGGCGGACCGCCCGCCCGGACCAACCTGCTCGCGCGCTCGTCTTCCAAGTGCTGCAAGGCGGAGGCTACTCGACGAACAGCGCCCGGTTGCGATCGCCCCGAGCCCGCTCCACGGCGTCCTCGGCGGGTGCGCCCGGACCCCGCCGCCGCTCCGCGTTCCATCCCCCGCGGTCCGGTTCCACGCTCCGCGGGCGCAGCCCCACGGCCTCCAACACGCCGCCGGCCAGCTCGTCAAAGCGCTCCAGCACGCGGCCGCTCGCCCAGACGGCGCCGTCGTCCGCCATCGACCCGTAAGCCTGGTCGTCGGGCGCCAACCAAGCCAACGTGGAGGGCAAGAACGCCTCGACCGCCGCCTCCAACCGTTCCGCGCCCTCGCCGCCCGCCTCCGTCAGCCGAGCGAACCAAGCCGCCCCGAACTGCCGATGGTAGCTCTCTTCGGCCAGCATCTTCGGTACCCGCGAGCGCGCCAAGTCGAAGCTTCCGGCCGCGAAGCTCTCCAGCGCGACCTCCAAGGCGCCGTCCACGACGACCACGGCAGCCACGAAGTCCGCCCAGTCGGCGAACGGCGCGTCCAGGGCGGGCGCCGAGTAGTAGCGGCGGGCGGGCCGCTCGTGCTCCACCTCGAAGGGGTCGAAGCCGAACCGCTTGAGCATGGAGTAGAGCAGCCGCGCGTGTCCCCACTCGTCCTGCGCCATCGACGAAGCCGCGATCCCCGTTTCGATCGACGGACTGCCCAGCAGCCAGTCGCTGTACCGAATGCCCAGCAGACGCTTGGTGTCCGCCAGGGAAAGGATGTGGCGGGCGAGCGGCTCCGGTGCGGCGCCGGTGCCCGTCGAGGCTTCTGCCCCCGGCGTTCCGCCAAGTTCGCCCGTCAACGCCCCGCCTTCGCTGGTCCCCAAGGTCCGTCGTGCCGGTTGACCGGGATCACCGCCGCCCTGGGCACCACGCACATCTCGAACCAGTTCTCCTCGTCGTACGTCTTCCAGGCGTAGACGCGGGCCAAGTCGTCGCCGGGGGCGTCCACGTATCCCACGTGGCGAAGCGGCTCGCCCCGGCTCTTCCGGGCGAACACCTCGTACACGCCTTCGCCCAGAGCGGTCCGCCGCGAACCGGCGCTCACGCTCCCACTCCCACCCCGAAACGCCGCAGCTGCTCGCGACCCCGGTCCGTGATCCGACTCGTAGTCCAGGGCGGGTCCCACACCTCCCGCACCTCCACCGAATCGACCCACGGCTCCCGGCCCAGCCGATCCCGCACATCGGTCTTGATGAACTCCATGCACGGACAGGCGGTCGCCGTGAACGTCAGGTCCACCCGTGCCGCGCCGCCCTCGAACGCCACGCCGTAGACGAGCCCCAGGTCGACCAGCGACACGGGCAACTCCGGGTCCAGGACCTCGCCCAACGCCGCCCGAAGCGCGGCCGCCCCGTCCGCCGGCGCCTCGGCCAACGGCGCCGACCAGCGGTCCCGACCTCCCGAAGCCCCCGGCCAAGCCCCCGGATGACGCTCGCGCAGAGCCGTCAGGGCACGCACGCCGCCCCTGTCGCCCCTTGGCTCAGCCACGAGGCCACGGCGCCCCGGGACCGCCGCACCGACTCCACGTAGACCTCGTTCATGGGGCCGCGCCCCTTCCAGCGCTCGAAGACCGCGTCCCACCCGATCTCGCCCTCGTCGAACAACCAGCGCTTCTCCTCGGGGTCGTACTGGCAGGGGAAGGGATAGTCCAGCACATACTGATCCTTGGCCGCGTCGTAGTGCGCCGGTGCCGTCAGCCCCAGCTCTTCGCACAGGGGAACCGTCGACGACATCCATACCTGCCGAAGCTCGTCGTTGGTCAGTCCCTTCAGCCGGTAATCGAGCTGTCCGCTGTGGCGCTTGAGGTTGTCGGGCAGGCCGAACCACTCCACCGTCATGGGAAACATCCAGTCCACGCAGCGTTGCAGCAGCTCGGTGGCGGCCCCGCCGGCCCGCGCCAGCCGTCGCATCCAGACTTCGCCGTGGCGCAGGTGAAAGGTCTCCTCCATGTCCACCTTGACCAGCGCTCGCTTGAGCGGACCGTAGGACGTGTTGCGGTGCACGTCGCCCAGCAGCGTGATCCCCGCCCGGTCGAAGAAGCCGTTGGCCACCACCAGCTCGGCCCAGTTGTCCAGCGGCTGGTCGAAGCCGTAGGGGTGCTTGAAGTGGCGGGGCTCCCGGCCGTAGACCAGCTGCTCCTTGGACTCGCCCAGGTCCTCCAACAGACGGTACGCGATGTTGGCGTGCGCCAGCTCGTCCTGAATGATCGCGTGGGCGCTGACCTGCGTGTTCGTGGACGGAGCGTGGCGGGCCGCCATCCAGTAGGCGGGCGCGCTGATCAGCTCCGTGTCCGCCTGCACCGTGAGCTGCACGACCAGGGCCTTCCGGTAGCCCGGCGTCATCTCCTCGACCGATTCGACCACGTGGCCGTCTCGGATCTTGGCCTTGAGCGCCTCTTCGGCCTTCAGTTCGGCTTCGGTGTATTGGCGCGGCATCTCGCGTCGGCTCCCTCGTTCTCGGGCGCGTCCGTCTCGTCTCGGCGCCGGCTCAAATCCCCAGCGACGACCGAATCAGCGGACTGATCCGCTCCGGCGTCCAAGGCGGATCGAACGTCAGCTCCACCTGCGCGTTCTCGACGCCCTCGACGCCGGCCACCGCCGCCTTCGCCTCTTCCAGGATCTGCCCCGCCGCCGGACACATCGGCGTCGTCAGCGAGATCGCGACCTCGGCCGTCCCGCCGTCCACCCGAATGTCGTACACCAACCCCAGCACGACCAAGTTCAGGTTGAGTTCGGGGTCCTTGACGGTCTTGAGGGCGTCGCGAACGGCTTTCTCGGTGACGGGCATGGAGGAGTCCATGGCAAGACTGAGCAAGGCCTCTACTGTTCCAGGCGCTCGAGGGTTTCGATTGGCACGTTATTGGGTCCAAAGTCCATTTGGTAGGTTTCGGAATCGATCCGGTAAAAGCTGACGTCGAGACGACCATAGCGTTCCAAGTGCTGACGAGTAACAAATTCGCCCGACGAAACACCAATGCGTCTGCGTAAGTATCTGCCAAGTTCACTGTTGTCCAACGTCGAGTGAAGTGCCTTGCCGTACTGCTGGGCAACTACAAGGATCAAACTCTTGTCGTCGTCAGTCAGAGCAGTGAATCGTTCCGCGATAGGTGGAAAAAAAGATCTGTCACGAACCTCCTTCGGGATGGGAATGTATGCCTGATTCGGGTCGCGTCCGTACCGCTGACCCCAATTGAGTCCGGCTGCTTGGTGCGTTTTCCCCTTTCGGTTTCCTTTTGTGGCGAGGAGCGACAAGGTTACGACGTTGTCGTCGGCGAATTCGCTAGGATCTCGGGTGTGCATTAATCTGACCGACGTCTCGACGTCTTGGCTCGTACATGGTATCGACTGGAGCATTAGGGCCTCATGATAATCCGATACGACACGTGGATCCGCTTTCACAATTGCCTCGCGCTGAGACCGTCCAAAGCCAGCGATCGTATAATTGGCAGATCCAACAAATGCGCGCATCGGAACGCCCTTCTTCTTCCAGACAAACACCTTCGAGTGGCACGGAGGTCCTTCTATCAAGTATGAGCAACTGAACATTTGGTCAAATTTCTTAGCAAGATCAGAAAGACCTCGGTGCTGAACAATTTCGATCCCGTGGCTGGCCATTCCGACCAAGAGTTGTATGCGAGGCAATTTGTCAATGCGATTCTCACTTACGCCTCTCCGCAGTTCGTCGATGTGTTGCTCCACCATACCAGCCGTTGCGTATCCTGACACAATCAGCAGTTCGTCGGCGCCCTCCATTGCTGCTGGACGCACCAAGACGTCCCGAAAGAGCTTGTCGATCAGCATTTGGCGGAAACCCCATTCGCCGTTAGAATCTTGAGGACTGCCTCGAAGATGACTTTGGCACCCGTAGGTGGAACAGCCATTCCAATTTGGCGTCGAACTGACTCGCGACCACCAGAAAAAACAAAAGAATCTGGAAATGTCTGCAACCGAGCACGTTCCCGGTTGGTGAGAGCGCGATCTTCGGACCAGTGGTACACATGCGTGCCACCGCCACCAGAGCCTGTGACGGTGTATGAAGGGCGGGTTGGATCGAGTCGGCGATAGATCTGACTTATAGTAGCGCCACTACGCATTCGAAGCCGCAACCTTGGAGGAAGGTTGGCGTTGAATGCGTTTTCTCCGGGCTTGATGTACCCGAGGCGCTCCACAACCCTCGGGTGTTGAGACGTCCGGTCGTTGTTCTCGGCATCTTCCGGAATGGGTGGATGTTCCAGCGCCTCCCGACATGAAATGCGACGGGAAGATGTTGGCGGCGGGCAAAAAGTCAGCCGAAGAGATTTGCGAAATCCTACAACAATAATGCGATGCCGTGCTTGGGGAACCCTGTATTCTTCAAACTTGTATGTGTGGGAAAACACATCATATCCGGCATCCCTCATGTCCTCCAGGATAATCTGATAATCTTTCTTTGCCCCACTGCTGGCCAACCCATTAACGTTTTCCGCAACGAAAAACAGTGGTCGGAAGTGACGCAAGGCACGAATGCCCCACTGGTACAGACCTCCGAAGCGGCCTTCAATCCCGTTGCGCTCGCCCACCATACTGAAGTCATTGCATGGAAAGCCAAACGCCAATCCATCGATGGACGAGAGCTTGCCAAAGTCCAGCCTTTCCACCGGGCAACGCACCACACCACCAGGCGGAAACCTGACGTTTCGTTCCAAGGTTTGGCAGGCGTCGGCGTCAATGTCGTTTGCCCACTCGTGGAAGAAGCCCGAGGAATCATATCGTGCCAGCGACGCGCCAAGTGCCATGCCTCCAGCACCCGCAAACAGCTCGCCCAGTCGGTATGTCTGGCCACGAAGGGCGAGGCCGCGAGAGTCGTCAAGTGGTGTCATGGGCTGACCGGTAGGTCCTCTCGGATCGTCGATGACGGGTACGCCATGACGGTAACGGCGAATCTGTGCACGAACAACCCCCCCCCCCCCCCCCCCAGGTCATCCTCGAAAGGCCGATGCGGCTTGGCGGGTTCCGGCTCGACGGGCTATCTTCCGATTGTCGGTGCCGACCTCGGGGATGTCACCGTGCGCCCGGGTTCCCGGGCGAAGGCACCCCAGCCCCATGCCCATGCGCTTCTTCAACACGACCGGTCCAGTGACGGCGGAGCGCCACTACTGCATCCCGCCGCTCGACCGCGTGGACTTGGCCGAAGTCCGAAGGCTGGTCGCCGAGGACCGCTACTTCGTGCTCCACGCGCCCCGGCAGACGGGCAAGACGTCGGCCCTGCTGGCGCTCCAGGACCTGCTGAACGAAGAGGGGCGCCACCGTTGCGTCTACGTCAACGTCGAGGCCGCCCAGGCCGCCCGAGAGGACGTCGAGGAAGCCATGCGAACGGTGCTGAGCGAGCTGGCGGATCGAGCGACCGACGCTCTGGGCGACGAAGAGCTGGAAGCGATCTGGCCGGAGATGCTGTCCACTCGCGGTCCCCACGCCGCCCTTCGACAGAGCTTGACGCGTTGGGCGCGGACCAGCTCCAAGCCGCTGGTGCTGCTCGTCGACGAGATCGACATGCTGGTGGGCGACTCGCTGCTTTCCGTGTTGCGGCAGCTGCGGGCGGGCTACGACATGCGCCCTCGGGCATTCCCCAAAAGCGTCGTCTTGTGCGGCGTGCGCGACGTGCGCGACTACCGAATCCATTCGAGCTCGGCGAACGCGATGGTCGCGGGCGGAAGCGCGTTCAACGTCAAGGCCACGTCGATGCGCCTGGGCGACTTCTCGCGCGATGCCGTGCGCGCCTTGCTGGGGCAGCACACCACGGAAACGGACCAGGCGTTCGCGGACGAGGCGCTGGAAGCGGTGTGGGCGCGCACCCGAGGACAGCCGTGGCTCGTGAACGCGCTCGCCTACGAGACGTGCTTTCGGGGAGACGGCGGGGCGGACCGGTCGCGACGTATCGAGGAAGCCGACGTTCATGCGGCCCAGGAAGCGCTGATTCGGCGGCGGGAGACCCACCTGGACCAGCTCGCGGACAAGTTGCAGGAGGACCGCGTGCGGCGGGTGGTGGAGCCGTTGCTGGCCGGCGTCGGCGAGACGGAGTTCTCCGATCGCGACCTGGAGTACGCGCGGGACCTGGGACTGGTCGCGAGCGACCCCCCGCTCCGCATCGCCAACCCGATCTACGCCGAAGTGGTGCCCCGGCAGCTGACGTGGACGGCGCAGGAAGCGCTCGCGCACGATCCGGCGTGGTACGTGAGCGCCGACGGCGGTCTGGAGATGGAGAAGCTGCTCGCGGCCTTCCAGGAGTTCTTCCGGGAGCATTCGGAGCACTGGGTCGAGCGGTTCCAGTACAAGGAGGCGGGAGCGCAGCTGTTGTTGCAGGCGTTCTTGCAACGGGTCGTAAACAGCGGAGGTCGCATCGAGCGGGAGTACGGACTTGGGCGCGGCCGCACCGATCTGCTCGTGCTGTGGCCGCAGGGCGGCGGGACGCAAAGACACGTGGTCGAGTGCAAGGTGCTGTTGCACAGGGGCCTCGACCGGACGGTGGCCGAGGGCGTGGAGCAGACGGCGCGCTACATGGACCGTTGCGACGCCGAGGCGGGCCACTTGGTCGTGTTCGATCGAAGGGAGCGCCGCAGCTGGGCCGACAAGGTGTTCCGGCGGACGCGGCAGGCGCAGGACGGGACCCGCGTCCAAGTCTGGGGGATGTGAGCGCAACCAGGAGACGCTCAAATGCGGATCGCCATCAACACCGGAGGGGGCGACGCCCCGGGACTGAACGCCGTCGTGCGCGCAACGGTGCTGGCGGCGGAGCGGCGCGGATGGGACGTGGTGGGGATTCGGCGCGGGTACGACGGGCTCTTCGACCCGGACGGCCTGGTCGAGCTGAACGACGCGGCGGTGGCCGGGATCACCCACACGGGAGGCACGATCCTCGGGACGACCAACCGAGGCAGTCCCTTCGCCTTTCCGGTCAAGCGGGCGGACGGCGAGGTCGAATACGTGGACCGCTCCGCCGACGTGGTGGCCCGCATCGGCGAGCTGGGGATCGACTGCCTGATCGCGGTGGGCGGCGACGGCTCGTTGCGGATCGCCGGCGAACTGGCGGACAAGGGGCTCAACGTCGTCGGCGTGCCCAAGACGATCGACAACGATCTGAACGCCACGTCGGTGACGTTCGGCTTCCACACCGCCGTGCAGACCGCCACCGACGCCATCGACAAGCTTCACTCCACCGCCGAGTCCCACCAGCGGGTCATGGTCGTGGAGCTGATGGGTCGCCATGCCGGCTGGATCGCCCTCTTCGCCGGTCTTGCCGCCACCGCCGACGCTATCCTGATCCCCGAGCTTCCGTACGACTTGGCCAAGGTCGCCGAGAAGATCGACGCCCGCTGGGCGGCGGGTCGCGAGTTCGCGATCGTCGTGGTGGCGGAGGGCGCAGCGCCCTTGGGTGGCGAAGCATCCTACCTGGAAGAGATCAAGCCGAGCGGCGCCCGCCGACTGGGCGGGGCCGGAAAGCGCGTCGCCCGAGCGCTGGAAGCGCTGACCGGCCGAGAGACCCGCAGCCTGGTCCTGGGACACCTTCAGCGGGGCGGCCGGCCCATCGCGTACGACCGCATCCTGTCCCTGCGCTTCGGCACCGCGGCCGTTGAGTTCGCGGAGCAGGGCCGGTTCGGCTGCATCGTGGCCTACGACCCGCCAGACATGAAGGCGGCGCCCTTGGCCGAAGCCACCCGCAACCGCAAGATGGTCCCCCCGGAGGGCGACATGGTCCGCGCCGCGCGCGCCATGGGCATCTCTTTCGGGGACTGACGGACACCCTCATGGTTTCCGCCCAAGCCCGGGAGCGATCATGAACCAGTCCACCGCTGGCCAAACGCGCAGGACGCGATGTCTCGGCGTCGCCGTAGCGCTCGTTGCCGCCGTCCTTGCCCTCTGCGGACTCCAGCCCCGAGCAACGGCTGCCCAAGAGCCTCCGCCGCCTCCCCAAGTCGCGTCGCAGGCGCCGGCGAACGACACCTTGATCGCCGTGGAGGGCGAAGTGCTGGACGCCGTATCGGGCGTCCCCGTGGCGGCCGCGATCGTAGTGCTGGCGGGCGGTCACACGACGTTCAGCGACAGGATGGGCTACTTCCGCTTTGAAGCCGTCCCGCCCGGCACGTACTCGTTGCGCGTGTTCCGCGTCGGGTACGCGACCGTGGAGGCCCGAACGCCGATCGACGGCCAGGAAGTGCTGGTGATCCGAATGGACCCCGGCCCCATTCCGCTGGAAGGCATCGAGGTCCGGGTCCGGGGTCGGGACGAGCTCGAGCGGCGGGCGGCGGGCAGTCCCGTGGGAATCATCGGTCCCGTGGAGATGGAACGGCTGAGCCAGCGCTACCTCACCATGGACCAAGTCCTTGCCGGGCGGTTCATGGCGGGCGCCCGTTTCCGGCCCTCAAGAGGCTTCGGCGACCCGGGTTGCCTCGTCGTCTCGGGCGGCCGGGCGGGCAGTTGCGTGGCCGTGGTCGTGGACGGCGTGCTGCTTCCGCCCAGCGACGCAAGCTGGGTCTACGAGATCAGCCCCAGCGACGTGTTCGCCGTGCGCTTCCTGCGGGGCTCCGAAGCCGGGTTGCGGTACGGCTACTCCGGAGCGCCGGGCGTCCTCGTCGTCGAGAGCCGCATGGGCCGCCGCTGAAGCAGTTCAGTGCCTCGGTTGCCCGTCGTCGCGCAGTCTCCCGCATGTATTGACCGCAATGTCTGCCGCAACACCGACAAAAGTCATCGCCAAGAAACGCAGCCAAATCCGCCTTGCCGGAGGCGAGGGATCACGGTAGCGTTTACCGGCTAATGCAGCGAATTGCCCCTTGCTGCCCACGTCGTGGGCGACGCCCTCGCCGGAAAGGAGCCGCAAGCCATGTCGCCAAGAGGATCGACCACCGAGCCTTCCTTCAACGAGGCGCTCGGCACGGCGCTGCGAAGGTCGGTCGCGAGGTGGCGCGAATCGCCGGACTATGTGCAGGTGGAACGCACGCGGACGATCGCGGGTGCGGCGGGCAAGCATCCCGACATTCTGATTGCGGACCCGGAGATGTGGCCAGTGGCGATCGAGGCGTCGTTCGATGGTAGGGATGCAGACCGGGATGCTTCGGCCCGTCTCGGCTTGGAGACGGCGGCAAGCGGAATGCAGATCGAGACCGCGGTTGCAGTTCGCATTCCGGAATCCTGCCGGGAGTGGTCGCGGTCGCGGATTGCGCAAGAACTCGGCGAGGGCGTGGAAATTGCTTATGCCGTGCATCAACGCGCAGGTGAAGGTGCGTCGCAACGGTGGCCGAGCAACGGATTCGTGATGGGTGCCGCCGCCGACCTCGTCGACCTCCTGCCGCTCGTCGCTTCGCCAAGAGAGGTCGTCGACGAGACGGCGGACTACGTCGCGCAACGGGTTCAGTGGGCGGCTGCCCGACTCCACGACCCCAGCACGCCGTCGCAAAGGGAGCGGCTCGCTGCGGAGGTGCACCAGAGAACGGTGCTGAAGGGCTTTGCCACGACCATGGTCGTCTGGCTCAATGCGTTGTTGACCCAGGCCAGGCTTCACGAGCGCCACCAAAACGTGCCCGCGCCGACCGATTGTTGCGACGAAGCAGGATATCCCTTGCCTTACGATTTCGTGAAGGCGTGGCGTCAGATACTAACCGAGAACTGGCGATCGGTCTTCGAGCCCGCAAAGAACGTCATGGCAAGGGCGGTGGCGGTCAATGCTTCGGCGACATCGCAAGCGTTGCGCTGTCTATTGGAGGCAACTCAGAGAATCAAGGCTCGCAGACTAGGGGCACACATCAACGTCGGCGCGGAGCTCTTTCCGAAGCTGAGCGACGACCGGAAGACGGCCGCCGCCTACTACACTCAGCCTCCCGCTGCCGAGTTCCTGGCGGCGATGACCGTTACTCGGAAATCGTTGCCGTCCGGCATTTCTTGGGCCGACGCGAACTTGTGGGATCACGCCAAGCTTGCCGACTTGGCCTGCGGCACCGGCACGCTTCTCCGCGCCGGCTATCGGCGGGTCGCTGCGCTTCACCAGCGTTCCGGCGCCGCAACGCCCGACTCCATGACGCGACTTCACAAGGTGGCCATGGAAACGGGTATCTACGGCACCGACATCAGTCCCATCGCCGCCCATCTGACGGCTTCCTCACTGGCGGCGCTGGGCGACGGCAATCCATACGGCGCGACTCACGTCGGATGGGTCAGAGTCGGCGGAACGCCCGCCAAGGCGGGAGCGCTGGAGTACTTCGAGGCGGACGAGATGGACGACCTCTTCGGGACGGCGGGAGAGAGGTCGGCCGGGGTCGAGGAAGAACCCCCGAGTTCGGTGTATGTCGGCGACGACTCTCTTTGTTGGGTGCTGATGAACCCGCCGTACTCGCGTACCCGAGGCGGCCAGAGCGCCTTCGACGTTGCCGGCGTAAGCGACGAGGAACGGAAGGCCTGCCAGCGCCGATGGCGAGATCTGGCGCGCGGCAAGTCGAACAATCAGGCAGGCATGGCCGCTTCGTTCTTGGCGCTGGCGGACCAGAAGCTCAGCCCCGGTGGCCGCCTGGGCTTCGTGCTTCCCTTGACGGCTGCCTTCGCGGACAGCTGGACGACGACGCGGAAGCTTGTCGAGACGGGCTATGACGACATTGTCGCAATCGCGTTCTCGGCTGGTGGGGCGCTCGGGCGAGAAGCCGTCTCGGCGGACACGGGCATGGAAGAGATGATGCTGGTCGCCGCGAAGCGGGCTTCTGCGGGGCCGTCGGCTGTCGTTGTTCGATGCGTCACCTTGTACGAGCCGTTGCGCGACGCCGGGCAGGCCCACGAGATCGCTCGAGCAGTGGGTCGCGCCGTCGGCGAGATCGGCGCGGGTCACATCCCGGTCCGCGTCGGCGACCAAGAGGTCGGCAGAGTGGTTGCGTTCGAAGCCGATGGATCGGGCAAGCCGTGGACCCCTGTTGCTGCCATGTCGGCCCTGTTGCCCGAGTTCTCGAACGCCCTGAGCCAAGGCCGCTTCGGCGACCTTGCCGGCCCGAGAACCGTAGCGGCAAACGTGCCCTTTGGATGCATGGAGGACTTGTTTGAGATCGGACCGACGCACGACTTGATCGGGTACCCGGTAGGCGGGGACGGACGCGGCGCCTTCGAGTTCCACCCGTTGCCGCCCGGGGCGTCGCTGGTCGGCGATCGGGCCCTGTGGGTGGCCGACTCGAAGAGGCAGAAGCGGATGGAGGTGCGCCCCACGCACAAGGGAATCGTCCCCAAGGCGCTCACGGGCAGGGACCAAGACCGGATGCGAGCGCGGGCCGCCACGCTGTTCTACGCCCGCAACCTAAGGTGGACGTCCCAGTCACTGTTGGCGGCCGCCACGGAGGCGCCGGTAATGGGCGGCCGTTCGTGGACGGCCCTGGGGCACGCCGACGAGCACGTCCTCAAAGCGTTCGCGCTTTGGGCCAACTCCACCTTGGGCAGCCTGCTTCACTGGTCCGTTGGCCAGAGGACCCAGGCAGGTCGATCCACGACGCAGATCGGCGCACTCCGGCGGATACCCGTGCCCCTGCTGGATCGATTGGACGCCCCGGCGCTGGACGTCGCCGCCCGCGAGTTCGACAAGATCAAGACGAAGCTCTTGCGGCCCCTGTGCCAAGCCCACGCCGATCCGGTCCGCAAGGAGATCGACCAAGCAGTGGTGCGAATGCTGGCCCTGCCTCCATGGGCTGACGAGGTCGTGGCCAAGGTGCGCGACCTCTGGTGCAGGGAGCCGTCCGTCCACGGCAACAACAGAGCGGCCCTGGCGCTGCTGGAATCATTTGACAGATAGTGGACAGAATTTGTCAAAGAATCTGTCAAAGCCGGTGTCCTGCCCCAGTCTGCGGGCCGTCTGCCTGACTTGCTGGACTTCTGCCGCCCTGGCAGCGACCTCGTGCGACCGTGCCACGGACATGAGCGACCGGATCCGAGTCGATACCTTGAGCAGCGGCCGCGTGCTGGTGTCCAACCCGGACCGGGCCGCAGTTTCCGACAATGCAGTTGCGCGACTGATCGAAGACCTGCGCATCGGGCACGCTGTTGGCGAGCGCTCGGACGCGCCGGATGTCTTCGGCTCGATCATCGCCCTTGCGGCAGACGACGCCGGCAGAATCTACGTGGCCGACCACCAGTCGAACGACATTCGCGTCTTTGATGCGACGGGCAGTTCTGTTGGGCGGATCGGGCGAAAAGGGGAAGGTCCGGGGGAGTTTCGGTTTCTCGCCGGAGTCGCATGGCAACGGGAAGACGGAATCCTCTGGGCGATGGATCCGGTCCGCCATCGCCTGATCGCCTTCGATTCGACCGGCGCGTTGTTGCACGAAAACCGACATGGCGACTTCACGTTTGCCACCATACCCTGGACCGGCAAGACCGACGCGAACCGATTTCTGTTCGACGAGAGGCGGAAGGACATGCTTGTGAGGCACCGAACCCTGCCAACAGGAGAGGTCGTGGCCTCGGATACGTTGCGACTGCCGCCAGTCGAGACGAACACCTATGCGACGGAGTCGGAGGGCGTGACGGCGCTGAGCTCCGTGCCGATGTCGCCATACCGAGTCTGGACAGCGGCGCCTGACGGCAATGCGTGGTTAGCCGTCACTTCCTCCTACGAGATGCACGAGGTCACGTTTGCGGGCGACACCGTTCGTACCGTGAAGCTGCTGCGATCAGCCTCTCCTCTTGAAGGGGAAGAGCGAGACAGCATAGCAGCGGCCAGTCGGATTCCCGCGCGGAGACTGCCCAGGCGCAAGCCGGTCTTCCGGTCCCTGAATTCCGGGCCGGACGGACAGCTGTGGGTCGAGGTGGGCGCCGGAGAAGTTGCGCGGCGCTGGGACGTCTTTGATCGGTCCGGGTACTATCTGGGCAGAGTCGAGTCGCCGGTTGGTCTTCAACGCTCCACGGCACGACTGGTCGTCGGCGCTGGCGTCGTGATCGGAGTCGTCGAGGACGAAGTCGGAGTCCAGTACGTCGTCCGCTTCCGCGTACCGGAGCGGTTCGGCCCGGAATCCTAGCGACCGTCGCCCGGTCCGGCTGTGCGCGGCCGCTCGTCGCCCATCGCTTCCCGCCAGTCCTCGGCTCGCAACGACGCCAAGTTGGCGAAGAGCCGGTAGGCGCCTGGGACCAGCGCCGGGAACTGCCGAAAGAAGGCCAAGCCCGTGTAGACGTAGAGGCCGTCGCCCACCGTCGCGACCAGCAGGGCGCCCTGCTTGGGTCGTTCGCCCGGGTCCGCGGTCTCCATGACGGGCACGAAGCGCGCATCCCACTCGCCGAGAAAGTAGAGGCCCCGTTCTTGGACCCAGCCGTCGAAGTCCGCCGGTCCCACCGCGTTGGGGGTCGTGAAGACGGGGGCTTCGGGCGCGAGAAGGGTTATCGGGGCCGTCTCGTCCACGACCCGGTCGTGAGGCCGGTTCATGCGGACGGGGTAGGGCGCGAACCCGCCCTGCGGGTATTCGTACTTGTTGTACTGGACAATGACGGTGCCGCCTGAACGGGCGAACGCCAGCACCGCGTCGTTGGCGTCCGCCAGCTCCGGGCGCGTCTCGTAGGCGCGGACGCCCAGCATCAGCACGTCGTAGTCGCCGAAGCTGCCCTCCCGGACCTGGGCCTCGTCCAGCAGCTCCACCGTCATGCCCATCTGCCGAAGCGCGTCGGCGCCCCCGTCGCCCGAGCCGACCACGTAGCCCACGCGAACGGTTGCGTCGGCGGTCACGTCGAACGCGGCGACCTGGGCGGTGGAAGGGGCGAACAGGGCGGCACGGCGAATGTGCGGGTGGTCCACAACGTCGTAGTCCAGGTCGTAGACGACCCCGGAATCGTCGACCGCGACGGCCCGAAGTTCGTGGCGGCGTTCCGAAGCCGCGCCTTCCGAGCCGACGTCCAAGGGGGCCACCTGGAAGGCGAACGACTCGCTGCCGCCGCCCGGCTTCAGCGAAAACCGCATCGAGTCCGGCTGCGCCCGCCATCCCGACGGGACCTCCAGGCGCAGCGTCCCCGAGCGAGCGCTCGCCGAAGCGTTGGCCACCAAAACCGCAAACTCGCGAGGACCGGGGTCGGAGACGGGCCAGGCCATGGTCTCAGGTTGAACGCGAACCGCCAGCGCCGGGACGACCAAGACCGCCTTCCGGTACTCGCCCGAAGCCTTGTCCACGCCCACGAACTCGGCTTCGCGACGGACCTCCAGCACCGGGACCGGCGCGAGCGCCGAAGCCTCCGCCTGCCCGCCGGGGGCCTCCACCACCAGCGAAACCGCTGCCGCCACCGGGGCGGGATCGAAGGGCCGCGCCCACCGTTCGCCGTCCTCCGGCCAGACGTACAGGTCGCCCGTCCGCTCCTGCTCCATGAAGTAGGGCACCGACAGCCGAGCCTCCGGCGGGACCGCCACCAGCCAGCGCCAGCTTGCAACCTCGCCGGGCGGCACGCGGCCGTCGTCGGGAGTCTCGGACGGCGCGGGCCGGACGAAGGACAAACGCGGATCGCCCTGGGTCACGGCAGCGGGCGCAGGGGCGACGTCCCAACCTTGCGGGGCCAGCAGGCGCGGCGTCACGTCGCGCAAGGTCCAAGGGCCGCCGTTCCACACGGTCGCCTCGACGACCACCGATTCGCCGGGAACCCACAGGTCGCGGTCGGCGCGCACCTCCACGACGACGCCCGCCGCGGCCAGCGCCGTCTCCGACACCTGCGCCATTCGACGCGTCAGGACGCTGCGAGCGGCTCCGGGCGGGGCGCCCTCGACGACTTCGCCCAAGACCGCCGCGCCCCGCAGCAACGGCGCCACCACACCGTCGCTGGAAAAGCCGCCCAACGCCTGCCGCGCCCCCGCGACCGCGTCCCGATACGCCCCCAACCGATCCCGCGCTCCGGCCGCCCACGACCCCGGCGCCGGGTCCGGCAACTGCCCCGCCAAGGTCGTGTCCACGCCCGCAAAGATGCCGTCGTCGGCGTGGCGGCGGCCGCCGCCCCCTTCCGCCGGCCGAGACGCCAGCAGCTCCAGCGGACTGTCCCAAGCGCCCATGTACTGGCCCGCGCCCATGTCCTGGGATCGGTGCCGGCTCCGGCTCTCCATGGCCAGTTGGAAGTGGGAGCGCCCCAAGACGGGGTCGAACTGCCCCGTGGCCACGCGCACCGTCGCGTCGTCCGGCGAAAAGCGCACCGACCGGTACAGCTTTGCGGGCGCCCACGGCTCCACGCCCTGCGATGCCAGCTCCGGGAAGCGGCTCGGGTCGCCGGCGGCTTCGAACGCCTCCCTGGCGGCCAGTCCGGCGATCTGGTGTTGGCCGTGCCCGTCCCGGCGCGTTCCCGAGAAGACGGTGACGATCACGTGGGGGCGAAACTGCCGCACCACGAACACCACGTCCCGGACCACTTCGTCCATGGGCCAATGGGCCACAGCTTCGTCCAGCGACTTGGAGTACCCGAAGTCGAACGTCCGCGCGAAGAACTGCTCGCCGCCGTCCAGCGCCCGCGCCGCCAGCAGCTCGCCCGTGCGCACGATCCCCAGCCCTTCGTGAAGCCGCGGCCCGATCAGGTTCTGCCCCCCTTCCCCGCGACTCAGGGACAGATACGCCGTCTCGGCGCCCGCCCCGCGAGCCAGCGCCGCGAGCAAGCTCGTATCCTCGTCGTCGGGGTGCGCCGCGATCATGAGCACCCGCTTCACGCCGTCGAGCTGCCGAAGCCGAAGCGCCGTGGCCGCGACTCCGTGCCCCTGCTGGACCGAGGCCGCCATGGCGACGGCGTGCGCCTCGGCGACGGTACCCAGCAACGCCGCTGCCGCAAGAAAGCCGGCTCTCGCGATCCTCATGCGCTCAGCTCCTGGACCCTGGTGGATGGTGGCTGCGACGGGAGGAAGCGTCGCTTCCCAAGTGGTCCGAGTCAACGCCCGCTCCGACCGGCGGGAACTTTTTCGGGGTTGCTGGAGTATCCACGTCACAACCCCGAGCGCGGGCTCGCCGCCGACGAGCGGGCCGCGGCGGTTGGGAACCCAATTCGCAAGGAGCAATCATGAGAGCAGCAACCTCCATCAGAGCGGCCGTCGCCGTGCTGGCGCTGGCCTTCGCGGCCGTCGCCTGCCAGGACGACGCCACGCCCACCAAGCTCGTGGACGAGACCCGCGAGACCACCGAGACCACCAGCGTCAACCCGTGGACGGCGATCTTCGCGGCCGTCGAGTCGCGGGGCGGCCCCGTCCAGATCAGCTTCGCCGGCGGGGACGAGTCGTACCGGCTCCAAGAGCTGGACGGACGGTGGCGGCCCGAGAACGACATCCTGGGGACCGCGGCCGTCTGCGCGATCGACGACGCGACGAACCGTCGCGAGCTGGACGCCTTCCGGCAGTGCATGTCCCAGATGCTTCGGCAGGACGCCTGCCGGAGCGGAGGGGTCTTCGTCCTCTACCGGCCGGACGCAGCGCCAAGGGGCTGGCTGGCAGCGTGCCCCGTCGAGCGGGAAGAGGACGACGAACGGGAGGACGAGTCTCGGGAGAACGACCCGGCCTGAATGCTGGGCTGGCGACCGGCCAGTGGCTTGTTGTCCGAGTGCTGGCCGGTCGCTGCTCGGGGGGGCGTCGTCTCCGGGACCTTCTATGGGGCCACGCCTAGCAGCCCGTGGATAAACGGGTTTGGCGCGTGCGCGACGGAACTTGGCGGGACACGGGCGTTTACCGGGCTCTCGACGGCGCGAACGCGCGGAATTCGCGGAATTGGGCTTGAAGCGGCCCCAAGAGGCGCTCGAGCGGCCCGGGAGCGGCCAATGGGCGGCAAAATCGGTGCAAACCGGAGGATGCGGCGCCCGTCGCGCAGGAATCGAGCACAGCTTGCGCTGCGGCGGGGCGGCCCTGCAGGCCCCGTGGCGTGCCGACGCCGAAGCGTCTTCGCATGAGCAGCCCGAGGTTGAAGGCGGCGACGTGGATCAGCATCCGCTTGCGGATGTCCTCGTGGCCGCGAACGTGCACGCGGCGAAGCCCGCCCGTCCCCAGCAGGTGCGCGAACGAGCGCTCGAGCTTCTCGCCCCGCATCCTCAGCAGCGCCTTGCCGCGCTCACCCCGAATCCGCCGCCGGTTCGCGTAGACCGGCTTCTGGGCTTCCTTGCTCTGCTTCCAGCTCCGCCGACCGCGCGCGGGCTCGCTCACGTAGCCGCGCAGCCCCCGGTCCTCCAACTCCGTCATCGTCTTGTTCGAGTGGTAGCCCTTGTCGCACACCACTTCCGCCGCACCAGCACCCAGCTCCGCCAGCCGCCGCTCCGCCTCGTCCAGCGTCTCCGTCAGCGACGCCGCGTCGCCCCCGTCCGTCGTCTGCACCGTCACGCCCACCACCGCGCCCGACTCCAGGTCCACCGCCTGCTCCAGCTTGTGCCCCAGCCGCGTGCGCCCGTCCTTCATCTTCGTGATCCGCGCCTCCGGGTCCCCCGGATGCACCCACTCCGCGTTCGACCCCTTCTTCGGACGCCTCCGGTCCAGCTTCGCCAACTCCGCGCGCGTCGGCGTCTCGATCCCCGACGCCCGCGCCAGCTCCCGCAGCCACGCCTCGTAGCCCGTGCCCGCGTCCCGACGCACGATCGAGCGCATCGCCGCGTTCGCCTCCAAAGTCGTCGAGTCCACGCCCAGCGTCCCGCCCCCCAGCAGCCCCGAGTCGTCCACCAGCCGCAGCACGCGCGCGAACACCGCGACGTGCGCCTCCACGCTCAGCCGCTTGCGCGTCTTCGACAGGCTCGAATGGTCCGGCGGGTTCCTCGTCAGCTCGTACCCCAGGAACGCCCGCACCGAAAACGAGTCCCTGCACCGCCAGGCGATGCCCCGCTCCGACGAGATGCCCTCCAAGTACCCCACCATCAGCGCCCGGAAGTACACACTCGGAGGAACTCCCGGCCGACCCACGTTGCCCGCGTAGAACTCGGCGCACGCCTCCTCCGCGAACTCGTCGAAGCCGTCCTCCCGCAACAGCTTGTCCAGCGCGCGGTAGAACGGATGCTCGGTCACGCTGATCTCGCTGGTCGCCACGAACAGCGCCTCCTGGCGCACGCTCGGACGCTTGCCCAACGCCATCGCCGTCCTCCTTCCAGGGAATCGTCGCCTCCCTCCAATCTAACCCCTATCCCCAACGCCGACCGGAAGGACTTTATCCACGGGCTGCTAGGCCAGGTTGGTTCTCATCAGCATGTTCAGTTTCTTGGGCTGTTAGGGTTGAGCCGACTCTACCTGCTGGATGGCGTGGAATCGACGTGTGGCAGCATTTCTCGCCGCCGGGGTAGTCTGGAATGGTTGTTCAAATCCGTACCTGCCTTAATGATTTTTTGCCACAAGAATTCGCACACGTTGTTGTGGATATTTCGAGACATTGCCATCATTGCAGTTCTGGTTTCTACGTCGCTGAGGCTGGGGTGTTGGTAACAGTTTCGCAGGTGTCTCGCCGCATCATACCACGACCCCCAATCATACCGTTTCAACATCAATCTGTCCTTGTTCTTCTCTAGCCACAGGGCTACTTCTTTTGGGATGTTCAAATTGAATTCCTTTGTGTGTTTGCGCATGAGCTTGTGTTGATTGACATTATCGTTTGGCCAATCGCTATCGACAGCGGCAACGACATGTTGGAATATTCTGAACGCTTCGCTTACGGTCGCGTCATATTCGGGTATGTCTCTCAATCGCATCCAGTCTAACACACTACGCCTAAGGTTCTTGTGGTTTTGCAAAGCGTTGCAGAAAGCAGGAAAGTACTTCTCTGGATTGTCGGGGTTGCTCATGTACTTTCGGAATCCGTGATCGAGATCACCGACATTATCCAGCTTCGGACCGGACGAATCGGCGGAGCGTTTGTATACCGTATTGCTGTGGTCGTAATTCTTGCCGCTAATGCGTTTGCCGCTATGTACAAGTAACAATCGTATCGCCACAGGAGTCAATTGGACGGCAGTCAAATACAGTTCAACTCTAGTCACGAACACTTCTGGATCCTGCACCGGACCCGATACGACACCGTGAGTAACAGCAGGCGATGACATCATTTGGCATATCCACTCCCTATGAATAAGTTCTATGTCTTCAGTTTGTCCTTCGACAACGATGTCGTATTTGGGATACCATATGTCAACCTCATGGTGACATGGCGCGTCGTATTTGTCCCAAGAAAAGAGGCCTGGTGAGCGCAACGGTCGCTCTGTCATCGCTTGATCGACAAACGACCGACAGACGGGCCATCGTAGTCGCGGTAGCGTGCGTCGCGCTCGTCGACGACGCGATCGATGCCGTCAACACGGCGGATCATGTCCTTGGCCACCTCGCCGCGTACGGACGGTACGGAAGCAACGGTCGTAATGTCTACGGGAGAATCAGAACTAGAAGGATCGAGCTTCGGTATATCTAGGTGGGAAATCGCATTATGCGACGTGCCGGTGAGCGAACCATAAACTTCGGATGCCAACAATATCACAAGATTAGCTGTGAGGTTTCGCATTGGGCGAAATCCAAGGACTGTCCTGAAATATTCTTTACGCGAGTTGAATGTGAGCGGTCGGACAAAGAACTCTCCCGATGGCAGCTTCTCGGCGATGAGCTGATGCGGATGTTGTTCGGGATTGGGCGAGTGTATCCCGATGTTTCTATACCATCTGACGACTTCGGCATTAGTGATCGTTATCGATGCCGGCTGGCGCAATGGTAGTGGAGGCAATGATACACCATCGCGTTTGGCCCGGTCGCTCAGATAACGGTGGTAGGACTCCTCTAACGAACGATCCAACATGTGCTTGGTATCGATTTTCAAGAGTTGATGATCCTTCCAGTCCCAAAGCTTGGTGGTCGTATTCGAAAAAAGATCGCGGTGCGTCATATACAATCTATAGATATCATCATCTTCAAGGATATGGGACACGCCAGGAATGGACGAAAACCGTAACGCGCGCGTGTCTGCACTAATATAGTTGAGCGAAGAGGATTTTTCTATTGTTCGGTCTATATTGTTGCCTCTTTTTTTCCAGGAATCCTTGTCCACGGTGAAACCGAGCCCTATCGTCATGTCGTATGTAGATATGGACCATGGCTTTGGGCAACGAACCTTGCGAATGTCTATCGCGCCTACGGACCCTTTACTAAGCAGGGTACAGAGCTTGACGGCCAAAGTACTGGCAAGGCGCAAAACATCGATGTTGAACAACTTGCCCGATGGTTCCGCTTTGGCCAGACGGAATGCCGCGTCCATTTCGGAAGCGAAATCAGCTTTCGGACCCATATGCTGTTCTCCTTGCTGGGTGTTGGTTCTTCACGGATTCTTCCTACAACATTCGGTTCTACGTGTTAGTGAGGGTGGTCGAACGGCGTTGGTGGCCCGAGTAGCCATGTCGTCGAGCGAGTCGAACTGCCTGCCGTCGAACTGATGGTACGCGATCCACGCGGCAGAACGCGAGCAGGTGTGGCTTCTATGCCTATCGGAGAGTAGAGCATCTTGCCCTTCATGCGCTGTTCTTGCGACATCTTGGTGCGACGATCGCGCGCCTCCACGGATGCAAGGATGCTCTCGATTTCGGTCAGCAGCTCGGGGCGATGAACCATCATCCATTCCAGGCCGTTCAGATGGGAGTATCGCTCGACGATGCGCACGACTAATGACCTCCTCCGGCCAAGGAGGGATCGTATATCGGTTTGTGCATGGGACGGGTGCGCAGCACGCCCGCATCCAAGTCGCGAACGCGCCGACGGGCGACCTCGACGTACTCGGCGACCACGTCGCAGCCGAAGGCGGCGCGTCCGTGCTTCCGAGCAGCCACCACCGACGACCCGACGCCCATGTAGGGGTCCAGGACAGCGTCGCCCTGCTCGGTCATGGACAAGACCAGCCTCTCCACGAGTTCGACGGGAAACTGGCACGGATGCGTCGTCTTTTCGACATGGTTGCCCTTTACGTTCGGGATGTCCCAGACGTCCGAGGGGTTCTTTCCCAACGGATTGCCCGACCGCTTTCCCCTGTTCGGTCCCTTGAAGTACTTCTTGCCCGGATACTTCGAGGGGACCCGAACCGGATCGACGTTGAAGTAGTAATCGTCCGACTTCGTGAACCACAATATCGTCTCGTATCGTCCAGAAAACCGCTTTGTGCAGTGCAGTCCGTGGCCGAAGTGCCAGACGATCCGATTGCGCAGCCGCAGCCCATGGGACTTGAACGCATCGTACAGCACAATGTCCAAGGGGAACACCTCGCGGCCGCGTACGTGATTGCCCACCTGCCAACAGAGCGACCCTCGCGAATCAAGAACCCGCACGCATTCGGCGATCGTCGCCGCTTGCTCCTCCAAGTAGCGGTCGAGGCTCGTGCGCGTCTCGTACGACTTCCCGATGTTGTAGGGCGGCGAGGTGACAACCAGGTGCATCGACTCGTTGGGCAGCGCCGCGAGGAAGTCCAAGTTGTCGGCGCACTCGATCTCCATGGCGAGGCTGGGATCCGGGCCGTTTGCGATTTCGGTGCCGAGAAGGAACTGGGTCAACCGTCTCTCTCCGGGTTGGGACGCCGTGCGACGCCGGGAGCACGCGGGCGAACGCTACCGACGGGCCGGCGGCGAGTCAAGGCAGCCGGGCGGGCGCGGCACGGGTTGCGTCGGCCGGCATGGCCTGCGTATGGTGGGTTTGGGGACGCGACATGGCGCTGACGGTGCGATGAGCCGTCGGGCGAAGTGCCCTGATGCGGACTCCCAAGCGGAATCCGGCTACTCGTCCACGGAGATGATGCCCATGCGCAGGAGCACTTGGTACAGGTATTGGCGAGCACGGCGGCGTTCGCGGCCGTGCGTATCCGCGCTCATGACCCTGTGCTTGTTGTCGCCAGCGGCGTGCGCCAATCCGGACACTCGACCCGAGGCAGGTCGCAGACCACGAACGTCTTGTAGCCTCAAGCGTCCAGGTGCCGCCACTCCCGCTCCCGAGCGTCGTATCCCGGACACGGCCGGCCGCACTCGGGACACGTCAAAGGCTCGCCCGAACGCCTCGCCACGCGCACCCGCGCCTCCCTCAGCACCGGTCCTTCTCGACCCCCTTCACCTCCCAGCCCGGCCCCAACGCCATCAAGCTCTCTAGAATCTATCTCAAAAACATGAGGTGGTTGCCGAGCGCCGTGGAAATGGGTATCTTCGGGCATGATGCACGTGAAGCTGAGCGACGAGCAGTGGGAGCGGATTCGCCACCACTTCCCGGAGGAGTCCAAGCCGAAGGGAGGACGGGGGCGGCCGATGGTGCCGGCCCGGCGCGTCTTCGAGGCGGTGCTGTGGATTCTGCACACCGGCGCGCAGTGGAGCTTTCTTCCGCAGTGCTATCCCAACTACAAGACCGTTCACCGGAGATTTCAGGCCTGGGTACGGACGGGCGTGCTCGACTCCGTGCTCGAGGACTTGGCGGGCGAAGCGAAGCAGCGGGGGCTGTTCGACGGCTCGGAGGCGTACGTCGACGCGTCGTTCGCTCGGGCGAAGGGCGGCGGCGCGGGCGTGGGGAACACCAAGGCGGGCAAGGGCGTGAAGATCATGGCGATCGTGGACCGCTGCGGGCTTCCGCTGTCGTTGAGCACGCATGCTGCGAACCCGCACGAGTCGACGCTGGTGCAGCTGTCGCTGGACTTTGTCGTTCGCGGAGGACGCGCCTGCGAACCTGATCGGCGACAAAGGCGTACGACAGCGATCCTCTGGACGCCGCGTTGCGGGAGCGGGGCGTGGAGATGATCGCGCCGCACCGGCGCAACCGTCGTCGGCCGCGGACGCAGGACGGTCGTCGGCTGCGCCGTGCGAAGCGCCGATGGATCGTCGAGCGGTTCTTCGGCTGGATGCAATGGAAGCGCCGTCTTCTGGTCCGGTGGGAGTATCATCCGGAGAACTTCCTGGCGTTCGTCCAGCTGTCCGCGATCTGCATGTTCTTCAAGCATCTCGGTTTTTGAGACAGGTTCTACCCACCTCCGCATCTCCATCCTCGCCTCCTCGGTTCATGGTCCATGTCGCCCCTCATCCTACACAGCCCACACCATATGGGGAAGCGCCTCTTTGTGGACCCCGGTTCCTACACGCCGAACAAGTGGACCGTCGCCCGGTTGCGCTGAGAAGAGTTGGGGTGGCCTTTATCGCGTAAGGGATCGCAGAAACTTCTTGAGCGGCTGAAGTGTCGGCGCGTTGTCCAGGTTCCAATGTTTCACGCTGCAGTAATCACGCCTTTTCTCGCACGTCTCAATGCCGAGAGCGTTGCAGTAGGCATAGACCCTGGCCTTGTCGCCGGGAAGTTGGTAACCACCGCGAAGGCGAAGGCACGCTTCGTACTCGTCGAAGCAGCTATAGAGGTCCTGGTGCAACTTCACAGCTAGTTCCTCCAACAGCGTCTCGAGACAACCCGCCCGGGTATCATCTGGAAACAAGAAGTTCTTTTCGACACGAACACCAAGTTCCCCGATGATTGTCGTCAGTTCATTCCGGCATTGCTGACAGTTGGAATTCGCATCCAGGATAACCCCCAGCCGATTCCCTTCATTACTACTTTGCTTCATCTGTGGTTGCACTTTGTGTAACTTGGAAAGCCCGCCTCCGATCGGCCGAAATTCAATTTCCGTGTCGATGTTCATATGACTGGCAAGGCATTCGAGAAACCTCTTGTCGCTTTCTCCCTCGACATATACATGCCATGTCGTCATCTTATCTCAATCCCGTGCGAGACAGCATGTGCGAACTGGTCGTAATCGTATCGGTAGGCGCAACTGCGGCTGTCCTGGCGTCTGGCTAGAACGTACGTCGCCATCTTGTCCCGAAAGCGACCAAACTTGTCGTTGCCCAGTGTCTTTTCAAGGGAACGGAGCACCTCCAAGCTATGCGTCGTGACGAACACTTGAACGTTCTGTTCCTCGGATACTGTCAGCAACGCTTCGACTAATGGCCCAATGGCCGAGTGGTGAAGTCCACTGCCGATCTCGTCAACCAATAGTATCTGAACGTCGCCAGCAAGACATTGCGCAAAAATCTGAGCGGCACGCACAAATCCGCTGCCGCACACGTTAAGTGGAATCATGGCGTCTAGGCCAATGTCCACATATGTTGTATCGTTCTTGGTTGCAATGTCTTGAATGTATGGATGCACGGACCGGAGATATTTGAGCAAGTCGTCTTGTCGCTTCGCAATCAGTACGTCGGAGATCGATGCGGCATCATATCCATAACCTGGCGCAAGAAGGCAAGCCTTCAATAAACTTGCTTCTCGATCATCAGCAACGGTTGTCGGCGTAATCTTGATCTCGGCATTGCTTACTGAGAGACTAAAACGAAATACTCTGGATTCACTCACGCCATGCGGCTCAATTACGACTTGGTAGTCAAATGCCGTCAACTGTGGAGCCGACGAATACGACACGATGTCGGTGCGTGCGTCGGTCTTCTGGCCACCTCCGTCTTGAAACTGCGACTTGGGATCGATCGTAAGCGTCGCAATAGGCGTTGCCACAGTCAGCCGACGTTGATCTCGGTGCGTGGATGCTGACATGTCGACCTGTTGGTCGAGGTCCATGCGATGGAGAAGCAATGAGATGTCGCTCGTGTCCTCCACAACGCACTTTCGCAGATTCTGAATGCGGAAGAGCACTTCCGGTACGGCGCCGGAGATCAACATGACGGCCTCCAAAACCGAGGTCTTGCCGACATCGTTCTTGCCGACGATCAAGTTGAACTGGCGCAGCTCCTCCAGTTCGACGTGCTCGATGCCCCGAAAGCCGCGAATCGACAGGCGTTCGAGGTGCGTAGAGTTCGGCATGGGCTGGTCGCCGAGATCGGGGGATGGTCCGCGGACGGGAAAGAAGGGCGGCAAACCGCTGGTGGGGCCGCCAAGGTGACCCGGGCCTATACGTAACGCCAGAAGATGGGGACGGCAAGCTCGTCTGGCTGTGGGTGGCTCTCGCGATTCAGAGAAGGGGAGTGGCTGGCCGGGTGCGGGTGACGGGACGCCTTCCGGCAGTGCATGGCCCAGATGCTTCGGCAGAACGTGTGCCGGAACGGAGGGATCGTCGTCCTGTACCATCCGGCCGAGGGGTCGAGCGGCTGGCGGGCGGCGTGCCCCGTCGAGAGGGAAGAGGACGACGAACGGGAGGACGAGTCTCGGGTGAACCACCCGGCCTGAGCGCTGGCCGGTCGCTGCTCGGGAGGATCGACGCCGAGGAGCGCAAGCGCGCCCTACGCCGACGAGCCCCCCAGACCCGCGGGCGCCCGCGATCGTCCGAACCAGCCGGCCAGCGCCGCCAAGCTCAACATGTAGGGCAGGGCCAGGAAGAGCGGGTAGGGCAGCTCGGCGTCCACGGCCTGCAAGGCGAACTGGAGGGCCTCGGCTCCTCCGAACAGGAAGGCCGCGGCGACCACGCCACGGGGGTCCCAGCGGCCCAGCACCACGACGGCGATGGCGATGAACCCCTTTCCGGCCGACATGTTCTCGGCGAAGGTGCCGGTGTGGACCAGGCTCAGGTGCGCGCCCGCCAGCCCGGCCATGAGGCCGCCGAAGAGGACCGCGAGGGTGCGGACGGTCGTCACCGAGACGCCGGCGGCGTGGGCGGCTTCCGGCGCCTCGCCCGCGGCCCGCAGCACCAGCCCCCAGCGCGTGTGGAACAGGAACCACCACAGCAGGGGCGCCAGCGCGTAGACGGCGTAGACGGTAGCAGCCTGGTCGAAGAAGACCGGTCCCAGCAGGGGAAGCTCGGAGAGCAAGGGCGTTTTCCACGCCGGAACCGTCTCCAGTTCGAGCGCCAGCCCCGTGGCCCCGAAGCGGCTTTGGAAGACGGCCCCGGTGAACCCCAGGCTGCCCAGCGCGACGGCGGTGCCGGCGATGATCTGGTTCATGTCGAGGCGCACCGCGCACAGGGCGAAGACGCCGGCGACGGCGCATCCCGCCATGGCGCCGCCCGCCAGTCCCGCCCAAGGGCCTGCGGCCAGAGAAGCCATGGCGCCGCCCAGAGCGCCCCAGATGACGGAGCCCTCCAGCCCGATGTTGAGGACCCCAGCCCGCTCCGAGACGGTCTCGCCGAGTCCCGCCAGGGCCAGCGGCGCCGCCAGCCCTACGGTCGCGGCAAGGAACGAAGCGACGAAGGCGAGGAAGCCGGCGTCAGCCATGGCGCCTCCGGGAAGCGGCCCGGAGCGCCCGGTCCACGGCCAACACCGCAAGGATCAACAGCGCCTCCGTGCCCCGCACCCAGGCCTCGGGCACGCCGGCGTCCCGTTGCATCGCCGCGCCCCCTGCGCCGAATGCGCCGAAGACGACCGCCGCGACCACCACGGCGCCGGGGTGCAGTCGCGCCAGCAGCGCCACAGCGATCGCCGTGTAGCCCCATCCCGGCGACAGCCCTTCGTACATGCGGCCCGTCACCCCCGACACCTGCACCCACCCCGCCAGCCCGGCCAACGCGCCCGACGCCAGGAACGCTCGCCGGACCACCCGCCCCGGGTCGAAGCGTCCGCTCGCGGCCGACGCCCGGACGGACGCGCCGACGGCCCGCAGTCGAAAGCCGCCGGGGGTCCGCGCCAAGTAGACCCAAAGGCATGCGGCCATGGCCAAGCCCAACACGAACCCCCAGTGGAGACGCCCGCCGGGATACAGCGCCGGTAGACGGGCGGCGACCGGGATCTCGTCCGTCATGTTGAAGACGCCCCGCGCCTCTTGAAGAGGACCCTGCACCAGGAACTGCGCCACGAAGAGCGCGACGAAGTTCAGGAGCAGCGTCGTGATCACTTCGCCTACCCCTAGGCCCGTCTTCATGACGGCCGGGACCGAAGCCCACGCCGCCCCGGCCAAGGCCCCCGCCAGAAGGGTGGCGGGCAGCAGAACCAAGGCCGGAGCCCCCGGCAGCGACACCGCCAGGGCGACGCCCGCCAGAGCCCCGACATGGAGCTGCCCCTCGGCCCCGATGTTCCAGACGCCGGCCTTGAAGGCAAGCGCGACCGCCAAGCCCGTCAGCAGAAGCGGCGTCGCCTGCACCAGCGTGAACGACGCGAACCGGTTCCACGACCCGAAGGCGCCGCGAAGCAGCGCGCCGAAGGCGTCGCCGGGGGAGTAGCCGCCCAGCGCCAAGAGCACCCCGGCCACGGCCAGCGTCGCCAGCACCGCGGCCGAGGCGCCGGCCACCGCAACCAGCTGCCCCCTGAAACGAGAAGGGACGGCCGGCGAGGTCTCGGTGGTCACGACGCCGCCAGCATCAGCCGTCCGATCCCTGCTGCGGACCGCTCGTCCGACGGGACGGGCACGACGCGCCCTCGCACCATGACCACGATCCGGTCCGCCAGCTCAAGGACATCGTCCAAGTCGGTCGAGATCAGGACCACGCCCGGAGGCGGTCCGGCCGAATCAGCCATTCCTTCGCCCCGCGCCAAGCGTGCAATGCGGTCCCGGACGGCCCGGGCGGCGGCCACGTCCAGTCCGCGTGTTGGCGATTCTGCGATCAGGAGGCAAGCGGCCCGCAGGAACTCGCGTCCCGCCAGCACCTTCTGCTGGTTGCCCCCAGACAAGGTCCGGACTGCCGCGCCGGGTCCCGGCATCCGCACGTCCATCTCGGCCGAAAGCGTCTGGGCTCGGGCCTCCAAGCCCCGCCAGTCCAGCCAGGGCCCGCGACGCCACGCCGCGCTTCCGTGCAGCGCCAAGGCCACGTTCTCCGCGATGGAGAAGCTCTCCACGAGTCCTTCCGCGTTCCGGTCTTGGGGGATCCATCCCGCCTCCTGGGGCACGTCCGTTGTCCCAGTCCGCGGCTCGACTACGCCCGCCAGCACGGCCGCCAACGTCCGCTGCCCGTTCCCTTCCACCCCCGCCACGCCTACGATCTCGCCCCGCCCGACCACGAGATCGGCGCCTCGGAGCGGCGGCGGCTCCCCGGCCCCCGCCCAGACGCCCGACAGTCGCGCGACCACCTCGCTGTCGTTCGCACCGGTTCCGACGTGTGTGTCGGCCCGGTCGCTTGCACCTGTCACGCCCTTCGGCCGGTCATCGCGTTTTGCCTCCGTGACAAATTGTACCCCCAATTTGTCCGAGAATTTGTCACGGGGCGACCCGAGGTCGCCGACCATGGCCTCGGCCAGTTCGGAAGCGGAGAACCGGGCTGCCTTCCCCTCCAGGATGCGCCGCCCGCGCCGCAGAACTGTCACGCGATCGGCCGCCGACAGCACTTCGTCCAGCTTGTGGGCCACCAGCACGACGCCCGTGCCCGTTTCTGCCACCTGCTCCAGCACGGCGAGCAGTCCGTCCACCTCCTGGGGGGCCAGCACCGCCGTCGGCTCGTCCAGCAGCAGAACCCGCGGCTCGCCCATGAGCGCCTTGAGGACCTCGATCCGCTGACGGTCCCCGACGCCCAGGCGCTCCACCGCCACGTCGAGCTCGACGGCCAAGTTCAGCTCTCCGGCCCGAGCCTCCACCGTCTCGCGATACCCCGGTGCCGGCCCGCCCCGCCCCGTCCATGCGGCCCGGTCGAACAAGGTCACGTTCTCGAACCCCGTGAACCGAGGCACCAGGGAGAAGTGCTGGTGGACCATGGCCACGCCCCTGCGCCGGGCATCGGCAGCGCTCCGAAGGCGAACCGGGTTGCCGTCAACCTCGACCGTCCCCGCGTCGGGAACCAGCAGACCAGCCAGCACACGGGCCAGGGTGGTCTTGCCGGCCCCGTTCTCGCCCAGAAGGCCGTGCACCTCGCCGCGCGCCAGCTCGAAGTCGGCCCGGTCCAGCGCGGTCACGGCCCCGAAGCGAACAGTTACCTCCGAGAGCCGCGCTGCAACGCGCCCGTCCACGCTCGGGTTGCCGTCGCGGCTGTCGCCCGCGCCCCGGCTGTCGCCCGCACCCCGGTTGCGCGAGCCTTGGGCGGCGTCGCCTCCCCGATCGGCAGCCTGCCCGCCGAGTCCGCCTACGGCACGTCCCCTTCCGTCGCCGCGTCCTCTTCCAAGTAGCGGATCCTCGGCACGTCCAGCGCCCCGCTCGCGATCCGCTCCCGCGCCTCGTCAATCCGAGCCGCCGTCGCCGCCGGAATCACGTCGGGCAACGCAGGGTTGGCCACGAAGTCCACCGCGCCCGCCGCAAGCCCCGAGCGCAAGGGGCCGGACAGGGTTCCCGCCCGCCAGGCCCGGGCTGCCGACAGGAACATCGCCGGGATGTCGATGACCGCGCTCGCCACGATCACGTCGGGCGCCACGTCGTTCTGGTCTCGGTTCATGCCGAACGCCCAGGCTTCGCGACCTGCCTCCCGGGCCTCGCGCACGGCCTGGAAGACGCCGAAGCTGGCGGCGTCCACGTTGTGAATGATCACGTCGGCGCCGCCCCGCAGCTGCGCGGCCGTCGCTTCCTTGGCCGCGGACACGTCGTCCCAGTTGCCGGTGAAGGTCTCCAGCACCTGCGCCTCGGGGTTCACCGCCTTCACGCCGGCGGCGAAGGCCAGGAACGTTCCCTTCGCGGGGGGAATCTCGACGCCGCCCACCATTCCGGCGATGCCCGTGCGCGTGATCCCGCCGGCCGCCATCCCGGCCAAGTACGCCGCCTCCTCAAGGTGGAAGACCAAGGGCGCCAAGTTGTCCCCGATCGCCGACCCCGACGAGACGACGAAGGTGGTCTCGGGGAACCGAGCGGCGGCCCGGCCGGCGGCGTCCTGATATTCGAAGCCGTGACCGAAGACCAGTCCGTACCCGGCCTCGGCGTAAGAGATGAACGCCTCGTCGAAGTCGGCCGGCGTGCGCGTCTGCTGATGAGAGGTCCGAAGGCCCAGCGAATCGCCGATGCGGAGCAGCCCTTCGTAGGCGCCCGCATGCCAGCCTGCGTCGCTCACCGGCCCCGACGTGAGCAGGGCGACGGCGGGCAGCGTCGATTCACGGGCCGCGTCGCGGTTCGGCGCGCCGTCGCGGCTGGGCGCAGCGTCGCAGGCGGAGGCCGCCAGGAAGACCGCGAACGCCAGCCGAAGCGTTCGGAAGAAGCGGATCATTGGCCGCATCCTTGTTCGTGGGCGCACCCGCCGAGGCCGCGGGCGGACCCTGTGTTCCCGGGCGCACCCCCCGGAGGCCCAGCGGACGACTCGCGCCGATCCGGCCATGGCCCGAGCTTGGGGGAAGCAATATAATACCGCGTCACGAAGCGCCCTTCACGAAGCGCCCCCTCCCGCAAGGAGACCTCATGAGCGAAGCATCCCGAGGCAATTGGACCTCCAACGCCGGCTTCGTGCTGGCCGCCACCGGCAGCGCAATCGGCCTGGGCAACCTCTGGAAGTTCCCGTTCATCACCTGGGAGAACGAGGGCGGCGCCTTCGTCCTGGTCTACCTGATCTGCATCGCCGCGGTCGGCCTGCCGATCATGATGGCCGAGCTGCTGATCGGGCGACGAAGCCAGAAGAGCGCGGTCGGGGCGCTGAAGGAGGCCGCGGGTCCGCTGTGGGGGATCGTGGGCGGCTGGGGGGTGCTGGCCGCGTTCATCCTGCTGAGCTACTACACGGTCATCGCGGGGTGGTCGCTGTACTACTTCGCCAAGTCCGTCGGCTGGTCGGTGGGCGGCTTCCCGGCGGGCATCAACACGGGCGACGTGTTCGACGCGCAAGTGGGCAACGCCGGCTTGCAGCTGACGCTCTCGCTGGGGTTCAGCGTGGCCACGATCGCGGTGGTGTACTTCGGAGTGCAGCGCGGAATCGAGCGGATCGCCCGCATATTCCTGCCGATCCTCTTCGGCATCCTGGTGCTGATGCTGTTCAGCGCTCTGGGAATGAGCGGGTCTGGCGAAGCGCTGGGCTTCATCTTCCGTCCCAACTTCGGCGAACTCGATGGAGGGTCGGTGCTGGAAGCCCTTGGTCACTCGTTCTTTACGCTGTCGCTGGGGATGGGCGCGATGATCACCTACGGGTCGTACCTGGCCCGAAACCAGTCCGTGGTGAAGGCGTCGGGGTTGATCGTGTTGCTCGATACGCTGATCGCGCTGATCGCAACGGTCATCATGTTCTCGGTGATCTTCTCGGTCGCGGGGATGAGCGACGAGGTTTCGGGCACCGGTACCGTGGGAATGCTCTTCATCTCGCTGCCGCAGCTCTTCTTCACCGAAGTGCCGTTCGGTTCGATCCTGGGCCCGCTCTTCTACGTTCTCGTGGCGCTGGCCGCGCTTACCTCCACGATGTCGTTGCTGGAGGTCGTCACCAGCTACATGATCGACGAGCGCGGCATCGCTCGCCACAAGGCCACGGTCGTCTCCGGAGCGGCGATTTTCGTCTTCACGATCTTCGCCGCGTTGTCGTTCACGGGCACGCCCTTCCTGTCCAACCTCTCCGTCCCCTTCTTCGGCGGGGGCAAGGAGGGCTGGTTCAGCAACGCCGACCACTTCGTGTCGAACTGGATGCTGCCGACGGGCGGACTCGCCATCACGCTGGCCGCAGGTTGGTTCATGACCCGCAAGGCCACGCATGCCGAACTCGTGGACGGGACCGAACCACGCTGGTTTCACTACGGCGCTTGGCGCTTCTTCATCCGCTTCGTGGCACCGGCGGCCGTGCTGGCGATCATCCTTGCCGTGATCTTCTTGGGCGAGGACTTCAGCTAAAGCGAGGCGATTGGCGGAGGTGCGCGGCGGAGCGGACAGGCCGGCTGGCCGAGAGACGAACGGCGAACCCCTAGCCGGTAGCGGGGCCGACGTCCTTGCGGCCCTCCGCGTCGAAAAGCGGCCGGCGGTGCTCCGGTTCCCGGGGCGGGTCCTGTACTTGGTGGATAATGCGCAACTGCTGCGCCGCCAGCTTCGCGACGGCATTGACCTGACGCTCGCCGAGGCCACCGAAGCAGGCCTTCGAGACCAAATCAGCACCGACGAGATCACGCCCGCGTACATCTGCTTCTTCTACGACGAGACGCTGGGCGAGTTCCCCTACCTGGGTTTGCGGGCGCGAGCCCCCGGGCCTGACGGCGCGACCGGGACCGACGAGGCTCCGGTGGAACGCGGCAGCGTGAAGGCGGGCGGGTTCGCGTGCTCGGTCGCCGGGAAGCGCCGTGGCAAGGGGTCGAGCCGCGAGCAGAGTCCGTACGCGGAACGGATGGCGGGCATCCAGGTGGTCGTGTCCGAGAGCATCGAACGCATCTACGAGGAGAACTGCCAGAACCTGGGCGTTCTCACGACGACCGACCTGGGCGTGGCGGAGCGCATCCGCGCCGGCGAGCCGATCCCGCTGGCCGAGTTCACCGCCGGCAAGGACGAGATCACGCGGCAGATCGTTGAGTACGGCGGCCTGTTCGAGTTCAACGCGGCGCGCTTGCAGGGCAAGGTGACGCTGCCCGCCCCCGAGGCGCTGGGAACAGAGGCGCGCAACGGCGAGGCGCGGAGCGGCGAAGGGCGCGACGCTGGACAGCCGTCCCCGCGCCGTCCGATGACGCTCGGCGAGAAGATCTTCGCCCGCAAGTGGGTCGTGGACGCGGCACGGGACTCGGTCGGAGTGAACTGGGCCCAGCCCGGAGAGGCCGGCTTTTTCCGCGCAGACCTGCGCTTCTCGCACGAGTACGTGACGCCGATGGCGGCGATCTTCTTCGAGGAGAAGCTGGGACCGCGCGCCAAGGTGCAGGACCCCGGCTCGGTCCTCTTCTTCCGCGATCACCTGACGTTCCTTCACACGGCGATGAGCCAGGAGCGGATCGAGGACGGCCTGCTGGACGTGGCCAACGAGCTGGAGGTCAAGCAGCGGGAGTTCGCGGAGAAGCAGGGCGTGCGCCTCTACGGCGAACAGATGGGCCACGCCATGGGCTCGGAGGCGATCTGCCACTCCAAGGTGCTCGAGGAGTACGCCGAGCCGGGGATGCTAGTGATCGGGACCGACTCGCACACCCCGCACGCCGGGGCCGTGGGCGCGCTGGCGTTCGGCGTCGGCACCACGGCGATCTTCAACTCGTGGATCACCAAGGACGTGCGGGCGCGCATTCCGTCGTCGTTCAAGGTGGTGGTCTCGGGGATTCCGCCCCGCAACGTGACCGCCAAGGACTACATGCTGGAGATCCTGCGCCACCCGTACGTGCGCGAGGGCCACGCCATCGGGCAGATCGTGGAGTACGCGGGTCCAGCCGTGGAGGCGCTGTCGGTGGACGAGCGGGCCACGATGACCAACATGGCGGCGGAGGTGGGCGCCTTCACCGGGATCGTGGCCGCCGACGAACGCACCGTCGAGTTCCTGGTGCAGGAGCGCGGAATGGACCCGGCCGCCGCCCGCGCGCTGGTGGACGGCATGCAGAGCGACCTCGGCGCCGAGTACGTGACCGTGATCGAGATCGACGCCTCCAAGGTGCGGCCGATGGTCGCGCTTCCCGGCGACCCCGGCAACGGCGTCCGCATCGACGAGATGGCCGCCGCCGTCCCGATCGAGATCGCCTACGCCGGCTCGTGCACGGCGGGCAAGAAGGAGGACATGGACATGTACGCCCGCGTCTTCGGCGAAGCCCGTCGGCGGGGCCGGGGCGTGCATCCCGGCGTCAAGTGCTACATCCAGTGCGGGTCGGTGGACGTGCGCGAGTACGCCCGGGCGCAGGGCTACCTGGACCTCTTCCGCGACGTGGGCGCCGAGTTCGTCGAGCCGGGTTGCGGGGCGTGCATCGCCGCCGGCCCGGGCATCACCGAGCGCGCCGACCAAGTGTCGGTGTCGTCGCAGAACCGCAACTTCCCCGGACGTTCGGGGCCGGGGCAACTGTACCTGGTGTCGCCCTACTCGGTGGCCGCATCGGCCGTGGCGGGCAAGGTGTCGGGTTGGGAGGCGTGAAGCCCACGCGTCGACCGGACGCCAGACCAGCTAGCGTCCGCCTTCGGCTTCTCTGCTCGCCCCGCCCGTCCGTCGCGCCAAGGCCACGATGGAAGGGAACACATCCCAGGCCTCGACGGTAAACACCCTGTCCCAGGACACGACCGCCTCGTTCGCATAGTGGGGGAGAACGTCGGTTCCCAGGTACGCCCGGACCGCACGTCGAATTTGTCCAGCAACCGGCCGCGCAGTTGACTCTCGCCGCCGAACAGGACGAACAACGTGTCCTCGACCACGGACAAAGACAGGCCGTTTTCGGCGGGACGCCTTGTCATTTGCATATGCCACCGGTTCCCTTGACGCACCTCGCGCACCTTCGGAAAATCCGAATGCTCGACGTAAGGGAAGACGCCCACCAGCTCGGTGCCCCGGAACGTCATCCAGCCGTTGCCATAACGGAACCCGAACACCCAGCCTTCGTCGCCCCACCTGACCAGTCCCCCTTGGTGGTGCAACGGGTTCGGCTTTCCGAACTCGGTCGGCAGTGCTGGCTCGACCACGCCGTCGCCATCCCAAAGCGCGAGGACAGAACCCGGACCCCCTCCAGTGACGGCCAGCCGCCTGCCCGGCAAGGCGGCTACGTCGTCCACAAAGCGGCCTTGCTCCGGTGTCCGGTTCGTTTCGAGAGGGCTCCCGTCCGCACTCAACCGGACCACGCGCCGGTTGCCTGAATCGACCAGCACCACCGAGCCGTCCTGCTCCACATCCATAGCCCGGACGTTTAGCAGCTCGTCCGGCCCTTCGCCCTTTTTCCCCCATGACCACAACAAGTGGCCATCCGCCCCGATTCGGTATGCGGCCTGGTTCGTTATGTCGAAGAAGACCAAGCCCCCGTCACCGTCCAGACGGGGCGTCCCCGGAGTCGCAAGCAACGTGTCCGACGGGCCGCCAAATGCCCAAAGCGTGTCGAACTCCACAGACGACCGAACCCGCTCAACGTCGTCGGAGGCCGAAAACAGCGCCTGCGCCACAAGAAGCCGTTCCTGCTGACCGCCGCACTCGCCGACGCAACCCAGCACGAAAGGCACCGCTAGCATCCACGCCTTCACGCGGACCCCAGCGACTCGAGAATTTCCGCCAACGGACACCCGTCGAACGCCTCCATCTTCACGACCGCCCCAGAGGGTCGACGACCAAAGCAAGCGACGTTCGCGCATGGCCCAGAACCGCCAAGGACGATGTTGTCCTCGGAGACAATGTCCCGTGCGGGAACGATTCGCTAGCCAACCGGACTGCAACGGGAAGCTCGCCGGCACCTCCCTGGCCGGCAAGGTGTCGGGCAGACTCGAACTTGGGAAATCCGGTGCGGCTCTCCGCGCCGCGTCTCAACCGGCTTCCGCGCGCCCCGGCTGGCCCCAGCGCGGACGCCCGCACCCAAGGCTTCGACCTGACGGGACGCTGGCGTTGCCGGGGATGCGGTGGCGCGCGGCGGACCTGTCGGCCAGCTTCCACCGCAACGAGATGGTGATCACCGCCAACCGCAACTCCGCTTTCGTCCGCGAAACCCAGACGATGCTCATCACGGAGAACCAGCCCAAGCAGCGGATCGGAGCCGCGCTGGATGTGCGGTCGGTCTGGGGGATCGGCGCACGCTCCCGGCTGAACCACGGTGGCTCCGTCAAGCTGCCGCCCGGCCACGTGGCCCAGCTGTGGGCATTCGACTACCCGGCGGAGTCGTCCTACGGACTCTCGGGACGGGTCACCAGCGCGTGGGCCGACCTGGCGATCTGGTAGAGAGGTGGCGCAGGCGTCCGGTCGTCGAGAGTTGCTTGTAGTGGCGTCCTTCACGGTAGGGATGTGTCTCGCGCTAATCGCGGGCCTAAGAGAGATCAGCACGACAACCCTGCCTGTGCCTGGTGCGTTCGATCCCTCGGACCCATTGACGATGTCATGGCAGGATCTCGCGAGGCGCAATAGCGTGGTCGTTCTCCTGCTAATTGCGGGCGGCGTTCTCGGGGGTATGCCGACTATCGTGTTGCTGGCGCTGAACGGCTTCCTCGTGGGGAATGCACTGTCGGCCTTTGCCTCCAGCGAACTTGGCATAATGCGATTTCTTCTCTCAGCGGGTCCACACGGCGTACTTGAGATGAGTGGCCTGGTTCTCGCCGGTGCAGCCGGTCTCGGAGTTGCAGCCCACCTCCTTGGTGTGTTTGGCGTCAACTTCAGGCCCCCGTCCTTTCGAAGCCTGCTGTGCCAGGGACTCGCCGCGGGCCTGCTCATGCTGCCTGCGGCGTGGATCGAAGTCAACGCTACGCCAAAAGTGGTCGCTCTACTGTGGGATGCGGAAGTCGTAGCGAAGGCAGAAATCCTTGTTCGATGGTGTACGATTATCGCAATACAGGCACTATCGATATGGATGCTATTTAGTGTCTATAGCGCTATTGGCGAATCACCAAGCCCTGGTATAGTCAGGATATTGGCTACAGTACTGCCTTTGTGGAGTACACTTGTTGCCGGAGTCTGCATTGTGGTGTACGAATACTATTTCGTGGAGTGGAGGACTGCCGGCGCAACCTGGACGGCACTTGCATTTGTAGTGCTCTGTGGCTTGCCATCTCTCTTATATGGAGCAGCCCGAAACTACACGGCCCGCTCGAAAGATGTCGGCACCGGGTTTCGGGTTCATGTCCCATGGATGTTGCTTGCGGCAGCGTATCTGCTGATCGGGTATGGCACAGCAGCAGTATTGGACGTACTTCTGCCCAACATGCATAGACTTGCAAGTATACTCCTGTGTGCAATGACAACAACGTTAGTTGTGATATTGACCGGTCCAGTACTTGTCCGGCGACTCCTCGCCGAAACGATGCCAATTGATTGGTCGGACCGGCAGTACTTGGACACGGCGACCCTGTTGGATCAGTTGCGCTGTTCGCGAAATCATGTGCGGTTGATAAGAATGCGAAGCGACAAGCTGGTGAATGCGATGGCCAGCGGCATTCTGCCGGGAAGTCGCCAGATCATTCTGACAACCGATCTGGTCGCATGCCTGATGCCACGAGAACTCGCAGCCGTAGTAGCGCATGAAGTTGGTCACCATCGTCGCAGGCACTTGCAAGTCGGAGCAATGTTGCTGTCGCTGTTGACCTTGCTCTATGCTGTCGGTATAGCAGTACTGGAGAGCCTTGCGTCAACACTTGGCTTGGGTCCTCTTGGCGGGATGGTCGTCCTGCTTTGGATGTCGACATTCGTACTATTGGCAATACCGGCGCTGCTAGCAGCCTGTTTTCGCTCATTTGAATGGCAAGCAGATGCGTACGCTGCCCGCCACGGTCTTGCCGGGGAGCTGGCCTCGGCACTTGAGAGAATCGGCAGCTCCGAAACCGAACGTCGGATTAACTCGCGTATTGCACGGCTATTGGCGTTTCATCCACCGCGGCAGAATAGAATTCAGCAGCTGAGATCGTATAGTGGCGACACGCTTGACCTTGAACCAGTCGTTGCCCAGCAAGCACCTTCGCAGAAAGTGCCCCTCAGCCCACCAAGTCGCCCAGCAGGAAGAGGTCGGTGAGCAGGGCTCGGACGTGGACGGAGGCGTTGAGGTTGTCCACGAGCTGGGAAGACACGGTCGGCTGGGCGCGCACCAAGCGCACCAGCGCCTGGGCGGCGGAGGCGTCGCGCTCCAGCACGGCGACGGCTTCCTTGCGGCCCGAGGCGTTGGGCAGGTGCGCGCGAAAGCCGTCGGCCAAGCCGTCCAAGGCCTCGTCGAAGCGCCGCAGGTAGTCGCGCACTTGTTCGCCGGCGGAACCGGCGGCCTCGCCCGCGAGTCCCTGGGCCGCGTAGGCCAGGAAGAACTCGTAGGCTTCCTCGATCAGCTCCGCTCGGGACTTCAGGTCGTCCCGGGTCACGTGCCTTCCGGTGCGCCTTTGGCGGCAGGCCCTTCGGTCGCTGCCGCACTGGCCGCCCATCGCTCGGGGTCGTGGTTCTGCAGGTAGCGGTCGCGACTGATCCAGCCGTTGATCATGGACCAGGTCATCCAGCGCTTCTCGGGGCGGATCGCGAAGTAGACGTGGGCGATCACGAGGAAGATCAGCCCGATCCCGCACGCGCCGTGCACCACGTACACCCAGCCCCACACGGCGTCGCCGAACAGGTAGGGGTTCTGTTCCCACAGGAAGTGGTCGATGCGGAACATCATGAGCACGCCGGTGACCACGGCCCCCAGCGTGACGACCGTGGCGGCGTGGTGGAACATCTTCTGGTCGGCGGGATACTTGCCCGGGCGGGGCGGCTCTTCGTCGCCGGCACGCAACGCCTTCTTGAGGTTCTGGGCCGCTTCCTCCACGTCGCGCCGGCCCATCCACATCGTGCGGAAGTCCTGCTTCGCGAAGACGTGCCAGACGTGGTACGCCAACGTCAAGATCAGGCCGAAGCCGGCGATCCAGTGCACCGTCACCCAGGGGAACCGGATGCCCAGCAGGGGGAAGAACGCCGTGATCAGCAGCACGAACATGGCCACGGTCATCGACCAGTGGAACGCTCGGGCGCCGGTGGAGTGGCGCAGGATCTTCTCCGGCAAGCCCTTGGCCTCGTCCGGGTCCACGGCGTCCGCGCGCTTCTTCTTTGGCACCAGGAAGGCGTGGCCCGCCACGAAGAGCGCCCCCACGGCCACGGCCGCCCAGATCAGGTCCCAGGAGACGCCGACCAGGACGTCTTCGCCCCAAGGGTTCAGGGTCCGTCGCAGGAACTCCATGGCGTCGCGCGCGCCCCCGGCTAGGCGACGGCCGCGTCGCGCACCGAACGCATGACCAGGTTCCGCATGAGGGCGATCTTGTAGTCGTTGTGGCGAAGCGCGCGGGCGCCTTCCACGGCGGCCTCGCCCGCCATCCGCCCGATCTCTTCGCCGGGCTCGCGGCCCGCGACGACCGCTTCGGCCTCCCGACACCGCACCGGGTAGGGCGCGACGCCGTTGACCACGATCCGGGCGTCCCGGACCACGCCGCCCTCCATCTGGAGCACCGAGGCCACGCTGGCCAGGGAGAAGTCCCACGACTTGCGGTCGCGAACCTTCTCGAAGTACCAGCGGGCACCGGGCCGGGGCGCGGGGAGGCGCATCCGGGTCAGCACGTCGCCGGGCTCCAGGACGGTCATGCGCATGATGTCGATTGCCGGACCGATGAAGAAGTCGGCGGCGGCATGGGTGGTCTCTCCCGAGGGGCCGGCCACTGTCATCTCGGCGTCCAGGGCCACCAGCGCCGGCGCCGTGTCCGACGGGTTGACGGCCACGCACCGACTGGCCCCCAGGATGCAGTGCTCGCGGTTCATGGAACGCGGCGTGGCGGCGTAGCAGATGTTGCCTCCGGCCCGGTAGCAGGGCCAGCCGCTCCGGTAGTACCAGCAGCGCGTGTCCTGGGCGATGTTGCCGCCCAAGGTGCCCTGGTTGCGGATCTGGGGCGTGGCGACGAGCCCCGCGGCTTCGGCCAGCAGGGGATAGCGGCTTCGGACGGCTTCGTCCTCGGCCACGTCGGTGAGCGTGGTCATGGCGCCGATCTCCAGGCCTCCGTCGTCGCCTTGGGAGATGCCGCGAAGCTCGGGGACGCCGCTCAGGTCGACGACCGCCGTCGGCCGCTTGATCCGGTCCTTGAACCAGTCGAAGGTGTCCAGCCCGCCCGCCAGCACCCAGCCGTCCCGGCCGTGCTCCGCCAGCAGGCGAACGGCGTCTTCCACGCCCGCCGGCTGGTAGAGTTCGAACGGCGGGATCATGTCGCGAATGACTGCCACTTGACTCTCCTTGTCTTCTAGACGTGCGTGTCCAGCACGCCGTAGGGGCGGGGCCGGCCTTCCAGCTCCGCCAAGATCATGTCGGAGGTGAGCGGCGTTCGGCACAGGCAGCGCCCCCCCATGGCGTCGGCGACAGCGCAAGCGTAGGCCGCCTCGCCCGCGCCCACGGGCGGTTCGCCGATCCCCTTGGCGCCCACCGGCGTCTGGGGGTCGGGCAGGTTCACCGCGGCGAAGCGAGGACTGCGCGGCACGTCCAGGATGCCCGGCGGGCGAGCCGTGTAGAAGCGCTTGGTGAAGGGAATGCCCCACTTGGGGTCGAACACCCAGCGCTGGCTCTTGGCCATGCCGATCCCCTGGAAGACGCCGCCGTTGGTCTGGGCCGCCAAGCTTCGGGGGTGCACCACGGTGCCGCAGTCCGCGGTCGAGGCCAGGTCCACGATCTCGACCTCGCCCGTCTCCACGTCCAGCTCCACTTCGCAGAAGCTGGCCACCCACGAGTAGGTGCTGCCCTCGCGGGGGTAGGTGTCCTTGGCGGCGGCCACCAGCCCCTGCCCCGCCAGCCCCGCCACGGCCGCCTTGGTGACCTGGTGCAGGTCCTCGTCCTCGTTGGCGGCCGGGGGCAGCACCTCGCCGCTGAACTTGCCGCCCCGCTCGATGGCGCGACGGGCCGCCCGCGCGAAGTCCATCCCCACCGACGGGTTGCCCGCCCGGTAGACGCGCCCGTCCGCCACACGGTAGTCGCCGGGCTCGCCGCCCAGCTCCGCCGCCGCCAGCTCGCGCAGCAGTTCGGCCAGGGCGTGGGCCGCAGCGTGGTTGGCCCGCGTGTGGGCGTGCGTGGTCTGGCTGCCGGCCTGCACGGTGCTGAACGGCAGGTGCTTGCTGGTGTCGCCCCAAACGACCACGACCTGGTCCCAGGACAGGTCCAGCACTTGGGCCGCGGCGCGGGCCGTGTCGGCGATCGAGTGCGTGCCCAGGTTCCCGATGCCCTGGTGGACATAGAGCTTGCCGTCGGGGCGCACCACCAAGAGGCCGTCGCGCCCGGTGCTGCCAGCGGTGAAGGGGCTGATTCCGATCCCGACCCCGGTGACCTTGGCGCCCCGGCGACGGCCCGACAGCTGCCGCTTCTCCGACCAGCCGAAGAGCTCGGCGCCCAAGTCCAGGGCTTCCCGCACGTAGGCGCTGCTGAACGGCGTCTGGTTGGGACCCAGCCAGCCGTCGTGGCCGGGCGCGTTCGCCTTGCGGATCTCCAGCCGGTCCACGTCCAGCTCGCGGGCGGCCTTGTCGACCAACGGCTCCAGCATGGCCACGATCTGGGCGCCGCCGGGGGCCCGCTGGGCCGAGCGGGGCGGCGTGTTCGTGAACACGGGCACTCCCCGGAAGCGCATCGTCTCGGGCTGGTAGGCCGCGGTGGCCACGGCGCCGGCGGTCAAGAAGTCCGATGCGCCGTAAGGCCCGCTGTCCTGCACCAAGTACAGGTCCAGGGCCGTCATGCGCCCGTCGGCTCGGAACCCCATCCGCGCCCAGCCCTGCAAGCCGGCCCGCGCCCGGCCGATGTAGTTCTCCTCGTAGCGCGTGATCCGCAGCATGACCGGGCGGCCGATCTTGCGTGAGAGCGCCGCTGGCACCGCCATGATCGGCGCGCCGGAGATCTTGCTGCCGAAGCCGCCTCCGCAGAACTCGGCCACGATCACGACGTCTTCCGCGTCCATGTCCAGCATCCGCGCCACGGAAGGCCGCGTGCGCTCGGTGCTCTGCGTGGAGCCGTGCAGGTAGAGCTTGCCGTTCTGCCAGTACGCCATGCAGCTCCGGGGCTCCATGGGGTGGTGCGTGACCGACTGGTGCACGACCGTCTCCTCGACGGTCACGTCCGCTTCGGCGAAGCCCGCCTCGACATCGCCCACCGCCCACTCGCTGGTCGGCTCGCCCATGGGAAGCTTGTCCGGCCCGGCCGCCTGGAACACCGCCTCCGGCCATTTGAGCGTCTCAACCTCCCGGCCCCGGCGAACGTTCCCGTCCAGTCGGGCGTCGGGGCCGTCGGGTCGCAGGCTGTCCAGGGGGTCCAGGACGAACGGGAGCGGTTCCAGCTCCACCTTGATCGCCTCGACCGCGGCGGCGGCCGTGGTCTCGTCCACCGCGGCCACCGCCAGGATCGGCTCGCCCTCGTAAAGGGGCTCGTCGGTGAGTGCGCGTTCCTGTCCGGGGACGGCTTCGCCGGGAAGGTCCGACGCCCGGAGGATGCCCAGCACGCCCTCCATGGCCTCGGCGGCCCGGATGTCCACCCGCCGGACGCGGGCGTGGGGCATGGGGCTGGCCAGAAGCTTGGCGAAGACCATGCCCTCGGCGCGGAAGTCCTCCGCGTAGCGGGCTCGCCCGGTGATCTTGGCGTGCAGGTCCGGGGGAGCGATGTCGGTGCCGATCACGTTTTCGGCCATCAGTCGTCTCCTGGGTTCAGGCCCGGGCTCGGGACAGCTCGGCTGCCCGCATGGCCGTGTTCAGGATCTTGTCGTAGTCGCCGCAGCGGCAGAGGTTGCCCGACAGGAGTTCGGCGGCTTCTTCCCGCGACGGGTTCGGGTTCTTCTCCAGCATCGCCACCATGCTCATGGCGAAGCCGGGGGCGCAGAAGGCGCACTGGAAGCCGCCCTCGTCCAGGACCGCCTGCTGCACCGGATGCAGGCGGCCGTCCTGCTCCAGCCCCTCGACCGTGGCGACGGCCCGCCCGCGCACCGAGTGCGTCAGGATCGAGCAGCCGTAGTGGGCGACGCCGTCCAGAAGCACGGTGCAGGCCCCGCACTCCGCGCGGTCGCACCCCAGCTTGGTGCCCGTCAGGCCGAGCTTGTAGCGGAGCGTCATGGCCAGCGTCTCCTGCTTCAGGACATCGACCCGGCGCGCCTGCCCGTTGACGTGAAGCGTCACCAGCCGCTCCACGGTTCCCTGCGCCGCGGGTCCGGCCAGCAGTCCGCCGCTCCGGAACAAGTAGCCCGACGCCGACACCGTGGCGCCAGCGGCGATCACGCCTTGGATGAACTTCCGGCGGGTGAAGCCGCCCCGCCTCGCCTCGATGGACCCCGCTTCCAGCATCGCTATCGCACCTCGCGGCTCGTGGGACAAAGGGGAACTGGGCCAACATAGGCCCCGCCGGCGTCCTGCGCCAGAACGGTCACGCCCCCGGCCCGCTCGCCTCCGTCTCCACCAGGTACAGGACGGGACCGTCGAAGGTGCGGCCCTTGGTCTTGACCTTGAACTCGTACCGGCCCGGCGCCGGGAACACCACGTCTTCCAGCGGCATCGCCAGGCGCGTTCGGGGCGGCGGACGCCCGGCGGGCCGGGGCGTCACGTCGGACTGGCCCTCCACCGTCAGCGCGGGCTTGCCGTTCGGTCCCGCCACGTCGACCCGGAAGGCGTATCGGCCCGAGTCGGCGGAGTCCCATTCGAGCACCAGCACCAGGAACATGCGGTCCTGGCGAGCCGGGAACCCCGCCGCGTACAGGTCGTGGAAGACGCCGTGCACGTCCAGCTTCCCCTCCGGCGTGGCTGTCGCGTGGTCGCAAAGCGCCGACGCCAGCAGCCTCACGGGGTTCGCCGCTCGGGCACGCCCCAGCCGCCGCCGCCCGGCGACCGCACGCTGACCACGTCTCCCGCCTCGACCTCGGTCGTGTCCTTGCCGCGAAGAGGCGTCTCGCGTCCGTCGGCCACCAGCACGTTCAGGCCGGGTTCGCCCGCAGCGCCCCCCCGTGCCCCCGACGGACCCTGCAGCCGGCGGTCCGAGAGAAGCGTGACCGAGGCGTCGGCCAAGAGCATGAGGTCGCGCCGAAGCCCTTCGCCGCCCGAGTGCAGACCCGCGCCCCCGCTGCCGCGACGGATCTCGTAGCGCGTCACACGGAAGGGGTACGAGTGCTCCAGCGCCTCCACGGGCGTGTTGAGGGAGTTGGACATGTGACAGTGGACGCCCGACAGTCCGGGACCCGACGGCCCGGCGCCCATTCCGCCGCCCACGGTCTCGTAGTAGGCGAACGGGGCGCCCGTTCGGGGGTCGACCCCGCCCATGGCCGTGTTGTTCATCGTGCCCTGGGACAGGGCGGGCATCAGTTCGGGCAGCGCCTGGGCAAAGGCGAGCATCAGGACGTCGGTGATCCGCTGGCTCGTCTCCACGTTCCCCGCGGCCACGGAGGCCGGCGGCGCCGCGTTCACCAGCGAACCCTCCGGCAGGCGCAGCTCCATCGCCTTCATGGAACCGCCGCCGGCGGGCAAGCTCTGGCACAGCAGGGCCTCGGCCACGCATCGCACCACGTAGCGCGCAGCGGAGGCCGTGATCGCCGCCACCGCGTTGACGCCGCCTCGGGCCTGGGGCGCAGTCCCCGCGAAGTCCACGACCAGCCGGTCGCCCCGAACGCGGAGCGCGGCCTGGATCCGAAGAGGACCGGAGCCGAAGCCGTCGTCGTCCAAGTGGTCGGCGGCTTCGTAGTCGCCGTCCGGGATCTGCCGCGCGGCAGTCTCCACCAGGCGGTCGGCGTAGTCCACCAACGACTTCATCGCCGCGCGGGTCGCCGCCACCCCGCGAGCCGCCACGATCTCCAACAGGCGCGTGCGCCCCGCATGGAGCGCGGCCAGCTGGGCGTCCAGGTCGCCCGCCCGCTCGTCGGGCGTGCGCACGTTCGCGAGGACGGTTCGCCACAGGTCGTCGTCTCGGACCCCGCCCCGGTAGAGGCGAACCGGCGGAATGCGCAGCCCCTCCTGGTATATCTCGCGCGCCAGCGGCATCGAGCCCGGCGACATGCCCCCCACGTCGGAGTGGTGCGCGCGCGAGGCCACGAAGGCGATGGGGTCCGCGCCGGCGTCGCCCGCACTGGGGTTGCCCAAATCGCCGTCGCCTGGCCCGGGGCCGCCCCTCCCCGGGCCGTACACGGGGGCCAGCAGGGTCACGTCGGGCAGGTGGGTGCCGCCCTCGAAGGGGTCGTTCAGGCAGGCCACGTCGCCGGGCGCCAGCCGTCCCAGGGCCTTCAGGGCGGCGGTCACGCTCATGGGCATGGCGCCCAAGTGGACGGGCATGTGGTCGCCCAAGGCCACGGCCGTCCCCTCGGCGTCGAACAGCGCGCACGAGTAGTCCCGCCGCTCCTTGATGTTGGGCGAATACGAGGCGCGCTTGAGGGCGGCGCCCATCTCTTCCGCCAGCGCCGCGAACAGGTGGCCGAAGACCGCCAGCGCCACCGAATCCACCTGCGGGTCGGCGGACTCGGCCGCAGCGCGGGCGGTGCCGGGGCGGGGCTTCTCGGGGGTCCGGTTCCTTGCCACGAAACGAAGGCCTACCGTAGGTTGAGGGCTTGCCTGCGCCCGGAGTGCGACGCGAAGGTTGCGCGCCGGGGGCCGAAGTCACGCACCAATAACTCAAGGAGCAGCCATGACAAAGCAAGAGCCCATGGAGCGCGCCCGCGACGAACTGTTCAGCCACATCCACCGTTGCGGGGTCCTGAAAGCGAACCCGAACGACCAGGACTCGTGGATGAACGAGACCATGGAGTACTTGGCGGAGCGATATCCCGACCTGGGAGAGAAGGACCTCTTTCAACTGAAGGCGGTCGGGATGCAGTTCTGCAAACCGGTCGTCTCCAGGCTCAAGCTCGACGAACCGGACGAGCCCGTCGCCGCGCTGGCCGGCGATGCGAGCGAAGAGCTCCTCGGGGTGGCGCAGGAGGCGTGACGGCATGACGACGAGGCGCGACTGCGCGACGAAGACCGGCGACGCGACGGACCCGACCACGCGACGCGACTTTCTCAAGACTTCGGCCAGCGTCGGCGTCGGCGCGGCCGTGGGGGGCCTCGGGGCCGCCCGACCCTTGGCCGGCGCGCCCGCCGTGCGGACCAGCGCGACGCCTCCGGTCTCGGTCGCGAGCCGCAACGGCCTGGAGTCGGTTGCAACGGCCGTGAGCGTCGTCGAGTCCGGCGGCGACACGCTGGAAGCGGTCGTCCAAGGCGTGAACCTGGTGGAGCGCGACCCGGAAGATCGGTCCGTCGGCTACGGCGGGTTGCCGAACCTGGACGGAGTGGTCCAGCTGGACTCGTCGGTCATGCACGGCCCCAGCCGGGGCGCCGGGGCGGTCGCGTGCCTGGAGGGGATCAAGATGCCCTCGCGGGTGGCGATGGACGTGATGCGCCACACGGACCACGTCCTCTTGGTCGGCCAAGGCGCCCAGCGGTTCGCTGTGTCGATGGGCCACCGGCTGGAGGACCTGCTCACGGAGGAGTCGCGGCTGCGGTGGATCGACTGGCGGGCCCGCCTGAGCGACAAGGACGACTACCTGTCGCCGGGCGAATCCGGACCCCCGGGCTCGCCGCCTTCGGACCGCGACGGCGACGACCTTCTCGACTCCTACGACGGCGTGCGACCCCAAGGGACGATCAACTGCAACGTCGTGAACCGGGACGGCGATCTGTCCGGCGTGACCACGACCTCGGGGCTGGCCTGGAAGGTGCCGGGCCGGGTCGGCGACTCGCCGATCGTCGGCGCGGGGCTGTACGTGGACAACGACGTCGGGGCCTGCGGCTCCACCGGCAGAGGCGAAGCCGTGATCAAGACCTGCGGTTCGCACACCGTGGTGGAGCTGATGCGCTCGGGGATGGCCCCCACCGACGCCTGCCTGGAAGCGCTGCGCCGCATCGTCGCCTTCACCGTCGAAGCGCGGCTCCTTCGCCAAGACGGACGGCCCGACTTCCACGTCAACTACTACGCCGTCAACAAGAACGGCGAATACGGCGGAGCGGCGATCTTCTCCGGCGCCCGGTTCGCCGTCTGCGCGGGCGACCAAGAGGCGCGTCACGAGGACTCGGCCTACCTGTTCGAGAGAGGGGAGTGACGCGCGGCAAGAAGGGGGCCGCCAAGAAGAAGCCGGAGCGGGTCGGCTTCGGCGTGGCCGAGTTGCCCGACGTGGAGCGGGCCGAGCGCCTGCACTGCAGCGGCCGGCAGGTGCCTTCGCCCATGGGGGACTTCCTGGTGGAGCTCGGCGTGCGCTCCGAGCCCGACGGGACAAGCACCGTTCTGTTCGAATGCAAGAACTCGGCGCTGCGCTACGAGCTTCCGTTGCGCATCAGCACGTGGAGGGAGCGCAAGAAGGTTCGCGCGCAGGCCTTGGACGGGCTGGACCCCCTCTGTCCCCGCGCCGAGCTGGGGCCGCCCCTGGAGCGCCGAGAAACGGACTGGTTCTGCCCCCGGTGCAACCTGATGTTCGGGAGGGTGCCCGACGAATGACGCCGGGCGCTGGCGGCGCGGCGCGGTGAACAGAATCGCGGTGATCGGCGGAGACGGGATCGGCCCCGAGGTGGTCTCCGCGGCAGTGGAGGTCCTGACCGCCGCCGGAGACGCCTACGGCTGTACCTTGACCTTCGACGAATGGGACTTGGGCACCGAGCGCTACTTGCGCGACGGCGCCACGCTCTCCGACGCCGAGCGGGACCGCTTGGTGGGCGAGTACGACGCCGCGCTGCTGGGCGCCCTGGGCGACCCGCGCGTCCCGGACAACGCCCACGCCCGCGACATCTTGCTGGGCCTTCGCTTCTGCGCCGACCTGTACGTAAACTACCGGCCCTGCAAGCTGCTGCTCCCCTCGCTGTGCCCGCTGAAGGACGGCGCGCGCGGCGACGGGATCGACATCGACTTCTTCCGCGAGAACACGGAGGGGCTCTACGCCGGCGCCGGGGGTCGCCTGAAGGCCGGCACCCGGGACGAAGTGGCCCTGCAGGAGAGCGTCAACACGTGGAAGGGCGTGGAGCGGATCGTCCGCGCCGCTTTCGAGCACGCCGCCGGGGCGGGCCGCGGGCGCGTGACGCTGGTGGACAAGGCCAACGCCCTGGTCCACGAGGGGGCGCTGTGGCGCCGCGTCTTCTCGGAGGTGGGCGCCGGCTTCCCCGAAATCGCGCAAGACGCCATGTACGTGGACGCCATGGCCATGGACTTGGTGCGGCGGCCGCACCGGTACGAGGTGGTGGTCACGTCCAACCTGTTCGGCGACATTCTGAGCGACTTGGCAGCCCAGATCACGGGAGGGATCGGCCTGGCGCCGTCGGGCAACCTTCATCCCGGTTCCTGGGCGCTCTTCGAGCCCATCCACGGGTCGGCGCCGGACATCGCCGGCTCGGGGACCGCGAACCCCGTGGGGGCCGTGGCGTGCGCCGGGCTGCTGCTGGACTTTCTGAGTCGCCGAGAGGCCGCGGCGGCGGTGGAGGCGGCCACGCTGGCCTCGCTCCGGGCCGGGGTGATCACGCCCGACCTGGGAGGACGGGCCACGACGGCCGAGGTCGGAACGTGGATCGCGGACCGCGTGCGACGGACGACGAATCAAGCGACAATCGGGGTCGGCGGGCCGCGCCGGTGCCCCGCCAAGGAGACAAGGATCGACTGATGGGCACTCAAGGATTCGGCAAAGACGTAGTGTTTCTGTCCGGCAAGCGGACCCCCTTCGGCACCTTCGGCGGGTCCCTGAAGGGCTTCTCGGCCACCGATCTGGGCGCGCTTTCGGCCCAAGCCGCCTTGGACGCCGCCGGGATCGATCCGGCGCAGGTCGGGCACGTCTTCTACGGCAACGCTCTGCAGACCTCGGCGGACGCCATCTACCTGGCGCGCCACGTCGGATTGCGCGCTGGCGTGCCGCAGGAGGCCGGGGCGCTGACCGTCAACCGGCTGTGCGGCTCGGGGTTCCAGGCGATCGTATCCGGGGCCCAAGAGGTCCTGCTGGGCGGCGCGGATGTGGCGCTCTGCGGCGGCGCCGAGTCGATGAGCCAAGCTCCCCACGTCGTCCGCGGCGCGCGTTGGGGCGAGCTGCGACTGGGTCCGGCCGCCCACGGGCTTCAGGACCTTCTCTGGGAGGCGCTGACGGACTCGAACTGCGGGCTGACGATGGCCCAGACCGCCGAGAAGCTGGCCGAACAGTACGACGTGACCCGCGAAGAGGCCGACCGCGTGGCGCTGGCCAGCCAGCAGCGGGCCAAGGCGGCGTGGGACGCGGGCCGCTACGACGCGGAAGTGGCGCCGGTGACCGTCAAGACGCGCACGGGTACGTCGGAGTTCGCCGTGGACGAGCACATGCGCCCGACCACCACGCTGGAGGCGCTGTCGGCGCTCCGCCCGTACTTCAAGAAGGACGGCCTGGTGACCGCCGGAAACGCCAGCGGCATCGGCGACGGAGCGGCGTCGGCGGTGGTGGCGGACGCGCGCTGGGCGGAAGCGGAAGGCGTGGCCCCGATCGGCCGCTTGGTGTCTTGGGGGTTCGCGGGCGTGGACCCCGAGATCATGGGAATCGGTCCGGCGCCGGCGGCACGGGCCGCCCTTGCCAAGGCGGGCTTGACGTTGGCCGACATGGACCTGGTGGAGGTCAACGAAGCCTTCGCGCCCCAGTACAAGGCGGTCGAAAAGGAGCTGGGCCTGGACCCCGAGCGGACCAACGTGGACGGCGGCGCCATCGCCGTCACCCATCCGCTGGCCGCTTCGGGCGCGCGGATCACCATCCACCTGCTCCACGAACTCCGGCGCCGGGGCGCGCGGTATGGCCTGGGCGCCGCCTGCATCGGGGGCGGCCAAGGCGGGGCCGTGGTGGTCGAAGCCCTTTGAGGGATTGACGTGACGCCCTCGCCCGGCCGTCGGGCTTGCCCCCGACGCCAGCGCAGGCGCAGGGTCGGGCCGTGAGCGGCGGCGGACCACTGACCCGGCGCGACTTCGACGAGGTCATGCGACGGGCGGCGGAACTGGCAGGGGCCGACCCCGGCGCGGACGGCGCGGAACCGGTGTTCAGCGACGCGGAAGTGGTGCGCATCGGGAAGGAAGCCGGCCTTGCCGAGCACCACGTGCGCCGAGCCCTGGCCGACTTCCGCGCGGCCGGTGGGCCGAGGAGCGCCCGTCGCCGCGGGGTCGGGGCGCTTCTGGGGCCGGGGACGATCCGCACCAGCCGCGCGGTAGCCCGCTCCCGGCGCCGGATCGCGGGCGAGCTGGACGAGTTCATGGTGGCCGGGCAGCTGCTGCAGCCGGTTCGCCGCAAGGACGACCTGCTCCAGTACCGGCCCGCCATCGACTGGGCGTCTCGGGTGGCCCGGGCAGCCAGCGCCACGTCACGCCAGCACTACGTGGCCGCGGCAAGGCTGGTGGAGATCCGCTTGGCCGAGACGGACGACGAGGGCAAGGCCGGCGAAGCCGTCACCGTGGTCGACCTCTACGTGGACCCGGGGATCATCGGGAACTACCAGGGCGGGGCCGTCTTCGGGGGCGGCCTTGCGGGCGCCGCGGTGGGGACGGCGGCCGCGCTGGGGGCCGTTGCCTTGTTCCCGCTGGCGGTTGCCGTGGCTGCGGGCGTGGCTGCGGGCGCGGCGACGGCGCTGGCAGTGGCGGCGCTGGTGGCCAGGGGCTTCCGAAAGCGGCTGGACGAAGTAGAATCGGAGGTGGAGGGCATCCTGGACGGCGTGGAGGGCGGCCTGGGACTGGAGCCCCCGCCCCCGGCTTGGAGGCGATGGGTGCGGCGGCACTTCCACGGCGTGGCCCGGGAAGTCATCGGACGACAGTAGGAACGACCAAACAAGGGGAGAACGACTTGAAGATCGAAGGCGTGGGCGTGGCGGGGTGCGGCCTTATGGGAAGCGGGATCGCCGAAGTGTCGGCGCGAGCCGACTGCCGGGTGGTGGTTCGGGAGGTGGACGCCGCCGCCCTGGATGCGGGGCGCGCCCGAGTGGAGAAGTCCCTGGGCAGAGCGGTGTCGAAGGGCAAGCTGGACGCCGCCGCGCGCGACGAGACGTTGGCGCGGGTCGCCTTCACCACCTCCCTGGACGACCTGGCCGAGTGCGACCTCGTGATCGAGGCCATCGTGGAGTCGCTGGACGCCAAGAACCAGCTCTTCGCTCACCTGGACCGGGCGTGCGGACCGGAGACGATCTTCGCCTCCAACACGAGCTCGCTGACCGTGACCGACATGGCAGCGGCCACGTCCCGTCAGGACCGCTTCGTGGGCCTGCACTTCTTCAACCCCGTTCCGGTGATGAAGCTGGTGGAGGTGGTCCGCACGATCGCGACCAGCCAGGAGACGTTCGACGCGGCCTTCGCCTTCGCCAAGCGGATCGGCAAGACGCCGATCGCCGCCAAGGACAACTCGGGCTTCGTGGTGAACCTGCTGCTGGTTCCCTACATGCTGGACGCGATCCGGCAGCTGGAGCGCGGAGTGGCCACCGTCGAGGACATCGACAAGGGGATGACGCTGGGCTGCGGGTACCCCATGGGGCCGTTCACCCTGTGCGACTTCGTGGGGATCGACACGCTGCACCTCATCTCCGAGATCATGTTCGAGGAGTACCGGGAAGCGCGATACGCCCCGCCCCCGCTACTGAAGCGGCTCGTGTCGATGGGAAGGTTCGGCCGAAAGACCGGCGCCGGCTTCTACGACTGGACCGCCGACGGGCCGGTGCCCCTCAAGGTCTGACCGAACCGTGCGCCGTGCCCGCGAACGGGGGTGGGTCTACCGGCGGCCTCGGCGCTGGCGACGACGCTCCCTGCGGATCGCGGCCTCCCGGCGCCGCTTCCTGCGCGCGCTGGGCTTCTCGTAGAAGCGACGCTTGCGGAGTTCGGAGTAGAGCCCCGAGCGCTGCACCTTCCGCTTGAACCGGCGGAGGGCGCGCTCCAAGCTCTCGTTTTCCTGAACGACGACTTCCAAGTGATTCCACTCCGCTTTCGTGCGAAAAGGCCGTTGCTGGACAGACCTTAAGCATAGCGCTGGCAGGGGACGACCGCAAACGAGGAGTTCGGCCCCCCTCAAACTTCGTCCGGCTCGGGGTCCGGCACCGGCACGCGCTTCCGGGCGCCGCCCAAGAGGCCCTTCACCGCTTCGGTCACGTCGTGCGCACTCGACCACAACTCCGCAAAGCGCCGTGCGCCGTGCTCGGCCCCCGTCCGACCGCAGACGGTGGCGAAGGCGGGCCCGGAGTGCGGAAACGGCTGCTGGAACCAGTGGAGGCCGAAGACGGCGGCGAAGGGGCGGGCGTCACGGTGGAACACCGCGAAGTCGGGGGTCCAGAAGGTCATCGGCGCCACTCGCGCCTCCAGGGCGCCCGACGCAAGCAGGCCGTGAAGCCGCTCGGCCACGGCGCGACGCCGCGGGTCGGCCATCACGGTCTCCGCTTCGCTTCGGAAGGTGCCCGCGCTGAGCTCCGAGAGCACCACGCGGATGCGCGCCAGCCCCTGCGCTTCCTCCGCCCCCAGGTCCACGGCGGCCAAGCGGATGTGGCGCGCGGCCACGGTGATCTCCGCGCTTTCGCGGGCAAGGAGGCCGAAGCGGACCCGCAGGTCCGGCTCCGCCCGTTCGTCGACCAGTTCCCCCAACGTTCGCTTTCGAATCATGGGAGACACTATGGCGTCCGAAATTGGGCGTTTGGATAGCTGGATCGGCCCGTCTTGCAGCCGGCGCCCCGAAGTCCAGTCTCCGCTTACACGTTGAACCGCACGTGAAGGATGTCTCCGTCCTCCACCATGTAGTCCTTGCCCTCCACGCGGACCTTTCCGGCCTCCTTCGCCGCCTTCTCCGAACCGAACTCCGCGAACGCGTCGTAAGGCAGCACTTCGGCTCGAATGAACCCGCGCTCCAGGTCGCTGTGGATGCGGCCCGCGGCCGCCCGGGCAGTCGTGCCGCGCCGGATCGGCCAAGCCCGGACCTCGTCTTCGCCCGTCGTTAGGAACGAGATCAGGTCCATCAGCCCATAGGCCGCCCGCACGAAGCGATCCAGCGTCGGTTCGCCCAAGCCCAGGTCGTCCAGAAACGCCTCCTGGTCTTCCGGACCGAGCGCCGCGATCTCCGCCTCCACCTGCGCCGACAGCACGATCTCGGCGCCGCCCGAAGCCTCGATCTCGGCGGCAAGCGCAGCGTCCACGGGCTCGGCGGCCCGGTCCTCGTCCCGATTGACCGCGATCAGCAACGGCAGGTCTGTAAGCAGTCCGTATCCCTTCAGGAACCGCCGGTGCAGCTTCGTCGTCGGCACCCGCCGCAGGGGCGTTCCCGCCGAAAGCGACTCCGTCATCGTCTCGAAGGCCGCGATCTCGCGGGAGTCGGCGCGCTCCTTTCGCGCCCGGTCCAGACGCCGTTCCACGATTCCCAGGTCGGCCAGGACGCACTCCTCGCGGAACGCCGCCGCTTCGCCCAGCGGGTCCGGCGCGCCCTCCACAACCGCGCTGGCGAAGTCGCGTACGACCAGGCACAGGGCCTCTTGGTCGCGAAGGTTCTGCAGGGCGCTCGTGGACAGCACGCGCCCTCCGGCCCCGTGGTCGCCGGGCAAGTCCCGGAAGTTGACGGTGGCCCAGGTCGTCTTGCGGGGCGAGAACGCCTTGGACAGGGCGTCGACACGGGGGTCGGGGACCTTGACCGTCCCCAGGCGGACCTCCCCGCCGAAGCCGGCCGGCGCGTCCAGACCGGTCATGGCGTTGAAGAGGGTCGTCTTGCCCGAGCCGGCGAACCCCATCAAGCCGACCTTCATGCCGACGAGAGCGGGAGTAGGTGCCGGTGGCGGGTCGAGCAGCGCGTCATGGGCACGTGGTCCTTGTGTGGGTTGCGGGGAGTCGGCGGCCCGGCCCAACGTGAACGCGGGGCCGCAAGCCGACGAGGGCGAAAGGTACGGAAGATGAACGACACGCGGGGAATCGACGCGGACGCCGCTTCGCCCGGCGGGAAGCCGGTGCCTGTACCGGTGCGGGGGGACGTGCGGGACACGCGGGCCATGTCCGTTCACGGGAGTGCTCGGGACGCGTCCGATCGCGGGGGCGTGTCTCGCCGGCGGTTCTTGACGACGGGGGCGGTTGGGCTGGCCGGGGCCTCGGCAGCAGCGTGCGGACAGTCGGTTCTCCACGCGCCGGAGGTCGCCGACGGGGAGGAAGCGTCCCCCGACCCCTTGAGCCGCCCGCCAGCGCAACCGGACGACGGCGCATGGACGGCCGCCCGAAGCCGCTTCGCTCTGGAGCCGGACACGACGTACATGAACAACGCCAGCTTGGGGAAGCCGCCGATCGCGGTCGCACATGCCGTCGCGTCGGGGTACGAGGCCCTGTCCGAGAACCCCTTTCGGGCCAAGGCCGAGCTGTCGGACGTGGTGTCGCGCCGCGTGGTGCCGGGTCTGGCCGCGTTGCTGGGGGCCGACGCGGACGAGGTGGTCCTGACCCGGAACGCCAGCGAGGCGCTTCACATGGGCGCAATGGGCGCCGTGCTCCGGCCCGGCGACGAAGTTTTGCTCACCAGCCAGGAGCACCCGGCGGGCCGGCGTCCCTGGGAGGTGCGCGAACGCCGCGACGGCGTGAAGTTGCGCACGGTCTTCATGCCGAGCCCCCTGGAGAGCGAAGACCAAGCGGCGGAGTTGATCGAAGCGGCCCTGTCTCCCGCCACCCGAGTCTTGGCCTTCTGCCACGTCACCCGGGGCGGGCACCTGTATCCGGTGCGCCGGCTGTGCGCCCTGGCCCGCGAGGGAGGAGTGCTCAGCCATGTGGACGGCGCCCAGGCGGTGGGCATGTTCCCGGTCGACCTGCACGACCTGGATTGCGACACCTACTCGGCAAGCCTTCACAAGTGGTTCCTGGGCCCCATGGGGACCGGTTTCCTGTACGTGCGGGCGGCTTCGCGGGAGCGCGTCCTGTCGCTCTTTGCGCCCGGCAGCCCGACGGGTGCGGCAGCCTACCAGCCGCCCGGCACGGCGGACCTGCCGGTCAGGGCGGCCCTGGCCGCGGCGCTGGACTTCCTGGAGGCCGCGACGCTCGCGGCCGTGGCGAAGCGGACCCGTCACCTCTCGGACCACCTGAAGGAACGGCTCGAGCAGATGCCCGGCGCGACCCTGCTCAGCGGGCGGGACGCCGCCGTCTCGTGTCCCGGCTCCACCATCTTCGAGATCGCCGGCGTCGACGCCGTGGCCGCCGTGGAGCGCATAGGCCGGCGGGCCGGCATCCACATCGACGAGCACCAGCGGGACGGCCACAACGCTGTCCGCGTGTCCACCCACGTCTACAACACGCAGGCGGAGATCGGGCGCCTGGTCGCCGAACTCGCACGGTTGCGCGTCTAAGTTCCCCGCTTCCCAAGAGAGGTCGCTCCATGTTCAAGCCCCCCGCAAGCCGCCCCGAGCGCGGCATCCGACGCCCCGGACTCGGCGTCCGACGTCCCGGACGGCCAGCGACGCTGGCGCTGGCCACCGTCGCCAGCACGTGGTTGGCGTCCTGTCGGCTGGAGCCCAAGGCCGTGCCCGAGTTGCGGGGCGACGAGCCGCCCGAGCCGAGCCATTTCCTGAGCGCCGAGAACACGCACGCTCGGTGGAGCGCCGCCGTTCCCCCGGTGCTGACCGTTCCTTCGGGCGCCGTCGTGGAGGTTCGGACGAAGGAGGCGTCCGACGGCCAGATCACGCCAGCCACCACGACGGCGGACCTTGCCGGGCTGGACTTCGGCCTCATCCATCCATTGACGGGCCCCGTCTACGTGGAAGGCGCCCGGCCCGGCGACGTGCTGGCGGTCACGCTGCACGAGATCGAGATCGAGGGCTGGGGGTGGGCCAGCATCATCCCCGGGTTCGGGTTCTTGGCGGACGAGTTCGCGGAGCCGTGGCTGCGTGGCTTCGACATGGCCCCGGGCGTCGCGTCGGTGCGCTTTGCCGAGGGCGTGACCCTGCCTCTGGCGCCGTTCGCGGGGGTCATGGGCGTGGCGCCGGCCACCGACTCCATGCTGGTCACGATCCCGCCACGGGCGAACGGCGGGAACATGGACAACCGCCACATGACGGCCGGCACGACCGTCTACTTCCCGGTGCAAGTGGAAGGCGCGCTCTTCTCGATCGGCGATGCGCACGCCGCCCAAGGAGACGGCGAGGTGTCGGGCACGGCCATCGAGGCGCCGATGCGGATCGTTTACGGGGTCGAGGTCCTGGAGAACACGCGGGGCATGGTGGAGCCGCAGTACGAGACCGAGGACTACTACGCGGTCACCGGGTTCGCCCCAACCATCGACGAAGCGGCGCGGAAGGCGACCCGGTACATGATCGACTACTTGACGGCCGAGCACGGCCTCTCGCGCGAGGAAGCCTACGTGCTGTGCTCGCTGGCGGGAGACCTGAAGATCACCGAGACCGTTGACGTGCCGCACATGCTGGTGAGCATGCACATGCCCAAGTCGATCTTCGCCGCCGGGCCGAACGCGGGCTCGTAGCGGGCCCGAAAGTCGCGACGGGCCGCCGCCGGGGGGCCGTCCGGCGGCGCGTCCGGGATCAGCCGGGACGCCCGGGGTCAGCCGGAGCCGGCCGTATCCGCCTCCTCCCACGGCTCTTGCCGGCAAGACCGGTCGGTCTCCCACGTCACGCCGTCCGCGTTGGTCTTCTCGTGCACGGGGCTGAATCTGCACCAGCTTGTGCCAACATAACCGTAGATCGGGTCCGCCTTCACGCTGTCGATAGGCGTCCACAGCTTGACCTTCTCGGTCCAGAGCCCGTCCCGCCGGAGCTTGATGACGAACTGCCTCGGTTCTTCCCGGTAGTAGGGGGCATGGAAGCCGATCGCCATCGTGTCCACTTGGGCGCCTTCCGACATCGAGTGCCAGCCGGCTGCCGGGTGCATCATGTCCGTGTGCTGGAAGTCGATGTGCACCATTTGGTGGCGCCACCAAAGTCCGAACCAGGGCAAGAAGGGCTTGAACCACACGCCGTCCTTGCCGTTCGTCGGCCGCTCTCGGCTTGCCGTGTCCGCGGGTGCGCCGTGCACGATCGTCCGTCGCCACAAGGCCATTCGGTCGTGCGTGAACATGGTTGCGTTGCTGTGGTAGAACCACAAGTTGTGATCTCCCGCCACCACGCGCGCGCTGTCCTTGTCCTCCCAGCGGAACGACCGGACGAATACCGGGAGCTTCACGAGCGTTGCCGGGGGCGATTCGGCGGCGGCCGCAGCGATCGTTCCTGCGGCGTCTGCCGTCTCGGCGGCGTCCAGGCCGTCCGAGGGACGCTCGAGTGCGACCGGGCTGTCGGCGCAGGTTGCGGCGACCGTCAAGGCACACGGCACGGCGAGGGCACGAAGGGATCTCATCAGCGCTTGTCGTCTCCTGTGGAGTTCTTGCGGGGCCTGCAACGGTAACGCAGGAACGCAGGCGTAGCTAGACAGGGGCCGTACCGGCGGGCCTGTGCCCCTGGAGCGGGGACCGGCGCTTCGATCTCGTTCACATCCACGAGATCTGGCTGTATCCCAACTACGCGGCTTGTCGCGCGGCGCGGCGACATGGCGTACCCCACGTCGTCGCCGTTCACGGCGAAATGGACGGTCCGCGCCTGCGGAGCAAGCGAATCAGGAAGTGGACCTGCGTGCGCGGGGTCCAGGGCGGACTGCTGCGGACGCGGTGCACGCTCTGACCTTCCGGGAAGCCGAGGGGCATTCGCCGGATCGTGAAAGCGCGTGCGGGTCTTCGTCCTGCCGTTCGGAGTCGATTGTCGGGTCGCGGACGACCGGTCGGGGCTGCCGGCGCTCTACCGTCGCTACCCGGTGTTGAGAGGGGCGAAGGTCGTTCTGTTCTTGGGGCGACTGGATCGGATCAAGGGCCCCGAGGTGCTGGCTCGAGGCTTCGCGCGGGCGTGCCGCCGGCACCGGGATGCGGTGCTGCTGTTCGCGGGCCCGGACTACGGCGCGAAGGCGCATGTGGAGAACGTCGTGCGGAGGGCAGGCTTGTCGAACCGAGTCGTCTTCACCGGGACGATCGACGGTCCAACCAAGGCCGCGGCGCTGGCGGCCGCGGACGTGTTCGCTCTGCCGTCTTATTCCGAGGGCTTTTCGAGTTCGGTGCTGGAACCTCTGGCGGCCGGCGTGCCCGTGGTCATCTCGGAGCCGTGCGCTTTCCCCCGGGTCGCGGACGAGGTTTGCAGGGCTCGTAGTGCCGATCGAGGAACGGTCGGTCGCGAGCGCCGTCGAAAGTTTGCTCTCCGACCGCGAGCTCCGCGAGGCGATGGGCGAGAGGGGAAAAGCGTTGGCGCGCGAGTACTCGTGGCCCAGCCTGGCGGCCCGGATGGCCGACCGCTATCGCGCCGTCGTGGACCAGCGCCACACGCGGGGGAGCGGGGGAACGGCGGCGGCTAGCCAATATCCGCCGGGCCGACTGGGAGAGCGCCGCCGCCGGGGTCGGCCGGCTAATTCGCGTCGTTGCCCTCCGAATCGGTCGGGTGCGGAAGGTCCTGGGCCACCTTGATGACTTCCCGCCATACGCCTGCGGGCTGGGCGCCGAAAAGCGGCCTTCCCTGCACCAAGAACGTGGGCGTGCCGCGAACGCCCACGCGCGCTCCCGACAGAATTCCGCTTCGGACCCTGCCCTTGGGCCGCTCTTCTTGGACGCACGCCCGAAACTGCACCGGGTCCGCGCCGGCTTTGACGGCCAGCGACTCGAACACCGAGGATGGGTCGGCCAAGCCCTTCCAATCCGACTGACGCTCGTAGAGGGCCCGACTGACCTCCGGGAAGAGCCCTTGTTCGCCCGCGCACTCGGCGGCGTAGGCGGCGGGGAGGCCGTTGGGGAACATGCCGCTCACGTAGGTCACGTACTTCCAGCGCACCACGCCCGCGTCCACGAACTCCTCCATCAGCGTGGGGAATGTCTCGGAGTGGAAGCGGCGACAGTACCCGCATCCGTAGTCGCTGAACTCGACCACCTTCACCGGCGCGTCCTCGGTGCCGAAGTCGAACCCAATTTCGTCCAGGGTGAATTCCTGCGCGGGGGCGACGAACCGGGTTCCCTGTTCCGAGAGCATCGACACCGGCACCGACTGGGAAGGCGCGCCGCCGGCTCGCGGACCAGCAGTGGCACTAGTACTAGCACTACTAGTTGCCTCGCTGTCGCCTTTGCCGCCGCCTTCGTCGCCGGCGGGTGCGCACGCCGGCGCTGTCGTCGCCAGTACCGTCAGCGTCGCGAGCGTCGAGGCCGTCGCGACCCTCCGGCTCCGCGACCGCGCTTGCCGCAAGGGACTCGTGCTCCCGGCCGGGTCCGGCTTCTCCCGGCGTGCTTTCCTCGTCACCCTGTTGCGCTCCTTCGGTTGCGGTCCCATGTGCCGCGGCGTGCGCCTCGGTCCCACCTGTCGCTTCCGGGCGCACCCGCGAAGGCCCGGAAACATACCCGGATGCGGCTTCCCCCCACAGCCTCTGCACGCGCGGCAGGCGTTCCCGGACGACCACGGTGTCGGCGATCTTGTCGTGGATGGCTTGGCGGTTAGGGTCCCACCACACGCGGGCAAACCCCAGCAAGCCCGTAGCAGTACCCGCGGCATACCCGCCCGTGCGCTCGAACGCGGCAACCAACCCGAGCGGCCGTCCATTGAGACGGAGCACTTGCAGACCGAAGGCCCGCTTGCCCGGCGTGCGTCCCTTCCAGAGCGCAAGGAACAACGTCATGTAGACGGTGCCCCAGCCGAAGACCAATCCCGCTTGGTCGGCGGCGTCGCGCATCCAATCGGAGATTAGGGCGGCCTGGATCTCGGCGGGCGACTCGGGCTCCGCCGGCGACTCCGCCTCCACTGGCGACTGGGCCGTCGCCGATAGCGTGTCCGCCACCGTGTCGGCCACCACTTGGATGGGTTCCGTCCCGTCCTCCAGCGTGGCCGCGTAACGCTGCATCAGCGTGGGAAGCACCATGACGAAGACGACCAGCGGCACCACCACGACGACAGCCCCGCCAACGACCGCCCGCCGTCGCCACGCGGGACCAGAACCCAACGGCCGCCGGGCCAGCGCCGCCAAGAAGAAGATGGTGGTGAGACCCAGGAGCACGCGCCAATCCAGCACCTGTTGCAGAAAGACGATCAGCAGTCCGTCCAGCGTCAGCGCCGCCAGTCGCCGCCACGAGCGCGCCAGTTGAAGGCCGAGGAGTTCGGGCGCGACGGAAAAGGCGTCGGGCGTGACGATGGACCGAGGGTCTCGCGAAGCGGGGGTTGCCCGGGAGCGGAAGAGTGCCCGTATGGCCATGCGAGAGAGCCGTCGCGAAGCGGGAAGGTGAGGAGATGCGGGGGCTCGCGGCTCCTGCCCGAAACCGGCCCAAGCGAGTACAATTCTGGGGTTGCCGCGTTCAAGCCGCAAACCAAGGCGCATCGTCGACGAACCGCGTGCCGCGGAGTGCGGGCCGCGCCACCCGCAAGCCGCCCAGCCGGGAGAGAATCGCCCATGCGTTCCAGGTCGCAGGTCGTGGGCAGCCTAGAGGGCGTCTACCGAGAAGCGTACGAGAAAGCGGAATCGGCGGGGGACGCCGCTCGCATGGAGAGCCTGGACTTCGGGTTCCAGCGCGACCAGGTCGTGCTCGAAGTGCTTCTGGACGTTCGGGACGCGCTCGGAGGGTTGCCGGGAAGCGATTCCAGCGACGAGCCGGGGCTGCTGGACCGGGCCAAGGCCATTCGCAAGTTCACCAAGAAGCTGCGGTGAAGCTGTACACGCGGCGGGGCGATCAGGGCGCGACGGGTCTCTTCGGCGGCGGTCGCGTGCGCAAGGACGACGTGCGCGTGGAAGCCATGGGGACCGTCGACGAACTCAACGCGGCGATCGGCGTGGCCGTCTGCCACCTGGCCAACAGGGACACGCGCGCCCGCCTAGGCCGCGTGCAGGCCGACCTGTTCGTCTTGGGCGCCCACTTGGCCGCCCCGCCGCCCCGGGGCAAGCGAACCGCGCCCAGCCTTCCCGCGTTTCCGGCCGAGCGCGTGCCGCAGATGGAGTCGTGGATCGACGCGGCGTCTTCCCAAACGCCGCCGCTGGACAACTTCGTCCTGCCCGGAGGCGGTCCCGGCGGAAGCCGCCTCCACGCGGCCCGGGCGGTCTGCCGCCGGGCGGAGCGAAGGGTGGTCGCCCTTGCCGCGGAATCGCCCGCGGACCCGGAGATCCTGCGCTACCTGAACCGGCTCTCGGACTACCTGTTCGCGGCGGCGCGACTGGAGAACGCCCGCTCCGGCGGAAAGGACGCGATATGGCGCGGCAGCGGGTAATCCACGAACGCGCGGAGACGACGCCGCCTCACGGAGACGTGATCCGGCTGGACGTTCGACGGCCCGCGGAACGGTTGCCCGACTCGGCGGTGCTCGTGGCCCACGGCTTCAAGGGCTTCAAGGACTGGGGCTTCTTTCCTTATCTGTGCGAGCGGCTGGCCGCGGACGGCCACTGGGTCGCGTCGTTCAACTTCTCGCTGAACGGGGTCGGCCCCGGCCTAACCGAGTTCAGCGATCTGGACGCCTTCGGCAGGAACACGCTCAGCCGCGAGATCGAGGACCTTCACTGGATGCTGGACCGCTTGGCCGACGGAACGTGGAGCGGAGGGACGCCGCCGCGTGCGACGGGTCTTCTGGGTCACAGCCGGGGCGGCGGGGCAAGCATCGTGGCTGCCGCCGAGCGGAACCAAGGCCGACGGGGCGGGGGCGGTTGCAGGGTGGCTTCGCTGGTCACGTGGGCCGCGATCTCCACCTTCCAGCGGTGGACCGAGGACCACGCCAGGGACTGGGAGTCCAAGGGCGTCGCCTACGTGACGAACGCCCGCACCGGCCAGGAGATGCCGCTCTACCGCACGCTCCGGGACGACGTGCTGGCCAACCGAGCTCGGCTGGACGTCATGGCCGCCGCGGCCCGGGTTCGGGTCCCGTGGCTGGTGTTGCAGGGTTCGGAGGACTCGGCGGTGTCGGCGGACGAGGCCAGGGCGCTTGCGGCGGCGGGACCGGCGGCCGCGCTGCGGATCCTGGACGGCTGGGGCCATACCTTCGGGGCGGTGCACCCCATGGAGGCGCCGCCGCCGGGGTTGGAGGAGGCGGTGGCCGCCACCGTCCAGCACTTTCGGGAGTCGCTGCTGGGCTAGGCTGGGTCGCTAGCGCCCCGTGCGTCGGCCCGCCCTGGTGTAGACCAAGATCACGCCGTTGGCCGATCCAGCCCCGAAGAGGTTGCCGGCCTGCAGCGGGCGGTAGACGACGATGCGGTCGATCGCCTGGGGCGGCATGCCCATGACGGCCTCCGGGGACGAGACTCGGGCGTTGTCCACGAAGAACACGGCGTTGGTGCAGTCGGCCTTCATGATCCGCGCCTGCCCCGGGGTCGTGCCCACGCACAACGCGCCCGACGCCGTGCGCCGAACGACCACGCCGGTCATGTGCTGCAGCCGGAGCACGTCCGCCAAGTCCCGTGCCCGGTGCCGAACCTCCTCGATCCGATGTCGCGACACCACGTGCCCGCCGGCCGCCACGACGTCCATGTCGCCGATGGCCTGCACGGACACCTCGATCGGGTCCAGGGCGATCGGCTGCATGCTCATGGACATGGCGACCGAGACCGCCGTCCCGCTCCCGACGCTCACCGACTCGGAGCGCTCTCCGTAGGCCATGTGGGTTGCGCGAAGCGTGTACTCGCCGGCCTCCACCGACGGCAGGCGGAAGGTGCCGCCGGGGCCGGAAACGGTGCCGTAGGACGTACCCGCAAGCCGAACTTCGGCGCCTTCGACGGCCCAGCCCCGATCCTGGTCGGTCAGCGTGCCCGAGATGGCGCCGGGTTGCAGGACCGCGGCCCGAAACGCGATCCAGCTTCGTTCCCCCGGCTCCAGGACGACCTCTCGCCGGCCGGCCGAACGGTTGAGGAACCGCGCCGCGACGCCCACGGACACGCCGGCGGGAGCCCGGCAGAAGCGATACCAGCCCCTGGAGTCGGCCACGGCCTCCAAGGTGCGGCGCTGCTCGGGGGCCTCCGTCCACGACAAGCGGACCGTGGCGCCGGGCAAGGGAACTCCCGAACCGTCGTCACCCACGAAGCCCACGGCCACCGCCGAGTCCGTGCTCGTGCCCTCCAGCGCGCACGTGGCCGCAAGGATCGTGAAGGGGGAAGGCGTGGCCAGCGCGACCTCGGTGGCGGCGCCCGCCGCGACGACCGCGTCGGTTCCGGGGGCCGAAACACCCAGTTCCAGGAGCAGGTCGTGCACGAAGGCGACGCGGTAGGCGCCCGGGGGCAGTGCCGGAAAGCGAAAGGCGCCGGCGCTGTCGGTGGTGGTTCTGTGCGCGGTGTTCCACAGGACGACGCGGGCGTCGGCCAAGGGGGCGGACGAAATGGAGTCGAAGACCGTTCCCGCCAAGACGCCGGGCCGGGCCGTCTCCTGGCCTTGGGCCGGCCGCGCGAGGCCGCGGGTGCCGGGCGCCAGGGCGTTGAGCGCCGCCGCAGCCAGGACCGCGCACAGCAGCAGGCGACCGCCCGGTCGGCAGGAACGCGAGCGCTTCGAATGTGGCGTCATCGTGCCCCCTTGCGGGTTGTCCGTTCGTTCAAGGGTTGCGGCGCCGTTGCGGTTGGGCAATTTTCCGGCGCCCGGCCCCCCAAAAGAGACGCGCATGACATACATCATCACCGAACCGTGCATCGGGACCAAGGACGCGAGCTGCGTCGAGGTGTGCCCGGTGGACTGCATCTATGAGTCCGACGAGCAGTACTTCATCCACCCGGACGAGTGCATCGACTGCGGCGCCTGCGAGCCCGAGTGCCCGGTGCAGGCGATCTTCCCCGACACGGACGTGCCGCCGGAGTGGACTGACTACATCGCGAAGAACGCGGTGCACTTCGAATAGGCGGTGCACTTCGACTAGAAACGCGACGAGGGGGACGGTCTCGCGTTTGACCGCCCCCCTCGCGCTGGGCTGGATCGCCCGGGCTCTCGGATCAGATCCCCAGCTCTCGCAGCCTCTCGAGCCTGATCTGGCTGGGGACCGTCTCCTCCGGTGGAACCTCGTCCGCCCTCGCCTCCGCAGGCGCGGCACGACTGGTTCCCTGCCGAAGGAGCGCAAGACCCGCCGCCACGAGCGTCGCAGCCCCCACCAGACTCACGGTGAACTTGCGAATGGCTTCCTCCTTCGCTTTGGGGTTCGTGCCTCCGGGAACGCCCATCTGTACAGCAACAAACGTGCCAAAGATTCTCCGCGCCGTCGCCGCGAGAGTTCGGCACGCCGAAACGCCACATGGCCGCTACCCTTCCGAAGCGTTGCCATGCCTGCCGGCGAGAGGGCTTGCGTGCGCGGAAAGTCGTGCAACTATTGCGTCGGCCGATGGAAAACCGACCCCCGGGGAGGGCGTGTCCGGGGGTGAGGGCCAAGCCCGGGTTGCCGGCGTGGCGACGGACAACGGGCCGTGGGAGCGGCCAAGCCCCGTGGTGACCGCCAATCCGTGGTGACGAGGCCCTCGTGACGGGGCCGTCCGACGTGTCCGGCGGGTCGCGACGCGCTCCCGGCACTCCTGCCGATCCCGTGGCGATGACGCAGGCGCTGGTGCGCGCGCCCTCGGTCAACCCCGAGATAGAGAAGGGCGGGGCTGGCGAGGAGGAGGTCGCGCGGCTGGCCGCGGGGTGGCTGGCCGGCTGGGGCTACGACGCGACGACGACCGAGGTGGCGCCGGGGCGCTTCAACGTAGTGGCAAGGCGGGGGGCCGAGAGGGCCGAGGCGGGCGGTCCGGCCGGCAGGGCGCCGGCGCTGCTGCTGAACGGCCACTTGGATACGGTGGGCGTGGCGGGGATGGACCGGCCGTTCTCGGGGCGCATCGAAGAGGGGCGGCTCCACGGTCGGGGCGCTGCCGACATGAAGGCGGGCGTGGCGTGCATCTTGGCCGCGGCATGGGAGTTGGCGCGCGAGGAGACGCCCGGCGAGCTGATCGTGGCCCTGACCGCCGACGAGGAACACGCCTCCCTGGGAATGCAGGCGCTGGCGTCGTCCGGGGTCCGGGCGGACGGCGCGGTGGTCTGCGAGCCCACGGGCCTGGCGGTGATGCCGGCCCACAAGGGCTTCCTTTGGGTGGAGGCCCGAGTGGCGGGCCGGGCGGCCCACGGCTCTCGGCCGGACGAAGGCGTGGACGCGATCGCCCGGGCGGGGCACCTGCTGACGGCTCTGGAGGACGAAGCCCGGCGGCTCGGGCGAGAGACGAGCCATCCCCTGCTGGGGTCGGCGTCCGTTCACGCGGGCACGATGTCGGGAGGGACCGCGCCGTCGGTCTATCCGAGCCGGTGCGACCTGGTGCTGGAGCGGCGTACCCTGCCCCGCGAGACCAAAGACGGGGTCATGGCGGAGATGGAGGCCATGGTCGCGCGGGCCAAGCGCTCATGTCCCGAGATGGAGGTCCGCGTCGTGCCCGGCCTGTACCGCGCCGGGACCGAAGTGCCGGCGGACTCGCCGCTTGTGACGGCGCTGGTGGAGGAGTGCCGGCGCGAAGGGTTGCCCGGCGCGGTGGCCGGGATGTCGGCCTGGGTGGACGCGTGCTTCCTGAACCAGAGCGGGACCCCCGCCGTCTGCTTCGGACCAGGCTCGATCGCGCAGGCGCACACCGACGACGAGTGGGTGGCCGTGTCCGAGATCGTCGCGGGCGCAAGGGTGCTGACCAGCTTCGCCCGACGGTTCCTCCGCCCTACCGCGCCCGGCTGACGACTTCGATGGCGCCGTTGGGGAAGTTGGTGCCGAACCGCATGGTCGCGTCGGAGGCGCTCATGTACCGCAGCGATTCCACGTCGGCCACCGAGATCGCCGACAGGCCCTCCAGACTGCCCATCCGCGCACCGTCCATGATGAGCTGGGGCGCGCCGCCGCCCCGGGCCCGGAGCCAGCGCGGCCGCAACCGCCGGATCACGTCGTGGGCCGTCAAGGTGGTGTATTCGGCCAGCTCTTCGGCCGTGATGAGGTTGGGGTCCCGCCGGGGTCCGTCGGAGCCGCCGCCTCCGCCGCTGGCGCAAGCGGCCAAGCCGACAACGGCGCCCAGCAGGAGGACCAGGGGCAAGCCCGCACGCATGGGCGGCATTCCGTTCGCAAATCGCATCTGCTGTCTCCTTCGTCGCAGGGGATTGGGGGGCGAACCCTTCGTCCCTTGGCCCGAACGACGCGGGGGACGCTAGGTTCCACTTCAACAGTAACCCAAGGAGCGCGGAAATGAACAGCCGAAGCCCCGAGGCGAAGCGGGCCGGCGCGCCCACCGAGGGCCCCGGGCGGCAGCCGAAAGAAGGGGCGTCCGCGCGCTGGACGCTGATCCGCGTGATCGTCGCCCAACTCGTGGCCCTGGGGCTGCTGTGGCTCCTCCAGGCCCGCTACCACATCTGATCAGGGCGCGACCGCACAGTGCATCCCGTCAGCTGGGTCGTCGTTCTGGGCTACTTGGGCTACGTCGTCGTGGACGGCATCCGCCGGTCCAAGGGCGCCCGCAACCTGGACGGGTACCTGCTGGCCAACCGCGCGCTGCCGTGGTGGGCCGTCGGCCTGTCCGTGATGGCCACCCAGCTGTCGGCGGTGACGCTGATCGGCACGACCGGCCAAGGCGCCACCGACGGTCTCCGCTTCGTCCAGTTCTACTTCGGCCTCCCCCTGGCGATGGTGATCCTGGGCGTCACCCTGGTTCCGCTGCTGCGCGGCGCGGGCGTCTACACGGCGTACGAGTACCTGGAGCGGCGCTTCGGCGCCCCCGTCGGAACGCTGGCGGCGTGCCTGTTCCTTGTGGGCAGGGGCATGTCGTGCGGCGTCATCATCTCGGCGCCCGCCGTGGTCTTCGCCGCCATCTTCGGCTGGCCGCTGGCGTGGTGCGTGGCGCTGATCGGCGTGCCGGCGGTGCTCTACACGGTGGTGGGCGGCGTGCAAGCCGTCACCTGGGCCGACGTCAAGCAGATGGTGCTGATCGTCGTGGCCGTGGCGGCGGTCGTGGTCGTCCTTCTGGTGCAGATGCCCGTGTCTCCCGGCGAAGCCCTTCGCATCGCGGGCGCCACCGGCCGCCTCCAAGTCTTCGACTTCTCGTTCTCGGCGACCGAGACCTACACCTTCTGGTCCGGCCTGATCGGCGGCGCCTTCCTGATGCTGTCCTACTTCGGCACCGACCAAAGCCAAGTGCAGCGCTACCTGGCCGCCAACTCCGTGAACGCCGCGCGCAAGTCCCTTCTGGTCAGCGCCTACTGGAAGGTCCCTCTGCAGGCGATGGTGCTGCTGGTCGGCGTGCTGGTCTTCGTCTACTACCAGTTCCGGGAGCCGCCGCTGCTCTTCAACCCGGCCCACCAAGCCGCCGTTCAAGCCGAGCGGGGCGACGAGTACGAGGCCCTTCAGCAGCGCTTCGGCAACGCGCTGGCGCTGCGCGAAGAGGCGGCCCTTCGAACCGCCGACGCGCCGGACCAAGCCGAAGCGCGGGCGGCGATGGCGGCCTTTCTGGCGCGCGAAGCGTCGGTCCAGGAGGTGCGCGACGAAGCGCTGGCGATGGCGGAGGAAGTGACCGGCGAGTCGTCCCGAGACGTGAACTACATCATTCCCCGTTTCGTGCTGAACGAGCTTCCCGTAGGGCTGGCCGGGCTGTTCGTGGCCGCCGTGATCGCCGCGGCGATGTCCAGCATTTCGTCGGAGCTGAACTCCCTTTCCGCCGCCAGCGTGGTGAACGTGTACCGGCGATGGGTGCGCCCCCGCGCCACCGACGCGCACTACCTGACGGTTTCCAGGGCGGCCACGCTGTTCTGGGGGCTGTTCGCCTCCGTCGTCGCTCTTTACGCCGTGTCGCTGGGTTCGCTCATCGAAGTCGTGAACAAGTACGGCTCGTACTTCTACGGACCGATCCTGGGCGTCTTCCTGCTTGCGCTTATCCCTTGGGCGGGGGGCGGCGGCGCACTCTTGGGCATCGTCGCCGGGGCCGCGGCGGTGTGGACGACCGCATGGCTGGCGCCGGAGGTGTCGTTCCTGTGGTACAACGTGATCGGCTCGGGGACGGTGGTGCTCGTGGGGATGGCGGTGGGGTTGGCTGCGGGACGAGGCGGCGCGGGGAGAGGAAGAGCGTGAGTGAGAGTGGTCGGAAGACTAGGACGACCCGTGAGATACCGGACGCGATCCACGCAGACGCTTTGCGGACGGCCCGAATCAAGGGAGGAGCGAGGCCGGGGATCGCGCTAAGCAAGAATCGAATCTTGGCGTTGCTCGGGTTGCGCGAGGAATGGAAGCGGCCCGATGAGGTCTACTCCGACGAGGCTTGGGAAATCTGCATCATCTGGCGCAGCGGGTACGGCAAGGTCGAGATCGGCACCGCCGAGGACGGCAGCGTCGGATACTACGTCAGCCGCACGCTGAGCGAGAAGAGCGAGAAAGGGAGCTTCCTGGAGCACAGCCTGGGTGGCGACTCCGACGGAAGACGCGTCAAGTCGCTCGGCAGGGTTTCCGGTCGCGTCGAGGCGTTGAACATCCATGACAAGATGGTTTGCTACGTCTATCCGGTTTCCGATCCCGTGCGCATCGCTTATCGTTTCGCCGAGAACATTCTCGATTCGAGTTGCGGCGGCCATCGGCCGCTACGTGACGTTAACGGTATGACAATTATGACTGGTTGCGATCCTTTGCGCGCCCCTTCGACTCGCGCAGAGTGCTCCTGGACGCCGTGTGACAGATTCTCGGCCAGATTCCTAGGTGAATCTGTCACAACTGATGATCGACGGACGCGGAGGCTTGGTGGCTTTCGGAGTAGGGGGTTGTGGCGGACGCATGGAGTCGAGTATCTTGCGGCAGCGCACCTCGAAACCCCCGGGATGGAGACACAAACATGAGCGACACATTCGGCTGGCATCGGCACCCTACCACTCGAAGGCGAAGCGAGGTGTCGATCTCGTACACGGATCAACAGATCAAGGAGATGCTGGCGGAGCACAAGCAACCTCCAGTTGACACCTGTCTTCCGCTCAGCCTCACGCGCAAGCGCATCCACAACGAACGGAATCTTGATCTTCAAGGTGATTCGGGAGCGAAGTACCGGCTGATTCTGCGGCAGAACACGAGCAATGCCTTTGATTTCTCCGTCATTCTTGCTCGAGAACTGCCCGGATCCGGCGATGTGTTTCGTCTCAGGCGACATAATGGCAAGGGCCATGAGCACAAGAACAAGATCGAGGGCGACGTCGTCTACGACCATCATATCCATTATGCTACTGAGAGATACCAGAAACGTGGCTTCGACGAAGACGGCTATGCGGAAGCAACCGATCGATATAGCACCATTGACGAAGCTGTCGACTGCATGATCAAGACTGGCAACATCACCATTCTTCCGGCCGTCCAACGGGAACTATTCTGGGGAGCCATCTAATGACAAGAGAATGCATCGAGGCGGAGTTTAGGCAGAAGGTGGCGGCAGAGATCCGCATCGCACCTGAGGGTGTCGACAGATATCGCGTATTTACGCCCTTTCAGTTTGATGACGGAGACCGTTTCTCGATCGTCTTGAAGCGAGAGAAGGCGCAATGGCTGTTGTCGGACGAGGCACATACATACATGCACATGAGCTACGATATTGATGTCGACGAGCTGCATAAAGGTCGGCGCAAGGCACTCATAACCAAAGCACTCACGATGTTCGGCGTCGAGAATCGAAATGGAGAGCTCGTTATCGATGTAGCGAAGCGCGACTACGGCGAATGTCTCTATTCGTTCGTGCAGGCGTTGCTGAAGATATCAGATGTATCCTATGTGACGCGTCCGAGAACAAAGTCTGCGTTTGCCGATGATTTTCGTGACTTGTTGTCGGAAGTAGTTCCAGTAGACCGCCGAGACTTCGAATGGCATGATCAAGAGCGCGACCCAAAGGGGAAATACACCGTTGATTGCCGGATCAACGGGGCGCATCCGCCGCTTGTCGTGCATGCACTCCCGAACGACGGTCGAACCCGAGATGCGACGATCACGCTGCTGACGTTCGAGAAATGGGGAATGCCGTTTCGGTCGCTGGCAATCTTTGAAGACCAAGAATCAATCAGCCGAAACGTACTGGCACGGTTCAGCGATGTTTGCGAAAAGCAATTCTCAAGCTTGTCTGCCGGTCGCTCTCGCCTTTCTCGTTTCCTGGAGCCGTACCTGGAGACGCGGGCCAAAGGCGCACCGTGACCCACGACCAGCTGGGCTGGATCGCCAACTATATCTGGGGCATCGCCGACGACATGCTCCGGGACCTGTGGGAGCGTGGCAAGTACCGGGACGTGATCCTGCCCATGATCGTGCTCCGCCGACTGGACGTAGTGCTGGAGCCAACCAAGCAGGCGGTGCTGGAACGGAAGGCGATGCTGGACCAAGCCGGCGTCGCCAACCAGGACGACGGACTGCGCGCCGCGGCGGGCCAGGCGTTCTACAACTCGTCCCCCTTCACCATGCAGGACCTGAAGGCGCGAGCCAGCCAGCAGCAGCTCCGAGCCGACTTCGAGGCCTATTTGGACGGCTTCTCGCCCAACGTCCAGGAGATCATCGACAACTTCGAGTTCCGCAACCAGGTCTCACGCCTTTCCAGGGCCGACGTGCTGGGATCGCTGATCGAGAAGCTGACTTCGCCCGACGTGAATCTGGGGCCGGAGCCAGTGCGCAAGCCCAACGGGACCGTCAAGCACCCCGGCCTCGACAATCACGGCATGGGCACGATCTTCGAGGAGTTGGTGCGGCGCTTCAACGAAGAGAACAACGAGCAGGCCGGCCAGCACTGGACGCCGCGCGACGCCGTGCAGCTCATGGCTAAGCTCGTCTTTCTGCCGGTGGCGGACGAGATCACGCCTGGCACCTACTTGCTATACGATGGTGCCTGCGGAACCGGCGGAATGCTGACCGTGGCTGAGGAGACGTTGCAGGCGCTGGCCGAGGAGCGCGGCAAGAAGGTGACCACGCACCTGTACGGCCAGGAGATCAGCGCCGAGACCTACGCGATCTGCAAGGCCGACCTGCTCCTGAAGGGCGAAGGCGAGGCGGCCGACAACATCGTGGGCGGTCCCGAGCACTCGACCCTGTCCAACGACGCCTTCCCCGACAAGGAGTTCGACTTCATGCTGTCGAACCCGCCCTACGGGAAGAGCTGGAAGAGCGACTTGCAGCGCATGGGTGGCAAGCGCGACATGCACGACCCCCGCTTCGTGATCCAGCACGGCTCCGACCCCGAGTTCTCGCTTGCGACCCGCGTCAGCGACGGCCAGATGCTCTTCCTCGCCAACATGCTGAGCAAGATGAAGCGGGACACGCCGCTGGGCAGCCGGATCGCCGAGGTCCACAACGGCAGCTCGCTCTTCACCGGCGGCGCGGGCCAAGGCGAGAGCAACATCCGCCAGTGGATCATCGAGAACGACTGGCTGGAGGCGATTGTGGCGCTCCCGCTGAACATGTTCTACAACACCGGCATCGCGACCTACATCTGGCTTCTGACCAATCGCAAGGCCGAGCATCGCGTCGGCAAGGTCCAGCTCATCGACGCCACGCAGTGGTTCACGCCCCTGCGGAAGAACCTGGGTAAGAAGAACTGCGAGCTGTCGGAAGACGACATCCAGCGCGTATGCGACGTGTTCTCGGCGTTCGAGGAGACGGAGGAGTCGAAGATCTTCGACAACGACGCCTTCGGGCACCGCAGGGTGACCGTCGAGCGCCCGTTGCGGATCGACGGCGCGGAACCCGAGCGCGTCTACAAGGCCGCGGAGATCAAGCGGCTGAAGGAGGATGGCGAGCGCGACCCGGAGGCGGCACCGGTGATTCGGCGGGCGTGGAAGAAGGGCGTCGAAGCCGATCCGCTGGCGGGCCGGTTCGAGGCTACCGTGGACGGCGCGCCAGCAGTCGTGGAGTACGAGCCGGACCCCGACTTGCGAGACACCGAGCAGGTTCCTCTGACCGACGACGGGGGCGTGGAGGGCTTCCTGCGCCGGCAGGTCCTGCCTGAAGTGCCCGACGCCTGGTACCGTCCCGACTCGATGAAGACGGGGTACGAGATCAACTTCACCCGGCACTTCTACAAGCCGAAGCCGATGCGGTCGCTGGCGAAGATTCGGGGGGACATCCTAACCACCCGGCGGCGGGCGGACGCGTTGCTGGCTAGCCTGGTGGCCGAGTCCCAAGCAAAGTCCTACGGGGCACGATTGCGGATCTACGTGGACACGAGCGTCGTGGGCGGCTGCTACGACGAGGATTTCCAGGGGCCCTCGCGCCGGTTGTTCGAGGCGTTCGTTCGCGGGGATTACACGCTACTTTTGTCGCAACTGACCACTGACGAGCTACAGCTAGCAGCCCGTGGATAAACGGGTTTGGCGCGTGCGCGACGGAACTTGGCGGGACACGGGCGTTTACCGGGCTCTCGACGGCGCGAACGCGCGGAATTCGCGGAATTGGGCTCGAAGCGGCCCCAGGAGGCGCTCGAGCGGCCCGGGAGCGGCCAATGGGCGGCAAAATCGGCGCAAAACGCGGGATGTGGCACCCGTCGCGCAGGAATCGAGCACAGCTTGCGCTGCGGCGGGGCGGCCCTGCAGGCCCCGAGGCGTGCCGACGCCGAAGCGTCTTCGCATGAGCAGTCCGAGGTTGAAGGCGGCGACGTGAATCAGCATCCGCTTGCGGATGTCCTCGTGGCCGCGAACGTGCACGCGGCGAAGCCCGCCCGTCTCCAGCAGGTGCGCGAACGAGCGCTCGAGCTTCTCGCCCCGCATCCTCAGCAGCGCCTTGCCGCGCTCGCCCCGAATCCGCCGCCGGTTCGCGTAGACCGGCTTCTGGGCTTCCTTGTTCTGCTTCCAGCTCCGCCGACCGCGCTCGGGCTCGCTCACGTAGCCGCGCAGCCCGCGGTCCTCCAACTCCGTCATCGTCCTGTTCGAGTGATAGCCCTTGTCGCACACCACTTCCGCCGCCCCAGCACCCAGCTCCGCCAGCCGCCGCTCCGCCTCGTCCAGCGTCTCCGGCAGCGACGCCGCGTCGCCCCCGTCCGTCGTCTGCACCGTCACGCCCACCACCGCGCCCGACTCCAGGTCCACCGCCTGCTCCAGCTTGTGACCAAGCCGCGTGCGCCCGTCCTTCATCTTCGTGATCCGCGCCTCCGGGTCCCCCGGATGCACCCACTCCGCGTTCGACCCCTTCTTCGGACGCCTCCGGTCCAGCTTCGCCAACTCCGCGCGCGTCGGCGTCTCGATCCCCGACGCCCGCGCCAGCTCCCGCAGCCACGCCTCGTAGCCCGTGCCCGCGTCCCGACGCACGATCGAGCGCATCGCCGCGTTCGCCTCCAAAGTCGTCGAGTCCACCCCCAGCGTCCCGCCCCCCAGCAGCCCCGAGTCGTCCACCAGCCGCAGCACGCGCGCGAACACCGCGACGTGCGCCTCCACGCTCAGCCGCTTGCGCGTCTTCGACAGGCTCGAATGGTCCGGCGGGTTCCTCGTCAGCTCGTACCCCAGGAACGCCCGCACCGAAAACGAGTCCCTGCACCGCCAGGCGATGCCCCGCTCCGACGAGATGCCCTCCAAGTACCCCACCATCAGCGCCCGGAAGTACACACTCGGAGGAACTCCCGGCCGACCCACGTTGCCCGCGTAGAACTCGGCGCACGCCTCCTCCGCGAACTCGTCGAACCCGTCCTCCCGCAACAGCTTGTCCAGCGCGCGGTAGAACGGATGCTCGGTCACGCTGATCTCGCTGGTCGCCACGAACAGCGCCTCCTGGCGCACGCTCGGACGCTTGCCCAACGCCATCGCCGTCCTCCTTCCAGGGAATCGTCGCCTCCCTCCAATCTAACCCCTATCCCCAACGCCGCCCGGAAGGACTTTATCCACGGGCTGCTAGCACGTCCAGACGTGAGAGCGACGATCCAGCGCGTTCCTGACTCTCACGTCGAGCGAAGCAGCTCGCCCAAGCCTATGTCCAGGCGGGAGCCCTGGCCAAGTCCATGAATTCCGACGCCCTGCATATTGCCCTGGCTACGTTGGCCCGGGCAGACTTCTTGACGAGCTGGAACTTCAAGCACATCGTTAATCGGAAGCGGAGTCGCATCTGCAATGCCGTCAACTTGACGCGAGGCCATTCACCCATCACCATCCGTGCACCATGGGAGATCGAACATCATGAGTAGCACCGACAGCAAGCCCTTCAGCTACGTCCGTCATCTCCGCGAGATACGAGACGAAAACAACAAGAAGATGGAAGGCATGAGCTACCGCGAACTCATGGACTGGCTCAATTCGAAGGAGTACACCGACCCGACTCTCCGCCGATGGGCCGCCAAGTGCCGCCAAGCAGAGGCCGCGCTGGATAGGTCTCCACGATGACCCAGCGGGCTCGGGCCAAGAACCCACTGACCGACGCACTCGTCACTGGGGAATCGGAGGGCCTGATGAACGCAATCGTTCCAAACCCCACACAGTTTCGTGAGCCCACGCCCCTCCGTAGCTCACACTCCTCCTGTCCGTGCGGTCGTTACGGCGTTGGAAGACGAGCGATACGAGGTGAAGGCCGTGCTGTCGCGAGTCCCTGACGCCCACACCGAGTTCCTCGCCGAGACCCCGGCGGCTATGGAACTGGTTGACGCGTACGTTCGCGTGGGCGCTATGGCCGAATCGTCGCGGTCCCACGCGTTGCACTTCGCCCTAGCCACACTGGCCAAGGCCGATATCCTGGCCAGCTGGGACTACAGGAACATTGTCAACGTCAACCGGATTCAAGACTGCAACTACGTCAATGTCGCTCAGGGCCAGCGTCGATTGATGGTCCATACGCCGCTGGCGTTAGACCTGTGTGCGTCGTGCGATGCTTCCGGATCCGCGTCTTTTAGCAACGTCAAGCTGTTGCGCGAAGTACGAGATACGATTTCCAAAGAGATCGCGGACATGAGCTTTGAGGAGAAAAGACAGTGGGAAGCATCCAGGTTGCCACCGACCCCGCGTTGCGCAAACTCATGAGGCGGATTGCGTCAGCGGGGCCATCCACGCCTCGTCGCAAACTTAGACAGAGGCGAAAGGATGATCCGTCGTGACCAAATGGCTCCGAGACATCCCAGGGCACTGGACAGTCGCTCCTGTCAAGCGGCATTTCAATGTACGACTTGGCAAGCAGCTGCAGAACGATCGGCTTGCGTCGAGCGACCGGCGGGTGAGCTACCTGAAAGCGAAGCATGTACAGTGGCACTCGACACACACCGACGATCTGCCGCAAATGTGGGCAAGCCCATGCGATATCGAACAATTCGGAGTCCGAAGTGGTGACCTTCTCGTCTGTGAAGGGGGCGAAGGTGGTCGATGCACGGTCGTCACAGACCCCGGCGATCAGTGGATTATCCAGAACGCTCTTCACCGCGTGCGACCGAGCGATGAGGAGCTGCGACGTGACAATTCGGCCAACTTGTGGCTCCAATTTGTGTTACGTGCTGTCGCTTCCACCGGATGGCTCGACGCGATCAATAACAAGGCAACCATTGCGCACTTCACGGTAGACAAGTTCAATGCATTGATGATTCCAATACCTCCTGCGGCAGAGCAAGGCGCGCTAGTTGTTTACCTACAACACGAAATGGCCAAGATTGACGCCTTGATCCGCAAGAAGGAAACCCTGGTCGACAGACTCGAGGAACACCGCACAGTCCTCATCAGCAGAACAGTGACGCGAGGACTTCCATTCACCGAAGCAAGAAGGGCTGGATTCGACCCAGATCCAAGACTCAAGTTGAGCGGAGTAGAGTGGCTGGGGGAGGTGCCTGAACACTGGGAAGTAAAAAGGGGAAAATACATATTCGATGTTGTCGACATTCGATCCATCACAGGACATGAGGAACTCTTGACTGTGTCGTCAAAGCATGGTGTTGTTCCGAGAGCGTCCTCCGATGTTTCGGTAACGATGTTTAGGGCCGAATCTTATGTTGGGTCCAAACTGTGCTGGCCAGGTGACTTGGTGATCAACAGCTTGTGGGCTTGGGGGTGCGGGTTGGGAGTTTCGCCACATCACGGAATAGTAAGCTCGGCATATGGAGTATATCGTTTGCGTCGTTGTTATCGGGAATACGCCGGTTACGTCCATTGGTTAGTTCGGTCACATGCGTTCCAAAGAGAACTGCAGGTCCGATCACAAGGCATATGGGTTTCCAGACTACAGCTGACCGATGAGTCGTTTCTGGCCGCTTACTTTTCGTTGCCTCCCGATCGAGAACAAGCGGCAATCGCGGAGTACTTGGGTCACGCTACCCAAGTCATCGATAAGGCCATTTCGCTCGCACGCAAAGAGATCAACCTGCTCCGCGAGTACCGGACGCGCCTGATTTCCGACGTGGTCACCGGAAGGGTGGACATGCAGGGGGTCTCTGGTATGGATCAGGAGACAACAGCTTGAGCACCTCACGGTACGTAGCCCTCGTGGACCAGCTGCGCCGTCGGTCATTCGAGACCAAGTGGCTGGGCCAGAGATCAGCCCGTGAGCTTCTGCGGAACGGCCTACGTGCGGATCGGCAGCAGCAAGGCCGAGCTGTCGAAGTACCCGGACAGGGCCCGGACGATCTGGGCCCGCGAACTCGACTGGCCGGCCCAGCCCTGCAACGGTGTGGGGCTTTCCGTCCTTGAGCCGGTGACGCTGGCGAAGGCACGCGAGCGATTCTTGGAGCGGCACCCGGCCCAGAAGCACGACATCCAAGGTTGGGACGACTCGACGTTTCTTCACAAGACCCGGCTCTTCAGGGACGGTGCGGCGACGAACGCGGCATTGCTCCTGCTGGGGCGTCCCGAGTCCGCCAGCCTGCTTGAGGACGGGATCGCCTGGCTGTTCTGGATACTCAAGGACGCGGACAACCGGCCGCTCGACAGCGCGAATCGAACTTCCCTTTCTCGATGCGGGCGACCGCGTGCTGCAGCGCATACGAAACCTGCCCGTTCGGTTCATGCCGAAAGGAACGGTGACGCCGAAACAGTTCGACCAGTAACGACGCCTGGGTGGTTCGCGAGACCGTTCACAACGCCATTGCGCACCAGGACCACTATCGGAAATGCCGTGTTCCCGTGGGTCGAGTTTCCCGATCGCGTGATCGTGAACAACGCCGGGGCCTTCCTGCCCGGCGACGTGGAAAACGGCGATCCGCCGAAACGCACCGGGGATTCGCTATCAGAGCCGCTGCTGGCGGGTGCCATGTACGCATTTGGCGTCATCGAGTCCCAGGGAGGCGGCATTCGGAAGATGTTCGAGACGCAGCGCGAACGGTTCTTCCCGCTCTCCGACTACGACCTGGCCGAGTACGGTTACGTGGAGGTGACGATTCACGGCCGGCTGTTCGGGGAATCGTACTCGCGGCTGCTGATGGAGCGGCCGGACCTGGACTTGGAGCAGGTCATGCTCCTGAATAAGGTGCAGAAGGGGCTTCCCATCAGCCCCAAGGCGCATCTGGAACTGGAAGCCGAAGGACTGGTTCGCGGCTCGCATCCGCATCACGAGGTCACCGACCCGAATCTGGACGTGACGGCCCCGAGTGCCCACAAACGGCCTAGACCGAAGTTCCGGAGTCTCTAATGCCTGTAAGTCGTTGCGTGGTGGCGAGATAGATCATGCTGGGGTTGTACGCTACTGGGTACGTCGGCTCATGGCTTGACGCCGAGGAGTCGGAAGGCGCGGTCCTGGACCGGCGTGGGAACGGTGAGCACATCCACGGCCGCGGCTCCCTTGGGCTGGACGCGGTTGCGGGCCAGCGTGCCCAAGTCTTTGAGCAGGGTCTGGAAGCTGTGGACGGGCAAGCCGTCGGAGGTGCGCTTCCGACCGCTGGCCTTGGCCCGGGCCGCGGGCGACGACCGCGCGAGCGCCACGGGAGACGGTCGCGCCTCGGCGTCGGTCGCCGCTTCGTGGTCGTCGAAGAGCATGGGAGCCAGCGCGCGGCGCATGTGCCACTCGACGTAGTAGGCGAGCATGCACAGGAACACGTGGGCGCGCACGCGGTCGGCGAGCCGGTGGTGGACGGGTCGCACCTTCAAGTCCACCGTCTTGAAGCTGCGGAACGCCCGCTCGATCCGTCCCAGGCCCTTGTAGGCGCGCACGGCGTCGGCGGCGCTCAGCTTCCGCTTCGCCACGTTGGTGCGCAGCACGTACACGCCGTCCAGCGCCGCTTCCCGGGCGATCCGCGCTTCGTTGCGGGCATACGAGAACGAGTCGCGCGTCGCGCGCACCTCGAAGTGCTTGCCCACCTTGCGCGACCGCAGCGCGCGGTCCGCACGCACGGCGATCCGCGCCTCGCCGCGCAGCGGCCGCCGCTCCCGCCGCACGGCTTGCGCCACCTGCGCGAGCTTCGCCTCCGTGTCGGCCAGCAGCTCCCTGCGCTTGCGCGCTCGCTCCTCGGCCAGCAACGGGTTCCTGCACACCACCAGCCGCTCGCCCGGATACAGCGCCGGCGCCTCGATCTCCGCCAGGTCCTGCTCGTCGAACAGCGACAGCTGCAAGCAGCCCTCGGCTGCCAGCTTCTGCACTTCGGGCGCGCGCAGCGCCGTGATCCAGTCCAGCCCGGCCGGCTCGACCTCTTCTCGGATGCGGGCGCTCGTCAGCAGTCCGCGGTCGCCCACCACCACGACCTTCGTCAGTCCGAAGCGACCGCACAGCTTCTGCAGCTGACCGCCCAGCACGCCCGGGTCCGCCGTGTTCCCCTCGAACACCTCGACCGCCACCGGACAGCCGTCGGCCGCGCACAGCAGCGCGAAGACGATCTGCAGCGAGCCCCGCTTGCCGTCGCGCGAATGCCCTCGCTTCGCCAGCGGACAGCAACGGGGCCCTCGAAGTACGACGACGTCACGTCGCACAGCACCAGCGAGCCGTCCTGCAGGCGCCTCCGCGCCAGTCCGCGCTCGATCTTGTCCTGCCTTGCCAGCAGCCAGTCCATCGCCCGGTACAGCTCGTCGGCGTCCGCGTCCTCGACATCCAACTCCTCGGCCAGCGTGCTGGTCAGCGTCTCGCGGCCCAAGCCCCGAGCCGTCGCAGCTTCGAGCCGGGGTCCAGTATGCGCGCCAGCGCCATGGCCGCGGCCAGCGACCGGTTCCTCGAGGGCTTGCGGTCCAGCAGCCGCTCGAAGCCCAGCTTGCGGGCGGCGCCGACGACGGCTGCGACGTGGCCGTGGGGACGCGAGCGCTCGATGCGGAAGACGTCGTCGATCGACGGCAGCGCGACGCCGCCCCTGAGCAGGACGCGGAGCCCCTCGACGAGCTCGTCGGGCCAGCGGGAAAGGTTGGCCAGCGTCTGCTTGCGCACCTTGCCGCCTTCGCGGTAGGAGCGCCGCAGCAAGACGGCGGGCGGCGAGTTCCGGTTGGGCACGCGTTCGATGTACATGGGCATGACCGTAGCGTCAGAACGAAATCATGTCAACTCCAACCAAGATCGCTACATGGGTACATACGACGATGGCAGAAAGCCCGCAAGTCCTTCAACTGCAACGACTTGCGACGCCAGAACCGGCGAATTCCTGCGGAACTTCGGCCTAGATGAGTCGCCACCGGACCTGGGCTACCAACACTATGTGGACCTGGTGCCCGCCGGGCCGAGGACGACGATGTTGTGGCCGTCGTCGATCCAGTCGCCTCCGTTGGCGAGGACGCGGACCAAGCGTCCGACAGCCCGGGCAGGCGGTCGAAGTCGAAGTTGTCGAGCGTCTTGCTGGTGGGCAGCCCGGCCCCGGTGGGGTGGCGCTCGAGGCGACGGCGCGCGCGGTCGGCGAGTTCCTGGTCGGCGAGATGGGCGAGGTAGCGGTGATGGGACCAGCCTTCGCGCTCGGCCCGTTGGGCCAGCGACCTCCACATGTCCTTCATGGTCGGCACGCCCAGCTCCCGGAGCATCCGGTCGACTTCGGCTCTGTCCACGACGGAGGGCTGCTGCTAGATTGTGGTGGCTAGCGGCGGTCCATTTCAGAGCGGAGGGAGCGTGGTGAAGAAGCAGTACCAAGCGTGGACGCAAGACCAGTTGTACTTGATGCCGCCGTCGATGCGGGAGTGGCTTCCGGCCGACCACTTGGTGTGGTTCGTGCTGGACGTGGTGTCGGAGCTGGACATCACGGCGATCGAGGCTGCGGTGCAGGAGAAGGACGCTCGGGGCCAGCGGCCGTACGATCCGCGGATGATGGTGGCGCTGCTGGTGTACTCGTACAGTTCGGGCGTGTACTCGTCGCGGCGGATGGCGCGGGCGTGCCGCGAGAACGTGGCGTTCCGGGTTCTGACGGGGAACGTCGAGCCTCACTTCACGACGATCAACGAGTTCCGCCGCGTGCATCGCAAGCACTTCGAGCGTTTGTTCGTCGAGGTGCTGAGGCTGTGCGGCGCGGCGGGGCTGGTGAAGTTGAGGCACGTGGCGGTGGACGGGACGAAGGTCGAGGCGAACGCGAGCAAGCACAAGGCGATGAGCTACAAGCGCCTGGTGGCGGAGGAGAAGCGGCTGCGCGCGGAGGTGGCGCGGATGCTGGCGGAGGCGGAGGCGGCGGACCGGGCCGAGTCGGAGCGGACGGAGGCGAGCGGCGCCGACGGGCTGCCGGAGGAGTTGAGTCGGCGCGAGGACCGGCTGGCGCGGATACGGGAGGCGAAGGCGCGGCTGGAAGAGGCGGCGCGGCTGACGCGTGCGCGCAAGCTGCGGACGCAGGCGGCGGGCATGGAGCGGACGGCGGCGGGCCACGGCAACCCGGCGGTGGCGAAGGGGCTGCGGACGCGGGCGGCTGGATGCCGGGCGCGGGCGAACGTGTTGGACCCGCAGGGCGCGCAAGCAGCGGAGCCGCCGGAGCGGGTGCCGGGGCTGTTGCCGCCAAAGGAGACGCCGGCGACGCCGGAGGCGCTGCCGACGGACGGGGCGCAGCGCAACTTCACGGACCCGGAGAGCCACGTCATGATGGGGACGCACGGGTTCGTGCAGGCGTACAACGCGCAGCTGGCGGTGGACGACGCCGCGCAGGTCGTCGTGGCGCACGGGGTGACGAACCAGCCGGCCGACTGCCGCAACTTGGAGCCGGTGATCGAACGCGCCAAGGAGAACGTAGGCGAAGCGCCGGCGAACGCGACCGCCGACGCCGGCTACTGGAACCCGGAAGTCGAGGCGCGAGCGCGGGCCCTGGGGACGGAAGCGTGGGTGGCGACGGCGCGCAAGCCCGCGGAGGCGCCGTCGGACGCGGGCGCGACCGCGCACGACGAAGCGTCGCCCCGGGAGCGGATGCGGGCTCGCGTGACGAGCGAGGACGGACGGGCGCTGTACGCGCGCCGCAAGGCCGTGGTCGAGCCGGTGAACGGCCAGATCAAGCAGGCGCGCGGCTTCCGGCGCTTCTCGTTCCGAGGACTCGAGGCGGTCGAGGCCGAGTGGGCGCTGGTGTGCGCCTGCCACAACCTGCTCAAGCTGTTCGCCAACCGCCCGCAACAGGGGCGCCGTGCGCCCAAACGCCGCGCTCCGCACGCCCTGCGCCCCTCTTTTCGCCCGAATTCGGCCTCTCGGCGCCCTTCGGACGCCCGCCGACGCCCAAGACTGCCCATCGATCTGCTCGGCACACGCCGACGTGCCCCCTCCAACATGCGCGCCCGCCTCCAACGTGTCCCGCCAACACGCCCCGCCCGGCTTCGCTTCGCCCGCCGTGCGCTACGCCCTACGGGCTCCTAGCGGCTCATTGAGCATCTCCTTCTGCTCCTTTACGCCACGAGGCTCTTCACCGCATCTTCCCGGGCCGACCAGAGAATCGTCCGCACACCGTAGCTGTCGAGTGCCCTGTCGACGGACGGTGGTACGGATCCGCCTGTGTCGTTGAGGATGGCGTAGGCGGCCGCGTTGGGGTCGCGGACCTCCTTGGTGTCCAGCCATGCGAAAGCCATCGTCTGCGCCGTGTTGCGGTCCGGTCGGTTGATCGACCTGCATAGGCGTTCGGGTTGATCCGGCGATTTCGGGATGACGAAATCGAACTTGTGGTCGTAGCCGCTCTTGCCCGAGAACTTGACATTCGGCGTGTATCTGACGCTGGATGTGTCGAGCCACGTGGTCACGTCTTCGTGAAACAGGCTCTCCACTGTCGGCGATGCCAAGTAGAACATGTCGGAAACAGCGAGCATGGCTTGAAGAAGGCTGTGCTTGCGGAGTCCGAAGTCTTCGGGGGAGGTCGCCACCTGCAAAGCACCCGCAACCTCTTGAACTCCAAAGCCGTTGAGTGTTTCCTGCAGCAACGAGCGACGCTTGTCGCTGGTTGCCTCGAAGCCAGCCTGTGCCAAGTCGTTGAGCACGTAGCCGTCGTCTGTAAGGATGAGGTCGTCACCATGCTTTCCGGCATACAACTGAAGGCAGTCGTTATGGCGGTCGAGGTAGGGAGTCGTGATCTCGACGTAATCGCCGACTTCCCGGATCGCCGTCTGCTCCTGCAACCAGTTCCAGTACCGGTCCAAGAGGCGTTGGACCTCACCGATCATGCCGGCTCCAGACCCTGTTCGATGGCTGGACGGTCAACGACGTTGCAGAAGCCCATAAAGTCCGTAAGCATGGTCCATGGATCCGTGGTATTCGTGACAAACCTGTCGAATGGCACCTCATAGGCCCATTTGTCCCCGAAGCCCTCTTGGTATAGGTGAAGATGGGGTGACATGACCGGCTGGCCATCCGGGTTGCGGTGCGGCTTCCCGCCAAAATCTAGACGAGCAAGAACGACAGTCTTTCGAGCGCGGTTCTGGTAGCTGCCCTTAGTCATGTCGATGCTGTTTCGAGTGACGTCGAGCAAAAACTTCTCGCACTTGTCCGTGCTCGTCAAGGGAATCACGATCCGCCCGCCAAGGCTCGGGTACTTCCATACCTTGGCGTCCACACGACGCTTGGGAGTCCCCAGCAGTCGGTCGGCATCCGCTTGGGTCATCAGGTTCGTTGGCATCGCTGTCGAATCGTCACGTCAGGAGTCGTTTCGCCCCACCTGGGAAGACGGCACATCGACCAGTAGCTTGGGAGCCAAGGCCGATCTCTGTCAAGACCAGTGTGCCCGCCCCGGGACACCTCGCGCGCCCCGAGACTGCACGCAAGTGACCCTCTCGGCCGGCCGACCGGCACTCTTGGCACAGGCCAAACGAGGCTGGCTGACGTCGCTAACGACCATTATGTTGACTCGATTGCGTACTACCGAACCCTGAACCGTGCCGGGCAAGGGAGCCTACACACCCCCGCACCGTCATGCCTACCGACACCACCGAACGCGGCCTCGAACGCCTGATCTGCGTCGCAATGACGGGCTCGCCCTGCGATCCAGGGGCTATCCCCGGCGGCGACAGCACCGGCAGCACCGCCAGCGACGGTCGCGCATTCCCCGCCAAGGTGCGGGAGCCTCGGCGCATCTACGACGCGGGCGCGCCCAGCGGCCAACCGCGCGGCTCCGGCTGGACCTGCGGCAACCCGCGCGACTACGACCGCGAGCACTACGTGGATATGGCGCAGCTCGCGGCGTTTCTCTCCGACACGCAGCCCGAGACAGCCGAAGCCCTGGCCTTGCGCGGAAACGGCCCGGCCCGCCGCAAGTTCCTGGCTCGCGTCCGGGGCCAGATCAGCAGGCGCGGCACCATCGACGTGCTCCGCCACGGCGTCAGGCACGGCCCCCGCGAGATCAGCCTCTTCTACGGCACGCCGTCTCCGGGCAACGAGGCGGCCAAGACGCGCTACGACGCCAACCGCTTCACGGTCACGCGACAGCTGCACTACAGCCTGGACCAGCCGGGGCTGGCGCTGGACTTGGCGCTGTTCGTCAACGGGCTGCCGGTGGTCACCTTCGAGCTCAAGAACCGGCTGACCAAGCAGACGGTGCACGACGCGGTGCGTCAGTACGCGCGCGACCGCAGTCCTCGGGAGCGGCTGTTCGAGCTTGGGCGGTGCATGGCGCACTTCGCGGTGGACGAGCAACGCGTGCGGTTCTGCACCCACCTGTGCGGCAAGGACTCGTGGTTCCTGCCCTTCGACCGGGGGCACGCGGGCGGCGCGGGCAATCCTCCGAACCCCGCCGGCCTTCGCACCGCCTATCTGTGGGAAGAGGTGCTGGCCCCGGACAGCTTGGTCGGCATCGTCGAGAACTACGCGCAGGCGCTGGCCGAGAAGGACCCAAAGACGGGACGCCGCCGCAAGACGCAAATCTGGCCCAGGTACCATCAACTGGACGTAGTGCGGCGGCTGCTGGACGACGCTCTCCGTCACGGTCCCGGACGGCGCTATCTGATCCAGCACTCGGCGGGCAGCGGCAAGTCCAACTCCATCGCTTGGCTGGCGCACCAGCTGATCGGTCTGGCCCAGCGCGGCGAGCCCGTCTTCGATGCGGTCGTGGTCGTCACCGACCGGCGCATTCTGGACCGGCAGATCCGCGACACGATCAAGCAGTTCGCGCAGGTTGGCGCGACCGTCGGCCACGCCACGCGCTCCCGCGATCTGCGCCGGTTCATCGAGGGCGGCAAGAAGATCGTCGTCTCCACGGTGCAGAAGTTCCCGTTCATCCTGGACGAGATTCGGGAGCAGCAGGTCGGCCGCACCTTTGCCATCGTCATCGACGAGGCGCACTCCAGCCAAGGAGGCCGACAGTCGGGGGCCATGTCGCAGGCGCTCTCGGGGTCGGGGAGCGCGGGCGGCGCAATGGCCGAACGGGACGCCGCCGCCGGAGACGCCACCGCCAACGCGGTCGCCGACGCCGACGGCGATACGGACACGCTTGAAGACCGGATCAACCGCATCGTCGAATCCCGTCGAATGTTGCCCAACGCCAGCTACTTCGCGTTCACGGCGACGCCCAAGAACAAGACGCTGGAGCTCTTCGGGACGCCCGTGCCGCAGCCCGGCGACGATCCGCCGAAGCGCCGTCCCTTCCACGCCTACACCATGAAGCAGGCGGTCCAGGAGGGCTTCATTCTGGACGTGCTGCAGCACTACACGCCCGTGCGCAGCTACTACCGGCTGGTCAAGAGCGTGGAGGACGACCCCCTCTTCGACGCCAATCGCGCGGCGAAGAAGCTGCGGCGGTACGTCGAGGACCACGACCACGCGATCCGCTTGAAGGCGGAGATCATGGCGGATCACTTTCACAACCAGGTGGTGGCAAAGCGCAAGATCGGCGGCAAGGCCAGGGCGATGGTCGTAACGAGCAGCGTCCGGCGCGCCATCCAGTACTACGACGCCGTTCAAGCCTACCTGTCCGCGCGGAAGAGAGGGTACAAGGCGCTTGTGGCGTTCTCCGGCGAGCGCGAACACGGCGGCGCGACGGTTTCTGAGGCGTCGCTGAACGGATTCCCCGAGTCGCAGACCGCCGACAAGTTTCGCGAGGACCCGCACCGTATCCTGGTGTGCGCCGACAAGTTCCAGACCGGCTACGACGAGCCGTTGTTGCACACGATGTACGTGGACAAGCCGCTGTCGGGTGTGCGCGCGGTGCAGACGTTGTCGCGCCTGAACCGGGCCTGTCCTGGCAAGCACGACGTGGCGGTGCTGGACTTCGCGAACGACGAGGATGCGATCAAGGCGGCGTTTGAGCCGTACCACCAGACGACGATCTTGTCGGGCGAGACCGACCCCGACAGGCTCCACGACCTGCAGAGCGCCCTGGACGCTTGCCAAGTCTACGACCCGGACAGCGTGGACGAGTTCGTGGAGCTGTATCTGGGCTACGCGGGCCGGGAGCGGCTCGACCCGATCCTTGACGGGAGCGTGGAGGCCTACGTGAACGACCTGGACGAGGACGGCCAAGTGGAGTTCAAGGGGAAGGCCAAGACGTTCCTGCGCACCTACGACTTCCTGTCGTCGATCCTGCCGTACGCGTATCCGCCTTGGGAGAAGCGGTCGATCTTTCTGCACTTTCTGATTCCCAGGCTGCCGGCGCCCAGGGAAGAAGACCTGTCGCGGGGCATTCTGGAAGCGATCGACATGGACAGCTACCGGATCGAAAAGCAGGCGGTACGGGCGATCTGGATGAGCGAAGAGGAAGAAGAGATCGATCCCGTGCCCGTGGGCGGCGGCGGCCATGCCCGCGAACTCGAACTGGACATGCTGTCCGCGATCATCGCCCAGTTCAACGAGCGGTGGGGCGGAGACGGCCAGTGGCGCGACGAGGACCGCGTGCGTCGCTTGATCACCGAGGACTTGCCCTCCGCGGTCCGGGCCGACGAATCCTTTCGCAACGCGCAAGAGCATTCCGACGGCCAGAACGTGCGGATCGAGCACGACAAGGCGTTGAAGCGCGCGGTCAACGGAACCATCGAAGACGACATGCAGTTCTTCAAGCGCTTCTCCGACGACGAGTCCTTCAAGCGCTGGGTGGCGGAGAGCATCTTCCGGCTGGTGTCGTCGTCGGGCGGTCCTTAGAGCCCCGGCCCGGGGACCGCAGGCTCGATCCGAGAAACCGGGCGGTCGCGAAAGTGCGCAAGCAGGCGGTCCACGGAGGCGAAGGCGCGAAAGTCCTCCAGGGTTCTGCGCGTCGGGAAGACCAAGGGGAGCGTCCCGTCGTGGTGACGGGCCAAGGCTTCGGTGGGGGAGAGCCAGCACGCGTCCGTGGTTTCTCGTCCGTCGGGGGCGGCGGTGGAGCCGGCCGGCGCGCGGGCCGCGAAGAACCGGGTGTCGTAGCGCCGGGGGGCGGCAGCGGGCGTCACCCAGTGCGCGAGGTAGATCAGGGCGGAGCCGTCCAGGCGAAGGCCGAGGTCGTGAAGGACCTGGGAGAAGGAGGCCGAGCCGTCCAGCAGCGCTTCGCGAGCGGCCGATGCTTCGCGGGCGCGCGGCCGTAATGCGGGCCGCCGGAATCGACCGGGCCAGGAATCGCCGCCGGAGCGGGACTTGGACCGGATTGGGCTGGTCACCGGCTCGCCGGAGCGGGCGGGCCGCACGCACGGAAGGATGCCGGTTTCCTCGAAGGTTTCGCGCACGGCGGCGGCGTAGTAGGCGATCGCGGGGGGCGCGGCATCCAGGGCCAGCCCCAGCCGTTCGGCCGCGCTGGCGGGCAACAAGTCGGCCCAGGCGCGAGCCATCGCCGAGCTCGAGTCGGCTGCGTCCACCCGACCGCCGGGGAAGACGAATGCACCGGGCGCGAACCGGGTCGCTTGGTTGCGGCGAAGGAGAAGGACCTCGATCCCGCCGGGACGCTCCTGCAGGCCGGGGCCGTCCCGCAGGAGCACGAGGGTGGCCGCGGGCAGGGGCGGCACGGGTCGCGCGGATGCGGCAGGTGGCGTCGCCGCCGCCGACGGTTGTTCGCGCAAGGGATGCCGTCCGGGGCGTCTAGTGGCCGGCGGCGTGTCCGTCCTTGCGCGGCTCGGAGGCGGCCGCCCAGCCACGGGCCAGCTTGGCGACCAGCTGCGCGCCGCCGAAGCTCGTCCGAGTCCAGTCGGCGATCTCGTGGCCCAGGGCCTCCAACGCCGCCGCCGCTTCGGGACCGATCCTCTCGATGGCCACGCGTCGGCCCGACAGGTGGCGGAACCGCGGCGCGTCGACCGCTTCCTGCGGGTCCATGCCGAAGACCAGCATGTTGAGCAGGAGCTGGACATGGCCTTGGGGCTGCATCGACCCGCCCATGACTCCGAACGCCATGTACGGCTCGCCGTCGCGGGTCGCGAACGCTGGGATGATCGTGTGGAAGGGGCGCTTCCGGGGCGCGGCCTGGTTGGGGTGCCCGTCTTCGAGAACGAACCCGGCGCCTCGGTTCTGGAGGGCGAATCCGGTGCCCGGCACCACGATCCCCGAGCCGAACGACGAGTACACCGAGTTGATGAACGACACCATGTTGCCGTCCTGGTCGGCCACCGCCAGGTAGATCGTCTCCGAGTCCGTGACGGCTCGGCCCGGCTCCGGGCGGTCCGCCGCCGCCCCCGGATCGATGAGCTTGCGCCGGGCGTCCACGAACGCGGGCGCCAGCAGCGCCTCGGGATCGATCTCCATCGTCTCGGGGTCGGACACGTACCGGTGCAGGTCGGCGAACGCCAGCTTCTTGGCTTCGATCAGGTGGTGCAGGTACTCGGGCGAGTTGTGGCCCATCGCCGCCAAGTCGAACGGCTCCAGCAGCTCCAGCATTTCCAAGGCCGCGATCCCCTGCCCGGCGGGCGGCAGCTCCCACACCGTCCAGCCGCGGAACTCCGTGCCCAGCGGCTCCACCCACCGCGGTTGGTGCGCGGCCAAGTCGTCCAGCGTCAAGAACCCGCCCAGGGCGTCCAGCCCTTCCACCAGCTCCCGCCCCAGCGCGCCGCCGTACAAAACGCCGGGCCCCTCTTGGGCGATCCGCCGCAAGGAGCGGGCCAAGTCCGGGTTGGCGAACCACTCGCCGGCCCCGGGCGCCCGCGCGCCGTCCACCAAGTACGTGGTGCGCGCGCCCTCGTCGCGGGCCAACCGATCGGCCGCCGCGGCCCACTGCTCCGCGATCACGGGCGTCACCGGGAAGCCCGTCTCGGCGATGCGGATCGCGGGCGCGAGCACGTCGGCCAGGTCCAAGCGTCCGTAACGCTCCACCAAGGCGTGCCAGCCCGAAACGGCGCCGGGCACGGTCACCGTCTCCGCGCCGCCGCCGGGCATCCGTTCGTGGCCCCGTTCGCGCAACGCCCGGGCGGACAGGCCGCTCCCGCTCCGGCCGCTGGCGTCCAGGCCGACCAGCTCGCCGGTATCGGCCCACCACAGCAGGGCGAAGGCGTCTCCCCCCGCGCCGGTCATGTGCGGCTCCACCACGTTCAGGACGGCCGCCGCCGCGACCGCGGCATCGACCGCGTTCCCGCCTCGGCTCATGATTTCCAGGGCCGCCGACGTGGCCAGGGGCTGGCTGGTAGCCGCCGCGGCCCGCGGCGCATAGACGGTGGAGCGGGCCGCCATGTCGGACCGACCACTAGATTGAACGCCGTCGGCAGTCACGGGGAACGCCGCGGCCGCGAGCAGACAGACGACAAGTCGACGAGAGAACATTGCAGCCCTTCGGGACGCTGGGAGTAACGCGGGTGTCGCATACGTCGTAAGATTATAAGTCCAAATGGCTGGACCGAAGCCGAACAAAGCGAAGCGCAACATGGAAGAACGGTTCTCCCTGCCGGTGCTCCCCTTGCGGGACACGGTGGTCTATCCGGGCGTGGCCGTGCCTATCTCGGCCGGGCGCACGGGAACGATAGAGGCGGCCCAGCAAGCGCTGGAAGGCGACCGGCGGCTCTTTGCGGTCGCGCAGCAGGACAACTTGGAGGACCCCGACCCCCAGATCCTCTTCTCCGTCGGCACGGTGGTGCGGGTCATTCAGACCCACCGCGTGAGGGGCGGCGTCCAGCTTCTGGTGCAGGGCGAAGGGCGCGCCCGGGCGCGGGCCTACATCAACGAGGGCGAGGCCATGCTGCGGGCTACCCTCGTGTCGTTGGAGCGCAAGGGGCCGGGTAACGCTCAAGACCCGGAGTTCCTTGCCCTGGACACCGAGCTCCGCGAGCGGGCGGCCGAGCTCAGTGCCCGGCGCGGCGTGTCGTCGGAGGCCGTCAACCAGCTCATCGAGGGCGTGGACGACCCCGGCGCCTTCGCGGACCTGGTGGTCTTCTACCTGGACTTGGACACGTCCAAGAAGCAGAAGCTGCTGGAGACCTTGGAAGACGAAGCCCGGATGAAGGCCGTGCTGGTGGCCGTCAAGCGGGCCTTGGTCGGCTTGGACGCGCAAGAGCACATCCAGGCCAAGGTCCAGGAGGAGCTCGGGGAACGCCAGCGCGAGATGCTGCTTCGCGAGCAGATGAAGCAGATCAGAAAGGAGCTGGGCGAAGAAGGCGAAAAGGACGAGGCCGAAGAGCTTCGCGAGCGCATCGACGCCTTGGCGCTATGCGACACGGCTCGCAAGGAGGTGGAGCGGGAGCTGCGTCGCTTGGACCGGACCGCGCCCCAGTCGGCCGAGTACCAGGTCATTCGCACGTACTTGGAGTGGGTCACGGAGCTGCCGTGGAACGCGCGAACGGAAGACAAGCTGGACCTGCAACGGTCGGAGGAGATACTCGAAGAGGACCACTACGGCCTCTACGACGTGAAGGACCGCGTCCTGGAATTTCTGGCCGTGCGCAAGCTGCAACAAGAGCGGTTCGACGCGAACGGCGAAGGCCCCGAAGGCGCGAGCGACGAATCCGACGAGGCGAAGGCACGCTGCCAAGGCGAAGGGGATGAGACGGCCGAGGAGGGCGACCGTTCGGGCGAAGCCGATGCCGACGCCGACGAACCTGCGACGGAAGCCGAGGGTGCGGCCGGGGACGGCAAGGCCGGTGGCGCCGCCGCCGCGGACCCGGTCGCCGGCTCTGAAGGCGTCGCGCCCCGCGATGCCGACAACACCGGGGACGCCGAGGAGGCCAGTGCCGCTGACGCGGACGCCACTGACGAAGCCGCCGCCGAAACGCCGGGCGGCAAGGGGCCGATCTTGCTCTTTGCCGGACCGCCGGGGGTGGGCAAGACCAGCATCGCGCGTTCGATCGCGCGCTCCATTGGCCGCAAGTACGTTCGCATCTCGTTGGGCGGCGCAAGGGACGAAGCGGACATCCGGGGCCACAGGCGCACCTACGTGGGTTCGATGCCGGGGCGGATCATCCAGGGCATGAAGGAGGCGGGCAACAAGAACCCGGTCTTCCTTCTGGACGAGGTGGACAAGCTGGGCGTGTCGTTTCAGGGCGACCCGAGTTCGGCCCTGCTGGAGGTCCTGGACCCCGCCCAGAACGCCACGTTCATCGATCACTACCTGGGCGTTCCGTTCGACCTGTCCGAGGTCCTCTTCATCGCGACTGCCAACTACGCCGACAAGATCCCGGCGCCCTTGCGGGACCGCATGGAGGTGGTGGAGTTCCGGGGCTACACCGAAGACGAAAAGGTGGAGATTGCCCGCCGGTACTTGCTTCCGCGGCAGATGCGCGATTCCGGACTGCGCGAAGGGGAGCTGGACATCGGCGCCGACGCGCTGCTGATGGTGATCCAGAAATACACGCGGGAGGCCGGCGTGCGGCAGCTGGAGCGCGAGTTGGGGAAGCTGGCCCGAAAGGTGGCCCGCAAGATCGCCGCCGCCGAAACCGACGGCATGAAGGTGACGCCCGAAGAAGCGAAGGAGTTGCTGGGGCGGCCTCGGGTCCACCCGGAGCGCAGGGCCGCCGAAGACGCCGTGGGCGTGGCCACTGGGATGTTCTACACGCCCATGGGAGGCGACATCATGTTCGTCGAAGCCACGGTCATGCCGAGCGGCGAGGGCGGGCTCGTGCTGACGGGACAGCTGGGCGACGTCATGAAGGAATCGGCCCGTGCGGCCCTGTCCTACGCCAAGACGCACTACGTGTCGCTGGGGATCGACAAGAACGTCCTGGACAAGCGCGAGACCCACATCCACGTGCCCGCGGGCGCCGTGCCCAAAGACGGGCCGTCGGCGGGGATCACGATGGCCACGGCGCTGATCTCCGCCGTGTCGGGCCGGAAGGTGCGAAGCGACTTGGCGATGACGGGCGAGCTCACCCTGACGGGTCGCGTGCTGCCGATCGGCGGCGTCAAGGAAAAGGTCCTGGGCGCGGTCCGGGCGGGGATCGAGGAAGTGATCCTCCCCCACGAGAACGAAGCCGACCTGGAAGACCTTCCCGATTCGGTGCGGGACTCGCTCACCGTGCACTTGGTGGAGGACTTGGACCGCGTGGTGGCGCTGGCGATCCGAGGCCCCCGGCCCCACGCGGGAGTCGGCGCCGGACCCGGGGCGGTGACCGCCGTACTGGAAAAGGAGACGGGGCCGACGCACGTGCAGGCCTGAGGGGCGCGGTCCCTCGTTACGCGACCACCAAGCGGCCCGGACCCGCGGTTTCGCCCTCGACCATCGACCCGATCTCGGCACAGGTCACGCCCCTGGCCGTCATCTCGTCCCGAAGCGCCGGCAGCCGTGTCGCGGGGCACACCACCAGCAGCCCCCCCGACGTCTGGGCGTCCGACAGCAGCAGGCGCGTCGTCTCGGAAGTCGCGTCGTCGTACGACACGTAAGGCGCGGCGTCGGCCAAGTTGCGACGCGTGCCGCCGGGAACGTGACCCGCGTCGGCCAGGGCGGCGGCGCCTTCCAGCAGCGGCACCCGTGCGGCGCCGATCCGCGCCGACGTGCCCGAGGCGCGAGCCATGGCGAGCAGGTGCCCGGTCAGGCCGTAGCCGGTCACGTCGGTGGCGGCGTGGGCGCCGGCGGCCAGGGCGGCATCGGAGGCGGCTCGGTTCAGCTGCGCCATGGACCGGACGGCGCGCTCCAGCACGTCGGGCGGGCACGCCTCCTGCTTGACGGCGGTGGCCACGACGCCTGTCCCCAGCGGCTTGGTCAGGACCAAGTGGTCTCCCGGACGCGCCCGGTCGTTGGCCAGCATCTTGCCGGGGTCCACTTCGCCCACGGCCGCCAAGCCGTACTTGGGCTCGGGGTCGTCGATGGAGTGGCCCCCCAGCACGGGCGCACCGGCTTCCGCCGCCTTCTCGGCGCCGCCCCGAACGATCTCTTCAACGATCCCGGCACCGAGCAGGGCGCGGGGGAACGACAGCAGGTTCAGCACGAACAGGGGCTTGCCGCCCATGGCGTAGACGTCCGACAGGGCGTTGGCCGCGGCGATCCGACCGAAGTCGTACGGGTCGTCCACCACGGGCGCAAAGAAATCCGCGGTCGCGACCAGCGCCCGGTCCTTGCCGATCCGGTAGACGGCCGCGTCGTCCCCGGTCCCGGCGTCCACCAACACGCGCGGATCGTCCACGGGCAAGAGGGGGCGCAAGACCTGCGCCAGCTCGGCTTGGCCGAGTTTGCACGCTCACCCGGCGCCGTGGGAAAGCGTGGTCAGGCGGATCCGGGGTCGCTGGTCCAGGGCAGGCGTCTCCCCGCCCTCCTTACCGGTTGAAGCAGGGCGCGGCATCGGCCGCCGACGCCGGGTGGACGATCCGCTGCGTCAGGCCGCCGCTGCCGTCGTTCTGCCACTGGACTTGCAAGCCCGTGAGCGCCTGCTGGCTGCCCGCGGCCCGGTGTCCCAGGGGCGCCACTCGAAACGGACCCAGAACGGTCTCGGTGTCGGCGGCGAACAGGAAGTCGCGCATGGCATGGCGGTCGATCCGCCCCGTCGAGTCCAGCGAAGACCGGATCGCCTGGGTCAGCAGCTCGACGGCCCCGAAGCCGCCGGCGGCGTGGTAGCCCGCCGGCTCGCCGTACTCGTCCCGAAAGCGCCTCACGAACGTCTCGCTCGCGGCAATCGCGCCCCGTGTCCGGATCGACGCGATCCACGGCGTGTTGCCCGCCACGCAGCGCGCCAAGTCGCCCACCGCATCGGGGAACGACGGATCGGCCGGACCGATGTTCCAGCTCATGAGCTGCGGCGCGTAGTCCACGGCCGCCGCCGCCAGCGTCAGGCCGACGGCCTCGCGCAGATAGCCTCCGCCCACGAACAGGTCCGCCCCCGCGTCCCTGGCCCTGGTCGCGAGCCCCTGCAGCACGGCGGCGTCCGCAGCGCCCGCCGGGTAGGACTCGTCGACCACGATCTCCAGCCCGTGATCGGCGGCCGCGGCCCGCACGCCCGCCGCCACCGACGCCGGGAACCGGGAGTCCTCCCACACCAGCGCCGCCGTCTCCGCCCCGTGCTGGGTCGCCAGCGCCACGGACCCGCGCAGGTACGTGGCGGCCGAGTTCAGCATCTGCACGCTCCACTGCCGGCGCCGCCCTTCCCACAGCTCGCTGGATGCGGCCATGGCGGCGATCACCGGCAGTCCGGCGGCCTCCGTAACCGGCAGCACGGCCTCGGTCACGGGGCTGGCGTAAGGACCCAGCAGCACGTCCACGTTCGGGTCCGCCACGAACCTTCGATAGGCGGCGGCGGCGGTCCGGCCGTCGCTGCGGTCGTCCACCATGGTCAGCTCCAGCATCCGGCCCGCGCTTCCGTCCTGGTTGGCGGAGCCTGCGCCCCCGACGCGGAAGCCGCCCTGCTCGTTGAAGAGCTTCACGGCCAGCGCGTATCCCTGGCGCATCTTGCGGCCGTCTTCGCTCAGGTACCCGGTCTCGGGGAACGTTGCCGCCACGCGAACCGGCGGCGGCGGCGCAGTGAAGCATGCTTCGCCCTCGGCGGCGTCCCGCGGGTGCACGATGCGCTGGACCAGCCCGCCCGCGCCGTCGTCCTGCCACTGCACGGTCAGGTTCTGCAACGCCCGCTGGCTGCCCGCATCCGCTTGGCCCAGCGCCTCCACGCCGTAGTCGCCCAGCACCGTCTCGATCTCGGCGTCGAACAGGAAGTCGCGCAACGCCTCGTCGTTGATCTCGCCGCCCCGGTCCAGGGCGGCCTTCAGTCCCTCGTACAAGAGTTCGACGGCTGCGAACCCGCCCGCCGCGTGGTAGCCGGCCAGGCCCCCGTAGGCGGCCTCGTATCGGGAAACGAACGTCTCGCTGGCGGCGATCGGCCCCTGTGTGCGGATCGTCGGCAGCCACGGCGTGTTGCTGGCCACGCAGCGCGCCAAGTCGTCGCCCACCTCGTCCGCGAACCCCGGGTCCGCCGGGCCCAAGGTCAGGCTTGCAAGACGAGGCGCGTACCGTTCGGCGGCCGCGCCCCGGAGGAACTCGGCGGCGTCGCGGTAGTAGCCTCCGCCCACGAACAGGTCCGCGCCCGCGTTCTTGGCGGCCCGCGCCAGCAGCTGGTGGCGAGCCTCGCCGGGCGGATACGACCGGTCCATCACCAAGCGCAACCGGTGGGCTTGAACCGCTTCGCGCACTCCCGCCGCCACCGAAGCCGGGAACCGCGAGTCCTCCCACACCAAGGCCACGTTGCGGGCGCCGCCCCGCGCGGCGAGCTCCACCGACCCCTTCAGGAAGTTCCGGGCCGAGGCCAGCAGCTGAACCGTCCACTCCCGGTTCCGTCCCTCCCAGAGCTCGGCGGACGCGGCCATGGCCGCGATCATGGGCCGTCCCGCGCCTTCGACGACGGGAAGCACGGCCTCGGTGATCGGGCTGCTGTAAGGCCCGAGCAGCACGTCCACGTCCTCGTCGGCGGCGAACTCGGCGTAGATGCGGGCCGCGCTGTCGGGGCTGCTGTGGTCGTTTCGCGCAACCAGTTCCAAGCGGCGCCCGCTCAAGCCGCCCCGCTCGTTGAGCATCTCGACGGCAAGGGCGTAGCCTTCCCGCATCTTGCCGCCGTCCCGATACAGGTAGCCCGACGCCGGGAAGGTGGCGGCGATGCGGATCGGACCTCCGGGGCGGCGGAAGCAGGCCTCGGACTGGGCGGACGCGGTCGGGTGCACGATCCGCTGCACCAAGCCGCCTTCCCCGTCGTCCTGCCACTGGATCTGGAGGACCCGCGACGCCTGCTGGCTGCCCGACGAGGGGTCGCCCAGCGGCGCGACTCCATACGGGCCGGCCACCGTCTGCGTGGTCGTGGAGAAGAGGAAGTCGCGCAAGGCGCCGTCGTTGACCTGGCCGTCGGCGGCCGCCGTGGCGCTCAGTCCAGCCGCCAAGAGCTCAACCGCCCCGAAAGCGCCGGCGGACAGGTAGTGGGCCGGCTCGCCGAAGGCTTGGCGGTAGCGCTGGACGAAGGTGGCGTTGTCGGCCAGGAGACCCTGCGTGGACATCGACGGCGCCCAAGTCGCGTGGCTGGTGACGCATCGAGCCGCCTGCACGCCCGCCGCGCTCGCGAATCCGGGGTCGCCGGGGCCCACCAGCAGTCCCATGAGCTGGGGCGAGTAGTCGGCCGTCCGGGCCGCTTGGGCGAACGCCACGGCGTCTTGCAAGTACCCGCCGCCTAGGAAGACGTCCGCGTTGGCGGTCTTTGCGGCCGTCGCCAAGGCCGCGTGATCAGCGCTTCCCGGGACGTAGGACTGGTCCAGGACGATGCGCATGCCCGCTTGGATCGCCGCTTGGCGAACCCCGCTGGCCACGGACCGGGGGAAACGGGAGTCTTCCCAGATCAAGGCCACCGTCTCGGCCCCGTTCGCCGCGGCCAACTCCACCGAGCCGTCCAAGTAGTGCCGCGCCGGGGCCGCCATCTGCACGCTCCACTGCCGCGCCCGTCCGTTCCACAGCGCCGCCGAGCCGGCTGCCGCGGTCACCAGCGGCTTGCCCGCGGACTCGACGACCGGCAGCACGGCCTCGGTGATCACGCTGCTGAACGGACCCAGCACCACGTCCACGCTCGGGTCCGTCACGAACTCGCGGTAGATGCGCGCGGCCGCCTCGGGGTCGCTGCCGTCGTCCCGCAACGTCAGGACCACCTCCCGGCCTCCGATGCCGCCCTGCTGGTTGAGCATCTCCACGGCCAGCGCGTACCCGTTGCGCATCTTGCCGCCGTCGTTGCTCAGGTAGCCCGTCTCGGGGAACGTGGCCGCGATTCGGACGGGTTCGGGATCGGGCTCGGGCTGCGGCCCGACAGCCTCGGAGCAAGCTGCCAAGAACAGGGTTGCCGCCGGCATCGCCAACAGCGGGAAAGACCTGGAACGCGCGAAACGCATGGTGCCTCCTAGGGCGAAATTAGGGAAAAGAAATCTACGGCTGATCCGGCGGTCGGGAAAGGAAGCCGGGCGCTTCGACGGCGGAGACGAAGGGCAAGCGCATCGCGTTGGTCGTCGGCATCGGGCGATGGGATTCGCAAGGACCGTTTCGTGCTTGACGGTGTGGAGTCGAGCGTCGAAATTGCCTCGTGCTCGCCACCAACCAAACGCTGGCCAGCAACTATGACAGCCGTTCCAACCGCTCCCCCGATTCAGGCAGCCGCGTTCCGGCCCGAGCGTCAAAGACCTCTGCGATGTCGGTAGCGAAAAACCGCACTCGCGGCCCTCGGCGCCTCTTGTGCTTCTCAACGGGGCCGACCAGGGGGTCGCGGGCCGGGGCAGACGAATACCGGGCGGCCACCGAGGGTTGCGGGCTGGTCCGCCGGGACGACCGAAGCCTGTTGCGGGTGCACGGGCGGGCGCCGCGCCGGATGCTCCACGGGATGCTCACGAACGCGATCCCCGATCCGCCGGTCGAAGGGGCCGGCGCACGCGCCCTCCTCGGCAAGGCGGCATACGGGGCCGTCCTCACGCCCAAGGGCCGCATGATCACCGATTTGACGACCTATTGGCTGGGCATCGGCGAGTCCGACGGCATCGCGCTGTCCGTCTCCGCAGCGGCCATTCAGTCGACCAAGACCCACTTTGCCCGGTTCCTGCCTCCGCGCTTCGCGCAGGTGGAGGAGCTGGGCGAAGGCGCAGGAAACGACGATCCGGTCGGACTGCTGACGGCGACAGGGCCTCTGGCGGAAGAGGTGGTTCGCGCCGCCGCCGGCATGGCCCCGGACGAGGGATACGCGCTGATCGAAGGCGGACCGGGGTGCGCAAACGGCGTCCTGGTGGCCCGGGGGATCGAGCAGGCGGGGCCGTCTTGGGACGTCTGGGCGCATGGCGACGCGCTTCGGGACTTCCGTGGGCGGCTGGAAGAGGCCGGCGCCGTTCCCGTGGGTCCGGAGGTTTGGGAAGCGCTGCGCGTCGAAGCCGGTTTTCCCCGCTACGGGGCGGACATGGACGAGACGACGATCCCTATCGAGGCGGGGCTGGAAGACCGGGCCTTCGACCACGACAAGGGCTGCTACACCGGCCAGGAGGTAATCGTGCGTATCCTCCACCGCGGACACGTGAATTGGCATCTGCGCGCCCTGCGGTTCGGCGACACGGGGGCCGGGCCGGGCGACAAGCTCTTCGAGCCCGGGGGGACCAAGGTCCGAGGTCGGGTCACCTCCGCGACGGAGTCGCCGCGGTTCGGCCAGAGGATAGGCCTGGGCTACGTGCGCAGAGAGGTGGAACCGCCGGCGACCTTGCGGCTGGGAGACGGCGACGGAGCGCCCGTAGGCGTGGAGGCGCTGGCGTAGACGGCCGCCGCAATGCGCGCTCCGTGCTCGCGGCCGTTCTCGATGAAGATCTTGTTGGCGTCGAAGCCGGCGGCGATCACGCCCGCGACGTAGACGCCGGGGACGTTGGTCTCCATGGTGGCCGGATCGTGGGCCGGAATGCCGCTCTCGGGGTGCGCGCGAACGCCCGCGCCGTGCAGCAGGGCGTGGTCGGGACGCCATCCGGTCATCGCAAGGATCCAGTCCGCGGGGTGCTCGGCCGACGCGCCGGTCTCCAGTTTGACCACCGTGGCCGTGTCCGGGCCAACAGCCGCCACCCGCGACCGCCAGTGCATCGGGATGTCGCCCGCGGCGATCCGATTGTCGATGTCCGGCCGGACCCAGGGCTTGACGCCCCGGTCGAAGGCGGCGCCGAAGTGCACCATCCGCACGCGAACCCCGTTCCGGTGCAGCTCCAGGGCGGCCTCCACGGCCGAGTTGCCGCCGCCCACCACGATCACGTCCTGTCCGTAGTACGGGTACGGCTCGCGGTAGTAGTGCACGATGCGTCCGTCCGGGTAGGCGTCCGGCCCACCGGGCAGCTCCAGCCGATTCGGCTCGCCGAAGCCTCCGGTGGCGATCGCCACGGCCCTGGCCGCGTAGATCCGCGCTTCGCCCCTGCCGCCCGGACGCCTGCAAATCGAGCGAACGCGAAAGCGGGGACCCTGGGCGCCCGCGCCGCCGCCGGCCGCGACCGCCGCGATCTCGTCGTACCGCCGCAGCGCTCCCGTCTCCGCGATCTCGGCAACCTCTTCGTACTGGCGGACCGCCAAGTCGTGATGCCGCACCACGTGGCGATAGTAGGCAAGCGCCTCCCGCCGCGTCGGCTTGGGGTCCGGGACGGCAAAGGGCACGCCGCCGATCTCCAGCCGCTCCGCCGTGGAGAAGAAGGTCATGTAGTACGGGTAGCGGATCAGCGACTGGGCAATGCAACCCTTGTCCAGCACCGCGTAGCGCAGACCGCGTTCCTTGGCCGCCACGCCGACGGCCAGGCCGCAAGGACCTGCGCCGACGATCAGCAGGTCCAGGGCGTCGTCCCGATGCACTCTTCTGGTTCTAGTTGACGGGTTGCCCGCCCTTGCCCACTACGGCTTGGCCCGGCCGGGCGCCCGGCACGTTCTCTCCGTCCCGGACCACGAACTGGCCGTTCACCAGCACGTGGGCCACGCCCCGGGAGTACGACAGATCGTCCTCGAAGGTGGCGGTGTCGATGATCGACGCCGGGTCGAAGACCGTGATGTCGGCGTCGGCGCCGGTCTGGATGCGCCCCTTGCGCGTCATTTGGCTCGACATGCCCTCCAGTCGGCGAGCGGGCATGAGCGTGATGCGCGCCAGCCCTTCCATGAGCGGGACCAAGCCCTCGTCGCGGACGTAGCGTCCCAGGAAGCGCGAGAACGTGCCGGCGCTGCGCGGATGGGCGCCCGGCGCGTAGGGCATGCCGTCGGAAGCCACCATGACGAACTCCCGCGACAGCGCTTCGCGTATCCACTCGGGCCGCATCATGTGAATGATCACGGTGCCGCCCGACGCCCGATAGCGGCGGAAGCTGGCCTCCGTGAGCCGCTCGCCCGTGTCCTGCCACTGAAGGTCGCCGTAGCCGATGCGCAGGTCGTCCTGCCAGCCAGGATCGAATATGGCGGACTGCAGGCCCGTGGACGCCGCCGTGTAGGGGTACGCCTCCGTGCTGACGTCGAAGCCCCGGTCGCGGACGCCGGCCACGAGGTCCATCACCGTGGCGATCTCCCACAGGCTGGAGCTGTTGGCGTGGACGATGTGGAGCGGCGCGCCCGTGACCACCGCGTCCGCGATCACCTCTTGGATGGCGCCGACGCCCATGCTGCGCACGTGCGTGAAGATCACCGCCTCTTCCTCGGCGGCCAGCTGGAAGACCCGCAGGATCTCTTCGCGCGTGGCCCCCGGGTAGTACTGGTGCGCCATGCCGACCCCCAGCGCGCCGCCGGCAAGCCCTGCGCGAAGCGCCTCGCGGAGCGCCTCGTGGCGCTCGGGCGGCACCGGGTCGTAGCGGGCAGCGGACGCGATCCGGCCCACGGCGCGCTCCCCGGCCTCGGCCCCGTTCTCGTAGGCCCGTCGGGCGCGCTCCAGTCCCGGCCGCCCGGGGACGGCCCACGCCCGAGCGGACATGTGCGACACCGTGGCCCCGAAGTTCAAGACGGCGTCGCCCGCGCGGTGCGCCAGGAACGCCGCCGGATCGGCCACGCCGCTCTCCAGCTCGAGCGCCGTGGTGACGCCGTCCCGCGCCTGGAACTCGTTGGCCCGGTTGGTCTGTCCGTGCGCGTGCAGATCGATGAACCCCGGCGCCACCACGAGCCCCGCCACGTCCACGATCACGTCCCCGTCCAGCGGCTCTTCCGACACCGCCGCGATCTCGGAGCCCACGATGCCCACGTCGCGCACCGCGTCCAGTGCCGTCTCCGGGTCGATCACGCGACCGCCCCGAAGAACGACGTCGTAGCGTGCGGTCGACTGGGCCGCGACGCCGGCGGGCGCGACAAACAGGGCGACCGCGACGACGGCGACCGCGACGCGGAGGAACGCTGACGCTCTCGCTCTCACGATGGGCGGCTCCGGTGGTTTGAGGCTGGGGGGACGAACAATCGTAACCCGCGACGGGCGGGGCGCAATGTCCCGGGTCCGGGACGCAATGCCAGGCGCGCAAGTCCTAGGGCGCGCAAGTCGGGAAGCTTGATGTCCTCCGCTCTCTTGCGTATCTTGCCCGTCCGTTCCTTGAAATGCCCCCATCGTCTAGTGGCCTAGGATACCTGGTTCTCAGCCAGGAGACCGGGGTTCGATTCCCCGTGGGGGTATTCGGCGGCGACCGCGTCGCCGTTCGGTCGCTTAGCTCAGTCGGTAGAGCACTACGCTCACATCGTAGGGGTCGCTGGTTCGAGTCCAGCAGCGACCATTGAAATGACCCCACGGCGTTCGGAACGCGCATCGGCGCTCGCGAAACGGGAACCGGCGTCCAGGACGGAACCGGCGTCCACGACGACGCCGAGAGCCGCCCTCGCTCTCCTGGCCCTCTGTTGCGGGGTCGCCCTGGGCCTGTCGCCCGTCTCCGTCCGCGCCGTCCCCCAGCGCACCGCCGCCACCCGGCCGATCCTGTCGTTCGACTCCCTGGTGGCTGCTCCAGCCCCTCTTCCGGCGGAGGCCTCCCGTCCGGCCCCGGCTTCTCGGATTGCCCCGCGCGCGTCCGCGTCCCTCCGCTGGCCAGGCGGCTGGGCCCAGGTCCGCTTCGGCGGCGACGGCGCCACCGACTACTGGGTCACGGAGCTGGACGGCGAGCCGGCACTGTGCGCGGAGAGCCGCAACCACGCCTCGGCCTTGGTGCGAAGCTTGTCCTTCGATGCCGAGACGCATCCGATCCTGCGGTTCCGCTTCCGGGTGGAGGACGTGGTGCCCGGCGCCGACGGCCGCGAGAAGAAGAGGGACGACTTCGCCGCCCGCATCTTCGTCAACTTCGAGTTCGACCGCGAGAACGAAAGCCTCCTGTCCCGCCTTGCCCACGCCGCGTCCGAGCGCATGAAGGAGCGCGAGCTGCCCGGCCGGGCGCTGAACTACGTGTGGGGCGCCGCGACGCCCGCCGGCACCCAGATGCCCAGCCCGTACACCGACCGCGTGTCCGTCGTGGTCGTGGCCTCGGGCAAGCCCCGCCGCCCGGTGTGGCGGGCGTTCGAGCGCGACGTGGTCGCCGACTTCATCGCGGCGTTCGGACATCCGCCGCCGCCCGTCCACAGCGTCGGCGTCATGTCGGACTCGGACGACACGGGCACGCGCGCGTCGGCCTGCTTCGGAGAGATCACGGCGGCCACCGTCTTCGGCGCAACCGGAGACGCCTCGGCGAACCGTCGTCCGTAGACGGCGCGCTCGACGACCACCTCGCAGTTCGCGCTACCGCCTCCGGTCCCAGTAGTCCACGGGGAGGTCGTCCATCCGCCATGCGTCCGGCTCCACCCACCAGTGCTCGCCGTAGGGCGCGCGGGTGGGCCACACCTCGTCCAAGGTGACCGCGTCTCGCGCGATCCCGCCCTGCACCACGTACAGGATGTCGGTCGTGTTGCGGATGTCGTCCAAGGGGTTGGAGTCGAGCACCAGCAGGTCGGCCAGCTTGCCGGGCTCGATTGTGCCGATGTCCTGGTCCGCGCCCAAGAAGACGGCGCCGTGCACGCTTGCCACCTCCAGCGCCGTCATGGGATCGGACGCCGACTCCGCCATCCATATCTCCCAGTGCGACGCGATCCCGTGGGCCTGTCCATGGGAGCCGATGGCGCCCCAGCCGCCGGCCTCGATCACGTCCATCATGCCTTGCGCGATCAAGGGGAAGCTGTAGTCGGTCTCGGGTCTGATCCAGCGCCGCCGCATGTGCGGAATCACCTGGCGCCAGGGCATCCACTGCCGCTGCTTCTCGTCCAGCCAAGCCTCGCTTTCGGCCAGGAAGTACTCCTCGTTCCACGGCCCAATGCCGCCGACGACGAACGTAGGCGAATACGTGGCGCCGGCCAGCCCCAGGAACCGGCTCAAGTCGCCGTACATGGGCAAGTAGGTCATGGGATGCTCGAAGCCCGTGTGCCCGTCCATGATCATGCCGATCGTGTAGGGGGTGTCGTTGTTCTCCGACGTGACCATGAGCCCCTTGGCCCGTGCGATCTCGGACACCCACTGCCGCTGGTCTCGGCGCGGCTGCATGTACTGCTTCAACGCCGTCGCCCCCCACGACGCCAAGCGGTTGACGTTCTGCTCGGCCGCCTCGTAGCTGGACAGCTGGTTCTGCCTGGCGCCGTTGCCCCGGTAGAGCGGATCGCCCGTGGAGAACGTGCGCGGCCCCGCCACTGCGCCGGCCCGAATCAGCTCGCCGCTGGCGAACACGTTCTGCGACCACATGGAGTTGTCCAGGTTGGTCGTGACGCCGTACGCCAAGTACACGGCCGACTCGAAGTCGCGCTTGGGGATCAGTCCCCGGTGCTCTCGGTAGTGGTGCGCGTGCATGTCCACGAATCCGGGCACGATCGTCTTGCCCGTCATGTCCAGCATCTCGGAAGCGCCCGACGTGTCGCACTCGCCCACGCACGCGATGCGGCTGCCCTCGACCAGCACGGTTCCGTTCTCGACCACCTGCCGGTCGTTCAGCGTGACGATCCGGGCGTTGGTCAGCGCCAGGACGCCTTCGGGGATGCGGCGCGGCACCCGCAGGTCGACGACCATCGTGTCCGTGACGCCGGTCGCTGCGTCGTGCACGAAGAAGCGGTCCGCGCTGCCGTACTCGAGCTCGTCGTTCGTGCGCCAGCGGGGGTAGAGCCCGCCCTCGGTGGTGAGGCGGACGACCGGAACCGGCGCGTTCTCCTTGGTCAGCGCCACGGGCTCTCCGCCCGTTCCGCCCGGGGGCAGCGGCGCCCAGAAGACGTTGTCGCCCTCCTGGAAGGCCACGCGACTGCCGTCGGGAGAGATCACGAACTCGTCGCCGAACGGGATCGTGGCGTGCGCGCGCAGATCGGAGCCGTCCCTGCGCACCGACGTCAGCGCTGTCACGGTGCCGCCGCCCTCGGACTCTTGGCGCGAGGGAAAGTAGATGCGCCCGCCGGGGCCGAACGAGGCGCGAACGATCTGGCGTCGGTTGCCCAGCAGGCCCTCGACGCCTCGGGGCAAGGTCATGATCCGCTCTTCCCCGCTGCCGTCGGCCGGCACGCGCCAAAGCTCCCAGTACGGGTTCTGCGTCGCCGAGCGGGCACGGGAAGCGGCGCCCGAACCCCTTGTCGCCACGATCTCGGAACCGTCGAGGCTCCACACCGGATGCACGTACTCGGAGGACGACGTGGTCAGCCGCTGCGGTCCGCTTCCGCCGCCGTCCGCCCGAGTCTTCCAGATGTGGCCGCCGTCCGCGCCGCCCCAAGTGGCGTAGGCGATCCACTGCCCGTCGGGAGACCACGCCGGCGAGTATTCGAAGGGGCCGTCGCCGGTCGTGAGTCGCTCGGGTTGGCCGCCGTCCGCCGCCGCGATCCACACGCGCCCCACGGCTTGGAAGGCGATCCGCGATCGGTCGGGCGAAGCGCCGTACCAGCGCAGCATCTTGGCTTGGAAGGGGTCGTCGTCGATCCGGAAGCTGGCGCGGGCCATCTCGGAGATCGTGCGCCGCACGCGCGCCGTGAACGGCACCGTGGTCACCTCCCCGCCGGCCACGTCCAACCTGCGTATCTTGCCCCCCTGCGTCACGACGATGCCCGAACCGTCGGCGGTCCACGCGTACCCCGGCAGAATGCGCAGCGTCTTGATCCCCTCGGCGTTGTCCACCGTGATCGGGTCCATCGCCACGCGCTCCCGTCCCGTCTCCAAGTCGCGGATCCACAGCGCCGCGCGCGGCCCGAAGGTGTGGCCCCGGTACGAGATCGTGCCCCCGGCGATCCGCCGCGCAAAGGCCAAGTAGCGCCCGTCCGGCGAGATCTCGGCCGCGTAGGCGCTGCCGCTGGACGCGCGAACCTGCTGCGCCGCCGTGCCGTCGGTGACGAGCGTCACTTCGCCGGTCTCCAAGTCCATGCGTCGCACCTGCCAGTGCCCGGCCATGGCGTCCCTACCCTGAAGCCCCGGCGGCCCCGTGTACACGTGGAAGTACAGGTGGCGCCCGTCCTTCGACGGCGAAGGCCACGCAGCCTGGGGCTGGTCGGCGACCACCTGCACGCCCTTGCCCCCGTCCCTATGGTACATCCAGATGCCGCCTGTTGCCGCCCCGAGTCCGGGCGGCAGGCTCTGTCGCCGCACGAAGACGTAGTTGCCGTCCGCCGACCACGCCGGCTCCAAGGCGCGGACCATCGGCTCCTCGAAGACCGCCCTGGCGTTCGATCCGTCGGCGTCCATGATCCACAGGTTGTTCTGGCCCTTGCGGTCGCTGATGAAGGCGATCGATGCGCCGTCGGGCGAGTAGCGCGGATGGTAGTGGGTCGCAACGCCGGTGCCGCCGGTGAGCAGCTGGGCCTCGCCGCCGCCCTCCGCCGGCACCCGGTAGACGTGTCCCAGCAGGTCGAAGGCGATCCAGCGCCCGTCCGGCGAGATGTCCAGGGACATCCAGGTGCCTTCGTCGGTGGTGAAGTCGATCTCCCTGGTCTCGCCCCGCGCAAGCGTCACGTCCCATTCGTCCGCCTGGGCGTCGTCTTCCTGGGCGACGACGGGAGCGGGGGACGCGAGGGCGAAGACGGCGAAGACGACGAGCGGGGCGGAGAGGCGGGAGAAAGAGGGAGCGCACACGGGGTCCTCCGGGTCGAACGGCGCCTGCGAGCGGGATATGGAACGGGGTGAAGTAGCGCCGCAACCGGGGCCGGGCAAGAAGTTGCGCGCCGATGTCGTCCGAGTTGCCCTCCGGACCGTTCCTGGCCATTCTACCTTTCTTCCCATGGCAATCGAGAACCCTAGCGGCGGGCGCGGCAAGGCGGTCGGCCTTTGGCTGGGTCCCGCGCTGGCCGTGCTGTTCCTGGCGTTTCCGGTAGCGCCGGACAACATGCCCGCAAGTCGGTTGGCGGCGGTGGCGGTGCTCATGGCCGTGTGGTGGGTCACCGACGCCATTCCCCTCTTCGCCACGGCGCTGGTCCCCCTGGTCCTGTACCCGCTCCTGTCGATCATGGACGGGGGCGACACCGCGCCGCTCTACTTCAACAGCACCATCGTGCTCTTCATCGGCGGCTTCATGATCGCCCTGACGATGGAGAAGTGGAACCTGCACCGTCGCATCGCCCTGAACATCATCCACTTCGTGGGCGGCGGTCCGGCGCGCATCGTCCTGGGGTTCATGCTGGCGGCGGCGTTCCTGTCCATGTGGATCTCCAACACGGCCACGGCGGTCATGATGGTGCCGATCGGCTTGGCGATCGTGCTCCAGATCGAGGACGCGGCCCAGGACAAGGCGCGCCCCCTGACCGTGGGACTCATGCTGGGGATCGCCTACGGCTGCTCCGTGGGCGGCCTTACGACGCTGGTGGGCACGCCGCCCAACCTGACCTTCCAGCGCATGTTCGAGATCCTGTTCCCCGATGCGCCGGGCATCTCCTTCGGCCAGTGGATGATCATGGCGCTTCCCATCGGAGCCGTCATGCTGGCGGTGTCGTGGTTCCTGATCACCCACGTGTTCTTTCGCGTGCCGGAGGGCGTCTCGGTGGACAGGACCGTCGTGGAGAAGGAGCGCGCGCGCCTCGGGCCGGTTTCGTTCGAAGAGCGGGTCGTGACGGCGGTCTTCGCCCTGACCGCGCTCCTTTGGGTGTTCCGGGGCGACTTGCGCGTGGGCCTCTTCACGATCCCGGGCTGGTCCAACTTGCTCCCCGACCCCGGGTTGGTGGACGACGGCACCGTGGCGATCGCCATGGCTTCGGTGCTCTTCTTCGTACCCGCGCGAAACCGGGAGCACGGCGACACGCGGGTCATGGGCCCCGGCGTGATACCGCGCCTGCCTTGGAACATCGTGCTGCTGCTGGGGGGCGGCTTCGTGCTGGCGGCCGGCTTTCAGGAGACGGGCTTGGCCCGGATCATCGGCGACCAGTTCCAGGCGCTGGGGAACCTTCCCACCTTCGGCCTGATCCTTCTGGTGTGCCTGTCGCTCACCTTCCTGACGGAGCTGACCAGCAACACGGCGACCACCGAGATGATCCTTCCGATCCTGGCCTCCGTCGCCGTGGCCACGGGCATCCATCCGCTGGTGCTCATGATCCCCGCCACGCTGTCGGCTTCGTGCGCCTTCATGATGCCGGTGGCCACGCCGCCCAACTCCATCGTCTTCGGCAGCAACCGCATCACGGTGAGCGAGATGGCCCGCACCGGCATCTTCCTGAACCTGATCGGCGTCGTGGTGATCGCCGTGGTCGTGTTCACGGTGGGGCTGGTCGTCTTCGACATCGACCCGGCGGTGGTGCCGGAGTGGGCTTCGTCGCTGTCGGGAGAGCCGTAGGGGGCGTCAGAACGCCTTCAAGTAGGTCAGCTTGGCCACGCCGGTGCGGCGTTGCCATCGTTCGGTTCGGGGGTCGCGAAGCGCACCGGTCAGATAGCCCGAGTCGAACACCAGGAACAGGTCGCTTCCCGGCGTGTGGATCCAGTTGATCCGCACGTTGGCCTGCATCATGTCGGACACGTCGTCCCACTGCACCAGCGCGTTGGCGAACAGCGACCGGCTCACCGCCCCCAGCACCGTGACGCCGAACAACCGCGTGGCGAAGTCGCCGTCGCGCGCGGGCAGGCTGACGTCGTTCCACGCGTAGTCGCCACCGATCGTCAAGTACGGCCCCGTCTTCCACGCGCCGCCGACCGAAACCTCCGTCCGCGTGCCGCCCCAGAAGCCGCCCGTGGACACGCCGCCCCGTGACGACAGGCGCCGGCTCTCGTTGGTGCGGAAGCGAAGCTCGACGGTCGTGAACGCGTAGTCGCCCGCCGCCAGCTCGCGCCCCTGGATTCTCGCGGGCTGCCGCAACGCTTCGGTGCGGCGGCGCACGTTCGCGACGATCCAATCGCCCGACTCGAACGACAGCATGCTGTGCGACAACAAGGTTGTGCTCTGCCGGACGCCGTCGAGTCCCTGCACGTAACCGCCGTTCACCGCGGCGATCAGCTGGCGGGCCCAACGGCTCTGCTCGAAGCGCGGAAAGGCGGCCACCGAGCCTTCGTACCGCCGCATGTCCCGTCGGCGCACGAACCCCAGCGCGGGCTCGAATTCGCTCGGCACCTGGGTGAAGCCGGCGCGCGCCGAGAAGTTGCGGTTGCCTACGGTCGCCTGGGCGGACGCTGCCGTGGCGGCCTGTCCGCCGTCGCCGGAAGAACGCGCAGCCCACGCAACCACCGAGCCGGAGCCCCCGAAGCGGATCTGCGCGTCCGCTCCCGCGACCTGGTTTTGCGCGGCGTCGGTCCTCAGCGACGTGAAGATGCCGCCGACGGTCGTGCGGGGAAGCGGGTCGGCGCGCAGGCGGAGCACGGAGTTGAGGCCGCCGGGAAGCCGGCTTCCGCCCGGGCGCCGGGCGTCGTCGGTGAACAGGCTCAGCGCGCCCACGGACACGGGGCCGGCCTGGCCCGTCAGGCGCCCGCCCCCGGCGATGTCGTTGTTGATGCCGATCCGGCGGCTGAAGAAGACCTCGGTTTCGCGGGCGTCGCCGAAGTCGAAGAGGCCCGCCCGTTCCAGGAAGAACTCTCGCTTCTCCGGGTAGAAGAGGCCGAAGCGGGTCAGGTTGATCTGGACGTTGTCCGCCTCCACCTGGGCGAAGTCCGGGTTCGCCGTGGCGTCCAGGGTCAGGTTGGACGTGATCGAGTACTTGAAGTCGAGGCCGATCTCGTCGAGGGCGCGGGTGGCGGCGGGCGCGTCTCCCGCGCGTCCCTCGGCGGACCGCCCGGCGATGGCGAAGGGCTTCACCTCCATGTAGCGGCCCCGGCGCAGGTCCTCCAGGCCGGTCAGCGTGGCGTACTGGGAGACCTGCGTGAGGCCCGAGCGGAACTCTTGGCCGACGTGGGGGAAGTACACGAACTCGTTGTTTCGCCGGATCGTGCGCTCCACCAGGATGCCCATCGTCGGCGCGGCTTCGTCGGAGAACCGGATCGTGGTGAAGGGGACCGCGGCCTCCACGACCCAGCCGTCCTCGGTGACGCGGGCCTCGCTCTCGTAGATGCCCTCCCAGTTCCAGTCGGCCAGCGTCATGGACTCGTCGGTGATCAGGGCGTCGCCCTGCGTGCCGAAGGGGTTGATCTCGAAGATGTAGGCGTTCCGCCGGTCGTGGTACGTGTCCAGCCCGATGCGGATGTTGTCGTCCTGGTCGATGCGCCCTTCGCGGTGGAGGATGCTGCGGCGGATGCCGGCCGGGTCCGAGTCGTGGAGGACGAGAGCGAAGTACAGGTTGTTTCGGTCGAAGGCGACGCGCAGTTCGGTGCGCTCCGAAGCGGGGGCGCCGTCCACGGGGACGCGTTGCCGGAAGTCGGTGACGACCGGGACGTCTCGCCAGAAGGGCTCGTCCAGGACTGCGTCGATCACCGGTGGTTCCGGCGCCCTGACTGCTTGGACGACGGCCTGTGCGCAAGCGACGCCCGCCGGAGGCGCGAGTCCGGCGGCGACGAGCAACAGGCACGCGGTCGCCAGGAGGCCCGGTGGCCGCATGGCTGTGGCGATTTGCGGCCTGCGGGCGGCGTCAGTCTTGGTCGTGGTCCGCGTCGTGGTGGGCGTCGGCGTCCTGGCGGCCGTTGTCGCCGTCGTCCCCGGCCTCGGCGTCGCACGTCTCCCGACGGCAGCAGCACGGGTCCAGGCGACAGCAGCACGACTCCGACCCGGCGCCGAAGCTCCAGCAGCAACCGCCGCCGCGCCGCCGCCTGCGCAACCAGCAGAAGAGCAGGACCAGCAGCAGGATGTGGGGCAGGCCGATGCGCACGGCTGCCGTCCAGAACGCCGCCAGCGAATAGAAGTACCCTTCGACGAACGTGCTCAGCATCTTGTCTCCTCCGTTTGCCAATTCATACGCGCTGCGGCGCGTCTTGGTTTCGTCTCCTACCGTTCGCCCGAGCCGGGACGGCGCTCTCGGACCAGGGCAATTCGGTCGCCGGCAGGGCTGACCGCGATGCGGGAGATCGCTCCGGCCTCCGCGCCTTGGGCTCCCGCGCCTCCGGCGTTCCCGGCGCTCAACTCCGCCAAGAGTCTCCACCCCGAGTCCGGGGTCCAGTAGTGAAGGGCCGCCCCGTCGCCCATCAGGATTTCGCCGTGCGGAGTCCAGGCGTAGTCCTCGCGGCCGGGCAAGGTGCGGACCAGCCGCTCGGTCCGGCCCGAAGCCGGGTCGAGGCGCTCGATCCACCATTCTCCCTCGGCGAGCTTGTGCACGAACGAAATGTCGCCTGATCCAGCGATCCGGTGGATCGAACGACCCGGGTTGTCGACCACGGTTTGCAGCGTGCCGGACAGCGCGTCGCCGATCCGGAGGACGGGGGGGTCGCCCAGGACGAACAGAACCGCCACTCGCTCGTCGGCCCATGCGTGATAGCCCACCGGCTCGGCGGTCGAGAAGACGGGCCCCAGCGCGGCGCCGGCGTCGTCGTAGCGCCAGAGGTACTGCTTGCCTCGGATCTCGCGGATCGCCGAAAACGCCTCCTGTCCAGGGATCGGAGTCGGCGAGAACTCGCTGGCTTCGGGCGTGCGGGTCAGCCGTTCCGACCGGCCCGCGTCCAGGACGTACCGGAACGCCTCCGTCTGGATGGAGTCCACGGCGGACGTGTAGTAGAGGCTGTTGCCGTCCGGACCGAAGCGGGGCTGGTTGTCGTAGCCGTCCCGGTCCGTGGCGTTGAACAGGTCGCGAACCAGCGGGGCGCCGTCGCTCGAGCGGTCGAGAACGCCAAGCCAGATGTCCGTCGACGGCGCCCCGGCCGCGGTGGGCCGGTAGTCGGCGGGGGCTGGACCGATCTCGGGCATGGGACCGTCGGCCGGGGTTCCGGCGAAGGGATCGGGCTCCGGCGCCGTGCAGGCCAGCGACAGCGGCAGAAGCAGCGCCGCCAGCGTCCGACTCGGAGCGGATGTCCCGGCCATCGCGGCCGCCCAGGTCATTGCGGTTGTTCGGCGCGACCGTGGTCGCCGCGCTCGCCGGCGTCCGCGCCCTGGGCGTCGTCGTCCGCGGCCGTTGTCGGCGGCTGCGTCAGTTCGCGGCTCAGAGCGGTCGCCTCCAAACCCCAGGCGGCCAAGACGCGATCCGATTCCGGGTCTCCGGCCCCGGCCACGCCCAGCAAGAGGTGGACTCCGGTGGTGGCGGGCCACCCGCGCGCCGAGCTGAACTCCACCGCCGCGGCAAGCGCCGCGTGCGACGAAGGCGAGAAGGGAATGTGATTCTCGTGCGTGACGGGCAAGTTCGTGAAGTCGTCAGGCAGATCGCCGATCTCCAGCCCGAGCCGCCCCACGGCGCGGAGAAGAGCCGGTTCCCCGTGAGACGCGACGCCCGCCAAGATGTGGCGCGGCTCCACGGCCTGGGCACCGTCCCTGGCGGCCGCGGCGGCAGCCCGGTTCAGTGCGTGCACTGCTTCTTCAGCGAGTTGGATGCTCATGGTTCCGTAACGTAGAGAAGTGCCGTCGCGCCGGCGACGCCAGCGCCCGCGGATCCGGCGGAGGCCGCGGCTGCAGCGGCGTGCACTGCGCCGCGGACGGCTCGGCCCACCGGATCGTGCCGGACAAGCTGCTTGATGTGGGCGCGCCGGCGCCAGATCGGCTTCCACCCGAACACGGGGCGAAGGAGGCCGACGGCGTCCGCCAGGGCCAGCAGCGCGGTCGTCCGCGGATCGAGTCCGGGGTCGGCGTCCGAGCCGAAGATCGCCGTGTGCAATCGTTCGACGGCTTCGCGCCTGGGGCGCCGGTCCATCTGCAAGTAGAGTCGGCGCGGGAAGACCCAGAGAACCCGCGTTTCCTTTGCGCGAAGAACGCCCCGGCTGCGGAGGGGCTCGGCTACTTGGTGCGTCAGCTTCTTGGTCCGGGCAAAGGCAGCGACCCACGCCGCCGGCGCGCGCAACCGCTTGGCGTCGCGGACGAGGGAGCGGCATTCGTCCAGCAGGGATCCGCCGTCGGCGGCGTCCTCGACCATAATCACGCGCTCCTTTCGCCCCGCGCCCTTGATGCCAACCTCCCCGCGCAGCAGCAACTCGCCCAGGACGGCTCCGCCAAGGGCGTAGTTGGTGTGGAAGCCTCGGAGCGCTCCGGTGGAATGCAACGCCACCAACAGGACTTCCTCGGGAAGGCTGGGCCGGCGCTTCACCTCACGCGCTCTTGGGCACGGGAACGGTGTAGTTGAGGGCCAAGCGTCCGCCGTCGGGGTAGACGGTCTGGCCCGTCACGTACGAGGCGTAGTCGCTGGCCAGAAAGACGGCCACGCGGGCCACCTCGGCGGGTTCGGCGATGCGGCCCAGCGGCGTGCGCGACAGGACCGTCCGACGGGCGTCGTCGTCGTCCGCAACCGCGTCCAGCATGGCGGTGGCGACGCTTCCGGGGCCGATCGCGTTTACGCGCACGCCGTGCGGCGCCAGCGCCACGGCCATCGCCTTGGTGAGCTGCGCGACGCCGCCCTTGGAGACGGCGTACGCAAGCTGGTCCGGAATCGCCACGACGGCGTTGGTGGAGGACATGTTCACGATCGCGCCCCCGTCGCCGCGGTCCACCATGTGGCGCGCCGCCAGCCGGCCCATCAGGAAGGCGCCCCGCAGGTTGACCGCCAGCACCCGGTCGAAGTCCTCGGGCGATGCGTCCAAGATGGAGCCCGGAACGATCACGCCCGCGTTGTTGACCAGAACGTTGCAGCGTCCGAACCGCTCCAGGCAGGCGTTCAGAACGGCGGCACAGTCCTCTTCCCGGCTCGCGTCGGCTCGAACGGCCAGCGTGGCGGCGCCGGTTGCGGACGCGACGGACTCGGCGGTCTCGGCCACGCCGCGCTCCCGAACATCGGCCAGCACCACGTCGGCTCCATGCTCAGCGAAGGCCTGCGCGCACGCTGCGCCGATGCCCCTGGCCGCCCCCGTCACGATTGCGGCCCTGCCCTCGAACGAGATCATTTCACCGGACAATATAAGCCGGCGCAACGTCGCCGGGATTCCGCCCCCGCCTGCCCCGGAGCGCAATCAGAGTGAAGAAGTCCACGGCCCGGTTCCTGGGCCCGTCCGTTGCGGGCATGCTGGTCTTTCTGGTTCCGATCCCCACGGCGGACGGCATCGACATCGGGATCGGGATCGTCACCGGGCTGGTCCGCGAGCTCGCGGGCGACGCCTTGCCCGCCGTCGTGACCGCGGTCGTGTGCGCGTCGGCGGCGACCTCGCTGTACGGGCTGCTCGCTCGTCCCCGATGGCGGCGCGAACCGGGGGACTTGGCTCGGGCCTTCGCGGCCTCGCCCGTCGGCGCCGCGGTGCGGGTCGTCGGTGCCGCAGTCGCCTGCATGGTCCTCTTCGACGCGGGTCCAAACTGGATCACGTCGGGCGAGACCGGCGGCGTGATCCTGCGCGACCTGGCGACCGTGATCTTCGCCGTCTTTCTGTTCGCTTCCGTGCTGCTGCCGCTGCTGACCGAGTTCGGCCTCATGGAGTTCGTCGGGACCCTGGTGCAGCGGGCGTTCCGACCGCTCCTGACGCTGCCGGGGACCGCCGCCGTGGACTGCGCGGCGTCCTGGTTCGGTTCGTCCACGGTGGGCGTGGTCATCACCGCCAAGCAGTACGACGCGGGCCGCTACACGCAGCGAGAGGCCGCCGTCATCGCGCTCAACTTCTCGGTCGTGTCGGTGGCCTTCGCCAAGGTGATCGTCGACTTCGCGGGCCTGAGCGCGCACTTCTTCGCCTTCTACGGCGCGTTGCTCGTCAGCGGCGCGGCGGCGGCGATCGTCACGCCCCGCCTGCCTCCGCTGTCGCGCAAGCAGGACCGCTACGCGACCGCCGACGCCCACGCGCACCAAGACGATCCGGCGGACCGCACCGGCAGCGGCCCGTTCTCTCTGGGCCTGCAACGGGCGCGCGCCCGGGCCGCGCAGTCGCTCTCGTGGACGGCGCTGCTGCGCGCCGGGGCCGCCACGACCTTCGACATCTGGTTCGGGCTGCTCCCGCTGGTCGTGACGGTCGGCACGCTGTCCCTTGCGGCGGCCACGCACACGCCGGTGTTCGACTGGCTGTCCTATCCGCTCGTCTTCCTGGCCGAACTCCTGGGCCTGCCCGAAGCCCGGGCCGCCGCGCCGGCGCTTCTCGTCGGTTTCGCCGACCAGTTCCTGCCGGTAGTGCTGGCGCAGGGCATCGACAGCGAATTGACCCGGTTCGTCGTCGCCTGCGCGTCGGCCACGCAGCTGGTGTACATGTCGGAGGTGGGCGCGTTCCTGATCCGCTCGAACCTGCCGGTCGGCTTCCGCGATCTGCTTGCCGTCTTCCTCCTGCGGACAGCGATCACGGTTCCGATCTGCGCCCTGGTGGGACACTGGGTGTTCTGATCCCCCACGAGAACTCGCGCTGCGGGCCGTCGTCAGCCGTACGGCATGACCGGCGTCTTGCCCAAGAGGCGCGCGTACACGGAGAGGGCGCCCCGGTGGTGGGCCGTGTGGTCCACGATCGCGGTCACGACGGCGGCCCGAGGCGCCCCGCCCATGATCCTGCGGTCGGGGATCGGCTCGCCCAGGGCACCGGCGGGCGCGGACTGGACGGCCTCCGCGGCGGCGCCGAACGCGCGCTCCAACCAAGCCGACGCCTCGGCAAGCGACGCCACTGCCCGAACCTTGCTTTCCATGGTCGCGAAGTCCATGTCCCACCCTTTGCCGAAGGCCCCCTCCACGAACCAGTCGACGGAATCCGCCACATGGGCAACGTGGCCCGCCACCGTGAAGAGCTGCGGGTTGGGCGCGAACCCCGAGTCCTCTTCTCCGAACACGGAGAGCGTCTTCCGCAGGTACCCCAGGGACGTCTCGAGCTCCTTGACCAATGTCTTCGCGGGCGTTGCGTTCGTCGTCGTCATGACTTCGGTCCTTTCGCAGGCGTGGCGGCTGCTTGCTGTTTGCGTCGCGACAGTCCACATTATACGGTTCCAGCATATGGGCGCACACCGGGCGGCGCCCTCCCGGCAGCTGTCCCCGACGCCAAGGAGCCCTGCGTTGATCTCGATGGAACGACTGAACCCGTGCGCCGACGGTCCCTTCCAGGCCGTCTTGCGGATCGAGCCTTCGGCGCGCTTCGACCTCATCGACGTGCGCGGCCGCGTGGAGCGCGAGTTCGGGAAGCTGTTCAGCCGGTTTCCCAAGGCCCTGTACGTGTCCGACCACACCACCGCCGGCTACTTGGACCAGCGCTTGGCGGAGCGTCTGAAGCACGACGGCCAGAACGTCCACAAGTTCCTGCAGCTCTTCCGCGAACTCTTCCCTCCCGGCGCCGGCTACGTTCACGACGAGCTTCACCTGCGCACGGAGCTTTCCGACGAGCAGCGCGCAAGCGAACCCAAGAACGCGGACTCCCACCTGACGTTCATGGGGGCGGGCCTGAAGAACTGCGTGTCGTACGAGCAGCGGGGCGACCTGCCCGTCTGGTTCGTGGAGCTGGACGGAGTGCACGACGCGGGCACCCGTTGTCGGCGGACGACGGTCGTGGGATACGGGGGCGAAGAGGAGGTCGCGCGGCTTACCGTAGAGGTCGAGGCGTCGCCCCACGCCATCGACGCGCGCAACCTGCGGGACCGCGAGTTCGGGTTCATGGACCGCCTGCGAGCGCTGGCCCGCGAGCACGACGTGTCCTTCGGGCGGCTGGACGTGTCGCTTCCGCCCGAGGAAAGGCATGCCGGCCTGACGGTCAACGAGTACGAGACGCTGCTCATGACCCACGATCTGCGCGACGTGTTGGCCGACCCGTTGCGGTTCATGGCGGAGAGGGGCAAGAACGCGCTCCTCGACCCCAAAGCGATTCCCGCGAAGACGCTCAACTACGCCCAGTTCGACGCCGTCCTGATCCTGAACAAGCTCCTGGACCGCATGGGCGTGCGCCGCTCCGTCGTGGAGCGGATCGTGAATCGGGCCCTGGCGCTGCCCGTGTCGCACTTCCTGCGCATGAAGCGGCGGTTCAGCTTGCCCGTGCTGGACGCCCGTGGCGACGGAAACGGCATGATCCCCCGCGGCGCCTACCAGAGTCCGATCCTGGTCCAGTGGAGGGGCGCCGAGCGGCCCACGCGGGCCTTGGACGTGCGGCTGTACCGGTTTGTCTGACGGCCCCTTTTAGATCAGCGATCTGCCCTGGGCGCCGTCCACGGCAATGCAGGCGCCCGTGATCAAGCTGGCTCGCTCGGACGCCAGGAACGCGACCACGTCTCCCACCTCTTCCGCCCGCCCGAAGCGGCCTAGGGGAAGGTTCGCGTCCACGAACTTCCTCATGCCGTCGGGGTCGGCCTTGACGCGCTTGTCCCAGCTCCCGCCCTCGAAGCGGATCGACCCCGGCGCCACGCAGTTCACGCGAATGCCTTCGGGGGCCAGCTCGAGCGCCATGATGCCGGCGGCGGAGATCAGCGCGGACTTCGTCGTGTTGTAGATCGACAGCCCCGGGCCTCCCTTCTCTCTGCCGAACACCGAAGACACGAAGACGATTGAGCCGCCGCCCTGCTTCCGCATCCACGGAATGGCGCAGCGGCTGGCGCGGAACGCCGACAGCACGTTGAGTTGAATCACGTCCAGCCAGTCCTGGTCCGTGGACTCGGCGAAGTTCCCCCGGCGGTTGCCCCCCACGTTGTTCACCAGGATGTCCACGGCCCCGTAGCGATCGGCAGCCGCCTCCAAGAACGTCCCGGCGCCGTCCTCCTGGGCCACGTCCGTTGCGACCGGCAGCACCTCGGCGCCGCCGGCGCGCAGCTTCACGGCGGCCGCCTCGAGAGCGTTGCGGTTGCGGGCGCAAATCGCCACACTGGCCCCCTCGGCCGCCAAGGACCGAGCGATGGCGAAGCCCAGCCCCTGGCTTGCGCCCGTCACGGCGGCGACTTTGCCGGCCAGTCCCAGGTCCACGGTCCGCCTCCTACCTTCCCGGCCGTGCGGTGCGGACGCGGCCTTGCCCTGTGCCGATCACGGCTCGCCGTCCGTCACGGCGGCGCGCAACAGGCGCTCCAGGGTGCGGATGTGCTCCTGCAACGCCGTGTTCAACTGGTCGTAGCGGCGAACGGCGTCACCGCCCGGTTCCTGGTCGGCCCGGGTCAGGTTCCCGTACAGGTACTGCAGCTGGTCGACCAACATGGGGCGCGAATAGCGGATCGGCGCCGTCACCAGCTCGTGCCGGACGGCTTCGATCTCGGCGGCCAAGCTGCCCCCTCCGCGGCGCCGCGCCTCCTCGATCCGCTCCGCCGCCAGTCGGGCCTCGCTCAGCGCGTTGCGCACCTGCAGCGCCAGCGCCGTTTGGCGCTCCACTTCGTCCTCGCCGACCCCTTCGCTCGCGACCCGCGGGTCCATCCGCACCTGGAAGGTCCGAGAGGCGCTCCAGTCGCCCGCCGACAAGCGGGCCACGTAGGCGCCCGGCGGCACCATTGGACCGCCGCGGCCGGCGCGAGCGGGGTTCGCGTGCCACGGCCCCGGATACGCCAAGTCCCACGTGAAGCGATGCGCGCCCGGTTCCGCGGGCAGCGCCGGCGTGCCGAACCGTTCCAGCCGCCACTCCCTCATGCCCGGCTCCGCGGGCGGCGCCTCGTACTCGCCCGCCGACTCGCTGGAGAAGGAGCGCACCAGCGTGCCGTCCGCGTCCAGGATCTCCAGCGTCGCCGCCCCTTCCAGACCCTGTGGCAGCACGTAGTCGATCTGGGCGCCCGGGTCGGGGTAGACTGGTTCGTGAGGCAGCGCGGGGCCGCCGAAGCTTCCCCGGTACCGCAAGCGGTATGCGTCGCGAACCGGGTACAAGTACGCAGTCTCCGTGCGGGGGCCCGCGACGGCGTCGGCTTCTCCGTCGTGCAGCGGCGTCAGGTTGTCCATGATCCAGAAGCCCCGGCCCATGGTCGACAACGCCAAGTCCCCTTGCACCACCTTGATGTCGGTGACCGGCGTGACCGGCAGGTTTCGCTGGAAGGGCTCCCACTGCGCACCGTCGTCGAACGAGATCCACATGCCGAACTCGGTGCCCAGGTACAGCAGCCCCTCCCGCGCCGGGTCCTCGCGCACGACCCGCACCGGGTGGTTCGCCGGGACGCCGTTCGCGCCCGTGGTGATGCGCGTCCAAGTGGCGCCGTAGTCGTCGGTCCTGAACGCGTAGGGGGCGAAGTCGCCCAGTTGGTAGCGCAGAATCGCCACGTAGGCCTTGGCCGGATCGTGGGCGGACGTCTCGATCGTCTGGACGCGACCGTAGGGGCCGATCCCAGGCGGCGTCACGTCGGTCCAGGTTCCGCCGCCGTCGCGCGTGACGTGCACCGGCCCGTCGTTGGCCCCTGCCCAGACGACGCCCGGCTCCAGCAGCGACTCCTGAATGTCGTAGAGGACGGAGAAGTGCTCCTCGCCGGTCACGTCCAAGGTGATAGGCGTTCCGGACACGACCTGGGTCTCGGGCGTGAACGCCGTCAGATCCGACGAGATCGTCTCCCAGTGCTCGCCGCCGTCGGTGCTGACGTGAACGTACTGGGACCCGTGGTAGACCTTGTCGGGGTCGTGAGGCGAGACGTGGACGGGCGCCACGCGCTGGAAGCGGAACTCCAAGTCCTTCGGGTTGTGGCCGTAAAGGTTGGCGAAGCCCACGTAGTACTGCTTCTCTTGTCCCGTCCGGCGATTGTAGAGCCCGAACCGGCCCTTGCAGTTGGCATACACGATGTCGGGGTCGCCGGGCTTGGGGACCACCGGGCCGGTCTCGCACCCGCCGTGAGCCTCCCAGGCGGACTGATGGCCGCCGGGCTCGGAGCGCTCGGGCAGGCCGGGCACCGAGATCGTGCTGTTGTCCTGCTGGCCCGCGTAGAGCCGGTACGGGAAGTCGTCCGACACGTCCACTTGGTAGAGTTCGGCGGTGGGCTGGTTCAACTGGGTGGACCAAGTGGCCCCGCCGTCGAGCGACACGTTGGCCCCGCCGTCGTTGGACTGGATCATGACGTCCGGGTTGTCCGGGTTGATCCACATGTCGTGGTTGTCCCCATGGGGCACGCGCTGGGGCGCCCAGCTCCGGCCGCCGTCGGTGGACTTCCAGTGGCCCTCGGTCATGCCCCAGAGCACGTCCGGGTCGGTCGGATGCGCCTCCAGGTTGGTGTAGTAGAAGGCTCGGGTCCTGATGGGACCGAAATCCGTGACTTGCCGCCACGTGACTCCCCGGTCGTCGGAGCGGTAGACGCCGCCCGTGTCCGCCGGCGCCTCCATGAGCACGTACACGCGGTCCGGATCGGCGGCGCTCACCGCCAAGTCCGATTTGCCCCGAAGCCCTGCGGGAAGGCCGTCCGTGGCCTGCTGCCAACTGTCGCCGCCGTCGTCGGAGCGGTAGACGCCGCCCTCCAAGCCGCCCGAGATGATCGTCCACGGCTTGCGCTCGCCTCGCCACATCGAAGCGTAGATCGTGGCGGGGTCGTCCGGGGCGAACTCCAGGTCCACGGCCCCGGTGCTGTCGGACACGAACAGGATGTTGTCCCAGGTGACGCCACCGTCCCGACTGCGGTAGACGCCGCGCTGCGGGTTCGGAGCAAAGGGATTTCCTATTGCGGCAATATACACTAGATTAGGATCTTCCGGGTGGATCAGGATCGCCCCCGTGTTGCCGGTCTCTTCCAGGCCCATGTGCGTCCAGGATGCGCCGCCGTCGGTGGACTTGTAGACGCCCGTGCCGATGATCACGTTGCTGCGGATGCCGTCGGAGCCGGTGGACACGTACACGATGTTCGGGTCGGACTCCGCGATGCGGATGGCCCCGATCGAACCGGTGCCCAGGTAGCCGTCGGACACGTTCCGCCAGACGTGGCCGTAGTCCTCCGTCTTCCAGACGCCGCCGCCCGTGGCCCCCATGTAGAAGGTAGACGGCAGGCTGCGGTGACCTGCTACGGCCGTGACGCGCCCGCCCCGCGAAGGACCGACGTAGCGGTACTCCAGGGCGCCGAAGACGGCGGGCGAGCCGGCGGGGCTGTTCTGCGGACGCGAGTCCTGGGGAGCGGCGAGTACGGGACTGGAAGCCCAGGCGATAGCGGCGACGGCCACGAGGCCGCCGACCAAGGAAGTGGGGCGAACCAGACGGGCGAACCTGCTCATGCGATGCCTTTGCGGTGGGTGACGAACGGAGACGCGAAGATCGTGGACCGCTGAACGATACAGCCGCAGCACGACCGGGAACAGGAAGGACGACCCGGGAAGCTCCCGCGGCTGCCTTGGCCGCTGGTTGCCAACGGAAGCCGCTAGCGTATCTTTGGTGCGCGGGGCGGGCCGCGCCGTGGAATCGCACACTATCAATTCACCGTCAGAAAGGAGTCGCAATGGGCAGAATCCAGAGCTTCATCGTGGCGAGCGTCCGCACGGGCGTCGCCGCCATCATCGCCGAGGAAGTCGGCGTACTCAGGGCCGAGATGGAGAAGATGAGGGCCGAGATGGAGAGGCAGCGGGCCGAGATGGAGAGGCAGCGGGCCGAGATTGAAAAGCAGATCCGAGAACTCAGGGCCGACATGAACCGGTTGTTTGCCGAAGCCATGGCGCACACGGACCGGAAGTTCGAAGAGGCCAAGGCCCACGCGGACCAGCGGTTCGACGAAGCCAAGGCCTATACGAGGGAGCTGATCGAGCGGGCCGGGGTCGCGAACGATGCCGCCCACGCCGCCATCGGCCAGCGCATCGACGACCTCCGGAAATCGCATGCCGCGTTGGCCGACGAAGTTCGGGCCGTTCGGACCGATCTCGGCGGCCGAATCGAGAAGGTGGAGGAACGCGTGCATCAGGTCGGCGAGCGCTTCTCGGGCGTAGCCGAAAGGCTGGCCCGCATCGAGGCCGGCCAAGCCGCGAGCTGAATAGGCGGGGAGCCGCGCACCGCCCGCCAGGGCGCGGCTCCCCCGAACGTTGCGCAAGCACTCTCTTGGAGATCCGCCGATGAATCTGCCGTCCCGCATGTTCCGCACCCGGCCAGCCGGCTTCCCGCTGGTTGCGGCGGTCGCGCTGCTCTCCGGCCTGCCCTGCAGCGCGCCCGCCCAGGTCTTCCCGACCGACGACCCCGTGATCCGCGCCATGTGGGAAGAGGGCATGGGCGAGGGGAGCCAGGTCGTCCACTTGGCGCAAGCGCTCGTGGACTCGATAGGCCCGCGCCTCATGGGGTCGCCGGCGTTTTCTCGTTCCGCCGATTGGCTGGCCGGCAACTACGAGCGCTGGGGCATCGAGGCGGAACGCCAGGAGTACGGGACGTGGACCGGCTGGGACCGGGGCGTCACCCACGTCGACCTTCTCGAACCCCGCGTGCGGACGCTGGAGGGAATGATGCTCGCGTGGAGCCCGGGCACCCGTGGTCCCGTGGAAGGGGAGGTCGTGGCGCTGCCGGCGTTCGAGCGAGCGCAGGACTTGGAGGCATGGCTTCCGCAGGCCGAAGGCAAGTTCGTTGCGATCTCCTTCGCGGAGCCCACGTGCCGGGAGGACCAGTCCTGGCAGGACCACGCCACGGAAGCCTCGTTTCGACGCATGACGGAGGCGCGCGACGCCGCCCGGGCGTCGTGGAGCGCCGGCTTCGGGGTCCTGGCCCGTGCCGGCGGACCCGCGCGGTTGGAAGAAGCCGGGGTCTTGGGCGTGTTGACGGGTCGCTGGTCCCAAGGCTGGGGCGTGGACAAGATCTTCTCGTCTCCCACGAGACGGATGCCATCGGTGCACCTGTCGTGCGAGGACTATTCCCTCGTGCACCGGCTGGCTTCCCGGGGCCAATCGCCCCGAATTCGCCTCGACGCCCAAGCCGAGTTCCTGGGCGAAGTGCCGGCCTTCAACTTGGTGGCCCGCATTCCGGGCGCCGAACTCCCCGACGAGTACGTGGTTCTGAGCGCGCACCTGGACTCCTGGGACGGAGCCTCGGGCGCCACCGACAACGGCACCGGCACGATCATGATGCACGAGGCCATGCGCATTCTGAAGGCCGCCTATCCCAATCCTCGTCGCACAATCTTGGCAGGCCACTGGGGCGGCGAGGAGCAAGGACTTATCGGCTCCACGGCCTTCGTGGCCGACAACCCGGAGGTGGCGGACGGGCTGCAAGCCGCTTTCAACCAGGACAACGGCACCTGGCGGATCGACTACGTCCGGATGCAGGGCTTTCTGGGCGCGGGAGCGCACTTCGCCAAGTGGATGGAGGCGATCCCGCCCGAGATCGCCGGCCACGTCGAGCTGGACGTGCCGGGCGTGCCGGAGCGGGGCGGGTCGGACCACATGTCGTTCATCTGCAAGGGCGCCCCCGGCTTCAGGCTCCAGTCCAACTACCCGGACTACCGTCGGTACACGTGGCACACCAACCGGGACACCTTCGACAAGATCGTGTTCGACGATCTGCGCAACAACGCCACCCTGGCGGCGATGTTGGCCTACGCCGCGTCCGAGGACCCGGAGCGCGTCCGCGTCGCGCGCAGGGAGATGCCCGCCAACCCTCGGACGGGCCGCCCGGAGCCTTGGCCCGAGTGCAGAGCGCCCCGGCGGAGTCCCGGCGAATAGGTTCGGGAGCGCGAGTCAGACCACTCCGTCATCCAGAGCGAGCCGCAGCTTCCGGCGGAACCGGCCCTCGTTCGCGCGCCGTTCGTCAGCGGGGTCCGACAAGTCCAGCGGCGGGACCGGGGCCGGGCGTCGTCCGTCGTCCACGGCCACGAACGTCACCAGGCACGTGTTCGTGCGACGCTTCGTTCCGGTCAGCAGGTTCTCGGCCTCGACCTGGACCCCGATCTCCATGGAAGTGCGGCCCACGAAGTTGACCCGAGCCGCGCACGTCACGAGTTCGCCCGCGTAGATCGGCTCCTTGAAGTCCACGCGGTCGATGGCGACCGTCAGGCAGGGCCGCCCCGAGTGCCGCATGGCGCACACCGCAGCCACGCGGTCCACCATGGCCAGCAGCTCGCCGCCGAAGATGTTCCCCGCGTTGTTGACCTGGTGCGGCATCATAAGTTCGGAGAGGACGGCCACCGAGTCCGCCGGCCTCTTGGCTTCGCTGAGCGTCGCGGTCACCCGCCCGGCTTGACGGCCTGGATCGTGCCGCCGTGGATCGAACCGGCAAAGGCGCGGGCTTCCGCCTCCCGACGGGGATCATTCTCCACCACGGCCTGGACCTGCGGGTCCCCGAAGATGTGGTCGGCCGGGTACGGACTGCCCTGTTCCACGCGAACCTCGGCGAAGCCGGCCTGGGACAGGTCGCGCTCGTACTCGGACACCATGACGGGCAGGCACCCGACCAGCGCCTCCTTGGAGGACGCGATGAACTCCGGCGGACGGCGCGCGGACACCAAGTCGGAGATCATGAGTCGGCCGCCGGGCTTGAGCACGCGCAGGGCCTCGGCCAGCACCCTCGGGCGGTCCGGCGACAGGTTGAGGACGCAGTTGGAGATGACCGCGTCGGCCATGCCGTCTCCCACGGGTAGGGCTTCGATCTCGCCCAGGCGGAACTCCACGTTGGCGTAGCCGCCGTCTTCGGCGTTGGCGCGGGCGCGTTCGATCATCTCCGGGGTCATGTCCACGCCCAAGACCCGTCCGTCGGGACCGACCCGGTCCGCCGCCAGAAAGCAGTCGAAGCCCGCGCCGGACCCCAGGTCCACCACGGTGTCGCCCGGCGACAGCGACGCCAGCGCCACCGGGTTGCCGCACCCCAGTCCCAGGTTGGCGCCGTCCGGCACGCTGGCCAGATCGCCCTCCTGATACCCCACGGCCCGGCTGATGTCCTGCGCCGTCGTCGCCTCGGCTTCTCCCGCGCAGCCGCACGCGGAAGGCCCGCAGCACCCGCCCGTCTCTACCGCCTTGCTCCCGTACCTCTCTCGAACCGCACGCCGAACTGTGCTCGCTTCCATCGCCATTTGGTGCCGCCCCCCTTCCCCTGTCTTAATGTCGCGTTCCTTGAAGCCGCCCCAATATACCACCATGTTCCAAGGGAGCGGGGCGCGTTGCTAGGCGCGCGCCACGCCCGACAGAACGGGGCGCGGGGACGGGGCCGAGCTGGTCGGTCGCCCGGCTTTGCACGACACAAAAAACACGCGGCGGAGGGGCACGAATGGACTGGAAGGAACGGCTGGCGCAGATCCGCAACCGGCTCGAACGCGAGCGGGACGAACTTGGGCTCAAGGCTCGCTTGGCCAAGATGGACGCTCGCGACGAGATGGCCGGATTGGAGAAGAAGTGGGAGGCCTTCCGCGCCAGGATGGCCGACATCGAGATCGGAGAGGTGACCGAAGAGGTCCGGGACACGGCCGACCGGCTGGCCGGCGAACTCCGGCGCGGCTACGACCGGCTTCGGGAGCGGATGCGCGATCGCGCCGACGGGGCCGACTCGACGGACGCGGAGCCGGACGCCGGCGAACGATCGGGCGCGGCGGCGTCCGAAGACGGCGAGGGAGCCTACACGATGGGCTACGGGGAGGAGTTTCAGCAGGTGCTGGAACGCCGGAGCGCCCGGACCCATGCGGCGCACCTCTTGCCGCGCTTGCGACGGGGGATGCGGGTGCTGGACTTCGGTTGCGGCCCGGGAACGATCTCGGTGGGCTTGGCGGAGGCGGTGGCGCCGGGAGAGCTTCACGGCATCGACATGGAGGAGTCGCAGGTGGAGATGGCCGTTGCCGCGGCTCGTGCCGGCGGCCACGAGAACGCCGTCTTCCGCACCGGCGACGTGACGGAGCTGGCGTTCGAGGACGACTCGTTCGATGTCGTGCACTGCAACGCCGTGCTCATGCACGTGCCCGACACTGCGGCGGCTCTGGCCGAAGCGATGCGCGTGCTCAAGTCCGGCGGCCTCTTGTCCATGCAGGAACTGATCACCGATTCGTCGTTCCTGGAGCCGACGTTCGGCAACCTGGACGGCGCCTGGACCACGTTCGACAAGCTGCTTGCGGGCAACGGCGGGCATCCGCAGATGGGCAAGGAAGCCAAGGCCGTCCTCCAGGAGGCGGGGTTCGCCGACGTCGAGGCCCACGCCTTCTTCGAGCTCTTCCACACCGAAGCCGACCGCGTGTTCTTCTACGGCTTCATCACCCAGTGGTTCTTCTCGCCCGAGGTCGTGGCGGCCGCGTCCAAGCACGGGCTGGCCACGGAGCAGGAGTTGGACGGATGGCGCGCGTCGCTGGACAGGTGGAAGAACCACTCGGCCGGTTGCGCGGCGTTCGCCTGGGGAGGAGCGCTGGGGCGCAAGCCGTAGCCCCGGGGTTGCTGTCGGGCGGTTGCGGTCAGGCTGGAGCGGCCGCCTTCGGGTCGCGGACCCGTTGCAGAAGCAGGGCGCCGATCACGAACAGGGCCGTGAGCGCCAGCATCGCTGGACGCTGGTTGCCGCCGAAAGCGAGGACGACGTACCCGAACAAGAGCGGCCCGATCACCGAGGACGACTTTCCGCACAGGGCGTAGAAGCCGAACAGCTTGGCTTCCTGGCCGTCCGGGATCAGCGAAGCCATGAGGGCGCGACTGGCCGACTGCACCGATCCCAGTCCGAAGCCGGCCACGACGGCCAGCACGTAGAACGCCCCCTGACTCTGGATGAAGTAGGAAGCGATGCCGGCGGCGGTCCACAGGACCAGCACTCCGGTCAACACCTTCTTGGGTCCCAGGACGTCCGTGGGCTTGGCAAGCGCGAAGGCCCCCGCAAGCGCCGAGAACTGCACGATGAAGAAGAGGATGATCGTGCCCGTCTGCGTGAAGCCGAAGCTTTCCGTGGCGATGAGGCTGGCCATGACGATGATCGTCAGGACCCCGTCGATGTAGAAGAAGAAGGCGAACAGGAAGTTTCGCAGGTCCTTGGTCCGCCATATGTAGACGACGACTTCCCAGAGGTCCCGGATGCCCAGAACGGCGGCGCTGGCCACGGACGTGCTCGCGCCCCGGCTCCCGGGCAGGTTCCGAAACGCCGGTATCGAGAACATCAGGAAGAAGGCGGCGGTCGCCAGCCACACGACGTCCAATCCGGTTCCGAGGAACGTGTAGAGGATCAAGGCGATGCCGAGGCCGATTGCCGACCCGACGTAGCCGAGTCCAAAGCCCAGTCCCGACACCCACCCCAGCCGCCTCTTCGGCGCAATGTCGGGCAAGTAGGCGTTGTAGAACACCAGTGCGCTCTCGAAGCCCACGTTGGCCACGACGAAGACGGCGAACCCGGCGGCGAGCATTCCCTCGCCCAGCAACGCCATGGCGGCCACCCCGGCAACGCAGACCAGCGTGTAGAAGACCATGAACTGCTTGCGGGCCCGGCTCCGGTCGGCGATGGCCCCGAGCATCGGCGCCGTGACGGCGACGAAGAAGGCCGACGCCGAGACCGCCAAGCCCCACCAAAATTCGCCCTGGCCACCCTCCCCCCCCACGATGACATCCTTGAAGAACACCGGGAAGACGGCCGTGGTGATCACGGCCGGATAGGCCGAGTTGGCGAAGTCGAAGAGGGCCCACGACCACACCTGGGCCCGGTTGCCGCGGTCGGTCAAGACAAGTCTTCCGACGCCCCGCCCTTCCGCGCCTGCCTGACTCCCAGCGCCACGCCCGAGCCCACGCCCGCCGCCGTGATCAAGGCCGCGCTGGCGCCGATCACGGGCACGATGACCACCACGGGCGCCGCCGCCACCGCGGTCACAGCGCCGGCGGCCAGTCCCACCCTCACGCTCGACTTCTCCACCACGCGCGTGTACCGCAGCCTGCGCCGCACGAAGTCCTTCGACTTCCGGTGGCCGAAGAACCCTGCCACGCCGCCGACGATGAGTTCAAGCACAAACATGAAAGGGCTCCTTGCTGTTGTGTGACCGGCTCATACGAAACGCGGCGCCCAACGGTTCCAACGCCTGGGGCTCCAACTTACGACGGATGCCCCATCGCTGCCCAGACCCGGTTCACCTGCGTGGACACGTCCTGGAGGGCGTAGATCGAAGCGTCGTCCAGCTTGCGGCTGATCTCTGGCCCCACCAGCCGTCGCAAGAAGCGCAACGGCTCTGCGAACTCGGCCTCGAAGAGCGGTTCGGCGCCGCGGTTCAGGTTTTGGAGGATGCGCAGGGCCAAGTAGGTGTCGTCCAGCAGGCCGGCCAAGCCCTGGGTCATCTCCGGGATCAGGTCCACCGGGTCGACGAAGTAGTGGGCGGCGTGGTCCAGCAGGGGCATCACGACCACCGTCAGGCCCCGCTGGTTAGCGGCGTCGGCGGCGTTGGCCAGCAACACCGGCACCAGGTCGATGATCTCCACGGCCACAACGGCGGCCTCGGTCACGTCGGAGTTGCTGGAGCGGGGCGAACGGGAGCGGATGAACTCCTCCAGCTTGCCGCCGTCGCGCACCTTTGCACTGTCGATGACCGCCTGCACGTCGCCGATGTTCATCGCGCGGCGCCGCCGTCGTTGCGCCGGTACGCCACCAGCCCGCCCCCTGCGCCGCCCAGGATCAAGTCCAGGTCCCCGTCGCCGTCCCAATCGGCGAAGGCGGGCGTCGCGAACGGGGGGACGTCGCGGGCGAACGGCGGGCCTTCCACGAAGACGGGCCCGGCGGCGGCGTGCGGTCCGCCGTCGGCGCCGCGTTCCGTTGCCGGGCCGCGGTCGGCTGCGTCGCTGTCGCCTCCGGTCTCGTTCAAGAACAATCGAAGTCCGTCGCTTTCGGAACCCACGGCCATGTCCAGGTCCCCGTCGCCGTCCAAGTCGGTGAACGCGGGCGCGCTCCGGCGTCCCACGTCGATCTCCAGGAACCGGTCCGAGACCAGCCGAAAGTCGGGTGCGCGCGGTCCGCCGTCGTTCCGGTAGTAGTTGAGGACGCCCGACGCCTCGCCCACCATGAGGTCCAGGTCTCCGTCGCCGTCCAAGTCGGCCAGCGCCGGAGTCGTGTTGCGGCCGCGGGTCAGGACGGCCGCTGCCGAATCCACCAGGGTCCAGCGGGGCAGGAGGCCTTCGCCGGGGCCGTCGTTCCGGTAGTAGGCGATGCGGTCGCGCCACTCGCCCAGGAGCAGGTCCGGGTCGCCGTCGCCGTCCAGGTCTCCGAAGGCGGGGGCGTAATGGTACGCCTGGGGCAGTCCGGGCACGGCGCCGCGCGCGGCGAAGGCGGCTGCCCGCGGAGAGCCCGTGTTCTCGAAGACATAGAGTCCCCCCGTGCGCGGGTGGTCCGGCTCGATCTTGTTGGACACCAGCAGGTCCAAGTCGCCGTCGCCGTCCAGGTCCGAGAAGGCGGGGATCGACTCGCTGCCCACGTCCAACGTGCGGATCAGGCGGGTGGTCGCTGCGTGGAAGGCGCCGTCCTGGTCCTGGTCGAAGCGGTGCAGGTTCTCGATCGTGGTGCGGTTCGGGTTGAAGGCGCCGCCCAGCACGCCCATGACCAAGTCCACGTCGCCGTCCGCGTCCAGGTCGCCCAAGGCCGGCGCGTTGTAGCCCGACGTGCGCACCGGGTTCCCCGGCGGAAAGGGCTGCGGTTGTCCGCGCAGGACTGGCCGCGCGCACGACCCCGTGTTCTCGATGAACAGAAGGCCGGGTTCGAAGAAGTCCCCCCAGAACAGGTCCTGGTCGCCGTCCTGGTCCACGTCGCCCAAGGCCATCGTGTTGGCGCCGTGCAGGCTGCCGCCCTGAAGCGCCGCCACGATCTCGATGTCCTCGAACGAGTCGGTGACGTGCCGGAAGCGGGGCACGCCGTCCGGGTCCATGGTCTCGGCCTCGTACCGCGTGATCGTGCCGGTCAAGCGGCCCACCAAGAGGTCCAAGCGGCCGTCGCAGTCGATATCCGCCGCGTTCGGAATGTTCTGGCGGTCGGAGAAGACGGCGGCGCCGTCAACGTCGCGGAGCGTGTCGGTCGCCAGCACGTACGACGCCCGTCCCGCGCCTCCGTCGTTGCGGTAGTAGCGAATGTGGCTGAAGGGCTCTTCGGCCAGCAGGTCCAGGTCGCCGTCCAAGTCCACGTCGGCGAAGCGAAACCACTCGCCCACGGCCAAGTCCCCGAAGGCGTCGGTCGCCCATCGCCAGCGGACGCTCCCGGCTTCGGTCCCCTCGGCCTCGACGCCCTCGTTCTCGAAGTAGGCGACGCGGCCCGCGTACTCCTGAAGGAACAGGTCCAGGTCGCCGTCACCGTCGGCGTCGGCCAACTGGGGTCGGGGCAGGTTGTAGCCGCCCAGGAAGGGGTGGTCGTGGGGCTGGCCGAGGCTGTCGAGAACTTGGACGCCGTAGACCACGCGCTCCCAAGAGGGCGGGCCGGAAAGGGCCGGACCGGGGCCGGGCGACGAGGGTTCCGGGGCGCCCGAGCCGGCGGCGCACCCGCCGACCAGCGCAGTCGCGCACACCGCCAGGGCGGCCGTCGCGCGCTGCCGGACCGCCGGCCGCCCGAGCGTCATCCGCCCGCCGGAGCCGGTCCTGCGGAGATGCCGGCCGGGTAGGCGCCGACCTCGATCGTCTGCACGACCTCCAGCGTGCGCGTGTCGATCTTCACGACCGTGCCCACCTGGGCGTTGTCTTCCACGGGCCGGATAGGAACATACGTTCCCTTCTGGTTCCGGTTGGACACGAAGAGCCAGCGACCGTCGCCAGCGATTGCGCTGCCGTGGGGCTCGGCGATACCCGGCGCCGTGATGCGCTTCGCGACCGTCCAGCCGTCCGTCTCCACCACGACCACGGCGTCGTCGTCCTTGGCGCCGAAGTAGACGCGCCCTCCGTCCGGGGAATAGGCGGGATGCCACGGCTGGGCGCCGACATCGATCTCGCGGATCAGCCGAAGGTCGGGTTCTTCCGCGTCGAAGACGAGGAGCTTGCCGGTGAGCTGGGCGGTGGCGACCAAGCGGCGGCCGTCCGGCGCCAGGGCGAACTGCACGAAGGTGTGGGCCGGGCCGTCCACGTCCACCAAGTTGATCTCGCCCGAGGCGGGGGCCAGCACGGCGATGCGGTTCTCGGCCAGGGAGGCCGCGAAGACGCGGTCGCGGCGGCCGTCCACGGCCAGGGCATGGGGTCGGGGGAAGAAAACGTCCAGCTCTTCCACGTCCATCGTGGCGCGGTCCATGGCACCGATGCGGCGAGGGGGGCTCACCGCCATCATCGACCGTCCGACGTAGAGCGTGCCCGACGCCGGGTCGGCCACGAGCAGGCCGGGCGTCTCGAACGGCGCGCGACCCGCCGGTTCGCCGTCGGCGGTGAAGCGCAGCACGTGGCCTCCGCCGATCAGAGACACGTACCAGTGGCCGCCGTCCGGATCCACGGCCGTGTCGTGAGGACGCGAGTCGGGACCGAAGCCGTGCTCCGCCAGGTCCACGGTGTAGGCGACTTGGCCCGACTCCACGTCGATCACCGAGACGCTGGCCGAAGCCTGGTTGGCGACGTAGAGCCGCTCGGCGCGCGCGGCTTGGCCCGTCGCGGCTTGGCCCGCCCAAGCCGGGGCCGGACGGAGCACCGAGACGGCGAGCAGCGCGACGAGCGATCCGACGGCGGAAGCCGCCGCCGACAATGCCGGTCTGGGCGTCACTTGCCTTTCTCCTTGGTCTGGAGGGCCTTTTCCTTGGTCCGGACAAGGATATCCGACGCTTCCACCAAAAGGGCCATGACCTTGTTGATCTGCCGCTGAATCTCGGTCTTAAGGAACGGCACGCGCTCCGGGTCGTCCTCTTCCATGGCCGCCAGCTCGCGGATGCGCGCCAGCTTGGGGATCGGAACCTGGGGCAGGGCGGGATCGTGCTCGTAGCGCTCGCCCTCGGCGTAGCCCAAGTGGACGAGCACCCGCGACAAGCGCAAAAGCGTCTCGTTGGCGGCGGCGGGTTCGATCTTGGCGGCGGCAACGTCGTCGTAGAACTTCTTGAGGCGCTCGCGGAGGCCGTCCAGCTCCCGGCGCAAGGGCAGCAGGCCGAAGCGCTTGTCCACGAGGACTTCGTACGACTCCAAGGCTTCGCTCAGTTCGTCGGCGGTCTCCCGAAAGTCCAGGGGGACGACTTCGTCGGTCAAGAAGCGGCCGATGGCGGTTGCGTAGACCCGCAAGTCCCGCTCCAAGTTGGCCCGGTCGGCCACGTCCAGCCGGTCCTTCTCCGTGTGCCAGGCGATGTTGCCGCCGCAGCCGCCCACGGGGTAGAACCCCAAGCGCTTCCGTTCCGCTTCGGGAATATTGGACAGAAGCATGAAGAACGACGTGAGCCCCAGCTGGTTGAACGAGTAGTCGCCCGCTCGCAGGGGCCGCTGGCGCCTGGGCTTGACTCCGGTTGCCGACTTGATCGACTCGCTGCAGACGGCGCCCGCCTCCGCCATCCACGGCACTTCGTCGTACTCGGTGGCCTGCCAGCAGCCGGGCGAGTCGATGTTCACGGTGGCCACGCACCGGCGCGAGAGCTCCAAGGCGTGGGCGTCCGCGTACCAAGCGGAGCCGCCGTAGCGCCCCGTGGAGTGGCCGGGCCACCAGGCGATCCGCACCGAGCGCCGGAGCAAGCCCCGGTTCTCGTGGAAGATGCGGGCCAGCTCGAGGAGCGTCGCGTCGCCCGTGGCGTTGTCGCCGATCCCCACGTCCCACGAGTCGTAGTGACCGTGCACCAGCACGAAGTCCTCGTCTCGCCCGTCGATTCGGGCCACGGGGACCAGGCAAGGATACCAGCCTTTCTGCAGCTCCGTTCGAATCGTGATCTTGGCGGCACCGCTCCAGACCGACTTCAGGAGACGGTCGCCGTCGGGACGGTTGATGGCGGCGACTGGCGTTTTGGGCAGGCGCGAAAGCTGGGAGTCGCCCGGGGCGCCCCAGATGCGCGTGCAGATGCCCCAGTGGATGCGGCTGCCCGGGTTGATGTACACCTGACCTACTGCGCCCGCGTCTTCCAGACGAGCGACCGATGCCGGCATGGGGAAGCCCTCGGTGACGACGATCTTGCCCTCGACCTCGGGCGGCGGATCGTCTGGGGCGGCCTCGAACAGGCCCTCGGTGTCGCGGACCGGTTCGGCGCGGAGGTGGTACGGCGGAGCGGTCAAGCCGCTGGCCGGCGTCGATGCGGCGAAAGCGGGCGGCTTGGCGTCGTAGGTGTTCTTGCCGGAGGCGACCGAAGCGGACCGAGGGATCGACAGGTACAGGTCCGGCTCGTGCAGCTCGCACCGAATGCCCATCGACTCCAGGCGCGTCGCGATGAAGTTGGCCGCCGCTCGTTCTTCGGGAGTGCCCGATTCCCTGACGAGTATGGAGAAACGATCCAGCAGGCTCCAACCTTGGTCGAAGGATACGCTGGCAAGAAGGGATTCTATCGGGTTCTGCTCTGTTTCGTCTGACATGACCGTTGCCGCTGGCGGCGGATTGGGAGGAAAAAGGCGGCGGGTTCAGCCCGAAGGCGGAGGGCTCAGCCTGGAGAAGTGGTACTGCACGATCTTCCATCCGCCCTCGGCGTGCACGCGAGTCTCGGAGTAGCGCCACGTGCCCGAGATCGAAGGCTGGTCGCCGGGCAGGTGGAGGGTTCCGTCCACGTAGGCGACCGACGCGGCCGTGGCGCCGTGGACCTGCACGTCCAGATCGCGAACCGAGACTTCGGCGCGCAAGCCGGCCTCGTAGGCCAACCGGAGGGCGGCGGCGTTGAAGCCGCGCGCCAGGGGAGCTCCCTGCAGGAAGAAGCCGCGAACGCCGTCGCGATAGTGGGCGGCCAGGCGCTCGAAGTCGCCGCTGGACCACGCGTCGAGCGTCTCCGACACGGCGGCGCGCACCTCGACGGCGGGCTGGGCGGACGCGGCTTGGGGCGTCGCGAGCCAGGCGAACGCCAGCAGCGTCGCGAGCCGTCCCGCGACGGTCGATCGCTGTCCAAGGGTCGTCACCGCATCCTCCTCTCCGCTCCCGCTTGAGTTCGGGGGACCGGTTCGCACCCGTTCAAGCGGCCCATCTACTATAATCGTTCCCGCAACCCTTCTCGGCCCGCCCCCTTCGGCGTTCGGTCGGCGTCGCAAGACTTGGACCCGGTCCGAGCGCCTATTGCGGGCGGCGCGACCGCGACATTCGCATGTCCCATTCCCGCTGGCGGCTTCCGAGCCTTACCGTCGCGGTTTCGGCGCTCCTGGGCTGGGGCGTCGCCGCTTGGGTGGACTTGGCGCCCCGCGTGGAGGCCGACTTCTTCTTCGCGCCGGGAGACCCGCAGCTTCGGGAGTCGCGGGAGCTGATTGCGCGCTACCCCGGCGCGGGCACGGGAGACGCCGTGATCGTGCGGGCCGCGGCTCCGGCCACGGACTCGGAGTCGTACAGGGACCGGATCGACGCCCTGGGCCGGGCGCTGGCGGAAGTTCCCGGTGTCGCGAGCGTCTATTCGATTGCCGACCAAGACCGGACGAGCCCGTTCTGGAGCCGGATATTGGCCCCTGCGCCGGCGCGGGCGACGAACGTGATCGCCGTGCTGGAGGCGGAGCGGTCGGGGGGCGGCGTTGTGGATGCGGGCCCTGGTGCGGCCCCTGGCGTGGATGCGAGCGCCTTGATTCGGCGGCTCGAAGCGGTGTTGGAGGCTCACGAGGAAGACGACTTTGTGCTGCTGGCTTCGGGGACGCCGGTGGTCGTCGAACTCATCCGCAGGGGTTTGGCGCGGGACTTGGCGGTCTTCAGCACGGCGGCGCTCCTGCTGTTCGGTCTGGTGGCGATGGTGTTGTACCGGGATGCGCGGCTCGTGGCCGGAACGCTGCTCTCGTGTCTCTGCGCCTGCGCCGGCACGTTGCTCGCGGCCCGGGCCTTCGGAATAGGGGTCGGGCTCCTGACGGCCAACATCGTGACGATCGTCTTCGTCCTTACGCTGTCGCACACGGTGTTCATCGTGGCCAACTGGCGGCGAGGGGGCGGCGCGGCCCAGGCCCTGGCGCGGACGATCGGGCCCTCGACGTGGTGCATGGCCACGACGGCCGCCGGGTTTCTCAGCCTGTGGACCACGTCGGCGCAGCCGCTTCGGGAGCTGGGCACCGCGGGCGCCCTGGGCACGGTCGTGGCGGCGGCGTCCGCGTTCGGCGTGCTGCCGGCGTGGCTGGGCGCGGCAAGGCGGTCGGCCTCGAAGGCGCGACTGCCGCGTTCGCCGTTCGAGTCGAGGCTGCCCTTGATCCTTGGCGTAGTTGCCGTGGGCGTCGTTGGACTTGGGGTGCTTCGGCTGGACACCGACCCGAGCTTGCTGAGCTACTTCAACGCCGACGGACCGATCCGGTCGGGCCTGGAGGTCGTCGATCGGGAAGGGGGCAGCAGTCCGCTGTTGCTGGCTGTGGGCGCCGCAGACGGAGGGCGGTTGGACACGGGCGAAGGCTACGAGCGGATGTGGCGGTTCCAGGATTCGCTGGAAGCCGACCCGGCCACGGGAACCGTTCTGTCGCCGGCCCCGCTCCTTGCGCACGCGCGGACGCTGCCCCTTGCGGGGTTCCTGCCCGTGTCGTTGCTGGTGGACTTTCTGAACCGGCCCGAGTTCGGGGCCGTGGGGCGCGGGTTCGCGAGCGAGGACAGGACCGAGGTGCTGTATGCGGTCCGCATGAAGGAGGGCGGCAGGACGGAGCCGCGGGATTCGGTGGCCGCGCGGCTGGCGGCCCACGCGGGGGCGGCGGGGCTGGCCGTGAACGCGACCGGCGGGCTGTACGAGCTGCAGGATCGGCTGGGCACGCTGATCGCCGGAAGCCTCAAGGTCGGGCTCGGCGGGCTCTTGGCGCTGTTCCTGCTGGTCGGCGCGGGCGTGGCGCGCAACGCCGCGACGGCCCTGGCCATGCTCGCGTGCCTGTTGGCGGTGCCGTTGACCGTGCTGGGAACGTTCGGCCATGCCGGCGTGGCCGTGGACATCATCACGTCGCCCGCGGCGAGCGTAGCGCTCGCGATGGGCGTGGACTCGATGATCCACCTGACCAGCAGGGTGCGCAGAATCGACGGAGGCGCGGCGCGTATCGGCGGCTCTTGGCAAGCGGCCAGGGCCGAACTCGCGGCCCCCGTAGCCACCGCGTGCGTGGTCATCTGCGCCGGGTTCGGCGTCTTTGCGTTCTCGGACTTTCCGCCGACGCGGCGCTTCGGGCTTGCGGTGGTGCTGGGCACGGTTGCGGCCACGACCGCCGCGCTGGGCGCCTTGCCCAGGTTGATGACGCGGCAGCGGGTGGACGCAGCGTAGGGGTGGCCTACCGTTCCATCGCGTCGAGCTTGGGGTCGAAGTTGTCAAACGCCGACCGCACCAGCAGGAAGCCGACGCCCAAAGCGACGCCGGCGACGACGAGCACTGCGCCGGTCGCGAGCGCGACGAGCCGACCCGGGCCAGCCTCGAGTGCCCAGCGCGCCCAGTCTTCCGGAGTGCTGAGCACCTCGTCGGCCACCAGTGTTGCAAATATCATTACCGTCGCGAAGGTGGCTACCCGTTGCGGGCTGTACTTTGCCACGGCGCCCGTGGCCAGGCAGGCCAAGGAACCACCGACCAACCACACGGACAGTGCCGCGCCCAGCCCCCATTCGAGCCGGTCTTCCAGGCCGAGGGAAGGCGCTGCGGTCCGGCCCATGAGCACGCCGGCGACGGCGGCCATGGGCAGAATGAAGAGAAAGTTTGCCATGAACCGGGCGCCTGCGACGGTAGCGCCGCGCACCGGCAACGACGCAACAAACTCCATCGTCCCTTCCAGCTTGTCTCTCAGGGTCGCGCCGACAACGGCGCCAGCCGGCACCGCGGTAGCAACCATCAGAAAAAAGACTACGGCTTCGGACGTGGCTTTGCCGATCGCGACGAAGACGGCCAGACCGACCACCAGCAGGCCGTAGGAACGCAAGGTCGGCGTGGTGGCCCGGCGGATTTCCAGTCGCAGAAGGCGGCTAGTCTTGGGAGGGATCATGGGACTCCAGCGCTTCGTACAAGATGCGGGAAAGGGGACTGTCGGGGTCGCGCCCCTGCAGTTCCTCCACGGATGCGTCGTCGACGAGCAGACCACGGCGAATCAAGACCACGCGATCTGCGATCTGCTCAATGTCTTCCAGGATGTGGCTGGAGAATAGGACGAGTCGTTCGCCGCCGCGTGGAACACAGTCGTTGATCACCGCCAGGAGCTGTCCGCGCATCAGGGGATCGATCGCCGAAGTCGGCTCGTCCAGGATCAGCACCGGTGGACGGTGGGCTTCGGCCGCCACCAAGGACAGCTTCACGCCCATCCCCTTCGAGAGTGTGCCGACCTTGGAATCCGACGGGAGCTCCAGCCGCCGAAGAAGATCTTGCGCGTACTCGTGATCCCACGACGGAAAGAACGTAGACAGGAAAGTGAGGTGCTCGGCCACGGTCATCCAGCCAAAGCCCTGCGCCTTCTCGGGAAGGAAGCCGATCTTCTCCCGGATCTCGGGCAGCTGGGAACGCACTTCGGCGCCGCCGACCTCCACTCGGCCGTCGTACTCTCTCGAACGGCCCCCGATTGCTTTCAGCGTGGTGCTTTTCCCGGCCCCGTTCGCGCCGATCATAGCCACGCGCTCCCCTTGCCGTATGTGCAGGTTCATCGGCTCCAGGAAGAAGTTCGGAAAACGAACGCTGAAGTCCTTCAGGCGAATGTCCATGCGAGCATCCGGCGCGCGCGCCGGTCTAGAGGAGGAAAAGGCGGGCCATGCCCAGAGCAACGAGAATGAACCATAACAACGCGGCCAGGCCCGCCGCCGACCATCGGCCCAGATCGACGACGCGTCGGAAGCCCATAAACAGAAAGACGAACCAGGCCGCGTGAAGCAGCGTGACGCTCTGAGCGGCGGCGGCGAGAACCGGCTGACTCGGCGTAACCAGAGCCCCCAGACCAAGGCCGGCCTGCAGATCCTGGGGAGATGCGACCGCTCCATCGCTCGTGAAGCGAAGGAGCACGGCTGTGGCTATGCCATGAGCGGCCAGGATGGCCTCCCCGTAGAGCAAGAGAGAGAAGATGCGGCGGAAGGGCCGGTCTGTGTTGGTCAGTACCAAGATCGCCCACGCCAACGCTGCGAACAAGAGCGCCTTGATTCCGTTCAGAACGGGTCCGGCCAAGGCCCCCAGCCATATCAAGACCTCTGCGAATGCGGCTTGCTCTCCGGACGTCGCAACCGCGACGAACGGGAGCAAAGCATATGCCGACGCCAGCGACAACAGCCAGGCCGCCGCGAGCGGCGCAAACACGGGCCGATGCTGCCGTATCTCGCCCATGCCCGGCACCAGAAGACTTCCGAATCTCTTGGCGCCTGCACCGAATCGCGTTGCGCCGATTGCGTTCAGGATCGTCATGTTCACTCCTTGTCGTACCAGTGGATGGTGGATTGAAGGTTGGCGACGATGGCGTGCCGGACGCTTCGGCCAACCTCTACGAATCGGACCGTGTCGCGCGCGTCCACCCAGAACGTGGTCGGAACCGCGATCACGCCGAGCGCCTCTGCCAGCTCGCCGTCAACGTCGCGAACCGTTCTTCGGCGAAGAGACGGCGGTATCCACCGAGCCGAGTCCATGGCCGACTTCGGTGAAGCGACAATCCATCGCTCGATCCGGGTCATCTCGGGCGTCATCGCCTCCCAGAGGTCGAGTTCAGCCTTGCAGTGCACGCACGCGCGGTCCACGTACATGATCGCTGCCGGTCCCGCGATGCGCAAGTCGGCGCCTAGGGTCGCATTCCAAGACCAAGGCGGCTCGTTCGATCCCGCCTCCGGTGCCGATCGCCTGGCAAGAGCCGCGGGCAACAAGATCGCCGCTGCAATGCATGGAAGGATCAACCATGCCAGCAGCTTCTTCTTCCACACCGAGTGTTCTCCTGAGGTCATTTCGAAAGTTCCTCCTGACCAGAATGGTTCGTTCCCTGTTGGCCTGGGCGCGTCCGAAAAACGCGCCCAGGCCAACAAATGTGCGGCTATCCGACCTGACGATGCCCTAGGCCCTGCAGGCTCGCTTGGCGCAGAACTCGATCGGAATCGGCAGCGACGAGGTCAACGCAAAAGCGACGCACGTGCCACACCGAACTGCTCTCCAGAACGACGACCCTCGGCCAACCACTTCCTCTTGGTGACCCGTGCCGATGCTCGCGGCGGCCGGGTGGTTTCCAGAAGAAACCTCGGGCCTGGGCGCTGCGACGAGGATCGAGACAGCCAGAGTGGCCACGATTGCCTTGCGAGAGACAAGACGCTTCATGTTTTGCTCCTTTCGATTGGTGAAGTGCGACGGAACTAGCCGTACGCGCGATAGCAGGCTATGCCGCAAAAAATGATGGCTTCGGGAGCGAAGAATGCGAGCATCGCCAATCCGAAGACGCTCCCGCCTCCTGCAAACAAGACGGCTGTCAGGCACGCTACGCAGACAAACTTGTCGGGACCGAAGCCAACCGGGTCCTCGACGTCCTGTTCGACCCGAGGTACGTCGTCCGCCGCGGATGCAACGGAGCGATCTCCGAAAGACGCAGCGTGCGCGACGGCCAAGATGCCCAGGAGAGCCGTCGTCTTGCGCATTATGTTCGAAGTCATTTCTCTCTCCTTTCCTTATGAAAACGCGTCGACACAGGCTGCGATGCAGCCCGCAGCAACCATGGTAGAGCCCGGGCGAGCACTGGCAACCAAGATGGCGCCCCAGCCACCCCAAACAACGGCCGCGGCGCCAACCGCGCAGGCCGCGCATCCCAGGGCGCTCCAGATTCCCGCGCCCGTGAAGTCTTCTGCGGCAATGTCGGAGGGGCTTCGAGTCTCGAACGTGGAGCCGATCTCGGTGCTTCCAGCGGTCAGCAGGGCGCACAGAACGAAGGTCCAAAGACGTGATTTCTTCATGTTTCTCTCCTTTTGTTGTCGAGTTGCGTGTTCACCAAGTTGGCGATCACGAAAGCCTGGTAAGGGCCGTACGAACCAACAGGTACGCTTTGGAGATCAGAAGCACTTGCGTAAGGACTGCCATGGAGATGTACATTGCGCTTTCCTTTCATTTGAGGCGCTGAATCGGAGCGCGTCCAGGCGCTCCAGTTGGCGACGCCGGCGATTCCGGCGACCGCGGGGGGCCGAGGCCCGGTTTCGATCTTCCTGCCAAGTTTCTTCGCGTCAGTCCATGGGCTTCCTCCTTTCCAGGGAGCGGGGTTCCGCGACGGCTGGCGCAGCGGACGATCCGGTGCTTTCGCGGAGGACGACGGCCTCGCCCGACCAGATCTTGCTGAATGCGGTGTCGCCGATCGTGTAACGACCCACTTGGGGGTCCAGCACGGTTACCCGACCATCGGGCGTCCACTCCGTGACTGTCACGAAGTGGCTCCTGCGGACCCAGGCGATGAAGGGCTTCGGAGTCTCCGCTATGCCGCCGCGTCGTAGGCGGTTCAGGGTGAGAGAGAGACCGAAGACCTCGGCTGCCCGGATCAACCCGCGGGCCCTCGTGCCCGTCGGTCCCGTGCCTGCCAGCGCGCCGAGCGAATCCGTGGCCGGCGTGTCCAAGCCCAGCACCTGGAACATGTTGGCGAGAGCGGCAGGACCGCAGTCGCTCAGCGTGGATTGCAGCACCATGCCTTCGCGTCCTTGGTAGGAGCCCCCGTCGGCTGCTACTTGAATCCGCGCCGCCCACCTGCCCAGGCGGGCAGGGTCCACTGCCAGAAGAGCTGTGGCAGCGACCGTGAGGACCAACCCCAGAAGGGTCGAGGCGGCGAGAGTCCGGCGGCGGGCCGAACGCGGGGTCTGCGGCTTGGGAGCGGGCATCCGGTGTCGGGTTGCGGGTCGTTCCACGATCGAACGAAGGAACGATGCACCCGGGAATTGGGCGCTTCCATGCTCAGATCGGCCCGACTTTTTTCGCCCCGCAAAAAGGGCCGAAAATCGGCGCTCCGGAGTCCCGAAAACGGGGGCTCACCCCCCGAGTGCACCCCCATCGGGGCACTTCGCACCCCCGCTGCCCCCCCGTCGTGCCGACCGAGGCGGCTTCCGGCCGGGCGAGGCGCCTGCGGCCGACGAGGGTCCCATGCCGACGGACGTTCCCACCGACGGACGCTTCCAACCGGCGGGTGCTTCCAGCCGACGGAAGCTCTCCCCGGCCAGGACGCTTCGGCTGGCGGCCGTCGCCCACCGCCAGGGCGCCTCCCTACCGCGAAGCGCGCTTCGGGTCCCGCCTTGCGGCTAGAGCGCCTCCAGCGCGGCGAGGATGTCGGCGTTGGTGGGGCGAACCCGGTAGTCTTCCTCCACGAACCCCCAGCGCACGATCCCCTCCTGGTCGATCACGTAGGTGGCCGGGTGGGGTACGGGGCGGTTCGGGGGCGCGTCCGGGTTCAACAGGCCGTAGCGGTCGATCACCCGGTGGTCGGGGTCGGACAGCATGACGAAGTCAGGGGCCTCGCCTCCGTCGGCGACGATGCGGTCGATCATCAGCTGCTGCTTCTCGCGGTCGTCCACGGAGACGGCGACGATCACGGTCTGGGCGGCGATCGCCGGGGGCAGCAGGTCTCTCAGCTCGCCGAGCTGACGGGCGCAGTGCGGTCACCAGTGTCCACGGTAGAAGACGAGGACCACGTTCGCTGTGCCGCGGAAACCTGCCAGCTCCACGGTCTCGCCCCCGAAAGACTCCAGGGCGAAGAGCGGAGCCTCCGTGCCGGCCGACACCCGCTCCAAGTCCGTCGCGGGAAGGTCGTGGCCGTCGGTCGGCCCCAGGCTGGAGACTTGGGCCGAAGCCGTGCCGAAGCCGGGGAGTGCCCCGAGCACCGCGGCCAGGACGAGAGCGCGGGCGCCGTCTCGAAGGAGGCGCCGTGCGCGGAGGCGGGAGGTACTGAAGCAACGGGTCGAGGTCATGGTCCGGGGCTGTCGTGGTGGCGGGGGGTCAGGCCCGTGCGGGGACGCTCGCGTTCGCGGGGCGCTCTCCAAGTCCGGGCGCTCCCCTCAATTATATGGTCAAGCCGCGATCGGTGGGACGAACCGGCTGTGGTCCGTCGGGCCGCGTGCCGCGGCTCTTCATCGGTCCGGAAGTCGTCCCGCGCAAACGAGTAGGCCGGCCGGGACGGACCGGAAGCGCGCCGCCGAATGCGCGCCTCCAGCCCGTCCATCGGCCGACCGCCTGCTGGCGGCTCCTACCGCGCCGCCGCCAGCGCTTGGTCCAGGTCCTCGACGATGTCGTCCACGTGCTCGATGCCGACGGACAGCCGCACCAAGTCCTCGGAGACGCCCGTGGCCTCGAGCTCTTCGTCCGACAGCTGGCGGTGCGTCGTGGTGGCCGGGTGGGTCGCCAGGGTCTTGGCGTCGCCGATGTTCACCAGCCGCGTGACCAGCTGCAGCGCGTCGATGAAGCGCGCCCCGGCGTCGCGACCGCCCTTGATGCCGAAGCTCAGGATGCCGGCCGCGCGGCCCCCGCAGTACTTGTCCAGCAGCGGCTTCTCGGGGCTGTCTTCGAGTCCGGCGTAGCGCACCCACTCGACTTGGTCGTGTTGGCGCAGGTGCTGGGCCACGGCGAGGGCGTTCTCGCAGATGCGGTCCATCCGCAGGGGAAGGGTCTCCAGCCCTTGCAGCGCCAAGAACGCGGTGTGGGGCGAGATCGCCGCCCCGATGTTGCGGAGCGGCACGACCCTGGCGCGGACGATGTACGCCAGCTCGCCCACCGCCTCGGTGTAGACCACGCCGTGGTACGACACGTCGGGCTCGGTCAGGCGGGGGAAGCGCGCGGCGTTGGCCTCCCAGTCGAAGGCGCCCGAGTCCACGATGGCGCCGCCGATGATCGTGCCGTGACCGCCGATGTACTTGGTGACCGAGTGGACCACGATGTCGGCCCCGTGCTCGAACGGACGGCACAGGTACGGTGTGGGCACCGTGTTGTCGGCGATCACGGGCACCCCCCGAGCGTGGGCCGCTTCGGCGACGGCCTCCAAGTCCACCACGTTACCGGCCGGGTTGCCGATCGTCTCCAGGTACACAGCCTTCGTACCGTCGTCGATCAGGCTTGCCAGGGCGTCCACGTCGCCTGGGGCGGCGAAGCGCGTCTCGATGCCGATCTGGGGGAACGTGTGCGCGAACAGGTTGTAGGTGCCTCCGTACAGCGTGGACGTGCTGACGATGTTGTCGCCCGCCTCGGCGATCGTGAGCACCGCGTAGGTCGTTGCCGCTTGGCCCGACGACAGCGCCAGCGCTCCCACGCCCCCTTCCATGGCGGCCAGCCGCTTCTCGAGCACCGCCGTGGTCGGGTTCATGATGCGGGTGTAGATGTTCCCCTCGACTTTGAGGTCGAAGAGGTCCGCACCGTGCTGGGTGTCGTCGAACGCGTACGCGGTGGTCTGGTAGACCGGGACCGCGACGGCCTTCGTGGTGGGTTCCGGCTCGTAGCCGGCGTGAACGGCCTTTGTTTCTATGCGCATCTGACTTTCCTGTCTCTTGTTTGGGTTGGGTGGTGCTGGGATACGGCGGCGCCATGAAGTGGACGACGCCGGGGACATGCAGGGAAACGACGCGGGGGGATGCCCACCGCCGCCGCCGTTGCTCCGTCGCTAGGAAGCGATTCGTCCCTTCAATTTAGCGAAACGACGCCGGCCAGGCGACTGCTCGCGGGCGTCACTCCGGGTCGTCCTCGATCCAGGCGGAGATGAGCCCGGCCAGCGAGCCGATCAATCCCAGCGACAGCGTGCCAGCCAGATCGACACGATCCGCCCGCCCGTGGTGACGGTGTGGTGGTCGCCGAACCCGGCCTGCGCGGGACGCCTTGTCGGAGTCGCCTATTCTCGCGTGGCTCCTGCCAAGAAGTCGGCGACCGATACGACGGGCTTGCCGTAGCGCCGCGCCGCCCGGGCCTTGCTGGACTCGCTCGCCACGTCGGCGGCCACCAAGACGTCGCATCCCTTCTTGGTGACGTTGAGGACCGGCACGAGGCCTTGCGCGCCAGCGCCTGCAGGTCGTCCCGAACCCACGTCTTGCCGTCCACGAAGGCGGTCCCCGTGAAGCAGAGGCGGTCGCCGGGCGCGAGGTTCTCGACGACTGCCACGGGTGTCGGGTCGGGGATCTCCACGTCGGCGAGCTCCAGCTGGTCGGCGATGCGCGCGATGATCTCGTGCTCCGCCGGGCTCGCGACGCCGTCCCGCCTGGCCGCGGCCACGATGCAGTCGAAGTAGTCCCGGTGCGCCTTCAGCCTTTCGCGTTCCGGTATTCCCAGGTCCTGCGCCAGCCGCTTGATCTCGGCGCGCTCCCGCTGGTCGATGACGCTGTCGTCCAGCACCCAGTCCAATGCGTCCAGGTAGCCCAAGATCAGCTCGTCGCAGTGGGGGTAGTGGGAGCGGGCCACGACCCTGTGCATCGGACTCACGCCGGCGTCCACTAGACCCCGCCGAACGGTTCGCTGACTGGGCTTCTGCGCCACATACCCGACTCGGACCGGTTCCGCGCCCAAGTCCGCCTCGTCCCCCCACAATCGACGCGCAAGCTCGGCCGTGGCGCGCGCGTCGGCCAGGGCTCGGTGGGCGCAGGCCAGCTCGACTCCGCGCTCCTTGCAGGCGGCCTCGAGCTTCTGGCGCGTCTCCCGAAAGGTGCACAGACCGCTGCGCAGATCGACCTGCACGCCGTTTCGCTCGAACTCCTGCCGCAGCATGCGGGCGTCGAACGGCAAGTTGTGGCCGACCAGCAGTGCCCCGTTTACACGCCGCGATATGTCCGCGACCACGTCACTGAAGACCGGCGCCACCTCCACCATGGAGGCGCTGACCCCGTGCACGCCGATCGGTCCGATGTCCCGCTCCGGATTAAGGAGGGTGTCGTATTCGTCCACCGTCTCCCACGACTCCGGGTCCATGGCGACGATGGCGATCTCGACCAGCCTGTCGTGCTTGCCGAAGCCGGTGGTCTCGACGTCGATTACGACGGGGGCGGCGGGCAGTTCCTGGGTTGGGCGCATTTGGTCCGATCTATTGTCAGTGAGGTTTCCTGGCCGTAACCACGAACTCGAAGAGCTCCTTCTTGGAGTTGCGCTTCCTTATGACGCTAGCCCGGGCATCGACAAGTCCTTCAGCCCGAAAGATGCCCGCCAGTATGTCCTGCACGGGCACCACCCAGTCGTAGAACTTCGAGTTGCCGACCACGTAGTGCAAAGAAGCTCCTTTTGCCAATCGAGGTGCCAAAGATCGCACATGAACGAGCATGTCGTGACAGTACTTGTGCACATATCTTCCGAGCGCCTCGCTGCGCTCCGCAATGCGTGCAACCAGCTCGCCGAAGCCCGGGTGAGGAATCTGCTCCGTAGTCTCCCACTTGGCGACTCGGCTTGTCGCTACGCCCCAGGTGCCGCCGATTGCCTGCCAGTCCAGTTCGCCGGCGTCGCGAGCGTCCTCCAGATATCCCAGCCAGTACATGTACGGTCGCAGTTCCCGAACGTAGCTCATCCGGTTTGGGTAGGGTGGCGATGTGACCACAATGTTGGGCGAGTGCTCGAACTTGGGAACGACTCGAGAATCGGCTCGTCGAACGGTTACGGACCCCGCCAGGGCACCACGGGCCGACTCGATTACGGCCGTTGCCGCAGATCGGAATTCCCCAAGCATGTAGTCGGTGTCCAAGGAGGCCAAGAAGCTGGCCTGGGGCTCCTTGAAGGAGATTGACTGGTGACCAAACGAAGCGTTCGACCACGCGATGACCTGGCGGCAGAAGGCGATCTTGATCAAATCCGAGGCGTGTTCGTCGCTGGCGGTTGCCGAGACAATGCGTGCCCACAACAACCCTAGCGTCCTGAGGGCCAAAGGCGACCACCATCGGTCGATGTTTCGGATCGGGGGAACCCAGCAATCGTCGGCTTCGCCCGCTGCAGGAGTCCTTGCCATTCTATCCGCCAAGCTTACGGCCTGCTGCAAGGACTCGGCGGAATACTCTCGAACCTTGGCGCCGGCAAACCACACGAGAAACGGGTTGATGTCCAGCAAATCGCACCGGTGGCCACGTTCCGCGCATACCAAGCCTGTCGTTCCAGTGCCCGAAAACGGATCCAGCACCCGAGGCCGACCGCGAGAGGAAGCCAGCAAGTCGTCGACCAAGCGAACGGAATAAGCTGGCGTAAGGCGAAGCCAGCCGTGGCGACCAAGGCCGGCATTGTGCTTGAAGGTGTAGTCGCTGCGTTGCCTCACGCTCATGTGAACTTGGCGTCCGTGGCACCGAGCAGCGTATCCAGTACATCCATGACGGAGTCCCGAAGTCGATCCGAATTTCGCTCGAAGAAGGCGGCAAGGTCGTAGTCCAGCACTCGGCGCGCGAACGAATATGTCGAGGAAACCGCATCTCCCTCGATTGTTCCTCGAAGCAGCAGCCATCCTGCCTGACGATATCGCTCCGCGACATCTCCGTCGATTTGATTCGACAGCATTGTCACTACGGGGAGGTATGCGTGTTTATAGGCGTTGCCTAGCTACGGCATCGACGACAGCATTCCGACTAATGCGAGCATCAAGAGACAGTGTTCGTTTCCGGCCCTCCGATGTTTCGACAGAGTAGGACCACTTCGCCTCGTCATCGCTCAATCCTAGCTGGTCTTGGAGTCCGATCTGCCGATACAACGAAGTGATGCCGCCGGCCGCCTTTGTGAGCTGCATATAGAAGGGGATTGTCCAGTCCAAACCAACGATAGAACGAGTCTGCACCATACAGCTGGCGAAATCGCTCCAAGTCGACCGACCGACCCTGGCCAAACTTGGGCTGATAGGTCCGGCAGACTTGAACCTTGTCCAACACGATCGACACGTAGCGCTCTTCGCTTGCCATCGCCACGCTACGTCGCCGGTCGTCCTGCCTTCAGGTAGTCCAGGAGCAGGTGGGTCATGGCGCGAATGCCGACGGGCACGGCCGAGTTGTCGGCCTGGAAGTCCGGCGTGTGGTGGCCTCCGGAACGACCGCCGGGCACGACTTGGCCCAGGCGGAAGTAGAAGCCGGGGACCTCGTTGGCGAAGTAGGCGAAGTCCTCGCCCCCCATCGTGGGTTCCAGGTCGAGGACGTTCTGCTCGCCCAGCAGGCGCTTCAGCGTGGGAAGCATCTGGGCCGCCAGCGCGGCGTCGTTGATCGTGGCCGGCGTGCCCCGGTCGTAGTCCAGCTCGTAGCTGCCGCCTCCTGCGGCAGTGATCCCGGCCAGGATTTCGCCCATGCGGCGCTCGACCGCGTCCCGGACATCCGGGTCGTAGGTGCGAACCGTTCCCTCCATCTCCACCACGTCGGGGATGATGTTGAAGCGCGTACCGCCGCGGATGATGCCCACGGTGATCACGCTAGGCTCCAAGGGGCTCAGGTTCCGCGACCGAATCGTCTGAAATGCGGCCACGGCCTGCGACGCCATGACCACCGGATCGACGCTCAAGTGGGGCGCGGCGCCGTGGGACTGCTTGCCCACGACCTTGATCTTGAAGTGGTCCACGGCGGCCAGCGCGGGTCCCACGGAGAATCCCACCTTGCCCACCTCCATCTCGGCGAAGCTGTGCAGCCCGAAGATGGCGCTGGGCGCGGGGTCCTGAAGCACGCCTTCGGCCACCATCATCCGCGCGCCTCCGTCTTCGCCGGGAGGCGGTCCTTCTTCCGCCGGCTGGAAGATGAACTTGACCGTGCCCGGAAGCTCGTCCCGCATCGACGCCAGGACCGACGCAACGCCCAGCTGCACCGCCACGTGGATGTCGTGTCCGCAAGCGTGCATTACGCCCACTTCCTGTCCCAGGTAAGTGGTGCGCACGGTGGACTTGAAGGAGTACGGCGTGTCCTCCGTGACGGGAAGCGCGTCCATGTCGGCGCGCACCGCCACCACCGGACCAGGCCGCCCGCCCCTCAAGAGGCCCACGACGCCCGTGTGCGCCACGCCAGTGCGCACCTCGTCGAAGCCCAGCGCGCGCAGGTGGTCCGCCACAAGCGCCGCCGTCTTGAACTCGCGGTTGCCCAGCTCCGGGTACTGATGGATGTGCTCCCGCAAGCGGATGATCGTGTCCTGGACTTGGGCGACAGCGGCGTCGACAAGGCGGGCGGGGTCTTGGGCGGCGGCTTGGGTCCCGAGCGCCGTCGCTGGCAACGCGGATTGAATGGCGATTCCGGCGGCGATGCCCAAGGCGACGATCGGGCCGGCAGCGCGCCGACGGGAGGCGACGGGCGGTTCGGACGGCATGGTCGGACAAGGGCCGGCGGCAGGGTAGCGGCTAGCGGCAGGGCAGGGCAGCTTCGACATGGGGCAGGCCGGGAGTCGCGAGAACGGGGGGAAGGAAGTAGGGCAATCAAGATAAGCGAAACGTGCGCGACTTGGGGGGCGAGCCCCGCGACGCGAACGCGGGTCTGCGACCGGAGGGCGAGCCTGCGACCCGAAGGCGAGGTTGCGACCGATAACCGCGTCCTCCCGGACCCGCCAACCCTCCGGGCAAGCTATCATCTTCGACATGACCGAACCCTCCGTCACCTCCGTCCCCGCAGTCGAGCAGGCGCGCGCCGCCGCGCCCGTCCGGCCCGCGCTCCGGTTCGAGGCCGCGTCCAAGATCTACCCGCGAGCCGGCGGAAGCCCGCTGATTGCGTTGCGGTCCGCAAGCCTGACGCTCGAACTGGGGACGACGACCGCCGTGGTCGGGCGGAGCGGCAGCGGCAAGACCACCCTGCTCCACCTAGCGGCTGGAATCGACGTGCCCAGCCGGGGCCGCGTCGAGGTGCTGGGCCGTGACCTGAGCCGTCTGCGCGACCGGGAGCGGGCCGTCTTCAGGCGTGACCATGTGGGCATGGTGTTCCAGTTCTTCCGCCTGCTGGACCACTTGACGGTGGAGGAGAACGTCACGCTGCCCGCCCGCATCGCCGGCGACCTGGGGCGACACAAGCGCCGGGCGCGGGAGCTGCTGGAGCGCGTCGGGCTGGCGTCTCGCGCCGCCGACCGGATCGACGGCCTGAGCGGCGGCGAGCAGCAGCGCGTCGCGATCTGCCGCGCCCTGTTGCGCCGTCCCTCCCTGCTGCTGGCCGACGAGCCCACGGGGAACCTGGACGACGAGTCGGCGGCCGTGGTCATGGACTTGCTGCTCGGCATCGCCAAGGAAGAAGGGAAGACGCTCCTGTACGCGACGCACAGCGCCGGCGCCGCCGCCCTGGCCGAACGCAGGCTGACGCTGGCCAGCGGAGTTCTCGGGACGACGCCTCCGCGCCCGTGATCGGGTACCTTCGCTTCGTCTTGCGCCGTCGGTTCGCGCGGGAGCCCGCGATGAGCCTTCTGACCTTGGCCGGCGTGGCGCTGGGGACCGGCTCCGTGGTCACGGTGCAGGTGTTGACGGAAGGGGCGGTCGCGGCGTTCGACGCGACGGTGGACCTGCTGGCGGGAGACGCGGACGCCCTGGTGCTGGGTCACGGCGGCAAGCTGGACGAGTCCCTCTATCCCGTCGTCCTGGGCACGGAAGGCGTCGATTGGGCGTCGCCCCTCCTGGAGGGATCGGTCGTCGCACGACGGGCGGACGGAGAGCGACGGGCGGACGGACAGGATCTCCCGCGGCCCGTCCCCCTGTACGGCGTGGACCTGTTGTCCTCTGTCGATGGCCCCCTGCATCCGTCGCCGGCAAACGGCGTCCAGCCTCCGGATCGCGCCCAGCCCTCCTCTTCCGACCTGCTCCGCGCCGCCGCTTCCGCCGACCTTGCCCGCGCCCTCGGCGTCGGCGCCGGCGACACCGTTGAAGTGGCCCAGGGACCGGCGTGGACGCCCGTCGCCCTCGATCGTGTGCTGGACGCGACCTCCCGCGCTTCGGCCGAAGGTCCCCTGCTGGTGATGGACATCGCCGACGCCCAGGACCTCTTGGGCAGAGCCGACTGGATCAGCCGCGTCAACGTTCGCTTCCGCCCCGACGTGCCCGCCGACACGGTTCGGCGCCGCCTCGCTTCTCGACTGGACGGCCGCGCGCTCGTTTCTTCGCCCGGGGGTCAGCGCGCCGAGGCCCGCCGGCTCCTGTCGGCGTTTCGCGTCAACCTGTCGGCGCTTGCCTTCACGTCGGTCTTCGTCGGTCTCTTCCTGGTGTACGGCACCACGCGCGCCTCCCTTTCCCGACGACGCCGCGAGACCGGCCTGCTTCGAAGCCTGGGAGCGACTCGAAGCCAAGTCCTGGGCGCAACGCTGGCGGAAGCGGGCGTCCTGGGCGTGGCGGGCGCGGCCCTGGGAGTGCCTTTGGGGTACGCCGCCGCCCTGGCCAACTTGGACTCGGTGAGCGGCACGGTGACCGACCTCTACCTGCTGTCGGCGATTCGGAGCTTGGAAGTGCCCCCGCACGTGTGGCTCCTGGCACTGGCGGGCGGATTGCTCGGGACGATCGCCGGCGCCGCAGGACCTGCCGCCGAGGTCTGCCTTGCCCCGGCGGCCGACCTGCTCTCCGACCAGCGAGCGCGCGTCCGCTGGCGGTCGGTCTCGAAGACGCTTTGGCGGGCGAGCTGGGCCGTGCTGGCGGTTCTGCTGACGTGGTTCGCCGTCGGAGGCCACCGCTGGCGCCACGCGGGGTTCGTGTTGGCGGCGGGGATCATGGTCTGGACGGCGTTGGCGGCGCCCGCCTTCGTGACGGGACTGTGCCGACTGGCGGGGCGTTCGCGGGGGTTCGGCTGGCGCTTCGCCCTGGGCGGCCTACCCGTTCGCCTTCACACTTCGGGCGTGGCGGTGGCCGGCGTGGCCGTCGCCTTCGCCATGCTGGTGGGGACCACCGTCATGGTCGGCAGCTTCCGCGACACCTTCCGGGCCTGGCTGGACGCCACGATGCTGGCCGACGTGTACGTGTCCGCGGCAGCGTGGACGGGCGCGACCGACCAGGGGGGCGTGCACGGCGACCTGCTGGACCAGCTCCGGCGGCTGCCCGGCGTGGCCGCCGTGGGTCGGCTGCGAGGTTTCCACGGCTACGCGGACAACTTGCCGGTGGCGCTTCGCGGCATCGACGCCCGGCCAACCGGGCCGACCGGAGCGCGGCACAGGGACCGCCTACTACTAAAGGAGGGCGACCCGGAGACGGTGGCGGCGGAGCTGGCGGACGGGGCGGTTGCCGTCAGCGAGCCGCTGGCGCGCCGGGCGGGCGTCCGACGGGGCGACTCGATTGCGGTGCGGACGGCCTCGGGCGCCGTTCGAGCAGCGGTAGCCGGCGTCTACTACCAGTACGGCACGGACCGAGGTTCGATCTCCATGGACTTGGCCACGATGGAGGCGTGGTTCGGACCCGGCGCGCCTCATGGACTGGCGGTCTACCTGGACCGGGTCCGGCGAACGGACGCGGGCGACGACGACACAGACGCGGGCGGCGCGCAGGCCGGCGTCGTCCAAGCGGTTCGACAGGCGGCGACGCCGTACCCGGTCGTCGTGCGTACTCACGGCGCCCTGCGGACCGACGCGCTTCGCATCTTCGACCAGACCTTCGCGGTCACGCTGCTCCTGCAGGCGATGGCGCTGGCCGTGGCCGCCGCGGGCGTGGCCCTGTCGCTCTTGGTCATGGCCCGAGAGGAAGCTTGGGACACCGCCACCTGTCGGGCCCTGGGCGCCACCCGCGGCCAAGTCTTTCGGTTCCATCTGGGCAAGGGCGCGGGGTTGGCCGGCATCGGCGGCCTGCTGGGCTTGGCGGGCGGCGCCGGACTGGCCGCAGTTCTGATCTACGTGACCAACCGAGCCTACTTCGGCTGGACGGTGCAGTTCGGCGTGCCCGCGTTCAGCCTTGCCCAGCAGTGCGCCTTCCTGCTGCTGGCCGCCGTGGCGGCGTCTTGGTGGCCGGCCCTCCGAGCGTCCGGCGGAGGGGGCGCCCTGGCGCGACGATCCGTCGTGGCGGCGGTCGTGGCTGCGCTGTCGCTCGCCGCGTGCTCGCCCCCGCCGGAGTCCGATTCCGATCCCCCAAACGGCCGCGGTCCTTCGGCGCTGCCCGATGCGGTCGCGGAAGGCTGGCTCGCGGCAGACCCCGACTACTCGTGGTCGTTCCCCGAAGACCACGGACCCCACTTCGGCTACAAGACCGAGTGGTGGTACTTCACCGGCGTGTTGTCCACACGGGCGCGAGAGTTGGGCTACCAGTTCACGATCTTCAAGATCGGGTTGCGCCCGCCCCGCCCGGAACGCGACGCGCCCCCACCGACGAGCGCGCCCGTCCCGCCCTCCCGCTGGACCGCGTCGGCGTTGCTCCTGGGGCACATGGCCGTCAGCGACCCCGCCGAAGGCACGCACGTCTTCTCGGAGGTGCTGTACCGGGCCGGCCCTCTTGCGCCCGGCGCCCCCTCGCCTACCGCCGAGCCGACCCCCGACGCCCGTCCAAGCGACAACTCGGCCAGCGCTGCAGGCGGCCCCCTCCTGGCCGGCTTCGGCGCGGCCCCTGGCGGATCGATCGACGCCTCCACCTCCCGCATCCCCGTCGCATGGAGTCGCGGCCCTCCCGGAACCTTCTCGCCATGGCGCCTGGACCTCCTGCGCGACGGCTTCGCGCTCGCGGCTGCCGACGATGCGGCGGACATCGCCCTCTCGCTCGTCGTCCGGCCCACGCGCCCCGTCGTGTTCCAAGGTCCCAACGGTTACAGCCGCAAGTCCGCCGAACCGGGCCGCGCCAGCATGTACTACAGCCGCCCGCGCCTGACCACGACCGGGACCGTCCGCTTGGGCGCCGCCCGCTATGCCGTCGCCGGCGTCAGTTGGATGGACCACGAGTTCAGCTCCGAACCCCTGGCGCCCGAGCAGGTCGGCTGGGACTGGCTGAGCCTGCGCCTGACCGACGGCGTCGACGTGACCGCGTTCCAGCTCCGCCGCTCCGACGGCCGCGCCGACTACCAAGCCGCGACCCTGGCCGCGTCCTCCGACCCGCCTCGTCACTTGGCGCGCAACGAATGGTCGATGACTCCCGGCGCGACGTGGACCAGCCCCGCCACCGGCGCGACCTACCCGGTCGAGTGGACCCTGGCGCTGCCGGGACGGATCGGGCGCATCGTCGTTCGCGCCGCCTTCCCGTCCCAAGAAAACGTGTCGCTCCGCGTGGCGAACCTTCACTACTGGGAAGGATTGGTCCGCGCGTTCGACCCCGACGGTCGACAGATAGGCGAAGGCTACTTGGAGATGACGGGCTACGGCGAGGGGAGCCGCCCGGCGCTGTGAGCGGCGGGGGCTTGACGAGATGCCTGGCGACGCTGTCGCCGATCTACTTCAAGCCGAGCTTGTCGGGCTCCAGAAGTCTCGCCGAATCTTCCCCTGACTCTTTGCCGATCCTTCCCCTGCAAGTTCGCCGATCCTTCCCCTGAATCTGCTGGAGGCCCTTGCGCAGCGGAAGGCGGAGCGCGTAGTTCCGTAGCATGAAGTACATCCCCCGAATCGTCGACGCCGAGCTGGCCGACCGGCTCGCCGCCACCGGCGCGGTCGTCGTCGAGGGTCCCAAGGCCTGCGGGAAGACCGCGACGGCCGAATCGGTCGCGGCCAGCGCGGTGTTCCTGGACGTGGACGATACTGCCCGGGCCATGGTCGACCTGGACCCGGCGGCCGTGCTTGCAGGCGATACGCCGCGCCTGATCGACGAGTGGCAGACTGAGCCGGCGATCTGGAACCACATCCGAAGGGCCGTGGACAGGCGAGGCGCCCCCGGCCAGTTCATCCTCACCGGTTCGGCGGTGCCCACGGACGACATTACCCGCCACACCGGCGCCGGACGACTGACGCGGTTGCGGATGCGTCCGATGTCGCTCTTCGAGACCGGTCGCTCCACGGGCGAGATATCGCTGGCCGGCCTGTTGGCGGGGAACCCTCAGCGGTCCGCGCGTTCGCACATCGCGGTGCAAGAGCTGGCGGAGTTGGTGTGCGCCGGAGGCTGGCCCGGGCACCAGGGCCGCAACTTGGCGCAGGCCGTTCGGGCGAACCGCGACTACCTGTCGGAGGTGCAGCGCGTCGAGGTCCAGCGGCTGGAAGACAAGCGACGGGACCCCGTCAAGGTTGGAAGGTTGCTGCGGTCGCTGGCCCGAAACATCGCCACGCCGGCCACGGTGGCCACGCTGGCCAGGGATGTGCGCGGGACAGGGCCGTCCTTCAAGGCCAGCACCGCCGCCGAGTACATGGAGGCCTTGGAGCGGTTGATGATCGTCGAGGATCAACCGGCGTGGTCGCCGCATCTGCGTTCCCGGACCACGCTGAGAACCACGCCCGTTCGACACTTCGCGGACCCTTCGCTGGCAGCCGCGGCGCTGCGGGCCACGCCGAACCGGCTACGGGGCGATCTGGAAGTGCTCGGCCTCCTGTTCGAGTCCATGGTGATCCGCGACCTGCGGGTCTACGCCCAGGCCGCCGACGCCCAAGTGTTCCACTACCGCGAGAAGGACGGCCTGGAGGTGGACGTCATCGTCGAAGACGCCGAAGGAAGGTGGGCGGCGTTCGAGGTGAAGATGGGCGCGCGGCGGGTCAAGGACGGGATGGCCAACCTGGAACGGGTCGCGGCCCGCATGAGGACCAGCAGCGGCTACGGCGAACCCGGCGCTCTCGCCGTCGTCGTCCCCAGCGGCTTAGGCGCGGTTCCGCAGGGGCGCGCAGGAGTGGTCCCGTTGGGGGCGCTGGGACCGTGACGACGTTGACCGAGGCGGGCGTACCGGGCAAGGTGGCCGACGGGGCGTAGGCCTACCGTACCGAGTCGTCCGACTTCAACCGTCAGCCCGAAGAACCACCGTCGCCGACCACTCCCGACAGGACCGTGCCGATGTAGGAGTCGCGGTCCTATTTCTGGAAGACGACGTTTCGCTTCTTCAACCAGGACTTGTCGCGGTTCCAGCGTTTCTTGACGGAGATGACGGACTACGGCGAGGGGAGCTGCCCGGCGCTGTGAGCGGCGCGGGTTCGACGATTGCCCGCCGAAGAGCTTGATGTCGCTCGGGAGGGGTCGCATCTTGTGACTAATGCCAGCAAGTCCTTCATGACCCGCGACTTCACCGGCAAGCGCAACCACTTTCCACTAGGGCCCACAAAACAGGAGAACAAAACAACATGGAAACCGCAATCAAGACCATCATCGAGTGGGGCCTGGAGCACTGGGTCATGCCCGTCTTCACAGCAATTGCAAGTGGACTGGCTTTTGCCTTCAAGAAGACAAGAGGCTTCATCTTCACAAGCGTGAAGTGGTTCGGCCCGACTCGTCGCCGCGAAAGGTTCGCCAAGCGCGTGAAGGCCGCGCTGCTCCTTGACGACGATTCTCGGGTTCCTCCGTCATCATCGGAGCCTTTGCCACCGCCGTCCCGAGAAGTGGTGATCCTCGCCAACCTTATCCATAGCATGTTGCAGTGTGTCGACATGCCGAACACAGCAAAGATGAAAGCGACGATGGCCGTGGACTACCTCGTAGAGCGGCACCATGACAACCGCCGGTCAACAACCCACAGCGTCTGGGCACCGTGGGTTGTTGACCATGAGCTTTTCGGCCCTCTTGACAACATGGACATGTTCGTGAGCGACAACGCCTTTACGTTCCTCTTGGTTGAATCACCCGATCGACCCTGGGTTACCATCGAAATCGCAAGGAGGCCGGACTGGCAACAGCGTGATGTTGTGGTGTGGAAAGGGATGAAGCGTCCACGAGATCCCTTCAAGGGCACGTTGGACCAAGCGTTCAAGTACTTCCAAGAAGTGCAAGCCCCATGAACGCCAAGAACCGGACCAGGCTAGGCACCGGTCGCCGAGTTGTTTCGCGAGGACCAGTGGATGGGTTCTTGGCGGCCAACGGACTCCAACGGCCGTGATGGGGCCTTCCGAGTACGATCACTGTGCCGGGTCAACAGAAACTCGTCAGCCCGAAGAACCACCGTCGCCAACCACTCCCGACAGGATCGTGCCGATGTAGGAGTCGCGTTCCTCTTTCTGGAAGACGACGTTTCGCTTCTTCAACCAGGACTTTTCACGGCCCCAGCGCTTCTTGACCTCCCGAGAGGACGACACGGACACGATGTAGGAGTTCAGCACCATGTTCGGGTCGCCGAGGCGTTCCTCGATCTCCTTGATCGTCTTGTGGAATTCGACCTTCTCGTTGTCCACGCCCAGCTGAACAAGCCCCTTCGGGTCGACGAAGGTGACGTACTGCCGACCGCTGGCCAGCAGCCAGAGAATGAAGTCCGGGTGGAAGTTTCCCGCCTCGAAGAAGCCGATTCCCCGGCCCCGGCTCAAGTTGCGCAGCAGGTAGAGTTCCCTGTCCTTGAAGAAGTTCGAGTTGCCTTCGCAGTACGCCTTCAAGTCTTCTACGAAGCGGCGCTCGCCCCGATTGAGCGGCGCCGGCTCCACCTCCACCACTCCTGCGCCGTCCACTGCGAGCAACGGCGTGTAGAGGTGACGGTCGAAGGACAGCCCGTGGAGACCGAGGCCGGGGAAGGCCCAATCCTTGAGGTCGCCCCTCTCTATCGCTGCTTCCACCTTCCTCAACGTCGCGACGATATCCTCCTTCGACTTGTCGACGGCGATCCGATAGCCGTACTCGCCGCTCTTCTCACGGACCATGGGAAAGTTGGCGTCGCTGGCGGTTACTTCAGCGTACTCCAAATGGCGTCGCTCCCAGTCGTTCTTGCGGAAGGTGTAGTAGCGCTCGACGTACTTCTTGAGCAGGGCGAGCGCAATCTGGTCCCAAAGCCGAACCTTGTCGAAGGAGTCGGCGACCATCTGGGATTCGGGGATCAGCAGGCGATACCATTTGCCGTCTTCAAGCAACTCGTGGATGGCCGTGCGGGACACGGACAGGTTGTGCCAGCCACGCTCGCTTTTGAAGCGTTCCAGTTCGAAGTAGAGGCGGTCCAGGTCGAGGAAGGCGGTGTGCACTTCCTCCAGTTTGGCCTCGTGCTTCTCGGCGACGGCCTCCACGTCGGACAGCTCCTCCGACTTCATCGCCTTGATCTTCGGATACCAGTCGAGGACGACCCGTTCGTGCAGGTAGCTCCTAGCCGGATCGTCCGACGCCATGCCGCCCAGGCTTCGCAGGACCGGCATCGGGCCCAGCTTGCGGAAGGCGTCGCCCGACTCGACCCTGACGCCGTTGATGACCTTCTTGAGCCGGATCGTCTTGAGCGGCTGCCTTCCGAGGTTCTTGACCACCGGGAACCAGAAGTCCTCCTGCTCGTTGTCGACCGACAGTCCTTCCTCGGCGAGAAAGTCCCGAAACTGCGCCATGTAGTCGGCGCGGACTCCGAAGACGTGAAGCGTCTCCAGCGTCTCGACGAAGTCGGGCCGTTTCAGCCCCTCCGGCAGCTGCGCCCGTGCGCTCCGCTTGAGGCTCATGTCGCATCCCTTGAGCCGCACGCCGCGACCGAAGAGCTGGATGATCTGCGCCCCTTCCGACTTGCCGATGTGCATCAGCCCCATCGTGCTGACTCGCCAGCTGTTCCATCCTTCGGTGAACTTGCGGGAGCCGATGAGCAGGTTCACGGTTGAGCCGGGGTTGGCCAAGTCGTGAAAGAGAGAGTCCCCGAACTCCCGCTCGGCGACGGCGAACCCGCTCTGATCGCAGAGCTTCACGAGCTTGGCGTCGTCGCCCACGTTTACCACGCCGAAGGGGTCGTTGTCGCCCACGCGCAACGCCACTTCACCGGCGGCTCCCTTGAGGTTCTCCACATGCAGCAGCCCGCCGTTCGGGGCGTTGAAAAGCACCTCCAGCGTCTCGTCGAACACCTGCTCGGCCGACAAGCCAGCATCGTGGAGGTGAGCGAAGCGCCCGGTGAAGATCTCCTGCTGTTCCGAGTTGCCCAGTCCCTCGTCCAGAATCTCCCGGATGCGGCGGATGCTTTCCGAGCGGTCGGCCACGTAGTCGGCAAGGAAGCGCAGAATCGCCACCACGTCCGACGCCTCCCGCTTGGACAGGCTCTTGGTGACGCTGCCGCCCACGAACACCCACAGCGGCCGCTCCAAGTTGAAGCGCCGTAGCGTGGACTCCTGGTCGCGGTAGAGTCGCTGCTGCTGAAAGAACACGAGCAGGCAGGCGGTAAGGTAGCCCGCCTGCCACTCGGCGTCGCGGTCGTCCTCCAAGTTTAGAATCCGGTAGTCCTTGCCGAATCCGTCGCCGTAGAACCACTGGTAGGAGTAGTCGAACAACGTGCTGCGGGCGTACAGGTTGGCCAGTTTCGCGCGATTCGTCCCCCTGACCGCTTGCCCGAACGTGGCCGAGTACTCGAAGGAGAACCCCTTCTCGCAGAGGCGCTCCCGGAAGCGCATCCAAGCGCCGCCCTTGCTGCTCGCGGCGGTCGCGGCGCCGCGATGCCCCTCGTCGACCAGCACCAAGTTGTTCCCCTCGAAGGCGTCGACGGCGACGGTCTTGTCTCCCATGTCGTCTTTCAGCTTGGTGACTTCCAGAATATCGACGGTCTGCCCGGTGAAGAGCCCCAAGGAGGCGTTCTTGTCGAAGATGCGGGCCGGGATGCCCGCCGTCTCGAACTCGCGCAGGTGCTGGCGCGACAGCCCCTCGTTCGGCGTCAGCAAGATGACGCGGTTGAGGTCGCGTGCGCGGCCGTGGATGTCGAGCAGCTCCAAGTACCGAAGAAGGTGAGCGTGCATGAGGAGCGTCTTGCCGCTGCCGGTGGCCATCCAGAACGCCACCTTGTTCAGCTGCTGCCGGGCGTCGGCGGCTTCGTCCAGCGGCTCCACGCGGTCTCGCTTTCGGACGCCTTCGTTGAACTGGGCGATGTGCCCGTTCACCGCCTCCAGCGTTTGCCGAGGCCGGTTGAAGTACCAGTCCAGGTATATCTCCGTGAAGAGCAGCGCGAGGTACTGGAAGTACTTCCACGAGATGGGGCGCAGGCCCCGCGTGATGCGACGTTCGTTGAGGTGCCGGGTCACCGACGTGATCGCCTGGTCGTGCGCCAGGAGCACGTCGTCCGGCAGGTTCGGTCGGCGCCCCGCCGGCAGGTGCAGACACAGCGCACGGTGGAAGCGGTGGACGTTGTCTTCGTCCAACCCTTCAAGGGACTCGTCCCGCAGGTGGCTAGCGAGGTCGTCGAAGCGGTCGACGCCCAAGAGGCCCAGAAGCCACTGGTTCAGTACCAGTCGCTTGGGGAAGAGGGCGTGCTGGCGACGGCCCACGCCAGCCATCAGCTGATGTCCGCTAGGCGGCCGACCGAACTCGCAGGGACCAGTTGACGGTCATCAATGACCGCCAAAGTAGTCTTGGCGGCCATGAAACGCCGCAAATGGCCGACAAGTTGATTTCGCGGCCATGCGTGACCGCCAAGACGGCTACGCGGCCACGAAGCGTCGAAAGTGGCCGGCAAGCCAGCTTCGCGGCCATGCGTGACCGCCAAGAGCTGGAAGTGGCCATGAAACGCCGTAAGTGACTGCCGAACGAACTTCGCGGCCATCGGTGGCCACCAAGACGGCCGTGCGGTCACGAAACGCCAGAAATGACCGCAGAGCCGATTTCGCGGCCATCCATGACCGCCAAGACGGCCCAAGCGGTCACGAAGCGTCGAAAGTGGCCGGCAAGCCAGCTTCGCGGCCATGCGTGACCGCAAAGAGCCGGAAGCGGCCACGAAACGCCGCAAGCGACCGCCGAACGAACTTCGCGGCCATGCGCGACCGTCAGAAGACATCCTTTCCCTCGGCAGCGTTCAGGAGGTCCGGGAACATCAGAATGGTTCCCCGGCGACCATTGGAGGGATGGAGGACGCGCAGCACGCCGTGGTCAGCCAGCTTCGCCAGGAGCCGTCGGGCCGTGCGAGCCGGGATTTCCGCGTCGGCTGAGAACCGGGCGCTGTTAAATATCGGATGTTCGAAGATCCAGTCTAGTGTTCGAATGGCGTACTGGGAGCGAGTAACGTCCGCCACCCGCCCTTTCATCTTGTCGTAGAGGTCAAGGATGTCTCTGGCCTTCGCAAGGTTCTCCTCGGCCTGGGCGTGCACCGCTTTCAAGAAGAACCGACACCACCCCGTCCATTCGTCGTCGCGCGAAACGGCGAGCAGCCCTTCGTAGTACTCGGCACGACGAGCTTCAAAGTAGGCGCTGATGTAGAACATCGGCCGGCTGATCAGCCCCTGTTCCGACAAGAACAACGGCACCAACATGCGACCAAGGCGGCCATTGCCGTCCAGGAATGGGTGAAGAGACTCGAATTCGGCGTGGAGCACGGCGAGCTGCACCAGCTTATCGGGCACTTCGGTGTGGATGTAGCGCTCCCAAGCATCCATGGCCGCCGGCAGCAGCTCAGCGCCAATGGGCACAAAGGTGGCATCCTCTACCGTACATCCGGGCCGACCGATCCAGTTAGGAATACGCCGATACTCGCCTGGCGCCTTGCCCTCGCCCCGCACGCTCGAGAGCAGCACTCGATGCGCTTCGCGTATGACTCGCTGGCAAAGCGGAAGCTGCTGTAGCATCTGCTCGGCCCGCCTCATGGCGTTGCGATAGTTGATCACCTCGCGGATGTCGTCTCTTCGCCTTGGAGACGCCGCCTCCTTACCGGCCTCGAATTCGAAGACCTCGCCCATGCTTGCCTCGGTACCCTCGATCTTGGACGACAGAACCGCTTCTTGCATGGTCAACGGCGTAAGCAGGACGCGCGGACTGGGAATAGCGGCCAGCATCCCGTCGTACCTGGCCACCGCGGCCACGGCCGGACCAATCAGCGGGAGCACAGCGGACCAGTCAATTCGATTCTCGGGCGGAAACTTTCCTTCGTGATAGTGCGTCGCCATGATCACTGCTCCCACATCAGTCGGTGAAAGTCGTCCTCAATAAGCCTCACTGTCCATGTGTCTGTCGGCAACTTGAGGTTTTCGAGGTTGTTGCTGCCGTTGACGTAGACCAGGTCGTACGCTTCATCGTCTCGGCATGATCTCTTCAGTCTAAACCACTCAGCAAGGACGAGATTGTCCCGCTCAATCCCATCTGGCGACTCTCCGCCAGGTCGATTGCGCCAGATCACGAGTATGCGCCGACCGTCGGGTGCGGTGCCCGCCACCGTTCGAAACCACCACGGCCCTTCATCCTGTTCCGTCAGGCCGCCCTTCAAGCGCAGACGGCCCTCCCCATCTCGCTCCGTTTCGGCCTGGTAGCTTCGAGGTGCCGCTATCCGGTGTGTAACAAGCCCGATCAGCCAGTTGAACGTCTCAAGCAAGTCAACATTGAGCTCCCGGCTCTGGTCAGTACCCGGCTGTCTGACCTTGAGCCGGTAGGCAGTGGGATCCGCAAATGCCGCCACGTTCAGCAACGACCGGCTTCCCCGGACATCTACGTCTAGCATGTACGACAGAAAATGCTCTTTCCGAAAATCAGCCAATCGACGATCTGCCAAAGGTGCAAACGTGGGCTGCTCTTCGTCGCGCTGAGGCTCTACAATGTTGTTAAGAGCATCTTCGTAGGACTCTAGGCGCAGCACCTTAACAACCTGGGGTGATCTTTCAACTTCTTCGGGCGTTGACTCCCGCTTTGGTCTACCGTCCTTCCATTCCGGTGAGTACACTACTTTCTTGATTCGCTCCAGAAGAACCGATCCAAAATGGTTTCCCATCTCGACGAGAACGAACTTCCGCTTGCCGCCGTCGTTTCTGTTCATGCATATAACGGCGTGGCCAGTGGTGCCCGCTCCGGCAAAGAAGTCGAGAACCGTCGAATGCGCATCGCAGGATGCCGCTCGAAGGCAGTCCTCGACTAGCCCAACCGCCTTCGCGAAATCGAAGCGCTTTTCCCGAAACAAGGCCTTCAACGTCTTGGCACCAAGGTTCGCGGATGCATATCGCGTGTCATCCCACCAGCTCCTGGGCATCGCTTTGGCATCCATCCGAATCTTGAAGTCTATGTCGATTCCACTTCGTCCGTTATCAACTTTTGCCGTGCTACGGCGCACTCGATAATCACCGGGTGCTGCTGCAATCCGGCCTGGACCTCGATGCCACCTCTTCTCGACTCTGACGCTATCCTGAAGCTGTATTGGCCAAACAGGCGTCTCATCTGATCGTGGCTCATTGTGAATCAGGTATTCTTGTTTCGCGGAATCCCATTCCATCACTGGAACACGTATAGAGTCATTGTCGGAGACGTAGATTGGGAAGAATAATTTGGGTCTGTCCTCTCGCCTATCCCCAGAACCGTGGCGAACGAGGTTGTTCCATGCATACCTGCCATCCTGGTCGTTGTGTGGATACCGCGCAAGTTCCGAACCTGTCTTCTGCAAAGACCCGGGGACGGCATCCGAATTGCCGAAGAACAGCGCATACTCATGAACCGGCGAAAATTGGCCTTGTGATTTTCGGCCGGCAGGATTCGACCGAACAGTGGCAATGCCTAGCTCTTTATCAAAGTAGTCTTGCAGGAGCAAGCGCAGAAGCGACACTTCTTCATCGTCGATCGCCACGCATGCAGAACCGTCGGATGTCAAGAGCTCCTGCGCTAGGGATAGCCGATTGGCCATCAATGAAAGCCACGACGAGTCTTTGTAATCGTTCTTGTAGAGAATCGCCGACGCATCCGTGTTGTAAGGTGGATCGATATAAACCGTCTTGATCGTTCTGCGATATCGTGCGTGCAACAACCTCAACGCTTGCAGGTTCTCGCCATGGACCAATATGCCGTCGCACTGGTCGTCCAGTGCTCTACGATCTGACAATGCTTCCAGCAGCCGGTCCGTGAACGCGCTGTCGTAATGCCGCGTGTCTAGAAGCAAGCTAGGGTACTCCTCAATGCCGTTCGGTTGCGAGGGGCCGTGATGCTCCAGGAATGAGGGTATAGGTCCGTTTTGCGGCGCTTCCCCTGGCGCGGAACAGCCTAGCAGCTCCCTCCACTCCCTGCGCTGGCCGTCATTCGCTACTATCTCGGCATGGAACGCTTCTGGAATGCATCCCAAGCGAATGCAGTACGACGTTTCGACCACGAACTTCTTCTTCAACCACAGGGCCTTCTGGAAGTCTTCTAGTTGCGCCAAGAAGTCGATGATCTTCGTGCCGATACGGCGGACGACCTTGATCTTCGACAGATGTTGCTTGACCTGAAGAGCGGCTGCGTGCTCGACGTCGCCCAGACGCATGACCTCGTTGTTGACGTAGAAGTCCAGCTCGCGACGCAGGAAGCCACCCAGGTCCTTGTGGATGAAGTAGTCGAACGTGTGGCGCGCTGTGTAGCGGTTGAGATGAAGACGGAAGCGGGAATAGTCGGCCGGGTTGCCGTCCGCCGCGATGTGTGGTTGGCCAAGCGCTTGGAGCCAGCGAGCAAACGGACGACCCTTGGTCTGTCGCAAGCGATCCTCGGCCTGGGCGAGCAGATCTGTTTGTGCAGGGGGTCTCTTCTTTTCGTTGCGCTGTTTGTCGGGCCAATCGGCAAGGGTGACCGGACGGTATTCGAAGTTGAGGACCAGCTCCTTGCCTTGCTCGCCGTCCTGCTCGGCGATGAAGTCGGTGTCTCGAAGCACAAATACGCGTTTGCCGGCCGCGGACGGCTTCAGGTTTCCGTGTTCGCCTTCCGTGGCACCCACCAGTTGGAAGCGAACGCGCATCGGATCGCTCTCGCCGGGCCGGAGCCGAAACGCGTAGTCGCGCAGGTATTCCGTGGTCTTGATGTAGTACTGGTCCGCGTTCGCCCAGTGGAGCTTGACTTCCTCGCCCTCGTACGGAATGGCGTACACGCCGGGCTTGTACACGCGCTTGCTGATAAAATCCCCGTCGGAGTAGTAGCGACGGAAGAATCCGTATAGATGGTCGTAGACCTCGACTTCGAGCGCTGCTACGTCGACGGCGTGGTCGAGCCGGGCCCTGAGCTCCTTGACGGTCGTAGAGTCGTCGGGGTTCACGCCTAGGGCTTCGGCGCTTCTCAAGGCGTCGGCCAATTCTCCTTCCAGTACGGCCCTGTCCGCCGACTGGTACTGAGACAGCGCGTCGCGCACTTGCGGCAACAGGTCCTGTTCCAGGAACTTCGTGATCTCGCCGCTCTTGGCGTGCATGATGCGATAGAACCCGAAGTCCAAGTCGGGTTGGTCGAGCTGGAAGAGCTCTTTCAGGAGGGCAACCAGCTTGTCGAACTGCGGCGTGCGGCCGTCGGTGTCCGGCAGGCGAACCCTGGCCTCCTTGCGATAGAACTTCCCGACGCTCGCCTGGGAGAAGTCGTACTCGGACTTCATGTCGAGGACTTCTCGTACTGCCGACGTTCGGAGGGCGTGGATCGGCGGGCAGAGATGATTCGCAAGGTGGTCTCGTCAGGGCCGGAGTCGCGTTCGGTGTGGATCACAATCAGCACTTGTCCGTCTCGTGCGCGGCCCATCGTCACCCACCTTTCCTCGTGTTCGCTGTGGTCCTCGTCGGGAATCGACAAGGCGCCGGGGTCCTGGAACACGCTGGCGGCCAAGTCGAACGCGATGCCGTGCTTGCGGCGGTTGGCGACGGCTTTGGCAGGGTCCCAGTCGAAGCGGAGCGACCAGCTCGCGCCGACGCCGGCACGGTCGTCACAATGACCGTTCGGGGCCGTGGAGTCAAGGTTCACCACAAGCTCCCCAGTCATAAGCGCGCCGTCGCATCTCCATTGGGGTCAGGCCGAGGACTTCGGCGGCGCGTTCGAGCGACACGCGGTTGCTTTCCAGGGCCTGTCGCACGAGCCGGGACAGCCGGTCGTTCACGAAGTCGTGGGGCGAGACGCCGTCCGGTTCGCCGGATCGGAGCCAGTCCCAGGCGAACTCGCTGCGCTCCACGGCCGCCGGCTGATCTTCCGTGCGCAGCGTTCTGCCGAACCGCTCCTTGTACTGGTGCCGAAACGCCGGCCACGCGGCGCGAGTCGCTCGGCCCGACGCGACGAGCCGGAACAGAACCGTCTTGTAGCTGACCTTGAACATTCGCTTGACCTTCAAGACGCGAACGATCAGCGGCTGGCCGCGGGTTGCCGACCACTCGGGTCCGAACGCCGGTTCGGGCATCAAGAACTCGCTGGCGAACGCGTCGGCTTCCCGCTCGGCGTCGTGGGAAAGGTCGGTCGCGTTCCGGGCGTAGTCGGAGGGATGAAGCAGCAGGTGTCCCAGCTCGTGGGCCGCCGTGAAGATCCAGCGCTCCACCGAGAGGCGTCGCCACGTGTTCGCGACTACGGCCGGACCACTGCCTCCGGCTCCGACGCCGAGGCCGAAGAACGAGTCTCGCGGCTTGTCCAGCAGCAGCACCTTGACGCCGTTGTCTTCGAGGAGGCCGCAAACGTCGCGAATCGGCTCGCGGGGGCCAAGGCCGACGGCATGTCGTGCGCGCCTAGCGGCCTGGATCGGCGAACTGGCCCACGCCGGGTCCCAGGACGCTCCGAACCGAAACGGCAGGCGCTCGTCGAGACGCGCTTCCATCTCCTCGTAGCCGGCCAGCCACTCCGAGACCTCCGCCAGAATCTGGCCGCGGGAGTGGACCTTGGACCGTGGTCGGAACCTCACGTTGTCCAGCGGCGGCGCGACCGCCACCAGATCGGCGACCTGCACGCCGAGCGCTTCCGCCAGCGCCCGCAGGGTTCCCGCGCGCGGCAGAGTGGTCCCCCTCTCGGCCTTTCCCACCGTGACCCGAGAGAGCCCGGCGTTCTTGGCCAGCTCCTCCTGCGTGAGGTCCCGGCCCAGTCGCAACCGGGCCAGATTCGCGCCGATCCGGGCTTCGTCCGTCATGGGGGCTCTGGGGTCGGGGAGGGGCGACCCGCTCCGTTCTTGATGTGTTCAATCCTACATTCATTGTAGAAATGATGCGAATACTTCGGAAGGAGAATCTATGAATTCGCCTTTCCCGCTCGGGGAATTCCGCCCCACCGGGGACGGCGCAGTGCCGGAAAAAGTCAGGCCGATCCAGCTATCCAAACGCCCAATTCTCGGCCACATCATTAAGGCGCAGGCGGACCGCGCCGCCCGTCGCACCCACCCATCGCCACCACAGGAGACGCCGAATGAAGACAAGAACACTACGAGGAAGCCATTCCAAGGCACCCGTGACGAGGACGGTCGGCCGGGCGCGTTGCGGCCTCCGCGCTTCCTGCGCCCTCGTTCTAGCCTGGGCCGTCTTCGCCTTCGCGGCCTGCGGCGTGGAAGACGCTCCGCCCGGGTCGGCGGTCCTCTCCGAACCGTCGTCCGAAGCGACGGCCTCGAGCGCGTTGGGAGACGCCTTCGAGATCGTGGGCTCCTTCGAACTGGAGGAGAGCGACGAGGTCGTCACCGTTCGGCCGATGGTGACGGCGGGAGAACCCGGGGAGTTGCTGGTCACCGAGCCCATGGAGGGCCAGGTGCGCGTCTACGACGAGGACGGCCGGCTTCGGGCAAACCTCGGAAGGAAGGGAGACGGCCCCGGCGAGTTCACGGTCCCGATGACGGCGCACAGGGCTCGGGACGGCGACCTGCTGATCGCCGATCCCGTCCAGGCGCGCCTGACCTTTCTGGCCTCCGGCGCCCCCGATTCGGTCCAGGCCGCAGACGTGACCGGCATCGTCCTGGTCGGTGCGCACCATCTGGGCGGGGACCGCTACTTGCTGGCCGGCCACAGGATGGGTCCGGGCGGAGCGCCGGGAGAGTTCCTGCACCGGTGGAACCGCAGCACCGGCGAGATCGAGCAGAGCTTTCTGCCCATGAGGGTTCCGGAGGAGATGCGGGCTCTGGCCCTCAGCATGACCGGCGTGGCGGCGGTGGTGGAGGCCGACACGATCTGGGCGGCGTGGAGCATTCCGGACACGCTGTACAAGTTCACCACGGACGGCGACCGTCTTGCCGCGATCCCGCTTGCGTTGCCTCGCGTGGGAGCCGCGACTCCCAGGGGCGGCGAAGCGACCCGGGACCCCGTCTCGATGCAGGAAGAGTTCGACGCCGTCACGCAAATCATGAACATCTTTCTGCTCGGCGGTGGGGAGGTCGTGATTCAGTCGATGCAGACCCGGGGCAACGACGCGGTGTGGGACCTGCTGGTAGTGGACAGGGAAGGGAACGATCTGTGGAAGCGGACGGACACGCCCCGCCTGTACGTCGTCGCGAACGACCTGTTCCACTTCCAGGATCCGTCGTCGGTGCACCCCAACAAGTGGATCGTCGCCAAGTGGGCCGGGGAAGCGGCCGGCGGCGGGTAAGGCGTAGAGTATGACCCAAGTCGGCGGCCCGCTCGGGGCGGTCGACAGTCGAGAAGCAACAACACTGAGCAAACCAACCTCAAGGAGAAAACAACGATGAGAACAACCAAGAGAACGAGCAGCACGAAGGCTGGAACGATCAGGGCGGTCAAGGTCGCGGGGTTCGCACTCGCGCTGCTGGCCGGGGCACCGGCGTCGGAGCCCTTCGTTACCGGGGGCCAAGGGACGCAACTGGCAGCCCAGGTGAAGGGCATGCAGGGTACCAAAGGCTTGTGGGTCTTCAAGTGGTGCGAGGGTAGCTGCCCCGGACGCGGGGCCTACTGCTGCGGCACCGCCGTGTAGCGCCGTTCGCGTTCAGCAGATGGATCGGCCACGGGCCGGGCTGGGCCCGGTTCCGATTGGCTGAAGCCGGTTAGTTGAAGGGGGTCGTCGCAGAGGCCCCGACCCGGCGTAGAATGAGCAGACCCCCAAGGTCCTTCCCCGGCCCGAGCCGGCGGACTCGTGGCTGGATCGTCACGGGTCCGTCGGCGTTTGGCTGCCGGTGCGCTCCGCTATTTGGTGCCCACAGCGGCGACCCCGCGAGCCGGGACGCCCGCCAACCCATCCGGCAGACGGCCCCGCCCGCGGTTCGACGGCTGCTTGGCGCCGGCTACCCGAACCTGACCGCAGGTCTCTCGGGCGCCGAGGCCGCGACCTGCTTGGCCCCCGGATCGTCGTCGCGGTCGTCCTCGTCTTCCTCCACCTCCGGCGACGGCGGGCAGTAGGCGCGCCAAGCCGTCGCGACCGGAGTCGGCCCTTGGAGGACGAACGAGCCGCCGCTCCGGCACACGTCCTCCTGCAGCGCCCTGGCCATGCACTGCCGGAAGGCGTCGAGTTCGCCCCGGTTGCTGGGGTTCCCTATGGCGCACACGGCTTGGGAGGACTCGGGTCCGTCCTCGGGAACCGCCGAGCTCGGGTCCAGCTTGCCGACCCGGAAGGACCGGTCGGTGGCGCCGGCGAAGGTGACCGTGACCGGGCTGCCCAGCGCTTCGGCGGCCGCGAAGATCGACGTCCACGGGTTGTCCGTGGCGGGCTCGGGAGTCTCGGGGGTCCGCTCCGCGAGCTGCGTGGGCGAGCGGTCGTCCCCGCAGGCGGCGACCAGGATGGTCAGCGCCAGCGCGGCGAAGGCCGCCCGTCCGATGGTGGTGATGCGTCTCATGAGTTGCTCCTGGCGAGAGTCCGGCCGCTTCGCCCGCCCTCCCTGGCGAGCCCGCGCTCCGGTGTGTGCCAGTGGATACTCCAGAAATCGAGATTTGTTCCATTTGGCCCGAAGAGGGGTCCGAGCGACCCGCCTTGGAGCCGGCGCGGATGCGCGGTCAGCGGCCTCCCCGCAGCGTCCCGGGCAGCCGACGCACCACGACGACCGGCACGTCGAACTCGTCGGCTTCCTCCCAGGCGACGAGCCCGCGGGGGCCGAACGCGTCGGGCATGGCAGGAGAGCCGGGGGCGAGGGTACCCAGGTACTGACCGTCCGCGGTCAGGATGTCGATGGGACCGTCTTCGCCCGGCACATCGCCGTTGCGCTGGATCCAGATCGCGCCCTCCCAGCCGGTCTTCAGCCCGCCAACGACCGGGAACTCGTGGTAGAACTCGGCATCCTGGGCCTCCTGCCGAAGGAAGCTGATTCCGATGGCGGCCAAGCCGCTCAACCCGGCTCGCTACGCGTTGCGCTCCATCCGGTCGGCCTGAGCCAGCAAGTCCTCCTTGTAGGCCGTGCGAACGCGGTCGGTCACGGACGCGGGCGGCATGGGCCTCGCGAGCACGCCGTATGGCGCGTTCGCGTCCCCCGGGGCGGCGATCTTGATTGAGTAGGCCGACGAGTCGGAGAACGCGACGCCGCCATCGGGAAGGACGCCTGCGAACAGCGCCGGCGCCAGGGCCAGATGGCCGTCGTCGGGTCGCCATGCTTCCGCAACGGCTTCGGAGGCGGCTTCCGGGCCGTCCAGAACAAAGCGCTCGACGAAGCCGCGCTTTCCGGAAGACGGGCCTCCCTCTCCCCGCCTGACGCGGTCCACGGCGCCGGTCGAGATCACGTCCCTGTCGGCGGTGGCTTGCAGTCCGGGAATGCCGACCAACGCCCCGGTGCCTAGCGGCACCATTCGCTCGAAGTCGCCGGTGGGCCCGTAGACGTGGAACGCGCTCCGAACCATTTCGTACACGACGACGCGACCGTTCCTCAAAACGGCGAGGTGCGCCCCCGCAGCGGAACGAAGTTCGCCCGGCCGTCGCCTTTCCCCCCGATCGCGCGGACGAAGCCGCCCTCGGGGTCGGCGACCACGATCTGGAGCGACCTCCCGTCGAACACATACAGCTTTCCCTCGTCGTCGAACGCCAGCCCGTCGATGCCGCCGAAGCTCGTTCCTCTCGGCCTCCGTCGCTTCGCACCCGTCCCGTCGCGCTCGGGCTCGCTCGCGCAGCCGGCGATCAAGCCGGTTTGACGAACCCCCGCAACGGGACTTACCGTAGTTGTTACTGTCTGAACGCCGCAATCGCGAACACGGAGGCCGAGACTCATGACCGAGCAGAAGACCAGCCGGAACCTAGCCCGCCCGACCCTGCTGGCGGGAGCCGCCCTTGCCGCCCTGGTGGCGTGCGACCCGCCCGCCTCCAACGGAAACTCCGAAAACAGCGTGGACGTGGAGGTCACCGTTTCGACCGCAACGCCGACGGCAGAGGCGACCACGGACGCGACCGGCGCCACGGCCGCGGATGCTCAGCGCAAGGCGGACGCAATCTCCATGACGAAGGTTCGGATCGTCGGCACCGACGTTGTCGCGGTGGGAGAAGCCGATATCGTGTACGTAGACGGAGTCCGCGTGCAGCCGGAAGCCGAGGCCGTCCCCGCGCAGCCGCTCCTGTACGTGGACGGCGTCCGCGTGGACCACGGGGGCGCTAGCAGACAGGAAGTGCTGGACGCCTTGGACCCCGCAAGCATCGACCGCGTGGAGGTGCTCAAGGGCTCGGCCGCCGTGGAGCTTTATGGCGACGAGGCTTCGAACGGCGTCATCCAGATCTTCCTCAACGAAGAGGAGGACGCGGATGTCGTGCGGAAAGCCCTGGGCAGCGTCCTGACCGGAATCGGCCAAGGGATCAGCCGAACCGGCGAAGGGATCAAGAAGGCGGGGGAGCGCCTGCGGAAGAAGTAGGCAAGCCCCCAACCGTGGCTCCCATGCTGTGACGACAACGCACTACACGGACGAGGCCCTTGAACGCCTCAAAAGGCTTCCGAAGAAAGTGACCAATCCGAAAACACAGTGGATCGAAAAGCCGGGCGGCGAATTCGCGCATCGACAGCGGACCTTCAAGGCCGAGTCGGTAGAGCCGGGAAAGCAGCCGAAACGGTTCCATGTATATCTTCGCCAGAGCGTTGCCGACGCAAGTGATTTCTCATGCGGGATCGTTTACCAGTCACGAGACGGCAACAGGCGGTTCTGGCAAGGTACAATGGATCGAGTCACGCACATGGAATAGACATAAGGTACGAACCGCACATTCATCGCACAACAGCTGCCGCCATCGCAGCCAACAGGAAGCCGGACTCAACGGCCGAGGCGACCGACAGGTACAGTACACTGGAGGATGCGTTTGAATGCTTGATCCACGATTATTGCATCACAGGGATTCATGACCGCGACCACGAGGAGATTCGCGACCGCCAGATGGACTTGTTCAATGGCGCTTGACGTCGACAGCCTGCAGCGGACGTTGTGCAAAGAACTTTGCCGGGATGTTCGTCTTGAGCGCCGGCCGGACGGCGCCCTCATGCTCGCCACCTCCTTCGAGTTCCCCGATGGGGACCATTACCCGATCCATGTCTCGGAGGTGACGGGTGGCCTCCGGCTGTCGGATCGAGGACACACATTGATGCGCATCAGCTACGATCACGATGTGGATGCATTTCTGGCCGGCAGTCGCGGACTCTTGCTGGAGCAGATCATGGCCGAGACCGGCTTGACGAGGAACGGCGGCGCGTTCGTGTTCGACACGACGACCGAGCAGTTCTCCGAGGCCGTCTTTCGCTACGGACAGGCCATGACTCGTGTCTTCGACTTGACAATGCTGTCTCGGTCGCGGGTTGTTTCCACTTTCTATGACGATCTGGCGGATCTGATCGGCGAGACGGTCGACTTCGAGAGAGTGCAGCGCGACTACCGGCCGAACGAAGTGCCCAACGCCGATGCGTACTCGGTCGACTATAGAATCGAGGGGAAGGACGACGCTCCTCTCTTCTTGTATGGCGTGCCAAACCGAGACAAGGCGCGGCTCACCACCATTATGTTGGCCCACTTCCATCGACATGAGCTGTCCTTCGAGTCCATCATCGTATTCGAGGACCAGCAGAAGATACCTCGGCTGGACTTGGCACGGTTGTCGGACGTTGGCGGCGATATGGTGTCGTCGTTGGAGTCAAGGGACGACTTGGCGCGAAAGGTTAGCAGGCGAATAGGGATCGCGGCGTAGCGGGACGCCTTGGACGGACATGGAGACCTACGAAGACTGGGCGAGGGGCCACGAGCAGCGGGGGTGGGAGCGGGGCCGAGCGCAAGGCCGGGCCGAGCAAGGCCGGTCGATGGTGCTGCGACTGGCTTCGCGGCGGTTCGGAGCGGAGACGGCGCAGCGGTTGGAGGGGCTGGTGGAGGGGATGGGCGCGAAGGAGTTGGCTCGGGTCGGGGACGCGGTCGTGGACTGCGACACCGGCGACGAGCTGCTGGAGACCGCGGAGAACGGAGCTGGCAAACGCCGTCCGCGCTAGCACAGCCCAGCTGGGCTGCGTTGCCAGCTAAACCAGCAGCTTCCTGAACGTCCAGCCGCCGTAGAGGAGACTCTTGTAGAAGCGGCGGGGCTCGCCGAAGCCCGCCTCCAGGGCCAGAGCGACCGTGCGCTCCGGCGACGCGAAGTGGATGCCGGTGCGGATCATTTCGTCGAAATGCGGCTTGTCCTTGGCGTTCATGCCCATGAGCGTCCAATAGCGCTGCCAGGCAGGCATGTAGCGTGCGTACTCGTCGGAATCGGGGTCGCCTTGGAGATCGAAGAAGACAAAGGCTCCTCCCGGCCTAACCCGCTCCGCTATCGATCGGAGCAACGACGCCTTGCTGCCGTCGTCGGGGACGAAATGGAGCACGTTGACAAGCGTGGCGGCGTCGAACAGCGGCGGCACGACCACGTCTTCCGCGTAGCCGAGCTGGTAGGTGATCCCGTTGACGTTGCCGGCCTCCTCGACGCGGCGCCGGGCCAAGTCCAGCATCTGTCGGGACGGATCGACGCCGTGGAGCGTCAAGTCCGGTCGCGCCCACTTAAGCGTAACGAGCTCGATGCCGGTGCCCGCGCCGACCACTAGAACGCGGCCTCCCGCCGGCAGATCGGGCTCAAGAAGCGCCGCGATCATGGGGAACAGCGTTTCGTACCCGGGCACGACCTGCCGGGCCAGTCCCTCGTACTCTTCCCCGTACCGACCCTCGAAGTCGAAGGCATCCTCGTTCATACGGCGTTCTCCCGTCACCGTTAGAGAAGCGAAGGCTGCGCAGCGGAGCGCAACTCGGGCAAGTCGTCGAGGAGAGCGTCAGCAGGGAACCGAGCCAGCTCCCCAGGCTCCACCTTGTGCAAACCGCCTCCATAGGTTCGCCCTCCCCAGCGCCACTCTTGCTCCACGATCCGGCGAAGCGACGCCCAGGTCGCGTCTTGTACGGAGGCGTCCTGCGCCATTTGCGACAGCCTGCCCTTGGGATACAGCATCAGATAAACGTTGGTGGCGATCGCCTGCGACCGGTTGTGGATGACGCGAAACGGCGCCTTGCCGCACGACGAGCGACCCATGTAGGTGCAAAGAAACGGCGTCGGGTCGCGGTGTTCCTGTGCGTACCACGGATTGCGCCGCAACGCCAAGTAGCCCTTGTGAAGGCCGGCGTCTTCACCGCTCGTCAGGTACGCCGCAGCCCCCGGCGCGTCTTTGGCCAAGTCGTCGTGACGCACGTGACAATCGAACAGAAAGAGTTTCCGGTCCAGCTGCGGGTTGCCGCGGTCGTCCCCGTTCACAACGTCCGTTCCCAGGTGGCGTGGGCTGGGCAAGACCGGCGTCAAGAAACGCGACGGAATCGACAGTGCCGCCGCTTTGGCTTCGTCCACTACAAAGAAGCGATTGGCGCCCGTGCCGATGCCGCGTCGGATCGAGAAGAAGTCGCCCAGCACTGTTCCCCGGTTCGTGTGCAGCGTTTCGGTAGCGCGAGTGTAGGGGTCGGGAAACCGTGTCCATTTCGGCTCATCGCGCAGCTCTGCTGTGGTCACGCGGCATCGAGATCTCGGTTCCGCAATCGATCCGCCGAAGGTGAACTCGGGCCTGCCGTCTTGTCCTGAAGCTCTGTTGCGGAACCAAACGACCGCAGAGGACACGAGCGCGTCGCCGAACTGAACTTCAGCCGGATCGAAACGATGCACTCTCAGCAGATCGACATGCGCCAGCAGGTATCGCTTGACCGCGGAGCCGTAGTTCACGTCCATGAACTCGCTGGGCACCAGCCACGCGGACATTGCGTCCGGATTGAGCCACTTGTGGCCAAGAAGCATGAAGTAGACGTAGAGCCCCGCCAGCCCGGACACGCGAATTCCCAGCTCCTTGTAGACCTGGGCTGCCAGGCGGGTCTTTGTCGCCGGCACGATATGGTGATGCCGAACGTAAGGCGGATTGCAGACGATCAAGTCCACCAGACCCATACCGTCGTCGCGCGGGGGCTCGACAGTTGTAAAGTCTCGGAAGTCCAGGGCGAGACCCGTCGGTTCCCACAGTTCGCGTGCGGGCGCACCGTAGTGAGCGTCGATCTCGTGACCTCGAGCCGTCTTGACCTCGCCCGGCGGAAAGACGCGAAGCAACGCCGAATAGAAGGCGCCCGTGCCAAACGCCGGGTCCAAGAACGCCAACTCGGCGTCCTCGTCCAGCATTCCCCGCGTGGCGCGGACGATCTCCAGTGCCAGTGGTCCCGGTGTGGCGAACTGGCCTAGAACGTTCCTCTCCCGCCGCGTCTTGAGATCGTCCAGCGCGATCTGAAGGCGGGATCGGCGGTCCTCAAGGTGGTTCATAGGCCGAATTCTGCCAGGTCGTCGACGCGGTGCTCCCACACCCAGTCGATGCCCTCTGCCGCTTCATACCCCAGCTAGCCAGAGTCGAAGTAGCCCCCAAGAAACAGTACAAACCGAGTATCAGAGCCGTACCGATTGCAAAGATGCCGGGCCTTGGCTGCCTCTTCCTTTCGCCGCTTATTAACGTTCGCATAGTCGCCTGCTGATTTTGCTTCGACAAAGAGCGGCAGATCGTCGGGCCGACTGCGGCGAGGTTGAATCACTGCGTCAATCGGAATGTTGACTATCCCTGCACCCACGTTGTCCATCCAGCCCTGCACGCCCATGTGAAATGCGAAGGTTCCCGGAGGCATCGCCGTGGGCTCCGCAGTTTCACCGGGCCGAAGCAGCCGATAACCACGACCTTCAAGCCAACTACGTATTCGGCCAAGCTGTCTCTTCTCCTGCGCGTTTCGAATGATCGGATGCGCCATGACTCCACATAGCCTGTCCGCCACCACCATAGCTGTCCGGCGAACTTCCTCGTCCGTAGGGTTTCGTTGCTCTGGAATCCATGGACAGATCTCGCTGTCGATCAATCGTGCTATGACGTTGCAGATGCGCGCCAAACCGTCTTCGAGATCACTGGCGGCTATTCGGACAGGCACAGCCGCCTTCTTTTCCATCGTCGCGACTAGATTCCTCGCTACATCAGCAATTCCAGTGATACGATCTCGTGCGAGGGGAGGGCATGTGATCATCCGCAGTGTCGGCAGTATCCCCGGGTTGCTCTTGAGCACTGTTGGGTTGACGTAGGCGAATTTTCCCGTCTTGGTCATTGCGTCCCGTACGCGTGCTGCGGCTTCTGCGCGTTGTTCGCGAAAAGCCGCCGGTGCTCGCGCCAAGAACCACCGGTTGTACGCATCGACAGACTCGGCGATGTCCGCCTTCCATCGCTCCGGTCTGTGGCGCTTCCCCATATGGTGTGGGCTGTGTAGGATCAGGGGCGACATGGACCATGAACCGAGGAGGCGAGGATGGAGATGCGGAAGTGGGTGGAGAGCTTGATGGCGTTGGGGCCGGGCTGGGAGGTGAAGGGGGTCGAGGAGGACCCGGTGCTGATGGAGGCGCGGGTGCGCGTGGCGAGGCGGTCGGGCGAGCCTTTGACGTGTCCCGAGTGCGGCCGGCCGTGTCCGGGATACGACGCTCGGGAGCGGGAGTGGCGGCACCTGGACGCTTGGGGCTACAAGACGTTCGTCGTCTGCGACCTGCCTCGGGTCGAGTGTCCGGAGCACGGGGTGCGGACGGCATCGATGCCCTGGGCGGCGGACAAGTCGAGGTACACGGCGGCGTTCGAGGAGGAGGTGACGGCGTGGCTCGGCGAGGCCAGCATCCTGGGGGTGTCGAAGCGCATGAGGATGAGCTGGAACGCCGTGAGCGGCATCATGGAGCGGGCGGTGCGCCGGGGGCTCGAGCGCCGGAAGGCGGAGCCGGTCCGGCGGCTGGCGGTGGACGAGACGTCGGTCAAGCGCGGACACCGGTACGCGACGATCGTGTCGGACACGGACACGGGGCGCGTGCTGCACGTGGCGAAGGGTCGGACCCGAGAGTCGCTGGCGCAGTTCTACCGGAGCAGGGACGGCGGCTGGCTGCCGGGTTGGAGAGCGTGTCGATGGACATGTGGGGCCCCTACGTGGCGGCGACGGGGGAGTGGGTGCCGGGCGCGGAGCTGAAGACGGCGTTCGACCGCTTCCACGTGGCCAAGCACCTGGCGGACGCGGTGGACAAGGTGCGGCGCGCCGAGCACCGCGAGCTGCTGGCGCAGGGCAGCGCCGTGCTCGCGAGGACGCGCTACCGGTGGCTGACCGGACGCGGCAAGATGAGTCACGCCGAGAAGCTGGCGTTCGCGGCGCTGCGCAAGAACGTGGACCGGACCGCCCGCGCCTGGGCGGTGAAGGAGGCGGCATCGAAGCTGTGGGACTACAAGCTCCGGGGCTCGGCCGAGAACGCCTGGCTGCACTGGCTGCAATGGGCGTCGGGCTGCGGGCTCGCGCCCGTCCACAAGGTCGCCGAGATGGTCGGCGCCCATCTGTGGGGCATACTCAACGCCGTCGTGCTGCGAGCGACCAACGGCCCGGCCGAGAGCATCAACAGCAGGATCCAGATGGTCAAGGCTCGCAGCCGCGGCTTCCGCAACTACGACCGCTTCGTCACCGCCATCCTCTTCCACCTCGGCGGCCTCGACCTCTCGCCCCGCACCGCCCGCCGTTGACCCCGTAGACCCCTCGGCCCGCCTTCCTCGACAAGCGATGCTCAGCACACTGCCCAACCACGAACCCACTAGGTTAAGCGAAGAGCCCGGTCTGTTCATGTTGACGGCCATAGGGTGGGGTTGCTCCAAGATGAGGTGGGGCGGGAAGCGCAAGCGTGGATTCGAGGACAAGATGTGGAGAGCGGACAACGAACGCAAGACACCCTTCCATCCCAACGCCGGTATCGAGCACACGGGCGACCACATGGCTTGGCCCAGGTACGTCCCAGTTGCCGAATCCCTGCTGACAGCGGTAAGATTGGATCAACCAACCGAGGGGGAGAACACGACATGAGCGAGACCTGCGACGACCGGGCGAAGGGCCATGAGCAACGGGGCCGGGTCCAGTCTTGCCGCACGCACGACAAGCGCCTGCTGGTCAAGGCGCTGAGGCTGTGTCTGGCGGCAGTATTTGCGGCTGGTTGCGCCGACCCAGGAGAATCGGGACACGACCCCGAGTCCGACGACCCGCTGGCGATCACGGTCGACACCGTGGGCACGTCGGTTCGGGTCGCGAACACCGGCGACCCACCGGAATGGAACTTGGCGCCCGTGGCCTCCATTGGCCCCGACGCCACGTCCGCCGAAGCGACTCCGCGCGACTTCGGCTCCGTTGCGAGCGTGGCGTTCGGCCCCGACGATCAGGCCGTATATGTCGCCGACCGGCTGAACTGCGAGATCAGCGTCTTTGGGCTCGACGGGACTCACCTGCGCACCTTCGGGCGATGCGGAGAAGGTCCGGGAGAGTTCACCGAGCACCTCTATTCCATCGCGTGGGTGGGCGACAAGCTGCTGACGTACGATTTCGCGGGAGGTCGCATCGGCGAGTTCACCGGCGACGGGGAATGGCGCGGACAACGACAAGTCGCCGGCATCGGGACCGGCAGCCCTTCCTTCGCCTTGTACCAGACCGGCCCCGACGAGGCGTACGCACGCACGCTCGGGACAGACCCCGAGACCGGCTCCTTCACCTACGCGTTCCACGGCCACGCAGCCGCCGGCGCAACGGCCGACACCGTGCGGCCACTCGTCTCCGCCTGGGAATCCGGATCGGGGGCTTCGCTAAGGTGCGCCGGAGAGCGCGGGACCGCCATTTTCGTGGACTTCTTCGCGAACCCCTATGCGCCGCGCGTTCTCGAGCATCCGGGTCCGGGAGGCACGTTCTACACGGCTGTCTCGAACGAATACCGAGTCGTGGTCACTCGGCAGAGCGACACGTTGCGCACAATTGAGCGCGCGTTGCCCCCGGAGCCGGTCTCCGACGAAGAGTGGAACGCCCTTCTCCAACAGTTCGAAGCGTGGTTGGAAGAGAGGCCTGGTGCGTCTTGCGAGCCGCCCAGATTGAGCAGGCCGTCCTCCAAGCCGTTCATGACAGGGCTCTTCCTGGATGCCCAAGGGCGCATGTGGATCGAAGCGGAGCGAAAGGGCCAGAGGCACTGGGACCTCTTCGACCCCGAAGGCCGGCTGCTTGCCCGCTTGCCCGCCCGCGACCGAAGGACGGGTCCCTTGCCGGCGTTCGGCGCCCGCCACCTTGCCACGATTCGCCAAGACAGCCTGGGCCTGGATCACGTGGACATCTGGCGAATCGAGCCGCCGGCACGGCAGTAGCGGCGGGTACGCTTGACTTGTAGTCGGCCTCGCGCAAGACTTGCTTGAAGGACAGCCTGCTCGACTGGATCGCGGGCGATGGAGACGGCACAGTAGCCGGAAGGGGATCGTGGAGGAACAAGGATGATCAAGAGGCAGCTGGAGGACCTGTGGACTCGCCTGCAGGCCAAGAAGCCCCAGATGCCCCACTTCCTGTCCGAAGTCTACCTCGAGGGGCTCCGCGGCATCGATGGCCTTCGAGTGGATTTCGAGTATCCGGTCAGCGTGATCGCAGGGGGCAACGCCAGCGGCAAGTCGACGGTTCTCTTCGCGGCCGCGTGCGCCTACAAGGTTCCGGGGGCGGGAGTTCGAGACTTCGTTCCCTCCACGCTCTTCCCCGACTTTCGCGCCAAGGTCGGAGACCGCCGGGACGACCGCGGCGAAGTCGTCATGGACTTCGAGTACTCGACGCCCGACGGTCGTCGATCGATGCGCTGGCGACGCTTGAAGAGTTGGAACCGCAGCTACTTCGGACGCAAGGACGCGACGCAGCCGGAGCGGCCGGTCTATTTGCGAACATTGGCCAACCTGACCAACCCTTCCGAGGTGCGAGGCGTGCTGGCCATGTCCCATCTCAAGACGCCTCCCCGCGAGCACGCCCTCACGCCCTGGGAGAGCGACTTCGCGCAACGCATGGTTCCTTTTCGCTACGCCGAAGTCGTGAACCTTTCCAGCGACAGCGACCGAAAGAACCTCCTCTTCGCAGTTCAAGAAGGAGGCGCAAGGTACTCGGAGTTGCACATGGCGGCCGGCGAAAGGGCGATCATTCGCTTGTCCCAGAAGATCGCCCACATGATGGACGGTCTAGTGCTTATCGACGAAGTGGAGGCTGGTCTGCATCCCTGGGTCCAGCAGCTCCTCATGCTGCAGCTTCAGAAATTGGCGTTGCAGAACAATCTTCAGATCATCGTGACCTCGCACAGCTCCGTCGTGCTGAACTCGGTGCCGCCCGCCGGGCGAATATTCCTGGAAAGAGACGAGGAGGGCCGTGTCTCGGTCGTGCCCGCGTACCGGGACATCGTGCAGGATGTGCTCTACGGCAAGTCGACCCACACGCTCAACGTGCTGTGCGAGGACGCCGCCGCCGAGGCGATCCTGCTGGGCTTGGTGGACCAGATCGCTTCTCGGGACAGAATCAAACGCGAGTCGATTAGGGTGGGTCGAGACACGGGGGCCAGCGAATTTCCGGCACACGCCAGAGCGCTGAGGAAGTTCGGCCAGATCGACAACGTCGTTTTCGTGCTGGACGGAGACAGGCGGGACCGTGGCGACGAGACCGCGATTCGCAAGGCGGCGGGACAGGATGTTCCGGTGTTTTTCCTGCCCGGCGACTTCGCTCCCGAAGCATGGGTGTGGGAACAGATGCGACGTTCCCCGGAGATCGCCGGAGAGCTTGGCGTTGAGCTCAACGACCTGGCCAAGAGGATGAGGCGATTGGACGCGACGTTCGACAATACCTCCGGCAAGCCCTCGGAGACAGCCAAATACAAGGTGAACAACCTTGCCGAGCACCTCCGCAGGAGCGCTCCCGAACTGTGTCGCATGGTCGCGTCGATGGAGGCCAAGCGCAAGACGAGCGAGGTGCAACCGTTGATGAGAGACTTGGCGGACGCCGTCAGCCGCTGGCGCGCGGGTCTTTGACTCGGACCATCGCGCATTCAGGCAGCACCGGCTGTCCTAGCCTAGCAAGGCCGTCGGATTTCTCTCGGGAAGCTAGCCATTGCCATCCATTTATGCTTCCGGCCGTTGTCGCTGATCGCTAGGAACGACATACGATGCCACGGCACCTTCGTATATTTGGACAGCATTCAGTACCATGTACTTGGTCCACAGACGCCATATGTCCTTCCACTGCTGATTCTCCGACGATAGTACTCCGACCGGAAGTCCGAACCCGTGAGCGTCGACAGCAGAAATGGTTGTTAAGTGACTCTGCGCCTCGCCGATAAGTGGTCCCTTTAGCGTGTCTACGAGAATATTCCAAGAGGGTGACGCTAGGTGGAAACAGCGCGTCAATTAAGACCACCAATCTACACTGGTAGGTTTCCTGATAGCGACGAATGAGTTCCTAACGCTCATAGCGAGGCGCATGTCTTGCCTCATACAGGGGGCTTCGATCGGGCATTTGTCCGTTCCAGATACAATCGCAGGGCCTACTCGATGTTGTACTTCGTACGGAAGGTCAGCGGCTTGCCTCGTCGTGCCTCTCTCCCGTCCTGCCGAGCCTGTTTTGCGCGTTCGATCCGCTCGCGCCAGTCCTTGTCGGGAAACGGGACGCCCTCTAGTGCAGCTGATCCCTTGGGCTCCGTTGCAGACGCCTCCGTGTCAGCAGTATCTCGTGACATGTTTGCCTCCTTCAAGGTTGACGTTACCCAAATATGGAACCATAGCACCTCTCCGATCAATAAGCGAGCCTTGGCAGGCCGAGGGAAATTCCATTGCCGCCTCCCTCACCTCTCCGCCAAGCTCCGATACACCGCCCGCACGAACCGCTCGGGGTTGTCGCCCCAATGGGCGTCCAGGTCGGCCGTGGGGGCGGCGGCTACCACCTCGTCCTGGGTGTGGCCGTCGGCCAGCAGGCGGGCCACCCGCAGTCGCACCGTCTCCAGCATGTCTCGGTAGCCGCGCAGGTCGGCGGGGGCTGCAAGGGGGCCGTGGCCGGGGATGATGCGCGTGGCGTCGTCGGAGCGGGCGAGCACGAAGTTGGCGGCTGCGATCACGCCGTCGATGCCGCCGCCGCTGTCTACGTCCACGAAGGGGTAGCGGCCCAGGAAGAAGGTGTCGCCCATGTGGAAGACGTTGGCGGCGGGGAAGTGCACGATGGCGTCGCCGTCGGTGTGGGCGCGACCGATGTGCGTGACGCGGATGTGGCGGCCGTTCCAGTGGAAGCGCACGCCGTCGTCGAAGGTGACTACCGGCAGCGCCGCGTCCGAAGCCTGTTGCGAGCGCCCGACCAGCTCCGCGAATTCGGCCGGGTTCAGGCGGCGATAGACGTTCTCGTGAGCGACGATCATCGCGCCGGCGCGTCCCAGGTTCTCGTTGCCGCCCGTGTGGTCGCCGTGCCAGTGCGTGTTCAAGACCCAGCGGACGGGCTGATCCGTGACCGCCGCCACGGCGGCCAGGATCTTCTCGGTTAGCGGCGCGTACTGGTCGTCCACCAGGAACGCCCCGTCGTCGCCGACCGACAGGCCGATGTTGCCGCCCCGTCCCACGAGCATGAACAGGTCGTCCTCCAGGGGGATGGTTTCGATCTCGACATCCTGCATGTCCTGCTGGACCGCCGCCCATGTGGCGACTGTCGTGCCCACCGGTACCGCCGCGCCCGCTGGCCCGCCCGCGCCCGAAAGCCCCGTCGCAGCCGCGCTGCCCGCCACGCTCGCCATCCCGAGTAGCGCCACGCCCAACGCTCCAGCCGCGCGTCCCGGGCACGCCGTGTGCCCCCGCCACGCGGCACGCAGCCACACCCCGCGCCCCAGCCACGCTGCGCGTCCCCGAATGCGAGCCGCGCGCTCCCGAATACTCGTGATTCTTGCCACGCTCCCAACTCCTGGCGATTACTTGATTGACGTGTCCCGACCCTCAAAGGTACGCCCAACCGAACAAGTACGCCCCATGACCCCTTCCGCACTCGCCCCTCGCGCCCCGACCGCCGCCTCGGCGCCGGCGCAGTCCTCGCATTGCCCCCCGTTCCTCCGCCGCGCCCTGGCCGCCCGCGTCACCCTGGCCGCGGTCGCACCGGTGCTCGCCCTGGCCCTCGCCGCCTGCACGGATGCAACGCCCGAAGCCGAGCCTTCCGCGGAGACATCGGCGGCGGCCACCCCCGCCCAAGAGCTGCCCCCCGCCATCACAGGCCAAGGCGGCGCGCTGGAGGGCGCCGACCTGCGCTACCTGGACGACGACACGACGACCACCGGCTACTTGGCCGTTCCCGCCGGCGACGGACCGTTCCCCGCCCTGGTGATCATCCACGAGTGGAACGGGTTGCAGGATCGGGTCCGGCAACTGGCCGACGACTTCGCCGCCGAAGGCTACGTAACCCTGGCAGCGGACCTGTTCCAAGGCCGCACCGGCTCGAATCGGGAAGAGAACATGGCCCTGGTGCGAGAAGCGCAGTCGGACCCTGCCCAGATGATCGCGAACCTGAACGCCGCCGTCGCCTACCTGAAGGGACGCCCCGACGTGACGGGCCGCGTCGGCGCCATGGGCTGGTGCTTCGGCGGAGGCGTGGCGCTGTCGTTCGGCCTGGACGGCGACAATCACGACGCCACGGCCGTCTTCTACGGCCGCCTAGTGGACGACCCCGAAGCGCTGGCCCGCCTGGACCACGAGGTCTACGGCACGTTCGCGGCACTGGATTCCGGCCCGTCGCCCGAGTCCGTGGCCGCCTTCGAGACCGCGCTTCGGGCCGCCGGCGTCGAGCACGACCTGCACATCTACGACGACGTCAACCACGGCTTCTGGCTCCGCGTGGACGGCGATCCGGAGGTCCGCGCCGCCCCCGCCGCCGACGCATGGACGCGCCTCAAGTCCTACCTGGACCGAACACTGGGCGGTTTGTAACCCTGCTCGCAGACTCCGGTCACCCCGGCAGGCCCCCGGCGATGCCGTCCAAAACAGCTGCGCCCCGCCTGCCATTGGGCCACCTCGACAGCATTGGCACGTTTCTTGCTGTGAATCACGGGCTGTCGGACCCAGGACAAACCAACAAGGGGGAAGTCGATGAGATTCGCACGGCACGGAGGGTTGACGCTGGCGCTGGTGCTGGCCGGGTCGCCGGGGCTGGGGGCCGCCGAGGCCGCCGCCCAAGATCGGGGGTTCCTGCTTCAGGCCCCGAGGATGTCCCTGGCCGTCAAGGCGGGCTGGGGCCTGCCGCGGGCCGGGGGGAGCGGGGCCGAGAGCCTCTGGCAGTTCACGCGGGAGCAGCTGACGGTCGAGACCGGTGACTTCGCGGGACTCGCGGTGGGGGGCGAACTGGGCGTGCGGCTCACGGAGCGCCTGGAGCTGACCGTTGCGGCGGTTCGCACGTCCGCCGAGACCCAATCCGAGTTCCGCGACTGGGTAGGCGAGGACGACCTGCCGATCGCCCAGTCCACCCGGTTCAGCACCACGCCGCTGACCCTGGGGATCAAGGCGTACCTGTGGAATCGGGGCCGCTCGGTGGGGCGTTTCGCGTGGGTTCCCCGTCGCTGGAACCCGTATGTCGGCGTGGCGGGCGGGGTCGTGTGGTACGAATTCCGGCAAAGGGGCGAGTTCGTGGACTACGAGACCCAGGACATCTTCGACGATGTCTTCCTTTCCAACGACCGGGCGCCGACGATACATTTCGTGGGCGGCGCGGACGTGACCCTGCGGAGCCGCGTCGTGCTCACGGGCGAGGCGCGGTACGCATTCGCCAGCGCGCCCCTGGACTCCGACTTCGTAGGGTTTTCCGACTTGGACTTGGCGGGACTTCAGGTCACCGCCGGGATCGCTCTCAGGTTCTAGTGCGACAAACAGGAGGAGCAACGAACATGACGACATCGATCAGCAAGACGCGGACCCACTCCGACGCCGGGTTGGCCAAGTCGGCTTCGGCATCGCCCGGAGCCTTGGCCCGGTACGGGACGTTGGCCTTGGCCCGGGGGGAAACGCCAGCCTTGGCCCGGTGCTTGAACTTCGCCCGGCGCGCGACGCTGGCCTTCGCCGTCGCCGGAGTTGCCGTCGTCGCTGGCGCGTCCACCGCCGCCGCCCAGGAAGTCCCGCTGGGCCTCGAGCCCTACGTCGGGTGCTGGCAGCCCCAGGGCGCCGACGTGGACGCGGGCGTGCTGTGCTTCGTGCCCGACGCCGGCCAGCTGGAGATGGTGACGGTGGCGGACGGCGCCGTGCAATACCGCGAACCCTTCGCGGCGGACGGCCGGATGCGCACCATCGAGCAGGACGAATGCCGGATCGCCGAGTCGGCCCGGCTTTCCGAGGACCGCCGACGCATCTACACCACATCCAACTCGACCTGCGACGGAGAGCCTCCCAGCCGCAGCACCGGGATCATCTCCATGCCGACCGCGGGCCGGTGGCTGGACGTGCGGATGGTCGACGTGGAGGGGGCCGCTTCGGCGTGGTCGCGCTGGTACGACCGGACGGGCACGGACGTGCTGGAGGGAACGGGACTTTCCATTCCCGCGAACGCCCAGCGGTCGGCTCGGCGAGCGGCGGCCTCCGCGCACGCAACTTCGGCTCTGGACGTGGACGACGTGATCGACGCCGCGGCCGCCGTGGACGCCAGAGCGGTGGAGGCGTGGGTCGCCGAGGTGGGGCAGGAGTTCAAGGGACTCGACGCAGACGACATCGTGCGCATGGACGACGCCGGCGTGCCCGGCAGCGTGGTGGACGTTGTGGTGGCCGTGTCGTTTCCGTCGCGCTTCGCCTTGGGCGACCGACGACAGCGGGCAGACCGCGCCGCGACCGACCGACGGCGCGTCGGAGCGCGACCCGTTTGGGCCTTCGGCGGTCGGTACGACCCCTTCTACTCGGGCGGCTACTACGGCTACGGCTACGGGTACGGTTACGGCTACGGCAACCGCTACGGCGGCTGGGGCCGCTACAGCTACTGGCCCGGCTACTACACGCCCGTGGTCGTGGACGTGACGCCAACCCAGCCCCGGCCCGCCGGTGGTCGCGTGGTCGCGGGGCGGGGCTACCGACGTCCCCCCAGCGACCGGGTAAACCCCTCCGGCTTCGCCGCGCCGGGCTCCGGACGGAGTTCGGTGGGTTCGGGCAGCTCGTCCAGGGGCAGCATCGGCGGCAGCAAGAGCAGCGGCTCCGGTCGCAAGGCGAAGCGGCGGGGAGGGTCCTGACGCCCCATCGGCCTAGGCTTCGGCGAAGGCCGTCCGGATCGCGATCGCCGTCGTTGCCGTGATCGTGCCGGCGGTGGCATCGGCTGCCCCCCTGGCCGCGGCAACGGGCGTCGCTTGGCAGCTGGAGCCGGCGGGCGGCTGGTCGCAGACGCTGGCGTCGAGCCCCGCGCTGGCGTTGGCCCTGCTCTTCGGCGGCGGCGTCCTGACCAGCCTGACCCCCTGCGTCTACCCGATGATCCCCATCACGGCATCGGTGATCTCGGGCACCGCCCAGAAGGGCCGCACTTGGCGCACCGCGGGCCTCACGGCGACCTACGTGCTCGGCATGGCGTTGCTGTACGCCGCCCTGGGGCTGGCCGCCGCCCTGACGGGCACGCTCTTCGGCACCGTGAGCGCCAACCCTTGGGCGCTGTTCGCCACCGGCAACGTGCTGCTGATCTTCGCCCTGGCCATGTTCGACGTGATCCCGGTGCCGGTGCCTCGCCGTCTCTTGGCATGGGCGTCCGCCAAGGAGGGCGGCTCCTACGGGGCCGTCTTCGTCTTGGGCGCCGTCTCCGGGGTCGTGGCCGCTCCCTGCGGCGCGCCGGCGTTCGGCGCCGTGCTGGCTTGGGTGGCCACCAGCGGCGCGGCGCCCGTCATGGGCTTCCTGTACCTCTTCTCGTTCTCGCTGGGCATGACCGCCCTTCTCGCCGCCGTCGGACTCCTGTCCGGCACGACCGCGCTGCTGCCCCGCTCCGGCAAGTGGATGGTCGTCGTGAAGCGGGTCGCGGCACTCGTCCTGCTGGGCGTTGCCGAGTACTACTTCATCCAAGCCGGCTTCAACCTGTGACCGCAACCGCAACCGCACCGCGCAACCGCATCGTCATGAACTCGACCGCACGCTCGGCCTTTCTTCCCCTGGCCGCCCGCCCCTCCTTGGCCGCGCTCTCCTTGGGCGTCTCTCTGTCCCTGGCTGCCGCCTTCTCCCTAGGCCCCCCCGCCCGCCTCGCCGCCCAAGACGGCGTCGCCCTCCCCGTCGGCACGCCCGCGCCCGACGCCAACGTGGAGGACTTGGAAGGCCGCGCCGTCTCGCTCCTGGAAGTCGCCGGCGTCGCCGAGGGGAACCCGGCGCTGATCGAGTTCTGGGCCGCTTGGTGCGAACAGTGCGAAGCGCTCCAACCCCAGCTGGACGCGATCCACGAACGGTACCGCGGTCGGGTGGGCGTGGTCGCCGTGGCCGTAGCCGTGGCTCAGTCTCCGCGCCGCGTGCGCCGCCACGTGGAACGCCACGCGCCCGGCTACGCCTACGTCTACGACGCCTCGGGCGAAGCGGTGCGCGCGTACCAAGCTCTCACCACGTCGATCGTCGTCCTGGTGGACGGCGCCGGCCGCGTCGCCTACGCCGGCACCGGGCCGGACCAGGACCTGACCGGCGCCGTCGAAGCCATGCTGGAGGCGGGCGATCCTGCCTCGTCTCAGCCCTCGTCTTCGGGCGCCGGCGTCACCTCGTCGATCACCGCGGCCAGCTCCTCGTAGGCTGCCGGGTCCACTTGGTTGAAGCGCGGGATCACCTTCGCGACTCGGCCGTCGGGACCCACCACGATCACGGCCCGGCTGTCCACCATGCCGTTGTCGCGCAGACCCCCGCCGAACGCCGCGTAGGACGCCCCGTCGTTCTCGGCGTCGCTCCCGAACAGGAAGGGAAAGTCCTCGTCCTTGAGCCAGGACGCCAGCTCTTCCGGCGAGTCGTTGGAGACCCCCAGCAAGACGACGTTCCGGCCCTCGTTGAACAGCTCTGCGTACTGATCACGGTACGCTCTCATTTGAACCGTTCAGCCACGCGTCCTGACCCTGAAGAAGAACGCCAGCACCACCGTTTGGCCCCGGTAGTCGCTCAACCGGACCTTGTCCCGCAGAACCCCGTGGCGCGTCGCCCCGGTCATCTCGATATCCGGCGCCATCGCGCCCTCTTCGATCAGCCCGGCGCCCGCCTCCTGGGCCTGCCCTTCCCCGGCGCTCCCCGTCGCAGCCAGAGCAAGAGCCAGGGCCAAGGCCGCCCCCGTCGTCGTTCGTCGCGTCATCGTTCTCGTCCGCTCCCTCGGTTTGTGGTCGTTAGTGAGTTCGCGCGCCAACCGACGCCCGAATCGCCGCCACCGTCTGCTCCACGCGGAACGCCAGCAGCTTCCGCCCGGTCTCGACGGCGGTCTCCTTGTCGGCGATGCTCACGCCGTTGATCGACGCCTTGCCTGCCGCGACCCGCTGGGCGTGGCGCACCGTCCGCGGGTCCTCCACCATCATGATGGCGGTGATCACGAAGTCGTCGTGGAAGCCGTCGTTGGCGGTCTCCCGAATGCCCAGCTCCTCTTCCATCCAGGCGTGGACTTCGCGGTAGCGATAAAACTCGGGCACGTAGTGGACGCGGGTCATCCCGTCCGCCCAGCGTTCGTTCAGCGCGTCCGCCACCGCCTCCATGCCGGCTTGGTTGCCGCCGCTGTCGCCGATGAAGACGATGTCCGTGAAGCCGTGGGCGGCCAAGCTGCTGGCCACGTCGTGCAGCACGGCGCGGAAGGTCTCTTCGCGCAGGCCGATCGTCCCCGGATAGCGCATGTGGCCCGTCTTCTCGGGCTCGAAGGCGCCCTCGGGCACCAGCTTGACCACCGGTGCGCAGAGCGCGTTCCCCAGCTTTCTTGCGATCCCTTCGCACGCGCCCTCCAGCACGTAGTTGTGCTTGCCCGTGGCCAGGTACGGCCCGTTCTGCTCGATGCCGCCCGTGGAGACGATCGCCGTGGTCTTGCCGTCCCGGAGCGCGTCCCGGACCTCCATCCACGTCATCTCCTCGATCCACACCGTGTTGAGCGCCTCGATCGGCCGCTCCATCGCCATGTCGGCCTGGAACGCCGCTTCCATCTGCGCGGCGCGAGCGGCCCGCTGCTCGGGCGTCATGGTGCGGCCGCCCTGCTGCTGGGCGTGGACGAGCGCGGGCGACGCCGCCAGGGCGGTGGCGAGCGCCAGCAACAGCGTGGACGCCCGCGTCGAGGTCGCCGTCGGGACCACCGTCGCAGTCGCCATGGGCGTGCGCTGTCTTGCCAGCCGTCTTCCGTCTTGCATGGGCCGAACCCTCCTGTTCGCCAAGGAATGCGACCTCTATTCTAGTGCGGGCACGGGCCGCGGGCGAACAGGGGGAGGGGACGCCCGCCTCGTGTCGCGCTCCCTCCCCCCGCCCCTGCTCGGAGGCCGTCGTGAGACCGGACGACTTGAACGCCGCCCGCGCCGTGGCATTCGCAACCGTCGCAATCGCGGTCGCCGCAACCTGCTGCGGCCAGTCCTCCGGCAGGTCGGCGGACGCCCCCGCATCGCCCGAGACGATCCGCACCGCCGACCCCTTCGCCCGGGGCTACGCCGTGGACGACTTCCCACGCGTGCAGGAACTCGCGTCGAACGTCTACTCGTACGAGCAGCTTCGGTCCGCCGGCGACGAGCTCTTCACCACCGTCAGCCTGTTCGTGGTGACCAACGACGGCGTACTCGTCGCCGACGGACAGGGGAGCCCCGCCGAAACGCAACGGCTGATCGACGCGATCGCCCGCATCACCGACCAGCCGATCGCCCACGTCGTCGTCGCTTCCGACCACGGCGACCACACCGCCGGCAACAGCGCATTCCCGACCAGCGCCCGCTTCTACGCCCACCCCACCTCGCGGGCCGCGCTGGAGACCGCCGCGGCCGCGCCCGGTCGCTCCCCCGACGCCCCTCCCGTCGTGATCCCGGACCAGCTCGTGGAGACCGGCAGAACGCTGATCCTGGGCGGCGTCGAGGTGCGCATCCTGTTCCTGGGGCGGGCTCACACCGGCGGCGACTTGGTCGTCCACCTGCCCAACGAGCGCCTGCTGTTCATGAGCGAAGCGTACCTGCACCGCATCTTCCCGGCGATGCGCTCCGCTTACCCGTCCGAGTGGATCGCGATGATCGAAGCGGCCCAAGCGATGGACGTGGACATCTACGTGCCCGGCCACGGCTTCGTGGACTCGCCCGCCGTGCTTGAAGCGGAGTTGGAGGTCTTCCGCCAGGCCGTCGAACAGGTGGTCGAAGAGGCGACCCGACTCCACGCAGCCGGGTTCGCGCTGGAAGACGCGATCGAGGCGGCCGACTTCGGGGACTTGGAGTCGTGGTCGCTGCGGTCCAGCCAAGCGCCCCGGGCGATCGAGCGCGTCTACATGGAGCTGGAAGGCAAGCTCCCGCCGGAGTGAGGGCAAGGACCCCGGCATAGGCGCGCCCGGAACTTGACGAAGCCGACGCCGGTGTCGTGCCCTAAGGTCTTGTCCCCGATCTCGACCGACGCGAGCGGCGAATCGGACATCACCAGCATGTACTCGTCCGCAGTGCCGTGAACTACGTCCTGCTCGGCGTAAACCAAGACGCCCACGTTGGCCAACGGATGACGGTGCTCGGTGGTGTCCACCTTGCTCCCGACCGTCGCGAAGGTGGTGTCGTAGGCCTCGACGTAGCCTACGATCTCGCCGACTGTCGGCCCCTCGACGGACGTGACGGCGTCCTCGCACGCGGCGAAAGACGAGAGGACGGCGACGGCTGCCGCGATGCTGCGTACTGCTCTGCCCATTTGGATTCTCTCCTGGTCCGGGCGTGGTCGGCCAGGGGCCTTTCCCCCGGCTGCATCGCTCTCTCTATCCCAAAAGGCCGAAAACCCTGCAGGTTCGGCCTCGGGGGCAGGCGGCCGTGCGGCTGGCGGGCCGGTGATCGGCATCGCGAAGTTCGGTCGCTGGCCAGCCTTGCCGGCGGGGAGTAGAATGCTCGAAGCAAGCCCGAGTCGTCCCCAACCGAAGGAACTAGCCGCGATGCCCCACGCCACCGAGTTCGGTCTCCCCCACCTTCAGCGTCCGGCAGGAGGCCGGCCCCGAGGCGCGGTCCTTGTTTCGACCCGCGCAACCTTCCTTGTCCTGGCGGGTCTACTGGCGGTCGTCCACGCGGCCCCCGCGCAAGCCCAGGAAGGCGGCGGGCACGAAGGCGAATGGCGGTACTGGGGCAGCGACGCCGCGAGCACGCGCTACTCGCCCTTGGACCAGATCGACGCCTCCAACTTCGGCGACCTGGAAGTGGCCTGGACTTGGCGGGGCGACAACTTCGGCCCCGAGGCGGACCCGTTGCTCCGGGCCACGCCGATCTACGTGAACGGCACGCTGTACTCGGTGGCCGGCTCGCGCCGCACCGCCGTCGCGATCGACCCCGCCACCGGCGAGACGCTCTGGACCTTCCGCGAACCGCCCACCAAGCGCTGGGAGGACTCGATGCGGAAGAACTACGGCAAGGGCGTCGCCTACGCCCAAGTGGACGGCCGAGGCGTGATCTACCTGGTCACGCCCGCGTTCTTCCTCCACGCGCTGGACCCTGACACCGGCTACCCGGTCGAGTCGTTCGGCGAAGGGGGCGTGGTGGACCTGCTCGACGGCCTAGGTCCCTGGCCCCACGACCGGGACAAGGGACTGGACCCCGCCACCGGCTACATCACCAACTCGTCCCCGCCGATCGTCGTGAACGGCGTGGTCGTGGTCGGCAACTCGCACGAGCAGGGCTACTACCAGACGCGCCAAGAGAACGTCCCCGGCAACGTCCTGGGCTACGACGCCGCCACGGGCGAGCACCTCTGGACGTTCAACGTGATCCCGCAGGAGGGCGAGCACGGCAACGACACCTGGGAGAACGACGCCTGGAAGTGGACCGGCAACGTGTCCGCATGGGCGCCGCTCTCGGCGGACCCGGAGCTGGGGCTGGTCTACGTCGTCACCGATCCGCCCACGGTCGACTACTTCGGCGGCTTCCATCCGGGCGACAACCTCTTCGCCAACACTATCCTGGCGATCGACGCGGCGACCGGCGAGCGGCGCTGGCACTTCCAGACGGTGCACCACGACGTGTGGAACTACGACAACCCGACGGCGCCCAACTTGATGGACGTCACGGTGGACGGTCGCGAGGTGCGGGCGCTGGTGCAGGTCACCAAGCAGGGCTGGGCCTACGTCCTGGACCGGGCCACGGGCGAACCGGTCTGGCCGATCGAGGAGCGCTCCGTGCCGCAGTCCGACGTGCCCGGCGAGCACCTGTCGCCCACGCAGCCGTTTGTGACGCGCCCCGCCCCCTTCGAGATGCAGGGGCTCACCGAGGACGACCTGATCGACTTCACGCCCGAGCTGCGCGCCATGGCTCTGGAGATCGTCAAGGACTTCCGGCTGGGGCCGCTCTTCAACCCGCCCTCGCGCGAGAACGCGCCCGACGGCACGCAAGCCGCGATCCACTGCCCCGGCGCGAACGGAGGCGCCAACATCCCTGGCGGCGCGGCGGCGGACCCCGAGACGGGCATCCTCTACGTGGCGTCCACCAAGGGCTGCAGCGCGCCCCGGCTGGTCCCCGGAACCGACGTGGACCCGGAGTCGAACGTGGACTGGGTGTCGGTGGGACCGGGCGGCGTGCGCGGCCCCGAGGGCCTGCCGATCTTCAAGCCCCCCTACGGAACGATCACTGCCATCGACATGAACACGGGCGACCACCTATGGCAGATACCCAACGGCACCACGCCCGAGTCGGTCAAGAACCATCCTCTGCTTGAGGGCGTGGACGTGGGCAACACGGGCTCCCGCTCCCACGCCACCAAGCTGGTGACCAAGACGCTGCTCATGTACGGCGAGGGCCGGGGCGCGGCGCCGATCTTCCGGGCGGTGGACAAGGCGACGGGCGAGGAGCTGGGGGCGGTCGAGCTGCCGGGTTCGACGTTGACCGCGCCGATGACCTACATGCACGAAGGCGTCCAGTACGTGGTGATGGCCGTGGGCGGGCGCGGGATGGCGGGCGCGCTGGTGGCGCTGCGGCTGCCGGAGGAGTGATGGCTCGGGAGTCCCGGCGGAAGCCGACGCGGTCCCTGACGACAAGCCAGCGAACCTCGGTTGCGAGCCCGCGAACCGCTTGCATCGGTTCCTGGCCCACGGCGTCCACGAGCTTGGTCGGCGTCTTGGCCGCGCTTGTCCTGGCCGGTTGCCAGCCCGCCGCCTCGCCGCCCGACAACCCGCTGGCCGCCTTCGACGGCAGCGCCGGACGCTGGGTTGACCTTTCCCACTCCTTCGGCCCTTCGACGATCTACTGGCCCACCGACACCGCCGGCTTCCAGCACACCGAATTGGCCTACGGCACGACCGAGGGCGGCTGGTTCTACTCCTCCTACGCCTTCGCCTCCGCCGAGCACGGCGGGACCCACCTGGACGCCCCCAGCCACTTCGCCGAGGGCCGGCGGACGGCCGACCAAGTGCCGCTGTCGAGCCTGATCGCGCCCGCGTCGGTCGTGGACGTGTCGGCCAAGGCGACGCCCGACTACCAGCTCTCCGTGGCCGACCTGGAAGCGTGGGAGGCCCAGCACGGGCGCATCGCCGACGGTTCGATCCTGTTGGTGCGGATGGGCTGGTCGGAGCGGTGGAGCGACCGCGCAGCCTACCTGGGGACCTCGGCGACCGGTCCCGCCGCCGTGCCCGAGCTGCACTTCCCCGGGATCGGTCCCGACGCAGCCCAGTGGCTCGTGGACAACCGTGCCGTGGCCGCCGTGGGCATCGACACGCCCAGCATCGACTACGGCCAGTCCACCGACTTCGAGTCCCACGTGATCCTCTACGCCCAAGAGATCGCCGGCTTCGAGAACGTGACGAACCTGGACGAGCTGCCGGCCGTGGGGGCGGCGGTGGTGGCGCTGCCGATGAAGATCGAGAACGGGAGCGGCGGGCCGCTGAGGATTGTGGCTTACGTGCCCGAGCCGGAGGCGTAGGCAACCGAAAACGCTGTCTCGCGGAAGGGCGTCATGACCGAGAGCCAAAACCTGGAACGGAAGAGGTCTTGGCGCGACGAGCATCTGAGGCGGATATGCGGTTTCGCGAACGCACACGGCGGTGTGCTGGAAGTCGGGAGGGACGATCGGGGCAAGGTCGTGGGCGTGAAGGACATTGCCCGACTCCTGGAGGAGATCCCCAACAAGGCTCGGTCGTCGTTGGGCATCATCGTGGACGTGAACCTCAAGTCCAAGGACGGCATCGAGTACCTGCAGATCGTGGTTGGTCCTTACCCGAATCCGATCAGCTACAAGGGAGAGTTCCACTACCGGAGCGGATCAACGAAACAGGTGCTTCACGGCGCCGCCTTGAGCCGATTCCTAATACGGAAGCAACAAACTGTCCAGGCTACCCAAGAAACTACCCAAGAACCGGCTGAGACTACCCAAGAAACTGCCCAAGAACCGGCCCGGACTACCCAAGAACCGGCGCCGACCACGCGGGAGCGAATCCTGGCGCTCCTCGAAGCCGAACCGCGCATCACGCGACGCATCCTGGCCGAGCGCATCGGCATCACGCCGAGTGGCATCAAGTACCATTTGGCCAAGCTGCGGAAGGCCGGGATCATCCGGCACGTTGGTCCGACGAAGGCTGGACGCTGGGAGGTCCTGAAGTGACCGCAGCCAGCCAACGGTTGCGGACGACTCGACAGAGAGGGACGATCCGCCGCCGACGGACGCCCCGGTGATCGAGAGACGCCTCCGGAGCCTCTGGGATCGTGTCCTGGCCAAGAGGGCCGACGTGTCCCACTTCTTGACCCAGGTTCGACTGCAAGGCATTCGGGGAATCGACGACTTGGCCGTGGGATTCATCTCGCCGGTCGTCGCAATTGCCGGCGGCAACGCCAGCGGCAAATCCACGCTCCTGGCCGCGATTGCCTGCGCGTATCGAGTGCCCGGAGCACGCCACGGAGACTTTCTGCCGACCACGCTGTTCGCGGACTATCGGCCCAGGCGAGGAACCTACAGGGATGTCCGGGGACCCGCTGCCATCGAGTTCGAGTATTCGACTCCGAACGGGGGACGGGCCATGCGGTGGCGGCGCACCAGTGGTTGGCGGCAGACGTTCTACGGACGGCGGAGCGCGTCCCAGCCCGAGCGGCCCGTCCACGTGCACGTGACGAGGAACCTCGACGACCCGGCGGAGGTTCGCGACTCGGTCGCGGGCATTACGCGGGGACGTTCTGTGACGAAGGAGAGACCTTTGACGCTCTGGGAGATGCACTTTGCCGAGAAGATGTTGCCGTTCAAGTACTCGGAAGTGACCAACCTTGCGCGAGACGGCCACAGCCTGCTGTTCGCCCGGCAGAAGGGGGGCGCACCAGCGTCGACTCGTGCGGGTTCGCAGGATGCGTGCTCAACGACAGCGGAAGCCCGCAGCGGTCCACGATCGCCATGATCTTCACGTCCTTGCCCGCCTTGGTGATCCCCACGCCCGCGCCGCCGCCCTTCGCCCGCGCGAACGACGCGTCGACGTACGCCTCCGAGCCGTCGAACAGCCCCCGCTGCTTCGCTTCGCCCGCCAAGTCCTCGAGCACCGCGTCGAGCACGCCCGTCCGTACTCGGCAACCACATCATGTTTTTGAGATAGGTTCTAATAACATCGAAGTGCGGACATGTCGAGACGTACAGGTCACTGTCGCTTTCAATGATCGCAGTCAGCGCGGCCTGATGAGTCAATCGAACCGACGTTGCCGCCACACGGTACTCGACGATGATCGACGAGATCAGACTTATCCGGCATGATCGAAGAGATCTATGGATTTCTTGTTGGTCAGCACATCCGCCCTTTTTAAATCCCCAGCCACTTGCCCAGCGTAAACGGTTTTTCCCGCCCACTCAAACAGCTTCCCGACCCGTCGCACCGCTTCGTCCGTCCTGCTCCAGAGCCTTCCGTGTCGAGCTTCGTCAATCATCGTCCGCACGGTTAGGACGGCTTCGGCCCGCCTCCTGTCGTTCACCCACCACGGGTAGGGCATACGCTCAAAGTCCTTGCTTTGAATATTTCTTGTGTGGTTGATCACCGTCTTCAGGATCCGATTCGCCGTATCCGAAAGTAGCCACCCTAGAATAAAATACAGTTCTTCCCGATCTTCACCCTGTCGCAAGAAGGCACACGGTGCTCCACTATCGAGAATATATCCGGCCGGCAAGTAGCGGGGTACAAACTGTGTTGCCACAAGTTGCCAAGTAAGGCCCTTTTGTCCAAAAAAACGTTGTCCTCCGACACCTCGCAGATACCAGTTGCTCGTCCGCTTGTATGTCAACACGGCATCTCCTTCGTCTCGCCAATAGATATAATGCGTCGGATCTGAATACACAATTCGCCCGTTTGCCTTGTTGTACGGTGCATATCGCGAATCTGGCAGTGCGACGACCTCTGGATTGTCGCGATGTACAACGCGCACTCGACGCTCTGTTTCTCCTGCCATCTCGGCCGCCTTGAGTGCTGCTTCACGTCGGACAGACAGCCGCCCGAGTCTAGCACGCTCCAATTCGTGCTTTAGCGTCACTGGCGCTTGGTAGAATTCAAATGCAAATGGCTCTTGAATTTGTTGTCCTGGACGCACCCTCCGAACGAACAATGCATTATTGCCCGTCGTCATGCCACTTGTTGCGATGAACCGATCGCCCAGTAATGGACCGTCGAAGAAATGAGCGGTCTCGACATCAACGCCCCACGACAGATTAGGTGTAGCGAGGATCGCCTTCCTATCGATCACTTTCGCATTGCGCACAACTCGGTGGCTATCTTCATTCTTGATGAAGTCAAGCACCAGCATTGGATAGCTAGTTTCGGCGGAGAATTCAGCGATGTTGGTTAGTTTTACTTTACCCCTCTTCATCAGGAAGTTACGAAGGCCTGCCATCGTCGGAATCGTGAGCAATGTGTCACTGCAAATGAATGTCAGTCGTCCACCCGGTCGCAGTAAGTCCACGCATGCCACAATGAAAAACGCGTATGTTTCCTTCTTGATCTTCATTCCAAGACGCTTGCCAAGACGTTTATCCAGTATGTCTTCAATATCGCGATGGAAAGTGCCTCCGAATGGAGGATTTCCGATCACAAGATCGAAGCTTCCGTGATCAAATCCTATCGTGTCGTTGTGAATGTCGTTACACATACCCGCTAGATACGCCCTAAAGAAGTCGCTATTGCAGATTCGTGTTTTCACTTCTATTGTATCGTCATTACGGTTAACGGCCGTTGCCAGGGCGCTTTGTGCGAGGCGCCCGTCCACCTCGACACCAATCAATTCCCATGTTTCGTCAACTCGGTCTCCAGAAAAACAGCTGGCATCCAATCGATCAACAATAGCGGACAAGAAAGCACCGTCACCGCATGATGGCTCCAAGATGCGCTTGTACATGTCGAGTGGTACTGCGTCGATCACTTGAGTCGCTAGTGAGGACGGTGTCATGTATTGTCCTCGTTGTCTCTTGTTCACTCTTTCATGCTTTCGTTGTCTGATCACGGAACAAACTCCATGTCACTCTGGTCTACGGCAAAATCGGTGCCACGGAATCTCTGCAACTGGCTCCGCCGTTGTTGTAGGCGTTTCTGGCGATTGGCAAATAAGTCGTGAAGTTTTTGTTCAAACAGCCCAAAGAGAACTTCGGCTTTTTCCGGTACACCTCGCTTTGCTGGCCTGTATCCAGAATCGATAGCAGCATAGAAATCACGCTCGCGGAGCATAATCTGGCCAGGACCAGCATCATATGTGACGAATTCTGTCCAATCGAGCAAATCGACGAAATATGAAAGATGCGTATGGTTGGACATGTCGAATTTGATGATGAGCAAGTAATAAGAATCTATCCATTGTCGTAGAATATAGTCAAGCAGTTTCTGCATGGACACGAGATTGGGTTGGCCGTTCATGTTCTGAAGGCCAGACTTAACGTTTATTGGATTGTATATGCCATTACAATAGACCCAGGTGTCGCCCATGGAACGCTTTCTGATTTCGCCTTTCTTGGTGCCTTCGTAGCGGGTATCCAAGTGTACCTTCAGAAGCGCTGTAGTCCGATCGTCAACGTAGTCGGCCATGCGATGCCCCGGCTCCTTGCCCGACACGATTTCGGCGAAGCTCTGATCTCGCACATGGACAGACCAATGGTCGTTGGTAAGGTTGATGATCTGTGATTGGACACATGCAGTGATGGCCATTGGACACTCACAGGCTTGGGGTTGGTCACCGTGGCCGGAGGATTCCGGGCGGCGGAGAGTGGTTGCGTGACCCGAGAAAAGTAGCGTGTTTGGGCGGTTTACGCTACCGGTTACGTGGTTTGAGTGACGTCAGGGAGGCCGCCACCGTCAGAACACCGTGCCGAAGCTCAACCAGGGGTGCCACTTGGAGTCCGGGGGCGTGGTGTCGTCCACGGGGAAGCGTCGGGCCAGGTTGATCCGGAGGCCGCCGGGCACGACAACGCCCGCTCCTCCCGAGAGGAAGGTGAGGCGCTCCCCTTACAGGTCGGGTGCGTTGGTCGGGGCCAGTCGGCGAAGGTGCGCATCCAGTCGCTGAAGATCGAGAGCCGGGCGAAGCCGATCTGGAGCTGAACGTCGGCTCGGGCGCGCAGGGCCACGCGGCTGGCCAAGCCCTGCGGCGTCCGTCCGCGAAACCAGCGGCCGGAGGGTCGAGGAGCCACGACTCGGTGCGGGGTGATCCTCCCCAGGTCCGGGCGGTGCCGGACCTCCGCTCCCACCGAGACGCGCCTGCCCGGAAAGAGGACCGCCGTCCCGGTGGCTGCCGCTCGCACTCTCGGGTCTTCTTTCAGAGTGCCCGCCAGGGACAGCGCGCCCCCCCGCAGCCGGCCGGACCGGCTTCCCCACGAGTTTCTGGATGAGCGTCGCGGGACGTTGACCAAGGCGATTGAGAGCCTGATAGACGAAAGGCCGCTGTCGTAATCGCCAAGGCTTCATGAGCCGGATAAGCGAGTCGAGACGGTCGGTGTCAAGATTAGCATAGTTACTATCGAAAATCCGAATCAAGAAGCTGCAAGCATCCGCAAGCGCTTTCCCTCGGTTTCGGCGTCTTCCGCGTCCATGAAGGCGTGGCACCTCTCGAGTTCGCGGCGCGTCTCGTCCAGCGAGTGCCACTGAACCTGGGCCGTCCATCGCCATAGGTAGTCCATCGCTTGGATGAGCGGTTCCGGGCGTCCCGTCCGCGACAAGGCTCGGAGCGCCGCGACGTAGTTGGCGCGGAAGACCGTGGGCACCAGGATGCGGTGTTCGCCGCGGGCCACCAGCTCGGCGTTCATCATGACGCGGGCCACACGTCCGTTGCCGTCCGCGAAGGGGTGGACCTCGGTCACGAGGAACATCGCGAAGACGGCGCACTGGAAGGGCGTCTCCAAGCTCCGCCAATGTCCGAAGCCCTGCTCCAGCGTGCCGCGCACCAGGGCGGGGTCCACGAACACCGTCGTGCCCGCTCGGTTGGGCATGGACTTGAACTCGCCGGGTCGCGTGTCGGCGCGCCCGCCCATGATCGTTCGGTGGCGGGACTTGAGCAGTGCTTCAAGGTCGCGAAAGCTGTCCGGCGTCCGGGCCATCTCGGCGTCGTCCGAGACCAAGCGCCAAGTGCCCGCCACGTCGTGGGCGTCTGCTGGCCGTTCCGTCGGGACGTTGCCGTCGAAGACGATGCCGGCGGCTTCTTCGACGGTGAACTCGGTGCCTTCGATGAAGTTCGAGAAGTATGCATCGAAGAAGGCCAGCGTCTTGCTGCCCACGGAGTCGCGGGGTGGCGCGGGGACGGTTCGCGGCGGGTAGTCGCGGAGAGCGCGATGCAGCGTCTCGAAGAGGGCGACCCGGCCGGCGTCGAACGGGCGACCTTGCCCGCGTGCCCGGGCCGCGGGGGAGGCGAGTCGGGTCGACCGGGTTCCCAGGAGCGCGCCGATCACGTCGTCCAGCGTCGCCGCTTCGTCGTGCATGTCCAAGGACGCCGCCGCGATCCGTACTTCGTCGCGCAGCCGATTGGCCGCGGCTTCGCCCGACAACGAAATCACGGCGTCTAGGCGTTCTTCGATCTCGCTTCGCGACAGGGTTCGCGGGACGCGCCCGCCTCGTGCCCGGCTGGGCCGCATGTTCTCCAAGAACGCCCGCGCCCGCGAGCTTAGGTGAAGGTCGGTCATGAACGGCTGGTCCAGTTCGATCGGCCCCACGCCTCGCCGGGGACGGAGGAGGACTCCGGGCAGCTCGATCTCGCGCCCCCGTGCAGCGACGATGCAGACCGAGCCGTCCGGGGCGGGACCGATTTCGAACGCCGTGCGGTCGGCAACCACTGCGCCTGGGAAGTATCCAGCGACGATCTCCCAGAGGTTCCGTCGCACCACGACTTCGACCGGGTCGACCAGGTTCTTGGTGTAGAGGCGGGAGCCGATCTTTCGCAGCTTGCCGGCCCTCACGGCCCGCGAGACGGCGCGGCTGATCGCCGTGGTGGACACGAACGCCTCGGGCGCGGCGGCTAGCGCGAAGGCGGCCGTGGCGGGTGTCGGGGAGGCCGGTGCTTGGTTGCTGGCCCTGGGCGACCGGTCGGCGGGAATTTTGGCCATCTTTGGTATGGTTCGGCGTCGCGTGAGGGGAATAATCTCAAGATAACGCCGTCAAGGAGAGAAAAACGACGAGGTTAGCCTATGTGGCGACGCAGGATCGTGGCGAGGCATCCGGGTAGGGGAACCGGGGCGTCCCACCGCGAATCTGCAGGGTTCGAGGCCTTTCGCAGTAGTAGTAGCGAGGCCGGCGGATTCGCCGTCGGGCCGGAGTACCCCGAAGCGAGGAAGGTACGAGATGTCGGAGGTGAAGAGCGTGTCGGAGGCGGAGGGCCTGGGGCGCGTGCTGGTGGAGGCGTTCGGGGACGGCTGGGAGCTGCTGGGCATGGCCGAGTACTGGTCGGGCTTGGACGGCTGGACGTTCGAGCACGTGGAGGACCAGGTTCCGGCGACGTTCACGTGCCGCACGGAGAAGTTCATAGCGCTGCGCGACCTTCGGGTGCTGGCCGATGTGGTTAGCGAGGGTCGGCGCTGGCGCTTGGTGGCCGATCCTGGGGACTAGGGCGGAGGCGAGCGGCAGGTTTCCGGGCGTTTCGTCGTAGAGCGACCGAGCCCGGAATCCGCCCGGCCGAGTTCTTGAATGCCCGAAGTGAGCCCCCCAATGTTCGGCGAGCGGCTGAAGGACTTCGCCGTGTCTCTCGCCCTGTGCGGTTGGTGGCTGCCGGTGGTCGGGGCGGTGGAGGACGCGTGGTTCGCGAGCGCGTTCGTGGGGCTGGTGATGGCGGCGTGCTTATGGTTCGGCCTGCGGGGAACGGCCGGGGAAGGCGATGTTCTGGATGGGGGTCGGCCTCGGACAACGCGGGGTTGACGAGGCCGATGTCGCACGGTCGCTAAGGTTGCTAGCCCATCAGCTCATCCAAGGACGTGTACTCGAAGGAGCGGCGCAGGCCCAGGCGGGCAAACTGAACGGCAAGCTCCTTCACTTGGGTCTTGGTCAGCTTGCCGGTGTTGGCCCAGCGGCGATGCAACCGGGTCACGACCGCGGCCCGCGCGCGAGGATGATTGACGACCGTGATGCGTCGAAGCGAGAGCATGACCAGCTCCTCCCACGCCGGATGGTTTGCGCGCAGCGTTTCGTGAGCCTCGACGCGATCAACCCGACCTTCCGCGACCTGCTCGATTCGAAGCGCCAATTGCCAGCGCCACCAGGCCTGGGCCATCGGACAGTCGGAGAAGACGGACACCTTGCCTCGGACGAAGATGCCGCCGGTTCGTCGCAAGAGGTTGCGGGTTCGCGCTTCCGAGTCCTTGGCGGGAGAGCCCTCCGTCATAAGCGCAGCGCGGACCGAATGTCCGGAATCGCCCAGACGACTCTGCTCGATCCACGCGACGTGGCAGAGGAGCCAAAACACGGGCTGGGACGCCAGCCGGGGAGGCAAGTTCCGCCAAGTCCTGCCGAGCTCCACCTCAAGCTCGAAGGGTGGCTTGACAAACTCGGCGGGCGTAAGGCGGTCGCGCGGAAACGAAGGGGCATCGATCTCGTCGCCCACGCCCAGCCCCAGGACGCGACGAAGGTAGGCTCCCAGCTGCCTAGGTCCCTTGTCGATCTCGGATGCCAGTTCCTCTTGCCGACCTCTGACCTTCTCGACGGTCGCTCGGTTGTGGCGTGCAGGCTTTCCGTGCTTCCTTTGGTCGAAGACGATGTCACGCTGCCAGCTGCTGAAGGCGGTGCCGCACTTGTCGACCAGTCGGTCAATCTTCTTCGTCATTGTCTTCCCTGGAATCGGCGAAGAAGAAGGGCTCCAGAAGCGTGGCCACCAAGGCCGGGTCGTAGTTCTCGTCGTCCCACAGCGCCACGTTTTCTCTCTTCTGCCGCAGTCGATTCCCGAGTTCGCGAGCCAGCGGCTCTTCATCGCGTGCATCGCTGGTGCCGGATTCCGACCGCGACTCTGAGAGCGCACCCCCGAACACGCGAGGAAACCAGCCGCATACTCCCACCAGAGCCGCCACTTGCAAGGTCCTGTCCGACTTTGCCTGCTTGAAGACGTCCGGCGCCATCTTCACCGTGAACCGCAAGCGTCCGCCGCCGTAGTCGGGGCCCACCTCCATGGTGCCCTTGTCCATGTCGTCGTTGCGCCGAAACGTGACCAGCGACTCGGTCAGCGTCTTGGAGCGGCACGCTTGCCCCTTGGCCAGCCACCAACCTGCCGGAACGCGAAGTTCGTCGGCGTCCGCCCACAGCGAGGTCAGCCCCGTTCCGTCGAGCGAGAAGGGCATCCGCGCGATCAGCCCGGGCACGATGTAGACCATGTCGTCCACTTCGTCGGGAGCCCACGAGACCACTTGTGGGTCGTCGGTCGAAGTCGAAGTCTCCACGCGGGCCATGAGAGTCTTGGGGCACCGCAGCTCGACGGCCCAGGCCGCCGTTCCGTCTTCGATCAGCTTGTGCAGAGCCGGCGCCCCGATCAGCCGGTGCCGCACCGTTGCGCTGTTGCGGCCCACCGACACTTCGGGAGCATAACTCGCGTCCAACCAGTCGTACCGCGACCCGTCTTCCAGAAGGATCGGGAGAGGCGTCTGCTCGATGGTGTTCACGAATCGCTGCGTCGGCGGCGCACGATGTCCACCTCGACGGCGTTCGGGTCGGCAAGCCCCTTGTCGAGCACGACGACAAACCGGCGAGCGGTATTGGGCAGGGCCACTTCGAACGGGTTGTCCTTGGGTGGATGCGTCGTGCCGTCCTCGAAGCGAACCTCGCGAATGGGGACCCACTCGGGCCCCAGAGGCTGCTCGCAGGTCTGGTCGGAGCCGGACGGCACCCTGACGCGGACACCCAACAAGTCCGCCGACGGAAGATCGCCCCGAGGGTCCCATTCGACCTTCACGGCATCAACGGTTCCTGCCCCGTTCCGCGATGCCCGGTACGCCAGCCGGCCCGAAACGGCTCTGCCCTGCCGCGGCGCAGCCCCCTGCCTGCGCTTCTTCTTTCGCATGCCCCGCCTCCGGCGTGCGTCCACGCCCTCTTCTTCCTTGTCGCTTCGATCCATCACGGTGGCACCGTTCTCGCTGGCGCCCCCTCGCGGACGGTAGCTGGGCACCTTCTCCGCCTTCTTCTCCCGGTTGCCGGAAAGCGGGACGAAGCCCTCGGGCGTGAACTCGTCGTCGGCTTCCTCTTCGCCGGCCTGCTGCCGCAGCTCGGTCGCGATCTTCTTGAGTCGGGCCAGCAGCTCCGCGCTGTCTTGTCGCGAGAGGCGACTTCGCTCCAGATGGCGGTGCTCCGGGCCTTCGGCGTCTCGGACCAGCTCCGCCAACCTGCCGTCGGCCACCATGACGACCGCGGCGAAGGGCTTGAAGGTTCTGAAGTGTCGGGGCTCCAACGCGTCGGCGCTGTTTGTGATCCACATGCCGTTCCGGAAGACCTGGACGCGCGACTCCGGCCTGCCCTTGCGGGCCTCCAGCGTCCGAATGCGGACCGGCGTGCCGTCCCGCAGCTCGAAAGGCACGCCGTCTCTCAACGTCTGCCACGCTTGGTAGGCCTGGGCGCCCGGGAGCCAGCGGCCCGTCTGGGCGCCGCGCTTCTTTCCCTTCTCCTGTTCGAGGATCTTTCCCAGCGTGTTGCGCGTCACGGCGGTCTCGCACCCGCTTTCGTCGCGCACGCGCACGACCATCTTTCCTTCCCAGATCGCGACCAGGAAGTTCTTGGCCGCGACTTGGGCGATCGCCTGCACCGGATCGGCCTCACTCCGAAAGTTGTTGAACCCGGTGATGCACACGACGCTTCCCGTGTCGGTCAGCCGGTCCAGCTCCTCTTGCAGCAGGGGCGGCGCTCGGTCCGGATAGGGCGACTGATGGAAGAGCGTGGCTTCCTCCCCGTGCAGCCAGAAGCCGTCGCCCCCGAGACCGCCTTCGCCGTTGCGGAGCGCGCGGGAGGCCAGGATCGCATGACCGCTCGCAATGTCGTGCAACTCGCCGCCGTCGTCTCCCCATCGGCCAGCGTAGAGCACGTACCGCAGGTCCGAACCCGCGAACGCCGTCAAGTGACCAATGCCGAACGCGCCGGCCCCGCCCTCGTCTTTGCTGGTGTTTCCTTGCGTCAGGATGCGCCGCATCCGGTCGGGATCGAGTCCCACGCCGTTGTCCCGGCACACGAGCAAGCGGACGGTTTCCTTGTCCAGGATCCGCCGGATGCGATCGATGACCCTCTTCTCGGCTCTGCCCTGGGTCTCCGCCTGGCGCTGGGCTACGGCTTCGTCGAAGTGATTGCGGTACGATTCGATCCCCGGCACTTGGTCGAGCGGAACTTGGCGGATGTCAAAATCCACCTCCGCCTGTTCGACATCGATCTCGTCGGCGGCGTCCAGACAGTTCTGAAGGAGTTCGCGGACGATCGGCTCCGGCTTGCCGTCCCACTGAGTCGTGGTAAGGGTCGAGAATCCTTGGGGTTGGCCGGACTGGAATACGAGATCGTCTTGCATGGTGTGCGCGTGCGCGGGTCCTTGTCCTTTAGTCGGTGCAGTCGCAGGCGGGCGTGCCGACGGCGTACCGGCCCAGGTCGGGCGCGGCGCCGGCTGCGATTTCGGCGAAGGTGGGGCCGCTCAGGCCGAAGAAGCCGAAGCTGGCCGTGCCGTCGCCGTCGCGGGCGGCCACCTGTCTGCGGTAGCGCTCCTCCATCCGGCTCCACCAGGCGATGTCCGACGGTGCGCCGGCTTCCCGGTCGGGGTCGGGCCGGGCCGCCGCGGCCGCCAGCGACCGAGTGCCCTTCATGAAGCAGAAAACGCAGTTGCCCGCGTGCTCCGGGATGCGGAGGTCGAAGTCGCGTCCCAGCCAGAAGCGGCGGACGCCCGCGGCGTCGATGCCCCACTCCGCCAGCGGGAAGATCGGATGCTCGCCCGGCGGCTGGGTATGGATGGAGCAGGATGTGCTGGCCCCTTCGGCGAAGACCGAGCGGGACTCGATCTTGTCGATGCGCTTCTGCTCGTCGGCTCGAAGGCCCAGCAGCGTGACGTGGCCGGCGTGGGCGGGTCCCCACATCGGCGCGGGACCCGGAGGACGGTCGACAGCGTCGAGGCGCTCCCCGGGCACCGGCATCGGCGCGTCCGTGTAGTCGCTCCAACGCTGGGCTGGGCGCGCCGGCGGGCGTTCCGTCATGCAGCGCACCCGTTGCCGGTACACGTCGGCAGGCGCCGCGCCCCGGTTGCGACGGTACTGAACCAGAGCCTTCTGCGGCGTCACGAACCGTCGTCGTCCCCAGTGGCCGGCGTGGGCGGGGCCGTCGGTGACGCCCAGCCACTCGGCCAGAAGCTCGTGCGACGGATACAGCTTGAGTTTGGCCGTGCACGAGCGGCTGTGGGGGTTGGGCAGCATCCCCTGGTAGGAGAGCATCTCCTCGAAGACCTCGCCTCGGGAGCGAAAGCCCCGGGGATCGTCCTCCACGGGCTCGGGCAGAACCAGCCGGTACGAGGGGCGCCGGACGTACACGCCCCGCGAGGCGTCCTCCACCGTGCAGAACTCGAACCAGAAGAACGGGATGCCGAAGTCGCGCTCCAGGCGCCGCTTGCACTGTCGCGCGAAGTCGTAGGTGGCCGGGTGCTCCGCAGACGTGTTGGCGAAGAGGATTGCGTCGCCGCGCTCGGGCCGAAGCAGCCCCGATTCGGCCAGCAGGAACGCTAGTGCGGCCGAGGACCTTCCGCCGGAGAACTTGACGATGTGCGGAAGGCGTTCGTGCTCCTTGGCGCGAGCGGCGATCTCGCGGGCGCCGACCTCCCTGGGGGCGGGAGCTGTGCTACCGGACTGCGGCCGTCCGATTAGGGTCGGAAGACGACCTCCCGAAATTTTCGGGGGGGGGGGGGGGGGCGGGAAAGGGCATAACTGTGGTGCTGTTCAGCCCCCCGCCGGCTCCAGCCTCACGATCGGCGTCTCGTTGCCCTGGCGGCTCTCGATCGCCACGTAGATGAAGCCGTCGGGCCCTTGGCGGATGTCGCGGACGCGGCCCAGCCCGCGCAACAGGGTTTCGGACGCGACGACACGGTTGCCGTCCACGGAAAGGCGGTCGATGCGCCGGCCGGAGAGGCCGCCGGCGAACAGGCTGCCTTGCCACTCCGGGAACCTGTCGCCCGTGTAGAACAAGAGGCCGGACGTTCCGATGGAGGGGACCCAGACGTGCAGCGGCTGCTCCATGCCGTCGGCGTGCGTGGCGGCGTGAATGGCGCTGCCGGAACCGTAGTTGACGCCGTAGCCGATCACGGGCCAGCCGTAGTTCTTGCCGGGCTCGGACACGTTCACTTCGTCGCCGCCTTGGGGTCCGTGCTCGGTGAGCCAGACGGCGCCGGTCTCGGGGTGGACGGCGAGCCCCTGCGGGTTCCTGTGCCCGTAGCTCCAAATGTCGGGTCGGGCGGCGCTATGGTTCACGAACGGATTGTCCTCCGGCACGCGGCCGTCGTCGTGAAGACGGACGATCACGCCGTGATGGTTCGACATGTCCTGGGCCGGATGGGCGGCAAGGTCGCCGCGCGGGGGCACCTGGCGGTCGCCCACGCTCAGGAACAGGTAGCCGTCGGCGTCGAAGGCCAGCTTGCAGCCGAAGTGGCCGGCCCCTTGCGACGCAGCCTCGAAGATCTCGTCGACCAGGGTGAAGCGGTCGTTCTCGAAGGTGCCGCGCACCACCGCCGTGGTGGCCTGCGGTCGATCGGGCTCGGGACCGTCTCCGATCCGCTTGGAGTAGCTGATGTAGACGAGTCGGTTGGACGCGAAGTCCGGGTGGACCGCCACCTCCATCATCCCGCCTTGGCCCACCGCCACCACGTCGGGAACGCCGGGAACGGGATCGGGAAGCAACGCGCCGTCGCGGACGATGCGAAGCCGTCCGGGGCGCTCGGTGACCAGCATGTCGCCCCCGGGCAGGAACGCCATCGACCACGGGTTCACCAGCCCGTCGACAACGGTGACCACCCGGTAGTCGTGATGCACCGAGCGCATGACGTCTTCCTGTGCTGCCGCACCCGCGGCCGGGGCGACGGAAAGCCCCGGAGCCAGTCCGGCGAGAAAGCCGGCGGCAAGGGCAAGCGGCAAGACGTTCTTCCTTCTCGTGGCGGAATCGTGGCTAGCGGCGTAGTGGCCCATATGGAATCACCTTGACTGGATTGATGTGCGCTCGTGGCGTCCATCAATTCTACCGTCCAGCCCCGGCAGCTGTCCAGCACCGGATCGCCAGCGCGGGGAACCCCGGTCCCGTCTACCGCCTCTCGCCTTGCCCCTGGCCACGAATCGGCCCTATCGTCGGCGCGTGACTGTCCCCGAACCCGTGCGATCCAGGGCGAACCGGCTTGCCGCGACGCTGCCGTTGCTGTTGGCCGCAGCCGCAGCCGGAACCGCGACGGCCCAAGCCGCGACGGCCCAAGACCAAGAAGGGTCGAGGCCGGCCCGCGCCACCGTGCACGAAGCGACGCGCGTCCTGGACACCTACCCGTTCTCTGACCCGAACCCCGTGCCGGTGCTGGCTCGGGACCCGCGCCTCTACCCCTACCACACCTTCGAGGGCTACTCCGCCGCGCCCGAACCCCGGGAATGGAAGGTGGTCACCCTGGAGAACGACCTGATCCGGGTCTTCGTCCTGCCCGAGATCGGGGGCAAGGTGTGGGGCGCGGAGGTCAAGGCGACGGGCCGCGAGTTCATCTATCGCAACGAGGTCGTGAAGTTTCGCAACATCGCGCTGCGCGGGCCGTGGACCTCGGGCGGGATCGAGTTCAACTTCGGCGTCATCGGCCACACGCCTGCGACGGCCACGCCGGTGGACTACGCGTGCCGCGAAAACGACGACGGAAGCGCAAGCTGCTTCGTCGGCGCCATGGACCTGCCGTCCCGAACCCACTGGCGCGTGGAGATTCGCCTTCCGCCGGACCAGGCGTACTTCGAGACGCGCGTGCTGTGGCACAACCCGACGCCGTTGGAGCAGCCGTACTACAACTGGATGACCGCGGCGGCGTTCGCTCGCGACGACTTGGAGCTGTTCGTGCCCGGACGTTCGTACCTGGAGCATGCGGGGCGCGAACGGCCTTGGCCCGAGGACGAATCCGGGCGCTACCTGCCGATGTACCGCAACAACGCGTTCGGGGGCCACAAGTCCTACCACGTCGTCGGCGAGCTAAACGACTTCTTCGGCGGCTACTACCACGACGAAGACTGGGGCTGGGGACACTGGGCCCGCTACGAAGAGATGCCGGGTCAGAAGATGTGGCTGTGGGCGCTCTCGCGGGCGGGGGGCGTGTGGGAAGACCTGCTGACCGACGACGACGGCCAGTACGTGGAGTTCCAGGCTGGACGGCTGTTCGTGCAGTACTCGCCGGACGATCCCGTCGCGAATCCAATCACGCAGGTCGGCTTCGACCCCATGTCCTCCAGCCGGTGGACCGAGACGTGGTTCCCGTTGCAGGGTACGGGCGGAATGTCCGACGCGTCGCGGGGCGGGGCCATGCACGCATGGGTCGAGGGCGACAGCCTGCGGGTCGCCGTCCACGCCTTCGGAGCGGCCGAGGACACGCTGGAAGTCTGGTCGGGCGACCGACCGCTCGCTGCCGTCCCCGTGCGCCTGGCGCCGCTAACGCCCCTTCGGACCTCGTTTCGCGTCGCTCCCGATCAGCCCTATCGCGTACGCCTGGCCGCCGTCGGACTCGACTACGAATCGGACCCGGCCGACCGGATGCTCTCCCGCCCGTTCGCGACCGAAGCCGACGCGTGGGCGACCGCTCCCGAACCCCGGCGCCTGGCCTTCGAGGCCCGGCAACTGGCCCTGGGCCGCCGCTACGGCGAAGCCCGGCGCACCTTCCAGCAGGCAGCGGAAGACGACCCCTGGAACCGGAACGTGCTGCTGGGCTTGGCCGAACTGGCCCTGCGGTCGGCGCGCTACGAAGAAGGACTGGCACACGCGCGGCGCGCCCTTCAGCTGGACACCTACGATCCCAAAGCCAACTTCCTGGCCGGCAACCTCTACTCGGCGCTGGGCCGCACCGCCGACGCCCGGGACGCCTTCGGCTGGTCGGCGCGCTCCATGGCGTTCCGGGCGGCCTCGTATGCGCGCTTGGCCGAGGTGGCGACGGCCGCGGGCGAGTGGGACGAAGCGAAGCGCTACGCCGAGTTGGCGCTGGACTTTGACCGACACAGCGTGCCCGCGTGGCAGGTGCTGGCGATCCGGGGCCGAACGACGGCCGACCACGCCGCCGCGACGCACGCGCGAGCCCGGTTGCTGGAGATCGACCCGCTGCACCATTTCGCGCTGGCCGAAGAGTACTTGGCGGCTCGGTCCGCCGTTGCCGAACGCCGCTTTCTGGCAGCTCTGCGCAACGAGTACCCGGGCCAGACCGTCTTGGAGCTTGCCGTCGGCTACGCCAACCGCGGACTGCCGGAGGACGCGCTGGCGCTGCTGGAGTTGGCGCTGGTGCGGGGTACGGACGCGGGCGCAGGCGCAGATGGCACGGACGCACGCGCGGCCGCCGGCAGCGGCGTCGGCTCGGCCGGACTTGCGGGCGCGGCCATGACCGCTTGGCGCGCCTACCTCTTGCAGGACCCGTCGCTGCTTGCCGATCCAGGGGAGCCGGCGTTCGCCTTTCCGTTTCGCGTCGAGACGCTGCCGGTTCTGCGTTGGGCGGCCGCGCAAAGCCGGGCCGCGGGCCAGCCGGGCAGTTGGGTCTGGACGTACCTGCTGGGACTGAACTTGTGGGCGCTGAACCGCGAAGAAGAAGCCGCCCAGGCCATGGAGTCGCTGGCGGACGAACCGGACTACGGTCCATCCTACGCGGCCCGCGGCCTCTTGTTGCAGGCGTGGCGGGGCCGGAACCCGGAAGTGGACCTTTCGCGGGCCGCGGCGCTGGACCCCGAGAGTCGCGTCCTGCGGATCGCGCTGATCCGCCATCGTCAGAGCGAAGGCGACTGGGAGCGTGCGCTGGTTGCGTCGGTGGAAGCCCGTCGCGCATTCCCGGACGACTTCGACCTGGAGCTGCTGCACGCGCGCGGGCTCGTGAACACGGACCAGCCGCTCGCGGCGTTGGAGATCCTGGCCGCCGTCCGAGTCCTCCCCTCCGAGAACTCGCGCGAGAGCCATCGGCTGTTCGAGCTGGCCCACATCGCCGCGGCGCTGGACGCCTTGGCTCCCGGCGGCGGCGGACACGCCGCGGCGCGCGCCCACCTGGAAGCCGCCCTCGATTGGCCGGAGTCGCTGGGCCAAGGGCGCCCCTACGACCCGGACGAGCGCTGGGTCCGGTACCTGTTGGGCGTCGCGGCCACACAAGCGGGCGACCCCGCCGCGGCGCGGCGGCACTTCCAGGAGGTCGTGGACGCTACGCCAATCCTGGGCCTCTCGGACGCAGACGCCGCGGCCGGCGCCGAACGGCCTGCCGGACCGCTTGCCCGGGCAGACCTGCCGGCGGTGCTGGCGATCCGCGCCCTGGGACGCGCGACCGCCGTCGGCGGCGTGGACGCGGTTGTTGCCGCCGTCGCGGCCGCCGGGAACGACCCCCGCGACCTGGAAGGCAGGCTGCTGGCGCGCACGCTGGCCCTGTCGCCCTGAGCGCCCGAGCCCCGCCCCGAGCCGTCAGTTCCTGGCCGTGGTCCGCAGGGCCTCCGCCACCGACTCGGCGATCCTCCGCTCGAGCACGCCCTTGGATGTGCAGTGGAGCTGGTTGCCGCTGACCGCCCGAGGCCGGCACCAGGCGTCCACCAGCGTCGTCACCTCGGTGCTCTCCGGCCCGGCGGGCGCCAAGGTGGTCACCACCGTCAACGTGATGTCGTGCTGGTTGGCCAGCGGGCCGGCGAAGTCGGAGCCGCAGTCCAGAAATGCGGCCATCCGGTCTCCGTCGATGCGCCGGGCCAGGAATCCCGGATTGCCCAGCCCGCTCGACCCGGGGTCGGCGTACTCGATCGGGATGCCCAGCTGGTCGTAGGTGTGGCCCAGCACGCCCCATGCGGCCTTGGGGTCGGCGTCCACCGTGAACTTGCGGATGCTGGGCTCGGTGTAGAGGTCGACGGGAGCGTATCCGCCGACGCGGACGACTTGGCGGTGCTCGCCGAACGCGGGGGCCGCGGGGGCGCCGTCACGTTGGGTGGGGACCGACGTGCAGCCGCTCGCGGCCGCCCAGACGACGGCGAGAGCCAGGAGGGCCAAGCGGCGGGCGAAGGCTAGGGGCCGATTGCGGCGGCCCCGTTCGAAGCGCGTGTCCATGCTGTATCTCCGTTGTGGATCGCGTGAAGAGGGATCGAACAACGGTGATACTCGGCAACCCCGGAAAAAGTTCCCGGGGGGCGCCGACGGGGGATCAGCGCGTGTCGAGCGCCTCCGCCACCAACTGGGCGATGCGCATCTCCAGCACGCCGCGGGACTGACAGTGGATCGGGTTGCCGCTTACCGCGCGAGGGCGCCCGTAGGCGTCCATGACCGTGAGCACCTCGGTGTTCTCGTCGTCCTGGGCGGTCAGCTTGGTCGAGACGGACAGGGTGACCTCGTACTGGTTCGCCAGCGGACCCGAGAAGTCCGAGCCGCAGTCGATGAACGCGTTCAAGCGATCGCCGCCGACGCGCCGAGCCCGGTAGCCCGGGTTGCCCAGCTGCATGGCCCGGGGGTCCGTGCGCGTGATCGGGATTCCCAGCTGCTCGTAGACGCCGCCGAGGACTCCCCAGGCGTTCCGGGCCGAAGCGGCCACGACGCGCGCACCGACGCCGGGCTCGTTGAAGATCTCCACGGGAGCGTAGTTCGCCACTCGGACCACGTTGCGGGTCTGGGCCGGCAGCGCCGCACTCTCGTCGGCGCCCGTCGCGCCGGAAGACGAGGCGCACCCGGCGGACGACGCGACCACGGCCGCCATGAGCAGGAAGAGCGAGCTTTCGATCCAGCGGTGACGAACGTTCATGTCGGCTCCTTCGAGGCTTGTTGCACGGCCGTTGCCGCCGATTCCCAGAACTCGGCGCGCCGTCCCGGCGCCAAGGGGAGGCGGGGCGGGCCGCCCTCCACGACCTGCACGAAGTGAATGTCGCCCAGTTTCGCCGGTCGGTCCACCTGGAAGCTCCTGCCCGCCCATGAGAACACGACAGCACCGGCCCGCCCGTCGCGGGTTACGTCTCCGCCGGCTCCAGCCTCACGATCGGCGTCTCGTTGCCCTCGCGACTGTCGATCGCCACGTAGATGAAGCCGTCGGGTCCTTGGCGGATGTCGCGGACGCGGCCCACGTCGCGCAAGAGGGTTTCGGACGCGACGACTCGGTTGCCCTCCAACGAAAGTCGGTCGATGCGCTGGCCGACCAAGCCGCCGGCGAACAAGCTGCCCTGCCACTCCGGGAACTTGTCGCCCGTGTAGAACATGAGGCCGGACGTTCCGATCGAGGGCACCCAGACGTGCAGCGGCTGCTCCATGCCGTCGGCGTGCGTGGCGGCGTGAATTGGGCTGCCGGAGCGGTAGTTGACGCCGTAGCCGATCACCGGCCAGCCGTAGTTCTTGCCGGGCTCGGAGACGTTCACTTCGTCGCCGCCCTTGGGGCCGTGTTCGGTGAGCCAGACGGCGCCGGTCTCGGGGTGCACGGCGAGTCCTTGGGGATTGCGGTGTCCGTAGCTCCAAATCTCGGGCCGGGCGCCTTTCCAGCCTATGAAGGGATTGTCGTCGGGCACGCGGCCGTCGTCGTGAATGCGGACGACGACGCCGTCGTGGTTCGACACGTCCTGGGCCGGATGGGCGGCAAGGTCGCCATCCAGGGATGCATAGTGGTCGCCTACTGTTACGAACAGGTGGCCCTCTGCGCCGAAGGCCAGCCTGCAACCGAAGTGCGCGGGGATGGTCCCGACCGACAAGGCCTTGAATATCTCGTCGACGAGCGTGAATCGGTCGTTCTCGAAGGTGCCGCGCACCACCGCCGTGGTGGCTTGGCGTCGGTCGGTGTCGGACCCCGCTCCGACCGGCTTGGAGTAGCTGATGTACAGAAGCCGGTTGGACGCGAACTCCGGGTGAGCCGTCACTTCCATGAGCCCGCCCTGGCTGATCGCCACCACCTCGGGAACGCCCGGAACGGGATCGGGAAGCAACACCCCGTCGCGGATGAGGCGAAGTCGTCCGGGACGCTCGGTGACCAGCATGTCGCCTCCGGGCAAGAACGCCATCGACCACGGATGAACCAGCCCGTCCGCAACCGCGACCACCCGATAGTCGTGATGCGCCGAACGCATGACGTCCTCGGCGCCCGTGCCGCATCCGGCCGTTGCCGCCACGACCACGACCATCACAGTCTGGATGAACAAGGATCGGTTCAAGTCTACCCGCATTATTCACGAGGTTTGTTGCGAGGGGAGTGGCGCGCGGCGGCGAGGCCATCAGGCTCAAGGTTCGCGGCCGAGAACCGGCGGCCTGCCGCACGCGACGCCAAGATGAAGATATTGGGTGCTCCGTTTCGGTACAACAAAGTCGGTGCGGGTCGAGGTGCGGCCCACAAGGTGACGGGCGACGCGGGCGTTCTCTTGTGTCGCGAGGTGTTGAGCGCGAGCGGCGTGGACCGCTGGCTGAGCAAGCGGATCGACGACGCTCGGGACCCGCGCAGGACACGGCATTCGCTGGCGGAGCTGGTGCGGATGGCATGCCTGCTGGCGGCTCAGTGTCGTCGGGACCACGCCGACGCGACGATGTTGCGGGACGATCCGGCGTTCCGGCTGGCGGCGAGCGGGCGGGCGGGCACGACGCCGCTGGCGGCGGGGCGTGTGCTGGCGTCGCAGCCGACGCTGTCGCGGCTGGTGGCGATGCTGTCGCGGGGGGACAACCCGGAGGTGTTGCGGGAGGGGCTGGCGCGGCTGGCGGCTGCGGGCGTGCAACGGCGGGCGTCGGCTGGCGGAGATGGTGGTGGATGTGGACAGCCTGCCGATCGAGGTTCACGGCGAGCAGCCGGGCGTCGGCTGGAACGGCTGTTGCAAGGCGACGGTGTACCATCCGCTGGTGGCGTCGTCGGCGGAGACGGGCGACTTGCTGGACGCTCGGCTGCGGGCGGGCAAGGCGCACACGGCTGCGGGCGGGACGGAGTTGGCCCCGCTCGCGCACTCGTCTTGCGGTACTCGCCTTGTGCACGTCCGCAATCTCGCCCCAACCACAACTTCACACGAGTCATGAATAAGGCGGGATCATGGTCGTGGTCCGAGCCGTGTATTCGACGGCGGAGGCGTGAAGCAGAGCGGAACTGCGGGGTCCAACGGCTACGGGTCGAGCACATAGCGTGGTCCCGGGGTCCCCGACAACCGAACGACTTGCCCGTCTCCTGCGAAGTCGCCGAAGGGGGTCGGAGTCAGGTCGTGCACCGAGGTGAACTCGGTCAGCACCATGCCGGTAGCGATCTCGATCTCCAAGGCCTTTGAACGGTTACCGAAGGTGGCGATCAGCCTTTGCCGGTCCGGGGAGATCGACAAGAGACCCTGCCAGTGCGTAAAGAAGTTGCGGGGTCGCCCGGCGTCGAGGGCGACGGGGAAGACGGTCGTCTCGCTGCCGTCGGCCAAGTCGATCGTCAGCACTCGCGAAGGTCCGTCTCGGTCTGCTTCGACGCCCCAGTTGTCGAAGACGAGAAACCGGGAGTCGCTCAAGTGCTTGACGGAATGCTGCCCGGCGAAGGTTCCCCGCACCAGCGTCTTGACGTCGAAGCCGTCCCGGTCGAGCACGGCGAAGGCGTTCAAGTTCCGCAGCGACACCACGAGGTCGCCCGGACCGATGCCCGACGGTCCCGTCGCGTCGGGCCCCAGCTCGTGCACCGAGTTCACGTGGAGCGGGCTACATGGATCGCCCGCGTGCCGCAGCAAGAACCGATAGCGGGAAGCAGCCAGCTTCTCCCAGATCGAGACCTCTTCGAGAAGCTCGCCGTCGGGTCCGATCTTGCGCACAGTATCGACGTAGGGCTTCGCGCAAGGCAGCTCGAAGCCGAGGTTATGCTTGGGGGCTTGGTAGTGCACGCGGAGCGGGCCTTGGCCGATGCGCAGGCCGGGAACCCAGGCCACGTCGTCGGCCGCGAGATGGGGTTCGTGATGACTGTAGTCTCTTCGATACCAGGCCGCCGTGCCGTCGGGTCGAATCCGCGCGACGCCCCCGGCGAAGGGGAAGGCGCCATTGTAGTGGAAGACCGCGAGCAGGTCGCCGTTGGGATACGTGTCCACGGCGAACACGTAGGCGTCGTCGACCAGCTTGATGTCGAACAGGGACTCGTAAGGCAGGTCCACGATCGTCGCTTGCTCGATCTCGCTCGGGCGATAGGGATAGGCGCGAGCGACTTGGCCTTGGCCGACGTACTCGACGGCCACGCATCCGGGATGCCCCGGACACAGCTCGGCAAACCGTCCGACGCTTCCCGGCCACACGATGCGATCCGTCAGTCCGCTCTGGTTGTGAAACACGATGCGCGCAGCCTCCACTTCGCTGGAAGACAGGTCTACGGGCGCGGATCTCCGCAGATCCTGCGGCGGTTCGCGCCACTTGTCACGGATAGCATCGGCAGTTCTCCAGGCCGACCGGAACAGTTCGTAGGGGAATGCCTTCGTTAGCCCGACCTGCACGCCGCCCAAGAACACGACCACGGCCAGCGCCGCCCCGAACAAGACCACAGGAGTGCGGCGGCGGCGCAACCACTTTGGGGGGGCCTCATCGCGCCTTATCACGAGAGGTTTGTTGCGAGGGGAGTGGCGTGCGGCGGCGAGGCCATCAGGTTCAAGGTTCGCGGCCGAGAGCCGGCGGCGCAACGCCAAGGTGAAGATAATCGCCTGCTCGAACGCGTGTGCTGCGCGCGCCCGCTCGGTTCACCGTGTCCGGACGCCGCGTCGTCACGATCGTCGGCCGCTCCGCGCGCCACTGGACGCTGGCCACCCGACAGCTCGCACTGCTGCCGGACCCGGGCGGCTAGCGCCGCACCTGCGCCCGTCGCCGTTCCGGCCTCGACGGCCGCTCCGACGCACCAGTGCGTCCAGCACGCGCAGCAGCGCCCTCCGAACGTCCAAAATCCTGTGGCGGGATCTAAACTCCTCAACGCCCTCCTCCGTCATGGTTGTTCCACCGCTGTTGCCGCGGATTCCCCCCAGACCTCGCTGCCTTCCCGGCGCCAAATGCGGCGCGCGCGCTCCATCCAAGACGCCTTCCTAATCAGCACCAGCTCCAGATGGGGAGGCGGGGGCGGGCCGCCCTTCGCGACCTGCACGAAGTGAATGTCGCCCAGTTTCGCAGGTCGTTCCACCTGGAAGCTCCTGCCCGCCCACGAGAACGCGACCGCGCCGGCCCGCCCGAAGTCGCGGGCGTTCCACGTTTGCTCGATGTAGACGTCGTCCTCGACGGCGTAGACGCCCGGCGCCATTTGATCGCCGTGGCGGTAGTACGCCAGGTCGAATTCGCGCCCGTGGTCGCGCAGAAAGGTCTGCTCCATGGCGTAGTCCACGCCCAGCAGGTCGTCCCGGTCGGCCAGCGACTCCAAGTGATGGCGCAGCTCGTGGGTCAGCGTCTCCCATATCTGTCCCTCCCAGTCGAAGGTCGGGTCCAGCTTGGCCAGGGCTTCGAACGAGCCCCAGTGCAGGACCACCAGCGACCGAATGGTGTCGGGTCCGCCCCAGCCCGACGGGTAGCTCTCCGTGGCGCACTCGCCCAGCGTGTAGATGTCCCGAAACCGAGGATGGGCAAGCGCGTCGCGACGCACCGTCAGGCCGTCCACGCCCGCCTTGTACCGGGCCGGAATCTCCTCGAAGGCGCGGCGCGCGGCCGCCTCGAAGGCGTCGAAGTTCACTGGGAACGGCGCTTCCGCTCCCGAATGAACGCCTCCGCGCCCTTGGGCAACAGCAGGTTGTCGGAGATCGCCGCGATCTCTTCGGCGTTCCGCCACGCCTGCTCCAGCAACCATAGCTCGCCCTCCAGCGCCCGGCGCTCCTGTTCCTCGTGGAGCGCCATTTCGAACGCCAGCCTAGTGGCCTTGGGCATCCTGCTCACGTAACCGGGCAACCCCTTCTTGCCATGGAACCTCGGGCTGCCCGCCACGTTCGCCAGAAACCGCTCGGGGTCGCCCTGGGCCTCGATTCGATCCACCGCCAGCCGCACCGTCTCCTTCCTGCCGCCCATCGCGTTGATCGCGGGCAGGATCGTCGCGGCGAAGCGCCGGGCCTCTTCGCCCTCGTGCCACGTCTTCTTCTTGCCCTTCTTGATCTCCAGCTTGAAGCCCGAGTCGCCGAGCGCAGGACGAACCCGGATGCCCGCCAGCTCCGGGCGCTTCAGCTTCACGGTCCGCCCCTCGTCCGTGCGCAGCTTGACCACCGTGCGCGCGTTGAACACGACATTGTAGAGGTTGCCGACCTGGGTGAGCGCGGTGCCGCTGATTATCCCCGCCGCGGCCCCGCCGGCCAAGACGCCGCCCACCACGGCGGTGGCTGCGACGCCGTAAATGATCGTGCGCCGCCGTCGCCGGCCGAACTGGTCTCCGTAGCGCCAAGCCGCGAACTCCGGGCGCAGGGGCCGGCCTATGCGCACCAGCTCCAGTCCTTCGGCGTGGCGGGCCAGGCCAACGTTCTCGCTGGACACGCGCACTCGGGTCTCGCGAAAGATGAGTTCGCACGCCTCCACGGCCTCCCAGCGCTCTTCGATGGGGGACAGGTTCCATCGTTCGCACTTGCCGCAGACGACCCACAGGCGTCCTCGCTCCTCGTCGAAGGCCAGGCGACGCCCAACGGGGAACGTCTCGATCACCTCGTTGGTCCCGAGCGACTTGTTGCAGAACATGCAGGCGGCGTACAACGGCGTGTCTCCCTTCGAGTTCCGGGACAAGAGGCGGGCCGGGGGCGGACCCATTTAAGAATACGACTTCGGGCGTCCGTTCGTTCGCGGCGCGTGGTGGCGACTGCTTGTTGGGTGCGCGGGCGGGCCGCTTGCGCGACACGGTCTCGGGCGATACAACGGTTCCATGAGGATCGACGATGTCTTTCGCGTCGACGCGCCCGCCGAGGCCGTGTGGCGGTTTCTTGCCGACCCGGAGCGCGTGGCCGCTGCCCTGCCGGGCGCCGAGATCACGCGCGATCTGGGCGGCGGGACCTACGAAGGCGCCATGTCGATGAAGGTGGGCCCGCTGGCGGCGGCCTACAAGGGAACCGTGGCCTTCGAGTTCGACGGAGAGGCGCGCTCGGCGGTGGTCCGGGCCCGGGGGAAGGGCAAGGCCGGCATGGGCAACGCGGACATGACGATGACGAGCCGAGTCGCGGCGATCTCCGGCAGCGAGACGGAGGTGACGATCGGCGCCGACATCGCCGTCACGGGAGTCCTGGCCCAGCTGGGGCGCGGCATGATCCAGCACGTGTCCAAGAAGATGATCCGGGAGTTCGCGGAGATCGTGGCCCGAGAGATCGCAAGGAAGGCGGGCGAGTGAACCGGGGCGGGCGGGCCGCCGCGTGCCCCTCCTCGAAGGCCCGGCAGGCTGCCGCTTCGAAGGGGTCGAAGTTCACCGGCGCGCCGTCTTCTGCTTTCGAACGAACGCTTCCGCGCCCTTGGGCAACAGCAAGTTGTCGGAGATCGCCGCAATCTCTTCGGCGTCCCTCCACGCCCTTTCCAGCAGCCACAGCTCGCCCTCCAGCGCCCGGCGCTCCTGTTCCTCGTGGAGGGCCATTTCAAGCGCTAGCCTCGTAGCCTTGGGCATCTTGTACACGTAGCCGGGCACGCCCCATTTGCCCTGGAATCGGTTGCCTTCGACCACGTTCGCCACGAACCGCTCGGGGTTGCCCTGGGTCTCGATCTGGTGCACCGCCTGCCGCACCGCCTCCTTGGCGCCGCCCATGGCGTTGATCGCCGGCAAGATCGTCGCGGCGAAGCGCCGAGCTTCTTCGCCTCGGTACCAGGTATTCTTCCCGCCCTTCACGATCTCCAGCTTGAACCCCGAATCACCCGATCCGGGACGAACGCGGGTCTTCTCTAGATTGGCGCGAGTCAGCTTCAAAGGCGTGCCGTCGTCGGGTTTCAGCTTGACCAAAGTCTCATAGCGCCAGGTAGTGACGATGCTTCCGATTACCCCGCCGGTGCTTACCCCAACAACAGCACCGCCCACCAAGACGCCTCCCACGACGGCAGTCGCGCCAACGCCAGAAAGGATCCTGCGTCGTCGTCGCCGACCGAACTGGTCGCCGTAACGCCAAGCCGCGAACTCCGGGCGCGGGGCTCGGCCAATGCGCACCAGCTCCAGCCCCTCGGGATGGCGGGCCAAGCCGACGTTCTCGCTTGACACGCGCACGCGGGTTTCGCGAAAGATGCGTTCGCAGGCCTCCACGGCCTCCCATCGCTCCTCGATGGGGGTAAGGTTCCATCGCTCGCACTTCCTACACACGACCCACAAGCGACCTCGCGCCTCGTCAAAGGCCAAGCGGCGTCCGACGGGGAACGTCTCGATCACCTCGTTGGTCCCGAGGGACTTGTTGCAGAACATGCAAGCGGCGTACACTTACATTCCCCAAACGTGCACCTTGTCTCCGCTTGCGGCCGTTCGGCTCTCGCGAAACACCTTCTCTTCCCATCTCAGCCCCTCGCTGCGATCGAAGACGATCAAGTGCCCGGCCTCGGCGCCGCATCGGTCCATGTAGTCCGCCGTCTGCTCCACGCCTTCGGCCACAGTGCGCTCCCGGCTGCGCTTCTCGTGCCGAAGCTTGCACTCGACGACGAACTTGCCCGCGCCCGCGCCCTGCGGCCAGACGATCAGCAGGTCGGCCCGCCCGCGCCCCAGCCCTTGTTCCCGCTCGACGCGCCCGCCGCTGTTGACGATCCGCTGCAGAAACGCCTGAAGCAGCAGGTGCGGTCCGGCCTCTTTGTAGTCGAAGCGCTCCACCCAGCTCTCCGAGTTGGCGCGGAAGAACTCTTGGAAGCGCTCCAGCAGCTTGTCCAGTTGCAAGGCGCCTGAATCGTCCACGTACCACGCGGGGTCGTCCTGGAGCTTGACTTGTGCGCGCCACGCGAGCTGGCGAGGCACCACCTCGGCGTAGATCGGGTTGGCCAGACGCACAGGAAGGTCGCGTGCGATCAAACCCAGGTCCTGAACGTATTCGATGTCGTCGATCGTCGATTCCCAGCCGTGGCCGCCTACAAGAAGCGGCTCGATCACTCGACGGACTCTCTCCTCCTGGAGCTTGTCCGTCAGCTGGTCCAGATGCGTGTCGCGCCGAAGGATGAGCGCCTCTCGAGCCTCCAGGACATCGGCTTCGGATATCGTGTGGGAGCGATCCCGGCCCTTGTCGTTTCGGAAGCACGCCTGATAAGCCAGCGCATTGACCAACCAGGGCTGACCAAGCGTTTGGCTCCAGACGGCGTCGATGGCGTCTTCGCTGAACGGCTGGCCCGCTTCCTCCGTGTGCTGCCGCAGCAGCGCGGCGACATGATCGGGCGAGAAGTTGCCCAGGAGCAGGGATTCGGACTTGATGTTGAATGCGCTGCCGCCGGCGATCATGGTGTTGGCGGAGCCCGAATGAATGCGATAGTCGCGCACGTCTCGGACTCCGCACAGCACGATGCAGTGTGGAAACCCCGCCGGCCGCAAGTGATGGGAAGCCCGCAGCTGCCGCAGCACCGCCAACAGAGAATCGCCCACCAGGGAGTCGATCTCGTCCACCAGCAACACCAGCGGCTTGTCGGAGGCCAGGGACCAACGCGCCAAAGACTCGCTCAGCGCCCCCGGCCCGTACTCCGTCCAGATGCCGGACCAGGCGTCGGACAGAAAGTCGTCGCCGACCAGCCTTGCTTGCAGCGCCATCTGCCCGAGGATCATCCTGACGGCCTGCTCTACGTCCTCGCGCATCGCCTGGGCGCCTTTGACGTTTACGTACACGCAACGATAGCGATCCTCTTCGTTCAACAAGCGCTGAAGCGACAGGAGGGCCGTTGTCTTGCCGGTCTGCCGAGGCGCGTGAAGCACGAAGTACTGCTTGTCCGCAATCAGCTCCCGGAGTTCGTCGAGGTTCATGCGGGAGAGGGGAGGAACGTAGTAGTGGTCTTCCGCCACGATCGGACCGGACCGGTTGAAGCGACGCATGGCTACGTCCCTCGACTTTGCGGGAGTGGGCGACGTCAAGCTGGCAACGGCGGGAGCGTGGGGCAAGGCGGCAAGGCGGTCCAGCCGATCGGCATGAGCGGAGCGCACGACGGGACGCGGACAATCTCCGACGGCGTGGTACACAACGTGCCAGCGGACCTGTGCGAAGCGATCCTGTCGGATGCGAAGGCGCTGGCGACCTGGGAGGACATCACCCGCTTCCGCCCCGCCACCACCGCCATCGGCGGCCGATGCCACGGACATTCGGCCTCGAAGCCGGCGGTCCGCAGTGCCGCAAGCTCGTCTTCGAGCGGGAAGTAGGTGTCTTCTTCGGCCCACTCCTCGAAGTGCTGGAAAGCTTGGGGCCGCTCGATTCCGTGCTTGGCCATGTGTTGGGCCCAGGCATCGTAGGTTGCGGACCGCCCGACCGGGTCCGAGGGCATCACAGCGTCGGCGTTGACGAAGACGCCGCCTGGGTTCAGGGCGTTGAAGATGCGCCGGTACAGGTTCTGCTTCTCAGCGAGCGTGGGGACATGGTGGAGCGAGAGCGAGGCGGCGATGGCGTCGCAGGGCGGGAGCGGGTCGTGGAAGGACTGCTCCAGGAAGCGCGCCCGGTCGCCGAACGGGGCCAGCCGCTCCCGGGCTTGGTCCAGCATCTCCGGGTCCACGTCCACGAGGGCCACGGAACCCGTGTCCGAAGGCTCCAGCAGGGCCGCCGAAAGGGCCCCCGTTCCGGCCCCGAGATCGAGAACCAAGCGGGGCCGGACGGCCGCCACGGCCTCTGCCGCGACTTGCAACATCGTCTCGTAGCCGGGGATGAAGCGGCGGATCGCGTCGTCGTAGGCGGCGGTCTCGACGCGGAGGTGCCGGCGCACGGAGTGGGACATGATCGATCACGCTAAGCGGTGGGCGCGGGTGCGCAACCCTCGCTATCTTCCCATAGCCGACGCCCCCCGGAGACTCGGGCGGCGCCGAATGCTTTGCGTGCGAGGCCTCCCCAACCCAAGCCTGCCATGGATTCGTCACGCAGTTTTCCGGGGCTGGTCGTTCTCGCCCTGGGCGTCGCTACAGGCTGCGCGCCCCCGGACGCCCGCCCGACGCCTGCCGCCCGACGCAGCGCCCCCGAGCCGCCGCCGGTGGAGGCCGGCCAGCCGGGCAAGCCCGGCGAGTACGACTTGGCCGCGGACGTGTTGCACTACGAGATCGAGCTTGCACTGGGCAGCCCCGAGATCGAAGCCCTCGCAACGCTTTCCGTGCGTCCCAACGGCGCGAGCCGGCTTCCCTTGGACTTGACCGGGCTGGGCGTCCGGAGCGTCCGAGTCGACGATCAGCCGGTGGCCTTCGAGTACGAGGACGGCAAGTTGCGAGTCCCGCTGGGAGGGCAAGGCCGAGGGGCTGGCGCCGCCCCCGCAGGGTCCGCCGAAGACCAACTCCGCGTGACCGTCGCCTATCACGGCGTCCCGGACGACGGGCTGATCCTTCGCGACAACGTGCACGGCGACCCCGCCGCCTTCGTGGACAACTGGCCCAATCGCACGCGCTTCTGGCTGCCCTCGGTGGACCACCCGACCGACAAGGCCACGGCGGCGTTCACGGTCCATGCGCCGTCGGCTTGGCAGGTGATCGCCAACGGTGCGCTTGCCGCCCCGCCGGAACCGGCCGCCGCCGATGCGCTGGGCCACGCGGAAAACGCCGGGCGACGAACGACTTGGCGCTGGGCCAGCCGAGTGCCCCATCCCACGTACACGCTGGTCGTGGGGGCCGCGGACTTTGCCGTCGAATCCCTTGGTCGGGCGGCGTGCGGCGCGGCTCCGGCAAGCCCGGACGCCGACGGCTGCATCGACGTGTCGTACTGGGTCTTCCCGGAGGACACGGCCTTCGCCCGCCAAGTCTTCCGGCGCGCGCCCGCCATGGTGGACTACTTCACCGACCTGATCGGACCGTATCCCTTCGAGAAGCTGGCCCACGTCCAGTCGGCCACGCGCTTCGGCGGCATGGAGAACTCGTCGGCGATCTTCTACTCGGAGCGCGCGATCGCCGAAGGCGCGTTGAGCGAAGGCACCGTCTCCCACGAAATCGCCCACCAGTGGTTCGGCGACGCGGCCACGCAGTCGGACTGGAACCATCTGTGGTTGTCCGAAGGCTTCGCCACCTACTTCGGCGCCCTCTTCTTCGAGGCGGCCGACGGAGACGAAGACTTTCGCGGCCGCATGGAACGGAGCCGCCGGGGCTACCTGGATTCGGACGACGTGGCCCGCCCCATCGTGGACCCCGCAGGTGCCGACAACCTTTTCGACCTGCTGAACCGCAACAACTACAACAAGGGCGCCTGGGTGCTGCACATGCTGCGAGGCGTGGTCGGCGACGACACTTTCTTCCGCGCGATCCGCACCTACTACGAACGCCACGCCTTCGCGAACGCCCTGACCGAGGACCTGCGACGCGCCTTCGAAGACGCGATTGCGACCCAAGCGACGGGCGCCGCCGAAGAGGCTGCCGCCGCCACCGAGCTGGACTGGTTCTTCGACCAATGGGTTCACCAGCCCGGCTACCCGACCCTGGAACACTCTTGGGAACGGACGGCGGACGACGCCGAAATCGTGCTTTCGGTCTCCCAGGTTCAGCCGAGCGAGTGGCCCACGTTCCGGTTGCCGATGGAGGTGGAAGTTCGCGGCCCGGCGGGCGTTCGGCGCCATCGCGTCGTGGTCGAGTCCCGCTCCCAGACCTTCCGCCTGCCGTTGGTTGCACCAGACGGCGAGGGCGCGCCTGCCGGCGTCGGCGCCTCCACCCGCGAAGTCGGACCCACCGAAATTGTGCTTGACCCTGGCGGCTGGGTGCTCAAGGGCTATGTTGCACCTCCGTGACCGAATCCAGTCCCGCTAGGAGGCGCGCGTGCCCCCAGCTTCCCACGTCCCCTTCGAGCGACACATCGTCGAGATGGAGGACCAGATCGCCAAGCTCCGCGAGATGGCGTCGCAACGGGGCTTGGACGTGTCCGCCGAACTGCGGGACCTGACGGCGAAGCTGGACAAGCTGAGACGCGACACCTACCGCAACTTGGGCGCCATGGAGCAGGTGCAGGTCGCCCGGCATCCGCGACGCCCCTACACGCTGGACTACGTGGCCGGCGTCTTCACGGACTGGTTCGAGCTCAAGGGCGACCGCCGCTTTCGCGACGACGAAGCCGTGGTGGGCGGATGGGCGCGCCTGGACGGCAAATCGGTCATGGTGATTGGCCACCAGAAGGGGCGCGACATGAAGGAAAACCTGCGCCGCAACTTCGGAATGCCGCACCCCGAGGGCTACCGCAAGGCGCTGCGCCTCATGAAGATGGCGGAGAAGTTCGGGCGGCCCGTGATCACGCTCATCGACACGCCCGGCGCCTATCCGGGCTTCGGCGCCGAGGAGCGCGGGCAGGCCGAGGCGATCGCCACCAACCTTCGCGAGATGGCGCGCCTGCGCACGCCCACGGTCTCGCTGGTGATCGGCGAAGGCGGGTCCGGCGGGGCGCTGGCCCTGGGCGTCACCGACCGAATCCTGCTGCTGGAGCACTCCATCTACTCGGTGATTTCACCGGAAGGCTGCGCGGCGATCTTGTGGCGGTCCGCCGAGCACAAGAACGCGGCGGCGCGGGCGTTGCGGCTTACGTCCAAGGACCTGCTCGCCCTGGGCGTGGCCGACGAGGTGATCCCCGAACCCGCAGGCGGTGCGCACGCCGGCCAGGACGCTGCCATGCGAACCGTGACCGAGGCGCTGACGCGGCACTTGGTCGAGTTGGCGGAGGTGGAGCCGGGGCAGCTCGTGGCGAAGCGCTGGGAGAAGTACGAGGCCATGGGCGCCTGGACCGAGCCGCGCACCGTGGACGCGACCGCAGCGGGGGAAGCGTAGCGTGAACCGGGCGAAGGCGCGCAGCAAGACCGCCGGTTTTGCCGAAGTGACGTTCAAGGCGACGCGTCGCGGCTACTTCCGATACGACTCCTTGGACCTGTCGCCCGGGGATCGCGTCATCGTGGAGGCGGAAAGGGGCGAAGACATGGGCGAAATTACTGCGTTGGGCAAGATCGCCGAGCGAAAGTGTTCGTCGTCCGGGGGTTGCGCCACGCCCGTCCCCGAGAGGCGCGTGATCCGCCGAGCCGGCGCGGGCGAAATCGACCGGGCCAAGCACATGAGCACCGACGAAGACATCGCTCGACACGAGACGAAGAAGCACGTGGCCCGGCGCGGCCTCCGCATGAAGATCACCGAAGCGGAGTGGCAGTTCGACAGGAAGAAGCTCTACATCTACTTCACCGCGGAAAAGCGCGTGGATTTTCGGGCACTCGTGCGCGACTTGGCAAAGGCTTTTCGCACGCGGATCGAACTCAAGCAGATCGGCGTGCGCGACGAGGCCGCACTGCTGGGCGGCGTGGGCCGCTGCGGTCGCGAACTGTGCTGCTCCACGTGGTTGCCGGCCGTGAAGCCCGTCAGCCTGCAGCTGGCCAAGGACCAGCGCCTGTCGCTGAACCCCGCTCACATCTCGGGTTGCTGCGGTCGCCTGATGTGCTGCCTCATGTACGAACACGACACCTACGTGGCGGCCCGCCGAAAGTTCCCCCGGGAAGGACGCAAGATCAACACGGCCCAAGGCGCCGAAAAGGTCGTCGGCATGAACATCTTCAAGGAGACGATCACGCTCCAGGACGCCGCCGGCAACCGACGCATCGTGAGCGTCGAAGACCTCAAGCAGGAGATGTCTGCGCTGAAGGGGGACTGACAACGGGGTGGGGAACTAGCGGGAGGGTGGTGTGGGACGCCATTCAAGCGCTTCCGGCACGTCCTTGAAGAGCCTCTGCAGCTCTGGAATGCGTGAGTGCCAGCGTTGCATCTCGTGCCAAACCGTCGGGTGGGCGCTTGTCACAATTGCTTGCGACATGGTGCGGCTTCCTCGCTAGCTTCCAGTTTGCCAACGAGCTTCTTCTGGTTGAGGTTCGCCAGCTTCTCGAGCATCTCCCTGGATTCGATTGACCGATCGAGGTTTTGCCCAAACAAGTCCGTGTCGTATGCCTCCAGCAAATTGCCGTACAGCAGCCGATCCAAGGTCGTTGCCGTCAACTCGTCGTGCAGCGTCACCGGTTCCGGGGGTTGGAAGCAGCCACACGCTTCCCCTGGACGCTGGGCGACAGATAATGGGGCTATGCGTCGTGACGAAGAATTGAATGTTGGGGAAGTGCTTCACAAACCAGTCACCGATTCTGGCCTGCCATTCTGGATGAAGGTGGGCGTCGACTTCGTCTATGGCAACAACGCCAGGGAGCTTTACGACTCCGGTCTCGGAATCTATCCCCCTTGAGGCTGCCGACGGACCGAAGGCTGCAAACAGGAGACGCAGCAGTTCGAACACCAAGCTCATGATCGATCGATACCCGTCGCTCATATCTTCAACGTCCACTAAGGAGCCGCGACCGTCAACGATTATTACTCGCTCCGACGTTACCTCTTTGATGCGTGTCCCGTGCGGCAGTAGGTCAGCTTGGTTCGTAAACGAAATCACGGTTCTCAGAACATCCGATGCGTGCGGCTCGTCGGTTAGTTCCTGAATCTTCAGCATCTGCAACCACCGAAGACTTTCGCCAAGGGCGACGTTCTCGCCAAACGCAGACAGGTGGGCGGCCAAGCGTGGATGGCTGAAGTACAGCCGATCCATGGCGGGGTCGGAGCCCGCGAACCTTCGGAAGGCTCCAAACGAAGCAGAGAACCACCCGGAACCGTCGCCCCATATCGTTCGCCATGCGTATCGCTGGTTGAAGAACTTGATGTGAGTGCGGTTGCCGTTTTCGCCGTTCGTGGGCCCTGCCGAGATCCGTACTCCAAATGCTGCGGGGTCATAATATCCGCGACGACCCTGGCCAGTCCAGTAGTCGTTGTCGTGCGGCACAAGCGTCACGCGAATCTCGGCGCTGTCCTTTCCCGCCGAGAGCCACCGGGACCAGTCCTGCCGGCTGGCGTGAGCATTTGCTTCGCCGACGAGTGCAATAGCAAGCGCCCGAACCACCGTGGTCTTGCCGGCTCCGTTGTCGCCCAAGAGAACATGCCAGCCGGCCTGTTCGCCGGGCCCGAGCTGCAGATCCAAGCGGTCGATGGAACGGATGTTCTTGACCGTCAGGCGCTCGACATGCATGGCGGGCTAGTTATTCGGCGCCCCTGCTTCGATCCAGGCGCGGATGACGGCGATCTCGTCAGCGGGCACGGGGTCGCCCTCCTCGGGCATGTCGCCCTCGACGATCATCTCCAGCAGGTAGCTGTTCTCGGCGCTGCCGGCCTCGATCACGGTGCCGAACTCCGAGCCGGCCATGACCCGGTTGTAGTTCAGGAGATTGAGACTGGCTTCGGCGCGGACTTCGCCGCTGTCGTCCACGGCGCCGTGGCACTTGGCGCAACGCTGCTCGAATATGGGGAGCACGTTTGCCGAAAAGCTGACGGTGTCCTGGACGGCGGCGATGCCCGGGCGATCCGACCCCGGCAACGACAGTTCCGAGTCGTTGGGCGCCGGGCGGGTGATCTCAATGGCCGCCCCGTGCGCCGTCGCGCCGGTCAGGGTGGCTGCGACGACGGCGATCGCGATGCCGGCCGCGACGCCGAGCGCGACGATGCCTCGTGCCGCGCCCGACGCCAGACCTGCTCGACGTTCGAACACCGTCAGCCGATCCCCTCGGCTTCCCTCATCAGACGAAGGTGAGTTGCCGCCTGCGCCAAGCCGCCCTCGCCTTCGCCCCACGAAATCCGCCCGTCTCCGTCGGCGTCCGTGCCGTTCATGATCGCCTGGGTCATGTCGGCGATCTCGCCAGCCAGTGTCAGCGCGGCCTCCAGGTCGTCCGTGCCGGCCACCTCTTCCGCCTTCGCCAAGACTTCTTCGACCCACGCCGCCACGTTCTCGGCGCTGGTCTTGACGTGGTTGGCGTGCGCCTTGACGGCGTCGGAAGCGTCGTCGGCCTCGCCGGCCATTCCGATGTGACGGGCCACGCCGGTAGCGGCCTTGCCCAGCCCGTAGCCCTTGCCGGGGCCGCGCTCGGCTTCGGCGGTCAGCGCGTGCACGACGTGTGTGACGTGACGCTTCACGGCGTCCAGCGACTCGGACTGCGCCGCCAAGCCGGCGTGCTGCGCGGCGACTTCAGCCTCTGCCTGGGCGGCGGCCAGGAGGCCCATGTTGTCGGGCGTGTCGTTCCACCGCTCGGCGACGTGTCCGATGTGGCGGTGCGCCACGCTCTGGGCGGAGGCTTCGACCGCGGTCGCTGCGGCAAGGACGGATGCCAGGGCGGCGACGGTCGCGGAGCCTGCGAGTCTCGACATCTGCATGATTTCGTTCTCCTGTTTGGCGGAGGGCTTGCTTCCCCACGACGGGGAACCTAGGACGGTCAAGCTACGAAGTGAGCAGGCGGCAGGCCAGCCTCGTCAGGCGGCGAGCTGGCCTCGAACGCCGGCGAAAATCCCGGGGCAACCGGAGGGCCCGGCCAACGCGCTTGCCCCGGCGTTGCCCGAGAGAGTACCGTTCGCGGTCGGCAATCCGCAAGTCTACCGGCTTCGCGAATCCGTGCCCGGTCGCAGGCCCGGCCTTCTTCGCGCGTGTCGCCCGCGACCCTGATTCCACCACGAGGACCGCCCCTGTGACAACGTGCATTCAACCGCTGATTCCGACCGTCGCCCGACTCGTTCTGGCGATCTCCGGCGCCGCCCTCGCTGCGTGTTCGGGAGGGGCCGAATCGGCCGACGCCGACCCGGACGCCGACCGCGCTGGCGGCGAGAGGGTGCCCGGCGTTGAGACAGCGCCCGGCCATGACGCCGCCCCGTCGCCTGCTCCGCACTCCGCACCGCTCGTCCACTTGCTGTCGGAGGGTCAAGTCGCGTTCGGCATCTTCTCGGGTCCCACGACGCGGGAGCAGGGGGCCGAAATGGGACGCAACCGAGGGCTCGACTTCGTGTTCTACTCCCTGGAGTCGGGTCCGTTCGACCTGGAGACGATGGCGGAGTACATGGCTGGCGTCGCCGACGGTTCCGGGGTCGATCCCGCCCATCCGCTGGTGTTGCGCGTGCCGCCGATTCGGGACGACGAGGCCCAGGCTCGCGAGAACGTGGCGCGGGCGCTGGATGCGGGAGTTGCGGGCGTCGTGTTTCCCCACGTGGAGTCGGCGGAGGACGCGGTTGCGGCGGTGTCGGCGATGGGGGCGTCGTCGTGGCCGGGCAACGCTGACGGCACGCTGGTGAACATGCTCATCGTGGAGGACAGGGCGGGCGTGGAGCGCGTTGACGAGATCGTGGGCACGCCGGGCGCGAGCGTGGTCTTCGCCGGCCCCGGCGACCTGCGGCGGGCGTACGAAGGCGACATGACCGCCGTTGAAGACGCCATCCAAACCATCCTGAACGCCTGCAAGACGCACGTCGTTCCGTGCGGCATCACGGCCGGCGCCGACGATATCGGAGATCGGATCGCACAGGGCTTTCGCGTGTTCATCGTAAGCGACACGGCCGCCGTGACGGCTGGGCGCTTGGCTGAAGAGGGGAGATGAAGACATGAGAATTCGTACAGGAAGCGCGGCCACGGCCAGCTTGAACCGCTCGTTTGCGCTGGTTCGACTGGGCGCGCTCGCCCGTCCGTCGCGCGCGTTGGCAACGCCGAGCTTGCCGTTCGAGGGTTCGCGTACGCTCGCCGGCTCGTTCGCGTTGGCCGCGGCGCTCGTGCTGGCGCCGATGCCCGCCCGCGTCGTCGGCCAAGAGGTCGTCGGCCAAGGGCCCGCGCCGGAGATCCCGTCGCCCGAGGCCTTCTTCGGCCATCCGATGGGCGCGGATCGCAAGCTGGCCCGCTGGGACCGGCTGGTCGCCTACTACGAGCTGATCGGCGAACGCAGCGACCGCGTGCAGGTCGTGCACATGGGGCCGTCGACCTTGGGCGAGCCGTTCCTGGCGCTGTTCGTGTCGTCGCCCGAGAACTTGGCCCGGCTGGGCGAGCTTCGGGAGATGAACGCCGTCCTTCAGGACCCGCGAGGACGCTCCCAGTCCGAGATCGACGCGGCGGTAGCCGGCAGCAAGGTCGTGTTCGTCCAGTCGTATGCGCTGCACTCCACGGAGGTCGCAGGCAGCCAGTCGGCGGCGGAGGTCACGTATCTGTTCGCCGTCCGAGACGACCCGGAGATCCACGAAATACTGGACAACACGGTGTCGATCTTGATCCCGGCGTTCAACCCCGACGGCGTCGACATCGTGACCGAATGGTACGATCGCTGGGCGGGCACCGAGTACGAAGGCGCAAGCCCGCCAGAGCTGTACCACCACTACATCGGGCACGACAACAACCGCGACGCCTTCATGCAGAACACGATCGAATCGCAGTACGGAGCGCAGATCATCTTTCGCGAGTGGGTGCCGCAAGCCTACATCGATCACCATCAAATGGGCGCGTACACGGCGCGCATCTACCTGCCGCCCTACGCCGAGCCCATCCGCCCCGGCGCCGATCCGCTGGTGTGGCGCGAAATGTCCTGGTACGGCGCCCACATGGCGTACCGCATGGAGGAAGCCGGCTTCCAGGGCACGGTGAACGCCGCGATCTACTCGGGCTGGGGGCACTTCGGCTTTCACTGGATCACGCCGTTCCACAATATCGCCGGGATGCTGACAGAGTCCGCGAGCGCTCGATTGGCCACGCCGCTGTACGTGCATCCGGACCAGCTTCGGGGTTCGCGACAGCTGCCCGAGTACGAAGCGCAGACGACGTTCCCCAACCCCTGGCCCGGCGGCTGGTGGCGCGTGCGCGACATCGTGGACCGGCAGGTTGCGGCCACGTTCACGCCCTTGGAGCTTGCCGCCAAGAACCGCGAAACCGTGTTGCGCAACGCCTACCACAAGGCCAGCCGACAAGTCCAGCGCGGGCTGGAGGGCGACGTCAAGGCGTACATCGTGCCCGCGACGCAGCACGACCCGCTCACGATGCGGAAGATGGTGCACAAGTTGCTGCTGCAGGGGATCTCCGTCGAGCGTGCGCCCTCCGAGTTTGCGCACGAAGGCCGGTTGTACGGCCCCGGCAGCTACGTGGTGTCGATGGGCCAGCCCAAGCAGGGCGTGATCCGCTGGCTGCTGGGGCGCACCTTCTATCCGGACAACAGCTATACGCGCAACGCGGAGGGCGACCCGATTCGGCCCTACGACATGTCCGGCGACGTGCTCGCCGAGTTCATGGGCGTCCGCGTGGACCCGGTCGGGACGCATGTGGAGGCGCGGTTGGAATCGGTGGCGCTTGCAGACGGGGCGTCGGGCGCTGGGGCGTTGGGCGACCAAGCGTTCACACCCACATCGGACCGGGCGGGCGCGCCGAGCGGCCCGTGGCACGACCGCTCGGGGCCGTTGTTCGTGGCAGGCGCCGTGGCCGAGTCTGTGCCGGACGGCTACATGATCGACGGGTCGCTGAACGACGCCTTCAAGGCCGTGAACCTGCTCTTCGACGCGGGCGTGGCCGTGGAGCGGGTCGTGGAGGACGGCGACGGCGCGGCGCGGGGCGACTTCGTGGCCAGCGCCGACGCGGACCGCGAGACCTTGCAGGAAGTGGCCGCCGCAACCGGCGTGGACTTCGATGCTTTGGACGCCGCCGCCGCGCGCGTTCGCCGTCCCCTGACCCGCCAGCGCATCGGCATGTACAAGCGCTACTACAACGGCAACATGGACGAAGGCTGGACTCGTTGGCTGCTGGAAGACTTCGGCTTCCCGTACACCAGCCTGTTCGACCAGGAGATCTTGGCCGGCGACCTGCACGAGCGGTGGGACGTGATCATTCTGCCGTCGGACAGCAAGACGATGATGCTGGGTCCCACGGAACGGCCCGCCGGCGGGCGGGGTCCCGATCCCATGTCCACGCCGCCCGACTACCGAAGCGGCTTCGGCGAGGCGGGCGCCGACGCACTGGAATCTTTCGTGCGGAACGGCGGCACGCTGGTCACCTTCGCCCAGGCCGGCAGCCTTGTCGTGGACGAGTTCGACGTGCCCGTGCGCGACGCCGTGGCCGGCATGTGGGGCAACGACTTCTGGGCGCCCGGCTCCACGCTGAAGGTCGACGTGGACACCTCCAGTCCCTTCGCCTACGGGATGCCCGAAGACGCGCTGGTCGCCTACTTGGCCGGCGGACAGGTGTACGAAACCGTCCCCGGCGCCCGAAGCGCCCGAGTGCGCCGCGTCGTCACCTATCGAGAGCGCGACATCTTGCAGAGCGGCTGGCTGCTGGGCGAAGAAGCGATCGCCAAGAAAGCCGCCATGGTGTCGGTGGAGCACGGCGAAGGCGTCGTCGTGATGATCGGCTTCCGTGCCCAGCACCGTGCCCAGACGCACGGCACGTTCAAGCTCCTGTTCAACGCGCTGATGGGAGGGTGAAGGGGGTCGACGTCAACCCGGAAGTCCTGCGGTGGGCGCGCGAGACTGCCGGGCTCGGTCTCGCCGACGCTGTCGGCAAGCTGCAGTTGAGGAGTGCCCGGGGAGTCGATGCCGTTGATCGGCTTGAGGCACTGGAGGCCGGTCGTCAAGCCCCCACACGCGCCATGCTGTCCAAGATGGCTCTTGTGTATCGTCGCCCGCTTGTCGTCTTCTATCTGGACCAGCCTCCAAGACGAGCGAACAGAGGTGAAGACTATCGGACCGACTCGTCCGAGCGCTCGGCGCGGGACGAGGCCCGGCTGGATGCGCTGATTCGAGGGGTTCGCGCCAGACAGGGCATCCTTAAGTCCGCCATGCTCGACCAAGACGATACGGAGCCAGTCGCGTTCGTCGGCTCGGCTTCGCTGAACGACGGCATCCAAAGAGTCGTTGCATCGGCTCACGCAACCCTTGACTTGTCGCTTGCCCAATTCCGCGAAGCTCCTACTCCGGAGAAGGCTTTCGGGCTCCTGCGTGGCCAGGCCGAGCGCGCCGGAGTGTTCGTGTTGCTGCAGGGCGATCTCGGAAGTCATCACACCCGCATCGGGGCCGGTGTCTTCCGAGGAATAGCGCTCTCCGACACTATTGCCCCATTCGTGGTGCTCAATCCCAACGACCACCGTCGAGCCTGGGCATTTACTCTCCTACACGAACTGGCGCACCTGTGGCTGGGCGAGACCAGTGTGAGCGGCGGCTTTCCGCCGGCGCGTACTGTCGAAAAGTTCTGCAACGATGTCGCCTCGAGGTTCTTGTTGCCACCCGCCGACTTGCAGCAGATCGATCCGCCAAGCGGATGCAGCATCACAACCCTCGCCTCGGCACTGCGCGGTTATGCGAAGGATCGAAACGTCAGCACCTCGATGATGGCCTACCGACTTCATCGCTACGGCAAGATCGACCACCCCACGTGGCAGAGATTTGTTGCCTATTGGGAGGATTCGCACGAATCGGAATCGGGAGGCCTCGTTAGAGCAGTCTGGTGCCCCTACCTACTACGTGATCCGACGACATCACCTGGGTTCGAGGCTGTTGCGGTTGACCGACCACCTTATGGCCACGGGGGATCTGACCACTACCAAAGCTGCTCAGGTATTGAACGTAAGTCCACACCTGGTTCATCGAATTGCCGACGCTGTATCTTCTTGATGCCAATGTACTCATTGGCGCAAGTAGGGACTACTATCCCATGGATCGTGTCCCGGAATTCTGGAAGTGGCTGTTGCACTTGGGAGAAACCGACCGGGTCAAGATGCCCGCGGAAATTCACGAAGAAGTGGGACGCGGCAACGACGTCTTGTCCAAGTGGATTCGCCAGCCCGACAACAAGCGACGCTTGATCTTGAATAGAGCTGCGGATCGTCATCTAGCAGCCCGTGGATAAAGTCCTTCCGGGCGGCGTTGGGGATAGGGGTTAGATTGGAGGGAGGCGACGATTCCCTGGAAGGAGGACGGCGATGGCGTTGGGCAAGCGTCCGAGCGTGCGCCAGGAGGCGCTGTTCGTGGCGACCAGCGAGATCAGCGTGACCGAGCATCCGTTCTACCGCGCGCTGGACAAGCTGTTGCGGGAGGACGGGTTCGACGAGTTCGCGGAGGAGGTGTGCGCCGAGTTCTACGCGGGCAACGTGGGTCGGCCGGGAGTTCCTCCGAGTGTGTACTTCCGGGCGCTGATGGTGGGGTACTTGGAGGGCATCTCGTCGGAGCGGGGCATCGCCTGGCGGTGCAGGGACTCGTTTTCGGTGCGGGCGTTCCTGGGGTACGAGCTGACGAGGAACCCGCCGGACCATTCGAGCCTGTCGAAGACGCGCAAGCGGCTGAGCGTGGAGGCGCACGTCGCGGTGTTCGCGCGCGTGCTGCGGCTGGTGGACGACTCGGGGCTGCTGGGGGGCGGGACGCTGGGGGTGGACTCGACGACTTTGGAGGCGAACGCGGCGATGCGCTCGATCGTGCGTCGGGACGCGGGCACGGGCTACGAGGCGTGGCTGCGGGAGCTGGCGCGGGCGTCGGGGATCGAGACGCCGACGCGCGCGGAGTTGGCGAAGCTGGACCGGAGGCGTCCGAAGAAGGGGTCGAACGCGGAGTGGGTGCATCCGGGGGACCCGGAGGCGCGGATCACGAAGATGAAGGACGGGCGCACGCGGCTTGGTCACAAGCTGGAGCAGGCGGTGGACCTGGAGTCGGGCGCGGTGGTGGGCGTGACGGTGCAGACGACGGACGGGGGCGACGCGGCGTCGCTGCCGGAGACGCTGGACGAGGCGGAGCGGCGGCTGGCGGAGCTGGGTGCTGGGGCGGCGGAAGTGGTGTGCGACAAGGGCTATCACTCGAACAGGACGATGACGGAGTTGGAGGACCGCGGGCTGCGCGGCTACGTGAGCGAGCCCGAGCGCGGTCGGCGGAGCTGGAAGCAGAACAAGGAAGCCCAGAAGCCGGTCTACGCGAACCGGCGGCGGATTCGGGGCGAGCGCGGCAAGGCGCTGCTGAGGATGCGGGGCGAGAAGCTCGAGCGCTCGTTCGCGCACCTGCTGGAGACGGGCGGGCTTCGCCGCGTGCACGTTCGCGGCCACGAGGACATCCGCAAGCGGATGCTGATTCACGTCGCCGCCTTCAACCTCGGACTGCTCATGCGAAGACGCTTCGGCGTCGGCACGCCTCGGGGCCTGCAGGGCCGCCCCGCCGCAGCGCAAGCTGTGCTCGATTCCTGCGCGACGGGTGCCACATCCCGCGTTTTGCGCCGATTTTGCCGCCCATTGGCCGCTCCCGGGCCGCTCGAGCGCCTCCTGGGGCCGCTTCGAGCCCAATTCCGCGAATTCCGCGCGTTCGCGCCGTCGAGAGCCCGGTAAACGCCCGTGTCCCGCCAAGTTCCGTCGCGCACGCGCCAAACCCGTTTATCCACGGGCTGCTAGTGAATCGTGCGGTGACGGAAGGATACGCCCCCGACTTGTCCGACGAGGAGCTCGAAAAGGTGGGGCGAGATCCGTTCCTGATCGCTTATGCACTTCGAAAACGTCGCTTTTCACTGTATCGTCACAACCGAGACATCCCGGCCGAACAAGGAGCGTGCAAACCGAAAGCTACCTGACGTAGCAGCTCACTTCGGAATTCGTACTTGCGATACTTTCGCACTAGTGCGGGAACTGGATTTCACGACCGAACGGTACCAGGGCCATGTGGACGGCCCGCTGTTCTCGACCTAGCCGCGTGTCAGTCGTTTGCCTGGCGTCTTCTTCCACGGGTACAAGTCCGGGATAAAGAAGCTAGCGCGCCGCCACCGGACGACGAGGACGGCCCGCCGCCGCCGTCGGCCATCGTCAGTTCGCAACGACGACCGCCGCTTCCGCGACCGTGATCGCCGAGGCAGCGGCCATTTCGCGGTAGTAGCGGACGAAGCGGCGAGTCTCGAAGGCGTCGTACGAGGCCAGGTTCTCGGCCCAGCGGTAGCCGATCGGCTGGAAGCGAAGGCGGGCGGCGACGGTGAAGGGTCCGCCGGCGCGCCCCACGTCCACGGAGTAGCGGACCCGGTCGCCGCCGGGACCGAAGTCGTCGTCGGAACGGGCCGCGCCCCGAACGGCCGCCCTCTCCCCGGCAACCCCTGCGTCGAAGCCCTCGGGGAGCAGCCGGTTGTCCTTGGCCCATGCCTCCGCGGACATCAAGCCCGTCGTGACCTGCCCGGCGCGGTCGATCATCACCGACTGGTAGACCTGCACTTGGTCCGGCGAACGGATCACGACGTGGTGCGGCTCGTAGGCGGAGCTGTCGCGGTCGTGGTCGTCGCCCTCGATGCTGCCGTCCGCGGCGATCGCCCCCGACTCCAAGACCGTCCTGCCGTCGGCGCCGGTCACGACGACGTGAAGCCAAGCGCGCCGAGACGGGTAGCCCGTGGGGAACTTGTGGCCGGCGTGGTTGCGCACTTTCACGTCGAAAACCAGCCGCGCGTCCCGTCCCTCGCCGGCCTGCACTTGCGCGCCGGTCACGGTCACGCTTGCGGTGGCGCTTCTCAGGTGGTCCTCGGTGCGAAGCGCGGACAGCTCCATCTCGGCGGGAAGGGCCGCGGTGCCCAGCTCGTCGCGATAGCGGTCCAGCATCCGAAGCATGAAGAAGTTGCCGCCCCTGAAGACGTGGCGAGAGACCTCGGGCCGTGCGCGTCCCAGCACCATCGTCACAGGCAAGTCCTCCTCCACTTCGGGCATGTGGCAGTCTTGGCAGCTCTGCCGTCCGGCGAAGGCGCTCGCCTGCCACTCCAAGTAGGGGACCTGCTCTGGGAACTCGGGGCCCGCTTCGCCGTCCGGGCGAACGGCGTGGGTGAAGAGGGTGTGGCACGTCGCGCACAGCTTTGACGACTGGACGTGCTCGCCTTCCCGGGGGCGAAAGCCCGTGGCCGAGTGCATGATCCCGGCCCCGCCCGAGTCGGGTTCGAAGGGACCGTAGACCGGCATTCCCTCCGGCGGCGCCGACAGGTCGACGACGAAGCCGCCCGAGAAGCTCTCCTCTGCACCGAAGTTGTCGGGCCTCACGCGGTGGCAGACGGTGCACGACACGCCGTCGGCGGCCAGCCTGGCCATCTCGCCGTCGCTTCCCGCGGGCAGGTGGGCGAAGACTTGGCCCGCGCCGCCCCGGCGCTCGGTCGCGACGCTCGCCATCGGCATGTGGCAGCGCGAGCACTCGGCCTCGATCCGCGCCGTCGCCTCCGGGTAGTCCATGACCTCGCGCCGTACGGCCGCCTGCCAGTAGGGGTCGCGGGCGCTGTTGGCCATCATCGACGCGCGCCAGTCGTGGCCGATCGACGCCCCGACGCCGTCGCTCGTGGTCACGCCCTGGTGGCAGGCGATGCACCGGTCGGCGGTGGCGAACGGCTCGGCGTCCTGGGCGGCGGCGCGGGCGAGCATGAAGGGGCCGGGCAACACCAGAAGGCAGCCCCCGGCCAACGCCAAGCCGGCGAATCGGACACGCGCGTGTCGGGTCGCCACCCTACCAGCCCTCCCAGAAGCCGCCGTCGAACCAGTCCAGGAGCACGTAGCTCACCAGGCGCGTCCCGCGTCCTCGCCGGTCCGACACCGGGACCAGCACGCCCACGTTGGCCAGCACGTGTTGGCGCGTGTTCAGGGCGATCTGCATCTGCGGCACCAAGTCGGCGTAGACCTCCGCGTCGTCGGAGCCCAGGGCGCGGTTGGCCACGAACTCCACCATCGGCGTCCAGGACCGACCCCACGCGCCGCTGGCGAAGCCGCGCCCAAGGACCAGTCGGCCGTAGGCGCGCACCTCCCCGCCGTCGTGAAGCGGCACTCGCGCCCCGGTCTGTCCCTGCAGGAACGAGTCCTCGCCCAGAAGCTGCCCGAAGTGCAGGAAGCCGCCCAGCGACGCGCCCCGTGGTTCCGTCGCGTCCGGGTCCGCGCTGGCGGGGAAGTGCACGTCGCCCGACACTGAGACGATCGAGCCCGACTCGATGCTGTGAAAGAAGGCGTGCTTGACGGCGATCTCCACCTCGCCCAGCCTCGCCCGCCCGCCTTCGCCGCCCTCTCCGCGCTCCCACTCGTACGGAATCGCGACTTCCCACTGGCTTCTGGGCCCGAACCGCTGCTCGTAGACGAACTCCGCGCCGCCCCGTCCGCTCCCGTCGACGGGCAAGCTGGCCGAGACCACCCATTCGTCCTCCGGGTACGCCTTCTCGGTGATCAGCGGGCGGGGCAGGTTGAGCTCGCCTCGGGGCCAAGCCGCGTCGGTGCACATCGTGCGGATGTAGTCCATGACCCGCTGCAGCTGCTCCGGCGACAGTGCGCCCCGGAACGCCGGCATCATCTCGCTGAACCCCCGCACCGGCCCGCCTTCGTGGGCCACGGCGACCCAGTCGGCGTTGGGCTCCCTGGCGGCGAAGTCGCAGTCGGTGAAGTCCGGGACCTCTTCCTCGAAGGCGAGAAGGGCCGGGTCGGTTCCGCGTCCGTCGGCCCCGTGACAGTTTGCGCACGACGCTTGGTAGATGACCTCTCCCGTGGCGGACGCCAGGTCGTCGGGCGGCTGGGCTGCGAGCGCCGGGGACGACAGGGCGATGGCCAAGGCCAGAAGGGACAGCCCGCGCGCTCGGGAGCCGAGCGTCCGGCGGCCGAGCAGAGGTCGAGGTCGAACGATGGCGGCCGTCGCGGGAGGGAGTCCCTGGGCTGGATTCGGATTCGAGCGGATCAAGGCCATCGGTGGGTTGCTTGGCGTCCTTCGTGGGCGTGTCCAGGGGGCTCCGAGGGGCAACGTAGACCCCGGTCCGTGGTCCGTGAAAGTCTGTCCCATCCAGCTATGGAGTGTCCCAAAACGGATCGCAAATTGGCCCGCATGGACCACGACCTCTCGTACCGCGACCTATTCGCCTTCGTTCGGATGATGGAGCTGGCGGCCAAGCTGGACCTCGCCTCCCTGGCGCGGGTCGAAAACGTCTTCGTCTCCGACAGCGGCCGGCGCCGTGCGACCGACGTGGTGTGGCGGGCCCGCCTGAAAGCGGACCCCAACGTGTGGGTACTGATTCCCTTCGACTTCTAGTCCACCGTGGACCCTGGCATGCATCGTCGGGCGGACACCTACGCCGCCCTGTTGCGCGAGGAGGCGGCCCGGCAACCGTGGGGCAAGCGCCCGAATCGAGTGCTGGTGGCGCCGGTGGTGGTCTACAACGGCCCGCTGGCTGGCGACACAGACGTCGGCCCCGGCCTGGACCGGCGAGCAGTCCGAGCGGGTGGTCAGCTATCACTTGGTTGACGTAGGTCCCCACGGTCGGTACGATCCGAAGTGGCGAGGCCCGGCCGCGGCGCTGAGCCACTTCGAGCGGGCGCGGACACTCGTCGAGGACCTGCCGAAGCCCGGCGATCCGGATCTCACTTCGCCAAGTTGGCGGGGCTCTACGCCCTGTACGTTGCCTGGGCGTTCTTGCACGACTACCCGGCGTCCGTGTCGTACTTGCATCGTGTCGCCTTGCTGTTCGGCGGGGCTTCGTTCGCGCTGGCGCTGCTGGTCGCTCCCGTCGCGTTCGCCGCGGCCGTCAACCACTTCGGTTTCTTCGGCGAGCGGGCGATCGAGACCCGAAAGCGCGAACGGACGCGGCTAGCCTTGCTGGGGCTGGCGGCCCACGCCCGCCAGCTCGTCGTACAGATGGATCACCGTCTCGATTCCCTTCTCGAAGCAGTCGGTGGCGAACCACTCGTTGGGCGCGTGCATGTTGGCTCCGGGCAGGGCGAACCCGAGCAGCAGGGTTTCGGCGCCCAGGATCTCTTCCAGTTCGACCACGATGGGAATGCTGCCGCCTTCGCCGACCAGCACCGGACGGACGCCGAACGAGCGCTCCAGGGCGCGCGACGCGGCGTCGAACACGGGACCGCTCAACGAAGCCCGCCAGGGCCGGCCGCCGTGAAGCTCCACTAGGCGGAGTTCGATCCCCGGCGGTGCGACCCGTTCCAAGTGGGTCTCCAGCAGCTGCCGGACCCGGCCGGGCGTCTGGTCGGGCACCAACCGGAAGCTGACCTTCGCCACGGCCCGGGCCGGAAGCACGGTCTTGGCGCCTTCGCCCGTGTAGCCCGAGAGCAGGCCGTTCACGTCGCAACAGGGCCGCGTCCAGAGGCGCTCGAGGGGCGAGCAGTCCGCCTCGCCGCCGACCGGTGCCGTGCCCGCCTCCTTGGCGTACTCGTCCGCGTCGAAGGGAAGCGCCCGCATCCCCTCCAAGATCCCCGGCGGGGGCTCCGCCATGTCGTCGTAGAAACCGTCCACCGCGATTTGCCCGGCCTGGTCGTGAAGGCCGGCCAGCACGCGGGCCAGGGCGTTGGCCGGGTTCGGCACCGCACCCCCGTAGGCGCCCGAATGCAGGTCCGACGACGGCCCCGAGGCGTGGATCTCGAAGTAGGCCAAGCCGCGCAGCGAGAACAGGAGCGACGGCTGCCCCGGCGCGAACATGGCCGAGTCGGAGATCACCACCACGTCGGCCTGCAGCTGCTCCCGGCGCTCGCGGACGAAGGGCGTCAGGTTCGGCGAGCCCACTTCCTCTTCGCCCTCCGCCAGCACCACCACGTTGACGGGCAGGCGGCCCCGGGCGGCCAAGTGGGACTCCAGCGCTTTGAGGTGGACGAACAGCTGCCCCTTGTCGTCGGCGGCGCCTCGGGCGTAGATGCGGCCGTCCCGGATGTCCGGCTCGAACGGCGGCGACTGCCACAGGTCCAAGGGCTCCGGCGGCTGCACATCGTAGTGGCCGTACACCAGCACGGTCGGCGCGTCGGGTCCCGCGCCTCGCCACTCCCCCAGCACCACCGGGTGCCCCGCCGTGTCCTTCACTGCGGCGTCCAGGCCCGCCCCGGCCAGCTGATCGCGGACCCAGCGAGCGGCGCGCCGCACGTCGCCGTCGTGTTCGGTCTTGGCGGACACCGACGGGATGCGCAGGAACTCGCGAAGCTCGTCGTAGAAGCGGGGCCGGTGCTCGCGGGCGAAGTCGACCGGACCCGTCAAGTCAGGCCCTTTACTCCCCAGCGGTAGACCCAGGTCATGAGGGCCGCGAAGAACAGCGCGCCGCCCATGCCGCCGGCGCTCAACGCAACCGGGTCGTCGAACTCGAAGATGCCCACGCCCAGCATTCCGCCGATGGCCGCGGCGAACGCCCCCAACACGGCCAGAAGCACCGAGTGCCCCGGGGTTTCGTCCGGGTGCTTGACCACGACCTTCATGGAGAGGCCCACGGCTCCTCCCATCACGATCCAGATTGCGGCGCCGATCCAGTTTTCCATGTCGTCAATCTACTTCCTTCCCATGCGCCGTTTCAACTCGTCCAACTGGGCGTCCACGGCCTCGGCGCGACGCGACGCCAGCAGTTCGTCGTCGAAGTCGGCCGTCCCGCCCCGGTAGCCGCCCGCCGGCGTCTCTTCCCCCGCCGCCTCTCCCGTCGCCTTCTCCGCCATCCGGTCGAACTCCCCGAACAGATCGTCCGGGTCGTTCAGCGCCTCTCGGGCGCGCACCCGCGACGCCCCCGCCTCCACGGCGCTTCGCTTGGACCGGGCTTCCTTGATCTGGCGCAGCATGTCGCGGTACTCGGACTTGGCCAGCCGCGCCTCGGCCTCCAACGCGTCAGCCTTCTCCGCGAGCACGCGTTGCCGTTCCTCGTGCTTTGCGCCGAAGCGGGCGGCCACGTCCGCCGTGTCCTGGTCGCCGATCTCGCGGGCCATGGCCTCTCGGCGTCGGCACGTCTCGGCCTCTCGACCCTCGGCGCCCGCGCGTTCCCGGGCGTGCGCCAAGTCCTTCTCGACGGCGTCCAGCGCAGTCTTGGCGTCCACGGCCTCGCGCTCCATGCCGCGAAGCAGCGAATCGACGGTCTCGGACACCCGATTCCGCCCCAGGGACTGATCCCGCCCAATCTCTTGGTGGAAGTTCTCCACCGCCTCCTTGAACGCGCGGCGCAGGTTGTCGAACATGACCGACAAGATAGGCGGTTCGGGCGGGGTTCGTCACCCGGCGCCCAGGCGACCGGACAGCCCGCACAGCACGCCGCCCTCCGAGAACCCCTCGTACAGCGCGCGCTCGGGCGGGGGCAGGCGATCCTTCGATTCCAAGGCGCGGCCGGCCGCCGCCGACACGTCCTGCACGGCCACGGCCTCCACTTCCGCCATCTCTTCCGCGGAGACGCCTTCGCCGGCCAGATGGGCCTCGAACGCGCCCAGCGGGTCCCGGCTTCCCCACTCGCGGAAACGCTCCGACGAGAAGGTGGCTCGGGCCTCCCGCTCGTCGTGCGTGGCGTGGCCGCCCATGCGAAAGGTCTCGGCCACCACGGCCGCTGGGCCGCACCCGTCCAGGCAGCGCCTGCGGGCCAGCGTCGCGGCAGCCAAGACATCCAGCACGTTGTTCCCGTCGCAGGCGAACGATTCGATGCCGTAGGCCGCCGGCAGGTCTTCCATGGCTCCCCGGGCGTGCTGGTCCAGGCGCGTTCCCAGCGCGACCTGGTTGTTCTGGATCACGAACACGGCGGGCACGCCCAGGCGAGCCGCGAAGACCAGCCCCTCGTGGCAAGCCGCGGTCCGCGTGGCCCCGTCGCCGGTCCACGTCAGCGCGACCCGGCGCTCTTGCCGGTTCCGGAATGCCAAGGCCGCGCCCGCCACGATCGTCACGCTGGTCCCCATGTGGCTGATCGGCTGGATCACGCCGCGGCGAAGGTCGCCCGCGTGAAGGTCCCGCCCGCCGCTGGGTCCGTCGGCGGCCCCCAGGTAGCTCAGGAAGCCGTCCTCCATCGCCATGCCCATCATGTGGCAGGCGCCGGCGTTGCGGATCATCGGCGCCACGACGTCTCGGCCCCGGTCCAAGGCCGCGACCGCCCCCACGGTGACCGCTTCCTCTCCGGTGCCCAGCCACGCCTTGCTGATCACGCCGTGCCGCACCCAGCGCTTCAGCTCCAGGTCCTGAAGGCGCACCAGCAGCAGGTCCCGATAGAGCGCGAGCAGGCCCGGCCGCCCCAGCGCCTGCACGACCTCGCGGCGAGCCGGATCGTCCTCGACCCGGCGTCGGTATTCGCGCACGCGCTCCGGGTCCGGGGTCCAGTTCGCGTATTCGGGCGGGTCGAGAGCCGGGTAGCGCTTCAAGGGCGGGCGGGGTCGGGGGCGGGGCCAGCGGGGCGCGTGAAACGGTCCTCGGGCGACGGGCGACGGGACCTTGCGGCCCGAACTATCGGGCGGAGGCTGCCGACGTGCAACGGGGGATTGCCGACGCGCAACCGGGATTTGCTCCCGTGCCCGGATGCGCCGACATTAGCCCCATGAGCGCCGAGCCCCAAGGGCAGATCGCCGCCGACGTCCTCGTGGCCTTGTTCGAGGCGATTCGGGACCGGGATCGCCCCGACGAAGTCATGGAAGAGGAAGACGTCCATCGGACGATGCCGCACAGGCTGGGCCTGAGCGAGATCGTGCCGCGCCAGCTCCAGCTTCAGCGCGAAAACGTGCGGCGGGGGCGCAGGCTGACGGTCGAAGAGCTGGCGGAGTTCGTGCGACTGGTGCTGAAGCGGTCCGACGCCGAGCAGGTCTTCTTCGACATGGGGGCGCGACTGGCCGCGGGGCCGGGTTGGGCCGCCCGGTGCCTTCCTCGGGCAGGTCGGTTGGGCGTCGCCAAGCGCCGGGTTCGCCGCCGGCTTCAGAAGCTCTTTGGACGGCGGCTGGGCGGGTTCATCTCGGGTCCGTTCACGCTGGAGGTCTCCGCGTCGCCGCTGGTGCAGGCCGATCCCACGGGCGTCGCCTGCGCGTTCGTCTCCGGGTTCTGCCAACAGGTGTTGCGCGACGTGGTCTCGAGCAGCTTGGTGGTGGACAAGCGCTCGTGCGAGACGGCGGGCGATCCGACTTGCCGCTGGACGCTGGCGGAGGACAGATAGGCGGCCGCTAGCTAGCGCGCGGTCGGCAGGTGGTACAACAGGAGGTAGACGACCAGCCCGGTCACGGACACGTAGAGCCACATGGGAAAGGTCCATCGCGCCAGCTTGCGGTGGGCGGAGAAGCGGCGGCGGCGGACCAGGTAGAGAAGCCGTCCCGCCAGGGGGAGCACCACCACGGCGAGCCCCATGTGGCTGAACAGGATCGCCAAGTAGATCGTCCGCAGGACCGGAGGGCCCTCGAACCTGTGAGTGCCCGTCAAGGAAAAGCGCACGACGTACAGGACAAGGAAGACGGAGGCTGCCGCGACTGCTCCGATCATGCACCGCATGTGCGCGCTCAGGTTCCGCCGGCGCACGAAGCGCACGCCCGCCAGCAGAAAGACGGCGCTGGCCAGGTTCAGGCATGCGTTCACCGACGCCAGGGCGTTTCCTACGGCTTCGGCGGTCAGGACGAGCTCTCCGCGGCGTCGGCCGTCCAGGCGTAGCTGAACAAGGCCGTCGAGAGGGCGACGAGAACGCCCGCCAGCAGGGTGTGGGCCGACACCCACGGCGCCCGAAGCTGGAACGCGACCGACGCGAAGCCCAGGACGACCTGGGCCGCCGCCACGGTGCCCAGCGCTGCCGCGAACCTCTTGGGCACGGAGTGGGACACCCGCGTCGCGACGCGCCACAGACACGCCAGGGCCGTTGCGGCCACGACCAAGCCGAGCGCCCGGTGCAGGAAGTGGAGTCGAACCAGCGGGTGGTCGAGCGGCGGCACGATGCGACCCAGGCACAGCGGCACGTCGGGGCACGCCGCGCCCGCGTCGGTGTGGCGCACGAGCGCACCCACGACGGACTGGACGAAGACCAGAGCCCCGGTCCACGCCCCGCATCGCAACGCCAGTCGCCGCTCCGCGGGACCGCCCCCCCGCCAGGGCGAACCGGTTCGCGCGACCATGACCACCAGCAGCGCCAGGAACAGGAACGCCAGCGCCAGGTGCGACGTGGAGATCGCGTCGGGGAGCCGGTAGAGGACGGTCACGCCGCCCAGCACCGACTGCACCACGAGCAGCGCCAGCCCGACCAGCCCGAGCCTGAACAGCCCGCGCTCGGCGGGCAGCCGCCTGCGGACCAAGAGCACCCCGCCCGCGAAGAGCAGCACGAGTGCGCCCGCCCACAAGCGGTGAAGGTGTTCCCAGAAGACGCCCCCCTTCATCTCGGGCATCATCGTGCCGAAGCAGGTGGGCCAGTCGGGGCAGGCCAAGCTGGACTCGGTGGCGTGCACCACGCTGCCGAGCAGGAGCAGCGCCAGCGTCCACGCCAACACGAACAGCAGGTAGAGGCGCACCGCGAGGGTTACGACTCGGCGCCGACCCGTTCGCGCACGCCGTCCGCCACGCGCGCGCTCTCGTCCGCCCGGCTCTCCGACTCGCGCGGCCCCGTCGTCCCGTCCGCCGCCGCCACGATCCCCGCCTCCAGCCACGCGTACCGTCCCTCCATGGCGCGGCGCGCGACCCGATAGGTGCTCCCGTCGTCGTTGCGTCGCACCTTGCGGAAGCTCTCGGCGATCCGGCGACGCGCCAGGCGGCACGCTTGGTCGGCGAGCTCGGTCGGCGTCCGGTCGCCCGGGTCGTCCTTGGCCTGCTTCATGGCGCGGACGCAGCACGCCACCACGACGAACAGGTCGCAGCCGATGTCCACCAGCCGCCCCAGGACCGCTTGGCGCTGCTCCAGCTTGGGGCCGAACCGCACCATGCAGTGGAAGATCGTCCGTGCCAGCTTGCGCGAAGTCCGGTTCGCGTACCGGACATGCCTTGCCAGCGGCCCGAAGCTTGCGTAGCGGGGCCAGCGTCCCCAGCCGAACCAGCGCGCCGGATACCAGACGGCGTACCTGGCCGCCGCCCGAAGCGCCGCCGCCGCGCGCTTGGACGCCGGCGCCCGGGGATCGATCATGGCGCCGGCCACGGCCAGGTGCTGGTCCACGGCCTCTCGGGCGATGAACAGCCGCATGATCTCGCTGGACCCCTCGAAGATCATGTTGATGCGCGAGTCCCGAAGCGCGCGCTCCAGAGGGGCCGGGTCCTCGCCCCGCCGGCGCAGCGAGTCGGCGGTCTCGTAGCCGCGCCCGCCCCGGATCTGCACGGCGTCGTTCACCATCTGCCATGCGGTCTCGCTGTGCCACAGCTTGCCGATCGCCGCCTCCAGCCGGATGTCCACCTTCTTGGCGTCCGACATCGCCGCCGCCAGGTCCACCACCGCCTCCATGGCGTAGGTCTCGGCGGCCATCCGCCCCAGCATCTGCGCCACGGCGTCGTGCTTGCCCACTGGCGCGCCCCACTGCACGCGCTCCGCCGCCCACTTCCGGCACGTGCGCAGGTAGCCCTTCCCGGCCGCCGCGCAGAATGCCGGCAGCGCCAGCCGCCCGGTGTTCAGCGTGATCAGGGCCAGCTTCAGCCCCATCCCTTCGCCCCAGAGCAGGTTCTCCTTGGGCACCTTCACGTCGCGGAACCGGAGCACGCCGTTCGAGATGCCGTTCAGCCCCATGAAGCGGCAGATCTCGCCCGTCTCCACCCCCGGCCACGCCGTCTCCACGATGAAGGCGCTGATCGGCCGCTTGCCGCGCACCCCTTCCCGCGCCGGCGTGCGGGCCATGACCACGAGCAGCTCGGCCCGGGGGCCGTTGGTCGTCCACAGCTTCTCGCCGTTCAGCACCCAGTGGCTGCCGTCTTCGGACGGTTGGGCGAAGGTGGACATGTTGGCCGGGTCCGAGCCGACCATCGGTTCAGTCAGCGCGAACGCCGACAGAGCGCCCGACGCCGCGCGGGGCAGGTACTTGCGCTTCTGCTCCTCGGTGCCGAAGAGGACCACGGGCGTGGGCACCCCGATTGACTGGTGAGCCGACAGGAACGCCCCGGTCGCGCCGCAGCGGCTCGAGACCAGCGCCAGCGCGCGGTTGTACGAGAGCTGGGACAGGCCCAGGCCGCCGTACTTGCGCGGCACCTTGACGCCGAACGCCCCCAGCTCGGCCAAGCCCTTCAGGATCTCGTCGGGAACCCACCCCTCGCGGTCCACGGCGTCGCCGTCCAGCTCTTCGTCCACGAACTTGGCCAGCCGCTCCAGGAACGGGGCGGCGCGCGCGGCCTCCTCCGGGTCCTGTTCGGGGTGCGGGTGGACCAGCTCCAGGGACAGGCGCCCTCCGAACAGCTCCTTCATGAAGCTGCGCTTGCTCCACTCGGATTCGCGGGCGCTCTCGGCAACCTCGCGGGACTGGGCGGCGTCGCTCACGTGCGTGCTCATGGTCGTGGTCCTCGCTTGGGGGAGTCGTCGGACGGCGCCAGCAACGCCGCCAGCTCGTCGTGCCGGGCCGCGGCGTCGGCTTCGCCGGTTCGGATCAGCTCGGCCAGATAATCGGGCTGAAACATGATCATGCTCAAGAAGTCCGGGGCTTCCGTCTGCCGGGTGCCCAGTCCGCGGGTCAGGAACCGAAAGCCCTTGGGCAACGCCGCTTCGTAGCGGTTCGCCAGACGGCCCAAGTCCACCGACGGGCGGATCGTGACCAGGCGAACCGGCTTGAACCCCATGCGCGATTCCGGCGGCAACCGGTGCACGAGTTCGTTGATGCGGCCCAGCAGGTGGCCGTCCTGCTCCATCTGGTCCAGGAAGACCGCGTTCAGCAGCACCCCGGCCACCTGGGCGGGCGGCGGGTATCCGCTCACGGTGGCGGCGTCGGCGTCCGGGCGCGAGCGTCGCCGGCGGGTGCTGATCGCCAGGATGCGGCCCGCCCCCAAGTGCAGCGCGGGAGAGAGAGGGGCGGTCAGGCGGATGCCGCCGTCGCCGAACCAGTGGGCGCCGATCCGGACTGCGGGGAAGACGATCGGCAGCGCCGCCGAGGCCATGACGTGGTCGATCGACAGGACGGTCTGCCGGGAGCGCCGGTCGGGCCGCTCCCACTCCCGAATGTCGCGTCCCTGGCTCCACATGACCGACTGCCCGGTCGAGTAGTTGGTGGTGCTCAGGGCGGCGGCCTTCAGTCGGCCCGTGCGCAGGTTGTAGCGGATGCCCGTCAGTTCGCCTCCGACGGCGTGAAGCGCTTCGGTCAGGTACTCCCGAAGGGGCTCCGTGTCCACCAGTCCACGCACCTTGGGAGACCCGCGGCCGCCGCCCGACGCCAGCTGTCGCAGCCACCGCAGGACGTGGCCCCACAGCGAGCGCAGGTCGGTCCGGAAGACCTTCTCGGGCGTCAGGTCCGACCACAGGTGGACCAGCTCGTCCGCCGCCTGCTCGAAGGTGCCGTGGTGGGCGGCCAAGTGGGCCGCGTTGATCGCGCCCGCGCTCACGCCGGTCACGATCGAGACCTCGAGGTCCGGGAAGCGCCGGGCTAGGTGGCGCACCACGCCCACCTGATAGGCGGCCCGCGCGCCTCCGCCCCCCATGACGATCGCCAAGTCGCCGCCCGCCCCTTCCAGGTTGGCCCGCAAGTGCCGCATCCATCCAATGTACACGCCTTGTTACCTTGCAAGCATCCATGACGCGCTTCCACCGACCAACCTGCGCCCCCGCGCTCCCGGCGCGCCTCCGACGTCTTCGCCCGGGGTTCGCGGCCGCCTTGGCCGCGCCGGCGTTGACGGCGGCCTGCCACGCATACGCGCCCAGCCGGCTGGGGCAGGTCAACCCGGGCGACCAAGTTCGGGCACTCCTGACCCAGGACCAGTTTCACCACTTCTCCGAGAGCTTGCCGGCGGACGGCGAGCGGCTGATCGAAGGCTTGGTCCTCGAAACCGGCCCTGGGGAGCTGCTCCTGGAGGTCCCCGTCGTGACTCGGCTGGAGGGCATCCGCGTGACGTCGTACAGCCAGCGCCTGCGCGTGCCGGAAGCCGGCATCGCGGACTTGGAGTTGCGCTCGCTGGCTAGGGGCCGCACCTACGGGCTGGCGGCCGCGGCCGCCGCGTTGGTCGGCTGGATCGTGTGGGATCAGTTCCTGTCGGACTCCGGACGAGGCCCGGACCCGGGGCCTCCGTCGATCATCGATTTCACAAGCCGCTAGCGTGCCTCGGCGGGAGCGCGGCTTGACCCTGTCGCGGTCGGGTCGCATCTTCCTGTGCTGTCCGCCGGGCGAAGCCGTCCGGGGCGCGAACGCACCGGACCGGGAAGCGCGGGAAGCCGCCCTGCTCCCGGGAGCGGACAGCGACCACCAAGGCCAAGGAGCCTCGACATGATCAAACCGCTTGTACGAACCTTCTCCCTGCTCGTCGGGGCCGCGCTGGCCCTGTCGCCGGAGGTCGGAGCCCAAGACGCCGGCACGGTTACGGGCGCGGTCACCGACGCCACCAGCCAGCGCACGCTGGGCTCGGTCCAGGTCCACCTGGTCGGCACCGGCTTGGGCACTCTGACCCGGGACAACGGCCGCTACGTCATCCTGAACGTGCCGGCCGGGACCTATACGCTCCGCGCCGAGCGCATCGGCTACGAAATGGCGGAGGCCGAGATCACCGTGACCGGCGGCGGCACCGTCCAGCAGGACTTCGTCATCCAGGCGCAGGCCTTGGGCCTCGACGAGATCGTGGTGACGGGGACCGCCGGGGCCGCGCGACGCCGCGAGATCGGCAATACCGTCTCGCAGCTGAACGTGGCCCAGGACGTGGTCGAGCCGCCCACCAACGTGGACGCCCTGCTTCAGGCGCGAGTGCCGGGCATGTCGATCACGCAGAGTTCGGCCAGCTCGGGAGGCGGCGCCATGATCCGCCTGCGCGGCAACGTGTCGATGACCCAGTCGAACCAGCCGCTCATCTACGTGGACGGGGTTCGCGTGCGCAGCGAGGGCTTCGCCAAGAACGTGCCTCCGGTCGGGTACTCGGGCCGCAGCAACAACGACGTGTCCAGCCCGCTCAACAGCATCAACCCGCAGGACATCGAGCGCGTCGAGGTCATCAAGGGCGCGGCGGCCACCACCCTCTACGGCACGGAAGCGTCGGCGGGCGTCATCCAGATCTTCACCAAGCGGGGCAACGTGGGCCAAGCCCGCTGGACCGGCCAGGTCGAGCAGGGCGTGTCGCGCAACCTGACCTTCGGCCCCGACCCGTCGGTTCGCCCGCCCTCGGAGAACCCGACCTCGCTTTCGGGCGGCCGCTCGGACTTCCTGTTCATCAACCCGTGGCTGCGGGGCCACAAGCCGATGTGCGACGACGCCGTCGTGGTGGAGGGCCAGCCCTGCGACAGCGGCCTGTTCAGCGACATGGGCGCCCATCAGCAGAAGTACGCCTTGAACGTGGGCGGCGGCGCGGAGAACGTGCAGTACTTCGTGTCCGGTTCCTACGAAAACGACGACGGCGTGCTGCCGAACGACAACGAGAAAAAGGTCATCCTCCGGGGCAACTTCACCTTCAGCCCGCTGGAAACCCTTCAGCTTCAGTGGAACACGTCGTACACCAACGACCAGCTGTCCCACACGGCCGCCGGCAACAACGCCCACGGAATGACGCTCAACACCTTCCGTCGGGACCGGAACTACCTGAACGACGAGTCCTTCAACGCCATCGACCCCTTCCTGAACCAGGAGATCACGACGCAGATCGACCACGTGATCACGGGGCTGACGGCCACGTACTCGCCGCTGGCCAACTTCAGCAACCGACTCGCCGTAGGGTACGACTTGGCGCAGCAGGACAACCGCAACCTGCGGCCCTTCGGCTTCATCCGGGCGCCCAGAGGCATCCTGGCCACTTCGCGCCACGAGTTCAACACGCTGACCGTGGACTACGTGGGCTCGCTGGACTTCCAGCTCACCAGCGACATCCGCTCGGCGCTCTCGTTCGGCGGTCAGAGCGTGACCACGCGCACCGAGCAGACGATCGCCTACGGGGAGAACTTCCCCGGGCCCGGCGAACCCGACGTGGACAACGGCGGCAACACGCAGGGCTTCGAGAGCCGAGAGCGGGTGGTCAACGCCGGCTTCTTCGTCCAGAACATCTTCGACCTGTACAACAAGTACTTCATTACGGCCGGGCTTCGCGTGGACGGAAACTCGGCGTTCGGCGCCGACTTCGGTCTGCAGGCCTACCCCAAGGTGTCGGGCTCCTACGTCGTCTCCGACGAGGACTTCTGGAGCGACGGCTGGGGCACCATGAAGCTTCGGGCGGCCTGGGGCCAGGCGGGCCGAGCGCCCGGCGCCTTCGACGCGGTTCGGACCTTCGCCGCCGCGGGCTGGGGCCCCGAGCCGGCGTTCCTGCCCAACAACGTGGGCAACCCCAACATCGGCCCCGAGACCACGTCGGAGCTCGAGTTCGGCGTGGAAGGGTCGTTCATCGACGACAGGCTGGGCGTGGACGCGACGTACTTCATGCAAACCACGTCGGACGCCCTCTTCAGCGTTCGCCAAGTCCCGTCTCTGGGCTTCACCACCTCGCAGCTGGCCAACGTCGGCGAACTCACCAACAACGGCGTGGAGCTCGGGCTCAACTACTCCGTGGTGCGAAACGACACCTGGACGTGGGATGTGGGCGCCAACCTGTCCCTGACGGACTCGGAGATCATCTCCTTGAGCGGCAACCCGGAGTTCAGCATCGGCGGCTTCGGCTGGGTGATCGAGGGCCATCCTGCGCCGGTGGTCCGCTCCGACCGCGTGAGCAACCCGGACGAGCGCGCCCGTCCGATCATCGTGCAGGACAGCGTGCACGGTCCCAACCAGCCCACCACGATCGCCGGGTTCAGCACTACGGTGGGGTTCCCCAAGGGGATCCTGGTCACGGCGCGGGGCGAGTACCAGGGCGGCGCCTTCATGTACAACGGCGCCCAGGCGGCGGCGACGCGCCGGTCGGTGCGGTGGGCCGGTTGCTTCGAGGCGTACAATACGTGGGAGACCCAGGGCTACGAGGCGCTGACCGCCGAGGAGCGGTCCCGGTGCGACGTGAACCTGTACCAGTCCGACTTCGCCGTGCAGCCTTCCGATTTCTTCAAGATCCGGGAGGTGAGCGTGCAGGCGCCGTTGCCCGAAGCCTGGGCGAGCCGAATGGGAGCGTCGCGGGCCAGCTTCACGCTTTCCGGCCGGAACTTCTTCCGCTGGGTCAGCCCGCTCATGCGGACGCTTGACCCCGAAGTCGGCGGCAACGTGGGCTACAACACGCGCGTGCGCAGCATGCTGGAGCATGTGCCGCCGCCGGCGTTCTACACCGTTTCCTTCCAAGTCGTCTTCTAGAGGAGGGTGACGCGAATGAAAGGCACAACGATGATGAAGACAACGTTCTTCCGACTCCGGGGCGCGGCGGCCGTCGCCGCTCTCTCGGGCACGCTCTTTGCGGCGTGCGACACCGACGTCGTTAACCCCGGCCGAGTCCAGGAAGTCTTCCTGTTCGAGACCGAGGCCCAAAGCGCGATCGTCCACGGGATCGGGCGGGCCGTCGCCGAGGCCCAGAACTGGGTCGGATACACGGGCGCGGCGGTCACGCGCGAAATCCACCCCTCCGGCTCCACGGGAAGCTTCGGCATCCAGGTGGAGTGGCAGAACGGCTTCCTCGAACACGAGACGATCAACACGCACTGGAATCTGTCCCAGCGCGCCCGTTGGTGGGGCAACGACGGAATCGCCAAGATCAACGAGACGGGCGCCGAAGATCAGGCGCTGCTGGCGGAGGCGCACTTGTGGGCGGGGTACGCCCATCGGCTCATGGGCGAGAACTTCTGCCTGTCCGTGATCGACGGCGGCTCCGCCGGCCCGCGAAGCGCCTACTTGGACGGCGCCATGAGCCACTTCGACCAAGCCGCCTCCATCGGCTCGGGCGACTTGGCCATGGCGGCCCGGGCCGCGCGCGCCGCCGTGAAGGCGTTCAACGGCGACTGGGCGGGCGCCGCGTCCGACGCGGCGGGGGTGCCCGACGACTTCGTGTGGCACCTGCCGTACTACTCGGACAGGGACGACCCGACCAAGAATCGAATCCAGTGGGCCAGCCAGGCCGAACCCTACAAGGCTCATACGCAGAAGTACACCAAGTACGAGGAGATGGGCCTGAGCGAGAACAACCCGGACGGCGACCCCCGGGTGCCCTTCCGCATAACCGAGGAGACCGGCGATGCGGCCGTCCAGTGTTGCGGGCGGGTGCCGTGGTGGCCGCAGGACAAGTACACCGAGCCGGGCGCCGACATCCCCATGTCCAAGGGCGCCGAGATGCGCATGATCGAGGCCGAAGCAATGCTGACCGGCGGCGACTGGCAGGGGGCCCTGGCCAAGATCAACGAGGTGCGCGCGGCGGCCGGGGCGCGACTGTGGCGGGACGACGAGGTGGACAGTGCCGCCGACGCATGGGCCGTGCTCAAGCACGAGCGGGGCGTGGTTACGTGGCTGGAGGGTCGTCGTCTGGGGGACTTCTTCCGCTGGAACCGGGACAACACGCCCGGCCTCCTGCATGACCTGGAAATAGTGACGGGCGGACAGGAGGTGGGCTCCCACTTGGTCACGCAGGACCTGTGCTTCCCAATCGCGCGCAGCGAGGTGGACACAAACGACAACATCAGCGGTCCCACGGGCTGACCGGCGGCGTGGCGTGGGGGTTGTTTGCCCCCGAGTCCGCAGTTCACGAGCCCGGACCGACCGGAAACGGCGGTCCGGGCTCGGTTCGCTGGGGGGTTGCCCCCCTTGCGTTTCCGGTGTTTTGAGGCAGTTGCCCTTGCTTGTGGTCGCACGCCAAGGGTAAGATGGACGACTGGCTATAAGTCCCGGTGCGTTCTCCTTGCGGCCAGATCCGGTACGCAGGGCGTCGTGCCAACTAACCCGATTCCCCTCGGATCATCGTGTGCTCCTTGATCGGCGACCCCCCTTCCGTTCGGCCTAGCACGTGCGTCACGGTTCGGTGCGGCTTGGACGCAACGACCGAGCGGCGGGACCAAACTGGGGGGGGGGGGCTTGCGGGCGACGTGAGTCGTCCCGTCTCGTCGCGAATCCAGCCGTGAGCCGGCGAGGACGGTTCTCCGCGATCGTGGCGCTTGCCGCGTCGGCGTCCGCCCTGGCAGGCCCCGTCGCTGCTCAGGCGCCTGCGGCGCCGACCGGGTTCTGGGCCCACCAAGCCACCACCTCGTCGATCGATCTGGGCTGGGACAACCCGGGCAACGCGGCGATCACCAGGTACCAGTACCGCTACGCCTTTTACAGATCCAATCTCCCCAATCAATGGACGGACGTCGCAAACAGCGACAGCAGCACGACTTCGGCCACGGTCGGAGGCTTGAGCAGCCCCAGGCGGTACCAATTCGAAATCAGGGCCTGCGCCGGCGCCGCATGCGGCGGGGCGAGCAGGACGAGAGTCAGTACGGCCAACGTGCCGATCAGCGGCGTTTCGATCACGAGTTCGCCGACGGGCGACACGTACGCCGCTGGCGAGACGATTGTGGTAGCGGTCACGTGGACCAACAGCGTCCGCTACGCTCGTGGAGCCCATCCGTACCTGGACATCACGATCGGCGGCGCCAGCCGACGGGCGTCATGGAACTACACCGTTCGTAATCAGCCCACTCATACGTTCCGCTACACCGCCCAAACGGCGGACGTGGACAGCGACGGGATCAGCATCGGTCCCAATGCGCTGAGCGACCTCGATCTCTTCTGGGCCTGGGGCGGCCACCCCACCATGACGATCGGCAAGCACCGCATCGTCGACGCCGCCGGGCACAAGGTCAACGGCGCGCTGGCCGCCCCGGCCGCCCCCGCCGGGCTGGCCGCGACGGCGGCGCCGGGCCAAGCGACGCTGACGTGGACCGACCCCGGGAACTCCACCATCGGCAGCTACGAGGTTCGCCACGCCCTGGACACGGCCAGCTACCCGTCGAGCTGGACGACGATCGCGGGCAGCGACGCCACCACCACCCGCCACGTGGTCCGTCCGCTGACGAACGACAGCAAGTACAAGTTCCAGCTCCGGGCCAGGAACGGCGCCGGGGCCGGCTCGACGAGCGAAGCCAAGGCGACGCCGACCACCCTTCCGCTGGTGTCGGCAGTGCGCTTCGTCGGCACGCCTCTTGCGGGCGACACCTACGGCGCCGGCGAGGTCGTCCAACTGGAGGTGCAGTTCAGCGCGCCCATCGCGTTGACCGGTGCGCCTCGGCTGGCGCTGGCGGTCGGCAGCGCCGTGCGCCACGCGGCCTACGAGAGCGTCGGGGCGAACAGCATCCGCTTTCGGTACGTCGTGCAGGCGGGGGATTCGGACTTGGACGGGATCGGCGTCGCCGCCAACGCGCTCGCGCTCAACGGCGGGACGATCAAGGAGGTCGGCGGAACGCGGAATGCCGGGCTCGGCCTGGGGGCCGCCGCCTTCTCGGCCAACGCGAGCCACAAGGTGAACGGCGCTTCGGCGACCGCGCCGAGCGTGAGCGGCGTGCGCATCACCAGCGCTCCTTCGTTGAGTGCCCAAGTGTACGGGGGCGGCGAGCTGATCGAGGTGGAGGTCGAGTTCGCCGCCGCGGTTCCGATCCGGGTCGTCGGAAGTCCCCGGCTGCAGATCGCTTTCGGCGGGGGGCCCGCGTTCGCGACGTTGCGCAGAACGTCCGGCCGGTCGCTGCACTTCGGGTACGTGGTGACCAGCGGCGATCTCGACCCCGACGGGATCAGCATCAGGACGACCGCCCTGCAGCTGAACGGCGGGACGATTCGGAGCACGGCCGGCGCCGCCGCGAACCTGGACCTGGGAAGCCACGCCATCTCCAATGCGTCGGGCCACCGGGTGATCGGGACGACCACCACCACGCCCACCGTGAGTTCGGTGGCGGTCGTCGGCGCGCCGGCGAGCGGAGACACCTACGGCGCCGGCGAGGCGGTTCGCGTGGAAGTCGGGTTCACGGTGCCGGTGACGGTCACCGGGAGCCCCACCGTCTCCTTGAGGGTTGGTTCGCTGGCCAAGACGGCCGCATATCAGAGCGGGAGCGGCGGCAAGAAGCTGACCTTCCGCTACGTCGTGCGGTCGGCGGACAGGGACGCGGACGGCGTCTCAGTGTTCGCCATGGCGCTCAACTCCGGCACGATCCGGAGCGCGGCCGGGGCGAACGCCACCTTGGCGCTGGGCGCGCACGCGGTCACCAACGCCTCGGGCCACAAGGTGAACGGCAGCACGGCGACGGTTCCCGCGGTGCGCGCGGCGTCGATTGCGAGCGCGCCGGCCAGCGGGGACACCTACGGCGCGGGCGACACGATCTCGGTGCAGATCGGCTTCACCACGCCGGTGAGCGTGACGGGCACGCCCCGCGTGGCGCTGGGAATTGGCGAGAGGACCCAGTACGCCGAGTACGCCAGCGGAAGCGGGACCAGCACGCTGACGTTCAGCTACGTTGCGCGGGCGACGGACCGGGATCGCGACGGGATCAGCGTCGGGTCCGGCGCGCTGACGCTCAACGGCGGGTCGATCGTCAGCGAGTCGGCCCAGAACGCCACGCTCGCCCTGGGCACGCACGCGCTCAGGGCCGCCTCGGGCCACAAGGTGGACGGGAGCAGGACGATGCCTGCGGTGACCAACGTACTCGTCACGAGCAGGCCGGACAGCGGGGACACCTACGCGGCGGCCGAGACGATCTCGGTGCAGGTGTCGTTCGGGTTCGCCGTGACGGTCACGGGCACGCCCCGGCTGGCCCTGACGATCGGGAGCGCTACCCGCCACGCGGCCTACGCGAGCGGGAACGGAACGAGCGCGTTGACGTTCAGCTACGAGACCTCGGCGACGGACTTGGACGCGGACGGGATCAGCGTGGGCGCGAACGCGCTGGCGCTGAACGGCGGAAGCATCCGGAGCGGGACGGGCGCCGCCGCGACGCTGGGGCTGGGAAGCCACGCATTCTCCAACGTGCCCGCCCACAAGGTAAACGGGACCAGGACGGTGCCGGCGGTCGCCTCCGTCGCGATCGCGAGCAGCCCGGCGAGCGACAGCACCTACGGGGCGGGAGAGACGATCTCGGTGCAGGTCGCGTTCAATCTGGCGGTGACGGTGACGGGCGCCCCTCGGCTGGCCCTGACCGTCGGGAGCGCCACGCGCTACGCGGCCTACGCGAGCGGAAGCGGCGCCAAGACGCTCACCTTCAGCTACGAGACGGTGGCCGGCGACCGGGACAACGACGGGATCAGCATCGCGGCCGGCGCGCTGGGGCTGAACGGCGGTACGATCCGGAGCACGGGGGGCGCGACCGCCGCACTGGCCTTGGGCACGCACGCGATCTCGAACTCGGCGGCGCACAAGGTGAACGGGAGCACGACGGCGCCGACGGTGGCGTCCGTGACGATCTCCAGCACGCCGAGAGGGGGCACGTACGCGCTGGGTACCACGATCTCCGTGCAGGTCGGCTTCAGCATCGCCGTGACCGTAACCGGGACGCCTCGGTTGGCGCTGACGATCGGGAGCGCCACGCGACAGGCCTCGTACGCAAGCGGGAGCGGGACGAAGACGCTCACCTTCAGCTACACGGTGGTGGCGGCGGACAGGGACGGCAACGGGATCAGCGTCGGAGCGACCGCGCTGGGGCTCAACGGCGGCACGATCCGGAGCGCCACGGCAACCAACGCCACGCTGGGCCTGGGTGCCCACGCGGTCTCCGACGCCTCGGACCACGCGGTCGACGGCAGCACGGTGGCGGCGGCACCCAGCGGGCTGACCGCCACGCCGACGAGCTCCACCCAGATCCGCTTGGACTGGAGAGACCCCGCCAACAGCCGAATTACGAAGTATCAGTTTCGCTACCGGCAGACGCCCAATGGCAGGTTCAACAGTTGGGCGGACGTTCCTTCCAGCAATGCGAGGACGACCTCCCATACCGTTGGCGTAACTGAAACGCGGCATCGCTACGCGATCGAGCTGCGAGCCGCGGTCGGTACCGTGGCGGGGAGCGCGGCTTCCGCAACGGCGAGCGTGTTCAACGCCTACATCAGCCGAATCGAGATTACAAGCAGGCCGGGGACCGGGAACAGCTACAGTACTGGAGAGACAATAACGGCGAGGTTCCATGTCGCTGGCGGATGGGACATCGACGTGACTGGCGACTGGGGACCCAGTTTAAGCTGGCAAATCGGCAGCACGACGCGTACACCTACGGGTCGGAACAATGGCCTAAGGGTGTATCAAGCGCAAAGTGAAGCCTATTTCGACTACAGTTACACAGTCGCGGCAGGCGACCATGATCCGGACGGCATCAGCATCGGACCGAACGCGTTGGATTACGGCTTCTGGAATCCTAGATGGCGCCAATTCCAACACGGGATCGAGGTCTATCAACCGTCCCGCAGCCTCATTTCGCCGACCATCGGGAACAATCAGATCTTCAACGCCCCCGCTCACAAGGTAAACGCTTCTGCCACGGTTGGGGGCTCGGTTCCCGCGGCGCCCACGGGATTGACCGCGACTCCGGGCAATGCGCAAGCAACCTTGAACTGGACCGATCCGCAGGACTCCACGATCGTCGGCTACCAAGTCCGGCACGGGCCGGCGGCTGGTTCGTACTCGGGCTGGACCGACATCTCGGGAAGCAGCGCGACCACGACCAGCTACACGGCGGGGTCGCTGACCAACGGCGCCGCGTACAAGTTCCAGGTGCGAGCGGCGAACGCCAACGGGACCGGCTCGGAGAGCTCCGAAGTCAGGGCGACGCCGGTCGCCGTCACGGTCGTCAGCGGCGTGCGCTTCGCCAACGGGCCGCGCACCGGCGACACCTACGGGGCGGGAGAGGTCGTTCGGGTCGAAGTGGACTTCAGCGACTCGGTCGCCGTGACCGGCGAACCGCTGCTGGAGCTGACGATCGGGGACAGCGTCAAGCAAGCATTTGGCGTACGCCTGCCCTCTCGGCCCAATACGATCCACTTCCGCTACACGGTGGAGACGGCCGACGTGGACGCCGACGGAATCGGGATCGCCGCGGGCGCCCTGAAGCTGAACGGCGGGACGATCATCGGCGTCAACAGCAGGGCGGCGCTGCTCGGCTTGGGGGCCTACGCGTACGCGGCCAACGCGAGCCACAAGGTGGACGGGAGCACGGGCACCGTCCCGAACGTGGACCTGGTTCGGATCACCAGCACGCCCGTCAGCGGCGACGTTTACGGATCAGGCGAGCAGATCGAGGCCGAGGTGCGGTTCGGCGCCCTGGTGCCGATCCGAGTCGTGGGCGCGCCCCGGTTGGCGCTGGCGATCGGGGACTCGACCCGGCAGGCGACGCTGACCCGAACGGCGGGGCAGTCGCTGCACTTCCGCTACGCGGTGCGCTCCTCGGACTCGGACGCCGACGGGATCGGGATCGCCGCGGGCGCCCTGACGCTGAACGGCGGGACGATTCGGAACACGGTCGGCACCAACGCGAGCCTGAACTTGGGCAGCCATGCGATCACCGCCGCCGCGACCCACAAGGTGACCGGCAGCAGCGCCACCGCGCCCGCCGTGACGGGGGCCGCGGTCACCAGCACGCCCGTCAGCGCCGACACGTACGGAGCGGGCGAGAAGATCGGGGCGAGCGTCACCTTCAGGCTGCCGATCACCGTGACCGGCAGCCCGCAGCTGGGGCTGACGATCGGGACGCAGACGCGCCAGGCCACGTACCTGCGGACGGCGGGCCGGACGCTCCACTTCGAGTATGCCGTGCAGGCGGCCGACCGGGACGCCAACGGGATCGGGATCGGCGCAAGCGCGCTGACGCTCAACGGCGGCACGATCCGGAGCGTCGCGGGGGCGGCGGCGACGCTGGGGCTGGGCAGCCATGCGCTATCGGACGCGTCCGGCCACAAGGTGAACGGCGCCGTCGCCCCGAACCCGTTCGTGAGCGCCGTTCGGATTGCGAGTCGGCCGCTGGCGTCCGCGGACAGCTACGGAGGCGGGGAGCGGATTGAGGCGGATGTGGAGTTTGCGGCGGCGATCGCGATCCGGGTCAGCGGCAGTCCGCAGCTGGCGATCGGCATCGGGAGCCAGACGCGCCAAGCGACGTTGCTCGAGACGACGGGTCAGGTGCTGCGCTTCGGCTACGTCGTGCAGCGGGCGGATTTGGACGCGAACGGCATCAGCATCTTGGCGGACGCCTTGGCGTTGAACGGCGGGACGATCCGGAGCGCCGCCGGGGCCGGCGCGGTCCTGGGCTTGAGCGCCCACGCGATCACGGACGCCGTCGGCCATAAGGTGTTGGGCTCCAACAACGCCACTCCGGCCGCGACCTCGGTGGAGATCAGCAGCGCTCCGGACGACGGCGACACCTACGGGGCCACCGAGACGATCTCCGTGGCCGTCGGGTTCAACGTGCCGGTGACCGTGACGGGAACGCCGCAGCTGGCGGTGACCATTGGAAGCGGCGCCGGGCAGGCGTCCTACTCGAGCGGCAGCCAGACGAAGACGCTGACGTTCGACTACGTAGTGGGCGCCACCGACGTGGACGCCGACGGGATCGGCGTCGGCGGGAGCGCCCTGACCCTGAACGGCGGGACGATACGGAGCGCCACGGCGGCGAACGCGACGCTGAGCTTGGCCGGCCACGCCATTGCGAACGCGGCCGGCCACAAGGTGAACGGCACGACGACCGCGCCCGCCGTCTCGTCCGTGGGGGCCGCCAGCCAGCCGGCGATCGGCGGATCGTACGGGGCTGGCGAGACGATCTCGGTGCAGGTCGGGTTCGACTTGGCCGTGACGGTGACGGGGACGCCGCAGCTGGCGCTGTCGCTGGACGCCGACACGGTGCAGGCGGCCTACGCCGGCGGGAGCGGGACGAAGACGCTGACCTTCGGCTACACGGTGCGGGCGACGGACCGGGACGCGGACGGGTTCACCGTCGAGCGCGGGGCGTTGACCCTGAACGGCGGGACGATCCAGAGCGCCGGCGGGGCCGATGCGGCGCTGAGGTTGAACGTTGAGTTGCTGAGCGACCAGATCGACGGGAGCGTGACGCCGCCCGAGGTCGCCTCGGCGCGATTCGACACCAGCCCGGCCTCGGGAGACACGTACGGCGCCGGCGAGCTGATCGCGGTGCGGATCGGCTTCCAGATCCCGGTGACTGTGACGGGGAGCCCGCAGCTGGCGCTGGGGATCGGGGTCGCCACGGTGCAGGCGTCGTACGCGGGCGGGAGCGGGAGCAAGTTGCTGGCGTTCAGCTACGTGGTGCAGTCCGCCGACGTGGACGCGGACGGCGTCAGCGTGGGGTCCACCGCGTTGGCGCTGAACGGCGGGACGATCCGGAGCGCGGCTGGAACCAACGCCAGGCTGGAGCTGGGAAGGACCCACCAGATCACGAACTCCAGCGGCCACAAGGTGGACGGATCCATGGCGACGCCGCCGTCGGTGACGGGGGCGAGGGTCGTGAGCAGGCCGGCCAGCGGCGACACCTACGGGGGCGGCGAGCGGATCGAGGTGGCCATCGAGTTCAGCATCCCCGTGGTCGTGACGGGCGCGCCCGAGTTGGCGCTGACGATTGGAGACTCGACGCGGCAGGCGGCGTACCTGAGCGGCAGCCGGACGGAGACCGTGACGTTCGGCTACGTCGTTCGGGCGACGGACGTGGACGCCGACGGATTCGCCGTCGCAGACAGCGCTTTGTCGCTGGCCGGTGGAACGTTGCAGAGCTCTTTCGGGGCCGCGGCGACGCTGAGCTTGGGCAGCCACGCCCTTGCCGGCGTCGCCGCCGGGAAGGTGAGCGGCGCGACGGCGACGGTGCCGGCCGTGGCCTCGGCAGCGATATTCAGCGACGCGGGAAGCGACAGCACGTACGGCGCAGGCGACGGGATCGCGGTGCGGATCGTCTTCCAGATCCCGGTGACGGTGACGGGGAGCCCGCAGCTGGCGCTGGGAATCGGGACCGGCACGGCGCAAGCGTCGTACGCCGGCGGGAGCGGGACGAAGACGCTGACGTTCCGCTACACGGTGCGGGCGACGGACGTGGACAGCGCCGGGATCAGCGTGGGCGCGGGCGCGCTGTCGCTGAACGGCGGGACGATCCGGAGCGGCACTGGCACGAACGCCACGTTGGGGCTGGGCGCGAATGCGGTTGCGAACGCGGCCGCCCACAAGGTGGACGGCACCACGACGGTTCCTGCCGTGCTTGCGGTGGTGATCGCCAGCGACGCGGGCGCCGACAGCACGTACACGGCGGGCGACACGATCTCGGTGCAGGTCGTCTTCCAGATCCCGGTGACGGTGACGGGGAGCCCGCAGCTGGCGCTGGGGATCGGGACCGGCACGGCGCAGGCGACGTACGCCGGCGGGAGCGGGACGAAGACGCTGACGTTCGACTACGTGGTGCAGGCGGCGGACGTGGACAGCGCCGGGATCAGCGTGGGCGCGAGCGCGCTGGCACTGAACGGCGGGACGATCCGGAGCGGCTCCGGCACGAACGCGGCGCTGGGGCTGGGCGCGCACGCGATCGCGAACGCCGCCGCCCACAAGGTGAACGGCCCTGGGAGCCCGCCGCGGGTGACGGGGGTGGTCGTCGGGTCGCCGGTGGTGGGCGACACCTTCGAGCGGGGCGAGGCGATTTCCGCGACGCTGACGTTCGACAAGGCGGTGGACGTGACGGGGACGCCGCAGTTGGCGCTGACGATCGGCTCGACGACGCGGCAGGCGGGCTATACAAGTGGGACGGGAACGACGTCGCTGGTCTTCCGCTACGTGGTGGTGGCGGCCGACGCGGACGCGGACGGAATCAGCATCGCCGCCGCCGCGCTGGCGCTGAACGGCGGGACGATCGACGCGGCGGGCGGGACGACGGACGCCGTGCTGGGGCTGGGCTCTCATGCGCTGTCGAACAGTTCGGGCCACAAGGTGGCGGGCGGGATGTTCACGGCGGCTGCTGCGAGCGGCGTGACGATCACGAGCAGTCCGGCCGGCGACAGCACCTACGTCCTGGGCGAGCAGATCCAGGTCGAAGTGACCTTTGCCCGGCCCGTCGCGGTGACGGGGACGCCGCAGTTGGCGCTGACGATCGGCGCGGCGACGCGCCAAGCCGACTACGCCTCTGGGACGGGCACGAAGACGCTGGCGTTCGCTTACGCGGTGGCGGCGGCGGACACCGACGCCGACGGGATCAGCATCGGCGCGAGTGCGCTGGGGCTGAATGGCGGGGCGATCGCCGACGCCCGGGACGGGGCGACGGCGGCGAGCCTGGGTCTGGGCGCGAACGCAATCGCGAACAGTGCGGCGCACAAGGTGAACGGCGCGCGCGGGCCGCCGGGGGTGACGGGGTTGGCTGTTGCGTCGCCGGTGGTGGGCGACACCTTCGAACGCGGCGACACGATTGCTGCGACCGTGACGTTCAACAAGGTGGTGGACGTGACTGGGACGCCGCAGTTGGCGCTCACGATCGGCACGGCGACGCGGCAGGCGGGTTATGCCAGCGGGACGGGGACGGCGTCGCTGGTCTTCCGCTACGTGGTGGCGTCGGGCGACGCGGACGCGGACGGGCTCAGCATCGGGGCGGGCGCGCTGGCGCTGAACGGCGGGACGATCGACGTGGCGGGCGGGACCACGGACGCGCTTCTGGGGCTGGGCGCGCATGTGCTCTCGAACAGCTCCGGCCACAAGGTGGCGGGGGGCACGTTCACGGCGGCGGCGGTGACCGGCGTGGCGATCGCGAGCAGCCCGGCCAGCGACAGCACCTACGGTCTGAACGAGCGGATCGAAGTGAAGGTGGCGTTCAGCCGTCGCGTGAGCGTGACGGGGACGCCGCAGCTGGCGCTGACGATCGGCGCGGCGACGCGGCAGGCCGACTACGCCTCGGGCACGGGGACGGACACGCTGTCGTTCGCCTACGTCGTGGGGGCCGCGGACGCCGACAGCGACGGGCTGGGGGTCGGCGCGAGCGCGCTGACCTTGAACGGCGGGGCGATTGCCGACGCCCGCGACGGGACCACGGCGGCCGGCCTGGGGTTGGGCGCGAACGCCATCGCCGCTGCCGCGGCGCACAAGGTGGACGGGACGCGCGGTCCGCCGACGGTGACGGGCGTGGCGGTCGGGTTGCCGGTGGTGGGCGACACGTTCGAGCGGGGCGACACGATTGCGGCGACGGTGACGTTCAACAAGGCGGTGGACGTGACGGGGACGCCGCAGTTGGCGCTGACGATCGGCGCGGCTACGAAGCAGGCCTCCTACGCTTCCGGCACGGGGACGGCATCGCTGGTCTTCCGCTACGTGGTGGCGAGTGGCGACGCGGACGCGGACGGGCTCAGCATCGGCGCGAGCGCACTGGCCCTGAACGGCGGTACGATCGACGAGGCTGGCGAGACGACGGACGCTGCCCTCGGGCTGGGCAGTCACGCGGTGAGCAACAGCTCGGGCCACAAGGTGGCGGGCGCGACCTTCACGGCGGCGGCGGTGACGGGCGTGTCGATCACCAGCAGCCCGGCCAGCGACAGCACCTACGGCCTGAACGAGCGGATCGAGGTGAAGGTGGCGTTCGGCCGTCGCGTGAGCGTGACGGGGACGCCGCAGCTGGCGCTGACGATCGGCGCGGCGACGCGGCAGGCCGACTACGCCTCGGGCACGGGCACGGACACGCTGTCGTTCGCCTACGTCGTGGGGGCCGCGGACGCCGACAGCGATGGGATCGGGGTCGGCGCGAGCGCGCTGACCTTGAACGGCGGGGCGATCGCCGACGCCCGGGACGGGGCGACGGCGGCCGGCCTGGGGTTGGGCGCGAACGCCATCGCCGCTGCCGCGGCGCACAAGGTGGACGGGACGCGCGGTCCGCCGACGGTGACGGGCGTGGCCGTCGGATCGCCCGAGGTGGGCGACACCTTCGAGCGGGGCGAGGCGATTTCGGCGACGCTGACGTTCAACAAGGCGGTGGACGTGACGGGGACGCCGCAGCTGGCGCTGACGATCGGCGCGGCGACGCGGCAGGCGGATTATGCCAGCGGGACGGGGACGGCGTCGCTGGTCTTCCGCTACGTGGTGGCGAGTGGCGATGCGGACGCGGACGGGCTCAGCATCGGCGCGAGAGCGCTGGCGCTGAACGGCGGGACGATCGATGTGGCGGGCGGGACGACGGACGCCGTGCTGGGGCTGGGCTCTCATGCGCTGTCGAACAGCTCGGGCCACAAGGTGGCGGGCGGGACGTTCACGGCGGCGGCGGCGAGCGGCGTCGCGATCACGAGCAGCCCGGCCGGCGACAGCACCTACGTCCTGGGCGAGCAGATCGAGGTCGAGGTGACGTTCGCCCGCCCGGTGGCGGTGACGGGGACGCCGCAGCTGGCGCTGACGATCGGCGCGGCGACGCGCCAGGCCGACTACGCCTCTGGGACGGGCACGAAGACGCTGGCGTTCGCTTACGCGGTGGCGGTTGCGGACATCGACACGGTCGGGCTCAGCATCGGCGCGAGCGCGCTGGGGCTGAACGGCGGGGCGATTGCCGACGCTCGGGACAGCACGACGGCGGCAAGCCTGGGGCTGGGCGCGAACGCGATCTCGAACAGTGCGGCGCACAAGGTGAACGGCGCGCGGGGGCCGCCGGGGGTGACGGGCTTGGCCGTAGGGTCGCCGGTGGTGGGCGACACCTTCGAGCGGGGCGACACCGTTGCCGCGACGGTGACATTCAACAAGGCGGTGGACGTGACGGGGACGCCGCAGCTGGCGCTGACGATCGGGTCGGCGACGCGGCAGGCGGGCTATGCCAGCGGGACGGGGACGGAGTCGCTGGTCTTCCGCTACGTAGTGGCGAGTGGCGACGCGGATTCGGACGGGCTCAGCATCGAGGCGGGCGCGCTGGCGCTGAACGGCGGGACGATCGACGTGGCGGGCGGGACCACGGACGCGCTTCTGGGGCTGGGCGCGCATGTGCTCTCGAACAGCTCCGGCCACAAGGTGGCGGGGGGCACGTTCACGGCGGCGGCGGTGACCGGCGTGGCGATCGCGAGCAGCCCGGCCAGCGACAGCACCTACGGTCTGAACGAGCGGATCGAAGTGAAGGTGGCGTTCAGCCGTCGCGTGAGCGTGACGGGGACGCCGCAGCTGGCGCTGACGATCGGCGCGGCGACGCGCCAGGCGGAGTACGCCTCGGGCACGGGGACGGACACGCTGTCGTTCGCCTACACGGTGGGGGCCGCGGACGCTGACAGCGACGGCCTGGGGATCGGCGCGAGCGCGCTGACCTTGAACGGCGGGGCGATCGCCGACGCCCGGGACGGGGCTGCGGCGGCCGGCCTGGGTTTGGGTGCGAACGCAATCACCGCCGCCGCGGCCCACAAGGTGGACGGAACGCGGGGTCCGCCGACGGTGACGGGCGTGGCCGTGGGGTCGCCGGTGGTGGGCGACACCTTCGAGCGGGGCGACACGATTGCGGCGACGGTGACGTTCAACAAGGCGGTGGACGTGACGGGGACGCCGCAGCTGGCGCTGACGATCGGCGCGGCGACGCGGCAGGCGGATTATGCCAGCGGGACGGGGACGGCGTCGCTGGTCTTCCGCTACGTGGTGGCGAGTGGCGATGCGGACGCGGACGGGCTCAGCATCGGCGCGAGCGCGTTGGGGCTGAACGGCGGTACGATCGACGAGGCGGGCGGGACGACGGACGCCGCCCTCGGGCTGGGTTCTCACGCGGTGTCGAACAGCTCGGGCCACAAGGTGGCGGGCGCGACCTTCACGGCGGCGGCGGTGACGGGCGTGTCGATCGCGAGCAGCCCGGCCAGCGACAGCACGTACGGCGCGGGTGACCGGATCGAGGTGGAGGTGACGTTCGCCCGCTCCGTCGCGGTGACGGGGACGCCGCAGCTGGCGCTGACGATCGGCGCGGCGACGCGGCAGGCGGATTACGCCAGCGGCACGGGCACTTCGACGCTGGCGTTCCGCTACGCGGTGGCGGCGGCGGACAGCGACTCCGACGGGATCAGCATCGGGGCTGGCGCGCTGACGCTGAACGGCGGCGGAATCGCCGACGCGCGGGACGGCGCCACGGCAGCCGGCCTGGGTTTGGGCGCGAACGCCGTCTCGAACAGCGCGGCGCACAAGGTGAACGGCAGCCTCGCGACCCCGGCGGCGCCCAGCGGTCTCACGGCGACGCCCTCCGCCAGCGGCGCAGTTCAGTTGCGCTGGACCGACCCCAGCGACACGACGATCACCAAGTACCAGGTCCGGCACCGCAACCAGTCGGGCTCGGGCAGCTTCACCGCATGGGCGGACGTGCCGAGCAGCAGCGCGAGCACCACCAGGCACACCGTCTCGTCGCTGACCGACCAAGTGGACTACCGCTTCGAGCTCCGAGCCGTGGCCGGCTCCAGGGCGGGACGCGCGAGCTTCGCCCTGGCCCGGCCCAGCGACATCTGGGTCACCGGCGTGCGGATCACGAGTTCGCCGACCTCCGACAACACGTACGGACCCGGCCAGACGATCGAAGTCACGGTCTCGTTCTCGGCGTTCCGCCCCCGCGTCACGGGCTCGCCGGTGCTGAAGATCGGCGTGGGGACCGCCACACGGGACGCGGCCTACTCCGGCACCGGCCTCACGAGCGCGCGCTTCCAGTACACCGTCACGGCCGCCGACGCGGACAGCGATGGGATCACCATCGGTCCCAACGCCCTGGACTTCACCAACGGCTGGGTGAACACGCGCTTCAGCATCGCTTCTCCGACGATTGGCCGGTACGCCATTGCCAACAGCGCCAGCCACAAGGTGGACGGACTGCTGGGAACGCCGGCGGCCCCCACCGGCTTCTCGGCGAGTCCGGGCAACGCCCAGGTCACGTTGAACTGGACCGACCCGTCGGACACGACGCTCACCGGCTACCAGTTCCGCCAGGCGATCGCCACCGAGCCGTTTTCCCGCTGGACGGACATATCGGGAAGCGACGCCAGCACGACGAGCCACATCGTCCCGTCGCTGTCGAACGGAACCGAGTACAAGTTCCAGGTTCGGGCGCAGAACTCGGTGGGGGCGGGACACGCGAGCGAGGAGGCGAAAGCGACTCCGACGTCGGCGCCCGTCGTCGCGGCGGTGCGGTTCATGGGCGCGCCGGTGAGCGGCGACACCTACGGCGCGGGCGAAGTCGTGCGCGTGGACGTGGAGTTCAGCGCTGTGCTCACCGTCACGGGGACGCCCCGGCTGGCGCTGACGGTCGGCGCCAACGCGCGGCAGGCCGCCATGGAACGCGTGCAGGAACGCTCGATCCGGTTCGCGTACACGGTGCGGAGCGTGGACGTGGACGCCGACGGGATCGGGGTCGCGGCGGCGGCGCTGACGCTCAACGGCGGCACCATATCGGGTCCCGGCGGCGCCTCCGCCCAGCTCTCTTTGGGCGCCCGCGCCTTCACCGCGAACGCCGCCCACAAGGTGAACGGCGCCACGGCCACGGCCCCGTTCGTCGACTTCGTCCAGATCACGAGCAGTCCGTCCAGCGGCGACACGTACGGCGGCGGGGAGCGGATCGACGTGCACGTTCGGTTCGGCGCGGCGGTTCCGATCACGGTCGCCGGCAGTCCCCGGCTGGCGCTGACCGTCGGAGCGCAGACGCGCCAAGCGACGTTGAGCGGCGCGTCGGGGCAGTCGCTCCACTTCGGCTACGTGGTGCAGGCCGCGGACGCAGACGCGGACGGGATCTCCATCGGGGCGAGCGCGCTGACGCTGAACGGCGCGACGATTCGCAGCGGGACCGGGGCCGCCGCGGGTCTGGGGCTGGGCACCCACGCAGTGGCCGACGCCTCGGGCCACAAGGTCTCGGGCAGCACGGCGACCGCGCCGGCCGTGAGCGCCGTGTCGATCAGGAGCGCGCCCGCGAGCGGCGACACCTACGGTGCCGGCGAGAAGATCACGGCCAGGGTGACGTTCCAGCTGCCGATCGTGGCCACGGGGGTGCCCCGGCTGGCGCTGACGGTCGGCGCGCAGACGCGGCAGGCCGAATTCGCCCGTCTTTCGGGCCAGTCGCTGTACTTCGACTACACGGTGCTGTCGTCCGACGCCGACGCCGACGGCATCTCCATCGCCGCGAACGCCCTTTCCCTCAACGGCGGCACGATCCTAAGCACGATCGGGACGGCGGCCGCGCTGGGCTTGGGCGCCCACGCGGTGACCAACGCGTCCGGCCACAAGGTGTCGGGCAGCACGGCCACGACGCCGGAGGCGACGTCGGTTTCGGTGACGAGCGCGCCGGTGAGCGGCGACACCTACGGCGCCGGCGAGCGGATCGAAGTCAAGGTCGGCTTCAACCTCGAGGTGCGCGCGACCGGAAGCCCGCAGCTGGCCCTGGGCGTGGGGGCGGCCACCCGCCAAGCAGCGCTCCTGGGCAGGGACGGCGCCGGTCTGACGTTCGGCTACGTGGTCCAGTCGGCGGACGTGGACGCGGACGGAATCAGCGTCGGGGCGAGCGCGCTCGGGCTGAACGGCGGCTCGATCGCCAGCACGGCGGGCGCGGCGGCGGCGCTCGGCCTGAGCGGCCACACCGTAGCCAACGCTTCGGCCCACAAGGTGAACGGTGCCAGCGCCACTACGCCGGCGGTGGTCTCGGCGGCGGTGACCAGCGCGCCGGCCAGCGGCGACACCTACTACGCCGGAGAGGCGATCGCCGTGGCCGTCGGCTTCGACGTTCCCGTGGCGGTGACGGGAGCCCCCCAGCTGGCCCTGACGATCGGCTCGCAGACGCGCCAAGCGGCGTACGCCTCGGGCACGAACACGAAGACGTTGACGTTCCGCTACACGGTGGTTCTGGCGGATTCGGACTCGAACGGGATCGCCGTGGGGGCAAGTGCGCTCGGGCTGAACGGCGGCGCGATCCGGAGCGGCGTGGGAACTGCAGCCGGGCTCGGGCTGGGCGCGCACGCCATCGCGGACGCGACCGGCCACAAGGTGGACGGAACCTCCACGTCGCCGACCGTGAACGCCGCCTCGATATCGAGCACGCCGGCCAGCGGCGACAGCTACGGCGCGGGCGAGACGATCGCGGTCGAGATCGGGTTCAACTTCCCGGTGACGGTGACGGGCACGCCTCGCGTGGCGCTGACGATCGGCTCGGCGACCCGGCACGCCGACTACGTGAGCGGCAGCGGCAACACCAGCCTTCGGTTCGAGTACGTGGTGGACGCGACCGACGCCGACGCCAACGGCATCTCGCTGGGCGCGAGCGCGCTGGCCCTGAACGGCGGCACGATGCGGAGTTCGCTGGGCACCGACGCCGCGCTCGGGCTGGGCGCCCACGCCATTGCCGACGCCTCGGCCCACAAGGTGAACGGGGCCGCTACGGTGCCAGCCGTGACCGGCGCGACGATCGTCAGCGACGCAGGGAACGACAGCACCTACGCCGCCGGCGACGAGGTGTCGATCGAGGTCGCGTTCCAGATTCCGGTGACGGTGACGGGCACGCCGCAGCTGGCGCTGACGATCGGGGCGGGCGCCGGGCAAGCGGCGTACGCGAGCGGGTCGGAGACCAAGACCCTGACGTTCAGCTACACCGTCCGGGCCACGGACGTGGACGCCAACGGGATCGCCGTTGCGGCGAACGCGCTGACGCTGAACGGCGGCGCGCTTCAGAGCGGGGCCGGCACCAACGCGGCCCTGAGCCTGGGGACGAACGCGATCGCCGACGCGGCGGCCCACAAGGTGGACGGAACCTCGACGGTCCCGGTGGTGACTGGCGCTTCGGTCGCCAGCTCGCCGGCCGGCGGCGACACCTACGGCGCGGGCGAGACGATCTCGGTGCGCATCGGGTTCAGCATTCCGGTGACGGTGACCGGCGCCCCGCAGCTCGCCGTCGCGGTGGGGAGCGCGACCCGGCAGGTGGCCTACGCCAGCGGGAGCGGAACGACGGCGCTGGTCTTCGACTACGTGACGCTGGCGACGGACCGCGACAACGACGGCATCAGCGTGGGCGCCGGCGCCCTGACGTTGAACGGCGGCACGATCCAAAGCGGTTCCGGCACCAACGCCACGCTGACGCTGGGCGGCCACGCCATCGCGAACGCCGGGGGCCACAAGGTGAACGGCGCCTCGACGGCCCCGCTCGTGAGCTCGATGTCGATCTCCAGCGCGCCGGCGAGCGGCGACACCTACGGCGGAGGCGAGAAGATCACGGTCTCGGTCGTCTTCCAAATACCGGTGACGGTGACCGGAACCCCGCAACTGGCGCTGACGGTCGGGAGCGCGACCCGCCAGGCCAACTACGCGAGCGGAAACGGGACCGCGGCGCTCGCCTTCGACTACGTGGTGCAGACGGCGGACTCGGATTCGAACGGGATCGGCGTCGGCCCCACGGCCCTGACGCTCAACGGCGGCACGATCCGCAGCGCCGCCGGGACGAACGCGAACCTCAGCCTCTTCCTGAACGCGTTCTCGAACTCCCAGGACCACAAAGTGGACGGCTCCTCGGCAACAACGCCCACGGTGCGCGCCGTGACGATCCGCAGCGACGCCGGGACCGACAGCACGTACTTCGCCCACGACGCGATCGTGGTGGAGGTCGGGTTCAGCGTTCCCGTGACCGCGACCGGCGCGCCGCAGCTGGCGCTGACGATCGGCGCCCAGACCCGCCAGGCCGCCTACGCCGCCGGGAGCGGCACGACGGCGCTGACGTTCCGCTACGTGGTGACGGCGGCGGACTCGGACTCGGACGGGATCGACGTCGGTGCGAGCGCGCTGGCGCTGAACGGCGGCACGATTCGGAGCAGCGTGGGCGCCGACGCGACGCTGGGCCTGGGCGCGAACGCGATTGCTGCCGCCGCGGCCCACAAGGTGGACGGCTCCCAAGGTCCGCCGGGAGTGGCGGGCGTGGCCGTCGGCTCGCCGGTGGTGGGCGACGCCTTCGAGCGGCTCGACACGATTTCCGTGACGGTGACGTTCGACCAGGCGGTGGACGTGACGGGCACGCCGCAGCTGGCGCTGACGATCGGGGCGGCGACGAAGCAGGCGGCCTACGCCAGCGGGACCGGGACGACGGCGCTGGTCTTCCGCTACGTGGTGGCGTCGGGCGACATGGACGCGGACGGGCTCAGCATCGGGGCGGGAGCGCTGGCGCTGAACGGCGGGACGATCGACGTGGCGGGCGGGACGATGGACGCGGCGCTGGGCCTGGGCGCCCACGCGGTGTCGAACAGCTCCGGCCACAAGGTGGCGGGCGCCACCTTGACGGCGCCGTCGGTGGCGGGCGTCGCGATCACGAGCAGTCCTCCGGGCAACGACAGCACCTACGGGCTGGGCGACATGATCGAAGTGCAGGTGACGTACACGCGGCCGGTGGTGGTGTCGGGCACCCACCTCCTCAAGCTTGCGGTGAACATCGGGACGCAGACCCCCTACGCGGCCTACGCCTCGGGCACGGGCACGAAGACGCTGACGTTCCGCTACGCCGTGCAGGCATCGGACTCGGATTCCGACGGAATCGGCCTGCCTGCCCGCGCGCTCACGCTGTCGGGCGCGACGATCTCCGACGCGCGGGACGGAACGACGGCGACGAGCAACGGCTTGGGTACGCACGTGATCACGGCCGCCGCGGCCCACAAGGTGGACGGCCGCCAGGGCGCGGCGGGCGTGACGGCGCTGGCGATCGGCTCGCCGCCGGTGGGCGACGCCTTCGAGCGGGGCGACACGATCGTCTCGACGTTGACGTTCAACAAGGCGGTGGACGTGACGGGGACGCCGCAGCTGGCGCTGACGATCGGCGCGCAGACGCGCCAGGCGTCCTACGCTTCCGGCACGGGCAGCGCATTGCTCGTCTTCCGCTATGTGGTGGTGCAGACGGACGCGGACGCCGATGGGATCAGCATCGGGGCGGGAGCGCTGGCGCTGAACGGCGGCACGATCCGGGTTGCGGGCGAGACGACGGACGCGCTTCTGGGTCTGGGCAGCCGAGCGGTGTCGAACAGCGCGGGCCACAAGGTGGCGGGCGGGACGTTCACGGCGGCGGCGGTCAGCGGCGTGTCGATCACGAGCAGCCCGTCCAGCGACAGCACCTACGGCTTCGGCGAGCAGATCGAGGTGCAGGTGGCGTTCAACCGCCGGGTGAGCGTGACGGGGACGCCGCAACTGGCGCTGACGATCGGGACGCGGACGCGCCAAGCGTCCTACGCCTCCGGCACGGGCACGAAGACGCTGACGTTCCGCTACGCGGTGGGGACGGTGGACGCGGACTCCGACGGGATCGGGATCGGCGCGAGCGCCCTGGGGCTGAACGGGGGTACGATCGCCGACGCCCGGGACGGGAGCACGGCGGCCGGCCTGGGCCTGGGCACGAACGCGATCGTTGCCGACGCGGCTCACAAGGTGGACAGCGCACGGGGTCCGCCGGGCGTGGCCGGCGTGGCCGTTGCGTCGCCGGTGGTGGGCGACACCTTCGAGCGGGGCGACACCATTTGGGTGACGGTGACGTTCAACCGGGCGGTGGACGTGACGGGAACGCCGCGGATCTTCCTGACGATCGGGACGCAGACCCCCACCGCGTCCTACGCCTCGGGCACGGGCACGACGGCGTTGCGGTTCCGCTACGTGGTGGCGGCGGGCGATGCGGACGCCGACGGGCTCAGCATCGCGGCCAGCGCGCTTCACCTGGCCGGCGGCACGATCGACATCGCGGGCGGCACGACGGACGCGCTGCTGGGCCTGGGCACCCATGCGGTGTCGAACAGCTCGGGCCACAAGGTGGCGGGCGGGACGTTCACGGCGACAGCGGTCAGCGGCGTGTCGATCACGAGCAGCCCGGCCGCCGACAGCACGTACGGCCTGGGCGAGCAGATCGAAGTGGAGGTGACGTTCGTGCGGCCGGTGGTTGTGACGGGGACGCCACAGGTGGCGCTGGGCATCGGGACCGACACGGTGCAGGCGGACTACGCCTCCGGGACGGGCACGACGACGCTAACGTTCCGGCATGCCGTGGCGGTGGGCGACGCGGACTCCGACGGGATCGGCGTCGGCGCAAGCGCGCTGACCTTGAACGGCGGGACGATCGCCGACGCCCGGGACGGGGCCACGGCGGCTGGGCTGGGGCTGAGCGCGCACGCGATCGCGAACGCTGCGGCGCACAAGGTGGACGCGAGCCGGGGCGCGGCGGGGGTGACGGGCGTGTCGATCGGCGCCCCGGTGGTGGGCGACACGTTCGAGCGCGCCGACACGATTGCTGCGACGGTGACGTTCAACAAGGCGGTGGACGTGGGGGGCGCGCCGCAGTTGGCGCTGACGATCGGCGCGGTCGCGCGGCAGGCGTCGTACGCATCGGGGACGGGCACGGCGTCGCTGGTGTTCCGGTACGTGGTGGTGCAGGCGGACGCGGACGCGGACGGTTTGAGCATCGGGTCGAGCGCTTTGGGGTTGAACGGCGGCACGATCCGGGTTGCGGGCGAGACGACGGACGCTTTGCTGGGCTTGGGCAGTCACGCGGTGAGCAACAGCGCGGGCCACAAGGTTGCGGGCGGGACGTTGACGGGGCCGTCGCCGAGCGGCGTGGCGATCGCGAGCACGCCGTCGAGCGACGGCACGTACGGTCGGACGGAGCGGATCGAGGTGGAGGTGACGTTCGCGCGGCCGGTGGTGGTGACGGGGACGCCGCAGCTGGCGCTGGGGATCGGTTCGCAGACGCGGCAGGCGTCGTACGCGAGCGGGAGTGGCACGAAGGCGCTGGCGTTCCGGTACACGGTGCAGGGGACGGACCGCGACTCGACTGGGCTGAGCGTCGGCGCGAGCGCTTTGTCGCTGAACGGCGGTACGATTGCGGACGCGCGCGACGGCGCGACGGCGGCGGCGCTGGGGCTGGGCGCTCACGCGGTGTCGAACGCGGCGGCGCACAAGGTGGACGGCAGCCTGGGCACGCCGGGGGTGATCGGCGTGTCGTTCGCGGACGATCCGTACAACTCGGAGTACGAGCGGGGCGACGCGATCGATGTCCGTGTGTTGTTCAGCAGGGCGGTGGACGTGACGGGCGCGCCCGAGCTGGCGTTGGGGATCGGTTCGCAGACGCGGCGGGCTGCGTATGCGTCGGGCACGGGCACGGACACGCTGTTGTTCCGCTACGTGGTGGTGCAGTCGGACCGGGACGTGGACGGGATCAGCATCGGTGCGGGCGCGCTGACGCTGAACGGCGGTACGATCCGTGCGTCGGGCACGACGCTGGACGCTGTTCTGGGGCTGGGTTCGCACGCGATTGCGAACAGTTCGAATCACCAGGTGAACGGCTCGCTGTTCACGGGTCTGGCGGTGGAGGACGTTGTTGTTCGGAGCGCGCCGGCGAGCGACAGCACGTACAAGCTGGGCGAGCGGATCGAGTTGGATGTGTTGTTCCAGCGGACAGTGGTGGTGACGGGCACGCCCGAGCTGGCGCTGGGGATCGGGAGCGCGACGCGGCAGGCGTCCTACGCGAGCGGGAGCGGCACGAAGCAGTTGCGGTTCCGCTACGCGGTGCAGGCTGCGGACGTGGACGCGGACGGGATCAGCTTGGGCGCGAGCGCTTTGGCGCTGAACGGCGGCACGATCGTCGACGCGCGCGCGGGCGGGTCGGCTGCGGGGCTGGGCACGTCGGCGAGCGTGTTCAGCAACGCCGCGGCGCACAAGGTGAACGGCGGCGTGGGCGCGCCGAGCGTAAGCGCGCTGTCGATCGGCGCGCCGGTGGTGGGCGACGTGTTCGAGCGGGGCGACACGATAGTTGCGACGGTGGCGTTCAACGCGGCGGTGGACGTGACGGGCACGCCGCAGCTGGCGCTTGCGATCGGGAGCGCGACGCGGCAGGCGGGCTACGCGTCGGGGACGGGCACGGCGTCGCTGGTGTTCCGGTACGTGGTGGTGCAGACGGACGCGGACGCGGACGGGTTGAGCGTCGGGGCGAGCGCGCTGGCGTTGAACGGCGGTACGGTCCGTCGGACGGGCACGGCGACGGACGCGGTTCTGGGGCTGGGCGGGCACGCGGTGGCGAACAGCGCGGGCCACAAGGTTGCGGGCGGTACGTTCACGGCGTCGTCGGTCGGCGGCGTGGCGATAGCGAGCGTGCCTGGGAGCGACAGCACGTACGTCCGCACGGAGCGGATCGAGGTCGAGGTGACGTTCGCGCGGCCGGTGACGGTGACGGGCACGCCGCGGCTGGCGCTTGCGATCGGTTCGCAGACGCGGCAGGCGGCGTACGCGAGCGGCAGCGGCACGAAGACGCTGACGTTCCGTTACGCGGTGCAGGCTGCGGACTCCGATTCGGACGGCATCGGCGTCGGCGCGAGCGCTTTGGCGCTGAACGGCGGCGCGATCGCCGACGCGCGCGACGGCGCGACGGCGGCGGCGCTGGGGTTGGGGAGCCATGCGATCGCGAACGCTGCGGCGCACAAGGTGAACGGCGCTCGCGGACCGCCGGGCGTGAGCGGGTTGTCGATCGGCTCGCCGGTGGTGGGCGACACATTCGAGCGCGGCGACACGATAGCGGCGACGGTGACGTTCGACGTCTCGGTGGACGTGACGGGCACGCCGCGGCTGGCGCTGGCGATCGGGACGCAGACGCGGCAGGCGTCGTACGCTTCGGGCACGGGCACGGCGTCGCTCGTGTTCCGCTACGTGGTGGCGCAGGCGGACGCGGACGCGGACGGGCTCAGCATCGCGGCGAGCGCTTTGGGGTTGAACGGCGGGACGATCGACGTGGCGGGCGGCACGACGGACGCGCTGCTGGGGCTGGGCAGTCACGCGGTGAGCAACAGCGCGGGCCACAAGGTGGCGGGCGGGACGTTCACGGCGGCGTCGGTGAGCGGCGTGACGATAGCGAGCGAGCCGGCGAGCGACAGCACGTACGCGGAGACGGAGGAGATCGCGGTCGAGGTCTCGTTCAGCCGTCGTGTGACGGTGACGGGCACGCCGCAGCTGGCGTTGGCGATCGACACGCTGACGCGGCAGGCGGACTACGCCGGCGGCACGGGCACGGCGACGCTGACGTTCGCGTACCAGGTGGCGGCTGCGGACGTCGACTCGACGGGGCTCAGCATCGCAGCGAGCGCGCTGGGGTTGAACGGCGGCACGATTGCGGACGCTCGCGACGGCACGACGGCGGCCAGCCTGGGCTTGGGGTCGAACGCGGTGTCGGACGCGGCGGCGCACAAGGTGGACGGCAGCCTGCCGCCGCCGGTGACGCGCGCGACGGGCGCGCCGGAGGCGACGGGCCTGGCGATCGGAGCGCCGGCGGTGGGCGACGTGTTCGAGCGTGGCGAGACGATCGAGGTCGAGCTGGCGTTCCACCGAGCGGTCGAAGTGACGGGCACGCCGCGGCTGGCGCTGACGATCGGCGCTGCGACCAGGCAGGCGAGCTACGCGGCGGGGACGGGGACGGACACGCTCGTGTTCCGCTACGTGGTGGCGGCGGGCGACGCGGACGCGGACGGCATCGGCATCGCGGCGAGCGCATTGGCGCTGAACGGCGGGACGATCAGGGCGTCGGGCGAGGCGCTGGACGCTTTGCTGGACCTGGGCGCGTTCGCGGTCGCGAACAGCGCGGGCCACAAGGTGGCGGGCGGCACGTTCACGACGCCGGCGGTGAGCGGTGTGACGATATCGAGCGCGCCGGCGAGCGACAGCACGTACCAGCTGGGCGAGCGGATCGAGGTGAAGGTGGCGTTCGGGCGGCCGGTCGCGGTGACGGGCGCGCCCGAGCTGGCGCTCGCGATCGGCGCGCAGACGCGGCAGGCGAGCTGGGCGTCGGCGTCGAGCACGGCGGACACGCTGGTGTTCGGCTACGCGGTCCGTCCGGCGGACGCGGACGCGGACGGCATCGGCATCGCGGCGAGCGCGCTGGCGCTGAACGGCGGTACGATTGCCGACGTGCGTGCGGGCGCGACGGCGGCGAGCCTGGGACTGGGGTCGAACGCGATCGTCAACGCGGCGGCGCACAAGGTGGACGGCAGCCTGGGGCCGCCGGGCGCGACGCACTTGTCGGTCACGGCGCCGCTGTCGGCGCAGACCTTCGAGCGGGGCGACACGATCTTCGCGAGCGTGCGGTTCAACAAGGCGGTGGACGTGACGGGCACGCCCGAGCTGGCGCTTGCGATCGGGAGCGCGACGCGGCAGGCGTCGTACGCGAGCGGCACGGGCGCGACGGAGCTGGAGTTCCGCTACGTGGTGGTGCAGTCGGACGCGGACGCGGACGGGCTCAGCATCGCAGCGAACGCGCTGACGCTGAACGGCGGCACGATCGACGTGGCGGGCGGCACGACGGACGCGTTGCTGAGCCTCGAGCACGTAGCGATCAGCAACGCTGCCGGCTTCCGCGTCGCGGGCGGCACGTTCACGGCGCCGGCGGTGACGTGGGCGGGGATCTCGAGCAGCCCGTCGGACGGGAGCACGTACGAGCTGGGCGAGCAGATCGGCGTGACGGTGACGTTCAACCGCAACGTGACGGTGACGGGCGCGCCCGAGCTGGCGCTCGCGATCGGCGCGCAGACGCGGCAGGCGGCGTACGTCGCGGCGGCGTCGGGCAACCGCGAGCTCGAGTTCCGCTACGCGGTGGCGGCGGGCGACGCCGACGCCGACGGCATCAGCGTCGGCGCGAGCGCGCTGACGCTGAACGGCGGCACGATCGTGGACCCCCGCGACGGCACGACGGCGGCGAACCTCGGGCTGGGCGCGAGCGCGATCGCGAACAGCGCGGGCCATGCGGTGGACGGCAGTCGCGGACCGCCGGGCGCGAGCGGGGTGTCGATTGCGGCGCCGCCGACGGGCGACACCTTCGAGCGCGGCGACACGATTGCGGCGACGGTCGTGTTCAACAAGGCGGTGGACGCGACGGGCACGCCCGAGCTGGCGCTGACAATCGGCGCGCAGACGCGGCAGGCGTCGTACGCGAGCGGCACGGGCACGATGTCGCTGGTGTTCCGCTACGTCGTGGCGACTGCGGACGCCGACGCCGACGGGCTGAGCATCGCGGCGGGCGCGCTGGCGCTGAACGGCGGCACGATCGACGTGGCGGGCGGCACGACCGACGCGGTGCTGGGGCTGGGCCGCCACGCGATCGCGAACAGCGCGGGCCACAAGGTGTCGGGCTCGACGTTCACGGCGTCGGCCGTGAGCGGCGTGACGATATCGAGCAGTCCGTCGAGCGGCGACACCTACGGCCTGGGCGAGCGGATCGAGGTCGAGGTGGCGTTCGTTCGCGCGGTCGGCGCGACGGGCACGCCGCGGCTGGCGCTCGGCGTCGGGGCCGACACGGTGCACGCGGACTACGCCTCCGGCACGGGCACGAAGACGCTGACGTTCCGCTACGCCGTCGCAGCGTCCGACGCCGACAGCGACGGCATCAGCATCGGCGCGAGCGCGCTGGCGCTGAACGGCGGCACGATCGTCGACGCGCGCGACGGCGCGACCGCGGCGAGCCTGGGCCTGGGCTCCAACGCGATCGCGAACGCTGCGGCGCACAAGGTGGACGGCGCGCAGGGACCGGCGGGGGTGATCGCGCTGACGATCGCTTCGCCCGTGGTGGGCGACACGTTCGAGCGCGGCGACACGGTGGTCGCGACGGTGACGTTCAACAAGGCGGTGGACGCGACGGGCGCGCCGCAGCTCGCGCTGACGATCGGGACGCAGACGCGGCAGGCGGCGTATGCGCGCGGCACGGGCACGGCGTCGCTGGTGTTCCAGTACGTCGTGGCGACTGCGGACGCGGACGCCGACGGCATCAGCATCGCGGCGGGCGCGCTGTCGCTGAACGGCGGCACGATCGACGTGGCGGGCGGCACGACCGACGCGCTGCTGGGGCTGGGCGCGCACGCCGTGACGAACAGCGCGGGCCACAAGGTCGCGGGCGGCACGTTCACGGCGGCGGCGGCGAGCGGGGTCGCGATTGCGAGCGCGCCGGCCAGCGACAGCACCTACGGGCGGACGGAGCGGATCGAGGTCGAAGTGACGTTCGACCGCAACGTCACGGTGACGGGCGCGCCGCAGCTGGCGCTGACGGTCGGGACGCAGACGCGGCAGGCGGCGTACGCGAGCGGCACGGGCACGAAGACGCTGGCGTTCCGCTACACGGTGCAGGCTGCGGACAGCGACTCGACGGGCATCGGCATCGCGGCGAGCGCGCTGGCGCTGAACGGCGGCGCGATCGCCGACGCGCGCGACGGCGCCACCGCGGCGACGCTGGGGCTGGGTTCGAACGCGATATCGAACGCTGCGGCGCACAAGGTGGACGGCAGCCGCGGACCGCCGGGCGTGACGGCGCTGTCGATCGGCTCTCCGACGGTGGGCGACACCTTCGAGCGCGGCGAGACGATCGAGGTCGCGCTGGCGTTCAACCGCGCGGTGGACGTGACGGGCGCGCCGCGGCTGGCGCTGGGAATCGGGAGCGCGACCAGGCAGGCGAGCTACGCCGCGGGGACGGGCACGGACACGCTGACGTTCCGCTACGTGGTGGCGGCGGGCGACGCCGACGCCGACGGCATCAGCATCGGCGCCGGCGCATTGGCGCTGAGCGGCGGCACGATCAAGGTCGCGGGCGGCACGCTGGACGCGACTTTGGGGTTGGGCGCGGGCGTGGCGGTGAGCAACAGCGGCAGCCACAAGGTCGCGGGCGGCACGTTCACGACGCCGGCCGTGAGCGCGGTGACGATATCGAGCACGCCGGCGAGTGGTCAGACGTACCAGCTGGGCGAGCAGATCGAGGTGAAGGTCGCGTTCGGCCGTCCTGTGGCGGTGACGGGTTCGCCGCGCTTGGCGCTGACGATCGGCACGACGACTAGGCAGGCGGGCTACGTGGCCGCTTCGAGCAAGGCGGACACGCTGGCGTTCGGCTACGCGGTCCGTCCCGCGGACGCGGACGCGGACGGGCTCAGCATCGCAGCGAGCGCGCTCGCGCTGAACGGCGGCTCGATCGCCGACGCGCGGCCGGGCGCGGTTGCGGCTGCGCTGGGCCTGGGGTCGCACGCGGTGTCGAACGCGGCGTCGCACAAGGTGAACGGCAGCCTGGGACCGCCGGGCGTCGTGGGGTTGACCGTGGCTGCGCCCGTGGTGGGCACGACGTTCGAGCGCGGCGACACGATCGTGGCGACGGTGACGTTCAACAAGGCGGTGGACGCGACGGGCGCGCCGCAGCTGGCGCTCGCCATCGGGAACGCGACGCGGCAGGCGAACTACGCGAGCGGCACGGGCACGACGGCGCTGGTGTTCCGGTACGTGGTGGCGGCTGCGGACGCCGATGCCGACGGGTTGAGCATCGGCGCGAGCGCGCTGGCGCTGAACGGCGGGACGATCGACGTGGCGGGCGGCACGACGGACGCCTTGCTGAGCCTGGAACACCACGCGCTCGGCAACGACGGCGCGCGCCGTGTCGCGGGCGGGACGTTCACGGCGGCGTCGGCGAGCGGCGTGGCGATATCGAGCAGCCCGGCGAGCGACAGCACGTACGGCCGGACGGAGCGGATCGAGGTCGAGGTGACGTTCGACCGCAACGTGGCGGTGACGGGCGCGCCGCAGCTGGCGCTGGCGATCGGCTCGCAGACGCGCCAGGCGGCCTACGCGAGCGGCAGCGGCACGACGACGCTGACGTTCGGCTACGCGGTGGCGGCTGCGGACGCGGACGCGAACGGCATCGGCATCGGCGCGAGCGCATTGGCGCTGAACGGCGGCACGATTGTGGACGCTCGCGACGCGAGCGAGGCGGCGGGGCTGGGCTTGGGCTCGAACGCGATCGCGAACGCTGCGGCGCACAAGGTGGACGGCAACCGGGGCCCGCCGGGGGTGACGGGCTTGACGGTCGCGTCGCCGCCGACGGGCGACACGTTCGAGCGCGGCGACGCGATTGAAGCGACGGTGACGTTCAACCGCGCGGTGGACGTGGGGGGTACGCCGCAGCTGGGGCTGGGGATCGGTTCGCAGACCCGTCAGGCGAGCTACGCGAGCGGGAGCGGCACGACGTCCTTGGTGTTCCGCTACACGGTGGTGCAGGCGGACGCGGACGCGGACGGCATCAGCATCGGGACGAGCGCGCTGGGGCTGAACAGCGGCACGATCCGGCTGTCGGGCGGCACGCTGGACGCGACATTGGGGCTGGGCACGCACGCGATATCGAACAGCACGGGGCACAAGGTTGCGGGCGGCACGTTCACGGCGGCGGCGGTGAGCGGGGTGGCGATAACGAGCAGTCCGTCGAGCGGGGTCGCCTACGGCTTGGGCGAGGAGATCGAGGTCGAGGTGTCGTTCGTGCGTGCGGTGAACGCGACGGGCACGCCGCAGCTGGCGCTGACGGTGGGGACCCGGACGCGGCAGGCTGACTACGCGAGCGGGACGGGCACGAAGACGCTGACGTTCGGCTACATGGTGGTGGCTGCGGACGCGGACAGCGACGGCATCGGCATCGCGGCTAGCGCGCTGGCGCTGAACGGCGGCACGATCGCCGACGCTCGGGACGGTTCGACGGCGGCCAGCCTGGGCTTGGGATCGAGCGCGATCGCGAACGCGGCTGCGCACAAGGTGGACGGCGCACAGGGTCCGCCGGGCGTGACGGGGTTGACGATCAGCTCGCCTCAGGTGGGCGACACGTTCGAGCGCGGCGAGACGATCGAGGTCAAGGTGGTGTTCAACAAGGCGGTGGCGGTGACGGGCACGCCGCAGCTGGCGCTGGGGATCGGGAGCGCGACGAAGCAGGCGAGCTACGCCGCGGGCACGGGCACGGACACGCTGGTGTTCCGCTACGTGGTGGTCGCTGCGGACGCGGACGCGGACGGCATCAGCATCGCAGCGGGCGCTTTGGCGCTGAACGGCGGCACGATCGACGTGTCGGGCGGGACGACGGACGCCGTGCTGGGGCTGGGCGCGAGCGCGGTTGCGAACAGCACGGGCCACAAGGTGGCGGGCGGCACGTTCACGGCGTCTGCGGCGAGCGGCGTGGCGATCACGAGCACTCCGCCGAGCGACAGCACGTACGGCCGAACGGAGCGGATCGAGGTCGAGGTGTCGTTCACGCGCCCGGTGACGGTGACGGGCGCGCCGCGGCTGGCGCTGACGATCGGCATGCAGACGCGGCAGGCGGCGTACGCGAGCGGGAGCGGCACGACGACGCTGGCGTTCGGCTACACGGTGCAGGCGGCGGACGCGGACAGCGACGGGTTGAGCGTCGGCGCGAGCGCGTTGGCGCTGAACGGCGGGACAATCGCCGACGCTCGGGACGGCACGACGGCGGCAAGCCTGGGGCTGGGTTCGAACGCGATATCGAACGCTGCGGCGCACAAGGTGGACGGCAGCCGCGGACCGCCGGGCGTGACGGCGCTGTCGATCGGCTCTCCGACGGTGGGCGACACCTTCGAGCGCGGCGAGACGATCGAGGTCGCGCTGGTGTTCAACCGGTCGGTGGACGTGACGGGCACGCCGCGGCTGGCGCTCGTGATCGGGAGCGCGACGCGGCAGGCGAGCTGGGCGAGCGGGAGCGGCACGGACACGCTGGTGTTCCGTTACGTGGTGGCGTCGGGCGACGCGGACTCCGACGGCATCGGCATCGGCGCGAGCGCTTTGGCGCTGAACGGCGGCACGATCCGGGTCGCGGGCGGGACGCTGGACGCGACGCTGGGGCTGGGTACGAGCGCGGTGACGAACAGCGGGGGCCACAAGGTTGCGGGCGGCACGTTCACGACGCCGGCGCCGAGCGGCGTGACGGTGTCGAGCACGCCGGCGAGCGCGAGCACGTACCAGCTGGGCGAGTCGATCGAGGTGAAGGTGGCGTTTGGGCGACCGGTGACGGTGACGGGCTCGCCGCGTCTGGCGCTGACGATCGGCACGCAGACGCGGCAGGCGAGCTACGACGCGTCGTCGAGCAAGGCGGACACGCTGGTGTTCGGCTACGCGGTCCGTCCCGCGGACGCGGACGCGGACGGGCTCAGCATCGCAGCGAGCGCGCTGACGCTGAACGGCGGAACGATCGCCGACGTGCGGCCGGGCGCTGCGGCTGCTGCGCTGGACCTGGGGTCGAACGCGGTGACGAACGCGGCGTCCCACAAGGTGAACGGCAGCTTGGGGCCGCCGGGCGTCGTGGGGTTGACCGTGGCTGCACCGCCGGTGGGCGCCACGTTCGAGCGCGGCGACACGGTGGCGGCGACGGTGACGTTCAACAAGGCGGTGGACGTGACGGGCACGCCGCAGCTGGCGCTGGGGATCGGTTCGACGACGAGGCAGGCGGCGTACGCTTCGGGCACGGGCACGACGGCGCTGGTGTTCCGGTACGTGGTGGTGCAGGCGGACGCGGACGCCGACGGGTTGAGCATCGGCGCCAGCGCGCTGGCGCTGAACGGCGGCACGATCGACGTGGCGGGCGGCACGACGGACGCCTTGCTGAGCCTGGCGCACCATGCGATCGGCAACGCCGGCGGACGCCGCGTCGCCGGCGGAACGTTCACGGCGGCGGCGGCGAGCGGCGTGGCGATTACGAGCAGCCCGGCGAGCGACAGCACGTACGGTCGGACGGAGCAGATCGAGGTCGAGGTGACGTTCGACCGGCGCGTGGCGGTGACGGGCACGCCGCAGCTGGCGCTGGGGATCGGCTCGCAGACGCGACAGGCGGCCTACGCGAGCGGCAGCGGCACGACGACGCTGACGTTCGGCTACGCGGTGGCGGCTGCGGACGCGGACGCGAACGGCATCAGCATCGGCGCGAGCGCATTGGCGCTGAACGGCGGCACGATCTCCGACGCTCGCGACGCGAGCGAGGCGGCGGGGCTGGGCTTGGGCTCGAACGCGATCGCGAACGCGGCGGCGCACAAGGTGGACGGCAACCAGGGACCGCCGGGCGTGACGGGCTTGGTCGTGGCGTCCCCGCCCGTGGGCGACACGTTCGAGCGGGGCGACGTGATTGCGGCAACGGCGACGTTCAACCGCGCGGTGGACGTGACGGGCACGCCGCAGCTGGCTTTGGGGATCGGTACGCAGACGCGGCAGGCGAGCTACGCGAGCGGCAGCGGCACGACGGCGCTGGTGTTCCGGTACACGGTGGTGCAGGCGGACGCGGACGCGGACGGCATCAGCATCGGGACGAGCGCGCTGGGGTTGAACAGCGGCACGATCCGGCTGTCGGGCGGCACGCTGGACGCGACTTTGGGGCTGGGCACGCACGCGATATCGAACAGCACGGGCCACAAGGTGGCGGGCGGCACGTTCACGGCGGCGTCGGTGAGCGGCGTGACGATCACGAGCAGTCCGTCGAGCGGGGACACGTACGGGCTGGGCGAGGAGATCGAGGTCGAGGCGACGTTCGTGCGGCCGGTGAACGTGACGGGCGCGCCGCAGCTGGCGCTGACGGTGGGGGCTGCGACGCGGCAGGCGGAGTACGCGAGCGGGGGCGGCACGAAGACGCTGACGTTCGGGTACGAGGTGGTGGCGGGGGACGCGGACGCGAACGGCATCGGCATTGGCGCGAGCGCGTTGGCGTTGAACAGCGGCACGATCGCCGACGCTCGTGACGGTTCGACGGCTGCGAGCCTGGGCTTGGGATCGAACACGGTGTCGAACGCGGCTGCGCACAAGGTGGACGGCAGTCTGGGACCGCCGGGCGTGACGGGGTTGTCGATCGGTGCGCCTCAGGTGGGCGACACGTTCGAGCGCGGCGAGACGATCGAGGTCGAGGTGGTGTTCAACAAGTCGGTGGCGGTGACGGGGACGCCGCAGCTGCAGCTGCGGTTCTCGAGCGGCTCGAAGCAGGCGGACTACGCGAGCGGGACGGGGACGGACACGCTGGTGTTCCGGTACGTGGTGGCGGCTGCGGACGCGGATGCGGACGGGTTGGGCATCGGCGCGTCCGATTTGCGGCTGAACGGTGGTACGATCCGTCGGTCGGGCGCGGCGACGGACGCGGTGCTGGGGCTGGGCAGCCACGCGGTGATCCGCAGCACGGGCCACAAGGTGGCGGGCGGCACGTTCACGGCTGCTGCGGCGAGCGGCGTGGCGATCACGAGCGCGCCGTCGAGCGACAGCACGTACGGACGTACGGAGGTGATCGAGGTCGAGGTTGGGTTCACGCGTCCGGTGACGGTGACGGGCGTGCCGCAGTTGGCGCTGACGATCGGGTCGCAGACGCGGCAGGCGTCGTACGCGAGCGGGAGCGGCACGACGGCGCTGACGTTCCAGTACACGGTGCAGGCGTCGGACGCGGACTCGACGGGGATCGGCATCGCGGCGAGCGCGTTGGCGCTGAACGGCGGAACGATCGCCGACGCTCGGGGCGGCACGACGGCGGCGGGCCTGGGTCTGGGGTCGAACGCGATATCGAACGCGGCTGCGCACAAGGTGGACGGCAGCCGCGGACCGCCGGGCGTGACGTCGCTGACGATCGGCTCTCCGACGGTTGGCGACGTGTTCGAGCGTGGCGAGACGATCGAGGTCGAGCTGGTGTTCAACCGCGCGGTGGACGTGACGGGCGCGCCGCGGCTGGCGCTGACGATCGGGAGCGCGACCAGGCAGGCGATCTACGCGAGCGGGAGCGGCACGGACACGCTGGTGTTCCGTTACGTGGTGGCGGCGGGCGACGCGGACTCCGACGGCATCGGCATCGCGGCGAGCGCGTTGGCGCTGAGCGGCGGCACGATCAAGGTCGCGGGCGGGACGCTGGACGCGACGCTGGGGCTGGGTACGAGCGCGGTGACGAACAGCGCGGGCCACAAGGTTGCGGGCGGCACGTTCACGACGCCGGCTGTGAGCGCGGTGACGATATCGAGCGCTCCGGCGAGCGCGAGCACGTACCAGCTGGGCGAGTCGATCGAGGTGAAGGTGGCGTTCAACCGTCCGGTGGCGGTGACGGGCGCGCCGCGCTTGGCGCTGACGATCGGGACCACGACGCGACAGGCCGGCTACGATGCCGCTTCGAGCAAGGCGGACACGCTGGTGTTCGGGTACGCGATCCGTCCTGCGGACGCGGACGCGGACGGCATCGGCATCGGCGCGAGCGCGCTCGCGCTGAACAGCGGGACGATCGCCGACGTGCGTCCGGGCGCTGCTGCTGCTGCGCTGGACTTGAGCGCGAACGCGGTGACGAACGCGGCGTCGCACAAGGTGAACGGCAGCCTGGGTCCGCCGGGCGTGGTGGGGTTGACGGTGGCTGCGCCGCTGGTGGGCGACACGTTCGAGCGGGGCGACACGGTGGTTGCGACGGTGACGTTCAACAAGGCGGTGGACGTGACGGGCACGCCGCAGCTGGCGCTGGCGATCGGTTCAACGACGAGGCAGGCGGCGTACGCATCGGGCACGGGCACGACGGCGCTGGTGTTCCGGTACGTGGTGGTGCAGGCGGACGCGGACGCCGACGGGTTGAGCGTCGGCGCGAGCGCTTTGGCGTTGAACGGCGGGACGATCGATGTGGCGGGCGGAACGACCGACGCGCTGCTGAGCCTGGAGCACTATGCGATCAGCAACGACGGCGCGCGCCGAGTGGCGGGCGGGACGTTCACGGCGTCGTCGGTGAGCGCGGTGTCGATCACGAGCAGCCCGGCGGGCGGGAGCACGTACGGGTTGAGCGAGGAGATCGGTGTCGATGTGACGTTCAACCGGAACGTGGCGGTGACGGGCGCGCCCGAGCTGGCGCTGACGATCGGTTCGCAGACGCGGCAGGCGTCGTACGTCTCGACGACGGGCGGCCGCGTGCTGTCGTTCTCCTACACGGTTGTGGCTGGCGACGCGGACGGGAACGGGTTGAGCATCGGCGCGAGCGCTTTGGGGCTGAACGGCGGAACGATCGTGGACGCGCGGGACGGCGCGACGGCTGCGAGCCTGGGACTGGGCGGCCACGCGATATCGAACGCGGGCGGCCATCGGGTGGACGGCGCTCAGGGACCGCCGGGCGTGAGCGGCGTGTCGATCGCGTCGCCGCCGATCGGCGACACGTTCGAGCGAGGCGACACGGTGGTTGCGACGGTCGTGTTCAACAAGGCGGTGGACGTGACGGGCACGCCGCAGCTGGCGTTGACGATCGGCAGCACGACGAAGCAGGCGGGCTACGCTTCGGGCACGGGCACGGCGTCGCTGGTGTTCCGGTACGTGGTGGTGACTGCGGACGCGGACGCGGACGGCATCAGCATCGGCGCGACCGCGCTGGCGCTGAACGGCGGGACGATCGACGTGGCGGGCGGCACGGTGGACGCGGTTCTGGGGCTGGGCGCGCACACGGTGACGAACAGCGCGGGCCACAAGGTTGCGGGCGGGACGTTCACGGCGGCGTCGGTGTCTGGCGTGGCGCTGACGAGTTCGCCTGCGGTGGCGACGACGTACGGCCGCGACGAGCAGATCGAGGTTCAGGTGACGTTCAACCGTCGCGTGGCGGTGACGGGCACGCCTCGGGTGGCGCTGACGGTGGGCGCGCAGACGCGGCAGGCGGACTACGCGAGCGGGACGGGCACGCGGGCGCTGACGTTCCGCTACACGGTGGTGGCTGCGGACGCGGACACCGACGGCATCGAGGTCGGCGCGAGCGCGCTGGCGCTGAACAGCGGGGCGATCGCGGATGCTCGCGACGGCTCGACTGCGGCGGCGTTGGGGCTGGGCAGCCATGCGTTGAGCGTTGCTGCGGGCCACAAGGTGGACGGCACGTTGGCGGGCGCGTCGGTGACGGGCGTTGCGGTGTCGAGCGCGCCGGAGAGCGGCGACACGTACGGCCTGGGCGAGCGGATCGAGGTCGAGGTGACGTTCGACCGTGCGGTGACGGTGACGGGCGCGCCGCAACTGGCGCTGACGGTGGGCGCGGTGGCGCGTCAAGCGAGCTACGCGGGCGGCAGCGGCACGGCGACGCTGTCGTTCGCGTACCGGGTGCGTGGCGCGGGCAGTGGCGGCAGCGGCGCGGGCGGCGTGGACGCGGACGCGGACGGCGTGGGCGTTGCGGCGGCTGCGCTGACGCTGAACGGCGGTACGATCGTGAACACGGCGGACGGCGTTCGTCCGGCGACGCTGGGGCTGGGCGGCCATGCGGTTGCGGCTGCGGCGAACGACAAGGTGGACGGTACGGTCGAGGTCGCGCCGGTGGTGGTGGGCGTGGCGGTGACGAGCGAGCCGGTGGCGACGGGACTGTACGGCGCGGGCGGCGTGATCCGTGTCGAGGTGACGTTCAGCCGGCCGGTCGATGTGGCGGGCGCGTCGTCGTCGCCGGCGCTGGCGGCGTCGATGTCGGCTGCGACGGCTGCGAACACGGCTGCGGCGCGGCTGGCGATCGACGTGGGCGGGACGACGCGCCATGCGGTCTACGTGTCGGGCTCGGGCACTGCGGTGCTCGTGTTCGAGTATGTGGTCCGTCCAGCGGACCGGGACCCGGACGGCATCAGCATCCCGGCGGACGCGCTGGCCGAGGCTGCGGGCGCGCTGCGGATCGCGGGCGGCCAGGTTGCGGCGGTTCTGGACCTGGGCGCGCACGCGGTGACGGACTTGACGGACCACGCGGTGAACGGCGCGGGCAGCCTGGACCCGGTGTTCGGTCGGTTGGAGTACGAGTTCGAGTTGGCGGAGAACGTTGCGGGCCCGCTGCCGGTGGGCGAGGTGGTCGCGGCGAGTCCGTTGGACGCGGAGGTGCGGTACGGGTTGGAGAGCGGAGGCGAGGGGCTGTTCGAGGTGGACGTGTCGAGCGGCGTGGTGACTTACGTTGGCGAAGGCGAGGACGCGGAGCAGCGTTCGGAGTACGTGATGCTGGTGGTGGCGGTGACGGGCGGCGTGGGCGAGGGCGAGCAGTTGGAGACTTTGGCGAAGGTGACGGTGAAGGTCGTGAACGAGAACGACGAGGCGCCGTCGTTCGTCGAGGAGCGTTGGGCGTTCGAGCTGGCGGAGGACGTTGCGGGTCCGTTGGTGCTGGGCGTGATGGAGGCTGTGGACTTGGACGAGGGCGACACGCTGACGTATGCGCTGGTGGCGGGCGATCGCGACCGGTTCGAGCTCGACGCTGGCACGGGCGAGTTGAGGTACGTGGGCGGAGGCGAGGACTACGAGGGTGGCGCGGGGCCGTGGGTGTTGGAGGCGACGGCGACGGACCTGGTGGGCCGTACGGCGCGGACGACGGCGACGGTGGTGGTCGCGAACGTGAACGAGGCGCCGGTGTTCGCGGACTCTGCATATGCGTTCGAGTTGGCCGAGAACGCCGCGGGACCGTTGGTGCTGGGCGCGGTGCGGGCAACGGACCCGGACCGCGACGACCCGCCGACGTACAGCCTGGCCGACGGCGACGCCGAGCGGTTCGAGGTGGACGCTGTTACGGGCGAGTTGCGGTACGTGGGCGAAGGCGAGGACGCGGAGACGGGCCCGGAGAGCTGGGCGCTTGAGGTCCGTGCGACGGACCGCGGCGGCATCGCGGCGTCTGCGCGGGTGGTGGTGGCGCTGCTGGACCGCAACGAGGCGCCGGTGTTCGCTGCGGAGCGCTACGAGTGGGAGTTCGAGGAGAACGTCGCGGGACCGTTGGTTCTGGGCGCGGTCAAGGCTGCGGACCCGGACCGAGCGGATACGCTCGTGTACAGCCTGTCGGGCGAAGGCGCGGCGCTCTTCGAGGTGGACGCTGCGACGGGCGAGGTGCGGTACGCGGGCGCGGGCGAGGACTACGAGACGGGCCCGGAGCGCTGGGCGTTCGAGGTGGTGGCGACCGACGGCGAGGGGCTGGCGGCGCGCGCGGTTGCGACGGTCGCGCTGGTGGACGTGAACGAAGCGCCGTCGTTCGCGGACAGCGCATACGCTTTCGAGCTGGCGGAGAACGCTGCCGGACCGCTGATGCTGGGCGTGGTCGAAGCGACGGACCCGGACCGTGGCGACGCGCCTGCGTACAGCCTGGCCGAAGGCGACCGGGCGCGGTTCGAGGTGGACGCTCGGACGGGCGCGTTGCAGTACGTGGGGAGCGGCGAGGACTACGAGCAAGGTCCGCCGTCGTTCGCGCTGACGGTGCGGGCGACGGACGCGGGCGGTCTGGCGGCCGAGGCGGTCGCGACGGTGACGCTTCTGGACGTGAACGAGGGCCCGGAGACGGTGGGCGCGATGTCGCCGAAGACGCTCGAGGCGTACGGCGCCGCTGTGGAAGAGGAGTTGGGTCAGTACTTCCGGGACCCGGACGGCGACGCGCTGGCGTACGCGGTCGAGTCGTCGGCGCCGGCCGTGGCGGATGCGACGGTGACGGGCGCGGGACGGTTGTCGATCGCGCCGCAAGCGATCGGCGAGGCAGTGGTGACGGTACGCGCGAGCGATCCGGGCGGGCTGTCGGCTCAGCAGCAGGTGCGTGTGACGGTGGAGGCGTCGCGGTCGGAGCGTGCGCGTGCGTTGGAGCTGACGCTGGCGGCGTTCGGCAGGTCGCTGGGCACGGAGACGGTGGAGGCGATCGGCGGGCGGTTGGGGCTGGGGTCGTCGGGCTCGCTGGGCCGGTCGCACGTGCAGCTCGGCGGCCGCTCGCTGGCCTGCGGTGCGCCGGGCGGCAGGTTGGGTGGTGCCGGCGGCGTCGCCGATGGTGCGAGCGCGCCGGCTGGCCGGACCGACACCGTCGGCGACGGTGCGAACGAAGCGCACGGTCAAGCCAACGACGGCAAGGGCGATGCCGGCGCACGCGGCTCGGTCCCGTGCGGGCTCGAGTCGCTGGTGCGGGGCGCGACGAGCCTGCTGGGGCTGCAGATTGCCGTTCCCGGCTCGGCCGACGCGGCGGGCGGGACCGTCGACTTGGCCGCGCTGCTGTTCGGCGACGGCCGGGACGGTGCGCTCGGCGGTCCGGGCGCGGAAGGCGCAGGCCAGCACGGCTTCGGCATGGGCAGCTCCTACCGAGGCCAGCAGGAGGCCGATGCCGAGCGCGCCGACCGGGGCAGCCTGACGTTCAATCCCGTTGACGGTCGCAGCCTGCGCTCGCAGAGCTCGTTCCAGCTGTCGCTCGGCGACGCGGACGCAGCCACCGTCTCTTCGCAGGCGGTTGCTCGGTCGGGCTGGACGGTGTGGGGCCAGGCGAACCTGGGCGAGTTCGAGGGCCGTCCCGACGACGGCTTCGCCATGGACGGCCGCACGCGCTCGGCCTACTTGGGGTTGGACTACCGGTTCGGCTCCGGGTTCCTCATGGGGCTGGCCGGCTCGCGCAGCGACATGTCGGCCGGCTTCAACAGCGACATCAACGGCGCGGGCTCGGTCGACGCGCGCCTGACCAGCCTCTACCCCTACCTGCACTGGTCGTCCAGCAGCGGTTTCGGCGTGTGGGGCTTGGCGGGCGCAGGCCGCGGCGACGCCACCCTCGCCGAGACCGCTGGTGGCCGGTTCGACACGGACTTGGAGATGCGCATGGGCGCGCTGGGCGTGCGTCAGGAGCTCACGGGCGGCTTGGCGCTGAAGGCCGACGCCTTCGCTGTCCGCATCCTGTCCGACGACGTGGCGGACATGGCGGGCGTGACGGCGAACGCGCAGCGAGTGCGGCTGGCGCCCGAGATCGGCGGCCAGTGGTCGCTGGGCGGCGGCATGGCGGTGCGGACACGCATCGAAGTCGGCGGCCGGTTCGACGGTGGCGACGCCGAGACGGGCATGGGCGCCGAAGCGGGCGCCGAACTCGGACTCGCGCACCAGGGCAGCGGGTTCAGCATGACCGCTCGTGGCCGGGCGCTGCTCGTCCACGAGGACCAGAACTTCCGCGACTGGGGCGCTGGGCTGTCTCTGCGAATGCAGCCGGGCGGAGGCGAGAGCGAGTCCGGGATGTCGTTCTCGCTGGAGCCGTCGTGGGGCAACGCCTCCGGTGGAGCACAGACCCTCTGGCAGGGCGCCGACGTGTGGCAAAACGCCGGCCTGCAAGGCGTCGGAGGTGCGGCGTCTCCGATCGCCAGCGCCGGCGGACTTGCCGCCAGCCAAGGCGAAGCGACCGACGGCGACTTGGCGGCCCAGACCGCATCGGCTACCGACGGCCTCCCGGCCACCCAACCCACGGCCGGCTGGACCCCCGACCGCCTCGCCATGGAAGTCGGCTACGGCGTCGCGCTCCGTGGCGGCGGCCAGGTCAAGCCGTTCGGCCGCTGGAGTCGCGAAGGCCCGGCCGGCTACCGCATCAACGTCGGAACCCGCTGGTCGCTGCTGGGCGGCGAGACCACCGCGCAACGCGCCCAGTCGCCCGAAACCCGGTCGCCCGGCCTGCGCCTGCTGATGGACCTCTTCGGCGAACACGCCGCCAACGGCGCCCAGCCTCCCGAACGCCGCATCGGCCTCCTGGGCAGGATCGTGTTCGAGTAAGCCGCTACGCCGTGCTCTGCAGCACCCCGCGCCCGATGGCCATGATCCCCGCCGCCATGAGCAGCAGGGCCACGAGCGCCCCAACCAGGTGCGGCCCGTACATCTTGGCCTCGGGCGGGCGCCGCTTGACCACGGTATGCGTGACCTGGGCCACGGCCCCGGCGCCCAGCATCAAGAAGATGTGGCCCACGAGCATCGTCTGGAACGGGCGCGTGAACAGCACGGCCACGCCCAGGAACACCTGCAAATGGATCAGCCCGGCGAAGACCGCGGCCAAGCGAGCCATCGCGGGGGCGTACTCCCGCTTCCCGAGAAGCCCCACGGCGGCGTACACGATCACGAAGAGCCCGCCGACCAGGATCAGGTAGCGGAGACCGGAGTGAGCGGCGAAGAGCATGGCGGACCTCGGGAGGGAGCGGGGGGCCGATCAAGCGTGCGAAGCCCCTAACGATACCGAGATCGGGCGCACTCGTACCCGGGTGCCGTCCGCGCCCGAAACCCAGCACGCTGTCCGCGGACGCGAGCGGTGGAACACGAGGCGCACATTCCTTGCGCTCCTGCTGGGCGCGGCTGTATCGTGCTTCCCGTTCCGGCGCGAGCGCGCCCGGTCCCTCCCCCAATGGCGAGTCGATGAGGATGCCCTGGATCGCACGTTGCGCCGCGACGCTGGGAGCCGTTTCCGACTCCGGGTTCCAGACATGCGAGCGCACGGGCGACTGATCCTCTTCAGGCCGTGTCGGGCGGCTCGGATCGCCCTCGTGGCGGCGTGCGCCGGATGCGCCACGTACCGCCCCGTAACCGTGGACGACCTGTCGCCCCAGCAGCGCGTCCGGATCCAGGTCGAGCCCGACGTGCTGGCCGACTTGGTGGCCTTCGCCGAGGGCGCGGAGGGTCACCTGGGCGGCCGGTTCATGGAGGTACGCGGCGACTCGGTGGCGTTTCGGTTCGAGACGCCGTCCAGCTACCGGGAGGTCGTGCTGCCGCGGAGCGCCGTCCTGAGCGTCGCGGGACGAGAGTCCAGCCCGATTCGGAGCGTGGCGCTGTCGGCGGCGATCGTGGGCGGCGTGGGTGTCGCGGCTTGGCTTGGCTTCGAAGGTCGGGCTTCCGGCGACGACGGCGACGACGCCGATACGGACGCCCTGGTTCCCGTCTTCCTCTTCACGATCCCGGCAGGCCGCTGAAGGAGAGCAGCCCGAGCCCCCGGCGCCGGTACGATTTGACGGGACTTCCCCTCTCCGCATACTTTACGCTCGCCGGCGAGCGACCAAGCCGGCCAGACGGAGCTAGGCTAGGCTAGGCTAGGCTGGCCAGAGCGCTAGCCAGCCGAAAAAGGGGCCGGCCGGCCCCAAGTCAATCTCACCCTAGACAGGGAGACAAGATGGACGAAAGACACGTTCGAACGAGACGCGCACTCGCCAGGTTCCCGATCCTTGCCGGGGTCGCGCTGACCACACTGGCTTGGGCTCCGCTTTCCGCCCAGACCGGGACGGTCACGGGGACCGTGCGAAACGCATCCAACGGCCAGGCCATTACCGGTGCCCAGGTGAGCATCGAGGCGCTCAACACGGGAATCCTGACAAACAACGTAGGCCGCTACGTCTTGGTGGGCGTGCCAGCAGGCGCCCACACGGTCGAAGTCCGATACATCGGCTACTCTCCCGAGACGATGGAGGTCACAGTGGCCTCCGGCGGGGCGGTGACGGCCGACTTCGAGCTCCGGTCCGACGCGATCAGCCTGGAGGGCGTGGTCGTCACGGGGACAGCGGGGGCCGCCCGGCGTCGCGAGATCGGAAACTCGGTGTCCTCGATCAACGAAGAGGTATTCGAGTCAGCCCCAATCTCCAGGGTCAGCGAGGTCCTCCAGGGCCGCACGCTCGGCGCCACAGTGCTGAACAACGGCGGCCAGATCGGCGCAGGCACGACGATCAAGCTGCGCGGCAACAACTCGGTCTCGTTCAGCAACTCGCCCCTGATCTACGTCGACGGCGTGCGCATGCGGGAGCGAGCGCTCCTCAACTCCAACAACGAAGCCAACCAGCGAACCAACCCCTTCGACGACCTGAATCCCGCCGACGTCGAACGGATCGAGGTCATCAAGGGAGCCGCCGCCACCACGCTGTACGGCACCGAAGCATCGGGCGGCGTCATTCAGATCTTCACGAAGCGCGGCGCGGCCGGAGCTCCGGCGTGGTCGTTTACAACCGAGCAGGGGGTGAACAACCTCGGGCACGTAGGACCCGATGCCGACATCAACCCCACCGGACTTGGCCTGAACAACTGCAACTTCACGGGCAACAGCAACTTTCCGTCAGGCGATTCCCAGTTTCCCGTCGATCCTTCTTGTCCCGCAAGCGGTTCCTGGCTGAAGAACGGATACTCGCACAGCTACAACCTGTCGGTTCGCGGCGGCGCCGAACGCATGAACTACTTCATGTCGGCCAAGTGGGCCAAGCAGGGCGGGGTCTTCGATACCGGCATCGACGACTGGGGGAATGCACGGCCCGAACAGGGCCAAGAGAGCTGGAATTTGCGCGGCAACTTTTCGTTCGCTCCTGCCGAGGGAGTGGACATACGCGTGAACAACTACTACGCGCATCGCGAAGTGATCTGGATCCCGGACGGCAATAACGCGGAAGGGCTCCTGCTGAACGTATTCCGGGGCGGCAGCGACTACACGAACGACTCGGACGGTCAGCTTCTCGACATGGACTCCGACAACAACAACGATCACTTTACGACCGGCGTCAACATTCTCTGGAACGCGGACCACGGGATCACGCACCGCCTGAATGCGGGCTTGGATTGGGTCCGGGTCCAGTATTACGAGGAACGGCCCTGGGGCTATTTCTACGTACCGCTCGGCAACCGCGAGAGCGACGAGAGCGTGTCGCGCAAGCTCACCATGGACTACGCAGGGTCGTGGACTCACGACGACCTGTGGGGGCTTTCTTCGACCTTCTCGTGGGGTGGACAGATATACAACGACTTCATCACGGGTCGTCGTGGTTTCGGCGAGGACTTCCCGGGTCCCGGCGACAAGGTCGTCCAATCCGGTGCGATCACCGAGGCTACCGAGACCAATAGCAGAGTGACGACCGGAGGCTTCTTCTTCCAAGAGGTCGTCGGCATCGCCGACCGCGTCTTCCTCACCGGCGGCCTTAGGATCGACGGCCACTCGGCATTCGGCGAAGACTTCGGGCTGCAACCGTATCCGAAGGGCTCGATCTCGTACGTAATCTCCGACGAAGACTTCTTCCCCTCCTCTTTGGGGACGCTGAAGTTGCGAAGCGCAATCGGCGAATCAGGGAAGGCGCCGGGTCTCTTCGACGCGGCAAGGACGTGGGCGTCCGTCGCGGGAGACAACGGAAAGCCTGCCGTCACTCCCAACAACCTCGGGAGCCGCAACCTGGGCCCCGAGCGGACCCGGGAATGGGAAGTCGGCTTTGAAGGCAGTTCGTTGAGCGACCGGCTGTCGTTCGAGTACACGTACTTCAACCAAAACACTTTTGACGCTCTGATTCCGGTAGCCCAAACGCCTTCGGGAGGATTCACCGGCACGCAGTTCGAGAACGTCGGCGAGCTCAGGACGACGGGCCACGAGCTCCTGGTCAACGGTACGCTGCTGGCCACGGACGACTTGATCTGGGACGCCGGGGCCAGTATCTCCACGAATCAAACTCGCGTCTTGGACTTGGGAGGGCTGACAAGCATCAACCTCGGGTGGCGCAACTACGTTCGCGCCCCTACCGAATGCACGACGGAGATGTCCAATGGCGCTTCCTTTGACGGGAACGGATTTATTGGCCAAGGGTGCACGGTTGGCGAGATGGTGTACTTCCCGTTGCCGGCTTTCTGTCACGACAGAGTGCAGAATCCCGACGAGGTGGGCGCCAGCCCGGACTACGACGAACAGTGCCTCGGAGCCACGACGCCTACTCGCACGATCGGCTTCAACACGGCGATCACCCTCTTCGACCGCCTTACCATGGACATGGTCTGGGAGCACATGGGTGGTCACTGGCTTTCGTCGGGCACGGCCTACCAGAACGTGCGGCGTCGCGTGTGGCCGGCCTGTCGCGCCACGGTCGAGGCGATAGCGGCGGGGAACGTCGGGAGCCTGACGGCCGGAGAACGCGCCCTCTGCGATCGCTCCGTCACTCGCTACGGCATGTGGACCCAGCCGGCGGACTTCACGAAGTTGCGCTCGGCGTCGATAAGCTTCCGCGTCCCGGAAGACTGGTTGCCTGGTCAGTTCCGGGCGGCGACCGTTCGTCTGCAAGGGCGCAACTTGTTGACCTTCACGGACTACGAGGGCGTTGATCCCGAGGCCTTCGAAGACGGCTCTCGCGAGGTTCTCTTCCGCCAGGAATACTACAACCTGCCTCCGATCCGCAGCTTCCAGCTGTCGGTCAAGGTCGACTTCTAGCCAGGAGCGAGACTTCGACATGAGACACACGAAAAAGACGATCAAGTCGCTGTTGCTTGCGGGCACGGCGACTCTGGTGTTCGCCGCGTGCGATGGCAGCTTCTTCGACGTCGCGAACCCGGGCGCCATCTTGGACGATGACCTCAACATTCCCGAGGTCGTCGGCTCGCTGGTCACGGGAATGTCCGCGGACTTTTCCGCCTCCTACGACAACTTGACGTTCGCCACGGCGATTCTGTCGGACGAGATCGTCGGCTCCGGCAGCTACTTCTCGACGGGCCGCTACCGCAGGGGCCTCTTCGACTCGGAGGATGCCAACGGTTTTTGGAACGGCGTTCAGAGAGCGCGGTGGGTGTCGGAGGCCGGACTTCTCCGCATGGCCCAAATCGAGGGCTACCAGTTCAGCGGAAACGGCGAGACAGCCAGAGCGTATCTCTTCGCAGGGCTTGCCAATCGATGGTTCGGCGAGAACTTCTGCGGAGTCATCTTCAGTCAGCCCTACACCAGCGAGGCACCTGGGCCGGGGGGCGAAGTAGACACGGGTGATTACGTCGATCGGGAGAACGCCTTCCGACGTGCAGTGGCTGCGCTCGGACAGGCCATCCAACACGGCGGCCAAGCGAGCAGGCAGGACATCGTCAATGCCGCAGAGGGTACGCTCGCCCAAGTCAACGTAGGGCTGGGCGACTGGGCAGCGGTGGCGACCCACGCCGCTCGCGTGCCGACGGACTTCGTTTGGTACGCAAACTACTCCTCGAACTCGGGGCGCGAAGAAAGCCAAATGTGGGTGGAGACCCATCGCCGTCACGAGACGTCGGCTTTCATGACGCTCGCGGGCACCGTTGGCGAAGGCGATCCGCGGACCCCTTGGACGGACTGTTCCGATCCGGCCGCAGGTTGCTCCAGCGCGAATGGAGCCGATGGCACCACCATTCACTATCGACAGGAAAAGTACCCGACCCGAGACGACGACATTCCCTTGGTCAAAGGCACGGAAATGCGTCTTCTGGAGGCGGAAAAGGCCCTTCGCGAAAACAACCTCGAAGCTGCGATGGCCAAGATCAACGAGGTGAGAACGTTCCACGGCCTGGACCCCGTGGAGTCCGACGGCACCATTGGTCGGATCACAGGCGGCGACGGAGGAGGAGCCAACCCGACGTCGATGTCGGGCTGGGACATCCTGGATCGGGAACGTCACCTGACGATGTGGCTGGAGGGGCGGCGACTTTGGGACCTCCATCGCTGGGATCACCCGCACCTCGACGGCGGTGGGGTTCTCTACGAGGCGACGGTGGCGCGACGCACTTCGTGTCTGCCGGTCTCCGACCAGGAGTGCCAGACCAACGAGAAAGCCGCCGACCTGTGCTTCACGATGTGACGCGGTTCGGCTGACGAAACGCCCCCCGACCCGAACCCATTCCGGGTCGGGGGGCGAATTCCCTACTTGAACGGGAACCTTTGATGACGCGTTCGCGCCTTGGGGCAATGGCGATGACGGCTAGTGCTGCATGGTGGTCGGCTCTTTCGCCGGCCGGCTCCGCCGCCCAACTTGCGGTCGAAGGCGAGGTCCTGGACGACGTCACGGGTCTGCCCGTTGGCGGTGCGGTCGTAGCGTTTCCCGATCTGGGTCTTGGAACCCTGGCGGACGACTTCGGATACTTCGCCTTTGCTGCGGTCCCTGAAGGTGCCCATGCCATTGTTGCCTACCACGTGTCCTACGTCGCCCTGTCGACTGTGACGCCCGTAGCGGCTGGCGAGACCCTGGTGATCAAGCTGACGCCGAATCCCATGCCGATCCCGGGGCTCGACGTGACCGTGCGGCACAACGACGAAATCGACGGCGACCGTACCGGAAGGGCGTCCGACTTCATTTCCAGCAGCGACGTTGCGACGATCGCACGGCGGACGAGCCATCTGCTGGACGTGCTGCGGTCCAAGGCGCCGCCGAGGTTGAACATCCAGCAACGGGGCGGCCCAGGCGGCATCTCGTTCTGCATCCGGTCGACCCGGCGTTCCCCTTCCGTCCGAGAACTGATGGACTTGGGAACGGGATGCAGTCCGGCATTGGTGGTGGTGGACGGCGTGGTAGTCTACGCTCCGCCGGCGGTCATGGAAATGGCAGTCATGGAAGCCCCCACCTTGCCCGAAGACGTGGCATACATGATCCTGACCCAGGATCCGAACGAAATAGAGAGCATCCGCGTGCGTTCGCCTTCGGATGCGTTCTTCCGCTACGGCTACAGTGGTCGCCTAGGCGTAGTGGAGATCAAAACGCGACACCCACGGAAAAAGGAGACTAGAGAATGAAGAAGTCAGTGTTGTTGTTCGCTGCCCTGGCTGCGACGGCGTGCCTTGCTCCCGAGGGGCACACAGCGCCGGAGGACCGGTCGCCCACGATGACCGTCACAAGCACCGAGATCACCTTTGGCGCCGACGCGACAGCAGGCGCGCTGCGGGACGTGTCGATGGAACTGTCGAATCCCGACGCGCTTGCACTGGCCGCAAGAGAGCGCGGACAGTCGGTGGAAGAACGAAGAGCGGTTCTTGCCGAAACACTTCGGGACCTGGAACTTCAACTCGAAGAACACCCGGACGATCATGCGAGCAGTGCCGCCTGTGTACGTCATCGGGACGCCGGATACCGGACTCGAAACACCCGTGTCGAGTTGAATATCATTCATCCGGGATCAGGTATCTTCTATGTCACTTCCTATACGGCTGCGACGCGAACGACGGACATTACGCAATCTACGTACATGGAAATAAATGCCGGAGGCGGATTCTATTTTCCATATATAGCTGTTGATCATCCGACGGGATGCGGCATTGCAATGCGCACGAACGTCGTCGGCACCTACGATTTGGATCTTGCGCTGTCTCGGACATATGATGCATATGCAGAAACCTCCCATCTATTGCCACTGACCACACTCGGAATGTCTTGGACATTTGCAACAGACAGCTACACCGGTACAGTTCAACCTGGACACGGAGAAGAACACTGATCTGACTGGCTGCAACGCCTAGCGTCTGGACACACACATGTCTCCCTTGCCGCTCGCTTTGCCGGCCGGCCTTTCCTTGGCCCTTGCGGCCTTTCTCCTGGCCCCGAACCTACGCGCCGTCCCAGGCCTCTTCTGGTCATTCATTCTGGCGCCGGCCGCACTGCTCGCGTGGACCGCCTGGCTTTACGCCCGCCTACGCCGGCAGGCCGACCAGCCTGCAGACGCAACCAGTCGTCCGGGCGGCAGCGACGCCCCCGCGCCCGCAGGCCTCGCTCTCGACTTCGCCCTTCGACTGCCCCACTGGGTTCAGACGCTGGCCCAGGGGGGCATCATTCTTTGGTGGGGTTGGCATGTGCGCCCCGTGTACGAGTTCGCGCCGTTCATTCTGGCGCAGCTGCTCCTTGCGGTGGCGGTGGACAGCCTCTTCGCCTTTATGCGGAGGGGGCGCTACACGCTGGGGTTCGGACCGGTGCCGGTGGTGTTCAGCCTGAACTTGTTCCTGTGGTTCCATCTGCCGTGGTTCTTCTTCCAGATGGCCATGGTGGTGCTGACGTACGCCGGGAAGGAGTTCGTTCAATGGCGCCTGCACGGTCGGCGGCGGCACGTCTTCAATCCGTCGGCGTTCGCGCTCGCCATTGCCGCCGTGGCGCTGATCGTCACGGGCCAAACGGAGCAGCTCACGCAGGGCATCGAGATCGCCCAAAGCCAGTACGTTCCGCCGCACATCTTCCTGGTCATCTTCTTGGCCGCTCTGCCGGCCCAGCTGCTCTTCGGTGTCGTCACCATGACGCTGCCCGCCGTGCTGGTCATGTACGGATTCAGCGCCGCGTACCACGCCGCCACCGGCATCTTCTACTTCTACGACGCGTATATTCCCATTGCGGTGTTCCTGGGCCTGCACCTGCTCTTCACGGACCCGGCCACGTCGCCGCGTTCGGAGCTCGGGCGCGTCTGCTTCGGCGTCATCTACGGAACCGGGGTCGTTGTCGGCGCGGTTCTGCTGAACGCCGTCGGCGCGCCGACCTTCTACGACAAGATCCTGCCCGTGCCGATCCTGAACGCCTTGGCTCCGCGACTGGACCGCTGGGCGGAACGGCTGGCGGCCCGGTTGCGCATGGCCTGGGCCGCGGCGCCCGGCCCCGTTCCCCGGCCGCGCCGGTTCGCCACGGTGGGGCTGTGGGCCGCCGTCTTTGCCGCTTTGAGCGTCACCGGCGGCATCGGCGACGAACACCCCGGCCAGTACTACCCGTTCTGGCAAAAGGCCTGCGACCGCGGAAGCGAACGCGCCTGCGACTACCTGGGCGTCATGCAGTGGAAGTTCTGCGACCGGGGCTCGGGCTGGGCCTGCAACGAGTTCGGCCTCTTCCTGCTGGCAATGGACAACGACCGCCGGGGCGCCCAAGGTGAATTCGGGCGCTCGTGCAACCAGGGATACGCCCCCGGATGTAGCAACCTCAACCGGCTAATGCAGGGCGAAACCGCCCTGGCGAGCTACGTCCGGGACGCTCCCCCCGTCCGCGAACTGCCCCTGGTGCTCCAGGGCAGCAAGGGACCCGTCGAAGAGCGTGACGTCGGTGCCCTGCTGGCCCTGGCGTGCGAGCGCGGCTGGTCCTGGGGATGCGAGAGCGGAGGCGAGGGCTAGGGCCATAGGGCTGGACGCGCCAAGCGCTAAGCCGTTCTGGAATCGTCAGTCCCTACGCGGATTAGTTGTTCGAGGTGCCGTCAAGTTCGAGGCGTCCGTCAGTTCCAGTATCTTGTTTCCAATTGCCTGCGCATAGACTCGATGTCCTCGGACCTCTAGATGGCCGCCGGCGTCATAGAAGAACGGCTCCGCGGAATCCATTGCCTCTCTTCTCGCGACGCTCGTCATGTCCATGTAAGGAAGGCCCGAAGACGCAACGATTTCCGGCTCTTCGCTTAACCTAGTGGGTTCGCGGTTGGGCAGAGTGCTGAGCATCGCTTGTCGAGGAAGGCGGGACGAGGGGTCTACGGGGTCACCGGCGGGCGGTGCGGGGCGAGAGGTCGAGGCCGCCGAGGTGGAAGAGGATGGCGGTGACGAAGCGGTCGTAGTTGCGGAAGCCGCGGCTGCGGGCCTTGACCATCTGGATCCTGCTGTTGATGCTCTCGGCCGGGCCGTTGGTCGCTCGCAGCACGACGGCGTTGAGTATGCCCCACAGGTGGGCGCCGACCATCTCGGCGACCTTGTGAACGGGCGCGAGCCCGCAGCCCGACGCCCATTGCAGCCAGTGCAGCCAGGCGTTCTCGGCCGAGCCCCGGAGCTTGTAGTCCCACAGCTTCGATGCCGCCTCCTTCACCGCCCAGGCGCGGGCGGTCCGGTCCACGTTCTTGCGCAGCGCCGCGAACGCCAGCTTCTCGGCGTGACTCATCTTGCCGCGTCCAGTCAGCCACCGGTAGCGCGTCCTCGCGAGCACGGCGCTGCCCTGCGCCAGCAGCTCGCGGTGCTCGGCGCGCCGCACCTTGTCCACCGCGTCCGCCAGGTGCTTGGCCACGTGGAAGCGGTCGAACGCCGTCTTCAGCTCCGCGCCCGGCACCCACTCCCCCGTCGCCGCCACGTAGGGGCCCCACATGTCCATCGACACGCTCTCCAACCCGGCCAGCCAGCCGCCGTCCCTGCTCCGGTAGAACTGCGCCAGCGACTCTCGGGTCCGACCCTTCGCCACGTGCAGCACGCGCCCCGTGTCCGTGTCCGACACGATCGTCGCGTACCGGTGGCCGCGCTTGACCGACGTCTCGTCCACCGCCAGCCGCCGGACCGGCTCCGCCTTCCGGCGCTCGAGCCCCCGGCGCACCGCCCGCTCCATGATGCCGCTCACAGCGTTCCAGCTCATCCTCATGCGCTTCGACACCCCCAGGATGCTGGCCTCGCCGAGCCACGCCGTCACCTCCTCCTCGAACGCCGCCGTGTACCTCGACTTGTCCGCCGCCCAGGGCATCGATGCCGTCCGCACCCCGTGCTCCGGACACTCGACCCGAGGCAGGTCGCAGACCACGAACGTCTTGTAGCCCCAAGCGTCCAGGTGCCGCCACTCCCGCTCCCGAGCGTCGTATCCCGGACACGGCCGGCCGCACTCGGGACACGTCAGAGGCTCGCCCGTCCGCCTCGCCACGCGCACCCGCGCCTCCATCAGCACCGGGTCCTCCTCGACCCCCTTCACCTCCCAGCCCGGCCCCAACGCCATCAAGCTCTCCACCCACTTCCGCATCTCCATCCTCGCCTCCTCGGTTCATGGTCCATGTCGCCCCTTGATCCTACACAGCCCACACCATATGGGGAAGCGCCCGATTTCCTCGAGCTCGCGAGCCAATGCGGATGCGGATGCGCTATCGAGGCACGGCAGGTGAGGGTTTATCGCGACGCTCTCCGCATCCACGTCCGCGACTTCACGGGGGTCGGGGGACCGCACGAGTAGCACGATGGCGCCCTCGTTCTGTTTCTGTGCGAGTTCCCGGAGCAGTCCTGCAAAGCTCGCTCGCGCCACCACAGGCCCGTAAGCCTCGTCGCACGAATTTTCGCGTTGGAGAAACACCAGCATACGTGATGTCGTGTAGGCCGCAAGCTCCCACAACGCTGGAAACCAACCCGGAGGATTGCGCTGCAGCCAGGATCTACCGCCGATGTCCTGTTGAGCCCTGAAGAGGTTCCACCAACCGAAGACCGTGACGATCACGTTGGCGCTGTCTCCGGCGCGATCGTAGCGAAGCCGGCTCGTCATGTTGTCCAAGCCGTATGCGTTAACTCCAGCGTTGCCGCAAACTGTCTCCAAGCCAGTTGCATCTTCGATCCTCTCGCACGACAACTCTGCGAAGGTGTCGCGATCGTCGATGTAGGATCCGCCCCAGGTCACGCTGTCCCCAATCCACAGAACCTTGAGCGCGGCCGGCTCCATCCAGCTTTCGGCGCTTCGATATCCACTCTCGTTGATCGTCACCCACGCCCCGCGACGACGTTGCAGGCTTTGACTGGGTCGGGGCGCGTACCGGTAGGCGGTGTTCGTGCGGTAGATGACGGGATTGCCCAACCCGACGATGCGCAGCCCAAGCTCGGCGAGAACAAGGCCTCCCAAGACGCCGGCCAGCACGAGCATGCAAGAAACGAGCTTGCGCACGAGCGGGCGTCGAACGGTCTTCGGCTTGTTCGGTCTTCTGTTATTGGTCGCCACGCGCATCGGTCCTGTTTCGACCTCTTATTCCGGTTGTCGATCGCCCCTTGTGTATCGGTGGAACCGGGTCATCTCTCATCCGACACGGCGGCCTCTTCCTTGGCCTTGCGCACCATCTCGCGCACGTCGGCCAGGAGACGCTGGGCGTCGTAGACGATCCCGTCCTTGATGGTGTACTTGATGCCGCCGACGCGCTCGACCTCGCCGGTGTCGTCGTTGAGCTTTACGGCGCCGTTGCCGTAGAGGACCTTCAGGTTCTGCAACGGGTTCTCGTCCACCACCACCATGTCCGCCTTCAAGCCCGGCCGCAGGATGCCGAAGTCGATGGTCGTGCCCTTGGGGTCGTGCAGCTCTTCGGCGCCGTACAGGGTAGCCGAGCGGATCACCTCGACGGGGTGGAATCCGGCCTCGCGCAGCAGTTCCAGCTCCCGAATGTAGTCGAACCCGTACAGCTTGTAGATGAACCCGGAGTCGGAGCCGGTGGTGACGCGCCCGCCCGCGTTCTTGTAGTCGTTCAGGAAGTGCATCCACTTCTGGAAGAACTTCTTCCAGTGGTACTCGTCTTCGCTGGTCCAGTAGAACCAGTACGACCCGTGAGCGCGCCTGGACGGCTGGAAGAACTCCCACTGGCTGGGCAGCGTGTACTCGTCGTGAAAGTCGGCCTCCCGCGCGCGCATCACGTCGCGGCTGGCCTCGTAGATCGACATGGTCGGATCGAGGCCGAAATCCAGCTCCAGGAAGCGGTCGATCAGGTGGTTCCACTGCTCCGACCCCGGCTCGGCAGCCTGGTACCACAGACGTCCCACGTTGCCGAAGCGGTGCTGCTCGTCCTGGTAGTTGTAGTCCAGCGGCCAGTCCTGAATGCTGTAGTCGGTCAGCATCGACTCCATGAGGCCGTAGTAGTGCGTCATCATGTCCAGTCCCGCCTCGGCGGCGTCCAGGGCGGTCATGCGCGCCACGCCCGTCTGGGCCAGGTGGGCCACCGTTCCCAGACCGTGCTTGTGGGCCTCGTCGATCACGGCCTCCATGATCGCCGGGTCCATCGCGGTCAGCTTGAGCCCGTCGATCTTGGCGCCCTCCACGTCGACCTCCGCCGCCCAGCGAACCCACTCCCGCGCCTTCTCGGGCGAGTCAACGGGGCCTTCCTCCCACGCCTCGCCGGGACGCGCATAGGTGAACATGCGGGGCGCCACGATCTCGTTCCGCGCGGCCTTCGCCTTCTCTTCAAGCGCCCACATCATGGGGCCGTGGCCCACGCCCCGAGACGTGGTGATCCCGTGTCCCATCCACAGCTTGTAGGTGTACTCGGGCTGGGGCGCCTTGCTGGAACCGCCAGTGTGCGCGTGCATGTCCACGAACCCGGGCATGACGTACATGCCGGACATGTCGATCTCCTTGGTGGCGCCGTCCGGGCGGCGGTCCTCGTCGATCGGCACGCCCGGGTAGCCCACCGTCTGGATGCGGGCGATCCGGTCGCCCTCGATCACGATGTCCACCGGCCCCACCGGCGGCCCGCCGGTCCCGTCGATGACGATGGCGCCCCGCAGGATGAGCCGCTCGTGAGGGCCGTCGCCTTCGTCCGCGCCCCTGGGGGTCGTCTCCTCCATCTGGGCTGCGGCGGCGAAGGGAAGGGCGGCGGCCAGGGCCAGCCCCGTGGCAAGGGCCAGTCCCGAGGCCAGTGCGAGGCCAGCGGCACGCCGGAGACGTGCGCGGGGACGCGAGGCGCGGGCAAAGCGAAGAGCGTTCATGGGGACTCCTGGGGGCTGATGGGCGAAACTGGGGGCGTCCGTCGTTCCGGCCAATGTAAGCCTTTCGGCCGGGGAGGCCAGCCCTTCCCGGAGCGACAGGGCGGATTTACCATTCCTTATGATCTCCAGCGACGACGGGAGAACCGATCCCGCCCGGCTAGGCCCGGACGAAGCGGCCCAGGAGATCAAGCGGCTTGTCGCGGAGATCGACCGGCACGACGACCTGTACTACAACAAGGCCGAGCCGGAGATCTCCGACTTCGAATACGACCAGCTTTTCCGCCGCCTGTCGGACCTGGAGAAGGCCCACCCGAAGCTTCAGACGTCCGACTCGCCCACGCAGCGCGTCGGCGTCGAGCCGGTCGGCGAGCTGCCGAAGCTGAAGCACGAGGCGTCCATGCTCTCCCTGGATTCGTCCTACGAGATGGGCGACGTGCGGCGCTTTGACGAGCGGGTTCGCCGCGAGCTGGACAAGGAGGAGGTGCGCTACCTCTTGGAGCCCAAGCTAGACGGCGCCTCGTTGGAGCTGGTCTACGAGCACGGCGTCCTGACCCGCGCCGTGACCCGCGGCAACGGACTCGTGGGCGAAGGCGTCGTCGAGAATGTGCGCACAATTCGCTCGGTCCCCCTTCGGCTCGCCCGAAAGCACAAGGGCAAGGAGCTTCCGCCGCCGCCGGCCTTGCTGTCGGTGCGGTGCGAGGTCGTCATGTACCTCTCCGACTTCGAGGCCCTAAACGCGCGCCGCAGAAGAGCCAAGCGCAGGGAGTACATGAACCCGCGAAACGTCGTCTCGGGCGCGCTGCGGCAGCTGGATTCCCGAGTGACCGCCCAGCGCGACTTGACGGTCGTGGCGTTCGACATCCTGGCGATGCGGGAAGACGACGCGGGCGAGACCGACGCCGACCGCGACAACACGGGCGGGAGCCGAGAACGCACGAGCGAGAGCCTGCCCTTCAAGACGGGCTGGGAAGTCGTGACGGCGCTGAAGAAGTGGGGTTTCCTGGTTCCTGAGCGAGTGCAGCTCGCGGAGTCGGTGGAGGAAGTCGCCGCTTATCACAAGTGGTTCGGAGATCGGCGCGACGAGCTGGAATACGAAATTGACGGCGTGGTGGTCAAGGTGAACGAATTGGCGGACCGAGGGCGGCTCGAAGACACGGCCCATCACCCGCGCTGGGCGATAGCGCTGAAGTTCAAGCCTCCTCGGGCGGCGGCGGTTGTGCGCGAGATCGACGTGCAGGTAGGCCGAACCGGGGTAGTCACGCCCGTGGCCAGGCTGTGGCCCGTCAAGATCGGCGGCGTCACGATACAAAATGCCTCCCTGCACAACCGCGAAGAGTTGGAGCGGCAGGCCATCCAAGCAGGCGACTCGGTCTGGGTGCAGCGAGCCGGCGACGTGATTCCGCAAGTCGTGGGCAAGGTCGAACGGAGCGCGTTCTCCATGCCCCTCGTATGCACAAGTTGTGGCGAACCACTCGTCGAGCAGGGGCCGAGGTCGGTGTGTCGCAACCACTTTCGATGTCCGGCGCAGCTGAAGGGCCAGATCGTTCACTTCGCCTCGCGCAAGGCATTGGAGATCGAAGGACTGGGCGACAGCGTGGCGGAGCTGCTCTTGAAGCGCGGTCCAGAGTCGGAGCCCCTGGTCAGGGAGCCCGCGGACCTCCTCGACCTGACGGCAGAGGAACTGCTTCCGCTGGAAGGATTTGCAGAGTCCAAGGCCAGAAACTTGGTCGAAGCGATTCAGCGGGTTCGCAAGACCGAGCTGTCGCGTTTCCTGGTCGGCTTGGGGATTCCGGAAGTTGGGCCGACCGTGGCCGAGGCCTTGGTCAAGCACTTCCGGGACTTCGACAAGTTTCGCGACGCCGACGAAGAGGCGCTCCAAGAGGTGCCGGGCGTGGGACCGGAGATGGCGTCGGCGATTCGAGGCTACCTGGACAAGGAAGAGATCAAGAGGCGGATCGACAATCTGCTGAAGAAGAAGTTCAAATTCGTCGTCCCCGCAGTTGACGAAGCCCTGGCGGGCCTGACGTTCGTGCTCACGGGCAAGTTGGAGGCAATGAGCCGGGGCGACTTGACGAAGAAGTTGAAGCAACACGGCGCCAAGGTCGGCACGGCGGTGACGGCGAATACCCAGTACTTGGTCGTGGGCGACATCAAGAACGGCAAGCCCAGTTCCAAGCTAACGAAGGCGCAGGAGCTTGGCGTGAAGCAGCTGAACCAAGCCGGCCTTGATAAGTTGTTGAAAGAACGCGGGGTCCCGCTGGCGACAGAGCCTGAATCGCGGTCCGACCCATGATGACCCTGAACTTGATCCTCCTCTTGGGGGGGTTCGGCGCGCTGTACTTCGGGGCCGAGTGGCTGGTTCGGGGCTCGGCGCGGTTGGCCACCAACATGGGAGTCAGCCCGGTAGTGGTGGGGCTCACGGTGGTCTCGCTGGGGACGTCGGCGCCGGAGCTGGTGGTGAGCATCGTGGCCACGTTGGAGAACCGGGGGAGTCTGCTGGCCAGCAACGTGCTGGGCTCCAACTTGGCCAACATCGGCTTGATCCTGGGGACCACGGCGGTGATCAGCCCCTTGGCGGTCGCGAACCGGGTGATCAGCCGGGAAGTGCCGATCATGATCGTGGTCACGCTTGCGGTCTTCCCCCTGATGCTGGACTTCCGGCTGACGCGAGGCGAAGGGGTCGTGCTGCTGGGGCTGTTGGCCGTGTACGTGGCCTTCACCTTCATGTCGGCGGACGACGAGATCCAGGAGATCATGGACGAGGTCGGGGAACTGGCCGACGACGCCAAGGACAAACCGGGCAACCTGCGGAACCTGCTGCTGATTGCGGCGGGCGCCGGCGGGCTCGCGGCGGGGGGCAAGGCGATCGTGGAGGCGGCTTCGTACATCGGGTTGGAGTTCGGCCTGAGCGAAATGGTGGTGGGGGCGACGATCGTGGCGATCGGCACCTCGCTCCCCGAGCTGGTCACGTCGGTGGTTGCCGCCGTGCGCAAGGAGGCCGACATCGCCGTCGGCAACGTCGTGGGGTCCAACATCTTCAACCTTGCGGCGGTGCTTGGCGCGGCGGCTCTGGTCCGGGGCTACGAGATCGACCGGGGGATTCTGGAGCAGGAATGGCTCATGGTCCTGCTCCTCTCGGTGGTTATGTGGCCGGTAGTGACCACGGCCAAGGAAGTGCGGCGCGGCGAAGGCGTCCTCCTGCTGGTGGCCTACGTGACCTTCCTGGGCGTCATCGCCTTTGGGCACTAAACGGGACGCCCCGCCGGAACCCGATCCGGCCCGAGATGGCGTCGCCGCTGGGCGCGACCTGGCCGCCCGGTTGTCCCGAGTCGAGTCGCGCAACGTTACGCACCTGGAGGCGCAGCCGCCGTTCTGGGCCGAGGCGCGGGGCGCCTGCGTTCGAGACGCCGAGGGGAAGGAGTACCTGGACTTCACGGGCGCTTTCGGCGTCGCCTTCGCCGGGCACCGCCACCCGAAGATCATGGCGCGGGTCGGCCGCCAGTCCGAGCGCCTGGTCCACGGCATGGGCGACATCCACCCGCCGCAGGCCAAGCTCGAGTTCCTGGAGGCGCTGGCGGACCGGATGCCCTGGCCCGAGACCCGGATCGTGCTGGGCCTAAGCGGCTCCGGCGCCGTGGAGGCGGCCCTCAAGACGGCGCACCTGGCCACGGGCCGCCCTGGCGTCGTCGCGTTCGAAGGCGGCTACCACGGCTTGACCCTGGGCGCCCTGGCCGCCACCCACCGGGAGCACTTCCGGCGCCCCTTCACGGCCCGGCTGGCGGACCATGTCCGGTTCGTCCCCTTTCCGGAGACCGACGAGGACGCACTACGCAGCCTGGGGGCGGTGGATCGCGCGTTGGCGGGCGGCGTTCCCGTCCCGGTCGGCGCCGTCTTGGTGGAGCCTGTTCAGGGACGTGCCGGAGTGCGCGTCCCCCCGGACGGGTTCCTGGATGCCCTGGGCCGTCGCGCCCGGTCCGCCGGAGCCCTCTTGGTGGCCGACGAAGTCTTCACGGGAATGGGTCGCACCGGCAGCGTCCTGGCCAGCGCCGGAGCCGCCGACCTTGTGTGCCTGGGGAAGGCCCTGGGAGGCGGCCTGCCGCTGTCGGCCTGCTGCGGCCCGCGAGAGGTGATGGACGCGTGGCCGCCGTCCTCGGGCGAGGCCGTCCACACCGAGACCTTTCTGGGACACCCGCTGTGCTGCGCTGCCGGCTTGGGCTTCCTGGAGGTCGTGGAGGAGGAGGACTTGATCAGGCGCGCCCGGCGCTTGGGAGAGCAGGCGCTGGATCGCTTGCGGGCGTCGCTGTCGGGGTACGACCGGGTTGTCGGCGTGCGGGGCCGCGGCCTGATGCTGGGCGTGGAGTTGGCCGACGACGGGGCCGGGGCCTCCGTTGCGTGCGAGCCCGAGCAGGTCGCGGATCAAGCCGGGTCGGACGAGCGCCCCGGCCCTGGGGTCTTGGTTGCGCGAAGGGTGCTGGAGCGGGGGCTGATCGTGTTGCCGGCGGGCGAAAGCGGGCAGGTGGTGGAGCTGACGCCGCCTGCCACGATCACGGAGGCGGAGCTGGCGCGGGGCCTGGACGTGCTGGCGGCGGAGGTCGTCAGCTCCCTCTGACCTGCCTCCTCAGCGCGCCGAGGTCGCGAAGTCGATCCGCTCGGCCAAGTTCAGGTCCTTCCGCGTCACGCCGCCGGCGTCGTGCGTGGACAGGGTCACGAACACCTTGTCGTAGCGCACGTCGATGTCCGGATGGTGGTCCAGCTCGTCCGCCAGCGTGGCCAACCGGTTCACGAAGACGATGGAGTCCCGGAACGAGGGGAACACGAACCGCTTTCGGATCGCGTCCTCCCGAAGCTTCCAGCCGTCCCGAGCATCCGCCCAGTCCCTAATCTCGTCCTTGGAAATCTTCTTGGCCATCGATCCGCTCTCCGTTGCTTCGCGTCGCCCCGCCACATCGTCTCCGGCTTGGACAAAGATAACGGCGGGGCGCAGATGCCTGGCCGAGGGCGGACAGTTGGCGGGGCCGACGCGCCGATGTTTGCTGGACGCAGAGGCGGAGCGTCCAGTATTCTAAACACGGGCGTCCACCGATGTGGCACAGAAATTGCTGTTGGCGTGTGCAGGCCAAGAACGAAGGAGTTTCCGCATGAACATGGCGCACACCACGAGGCGCATGCTCGGCTCGCTTCCGATCGTACTCCTGCTGGCCGTCGGCTGTCAGGACGGAACCCGCCCGATCACCCAAGCGGCGACCGACGAGCCCGCCGCAACTCCCAGCCGCCATGGCGGGGGCCTCATGGTCTCCGCGTTCTACGTGGACGCCGAAGCAGCCACCTACACGGTTCGGCACGTCGAGCGCTTACTTGCCGACGGTGCCTGGATACAACGGAAAGCTGGACTCCGCGGCATCACGGCCGATTCGGTCCATCGGGAGCTGCAAGGCCGGCTGGCCGAGGCCGAGCAGTACTTGGCGGACAAGGCCGCAACGGCTGGTGTGGATGCGTCCGAGTATCGCCAAGCGGTAGAGCAACGGATGAGGCGTGTTCGACTAGCGGAGGGGTACAGCGTCCTCCTTCCGGCACCTAGCTGCGTCCGCTTGCCGTCGCCGCATTCCGCGCCAAGCCGTCTGCCCCGGGCTGCTAGGCGGAAATGACCGCCTGGGTCGCATGGACGCTGGCTCCGCTGCTTGGAGCGGGCGAGCCGACTTCGGGTCAGGATGTGGCGACGGGACGGCTCGTCGACGAAGTCACCGGCGGTCCCGTGGCTGGCGCGATGGTCGCCATTCTGGACGGAGACGGAGTCGAGCGGCTTCGTCGGCTCAGCGGCCCTGCGGGGGAGTTCGAGCTGCCGTTGGTCGGCCCGCCGCCGCACGCACTCGTCGTCGAGCGGATCGGCTTTCGACGCCGGGAGTTCGCCTTGGACGGACCCGACGGACACCTGACGCTGCGGCTGACCGCCGACCCGATCGAGCTGCCCGGCGTGACGGTCGCGACCGAACCTGTCTGCTCCATCTCCTCGCGGACGACGAGCGAAGCCCTCGGGGTTGCGTGGGACCTGGTGCGCGCCACGCTTGCCAGGACCACGCTTGCCGGTGCGCTTCGAGCGGGTCGCGGCGAGACGACGGCGTTCGACGTGGTCACCTACGAGGGCGAAATGGACCTCGACCCGAACTTCTTGCGCGTGGACGCGGACACGATGGTGCTGGATGGAGCGTCTCCCTTCGCGTTCGTGGACGCGACGGCGCTGGACGAGACTGGCTGGGCCGAGGCGCTGGAGGGCCGCCAGGTCCGCTACTTCGCCCCGTCGCCGGGCCTCCTGCTCACCGCTTGGTTCCAGGCGAACCACTGCTTCGCGCTGGAGGAAGCGACGGCCGACACGCTTGCCCTCCGGTTCCGGTCCGCGCCGGAGCTGGCGGACGCCGGGATCGAAGGAGCCTTCTTTCTGGCCCGGGAGGCGTCGCGGGTCGCGAGGGTGGAGTTCCGCCACCTGACCGGGAGACCCCCGGCGCCGCATCAGGGAGGCGAGATCGTCTTGGCCGAGGGCGAGCATGGCTCCTGGTACGTGGGGGAGTGGTGGATGCGCACGCCGACCTTCAAGTCCACCCCAACCAACTTCCGCGGGCCTCTCGCCGGGCGGTTGCCGCGTTGGCGGCAGGAGCTTGCCGGGTACAGGGTGCGAGGCGGCGTGGCCGGGCCAAGGCGGTGACGCGGTCGGTCTTGCGGTCGGTCGGTCAGTGACGCCTGCGCGGGCCTCTCGCCGGGCGGGTCCTCTGGACGGCCGGCGGGTCTCTGGACGGGGGTTGACGCCCGCGGGCGTTTTTCCTACCGTTAGTGTCGCGTTGCGGGGTGGAGCAGTCTGGTAGCTCGTCGGGCTCATAACCCGAAGGTCGCGGGTTCGAATCCCGCCCCCGCTATTTTCAGTACCCTTCCAGGATGCCGGCCAGGCCGTCGGCGCGGAGGAGCCGGGCGCGCTCCCCTCGTGCCGCACCGGGTCGGTTTTTTGTCGGCGGGTGCTGGGGGTTCCGGCCAGGTAGCTCAGTTGGTAGAGCACGCGACTGAAAATCGCGGTGTCGGCGGTTCAATTCCGCCCCTGGCCATGGCGGGACAGTCCACAGGTCCGTAGCTCAACTTGGTAGAGCACCGGTCTCCAAAACCGGCGGTTGGGGGTTCGAGTCCCTCCGGGCCTGCTCGGCGGCAAGTCGTCGCCCTCATCGTCTAACGGTTAGGACACCACTCTTTCAAGGTGGAGATCGGGGTTCGATTCCCCGTGAGGGTATCGGGGGCTGTAGCTCAGTTCGGTTAGAGTGCCGGTCTGTCACACCGGAGGCCGCGGGTTCGAGTCCCGTCAGCCCCGTGGAAGGTCTTTGACAACAAGGGTCGCGAGAGCAGTGTCCGGCGGCAGCGCCGGAACGCTGGGGCCGTAGCTCAGTTGGGAGAGCGCCTGAATGGCATTCAGGAGGTCAGGGGTTCGACTCCCCTCGGCTCCACTCGCAGCGCCAAGCTCGGGTGGCGGAATTGGTAGACGCGCAGGATTCAGGATCCTGTGGGGGTTAACCCCGTGAGGGTTCGAGTCCCTCCCCGAGCACTTGGTCGGTTGTCGGAACGTCGCCCACGTGCTGGAATTGGTAGACAGGCTGGTTTGAGGGACCAGTGTTCGAAAGGACGTACAGGTTCGAGTCCTGTCGTGGGCATGGCCGCCATGGGCACGGCCGGCGGCGAAAGCGCCCGTAGCTCAATTGGATAGAGTACCTGACTACGGATCAGGGGGTTGGGGGTTCGAGTCCTCCCGGGCGCACTTGGGGGAAGGGGGAGCGGGCGCGTAGCTCAGCTGGTTAGAGTGCCACGTTGACATCGTGGAGGTCACAGGTTCGAGTCCTGTCGCGCCCATCCGGGATTCTGACGGGGCCGTAGCTCAGTTGGGAGAGCGCAGCGTTCGCATCGCTGAGGTCAGGGGTTCGACTCCCCTCGGCTCCACTTCCTTGCCACCGTAGCTCAGCTGGTAGAGCACGTCACTCGTAATGACGGGGTCGTCGGTTCAAGTCCGACCGGTGGCTCTCTCGAAGCGGTTCCATAGCCCCGTGGTGTAATTGGCAACACGTCTGACTCTGGATCAGAAGAGTCCTGGTTCGAGCCCAGGCGGGGCTACTTCAAGCAAGTTGGAGGGATGGCTGAGCGGCTAAAAGCGGCGCCCTGCTAAGGCGTTGGTCCCCTGGACCACGTGGGTTCGAATCCCACTCCCTCCGTGCGCGAAGCGAATGGAGGGAATGGGGTCCGAACGTGTTCGAGCCGAAGGGGGTCTCGGGCCGGCAGGCACGAGTCCCCGAAGACGGCCAACGGCCCATCCCACTCCCTCCGTGCGCGAAGCGAAACGAGCGGATGGGCCTCCATCCCCTACTTCCCCACCAGGACGGGTGGCCGAGCGGCTTAAGGCGCACGACTGGAAATCGTGTGGGCATTTTGCCCACGTGGGTTCGAATCCCACCCCGTCCGTTCTCCCAGTCCCTTCTCGTTGTCCCACCAAGCCACGGGGCGTGGCTCAGTCCGGTAGAGCGCTGCGTTCGGGTCGCAGAGGTCCCCGGTTCGAATCCGGGCGCCCCGATTCTCCGACGGAAGGAGGCGTAGTCCTAACTGGTAAGGCACCGCACTCGAAATGCGGCGTGCGCAAGCACTTGGGGGTTCGAGTCCCTCCGCCTCCGTCGCCCTGTCCGCCATGCTTTCGCGGGCAGGGCTTTCTTGCGTAACCTTGCGTCTCGCTCGGCCTGTCGCCCGACGCATTCCCGTCGCCGCCTCTCCCCCAGCCGGCTTTCTTTGGAAGCGGACCCCGTGAAGCAGCTTCTTCAGTCGTACAGAACCGGCGAACTGTGGCTCGCGGAGGTGCCCGCGCCCCGGTGCGCATCCGGCGGCGTCGTGGTTCGGACCCGGTTCAGCGTGATCTCGGCGGGCACCGAAAAGATGCTCATGGAGCTGGCCAAGAAGAGCCTGCTGGCCAAGGCCCGCGCCCGGCCCGACCTGGTGAAGCGCGTCGTGGCGAAGGCGCGCGTCGAAGGGATCGGGCCCGCATTGCGGAAGGCGCTGGCCAAGCTGGACGAGCCCGTGTGCCTGGGATACTCCGCTTCCGGCGACGTGGTGGAGGCCGGCGTGGAGGCAGGCGGCCTCAGGCCGGGCGACCGCGTGGCCGTGGGCGGCGGGGGCTACGCCACGCACGCCGAGTTCAACTTCGTTCCCCGGAACCTCTGCGTTCGCGTCCCCGAAGGCGTTTCCCACGCCGACGCCGCCTTTGCGACGGTGGGCGCCGTCGCAGTGCAGGGCGTGCGGCAAGCCTCCCCGCTGCTGGGCGAGCATGTCGTGGTGATCGGGCTGGGGCTGCTCGGTTTGCTGACCGTGCAAATCCTCAAGGCCAACGGCTGCGCCGTCCTGGGCGTCGACCCGGACTCGAACCGGGCTGATTTGGCCAAGAAGCTGGGTGCCGACGCGGTTGCGGTCTCGGACGTCGAGGGCGCTTCGGAGGCGTTCACGTCGGGCCGAGGCGCCGACGCCGTGATCATCGCTGCCGCCTCGTCCGACAACGGTCCCATCGAGACCGCAGCCCGCGTGTCGAGGCAGAAGGGGCGCGTGGTGGCGGTGGGCTTGGTGGGGTTGGACGTGCCCCGCGACGCTTTCTTCCGGAAGGAGCTGGACTTGCGCCTGTCCATGTCCTACGGGCCGGGCCGCTACGACCCCGCCTACGAGGAAGGGGGCACCGACTATCCGCTGCCGTACGTCCGCTTCACCGAGCAGCGCAACATGGAGAGCTTCCTGTACTTGGTGGAGCAGGGAAAGGCGACGCCGCAGGCCCTGGTGACCCACGTCGAGCCGTTCGAGAACGCGCTGGACGCCTACGCCGCCCTGATCGGCGCCGGCGCCGGGGCCGGCGGCGACCGGGAAGCGGGTACCAAGCCGCTGGGTGTTCTGCTCGAGTATCCGACGGACGCGCCGCTGGTCCGCTCCGTGCCGCTGGCGCCGTACGAGGGCCGGGGCACTCGGGAGACCCGCCGCGGCATTGGCTCCCGTGACGGCACCGGACCCCACCAAGAGACCGGCTCCCGCGACGGCGCTCGCCCTCGCCACATGCGCGTGGGTTTCGTGGGCGCGGGGGCGTTTGCCCGCAGCGTCCTGCTGCCGGAGATCGGCCGGCGTCGCGACGTTCGCCTTGCGGGCGTGTGCACCGCCACCGGGCGTAGCGCCCAGCAGGCCGCCCAGCAGTTCGGCTTTGCCTTCGCAACCACCGACGCCGTCCGCGTTCTGGACGACGCAGACACCGACGCCGTGTTCGTGGCCACCCGCCACGACAGCCACGCCGCCCTGGCCGCCGCCGCTCTGCGGGCGGGCAAGCACGTCTTCGTGGAGAAGCCGCTGTGCATTCGCGAAGAGGAGATGGGCGAGGTCGAGGCGGCGTTGGCGGAAGCGCGCCGAGCAGGGCGCGACCCGTGCCTGATGGTGGGCTTCAACCGGCGCTTCTCGCCGCACGGCCGGGCTCTGCGGGCCGGTTTCGGCGAGCGGGGGCGGGCGCCGCTGGTGGTGAGCTACCGCGTCAACGCCGGCCCCGTGCCGGACCAGAGCTGGGTGCAGGACTCGGCCGTGGGAGGCGGTCGCATCGTGGGCGAAGCGTGCCACTTCGTGGACTTCTGCGGCGCGGTGGTGGGCAGCGAACCCGTCGCCGTCTGGGCGACCGCCGTCTCGGGAGACCGCGCCGGCGCCGTTTCCCCGGACTCGGTCGTCATGAACGTGGAGTACGCCTGCGGTTCCCTGGCTTCGATCCAGTACTTGGCCGGCGGACATCGGGACCTGCCCAAGGAACGCTGCGAAGTCTTGGGAGGCGGGTGCGCCGCGCTGGTGGACGACTTTCGCGCAACCCGGTTCTTCGGAGGCGGGCCGGGTGCGCGGGGCAGGCAGGACAAGGGCTTTGCCGCCGAGCTGGAGGCGTTCTTCGAGACGTGCGCCAAAGGAGGGCCGTGGCCGATCTCTTGGGAGAGCTTGATCGCCACGCACCGGGTGTGCTTCGCGGCGGTCCGCAGCGCCAAGACCGGCGAGCGGGTGGTGGTTGCCCGATGACGAGCGGGGCGGCCGGGGGCGTGTCGAGTCGCTCCCCGGGCGAGCCAGGCGACCCCGACCGTCTTCGCATCCTGACCATCGTCGGCACCCGTCCGAACTTCGTCAAGGTCGCGTCGCTGATGGAAGCGTACCGTTCGAAGGGCGCCGGCGTGATCGATCCCGTGCTGGTGCACACGGGCCAACACTACGACGACGCCATGAGCGACAACTTCTTCCGCGACCTGGACTTGTCCCGGCCGGACGTGAACCTGAACGTCGGTTCGGGAAGCCACGCGGCGCAGACGGCCCAGATCATGACCCGCTTCGAGCAGGTGGTGGTGGATCAGCAGCCCAGCGCGGTGGTCGTGGTGGGCGACGTGAACAGCACGGTCGCGTGCGCGTTGGTGTGCGCCAAGATGCGCGTTCCCGTGGTGCATGTGGAGGCCGGCCTGCGGAGCGGCGACCGCTTGATGCCGGAAGAGATCAACCGCCTCGTGACCGATGCGGTCGCCGACCTGATGTTCTGCACCGAACCGGCGGCGGTCCGCAACTTGGCGCGAGAAGGAGCCGATCCCGACAACGTGTTCCTGGTGGGCAACGTCATGGTGGACACGCTCCTTCGGTTCCGGGAGCGTGCCCGATCTTCCCGGGTCCTGGAGGAGCTCGGCGTGACGCCGGGCAACTACGCCGTCGTGACGCTGCACCGGCCGTCCAACGTGGACGACGGGGCGGTCCTGGCGGGACTTGCGGAGGCGATCACCCAGGTCCTGTCGACAGTCCCCGTGGTGTTGCCTGCCCATCCCCGTCTTCGCAACGCTCTGGCGCAGGCCGGGTTGGAAGCGTGGTCCGACCGCTCGCGCGACCTGAAGATGACCGGCCCTCTTCCCTACCTGGACTTTGTCGAGCTGTTGGCAAACGCCCGCGTAGCGCTCACCGATTCGGGCGGCGTGCAGGAAGAGACCACGGTGCTGGGCGTTCCTTGCGTCACTTTGCGCAACAACACGGAGCGCCCGATCACGATCGAGGCCGGGACGAACCGGCTGGCCGGGGTCGAGCCCCAAAGCGTCGTCGCGGCGTTCAGGGCAGCGTTGCGCGACGGTGACGCCGACGGCGATCAGGACCGCGCGCGCCGCCTAGGCCAGGAGCGGCCGCCGGCGTCGGACGGCGACCGCGAAGGCCTGAAGCGCGACCGACCCCTCCCGCCGCTGTGGGACGGCAAGGCGGCGGAGCGAATCGTGCCGATCCTGGTCGAGCGGTTGCGGGCTCAGCGCAGCATGACGCGCGCGCCCATCTGAATTCGCCACCTGGAGAACACGCCCGGGTCGGACATGAACGTCCGGTCGGGTCCGGTGAACTCGAAGACGGGTTCGCCGGTGCCGTCGAACTCCACCAGCCGCAGCGGAGACGTGGCGGCCGGGCTGGCGATCTTGCGCACGCCCCAGGCGCTGTTCAGCAGATTGCCCACGTTGAGGACGTCCAAGCTGATCTGAACCGTCTGTCCGCGCACGCGCACGTCCTGCAATATCCGCACGTCCAAGCTGCTGAACCAAGGCGCCAAGGCACCCATCCGCTCCGAAGTGCGGCCCCGGTTGCGGCTCAAATACGGGTCCTGTTCGATGAACGCGTCCAAGAGCGCCCACTCCGACGGGTTCGCCAAGTTGATGTCGCCCGCGTCCCGCGGAATATAGATCAAGTCGTTGCCGGCCTGCCCGTCGCCGTTCACGTCGCCGGCGTAGACGAACGAGAACCGGTTGCCCCCGGCGGCGGTGAAGCGCCCGCCCTGCGCCACTTCCGCGAAGAGGCCGAAGTGGGTCGCGAACCGCTCCGACCAGGTGCGCGTGTACGTGCCCGAGGCGGTGAACCGGTGCCGCGGACCGAACTCGGACCACGACAGGCGCGGGTTGTTGGGGTCGCCCTGCATCGGCAAGTTCTGCCACATCACCGATGCGATCTCGGTGGTCTTCATGTTGTTCTTCGCCTGGGTGAAGGCGTAGGCGGCGGACGCCGAACCGCTTGCAAAGCTCCGGCCGAGCTGGGCGGTCAGGTTGAAGTTGTAGCCCTGGCTGGAGTTGTCCAACACGTAGATGCCGGCACCGCCGTCGGGGTTGAGTTCGTGGGCGCCCGGGCCGCCGTAGTAGGGGCGGCCGTCGCGCAGCGTCCGCTGGGGGTGCGCCAAGTCGGCGTTGCGCACCACGACCGCGTTGACATCGTTGCCGTACAGCACCTCCAGCGTGCCGGTCCAGCCGCCGGGCAGCTGCTGGTCCACGGCAAGGTCCGTCACCCACACCTGCGGCCATCGAAAGTCGGCGTCCAAGGCATTCAGGTCGAAGGTCTGCTGCAGGACCGTGTTCTCGGCCGTCTGCACTTGCGGCACGCCCTCGTTGGCGCCCGGAGCCCAGATGTTCGGGTTGGCCCCCGGGTTGGAGATCACGTTGCCGACCCAAACGAACGGGATTCGGCCCGTGAAGACCCCCGTCCCGCCCCGCAGTCGCGTCGAACCATCCCCGCGCACATCCCAGTTGAACCCCAGCCGGGGCGAAAGCAGCGGGGTAGCGCCGGGCAGCGCGCTTTGGTCAACTGTTTCGGGGTTGCCGTCGCGGTCCAAGGCCGCAAGCCCGCGCGAGAAAGGGTTGTCCACCGGTTCCGTGAAGTACAAGGGGATGTCCACGCGGAGCCCGGCGGTCACGTCAAGGTTGTCGCCGACGGAGAATTCGTCTTGTGCATACAGCGACAGTTGCCCAATGTCGGTGGTTTCGCCCTTGTAGGGTCCGACGCCGATCATGGCGTCGAAGTCCTTGGCGCCGTCCTCGGTCGCGGCGAAGAACTCGTCCAGCGAAGCGAATGTGGAGCCGATCGAGAGCGTCCAGGGCAAGAAGAACAGGCCGTGGCGAAAGAGGTTGAAGGAGTTGAAGAAGCCGAACGTCTCGAAGTTGGCGCCGGCCGTCAGCGCGTGCCTGCCCCGGTAGAAGGTCGCGTTGTTGGTGAACTGCAGCACGTCCTGGTGCACCACGTTGCGGATCGAAAAGGGCTCGTGGCCCAGCGTGGTGTAGCCGATTCCGCCTTCGCCGATCTCGATCGTGGGGTAGTCGGCGCTGAACGGATCGCGAGTGTCGCGAAACCGGTTGTAGCTGGCGAAGAAGCGATTGGCGTAGCGGTCGCCACGACTGTTCAGCTCCAGCGCAAACGAGTGCAGCCGGTTGTTGATCGCGTAGCCGGCGTTGCGAAAGGGAAGCGACGAGCCGTTGGGGCCGCGGCCGGCGTTGTTGAAGCTGATCGCAGCCGGATGCGGCCCTTGCTCCCGACGGGCGTCCAAGTAGCTGTAACGGAAGGTGAAGTGCTGGCGGTCGCTGACGTTCCAGTCCAGCTTGGCCAGCAGCTTGTCGTTGTCGGTCTCGTGGACGTAGCCCTGGTAGGGGCCGGGGTCGTAGCCGTAGACCGACATCATGCGCGCCCGGATCGAGTCCATGACCGAGGCGCGCACCCGCGACTCCCCGAAGCCCGGCGCGCCGTCGTCTCCGCTGGCGACGAAGTCGGTGCCCGGATCGTCCCGACGCTCGATCTCGGCGTTCACGAAGAAGAGAAGCTTGTCGCGAACGACCGGTCCCGAGGCCGTGACGCCCGACTGGTTGAACGACAGGTCGGGGCTCGCGGACACCTCGTTGCCTTCGACCCGGTTGCCGATCAGAGATTCGTTGCGCGCGAACGTGTACGCGGATGCTTGGTAGCGGTTGGTGCCGCTCTTGGTCACGGTGTTCACGTTGGCGCCGGTGAAGCCGCCCTCGCGCACGTCGAACGGCGCCACCGACACGTGAACCTGCTCCACGGCGTCGAAGGGGACCGGTTCCGCGTTGGCCTGGCCGCCCGGCGCCGGGTCGTCCAAGCCGAACGGGTTGCTGAAGTAGGAGCCGTCCAGCGAGACGTTGTTGTAGAGCCAGTTGCGCCCGGCGAAGGCCAGGTTGCCGTCGTTGCGCGGGTCGACGCGAACGAGGTCCCGCGTGGTGCGCTTGATCGACGGCAGCGCCGCGACCTGTTCGGAACCGATCGACGTGGCCGCGCCCGTGCGCCCGGCCGCGCGCCCCTGGCCTGCGGGCACCTCCACCTCGATGCCTTCGATCTCCAAGGCCCGCGCTTCCAGATGAAGGTCGACGCGAACCGTCTGGCCCAGCAGCACGAAGACACCCTCTTCCGTGCGCGCGGCGTGCCCGATCATCTCGGCGGTGACCGCGTACGGTCCGCCCACGCGCATGTTGGGAAGCGAGAACGCCCCGTCCGCCCGACTGACCGCCGAGTAGCGCGTGCCCGACTCCACATGCACCGCAACCACCGACGCGCCCGTCAAGGGCTGGTCTTCGGCCCCGTACACGAAGCCGCCCACGCCGCCGGTCGTCACGCCCTGGCCGGCCAGGGCGGGCGCAGGGAAGGCGGCCGCCGCCGCCAGCAGCAGCACCGACGCGACCCCCGCCGAACGTCTTGGGCCAGCGCCTGCTATACCAGCGCTGTCGCCGGAGCGCGACTCGGCGGACGACGCCTCCGCGGAAGCGGCCTCGGCGGGCTGTCCACGCCGATTGCCCGCCGAAAGCCCCTGCGCCTCCAGCGCCTCGACGACGGACTTGATGATCCCGTCTCGTTCGTCGTGCACCTGCACGTATACCTGGAAGGCCTGCCACGTGCCCCTGGGGCCGTCGTCGAACAGCGTGCCGTCGATGACGAAGGGCTCCTTGGAAGCCTTGATCGACGCGCAGCAGTCGGCCCTGGATTCGCCGTGTCCGAAGCGCCGAAGCGCGATCTTGGCGACGCCCCGCACCGACGCGATGGCGCGGACGATGTCGCGGGCTCGCGCAGAGGGGATGTCCCCGAGTTCGCGAACCGCCTTGCCCCAAACGGTGGAATGCGATTTGCCGGACGACACGTCCACGCGGACCGCCCCCTCGGGCCGGGGTTCCTTGACGAAGGCGGCCCGGGGGTTCCGCTTGCGCGCAAGAGAGCGCTTCCACTCCCTGGTCAGCCCTGCGAACGCCAAGTCGCGCTTCCGCTCCCACCTTCGGAAGACGGTGCGAATGGCGTTGTCGATGTCCGTGGTGGTCACGGCGCCGTCGATCCATCGGTCGCTCTTCTCCAGCTCGGCGATCACCTCCGGCAGCACGATTCGGGGCACCACGATGTCGTCGTTCTTGGTCCTGCGGCAGGCCCCCGCCACCGACGCAATGATCTTGCGGCGCGCAAAGGCTTCCTGACGTCCGCCCGACTTGCGCACCTTCCAGCTCGCCTCGGCGCCGAGCATGTCGCGCAACGCCTTGGCCGCCTTGAGCGCGCTGTCGACGACGGCGTCGGCGTGGAACTGCAACATGCGGTGACGGAGATGGTTCGGGTCCGCAACGACGACCGGGCGTCCGATCCGGCTGGCGTGCACAACGCCCAAGGTCGTGCCGATCGACTCTCGCCACATGTTGGCAAGGATGCCGTTCGACCGCTTGATCTCCCCGAGGTCCGCTTCCACGAACTCTTGCGGACTCGACCTCCTGGAGATCATGTCTTCGGTCGGGTCGATGAAGTCGAAGTCCTTGGCGTACTTCTTCTTGACGTCGTCTCGCCACTTGTGCTTCTGGATGTCCGAACATCCGCTGATCGGACCGGCGAGATAGACCAGAAACTTGCTTGAGGACATGGATTCGCGCGCGCCGCGCTGGCGGTTGGGAAGGGGAGGAGCGATTTGCGAACCTCGAACGATAAGGTTACGCTCGCCTCCATACCAGCCTTCTTCCGGAGCCCCGTCATGCGCTGCATCCACGTCCTTCTCGCGACCGCTGTTCTCGCGGCTGCCCCATCGCCGCCGGCCTCCGCCACGGGCCGCGCCCCGCAATCCTCGACCGCCCTGCAAGCGACCGACGCCCGGACCCCCCTCGAGCAAGCCCTGGACGCCCTGTCGTTCCGGGAGATCGGACCCGCGATCATGGGCGGGCGCGTGGCGGGCCTGGCGCCATTGGAGTCGAACCCGGCGAAGTTCTACGTGGGCCTGGCGTCGGGCGGCGTCTGGCTGACGGAGAACAACGGCATGTCGTGGACGCCCCTCTTCGACGACCAGCCCTGCGCGTCGATCGGCGCCGTCGCGTTGTTCCAGCCGAACCCGAACGTGGTGTGGGCGGGCACCGGCGAGCCCCAGAACCGGCAGAGCTCGCCTTACGGCTGCGGCGTCTTCAAGTCCACCGACGGTGGGCGCACCTGGACCGACGCGGGACTCCGCGACACGCGCCACGTCTCCCGCATTGCGGTCCATCCGACGGATCCGGAGGTGGCGTACGTGGCTGCCGTCGGGCACCTGTTCGGCCCCAACGAGGAGCGCGGCGTCTTTCGCACGACGGACGGCGGGGCGAGCTGGGAGAAGGTGCTGTACGTGGACGAGAACACGGGCGCCGTGGACCTGGTCATGGACCCGTCCGACCCCCGGACGCTCTTCGCCGCCATGTACCAGCGGCGACGCACGGCGTTCGGCTTCAGCGCCAGCGGGGCCGGGAGCGGCCTCTACCGCACCACCGACGGCGGCAACCACTGGGCGCGGCTGGAGGAGGGCTTGCCCGAGGGCGACCTGGGGCGCATCGGAATCGACGTGTACCGGCGGGACGGCAACGTGGTCTACGCGCTGGTGGAGTCGCGCGGCGCGGGCCGGGGGTTGTACAAGTCCACCGACCGAGGCGAAAGCTGGCGGAAGGTGTCGTCGAGGAACCCCCGCCCGATGTACTTCAGCATGGTGCGCATCGACCCCAACAACCCGGAGCGCATCTATCTGGGCGGCGTGCGCTTGTCGGCGTCCGACGACGGCGGCAGGACTTGGTGGGAAGGCGACGCGGCCGACGGCATCCACGTGGACCATCACGCGCTGTGGGTCGATCCGCGCAACTCCGACTACGTGCTGCTGGGCAACGACGGGGGCGTCGCCACCAGCGTGGACGGCGCGCGCACGTGGCGTCATCACAACAACTTCGCCGCCGGACAGTTCTACGAGATCGGCGTGGACATGAGCGATCCGTATCGCGTATGCGGCGGCTTGCAGGACAACAGCTCGTGGTGCGCCCCCAACGAGACGGTGACCGGCTACGGCTTGCGCAACCGCGACTGGCGCGACGTGTGGGGCGGCGACGGCTTCTACAATCAGTTCGATCCCAACGACCCGAATATCTTGTACACGGAGTCGCAGGGCGGCAATTCGGGGCGCGTCAATCTGGCCACGGGCGAAGTGCTTTCGATGCGGCCCGTGGCGCCCCCTTCGCCCGATTCCGGCGACGAGAACGGCGAGGAACGCAGCTACCGCTACAACTGGAACGCGCCGATCGTGGTGTCGATGCACAACTCCAGCACGGTCTACGTGGGGAACAATCACCTAATGCGCTCTCGGGACCGAGGCATGTCGTGGGAAGAGGCCAGCCCGGACTTGACCAAGGCGCTGGACCGCGACTCGCTGCCCATCATGGGAGCGCTGGTGACTGATTCGACGCTGTCGCGCCACGACGGCATCGCCACGTACGGCAACATCACCACGATCGACGAGTCGCCGCTGTCGCCGCAGGTCCTGTACGTGGGCACCGACGACGGCAACGTGCAGGTCACGCAAGACGGCGGCGCGACGTGGACCAACGTCGCCGCGAACGTGCCGGGGTTGCCCGAGCGCTCCTACGTGAGCCGGCTGGAGGCTTCGGCCCACGCGGAGGGTCGCGTGTACGCCGCCTTCGACCGCCACTGGGACGACGACTACGGCGCCTACGTGTACGCCAGCGAGGACTTCGGGGCGTCGTGGCGCAGGCTGTCGGAGGGGCTGCCGGAGTGGTCGGTGAACGTTGTGCGCGAGCATCCGCGCAGCGAGGACTTGTTGTTCCTCGGGAACGAGGCGGGCGTCTTCGCGTCGCTGGATCGGGGCGCGTCGTGGCACCGAATGGGCGGCCTGCCGACAGTGCCCGTTGACGACCTGGTCGTGCACCCACGGGACAACGACTTGGTGGTGGGCACGCACGGGCGCAGCATCTGGATACTGGACGACCTGGTGCCGTTGGAGCACATGGCGGGCGGCGCCGTCTTCGACAAGCAGGCGTACTTGTTCCCCGTGCCGCGGGCCACGCAGTGGTTCCGGATGGGCGGCTGGCCTTTCCGAGGCGACGTGTACGAAGCCGAGAACCCGCCCGACGGCACCGTCGCGCGCTACTGGCTTGCGGAGGGCGTGGACTCGGCGACGCTGTCGGTGACGACGCCGGGCGGCCAAGCGGTGCGGTCGCTGGACGCGCCGGCGGATGCGGGCATGAACCAGGTCGTCTGGGACCTTAGGGAGGACGCGCCCGTGGAGGTGCCGCCCGAAGACGGTTCGGGCGGCGGCGGTGCGGGCGGCGGACGGTTCGGGGGAAGCACGGCGGGGCCGCTGGTCTTGCCGGGCGCGTACGTCGTGCGGTTGGAAGCCGGAGACCAGGTGGCGGAACAGGAGGTCGTGGTGCGCATGGACCCCAGGACCGATCCCAACGTCTCCGCGCTTCGCGCCCGCCAGACCGCTGCGCGGGAAGTCGCCACGCTAAACGCGACCGTCGTGCTGGCCGTGCGCGCGCTGAACCGGGCATCGCGACATCTGGACGAGGCCGAGGCGCTGTTGGACGACGGAGCGGCGTTGCCTGGCGGCGACGAAGTCCGCGATTCCTTGAAGGCCGAGTTGGCAGAGTTGACTGCCGTCGCCGACTCGTTGCGGGCAGACCTGCAAGAGGCCCGACCGGGGCGCGCGGCCGCCGGGATCGAGCGCAACGCCGGACCGCCGTCGGCCAGCCAGCTGGCGGCGATCGATCGGGCATGGGAGCGCGTGCCCCCGCTTGTGGAAGAAGCGAACGCCTACGTTGCGGAGCGCGTGTCCGCCTTCTGGGACCGCATGGCCCGAGCCGGAGTGCGCCCGAGTCTGGGCGATCCGGTGAAGGTGCCCAAGCGGGCTCTTCCGGCGGAGACGACGCCGGACCGGCCGTCGCTCCGCGTGCCGGTCGGTTCGGTCGGTTGGGACTCCAGGGGCGCCGCCGGGTTCGGGGGGCCAGCTCCCCGCTCGGAGTGGTCGGTGTGGTCCAGGTCCTTAGAGCATCCCCTGCGGCCAGTGTTCGCCGACAGCGCGTCGTTGAAGGGCCGGATGTTGGCCTCCCTGTCGGGAATCGCGCTCCTGGCCCAACTGCCGATGTGGGGGGTCGTCCTCTACAGGGGACTCGACAGCGATCGGCGAGAGAGCTATCGAGTCCCCATCACGCTGGCCGCGGCGGGGTCGGCGGCAGCCGTGGCTTGGGCAGCCCAAAGGATGGGCGCAAAGTTCTCCACTGCGCTTGTCGGATCGACCCTTGGGGCAGGCGCGGCCCTGGGGCTGGCCTCGACCATCGACCACAGCAGCGAGCTAGGCGCCGTGCTGTTCACCCCTCTCGCCAGCTCGGTGGTGCACGGACTCCTTATCGCACTGCTGGCCGCGCGCTGACGCGGCGGCACGGCCGAACCCGCTCTACCCCGATGGGACCTCCAGTCGCAGCAGCACCGCGTCCACCTCCAGCTCGGTGACTGTAGGACCGTCCACCAGCTCCTCCACGCGCAACCACGCCAGCACCAGCCGCACCGCGACTCCTTCCACGGCAGCGTCCAGCACGAGTTCGCTCGCCGGCGCCTCCACGCTTGCGGTGCCGTCCACCGGCGGCCGAGCCGCCCCGTCGGTCGGCGTCTCCCGCAGCGCTCGCGCCCGCTCGATCAGCGGCTCCAGGGACGCCCGCGCTTCTCGTTCGCCCAGCGTCAGGACCGCCGCCCGCCCGTCCTCGGACAGCGCAACGCGAAGCGTGTCTCCCGCGACGACGGCCTCGCCCGCATCGCCGGTCGCCGCCATCCAGTCGTACCCTTCAGTGGAGACGGGCTCTCCGGGGCTGGCCGCGTAGAGCTCCACGGGCCTGCCGTCGGCCCCGGGGCGAACCCCCAGCCGCGCCAGGACGCCGTCGATCTGCTCGTGCAGAGCATCCCGCCCGATCGCCGGCGCCGTCGCCCACTCCTGGTCAGCGTTCTCGACGCCGCCGGACCACCCCTCGAAGGCGCTGGTGCCGTGGTTGTCCACCAAGTAGAGCACCACGTCCTCGACCTGCTGCCAGTCCTCGAAGGGGATGTCGCGCGGCTGCGAAGACAGGACGTCGCCGGAAAGGGCGCCGTGGGCGGTCAGGATGTCGGCGATCCGTCCCACCTGGCTTCGCTTGGCGACGGAGTAGGCCGACCACGGCCCCGCCAGCGACAGCAGTCCGACCGCCGCCAACGTCAACGGAATCGTCTTGATGTCGCGGGTGCGGGTGATCGCCTTGTGGAGCGCCGTCCCCACCAGCCACAGCGCCATCGCGCCCAGCAGGTACCGCGCCTCCGTGATCCCGTACTGCTCGACCCGCTGCCAGAGGGCCATGAGCACCATCGCCGCCGACGGCAGGACCGCGATCCAGAAGCCCAGGGCGTACCGGTCGATCCAGCTGTTCTCCGTCCGCATCCGCTCCGGGTGGACCATGAGCAGGGAGAACGTGCCCGCGACGGCCAGCGCCGTCACCAGGTAGCTGATCCACCCGCTGGGCCACGTTCCCGTGACCAGAATCTTCCCCATGTAGACCAGCAGGATCGCCACGTAGAGGGCGACCAGCGGCAGCATGACGTTCTGCGAGAAGACCTTGAGCCAGCGGGGGTAGTCCCGGCTCTCGTTCAGGCTGGCGAAGCTCGTGGGGACGCCGGCCAGGAAGACGAGCGGGTGAAGGCCGAACGCGGCGGCGAACCAGAGCCGCCCGTAGGTCTCTTCGGGGATGTCCACGCCGAAGAGGTTGTCCACCGCGCCCACCGCCAGCGCCAGCCCGACGAACACCGCCGCGGCGTACACCACCGCGACGACGAAGCGGAAAAAGAGCGCCCGGTTGTACTGCCAGAACCCCCAGGGCTCCGTCGTGCGCAGGTACGGCAGCACCGCCGCCGCCAAGTGCAGCGTCAGCGCCGTGTGAAAGAAGCGCACGGGCATAATGTTCATCTGCCAGCCTCCGCTGGCCGCCCACCAGCCGACCAGAAGCGCCGCTCCCGCGCCCCGGAGAGCCCACCGCGTCCTTTCGCTCCAGCCGTGTCGCTCCGCCGTCAGGACCATGCCCGTGAAGAAGGGCAGCCCCAGGGCGGCGGCGAAGCAAATTCGGAACCAGAAGCGCTCATCGGCCGCGTCGATGCCGGCCGCACCGGCGGTCCCGGCGACGAGACCGCAGACCACGACCTCGGGAAAGCGCCGCGCCGCAGCGCCTCCGGCGGCGAGAAGTCGGCGAACGGACTGGTGCTTGGCGTTCGGCATTCTAGATGCTCCTTGGGGTTCGTGCGGGAGGCGGCAGATGAAACTTTGTGACGCAAAGTAAACTCGTCGGGGTTGTCGCGCAACTGCGGCTTGTCGTCTCCAATCCAAACCTTTAGCCCTCGGCGGTCGTCTTATTCGTGAACCGGAGCGCGGCGTCCGATGCGCGGGCGCAGCGTTTCCCGGACGGCTTCGGACAACGACAATCGGGAGGAGAAGGCATGGACGGAAGGGCGAGACGCTTGGCGACGTGGACGGTGCGGGCCGCCGTCGGGGCGGGGATCGTGGGCTTGGGCGCGGGGGCGCTTGCGGGGCCGGGGCTGCTCCTGGCGCCGGCGGAGTTGGCGGGCCAGTCCGGGTGCGAGCATCGCGAGGTCAAGGAGCTCGCGGGGCCGGCGGAGGGCGACCTGGACGTGGAGGCGGGGGCCGGGCGGCTGGTCGTGACCGGGCGCGACGGAGCCAGCGACGTTCGGGTCACGGCCGTGCTGTGCGCTTCCAGCCAAGAGGCGCTGGAGGGCTTGGAGGTGACCTTGGACGGGGACCAGCTGCGGACCGACTACCCGGACCTGCGCAGGCGCTGGGGCGGGCGGAACTACGCGCGGATCGACCTGGAGGTCGCGGTGCCCCGAGGCATGGACGTTCGCGTGGAAGACGGCTCGGGCAGCATCGCGCTTTCCGGCGTGGGGCAGGTGCACGTGAAGGACGGTTCGGGCGAGATCAGGGTTCGCGACGCGACGGCGGTGGTCGTCGAGGACGGGTCCGGCAGCTTGCAGATCGAAGACGTGACGGGCAACGTGGAGATCGAAGACGGCTCGGGGAGCCTGCGAGTGCGGGAGGTGACGGGCGACGTGGAGGTGTCGGACGGCTCTGGCAGCATCGAGATCGAAGCCGTTGGCGGCACCGTCCGCGTGGACGGAATGGGCTCCGGCGGCTTGTCGGTGCGCGATGTGGAGGGCGACTTGGTGGTCAGAGACGGACGCAGGGAACGGATTCGGTACTCGGACATCCGGGGCTCGCTGGACCTGCCTCCGGCGCGGCGACAGGGGCGGGGCGCCTGAAGCCGGAGCCGGCGTAGGGGTGCGCGGGCGGCTCGACGTCGCCGGCGGGCTGGGGCTCGGCCTGTCGGTCCTAGCCGGGCTGGCGGTTCCGACGTCGGCCGCCCAGGGGCAGTTGGGCCAAGTCCTCCAGGCCGTCGCCAACGGGGGAAGCTGGGTTCGGTTCCAGGTCGAGGCGGGCCGGGGGTCCTACCGCAGCCCGCGCCTGCCCGTGGCGGGGATGACCTTGGACGGCTGCTTCCAGGTGTGGCAAGGCCATTCCGGGACTTGGACGATCCGCGCCAAGGACCTTCGCGGAACCACGGACATCCACGTGACGGCCGCGCCCGGCGAGCCGGTGGAGTTCAGCTACGAGGGCGGCTTGACGGCGGAGATCGACCTGGCGATCGAGTGGAGCGAGGCCCGGGACACGGTCATGATCGCGTGGGTCGGCTTGGCGGCGCTGGCGGGCGAAGAAGGTGAGCGGGACATCTGCCAGCCGCCCGCCGAGAACGAAGGCGAAAGCGGGCCGGTGCGCGGTGCGGCCAGGCCGGCCGCCAGCCCGCGCGCCCCGCCCGCCGGGACCACGAACACGATCCGATAGGTCGTTTTCCGCCACGGGGCTGCCGCGCCGGCAGGTCACGGGGGTTGCTCCGCGAAACCCAAATGGAACCTTTTTCGCGGTCGAGGAGTACCACGGGGTAAATGTCCCACCGAACGGCCGCCGAGAGGCGCGCCGGATCGGATGCCTTCCCCCGACGAGACCGGAGGACCAGATGACTCGCAGCAACCCGCCGAGTCGACCGACCAGGGGCGCGTGGCGGCTCCTGGCTCTGGCCGCCCTTGGAGCAGCGGCCTGCGGCGACTCCATCGCAAGCATCGAGCAGACGGCAGGACGCGCCGGCCCCGCAGAGGAGCCGGCCGGTGCGGCTGCTAGCTCCAGCTCCGCCAATTCGGCTGCCCAGCTGGACACCGCCGCCGCCCAGGTCGTGGAGGGCGGGTTGGGCGAACCTCGCCTCGACCCGGCCGCCTACGTGCAAGGCGACAGCATCGTTCGAGATTCAGTCGTGGTCGGCCACCTGAGCCAGGACACGACGAGCGGCTCGGTCGCGCCGATCTCGGGCCTGCCGCCGGGCCACTGCCTGGTCCTGATCTACTACTACTTGGACACAGGCGAGATCATCGGGTACACGATCCTCCACTGCGAGCCGTCCGAGGAGGATCCCGGAGGCAGCGGCAGAGGGAGTTCGACCGGCAACGAGCCCACCGACACCACCAGCGTGACGATCGGCCTCGACTGTCCAGCCAACGTGAACCGAGGCGCCAGGGCGGCGTGTACGATCACGAAGTACCCGTCCGACGCGGCCGTCATCAACGTCCAGTGGACGTTCACGAACACGGCCGTCACGAACACCAAGCAGAACGGCGAAAGCTGGGTTGGAACAGCGGTGTCCACGGGCACCGTCAAGGTCACTGGCAGCGCCGGCGGTCATAGCTTTACCTTGACCCGATCGATAACCGTGCAAGACAGGGGGTGGAGATGGACCGTATCGACCGGCTGGGCAGTAGGTTCGGAAGTAGATGCCTGTCGAGGGGGGTGGGGCAGAGAGGCTGGCAGGGTCGCACCCACCGGGTGCGGTTCAAGCTGGTTCGACAAGCGCGGCTTCACGATCGGCCAGGGATCCGGGCCGTGGGCTCGCTTGCACTTCGTCTCTGGTACCGATGCACCCCTTGAACTGCTGGCAGCGTTGCACCCTCAGTTTCGCGCCAACGGCCCCGAGCATTGGCTAAGGGGCGATTCGGTGCTTGTCAGGCGATGCAAAGAGCGCTTCGGCGCGTCCACGGAACGAGTCAGCACGCATCAGGCCAACACCCAGTGCGATTCGATCGCGGACTACCCGCGGGCAATCTCGTTTGTGCGTGCCCACGAAAACCGACACTTGAGCGCGGCGGCTTCTGCCGCTCACACCACCGATCTGTACGCCATGTGGGATACGGTGGTGACGACATCCAGAGAAAAGGCCAGCAGTGACGCTAGTAAGATTGCCGAAGAGGTGCACCGACAGGTCGAGAGCGCCATGCGGGCAACGCATACGGGAGGGACCGCTACCTATACCTTCTGGAGGTTCTCTACGTCCCACGCATGGCACAAGAATCCCCTCGTATTCCGCAACTAGATCAAGGAGACCAGAGATGAAGAACGCACTCATGCGGATCACACTGGCGGTCGCAGTTATCGCACCCATCAACTCGACCGCTCAGGAGGCTACACTCCCGCCGACGCCGCAGGAGGTTTTGGAAGGGCTGCGCGAAGGCCGCATCGGGGCCACAACGGACGCGGTCGCGATCCTGACGCAGCTGCACAAGCGGAGAGCTCGTTCGGAGTTGGACGCGTTTGCCGACGGCATCGCGGCGGTGGCCATCGCAGGCGAAGAAGACAACCGGCCAGGCGCAAGGCAAGCTCTGTCTGCACTAACCTTGTCGTCCCGACCTGAGGAGCCCGGCGCGATACCCTACGCCGGAGTCTACGATGCCCTGCACAAAGTTTTTCGAGAAACGAAATCCGAAATCGTTCTCGGTTACATGCTCAATGTCGATCCGTCCCGGGGAAAGGATGTCCTTCGCGCACTCTTTGCGCGACATGGCGGCGACGCCTGCACGGCCGACATGGCCCTTCGGTACGCTTGGGACGGGGACGCGATCGCCAGAGAGCTTGGCATTGAGCTCGGTACCATCTACTCCGACCATTGCCTGTACAAGTACCACGACTACCGATACCGCGACGTGTTGGCGCAGCTTCGAGATGGGAAGGCGGAAGGCGTGGAGCGGGCCGTGGCCATTCTGACCGGGAGAGCGTCGGGATACTCCGTGTTCATCACAGTCTTGGCCGACAGCTTGACCGGGATGGCTGTTCACGGCGGAGGCACGTCGGACGTCGCGCACCGGGCTCTTGCCGTTCTGGAGCGATCGGCTCGCCCCGTACATGCTGACGCGCAGCCCTTTGCCTACGCCTATGAATTCGTTGCCACGGCCTTCCGGGTCACCGAATCCCAGGCTGCTCTCGAGTCTCTTGTCGAGATCGACCCGGCTCGGGCGCAGGCGCTCCTGACGGAGCTGGCGCAGCGGGACCAGGCGGTGGCCTGCAAGGCTCGGGCGGTCCTGGCGGGAACGGTGGACGGCCCGCGCGTGTTGCGCGACTTGCAGGGACAAGGGGTGCTGACGTATCGGTGCGGCGGCCCATGAAGAGCGCACTCATGTGGCTTGTTCTCACAGCGACGGTCCTGGTGCCCGACACCTCGGCCGCTCAGGAGGCCGCGTCCCCGCCGACTCCGCAGGAGGTCTTGGAAGGACTGCGGGAGGGTCGCCGCAAGGCCGCGTCCGCTGCGACCGAGATCCTGACGCAGCTGGACAAGCGGAGACCTCGTTCGGAACTGGACGCATTTGCCGACAGCCTCGTGGCGCTGGCCATCGGACGACGCCTGCACGGCCGACTATGCACTTCGGGACGCTCGGGACGGGGCCGCAATCGCACAGGAGCTTGGCATCGAGCTGGGCGACATCTCCGCTCACTACTGTCTCGTCAAGTACCACGACTACCGGCAGACGTTCACTGCGCCTCTTCCGCAGGGGACCGAAATCCTGTTAATGCCGCCGCACCACGACGTGTTGGCACAGCTTCGGGAAGGGGACGCGGAAGGGACCGAGCTTGCAATAGCGATCTTGACCGGGATGGCAAGGTTGAACAACCCTGCGTTGTACGACTTGTTCGCGGACAGCTTGCTAGAAATGGCTGTTGCCGACGAAGGCGCGTCGGCCGCCGCGGGCCGGGCGCTTGCTGTCCTGGTGCGGTCGGCTCATCCCGTCCATGCTGACGCCGAGCCCTACGCCAACGCCTACCTGTACGTGGACTTGGTCTTCCAAGCCACCCAATCGCAGGCTGCTCTCGAGTCTCTCGTTGAGATCGACCCGGCTCGGGCACAGGCGCTCCTGACCGAGCTGGCGCAACGGGACCAAGCGGTTGCCTGCAAGGCTCGGGCGGTCTTGGCGAGAACGGTGGACGGCCCGCGCGTGTTGCGCGACTTGGAGGGACGAGGTATGCTGACGCATCGGTGCGGCCCATGAAGAACGCACTCATGCGGCTTGCTCTCGCGGCGGTGGTCCTAGCGCCCAGCAATTCGACTGCCCAGGAGGCTGTGCCGCCGCCTACGCCGCAGGAGGTCTTGGAACGACTGCGCGAAGACCGCATCACGGCCACGACGGACGCAGCCGCCATCCTCACGCAGCTGCACGAGCGACGGTCTCGTTCGGACCTGGACGCATTTGCCGACAGCCTCGTAGCACTGGCCGTCGCAGGCGAAGAGGACAGCCGACCAAGCGCAAGGCGAGCCTTGTCTGCACTAGCCTGGTCGTCCAGACCCGACGAACCGGGTGCGGCACCCTATGCGGGAGCCTACGATGCCCTGCACAAAATCTTTCGAGAAACAGCATCCGAAATCGTTCTTGCCGACATGCTCGATGTCGATTCGCGTCGCGGGAAGGAGATCGTTCGCGCACTTCTTGCGCGGCACGGGGACGACGCCTGCATGGCCGACATGGCCCTTCGAAACGCTCGGGACGGGGACACGATCGCCGAGGAACTCGGCGTTGAGCTGGGCGTCATCGATTCTCACTACTGCTTTGCCAAGTACCACGACTATCGGTACCGAGACGTGTTGGCGCAGCTTAGAGAGGGGGAAGCGGAGGGCGCGGAGCGGGCCGTGGACATTCTGACCGCGAGAGCGTGGGGGAACCCCGAGTTCATCTTGGTCTTGTCCGACAGCCTGTTGGAGATGGCTGTCTCCGACGACGGCGCGTCGGCCGCCGCGGCTCGGGCGCTTGCTGTCCTGGAACGGTCGGCTCATCCCGTCCATGCCGACGCCGAGCCCTACGCCAACGCCTACCTGTACGTCGACATGGTCTTCCAAGTCACCGAGTCCCAGGCTGCTCTTGAGTCTCTTGTCGAGATTGACCCGACACGGGCGCAGGCGCTCCTGACCGAGCTGGCGCAGCGGGACCAAGCGGTTGCCTGCAAGGCCCGTGCGGTCCTGGCGGGAACGACGGACGGTCCGCGTTTGCTGCGTGACTTGGAGGAACGAGGGGCGTTGACGTATCGGTGCGGCCCATGAAGAACGCACTCATGCGGCTTGCTCTCCCGGCGGTGATCCTGGTGGCCGACACCTCGGCCGCCGAGGAGACTGCGCCCCCGCCGACGCCGTAGGAGGTCTTGGAAAGAGACTGCGCGAAGGCCACATCGGACCAGCTCTTCCTGGTCGGAGTTGGGGGCGACAGCCTCATGGCCGCACGATGCCGCCAGGAACGCCAACACCATCGCGCCCCACAACATTCCAACGCCACTCTCGCACCGAGTGATTGGCGCTCTCGTCAGGCGGTGGAGTCGGGTTCGTCCCCTGGCGTGGTCAGCATCCTCTCAATTGCCCGGCCCACACAAGCGGCTCCGCCCCTCCGGCGAACCACAGTCGGCGGAGCTCCCATCGCCCGCCGCACCGTCCGTCGGTAGTTGGCCGAATCCGAGAAGCCCAGGGCCGTCGCCGCGACCCCCGAAGGCTGGTCGCTCCATTCGGCCAGTCGCTCGACCGTGTAGATGCGCCCCAAGTCGATCAGCTTCTTGGGAGTGGGGATGCCCAAGGCGGCGCAGCGGCGGATCAGCGCCCAGTGGGACAGTCCCAAGTCCGTCGCCAGGTCCGGCACCCTGCACGGAGCGAAAGATTGATCCAGGACTCGATTCATGATCCGACAGGCTTCGGCCTCGGCGTGCTTGCGCATCCGAGCCCGCAAGAGGCGAGGCCGTTCGGGATCGATGCCCTCCAGCACGACGCGCTCGACGGCTTGCAGCGAGTCTTGCGCCCCGAGCCGCAGCACGACCGCGAACGCAGGAGGCGAGCCGAGGCCCGCCGGGAACGAACCATCGACGATCACCGGCGACGCGGGATGGCGTTGGGCAAGGTCCTTCAACTCGCGCCAGCTGCCAGCGAAGACGACGGGTCCGACGATCGGCGAGATGGAACTCGCGTTAGCGACCATCTGGACCCTCCGGCGAAAGTGCCGAGTGCCGGAGAGGGCGAGCAAGGGTGGCGGCACGTCCGCTTACAGATCGTCGTGGAACTTCTCGAGCAGCGACTCGCCCTGAAGCTTCAAGACGGCTCGGCGCACCAAGTTCGCCACCGTTGCCGGTCTGACCCCCATGAATTGTGCGGCCTCCACGTTGCTCCAGCCTTCCATTGCGGTCAGCCTCAAGGCCTCGCCCTCTCGGCCGGGCAGCCGGTTCAGCGCGTCGGCGACGGCCCGCTCCAACGCCCGGCGCTGGGCCTCGTCGTCCAACGCCGAACCGTCGTCGACCAGCTCCCGCCCCTCTGCGAAGTCCGTCGTCCGAGCTGCTGCCTTGGCGTCCTTGCGCGCCCGGGAGTTGCGATAGTTCTTCGCTGCGGCGACCAGCCAAGGCCCAAACGGAGTCCCGGCGGTGCAGTGGTGCAGCCGCGGCAAGATGTGGATCCAGAAGTCCTGAACGATGTCTACCAAGTGGTGACGGTCCACGGCGAACCGCCCAAATATCGTCTCGAGCACAGGGCCGTACGCCTTCGCGACACGGGTTACCTCGCTCGGGTCCCGGGCTCCCAGGAGTTCCAAGTCAACGTCTAGGGCGGGCAGCTCGCGCATGGCCCAATCTTGCAGGTGGCCCTCGTCGCTTGGCAAGCCCATGCGGCTCCAAAGTCGGTGAAGATGGTCCTGCAAAAAATCGACCTACATTTTCGAACGGCTGAGAGCGTCTACCTGGATGTAGGGCGCAAGAACCGGGGAGACCGGCCGGCTACCGGCTCTTCGGGAATCGACAACTCCATCCTATGGAGGTACGCCATGCTCCACCTGCTGAAGCGCGTGTGGGTAGTGTCCAGCTGGGCACTTGCCCTCGTCGCGCTGGTCCTGTCGCCGCTGGCCTCCGCCAGCGACGACTGCGAGATCACGTGCGAGAAGTGCGTGATCGACCTCCGTGAGGGCACGGCCGAGTGCTCCGACTGCACCGTCTCCGGTTGCGAGTTCGCAATCGGAGGACCGGCGTAGTCGGGGCACGCACGGCAAGCCCCACGGACCCGATGGGTCGGAGAGTCGGAGTTCTCCGGCCCCTCGGGGCGACCCTAAACGACAACGAAAGCTGGGGGCAACAGAATGAAGCGAGCATCCGGTTGGACAACCATGGCAGCGACTGTCTTCGTGGTTGCGATGGCGTGGCAGCTCTTCTCCGTCAAGCGGAACAACGGCGTCCTACGGTCGGCAGTTCGGAGCGGCTTGGTCGACTTCGTACTCGGGCGAGCGGTGCCGCCGATGCCCGTAGCCGGGGCGTCCGGCTCCGGCGAATTGTCGCGGGAATGCGACGGCAAGCAGGGCCTCCTCGTCTACTTCGTTCGAACAGACTGCCCGTTCTGCCAAGCCCTGATGCCGCGTTGGCATCGCTCGACGGCAGATGCCGGAGGGAAGGCGCTCGTGGCTCACGTGGGCGCGGTGCCTTCCTCGGGCCAGGTGCTGCCCCATGATTTGACGGTGTCGGGAACCGATGTGGCGACATACCTGCAGTTGCGACGCGTGCCCGCGATCGTCCGCGCCGACGAGGAATGCCGGATCGTCGCGGCCGGAGCAGGCTTCGCGGCGGCGGAAACCCTTCTCAAGGAGCTCGAACGATGAAGACGCATGGACAGGCTTTGGTCGGCGTTGCCGTGGCTCTGTCGGCGACCACGCTCGGATGCGAGGGGACCGCCGACGGCGACCCTATGGGCAAGCCCTGGGAGGTGGCCGCGGAACCGTCGGCCACCATCGCATCGATCACCAGGGACGGGCGGGAAGAAGAGCTGTACCGCGTAGCGGACGTGATGCCGCTGGCCGGCGGTGGCATCATCGTCGCCGAACAGACGACCGTCTCGTTCTTCGACGCCGAGGGCCGTTTCCAACGATCCGCGGGTCAAGAGGGAGACGGCCCCGGCGACTTCCGCCAGATTCAGCGCGTCATGCCCGTGGGACCCGATTCCGTAGGGGTCTGGGACACGGAAAACCAGCGCTTCACGGTCCTCGGTCCGGACGGCGGCGTGGGACGCACGGTGCAGCCGCGCCCCATGTTCGGCCACCTGATCCCGGCAGTGGGAGTGCTTGGAAACGGCTCCCTAGTTCTGACCAACGGACTCGACCTTGCGTCGCTCTTCGGCGGCGGGCCCGGGCTGCAAAGACATCCGTTGGCGGCCCTCCGGTATTCGGCCACGTCGGGCGAGCTGATCGACACTTTGGCCACGCTGTCGGGCAGCGAACTAGTCGCATGGGTCCGTGGAGGCTCGTTCTCGTTCCGGCATCTGCCGTTCGGCAAGGTTTCGGCCTTCGCGCTGTCTTCCGATCGCCTCTACGGCGGTTCTGGAGATTCCCAGGAGGTCTCGGCCTGGATCCCGGGGTCGAGCAGCCCGGTCGCCGTCGTCCGATGGGAGAGCAACCCGGTGCCCGTCACGCCTCGCGACCGTGCCGCCTATGAAGAAGAGCGGCTGGCCGGGGCGAGCGAAGACGACCGACAAGCCGAGGCGGACAAGCTTGCGTCGATCGAGTACCCCGAGCACATGCCCCCCTTCAGCGGACTGTTGGCCGACGACGGAGGCCATCTATGGGTCCGAGAAGGGGCCGCCGCAGCCGACCGAACGCAGGGCTGGCACGTCTTCGGACCGGACGGCGGACGCCGCGGACATGTACGATTGTCGACGGACTTTCGCCTCAAGGCTGTTCAAGGCAACATGATCTTCGGAGTTCACGAGGACGAAGCAGGGCGGGAAGTTGTTCGGGCATACAGGTTCGCCCGTGACTAGGGCCGGTGGGCGTCGACCCGGCTGGCGCGTCTGGCTGCTCGCCGTCCTGCTGTTCGGCTTGGCCGCGCAGATGTCCGGAGTCGCGTTCAGGAACCTGGGCACGACCGATCCCCCTGTACGAGAAGTTCAGCTTGCGCAGCCGGCTCCGCTCGCGTTGGGCGACACCCTGCGGTCGTTGGCCGGCACGGTGGTCTACTCCTTCGACTCGAAGTGCGAGCACTCCCACGCAGTCGCGCCGGCGTGGGCGGAGCACTTCGCTGCCGCTCCGACGACACCCCGCCTCAAGCGGGCGGCCGTGACTCTCGAGGACCCGGAAACCGCGGCTCTGTATTCCAAGCGGTTCGGCTGGAACGTTGACGTGCTCAGCACGACGCAGCTTGCACTGGGCGACCGCGAAGTCTCGCTCGTGGACAGGACGCCGTGGCTGTTCGTCTTCGACTTCGCCGGCGTGCTGCGCTATCAGGGACACGGCGCCGACCTGGAGCAAATGGAAGCGGTCGCGAGGAGCATTGCCGGATGAAGGCGACACGGAAGGCCGTGGTTGCGATTGCGATAACGGCACTCTCGCCCGGGGCTGGGTGTTCGCCCGGTGCAGGGGAGGCGCCGCTGGTGCGAATCGGGAAAGAGCGGCTTGCCATCGCGTCGCCCGAGGACGATGCGCTGTGGCAGGTGCGCGATGTGGCGGAAAGCGCTGGAACGCTCTGGGCGCTCACGGAGGCGCCGCCGTTCGTCCACGTCTTTGGCCCCGAAGGCGACCGGATCGCCCGGTTCGGCCACAAGGGCGACGGCCCTGGCGACCTACGCTTTCCCCGAGCTCTGTGGCCGGACGTCACCTACGGCGGCGTGACCGTATGGGACCCAGGTCTTGGCAGGGCACAAAGGCTAAGCCTTGAGCCCGCAGGAACGCGTGCGGCGTCCCGGAGCATCCCTACATCGGGAGCGGTCCGCGCCGGCCTCGACGACGCGACCTTCGGCAATCCGTTTCGCGCGCGCCAAGATCGAACCGGCGCGGTGGTACTGGCCCACTACGGCGACATTCGGGTGACCCATCCCGACCAGCTGTGGCTTGGACGCTTGGTGAGGATCGGCCGCGGTCCTGGGGCCGAACCGGAGACGATCGTGGACTTCGCCAGAGACCTGCCGGGCGCGGCACTGCGTCCCGGCCAGCGTGGCCAGCCGCTGTTCCTGGGTCCGGTGCCGCTTTGGGACATTTGCCCGGATCGGCGAACGACAGTCCTCGACCCCCTGGGCGGAACGCTGTACCTCTTGCGGCCCTCGCTAGGGGTCGCGTCTTGGCCGAATCGGGACTCGATCGCCCTTGCTTGGGAGCCCGAGCCGCTGCCGGCACAACAGCGGTTCGACTACATTCGGCACCAGATGCGAACCGAGGCCCACGGCCAAGACATAACCGATTCCGAACTCGACGCCCTGGCGACCCAGGCTGCGCGGGACGCCGAGGACCTGTTCCCCGCCCAAGCGCCCATGGCCGTGGACATTCTGTGCGGTGCGGGCCGCGTTTGGCTGCAAGAGTTCGACGGCCCCAACCACCCTCTGGGCTACGGACCCGCATGGCGAACGATCTCGTTGGACGCAGGCGCGACGTCCCGGTTCGCCCGGATCGCCTTTCCGGCAAACTTCTCGCCGCATCGCATTGTAGAATCGCAGGCACTCGGAACAATCAAGGACTCGACCGGGCTGGCGCGCCTGGCGCTGGTCGAACTACCCCCGGAATCATGAAAAACACCACGAAGTGGATCATCGCCGCCGTCGTCGCCAACGTCCTGCTCCTGCCGCTGACGCTCGCCCCCGAAAAGGAAGCCGTGGCCGCCCAGCCGCCCGCGACGACCGGCCTGTTCGACTGTTGCGGCGGGTCCGCGGCACGGGCATCTTTCTGCTGCCGTCGGTGTTGCTGGCGTCCGCTCAGTTGCGCCGGGTGTCCCCCCGCGACGCGCTGAACCCGACAGGGAGGAAACTCTAGAGATGGCTACCGACGCCTCCATGCCGGCCAGCCCGTTCCTTCGGCGAGCCGTGTCCCACTTCGCCAAGCTGGCGGGGCTCTACGCCCTCTACGTGGCCTGGGCGTTCTCGAACGACTACGCAGCGTCCGTCTCGTACTTGCACCGCGTCGCCTTGCTGTTCGGCGGGGCTTCGTTCGCGCTGGCGCTGCTGGTCGCTCCCGCGGCGTTCGCCGCGGCCGTCAACCACTTCGATCTCTTCGGCGAGCGGGCGATCGAGACCCGAAAGCGCGACTGGATTCGCCTTGCCTTGCTGGGACTGGGGGCGTGCTTGCTGCCCGAAGCGGGGATCCCGCTCTCGGACTACGTGCTCGACATCGTGGCTCTGGACCGGGTGCGCGGGGTTGGCCAGCCGGGTGCCGACTACGCGAGTGCGCAGCTCTTGGTGCCCGTTGCCGTCGGAATCTTCGTAATGATTTCGGGCGTCGCCGGGGCTGCGGTCGGCCATGCAACCGAGTGGTGGGAACCGGTGCGAAGCCACGCGGCAAGATGGTTGACCTTTGTTGGGTTGGCGATCGTATTCTGGATTCCCGTCTCGGTCGTCACAGATCTTGTGAGGTTCCAGGGTTATCCCCCGGTCTTGACGGTCGTCGTCCCGTCCCTGCTGCCCGCTTTGGCGACGTGCCTCCTTGTGCGGTCCCAGCGCTACGGCGTGCTGGAAGTGCTGGGCTTGGACCGCCGGCAAGCGGATTGGCTGAACGCGGAGGCGCTCGAGCGCGTGCTTGACGTGGTGATCCACGAAGACGAAGAGGGCCGCCCGACGATCGAAGAGGCGCTCCACGACGAAGCCGAGTTGGAGACCGCCAGGTTCCTGCGCGGGCTGAGGCGGGCCATGGCTCCGACGTTCAGGGTCACCGAGGCGGAGGTGGAGAAGATCGTCGCGAAGGTGTTGGCGGCGGCTCCGGCCCATGCAGTGCCCACGTTGCCTTCGATGTCACGTGCGTCTCGGCTCCGCGACGCTGCCCTGCGGCTTCGGGACGCCACCCTGCGGAGTCTGCCTAGGATCGGCGAGTTCGGGCTGTCGTGGATGCTCCTGGCGGCAGGCTTGATGCTGTTCGGACTGTTGGCCGACGTGTCGCCCAGCCCGGTTGCCGCGGTGGCCTTGGGAGGCCTCGGCGTAGTCGTGCAGGACCTCTTGTCGCGACGGTCCGGCAGGTCCGTCCCAGCCGGGTTGGCGCCGACATGAGCAGGGCTTTCTCGGAACGGCGCGGAGATCGGCTAGAGGGCTCGCGGGAGTTCGAGTCGCTGGATGCGTATGCGACGACGCGTCAGTCCCGTCGTCGCCCGATCGCGGCGTCCAGGGTCAGGTCGTCTTCCGGCTGGGTCCCCCACAGGACGGCGGTGCCCGCCACGATGATTGCCGACGGATAGAAGAGCACGTTGGCGCCTTCCAGCCACCAGCTCCACGGGTCCAGGATCGACTTCCACACGGCCGCGGCCGTGACCGCCGTGACCGCGAAGGTGATCGGATAGGTCAATTTGCGCCACAAGCCCGCCGCGACCAGGAGGCCCAGGGCGATCTGGAGCACGCCCGCCACTTGGAGGAACGTCGCCTGACTGCCGATGCCCAGGTAGAAGGCCTCGGCGACGCGGACCCCGTGCTCCACGTTGACCAGCTTGTCCAGGCCCCAAATCACCAGAAGCCATCCCGTGGTCACCCGCAGTGCAAGCAATCCCCAGCGCTTCATGTCGTTCCTCCTGTCCGTGATGGTCGGCCGGCTTGGTGCAAACCGGCCCGGCGCGAGCGCCTTGGGATGGCGGTCGAATCGATGCGCATCCCGCCCCGAGTGGTTGCGGCTGCGCACCCCGTCCACAGTTTGCACGCTTCCCGAGCTGGCGCAATAGTGGCGTCTTCCCAGACGCCCCACCGGCGACGCGCGGGCCGAACGGCTCGCCCCACGCCCGCGAACGGACCGCATCATGACTCCTGCTTGCCGACCTCCCCTGACAGCAGTCGTGGCGGCCACCATCGCTTCCGTCTCCGCCGCGATCGTTCCGGACGGCATCGCCGCTGCCGTCGCCGTCCCAACGGCCGCCCAGGACTTGGCTCTCTCCGGCGCGGTCGTGCTCAACCCCGCCGACGAGACGGCCCGCCAAGGCGTCCTGCTGGTGCGAGACGGGCGGGTCTCCGCAATGGCCGAACGGGTGCCGCCGGACTTCCCCGGCGCGACGCTGACGCTGGACGGCAAGTTCGTGCTCCCGGCGCTGGCCGACGCTCACACCCACACCTTCGGCAACGCGACCGCCGGCATGGACCTTCAAGTCATGGGTCCCACGGGCAGCACCCGGGCGGCGCTCTACAACGGCGTGGCCTTCGTTCTGGACCTGTTCAGCGACGAGCGCTCGATCCTGGCCTTCCGCGACGCCCAGCGAACTGGCGACGCCCGGCAGGCTGGCCACCGGCGAACCGACGGCGCCCCCCGCGGGGCCGAACTGCTGGCTGCGGGACCCTGCTTCACCGCCACGAACGGACACTGCTCCGAGTACGGAATCCCCACACGCATCGTGAACACGCCGGAAGAGGCGCGCCGGGAGGTGGACGACTTGGCCCGATCCAGGCCCGACGTGATCAAGGTCGTCTACGATCACCAGAGCTACAGCGGCGGGCGGCGCTTCCCCACCGTGGACCTTCCCACGCTGACCGCCCTCTTGGACGCTGCCCGCAGCCACGGCCTCAAGACCGTCGTCCACATCGGCACGTGGCAGGACGTGCGGGACGCGGCGCTGGCCGGCGCCGACGCGGTGACCCACACGCCCGGCCCGGAGCCCCCGCCCGCCGACCTGCCCGCCCTGCTGGCGGAGGCGGGAACCTTCCACATCCCCACGCTGGCGGTCCAAGGCGACTTCGCGCGCATCGCCGCGGGCGATCCGTTTCTGGACGACCCGTTGCTGGCGGAGAGCGTGCCCGAAGCCGTGCTGGCCAGCTACCGGGACTCGGCGTCGTGGAACGAGCGCGTCAAGGCGTGGGTCGCGTGGCAGCGCACTCTGACCGAACCGGTCCTGGAGTCGGTGGGCGTTCTGGCGCGGGCGGGCGTTCCCATGCTCGCGGGTACCGACGGGGGGAACTTCGCCGTCTTCCAGGGCTATTCGGTCCACCGGGAACTGGCGCTGCTTCGCGCCGCGGGGCTGTCGCCCTGGGCCGCGCTTCGGGCCGCCACCACGGACGCCGCGCTGTTCCTGGGCCGGCGCTGGGGCGTCGAGCCCGGGGACGAAGCCACGCTGCTGGTGCTGGACGCTTCGCCGCTGGAGGACGTGGCCCACACCACGCGCATCCACGCCGTCGTGCGCAAGGGGATCGTCGTGGACCGGGAGTCGCTTCGGACCTGGAGGTAGAGGACGACGCCCCAAGGGGGCAACCGCGCAGGAACGCCCGGTCGTCTATTATTTTCGCCAACGTCGGATCGCCCGAGCCTTCTCGGAACGCCCGAGCCGTTTTCCTCCCAACACCGCACCGCCCACCCGCCCCATGGACCGAGACATCGAAGTCATCCAAGCCAAGATCCAGGAAACCAGCACCTTCGTGGATCGGCTCTTCGAGGAGGTGGGGCGCGTCGTCGTGGGGCAGAAGGGCATGGTGGAGCGGCTTCTGACCGGGCTCCTGTCGGGGGGACACGTCCTGATGGAGGGCGTGCCGGGGTTGGCCAAGACGCTGACGGTGCGGACGCTGGCGGCGGCGGTCCGGACTTCGTTTCAGCGCATCCAGTTCACGCCGGACCTGTTGCCGGCCGACCTGCTGGGCACGCTGGTCTACGATCCCAAGGAGTCGGAGTTCAAGACGCGCAAGGGACCGATCTTCGCCAACATCGTGCTGGCCGACGAGATCAACCGGTCGCCCGCCAAGGTCCAGTCCGCCCTGTTGGAGGCGATGCAGGAGCGCACGGTCACGATCGGGGACCACACGTACGAGCTGCCGTCGCCGTTCCTGGTGCTGGCCACGCAGAACCCGATCGACCAAGAGGGCACGTATCCGCTGCCCGAGGCCCAGGTGGACCGCTTCATGCTCAAGCTGTCCGTGGGGTACCCGTCCAAGGACGAGGAGCTGGAGATCATGCGGCGGATGGGCGCAGGACCCGAGCCCAGGGCCGAAGCTGTGGTCGCGCCCGACGAGATCGAGGCGGCGCGCCGGGCCGCGGAGACGATCTACATGGACGGCAAGGTGGAGCGGTACATCGTGGACTTGGTGTTCGCGACGCGGCAGCCGAAGGCGTTCGGGCTGGACGAGCTGGAGCCGCTGGTGGCGTTCGGGGGATCGCCGCGAGCCACGATCTGCCTGGCCAAGGCCTCTCGGGCGCGGGCGTTCCTGCGCCACCGGGGCTACGTGACGCCGGAAGACGTGCGCGCGGTGGCGATGGACGTGTTGCGGCACCGGGTCATCCTCACCTACGAGGCCGAAGCGGAGGAGACTACCGCCGAGGACGTGGTGACGCGGGTGCTGGACACCATCGAGGTTCCGTAAGAGGCGGCAAGGGGCGGAGCCGGCCAGGATGATACCCCGCGAGATCCTCAAGCAGGTGCGCCGGATTGAAATCACGACCCGGGGCCTGGTGAACGAGGTGTTCTCGGGCGAGTACCACTCCGTCTTCAAAGGGCGGGGCATGAGCTTCGCCGAGGTGCGGGAGTACGTCTACGGCGACGACGTGCGGGGCATCGACTGGAACGTGACGGCGCGGACCGGCACGCCTCACGTAAAGGTCTTCGAGGAGGAGCGCGAGCTGACGGTCATGCTGGCGGTGGACGCCAGCGCGTCGGCGGAGTTCGGCACGCGCGGACGCATGAAGTCGGAGCTGGCCGCCGAACTGTGCGCCGTGCTCGCGTTCAGCGCGATCAAGAACAATGACAAGGTCGGCCTGATCCTGTTCACGGACCGGGTGGAGCGCTTCGTGCCGCCCCGCAAGGGACGCCGCCACGCCCTGCGCGTGCTGCGCGAGCTCCTCTACCACCCCACCGACGGAAAGGGCACCGACCTGGGGCACGCCTTGGAGTACTTGGCGCGCGTGATCCGGCGTCGGGCCGTGGTGTTCCTGGCGTCCGACTTTCTGGCCGCCGGCTACGAGCGGGCGCTCTCGGTGGCGGCCAAGCGACACGACTTGGTGGCGGTGCGGGTCGGCGACCGGCGGGAGGACGCGATGCCGCCGATGGGGTTCGTGGAGTTCGAGGACCCGGAGACGGGGGCGCGGACCGTGGTGGACACGTCGGATCGCGCCTTTCGGGAGCGGTTCGCCGCGTCGCGCGCCGGCGACCGGGAGCGCGCGGAAGACCTGTTCCGCCGAAGCGGCGTGGACGCCATCGACGTGACCACGGGCGTTCCCTACGAGCAGGCCCTTCGGCGCTTCTTCGAGGAAAGGGCCAAGCGAGTCCGATGAGACGGCGCGGAGGCTGGGCGGGCGGGGCGCTGGTCGCGGCGTTGGTTGGCGCGGGGTTGCCCGTGGCGAGCGTGCCTCCTGGAGCGCCGGCCGTGGCGGGCTTGCTCGGGGGCGGGTTGGCGGGTCCGGCGTTCTTCGCCGCGCCCCAGCAGTCGCGGGTTGCCATGGAGGTCGACACGACGGTCGTTCACCTGGGGGACCCGGTGTCGGTGCGGCTGACCGTGGCGCATCCTCCGGGGTGGGCGGTGCAATGGCCCGATTCCCTGGATGCGACGCCGTTCGAGGTCCTGAGCTACGACGTGACGACGCCGACGGAGGCCCGCTTGGTCTTGGCCAGCTTCGAGCTGGGCGACTTGGAGGTTCCGTCTCTCCGGATCCCGCTTGCCGGTCCCGACGGCGCCGCCGACACCTTGGTCACCGATCCCTTCGGCATCGGCGTGGTCAGCGTGGGGCTGGACGAGTCCGGCGACATTCGGGAGATCAAGGGTCCGCTGTCGATTGCGCGGAGCTGGTGGGGCGTGGTGCTGTGGCTGGCGCTGGCGGCCGTCGCGGCGGGAGGCGGCGTGTACGCATGGCGTCGGCGCCGTTCCCGACCGAGCATTGCGCCGCCCGGCCCGCCCCCGCCTCCGCCCCGCCCTCACCACGAGGTGGCGTTGGAGGCGCTGGCGGCGCTGGAGTCGTCGCGCCTGCTGGAACAGGGGCGAGTCAAGGAATACCATGTGCGGGTGTCCGAGATCGTGCGTGCCTACGTGGAAGGCCAGCTCGAGGTGCCCGCCCTGGAGATGACCACCGGCGAGGTCGTGGACGGTCTGCGGCGGGCAGCCTTGGGCGCCCCGCTGTGCGACAACTTCCGGTCGTTTCTGGAGCGTTGCGACCTGGTGAAGTTCGCCAAGCTGCGCCCGGCCGGCGACGATGCGCGCGCGTCGCTGGCGCTGGCCAGGGACTTGGTGAAGCGGACCAGCGGGAGTGGGCGGCCGGCACATGGGGCGGACGCGGAGGACGGGCCTGACGCCGACGCCCAGCCGGACCAGGCCCAGCTGGACCAGGCCGAGTCCGTCGCCGCCACCGGAGCCGAACCGTGATCGATCGCTTCGAGGACCCGTGGCTGCTGCTGCTCTTGGCGGGGGTTCCGCTGCTGGGGTGGTGGTACGCGGTGCGCGGGCGGAAAGGGAGAGGCGCCCTGCTGCATCCGGTCGCGGACGAGATGCGGAGGGCCGGCGGAGGCCGAGGCCAGTGGGTGCGCCACGTGCCCGCCGTGCTTCGCGGGTTGGCGCTGGCGTGCCTGGTGACGGCGCTCGCGCGTCCGCAGACGGGGGTGACGGGCGAAAACGTGACCGCCGAGGGGATCGACATCGTGCTGGCCCTGGACGTTTCCAGCTCCATGCTGGCCGAGGACCTGACGCCGAACCGGCTTGAGGCGGCCAAGGCCGTGGCCGCGGACTTCGCGGCCGGGCGGCGCAATGACCGGATCGGTCTGGTGATCTTCGCCGGCAAGGCGTTCACGCAGGCCCCGCTGACCCTGGACCATTCGGTCGTGGCGTCGCTGCTGTCGGAGCTGGAGGTCGGCATGATCGAAGACGGCACCGCCGTGGGAATGGGGCTGGCCACGGCCGTCAAGCGCCTGCAGGCCAGCGAGGCGGCGTCCAAGGTGGTCGTCCTCCTCACCGACGGCCGCAACAACCGGGGCGAGATCGACCCGCTCACGGCGGCCCACGCCGCCCAGGCGCTGGGCGTTCGCGTGTACACGATCGGCGCGGGCTCGCGGGGCACGGCGCGGGTTCCGGTCACCGACCGCTTCGGCGCCCGGCGCTACGTGACCACCCAGGTGGACGTGGACGAACCCGCCCTCCGCGCCACCGCCGAGGCCACCGGCGGACGCTACTACCGCGCCACCGACCGGGAGAGCCTGGAGGCGATCTACGCCGAGATCGACGAACTCGAGACCACCGAGGTTCAAGTCGAGAACTTCACCCGCTGGGGCGAACGGTTCCGGCTGCCCCTGCTGGCAGGGCTGGCGCTGCTCCTCGTGGAAGCGCTGCTGGGACGAACTTGGCTGAGGACGTTGCCCTGATGCCCGAGCGCCGGCCCTTCGCGTCCAGAACGCCGCCCTGATGTTCCGCTTCGGAGACGCCGTTGCGCTGTGGAGCTTGGCGGTCGTGCCGCTGCTCCTTGTCCTGCACTGGCACGCGGGCCGTCGTCGTCGGCAGCTGCTGGACCGCTTCGGCGATCACGCCCTTGTGCGGCAGCTCCTGCCGTCCGCCGGCGCCGTCCCGCGTCGCTGGAAGGCGGCGTTGGGCGTGGCGGCGGCGGCCCTTCTGGCCATGGCCTTGTCCCGCCCGCAGTTCGGGACTCGGGTCGAGACGGTCCGCCGCCAAGGGCAGGACGTGATCGTGGCGCTGGACGTGTCCCGGTCCATGTACGCCGAGGACCTGGCGCCGAACCGGCTGGAGCGGGCCAAGATCGAGGCCGGCCGCATCGTGCAGCGGCTGGACGGCGACCGGATCGGCGTGGTGGCGTTCGCCGGCGACGCCTTCGTCCAGAGCCCCCTGACCACCGACTACGGCGCCGCCATGATGTTCCTTGCCGCCATGGACCCGAACCTCATGTCCACCCAAGGGACCGACCTGCGGAAGGCGGTCGACGTGGCGGTGGAAGCGCTGGCCGAGACGCCGCCCGACAACCGCATCCTGGTCCTGGTCACCGACGGGGAGGACCACGAAGGGGGCGTGGCCGAAGCGATTGCGACCGCCGCGGAGGCGAACGTGACCGTGCACGCCGTGGGCGTCGGCTCGGCGGAGGGCGTGCCCCTGCCCGACGTGGGCGACGACGGCGTCCGTCGAGGGTTCCGCCGGGACGAAGCCGGGGCCGTGATCACGACGCGCCTGAACGAGACCGCCCTGCAGGACATGGCGCTCCAAACGGGCGGACGCTACTACCGGATCGGCCAAGGAGGCGGGGGCCTGGCGCAGCTGGCGGCGCGGATCGAGACCGGCGGCGGCCGCGAGGTCGAGTCCCGAGAGGTGACGCAGTTCGAGGAGCAGTATCAGATATTGTTGGGGACGGCGTTGATCCTGCTGGTGGTCGAGTTCATGTTGCCGGAGGCGCGAAGGCGTCGGGTGCGCCGAGACAAGGAGGTCGCGGAATGACGGTGCGCGACTTGCGCAGAGCACGGGCAGGCGCGATGCCGGGTCGGGTCGCGGCGGCGCTTGCCGTCGGGGTTGCGTGTGCGGGTTTGCCGGGGACGACTGCGGGTCAGGAGGGCCGACGCGAGGTCGAGGCCGGGAACCGGCTCTACGAGGACGGTCGCTACTCGGAGGCCCACGCCCGCTACCTGGAGGCGCTCGCAAAGGTGCCGGGGCTTCCCTTGGCGCGGTTCAACGAGGGCAACGCCCTGTACCAGAGCCAAGAGTTTCAGCGCGCCGCGGAAGCGTACATGAAGGCGCTGGGGGACGGCGAAGCGTTGCAGTGGGAAGGGGCGGGCGGCCCCGACTGGGGGAGCAGGGCGTGGTACAACTTGGGCAACGCGCTTGTGCGCCAGCAGCAGCTGGGCCCCGCTGCCGAGGCGTACAAGGAAGCGCTGCGCCGAGACCCGTCCGACGCCGACGCCAAGCACAACCTGGAGGTGGCGCTGGCGCAGCTCGAGCAGCAGCAACAGCAGCAGCAGGGCGAAGGCGAGGAAGGCGACGACGAGCAGGACCCGCAGCAGGGCGGCCAGTCGAGCTCGACCGAGGGCGACCGTGAGGAGCGCGAGGAGCAGGACCGGCAGCCGGGCGACGAGCAGGGCGGCGACCCCCAGCCGAACCCGGACGGCGAGCGCAGCCCGGACGGCGCGTCTCCCGAGGAGTCGAACGACCCGCAGGGGCAGCCGCGGCAAGCGCCCGGCGAAATGACTCCCGAGCAGGCGGAACGTCTGTTGCAGGCGGTCGGCGAGGACCCCTCCGAGGTCAACCGCAAGGCCGCCCAGGCACGGGGCCGCCGGCCCAGGAAGGATTGGTAGAGCGTTGAGGCCGATCGTGCTGGCGCTGGCGCTGACGGCGGCCGGGGCCATGGAGCCGGGCGGCGCAATCGGGCTGGCGGCCGGTGCCGTGGAACCGGCCGGCGCGGTCGAGTTTGCCGGCGGCGCCCTCGCCCCGCAGGACGTGCAGGTCCGCGCCTATCTGAGCGCGCCGCAGGTCGGCGTGGGGCGGCAGTTCGTGCTGAACGTGGAGGTGTCGGGCGTCCAGCAGGTGGATGCGGACCCCGTGTTGCCCCCGATGGACGACTTTGCCCAGTACCGGGGGGCCGGGACGTCCACCTCGATCCAAATGGCGAACGGCCGGACCACCGTGGCCGTCACGTACCAGTATCGGTTCCTGGCGCTTGCGGAGGGGTCGTTCGAGATCGGCCCCGTGCAGGTCGCGGCGGGGGGTCGGAGTCTGGCGACCGAACCCGTTGCCCTGGTCGTGTCGTCGGCGCCCCCTGCGCCCCAGGCCGGCACCGATGCGGGAGGCGCGGGCGCCGAGATCGCCCCCGAGGACTTGTTCCTGGAGACGACCGTCAGCAAGCGCCGCGTCTTCGAGAACGAACCGGTGACGGTCGAGTACCGGCTCTTCACTCGGCTGGATGTCGAGTCGTACTCCATATCCGCGCTTCCGAAGGCCACCGGCTTCTGGACCGAGGAGCTGGAGCAGCCGAACGCGCCCCAGGTGGAGCGGATGATGCGGGACGGCCGCGAATACGTGACGGCCGTGGTGCGGCGCACCGTCGTGTTCCCCGCCGGACCCGGCGTCAAGACGCTGGACCCGCTGACCGTCGAGGCCCAAGTGCGCACGCGGAACCGGGGGCGCGACCCCTTTGGCGACCTTTTCGGGCGTTCCAGCCTGTTCGCCAGCCGCGTGCCCGTGGCGCTGACCTCGCGACCGCTCGACGTAGAGGTCCTGCCCCTTCCCGCCGCCGGCAGACCCGCCTCGTTCGACGGCCACGTGGGCGACCTGGCGGTGTCCACGTCGGTGGACCGGACGGCCGTGCAGGCGAACGAAGCCGTCTCGTTCCGCGTGAGGCTGGCCGGCACGGGCAATCTGCGCTCGCTGGGGCCGCCCGAGATCGCGTTTCCGCCCGAGTTCGAGGTGTTCCCTCCCGAGACCCGCGAAGACGTGTCGCCGGGCGGCGGCAGCCTGACGGGCACGCGCAGCTTCGACTACGTCCTGATCCCCCGCGTGCCGGGCCGAGCGACGGTGCCCGCCGTCGAGGTCTCGGCGTTCGATCCGGGCGCCCGCGCGTACAGCAGCTCCAGTTCCGAGCCCCTGGTCGTGGAGGTTGCCGGGGTGCTCGGCGAGGCGGGCGGCTCGGGGGCCGGACCGACGGCGGTCGAGCCCGTGCGAGACGAGATCCGCTTCATCCACGTGGGCGAGCCGCGTTTGCGCCCGACGGGACGGCGGCTCGTGGACACGGCCGGATTCTGGCTGGTGCTGCTGGTTCCGCCGGCGGCGCTGGGGGGCGCGGCGGCGTTCCGGCGACGGCGAGACCGTCTGGAGGGCGACGTGGCCTACGCTCGGACGCGCCGGGCCGGTCGCGTGGCCAAGAAGCGCCTGGCTCGGGCCAAGTCGATGGTCCGGGACGCCCACGACGATCCCCGGGAGTTCCACGGCGAGGTCGCCGGCGCGCTCATGGGCTTTCTGGCCGACAAGCTGAACGTGGCCGAGGCCGGCTTGGTCCGGGAAGACGCGAGCCGAGCGGCCCGCGAACGGGGCGTGTCGCCCGATACCCTGGAGCGCCTCTTCGCCTGCCTGGACGACTGCGACCGGCAGCGGTTCGCCCCTGCCGGCGCGCGCCGGGAAGCCCCCGAAGCCGTGCTGGCGCGGGCGGCGGCGCTCATGGGCGACTTGGCAGCGGAGCTGGACGAGTGAATTGCTTGGCCCGCCCGCCCGTCGCCCCTGCCTTCGCGCGGCGGCTGGTGCTTCTGGTTCTTGCGACCCCGCTTCCGGTTTTCGCGGCCGCGACGGAAAGCCCCGCGCGGCCGCAGGACCTGGCCGTCGACGCCGAGCCGCCCGTTGCGGCCGATCAGTCCATGGCCGCCGAGCCGCCCACTGCCGACCGAGCCGTCCCCGCCGACCTCTACCAAGAGGGCAACCGCCTCTACCAAGAAGGCGACTTCGAGGGGGCCGCGGCCCAGTACGAGGCCGTGCTGGCGGCGAGCATGGAGTCGGCGGCGCTGCACTACAACCTGGGGAACGCGCACTTCCGGCTGGGCCGCTTGGCCGACGCCGTGGTCGCCTACGAACGGGCGGCCCGGCTGGACCCCGGCGCCGACGACGCGCGGGCCAATCTGGCGCTGGTCGCCGAACGCCTTCAGGACCGCATCGAACCGCTCCCCCGCTTCTGGCTGCTCGCGGCCTTCGACTGGTGGATGCGGCTGTTGCCCCGCGGGGTCCTGGACGCGGCGGCCGGGGCGAGCTACGCGCTCTTGGGCGCAGCCCTGGTGCTGCTGGTGCTGCGCAGGCCCCGGCGTTGGCGGGCGGCGGTGCGACGGTCGGCCTGCGCCTTTGCCGCGGCGTTCGTCGTGCTGGGCGCGACTTTGCTGGCTCGGGAGACCGGCTTCGGCCGCGCGGACGAGGCCGTTGTGCTCGCCGCCGAGGTTCGCGTGTTGAGCGCCCCGTCCACCGAAGGCGGGCTCACCGTCTTCACGCTCCACGAGGGTACCAAGGTGCGCATCGACCGCCGCTCCGGCGACTGGGCCGAGATCGTCCTGGCCGACGGCAAGGTCGGCTGGCTGGCGCTGGACGCGCTGGAGGTTCTGTAGAGTGCGCGTCGCACGCACGCCCTCTCGACTTCTTGCGTTCGGCGTGCTGTCGTGCTCGCTGGCGGCGCCGGCGTGCACCACCTTCCGGGCCGTCGCGGACGATCCCCCGGTCGAGGAACGGGTTCGCATTCGGCTCGCGGCGGAGGGCCAAGTCCGAGCAGCTCAGGCCACTGGCGCGGCCCGCGAGAGCTTGGAGGGCCGGCTGCTGGCGGCGGAACCCGACGCCTTCTTGCTGCAGGTCGCCATTCCCGGCCTGGATCCCGCACTCCACCGGAGCGCCAAGACGGCCGACACGCTTCGCGTGCTGCGCGCCGACGTGACGGCGGTGGAGACCCAGCACTTCTCGCGCGTCAGGACCGGACTGCTGGCGGGCGGGATCGTGGCCGGCGTCGTGGGCGTCGTGTTGGTAGGGACGAGCGGTTCTTCCGGCGGCACCGACGACGGACCGGGCCACCGCTCCGCGTTCCGTTCGTTCCTGTCGTTCGCGATTCCAGGCGGGCGGTAGGACGCACCACGGCAGCCAACGCCGCCGGACTCACACGAGCAGGGGCGTGGCTCGGGGACGATGGGTCCCGAGCAGCTGGTCCAGGTGGGCCACGCCGTGGTGGAGTGCGACACAGGAGACGAACTGCTGGCCGAAGCGGCCAACGGCACCGCCGTCGCTCGGTAGCGCTAGCGACGGAAGCGCCGCATGGGGGGTGGCGCTCACATTCCCCATACCGCGACCACGGCCCCGCTTTCGGCGGTTCGCTTGTCGCGAAACACCTTGTCGTCCCAGTTGCGCTCCTTGTTGCGGTCGAAGACGACCAAGTGTCCCGCCTCGGCTGCGCATCGGTCCATGTATGCCGCCGTCTGTTCCACGCCTTCGGCCACCGTGCGTTCCAAGCGCCCGCCCTCGCGGCGCACCTTGCACTCGACCACGTACTTGCGCACGGCGTCGCCTTCCTGCCACTCGATCAGCAGGTCCGCGCGCCGCCGACCCAGGCCGTGCTCGCGCTGGACCCGGCCACCGCTGTTCACCACCCGCTGCAAGAAGGCCTGCAACAGAAGGTGCGGTCCCGCCTCCTTGTAGTCGAACCGCTCCACCCAGCTCTCGGCGTTCTCGCGGAAAAACTCCTGGAACCGAGCCAGCAACTTCTCCAATCGCAGCGCGCCCTGGGCGTCCACATACCACGCCGGATCGTCCTGGATCTTGATCTGGGCCGCCCACGCCAGCTGCCGGGGCACCACCTCCGCGTAGATCAGGTTGGCCATGCGCAACGGCTCGTCCGGGGCGATCAGCCCCAGGTCCCGAACGTACTCGATGTCGTCGGCGGTGGACTCCAACCCGTCGTCGCCGACCAGAAGGGGCTCGATCACGCGCCGAACACGGCCCTCCTGGAGCTTGTCGGTGAGCTGGTCCAGGTGCGTGTCGCGACGCAAGATCAACTGCTCGCGAGCCTCCAGCATGTCCGCCTCGGCCGCAGCGCGGGACCGATCCTCGGCCAGGGCGCCGCGGAAACAGGCCTCGTAGGCGAGAGCGTTGACGAGCCAAGGCTGGCCCCGAGTCTGCGACCACACTGCTTCGAGTGCGCCGGCGGTGAACGGTTGCCCGGTCTCCTCCGTGTGCTGTCTCAGCAAATCGTTCACCTCGTTCCGGGAAAAGTCGCCCAGGCGCAGGGACTCCGCCTTGATGTTGAAGGCGCTGCCGCCGGCCACCATCGTCTTCGCGGAGCCGGAGTAGATGCGATAGTCGCGCACGTCCCGAACGCCGCACAAGATCACGCTTTGCGGGAATCTCTTGGGCCGCATGTCGTAGCCGGCGCGAAGTTGCCGCAACACGGCCAGGAGCGAATCGCCTACCAGTGAGTCGATCTCGTCGATCAGCAACACCAACGGCCTTTCGTCGGCCTCGGCCCACAGGGTCAGAGCCGCTCCCAGCGCACCGTCGCGGAACTCGTCGACGATGCCGGACCAAGCGCCCGACAAGAAGTCGTCGCCAAGCGCTGCCCGCGCCCTCAGGGCCATCTGGCCCAGCACGATCCGAGTTGCGCGCTCCACGTCTTCGCGCATCGCTTGGCCGGCTTCCACGTTGACGTAGACGCACCGGCAGGCGCCCTCGGCGTTCAGCAGGTGCTGGAGGGCCAGGAGGGCGGAAGTCTTGCCGGTCTGCCGAGGCGCGTGAAGCACGAAGTAGCGCCCCCGGTCGATCAACAGCCGGAGTTCGGCGAGATCGATCCGGCTCAGCGGCGGGACCTGATAGTGTTGGTCGACCACTACGGGGCCGGACGTGTTGAAGTAGCGCATCGCTCAAGAACCTTGTACGAACTACCGAAGGTCGCAAGAGCCTGACGCTGGTTTGCGCCTCGGTCGGGCGTCAGCAGGTGAAGAGATCGCGTTGGGTGTCGGGCGGGTCGGCAGAGGCAGGGCCGGGGACGGGCGCAGGCGCGGGTTCGCACGCTGAATTGTTGTCGCCGGGTTCGCTGGGTTCGGCGGGCTTGCCGCCGACGTTGGCCTCCGGCGGCTGCAGGGTGCCCAGCGGCACGTAGTACTTGGCGTACCGTCGGCCGTCGGAGTAGCGAACGCCCTTCGGGTCGGGGACCAGCACGGTGGCGCGCTTGGTGACGCGGTTGACGCGTCCGGTCAGCCGAGCGCCCCGAAAGTCGAACGCAACTGCCGTGCCCACGACGATCCCCTGCCGAGCCGCGCGCTCCCGACGCGTTACCAGCCTGTGCGTGAACTCGCGGTGTCCGAAGAGCGTCTTGGCGATCTCCTGGAACGGCTTCGCGCTGCAGTCGCTGTTGCCGGTCGAGACGTACTCCACCAGGTGAACCAGCTCGTGCTCGAACACGCGCTGCAACGCCTCAAGCCGGTCCGCGCAGGGAAGCCCGGCAACGCTCGTGTCGGGGTCCGCGGGGTCGAAGCCGTCGAACAGCAGGAACGACGACACCGCGATCACGAAGCCCTCGGAGCGGTTCTTGGTCGCCGGGTACAGCGTGGTCGTACCCCCGGTCCGCGTCATCTTGCGGGACAGACGGAACGAGAGCCGCCCCGGCGCCAGCGCCCGCCGGCACAGTCCGCCCAGGAAGCGCCGATCGTAGGCGTCGAAGAGGACGCCCAAGTCGTCCGGATGAAGCTCGGTGAAGTTGGGCTCGCGAACGCAGGCCGACTTGGTCAGCAGCTCTTGGCGAACCTCTTGCAGCAGGAGCTGGATTCGGTCGGGGCCGAAGCCGGGGGCGCGAGCCCGCGCGGCAAGCTGGCGACGAAGCGGATAGGCGTTCGGAAGCGAGTTGGCGTTCACCGGAAGGGTGCCTGCTTTCGGGGACAAATTCGGCCCGCGACCTGCCAAAATGGCAGTCCGGCCGATGCTGGACGGCTCCGCGATCTGCCAAAATGGCAGGACTTCTGCCAAAATGGCAGGAGCTGGCGTGCCGGGCCGCTTGGGCAGTACCCATGAAGACATGGCCGAACGCAACCTGCTCCTCGAGGAGATGACTTCGCCCGAAGTGCACGAGGCGCTTCGCGACGGGTTCGACACGGTGGTGGTGGCGGTCGGCGCGGTCGAGCAGCACGGTCCGCACCTTCCCCTTCTGGTCGATGCGGTCCGGGGCGACCGCCTTGCCGTGGAAGTGGCCCGGCGGCTGGGCCGGGCGCTGGCGGGACCCACGATCCGCGTCGGATGCTCGGAGCACCACATGGCGTTTCCCGGCACGTTGTCGCTCCGTCCCGCGACCCTCGAAGCCGTTTGCGCCGACTACGCGGCCAGCTTGGCCCGGCACGGATTCCGCGCGGTGTGCTTCGTGCCCTCGCACGGGGGAAACTTCGCGCCCTTGGCGGAGATGCGGGATCGCTTGCAGGACGCCGCCGGGCCGGACTGCCGAGTGCGTGCGTACACCGACCTGACGGGCTTCATGCGACTTTGGACCCGCGCCGTCTCCGAGGTGGCGCCCGAGCTTGCGGACCGCGTGGGCGGCCACGCCGACATCGCCGAGAGTTCGGAGATGCTGTGCATTCGAGCCGACTTGGTCCGCGCCGACCGCGCCGAGCCGGGCCATGTGGAGGAGTTCGGTCCGGCGGTGGCCGAGCGCATCTTCCGAGACGGCTTCCGCGCCGTCACGCCGAACGGCGTCCTGGGGGACCCCCGCGGAATGAGCCGGGAGATCGGCGAGCGCTGCATCGCCGTTGCCGCGGACGGCATCGCGGAGGCGCTGCGGGCCGCCGCGACGAAGGGCGAGATCGTCCGACGGTGATTCGCGCCCGCCGCGTCCGGGCCACTATGTTGCCCCGACCCGAGTCCGCCCATCCGCTCACTCCCAACCCCCCCGCACCACCATGAACAACGCGCCCGCGACCGGCCATCCCAGTGGACTCGCCACGCTCTTCTTCACGGAGATGTGGGAGCGCTTCTCGTACTACGGAATGCGCGCGCTTCTGATCTTGTTCATGACGGGCGCCACCATCGGCGAGAACCCGGGCCTGGGCATGGACGTGGCCACGGCCGGGGCCGTCTACGGTCTCTACGCCGGCTTGGTGTACCTGCTGGGCCTGCCGGGGGGCTGGGTCGCCGACCAGCTGTGGGGCCAGCGGAAGGCGGTGTTCGTGGGCGGTTGGATCATCGCCGCGGGACACTTCAGCATGGCGGTGCCCAGCACCTTCACCTTCTTCCTGGGGCTGGTGCTCATCGTGATCGGCACCGGCCTGCTCAAGCCCAACGTGAGTTCGGTGGTGGCCGACTTGTACCCGGAAGGGGGCGCCAAGCGCGACGCCGGCTTTTCGATCTTCTACATGGGGATCAACCTGGGCGCGCTTCTGGGACCGATCGTGTGCAGCTTCTTGGGCGAGGGCTACAACTGGCACTTGGGGTTCTCGGCCGCCGGGGTCGGCATGGTCCTGGGCCTGATTCAGTTCCGGCTGGGCTACGGAAGCCTGGGAAACGCGGGCACGTTGCGAACCGAGCGAACGCCGGACGAGCTCAAGACGCTAAGCCGCAAGTTCTTCGGGACGTGCTTCGGCGTTGCCGTGCTGCTGGCCGGCTTTGGATTCCTGGTCTACAGCGGCGCCGTCGCCGTGACGCTGACCTGGATCGCCGAGTCCCTGGCCTGGCTCATCCTCGCCGTGGTCGTCGCGTACTTCCTCTATGTCATGTTCTTCGGCGGACACGACGCGACCGAGCAGAAGAAGATAGTCGTCATCTTCTGGCTGGCCCTGCTCGCCACGGTCTTCTGGTCGGGCTTCGAACAGGCGGGTTCGTCGCTCAACCTGTTCGCCCAGGACTTCACCGACCGGACGATCGGATCGTGGACGTACCCGGCGTCGCTGCTCCAATCAGTCAATGCCTTCTTCATCGTGATCTTCGCGCCGGTCTTCGGCTGGCTGTGGGGGTGGCTGGCCCGTCGCAACGCCAATCCGTCCACGCCGCTGAAGTTCGGGCTGGGACTCCTGGGGCTGGCGGCGGGGTTCTTCGTGATCGCCTGGGGCGCCGCCAACGCCACGCCGGAGTCGCCGGTCTCGGCGTCGTGGCTGATCGTCATGTACTTCTTCCACACCGCGGGCGAGCTGGCCTTGTCGCCAATCGGGCTGTCGGCGGTGACCAAGCTGGCGCCGGCCGGCCGCGTGAGTCAGATGATGGGGCTGTGGTTCGTGGCCACGTCGCTGGGCAACTTGATCGCCGGACTGGTTGCGGGAAGGCTGGAGACGCTGGCGCCGTCGTCGTTGTTCGGCACCGTGGCCCAGATCATCGGCGGCGCGGGGCTGGTGGCGCTGTTGGCGAGCCCGTTGGTGAAGCGGCTCATGGGCAACGTGAAGTAGCGCCTTACGCCGGGCCCTCGCCTCGGTCGCCCAGCGCGGCTAGACGCTCTTCCAGCTTCTCCGGGGCGGCGAATACGTAGGTTCGGCCTTCCTGCCACTTCGACAGCAGATCGAAGTCGGCCAGCTCCAGGAGATCGGTGCGGGCCGTGTCGTACGCGACGCCGTGGCTGCGTCCGTGCGAGCGGATCGAGTAGCGAGCGCCCGGATGCCGCACGGCGTGCGCCAGCACGACCTTCTGGCGGTGATTGAACTGGGCGGACCGGGCGAGCAGCTTGTCGAGCTTCTGGACTTGGGCGGCCTTGCGGTCCAGGTAGCGGTTCAGGTCGTCCACCGCCCGACGGATCACGTTCAGCTGGTAGACGATGAAGTACGTGAGGTCGTTTTCGTCGGACTCGGTGTGCAGAAAGGCCCGTCCGTATTCGCCGGGCTCTCGTCGCAAGATGCGCGAGATGGAGATGAATTCGGCGAGCCAGTAGCCTTGCGCAAGCAGCGACCAGTAGAAGATGGCCCTGGCCGTGCGACCGTTGCCGTCGACGAACGGATGATCGTGGCCGATCCAGAAGTGCAGCACGATCGCTCGCAGGACGGGGTGCAGGAAAGGGTCCGACGGCTGATCCGGGGCGTTGGCGAACCGGCACATGACTTCGAGGCGCTCTTGAAGTTCATCGGCCGGGGGAGGCCGGTGGAGAACGGTTCCGTATCGGTCCATGACCCGGATGCGGTCGGATTCGCTGCGAAACCGCCCGGCCTTGTCCGGCTCTCGGAGCGTGTCCTGGGCCACCATGCGGTGAAGGTCGAACACCATCTCGGGCGTCAGCGGTTCGGCGATGTTGTCCTTCACGAACCTCATCGCTCGGAAGTTGCTCATGATCATCCGTTCGCCATGGTCGGTGGGCTTGCGCCCCGAGCGCAGCATTTCTCGGGCCACCTTGGAGGTGGTCGCGGCCCCCTCCAGCTGGCTGCTGGTGATCGCTTCTTCGACGAGCGAATCGAAGACGTACTGATCCCGCGTGCTCGGATTCGCGACCTTCTCTCCGATCTGCACTCGTCCGCTGGCGAATTGGTCGATCTGGTGGACTAGGCGCAGGACGGGATCCGGCATTCCAAAGAGAAACGGGTCGCCGTGGACGTCGCGAAGCGGGACCGGGTTCAGCAGCCGGTTGCGGGCCAGCCTGATCCCTAGCCACCACTCTTCCGACGAGAGACCTTCGGGCGGGGCGAGCCCGGTCACCGTGTCCCACGGGACGTACTCTCCCTTGACCAGCGGCGGCACGGCGACGATTCGCGCCACTCTGTCCCGCGCCATCCCGTCGAGGAGGGTCTCGACCGATGGGGGCGTCAATGGTCGCCTCATTTTTCCTTTCTCGTGGGGCTGAATACCGATTATCTACCAATCAATACCGAATTGGTAGTCCAATACCGATTATCTACCAATCAATACCGAATTGGTAGTTCCCGTCAGTATTCCGCCCACGGAAGCGACGGGCCGGGGACTGGCCGTGCGAAGCCTTGGAGACGCCGGCAGCAGCCCCTACCTACCGTTCCAGTCGCAGCTCCCGGAACTCGGCCCAGTTCACCTGGTGGACTGCACCGTCGGACTCGATGACTATGCCCCGGTGTCCTTCGCCCACGTCGTTGGAGCCGCGCAGAACGAACGACCGGCCGTCGCGCAGCAGCACTTCGGAGCTGCTGCCGTCCAGCTTGACGATCCGCGCGATCTTGGAGAACTCCACGTTGAAGTCGACGCCGCCCGCCTCGCCGTTGAGCATCTCCCAGTCTCGGTACTCGTCCCGGTCCCAGCGCACCGCGCCCTGGAACTCTTCGCCAGTCGCCGTGACCACGGCGCCCCGGATCGCCTGGCCGCCGTCGTAGTCGGCGAACGACTCTTCCGCCGCCGCTCCGTGGAAGCGCACGCTCGCGAAGTCGCGCCAGTCGACCTTCACCTGGCCCAGGTTCGGGTCCGAGACGGTGATGCCTCGGTTGCTCCGGTTGACGTCGTTGGTGCCCGACAGGCGGATCTGTTCGCCGGTGTGCAGGGTCACGTCGGCCGACCTGTGCCCGGCCCGACGGATCGACGCGACGGCGCCGAAGGGGATCTCGTGCCGCAACCCTTGGGCGTCCCCGTCCAGCTCGTCCATGGAGTGGATCTCGTCCACGTCCCACGCCACGTAGCCGGTGAACGCCATCCCCGACTGGGTCGCCAAGGTGCCGTGCAGCCGGTTGCCGGGCGGTGCGGCGCCTTCCGGCGCGGCGTGGAACTCCACGGACCGCACGTCGTCCCAGTCCAGCTTCACCTCGCCCCTGGAACGGTGCACGACCGCGATGCCGCGCATGGTCGGGCCGCCCAGATCGCTGGACCGCCCCTGCATCCCGATCTCCTGGCCGGAACGCAGGAGGAAGATCGCCTGGTTCTGCCCCACGGACGTGATCTTGCGCACATGGCCGAAACGGACCCCCGACAGACCGGCGACGCCTTGGTCCAGCTTGGTCGCGTCCAGCAGGTCGCTCCAGCTCCCCTCGTTCCGGTCCCAGCGCACGAAGCCTTCGTGGCCTGCGCCGTCCTTGGTGCGGACGGTGCCGTAGATGCGGTTCGTGCCCGACAGGGGCTCGCGCACCTCGAAGCCGTCCAACGGAAAGTCGGCCGGCGGGTTCGCCCAAGCCGAGGAGGGAAGCGGAGGCGGAGGCGGGAAGCCCGAGCTGGCCCGCACGCTTGCGACGACAAAGCCAGCCAGCGCTGCCGTCCCGACCAGTCCGACCAGCGCCGAAGCGCCGATGACGGCGATGTTCTTGGCGTCTTCTGCGAATCCGGGGCGTCTCATTGCTTCCTCCTTCGGGCGGGGCGAGGCAGGGTTCAAGTGCTAGTAGTACGCTTCGACCCGCCGAAAGGTTTCACGGTGCCCGGGGTGTCGCCCGGAGTTCGGGCTGTGGTGCTATTCGTCGGCCTCTCCCAGCTTGGCCAGCTTCTCGAAGGCGGCGGCGACTTCGGCGGCCTGATGCTCGATCTCGTCGGCGGCGTACTCGAGGTCGTAGGCCGCGTCTTCGAGTTCGCCGACAAAATCAAGCGCAGCGTCGTAGGCGGCGTCGGCTTCGTCACGAGCGCGTTCGGCCCGGCTACGCTCCGCGGTTGCGCACTCGCGCAACATGGCGGCCAGTCGGGCGGCCGTGTCGGCCACGTTCGCGGCGGACGGGACACTGTCGGCTGAGGGAGCGGCCGGGAGCGGATTGCGGCTCATGCTACGCTGGTTCTCCTGGGGCTTGGGAACGAGGTTGGTCGTGCACCTGCTTGAGCGCCGCCATGAGCTGTCGTATGACGACGTATCGTCCACTCGTCGCCTTCTGTTCGTGCTACCGCCAAGGACAAGCTCAGGCCACTTGTCAGAAATCCAAACATATCGACAGCGAAAGACACTCGCAAAGATGTCGCGTTCTGGGAAGATCATCTATCTCGCCGGTGAAAGGCAAGCGTACTTCCTGTGGCTCGCCCTCTCTTCCAATGGTGGTTAGCCACCCTCTAATGTTGCTGCTAGAAGACAGCGCAGCCAGCGACTCTGTTTTTCTTGCAGGTAACCTCGGGAAAAGAATGAGATTCGGGACGGTCCCGTCCCCTTGGGCAAGGTAAGCTACCGGGGCTTGCCCGGAGGTCAACCCGCTCCGTGGTCAACCGCTGACGCGCCCGAAGAAGGCCGCGTCGGGGTGGCCGAGTACGGGCACGACGAGGGCGCGGTCCAGGTAGTCGTTGCGCATCTCGCACGAGGTCTCGGCGACGAGGGCGCAACCATGACACGCTGCGCCGTGCAGCGGTCTGTCCTCCATGTCGTCGGTGCCGGGCAGGTGCTGGGCGCACACCGGGTCGTTCGAGCAGAGCGCCCCCGTCTTGCGGGCATGTTCAAGGTGGTCCTCGATGCTGCGCGCCTGCTGCACGAGGCCGCCCAGCGTCCCCTCGGCGTCGGGGCTTCCGGTGTACAGGAGGATGCCGAAGCGCCCGGTATCGTAGTCGGCGTAGACGCGCTCCCGGATTGCGCTGGTGGGGTAGCCGCAGCGTATCGCCAAAGAGTGTATCAGAAGGTGGGAAAGGGTGTGCAGCAGGACGTAGGGACCGCCCGGGAACGCGCGGTCGGTATTGCGGATCGCCCGCCATCTCTCGTGCCCGTCGGCAAGCTGGCCCACCCGCTTCTGGACCGCTGGCCGCTTCTGCCAAGCCGCAACGGCGTCGGCGTCCAGCTGCACAAACACGCCTTCGCCCGTGAAGCCGACGAGCGCCAGGACTTCCCGCAGGCGATGAAGCTGGACGACCGCCGCGATTCCGTTGGAGTGGCCCGGGCGACGCCATAGGCGGTCGGCGAGTCGCCGGGCGTGGAAGTTGGGGTCGAAGGGCCGGTCGTCCCGGAAGCCTGCCGCGGACCTTGACGCCCCGCGTGAAGCGGTAGGGGTCCAGCAGCTCGAGCAGCGTGGCGAAGCTGTTGGAGTGGCCGTTGTGGGGCGTGGCCGACAGGAAGAGGCGATGCTCGAAGCGACCGGCCAAGTCGTGCACCGCCCGGGTGAACTTGGTTTCGATTCCGTAGCGTCCGCCCGGCGAAGGCGCCGCGTGATGCGCTTCGTCCAAGATCAGCAGGCTGCCCGGCGACAGCGGACCCAGCCCCTCGCGGATGGGATCGGTGTACGTCGGGTCCGCCAGCAGTCGGTGAGACACCAGGAAGCGGCTGTGGGTGCGCCACGGATTGACGCCGAAGCCGGCCTCCACGGTCTTGCCCAGCCCCGTGTCGTCGGCGATGAACAAGTTGACCCGCGGCAGGCGCAGCGCCTTGCGCAGAGGCTCCATCTGATAGGCGTCGAGGCGGATGCCGGCGCGGAACGGAGACTGGATCAGTCGCGGGTCGGTGGCGGTGACGCAGTTCCAGCGGAGGGTATGGAAGAAGGCGGCAAAGCGACGGGGGTCGTCGAAGCCTCGCTCGCCCAGCGCGTTCCAGCCCTCGTCGTGCAGGATCCGGCGGTCCAGTTCGCAGTCCCAGAAGACTTCGAGCGCTTGGCCTTGGGCGTCGTCGTCGGCGCAGGCCAGGCTGACGACCGGCGAGCCCCCGGGTTCCTCCACCGACTCGACCAGCCATTGACGGGACCGCACCCGCACCAGCTCCCCAGGCTCCGGCGGTCGGTCGGGAAGGCGTCCGTGTCTCAATCGCGGCTGCCGCGAGCGGCGAGACCGGGGAGGCTCAGCTTCGGGCGAATTCAGCCGACCAGAGCAAAGAGGTCCAGGGCCATCCCGGTCGCCACGTCCTTGCCCAAGGCCAACAGCACGAGAAGCGCCAAACACCGAGCTGCGTACCGAATCCATGGCTTCGTCGCCCGTCCCGATGGCGGACCGAACAACCTCTTCAGGACGGGGTCCGGGAGAGCCGCCAGAAACACCATCAGAAACGCTACGGTGCTGGCCTCAAGCGTTAGTTCGTAGGCGTTGAACAGCCGGTGGACGAGTGCAGCTGCCAGCCCGCCAACCAGCGTCAACGCCACGCCGACCGCCCAGAACCGTCGAGACCACAAGTCGATCCCGCCACAGAATTCCGCCCACCTGTCGTGCAACCGCTTCGCCTCCATGCAGTCCCTCCAAGGCCAAGACCCGACTTCGTGGGCACCCGAGCGACTACCGCGAGCACCCCGTAGGCGACGGATACTACGTCGGCCTCCGACTACGCAGCAAGTCCGCGAAAGCCGCGGCGCGCGAGGTTGCGGCAGCGGCAGGAAATGGCGCCCTCGCTTCCTCCACCTTGTCCGGCCCCGAGAATCCGATACCTTGAAGAGATGCGCGGGCGTTCCGTTCCGGCACGCCTTGACGTATCCCCGGAATCAGAACGGTGACCGGCCTTCATGTCGTTCTGGAACAAGCTCTTCGGCGCGCCCAGCGGGGCCGACCGGGTCGACTACTACGAAGAAGGGCTCGCCCTTGTCCAGGAGGGCAAGTTCCACGACGCCCTCACGTCGTTTCGTCTGGCCCTCAAGGAAGCGCCCGGGGACCCCGTCGTCCTCCAGCAGATCGCCATTACCTACACGCGCATGGGCATGGAGGACGAGGCGATCAAGACCTACCGCCACGTCCTGAACCGGAACCCCGAGTCTCCCGGCGCGCACTACGGGTTGGCGTTCCTGTTGCTGCGGCGGGGCTCGCGGAACGATGCGATCCGCCATCTGGAGGCCTTTCTGGCGGGCAGCCCCCCCGGCGCCCGCGACCACGTGGACCACGCGCGAACCAAGCTCGAGGAGCTTCAAGCCTCCGTGATGGAAGAGGCCGCGCCGAGCGAAGCCTGACGTGAAGCCGGACAAGGAAGCGCGGCTGAGCTGGACGGGCTCGGGGCTGGTCTTCGACGGCGGCCCCGCTGGCGGTCCGCAGATCGTGCTGGACGGCGACTCCGCGACCGGGCCGGCGCCGATGGACCTGCTGCTGACGGCCGTGGCGGGCTGCATGGCGATCGACGTGAAGACGATCCTCGAGAAGGGGCGGGTGCCGTTCGAGGCGCTGGACGCGGAGGCGCAGGGGACGCGGGCGGACGAGCCCCCGCGGCGGTTCACGGCGTTGCGGCTGATGTTCCGCGTGACGGGCGTGCAGCCTTCGGACCGCGCCAAGGTGGAGCGCGCCCTTCGCCTGTCCAGGGAGAAGTACTGCTCCGTCCTGCTGTCGCTTCGGCGGGACATACCGGTGGAGATCGTTCTGGAAGGAGTTTGAGCCCGTGACGGACAAGGTCGACTACTACGCCAACCCGGCGGAGGTGCCCCAGGGAACTCTCGTCGAGCTCTTCTTCGAGGCCGTGGACCGACTGGCGGACAAGCCGGCCTACGGCGCCCCGGCCGGGAGCGGCGGTCCCCCCATGAGCTACGCCCAGGTCGAGGAGCAGGTTCGGCGCGGCGCGACGGCGCTGGGCAAGTCGGGGCTCGAGCGCGGCGACAAGGCGGCGATCCTGTCCGAGAACCGGGTCGAATGGGCGCTGGCCGACTGGTCGTGCCTGTGCGCGGGCGTGGTCAGCGTGCCCGTCTACAGCACGCTCCCGGCGGCCCAGGTGGCCTACATTCTGCGCGACTCGGGGGCGTCGTTGGTGTTCGCGTCGGACGCGGAGCAGGCGGTCAAGGCGCGGGAGGCGGCGTCGGGGCTGGGGCGGCCGGTCGAGGTGGTCGTCTTCGAGGCGGGCGCGGGGGCCGAGGCCGGGGCGGGGACAGGCTCGGGCTCGGAGGCGGACGCGGAGTCGGGGAAGGCGGCGGACGGGTTCGTGGCTTGGGAGGAGTTCCTGGCTCGGGGGGACATGGGCGCTGGGGACGCGGGCGCTGGGGACGAAGCTGGCGATGCGGCCGGGGACGCCGATGCGGCTTTCCGATCCCGCGCGCTCGAGGCGACCCCCGACCAAGTGGCCACGATGATCTACACGTCGGGCACGACGGGCGCGCCGAAGGGCGTCATGCTCACGCACCAGAACGTGTCGTCCAACGTCTGGGCGTCCAGGCAGATGCTCGAGGTGGGCGAAGGCGACAGCACGCTGTCGTTTCTTCCCCTGTCGCACGTCTTTCAGCGCATGGTGGACTACCTGTGCTTCTCGGGCGGGTGCACGATCACGCACGGCGCGATCGACCACGTGGCCGACGACATCAAGGCGCTGCGGCCTACGCTGGTGTGCTCCGTGCCCCGGCTCTACGAGAAGGTCTACCAGAAGGTCCTGGACGCCGACGGCCTCAAGGGCAAGCTGGTGGCGTGGGCGTCGGGCGTGGCCTTCCAAGCGGCCCGGCACAGGGAGCGGGGGACGGCGCTGCCCGCGGGCTTGCGGTGGAAGCACGCCTTGGCGGACCGGCTGGTCTTCGAGAAGCTGCGGCAGGGCGTCGGCGGGCGGCTGCGCTTCTTCGTCAGCGGCGGCGCGGCGCTCGCCCCCGAGATCAACCGCTTCTTCCTGGGCGCGGGGATCACGATCCTGGAGGGGTACGGCCTGAGCGAGACGTCGCCGGTCACCAACGTCAACACGCGGGAGCGCTTTCGGATCGGCACGGTGGGGCGACCGGTCCCCGGCACCGAGCTCCGGATTGCCGACGACGGGGAGATTCTGGTTCGGGGACCCCAGGTCATGAAGGGGTACCACGGGCTGGAAGAACAGACCCGGCAGGTCGTTTCCGAAGACGGCTGGTTCAGCACCGGCGACATCGGCGAGCTGAGCGCCGACGGCTTCTTGGCGATCACCGACCGCAAGAAGGACCTGATCAAGACGTCGGGGGGCAAGTACGTGGCGCCCCAGGCGATCGAGAACCTGCTGAAGGGGAACCCGTACGTGGACCAGGCCGTGGTCGTGGGCGACGGCCGCAAGTTCGTGTCGGTGCTGGTGGTGCCGGCGGTCGAGAAGCTGGCGGGCTGGGCTGGTGGCCAGGGCATGGGCGGCCAGCGCGGCGGCGAGGGCGAGGCGGCCGTCGGGAACGCGCTGGCGGCGCTGGTGGCCGACCCCCGGTGCCAAGCGTTCCTGGAACAGGAGATCTTCGGTGCCCTGCGCGACTTGGCTAGGTTCGAGACGCCCAAGAAGATCGGACTGCTCCACGAGCCCTTCACGATCGAGAACGGGGTGCTGACGCCGACGCAGAAGGTGAAGCGTCGGGTCGTGGCGGAGCGGTACGCGGAGCTGGTGGACGAGTTCTACACGCCCGCTTCGGTCGATCGCACGGTCTTCGTGGCCGGCGGCTGATCAAGGCCCGCGGCCGTCGTGACCACCGAAGCGGACGGCCAGGGCGGTCGGACGGCCCTAGATGCCGAGGCCGCTGCCGGCGAAGCGGGCGGCCTGCACGAGGCGGACGGCGTTGCCGGCGCGGAGGTCGTGACGGTGCTCATGACTGCGCCCGACGCGGGATCGGCGGGCCGGATCGTGGGTGCGCTGTTGGGCGACAACCTGGTCGCGTGCGGCAACATCCTGCCGGGCGCGACCAGCGTCTACCGGTGGGAGGGCGCCGTTCAGCAGGACGAAGAGGCGGTCGTGATCATGAAGACGCTCCGCCGACTGGCGCCGCAGGTTCTGGAGCGCGCCGCGGAGTTGCACCCCTACGACGTGCCCGAGCTGCTCGTGCAGCCGGTGACGGACGGGGCGGCGGCGTACCTGGACTGGGTTCGCCGGGAATGCGCGCCGCCGGCAGAAGGCGGCGCGAAGGCAAGCCGCAGCGAGGCGTCGTCGTGATCGGGCGCATTCGGGCCTTCTTCCAGGGCGAGATGACGCCGCCGCCTCCCGGGGAGGGGTCCGACGGCCCCAGCGCCGAGGACCTGCGCGTGGCGGCGTGCGCGCTGTTCCTGGAGGTGGCCTACGCCGACGACTTCTTCAGCGCCGACGAGCGCAAGCACTTGCGGAACTTGGTTCGCCGCCACTTCAGGTTGAAGCCCGAAGCCGTTGAAGAGCTGATCGTGCTGGCCGACGACGAGCGGCGGCGGCGCGTGGACATGTGGGGCTTCGCCAACCTGATCCGCGAGCACTACTCCATCGGCCAGAAAATGGTGCTGGCGGAGGCCATGTGGGGCTTGGTCCTGGCCGACGGCACCTTGGCGGGCCGCGAGGACTACATCATGCGCAAGATATCGGCGCTCCTGGGCCTCAAACCCGGCTACCTGTCGGAAGCCAAGCGCCGACACGAGCAGGCGGAGCAGGCGGAGCGGGCGGGCGGCGCCGGCGGGGGCGCGACGCCGGATGCGGACGGCGAAGCCGGAGGCAGAGCGCCCGAGGCCTGCGACGGCGGCGCGGGCGACACCGGAAGCCCGACGAGCCAGACCCGCGTCGGCGGCCCGAGCGACGCCGAAGGCGCGACGCCGTGACGCTTCTTCACGTCTTGACGGGGGTGGTCGCGCTGCTGCTGGGGCTGTACTTGGGGTTGCCGGGCAAGTACGAGCGCCGGCGTCGGGGCTCGCGAGGCCGCTTCCGGGTTCACGGGAGAGCCGAATCGGGCGTTCACGACCCCAAGCACTTGGCCGAACTGGAGGGCTCGCTGGCCCGCAGCGGCGACCGCACCAAGACGGCGAAGCGCCACTTCACCCTCTTCGACGGCCTGATCCGGCCCAAGGGGCGCGCATCAAGACGACGGCGAGGGGAGCGGTCGCAGTTTCGGACGGTGGCGCCTTCGGTCGGCTCTGCGCCTTCGGCGGATTCCGCGCCTTCGGTGGACTCGACGCCTTCGGTCAGCTCCACAGCAGATCGGTCGCCACCAGCAGAGCGCCGATGAAGGCGCCCAGGGCGTAGCCCAGCCAGACGATCAACCGCAGCTCGCGGTTGGTGACGCGCCGCACCAGCTCCTCCATCTTCTCGACGGGGAACTCCTTGACCTTGTCCTCGACGCGACGCGCCACGTCCAGCCGGCGGACCAACGCCGGAATCTGGGCCTGCAGCCAAGTCCACGCCGGTCCTCCGGCGGCTTGGCGAAGCTTGGCCGGCGCGCTTGCGGGCAAGAGACGGGCGGGCTGGCCCAGGGGCCGGTCGAAGGCGGCCGCGGCCAGCCGGTGCGCGCCCTCCCGGTAGACCGTCGACGCGGCATCGCTCCGGGCGGCCTCCGCCACCCAAGCCGCGACTCGGTCCGGCGACAGCCCGCCCGCCAAGTCGCCCCAAGTCCGGCCCGACGCGCCCGCCAGCACCGCCTCCACCTTCTCCGACACGAACGCGCGCGTATCGGGCGACCGCGCCATGTCCACGATCCACGAGACGACGGCGTCCAGGGCTCGGACCACCGCGGGGTCGTCCGGTTCGCCCAGCACCTCGCTTACCGGGCGCTCCAGCAGCTCGGCCACGGCGTCGTTGATGCCCTTGGCCATCGCCGACTGGACGGGGCCTTCCCGCAGCATCCGGGCGATTCGGCCGGCGCCTTCGACCTCGATGGCGTTCAGGACCTTTTCGACCGCTTCGTCGTTCACGACCAGCCGGGCCACCACGCGCTGGTGGAACTTGAGGTCGCGCAGGAAGCGCCGCAGCACGTCGTGGACTGCGGCCTCGAAGCGCCCTCGGACCCCGGGGTCCTCCAAGATCGTGCCCAGCCGGCGCACGGCCAGGGGCAGGTAGCGGGAGACGGCCTTCTCGAGGGCCGCCGCCACGCCGGAGGGCAGCACGTCCTGGACCGTCGCGCCGGGGGCGAGCAGCTTGGCGGCGCCCTGGTTCACGTAATCCGCCACCGTGTCGCGGAACCCTTCGCCGCCGACCGCTCGTTCCAGCCACTCGTCCAAGCCCGTCCGAATCCGGAGTTCGAGGGCGGGGGTCAGCGCGTCGCCGACAGGGGCGTCCCCGATCGCTTCCGCCAGCCGGCCCGCCCGCCGTCGCACGGCGTCTTCGAACCGGGCGGAGTTCAAGTACGCCTCGAACTGCGGCAGGGCGTGCTCGAAGACCTCGCCGGCCAGCCGGGCCGCCTCGGCCGAGATCTCGGGTCCCAGCAGGTCGCGCAGCGAGCCCCGGTCCGCCTCCAGCAGGTCGCGCAGAAAGTGGTCCAGTCGCTCGTCAAAGACGTCGCGGAACTCGGGCTGGGCCAGGATCCGGGTCAGGTCGTCCGGGGTGAGCAGCCGGTCCCCCACGGTGCGGCCGATCGCCGACGCCAGCCGGGGCTGGTTCTTGGGCACGGCCCCTTGGAGGAAGCGGAGGCGCAGCTTTCCCAGCTTCGGCGGGCGGTACGGGTGGAAGAGCATCCAGATCGCCACCGTGTTGGTGAGGCCGCCGGCCAGGGCGCCGCCGACCACCGTCACCAAGGCCTTCAGGAGGTCCTCGTTCACTGCCGGTAGTGGCGAACGAACCCGCGGACGGCGACGACCTCGCCGCCGGTCGAGACCTCGCCCGTCACTTCGTACACGACCAGCACCGGACGGACGGCCCCGGCGCCGCCCAGCGTCCGCACATGCGAACTGGTGGAGGCCAGCGTGCCCGACAGGCCGCCGGCACGCGAACGGAAGCGCCAGAGCACCGGCACTTCGCGTCGCGCCCGCTCCACGGTCACGGTCTCGTCCCAGGACACGGTCACTTCGGGCCACGCCAGCTCCCGCCCGTCGCGAAGCGCCCAGGCGCGGTACGGGCCTTCGCCCTCCGGGTCCGCCAGCAGAAGACGGAAGCCGTCGTCGCCAGCCAGGAGCGCCCACTCCGAGGGCTCGGCCGTGCCGGACCGGGACAGCGTCACGTCCAGCACCAGGCCGTCCGCCTCCACGCCCGACAGCTCGGCGGTCCCGGCAAGGAGGCGGTAGCGCTCTCGGCGTCGGCCGCTCCACTCCGCAACCAGCTCGCCCAGACGGACGGTCAGGTCCCGGAACCCTTGCTGGTAGTACACCTCGCGCAGGGCGCCTCCCGGTCCCATCACCAGGCGGGCCGGCCCCCTGGGCACGATCTGCCAAGGGGCGCGGCTGGCGGCGGAGGTCCACTCGTCGTCCATGAAGAGCGACCACTGCCCGTCGCGCGCGCCCGTCTCCGAGTTGGTCCAGGTTCGGCCCAGCCATCCTCGCAACGAACGCCGCAGGCTGTCCGGCCCCGCCGAGTTGCGGAAGTCCCAGGGCACGAACATCGAGGTGTCCCGGAACGTGTCCATGAACAGGATCGTGCGCTGGTAGGTGGCTTCGGCCTCGGCCCGGACGGCGGTCTCTTCGCCGAGCGCCCCGGCGCCGGCGCCGGTCGGGTCGCCGTTGCCGCGAGGAGCCTCGACGCAAGACGCGGTCGCGATCCAACCCGCCGCCGCCCATGCCGCCAGAACGACCGCGCCGGGATGGCTGCGCGAGCGGGACGGCGCCGCCGCTGGCCCGGTCAGTGGGTGCGAAGCTGGGGCGGCCACGGCGCCAGGACTTGCTCCGGCCGGACGGCCAAGTCCCGGTCCAGGGCTCGGAAGAACGACTTGATGCGCCGGGCGCCTCCGCCGAGGACGGGAACGCGAGCGCTGCTGCGGGCGACGGCGTCCACGCGGGTTTGGGCGTTGGCGTCCAGGGCGACCTGAATGTTGACTTGGATCGACCGCACCGGCCACGAACTCTTGGCCTGGGCTTCGACTACGCCGTCTTGGTCGTCCCACCGCACGGCCTGCCAGCCTGCCAGCCCGCCGCTCGCCAAGTGCACGGCCGAGTTCCACACCCGCACGAAGGGAATGGCGTACGTGCGACCTGCCAAGTCCGGATTGGCGGCCCGCGCGTCGGTGCGCGCGTCCCACGGCTGCCGGGATGCCAGGATTGCGGTCTCCGTCTGCGGCTGGGGCCGGCGCGCAAGCGGGCCGGCGTTCGGCGGCATCGGAGGCCGCCCGTGAGCTTCGGCTTGGAGCTTCGGAACATGTGCCCGATACTCAAAGCTGCCCACGCCCCGCTAGGGGGTCAATGCCTGCCTTCCCCCAAGAAAGGTTCCCGGTCGCCCCGTGAAGGCCGTCCTTCTTCTGGCCGGCAAAGGCACGCGCCTCCGGCCGCACACGCATGCGACGCCGAAGCCGCTTCTGCGCGTCGCCGGCAAGCCGGTACTGGACTACCTGCTGGACGAGTTGACGGACGCGGGCGTGTCCGAGGTCGTGTTCGTGGTGGGACACATGGGCGACGCCGTTCGCGACCACGTGGCCCGGCGCTACCCGCCCATCCGGGCGCGGTACGTGGTGCAGGAGGTCCAGGACGGCACCGCCGGCGCCGTGGCTCTGGCCCGCCCCTGGGCGGACGACGAGCTGCTGATCGTGCTGGCCGACGCGGTCTTCGAGGTGGACCTGGGCGCCGCGCGGAGGCTGCCCCCGGAGAAGGCGGGGCTCATGTGGGCCATGGACGTGGAGGACTACCAGCGCTTCGGCGTGATCGTGACCGACGACGCCGGCGACTTGGCGCGGATCGTGGAGAAGCCCAAGGAACCGGTGTCGAAGCGTGCCAACATCGGGCTGTACTACATCCGCGACCACGCGCTTCTCTTCGAGGGCGTCGCGCACGTCCTGGCCTCGGACCCGGGGCCGTCCGGCGAGTACTACCTGACCGACGCCTTTCAGTACATGGTGGACCGCGGCGCCAAGATCGCGACCGCCGTCGTGGACGGATGGCACGACGCCGGCAAGCCGGAGACCCTCCTGGAGACGAGCCGCCACCTGCTGGGCCGGGACCGAGGAGGCGTGGCGGACGAGGCGAGGGTGCGGCGCTCGCCGGTGTCGCCGGTCGGCCGGATCGAGGCCGGGGCCGTCGTGGAGGGCTCGCGGATCGGCGACAACGTGACGATCGAGACCGGCGCGCGGGTGGCCGACTCGGACCTGGAAGACGTGATCGTGGGCGCGGAGGCGGTAGTGGAGCGGTGCAGGCTGCGGCGCTCGATCGTGGGGAGCGGGGCCGTGGTGCGGGGCTTGACGGGCTCCGTTCGGGTCGCCGACCACGCCGAGGTGCTTTCGCAAGAGCCGTAGAAGCGGCAATCTGGAGGAATGGAACACGACGGGCTGATCCGCGACTGGAACGTGGCGGAGTTCGAGACGCTGGCCTGGGGCCGCCACGTGGAGCTGGACGACGAGACCCTGCGGGACGGTCTCCAGTCGCCCTCGGTGGTGGACCCGCCCGTCGCGGCCAAGATCCGCCTGATCCACGTGATGGACGCCTTGGGCATACACTCGGCCGACGTGGGTCTTCCCGCCGCGGGTCCCCGGGCCGTGGCCGACGTGACGCGGCTGTGCGAGGAGATCCGCGACTCCGGGCTGGCGATCGAGCCCAACTGCGCCGCCCGCACCGTGCTGGGCGACGTCGAGCCGATCGTGCGCATCTCGCAAGAGACGAGCGTGGAGATCGAGGTGTGCGCGTTCGTGGGCAGTTCGCCGATTCGCCTGTACACCGAGGGCTGGTCGCTGGACCGGTTGCTTCGGACCGCCGAGAAGTCGGTCGGCTTCTGCGTTCGAGAGGGTCTGCCGGTCATGTTCGTGACCGAAGACACGACGCGCGCGGACGGCGAGACACTCAAGTCCCTGTACGGCCACGCCATCGGCTGGGGCGCGCGGCGGATCTGCCTTTCGGACACGGTGGGCCACGCCACGCCGTCGGGCGTGCGCGCGCTGGTGCGGTTCGTGAAGCGCGAGATCATCGACCCGTCGGGGGCCAACGTGAAGCTGGACTGGCACGGCCACCGCGACCGAGGGCTGGGGCTTGCCAACGCCTTGGCGGCGATCGAGGCCGGGGCGGATCGCATTCACGGCACCGCCATGGGAATCGGCGAGCGCGTGGGCAACGTCGAGATGGACCTGATCCTGGTGAACTTGGCGCTGGCCGGGGTGCACGACGCCGATCTGACCCGGCTGGCCGAGTACTGCGAGATCGTGTCGCAAGAGTGCGGCGTGCCTCTGCCGTCCAACTATCCCGTGCTGGGCGAGGACGCCTTCCGCACCGCCACCGGCGTTCACGCCGCGGCGATCGTCAAGGCCCAGGCCAAGGGCGCGCACTGGCTGGCGGACCGGGTCTACTCGGGCGTGCCGGCGTCGATGGTCGGGCGGCGCCAGGAGATCGAGGTGGGTCCGATGTCGGGGCTGTCCAACGTCAAGTACTGGCTGGCCAGCCGCGGCTACGACGCGGACGACGAGGTGCTCTGCGAACGGGTCTTCGACAAGGCCAAGTCCGTGGACCACACGCTGTCGGAGTCGGAGATCGCGGCGGTGGTGGAGGCGGGCGGAGACGCCGAACGCGGGGCCGGGGGCAGGACGGCCGGTTGAGAAAGCCCGTGGTCGAGGGTTTGGACCGGCAAGGCGACCGCCCCCGCGTGCTGGTGATCGAGGACGACTTCGAGATCGCGGCGCTCGTGGCGTACCAGCTGGCGAAGGAGGGATACCGCGTGGAGACGGCGTCCAGCGGCTCCGAGGGGCTGACCTCGCTGCACCGGGACATCCCCGACTTGGTGGTGCTCGACCGGATGCTGCCCGGCGTCACCGGCGACGAGGTGCTGAAGGCCGTCCGGCGCGAGCCGGCCACGCGGGCCGTGCCGGTGCTGATGCTGACGGCCAAGCGCGAGAGGGGCGAGCGGATCGAGGGGCTGGAGATGGGCGCCGACGACTACCTGACCAAGCCGTTCAGCACGCGGGAGCTGGTGCTGCGAGTGGACGCGATCCTGCGACGGGCGGTGGGCGGGGGCGCGACCGCCGGGCCCGGCGGCCCCGTGCTCTCCGCCGGCGACCTGCGCGTGAACTTGGGGGCGATGCGGGTCACCGTGCGGGGCAGCGAAGTGCGGATCACGCCGACCGAGCTGCGACTGCTGCGGGCGCTGCTGGAGCGTCGGGGACGCACGCTCAGCCGTCGACAGCTCCTGGAGCGGGCTTGGGGGCCGGAGCACGGCTTGAAGGACCAGGTGCGGACGCGGACGGTGGACATGCACGTCCGGCGGCTCCGCGCGAAGCTGGGGAGCGCAGGCGAGCAGATCGAGACGGTGCGCGGGTTCGGGTACCGCTTTCGCGCCGGAGGGCAGTAGGCGCGTGCGTTTTCCGCTGCGTCCCGCCGCGATGGCCGGGGCGGCGGGGGCGGTCCTGCTGGCGGGCGCCGCCGGCTGGGCGTCGACGCGGGCCTTGGCGTCGCGGGCGCTTGTGGACGAGGCCGCGCGGCATGTGGAGCAGGTCGCCCGGCTGGGGGCCGCCCGGTTGCGCGCTTCCCAGGAGCTGCCCTTGGACAGCGTCGTCCGGTCGCTGGCTCGCTCCACCCGATACCGAGTGAGCGTCTTCGACGGCCAGATGCGGCCCTTGGCCGACTCCAGGCTGGGGCCGGGCGCGTCCAGCGTCGCGGTGGTCGGGGCCGGTCCGGCGAGCGCGTCGCCCTCCGCGTCGCTTCCCGAGGTTGCGCAGGCGTTGCGAGACGCCCGAGCGCCGGCGTTCTCCCACCGGGTGGCCGAGGACGGGGGAGGCCCGTACCTGTTCGGCGCCGCTCGCCTGTACTGGCATGGAGAGACCGCGGTGATCCGCTTCGGGGCGCCGACCGAGCCGATCGAGGAGTCGGCGCAGCGGGCGGCCCGGAACGTGGCGCTGGCGGTGCTGGGAGTCGGCGCGGCGGTCCTTGCGGCTCTCTACTGGGCGCTGGGCCGACTGGTGCGGTCGCTGAACGCCGTTGGGAACCTGCTGACCCGGATCGGCGCCGGGGGGGCGACCAGTCGCCGGGCGCCCTTGTCGCGGGTGAGCGAGCTGGCGCGCGCAGGTTCGGCCGCGAATCGGCTGCGGACCGATGTGGAGGCCCGCGCCGTGCGCGCCGCCCGAGAGCGGGACGAGCTGGCCGGGCTCGTTGACCAAGTCGACGAGGGGCTGATCGCGCTCGACGCCGACGCCCGCGTTCTGCGCATCAACCCGGCGGCCAAGGACTTGCTGGGCCTGACCGCCGTCCCCCGCTTGGCGCCCGTGGGGTCGGTCGTGCGCGACAAGGACCTGCGCGACCTGCTGGAAGCGTCGGTGGCGCGGCCCGAGGCGCGGTCCGAGGTGGCGGTGGACGCGCGGAGGCTGGACGTGCGGGCCAAGAGGGGGACGAAGGGCGGCGCGGTGGTTCTGCTCGTGGACGTGACCGCGATCCGGCGGCTGGAGGAGGTGCGGTCCGACTTCGTGGCCAACGCTTCCCACGAACTCAAGACGCCGTTGACGGTGATTCGGGGGGCGGCGGAGACGGTGATGGACCGGGACCTGCCGGCGAACCTGCGCGACCAGTTCCTTCGCTCGATCGAGAGCAACACCGTGCGCCTGCAGCGTCTGGTGGACGACCTGCTGGACCTGTCCCGCTACGAATCGGGCGGCTGGCGGCCGGTGCGGCAGGTCGTTTCTCCCTCCGAGACCGCTTGGCAGGCGTGGGGCGAACTGGAAGAGGGCGGGGCGGCCGGCGGCGCGAAGTTCCGCGTGGCCGGGGACGGCCGAGCCCAGGGCGACGCCGGAGCGGTGCACCAAGTGTTTCGGAACCTCTTCGAGAACGCGTTGCGGTACGTGGCCCAAGACGGCGGCCGCGTTTGGGTGGAGGTGCAGGAGGAAGGCGACCAGCTGCGCGTGTCCGTCCGGGACAACGGCGCCGGGATACCCGCGTCGGCCCTGCCGCGCATCTTCGAGCGGTTCTACAAGATCGACCCGGCCCGGTCCCGCGCAGGCGGCGGAACAGGTCTGGGGCTGGCGATCGTGCGGCACCTGGTCTCCACCATGGGGGGCGACGTGTCGGCGGAGAGCGCGCTGGGATCGGGCACCACGATCTCGTTCACGTTGCCGCTGGTGCGCGACGCGGATGCGGCGGGGGATGCCGTTCCGGAGGCGGCCGGGCAGGTGGCTGCCGCGACCTCTCGATCCGGGGGCGACGCCGCGGACTACGACGCCGTTCCGGAGGCGGCGGGCCAGGCGGAGGCCGACGCGGACGCCGACTTGCCCCCGTCCGTCGGGACGCGACCGGTCGCCGGAGTCGCAGCGGCCCTTGCCTGTGCAGCCAGCTTGGCAGCGGGTTGCGGCGGGACCGGCTCCGAGTCCGGCGGGTCGGCCGAAGTCGTGGTCGTGGGGGTGTCCGCCAGCCTGAGTCCGCTCGCGGAGGTGGTGGCGGAGGCGTTCGTCGAGCAGCGCCCCGCGTACAGGGTGGCGGTGAGTCCATCGGGCTCCGGCGGCGCCCTGGGACGGCTGTGCAGGGGCGAAGTGGAGATCGCCGGAGCCTCGCGCGCGATCTCGGCGGCCGAGGCGGCCTCTTGCCGGCGCGCCGGACGAGACTACTTGGCCGTTCCCGTGGCGCGGGACGGCGTGACGGTCGTGGCGAACGCCGCCAACACGGCCGTGATCTGTCTGACGCTGGCCGAACTCGCGCGCATCTGGGAGCCGTCGAGCCGAGTCGCGACGTGGAACGATCTGCGGCCCGGCCTGCCGCGCGAGAAGGTGCGCCTTTACGGACCGGGTCCCGATTCGGGGACGTTCGACTTCTTCACCATGGTGGTGGCGGGCCGAGCCAAGGCCAGCCGGGCGGACTACCACCAGAGCGTGAGCCACCACTTGGTCGCGCGGGGAGTCGCCGGCCACCGCTGGGCGCTGGGCTACTTCGGCTACGCCCACTACGCCGCCAACCGCGAGCGGCTTCGGGCCGTCGCCGTGGACACCGGCTTCGGCTGCGTCCCGCCGTCTCCGCCCGCCTTCCTGGACGGCCGCTACAGCCCGCTGGCGCGCGACCTGTACATCTACGTGGGACGCCGGAGCTTGGCCCGCCCCGAAGTCTACGACTTGGCCCAGTTCTTCGTCGGGGCCGGCGAGACGCTGGCGGTCGAGGTCGGTTACGCCCCGCTGCCCGCCTCGGAGTATGCGCGCAACCGGGAAGTCCTGGCCCAGGCGCGCGCCGTGGCCGCGAGGGGTACGCCGTGAGCTCTGCCCGCGCCGACAGGCTTGCGCGACGGCTGTTCCTGGCGTGCGCGCTGGTCTCGGGGATTGCTGCGGCGGCGGTGGTCGGCGTCCTGGCAACGGAGACCGCGCGGTTCTTCATGGAGGCGCCCGCCGGCGGCTTCCTCTTCGGGACCACCTGGGCGCCGTTCGCCGAGGAGCCCCGCTTCGGCGTCCTCCCCCTGCTGGCGGCGACCGCGCAGATCACGGCGGGCGCGGCCGTGGTCGCCGTCCCGCTGGGCTTGGCCACCGCCGTCTACCTGGTCCACTACGCCGGCCCTTGGACGGCTCGCGTCGTGGGCGCGTCGGTGTCGTTGCTGGCCGGGTTGCCGACGGTCGTCTTGGGTTGCTTTGCCCTGCAGTTCGCGACTCCCCTGCTGACGCGCATCTGGCCGGCGACGGAGGCGTTCAACGGCGCCTCGGCGTGCCTGGTCGTCGGCGTCATGATCGTGCCGACGGTCGCGGCCTTGTCGCGGCAGGCCCTGGATTCGGTCCCCCGGTCCTTGGTGAACTCGGCCCTGGCGCTCGGCGCAAGCCGCGGCCGGACGGTGGTGCGGGTGGCCGCGCCGGCTGCCCTTCGGGGGTTGGCGGCGGCAGTCTTCCTGGCGACGGCGCGGGCCGCCGGCGAGACGATGATCGTGACCATGGCCGCCGGCAACCAGGGGCGGCTGGCTTGGAGCCCGCTGGAAGGGTTGCGCACCCTGACGACCTTCATCGCCCACGCGAACACGGGCGAAGCCGCCCCCGACGCGACCACGCACCGGGCCGTGTTCGCCGCCGCGGCCGTGTTGTGCGTCTTGACCTTCGGCTTGCACGCCGCGGGCCGGTCGCTCTACTTGCGCCGGCGTCCGGAGGGGGCCGCAGAATGGGCCTTGCCGTGACTTGGCGCAGTCGGGCCGGCGCGCACTTCCGGCGACTGGGCGCTCTGGGAACGGCGTGCGAGCTGGCTGCGTCGGCGTCGGTCGCGATCCTGCTTCTGGTGGTCGGCGTCCTGGCGGCTCGCGGATGGCGAGTGCTGGACTGGGGATTCCTTGCGAACCCGACCTCTCCGGATCCGACGATCGCGGGTGTGGGTCCCGCGTTCGCGGCGACGCTGTGGATGGGCGTCGTGGCCGGGGGCACGGCCGTGCCCGCCGGCGTAGGCTGCGCCGTCTACTTGGAGGAGTATGCGCCCAGAACGCGGTGGACCTCCCTGGCCAAGTCGGCGCTGGCCAACTTGGCGGGCGTGCCGCCCGTGGTCTACGGCGTAGTGGGGCTGGCGCTGTTCGTCCGGGGCGTCGGGCTCGGGCGGAGCCTTCTGGCCGGCGCACTGACGCTGGCCGTCTTGGCGCTGCCGCTGGTGATCGCCGCCGCCCGACAAGCGATCCGAACCGTGCCCCGGGACCTGCGCGAAGCCGCCTACGGCCTGGGGGCGACGCGGTGGCAGGTGATTCGCCACCAAGTCCTTCCCGCCGCCGCGCCCGGGATCGCGACCGGCTCTTGTCTGGCCCTGACGCGCGCAGTGGGCGAAGCGGCGCCGCTCGTGGTCGTCGGGGCGGTGTCGCTCGCGACGTTCTTCCCGTTGCGCCCCGCGGACCCCCTGACCTCGCTGCCGACCCGCATCTTCGACTGGAGCGCGCGGTCCGACCCCCAGTTCGGGGCGTTGGCGGCGGGGGCGGCGCTGGCCCTGCTGGCGGCCCTCCTGACGATGAACGCGGCCGCGGCGCTCGCTCGCGCCCGACTTGAACGGATCGGCCGGTGAAGGCGTCCGCGCCCGAAGTCCCGATCCTTTCCGCCAAGGGCCTCTCGGTGAGGTTCGGCAGTCGAGCCGCGTTGACGGAGATATCCCTGGACGTGCCGCGGGGCCGGATCGTCTCGGTGATCGGGCCGTCGGGCTGCGGCAAGACCACGCTGCTCCGCTGCTTCAACCGGACGAACGAACTCGTCCCCGGGGCCAAGACCGCAGGCGCGGTGCGCTTCGAGGACATGGAACTTTACGCGGAGGACGTGGATCCGGTGGAGGTGCGACGGCGGATCGGCATGGTCTTCCAGCGGGCCACGCCCTTTCCCAAGTCGGTCTTCGACAACGTGGCCTTCGGGCCGCGCGCCGGCGGCTTCGGCGGCGACCTGCACGGGCTGGTGCAGGAAGTGCTCGAGGCCACCGGGCTCTGGTCCGAAGTCGCAGGAGACTTGGACGCGCCGGCCACGAGCCTTTCGGCGGGCCAGCAGCAGCGCCTGTGCATTGCGCGCACGCTGGCCGTCAAGCCCGGCGTGCTGCTCATGGACGAACCCACATCGGCCCTGGACCCCACCGCCACGGCGCGGATCGAGTCCCTGGTCGATTCCCTCAAGGAGGACTACGCCATCGTGATCGCCACGCACAACTTGCAGCAGGCGGCTCGCCTGTCGGACATGACCGCATACCTGGACCGGGGCGAACTCGTGGAGTACGGCCCCACCGAAACCCTCTTCACCAACCCCCGCGAACCCCGAACCGAGTCCTACGTGACGGGCCGAGTCCAGTGACCGAGCCTTCGACGCCGGAACAGGCGAAGCCGACCGAGGACCGGCCAGGCGCGCCGCCGCCCGAAGGAGGCGTCGACCTTGGGGCTGCCGTTGCCGGCTCGCCTGTGCCCAGGAGCTTGGTCGAGACCGAGCTCGACCGTCTGCGCGAGGCGCTGCTGGACATGGCGGGTCGGGCCGAGGAACTGGTCCGGCTGGCGATGACCGGCTTGTCGGAGCGGGACGCGGGCCGGTCGAAGACGGTGCGGCGCGAGGACGACGGCATCGACGCCCTGGAGGTGGAGATGGACGAGCGCGTGGTCGAGCTCCTGGCGCGCCACAACCCCAGGGCGGGCGACCTGCGGATGGTGTTCGTGGCCCTGAAGGCGTCCAACGACATCGAGCGGATCGGCGACCACGCGGTCAACATCGCCAAGGCGAGCCGTCGGATCGTGGCCCACCCGCCGCTGCCGGACATCTTGGAGGTGTGGGAGATGGGCGACCAGGTGCGGGCCATGCTCAGCGCCGCCTTGAGCGCGCTGGTGAACCGCGACGCGGACGCCGCTCGACAGGTCGTGGTCAAGGACCGGCGCGTGGACGACCTGCGGCGGTCGGCGTTTCGGATCATCGTGTCCTACATGCTGGAGCAGCCGCGCTACATCAGCCCCGGGTTGGAGATGATCCTGGTGGTGCAGAACTTGGAACGGATCGGCGACTTGGCCACCAACATCGCCGAAGACGTGGTGTTCCTGGTGGAGGGAAAGTCGATCAAGCACACCAAGGTCGAGCCGAGTGGGTAGGCGGGAGCGCGGAGCCGGACGCGGGACGCCGCAGGGCGGGGACAGCGTCGCGCACGTGGAGCGCGGGGACGCGGACGGGCCGCCGCAGCACGGGGACGCCGGCGTCGAGGGCGTCGGCGAGACGAGGGCTCCGGGTAGAGTCGCGGAGCCGCCAACGGCGCCGGTTCCGCCGCCCCGGCCCCAGCCGGAGCCCGCGACGGGAGCGCGGTCGTCGAAGGGCCGCGTCGCCATCGTGACGGGAGGCTCCAGCGGGATCGGACGCGCCACGGCGCTCGCCTTCGCCCGGGGAGGCGCGCACGTGGCGTTCAACTACCTGGAGGCCGACGATCCGGGCGCCGACGCGAGCGAGCTTCGCGCCGCCGAGGAGACCGCCGACGAGCTGCGCGCGCACGGAGCCGAGGTTTTCTGGCGCGCCGGCGACGTTCGCGATCCGAGCGACGTGGAGGCGTTCGTGTCCCAAGCTCGGGATCGGCTGGGCGGCCTGCACATCCTGGTCAACAACGCCGGCGTGGGCCGCGACGGGGCTCTCTGGCGCATGTCCGACGAGCAATGGCGGACGGTCATCGACACCAACCTGTCGGGCGCGTTCTTCTTCATCCGCGCCGTGGCGCCCCACTTCCGCGCGCAGGAGTTCGGCAAGATCGTCAACGTGTCGTCCGTTCACGGCTACTCCGCCGAGTTCGGCTTGGCCAACTACTGCTCGTCGAAGGCGGGCTTGGCCGGCCTGACCCGCAGCGCGGCCGCCGAACTGGGACCCTCCAACGTCAACGTCAACGCCGTGGCCCCCGGCTACATCCGCACGACAGAGCTGACCGACCGCGTGCCCGCCGAGATCATGGACCGGGCTCGCGAGCGAAGCGTCCTGGGCCGCCTGGGCGATCCCCAGGACGCGGCGTCCGTGATCTTGTTCCTTTGTTCCGAGGCCGCCCGCCACGTCACGGGCGTCGTGGTTCCGGTCGACGGAGGCTACCTGACGTGACCGACCAGACCACCGGCGACAAGATCGCGAAGTCCGACGCCGAATGGCGGGCGCAGCTGACGCCGGAGCAGTACCGCGTGGCGCGGAGGGGCGGCACCGAACCGCCCTTCACGGGCCGACACCTGGACCAGAAGGGACAAGGAGACTACTTGTGCGCATGTTGCGGGCAGGTGCTGTTCGAGTCGTCCGCCAAGTTCGACTCGGGAACCGGCTGGCCCAGCTTCTGGTCGGCGGCGGTCGGCAGCGTGGCAGAGAAGGAAGACCGGAAGCTGTTCGTGCGGCGCACCGAAGTCGTGTGCAACCGTTGCGACGCCCATCTGGGTCACGTCTTCCCGGACGGACCCGCACCGACCGGGCTGCGGTACTGCATCAACTCGGCGGCGCTGGAGTTTCGGGCCGATGAGTAGCGCCCAAGCCGGCGCGCGGAGCAAGACGATCACCGTCGTCGCGGGAGACGGCATCGGACCGGAGGTTACCGAGGCCGTGCTTCGCGTGCTGGACGCGGCGGGGACGGGGCTGGACTACGATCGCCAGGACGCCGGCGTGTCGGCGATTCACGGGCACGGAACGCCCCTGCCCCAGGAGACGCTGGACTCGATCGAGGCCAACGGCGTCGCGTTGAAGGGGCCGCTTGCCACGCCCGCGGGGTCGGGGTTTCGGTCCGTCAACGTGCAGATCCGCAAGACGTTCGACCTGTACGCCAATGTGCGGCCGGTGCGCACGATCGTGCCCGGCGGACGCTACGCCGACATCGACCTGGTGCTCATCCGCGAGAACACGGAAGGCCTGTACGTGGGCGTGGAGCACTTCATCGGCATGGAGGGCGACCCCAAGGCGGCGGCGGAGTCGGTCATGATCACGACGCGCTTCGGTTCCGAGCGGATCGTGCGCTTCGCCTTCGACTACGCCGTGGACAAGGGCCGCCGCAAGGTGACGCTGGCCCACAAGGCCAACATCCTCAAGCACACGCAGGGCCTGTTCCTGGACGTGGGGAAGCGCTTGGCGGGGGCGTACGAAGGCCGCGTCGAGTTCGAGGACCGCATCATCGACGCGACGGCGATGTACTTGGTCCTGGACCCGTACCGCTTCGACGTGCTGGTCATGGAGAACATGTTCGGGGACATCCTGTCGGACCTGATGGCCGGGCTGGTGGGCGGTCTGGGGTTCGCGCCCGCTGGCAACATGGGCGAACGCCACGCCGTCTTCGAGGCCGTCCACGGCTCGGCGCCGGACATTGCGGGGCAGGGCGTGGCCAACCCGACCGGCCTGCTGTTGTCGGCGTGTCTCCTGCTGGACCACGCCGGGCGAGAGGCGGCGGCGGAGCGGATACGGAACGCCGTTTGGGACGTGGTGCAGAGCGGCAAGGCGCGAACGCTGGACATGGGCGGATCGGACGGCACCCAGGCGTTCACCGACGCCGTGTTGCGGGCGCTGGGTTGAGCTTGCGGGGCGGTGACGCCGGCTCGGACGCCGGATTGAGCGCACGCGACGCCGATGTCGGCCCGACCGACGCTGGCTCCGGCCCGGCCGACACGCTGGACTTGGCGTGCACGAGCTGCGGCTGCGCCAAGCGCGCCTCGGAGCTGGACCGCCTTCTCTGGTGCGAAGGCTGCTTGGCGCGGGCGCGCGAGCGGGCGAAGCGGGCGGGCTGGGGGGCCGGCGTGGTCTTGGCCGGGGCGCTGGCGCTCTGGATATACTTGGTGCAGCAGCCGTCGCGGCTGGTGATCGGGGGCTGGGCCGGAGCAGTGGCGGCCACCCTGTGGCTGGGCGCCAAGGCCGCGCGAGAACTTTGCTTCGGGCTGTTGCGCTTGCGCGGCAGGCCGTCGTCGTAGGCTGCTCCCGACACCTCCAACCCCTCACGCGAAGAGAGACGCCGAACACATGGCCGCCAAGTTCCAAGGCGTGGACTTCTACGACATCGATTCCCTGCTGTCCGGCGACGAGCGGATGGTGCGGGACGCGACCCGGGAGTGGGTGGAAGACCGGTTCCTGCCCCTGATCGGCGACGCCTACGTGCAGCACCGCTTCCCCAAGGAGCTTGTCCCCGAGATCGGCGAGTTGGGCGTGCTGGGCGCCAACCTGCCCGAAGAGTACGGCTGCGCGGGGCTGGGCAACGTGGCCTACGGGCTGATCATGCAGGAGCTGGAGCGGGGCGACTCGGGGCTGCGGTCGTTCGCGTCGGTGCAAGGAGCGCTGGTCATGTACCCGATACACGCCTTCGGAAGCGAAGAGCAGCGCCGGACGTGGCTGCGCAAGCTGGCCACGGGCGACAAGATCGGGTGCTTCGGCCTGACCGAGCCCGACTACGGCTCCAACCCCGCCGGCATGGTGACGACCGCCCGGCAGCAGTCCGACGGCGACTGGCTGCTGAACGGCACGAAGATGTGGATCACCAACGGTTCCATGGCCGACGTGGCCGTCGTCTGGGCGCAGACCGGCGAGGCCGGCGACGCGAGCGGCATCCGCGGCTTCCTGGTGCCCGCCGACACGCCGGGGTTCTCCGCCCGCGACCAGAAGGGCAAGCTGTCGCTGCTGGCGTCGGACACGAGCGAGCTGGTGCTGGACGACGCGCGCGTGCCGGCGGACGCGCTGTTGCCCGGCTCGTCGGGGCTGCGGAGCCCCCTGATGTGCCTCACGCAGGCGCGCTACGGGATTGCCTGGGGCGCCGTGGGGGCGGCGATGGCGTGCTTCCACGAGGCGTCCGGATACGCCGGCGAGCGGGTCATGTTCGACGGCCCCATCGCGGGCAAGCAGATCCAGCAGGTGCGCCTGGCCGACATGCTCACCTCGATCACGCAAGGTCAGCTGCTTTGCCTGCGCCTGGGCCGCTTGAAGGACGCGGGCGAGATGACGCCGCAGCAGGTCAGCTTGGCGAAGCGCGCCAACGTGGACATGGCGTGCAACGTGGCCCGCGAGGCCCGTCGCCTGCTGGGCGCCAACGGCATCCTGGCCGAGTACTCCGCCATGCGTCACATGGCCAACCTGGAATCCGTCTACACCTACGAGGGCACCCACGACATCCACTCCCTGATCCTGGGCCAAGCGGTCACGGGCGTGGCGGCGTTCTGAGCGGAGACGGCACGTGAGCCGAAAGAAGCCGGGAGCCGGAAACGCCGGGCGGGAGGACCCGCGCAGCGCGCTTCGGCGGCGGGACAGGGGCAAGGACGACCAGTGGGTGGCGGCGTTCCTCAAGCGAGCGCCCTACGGCTTCCTGGCCACCGTCGGCCCGGACGCCCAGCCGTTCCTGAACGCCAATCTGTTCGTGTTCGACGACGGCAACGGGGATGGCCGCCGCATCTACCTGCACACGCACCGGACGGGCCGAACGCGGGACAACATCGAGGCCGCCGGCGGCAAGCCCGCCCCGAACCTCGGCGCGCTCGCCCCCAAGGTGACTTTCGGCGCCGTGGCCATGGGGCGCCTGCTGCCTGCCCCCGAGGCGCTGGAGTTCTCGGTGGAGTACGCGGGCGTGATCGCCTTCGGGACGGGACGGGTCGTCGAAGACCCGGTCGAAGCCAAGGCCGCCCTGCAGATGCTGCTGGACAAGTACGCCCCGCACCTGCGCCCCGGCGAGGACTACCGCCCCACCACCGACGACGAACTGCGCCGCACGGCCGTCTACCGGATCGACGTGGAGACGTGGAGCGGCAAGCAGAAGGAAGTGGAGCCGGACTTTCCCGGCGCCTTCGCGCTGCCCGCACTGCCGGTGCCGTTCAGGGGGGCCGGAAACACTTGACCTGCCAGAGACGGGAGCTCCGCATGAACTGGAAGAGTTGGAAGCTGTGGACGGCAACGGCCATCGCGACGTTGCCCGTGTTGTCCATGGTCCTTTGGTATCAAGTGGCCATGACGCCGGTCGAGCAACTGGAACGCTGGTTCTTCTACACCGCGTTCTGCACGACCATAATGGCCGCCTTCGGCGTCATGGTCGGCGTCACGTGAGCCGTCGCCGGCCTCGTCGATCTGTTGCGCAACAGGTCACGTGCCCGGCCCCGTGCGTGCGTCAGCCCTGGTGCTTCTGGGCCAGGGCCTCCAGCCGCCGGTTGATCTCTTCTCGCGCGACCCAGCGGCCCCTCACCATGACGCCGGCCGGGTCCGCCAAGTTGGCCAAGTCGTCCAAGGGGTTGGAGTCGAGCAGCAGCAGGTCCGCCCGCTGCCCCGCCGCCACGGCGCCGAAGTTCCCGTCCAAGCCCAGGTGGTCGGCCACGTAGCGTCCCACGGCGGCCGTGCCGCTCTTCAGGATCTCGTAGTTGGACATGCCGGCTTCGGACATCACCGCCATCTCCCGGTGCAGCGCGAAGCCGGGCACGTTGAAGAGCTGGGGCGAGTCGGTACCCATTAGGATGGGGGCCCCGCCGTCGGACAGCGCCTTCAGCACCTGCTGTCGGACCTCCAGGAACGCCGCCACCTCTTGCGGGGTTCCGCGCGGCCCGCCTGCGGCCTGCCTCCGCCACGCCTCGTGCTGTCGCGCGGACACGTAGCGCATCTCGGGCTGCGCCAGCATCGCGTCCGGGTCCGGGCTGCCGAACAGGTTCTCCCACAGGTACATCGTGGGCACCACGTATACGTCGTGCTCAATGGTGAGGCGCACGATCTCGGCCAGCTTGGTTTCGTCCACACCCGTTGCGAGTCCGGCCAGCTCGATGTCGCCGGCGTTGACCTGGGACTGGACCTGGGCGTCCTGGGCCACGGCCCGAACGTAGCCGTCCATGTGGTCCACCGTGGAGATGCCCGTCTCGATGGCGTGCACCAGCCCGACCGCCGCCGGGACGTGCCCGCCGAATGTGAAGCTCAGCTCCCGCGCCACCTCGGCCATGCGGTCCCAAGCGTCCAGGGGCACGCCGGGGTGAATCTTCTGGAAGTCGTACCCGGCCTCCTTGGATGTGCGCACCAGCCGCTCGGCAACGTCCGGGTCGGGCGCGGTTCGGCCGTTCAGAGACGGCGCGCCCACATAGAAGTTGGGACCCAGCACCTCGCCCCGCTCCAACTCCCGCGCCAAGGGGATCTGGTATGCCGAGCCCAACATGCCGCGAATCGTGGTGATCCCGTTGGCCACGTACAGGAACAGGATGTCCTCCACCGCCTCTCGGGGCGGATCGTCGCCGGGGGGCACGTGGGCGTGCATCTCGGCCAAGCCGGGCATCAAGTAGCGTCCGTTGCCCGCCACGACGACGGCGTTCTCGGGCACGGTCACCTGGTTCGCCGGGCCGGCCTGGACGATCGCGCCGTCCTCCACCACGACCGTCCAGTCGCTCTCCACCGCGTCCGAGGTCATGGGGAGCACGTCGACGCCGACGAAAGCCGTGATGGGGCGCGCGGGGGGCGCTTGGGCGGCGACGGGGGCGGGACCCGCCGGGTTCGGGAAGCCGCAGGCGGTGAGCACGGCCCAGACGCCAAGGAGCCGTAGGAGAATGTTTCGGCGCGTCGGTCTTGTCGTCACTTCCGAGTACCTTTTCTTCGGAAAGGATCCGCTTTCGGGATGAGGGGCTAGCTACCAAGTGTTGCGCCGACGCCAACCGCGAGTCAAGCACGGCGTAGCTGTGGGCGATGCTCGAGGCTGACAGTGGATCGAGCCGTGTCGGTCGGCCGACCGTCCCGCACCACCTTCTGTCGACCACAAGACGGCGGAAACCAACCCCAGGGAACTCCAAAGAGTTCTCTACCTTGATCGCCCCTGCGGTTTCCTCTTATCCTTCGTCATCGCGGGATTCCTCCTGCGCGCCGACCCAGAGCCAGAAAAGCAGACGCATGACCACAACCGCAACCGCAACGATATTCTCCCGGGCGTGGAAGGTGACGAGGCTCGTCGTCGTCCTCCTCCTTTGGGGGATCCAATCCCCGGCCGGGGCCGCCCAGCGCCCTGATAGTTTGTTGATTCTGGCGATCACATTAGGTGGACGCAGAGGGCGACGGCGGTTGGCCCGGACGCTTGCTGTGTTTGGAGCGCTAGTGGTAACGCTAAATGGAGCTGGCGGTCAGCAGTTCCAGGAGCGAACTCTTGCATCGTCACCAATATTTGATACCGATACTAGTGAAGACGTCGGGATCGTTGCACTTGCGGCGGCCTCTCACGCTCTTCTTACCGGAGACACACGATTTGTGGCGACCGGCCCGGAGTATGCTAATGCCATGCTATTTGTTGTGGATGTCGCCAACGGCTCGGTGACGACAATCACTGCGGAGGAATTGGGAATTTCCAATTTGGGGGGCGTTACACTGGTGCGAGTGGACGTTGATGACCGAATTGTCGCTTGGCACAGTGAGTCATCACAGATCATTACCATGTCGTCGACGGGAACGGCGGTCAGGCGCATCCCACTTCGGTTGCCGTACGGTTTTATGGCGGATTCCTGGGAGTTGGCTACGTATGGTAGTGCAAGTCAACTTCCCGTGTTGCGACAGCTAGCGTATGGACCAGGACGTGGCGGTGAAGATGGAGGATCGTACCGTCAGATGGTTACCTTTGGCGTTATGCATCGTGATGGAAACTTGGAGCGCATCGCACAAGTGGAAGGAGTCGAACGTGTGTACCTTTCCATTCGTCAGGACTCAGCTTGGGGCAACGTCGAGGCAGATGTGATTTTTGGCGAGACAGTCTTTGTTGCTCCGCTTGGCGACGACAAGTTGATTGTTGCAGATACGGATGCGGATTCGATTCGGGTACTGGACGCGCGGGGTAGCTATGAACCTCTGATGCCGACACCGTTACGGTCAGTTGTTGTGACGGAGGAGGACATTGGGATTGAGAGAAGCCGACGGAAGCGGCGTAGTGCGATGGATGCGGAGATGGAAGGCTTGATTGACATGGTATCCGGTCGGCATCGAGAGCAATTGATAGCATCTGATCGTGCCCGTCGCGTGGCGGTAGACTTTGCGCCAGCGAGTCGGACACCTTCGGCAATTGCAGGGTTGATGGTAGATGGACAGTCCAGGCTGTGGCTGAAGCGGTTTGTCCCACCGACTGACTCGATTACATATTGGGATGTATGGAACACGACGCGGGCCTTCATCGAGTTTAGCGTGAGGGTGCCCCGCGAGTGGGATGTCTTGGATGCCCGCGGTGACCGCGTGTTGTTGCGCGGGAGTAAAGCGAACGGAAGAAGGAGTCGCGACCTTGGTCGGCTGATGCTTCTGGATATGAGACAAACGGTGGTTCAGGGCCGTTGAAGTAGTGCATCATTCGGAAGTTGTCCTTATCCAGGCGATAGCTTCCTTTGTCAACACATGTCTTAGGCTAGCGCTTACGTGGTCGCCTTGCGGGAACGCCGACCGATCTTGGCCTCTTGCATTCGCGCCGTCACCAGCGACGGCGGCATCGGCCGCTCGAGCGTTCCGGCCAGCGTGCCGCTGGGCGACACGAGCTTGATCCGGTAGCCGGCAGAGTCCACGACGACGATCCGTCCGTCGTCCAAGACGCCGGCGAGCAAAGGCGATTCGTAGGCTTGCTGACCGCCGCGCACTCGAAGACCGAACCTTGTGTCGCTGGTCGCAGGCGTCAGTGTGGGACTTGGCGGAGACGCCGACCGGCCTTGGGGAGGCTAACTTTGACCTGGACCTGGTCGCAAGTCAACGCCAGAAATCTGCCCTCGGGCGACGCTAGTGCTCCGGGGGACCGGACATTAAGCGAAGGTCGCGTCCCCGGATCGCCCGCATATCCCCCGAAATCGCTCCCCCGAACAGGAAGGACCTCGGATGTCGCCTCCCGACATGGCCGCCACGGAACCGCGTGCTTCCAGCCCCGTCGCCGCCGGGGAGCGCATCGTGGCGCTGGACGTGTTGCGGGGCGTCGCCGTGCTGGGGATCCTTCTCGTGAACGTCAGGGCGTTCGCCATGGTGTCCGCGGCCTACGGGAACCCTACCGCCAACGACGGTCTGGAGGGCGCGGGGCTCTGGGTGTGGGCCGCGGTGCACGTGTTCGCCGACACCAAGTTCATCTCGATCTTCTCGGTGCTCTTCGGCGCCGGCATGGCGATGATGGCGGACCGGGCGGCCCAGCGGCGCGCGAGCGGAGCCGGCATCCACTACCGACGCCAGCTTTGGCTGCTCGTCTTCGGGCTGGCCCACGCCCACCTGATCTGGTTCGGCGACATCCTGGTGGCCTACGCCCTGTGCGGCTGCCTGCTGTACCCGCTGCGGAACCTGCGTCCCTGCGCGGCGCTGATCCTGGGCGGGTGCTGGACCGCCGTCGTGGTCCCGCTGTGGCTGGCGGTCGCGGCTTCGGTTCCGTACTGGTCCCCGGAGGAGCGGGCGGCGCAGGAGGCGGACTGGTCCCCTTCGCCGGAAGCGATGAACGCCGAGATCGCGGCATTTCGCGGGGGCTGGCTGGAGCAGATGCCTTTTCGCGTCGAAGGCGCCTTGGAGCTGGAGACGATCGTGTTCCTGGTCTACTTCCTGTGGCGCGCGGGGGGACTGATGCTGGTGGGCATGGGGCTGTACCGGCTGGGGGTGCTGGCGGCGGCTCGTTCGGCTCCGTTCTACAGGCGAATGGCGGCGGTCGGGCTGGCGGCCGGCCTCCCGGTGATCGCGGCGGGGATGGCGTACAACTTGAGCGGCGGCTTCGCGTGGGAGCGGTCGATGTTCCAGGGAACGCTGTTCAACTACGTCGGGTCCGTGGGCGTCTTCCTGGCATACATGGGGCTGGTCATGCTGGGCGTCAAGGCGGGCCGCTTCCCGCGTGTGCAGCGACGGTTGGCCGCCACGGGACGAATGGCCCTGACCAACTACATCGCCCAGAGCGTGCTCTGCACCTTCGTCTTCTACGGCCACGGGCTGGGACTCTTCGAGCAGGTGGGGGCGGTGGGGCAGATCGGCGTGGTGCTGGCCGCGTGGGCGGTGCAGCTGGCGTGGTCGCCCTGGTGGCTGCGCCGGTTCCGGTTCGGGCCGCTGGAATGGCTGTGGCGGATGCTGGTCTACATGAAGCGGCAACCGATGAAGGCGTAGCGGGGCGGGGGCCGTGGCTTCGAGACCGTTCGCCAGGCTGGCCGTGTGGTCGGGCGTGTTGGTGCTGGTGGTGCTGGCGGGGGCGCGAGGGGCGGGACCGCTTCCGCCGCTGGGGCCGCTTCTGGACCCCGTCCACGGCGTCTGGGGCGCCGCCTACTCGGCGCGGCTTCCCGGCTCGGCGGAGGCCGCGGTCCCCGGCCTGAGCGGCCCGGTGCGCGTGGTCTACGACGACCGTCGAGTGCCGCACGTCTTCGCGGCCACCGTGCCCGACGCCCATCGCGCCCTGGGCTACGTGGTGGCGCGGGACCGGCTCTTCCAGATGGAGCTCCAAGCCCGAGCCACGGCGGGCACGCTGTCCGAGCTTCTGGGCGCGTCCTTGTTGGAGGCCGACAGGGAGGTTCGACGCCTGGGACTGGCCTGGGCGGCGGAGCGGGACATGGAACAGATGAAGCGCCAGCCCGAGCGCCGGCCCGAGGTCGCCGAAGCCGTCAACGCCTACGCCGACGGGGTCAACGCCTTCGTGTCCAGCCTCTCGGCGGCCGAGCGGCCCTTCGAGTACCACCTGCTGGGCGCGGCGCCCGCCTCTTGGGCGCCCGTGCACACCTTCTACCTGCTCAAGCGCATGGGGTGGATACTGTCTTTTGCGCCCGTGGAGCTGGCCAAGGCGCGCGTCGAGGCGCTGGTGGGGCGCAGGGCGGCCGACGCGCTCTTCCCCGCGCGCAGCCCGGCCCAGGAGCCGATCGTCCCGTACCGGGGGTCGCGCTTCCTGGATGCGGCGATCCCGCCGCCGGAACCGCCTGCGTCCGCGTCCGAGCCGCCGAGCGCTTTGCTGCCGGGGTCGGCTCCGCGTTTGGCGGCGGCGACGGCAGCCGCGACAGTGGCCCGGCTCCAACCGCGCGTCGGCGGTGGTCCCTCTGTCGGCGGGCGCCCCTCTCCCCAAGCCGGCAGCAACAACTGGGCCGTGGCGCCGTCCCGGTCGGCCTCCGGCAACGCCGTGCTGGCCGGCGACCCCCACCTGTCCCTGAGCCTGCCCAGCATCTGGTACGAAGTGCACTTGGTGGTGCCCGGCGAGCTGGACGTGTACGGCGTGACCTTGGTCGGGATGCCCGGCGTCGTGATCGGCTTCAACCGACACGTGGCGTGGTCGTTCACGAACACCGGCGCCGACGTCATGGACTACTACCGGGAGCGGCTGGACGACCCCGACGCCCCTTCCCGCTACCTGCTGGACGGTGCTTGGGATCCGCTGGAGACCCGCGTCGAGCGCTTCTACGGCCCGGGCGGACGACTGCTGGCCGTGGACACGATCCGCCACACCCACCGAGGCCCGTTGCTGGAGCCGGAAGTTCGCCCGGGAACGCTGGACGGTGGCGACGGCGGGGCGGCGACGGGCGGTTCGGGACCTCCCGGATCGCGCGGAACGCCACAGGGGGCCATGTCGCTTCGCTGGACGGTCCTTGAAGGCCAGGAAGAGGTGGCGGCGCTGCTGAACGCGGCCCGGGCGCGCTCCACGGCCGAATGGCTGGACGCCACGTCGAGTTGGCACGCCCCCGCGCAGAACGGGCTCGTAGCCGGCGCCGACGGCCGAATCGCCGTCCACAGTCCCGCGTACTACCCCCGCCGTCCGCCGGGCGTCAGGGGCGACGCCGTGCTGGACGGCACCACCCGCGCCACGGATTGGCAGGGCCGTCGCGCCTTCTACCCCCGCGCCGAAGACCCGGAGCAGGGGTTCTTGGCGTCGGCCAACCAGCAGCCCGTGGACCCCGAATCGGACAGCGCCTATCTGGGCGCCGACTGGCCGCCGCCGTGGCGCGCCATGACGATCAACGAACTCCTTCGGGCCAAGGAACGACACTCGGCGGCGGACTTGGAGGCGTACCAAACCCATCCCGCCAGCGTGCGCGCGCGACCGTTCGTGGAGGCGTTCCTGGCGGCCGCGGGATCACGCACCGAGGTCGATTCGGGGGCGGCCGTGGACACGGAAGCGCGGGCGGATGCGCAGGCCGACGCCGCCGAGGCCGCGCGCCTGTTGGCCGAGTGGGACGGCCGCTACGGTCCCGAGAACGAGCGGGCCGTCCTCTTCGAGGCCGCCATGGACGCCCTGGAAGACGCCCTGTGGGACGAACTGGAGGACGCGGACGGCGAGCGCGCGGCGACGCCCGGCTCGGCGGTGCTGCGGACGCTGCTGGCGGCGCCGGACAGCCCGTGGTGGGACGACCGGACCACCCCCTTCGTCGAAGACCGGGACGCCCTGCTGACCCGGGCGTTGGCGGAGGCGCTCGTCCAAGTCCGCGCTCGCCTTGGTCCGGAGGCCGACGGCGGCTGGGCATGGCGCAACGCGGGTCGCCACAACGTCTACCACCTGCTCCGCATCCCGGCGTTGTCGCGCTTGGAGTTGCCGGCCAGGGGAGGTCCCCATCTGCTCAACCCCGTCTCCGGCGCCGGAACGCACGGGGCCAGCTGGCGCATGGTCGTGGAGCTGGGCGACACGGTCCGGGCGCGGGGAACCTATCCGGGCGGACAGTCCGGCAACCCCGTGTCCGCGGCGTACGACGACCGGCTCGGCCACTGGGTCCGGGGCGAACTCCAAGACCTGCGCTTCCCGCGCACCGAAGCCGAACTGCGCGCCGCCGGCCAGGTCCGCGCGGAACTCGTCCTGGTGGGGGCGACGACGGGGGCGGGCGGGGATGCTGCTGGGGCAGGCACGGACGCAGCCGGCGGCAGGGCGGCACGGGCGGAGACGCGGCGATGATCGGGCGGCTGCTGGCAGGCGCCGTGGCTGTTGCGGCGAGCACTTGGTGGGTGGGGTGGATTGCCTTGCCGGTGGCGGGGGCCGCGCTCGGGGTTGCGTGGGCGGAAAGGATGCCGGTTCGACGGGCGGCGGCGTGCGGGGCCGGCGGCTGGGGGCTCTTGCTGCTGGCGGGTGCCGCCCGCGGGCCGGTAGGCCGGCTGGCCGAGGTGGTCGGAGGCGTCTTCGGGGGCTTGCCGGGGGTCGCCTTTGTTGCCGTGGTCTTGCTGTTCGCCGCCCTGCTGGCGGGCGCTGCCGGGGGCGCGACGGCGGCGATTGCGGACGCGGTGCGGGCAGGCCGGACGGCCAGGCAGGATCGGTCCTGAAGGTGTCGCAAAAGGCGCACGACGTGCTGCGGCGCGTCTTCGGCTACACCGAGTTCCGGGGTCAGCAGGAAGAGATCGTCGCCCGCGTGACGGCCGGCGAAGACGGCCTGGTCCTCATGCCCACCGGCGGCGGCAAGTCCCTCTGCTACCAGATCCCCGCCATGCTGCGCCCCGGCGTCGGCGTGGTCGTGTCGCCGCTGATCGCTCTCATGCGCGACCAAGTCGAGTCCCTGCGACAGGCCGGCGTCCGCGCCGCGTGCCTCAACTCCAGCTTGTCGTACCACGAGGTTCGGAAGGTGGAGTCGGCGCTCCGCGCCCGGCGGCTGGACCTGCTGTACGTCGCGCCCGAGCGCCTGCTGGGCGACCGCACGCTGGACCTTCTGTCCGACACGCCCCTTGCCCTGTTCGCCATCGACGAGGCCCACTGCGTGTCCCAATGGGGCCACGACTTCCGGCCCGAGTACCTTCGCCTGTCCGTCCTGCCCGAGCGCTTCCCGGGCGTGCCCCGAATCGCCCTTACCGCCACGGCCGACGAGCCCACCCGCCGCGAGATCGTGGACCGCCTTGGGCTGGCGGACGCGCACCGGTTCGTCAGCGGCTTCGACCGCCCCAACATCCGCTACTCGGTTGTCCCCAAGAACAACCCCCGCAAGCAGCTGCGCGACTTCTTGGAGCAGCGGCACCGGGGTCGCTCGGGGATCGTCTACTGCCTGTCGCGCAACCGAGTGGACAAGACCGCCGAGTGGCTGCAAGGGCTGGGCGTGGACGCGCTTCCCTACCACGCCGGGCTGGGCAAGGCCGAGCGCCAGTGGAACCAAGATCGATTCCTGCGCGAGGAGGGCGTCGTGATGGCGGCGACGATTGCGTTCGGCATGGGCATCGACAAGCCCGACGTGCGGTTTGTGGCCCACATGGACCTGCCCAAGAGCATCGAAGCCTACTACCAGGAGACGGGACGCGCGGGGCGCGACGGAGAACCCGCCGACGCGTGGATGGCCTACGGGCTCCAGGACGTGGTCACGCTGCGCCACATGGTGGAGAACTCCGAAGCCGGGGCCGACCGCAAGCGACTTGAAATCCGCAAGCTGGACGCCCTGCTGGGCTACTGCGAACTGACCACCTGCCGCCGTCGCACCCTGCTCTCCTACTTCGGGGAAGAGATGGCCGAGCCGTGCGGCAACTGCGACAACTGCCTGACCCCCGTGGAAGCCTGGGACGCCACCGAGGCCGCGCAGAAGGCACTATCGTGCGTGTCGCGGACAGGCCAGCGCTTCGGCGCCGTCTACGTGATCAACGTCCTGCGGGGCCGCGACGACGAGCGAATCCGCCGCTTCGGCCACGACGCCCTGTCCACCTACGGCATCGGCCGCGACCTGGGACCGTACGAGTGGCGGTCCGTCTTCCGGCAACTGGTGGCGCGCGGGCTGCTCAAGGTGGACATGGAGGGCTACGGAACCCTCAGCCTCACCGAAGCCAGTCGTCCGGTGCTGCGCGGCGAAATCCGAGTCCACATGCGCCGCGACCTGCGCCCCAAGCCGGCCCCCCGTCCTCGCAAGCCGAAGGCCGGGAAGCCCGCCCAAGGTCCGGCCCACGCCGGCGCGCTGGTCCCTTCCGAGTCGGGGGCCGAAGGTGCGCCGCCCTGGGACGAAAAGCTGTGGGAAGCCCTGCGGGAGCGCCGCCTGGAGCTGGCCCGCGAGCAGGGGGTGCCCCCCTACGTCGTCTTCCACGACTCCAGCCTGCGCGAGATGGTGGAGCGGCGACCGCAAACGCCGGAGGAGTTCGCCCAGATCACCGGCGTCGGCGACACGAAGCTCGAACGCTACGGCGAGGCGTTCCTGGAGGTGATGCGGAGGCACGAGTGAAGTGATGCTATGCATCAACGACCATGAGTTTCACCACTAGGCTGACCAAGCGTCATTCTTCTTCGGCAAGATCCACGCGGCTGCCAAGAGCTGCTCCGGGGTCAACCCGGATCGGTCGATGTGGCTGGCGAATTCGTGTGTCGCCGAGCTGGCGGAATCCGTTTCGACCGACTAGCAGCCCGTGGATAAACGGGTTTGGCGCGTGCGCGACGGAACTTGGCGGGACACGGGCGTTTACCGGGCTCTCGACGGCGCGAACGCGCGGAATTCGCGGAATTGGGCTTGAAGCGGCCCGAGGAGGCGCTCGAGCGGCCCGAGAGCGGCCGATGGGCGGCAAAATCGGCGCAAAACGGAGGAGGAGGCGCCCGTCGCGCAGGAATCGAGCACAGCTTGCGCTGCGGCGGGGCGGCCCTGCAGGCCCCGAGGCGTGCCGACGCCGAAGCGCCTTCGCATGAGCAGTCCGAGGTTGAAGGCGGCGACGTGAATCAGCATCCGCTTGCGGATGTCCTCGTGGCCGCGAACGTGCACGCGGCGAAGCCCGCCCGTCTCCAGCAGGTGCGCGAACGAGCGCTCGAGCTTCTCGCCCCGCATCCTCAGCAGCGCCTTGCCGCGCTCGCCCCGAATCCGCCGCCGGTTCGCGTAGACCGGCTTCTGGGCTTCCTTGTTCTGCTTCCAGCTCCGCCGACCGCGCTCGGGCTCGCTCACGTAGCCGCGCAGCCCCCGGTCCTCCAACTCCGTCATCGTCCTGTTCGAGTGATAGCCTTTGTCGCACACCACTTCCGCCGCCCCAGCACCCAGCTCCGCCAGCCGCCGCTCCGCCTCGTCCAGCGTCTCCGGCAGCGACGCCGCGTCGCCCCCGTCCGTCGTCTGCACCGTCACGCCCACCACGGCCCCCGACTCCAGGTCCACCGCCTGCTCCAGCTTGTGACCAAGCCGCGTGCGCCCGTCCTTCATCTTCGTGATCCGCGCCTCCGGGTCCCCCGGATGCACCCACTCCGCGTTCGACCCCTTCTTCGGACGCTTCCGGTCCAGCTTCGCCAACTCCGCGCGCGTCGGCGTCTCGATCCCCGACGACCGCGCCAGCTCCCGCAGCCACGCCTCGTAGCCCGTGCCCGCGTCCCGACGCACGATCGAGCGCATCGCCGCGTTCGCCTCCAAAGTCGTCGAGTCCACGCCCAGCGTCCCGCCCCCCAGCAGCCCCGAGTCGTCCACCAGCCGCAGCACGCGCGCGAACACCGCCACGTGCGCCTCCACGCTCAGCCGCTTGCGCGTCTTCGACAGGCTCGAATGGTCCGGCGGGTTCCTCGTCAGCTCGTACCCCAGGAACGCCCGCACCGAAAACGAGTCCCTGCACCGCCAGGCGATGCCCCGCTCCGACGAGATGCCCTCCAAGTACCCCACCATCAGCGCCCGGAAGTACACACTCGGAGGAACTCCCGGCCGGCCCACGTTGCCCGCGTAGAACTCGGCGCACACCTCCTCCGCGAACTCGTCGAACCCGTCCTCCCGCAACAGCTTGTCCAGCGCGCGGTAGACGGGTGCTCGGTCACGCTGATCTCGCTGGTCGCCACGAACAGCGCCTCCTGGCGCACGCTCGGACGCTTGCCCAACGCCATCGCCGTCCTCCTTCCAGGGAATCGTCGCTTCCCTCCAAGCTAACCCCTATCCCCAACGCCGACCGGAAGGACTTTATCCACGGGCTGCTAGGCCACCTTCGGTGCCTGTTTCCAAGTATTCGCCGACGGCCTCGGACACGAAGGCCGTGACTTCCCGTCGGCGTGGTTGTTCAACGACCCGAAGTTCAATACTGCCCCACTAAGGCCTTGCTGTCACCTTTTTGATTTCCGAAGACACTCGTTTCGCGCGCGCCTTGATGTACTGGCTGTATCGCTTTTCGATCGTGCCTTTCGTCCACATCGCATCGTAAGGCACCAAGTGACTCTCAACCCGATCCCGCAGGTCGTCCTCTGAAACTCCTCCCTCCAAGATGTCATCAAAGTAATCGCGAGGATCAGACTTCGCGAGCCTTCGATTCGTGAATCGACTGAGGAGCACTCCGTTCAGTCCATGCTGGATGCGTGTACGGTCGATTCCTTCCCTCTTGAGAATGTCCCGAGGAAAGACATGATGCCTGTCCAGGCGCCTCTTATCTTCCAGTTCTCGAATACGCTCGGCATCAAACTTCTGTCCTGTGGCCCAGTCAAGTGGTCCACGACGGGAGACCAACGCTGCCACTGCCCGTCCAAGTCTCCCACTCCCAATCCATGGGAGTGATTCCACAAGCTGATCTGTTCCGGGTACGGGATGGACGTCTTCATTGAACACCTCGGGCAACAAACCTACAACTCTGCCGTGTTCGCTGATCTCCGCAATGCATCGGCAAAGATCGGTGTAGTCACCGAGCAGGCGATCGTTGGCTTGTGCTTCATGACGATTGGTGACGAGTGACCGCCAGTAGTATGCAGACATCAGCTTGTCTTGCTGATTAATCTTCAGTGGATCACGAAGCCCATTCGCCTTGCCTTGGATGGCCGCAATGACGTGCAGAGGAGGCCAGCTCGGCAACGTCCGCATCGTCGGCGAACCCTGGCGTGCTGCAATGCGCAAAGTAGCTTCCAGATCCTTCAGCAGGTCATCTAATCCGGCGAGCCCATCATTTACTATCATAGACTCAAAGGCGTCTTCGTAGTTAGATTCCTTTGGTGCCCTCCCCGATTTGAGACAGGCTACCCTCAGCATCCATTCGCCTACATCCGGTATCCATTCTTCCGAATCGGGTTTGAAGTAGTGTTCCATTAGATCACTGCTCCGAACCGAGTCGTGGACTTTTTCCCTCAAGTCTTCACCATACTTGCCCCTCGCCAAAGCCACAACGATGTCGAATCGCTTGATCTGCACGGACGAACTATTTGTTTCAACAAATATATCTACCGCGACGCTAGTCTTTGTGGATTTGTACAGGTTGCAGTACCATAAATGCCGATTGAACAACAATTCTTCTCTGAGATGGGTCCGAATGGCCTTGTCAAGCAAGGCGACATCCCGACTTCCACCGTTCCCCTGAGCAGTGTGGCACCAGTGCCATATCTCACCGAGCTCGGTGCCCGTTTCTTTATCCAATTGTGCCTTTCTATCAAACAGTATGTCTATGGGCACACATTTGTTATCATAAGCAAATCGTGGATCCTCAAGTCTCCTGCCGAATCCCGTTCCCGGCGAGTAGAAGGTGACACCAGCTACGTTCAGGTCCAATGTTGCTAAGTCGGGCACCTGAAGGTAGAACCGATGTCTCGGGTTAGCCTCCCCGCCAAGTGCCTTCCAAAGCGAAGTCAGGCGTTGTTGCCCGTCAAGCACCAATTCCTTTGCTCGACCCGTTTGGGTTGACATGCCGTTGAATCGCCTTGATCCAAACTGCGGTTCACGTGCGGATTCTAGAATCAAGAACGTACCCGTCGGGCGATTCTTCATAACTGCCATGAGGTACTGTGCAGTTCGGGCCGGATTCCATACCCAGCTTCGCTGAAAATCGGGCAGCGCCAGTGTACCGTTGTCGGCCATGTCCAACCATTGGTGAATGTGTCTGCTCTTGTACTCAGCCATCTGTGCTGTCACTGATGCATCCTCCTCGTACGAGTGAGCTTCTTTTTGCGAGGACGAAGCCGTAAGGCCTCTAGCAGATCGTCGAGAGCCGACGACCTGTCGCTCGCAGCGTCCACAGGAAGATAGCGGTTTCTCTGCTTCGATCCAAGTGACTCGGCGGCCACCGCTACACTCCGACGGAGGCGGGTGAAACGGCCGTCGGGCAATGTCGGAAGCGCCGGAGCCGGCCGACGCGGTGCTCGTCGCTTGGCCATGGCCTGTTCGACCTCCCCTCAGCGGATCTGCTTGCGCCACGGCTAGGAGCCCGTGGCGCACAGCGCACGGCGGGGGAAGCGGAGCCGGGCGTGGCGTGTTGGCGGGAGACGGTGGGGGCGCGCGCGCATGTCCGGGCGTGCGGGGCGGCTAGGTGCCGAACCGATCGGTGGGCCGTTCGGGGTGCCCGAGGGTGTGGCGAGGGCGCCGAGAGGCCGGATCCGGGTGAGAAAAGGCCGAGTTCGGGCAAGAAAAGGCGCGCAGGGCGTGCGGAGCGCTTCGTCGGGCGCACGGCCCCCCTGTTGCGGGCGGTTGGAGAACAGCGTCCGGGTTCGTCGGCGGTCGCATCGCCGGCGCTTCGCCCAAGTTCTCCTTGGCCCGTTCGAGCACTGGCTCCAAGCAGTCGGCCGGCTGGTTCGTCACCCCGTGCACCACGACGACCTGCGCGGCCTCGTCCACCCCCGGCCGCGCGTTGTACGCCTGCACGAACCCGTGCGTTCCCAACGCATGACGTGACTCTTCGGATCCGTGAAGTTGCGCTGCGCCCCGTCCCTTCGCCACCGCCGGGTTGCCGTGGCCCGCCGCCGTTTGCTCCATGCCAGCCGCCTGCGGTCCGCAGCTTGCGCGCCCGCGTCAACCGCGTCGCCTCTTCCAGCCGCGCCTTCGCCTCCCGAATCCGCGCCAGCCGGTCCTCGCGCCGACTCAACTTCTCCGGCAACCCGTCGGTGCCGCTCCCCTCCCCTCGCTCCGACTCGGCGCGTCCGCTGCCTCCGCCTCCGCCAGCATCCGCGTCACCCCGAGCCGGTGCGGTACGGACCGCGGCGACGGGTGCCGTCGAAGCTGGACCCGTACAAGGCGATCATCGACGAGCGGCTGGCGGCGTATCCGAAGCTTTCGGCGACCCGCCTATACTGGGAGGTGTGGGAGTCGGGCTATGCGGGGAGCTGCAGCCAGGTCAAGCGGTACGTGCGGGGGTTCGTCCTCGTGCCGAGCCGGAGCCGGAGCCGGAGCAGCGGTTCGAGACGCCGCCGAGCTATCAGGGCCAGGTCGACTTTCGCGGACCTCGTGCTGCCATGGGGCAGGCGGTACGCGCTGGCAGTGGTGCTGGGCTACTTGCGGATGCTGTGGCTCCGGTACTACGAGCGGCAGACGATGGAGACGGTGGTCCGGGGTCTGGAGGGTGCGTTCGCGTTTTTCGGAGGCGTGCCCGCCAAGCTGCTTTTCGACCAGATGCGGGCGGTCCGCTGCTGGAGAATCGGAGTTCCTGCGGTTCAGCGCGCACTGGGGCCTCCGCATCCGGGCGTGCAGGGCAGGTCGGGCGAAAACGAAGGGGAAGGTCGAGCGTCCGCGTTCACGGCACGTTGAAGCAGCGTCCCGTGATCCGCTTCGAGGACGAGCGGGGCTGGCTCCTGCCGCTGGCGCAACGGCCCTATCGCTCGGTCGTCCCGGTCGCGGCTCGGCAGGCGGCACCGGAGTCGGGCGGTCCCGTCGTGGCGGTGGAGCGGCGGTCTCTGGCCGAGTACGCCAAGACCGCGGAGGCCGCGTCGCGAAAGGCGGTGTCGCGCAGAGACCGGATCGAGGAGCTGCTGGCGGACTTGAAGATGCCGGGCGCGCTCGAAGCGCTTGCCGACGTGCTGGCCCGCGTCGACGGCGGCGCAGCGACGGCGGCCGAAGCGATCGAGGAGCTGCTGGCGGCGCAGATCGCGTTGCGCAACAGCCGTCGGCTGGCGACGGCGATGCGGTCGAGCCGTTTGCCGTCGGTCAAGACGCTCGAGGAGTACGACTTCGCGTTCCAGCCGTCGGTGAAGCGGGAGCAGATCGTGTCGCTGCACGAACTGGGGTTCGTGGCACAAAAGGAGAATGTCGTGTTCATGGGCCCGCCGGGCGTGGGCAAGACGCACCTGGCGATCAGCTTGGCCGTCGCGGCGGCGCAGGGCGGTCGGCGTATCTACTACGGCACGCGCTCCGATCTCGTGGAGTCGCTCGAGGAGGCTCGGGCGGCCGGCTGCCTCAAGCAGCGGCTCAAGACGCTGACGCACCCGTCGCTGCTGGGGTCGACGAGATCGGCTACTTGCCGGTGAGCCGGAGCGCGGCGACGCTGTTCTTCCAGCTGATCGCCCGGCGCTACGAGCACGCCTCGACGGTGGTCACCTCCAACAAGGGGTTCGAGGAGTGGGGACGGATCCTGGGCGACGAAGTGATGGCGGCTGCACTGCTGGACCGGTTGCTGCACCGATGCCACATCGTCAACATCCGAGGCAACAGCTGGCGGACCCGGCACCATGCCGCCGAGCTGGCCAAGGCGCTGGAAGGTCGGCCGTCGGACGACGGCCCCGGAGACGAAGGGAGCGGATCGTGACCAGGAATTGGGGCCAGGGCCTCGTCGCCACCAAGAACGCCGTCGCGACCTGGACGATCACGCCGGCACTCCACGTCGCGGGAACCCGCCCCCGGTCGCTCCGCTCCCTACGTTCGGGTCCCCATGAGTGTGCAATTTTCGACGGCCAAGAAAGTGCAATCTTCGACGGTTGCTGACAACCCACTCCGCGTTCGACCCTTCTTCGGACGCTTCCCGTCCAGCTTCGCCAACTCCGCGCGCGTCGGCGTCTCGATCCCCGACGACCGCGCCAACTCTCGCAACCACGCCTCGTAGCCCGTGCCCCCGTCCCGACGCACGATCGAACGCATCGCCGCGTCCGCCTCCAGCGTCGTTGAGTCCACGCCCAACGTCCCGACCCCCAGCAGCCCTAAATCGTCCAGCAGCCTCAGCACGCGGCCGAACGCCGCGACGTGTGCCTCCACGCTCGACCGCTTGCGCGTCTTCGACAGGCTCGAATGGTCCGGCGCGGGTTCTTCGTCAGCTCGTACCCCAGGAACGCGCGCAGCGAAAACGAGTCCCTGCAACGCCAGGCGATGCCTCGCTCCGACGAGATGCCCTCCAAGTACCCCACCATCAGCCCCGGGAAGTACACCCCGGAGGATTCCTCGGCCGGCCCCCGTTGCCCGCGCAGAACTCCGCGCACACCTCCTCCTCGAACTTGTCGAAGCTGTCCTCCCGCAACAGCTTGTCCAGCGCCCGATAGAACGGATGCTCGGTCACGCCGAGCTCGCTCGTCGCCACGACCAGCGCCTGCTGGTGCACGCTCGGACGCTCGCCTACCGTCCTTCGAGGGGATCGTTCCGTCACTCCAATCTAATCCCAACCAATCGCCGGCTCGTAAGGACTTTATCCACGGGCTGCTAGTCGATAGCACGTATGATCAGATCCATAATATCTTCCAACTCCTTACGGTTGAGCACACTCAGCTCCCGAACCGCCTGAACCGCACTCAAATTTCTGCACGCACGAACAAGCCACTGAGCATTCGCTAGTCGTTGATTGCCACTCAACTGGATGGTCTCGGCGAGTCGTGTAACAAAGGCCTCTCTAATCTCATGCGATCCCATCACCGAATTTCGTGATACAATCATAACGACCAACTTTTCCCAGTATGTCTTGCTCAACCGGACTAAGTCTCGAACCTTCTTCGTCAGATCGGCGTCGTTTCGACCTACCTGAACCGCAAGGCGCTCTCTCCACCAAGTTCGGGCAAATGGGCAATCCACGTAAACCGTTCGATTGCCTCTCGCTTCCGGCAGACCACTAAGCCGCCGGAGAGCCGTCCGAACGCAATCATCCATCATCTTCGCACGCTTCTTCCCGGCCCTCCGAAGCGCCCGGTCAATTCGTTCGGCACCACCGGCGTACGAGCCATTGGCCGCCAGGTAGGCCGCCTTGATCCGGCCCTGCCGAATGTGATGACAGGTGATGTTGCCCCAGAAGGACGATCGGCATGCGATCCGCGGAGTGAGCATCTCCCATACGTCGTAGAGCATCAGCTGGGTGTCCACGGGAGGCTCCCGGTATTCCGTTTCCGTAAGGGGATGTGGACAGAGGGAAACGGTCCCCTTGCCGGTCACCGGTATACGCCCGATAAACTCCAGAAATTGGTGGTCTTCCTGCAAAGCATACAAGAATTCTTCTTGAAGCTCGCCACCCTTCTCTCGCAGAAGATCCCTTCGGAGCCTCGAGAACGCTGCATTGTCAAGCTCCTTGTTTCCCACTTTAGCCATTAACTACATTTCTCCGTTGTCGCTACTGTCAAGCTGCTGATGTGGGTACATGGCCGTCGCTACCTCTTCAGGCCGGAACTCATCGTCCATCCATCTAGGAAGGTCTTCATCGTCGAGGTATTCTGCCAGTGCAACAAGATGTCGATCCGTCTGCCAGCGCTCTTCTTCGCGAAAATCACGCTGAAGTAACGCAAAGCAGGCCGTCACTATGTGCGTCATGATATGATTCCGAATATGGCTTCCCGTACTGTATCGTAAAAAACGATGCAAATCGGTGCTTAAGGTCACTACAAACCGAAATGGTTGGCTTTCTGCGTCCACCATAAACGTACCATCTGACAAGTCTCCATCCTGTTTGAGATACAACAGATGCAATACCGTAGGCTTCATCCGCACGACAGGTCCGATCGCTATACGGGAGCCTTTGTCGATTTTCACCGTTCGACCCGTCCACGAAGGGTGAACATCATCCCGATCGGAACACAACGTCAGCGTTCGTGACTGAAATGCTATCACCATTGGAGTAAGCAACGGCGATTCTCCCATGTCGTCAGCACTCCAGGACACCTCCTGTGTAGCCTCCGCCGAGAAGTGTACTCTCCGGTAGGACGACACAGGCGATGACACTGCGCAACAATATCTAGCGGCTCCTTCCCTAACTAATCGTCGAACCAATTCAGCGTTCTGCATATCATGCTGCAACAAGAACGACGACCGTTCCTTTCCTGGTCTGAAGTCGATAGCATACTGGCCACTCGGATACGACATGTTCCCTGCTTCTAGAACGGGATACCGTCTGGATTTCGTTGCGTTCGCCTCGGAATTCGCGAGCGCAACGATCTGAGTCATCGACCTCCTCCTTCTTTGATTCCCGGCGCTACCTCAACCACGAGACTGGCGCTAGGCGCCTGGACGGCGTCAAAATATCCTGGTAGCGAGTAGCTTGCTTCCACCGTGACCTTTTGGCCTTTGGCAAGGGAGCCCAGTTGGACGCCAACGACTTTGCCGTTCTCCATCAGCAGCACGCAGCCGTCCGCGGCCGTACCGTCTACAAGAACATCGCACAATTCTACGTCGGCCTTGGCGTCGCGAACTATACGGTCGCATGTTGAATCGATATTCTCGTCCACAAACAGGCGCAACTCCGCGGATCTACACTGGCGATGGCATGTGACCTCAATGCGTCGTCGGTCAACTGACACGGGCACCGTGACGGCGCTGAATAGGGACTCGACGCTCCGCCTCCTGCTTCGACCCGATGGATCTACCGTGCTATTACTAGGCTCGCGTCTTCTGGATCGCCCTTGCTGTGACCGAACAGGGTTCCTCTCAGGGCTCCTTTGGCCAACAGCCACTGGTGTGGCCCAAGAGTCACTGCCACCCCCAAAGTCAAGCACGAGAATGTCGTCCGGACTAAAGGCAGTGTCGGAGACTTCATTGGTATTGTCCAGCAGCCAGTCACGTAACTCTCCAAAGGCTTTTTTGATGGCCACTCTATCCTCTTTGCCTAAATTTTTGACATTGAGCTTGTCGTGAAGGGGGCCTTCGGCCTCTCTGACTAGGCGATACAGTTCTGTCGTATCGTCATCGAGCAACAAAAGCGCGTGAAATGGTCGACGATCTCGAAATTTGTAATAAAATCCTGGAATGCCGCCCTTCGGCGTCTTGTCGTCGGTGATCCACATTCCGTTTCTGAGAAGATCGACCCTAGGACTCCCGGATTGCTTCTGGAGCAGCCGTATTCGCAACGAACCGTGCGACGTCTCGACCGGAAAATAATCTTTCCCTCGTGTGAGAGCGGTGTAGCTGTCATAGGCTTTCGAACCGCTCAGAAACGCCTTCGATCGTGTTTTCTGTCGGTTGTCGGTTAGCACGCCACCAATATTGCTGTGGTCAAGGGTCCGAATCCCCGAATCGAGGTGGGTGGCATCGCCTGGGTCCTCGACATGTACAACAAGCTGTCGTTCGGCGATGGCTTGGAAGAAATTGCACGCCGCAGCCTCCGACACCATGTCCCAGAGAGATCGTGACTCTCGAAAGTTGTTGAAGGAAGGAATGATGACGACGCTCCCATAATCCGCATCAGCCAGCAAATCGCTTAGTTGATCACGGATGACCTTAGGTATGTTTGAGCCACGAGCGCAATCGAACAGCTTGCCATTACGACCGTTGCGAAACCCCTTGATCAGAAACCCGTCGCCGGAACAGACGTGTGTGCTTGCCATATCGTGTGAGGCATGTGAAGCAATGACCGCGTGACCGGAACCGATTGTCTCGCCTGTATTGAGGAGGCCTCCATAGAGCAGATAACGTAAGTCCGACGCAGGGATAGCAACAGAATGTCCGTTTCCGTACGTGCCGGAGGCACCGCCACCCTTGGCGCTTACCCCGTCGCTGAGGAGGGCGTTCATGCGTCGGTCGTCAAGCCCTATACCGTTGTCAAAGATCGACAGTACGCTCTGCGTCTCCTGTCGCAGCGCATGATCAATCGTCCTTATCACTGAAGAGGCTGTTGGAGCCAGACTGCCACCTGCCATTTCCTCCTGCATCTTAACGGCAGCGTCAAACGCCCCCTCGTAAGCTCTAATGCCCGGAATGTCGTCCGTGGCCACCGTGGCGAGCCGAAAGCGGACTATAGCTTTGTCCCGGCCGGCCTCGCAGGCTGCGTCGAACGAATTCTGGACAAGCTCCCGTACAACCGCTGCCGGGCGAAGGTCGTCAAACGCCGCAATCCCGGCTGGGTTGAATCCCTTAATGTCGCCGGCGGGGCCAAACCGCAGACGAACTGCCACCGGCTATGCCCCCACCAAGGTGCTAGCCATCGCAACGGCATCTGTCAACACGGCCGATGCTGTGGCAACATCGTCTTCGGTAGTGAAGCGCCCCAAGCTGATTCGTATTCCCGTGGACGCCCGTTCGTAGTCGCAGCCAAGCGCCATGAGTACCCTAGAGGGCTTTGAGGCTACGGACGTGCAGGCGGCACCAGTCGAAATGGCGATCCTGTGGGAAACAGTGGAGAGTAGCTCCGTACCCCGAAGGCCGGGGAACCCGACATTGAGGTTGCCGGCTATGCGATGATGTCTGTGGCCGAACAGTCTCATGTCTGGACGACTGTCGCAAAGCTGGTCCGCCAACCAGCGAGAGTAACGAGACATGCGAGCAACGTCTGACTGCCACTCGATTGCTGCCAGTTCGCTGGCCTTGCCTAGTCCCACGGCCAGCGGAACAGGAACGGTGCCAGGTCGAAGGCCTCGTTCCTGACCGCCACCGGCCAGAATGGGAGCGATCGGAGTTCCAGAACGCACGTACAGAGCCCCGATGCCCTTGGGACCGTACATCTTGTGTCCTGAAATACTGAGTAAATCCACATTCCAGGCGTCGACGTCAATCTCCATCCGGCCCGCGGCCTGCGTTGCGTCACTGTGGAACAGTACGCCGGCTCGCCGGCACATTTTTCCAATCTGTTCGACTTCTTGAAGCACGCCAATCTCATTGTTGGCCGCCATCACCGACACGATCAGCACTTGGTCGTCCAAAGCCCGCTCGAGGTCGTCCATGTCGAGGATGCCGTCACGGTCCACTGGTAGAACGACCGAATCGATGTTGCGTTGATCGAGATGAGCGACCGTCTCCAGCACGGCGGAATGCTCCGTGGCAACAGTGACGACCTTACGACGCTGAGGGTACCGATTTGCGTTGACGACTCCCTGGAGGGCGATGTTGCAGGACTCGGTTGCCCCAGCCGTCAACACAATCTCTTCGTCGTCTGCATTGACAAATCCCGCGACGAGTGCGCGCGCCTTCTCAACTTCGCCGAAAGCATCCCATCCGTAGCCGTGTCCGTTTGAATGCGGATTACCGTAACGAGTGCGAAAGAAAGGTAGCATGGCCTCGAGGACACGCGGATCGAGCGGCGTAGTCGCCTGGTTGTCGAGGTAGATCGGATGGCTCGGCACGCTACTCACTCCGTGCAGTCGCAGGGCAGGAGGCTCTCCGAGTACTTGGGAAGAACCTTTCCGTTGGACTCCTCCAGCTTCTCGTACGTCATCCCTTTCGCGCCGAAGAAGCCGATCGTCGTACTCTCGGGGTTCCCGGTGATCTTCCGGCCCTCCTCTTTCAGATCTCGGCCATACCTTTTCTCCATGCGTACCCACCAACGGATATCGGACGGCGTGTCTCGTAGCGAACCGAAATCGGCTACGTCTTCTTCCGCAGCTGAATGCATGCGTTCATGCACATCTTGGAGATTGGACATCCCCTTCAGGAAGCAGTACACGCAGTTGGAAAGGCTTCCTTCGCCTGGTAACGACAGGTTCCATTGCTGCTGGTCCCAAAACGCGTTTACGTCGTCGCGAGCTATTGCCATGTCTGCCAGGGGCATGTAAACATGCTCGCCTTCGTAGCCGGAGGAACCCGGACCAGAATTGCGGGCTGAGACGCGGTTGACACGCTTTTCTTCATCCGCCCGAAGGCCGACGAACGCGACATATTCGACACCGCCGCCTCCGAACGAAACGCGATTTCCGTAGGCCTTGCCGTCTAGCAAGGGGTTGGCGAAAGGGACCCACGCCGGACAGTAGTCTCTGTACCGCTGCGTAGGACGGACGTGCGGACGACCGCGGGAATAGGCACGCTTCTTCAGGAATATCTTTCTCGGAACCTCGCCATTGTTATTCTTGTGCCGCTTGTACAATGTGTCATCGTCCAGACGGGACTCGGTCCCATAGTGTCCAAGACGAGGGATCGCATCCGTACCAGCTAGCCAATCGCGAAGGAAATGTCGTGTGGCTTCAAGTTTCATGCTTTGAGTGCAGATGCGGCTAAAGACGTTCGGAACATAGCCGGAATAAGATATCAGCTCCTCAAAGACCTCTCCGCGCCAGTGAAAGCCATTCGGGTTGTCTTCGGAACGGGGCTGGTCATTGACTAGGCGGTAGGCTGGGAGACGAGTCCATTCCCCGTGTCGAGCGTCTTCGTACGTTTGGTATTCGATCCAGAAGAAAGGTATCCCGTACCGATTCGAAGCGCGCATGCAGTCTTGAACGAATCGATACGTGTCGGTGTGCTCAGCTGAAGTATTATTGAAGACGATCACGTCACCGCGGCTCGGCTGAAGAATCTTGTTCTCCAACAACACAAACAGCAACATGCCGCTAGAGCGCCCGCCCGAGAACTTCACGACGTGCGGCAAGTCCAGATGTTTCTTGGCACGGTAGCGGAAGCGGTACTCTTTGGTGGGATCGTGCCGTGGGGGCGGCTTCCGCAACTTGCCGGAGACGACGAGCCGTGGGACGGCCTGGAGCGTGAGCTGCGAATCGCTGCCGTTCCGCTCTCGCATTAGTCGGCGACCTCGGGTAGGCGTGGTGGAGAGAAGAGTTCCGCTGCTGGGTCTTTCATGGCGTGCATGGTCACTCGTAGTACGATGGCACGGCGCTCCGTTCGTGGCAAGTGGCGCGAGTGGTACCGGTCCTACCGAAGGCCGACCTTCCAAGCTCCCCTTCCAGCGGCTAGCTTCCGAGGTCCCCGCCATCTTCTCCCCGCCGCCAAGTTGCCCGTGCCGCCCACCCACCCCGGCGTCCCCCTTCCCCGGTCCGCGCCCTTGGACCCCGCCGAGACGGCCCGCTACGCCCGGCACTTGGTGCTGCCCGAGGTGGGCCGCGACGGCCAGGAGCGCCTCAAGGCCGCCCGCGTGCTGCTGGTGGGGGCCGGCGGGCTGGGGTCGCCGGCGGGACTGTACTTGGCGGCGGCGGGGGTCGGCACGCTGGGCGTGGTGGACCCGGACGTGGTGGACGCCACCAACCTGCAGCGCCAGATCCTGCACGGCACCTCGGACCTGGGCGCGCCCAAGGTCGATTCCGCCAGGCGAAGGCTGGCCGAGGCGAACCCGCACGTGGCCGTCGAGACGCTGGCCGCCAAGCTGACGGCGGACAACGCCCTGGGCGTCGTGGCGGAGTACGACGTGGTGGTGGACGGGAGCGACAACTTCCCCACGCGGTACTTGGTCAACGACGCCTGCGTGCTTTCCGGCAAGCCCAACGTGTACGGGTCGGTCTACCGGTGGGAGGGGCAGCTGTCGGTCTTCGGCCTGGAAGGGGGACCTTGCTACCGCTGTCTGTTCAGGGAGCCGCCCCCGCCGGGCGCGGTCCCCAACTGCGCGGAGGCCGGCGTCTTCGGCGCGCTGCCGGGGGTGATCGGCGCGGCACAGGCCATGGAGACGATCAAGCTGGTCCTGGGCGCCGGCGACGTGCTGGCGGGCCGCCTCCAGCTCTTCGACGCGCTGGCGTATCGGTGGCGGGAGGTGGAGGTGCGCCGGGACCCCGCGTGCCCCGCGTGCGGCGATCGTCCCACCGTGACGGAGCTCGTCGACTACGACGCGTTCTGCGGCGCGGCCGGCAACGGAGCTGGCGCGAGCGCGGGCGCAGCCGACGACGAAGACCAAGTCGGCCGCGTCCACCCCGGCGAGCTTGCGGGCGTCATGTCCGGCGAACCCCGGCCCTTCCTCTTGGACGTGAGGGAGCCGTTGGAGTGGAGGGCGATGAACCTGCGGTCGCTGGGCGCGGTGCTGGTGCCCAAGGGAGAGATCCCCGAACGCCTGCAGGAAATCCCCAAGGACCGCCCGGTGGTGGTCTACTGCCACAGCGGCGTGCGCAGTCTGGACGTGGCGCGGACCCTGGCCGCCGCAGGCTACGATCACGTGCGGAACCTGGAAGGCGGGATCGCGGCGGTGCTGGAAGAGACGCCCCAGATGGTCGGTTCGTGACCGACGGCCCGCGCAGCCCGGCCGGCTCGCATCCCGGCATGCCGGCCGCCGACGCCCCCTGGCGCCGGACGCTGGTGCGGCTGGCCCAAGCGATCGACAACCGCCGCGAGGTGCGGCTGCTCTACGGCTCCAGCCTGAGCGTTCGCTTGGTGCTGCCCCACGCCCTGGGCGTCAGCCGGTCCGGGAACCCGGCCTTGCTGGCCTGGCAGCAAGGAGGCGGCGCGAAGGAGGCCGAGACCGGCTGGCGGCAGTTCAAGTTGGACAAGATCGCCGCCGTGGACGTGTCGGAATCGACGTTCCGCGCCCCGGCGCCGGGCTACGACCCCAAGAACCCGGGCCTGTTCGGAGTCGTCAAAGCGATCTGAAGCGGGACGGGCCTCCGCGCGCCGACCGACCCCCCGTGCGCCCGGCCCCTCGGCCGCGTGAACTCCCTCGGCTGCCCCTTCCCGCCGGCGCGTCCTCCAGCACCAGCTCGAAGTCTTCCTCGTAACCGACCTTGTCCGGCGAAGGCAGGTAGCGGGACAGGTCGATCTCCGCCCCGGCCAGCTCCCGGTCGAAGGCGGCCATGTCTCGCCGGGCGGCCTCTTCGCCGGTGTCGGAGGTCGAGTACACGATGCGGCCCAGCTTCTGGTCGCCCAGAGCCAGCTCGCGGCGCACGAGTTCGGCCTCCACGAACGCCTCGCGAACCGACGGAAAGCGGTACCGGAACCCGTCGTCGTCCGTCTTCACGTCGGCCCCGAACTCCGAGGCCAGCGCTTCGAGCTGCCGCTTCGCCGCCGCTTGGTCCGCCCCGCCCCCGCCCAGCGCGCGGCCGGTCCGGGCCACGGCGTCTCCGGCCCCGACCCAGCGCACCGTTCCCACGCTGTTGCGGCAGACCGCGCCGACCAGAAGCCGACGAGCGTTGCGCTGCCGCCTGGCCCCGTTCTCGCGGCGCAATCCCAGCGACCGCACGACCGGAACGGCGAAGAACAGCGCGCTGAACGTCACGGGCACCACGCCCAGCCCCCAGAACCACAGCGGATCGAACGGGACCGCGCTCGGCGTCTGCAGGAACGGCGCAAGTCCCAGCACGGACCCGGCAGCCAAGTTGAAGCCGTTCATGGCGCCGATGACGACGTTGGAGCCGGCGCTGTTCCCGGTCAGCTTCCTGGGGTACTCCAAGCGCAGCCACGCCGGCTTGGGTTCGCGGGCGCGCACCTTCCCGTGGGCGCTCTTCATGAGTCCCGAAAAGGCGTAGACGACCTCTCCCTTGGGCGACACCCGGGGATCGCCGCCGTACGCCCCGGTCAGGCGTCCCATCTCCTCTTCCGCCTCGTCCAGGGGCAGGGCCGTGTGCTCGACCAGCTCGGTCGCGGTGAGGACGCCGTTTCTGGCACGGATCAGCTGCAGCGTGCTCCGGTCCTTCTGCAGGCGCGTGGGGCGCGGCTCCTCGGGGCCGAAGATGAAGGCGAAGACCTTCTTGTAGAACGGGGGCTGGGCCTCCTTGGGGAGCCGGCGAGCGTGGCGGTCGCCGTAGTAGAGGCTGCCCCGCCCCCAGCCGCTTCCGCCCATCAGCCAGTGGAGCAGGAACAGGTCGCCCAGGCCGAAGCCGCCGCCGCCCCGCCGCCCGCCGAAGCCGCCCTCTCGGTCGCCCTCTCGGTTGAGCGCCATCATCGCGGCGATCGCCAGCACCACGAACGTCACGAAGTAGACCACCAGCATGACCGCCGTCCACGCCTTGAAGCCCGTCTTGAACGCCGCCCACGCGCCGCGCTTGAAGCGGACCCACGCGCTCTCGCGATCCCGCGTCATGAGGCGCGGATCGAAGCGGTAGAGAAGGTCGCCCGAGTCCGAGACCTCCAAGTGGCCGCGGTGCGTCTCGAGCAGGCCCTTCAAGCTGGACTCGGCCTGGTGCTCGGGCATCCCCGTGGCCGAAACCACGTCGCCCAGAGTGGCTCGGCCCTCCAAGCGTCGGAGAGCGGCCAAGAGGTCCGGCGCGGGACCGGGGGCGGTTGGGGCAACTGCGACTGGGCTGGACAACGGAATGGCTCCCCGAGGACGGAAGGCGCGAAAACGAGACTCCAAAGCTAAGCCCCGGCGGCGGGCGTCGCACCGGGAAGCGGCGGACCTCGGCGTTGCGGCGTCGCTCGTCGGGTGGCTGTGGTGGGTGAAAGCCGAGACCCCGGACGCGAAGGCAACGTCGCACCGTTCCGGCAACCCAAAGGCTCGGGGCCCGCAGGTCTCCGGCGCCCCGGCCCTCAAGTGATGACGAAACGATGATGGAGAAAGGACAGGCTCCTCGGCCCAGTTTCCCCACCACTCCACGAGGAGCAAGCGCCCATGTCCGACCGTCCCGTGCTCACTGCGCCTGTATCGCTGATGGGGCCGCCCTATCGCCGGCTCGTATCCGTAGAGCATCCGGAGGGTGCGCAACCGAGGGGCGGAGGATGGGTGATGGTGTGGAACTTGGGAGCGAAGGAGTGGGCGGAACGCGGCGAACTGGCCGTGGGCCGTCATGCGGGCGTGGCGCTGGCCCTGGTCCTGCCGGACGAGGACGGGCTGTCGATCACGCAAGTCCTGCGCGCGATCGAGCGGTCGCGGCCGCAGGCGGTGCTGCCCAGTCACGAGGCGCCGCGTCCCAGCGACGTGGCTGCGGTGATCCGTCGCCCGCCGGCCTCGCTGTCCACGAGCATCGGCGAGTACATGGAGTGGCGCGGGTTCTCGCTGGACCCGATCACGAAGAGCGTCATCCGTCGCACGATCGATCTCAGCGCCCACGTCCAGACGATCTCGGCCCTTGCCAAGAACCTGTACGTGTCCAGGCGCGCTCTGGGACGACGCTTCATCAAGAACGGCTTGCCCGTGCCGTCCCACTGGCTTCACGCCGCCCGCATCCTGCGGGCCGTGATCAAGCTCCAGAACACGGACGCCAGCCTGTTCAGCGTCGCGTGTTCGATGGGCTACGCGGACGGGTTCTCCCTGAGCAACCAGATGAGCCGCCTCTGCGGGGTTCGGCCGGCGGACACGCGGACCATGGTCGGATGGGAATGGCTGTTCGAGAGCTGGCTGGCCCGCGAAGCCGAGCAGGGAAACGTGTCCAGAAGCGTCGTCGGAACGCGCCCGTCGATCGCGCCACTGTCGCGGATTCTGCCAGCCGACGACGAAGAGCGCGCCCCAGCCGCTATGTCGCTCTAGCTCCAGCTGCCGGACGAGTCCAAGCGGGGATCGCGTGTCCGAGACCGATCCTGGAGGGGAACGCTCCGGGCTGCTGCTCGAGATGTTCGGCGGACCCGTCCTCAAGCGGGGCGGCCACAAAGTCAAGCTGTCGCCGTTCCAGCTGGCACTGATGACCGTCGTCTTCGGAGAAGGCGAGGAGCGCACGCCCAAGTCGCTGGTGGAGCGGCTGCTGTGGGAGGCCGGGGGCGAGCGGGGATCGGGAGGCGACCGGGCCGTGCGGCATCGGACGAGCCAGCTGGTCTACAAGACGAACCGCCGCTGCCAAGCCAGGGTGATCGAACCCGACGGCGAGTTCCTACGGGCCCGGGCCGACATGGTGCGCTGCGACCTGGACGACTTCCGCGGGAAGGTCGGCGCCTCTCGCCTTCGCGAAGCTGCGAAGCTGCTCGAGCGAGGGTTTCTTGCGACGCTGCCTCGGCAGACCCCGCCCGCGTTGCTGGACTGGGCCGAAGAACGGAGGCTGAGCCTGCGCGCGCAGTTGCGGCAGAAGGCCCTGGCGGGATGGGAGGCTTCCGAACGGTTGCAGGAATGGACCACGGCGCGGCAGGCGGCGGAAGTGCTGCTGGGGTTGGCGCCCGCGGACGAGACCGTACTGAGGCGGGTCATGCGGGCAAGCGCCATGGGCGGCATGGTCCGGGAAGCCGAAGCCGTGTACTACGCCTTCGCGGAGCGCGCCGAGCCCGCCGGGGGCTGGGTGCCGGATCCGGCCACGTCCGAACTGCTTGCCACGGTTCGCGCCTCGGCATCTGGGCCGGGCCGCCTGCTTGCCGCAACCATGCCGCCGGAGCTCCCCTTCGTGGGCCGCTCGGGGGAACTTGCCCGCTTGACGCGCGCCATCGGGGGCTCGGATGCGGGCCGATCTCCTGCGACGATCGTCGTGCAGGGCGTCCAAGGCATCGGCAAGACGCGGCTCGTTCGGCAGGCGCTCCGGGCGGCCCGGTTCCGCGGCTTCCAGGTTGTGCAGGCTTGCGCCACGGAGCTCGAGCGGAGCGTCCCGTTCGGCTCGCTGGCCGACGCCCTCCTGGACAAACCACGCCTGAAGCCTGTCCTGCGGCGCATAGGCGATCCGTGGAGGCAAGCCCTATTGTCGCGGCTGCCCGAATGGCACGAGGAACTTGGCCCACCCGACGACCCCGAGCCCGGCGCGGCCGAGCCTGCCGACGCCGCCCTGTGGCCCGGTGCGTGCAAGCCCGCCCAAGGCGCCACGCCATCCGGCACGACCACTCCCGACGCCGCCATGTCCTCCCGCCCGGTCCCGTCCCGACTGCTCTGCCAAGCCTTTCTCCGGTTGTTGGAGGACGCCGTCCGATCGAAGCCGCTCCTCCTGTTCCTGGACGACTTCCACTGGATCGACGCGGAATCCGTGGCCGTCGTTCACTTCGTCCGACGTCGCTGGCGAGCCGGCGTGCTGGTGCTCGTCGTGGCCTGCCGGCCCGAGGAGCTGCGACGCAACGGTGCCGCCCGCCAGTTCGTTCTTGAGGTCGAAGCGACGGCAAGCGACGCGGTCGTCTCCCTGGGACCGATGGACTGCCCATGCGCGTTCGAGCTCGCCAAGTCCGCGGCGCACCCGTCGCTGCCGAGCGACGTGCTGCAAGAGGTTGTGGACTTGGCCGGAGGGAACCCGCTTCATCTGGCCGAAATCGCGGCACACAACGCACGGCGGGCGGTTCGACTCGGGCCTGGGCCGATCAAGGTTCCCGAGTCCGTGCGAAGGGCGGTGTCCGGGCGGGTCGGCACGTTGGACCCCGTCGTGGCCAAGGTGGCTTCGGCGCTGGCCGTCCGCGCCGTCCCCGTTCCGCTCGAGACGCTGTCGCGGATCGCGGGCTGCAAACCGAGCGCTTGCGCGGAAGCCCTGGAACACCTGGACGAACTGGGGCTGGTCGGGTGGACCAAGCAGGGGTTCGGTCTCGTCGACGCCGTCGTTCGCCATGTGCTCTACGAGGAAATGCGGCCGGCCCGACGCGCCCTTCTCCACGCCGTGGCGGCCCAAGTCCTCGTATCAGAAGCCGGCGCGTCGGGGTCGGCCGGAGGACCGCCGCTCGACCAGGTCGCCCGTCACTATCAGCGGGCCGGCGACAAGAAGCGGGCGCGCGCCTATGCGATCGAGGCGGCCGAACAACCGGCCGCGGACGCCACGAACCTGTTGCGGCTGGCCTACGACGCCAGTCGGGGCGAGGAACGACGAGACGTTGCGGCTCGCTTGGCGCGATCCTACTACCAAGCCCGCAACCTGAAGGCGGTCCGCAAGTTCGGGGAAGAGGCCCTCGCCGCCCGGGAGCCGCGGTCTCCAGCCCACGGCGAAGTCCGTCTGATCGTGGCCGACGCGCGCTTCCTTGCCGGCATGGACGAACCGGATGCCACTCTGGGCGAGCTGACCAAGCTTGATCACGTGTTCTCGAAGGCAGGCGACTCCGCCATGGTCCTGCGGGTCCTCGACACGGCTCTCCACGTCATGGAGGGGGCGGACGCCAAGGGGCGGACCGACGCTCTGTTCCGACGGGTGCGCAAGCTGGCGTCGGCAAGCGACTTCGTAGTGCGGCGCGAGGCGTTGAGCCTACTGACGAGGCAGGCGGTGCACGGTTCTCCCGAAGCCGGGCTCAAATGGGGACGAGAGGCGGCGCGGCTCGCTCAGGAGCAGGGGGACGCCATGACGGTGCTCCAACGCTTGGTGCAGGCCCTGCGAGCAGCAGGTCTGCTGGCCACGGAGGAAGGGCGCGCGACCGTGGCGCAGGCTCGGTCCATGGCCGAAACCACCCGAGACGTGCACGCCCGAGGTCTGTTTCTGCACGAACTGGCGGCCTGGCACCTGGTGGCTGGAAGTCGCGGGTCCGCAGCACGGGTGCTGGCGGAGTTTCGGACCCTGAATCAAGCCAACGACTGTCCGCGGTTGCGGCTTCTGGAACTGCTGGGACACGGAACCCTGGCCCTGGAGCAGGGTGCGCTGGCCGACGCTCGGAGCGCCTTCGCCGACGCTCGGAGCCTTCCGGCGGCGACGGTGGCCCGCCGACACGTCTGGCGCTTGGCTGGCCTGGAAGGCAGGAGCCTGCTGGAACTGGGCCGGTTGCGCACCGCGGCCGTCCTCGCGGAAGCCAACCCGCTGCCCGAAGCATCGCGACTGCAGGAGCCGGGCGCGCCCGCCGAACTGGTGCTCTTCCACGCCCGCCTGGCGTCGCGCAACGGAGATATGCCCGGCGCCTTGGCCATCTTGGAGCGGCATTTGGCCCTCACGGACTCGGTCGGCCCGGTCTGTTCGCTGCGCATCGCGCTGGAGTACGTTCGTCTGGCCCGTCGGAGCAACCGCCCTTACGGCGACACCGCCCAGCGGGCCCGTGCCACGGCCCGCGCACTGGGCCTGCAGGGACTGGCGCACGACTTCCTGCCGTTCGTGAAATGACCTGCCGTTCGCGACCGGTCCCGACGGGCCGTGGTCCACGCTTGCCGAAGGGCGTAGATTCACGGTGATGACGAACGTCGAAGGAGAGGCTCGGCGGGCCGTGGGGCGGTTGCGTCGGTCGCTGGAAAAGGCCCGGCGGGAGCTTGGCGTCCTGCGGGCCGCCCTCGAGCGCGCGGAGGGCGGCGACTTCCCGGGCGGCGACTACGAGGACGCGGGCCGGCGGTTGGACGCCGTGGGCGACTGGCTGAACCAAGAAGAGGCGCGCCTTCGGGCCAAGGTGTTGCAGGCGGGCGGACTGGAACCGGGGCGGGTGCGGCGTTCGTCCATGAGCCGCTAAGCGACGCGCCGATGAGGAGGCGCGAGTTCGTGGCCCGCGGGGCGGCGGGGCTGGCAGGCGCGGCCGCGATCGGAGGCGTTCCCGCCTGCTTGGGCGAGTCGTCCGACGGGTTGGACGGTGCCCAAGCGAACTTGGTGATCCGGGGCGGCACGATCTACGACGGCGCCGGCGGCCCGCCCAAGAGCGGGGACGTGGCCGTTGCGGGGGATCGCATCTCGGCGGTGGGGAGCGTGTCGGCCCGGGGGGCCGCCGAGATCGACGCCCGCGACATGGCGGTGGCGCCGGGGTTCATCGACATCCACTCCCACGCCGACCTGTCTCTGCTGGTGAACCCCCTGGCCGAGAGCCGCATCAGGCAGGGCGTGACGCTGGAGATCGTCGGCCAAGACGGCAGCTCGGTCGGCCCCTGGAGCGACGCCGTCTTCGAGTCCACGCGGGACCGCTACCGCCGGAGCTACGGCGTCGAAATCGGCTTCCGCGATGTCGGCGGCTTCCTCGACCGCATCAACCAGGAGCGCCCGGCAGTGAGCGTGGCCACCATGGTCGGCCACGGCACGATCCGCGGGCGGGTCGTGGGCGGCGCCGACCGGCCCGCCTCGTCGGCCGAGCTAGAGCGCATGCGCGCCCTGCTGCGCGAGGCCTTGTCGCAGGGGGCCGTCGGCCTGTCCTCGGGGCTGGAGTACGTCCCGGGCAGCTTCGCGGGCGTTGAAGAGCTGGCGTTCCTGGCCGCCGAGCTGCGCGGCACGCCCTATCCCTACGCTTCCCATGTGCGCAACGAGGACGACCGCCTGCTGGCCGCGCTGGAAGAGGCCCTCCATGTGGGTCGGACGGCCGGCGTGCCCGTGCAGGTCTCCCACCTGAAGGCTCAGGGCGAACGCAACCACTGGAAGGCCGACGCGGCACTGGCCGCCATCGAGGCCGCGCGTCGGGACAGGGTGGATGTGCACTTCGACCGCTATCCCTACGTGGCCTACGCGACCGGCCTGTCCAACCTGTTCCCCGCGTGGGGCAGGGCCGGCGGTTCGGCGCGCCTCTTGAAGCGGCTCGCGGACCCGGAGGACGGGCCCGCACTGGAGCGCGCCTGTCGGGACAAAGTGGCGTTGCTGGGCTCCTGGGACGCCGTCCAGGTCACGCGAACCGGCGGCGCCGACGCCCGCGCCAAGGGGCGTCGCCTGGGCGAACTGGCCCAGCAGCTGGGCGAGGAACCCTACGCGCTGGCAGTTCGGCTGCTGCGGGAGGCCGGCGGCAGCGTGGGAATGATCGGCTTCGGCATGTCCGAGGAGAACACGGAGCGCATCTTGTCGCACCCCTTGGGAATGCTTTGCTCCGACGGCGGTGCGTACGCGCCCTACGGTCCCTTGTCGGGTTCGACGCCGCATCCACGCGGCTACGGCAGCTTCCCCCGCCTGCTGGGGCACTACGTTCGGGAACGCAGGGCCATGCCGTTGGAGACTGCGGTTCACAAGGCGACCGGCCTTCCCGCGGCCAAGCTGGGCCTTGCGGATCGCGGCGTGCTGGCCGTCGGCGCCGTCGCGGACCTGGTGGTTTTCGACCCGGATCAGGTAGCGGACCAAGCCACTTTCGAGGCTCCCCACCAGTACCCAACGGGGATGCTCCATGTGGTCGCGCGCGGCGTGCACACGATCCGCGACGGCGAGCAGACTGGGGAGCGCGGGGGACGAGCAGTGCGGGGCGCGCGCTACGCGCATCGGACCCAAGGCGGTGCCAAGCCGTAACTCGCTGGTCGGGCAAGGCGGCGGAGGGGGCTCGGCTGGCCGCCACCTGTCTGCTTGCTTCGGCATCGCCTGGCGACGTAGCGGTTCGGGCGGGCCGGAGCTCCAGCGGGCGACGGCGTTTTCGCGGTCGCCGAAAGACGGGCCGATCCAGCTATGGAAGCGCCCAATTTTCGTCCCATCTTGCTCCGTATCCGGGACTCGCCCGGTCCTCGCAGGCCGAGCAGTCATCGTTCGCCCGCGACCCGCCCGCGAGATCCGCCAACTCCCCCGCGCCAACGGAGACCGCAACCCATGACGGAGCGCCCCAAGCGCCCCCGCAGGCATGACGAGGTCCTCAAGTCGTTCTTCGCCCACCCCCTCGCCGCCCGGTCGCTCGTCCGCGACTTCATGGCCCGCGGCTGGCACCGCGAACTTGACCTCGACTCGATCCGCGAACTGCCCACCGAGCACGTCTCCCCCGGACCCAAGCTCCGGCGCGGAACCTGGGTCGCGTGACCGAGGCGCTGGCTGCGCGCTACGGCGGTCTGGAGCACGCGGGCGTGCGTGAGGGCTACGCGATGTGGGCGGAAGAGGCGGCGCGGGCGATGGGCGTGGCGCGGGCGACGAGAGAGCGGATCGTGGAGCGGATCAGACACCCAAGGGAGGGATGCGGCATGTCCTGGCAGGCGGCGGAAGCAGCGGAGGAGCTCCGGCGAGAAGGCCGAGAGCAGGGGCTGGAACAGGGGTTGGCCGAGAAGCGGGCGCTGGTGGTTCGGCTGGCGGCGCGGCGGTTCGGGTCGGGGACGGCGGAGCGGCTGCGTCGCATCTTGGCGGCGTCGGGTTCGGAGTTGGTGGACGAGGCGGCGGACGCCGTGGTGGACTGCGACACGGGCGACAAGCTGCTGGCGCGGACCGCGAACGGCCGCGGCTAACTGCGCTTGGAGCTGCGGCCGGACGAGAAGGCCGTCGGTGCGTGTCCGCGATGCCCCTGGGGTTTGCGTCAGCGCCGTCGGCCGATCACCACTAGTGGACAGTCGGTCGCCTGGGCCACGCGGACCACGAACTGACCGAAGGCTCCCCGCTTCCCGGCGCCGCCGTGCAGTCCCATGACCACCAATCCGGCGTCGTGGGCTTTGAAAGCGACCTGGACGGCAGCGTCGCTCGCGCCCACCACCTCGACACGCGCCTCGCCCGCAACTTCGTCCTTGGCCAACTCCATAAGCTCTCGGCGCGTGCGCTCCTGGTCGGCGGTGCCGGTTCCTTCCCCCACGACGCCCAGGAACGTCACCTCGCGGTCCCCCGTTCGCCCCAGGCTTCCGAGCAGGCGCGCCCGCACCGCACTCTGGGCCCGACCGCCGCGAGACGGCACTAGGATGCGGCGGACGCGGTCCGGGTTCCAGTTGCCGGGAGCGCGCAGAACCACCACGTCGGCGTCCACGGACGCGACCAAGCGCTGCAAGGGTCCCGCCACCGTGGGCTCGTCGGTGCGGCCCATCCCCAGGAGCACCATCTCGCAGCGGCTGGTGCGCGCCACCCGAGCGATCTCCGCCCATGGGTCGTCGTGGACGGTGACCAACGCCTCGGGCCGAAGATCCTGCTCCAACGCGGCAGCCAAGGCACCGCCCAAAACCGCCTGGGCGCGCGCGGCCGCGTCCAAGCGGCGGCTCCCGTCCGCACCCATGACGGACAGTAGACGAACCCGGGAGACGTCGGGCGGCGCCATGGCCTTCGCCATCGTTACCAACGCCTGGGCTCGGGCCGGATTGGCGATCGGCACCAGGACCACCGGACGGCGCCCGCGGAGCTTGACCATCTCCGGATCGCGTCCCTCGGCAGAGGCGTCGACCGATCGCGCCCGCGGCGCCAAGTAGAGGGCGTACAACACCGCCCCGGCCCCTAGCCAAAGCGCCGCCAGCACGCCTGCCGACGGAACCGCCACGGCCTGGAAGAGGCCGATAGCCAGGCAAGCGCCGCCTCCCGCCGCGGGCGCCAACGGAAACCATGGCGTGCGGAAGCCCTTGCCGGAGCCGGTCCGACGACGCGCCAGGTAGGCGATCCAGTGCGTCGCGGCGAAGCTGGTCAGGAAGATGAGGCTTGCGACCGCGCCCGCAGCAGCCACGCCGGGCACCGCCACGATCAGGAGGGCCACGACCCCCGAGGTCAGGCGGACGGCGGCCACTGGGGCGCCCGTGCCGGAGGCCAGTCGGCCGAACCGTTCCGGCAGCGTCCGGTGCGACGCCATCGCCGAAGCGAAGCGCGACGACGCCAACAAGTTGGCCTGCAGCGCCGACAGCATGGACAGGAGCCCGGCGACCACGACCAACCAGTAGCCCGCCGGCCCCATGAAGTTTCGCGCGGCCACGGCCACGAGGATCTCCGGGTTCGCGGCGGCCGTCTCCGCCACGGGTCGATCCGGCGAGCCCACGGCGACGATTAGGAAGAGGAGCGGCAGGTAGATGGCCAGGGCCGTCCCCAGCGAGAAGAACATGGCGCGGGGCACGTTGCGGCGCGGATGGCGGACCTCTCCGCCCACGGCGGCGATCAGGTCGAACCCTTGGAGCGCGATGAACGTGTAGCCCATGGCCTGCGCCAGCCCCACGCCGCCCTCGGCGAAAAACGGCCTGAACCGACTGGCCAAGCCCTGCGCCGCGACATCTCCCGGAGCCTCCGCGAGCCCGCCGAGCAGCACCCAGGATCCGGCCGCGACAAGCACGGCGAAGACGACGACCTTGCCCACCGTCGCCCATTGGCCGCCCCCCGCCGCGGACCGGGAAAGGCGCCACGCGTAGAAGGCCACGGCCCCCAGGGCGTAGGCGACAAGCGCGAACCGTCCGCCCAGCCAAGCCGGAGGCTCGCCGCCGACCGCGCGGACCCCAAGCTCCAAGCAGGGGACCAGAAAGACGGCGAACCCCATGGCGTACAGGACGGCGGCCACCACCGACGCGAACCACACCACCCAGCCCGTTGCGAAGGCGGCTTCGACGGTGAGGACCTTCCGGGCGTATGCGTAGGTCCCGCCGGACTGCGGGAAGCGCACTGCAAGCTCGGCGAACGAGCAGGCCGTCACGAGCGCTATGGTGCCGTTCAGGGCGAAGGCCAGGATGGCGCTGGGCCCCGTGGCGGCGAAGGCCACGCCCGCCAGCGCCAGGATGCCGCCGCCCACTATCGCGCCCACGCCCACGCCCGTGGCTCCCAGCAGTCCCAAGTGGCGAACCGGCTCGGGGCGGCCGGGCCCGGTTTCGCCCAACGCGCCCAATCCACCGTCCCCTCGCGACGGGGTTCCCGGCCCCGCGCCCGACGCGCCGCTCAAGCTCTTCATGACGTGAACGATAGCCCGTCGGCGCCGCCCTGGAACTTGCTTGGCCGCCTGTTCCCACGTCCGGTGCCGGCGACGGCCACTTGGCGGTTCAGCGGGCGCTCCTCGTGCTTCCTACAAGTACGTCTCCGGCGGCATCCCGAAAACGTTGTCCACGATCTTCCGGGCTTGGGGCGGGACGCCTTCCACGGACGACGGAATGCCCCTGGCCCGGATCGCTTCCACCACGCGCTTCAGCACCATCGCGCCGGTCAGGTCGATGCGGCCCAGTCCGTCCAGGTGGATCACCACCGACGACACCGTCCCCGCCACGGTGAGGCGTCCCATCAGGGCCTCCTCCAGCCGCGGCGCCGACGCGAACCACAGGATCCCCATGACCTCCAGGTGGAGCACATCGCCCTCCATCCAGCTGGCGAACCCGGCCCGGCGCTCCCGCCACACGTGGATCGCCAGCGACAAGAGGATCCCCAGCAGCAGCGCCTGCTCGATGCGCGGCGACAGCAGCAGGCACATCGCCAAGGTGAACCAAACGACCAAAGCCTGCACCCGCGACAACGCCCACACCTTGGCCAGCAAGCTCGGGCGCACCAGCCCCACCACGGCGGCGATCACGACCCCGGCCAGCACGGCCTTGGGCAACGAGGACAGGACCCCGGCGAAAGGCAGGAAGACCAGGACGACGGCGCCGGTGACAACGCCCGACCAGCGGGAGTTGGCGCCGCAAAGGTGGTTCAAGTTGCTGCGCGAGAAGGACCCGTCCACGGGCATGCCGCCGAACAGTCCCGAGGCGGCGTTGGCGGCGCCCTGGGCAAGGAACTCGCGGTCGGGACTCCATCTGACTTGGTCCCGGCCCGCGAAGCTGCGCGCGATCGCCGTGGATTCGGCGAACCCCACCAAGGCGATCACGACGCCCGGAAAGACCAGCTGGGGCAGCTCGGCCCAAGGCAGCGCAAGCGACGGAAGGGGCGGGGCGCCTGGCACGCGACCGACCACGGGGCCGCCGTAGCCCAGCCAGAGGGAGACCGCGATGCCGGCGGCCACCGCGATCAGGGCGCCGGGAAGGTGAATGTGGACCTTCCGGGCCGTCAGGGTCACGGCGGCGGTGCCGGCGGCAAGCGCGATCGCCGCCCAGTTCCACGATCCGGGGCTGGCCAGCAGGCTGAACATGTTGCGCACCGGTCCGTCGCCCGGAGGCGCCGCCACGCCCAGGGCCGACGGCAGCTGCGACAGGAGGATCAGGATCGCCGCGCCGGAGGTGAAGCCACGCAGCACGGGTTGGGACATGAGGTAGGTGACCTTGCCCGCCTGCATGAAGCCGATGGCGACCCGCGTGACGGCCACCACGAGCGCCAGCAAGGCCGCGCCGCCCACGTACTCGGGGCTGCCGGGCACGGCGATCGTCACCAGGGCGCCGTGGGTGAGCAGGGCCGTGAGGGCGACGGGACCCGTCTGGACGTACGGGCACGACGCCAGAACCCCGGCGAAGAGCAGCGGCAAGGCGGAGGCGTACAGGCCGTGGACGGCGGGCAGGCCGGCCAGCTCCGCGTAGGCCATGCTCTGCGGGATCAGCAGCATGGCGACGCTGATCCCCGCCACCACGTCCGCGGACGACGCCCGACGCTCGCGCCACGGATGGTCGCCGACGACGGGGCGCTTCACGAAACCGCCACCGTCGCAGCCGAGCGTTCTTCTTGCGCCAGCCGGGCCAGAAGAGCGGCAGCCGCCGAGGCCCGCCCGGCCCACCACGCCGCGACCGGTTGCGGCCCCCGCCCAGCCAAGCGGTCCGCCCACCGGCGGGCGTGTTCGGCCAGCCAAGCCAGCGTCCCGGCCGCGTCTTGGGCCAAGAACCCGACCAGGGCGTACCGACGTTCGCCCGCCCGACAGGCCAGCCCCAAGTCGCCCGCCAGCCGGTTCAGGTCGTCGCGGGTCACGATCATGCCGGCGCGCACCGGCGCCAGCAGGCCGCGGGCGAACGCATCGCCGCCCTGCGCCAGGGGGTCGGGAAGCTCCGGGGCCTCGCGCAGCGCAATGGGCAGGTAGTCCGGCAGCTCCAAGTCGCCCTCGAAGGCGTCCACGGCCTGCTCAAGCAACGCCGCCCAGGCCTCGTGGAAGGGCGACCCGCAGTGCTCGAAGCTGGTCAAGTAGGGTCGAATCCAGGGCGACAGGTGTTCCCAAGCCAAAGTGGTCCGCGCCTGAGCCAAGAGGAGCGCCGCCGCCCGATCTCCGCCGCCGACCTCCTCTTTGCGCCACTCGCCCAGCCCCGCCGCCAGGGCCAGGAGCGACGCCAAGTGGTCCGGCTCGGGACAGGCGTCCAGCTTGAGCGCCTGCCGAAAGCCGGCGATGCGGTCGCGGACTTCGCCGCCGATCATCCCGTCCGCACCCAGGTAGATCGATGCGCAAGGCCGCCGCTGGAACGCGATCACCCGCCCGTGAACGGCCGGCGTCGGCGGCGTCGGCAGGTCCAGCGCCGTCGCCACCGCTCCGTGCTCCCCCGAAGGCGCCTCGATCAGCGAGCCGAGCGCGCGAAGCAGCTCCATTCACTCCGCGTCGCCGCGGTCGCCGTCCTCGGGCAGCCGGAACGCCTTTCGCTCGGGCCTCACGGGGCGCAGCAGCCAGTAGGGCCGACGATCGCCGTTCGGGGAGTGGTCGCGGGCGGAGCGGGCCAGCTCCAGCCACTGGCGGAACTCGCGCCGGGCCTTGGCGGTGTCCGCCGACACGTCGCCGTAGCGGTCGCCGGGCCGGGCGCGCCGGATGCGAACGGCCTGGTGCCAGCAGTGGGCGCCGGAAACGGGGTCGGGTTGGACGGGGAAGGTCATGTTCTGGTGCACGCCCACGTCGGTCCACCAGATGCGCGACGTGTCCTCGTCCGACGACCGAAAGCCCCCCCCTGCGTTCTTGCGCCCCATGCTCCAGCGGCTGTCGTCCCGGTCCATCGACACCGTGGCCAGCGACTGGCGCGCCGCCCCGCGGGTCGGGCCGGAGTGCGTCTCCGCCCTCGACAGCCGCGCCTCGTCCGGCGAATTGCCGTTCGGCACGGGGGCCGGTTCGTCCAGCTTCCAGCGCCCCATGTGGTGCGAGCACGCCGCCACCCCGGGATGGATGCCCTCGGTGACCCACGCCTTCGCCACGAAGTGCCCGATCCGCGTCTCTACACGCACCAGGTCGCCCGTCTCCACGCCCACCCGGGCGGCGTCTCGGGGGTGCAGCCATACGGGGTTGGTGTGGGCGATCTCGTTGAGCCACTTGGCGTTGGCGCTGCGCGTGTGGATCTGCACCGGCAGGCGGAACGTCGAGATCAGGCACATCTGGTCGCGGTCCATGTTCTGCCGGTGCACGTGGCTGCGCGCATAGGCCGGCACCGCCATCTCGGGCCACCCCCACTCCGCCAAGGTGCGCGACCAGAACTCCAGCCGCCCCGACGGCGTGGGGAAGCCGCGCCGAACCGCGCCGCCCACCTCGACGCCGGCCCGACGCCGGCCCTCGCCGTCGCCCTCCACCGGCGGCATCGGCACCACGTTGCTCGAAGGGCGCGCCGGCGCCCGCGTGAACACCCGGCCCGCCGCGTCCACGCGCGCGTCGTCCAGCTCCTCTTCCGGCACGACGGCCTCGTGCAGGGCGCCCACCTTGCGGTCGATCTCGAAGGCGCCGTAGCGCCGCATGTACTCAAGGGGCGACAAGCCCTCGCGCGCGGCCCGCTCCGGCAGCCCCGGCACCGAGTGCTCGAACAGCCAGCCGTAGTACTCGTCGACGCCCAGCTTCTTGCCGGGCCGCTTCCTGGACTCGAAGAAGCCGCGGATACCCTGCGAGCCGTCCGGGTCGATCCGCCACGTCAGCTCGATCCAGAACTCGTTCTCTTCCCACACTTCGCCCGGGTTGGCGCCCAAGGTGGCGGTCACGTCCTCTCCCAACCGCTCGCGGGCCGTCCGGAGCACCGGCTGGCGGAAGCCGATCCACCGCCCGTCGTACTGCTCGTACGAGGTCAGGTCGTGGCGCTCCGCCGAGTGTCCCATGGGAAGCACGTAGTCGGCGAAGTAGGCGGTCTCGTTCCAGGTGGGCGTCAGCGCCACGTGCAGGCCGATGCGCTCCGGGTCGGCCAGCATCTCGATCCACGAGAAGCCGTCCGGGTTGGTCCAGACCGGGTTGTAGACGCGCGTGAAGTACACGTCCAGGCGCCCGTCGCGCTCCGCTGTCAGGTGGGGCAGCAGGAACGACATCTCCATCAGGCTCAGCGGATAGTCGCCGGGCCACGTCAGGTCGTTCCACTCTTCCGGATGCCGGGCCGGCATGCGAATGGGCCGGGGCACGTACTTGTTCCAGGCGTTCGGGTAGGTGCCGCCGGGGACGGCCACCGCGCCGGTCAGGGCGTTGAGCAGGAACAGGCAGCGGGCGACTTGCCAGCCGCCCAGGTTGCCCGCCGCAGCGCTCCGCCAGTTGTGCGTGGACAGGCGGGCGCCGGCGCCGGCCACGAGCTCGGCCACGGCCTCGATCGTGGAGGCGGACACGCCGCTCTCCGCCGCCGCGAACTCGAAGGTGTACTCGTCGTAGAGGCGGCGCAGAGCCTGCTGGAAGGCGGCGAAGTCGGGCGGCTCGTCCGGGTGGTTCTCCTCCATGTACTCGCGCCAGTTCCACCAGCGCTCCACGAAGGCGGCGTCGTAGCGCTCCGAGCGGATCAGGTAGGCGGCCACGGCCAGGAGCACCGCCGCTTCCGAGCCCGGGTAGGTGGACAGCCATTGGTCGGCGTGGGTGGCCGTGTTGGACAGCCGGGTGTCGAAGACCACCAGCTTGGCGCCGTTGCGCTTTCCCTCCATGACCCGCTGGGCGTGCGGGTTGAAGTAGTGGCCGGCCTCCAGATGGCTGCTGACCAGCAGGATGACGCGGGCGTTGGCGTGGTCCGGGCTGGGACGGTCCATGCCCATCCAGAAGTGGTACCCGGCGCGCGCCCCCGAGGAACAGATGTTGGTGTGCGAGTTGTGGCCGTCCACGCCCCAGGCGGCCAGCATCCGCTCGGTGAAGCCGTCCTCGCCCGGCCGTCCCACGTGGTACATGATCTGCCGGCGCCGCCCCTCGTCGATCGCCTTCCGTATGCGGCTGGCGATATCGTCCAGCGCCTCGTCCCAGGTCGTCCGCTCCCACTTCCCTTCGCCACGGGCGCCGGCCCGCCTGAGCGGATGGAGGATACGATCCGGGTCGGTCAGCTGCGTGACCGTGGCCGGCCCCTTGGCGCAGTTCCTCCCCCGCGAGCCCGGGTGCTCCGGGTTCCCCTCGAACTTGCGCACTTCCAGCGTCTCGCGGTCCACGTACGCCAGCAACCCGCACGCCGACTCGCAGTTGAAGCACGTGGTCGGGACCAGCATGTAGCGGCGCTCCACGCGGTCCGGCCAAGCCTTCGAGTCCAGCTCCACCCAGTCGCTCCACCGCTCCTTGGGCGGGTACGCGGCCAAGTGGACCCGACTGGCGCCGGGGTAGAAGGTCTCGCCGCGCGCCTCGACGTCGGCCTTGGCGGCGGAAACGCGCGCCTCCAAGCGGGCCAGGGGCGCGTTCATGCCAGCGGGACCGATTGGCCGGCCTGCACGTAGGCGTGTTCGTAGGCCAGCAGTCCGACAAGTCCGGCCACTGCGGCGCCCAAGCCCCACCCCGCGCCCAGTCCCTGCCCGGTCTCCATCCCCAGCCCCACCCCCAACCCAGCCTCCGCCCCCAGTCCCACCCCAACCCACGCCGCCGCCGCGCCGGCTAGCGCTCCCAAGACGCCGACGCGGAACCACGCGCGGTAGCGCCCGCTCGTCATTTCGCGCTCGGCCTGCTTGGCGTGCGCCGTGGGGGCCGGCATGAGCACCTCGCCCGCCAGCATCAGCAGGTGGCCCCCGCTCGCCACGCCGAACACCAGCAGAGCGTGGCCGTACACGCCGCTCCCGACCCCGGCGGCCAGCGCCAAGAGCGCCGTCGCGGCCCCGCCCGCCAGCAGCGCTTGGACCAGGAAGTGGGCGGGCAGCAAGGGGTTCTGCCATAGGTCGCGGGCCTTGGCCTGTCCGAAGAGGAACGCCGTGTAGACCGCCGCCAGCACGGCCAAGGGGCCGCCCAGCCAACCCAGCCACGCCGGAGGCGGCGCCGGGCCGGAACCCAGGACGAAGTGGAGCGCCAGCAGGACGCCGTATGCGCCCAGGACGAACCCGCCCCGCACCAGCCAACTGCGCCATTGAGGCCGCTTGAAGAGCAGCAGGCAGCGCTTCGGGTGTTCCAGGTCCCAGATCAGAAGGCCGCCGGTCAGGGCCAGAAAGACTGCCGCCACCGCCGGCGCCCAGGCGCGCCACAGAGAACCGTCGGCGGGCAGCACGCCAAGCAGCACCAGCAGGAGGGGGACCAAGTACGCTCCCGCGGAGATCGACTTCGTCCACGTGTACAGCGAGACGCGAAAGTCCCAAGGGGCCTTGCGGGGCACGTCGTAGCTGACCACGGCGGCGGCGGACGAGTTCCAGGCGGCGGCTCCCTGGGCGGTTCTTCGGCCGGCAGCCTCCCCGGCGGCGGCGCGACGCCCAGCTCCTCCTCCGCCCTTGCCCCGGCCGCTGCGCCCGCCCCTAGTCGCCTCTTGTTCGCTCCACATGAACAGCCCGCCGCCGGGGCGCCGGGCGGCCAGGGGGTCCAGCGCCGCTTGATCCGCGCCCTTGTAGAACAGCTTGGGCCGCGTGCGCTTCTCGGGCCGGCGGACCGTCACCGAGTCCCGGTGAACGACCTTGGCCACCTGCGACTCCAGATCGTTCAAGTCGCCCACCAGCAGCGCCTCGGTCGGACAGACCACCACGCACGCCGGCTCGAGTCCCATGTCCAAGCGATGCGCGCAGAAGTTGCACTTCTCGGCCGAGTGGTCCGCCGGGTTGATGAAGATCGCGTCGTACGGGCACGCCGCGATGCACGCCTTGCACCCGATGCACGCGCTCTTGTCGAAGTCCACGATCCCGTCGGCGCGCCGGAACATGGCGGAGGTGGGGCACGCGTCCACGCACGGGGGTTCCTCGCACTGGTTGCACCGGGTCACCTGGAACGAACGCTTGGCTTCGGGAAAGACGCCGGCGTCCACGTACTTCACGAAGGTGCGCGTGACCGACAGCGGGACTTCGTTCTCCGACTTGCAGGCCGTGGTGCAGGCGTGGCAGCCGATGCAGCGCGACTGGTCCACCACCTTGGCCCACGAGGGACCTGGCGCGCGAGCGGCGGAATCGAGTTCGGCGGACGGCAAGGCGGAAGGAGGTCGCGGCGGCGGGCGGCTCGGGGGGACGGCCAAGGGTGGCAAGACAATATGACTAGAAGCCGCCGCGGTGCCAGCCTGGAGGGGCCGACGCTTCGCCCGGCCGGCAGCGCACCGTACCTTCACGGACCATGCACGCCGACACGCCTGGATGCCTCTTCGCCGGAAGCCGACTGGTGCTGGCCGAAGGCGCGCGGGCGTTGCCCCCGTGGCGTCTTGTGGCGCGCTGGGCCGCGGACGACCCCGCGTGCTTTCCGGTGCGGGCGGGTCGGGGCCGAGCAATGGCTGGATTGGCCGTCCCCGGCTGGATGCTCCCGCCGGGTTGGACCGCAATCGGGATGCGCAGCGTCTTGAGCCGGTTGGTCCAGCCCGAGCTTGCCCTGGCCCTCAAGGCCGCCCACTTGGCGCGCTGGCGTCGGACCTCGCGCTTCTGCGGCGAGTGCGGCACGCGGACGGCCCTGGCGGCTCGCCACCAAGCCATGGAGTGTCCGTCGTGCGGCCGCTTGGCGTTCCCCAAGATATCCCCCGCCGTGATCGTGCAAGTCACCCGAGGCGATCGCCTGCTTCTGGGCCGCTCGCGCCGCCATCCGCCCGGCGGCTGGTCCGTGCTGGCCGGCTTCGTGGACCCCGGCGAGAGCCTGGAAGACGCGGTGCGGCGCGAGATCCGAGAAGAGGCCGGGGTGCGCGTGGGCGATGTGCGCTACTTCGGCAGCCAACCGTGGCCGTTCCCGGACTCGCTCATGGTCGGCTTCACGGCGCAGCACCTGGACGGCGCCCTGCAGCGGCTGGACGGCGAGCTGGAGGAGCTGGCGTGGTTCGGACCCGGCGAACTGCCTCCCGTGCCCCCACCCCACAGCATCGCGCGGGCCTTAGTGGACGACTTCGCCCGACGTCGCGGCGGCGACCCGGCGAAGCTGGCAACCTGGGGTCGGTGACCGCGCCTTCTCTTGCGGCCTCTGGGACGCTGTACGATCATGTTCGCGAAACCGCAACCGCCGAAGCCGTCCCCGAGGGAGTGAACCGATCATGACCCGACGCCGCCTGACGACCCTGCCCATCGCGCTCCTGCTGGCGGGATGCGCCAGCGCCCCGCAAGGACCGCCCCCCTTCGACCCCACAGGAACCTACGCGTACAGCGCCAGCGTGGAGGGCATGGCGATCTCCGGCACCATGACGATCGACGGCGCCGACGGGGCCTACGGAGGGCAGCTGCTCAGCGACATGGCGCCGCCGATTCCCATCAACTCCGTCGTCGTGGACGGCCAAGCCGTCACAATCGAAGCGTCCGGCCCCCAAGGCCCCCTGACGATCCAAGTCACAGCTAGCGGCAGCAGCGTGGAGGGCACGTGGACCATGGCCGGCATGAGCGGCTCGTTCTCGGGGACCAAGACGAATTGAAGCGGATCGCAGGCCTCGCAGCGATCAGGGGCTGAGCCCGCTGGTCCCGCACATGGCCCGGCGGCCTGCGCTCTAGTGCCGGGCACCGTAGATCCCTGTCGCTAGCCAACGGAGAGGAGCAACCAAGATGATCATGACCGCCACCGACGCTCGAGGCCGACTGCTGGCTTATCTTGACACGCCGTACACGGAACCGCTGTTCGTGCTTGGCGACGCCGCCGGCGTGCTGAGGACTTTTCCATCAAACGTATTCGACTGCTGTATGACAAGCCCCCCGTACTGGGGGAAACGCGAGTATGCCGACGCTGGCATCGGCCTCGAGAATCACTACGGCGATTTCATCGACAACTTGGTGGCCGTGTGCGCCGAAATCAAGCGGGTCCTTCGGCCCACCGGCTCGTTCTGGCTCAACATCGGCGACTCCTACTACCGCAGGCAACTGCTTGGGATACCCTGGCGAGTCGCCCTCGAGCTAACGGACAAGCAAGGCTGGACCCTGCGCAACAACATTGTGTGGAACAAGGTGAAGGGCGGACCCGACAACACCAAGGACCGCCTCCGTAACGTGCACGAGCATATTTTTCACTTTGTCGCGACGCCCCGTAGATACTACTACAATGCAGACGCGATTCGCAGCACGCCGACGAAGGCGCGGGTGGTTAATGGATCTGTCGTTTCGGCGACCGGCGTCCGAGGGATTCGTTACAAGCGGCAGATACAGCTGTCCACAGCTCTAGCCGATGGTGAAAAGGACTCCGCCTGTCGGGCGCTTGACGCCATGCTGGACCGCGTGCGCAAGAACGAAATCGCGGATTTTCGCATGATCATCCGTGGCCAGCAAAGGACTACGCACTCGGAATCCGAGAAGGTGTCCGGCCGAGCCAGGGAACTTCGCGACAAGGGCTACTATTTTCTCCGCTACCACCCCAAAGGCAGCAAACCGTCCGACGTATGGGACATACTTCCCGAAGACAGTCAAAATCGGAAGGGCCATTTTGCCCCTTATCCCAAGGATCTGTGCAAGATACCGATCATGGCTACCTGCCCCGCTGGTGGGCTGGTGCTCGATCCATTCTGCGGAACAGGAACCACGATGGCTGTAGCCAGCGACCTAGGCAGAAAATCAGTGGGCGTGGACGTATCTGGCGAGTACCTCGGGATTGCGAAAGAACGGAGCATGACGCTTCTGTGAGTGATGTCGTCGAGTTGTTTGGATATCCGACTAACGACTCCGCACGCGTGCCGATTGCCTGCATCTCTTGTCGCGGCATGAGCCCGGAAACGAAATCCATGTTGTATCGGAAATGACCGTACCTGGAGGCAGTGTCGATTATGTTCTTGTCTCTGCTCGAAATGGACAGGTAGCAGATTTCGTCGGCATCGAGCTCCAGACCTTGGACACTACCGGCACGGTGTGGCCTGCGCGACAACACTTTCTTGGTAGTGTGGGCGTTGGCGAAGTTCGAGAAGACGATGTTTGCCGTCGGGGCTACGGGATGAATTGGAAGATGACAGCCAAGACGATCTTGATCCAGCTCCATCACAAGCTCCGAACGTTCGAAGCGATTGATCAGACACTCGTGCTTGTTGTTCAGGATCACTTGTTGCAATACCTCCGCAGGGAATTCAACTTCTCTCACGTCGCTGACGTACGGCAGATCGATTCGATGCATTTTCATGCCTATGCAATGAATCTCGGAGCCGACGGCAGTTTTGAGCTACAACTGGACATGCGAGCAAGCACGGATTCGGAGGGCATTGCCACATGCCTTGGACTTAGAGCAGAACCAGACGTTGGATTGGAGAAGATCGTCCGACAGCTTGAGGATAGACTGTCCGACCAGACGCTGTTTCGTCTGGATTCATGAGATGACGGCCGTGGCGGAGTCGGGTAGCGCGAAGAAGAACATCCCGCCGGTGTTGGTGCTGAGCACGGGACGGTGCGGTTCCACCATGCTGTCCGATATTCTGAACACGCACCCGCACGTGCTCAGTTTGTCCGAGACCTTCACGACGGTGGGCCAGGGGCCGTTCCGTCGCCGCTTGTGCAGTGGAAGGCACATCTGGCGGGCTCTAAGCCGCCAGTCGAAGTGGCTCCACGAGGCCTTGCAGGCCGGCTACAAGGAGGTGCTGTATCCTTTCGGCTCGCCCGGCGCGCGCTACACGCACAGCGACGTCCCTGCGCTGGCGTGCACCACGTTGCCTCACCTCACGAACGAGTGCGACGCCCTCTTCGACGAGCTGGCGCAGGTGGTGCCGGCGTGGCCTCGGCGACGCCCCAGCGAGCACTTCCGAGCACTCTTTGAATGGCTGCGCCGACGGTTCGGGCGAGACGTGTGGGTGGAACGGTCCGGCGCGTCGCTGCTACTGGCGTCGCGGCTCATGCGCGACTACCCGGACGCCCGCATCGTCCACATTTACCGGGACGGTCGGGACACGGCGCTCTCGATGCGCAACCACTACGTCTTCTCCACTTTGGTGGCCACGACCCGCGCAGTCCGATCGGCGGGCATCGACGCCACGCGTTCGATCGCCGAGAGCCGTCGCTGGAACCGCGTCAGTCCCTGGGTCGAGTGGGTCGGCGGCACGTTCCTGCCACCGAAGCGCTTGCCCTACCGCAAGCTGACGCTCGGCGACTACGGCCGCTTTTGGAGCGCGATGGTCGAGCGCAGCCGCTGGGTACTGGCGGACTTGCCCCCCGAAGCGCTTCTGAACGTGAAGATGGAGGACATGCAGGCCGAGCCGGAGGAGCAGATTCGCCGCTTGATCCGCTTCGTGGCCCCGGAGCTGGAGGACGACGAGTGGGTACGCGCCGCGTCCGCGATTCCCCGGCCGACCGCCTCCCGGTTCAACGACCTGGACTCGGCGGAGCAGGAGGAGTTGGTCCAAGCCTGCCGTCCCGGGCTGGATATCTTGGGTTATCCGTTGTGAGATCGGATCGACCATCCATGCGCGCACCTGCGGCCTACCAGCCGGGATACGACAAGGCTCGTGCCCTGAACAGCCGCTTGGCCGACAATTACGTTCGTCACACCTGCGTCGAGGATCCCTTGGCCGACGCCGCCGTGGACGCGCTGGCCCCATTCGACCAACAAGAGGCGCACCGCGTGATCGCCGCAGGAATGGAGCAGCGCGGCGATGTGCTTTCCAAAGCTCCGACAGCGGTACAGGAGTTCTTCGCCAGGGTGTCGGAGCCGCCGCCGTGGCTGGACCTGCGGTCCTTGGTGCCGGGGATGCGCGCGTACCACCAGTATTCGGACTTGTTCATCGCTGTGCACGTCACCGGCGTGCTCGTCAGCGGCTTCTCCACCTTGATCAGCAAGTCTTTTTTTCGGACCGGCAGGCTCACCGAATACGGCGTTCGACGCCTTCAGCAAAACAACCGCCACCTGATCGAGATCTGCCTGCCGGGCGGCCTGGAGCGGCGTGGAGACGGCTGGAAGCTCTCGGTTCGCATTCGCCTCGTGCATGCGCAGATCCGGCGCCTCCTGCGCCAGCCGGGCGAATGGGACGAAGACCGCGACGGCGCCCCCCTCAGCGCGGCCCACATGGCGTTTGCGTCCGCCGCCTTCTCGTCGCTGCTCGTCGAGCAAGTTCGCCGAGTCGGCGCCCGCATCAGCCAAGAGGAAGGGGAGAGCTTCGTGCAGATATGGCGCTACGTGGCATGGCTGTTCGGGGTGCCCGAGACGATCCTGTTTCGCAACTTTGACGAGGGGCTCGAACTCTGCCGCATCGGATTTCTGTGCGAACCGGAGCCCAGCGAAGAAGCCGTTCTCATGGCCAACGCCCTGATCAACTCGGCGCCGCTGATCACCGGCGCCACCGACCCCGAGAAGCGGCAGGCCATGGCCAAGTTCGTGTACCGCGTCTCCCGCGCGCTCGTCGGCGACGAACTTGCCGACCAGCTTCGCTTCCCGCCGCAACGGACCACGGGGGTTCTTGCCATGTTGAAGTGGCAACATCGCCTTGGGGCCTTCATGAGCCGCCTGCTTCCGGGAGGCTCGGATCGCCGTCGCAACAGAAACTTCGTCACGCTTCTCGAGCGATCCTTGTTCGAGCAAGCGGGCATCCCCTACAGGTTGCCGGACGCCCTGGACGCCGACCGCGCCACGCAATGGTAGACCGGGCAGAGGCGAGGCGCTTTCACGACCTGGACGCGCTGCGGGCCTTCGCCATGATGCTGGGCGTCCTCCTCCACGCCGCGCTGTTTCTGCTGCCCGACCCGAAGCCCGACAACGATGTGCCCGCTTGGCCCGCCTCCCACCCGTACGCCTATGATACGCTGCCGGTGGCCAACCCCTACTCGTACTTGCTGTTGCTGATTCACGGCTTCAGGATGCCCCTCTTCTTCATGCTCAGCGGCTTCTTCACGGCCATGCTGTGGCGCAGACGGGGACCGCGCGCGTTGGCTGTGCACCGGTTGAAGCGCATCGTCGTTCCGCTGGCGGTGGGCATGTTCACCGTTGTTCCGATCGTTTCGCTGTTCTACCCCGGCAGCAACTTCGGCTTCGCCGGGTGGACGACGGCCTGGACGCGGGATCTCTATCACCTGTGGTTTCTACTGTACTTGTTGCTGATGGCGGCTGGCTTCCTGCTCTTCGTGCGGTGCGGGGCCCGGTTTCGGAGCCGTCTCTGGTGGCTGCTGCTCCCCATGGTGGTGGTTCCACAGTACGCCATGAGAGAGACGTTCGGCGCCGACGTTCCCTCGGGCTTCTTGCCGATGCCCGACGCGTTCCTCTACTACGCCTTGTTCTTCATGTTCGGCGCTGTCTTTCACGAGCGCGGCATGACGGTGCGCCGGTGGTGGACCGCAGGACTGCCGGTCGCGCTCCTGTTGTTCATGCCCGGCGTGGCCTTTGCATACCCCGACCAGATCGACGCGCTGAGCGCCTACGTCGGCGCTGGTTGGTTTCAGGTTGCGTCGGCAGGGCTCCAAGTGTCGTTCGCTTGGCTCGCAAGCTTCGGCATGATGGGACTGTTCCGCTGGATCGCGGGAAGCGAGCGCTATTGGGTGCGCTACATGTCGGACGCCTCCTACTGGATATACCTGTGGCACCTGCCCCTGATCATCGGAGGACAGCTCATCGCCACCGATTGGGGAATGGGACCCCACACGGCGTACCTGCTGATCTGCGGAGGCGCCACCGCCGTGCTTCTGGTCACGTACCAGCTCGGCGTGCGCTACAGCTTCGTCGGCACCACGCTGAACGGCCCCCGTCAGAGGCCCTTGCGTAGCGGGAGGCGGAGCGCGTAGTTGCCGTAGCATGAATGAAGTACCTTCCCCGAATCGTCAATGCCGAGCTGGCCGAGCGGCTCGCCGCCACCGGTGCGGTCGTTGTTGTCCCAAGGCCTGCGGGAAAACCGCGACGGCCGAATCGGTCGCGGCCAGCGCTGGACGTGGACGATGTTGCCCGGGCCATGGTCGATCTGGACCCGGCGGCCGTCCTAGCAGGCGAAACGCCGCGGCTCATCGACGAGTGGCAGACGGAGCCGGCGATCTGGAACCAAATCCGAAGGGCCGTGGACAGACGAGGCGCCCCCGGCCAGTTCATCCTCACCGGTCGGCGGTGCCGGACGACATCGCCCGCCGGGACCTGCGGGTCTACGCCCAGGCCGCCGACGCCCATGTGTTCCACTACCGCGAGAAGGACGGCCTGGAGCGCGAGGAAGCGAGCGCCTTGCTCGCGCGCGCTCACGGCCACGTGAAGACTGCGATGATGATGGGCCGGCTCGGCGTGGACGCGGAGTGAGCGCGCGAAGCGCTGGCGAAGGCGGGCGGCGCGGTTGGGGCCGCAACCGAGTTCGCTTGACCGCCGCTCCATTGGGCCGCCGGGGCGCCGGACGGGAGGCGCGCACGCCGGAGCGGAGCCCGGAGACCGCGCGGACCCGCGCGACCGTGGCGGGCTTGGCCGCCGTCTGGATCATCGTGTGCGCAGTGGCTTGGGGCGTCCGGTGGCCGGCGATGCACCCGGGCGGGGACAACGCGGGCTATCTCTCGTTGGCAGCCGCGTTGGCGTTCGAGGGCCATTACGCGGAGACGTGGACGCCCGGCTCCCCTCCGCACGCCAAGTATCCGCCCGTCTACCCCGCCGTGCTGGCCGCCATGATGCTGGCCGGAGCCGAGAGCTGGGACGCCTTCAAGGCGGCTTCGGCGCTCAGCGTCGGCTTGGCGGCGGCGTTCGCCTTCCTGTGGGCGCGGCGGTCGGAAGGGTTCGCCGTCGCCATCGCGGTTGCCCTCGCCTTCGGTTTGTCGCCATCGGCCCTGGACGCCTCGAGATGGATCTGGTCCGACACGCTCTTCGCCGCGCTCGCCTTTTCCGCTCTTTGGGCGCTGACGCCGCCGCGCCTCGTCCGCACCGACTCGGCCAGCCCTTCGGAGGCGTCCCACCCAGGCAACCTCTCCGCATGGTGGCTCGCCGGCGGCTTGGCGCTCGTGGGGCTTGCCTACTTCACCCGCTCGGCCGGACTTCCCTTGGTGGTGACCGCCGCGATCTGCATCGCCCTTGCACGGCGCTGGAGGGCGCTGGCGGCGTTCGCGCTCTGCTTCCTGCCGTTCGCCGCACTTTGGGGGTCCAGGAGCGGCGGGCAGGCCTACGGGTCGGAATTCTGGCTGATAGACATGTACGATCCGGGCTTGGGCACGTTCGGAGCGGCGGAGTTCCTGCAGCGAGTCGCGGCCAATGTCCGGACCTACGTGACCTCCATTGTTCCCTATGGACTCGCGGCATGGAGGGGAACATGGGCGGTTGTCGGCGGAGTCGCGCTAGCGGCGCTGGCCGTCGGCGGTTGGGTTCGCCGGCTCCGGCGAAGCGTCGGCCCGGCCGAGGTGTTCATGCCCCTCTACGCCGCGCTGCTGTTCGCATGGCCGCACATTGGGGCCGCCGCTCGGTACGCGTTGCCCTTGTTGCCGGTCCTTCTTCTGTACGCGGCCGAGGCGTTGCGGTCGCTTGCGGGCCGCCTTCGCGTCCCACCGGCCGCCGCCGTCGCCGCGGGAGGACTGGCCGTGGCCGTCCCGGCCGTTTGGTCCGCGTCGGGGACGATGATCGCAACCGTCGAGGAGGCTCCCGCCTGCCGGTTTGCTCCCGGGCCAGTTGCCTGCGCGGGTCGAGCCGTCGCCGCCTCCGCCCTCCTCGGAGCCTGGGCCGCGCAGCATCTTCCCGACGACGCGGTCGTGATGGCCCGCAAGCCCCGCATCTTCCACTTGTTCAGCGGGTTGCCGTCTGTGCCTCCGCCCTTCTACCGGGACGACGACGGTTTCTTCGCCTTCAGCGCCGACTTGGGAGTCCGCCACGTCGTCTTGGACTTGGGCTTCCGGGACAACCGCAATTACTTGCTACCCACAATCGAGCGCAATCCAGATCGCTTCTGCATACGGCAAGCAGTTGAGACGGAACCGGACTTCCACGTCCGCTTGCTGGAGATCACCGAGCCCGGCGGCCCGGGCCGGGACGCCCCCCCCGGCACGGTCGGTTGGTGCCGCGACGTACCGGTAGGGGCCATCGACTGGACGACCTTGGCTTCCATGAAGATCCCCCTAGTGGAGCGCGCCCGGATCACGCGATGACGCGTACGGGCGTCGTCCTCGCTCCTTTTGGCCGCGGCCTTCGTGTCCGTGGCTCTCGTCGCCCCGTCCCGCTCGGGCCCAGGCGACGTCACCTCTATCCCGCGTCCGTGGGCGAGCTGGCCGGCAGGGCCGCCGCCATAGCCGAACGCGTCCACGCGATCCTGTCGGACCGCTTCGCTTCGGCGCCCGCAGGCCGCGTTCAGCTGCTTCTGTCCGACCACGCCGACATCTCGAACGGCTACGCCTCGGCGTCCCCCACAACCGGATCACCGTCTTCGCCCGTCCTCCAATGGACGGCGGCAGCATCTCCTACTTCGACGACTGGCTCGAGCTGGTGATCACGCACGAGCTGGTGCACACATTCCACTTCGAGATGGCGGGCCCCCTCGGCAAGGTTGCCCGCCGCGTGTTCGGACGTTGCCGCAGCGGCTGCCGTTGCTCTCTCTCTGTAAAGTCGAGCGAATCCGTCACTCGTAGCACCGACTTGAAGCCGGGCCAAAGCACTCGATTTCATTAATCATCATTCCCGCTTGGCCCTCCCCGCCCGCGACCCTATGTTGGCCATATGAGCGCGGTCCACGTACACCCAGACATTAGCAAGGCCGAGACGCTCCCAGGGCGCATCTACCACTCGGAGCGGATCTATCGGCTACAGAGGGAGCGCGTCTTCGCGCCGGCTTGGCACTTCGTGGCGGACTTGAACCGGCTGAAGGCGCCGGGCCATGTGCTGCCGGTCGAGCTGCTGCCGGGCTGCCTCGACGAGCCCGTGGTGGTCACCAGGGACAAGGCGGGCGCACTGCACTGCCTTTCCAACGTGTGCACGCATCGGGGAGCGATCGTGGTGGAGGGCGAGGGTCACGCGAACACGTTGAAGTGTCGGTACCACGGCCGGCGCTTCGCCTTGGACGGCGCGTTTCGCTCCATGCCCGAGTTCGACGGCGCCGAAGGCTTCCCGCGCCCTTGCGACGACCTTCCCCGCTTGGCGACGGGCCAGTGGGGGCCGTTCCTGTTCGCGTGCATGGACGCAGCGCCGAAGCCGGCGTTCGACGAGTGGATCGGCCCGGTGCGCGAGCGCTGCGCATGGATGCCCCTGGACCGGGCGCGCTTCGACCCGGACGGCGTCCGCACCTACTTGATCGACGCCAACTGGGCGCTGTACTGCGACAACTACTTGGAGGAGTTCCACATCCCGTACATCCATGCGGACAGCTTGGCCGGACTGGACTACGGCGCCTACCGAACCGAGTGCTTCGCGTGGTCCAACCTCCAGTTCGGCGTGGCGGCCGAGGGCGAGCCCGCGTTCGACCTGCCCGCGGGACATCCCGACTACGGCCAGCGCATGGCGGCCTACTACTTCTGGCTGTTCCCCAACCTGATGCTGAACTTCTACCCGTGGGGCATCTCGGTGAACGTGGTCACGCCCCTGGGCAAGGACCGAACGAGGGTCCAGTTCCTGCCCTTCGTGTGGGACGAGTCCTTGCGCGATCAGGGCGCAGGCGCCGACCTGCACCGGGTCGAGATGGAGGACGAAGAGGTGGTGGAATCCCAGCACCGCGGACTGGGCTCGCGCCTCTACCGAAGAGGCCGATTCTCCCCCCGGCGCGAAGCCGGCACGCACCACTTCCACCGGCTGCTGGCGGAAGCGATGGCGACGGAAATCGAACCGCCCGGCTGACGCCATCGTGCGTGCTTGGGCGGCGCGGCGACGCGCGATCCGGCCAACGCGCCTCGCCATTCGGACCCAGGCACGCGGGTTGGGGGCGACTCGAAGCGCTTCCCGGCCACCGGGTGCTTGACTTGCAGTCGGCCTTCGCGCAAGACTTGTTTCCGAAGGGCCGAGTGCTCGGCTGGAGCACGGGTTCGCCGGAGCTTGGCGGGGTGCCGGCGCGGACCGGGGGCGCTCGGACATGCAACGAGAAGAGAGGACATGGAGAGCTACGAAGACCGGGCGAGGGGCCACGGGGACGCGGTGGTGGACTGCGACACCGGCGACGAGCTGTTGGAGGCCGCAGGAAACGAGGCCGAATGCACCTGACGCCCCGAGAGCAGGAGAAGCTGCTGGTCTTCGTCGCGGCCGAGCTGGCCAAGAAGCGCATGGCGCGCGGCCTTAGGCTCAACTACCCCGAGGCCGTGGCGGTCATCACCGCCGAGGTGCTCGAAGGCGCCAGGGACGGCAAGTCCGTGGCCGAACTCATGCAGCACGGCGCCAAGGTGCTGACTCGCGACGACGTGATGGAGGGCGTTCCCGAGATGATCCACGAGGTCCAGGTGGAAGGCACCTTCCCCGACGGCACGAAGCTGGTGACCGTGCACGATCCGGTTCGCTAGCGGACGCGCGCTGGTGATTCCGGGAGAGTACGTCTTGGCCGGCGGCGACATCGTCATCAACGCCGGACGCCGCACTGCCACGGTCACCGTGGCCAACCGAGGCGACCGCCCGATCCAAGTCGGATCGCACTTTCACTTCTTCGAGGTCAACCGCGCCCTGGACTTCGACCGACGCGCCGCTTTCGGCATGCGGCTGGACATTCCTGCGGGCACGGCGGTGCGCTTCGAGCCGGGCGACGAGCGCGAGATCGGCTTGGTCGAGTTCGCCGGGGGCCGAACGATCATGGGACTCAACGCCTTGACCGACGGCGACGCCGATTCCGCCCAAGTTCGCCAGGACGCCATGGGGCGCGCCCGCGCCGCCGGCTACTTGGGCGCCGGCCCCGCGAGCGCAACCGACCCCGCAAGCGAGGCCGAGCGATGAGCATGGCCATGGACCGCCGGTCCTATGCGGACATGTTCGGGCCCACGGTGGGAGACAAGGTCAGGCTGGCCGACACGGACCTCTTCATCGAGGTGGAGGAGGATCGGACCGTGTACGGCGACGAGGCCAAGTTCGGCGGCGGCAAGGTGCTGCGCGACGGCTTGGGCCAATCGCCCACGGAGACGCGGGCCGGCGAAGCCCTCGACCTGCTGGTGACCAACGCCCTGGTGCTGGACCACTGGGGCGTGGTCAAGGCCGACGTGGGCGTCAAGGACGGCGTGATCGTCGGCGTCGGCAAGTCGGGGAACCCGCATCTGATGGCGGGTGTGGACCCCAAGATGATCGTCGGCGCCTCGACCGAAGTGCTGGCGGGCGAGGGGTTCATCCTGACCGCAGGCGGCATCGACACGCACATCCACTTCATCTGTCCGCAGCAGATCGACGAGGCCCTGGCGTCGGGCGTGACCACGCTCTTCGGCGGGGGAACGGGTCCCGCCACGGGCACCAAGGCCACCACGTGCACGCCGGGAGCGTGGAACATCGCGCGGATGTTGCAGGCGGCGGAGGCGTACCCCGTGAACCTGGGCTTTCTGGGCAAGGGGAACTGCTCCCGACCAGAGCCGCTGGTCGAACAGATCCGCGCCGGGGCCGCCGGCATGAAGCTGCACGAGGACTGGGGGACCACGCCGGCGGCGATCGACTGCTGCCTGTCGGTGGCCGACGACTTGGACGTGCAAGTGTGCATTCACACCGACACGCTGAACGAGTCAGGCTTCGTCGAGGCGTCGATCGATGCGTTCAAGGGCCGCACCATTCACACCTACCACACCGAGGGCGCGGGCGGCGGCCATGCGCCGGACATCATCCGCGTCTGCGGCGAAGCCAACGTGCTGCCGTCGTCCACGAATCCGACCCGGCCCTTCACCGTGAACACCGTGGACGAGCACCTGGACATGCTCATGGTGTGCCATCACTTGGACAGCAAGATCCCCGAGGACGTGGCGTTCGCGGAATCGCGCATCCGCCCCGAGACGATCGCCGCCGAAGACATCCTGCACGACCTGGGCGCCTTCAGCATCATGGGCTCCGATTCGCAGGCGATGGGCAGGGTGGGCGAAACGATCGTCCGCACGTGGCAGACGGCGCACAAGATGAAGCGTCAGCGCGGCCCGCTCCCGGAAGAGACGGGCGACAACGACAACTATCGCGCTAGGCGCTACGTGGCCAAGTACACGGTCAACCCGGCCGTCGCGCACGGCGTGTCTCACTGCGTGGGTTCGGTGGAGCCCGGCAAGCTGGCGGACTTCGTGCTCTGGAAGCCGACGTTCTTCGGCGTGCGGCCCGAAGTCGTGGTCAAGGGCGGCTTCATTGCGCATGCGGCGATGGGCGACGCCAACGCCTCGATTCCGACGCCTCAACCGGTGCTGGGCCGACCCATGTTCGGCGCGGCGGCGGGCGCGGTGGGAGCCACTTGCTTCACCTTCGTCTCCGCGGTGGCCGAAGAGGCCGGCGTGGCCGAGCGCCTGGGACTGCGCAGACAGGTTCGGGCGGTGCACCACTGCCGGTCGATCGGCAAGAAGGACATGCGCTTGAACGACCGCTTGCCGCGCATCGACGTGGACCCGGAGACGTACGTGGTCAAGGCGGACGACCAAGTCCTTGCGTGCGAACCCGCCGAAGTGCTGCCGATGGCGCAGCGCTACTTCCTCTTCTAGCGCCGTCGGAGCGGGAGATGCGCCGGTGATCGTGGTCCGCAAGCTTCTGGGCAAGGTGGCCCCCGACGAAACGCGGCGCGTGGAGACGGTGCCGATGGGCTGGGAAGCGCGCCTGCGCAGTCGGCAGCGGGTTCGGACCAGTCGCGGCGCCGAACTCGGCATCAGCTTGCCCACGGGCCAGGCGATGCACGAAGGGGACGTCCTGTACGAGGACGACCAGCGGGTCGTGGTGGTCGCGACGGTCCCCGAGGACGTCCTGGTCCTCTACCCCGAATCGCGCGTGGAGATGGGCCGCGTGGCGTTCCAGGTCGGCAACCGCCACGCGCCCGTCCAAGTGGAAGAACGACGCATCCTCACGCCCTACGACCACGTGCTGGAAGAGTACTTTCGCAACCTGGGCGTCCGCTGCGAGCGAGCAAAGGAGCCGTTCACCCACGACTTCGGGACCTACCACCATCACCACTGACGCCGGCGCGACCGCGAGCGCCAGCGCGACCGAGCCCGGTGCCGCCCGCCGCCCGGTCGTCGAGCCGTCCAGCGACCGGCCGAGCGCCGCCCAACAACGCCGGTCGGCCTACCGCCTGCTGCAGATCTCCGATTCGGCCTTCCCCAGGGGCTCGTTCGCCCATTCCCTGGGACTGGAGACCTACGTGGCCGAAGGCGTCGTCGAAGACGGCAAGTCCTTGCAGGAGTTCGCGGAGAGCGTGCTGCTGAACAGCGCGGGACCACTCGAAGGCGTGTACTTGCGCGAAGCCTACCGGTGCACCGACGCGGGCGACTTCGAGCGCCTGCTGCGGCTCGACCGACGGTTGTCCGCGGCCAAGCCCGTGGCCTCCTTGCGCAAGGCCAGCCGAACCGTGGGCAGGCAGTTCCTGCGCACGATGACAGGGTACGCCGAGGACGACTTCCTGACCCGATACGAACGCCGCGTTCGCCAAGGAGGTTCCCCCGGCCACTATGCGGTGGCGCTGGGCGTCGCCGGCTGCGCGCTGGCACTGGGACTGCGACGGACGCTCGAATCGTTCTTCTACGGCGTGGCGTCGGGCTTGGCTTCGTCGGCCATCCGATTGGCGCCCTTGGGCCAGACCGAAGGCCAGCGCGTCGTTGCCGCGTGCGAAGAGGCGGTCCGACAGGCGACCGAGACGGCCCTTGCATTGCCCCTTGAAGACGCATATTCGGTGGGACCCGGACACGAACTCCGGGCCATGACCCATCTCCGGCTGCACACGAGACTCTTCGTTTCATGAGCGAGGCAACGATGAACGAACCCGTCAAGATTGGCGTCGGCGGCCCCGTCGGCACGGGCAAGACCGCCCTGGTGGACCTGCTTTGCAAGCGCCTCCGCGACAAGTACGCCATCGCCGTCGTCACCAACGACATCTACACCAAGGAAGACGCCGAGTTCCTGGTGCGCAGCGGCGCCTTGGCCCCCGAACGGATCACCGGCGTCGAGACCGGCGGGTGTCCCCACACGGCGATCCGCGAGGACATCTCCGTCAACCGCGACGCCATGGAGCAACTGATTCTGCGCTTCGCTCCCCTGGACATCCTCTTCGTGGAGAGCGGCGGCGACAACTTGGCCGCCACGTTCAGCCCCGAGCTTGTGGACGCCTCGATCTACGTCATCGACGTGTCGGCGGGGGACAAGATTCCGCGCAAGGGAGGCCCCGGAATCACCCGATCCGAACTGTTGCTGATCAACAAGACCGACCTGGCCCCGCTCGTTGGCGCCAGCCTGCCGGTCATGGAGCGCGACGCCAAGAAGATGCGCGGCGACAAGCCGTTCCTCTTCACCAACCTGAAGACCGAGTTCGGCGTCGAGGACGTCATCGACTGGATCGAGTCGGAGCTCCTGTTCGTGCAGTGAGCGTTCGGGGCCGGGCGGTCCCCAGCGCCGACGCAGTGCCGGACGCCGAAGCAATTCCCGGCGCCGCGCGCGCCTCGGACGCCGCGATAGTGCCCGCCCGCGTGGGCCGCCACGGCATCGCCTATTGCGACTTCGAGCGGACGCGAGGCCGCACCGTCTTGCGCGACGACTACTCCCGCGTGCCCTTGCAGGTCGTGCGGCCGCTATACCCGGAAGGCCTCGACGGCCCGGCCCATCTGACGCTGGTCAACCCCACCGGCGGTCACGTGGGCGGAGACCGCCTGGACGCGAACGTCCGGCTTGGCAGGAACGCGCACGTGCTGTGGACCACCCAGGGTGCCACGAAGGTGTACCGCAGCCTAGGCGACCCCGTGGTCTCGACGATGGCCGTGCAGATGGCCCCCGGCGCCGTTCTCGAGGTCGTGCCTGACCCCGTGATTCCCTACAAGGGCGCGCTGTATCGACAAGAGATCGACGTGCACATGCAAGAAGACGCCCGCCTTCTGTGCGGCGAGATCTTGTACCCGGGTCGTGTGGCCGCCGGCGAGTTCTTCGACTATGCGGAAGTCGCGTTGCGCTTCCGAGTCCGTCTGGACGACGCGCCGCTGTTGAACGACGCCATGGTGGTTCGTCCGTCCGACCGCTTCCCGGACCGGCTCGGCATGTTCGAACCGCACCCCTACTTGGGTTCGTTCTACGTCTTGGGAGGCGACCCGCAAACGCTGGCGGCGGTGGTGGCGGCGGCCGAAGAAGCCTTTCGCAACGGCTCGGTGGGCGTCGGCGGCGGAGCAACGCTGCTGGAGGGCCCCGGCGTCATGATCCGCTGGCTGGCGCGCACGCCCGTCCTTGCCAAGCGAACCTTCGACCGCGTGTGGGGCGTGGCCCGCCGGATGCACCTGGGTCGCCCCGCGGTGCGCCTGCGGAAGTACTGATCGAAGGCCGCGTCACTCGTTCCGCCCTGCCGTGCCGTCGCCTGCGGGCGCCTGCCAGATGCGGCGCAGGTAGCGCTCGGGCGCTTGCAGGAAGTCCTTCAGAAGCTTGACCGAATCCAGGTCCTCGTAGGAGACGCGGGCCAGGGGCGACGAATCGAAGCTGTATAGCGTGGCGTCGGGCACGGCCATGATTACCGGCGAGTGCGTGGCGACGACGAACTGGCCTCCCTGTCCGACCATGTCGCTCATCATCGACACGAACCCCAGCTGGCTCTGGGGCGACAGGGCCGCCTCCGGCTCGTCCAGCAGGTAGAGGCCGCCGGGCACGAATCGCGACTGGAAGAGGCGCAGGAAGCTCTCGCCGTGCGAGCGGGCGTCCAGGTCGCGGCCGTAACGGGCCTCCATGGCGGCGATTGATCCGGCGGCTGGACCCCGCGCCAGCACTCTCGCAAGCTCGGAGCGGTCCTTGTAGTCGCGCTCCACCTGGGCGATGCGCTCCTCCATCTCCTTGCGCATGACTCGCAGCCGGCGGGCGAAGCCGAAGAAGTCCTCGGCGCGCAGGAAGAAGCCTCGGTGCGACCGCTTGCCCCAAACGGCCGTCAGCGTGCGCGCCAACCGTCGCTGTTGCGCCAGCGAGCCGTCGTCCGCCGCCTCGGCCCGGCCCACCGTGGGCAGGTTCGCCGTCAGCGCCAACGCCTCCAAGAGGGTGGACTTGCCCGAACCGTTCTCGCCCACGAAGACGGTGACCGGTCCCGGAAAGCGCACCTCCGCCAGTCCCGCCAGCGCCGGCACGTCGAAGGGGAACGCATCCTCTTCGCCGACCGGAGGCGTCCCCAGCCGGATCGCCTTCAGCATCCCCGTGCCGCCGCGGTGCGCCTTGCCCCGGAAGCCTGCATGTCCGCCCCCAGCGCGCCCGCCCCCCGCACCTCCGCCTTGCGTTTCGGCACTTCGCTTGCCGCCTTGATTTCGGTTGCGCCCTGTTGCCGCCGCCCGCCAGACCCCACAATAGGAACCCGGATCGACATCTGCGACACCCCCGCCCCAGTGGACGACATCCATTCCAGTGGACGACGCCCAGCCCCGGACGACGCCCAGCCCCAGCAAGGAGCCCCGCCATGACCCGCCCGCGCTTCGACCTCGCCCTTCGCCGCCCCTTCGCCGCCCGGCGTCGCGTTGGCGGCGTCCACCGCGCATCGGCCGCCGGTTTGTTCGCCTTGGCCGCCGTCGCCTCGGCCGTCGTCGTCGCCACCGCTGTTCGTCCGGCCCCGGCCCAAGCCCAAGCCGACGCTTCGCCCGCCGCCGCAGAGGAGCCCGCCCCTGCCTGGGACCGCTGGACGCCCGCGCTCAGCATGCGCTATCCGCAGCTCTCGGCCGTGGCCGTGTCTCCCTCGGGCGACCGCGTCGCCTACGTGGTGCGGAAGCCGCTCATGGAGGGCGAGCAGTCCGAGTACCTGAGCCACGTCTGGGTAGCGCCCGCGGACGGCAGCGGCGAGCCCGTCCAGTTCACCCGGGGGGACAAGTCCGCCTCCAATCCGGCGTTCCGCCCCGGCGGAGACTGGCTGGCGTTCACCACGGCCCGTTCGGGCAAGAACCAAGTCTGGGCCATCTCGATGGCAGGCGGAGAGGCGCGGCAGCTCACCGACGCCAAGGCGGGCGTGGGGTCCTACCGCTGGTCGCCCGACGGCAGCGCCGTGGCCTTCGTCATGCGCGACCCGCCGACCGACGAAGAGGAGAAGGCGAAGAAGGAGAAGCGCGACGTGATCCTGGTGGACCAGAACTTCAAGAACGGACACCTGTACACGACGCCGTTCGACCCCGCCGCCACCGAGCCAGCGGAAGCCGCGCGCGTCACCGAGGGCGACTTCCACGTGACCGGCTTCGACTGGAGTCCCGACGGAGCGCACCTCGTCTTCGCGCACCAGGCCGACCCCCGGATCAACACGGGCCGTCTGTCGGGCGACATCTCCGTGGTGGCGACCTCCGGCGGCGTCCATCGCCCGCTGGTGACCGGCGCCGGCGTCGAATCGTCCCCGCGCTGGTCCCCCGACGGCTCGCTGATCGCCTACGTCTCGACAGGAGAGCAGCCCGAGCCGATCGGCCTGGGAGACGTGTACGTGGCGGACCCGGAGACGGGCCGCTCCCGGCGCTTGGCCGAAACGCCCAACCGCAGCGCCTCGATCCTGGGCTGGTCCGCCGAGTCCGACGCACTGTTCCTCAACGAGCTGCTGGGCACGACCCGTCACGTGGTCGCGGTGCCCGTGGACCCGACCGCATCGAACTCCGGCGACATCCGGCACCTGACGAGCGGCGCCGGCGTCGTGGGCGGTGCGGCGGTTGCGCCCGGCGCCGGCGTCCTGGCGTTTGCCTGGGAAACCACCGACGAGCCACGCGAACTGCACGTCTCCCCGCTGGACGACTTCCGTCCGACGCGGATCACCCAGGTCGCCGACGGCGTGCCGCGCCCGTCCATGGGCCGCACCGAGCTCCTGTCCTGGAACGCCCCCGACGGCACTCCCGTGGAAGGGCTGCTTACCTACCCCGTGGACTACGAGGACGGCGCCCGCGTGCCCCTGGTTCTGAACGTGCACGGCGGCCCGGCCGGCGTATTCAGCCAGTCGTTCACCGGCGCGCCCAGCATCTACATGATCCAGTATTTCGCGCAGGAGGGGTTTGCGGTTCTGCGGCCCAACCCGCGGGGAAGCACCGGCTACGGCAAGGAATTCCGCTACGCCAACTTCATGGACTGGGGCTACGGCGACCTGTCGGACCTGCTGGCCGGCGTGGACCACGTGATCGACATGGGCGTGGCGCACCCCGACAGCCTGCTCCTCATGGGATGGAGCTACGGCGGCTACATGACGTCGTTCGCGGTGACGCAGACCGACCGCTTCCAGGCGGCGTCGATGGGCGCGGGCCTTCCCAACCTGGTGAGCATGGTCACCACCACCGACATCGGCGACTACTTGGCCGGCCACATGGGCGGCGAGTACTTCGACGACTACGAGACCTACGAGAAGCACTCGGCGATCTACCACATCAAGAACACGACGACGCCCACCCAGGTGATCCACGGCGCCGAAGACCTGCGCGTCCCCTTCACGCAAGGCCAGGAGTTCTACAACTCGCTTGTGCGCCTGGGCGTGGACACCGAGATGATCGTCTACCCACGCACGCCCCACGGCCCCCGAGAGCCCAAGTTCCTCATGGACGTGTCGGAGCGGATCATGACGTGGTTCGACGAGCACCTGCGGAAGGAGACGCCCAAGGCGGACCGCTGAGGCTGATCGACGCACGCGGACAACGCAACGTCAGTAGGCGCTGTCGCCGGCGTATTCTTGCCACCGAGGGAGAACTCCATGGCTGGATCGACAAACAAGGACATCGCGGGCATCGAAGTCGCCGATGTCGGTCCGATCGTCGAGGCCAACGTCGATCTCCGGCCAATCACGGTGTTCGTAGGGCCAAGCAACACCGGCAAGTCCTACCTGGCGATGTTGATCTATGCGCTCCACCGATTCGCAAGCGATTCTTTGTATTTTCATGGTTTCAGATTTGCTCATCGCCGCAAACCACTGGGTGACATCCCTTTAGACGGCTTGAGTTCCGTACTGCGGAGCTGGCTGGAGGACGTATGGCTCGCCAAAGGCCGGGACGCGGGGCGCTTGCCTGCCGAGGTGTCGGCGGTTGTGCGCAGCGTACTGGCCGAGCCCGGACCGTTGGCTGACGCCTTGGGCGAGAGAATAGGATCAAGCCTTGGTTTTCCCGACCTCAAACGCCTCATCCGACACGACATGCAGGGCCCGGCCACCGTGGCTTGGCATGCCGGTACCGCTGATGCTCCTGTGTCTAGATACGAATACACGATCACGCGCAGGGGCAGGCCAAAACTCACAGGCGCAGTGCCCGACGAGATCGATCTACGGATCCCCCCGCGTCGGATTGGCAGATCACCGTGGTTGTTGCGTCGGCGCGCGGGTGCGGAAGACTTGCGCGAATCCGACCTTCGCCTGCTACTGGCTGACATTGCCGACATGGCCTTCCACTCCACCACTGGTCAGTTCAACCAACGTGCGCACTACCTGCCGGCTGACCGCACCGGAATCATGCACGCCCACAGTGTGGTTGTCCGCTCGTTGATCGGACAGGCCTCGCACGCCGGGATTCGTCGCCAGGTCGAACTGCCAATGTTGTCGGGCGTCTTGGCCGATTTTCTCGAAAAACTGATTGATCTTCCCGAGGCTAGGTCGCGGTACGGAAAGATTGTCGAAGTGATGGAATCCGACCTCCTGGGGGGATCAGTAGAGAGCACGAAGTCCGACGCCGGCTATCCGTCGTTCTCCTACTTGCCCTCTGGATGGACGAACGGACTTCCGCTGATGAATGCGTCGTCGATGGTGTCGGAGCTCGCTCCAGTGGCGCTGTATCTTCGCCATGTGGTCAGATCTGGGGAATTGCTGATAATCGAAGAGCCCGAGTCTCATCTGCACCCGGCGATGCAGGTTCTCCTTGCTCAATTCTTGGCCAGAGTCGCGAAGAGCGGATTGCGGCTGCTTGTGACGACGCACAGCGAAACGTTCTTGGAGGCGCTGAGCAACGTGATCGTTTTGGATAGCGTCCCGGTGGCAGAGAGGACTGAAATTTCAGGCAACGACTCCACCATGCCGCAAGAAGACGTCGGTGTTTGGCTATTTCATCACAACGCCGACACGCCGGGATCGCGCGTCAAGGAGATCAAGCTGAATATGGAATCTGGAACATTTCCGACGCAGTTCGAAGTGGTAAACAAAGCCCTCTACGACGATTGGGCGATGGCCTTGGAGCGGAGTAATGGATGATACGACCATGAATTCAGTCCGGGAAAGCATTTTGGCGAAGATTGAACATCGTTGGTTGACGAAAACGTGTCAAAGCGGCGGCGGGTGTTCGGTTGACATGGACAATGCGCCCGAACCATTCGATATGATCAACGTCGATCGGTTTACGCCAAGAGAGCTGGACAACATGAGTGACCAGCGAAAGCGTTGCGACTATCTGTACATGTGCACGCAGGTCGGCGGTGTCGACGTGATAATTGTTCCTATTGAATTGAAGGGAGGCGCCTTCCGGCCGGCTGATGTCGTGCAACAACTGCAGGGAGGGGCTGATGTGGCGAACGCCATCGCTCCGGCCGATGTGTCTTTCTGGTTTGTCCCTGTACTGGCATCCCCTTCCCCTCGTCGGCGTCATGTCTGGCGGCAGTTGCGAAGCCCAGTCGTCTTTCGTGGCGAGTCCTGTGCGATAACGGCGATACAATGCGGCGAACGGCTCACGACCGCGCTGGAGGCGGCAAGGAAACGAGGTGTGAGAGGAAGCGCGGAACACTAACGCGGTCAGGTGCTCCTGCTGCAGGTTGGTACATCCGTCCTAGGCCAGTTGGCGAAGATGCGCATTCCAGGAACAGCTCGACGGCCTCCTTGAGGTTGTCGCGAGCTTCCTGAATGGTGTGTCATTGTGTAGTTTCTTGGGCAATCTCAGCACTTTCTTGGGCGGTCTCGGTCGAACTCGCACCGTCTCGGGCAACGGCGTCCTCTGGGGCGACGCCGAAGCCCGAGCGTCATGTCGTCCCAGGCCCGCCTCTGGATCACGCGCAGGCGTCCCGGTTCTGCTCCAGCCATTCCAGCAGTGCTTCTGCCGCCCACTGGTGGCCCTGGGTGCTCCAGTGGTAGTCGTGAGCCCAGTGCGCGTCCCGAATGCGGCCGTTCTGGCGCGCGATGTAGGCGTACTGGTCGACTACGGGAATGTCTCGTGCGGATGCAAGGGCGTGCATGTGGTCGAACTTCAAGTCTTCACGCGCATTACGGTGGGTAGAAAGCATCAACAGGACGAAGTTGTCGCGCTCGGCACGGGTCTTCCATTCGTCCAACGCGAATCCCGTGTAATCCAGAGCTTCCTGGGTGGCCTCCGACAAGCGGGCGTCGTTGAAGGGCTTCACGAACGAGATCGAAAGCCGTGGGTCCCGTGCGCTCCTTTTGGCTTCAACAGTGCGTTGGTTCGCAATCACTTGGACTTTGGCGTCCAAGAACAGGGCGAAGTGCGAGGTTGATCTGGCAATCCTTCTGACGGCTGCGAGAAGAGGACGCTTTGGGTGAGGCATGGGCATGTTGCGATATGCCCCCGGATCGGGGGGATGCATCAAGAAAGCGCCGTCGGCGTTTCGCCGGGCCGATGTCCAGGGCAACCCATCCGGGCCGTACCCAATTCTCACTCCCTTGAGGACAGGGTGGTTGTCGAAGAAGTCGTTGCCATAGAAAACGAGCACGACGACGCGCGGCGAAATCCTGGAGACGAACTCGTCGTAGTAGCCGAGTTGATGGATCTGTCCGGTGCCCGTATGGCCAAAGGCGGAGGTTGCGACGCGCAACGCGGGCAGACGTTCGCGAGCCATGTCTTCCAACCGCACATGCAACTTGTCCGCAATGGGGACTTGCTCGGCGGCCACAAACGAGTCGCCGACGACGGCCACGCGGCACGACGCATTATCATTAGAAGTAGTGATGCCGTCTAGGGGGAGGGGGGGGCGATCAAGAAAGCCCCAGCGGTTGACCCGGGTAACGTTCCAGTAATCGAGTATGTTGGTGTGGTGGATCTCCGATCCCGGCACCAGAAGACGTCCTGCCCTGGGATGGATGTAGCTCTTTCCGACCTGGATCTGCCCGACCGGGGTCTCGAAATCCTCGATGAGCCTCTTGTACACCTGGGCGTCCACCGACCCAACGGAACGGAGCCCGACCCTGCTCCGGGCCCAGCCCTCGGCCGCAAGCGCGACGACCACCAGCCCGACCAGAGTCCAGGCCGCGTTGATCGCGGCGACCCGCGCCCGACCACGAAGCCTCGGCCTACTACCCCTGCCTGCACGCCCGATGGTACGGAGTCCCTCGTCGCCGTGACTGCCCCCCTCCACATAACCCACCGGGCTGCGCTTCGCCGGCCTGCCCTTCGCCATCGCCTTCCTCCGTCAAAAGAAACCGTCAATGATCGCCGTCAGTGTTCTCGACACCCCTCTGGCCTCCTTGGCGCTCAGTTTCCAGGCTGACACGCACGTCAACGTACCTTGTAGCGCCTGCTGAGTCAACGTCAGCTTCCAGGCCGTCAGAACGCCGTGCCGAAGCTCAACCAGGGCCGCCACTTGGAGTCCGGGGGCGCGTCGCCGTTCACGGGGAAGCGTCGGGTCAAGTCGATTCGAAGGCCGCCGGGCAGGACTATGCCCGTTCCGGCCGAGAGGAAGGTCAGGCGCTCCCGTTGCAGGTCGGGCGCGTCCGTCGGAGGCCAGTCGGCGAAGGTGCGCATCCAGTCGCTGAAGATCGAGAGCCGAGCGAAGGCGATCTGGATCTGCATGTCGGCTCGGGCGCGGAGGGCCACGCGACTGGCCAATCCCTGCGGCGTCCGTCCGCGAAACCACCGGCCCGAGGGGTCGAGGAGCCACGAGTCGGTGCGGGGTGGTCCTCCCCAGGTCCGGGCGGCGCCGGCTTCCGCTCCTATCGATACGCGCCGGCCCGGAAACAGGATCGCGGTTGCGGTCGCTGCCGCTCGAAGCGTCGGGTCGTCTTCCAGAGTGCCCGCCAGGGACAGCGCGGTGCCTCCCTGCAGCCGGCCGGAGCGGTTTCCCCACCAAGGTCTCCACGTTGCCGTCGCCCCGGACCGCATCTCGCCCGCGCCGTACTCGTCGTGGCGCTCGGCGAAGAGGCTCACGGCAACGGACTGGCGATTGCGCCGCGCCGGCGAGAGCCAGACCCGCAGTCCGTCGGCGACGTACCACAACGGATCGTCGGAGGAGGCGGGCGCGTCGCTGGGCAGGACGGACGCCAGACGGTAGTCGTGATAGGCGGATACGCGCAAGCGCCAGGCGGGGAGGCGCGAATCGAGGGAGAGGAAGACGCGCGGCCGGGATCGGCGGGTGCCGGCGTTCGTCGCCAGAGCAACCCGGCCCCACGGGAAGCTTCGCCACAGCCGGCTTCCGGCGACGAGCCCCTCGGACTGGTTGTAGTTCAGAAGCCGAAGCGTCAGGAGAGGCGGCTCGAAGAACCAGGGGCTGAGGTCGGCACCTTCGTCCTCGGCGCCCTCGTCTTCGCCGACCTCGATCCGGGCCAGTTCGGCCGCCATCCGGTCCCGACCGGGCTCGTGGGCGCGGGCGTCCCACGACGCGGGGAGAAAGAGATCGGCTGGCGAACTCGCCTCGCGAAATCGACGGCGGGGGACAAGGACGACGAGTTCCTCTCCGGTCCCGTGGACCACGCTGTCCCCGGGTTGCTCCCACGTCCCAAGGACGGGACTCGCCCCTCCGGGCGTCTCGCTCACCTCCTCAATCTCGAACGCCGCCTGGACCGAGGCGCGGACCATGATCTCCGGGTACTCCTCCCAGTCCCAGCTGCTGGGCTCCTCGATCAGGGCTTGGTGCATCCTTGCGGTCATGGAGTGTGGCAGCCACCACCGGTTCCCCCACAACGAGTACTCCACCACGATCGACGAGGCCGCCAACTCGAACCGGGGAAGGGCCGAGTTGAACGCCCAGTTCACCAGTCGGCCAAAGCCCTCCGGCTCGCCCCCGACCTCCGCTCGGCCAGCGCTCGGAACCGCCGACGAATCGCCCCCGGCCCCACTCCCCCGCTTGCTTCCGGCCCCGCCCTCCGAGAAGTCGAAGTCGACTCCAACGTTCCATCCGTCCGCGTCGCGCAAGCGAAAGGCGGCCTCCCGATCGATCGGCTTCGCGGGACGGAACGCCACTCGGGCCACGCCGTGCGTCTTCGGCTCGATCCACATCAGGGAGGCCATGAACCGGATGCTTCGGTAGCGAGGCATCGCCTCCACGACTACGGTGTGCACTACCTCTCCGTCGGGAAGCGTCACCGAGAGCGTGTCCCCCGACCGGTATCGGTAGAAGTGCTCGGCGTCCGGGTCCAGCGGCGCAACGATCGATGTCATGTCGGCGGAGTCCAACACCCCCAGCGTCGCCAGCTGCCGAAGGCCGAAGCGGAAGGGGTTCCGACCGGGCTCCGGCGGCCGATCGACCGCTCGGCGCGCGAAGAGCGAGTCCGGCGGGCCCCATCGCGGGTAGCGCGACCAGTGACCGTCGAGCCGGACGACGGCCTCCCCCTCCCGGGACCATCGCACCCGGGCCGAATAGCGATAGTCCCGCAGAAGGTGCGCGCGACGCTCGGTCACCATCTCGAACACCTGTCGCTCGTGCAGTCGGGCGGTGTACGACGCCGGACCCGAACCGTCCCGCCGGGCCTTGGCCCCCTCGACCAGGCGACGAGCGACCGCGTCCAGATAGGCGTCCTCCGCAGACTGGCCGAGAAGCGGACCGGCGGTCGCCATGCCCACCGCCCAAGCAACGGCCGCCGCCAAGCAAGCCGGCGTCAAGCAAGCGGCCGCCGCCCTCCCGACCCGCACAAGGCCGCGCGCTGGAAGACCTCGCCCTTGAGAACCTCGAACCATCGCTTCCCTGCCGGCTGGACCAGACTGCTACGCAGCGCAGGGACATCATCAGCCCGAGACCGGCAGCGGCGCAAGACGCCTTGGCGACGGCAGCGCCCGCCCCGTCCCCGTGCCTTGCTGTCCCCGCCTTCAGCCCAGCAGGGGGCGAATGTTCAGCCCAGCAGGGGGCGAATGTGCGTGTTGGTGGAGCCCGGAATCTGGATGCCGGCCCGCAGCGTGGAGCCCAGCAGGTCGACCAGCACGTACTCCTGCTGGGGCTGGAAGGTGTCCGGCTTGGGCGCCGTGGGGTCGATCAGGTCGATGAGGCGCAGCGACACCGGCCACGGGTCCAGCCCCGTGTAGACGACGATGGGCAGCACCGGCGGCACGGTGGAGCCGATGCTAAGGTCGCCGTTCTTGAACAGCTCCAGCCACGTGAGTATCGAGTTGGTCGTCACGCGAAGCGCCATGTGCTTGTCCGCCTTGGGCTCCGCGAAGAGCAGGACGTACATCCACGACCCTCCCTTGAGTCGCATCCTCCAGACCGTGTCCCGCTTGCCGCGCAGCGGATTGGCGTCCAGGTAGTCGTCCGGCACCCGCTCCAGAGTGGGCAGGTCGCAGTACTGCCGGGCCTCCGGCGGCACCACGTTGCGCACCAGGTCGTGGACGACCTCCTTGAAGTGGAACGCGCGGTTCATGAACGAGTCGGTGGTGGCCATGCTGTTCGGTCCTTTCGGATGTGGGGCGTGCCTTGCCCGCCGAGGGCCGGAACGGGCCTCCGCCGGGTCGCCGAACCCGTCGGTCCGGCCTTCGCCCCATACAATCTGCGCCGAAAATTGGGCGCTTCCATGCTCAGATCGGCCCGACTTTAGCGGCCCCGGGTTCCGCCCTTGCCCCGGCCGAGCAACCGTGCCTCATTTGTTGGACCATGGGCATGAGAATCGCGGCGTGGAACGTCAACTCGGTGAAGGCGCGGGAGGCCAGGGTGGTGCACTGGCTTCGGGAGCACCGGCCCGACGCCCTGTGCCTCCAGGAGATCAAGACCACGGAGGACCACTTTCCGTCCGAAAGGCTTCGGGAGGACGGATACCAGGCCGCCGTCTTCGGGCAGAGGACCTACAACGGCGTCGCGGTGGTCAGCCCCCATCCGATCGGCTCGGTCGAACGGGGACTGGAAGGCGACGAGCACGACGACCAAGCCCGCTTGGTGCGCGGCGTCGTCCGGGGCGTGACCGTGCTCTCCGCCTACTTCCCGAACGGAAGGACGGTGGGCTCCGAGTCCTACCGCTACAAGCTGGCGTGGATGGGCCGCCTGCTGGCGCTGCTGGAGCGCCGCTTCGACCCCCGCGATCCGGTCGTGCTGGCCGGCGACTTCAACGTGGCCCGCGACGACCTGGACGCGGAGCATCCGGATCGGTGGGCGGCCAGCGTGCTGTGCGACCCGGCGACCCGCGAAGCCTTGGAGCGGATTCGGGAGTGGGGTTTCGTGGACGTGGTGCGGAAGCACAACCCCGACGGGAAGCTCTACAGCTGGTGGGACTACCGACGCCTGGCGTTTCCCAAGAACGACGGGTTGCGCATCGACCACGTGTTCGCCACCGTGCCCGTGGCGGAAGCGTCCATCGGGGCCTGGGTGGACCGCAACCAGCGAAAGGGAGGCAAGGCCGACAAGCCGTCCGACCACGCGCCCGTGGTGGCCGACTTCGATCTGTAGTCGGGACTAGGGGGGCGGGGCAACCCAAGCGCGAGGCCGCGCCGTCGGAAGAAGCAAGGACGCCCACGTCTCCGGCAAAGGAGGGGAAAGATGAAGAGCACGAGACGCGCCAAGGAACGGCAGCACCGGCGGCTGTTCGCCGCTGGAATCGGGACATCGGCGGCGTTGCACGCCGCGGTCCTGGGGTTCTCGACGTTCAGCGTCCCGGCGTCCACCGCCGGCGTGGCGGAACGGAACGCGGATCGCTCGCCCGCCCCCGCCGACGAAGCTCCGGCCATGGAGGTGGTGACGCTGGCGAAAGCCCCGGCCACGCCCGCGCAGTCCCCGAGCGCGTCTGTCGCGCCGTCCGCCGCCGCGCCGTCCCCTGCCGCCGGAGCCGCCTCCCCCGCTGCCGCCGCCCCGCGCACTGCCGCCGAAGCCACCCCCAGCGCGGCCCTCATGCTGGCCGCGTTCGAGGCCCGCGCCCGTCCCGCCATGAAGCCCAACTTCGCCGCCCAGCAGGGCGTGTCGCCGCGCGGCTTGAGCGCCCTCCCGGCAACGGCCGGCCCCGGCGACGACCTCGCCGGCCACGATCACGGCCACGACGAGGACGACGGCAACAGCTGGTGGCGCCGATTGGGCATCTCCGTCGGCAGCGGCGGCGGCCACTGCAAGCCCCGCCCCGGCGGAACGATCGTCTCCGAACCCCGCGAGCCCGTCACTTCCCGCTGACGCGTGGTCGCCCGGACCTGACGCACGGTCGCCCGGACGCCCCGCTCCCGTCCCGCAGCGCCTCCATCTCCTCCAGGCTCCTGGGCCAGTCCTTGCCCAGCAGCCGCGACAGCGCCCGGTCGGCCAGCAGCCGGCCCCCCGTCTGACACTCCGGACAGTAGTTGGTCTCTCGGGCCGCGTAGACGATGCGCTGGATCGGCGTCCCGCACTGGGGGCACGGCTGCCCATACTTGCCGTGGGCCGCCATTTTCGGGTGGAACGCGGTCACCTTGCCGGGAAAGCGCCCGGCCGCCTCTTCCACCAGCCGCGCGCACCACTCCCGCAGCGAGACCTGCACCGCTTTGTGGAGCCGCGCCGTCTCCGCGTCGCTCAGCTGCCGGCTCAGGCGCACCGGCGACAGCCGCGCCCGCAACAGGATCTCGTCGGAGTGCGCGTTCCCGATCCCCGACAGGATGCGCGGGTCGGTGAGCGCGCGCTTCAAGGTGCGGTTCTCCCGCCGGATCGCCGCCGCGAACTCCGTCGCCGACGCCTCCAAGGGCTCGATGCCGCCCGGGTCGTGCTCCGCCAGCGCCGCCTCGCCCCGCACCACATGCAGCGACGCCCGCTTCTGCGTCGCTGCCTCGGTCAGCAGCAGGGTCCCCCCGTCGAAGTCGAACGCCGCGTGTCCACGCTTCCGGGGCACGGCAGCGCCGGGCGCGCGCCATTGGAAGCGCCCGCTGATCATCAGGTGCACCACGCAGAAGAGGTCGTCTTCCAGGCAGATCACCACCCGCTTGCCGATCCGCCGCAGGTCTTCGACCCTCTTGCTGCGAACCGCGGACAGAGGCGGGTCCCAGCTCTTCAGAAGCGACGGCGACCGCACCCGAACCCGTCGCAGCCGCTCGCCTTGGACGCGGTCCCGCAGCGCGTGCAGGTACAGGGCGACTTCGGGCAGCTCGGGCATGGGCCACGATGGGGTCACCCGCCTTCGCCGGCAATCTCGCCCGTTCCGCTCTGCTGCCCTCCGGTTCCGCCCCGCCGGCCCCCTGTTGCCGCCTCGCATCCGGCGCGAGATTTGAGGCCATGATCGTTCGTCCCAAGGTTCGGGGCTTCGTCTGCGTGACGGCGCACCCCACGGGTTGCAAAGAGAATGTGGCCGCCCAGATCCGCCATGCCCGCGCCCACCCCATCGCCAACCCGCCCCGGTGCGCGCTGGTGCTGGGGTCGTCGGCCAGCTACGGAATGGGATCGCGGGTCGCGCTGGCGTTCGGCGGCGGTGCCGCCACCTTCGGCGTCTTCTTCGACCGTCCGCCCACGCACCGCCGGACCGCCACGGCCGGCTGGTACAACACGGCGGCGTTCGAAGCGGCCGCGGCCCGGGCGGGCCTCGCGTCGGCTTGCTGGAACGGCGACGCCTTCTCCCACCAGGCCAAGGAGCGCGTCGTCGAAGCCCTGAAGCGCGACTTCCCTCCCGTCGACTGCGTGGTGAACTCCCTGGCGGCCCCTCGGCGAACCCACCCCGACACGGGACAGAACTTCGCCTCGGTCCTGAAGCCGATCGGCGCGCCCTACCGCTCCAAGACGCTGAACACCGACAAGGCCCGCGTCGAGGAGGTGGAGCTGGACCCGGCCTCGCCGGAAGAGGTGGACGCGACCGTGGCCGTCATGGGCGGCGAGGACTGGCGCCTGTGGATCGAAGCCCTGGAGGCCGGCGGCGTCCTGGCGCCCAACTGCCGCACCTTCGCCTACAGCTACGTCGGCCCCGAGCTCACGTGGCCGATCTACCGGGACGGCGCCATCGGCCGCGCCAAGGCCGACCTGCATCGAACCGCGGCGGCCCTGGACCAGCGCCTGTCCCCGTCAGGCGGCGGCGCGACCGTGGCGGTCATGAAGGCGGTGACGACCCAGGCCAGCGCCGCGATCCCGGTCGTGCCCCTGTACGTGTCGATCCTGTATAAGATCATGAAGGCCGCCGGCGACCACGAAGGCCCCGCGGAACAGGCGGTCCGGCTGTACGCTTCCAAGGTGTACGGCCCGGGCGGGCTGGAGACGGACGGCGACGGCTTCGTCCGCATGGACGACCTCGAAATGAAGCCCGACACCCAGGCCGCGGTGCTGCGGGCGTGGGAAGCGATCTCCACCGAGAACCTCCGAACCGAGTCCGACTTCGACGGCTACCGCCGCGACTTCCTGCGGCTCTTCGGCTTCGAGACGCCCGGCGTGGACTACGACGCGGAAGTGGACCCGGTGGTCGCTGTTCCCGGCTTGGTCGCGGACTGACGGCGCGCAGTGCCCAAGGTCAAGCCCACGCCCGCACAGCTTCGCGAGCTGGCTCGCTGCGACCCGGCGATGGGCGCGGCCATGGATCGCGTCGCCCCCTACCCGGGCTTCCCCGCCGGCTTCCTGGCCCGCGGCTCGCACTTCCAGGCCATCGCCCGGTCCATCGTCTTCCAGCAGCTGGCCGGTGCCGCCGCCAGGACGATCTACGGGCGGGTGTGCGACCTGACGCCGGGACCGGGCTTCCCGACGGCCGCGGAGTGCATGGCGCTGCCCGACCCGCACCTTCGCAAGGCGGGGCTGTCGGCCGCCAAGTCCAGAGCCATCAAGGACCTGGCCGCCAAGTCCGCCGACGGCTCGGTCCGGCTGCGGAGCGTGTCGCGAATGACCGACGAAGAAGTGGTGGACATGCTCTCCTCGGTCTGGGGGATCGGGGAGTGGACGGCCCAGATGTTCCTGATCTTTCGGCTGGGACGCCTGGACGTGATGCCCGCAGGAGACCTGGGCGTGCGGGAGGGCGCGCGCCGGCTGGACGGCTTGACGGAGCGCCCGTCGCCCGGCGCCGTGCTACAGCGCGCAGAGGCGTGGCGACCCCTGCGGTCCGTGGCCACTTGGGTTCTCTATCGACTGTGCGACGAGCCGGCGGCGTGACGCCGCTCGAAACGCGGGCCCAACCCGCCGGGCAGGTAACCTCGGCTCGACTGGACACGCCGCTGGGCGCCATGGAGGCGGCCGCGTGCGACCACGGCGTGTGCATGCTGGAGTTCGCGGATCGGCCCATGCTGCCCACGCAGCTCGGGCGCGTGGAGCGTCGCTGGGGGACGCCGGTACCGGGCGAACACCCGCTTCTGGAGCGTCTGGAGGTCGAGCTGCGCGAGTACTTCGACGGCGCTCGGCTCGAGTTCGAGGTGCCCTTGGCGCTGGCGGGAACGCCCTTCCAAGAGCGGGTTTGGCGACGCCTCCTGGAGATCCCGTACGGACGGACGATCACCTACGACGAGCTGGCCCGACAGGTCGCATGCCCCGGAGGCCAGCGCGCCGTGGGTCGCGCCAACGGCGACAACCGCATCGCGGTCGTGGTGCCCTGCCACCGCGTGGTCCGTTCCGGCGGCGGCTTGGGAGGCTACGGGGGCGGCCTTGCCCGCAAGCGGCGGCTTCTGGGCCTGGAGCAAGGCGCCGTCCAGGGCGGCCTGTTCTAAACCGCGAGCCCGTGTCCCGACCATGAAGGTGCCCCTGCTGGACCTGAAGGCGCAGTACGCCTCGATCAAGGACGAGATCGACAACGCCGTGGGCGACGTGCTCGCCTCGCAGCGCTTCGTCCTGGGTCCCGCCGTGGAGGCGTGCGAAGAAGCGATCGCCCGGTACTGCGGCTGCGCCCACGCGGTCGGCGCGTCCTCGGGCACCGACGCCCTGCTCGCGGTGCTCATGGCCGAGCGAATCCGCCCCGGCGACGAAGTGATCACCACCCCGTTCACCTTCTTCTCCACCGCCGGCGTCGCGGCCCGCCTGGGGGCCGTCCCCGTCTTCGCCGACATCGATCCGGCCACCTTCAACATCGATCCCGCCAAGATCGAGGCGCGCGTCACGGAGCGCACTCGCGCAATCGTCCCCGTCCACCTCTTCGGCCAGATCGCCGACATGGACCCGGTGACGGAGATCGCCGAACACCACGGCCTGCTCGTCGTGGAGGACGCAGCCCAAGCCATAGGAGCGGAACGCGACGGCCGCCGCGCCGGCTCGTTCGGACACTACGGATGCTTCTCCTTCTTCCCGTCCAAGAACCTGGGCGGATACGGCGACGGCGGCATGGTGACGACCAACGACGAGGACCGGGCCGCCCGCCTCCGGGCCATCCGCGTCCACGGCGAGGCGCGCAAGTACCATCACCACGTGGTGGGCGGCAACTTCCGCCTGGACGCCCTTCAGGCCGCGGTGCTGTCGGCCAAGTTGCCCCACCTGGACGCTTGGAGCGACGCGCGAGCCCGAAACGCCGCTCTGTACGCCCGAATCTTCGGCGAAATGCCCGCCCGCATCCGCGACCGCGTGCGCTTGCCCCAGGTAGGGTCGGGCAGGCACGTCTTCAACCAGTTCGTGGTTCGCGTCCCGAACCGCGACCGCGTGCAGGCCCGGCTGGCCGCGGCCGGCGTCGGCTGCGCCGTCTACTACCCCGTGCCCCTGCACCTGCAACGGTGCTTCGCGACGCTGGGATACGCCCGCGGCGACCTGCCCGAGGCCGAGAAAGCGGCGGACGAGGTCCTTGCGCTGCCGGTCTACCCGGAGCTCTCCGAGGCCCAGGTCCGCTACGTGGTGGAGGCCGTGGCGGCAGCCGTTGACAGGCCGACTCCGGGGCCGAATCATCTACGGCGGGCCGGGCCGACCGCCGGAAACGATGCGCGACGGGACGAGGGGGGTGAATGACGGAACCAGGGGGCAAGCAGCTGATCGTCGTGGGAGACCGCATCCTCGTGGAACCTGAAGAGGGCGAAGAACGTACAAAGGTGGGGCTGTACCTTCCGGCCTCGGCCGTGGACAAGCAGTCGGTCCAGGGCGGCCGAGTGCTGGCTACCGGTCCCGGCACTCCCATCGGCGCACCTGCGGACTTGGACGACGAACCTTGGAAGATCGGCTCCGGCGAGGCTCGCTACTTGCCCGTTCAGGCCCAGCCGGGCGACTTTGCCATCTTCTTCCGAAAAGCCGCCGTCGAGATCAGCTTCGAGGGCAAGCGCTATCTGGTCGTGCCCCAAGCGGCCGTGCTGACGTTGGTTCGCGACACTCGGAGCCGGTCCGCTCCCCCCTACTAGTTCTTCCTATTCACCGGTGCCGTCCGGCGCACAAGACACGCAACCCATGCAACCGCATCTAAGGCGACTTTCTGTGACCGGCTTCCGGTCGATGAGCAGAACCGCGCTGGACCTTCGGGGCCTCAACGTCCTGGTCGGGCCGAACGGCGCCGGCAAGAGCAACGTCGTAGCCTGCTTCAAGCTGATCAACGAAATGATGGGCAGACGGCTTCAGAAGCACTTGGCCACGACCGGACGGGCGAGCGCCAACCTCCACTTCGGCCCCGACCAGACGCCGGCGATGGAGATCGAACTCCAGTTCGAGGTGGAGAACGGAACCGACGCGTACGTCATGAAGCTGGCTCGCGTGTTCGGGGACGCCATGGTGTTCGCGGACGAGACCCTGGTCTTTCACCAGGACGGCTACCCCACGCCCAAGGTGGTGCGCCTGGGGGCCGGTCATTCGGAGACGCTGCTGAGCGCCAAAGCCGAAGAAGGCGACATCACCGCGAAGACGCTGCGCTACCTGCTCAACCGATGTCGAGTCTTCGACTTTCACGACATGTCGCCCGAGGCGCGCGTTCGCCAGCGCTGCTCCGTGAGCGATCACCGCTGGATCATGCCCGACGCCGGAAACTTGGCGGCGGTGCTCTACCGGCTCCGGTCCGAGCGCCCCGCAGCCTACGAGGCCATCACCAACGAAGTCCGGCAGTTGGCGCCCTTCTTCGAAGACTTCGACCTGGCGCCCGGCGAGGCCGGCGGCATCGCCCTGAACTGGCGGCACCGAAGCGCCGACAAGGCGTTCGGCCCCCAGCAGTTCTCCGAAGGCACCCTCCGCGCCATCTGTCTGATCGCCCTGCTGTTGCAGCCGCGCGAGAGCCGGCCCTTGGTGATCGTCGTGGACGAGCCGGAGATGGGGCTCCACCCGAAGGCGCTCGACTTGGTGGGCTCCCTGTTCCGTCGCGCCAGCCGGGAGACGCAGATCGTCGCATGCACGCAGTCCGCCGAGCTGGTCGACCTGTTCGACCCCGAAGACGTGCTGGTCGTGGACCGCATGAACGGAGCGACCACCTTCCATCGCCACGAAGAAGAGGCGCTGGAGCGGTGGATCGATTCCTACGTGGACGACGGCGCCGGCGACGACGAGGCGGAAGACGACGACCGCTGATCCGTTCGGGCCGTTCCTGGCCGCCAAGGGGTTCGTGCTCTTGGACGGCGGACTGGCCACCGAGCTGGAGGCCGCCGGCCACGACCTGAACGATCCCCTCTGGTCCGCCAAGGTGCTTCTGGAGGACCCGGAGGCCGTGGCCGCCGCGCACCGCTCGTTCCTGGAGGCCGGTGCAGACTGCATCTCCACGGTCACCTACCAAGCCACGTTCCCGGGCCTGACCCGGCGCGACATGACCGTCACGCAGGCCGAAAGCGTGTTCACGCGGGCGGTGGAACTGGCGGTTCAAGTCCGCGACGAGTTCTGGGCCGCGGCGCGCGGGTCCGGTCGAGCGGGCCCCCCTCGCCCCCTCGTGGCGGCGAGCGTGGGACCGTACGGCGCCTTCCTGGCAGACGGCAGCGAGTACCGCGGCGGCTACGGGATCGGCGTCGCCGAACTGGACGCCTTCCACCGGGACCGCTGGCACCTGCTCGCGGCCGGCCCGGCCGACGTGATCGCGGCCGAGACCCTCCCGTGCCTGGACGAGGTCCGCGTGCTGGCGCGACTGGCGGCCGAAACCCCGTCCAAGCCCGCATGGCTGAGCTTCTGCTGCCGCGAAGGTGCCCTGCTGGCCGACGGCGAAGCCTCGGTGGCCCAGGCGGGCGCGATCGCGGCCGAGTCCCCCGGCGTCTTCGCAACCGGTGTCAACTGCACGGCGCCGACCCACGTGCCCGAGGCGGCGGCAACTCTGGCGTCCGCGACGTCCAAACCCGTGCTCGCCTACCCGAACTCCGGCGGCGCCTACGATGCCGCTGGGAAGCGCTGGGACTCGGACGCGGACCGATTCGACTGGGAGCAGGCGTGCAGGAGTTGGGTGCAGGCCGGCGCCGTTGCCGTGGGCGGGTGCTGCCGCGTCAGCCCCTCCGCGATCCGACGCATGGGTGCGGCGCTGGCCGGCGCCGTCTCGGCGTCTCGGGGCGCGCCCCAGCTTCCCGGAGGCGCCGCCGGGCGTTAGCTTCCCTGCTTCTCGGGACGTGGCGCAGTCCGGTAGCGCACCTGAATGGGGTTCAGGGGGTCGCCGGTTCGAATCCGGCCGTCCCGATTCAAGGCAGGCCCCAGCTCAGCGCGATCTCCACGTCGCCGGACCGCTCGGTCCTTGCCAGCGCTCCGACCAAGGCGCCGTTCCAGTCTTGAAGGATCGCCCGAAGACGGCCCGTGGCGCGGTCGGTGATCATGGCCGCAGGAGCGCCGACGGAGCGTTCCAGGACGAAGAAGCCCTCGGGCCCCGAAAGGACCACCTTGTCGAGCGCGCCGTCCCGCAGCGGGTCGTACGGGACCGTGAAGAGAAAGCGTCCGCCGCCGAACTCCACCGGACTGGCGTCGAAGCGAAACGAGAAGCTTTGCTCGCCGGCGGGACCCAGCCCCTCCAGGCGGTAGGGGCGTCCGGCGCCGACATCCGGGGCGAAGCCGGCGGACGGCATCCGAGGCGCCGCGTCCACCCAAAACGCCGGGTCCAGGCGCAGCTCTCCGCCCCCGGCGCTTCCCCACAGGAGCAGCGATTTCTGCGCGGGTGCGCTGGCGTTCTGCACCGGTGCGCGGGCGACAGGCCCGCCGGCAGGGACCCCGGCCCCTTCGGTCTTGATCCGGTACTCCATCGCGCGGACGAAGTGGTAGTCGCTGATCCAGGTGGGCTGGCAGTATCCCATTACGTCCCGGAACAGGGACGGGTTCACCAAGTGGTCGTGCCGAAAGTCGTACCCCCAGACGCCGATGCTGCCGCCCTGGTGGGGATATGCTTCGTCGGAGCCGGCCGCCCCGCCGCACGGCGCATGGCGGAGCCCCAGGTTGTGCCCCAGCTCGTGGGCGAGGGTTCGGCCGTCGGGCACGCCCACGCTGATCCGGAAGTTGCCGATGTAGCCCAAGCCGTCCCAGGTCGACCCTTCGGGCGGCGCCACCGCGCCGTAGTAGTAGCCGGGCTCGCCGTCCCGGATGTGCAGGAAGGTGAGTTCGCCCAGGAGCCTGCCCCACCCGGCGCTGGTGGTCAGGTCCACCGACGTGGTGTACGGCTCGCGAACCGTGGCCCGCATCTCGCCGATGGGAAGGGTGGCGCGGGCCAGGTGCACTTGGTCGCCGTCCTCGTTCAGGCCGCGCGTCCACTCCTGCACGCGCTGCCCGGAGTGCGACGCGATCATGACCGGCACCACCGTCAGGTCCAGGCGGCCCAAGGTCCGTACGTCCAAGGCGAAGCGCCCTCGGGCGGGCAGTCGCACTTGGCTGCCCGACGCCAGGGGCACCGTGCCGTCCCGGTCCAGCTCCACCACCATGCTTGTGCCCGGCTGCAAGACGTCCCCCGGCACGAGCGCGTTGTAGGAGCGGTCCATGCGGCTTTCGTCCACGGCGCTGGGCAACAGCTCGGAGCCGGGACTCATCAGCGCGTTTCGGACCAGCCTGTCGCCCTGGAAGAAGAGGGCGTGAACCCGCGGCTGATAGAAGCTGAGCCGGTCGCCCGTCACGAAAACGCGAAGCAGCGCGTCGCGGCCCGCCACCAGAGGCACGTCGCCGTCGTCCGTCTGCACGCCCTGCGAAAGGTGGAACGCGGGTGCCGACAGCCGCACCTCGGTCGGGTTGACGCGCAGCCGGGTCGTGGTCGCGAGCCGCGCCACCTTCACCGAGACCTCGCCGTCCGCAAAGCCCCGGGCCTCCACCCAACCGTCGTCGGAGACCTGCACGCCCCCGCCCGAGCTCGAGCCGGACCAAGCGGGAGGCGCCCACGAGGGCGGCCCCTTCATGGGGTTGCCGGACTGGTCCAGCACCTGGACCCGGAACCGGACCCTGTCGCCCGCGACCAGCAGCGTGTCCGAGGGCACGATCGCCAGCGACGTGGGAACGTGCTTCGGCGCAAAGGTCAGGCCGTCGCAGCTTGCCGTGGCCAGCACTGCCAGCGCCGCCGCGGCAAACGGCCGGCGCCAGGGTTCAGCCACCGCCGATGCGATAGGCCAAGCCCACGTCCAGCGCCAGGGCGACGGCTTGGTCCGACTCCGAAGCCGTGTTGGCGGACATCCACCGATAAGAGATGCCGGGCATGAACTGCAACCGCCCCGAGCCGATGCGGAGGCCGCCCGCTCCCAAGACGCCCACGCCGAAGCTGGACGCGTCCCCGTCGGTCCCGGCGCTGGCGACGCCCGCCATCAGCCCCAATCGCAACCATGGACCGCCGCTTCCCCACTCGGCGCCGACGGCGGCGTGGTTGCCCGTGACCCCGACGTCCTGGTCGGCGCAGTAGCCTTCTTCGCACCCGAACGATGTGCGGTAGTAGCCGGCGAAGAGGGCGATTCGAGGCCACATCTGCCGACGGACCGCCAAGTCGAACGACAGGGAAGGGTCGATGTCCAGGGCCGCCGCCGAGCCGCTGTGGCTGCCCACGGTGAGACCCGCGCGAAACTCGACCTGCATGGGCTGGGATGCGCCGTTCTCCTCTTGGGCGGTCGCGAAGACGGGGCCCAACGCCGCCGTCAGGGCGCAGGCGATCGCGGCCGTCGCCGGCGCTCGAAGGCGCTTGGATGTTCGCCGGCTCACGGACGTCCCACGGGCAGGCCGTCGCTGAGCAGCACTTCGGCGTCGGCGTCCGCTCGCAGCGCCGCGGCGTCCGTCCAGTTGCGGACGATCGCGCGCACCTGACCGCTGGTTCGGTCGCGCACGATCGCCGCCAAGCGGGCGCCGCCGCTCGTCATGACCGCCTCGCCTTCGGGGCCCGACAACACGATGCGCTCCAGCGCGCCGTCTCGAGCGCGGTCGTAGGGAAGGACGAACATGAAGTGCGCACCGCCGTGCTCCACGGGGTCGGGCGCGAAGGCGAAGTCGTACAGGGAGCGGCCGCCGGCGCCTCGGACCTGCAAGCGGTAGGGGCCGGGGCCGTCGAGCGTCGGCATGGTCGCTTGGGCGTCCATCGCGAAGGCGGGCTCGAGCATCAGCTCGCCGTTCCCGGCGCTTCCCCACACCAAGAGGGCCGGTTGGGTCCGGGCGACGGTCGACGCGGGCTGCGCAGTCGAGGCGAGCGGCCCCTTCACCCGCGGCGTGGAAGGCGTCTGCGGCTCGTTGTTCAGCCGGTGATCGACGGCCCTGGCGAAGTGATAGTCGCTTACCCAGTTCGAGTTGCAGTATCCCATGAAGTCGTTGAACCGGTCGGGGTCGACCAGTCTGCCTTCGCGGAACTTGTAGCCCCAGACGCCGATCTTGCCGCTGTCGTACGGGTAGTTGATGTCGGGGTTGCCCGCCCCGCCGCACGGCGCATGAAGCAGGCTCATGTTGTGCCCCAGTTCGTGCGCGAAGGTGTCGCCCGAAGGCCTTCCCACGCTGGCCCTGGGGCATCCCTCGCATCCGATGTAGCCCAGGCCGCCCCACTGGGAGCCCGGCGGCAGCACAACCACGCCGTAGTAGTAGCCGACTCGACCTTCCAGTCGCCAGAGCGCGGCGATCTCCCGCAGGAACGTGGACCAGCCGGGACCCGTGGTCAGGTCGGCGGAGGTGTAGAACTCCTCGTGCACGGCAACCCTCATGTCGCCGATCGGCAGGTAGGAGCGCGCCAGCTCCATCTGGGAGCTCTCCGGCGTCAGGTTGCGGGTCCAGCCGAACACCCGCTCGTCCGGCGCGTCCTCGAGCAACACAGGCACCACCGTGATGTCCAGCCGGGGCATGGTGTGCACGTCCAGCGGCATCCGACCGTCGGCCGGCACCCGAGTCGCGCTCCCCGGCGCCAGCGGCACCGCGTCTTCGGTGTCAAGCTCCACCACCAGCTCCACGCCGGGCTGCATGACCTCGGCGGGAATGCGCGCGTTGAACGAACGGTCCAGCCGGCCCTCGACCACTTCGTCGGGGATCAGAAGCCCCGGCAACATGATGGCCTGGTGGATCTGTTCGTCTTCGTGGTAAAAGGTGGCGCGCACCGTGGGCTGGTAGAAGCTCAGCTCGTCGCCGGTCGCGAAGACGCGAAGCAGCGCCTCCCGTCCCGCCACCAAAGGCACGGCGCCGTCGACGTTCTGGATGCCCTGCGTCAGGTAGACGGCGCCGGCGGACAGGGCCACGCTGCTGGGGTTGATCCGCAACCGCGTCCACGCTTCCAGGCCGGCCAGCTTCGCCGTCAGGTTCACGTAGCCGCCCCGGAGCGGCGTGGCCGTCCCGTCCCTTTCCACCGACACCACGTCCGGGTCGGACAGGGTCCACACGGGTTGCGCCCACGACGGCGGGCCGTCCATGGCGTTGCCGTCCTGGTCCTCGACGGTGACGCGAATGCGCACCTGGTCGCCTTCCGTGACCAAGCTGTCGAAGGGGGCCAGCGACATCGACGACGGAACCCGACTCGGCTCCAGCGCCAAGTGCTCGCACGCAGTTGCGCCCGCGAGCATCACGAGTCCGGAGACAAATCCGCGAATTGTATTCATGACGGCAACGTAGCGACTCCTTCCTTGGCGGGCGAACGGGCCGGCTCGGCGGGCAGACCGGGCGACTCGGCGGGCGAACGGGGCGGCCTTGCCGGCGCGAGGGGCGCCGATTCGCGGATCTTCACGTTGCGGAACCACACGGGGTCGCCGTGGTCCTGAAGGCCGACGTGACCTGACGGGGCCATGCCGTAGCCCGGCCACTCGCCGAACTTGCTGGCCGCGACCAGGCGACGCCAAGCGTCCGACCACAGCTCGTAGGAGACGATGCGCGCGCCGTTGAGCCAGTGCTCGACGCGGGGACCGCGAACCACGATGCGCGCATGGTTCCACTCGCCGGCGCGCCGCGCCGCGTCTTCGGAGGGGGCGTGAAGCCCGTAGTTGGCGCCGGCGGAGGTCTTGGGGGCGCTGCCGTCGGGGTGGGCCGCGTTGTCGAGGAGCTGCATCTCGGGGCCGGTCCAGTAGGGAGTTCGCTCGGTCTCGGTGAGGCGGAAGAAGACGCCGCTGTTGCCGCCGGGGCCGACCTTCCACTCCAGCGACAGCTCGAAGTCGGCGAACATGTCCGTCGTGATCAGGTCGGCTGGGCGTGCGGGGCCGTCCTGGGCGCCATCCCTTTCGAGCGGTGCGAACGCGAGCGTGCCGTCCGTAGCCGACCAGCCCGGCGCGACGCCCTCCATGCGGTAGCCGCGCCAGCCGGCCAGGCTGCTGCCGTCGAACAGGAGTCGCCAACCCGCCGCTTCCTCTTCGGGCGTGAGCCGATTGTGAACGGGCTCTTGCGAGTGCGACTGGTGGGGGTGCGACTGGACTTGCGCGTGCGACTGGACTTGCGCGTCCGGTCGGGGCTCGGGCGCGGGAACAGGTGCCGGCTTCGCCTGGGTTGCCGCGCCGGATGCCCAAGTCGCGCAAACCACGCAGAACGCGCAGGTCGCGCAGAACGCCATGCGACTCCAAGTCCACTTCATCTTTCGTGCTCCTTAGCAGCTTATGGCTGGCGATTCTCCTTGAATGCAGCGTCGAACGCCGCCTGGGCCGGGGGGAAGTCCAGCCGGCGAACGAACCGGCAAGCCTCGGCGGCGCCGTGCTCGCGATCCATCTCGGGGTCCTCCCACTCTACCGACAAGGGGCCCCGATAGCCGGTCCGCGCAAGGGCTCGCGCGACCGCCTCGAAGTCGACGCGCCCTCTGCCGGGCGAGCGGAAGTCCCAGAAGCGGCGGGGGTCGCCGAACGCCGTGTGGCCGCCGAAGACGCCCGCCCGAGCCGGCTGCCGCGACCACCACACGTCCTTGACGTGAACATGGTGCACGCGCTCGCCGAACCGGGCCGCGAACCCTACGTAGTCCACGCCTTGATACGCAAGGTGGCTGGGGTCGTAGTTGAAGCCGAACGCCGCGTGGCCGTCCAGCGCGTCCAGCGCGCGTTGGGCGGTGACCCAGTCGAATGCGATCTCGGTGGGGTGGACCTCCAGGGCGAAGCGAACGCTTTCCTGGGCGAATGCGTCCAGCACCGGCGTCCACGCGTCAGCGAAGGCGCGGAAGCCGTCGTCGATGCGCTCGGGCGGGACCGGCGGAAACGAGTACAGCAGGTGCCACACGGGACTGCCGGTAAAGCCGTTCACCACCCCGACCCCCAGGCGCGCCGCCGCTCGGGCCGTGTCCTTCATCTCTTGCGCCGCCCGTCGCCGCACGCCGTCCGGGTCGCCGTCCCCCCAAACGCGGGCCGGCAAGATCGCGCGATGCCGGTCGTCGATCCTGTCGCACACCGCTTGGCCCGTCAGGTGGTTGCTGATCGCCCAGACGCCCAGGCCGTGGCGCGCCAGCAGCTCCCGCCGCCCGCGGCAGTAGTCCGGGTCCGCCAACGCCGCCTGCACGTCGAAGTGGCCGCCCCAGCACGCCAGTTCCAGGCCGTCGTAGCCCCAGGCCGCCGCCTTCTCCGCCAGCACTTCCAGAGGCATGTCGGCCCATTGCCCGGTGAAGAGGGTGACGGGGCGCTTGGGGGCGGCCTCCGTCACGGGGCCGCGTCTCCCGCGACCGGTCCCGAGGCGGCCAAGGTTCCCGCGGCTGCGGCGTCTCCCGAGGCGCGCGCGTCTCCCGGCGCCGTCCAACGCCCGCCGCTCGCGGACCGGAGCACCGCATCCACGAACTCCACCCCGCGAACGCCGTCTTCGTGATCGGGAAAGTCCCTGGGTCCGGCGTCCGTTCCGGCCATTGCCGCGCCCACTGCGCGCCCCGCGTTCCGGTACACGTTGGCGAACGCTTCCACGAACCCTTCCGGGTGGCCGGGCGGAAGGCGCGCGGCGTCGCGGGCCGCGTCCGACAGATACGGACTCCCTCGCGTCAGCGTCCGCCGGGGCTCGGCGTCGAACAGCAGGCGCAGCTCGTCGGGCCGCTCCTGGCGCCAGTCCAGTCCGCCCTTGTCGCCGTAGACGCGCAAGCGCAGGCCGTTCTCTTCGCCCGCGCACACCTGGCTGACGTGAAAGACGCCCCGCGCGCCGCCGTCGAAACGCACAAGGATGCCCGCGTCGTCTTCCATCGACCGCCCAGGCACCAGGCGACCCAAGTCGGCGAAGACCGATTCGATCTCCAGTCCGGTGACGTAGTGCACCAGGTTTTGCATGTGGGACCCGATGTCGGCCACGGCCGAAGACGGCCCGGCCCGCGCGGGGTCCAGTCGCCACGCCGCCTGCTTGTGCCCCGTGTCCTCCAAGCGGTCCGACAGCCAGCCTTGGGCGTACTCCGCGACCACCTTGCGCACCGTCCCCAGGCGCCGGGCCCGCACTTGGCGCCGGGCCTCCTTGGCCATGGGGTAGCCCGTGTAGTTGTGCGTCAGGGCGAAGACGCGCCCCGTCCCGACCACGGTGTCGCGCAGCGCTCGGGCGCCGGCCACGGTCGCGGTCATCGGCTTGTCGCACACGACGTGAAAGCCGGCCTCCAGGAACGCCGTCGCGACGGGCCGGTGCAGCCGGTTCGGCACGACGACGGCCACGGCGTCAATGGCGTCTCCCTCGGGTCCCAGGGCCGATTCGGCCATGGCCATTTCCCGGTAGTCGCCGTAGACCCGGGCCGAGTCCAGTCCCAGTTCCCGTCCCTGCTCCCGCGACCGCTCCGGCGACGCCGAAAACGCGCCGGCCACCAACTCCCATTCGCCGTCCAGCGCCGCCGCCATGCGGTGCACCGACCCGATGAAAGCGCCCGGTCCACCGCCGACCATGCCGTAGCGCAGCTTCCGGCCCAGGAAGGGGTTCAGGCGTGCCTCTCCTGTCCGGAGCGCGTTGCTTGCGCGTTGCGCGGACGCCGCGCGTCGCGCCCCTGCCGCCGGCGTCGGTCCCGCAGGTGCAGCACGCCGAACACCAGCGCCAAGACCACGCACGCCGGCGCCAAGTAGAGGAACGACGCCAAGCCCCCCGCATACTCCGCGGGCGCGAGCAGCGCTTGGGCCTGCGCCACCGCCGCGGAATCGGTCGAAGAGGCGATCACGTCCCGCAGAGCGGCGGCCGTCTCTCCGGGCGGCAGCAGCGCATCCGCCCGTCGGTCCGCGATCGCGCCCATCTGCGGGGCGGTGACCAAGCCCACCATGGCCATGCCCACGGTTCCCATGAGCCCCAGCCCCAGGGCGCCGCTCCGGGGGACCCGCTCCGACACGAAGCCCAGCATCGTCGGCCAGAAGTAGCACACGCCCACCGCGAACACCGTGGCAGCGGCAAAGGTGGCGGCGGCGGACCCTCCCGCGCCCAGCCCAAGGAGTCCCAACCCCGACAGCACCGCCGACGCCAAGAGGACGCCGGTGGGCGAGGCGCGTCGAACCACGGGTCCCGCGAACCATCGCAGCACGGCCATGAGTCCGCTGATGTACACAAGCACGAGGATGCCCGACATGCCGCCGGCCTCCAGCACGGCCGCGACCCACCGGTTGGGGCCAAGCTCCACCGACGCCGTCAGCGCCACGCACGCCAGCATGAGCAGCATCAGCGGGGTGGTCAGCGCCGCGCGGAACATTTCGGCCATGGACACGCCCGAACGCACGCCTTCGGTCCGAGGGAACCGCTGGCCGAGCAGGAGCACGCCGTAGACGGCCGTAGGCAGGAGCACGAGCGCCATCTTGAGACGCCAGGCGTCCAGCCCCGCCGCGTCCAAGCCGTACGCCGCCAAGCCGCCCAGCACGATCCCGCCGGGGAACCACACGTGAAACTGGTTGAGCTTGACGGTCTTGTTGTCCGGATAGAGCGCCGCCACCAAGGGGTTGCACGCCGCCTCCACCAGCCCGTTGGCCATGGCGATGATCAACGCGCCCGCGAAGAGTCCCCAGAATCCGCCGGCGAAGATCATGATCAGCGTGCCCGCCAAGTGTCCCGCGAAGGCCGCGCGCAAGAGAAAACGCATCCCCAGGGTGTCGCAAAACGGCGAGAACACCAGTTGCGACACGGCAAAGCCCCAGAGCGCCGCGCCGCCGATCCATCCGACTTGCGCGTTGGTCAGCGCGAACTCGCCTTTCAGGGAGAACATGACGGCGCCCACCGTGGCGAAGGCGACCGAGGTGGCGACCAGCGCCACGCAGCTGCCCGCGAACAGCCGACTGGCAGGGCTTGCGCCCGCGGTCGACTCCGAGCCGCCGTCAGGACGTATGGGCATACTCTTCTCCGGGGTACTCGCCCTGCCGCACTTCGTCGGCGAAGCGAGCCACCGCGGACCGAACCGCTGCCCCCAACTCGGCGTAGCGCTTCAGGAAGCGCGGGTTGAAGCCTTCGTTGAGCCCCAGCAGGTCGTGAAGGATCAGGAGCTGCCCGTCGCAGTGGGCGCCGGCGCCGATGCTCACCGTGGGTACCGACAGGGCGTCGGTTACGCGCCGGGCGACGTCGGCCACCATGAGCTCGAGCAGCACCGAGAACGCGCCCGCGCTCTCCAAGAGCTTGGCGTCGCGCACAAGGTCGTCCACCGCTCCGTCGGCCCGGCCCTGCACGCGGTTGCCCCCGAGCTTGTGCACCGACTGGGGCGTGAACCCCAGGTGGCCCATGACCGGAACGCCCGCCGCCACGATCGCTTCCACGGCCGGCGCCGCCTCGGCGCCCCCCTCCAGCTTGACGGCCCCCGCGCCCGTCTCCTTCAGCAGGCGTCCCGCGTTCCGCACCGCCTGTCGGGGCGACACCTGGTAGCTCATGAACGGCATGTCCACCACGACCAGCGCCCGCCTTGCGCCCCGCACCACCAGCCGCCCGTGATAGACCATCTGGTCCATCGTCGCGCCCAGGGTCGTGTCCTCGCCGCAGAGCACGGTGGCCAGCGAGTCGCCCACCAGGATGGCGTCCACGCCGGCTTGGTCCACCAACGAAGCGAAGAGCGCGTCGTAGGCCGTGACCATGGCGATCTTCCGGCCCGCTTCCTTGCGCGCGGCGAAGTCCAAGACGCGCACCTTGCGTCCGTAGGGGGAACTTGCGGGGCGGTTTTCGGTCATCGGGAGCTCGTCAAGAAGCGGTAGCTGGACAGGGCCGACGCCAGGGGGTCGGCCGGCTGGTCGTGTTCGACGAAGTAGTGGCGCAGGCCGGCGCGGTCGGACAAGGCGAATATGGCCTCCCAATCTATGGCGCCCGCGCCCACGTCGGTCATGCGGCCGCTCGCGTCTCGGTCTTTGAGGTGGCAGAGCGGGAAGCGGCCGGGGTGGTCCCGCAGAAGGGCCAGCGAGTCGATGCCGCCCGCTTCCGACCAGTGAAAGTCGATCTCCAGGTCCACGAAGGCCGGGTCGAGGCGTTCCAGCAGCAGGTCGTAGCCGGTGGGGCCGTTCGGGTCCGCGCTCGGGCCGCCGATCGGCTCGAACTCGAAGGCGTGGTTGTGGTACGCGACGCGCACGCCGCTCCGACCGGCCGTCTCGCCCGCGGCGTTGAGGAACTCCGTCGCCGCGCGGTATCCGTCCGGGGTCCGCTGTTCGGGCGGAAGCCAGGGCAGCACCAGCCATCGGTGGCCCAGCGCGTCGGCGGCCTCCAGCGCCGCGTCCAGCCCGTCGCCCTGCAAGTCGTCCATCGCCACGTGGGCCGCCGGCGCTTCCAGTCCCGCTTCTTGCAGCCAGCCGGCCAAGGCGCCGGGGGCGTGGCCGAAATAGCCGGCGAACTCCACCTCCTGGTAGCCGATCTCGGCAAGGGCGTCCAAGGTCCGCGCCACGTCGTCCGCCATGAGCGACCGGACGGTGTAGAGTTGGATGCCGATCCGGTCGGGGCCGGCGCCGTGGGGAGGTCGCGGGTCGCCCGGAGATCCGGAGCGGTCCGGGCTGGCGGCCGAGGAGACGCCGAGTGCACGCGGCGGAGCGAGGCCCCCGCTGGCCAGGACGCCGGGAGTCGCGACGGAAGCGCTGGATGCACGCGAAAGAAGACCCGCTCCGGCCACGGTACCCGCCGCCGCCAGGAAGGTGCGTCGGTCGAGGCGCCGCCCGATCGAGGTCGCGGGATGCGGAGGCGCCGGGTCCGCGCCGTGCGCAGGGTTCATGTCGGGTGGAGTCTTCATGTCATGTGCCGGGGTGGTGGCGTGTTCGGGGCTCGTGTCGCGTGCGGCGGTCGTACCACGCACGAAGGCTTGTACCATTTACGGAGTTTCGTACCACGAATCCAAGTTCATGCCATGAACAGATGTTTTCGCCATGAATCGATTCACGTACCATGCGGGCGCGCGTTGGCGGACGGGTCGCCCTGGCCTCAGCTCGCGCCGCAGGCGGTCAGCAGGTCGTTGGCGTCGGCGATGCCGGTCTCCGAAGGCGCCACGGCTCGTTCGCCCCGCTCGGGCTCGTCGTCGGCCAGCGCTCCGATCAAGCCGATGTCCTGATCCGCGACCTGCGACGCCACGACCCGCAGGTTGGTCTCGCCGGTGGAAGGGTCGGTGTACGCCGTCACGTTCAGCACGTCGTGGAAGGCCTGGCCGGTGAAGATCTCCCTCGCGAGGCCCGAGGTCTGTCTTCGGCCCCGTACGAACCCCACGTCGGCGTTGCCGTCCTCGATGGTGTAGCCCAAGACGTTGAGCTGGGCCACGGCGCACTCGTACGCGGTCTCCCTGCCGGACTGGGTGACGCCTACGTACGAGATCGGCGCCGTTGCGCACCCGGCCAGCAGCCCCAAGGCCGCCCAGCCGAACCGTCGCGCCCGTGGTCCGATTGCTGTTGCTGCTCCCGTGTTCATGTCGTCTCCTGGAGTTGGGTGTGCCGGAGCGAAAACCCGCCGGCCAGCGGGTCGCCCTCTTCCACGTAGAAGCGGGCTTCGCCGGTGTATCGGGCACGCCCGCCGACCTGCACCGTAACGGCGTCGTGTGCGCCCACGGTCGCCGAACCGGCGATGCGCCCCGAGAAGATCGACCCCGTCAAGCTGCGAAAGCTCCGTTCCTGGCCCGAAGCGACCTGTCCCTTGGCGCTCTGCACTGCCATGCGGGCGGTAACTCCGCTGCCCGTGGGGCTTCGGTCCACCTGCTTGCGCGCGAACACGCAGACGTTGGTGCTGGGCTGGTCGCGGCCCAGGCCGCCGTCGGTCAAGATCGTGCCGTACAGGAAGCTAAGGTCGCGATGCTCGGGATGCGCGAACTCCAGCTGCGCTCCGGCGGCGCGGGTCACGGCCCAGGCCGCGTCGGCCAACTCGCCGGGCGACGACGCGGCGAGCTCCAGCCCCAGCCGCGAGGCCGGCAGGATCGCATAGAACGCGCCGCCGTACCCGATGTCCAGCGCGACGGGGCCGGAGCGCTCGACGTGCACGACGGCGTCCAGGATCGGCGCAAAGGCGCCCACGCTTTCGAAGCGCACTTGTCCCGCGCGTCCGTCGCGCACTTCTACCCAGGCGGTCACCAGGCCGCACGGGCACTGGATGCGAACCGTCGTCTCGGGTTCCCGGGGTTCGACGAGGCCCTGGTCCACCGCCCAGCGGGCCACGGCCATGGTTGCGTGTCCGCACATGGTGGAATAGCCCTCGTTGTGGCAGAACAACACGGCCAAGTCGGCCTCCGGGTGGTCCGGCGCCACGGGGATCGCGCCGTACATGTCGTCGTGTCCCCTGGGTTCCAGCATGAGAAAGCGGCGAAGGTGGTCCAGGTGCTCCCGGGCGTGGCGCCGCTTGTCCAAGATCGTCGCGCCGGGGATGTCGGGATAGCCGTCCACGACGATCCGCACCGGCTCGCCGCCGGTGTGCATTTCGCAGGTGCGAACCTCGGCAGGAAAGGAAGGCATGACGGCTCGAAGGTCGCGTCAGGCGGCGGCCGGCGGCAAGTCGCCAAACCGGATCCGCCGACCCGCGAAAACGGCTCCGTAGGCCGCGGCGCCGGCTGCGACCCCCCACGCCGTGGGCGCGCTCCATCCAGCGGCCTGGGCGGCCAGCAGTCCGGCAACGCCCGCCCCGACGGCGGACAGCGCTTCCGCGGGGCCGGGGCGCTCGGAAAAGAGGCCTGCAACCAGGGGCACGAACAGGCTTGCCACCAGGAGGGAGTAGAAGATCGTCAGGGCCGCTTGCACGCCCGGCAGGACGACGGCCAGCGCCACGCCCGCGCCCCCGCCCGCCGTTGCCGCCCACCGCGCCGCCCGAAGCACCTGCGCGTCGGTCGCGGCCGGGTTGGCGAAGCGCTTGTACAGATCGCGGGACAGGGACGTGGACAGCATGAAGAGGATGGCGTCGGCGGAGCTGATCTCGGCGGACAGGACCGCGGCCAGTCCCAGCAGGCCGACCCACGCCGGCACTCCTTGGGTCAGGACCACGGGCAGAGCCGTCTCTGGGTTGTCCAGCCCGGGGACCATGGTCCGGGCCGCCATGCCCAGCGCCACGGGCAGGCAGGCGAAGAGCATCAGCGCTATGCCGCAGGCCGCCAGCCCCAGGCGAAGCGCGCGCTCGTCGCGGGCGCCGAAGCTCTTCTGGAGGATGCCCGGCGACACCACGAACGCCGGCGCGAGCAGCAGCAGATAGGTCCAGCCGGAGCCGCCGTGGCTCGCGAACTCGCGCAAGCCGCCCGCGCCGTTGAAGACAGCGGACGGGCCGCCCCCCGAACCCACGGCAAGCGGCGCCGCGATCAGGAACCCGGCCGCCAGCACGACCAGCTGCACAAGGTTGACCCACGCCGAACTCAACAGGCCTCCGGCGGCGAAGTACGCGGTCATCACCACGCCGCCGGCCACCGCGCCCAGCCAGCGCGGAGTGCCCGCCACCACTTCCAGTATCCACGCCATGGCGATGAGCTGGCCCGCCAAGATCGCCAGCGTGCCCAACCAGAGCAGCACCGCCGCCGCCGCCCGCACGGAAGGGCCGTAACGGTGCTCCAGGTAGTCGCCGGCGGTCAGCAGGGAGTGCGCCTTGGCCACCCGCCAGAGCCGAGGGCCGATCCAGAGGGCGAGCGCCAGCGTGCCCAGTCCCGCCGAGCCGACCCACCACCAAGCGGCGATCCCGTCGCGGTAGCCCAAGCCTGCGGCCAGCACGGTGGAGCCCGCGCCGATGTTGGCCGCGAGCAGCGTGGCGAAGAGCAGGCCGGGTCCCAAGGCCCGACCCGCAACGAAGAAGTCGGCGGTTCCGGCCACGCGACGGCCCGCGGCCAAGCCGACCGCGATGATCAGGGCCACGTAGAGCAGCAGCCCTGCGAGCGTGGCGTTCAACGTCGGGGCGGGTAGCGCAAGTCGGCGGCGGCGGGCAGGCCGGGCAGCCCCCGGGCGGCCCGCACCGCCCGCAACACGGCCTGGGCCACCATGTCGGCGGCCAGGGCGCCCACTTGGCCGGTGTCGAAGCCGCTGGTCAGCCGGCCCGTGGCGAGCGCGAAGACGGCGTCGCCGTCACCGGGCGTGTGGCTGGGATAGATCGTCCGCGCAAGCCCGTCCTGCGCCATCTGGGCGACCTTGGTCGCCTGCGACTTGGTCAGCGCCGCGTTCGTGGCCACCACGCCGATCGTCGTATTCCGGAGCGACGTCTCTTGCGGCGGCGTCGGTAGCTCCGGCGTTGCGCCGCGCACCAGTCGCCGGGCGTCGGCAAGGCCCCCGCGGCCGTCCCGCGCCCCAGCCACGACCTGCCCCGTCCCCGGATCGATCACGTCGCCCACTGCATTGACCACCACCACGGCCCCCACCACCAAGCCGCTCTCCAAGCGCGCGGAAGCAGTCCCCACGCCGCCCTTCATGGCGCGCTCCATGCCCAGCAGCTTGCCCACGGTCGCGCCCGCGCCCGCGCCCTCGTTGCCCTCCGCAAGCGGCCGCTTGGACGCCCGCGACGCCGCCCGGTAGCCGCACTCGGGACCGGGCCGGACGCCGGCGGACACGCGCAAGTCGAACACCACGGCGCCGGCCACGATCGGCACCACCAGCGTCGGCTCGATCCGGTATCCGCGCCCGCGTTCCTCCAGGTAGCGCACCACTCCCTGACGAGCCGCCAACCCGAAGGCGCTGCCTCCCGCAAGCACGACTGCGTTGACCGCCTGGACCGTGTTCACCGGGTCCAGCAGGTCGGTCTCCACGGTGCCGGGCGCGCCCCCGCGAACGTCCACGCCCCCGACCGCCCCCGCGCCGTCTTCCGCCAACACCACCGTGCAGCCGGTCGGCGCGTCCGGGTAGGAGAAGTGGCCGGCCGCGATGCCGGGGACCGCGGTCACGCCCTGGGCGTCGATTGACGCCGGGGCGGCGTGGTCGGCCTGGGATGGGGCGAGCCCCGGAGTCGTCGCGACGGACGCGGGCGCCGAAATGGTTGCGGCGAGCATGGGAACGGCGGCGCGGAGCATGGCCGGAAGATAATGAACGTCCTAAAAACACGACGCCGAACATCCGGAATCGGTCACGCCGACGCCGGCGGTTGGGGCCGCGAAGAAACCCTGCGAACGGCTCGTAGACCCTTTGCGGGCAACGAATCCGAAGCGAGCGTGCAACTTTGGCACGTTTATTGCTGTCTAATATGGGACAGCGACCATTCCCCCGTGAACGGATCAAGAACGAGGAGGAACCGGAGATGGTACGAAAGAAGCAGCGCTCCAAGGAGAAGGTCACGGCGCTGGGGCTGCTCCTGTCGGCCACGCTGATTGCGGCGGCGGGCGGGGCGATCGCCCTTGTCGACACGAGTTCGGGATCGCCGGCGGGCGAGGCTTCGTCGGCGGAGGTCGGCGAGGCGCGCGACGACGCGACGTCGGCGGTCGGCGCTTCCGAGACGGCCGAGTCCGATGCCGAGGCGCGCGACGCGACGGCGCCGGAGGCCAAGACGCGGACGCCCCAGCGGGCGAAGACGCCGAAGGCGGGCAACCGGAGGCTGTAAGTCGCACTTCGTCGCCTAAAGCCGTTCCGGGCCCAGCTCGCCTTCACGATCACGCTGGTGGTTTTGGAGGCGGTGGGCTGGATCCTCTTCCCGCTGGTCATCGGCCGCGCCATCGACAGCGTGATCGCGGGTTCCCGGAGGGGCCTCTACGAGCTTGCGTTTCTGGGCGTGGCCACCATGGGCGTGGACATCGCCCGTCGCGTGTACGACTCCCGAGCATACGCCCGCATCTACGTGCGCCTGAGCCAGGAGCTGGTGGCGCGCCAAGCCGAAACCAGCACGTCGGCCAAGACCGCGCGCCTGGGGATGCTCAAGGAGGTCGTGGAGTTCTTCGAGAACTCGCTGCCGTCGCTGGTGAGCGCGGTGCTGGGCCTGGTGGGCACGGTGGCGATTCTGGCGGCTCTGAACCTGCCCGTGTTCGCCGGTTGCGCGGCCGTCATGGGGGCGACCGCCGCCGTATACGCCTTCACGGGAAGGTTGACGATCCGCTTCAACCAAGCCTACAACGACGAGTACGAACGCCGCGTCGAGGCCGTGGAGAGCGGCAACCCCAGCCTGGTCGGCCGCCACGTCCGCCGGATGATGCGGTGGAACATCAAGCTGTCGGACCTGGAGGCCGCCAACTTCGGCGTCGTCTGGGTCTTGATGATGGCGCTGCTGGTCTTCGCCGTGAGCGCCTCGGTGACCGATCAAGTGCAGTACGGCGAAGTCTTTGCCGTGGTCATGTACGTCTTCCAGTTCATGGAGGCCGTGACGCTGCTGCCCCTGCACTACCAGCAGTGGCTGCGCCTCCGCGAAATCACCGGACGGCTGGAGACCGCCTGAACCCGAACCGCCGGCGCTCGGGACGACGCTTGCGGGACCTGCGAGTTCGCACCAAAGGACTCGGGCGAATTGCCGGTTCCCGTCGCCTGCGCCAAGTTCGTCCAATGCGCTTCTTCAACACGACCGGTCCCGTCGTGGCGGCCGACCACTACCGGATCGCCCCTCTCGACCGCTTTGATCTAGCCGAAGTTCGGCGGCTGCTCGCGGAGAAGCGCTACTTCGTCCTTCACGCGCCCCGTCAAACCGGCAAGACTTCCGCGTTGCTGGCCCTTCGCGATCTGCTCAACGCCGAGGACGACTATCGTTGCGTCTACGTCAACGTCGAGGCTGCGCAAGCGGCTCGGGAAGACGCGGAGCAAGCGGTGCGCACCGTGCTTGGCGGACTGTCCTACCGAGCGCGACAGACGTTGGGCGACGACCACTTGCAGTCGGTATGGCCCGGCATCCTGGCGACCCACGGCGCCCACGGCGCATTGTTCGAGGCGCTGGCAAGCTGGACGCAGGCCGATCCCAAACCCCTGGTTCTGCTTATCGACGAGATCGACGCCTTGGTGGGCGACTCGCTGCTGTCGGTGTTGCGGCAGCTGAGGGCGGGCTACGACCTGCGGCCGGCCGGTTTTCCGCAGAGCGTGGTCTTGTGCGGAGTGCGCGACATACGCGACTACCGCATCCGCTCCGGATCGGCGGAGACGATGGTGGCCGGCGGCAGCGCCTTCAACATCAAGGCCGAGTCGCTGCGCTTGGGCGACTTCTCGCGAGACGAGGTCGTCGCCCTGTTGGGTCAGCACACCGAGGCCACCGGCCAGGCGTTCGCCGCCGACGCGCTGGAGGTCGTCTGGGCGCGTACGCGCGGTCAGCCGTGGCTGGTCAACGCACTGGCGTATCAGACGTGCTTCCGCGGAGCGTTGGCGGCGGACCGGTCGCGGCCGGTCGCCAAGGACGACGTCGTCGAGGCGCAGGAAGCGCTGATTCGAAGGCGCGAGACGCACCTGGACCAGTTGGCGGACAAGTTGCAGGAGGCTCGTGTCCGGCGAGTGGTGGAGCCGTTGCTGGCGGGCGCCGACCAGACGCGGTCGTCGGCGCGGGACTTGGAGTATGCGCGCGACTTGGGGTTGGTGGCGCGCGACCCGCCGCTCCGACTGGCGAATCCGATCTACGCTGAAGTGGTGCCCCGAGAGTTGACGTGGCTGACCCAGGAGGAGATGTCGCAAGATCCGGCGTGGTACGCGAGCCCGTTTGGCGGTCTCGACATCGACAAGTTGCTGGCGGCGTTCCAAGACTTTTTTCGGGAGCACTCGGAGCACTGGGTGGAACGGTTCCAGTACAAGGAGGCCGGTCCGCAACTGCTGCTGCAAGCGTTTCTGCAACGAATTGTGAACAGCGGAGGACGGATCGAGCGGGAGTACGGTTTGGGGCGAGGACGCACGGACCTGCTGGTAGCGTGGCCGGGGGGCGGGCGGACGTGGAAGTACGTCGTCGAGTGCAAGGTGCTGCGCAAGAGCATGGAGCAAACCGTGGCGGCAGGAGTGGCGCAGACGGCGGCGTACATGGACCGTTGCGGCGCAGAATCGGGGCACTTGGTCGTCTTCGACCGACGGGAGGGCCGCAGCTGGAGCGACAAGGTCTTCCATGAGCGTCGCCGGGCCGACGACGGCACCGACGTGGACGTCTGGGGCATGTGACAAGGCACGGCGCCGCCCATGGCGACTACCGTCTCGGCAGAGGCGGCGCCTGACCTTCCGGAAGCGGCGAGCGGTAGGGCTGGCCACCCGTCTGCCGTGCGTGTTCCTCCTTGGCGCGGGCCAGCAGATCGGCATCCAAGACCAATTCGGCGCCCATGAGCGCCATGGCGCGGGTGGCGACTTGCGCGCCCTTGACGGCGCCCGGCGTGGCGTGCGAAGCGCTGGTTGCCCACGAATGCCACGGCACGTTCTCGGCCGCCGTGGTCACGCGGAACTCCACCGTCGGCGCGATGTAGCTGACCTCGGCCACGTCCGACGATCCGCCGCCGGCCATGACGGGCCTGTCCGCCAAGTGGTCGATCGTGTCGTTCAAGCCCGTCGTCTCCACGTCCAGGAACTGTTGCAGTTCGCGCGCGAACCTCTGGTCCTCTTCGTCGAAGGCGGGCGGGCCGACGCGCTCCAAGTTCGCCTGCATGGCTTCCTGCAACGGCCGCACCAGCGTGTACGGATGCACGCCCGTCACCAGGAACACCTCGTGCCGCGTGCGCGTCATCTGCGCGGCCCCGGCAGCGATGTCGAGAATCCAGGCATAGTGCTTGTCGACGGCCGCGCGAGTCGTGTCGCGAACGTAGTACCATGCCCGGGCGTACTCCGGCACTACGTTGGGCGCGTCGCCGGCGTTCGGGATCACGTAGTGGATGCGCGCGCTGGTCTCCACGTGTTCGCGCATCATGTTCACGCCGTGGTTCATGAGTTCGACCGCGTCCAGCGCGCTTCGCCCGTTCCAAGGATCGGCGGCGCCGTGCGCGGCCTGGCCCCGGAAGGCGACCTCGAAGTTGTTGAGCGCCCGAGCCCCGTTGTTGCTGACGGCGGTGTTCTGCCCCGGATGCCAAACGATCGACGCGTCCAGGTCGTTGAAGAGCCCGTCTCGCGCCATGTAGACCTTGCCGACGAGCGTCTCCTCCGCCGGCGTGCCGTAGAGCCGCACGGTGCCCGTCGTGCCATGGTCCGCCATCATCCGCTTGATCGCAATGGCCGCCGCCACCGACGCCGCGCCGAACAGGTTGTGCCCGCACCCGTGGCCGTGCACGTGGCCGTCTTCCCGAGGCGCGCGCCGGGGTTCGGGGGCGTTGCCGATGTTGGGCAGCGCGTCGTACTCCGCCAGAACGCCCAGGATCGGGCGCCCGGAGCCCCACGAAGCCACGAACGCCGTGGGCAGTCCCGCCGCGCCCCGCTCCAGGGCGAACCCCTCGTCTTCCAGGACGCGGGCCAAGTAGCTCGACGACTCCGCTTCTTCCATGGCGATCTCCGCGAAGTCCCACAAGCGCAAGGACATCTCGGCCACGAGATCGTCGAGGGCGGCGGCATGGTCGAGCGCGCCCTGCTTGCCTTGCTCGACGGACTGGGCGGCTGCGACCGCGGATATGGGCGCGACGACGGCTAGGGCGAGCGCGACGGCGACGCGCACAACGGACACGTGGTTCATGTGGCTGGACTTCCTTGCGTGGGTTGGCGAGCGAGGACTCGGTCGCTGGACGACGAACGATCCTGCGACAGGCGGCACGGTACGCAACGCCGTCGCGGGCGGCAACCTTGCGCCGGCGCGGGCGGCGGACGGCGGAATCCCGTACTTTGCCGCGGTGGCCCGGCATCCAAAGGCCGATGGCCGCCGTTCCCCCTCGCAAAGGAAGAAGACTTGAAAGGTTCCCTGAACGCTGTCGCGCTGGCCGGCTTCTCGGCCTTCTTGGCGTGCGAAGTGGCCCCTGGTTCTCCGGGCGACTCCACGTCGGACGGTTCCGCTGGCGGGCCGACCGGTTCCGCGGGCGCGCCGCCGGCCTTTCGAGTGGACGCCTCCTGGCCCCTGGAGCTGCCCAACGACTGGATACTCGGCGCCATCACGTCGGTGTTCGTGGACGGGCGGGACCATGTCTGGATCACGCACCTGCCCGAGACGTTGACGCCCGAGGAGGCCGCCGCCGTCCAAGACCCGCCGATCGGCGAGTGTTGCGTGCCCGCGCCGATCGTCCTCGAGCTCGACCCGTCGGGCGCCGTGGTCCAAGCGTGGGGCCATCCGTCCCAGGACCCGTCGGAGTTCCCCCAGGCCGCCCACGGCCTCTTCGTCGACCACAACGAGAACGTGTGGATCGGGACGTACCGCCATCACCGGGTCATGAAGTTCACGCGCTCCGGCGAGCACCTGGCGACGCTGGGCGAGTACGACGTCAACGGGGGCAGCGCCGACACCCGGCTCTTGGGCGGCCCCGCCGGCGTCTGGGTGGACCCCAGCACCAACGAAGTCTTCGTGGCCGACGGCTACCGCAATCGTCGCGTGGTGGTCTTCGACGGCGACACGGGCATGTACATGCGCCATTGGGGCGCGTACGGCGAGCCGCCCGACGACGAGGCCGAGTACGACTACGCCGCCCGCACCGCCGACGGTCCCCCGCCGACCCAGTTCTCCACCGTCCACGGACTGGTCGGCTCCGCCGACGGCCTGATCTACGTCGCCGACCGTCGCGGCAACCGCATCCAGGTCTTCCAGCAGGACGGCACGTTCGTGACCGAGAAGACGGTGGCCCCTCTGACGCGGGCGTCCGGCTCGGCGTTCGTGGTCGCCCTGTCGCCCGACCCCGATCAACGCTGGCTGTACTTGGCCGACGGCACCAACCACAAGGTGTGGATCCTTCGCCGCTCGGACTTGGAGATCGTCGGCGAGTTCGGGCGCGGCGGCCGCCAAGTCGGCCAGTTCATTCGCCCCCATGGAATGGCCGTGGACTCGCAAGGCAATATCTACGTGGGCGAAGCGTCCACGGGCCGACGTGTCCAGAAGTTCGTGGCAGCGGACCCGGACGGGAGCGAATCATGAATCGCGCGACTTGCCCGATCGGCGTTCTTCTTCTGCTCATGGCGCAGCCGCTGCGAGCCCACGGCCAGGAGCCCTATCCTTACGACGCCAACTGCAGCACTTGGCCCGTCGCGGAAGGCCCGTACGCCGTAGGCACAATCGAGTTCGCGGTTACCGACTGGCTGCGCGGCACGGAGTATGCCCCCGCGCCGACCGACTACCGACGCCTCTATGTCCGCGCCTGGTATCCGGCCGACCGCCCGGACGCGCCGAGCACGCCCGATGCGGCCTCCGGCGCGCCCCCCGCTCGCCGACCGTACTTTACGCCGGTCGAGATGACGACGCTGGCAAGCGGCCTCATGACGGCGCTGGGCCAGCCCGACGACGCACTGCGCAACTGCGCCGCGCTGGCCACGAATTCATACGAGGACGCCGCGCCTGCTGAGGGGCGCTTCCCCCTTGTCGGATACAATCACGGCTACACGTCGTATCCAGCCCAGCAGACGGCGTTGTTCGAGCACTTGGCGGCGAACGGGTACGTGGTCGTCTCGGTTGGGCATCCTTACGAATCGGGCGGGTTGGCGTACCCGGACGGCGACGTGCTGGAGATGTCGCCCAGGATTACGCAGGACTTGCAACGGTACGGCGGGGACTTGTCCGCCCTGACGGTGCACTATCCTCCCGACTTGGCGACGGCGCTGGACGCGCTGCCCGGCTACTTCCAACGACTGCGCGCGACATCGCTCGGGCGACTTGCGCCCGTATGGCGCGACGACGTGCTCTTCGTCGTGGATCGGCTGGAAGATCGGGACGTGCCGGCCAAGGTTGCGGCGCTTGCGGCGGCGGCCGACTACGACGCCCGGGCCTACATGGGCATGTCGTACGGCGGCTACATCGCGGCGATGCTCGCCCAGACCGACCTTCGGGCCAAGGCCGCGGTCAACTTGGACGGCGGATACTGGACGGCCGAGCTCGTGGATGCCGACGTGCGCACGCCGCTCCTAATGCTCAACTCCGATCCGACCCAGGTACTGGCTGGACTGCCCCCGGCGCTGGCCGACGCTCCCGTCTACCGCGGCGAGTACGGCCCCGACGCTCCCACGGCCGGCGACTTGGCCTACGAACGACTGGCCCGCGCAGGGCTTCGACCAGACGTGCACAGGATCATGGTGCCGGGCATTCAGCACATCGCCGTGTCCGACCTGTCGGAGCTGGTGGGCGCGCCGGCCGCAGCGCCGTTCCTGGGCGACCCCGAAGTCGTCGAACGATTCACCGTCATGCAGAACGACCTCGTCCTGGGTTTCTTGGACCGCTACCTGAGGGGGGACGATTCGTCGTACCCGGCCGCAGAGTTTCCTGCGCAAGTGCTGTCGATGCATCCGCACTTGCTCGTTCGCGACAAGGACGACATCCGACGGCAGGCGGAGGCGTTGGGATTGGCGGGCGGTTCTCGTTCTCGTTAGTTGGGAAGCCGCGTTATTCCTGCTTGGAGCTGAGCAAGTGTTCGACAATGCGCCCTACGTCGGACCGGGTAGCCTCCACAGTGGTTGCCAAGCTCGCAACGGTGGACGCCAAGCCCGCTACCGTGGACGTCAGGCCCGCCACCGTGGATTTGAGTTCGGCCACCTCCTCCTTGGTGGCCAGCGTCTCCTTCCACTTTCCAAGGTCGAACGCTTTACGAATGACCCACGCAACACCCACGCCCAGCGGCACCGCTGCACCAAGCCCGGTTGCCACGCCCTGACCGATCGCATTCCAGTCCATTCTTTCTCCTCGCTCGGCAAGTAAGTTGTGCTTGTAGTCGACGATGCCGGGGCGCGGCTCGCCGAGAATCGAAGGTGCAACGTACACCGCACCGCGACGACAAGTCAAGGCTCGCGTGAATTCGCAGCCGCCAACGGCGCCGCGGGGTGGGCACGAGGATCCCACGAAGCGGGCACGAGGGATTGCGCCGCCCAAGGGGTTGGCAAATCTTATGTAGTCCTCCATGTCGGCCGCGCCATCGGCGGTCCCCTATCGACCCAGGAAAAATCCCATGCGCACATTGACCTGCCCGCCTTCGTCAGTTCTCGCTTGCACAGCCCTTCTTGCGGGGCTGGCGGCGAGCGCCCCCGCTAGCACCCCCGCCGGCGCCTCCGTCGTCGTTTCCGCCGGTGCAGCCTCCCACGGAGCCGTCTCTCATGGGGCCGCTCCCTTCGCCCAGCCCTTCGACACGCTCGCCTTCAAGGACCTCCGCTACCGGATGGCGGGGCCCTACCGGGGCGGCCGCTCGACGGCGGCTGCCGGGTTTCTGAACGACCCGGACCGCTGGATCATGGGCGTCACGGGGGGTGGCGTCTGGGAGTCCGCCGACAACGGCGTCTCGTGGCGGAACATCTCGGACGGCTGGTTCGGCGGCTCGATCGGCGCGGTGGCGGTGGCGCCGTCGGACCCGAACGTCATCTACGTGGGGCAGGGGTCGATGGACATCCGAGGCAACACGTCCACGGGGCGGGGCGCCTGGAAGTCCGTGGACGGCGGGCGCACGTGGGCGTTCATCGGGCTGCCGGAGGCGGGACAGATCGGTCGCATCGAGGTGCATCCCAAGGACTACGACCTGGTCTACGTTGCCGCACTGGGCCACCCCTTTGGCAAGAACCCGGAGCGCGGCGTCTTTCGATCCACGGACGGCGGCGACAGCTGGGAACACGTGCTGGCGCTCAACGACTCCACCGGCGCGTCCGACTTGACGCTGGACAGCACGAATCCGCGCGTCTTGTACGCGGGCATGTGGCGCGGCGAACGCAAGCCTTGGGCGCTGATCTCGGGCGCCGAAGAGGGCGGCGTGTACAAGTCCGTCGACGGGGGCGACACGTGGACCAAGCTCCAAGGCGGACTGCCGGAAGGGATCGTCGGCAAGGTGGGCGTCAGCGCGTCGCCGGCGGACCCCGACCGCGTGTGGGCGATCGTCGAGGCCGAGCCGGACGGGGGCGTGTACCGCTCCGACGACGCCGGCAAGACGTGGACGCGGACCAACTCCGACAACAACTTGCGCCAGCGCGCGTGGTACTACACGCACGTGCAGGCCGATCCAGTCGATCGCAACACCGTGTATGCCTTGAACACGAGCTTGTACAGATCGGTGGACGGGGGCACGACCTTCGAAGTCATTCCCGTGCCGCACGGCGACGTGCACGACCTTTGGATTCATCCCGACGACCCGGACCGCATGGTCGTGGCCGACGACGGCGGTGCACAAGTCACCGTCAACGGAGGCGAGACCTGGTCCACGTACTTCAATCAGCCCACGGCCGAGCTGTACGATGTCATGGTGGACAACGGCTTCCCCTATCGCCTGTACGGCGCCCAGCAGGACAACACCACGATATCCGTGCCGGCTTGGTCCGACGTGAACACGCTCTATCCCAAGGAGCACTGGCAGAACGTGGGCGGATGCGAGACGGGTCCGATCGCCCTCGATCCCGACCGGCCGCACATCGTCTATGCGGGTTGCTACGGAGGCGTCATGGACCGGTACGACTTGTCGACGGGACAGCGGCGCAACGTCATGCTGTATCCGCAGCTGCAACTGGGCATGGCGGCCAAGGACCTTCGCCACCGCTTCCAGTGGGTGTCGCCGATGCTGGTGAGCGTGCACGACCACCGCACACTCTATCATGCGTCCCAGTACGTGAACCGCTCCCGCGACGAGGGCGCGACGTGGGAGACGATCAGTCCCGACTTGACCACCAACACGCCCGAGCATCAGGAGCAGTCCGGCGGTCCGATCAACGCCGACGTGACGGGCGTCGAGATCTACAACGTGGTCTTCTCGCTGGCGGAGTCGGCGTCGGACCCGAACGAGGTCTGGGCGGGCAGCGACGACGGCCGCGTTCACGTCACGCGGGACGGCGGCGCCAACTGGACCGAGATCACGCCCGCGGAGATGCCGGCCCTGGGCACGGTGGACGAGATCGAGCTGTCGGCCCACGCCCCCGGGCGCGCCTACTTGGCCGTGCACAAGTATCGCATGGACGACTTTCGGCCCTACGTCTTCCGCACGGACGACTACGGAGCGTCGTGGACGCTGGCCGTGGACGGGATCCCTGCGGACTACCCCGTGCGCACCGTGCGCGAGGACCCCGAGCGCGAAGGCCTGCTCTTCGCCGGCACCGAGTTCGGCGTGTTCGTTTCCTTCGACGGGGGCGGCCAGTGGCAGAGCTTTCAGCGCAACTTGCCGATCGTTCCCGTCACCGGAATGCGGCTTGCGCACGACGACCTGATCGTGTCTACGCAGGGCCGGTCGTTCTGGATCATGGACGACATGAGCCCCTTGCGGGAGCTTGATGCGGCACTGGCGGACGGGGCAGGCTCGGCGGACGGGGCAGGCGACGCGACGGAAGCCGGCTCGCCGGCGGGCGCCTACTTGTTCACGCCTCGGGACGTGCGGCGGCTCACCAACGTGGGGCCGACGTTCTTGGCGGAGCTGTCGCCCGAGCCGCGTCCGGCGGGTGCGCTGATCCACTTCTACATGCCCGAGGAATACGACGACGGCGATTCCCTTCGCATCGAAGTCGTGGACTCCCGGGACCAGGTGGTGCGCACGTTTTCGCCGGACTCGGCAGTGGCGGACGAGCCCGGCGGCGTGCAGATCGACCCGCAACCCGGACTCAACCGGATCGCCTGGACGCTGTCGTATGCCGGTCCGGAGCTGCCCGAAGGCGCGGTGCAGTGGGGCTACACCGGAGGCGTGGCCGCGCCGCCGGGAGAGTACCGGGTCCGCATGACGGAAGGCGAAACGGCGGGCGGCGCCATGTCGGAACGGGCGTTCACGCTGTTGCCGGACCCGCGCATCGACGATGTGGCGGCGGGCGGATACCAGGAGCAGTTCCGGGTTGCGATCGAGGCGCGAGACTCCATCAACGCCATCACGCGGGCGATCGAGGACTTGGCCGCCGTGCGCGAGCAGGTGCAGAGCGCAATGGAGCGGGCGCGGTCGGCGGAGGTGGAGGGCGAGCTGCAAGCGTTGGCAGACACGTTGCGCGACAAGTCTACGGGCATCACCGAAGACCTGATGCAGACCAAGAACCAGTCGAGTCAAGACCCCATCCGGTTCCCGCCCCGACTGGACAACCAGTGGATGGAGCTGTACGGGCGCGTCACCGGCACGGACGGCTACATCTCCGGCGGCGCGGACGGCCCTCCGCAGCAAGGAACTCTGGAGCGCATGGACGATCTGCTGCAGGAGTGGGAAGACGTGAGAGTTCGCTACCTGGACCTGCTCGAAAACGAACTGGCGCGGTTCAACGAAGCGGTGGAACGCCTGGGGTTGCCGGCCGTCGTGCTGCCCCAGCGTGGCCGGATCGTCAGCTGAACCGCTGCTGCGCCAGCCCGTCCGCCAGCAGCCGATGCAGGGCCGTCGGGTTCTCGATGTTCAGCCAGTGTCCGCCTTCGACTTCGTGAAGGAAGACGCGGCCCGTGCGCTGGCCGGCCGTTCGGATGCGGTCCAAGGCCGGCGCGTCCAGCACTTGCGACGCCCGCGCCTTGACGATGTGGACCGAGGCGCCGAGCGGCGGGGACTCCACGGCGGACCACGCGTCGGTGCGCGCATAGTCGCGAAGCAGGGTCTCCATGTCGTCGGGGTCGATGCGCCAATGCCACGCCTGCCCGTTGTCGCCTTCGACCACGTTCGTGGCCATCCAGTTCGCGACCAGGCCGGAGAAGCCTTCTGCCCAAATGGTCTCCGCGGCGCGACGACGGCTGGCGAAGGGACCCGGGTTGCGCCGAAGGGCTTCCAGCATTCGCCATGCTGTGCCGCGAGGCTGCGAAGGGCTGTGGCTCCATGGGCCCGGCGCCGAATCGACGACCCACGTTTGGCCCCACTGGGGCAGCGTCCGCGGCGCCGACGTCCCGGCCGGCGCTTGCTTGGCCCGTCGCCGGGCGTGCAGCAACGCCACCTTGCCGCCGAAGGAGTGGCCCAGCACTGCGTCGGCGGGGCGGCCCAAGTGCTCTTCCAGGTGGGCCAGGTCGCGAACGCATGCGTCCAGCGTGTGCGGCGGCGAAAACGGCGGCGACTTGCCGTGGCACCGCAGGTCCACGAGCACGATGCGCCAGTCGGGTCGCTCCGTCACCAGTTTCCGGGCCACCGATGCCCAGTTCCGCCCGGCTCCGTAGATGCCGTGAAGCAGAAGCATCTGTTTCTGCCGCGTCTCCGGCGATCCGGCCGACACGATCTCGTGATTCAGCACGCTCACCCAAGCACGATAACCGTTCGCCGCGCCGTATGCACAGCCGGTTTGATTGCCCTTGTTCTTGGCGGCGCGCGCGCCCAGGCGCAGGCCCAAGCTCAGGGGGCCGCCGACCAAGCAGGGATCGCCCCGGCGCCCGCCGTCGTCACCATTCCCCGGCTGGACGGCGCGATTCGGCTGGACGGTGTCGTGGACGAGCCGGCTTGGGAAGCGGTCGAGCCTTTCGTCATGACGATGTACACGCCCAACTTCGGCGGCGAACTCACGGAGGCGACGGAGGTGCGGATGGCGCACGACGACCGCTTTCTCTACGTGTCGGGCCGGATGTACGACTCGGAGCCGGACCGCATCCGCACGAACACCTTCTACCGGGATCAGTACAGCGGAGACGACATCATGGCCGTGGTCATCGACAGCTACAACGACTACAAGACGGCCGTGTGGTTCGTCACCAATCCGGCGGGCGTTCGCCAGGACCGCACGGTGTCCAACGACGCGCAGTTCACTTCGGGAAGGCCCATGAACGCGGACTGGAACTCGCACTGGGACGTGGCGACCAGCCGCAACGACGAGGGCTGGTTCGCGGAGTTCCGGATCCCGTTCTCGACGCTGGGGTTCCAGGTGTCCGGCGGCGAAACCACGATGGGTCTCATCGTCTACCGCCTGGTGGCGCGCAAGAACGAGCGACAGCTGTATCCCGCGATCGACCCCAAGTGGGGCGGACTGGGGTTCGCCAAACCGTCGCAAGCGCAGCGGATCGTGCTGCGGGACGTGCGCCAGTCCACGCCCGTCTACGTGACGCCGTACTCGTTGGGCGGTTTCGACCGCACACCGGCCCCCGACGCCGGTGGGCCGCCCGACTACGATCCGACCGCCGAGGCCGGCCTCGACGTCAAGTACTCGCCCACGTCCAACTTGGCCTTGGACTTGACGCTCAACACCGATTTTGCACAAGTAGAAGCCGACGACCAGCAGATCAACTTGACGCGCTTTGCACTGTTCTTCCCGGAGAAGCGGCAGTTCTTCCAGGAGCGCGCGTCGACGTTCGACTTCAACACGGGCGGCTTCTTCAACCGCCTCTTTCACAGCCGGCAGATTGGGCTGGCGTCCGGCGAAGTCGTGCGCATCTACGGGGGTGCCCGCGCAGTGGGCCGGGCCGGCGGCACCGACTTCGGCTTCTTGAACATGCAAACGGCGGCCCACGGCGACCGGTCGTCGGAGAACATGGGCGTGCTGCGCGTGCGCCAGCAGGTGTTCAACCCGTACTCGACGGTGGGCGCCATGGCGACTACGCGCTTGGGCTCGCACGGCGAGAACAACATCGCCTATGGCCTGGACGCCGTGCTGCGGGTTGCGGGCGACGAGTACCTGCTTGTGCAGTGGGCGCACACCTTCGACGAGGCGGCCAGTCAAGCGGGAGGCCTGGAGTCGGGCCTTGCCAGGGCCAGATGGGAACGCCGGCGCGACGAAGGCGTCTCCTATCACGGCGAAGTGGTGAGGGCCGGGCGCGACTACCTGCCGGGTCTGGGGTTCCAGTTGCGCAAGGACTTCACCTCCGCGGCGGGCCGGCTTCGCTACCGACGGTTCGTCGGCGCGCAGTCGCCGTTGCGCTCGTGGGCGGCCAACCTCAGCACCTCGCAGTACTTCCGCAACGACGACGGTGCGGCCGAGTCGCGAGAGTTCGCGCCCGAGATCGAGTTCGAGTTCAAGGGCGGCGCGCGGCTGACCACCGGCGTCACGTCCAGCTTCGAGAGCGTGCCCGACTCCTTTCCCATATCCGACGTGCACGTCCTGCCGGGCGACTACTGGTTTCACCAGGGCAACGCCATGCTCACGCTGGCCCGAAGCGACAACTTCCGGGGCCAGTTCAACGCGTCGGCCGGCAGCTTTTACGGCGGTCGCCTGCTGGGCATGGCCCTGAATCCGGTGTGGAACGCGTCCAAGTATCTGGAACTGGGTGCCGGCTACGAGGTCAACCGACTGACCTTCTCGGATCGAGACGTTGCGGCCACCGCCCACTTGGGCCGCGTGAAGGTGCAGACGGCGCTCAATCCCCGCGTGTCGATGACCACGTTTGCGCAGTACAACAGCGTTACCCGGAGCACCGCCGTGAACGCCCGTTTTCGCTATCACTTCCGCGAGGGCACCGACCTTTGGGTCGTGTACAACGAAGGCTTGGACCATGATGCGGCGGTGGGCGCGGGCGGGTCGCGCTTCGGTCGCGGCGTCCGGTCCACGGGCCGCACGCTGCTGGTCAAGTACTCCCACGCCGTCGTCCGTTGACGCGAGGACGCCTGCCTGCCGCGGCCGCGGCTGCGGTGTTCCTGGCCGCCGTCTGGCCGGCTCCTGCGCTCCGGGACGCCGCCACGCATGCGCCCGTGCACTTTGCGCAATTGGAGACGCCGCCGGCCTACTTGATCGGCGCGCCGCTCTTCGGGCTCTGGGACACCTTGACGCTGTTGACTTGGCCCAGCCAACACGTGGCCGTGCTGGCGTCGCTGGCACTGATCTACCTGTTGCGTCGCATCTTCGCTCGCCGAGGCCGGGGCGGGTTCGTGCGCCGAGCCGCCGCCGAGGTGCTCCGAGCCGTTGTCGCACTGATCTGCCTGGTTGCATTCTACGTGGGCGGCATCCTGCTTCCGCGCCCCATGACCGGACTCCGGCTGGACGAACCGGAGCTCGTCGCCGTGGACTTCCACTCACATACGAACCACTCTCACGACGAAGCGTCCCGGGTGGTCGGCGAAGTCGATTTGGGACTGTTCGATCCCTTGCTCGCCCCGCTCTTCGACCGCTGGCCCACGTTCACCGTCGTCGCCAACCGGAGCTGGCACCAAGACGCAGGCTTCGGCGCGGCCTACGTGACCGACCACTACACCTGGGCGGGCGTGGACGACGCGACCGCGAGCAATCCCGCGCGGCCGGGCGCCGCCGGTCACACGCTGCTGCTCAGCGGCGTCGAGCTGCGCCTAAGGGATCGCCACACCAACGCCCTGGGAGGACGCGAGCGCTATGTGTTTGCGCTGGACAGCACTTGGCACCACTTGGACGCCGATTCCCTGGCCGCCGACCAGGCACGCGGCGGACGCCCGCCCACCCTGCTGCACATCCTTGTCCGCGGCCGCCCGTTAGGGGAAGTCGTTGCGTTCGGCTCCGAGTCGCCGGCGGGAGCGGTCGGCATCGAGCTGTCCAATGGAGGATTGGAACTCGAACAGGTTCGGGCGGAACGCAGCGAGATACTGGCGCTGGCCGACTCGCTGGACTTGGCCGTGGTCGCCGGCTCCAACCAGCACGGATGGAGTCGCACGGCCGTCGCGTGGAGCGTCATGGATGTCCCCGGTTGGCGGGACATGACGCCTCGGCGCATGGAAGACGCCATCGAGGCCGTGCTTCACGAAGAGCGTCGCGAAGCCGTCGTCGTCGTGGAGCGGCGGATGCCCTACCACGACGGGTCGTACGTGCTCATGGCCATCACACTGCCCTGGGTGCTGTGGGAGCACTTCCGAGTGCTGGCGCCGCCGGAGCGCATCTCGTGGCTGGCCTGGGCGGTGGTGGCCGTCTTGATCGCGCATGTCGTCCCCCGTCGAGAGCACCCTGACGGCGCCGAACGCCGAGCAGGCCGCGCCGGCCGGCCCGATTCCCGCCGCCGCTGACACGCCAGACCATGTTCGGCGTCTATCTGCGCCTGGGCTTCGAGCACCTGCTGGACTTTCGGGCGTACGACCACCTGCTGTTCCTGGCCGTCCTGTGCGCCCCCTATCCGCCGGCTCGCTGGCGCGAGCTGCTCGTGTTGGTCACGGCGTTCACGGTTGGCCATTCCGTATCCCTGGCCTTTGCTACCTTGGGCTGGGTTCGCTTGGACGGCGATGTGGTGGAGTACCTCATCCTGGCCACGATCGCCGCCACCGCAGCGGGCAACTTGGTGCTGGCGGCGCGGGCGCCATCGGCGATGCCAGGAGGCGAGGCAGGTCCAGCAGTCGGTGTGCGTTCGCGCTGGTCGCTCTCCCGCTATGTGGCGGCCGTCGTGTTCGGGGTCGTCCACGGCTTGGGGTTCTCCACCTTCCTGCGGCTGGCCTTGGGCGCCGAGCGAAGCCTGTTCCTGCCGCTGCTGTCGTTCAACGTCGGCCTGGAGCTTGCCCAAGTCGCGGCGGTCGGCCTGCTGCTGGCCTTGGCGTTTGCGGCGACAAAGGTATTGCGCACGCCGCCCGGCGCCTGGAACGCCACCGTATCCGTGACGGGAGGCGCGTGGGCGCTGGCACTGGCGGCGTCGCGACTGCTGTTCGGGGTTTGAGGGCGATGCAACGAGACCCGTCGAACAACGGGAGATTTGGCGGGCGAAGCGAAGCAATGGGATCCATGTGACAGATTCTCGGACAAATTCATGGAGGAATCTGTCACGACACTGCCGTTGCCGGGCCACCCACCGCCATCCAGCAGACCACGCCCACATCGTCGGTGGTGACGGGCCGGCGCTCCGGGGGCGGTTCCACGACTCGGAGGCCGAAAGAGCGGACGACTTCGGCGATGCGGAGGGCGGCGTCGCTGCGGGTGATTTCGTTGCGCTCGGTCTGGCGCTTTATCTCGCCCAGCGCTCGGCGAACGGGCTGGTTGCGGCCGACGCCCAAGGCCTGATAGGCGGTCTCGCCGCCGGGGGGTAGGGTGACCGACGGGTCGGCGAGCAGGGTCTGGGCCCAGGCTTGGATTTTGCCGACGGAACGAGACCGGGAGCCGGCGGCGGCTTGGCCTCCGGGCTGGCCTCCGGGCATCGCGAGGGCGTTGTGCTCCTCGACGATTGAGCGGGCCGCCCGCTCCCACGCCGCTTCCAAGTCGATATCCGTTGGGGCTTCCACGCCGGGCGCAGAGCCCGGGTCGATGCGACGGAGGATCGCCGCGGGCTCGACGAGCACGTTGTCGGCGTCCACGTAGCGCCAGTAGCGTTCGCCCTCGACACGGCAGGCGAAGAAGACGCCGGGCGCACCGGACGACGGGACGCCAGGGCCTTGCCGGAACGCCGCGCCGACGCCCCACGGCAACTTGCGCAATTCGTCGCCCCTTCCTTCCGCAAGCTCCCGACCAAGCTCGGCTCGGAGAACCTCGTTGTTGGGGCCGTGCGCCCGCGCCGCGCCGTCGGGGCCGCCCAGGCCGTTTGCGCCGTCCGCGCCCGCTTTCGCGCCCCCTTCGGCCTCGTCCAGCAGGGTCTCGTCGCCCGCGGCCAAGCGGGCCGCGTAGGCGCGCATCTCGTCGTCGGCGTCGTCCACGACCTGCACTTCCATGCCGAAGGGCCGCGCGGCCATGATCTTGCGGCGGATCGCGCGCTCCAGCTTCAAGATCACCTCCAGGTCGCCCGGCTCGGGCAGCATGGTGGTCAGGTGCACGTCGGCGTGGGGGCTCTTCAAACGGATGACGCGACCGTAGCGCTGCACCATGCGCTGCGGGTTCCACGGCATGTCGTAGCTGACCACGGCCGCCGCTTGTTGCAGGTTCTGGCCCTCGGACAGGACGTCGTTGCTCAGCAGCAGGTCCACTTCGCCGTCGGGCGGCCGGTAGCCGGGGCGCACCACGGTATCGGGGCAGAAGCGCGACAACATGGCGGTGCGCTGATCGGGGTTCGTCTCGGCGCCCACCACGGTCACGCGGTTGCGGCCAGCGACGGACTCGGGCAGGTGCTCGTCCAGGTAGCGAACCGTGTCGGCGAAGGTGGTGAAGACGGCCACCTTCTTGGACGGTGCCCCCTCCAGCACGCGACGCAGAAGGGCGAGCTTGGGGTCGTCCTCGGGGCGCAGCGCGGCCAGGCGCGCCTGGATCTGCTCCAGCAGGGCGGCGTCGTGCTCCACATGGTCGCGAAAGGCCGGGTCGTAGTCGCCGACGGGTCCCGCGTCGCTGTCGTCTTCAAGCGCTTCCTCCACCCACTGGGCCAGGGCGGACTCGTCCAACTCGCCGTGCGCGGCGCGAAGGGACTTGCGGCCCAGCACCCGTCCCGCGTCCCACGCCTCCAAGAACGCCCGGTGCGCGTTCAGCATCCGCCCGACGGTGAGCAGGCAGGCGTGCCAGCACGACTCCAGGCGCTTGAGCACGCCGGACCGTAGGAGGGCGCTGATCACGACTTCGCGCTGTTCGAGGGCGCGGGTCCGGTGGTAGCGGCTCCGGCAGTAGCGGGCCATGTGCAAGGCGTCGATGCGCTCGGCGACGTAGGTGGCTAGGCCCGTGGGCGCGTCGTGCTGCTGGTCGCGGGGCTCGGCGTCGTGGCCTCGGCCTGGGTCGGCGTAGTCCAGGTCGTAGCGCTCGGTGGTCAGGTGCGGCTTGGGGAAGGTCACCGGCGTGCCGTCGGGAAAGACGGCGTCGGGGTACTCGCGCACGATGAACCCCCGATCCCGACGCACGCTCACCATGTCGGCCAGCCCGAAGAGAAGGTCCGGGTTGAGGTTCTGGGCGTCGTGCTGGTTGGCGCCGGCGCGCAGGAACAAGGTTGAAAGCGACGGGATGCCTTCGCCTTCGAACGCTCGGTCGTGGCGGGCGAACGCCATCACCAAGTGGTACAGGTCCCAGAGCCCGTTGTTGATCGGCGTGGCGGTGAGCAGGACCAGGTCCTTGGGCTGGCCGCCCAGCAGACGCGAGAGCGCGCCGTACCAAGTGGTGCTCGGGTTGCGGAGCGCGTGGGCCTCGTCGAACACGATCAGCCGATAGGCGTCCTTGTCGTTGGCCAGCGCCGGCTTGCCGGGGGCGCGTCCCGGACCGGCCAGTCCGAGCCCGGCCAGCTGCGGATCGCCCGCGAACTCCTGATAGCTGACGACTTGTGCGGGCAGCCGCGTCTGGTGCAGTCGATCCTGCCAGTGGTCGCGAAGCTGGGCCGGCACCACGAGCAGGATGTGCTGGCCGCGCCGGACGGCGTACTCCTCCACGAATGCAAGGCCGATCTCCGTCTTGCCCGTGCCCACGCCGTCGGCGTACACGACACCGTGGCGGCGGCGGACGATGGCGAGCGCGCGCCGGAAGCCGTCGTCCTGGAAGGGTGCCAGCTTGACGGCGCTGGGGGACGGAAGGTCGTCGTCCTCGTCCAAGTCGTCGCCCAGAAGCTCCAGCAGCGCGCGCAGGTAGACGGTGCGGGGGTCGAGAAGGCCGGGGTCGGGAAAGAGCAGCTCGCGAAGCCGCTCCTTGAAGTCGTCCGATTCCTCCCACAGCCCATCGAACCATTGCACCGCCCGCTGGGCCACGGGCGGATCGTAGTGGACCAGTCCCAGCTCCAGGTTCCGCCACATGCCGGCCGACGTCAGGTTGGCGGAGGTCACCAGCGCGGCTCGCGCGTCGCCGGCGTCGCCGAACAAGTACGCCTTCCCGTGAAGAAACTTGTGCACGTAGCGCCGCACCGCCACGTCGGGCCGATCCAGCCACTCCTTCACGGCGAGCAACTGTTGCAGCGCCCGGCTGGGCGGAAAGCGCGACAGGTCCCGTTGGTCGCCGAGCGCCAGCAGCGTCCGTTCGAAGAGGGTGGCCGGGACTTCGTCGCCGATCCCGGTGGGCATGGTGCCCAGCAGTAGGCGCGTTCCGCGATCTCGGTCTTCGACCAGCGCGGCCAGGTGGCGCAGCCCGCCCAGGTTCACGTACCCCGTGGCGACGGAGAGGCCGTGGCGGTCGTCAAAGTCGGCGGCGAGGTAGGACAGCGCCTCGCCGTGGTGGGTGGCGTCGGCTTGGTTGTCGAGGAGGGAGGGGCGTTGGGTCGAAGGCACTACCGGGGAGCTCCGAGTTGTCTCAGGCGTTCGCGTCCCGCCGGCGTGAGGCGGTATCGCTGCTTGCTGCTGCGCGGCTTGTCCGGGATCGTCATTTCGGTCAGTCCGGCTTGCAGAGCAGGGAGCAGGTAGGCTTCGCGGAAATGGATCCGATGTCTGAGGCCGAGAGCCTCTTGGATGCCCCGCGTGGTCATTTCTCCCGACATCGCCCGGAGCAATCGGACTTCAAGGCCAACGTCCCCGGCAACTTGTTCGGTTGTGCCTCCAACTTGTTCGGTGGCTTGATCGGTCACTTGTTCGGTCGAATCTTCGACTTGTTCGGTCACTTGTTCGGCAGCGTCCTCAACTTGATCGGTGAGGTCCCGGTGACTTTTCGGGCGCCTCGCGGGCCGCCCCCCTTCTCGCACGACCGGACGCACTTTCGGGTTCGGTCGGAAGGTGACGGTGACGAAGCGATCCACGTCGAAACTCTGGTTCCGGGCAGTCCTGCTGTCGGGTGCCGTCCCGGATGCGGCGGATGTCGAGCCGGCCGTGATGCCGGACAACCGCATCCAGCTGTCGAACTTCTCGCAGTCGAAATCTTCTGGATAGCTGAAGCGTGGACAGGGAGACAGGTCGAACCGAATGGCGCCCTCGGCCTGACAAAAACTCGCGGATCTCGTCACGATTCGTCTTCTGCGTCACGGCGCCGACGGCCACTCTTCGGCCCTTCTGCTTCGCCGTTGGGATCCTCCGCCGAGTAGTGAGCGCGCGGCTCCCGCACCCCAGCGCCTGGAACCACGTCCACCCCGGTGCCGGGCTGGCCGGCGCCTCCGAGACGTCGAGGGTACGACCGTTCGTCCACCTTGGTGCTCAAGGAACCGACGACGGCCTTCATATCGCCAAGCGAAGCCGTGACCTCTCGGTGGTTCTCGTCGACTCGGTCCTCCAGCCGCTCGATCCGGCGGCTGATCTCTTGCTTCATGCTGCCGATCTGCTCCGCGAGCCGCTTCTCTCCCGCTTCGCGTCGCTGCTCCGCCTCCTGCTGTTCTCTGCGCCTGTCGGCCTTTGCTGCTCGATGCACGCCAAGGGCAGATACCGCAATCGCCACGATCGTCCAAAAATCACCGTTGGAGAAAATCTCCATCGTGCTGTCCTTTCACTTGGGGGTCGGGCCGCCGGCGGGGCCGCTCTCGGTTCGGGTTCGCTGCGCCTCCCAATCTACATCGAGAAACGGCTCGGACGAACACTCGTGGGCAGAAGACCTGAGATTTGGGACGCCCGGCACGTGCGGACCACGGCTCATTCGAGCAACGCCGGTTGGGCGGTGCGAGCCGCAGCTTTGGCGCGTGGTTCAGGACGCCCGAGCCGCCGCACTAGCGCTGGCGAGAGATACAGGGACTCGACGGTTTCGCGGGCTTGACCCAGCAATGTGGCTTGAGTTGACCTTCCAGCCGAGACGTAGATGTGATGCAGCCGAAGGACCCCAGGCAGCGCCTTGCCGTGTGTCTTTTCGCCGGTCCAGCCGTCGTAGCTAACGACGTAGGACAACTCCAGCTTGTTCATTGTGCGTAGCGTGCCAACGAACTCGTCGTAGTCGACGCCATTGCAATAACGTCTGTCTCGCGCTTGCGAAGTGCCTTGGTATGGTGGGTCGAAGTAGACGAGATCCTCCGGCGTGGATGTCAGTGCTACTCGTCGATAGTCCGTTGCCGACAAGGATGTTCGGCCTGCCAGCAACCGGTGTACGCCGAGTATTTGCCGTCTCATGACCGAAGGCCTCATTCCGGCTCGACGGTTGTCGGGACTCTGGTTGAAAGCTCCGTCGGCGTTGTACCGGACCGACCCCTTCACGATTCGAGCCAGAAGATAGAGAAGATGGCTCGGCTGATGGGATTCGTTGAACTCCCTGCGCACGCCGAAGAAAAACTCCTTCATGTAGGGCTGCTGATCGCGCCACAGGCGAGCGTAGTCGGCAACGAGTTGTTCGGGCCTCTCCACAATCTCCCTCCAAAGGGCCATCAGAGGCGCGTTGAGGTCGTTGATCCAAAAACGCCTTGCCAACCCATGGGTCGCGGCGGCGATCGACACGGCGGCCGAGCCGCAGCAGGGCTCCACCACCCGATCGAGGCCCGGCGGAAAGTACGGCAGGATGAACTTGGCGATTCCCCGCTTGCTCCCCTGGTAGGGGAACGGGTGCGGGGCCGCCGGACCGGCCCTGGTCTTCGCTTCCAACCTGCTGATGTTTCCGTCGCTCCTTCCTGGGGCACGTCGCGTCTCATCGAACCGGTACCGTCCGTAGTCCCCGGCCGGCTTCTGACGCGGCATCGCGAGCACCTCCTACTAATCTGGTGTCCTGGGCGCGAAGGGCAAGAAGTACACCTCCCCTTCTCAACCTTATCTTGCCCTTCTCGCCGCCACTCCACAGGTCGTCCGGGCGCGTTGTGAGAAATGCGGGCTAAGTCCAGCCCCGATCTCGGGTCCGACACCTAACGGAGCAGTACTTCATCAAGGTCAACATTGAGGCCGAGACGGCGGCGAGCCTAGCCCGCACGATGATTCTTCCGGCGGCGGTCCGCCCCGGAGCTGCCGGTTCACGGCTCGGGGCCCGACCTGTCCACCGCCACCGGCGCGCCCAACTTCCGCCAAGTCGGCGACGTGACGATCACCGGTTTCTTCGAGCAGGTGGAGTTGGACTACGACATCACCGGCACCGTCGACTGGGAGCCCGGTTCGCCCGCCCACCGGGCAAGTGCTCCTTGGACCTGGACCTGACGGGAAAGGTTGATGTGCCGGGCATCGCGGCGACCGACTCGGTGACGATCCTCCGGAGCGCGCTGTCGGGCACCCCTGCGAAGAGGCCGTCAGCCTGCCGCTGGTGGAGACCATCCACTCGAACTGAGGGCGGGGCAACCGGGCCTGCCCGCGCGGCCCGTGGGGTTCCGGGGGAACCTTTTTCGCGAACGGCGGGTATGAAAGATGTGTCGCGGCGCTCCGCCTCCGACGCCGGAACCGAGAACGAAAGGAAATCGAGATGAAGAAACGCACGCGAACCCAGTGGAAGCTGCTGGCGGCGCTGAGCGCGCTCCTGGCCGTCGCGGCTTGCGACGACACCGTCCGACCGGTCCAAGACGACGGGCTGACCGAGGCCGAGGTCGTGGCGCTGGTGGACGGTTTGGCCGCAGTCGGCGGCCTGACCGGGGTCGCCGCCGCCACTCCCGTCGTCGACCCACCAGCCATCGACTGCCCCCTGGGCGGCAAGGTGGACCTCTTGCGCAGGGTCATCGCCGACACGGTGACCACCCCGCTTCTGGTCCTGCGCTCCGATCTGGTCATGACGCCGCACGACTGCCGGTTCGAGGCTCGGGGGGTGACCTTCACCGCCAACGGTGCGCCCGACGTACGCCAAGTCGGCCGCATCAGGATCACCGGCCAGTACGAGAAGGTGGAGGTGGACTGGGAGATCGCAGGCGCGGTGGACTGGGAGACAAGCTCTCCCGCCCGGCACGGCAAGTGCTCGCTGGACCTCGACCTGACAGGAGAGGCCGACGTGCCGACCGCCGAGTCGAGCGACGCGGTGGTGGTCTTTCGGGGCGTCCTGTCGGGCACCGCCTGCGACAAGGCCGTCAACCTGCCGCTGAACTCCAGTGGGAGCTGAGAAACCTGTTCGCGAACCGCGAGTAGAAACGCACGCGAACCCTCATGGGCCTGCCGGCCGCGCTGATCGCGTCCTGGCCGTTGGCGGCCTGCGACGACGACTCCGCCGGACCCGCCGGCGACGACACGCTGACCGACGAAGAGGTCGTGGCGCTGGTGGACGGGCTGACTGCGGTCGCCGGCCTGATCGGCGCCGATGCCGCGACCCCCGTCGTCGACCAGCCGGCGGTCCAGTGCCCCATGGCCGGCACCATGGGGTTTTCGGCACGAGTCACCCCCCGACAGTACCGCGACGACCCGAACCATACGCACCGAACTCGTCGTGACGCCGCAGAACCGCCGGTTCACGGCCCGGGGCGCAACCTTAACCGCCAACGGCGCGCCCGATGTGCGCCAAGTCGGCGAAGTCACGATCGTCGGCTTGTCCGAGCGGGTCGGCGGAAGCTGACGCCGGTGCCGCCACCGGTTGCCCCGGTGCGACGGAGTCCCGCCCAAGGGACCCGTCGATCTCGCAGATTCCGCTGTCGCCCGCCGACGCCTGGGGAGTGGTGGAGGACGGGCGGGTCGTCGGGGCTCGGGTCGCCGGCTGCCAACTGGAGTGGATCGGGCCGGCCGGGTCCACGACCCGCGGCCCTCCCGTCGAGTACGAGCGCATCGCCATCGGAACGCCCGAGAAGGAGGCGTGACGGGACTCCCGGGCCGAGACCGGCGGCGGCATGAGCATCTCCGTTCGCCGACGGCAGCGGGAGCCTCCAGTTTCTCCGTGAGTCGCGGCGGGTCGTCCGAAGACGAGCAGGACCTGTACAGCTACTCGTGGCCGGACGAACTGCCGCCGTTCTACGGCTCCCATTCCAATCGATCCTCGCGGGCGGGCGTGGGTTGGAGGACCCGCGGCCGCGCCGAAGCCCCGCCGGCGTATAGAGCGATCGATGCCCGGCGGGAAGTAGGGCAGGATGAACTTGGTGAGTCCCCGCTTGCTCCCCCTGGTAGGGAAATGGGTGTGGGACCGCCGGGCCGGCCGTGGTCTTCGCTTCCAGTCTGCTCATGTCTCCGTCGCTCCTTCCTGGGGTACGTCGCGTCCCACTGAACCGGTATCGTCCGTAGCCCCGAGAACTTCAAGCCAGTTCATCGGTCATCGGCGGTACACAGATGGGCCACAATCTTCGACGACAGGAACGGATAGGCGCGCGAGTCGAGCTGCCGTGCCAACCGCTCGGGAACCTCGGTGTCCGTTGTCTGCAAGCGTGCCGCCGCCCCGCCTGGACCACGCACGGGTATCCTCGGAACGCCCGGCAGCATGCGCCCGACCGTTCGGTACTCTTCTTCAACGCCGTCCATCCCGCCCACAAACACCGCCCCAGCAACGCGTCCGAAGCTCAGCATCTGCTTCCGCATCGTCTTCAAGGTGTTGTCCAGGTCTCGGCGCTTGTTCGTCCAGTGGATTCTCCCATAGCCAAGGTCCACAAGTCTCCGAGTTTCCGGCGTGACCTGCTCTCGGAACCACTCCGATTGGAAGATGTCGACCGAGTGCTTGGCATCATGCTCCATGGCGATCGCCAGCACGAGTGGCGTGATGGCAGGGTGGCCTCCGACCAGCAACCTGCCGTCCCGGGACAGAACAGCTCGTAACAGCGCTGTCACAGCATCGGCGACTGCAGACGGGTCGTAGGGCCGGACCGCCCTTCCGCGCTCACCGGAAGGAAAGCTCGCTGACAGAAAGACGTACCGTCCTCCAAGGGAATTCATCGCCAATCTGTCACCTCCTGGGCCCGGGTGTGGGTTCAGGGCGTCCCGCAGGGTCATTCACTAACGCCTGCCATGTTTGACGATGTAGCCTGCGATATCCTTTGCAGCTTTTATTGCCGTCGCCCGAGAACTCCCAACGCAGAAGATCAACTCGAACATCGGCGTGTTATTTGGCATGCGGAGGGTTGCCGAGTCTTCCAGAAATCGATTACCGTACAGCTCTCGTAGACGATTCTTGTATGTCTGAAGGAGCGCGCTGGTGCCTTTTTGTCTCTCGTCCTGGTCGTCCCGCCCACTAAACAGTCTATACTGTGGGTTGGGTCGGTACAGGTTTCGCCAGCTCTCATCTCCGTAGACCCGCTTTAGGATACTTCCATGTTTTTCCGGCACGCCTTTTCGAGTCAGCAGGCGCATGACTGCCATGGTAGGAAACAGTATCCAGGTGTCGAGTGCTTCGAAGCTCGCAACTTTTTCGATTGTGAGCCATTCTACCTCCGTAGCGAACGGATCGAGAAACAAGACGCCCCTGTGCGTTTTCCAGTCGCGGGAAAGACTCTGCAGAAAGCAATTGGCATCCTTGTTCACAATTTCAATTCGTTTGTCTTCGTTCACGTTCATTCGCTCCTCCAGTTCCTTGCATCGGCGCGCGTCTTTCTCGACGAGCAGAATCTCGTCGAATCGTCTGTCAGACACGCGCTTGGCCCTTATGGCTGATCCCTCTAGGAACTGCCTTTCTTCTTTGTCATTTCTTCCAAGATTGATAGTCCCGGAGCCCGCAAAGGCATCAATGTACATCAGTCGAAAATAGTCCTGGTTCTTGAGAGCGGTGGTGTATGCATCGAGGTACCGTTCCACCATGTCGAGCTTGTCTTTAGTCCAGTCGCCGCCGAATCTGCCCATGGCTCAGTATCCTTTGCGTGTCAGTGGTCAGCGGATCTCGCCGATTCTCGGAAAACCGTCCCAGGTCGTACCGTCGAGCTCCCGGCCACCCGCCTTCGGTGTCCGACCGCCCCACTGCTTGAAGAAGAACGGTACGCCGCTTGCGGTGCAGTCGTCCCGGACGGTGCGCGCCCACTCGGGAGCCATCTGACGGGCATCATGGCCGCTCTCGCCCCCGACGATAACCCAGTGGAGCCCCGGGGAGGCGTCCTTGGCACCGAGGCCGGAAAGCCTGCCACTGGCAGGGGCGTCGCTACGGGCGGCGTCGCGGCCGCGCAGAAAGCCGGACAGGTCCAGCGGCCCGATCAGGGGCTCGCAGCTCAGGAAGCGCACGGCGGCTGGGACGGCCAGCAGGTGCCGTACCCGATAGGCCACCGACTGGTCCTCGACGGACGTGCCGATCCAGATGTGGGACGGGAGCCCGGCCGGGAACAGGTCGGCGTTGCGTCGGACGAACTTGGCGGCCCTGGCGGGGCGCTTCGTCAGGACTTGGTAGACGTGACGGCCGATGTCGAGCATCACCTGGAAGCAGCGTCGGACGAACTCCTCCGGGACCTCCTTGTGGAAGAGGTCCGACATGGAGTTGACGAAGACGCGGCGGGGCCGTCGCCACGACGCTGGGATCGGCAGGCGATCCGGCCAGAGGCGGACGGCGAAGGGGTTCCGTCGGTTCGCCGCCGTGTTGACCACGGGCAGGCGGGCGCGATAGGTGGTCGCCAGCAGGCGGTTCGACAGGCGCTCGGCGTAGCAGTGGTCGCAGCCGGCCGAGATGGGCGTGCATCCCGTGGTGGGGTTCCAGGTGGCGTCGGTCCACTCGATGGCGGTGCGTTCGGGCAAGGACGGCTCCTAGGGCGGCGGGTCACCGGGGGCTGGCTCGGCGGCCCGGTATCCGAAAGGTAGTTGTTCGGCTTTTGTTCGGCAACCAGATTGGCGGTGGACTGACCCGGTTTCGTGCAGTTCGAACTCCGTCAAATCGCAGGTAAAGCGCGTCGGCGTTCTTGGCGACACGTAGCTTCATGGGGTTGCTCGAGATGACCGCCGGTAGGCCGCGGCCCACGAGTTCGAGGTGTCGGTGATCACGTTCCGGGACTTGGGACAAGCAGGCCGCCATCGACGGACGTTGCCTCTGCCTATCCGTTCGCCAACTGCATCGCCCAAACGCCAATAATCGTTACAGCTCCTAGCAGCAGACCACTTCGCAGGCAATTGAAAGCGGCGACATTCCAGTTGTGCTTCTTGGTATTCGCCAATTCCTGACAAAACACCTCATTAGAAAGTACGCTTGCGTCTCGTATTCCACGAAATTCAAATTCTGTCCCTTTGCCAAACATCTTGGAAGTCTGATTTGCTTTCAACGTGATGTACCATCCAATCAATACATACGCTAGTGAGAAAAATAGTCCAACAATTCCAACCCATGTCCAGTCGATCGGATGAGAAAGGGTAACCAACAGTCCGGCAAAAGCAAGTATTCCCAGCAATCTCTGCCCTAGTCTGTCAGTCTTCGCCTCGATCGACTCAGCTCGTTCATGTTCCTGTTCAAGCCGCGTCTTCAACACCCACAGCGGAATGGCCTCATAAGGCGATGTTTCATTATTAATACGTGAATCGATATCGTGATTCGCTCGCCAAGCTTTCCAAAATGGCATCACCCAATCCCAGAGGCCCTTCATCCAGAACACTACTCGGGCACCAAGGCGCCTCAAATTCGCCCTAAGCATTCGCTGGTGCCAACCAAGTTGCTAGGGCAACATCGATTGGCCGATCGTCGTTTGCCAGCCAGCTCCATTCGCCTGTCGGGTTGATCTCAATGAAGAAAATGCCCTTGTTGTTTTCGGCGAGGTCTATGGCTGCAAACGACAAGCCCAAGTTCCGAACAAGTTCTCGGCACTTGTGCTCAATGTCTGGCGTCAGTCGGCAGGAATCATAAACAAGTTGATTCTTGGGGATCACGCGCCAATCGCCTTCTATGCCCTTCTCGTCCTTTAGTACACGAACGGCGAATACATGATCGCCTACGACAGTAACGCGCAAGTCGTGCTTGTTCTTTATTGCCTGTTGCGCGACCACCGGCGCGGTTGCGATGGTGGCATCAGTCAGTCGATCCCGCTGAAGAATCGTGGTATACGTGAACAAGCTTTGCTCGCCCTCAGTCAGCAGCACCGTATCTAGGGACTTGATTGCTAGCTCTGTCGGAAAGACGGCGTCGATGCTTTCTACGTCATTGGTGACCAAGGTACGTGGTACGCGAAACCCCACTCGATCAGCCGCCGCCAATTGATAAGGTTTGGATTCTGCTTGATATGTTGCAGACGGGTGGTTCATCCAGCGAGCCTCCTCAAACACTGACAGTGACCTAAGAAATGCCATCCATTGCGACCTGTCCAGTTGCTCGCTCACAGACAATGGAACACCGGGCGAATTCCTGTGAAAAATCGGAGCTCTATACCACACCGACTTTAGATTCTCGACAGAATGTCGTCCGACTGGTCCACTGATCTGCATCAGCGGCCCCAAGGGGTCGACAGTTATCCGATGTCTTGCCAAGTCTTCTTTGTTGAGGCGAACATAGGATACGCCCGCCGCTTCCAACCTAGCCGTGACCATGTCGGCGGCCAGGTCATAAAGACTCGACAAGATGAGAACTTCTGAAGTACTTCCTCCCTTCACGATCCCTTCATGTCCTCGCCGGTCTCGATATCGTGCTTTTTCGTTGCCGCCCGGTATGCCGGGTTCAGCACCATCGGCTTGCCGTCCTTGACCCAGTAGCCCCGGGCCGAGTCGTAGACAGCGCCGGGGGGCATGTCGACGGTTTCTCGTGTAGGGTGGCGAGACGCGAGATCGATCAAGATGTGCATTGTCATCTCCTTGGTGAAGGTCGGCGTGCGTCGTCCATCCACTACAATAACATGCGTGTCAAGGGGCAGGGCTGGCGCAAGCCGGAGGGTAAGATGGCGTCTCCGTACGCTGTTCTTAAACGTCAAGCCCTCTCAGGTGCTCAGTCAAGCGGGTGCGGTACGCCGCCGGCAGCGCGGCGTGCGTGAAGTCCTTGTAGATCACTTCGAGGTCGTCGGGGCCGAGACCCCAGGCCCGGGCCACGCGGGCGTCGATTTCCAGGCGCAGCTCCGTGCGGTCGGCGTCCAGCAGCGGGCCGTACTCCACGCCGGTCTCGCGGGCGAAGTCGGCGAAACGGTCGTCCACGGCGGACAGACGGGCGGCGGCTCCGGCGATCTGGGCGAAGTCGTCGTCGGTCAGGGAAGGCACGTAAAGGCTCTCGAGCAGGAAGAAGTTGACGTTCAGTTCGATGAATCGACGGGCCTGCCAGTCGAAAGGCAGGCTGTTCATGATGCCCAAGCAAGCGGCCCGCGCCAGCCCGTCTTCGGTCGAAAATGACAGATAAGGGGCCTTATTTGTCAAGAAAACCCCATTCGGGACCAAGCAGGCGATCACGGTGCGCGAATTCGTGCGGTTCGTGACATCTCGAAAGCACAATCTGTCACGGCAGATGTCAGCCAAGACCGACTGCCTGCGTTCGGCCACGGGCAGGTCCGGCGCAAGGAGCGAACCGGAACCGGGCCTGGGCTTTCGCACCTTGGCCCAGAGCGCGTCGGTCAGCGGCAGGGACCGCTCGCCGTACCCGTGAGGATCGTACTGGCCGAAGCTCTCGCCCTTCCAGAGACGGGCGTCGCCGTCCCGTCCTGCCCACAGCTTCTTGTCGTTGGTCTCGTGCAGCTCGGCCACCGGAAAGCAGGACCAACGCCCGTCGGCGCCGCGAGGGAAGAGGCTGCCGGTGCGGACGCGAGCCAGTAGGTCGGCCTCGGCCTGGGAACGGACCAACGGCGTCTCCCATTCCGGCCCGAAGGTGGACGGGGCCAAGCCGACGCCGGGGCTGGCCGCCTGCTCGACCCACATGCGCTTGGATTCAGCGGTGCCGGCCACCGACACCAAGTGGTCCGCCGCCGGCAGCCCGCGCTGGGCAACGACCAATGCGATTGAGTATTGCGGGTGCGTGTCGAACGCCCACCGTCCCCGGTTCAGCAGGAAGTCCACCCGGCGCGTCGTCGATCCTCGATAGAGCCACTTGCGGAACTCCTTGGAGCCCTTGGCCACGAATGCGGTCCTGGGCAGCACCACGCCGGCGAACCCGCGCTCGCGCACCAACATCCGGTAGCGCTGGCAGAAGTACTTGTACAGGTCGGGGTCGCCGCCCATCGGATCGTAGTCGCTGCGCTCCGGGTCGGGTCCCGCCAGGGCTTGCCGATAGTTGCGAGCCTGCGCTTGCCGAGCCTCCAGCCTTTCCTCCAACTCCGGCCGCTCCCGCATCAATTCCCCCACCCACTCCCGCCGCTCCTTCTCAGCCAAAGCCGCGATCCCAGGACGGTACAGCCCGTAGAACGACAGCTCCTCGACCGTCACTTCCTCCCAGGGCGGGTTGCCGACCACCACGTCGAACCCCGGCGACGACCGCGAGAACACCTGCGGGAACGCCAGCGGCCAGTGGAGGAAGCAATGCCGGTCGGCCAGCTCGCGGGCTCGGCGCACGAGCGCGGTCTGGGGTTTGCCCGAGATTACGGCCACGCCGTTGGTCGCCACATCTTCGCGCGCGCCAGCCAGTCCGAACTGCTCCGCCGTCCACAGGTCGAAGAGCCGCTTCATCCCCTCGGTTGCGTCCGACGCCTCTTGGTCCGCCGCTTGGCTGGCCGCGTACTCTTCGGGCGTGCGGTCGTCGATCTCGGCCAACTTGTGCACCGCCGCCGCGGCCTCGTTCAGCGCTTGCCGCAACGGCTCCCGGAACAGCGGGGCTTCGTCCAGCAGCGGCTTCGGGTCGCCCACGCCGATCAAGGCGTCGCCCACGACCACGTTCCGTCCCAAGTACGCCAGCGACAGGCCGGGCACGAACGACGCCAGCCACAGCGACAGCGCCGCCACCTCGACGCCCATCGCGCTCCGGTCCACGCCGAAGACGCAGTGCTTGACGATCAGACGGCGGAGCAGGGCCGCGTCTTCGCACGCCACGCCGGGGGACGCGCGGCTGCGCAGTCGTTCCAGCGCATCCAGCAACGGCGGCAGGGGGTGCTCGGCCAGGAAGCGCACGGTCATCTCGGCCAGGGCGTCCGCGACCTGCACAAGGAAGTGCGCGCTGCCGCACGCCGGGTCCACGACCGCGAACGACAGCAGAAGCTTGGCCGCCGCCTCCGGGTCCGTTTTCGCCTGCTCCGCCACTTGCGCCAAGTGCTTCTTGAACGGCGGCTCCACGGCTCCCTTCACCAAGTGGCGCACGATCTCGACCGGCGTGTAGTAGACGCCTTCCTCCTTGCGACCGCCCGCGTGGGTCTGCCAGAGCAGGCCGCCCGGCTTCACTTCCGCCGCGCCCGGCGACGGCGCGCTCACGTAGCGGTCCTTCTTGGCGTCGTAGCGCAGCGGGCGGGCGGCCAGCGACAGGCGCAGGCCCAGCAGGGACTCGTAGGTGTGGCCGATGTGGGCGATCTCCAGCGTCGAAAAGTCCGCTCCCCTCCCTTGCTCGGCGTCGTGGCCGACAGCCGACAGTACGCGCCCGAACTCGGGGTCGCGCAGCTCCATCCGCTCCAGCAGCTCGGCGCCCGCGAAGTCCTCGGCCGCGAAGAGGGCGCCGTTGTAGGCGGGCACGTCCCAGGCCGGATTGCCGGATCGCATCGCCTTGACCAGCCGCGTGAACCCGTTCCACAGCGCGGACGACGCCGGGCTTAGCTTGCCCTTGGTCGCGTGGGCCTCGGTTACAAGCTCCGACAGCGACGCCTTGCGGTAGGACTCGTTGTTCATCGGCAGATGGCCGGCGGCTTCCGCAAAGAGGATGAACACGGCGCGGAACACCAGCGTCATCGCGGCCTTCTCCAGCTTGTCGCGCTGGGTGTCGTCGTGCAGGTCCAGGCCGTGCTCCTTGGCCCATCGCTCCATGTCGGCGGCCAGCGCGGGCAAGGCCTCCTGACGGATCGTGCGGTCCAGCCGGGCGCGCAGCCGGACGCCGAAGTTGATCGCTTCTTTTTGCAGGTCGGCGAAGCCGTGGCCGGCCAGGGACGCGGGCGCGAGCAACGCCAGGAAGGCGCGCCGGTCGTCGTCCAGCAGGTCGTCGTCCAGTTCGAGCCAGTGGCGGGTGCCGCCGGGGGACTCCATGTCGAACAGGCGGAAGCAGCCGCGAAACGCCAAGATGCCGTAGCGAGCGCCTCGTTCCTTGCAGTCCGACGCCAGCAGTCCCTCGGGCGGACGGCCGTCGCTGTCCAAGCGGGCCAGCGCACTCGCCGTCTTCTTGGGATGCACCACCGCCACCGGCCGGCCTTCGTGGACGGCCAAGTAGCCCCGGCGCGGAAGGCGGTCCAGGCGGTAGCCCAGCGCCGACAACGTCTGACGCCACGAACTCGGCGCGGGCGGGAGGTCAGCCACCGCGCGGCGGGCGCGCTCCCATCGCGCGGGGTCGCGCCGATAGCGGGATTCCAGGGTGTGGCTGGTGAGGAGGCCGTTGAAGGCCAGCCCGTTCCCCGCGGCGCGGTTCAGCTCGTCCGCCAGTCGGCGCACGGCTTCCAGGGGCGACAGGTCCCCCAGCGACTCGAGCGATTTGGCCAGGTGGCCGGCGTCCACGGAGCGCACCGGGCCTTGGTGCGTGACCGGCCCCAGGACGCGGAGGCGGCCGGGGCGCTTGGGGTCGTCGGCCAGCAGCAGGCAGCGCCGGGTGACGCCTGCGGACAGGGCGCGCCATTCGGCTCGCATGGCGGCGTCGGTGGTCGAGGCGGAGGCCGTAAGGTCGATGTCGCCGACGGCGGCGCGGGGGAGCGCTTCGGCGCCGGGGGCGGTCAGCGGGCGCGCCACGCCTTCGCGCACCAGGCGGCGGATGAGGTCGGGGGCGGTCACGGGAACGAAGGTACGGTTCCGGGACCTTGGCGCACAGGTCGCGGGCGTAGGCCAGAGGCCTTGGGCCAGCGCCCCCGGTGGCCGCCATCGGCCGGGTCGAAAGCCGGACCGACTTGCCCGAGTCCGAGATGATCCAGTACCATTGGAACAGTCCGGCCTAAACGACCAGTCGATTTATGTGGCCAGAAGGAGGACAGCCGTGCTGACAGTAGGAGCCTACCAAGCCAAGACCCGTCTTTCGGAGTTGTTGGGCCGGGTTGCCGAGGGCGACAGCGTCACGATTACGAGACACGGACGCCCAATCGCGCGGCTGGTGCCCGTGGAAGACGACGCAAGGCGGAGAGCTTCCCAAGCCGCAGAGCGGATTCGAACACGGCGTGCGGGCCCGCAGACCGTTCCGCTTGCGGAACTGGTGCGCTGGATTCACGAGGGGCGTCGCCGTTGATCGTTCTGGACGCTTCGGTCGCGCTGTCCTGGGTTCTGGCCGACGAAGGCACCCCGGAAGCCGAGGAAGCGATGCGACAGGTCGTGTTGCCGAGCGACGAGGACGGATTAACTCCCGGGAGGTAGCCGATACGCTGGTCGACTTGGCCCAACTTCCGATCATAGTCGACGAAGGCGACGAGGACGCGGACATCCTGGGAGCAGCGCGCCGCCGGAAGCTGTCGGCCTACGACGCCGCCTACTTGGCGCTCGCTGGCCGACGGCGGCTCCCGCTGGCCACCCTGGACAACCGACTCTGGAGTGCGGCTTCGGCGGAAGGCGTGCCCTTGGTCACCAACTTAACCCCCTGACCTCGACTCGGCGCTTTCTGCCGTGCAGAGGCGTCGTTGACAGATTCTCTGCCAGTTTTGTTGGGGTCAATCTGTCAAGTCGCAGAACGCTCACTTCGTGCGCACACCCGGTCGAGGAAGTCGAGCAGCCGCTTTACGTGTGGCGAGGCGTCGGCAACCTTCTTCGGGTCGATCTTCTCCAACAAGACGAATGAATGACGGCCCTTGTGGTACGGCTTTCTGCAATGGCGTGTCGCTTTCTTGAGGCCTGCCATGACGTCCTCCTTCGCGATTCCTTCGATATCGCTACCGCCCGGAAGCGCCTCTTGCGTGAAATCCCCGCCAAAGAACTTCGCTAGGCATTCCCTGTCTGCCAAGAACCAAGCCTCCATGCACTGAACCATTAGTTGCGCTTGGTCATCGGTGGCCCCCGGCGGCTGCTTCCACTCCTTATCCCGCCTCTGCAAGTGGGACCATGGCCTGCCTCTTCGGCCAACTCGCTCCTCACTGTCAACGAGCAGGATGGCGATATGGTCATCCACCGAGGTGTCCAGGCTATGGCGAAATTTGTCGTAGGCTTTGTCCCGCCCGCCGCACGCTACAATACGAGGCATTCGGTTCTCAAGGCCGGCGCGGAGAAAAAACTTGCTAAACCCCTTGCGACAACGGCTTCTCAGTTCGCGGGTGTCTCCTCCTCCTTCGACAAACACCGTCACCATCTGTTTCCTCCGATCTCTCCGGCACTCCACAGTTGGCCCAAGCGGTATTTCTTCAGCCAATGCGACAGCTTAGCTGGGTCCAGTCGTTTCATGGTTGTCTTGCCGTCATGCTTTTCGCACACCACGACGACGTCCGCGTCTTCCGTGAGCGCATCAACCAACGTGTCCGAATGCGTGGTGACAACTAACTGACACCGCCGAGAAGCGTCGCGCAGAAGATCGGCCAACTGCGGCAACACGTCCGGGTGAAGACCCAGCTCAGGTTCCTCCAAGCACACTAGCGGAGGCGGCTCGGGGTCGCACAACACCGTCAACAAGCATAGGTACCTTAGAGTGCCGTCCGACAATCTCGTCGCGGGAATCATGATGGAGCGTTCCTGCAAAAACAACTGAACGTAGCCGGACGGGACACTAACTGAGAAGTCGGAGATGCCGTCGTACAGCTGATGCAACGCACTAAGGATGGCCTGCTTAGTGTCGGTCTCCAACGCCAAGCGGCTGAGAACGAGTCCAAGGTTGCTGCCGTCTTCCAACAGAAAGTCGTTGGGCAGGTCGGGCTTCTGCGGCAGTCTCGGAGCCGTCTTACGCCCGAAGGTCCATTCACGATGCAGACGTATCCTGCCTAATTGTCGACCTAAGTATGTGATCTCCGGATAGTGATCCGGATCCTTTCTCTGCGCGAGGATAGATTGGTCGAAATCGACGTCTTCTGGTCGGAGTTGTCGATTTTGCTGCCCGTTGTCGGGGTCACGGTAGTTCAACGTGGCCCGTCCGCCCTTGGAGGTTAGGTAAATGTACGGGTCGTTCTTGTCAGGATATGGGTGTTGATTCTCGAGTTTTTCGGTCAGTAGCTCGAAGCGCCCGGCGCTTGCCCCAAATTCCAGGCTATAGCGGAGCGGCTGTTGCCTTCCAGGGTTGTCCACCACGACCTCCAGGCGAGCCGACGAGGGCCTGGGTTTCCCTCTCCACAGCCAGTCCCCGACTCCTCCGCCTTCCCGGATCGGTACGCGGATGTCGGTTGGCGCGGCGCGCACCAACCCAAGAGCCTCGATGAAGTTGGACTTTCCGGAACCGTTTGGCCCGATGAGGACGTTCAGAGGCTTCATCCCGAGGGTCGTCTCCGAACCGAACGACAGAACGTTGCTGAGAGTAACCTCGTGGAGGAACATCGCAGCCTCGGCGTTAGGGTTGTCCATTATCTCCCCGGACACGGCCGGACGGCCGGAGCGAGTTGGGCCGGAATTGCGTGGACGCACGAACGATGCAGGAATCTACGACCGGGCGGCTTCTGCTGCAAGGAGAGCAGGCGAGGTCGGGGGCGGCGACGCCACGCGGGGCCGTCACGTTTGCCTCGGCGGAGGCCGTCAGCGTCTCCCTCCGATCCTGAAGACGTCCACGTGGTCCAGGTCGAGGCTGTCCTGTCGGATCGCCGCGACGAAACCGTCTCCGAAGGCGGGGGGCACGAGCGACGAGGTTCCGATCCCCTCTTTCCGGCGCGGCGCCGGCAGGCGGCCCACCAGCGCGCCGTCGGGGTCGAACGCTTCCCAGTAGTTCCCGCCGTCGCGCTCAACCTCGACGAACATCCTGCCGCCGAGATCCCAAAAGAGATCGGCCACGACGGGCTTGGCGGCGGGGCGGACCGGACGCCGAGGATCGCAGGATGCACCGGGACGCTCCGCGATCCACTGGTCCCATTCCTCTTCCACGGCGCTCCATTCGGCGTCGCCCACTTCCTCTGCGGTCAGCACGCGCTCGATCACCCGAACGGTGTCGGCTCCGCGGGTCGCGACGATCTTGTACTCGTCGGTCATGGCCGAGTACCGCAAGCCGTCCGGGCCCGGATGCTGGACGCGCCTCGCGCCAAACGGAACCTCGAAGAAGCCGATCATGCCTTCGCCCCACTCGCACATGACGCCCCGGCTCCCCGCCCCCGGCAGCACCTCGACCGTGTCCGCCGTCTCGCCCTCGGCGCTGTGTCCCACCCACCTGCGGCCCAGGCGCCCAGCCTCGCCGGAACGCACCAGCTCGGTGGCGTAGACTTGGTTCGGCCCTGCCGAGTAGAATCGAATCTCCGCCGAAGCGCCCATGGCGGCCACCGTCCTGCGCTGCCCCAGCCATTCGCCCCCGGCGGATATCTCGCCGATCCGGCCCGCGCCCAGATCAAGCGACAGAAGACGGTCGCCGGCCCATGCGATCGAGTAGAAGAACGGACTGAACTCGCCCGGTCCCTCTCCGCACCTCCCCATCGTCCGCAAGTGGACGCCGTCCAACCCGAACGCCCTGACCTCGCAGCTAAGCTGGTCGGCCACGTACACGGCCCCGCCCGCCGGGTCCAGCGCGACGCTCGACGCCCGCCCGAACTCGTTAGGCGCCTGGCCCCCCAGGATCGAGGTTGGCCCGATCGACGTGACCGGCTGCAGCTCCCACTCGGGCGCCGTTCCCTCGTTGACGACCCGCACGACGCCGCCCACGGTGTCGACCGTAGTGGAGACGGCGTCGGCCGATGTCCGGTCGGACGCGCCTTCGCCGCCGCAGGCTGCCAGCATGGCCAACGCGAGTGCGGCCAGTGCCGCGGTCGTCACGGTTGCTCCGGTTGCCGTCCGGTCCATCGTTTGCTCCCATACGCCAAGTAATGTCGTTCCCGAATCGGAATGCGCCATCGCCCAGAATGCGCCCCGGCCGGCTGTCCGGCAACCCAAGGTTTCGGAAGACGCGCCAACTCGCCATCTTGAGGAAGCATCTCCCGAAGCCTTAAAGTCCCCAAGCAGCAGGAGCCCCAAACCATGCACGTACTCGCTTGCCGCCCTTTCGTCGCCGCGCGTTCCATCGCCGCGCTCGCCGTCGCCCTCCTCCTCGCGCTCGCCGCCCCGGCCGCCCACGCCCAGCAGTGGACGCCCTCGGCGCCCGGCAGCGACAACATGGACGTGCTCGGCCACACGCCGCTGGGGCCGCGCCTGTCGGTGTCGGACCTGGACCTCGAGCAGGAGATGGACCGGCCCTACGCCTATGTCGGCAGGATGGTCTACGGCGACGTGGGTCCCAAGGGGCTGGACATCGTCTCGATCGCCGACCCCGAGCGCCCTGAGGTCCTGTACGAGTGGCGGATCGAGAACCAGGACCTGCACATGCGGACCGGCGGCATGGACGTGAAGCACTTCAAGCTGGACGGGCGCTACTACGTGGTGCAGTCCCTCCAGTTCGGGCAGGGGGGCCCCAACACGGACCTGGGCGCGGTGGTGCTGGACGTGACCGGCCTGCCGGACCCCTCCACCGTCCGCGAGGTGGCGCGCATCCGCGAGCCCGAGCTTCCCGGCGGCTTTCACAACATCTTCGTCTACAAGCACTCCGACGGGCGCGTCCTGCTCTTCGCCACCGTGCGGGGGCCGTTCGCCCACGTGTACGACATGGGCCGGGTGGTGGCGGGCGACTTGGAGAACGCGCTGGCGGGCCGCGTGCCGGTGCCCGAGTCGGCGGAAGGAAGCGGCTCGGGGCGCGGCTACCACGACTTCTACGTCGGCTACCACCCGGACACCGGCGAGGACCGCTTCTACGGCGGCGGCACCGGCGGCTACTACATCTACGACGTGTCCGACTTGGCCGACCCCCAGCTGCGCATCTCGCTGGCCGGCGTCAGCGGCGTGCGCTACGGCCACACCTTCACGCCCAGCCCCGACGGTCGCTACGTCGTCGCCGAGACCGAGTACCAGTACGCGCCGATCCGCATCTTCGACCTGCAGCCCGCGCTGGACGGCGAAGTCACCAACATCCGCACGCCGATCTCCGCCTGGACCGCCGACTGGGAGAACCTTGTGCACAACCACGAGGTCCGCTGGCCCTACGTCTTCGCCTCCGGCTACCTGGACGGCCTGCAGATCTTCTCGCTCATGGACCCGGAGAACCCGGTCACCGTGGGCTACTACGACACCTACGTCGGCCCGCCGAACAAGGACCGCTACCCCATGTTCAACGGCGCCTTCGGGGTGGACGTCCGCAACGCCGACGGCCTCGTCGTCGTCAGCGACATGACCACCGGCTTCTGGACCTTCAAGATGGAGGGGTTCAGCGGCTGGAACGGCGAGGATTGGGGCGTGCCCAACATTTCGTCCGTCCAGGACTGGGACAACGGCCCGGTCAAGCGGCCGGTGAGTTGACCCAGCGGGACGGCAGGCCGACGAAGGGGGTGCGGCGATGCGGCTGCGACCTGTCGCCATGAGCTGTCGCGCGTTCGTCGCTGGCGCTCCGTTGATCTGGGCGCTGGCGGGGGCAGTCGGTTCGACGGAGCCGGGCACCCTCGCCTTCGCCAGCGACGCTTCTCGCTTGGATCGCGGCCTTGCAGACGCTGCATGCCGAACTGCGGCCGCCGTAAGTGGCGCGTCGGCATCCTCCCTCGCGCCCGCCGGCCCCGAGTACTACCAGTTTCCCCTAGTCTCCACGCGCCGGGTCCCCGGTACCGGGCGCGCCTCGGGGTTGGGCGAAGTGAGCTTCCCGTCGTCCCCCTACGGCGTCGCGCTGACCACCGACGGCAGCTACCGCTACGACTTCACGGTCCGTATCGAGCGCTTGGCGCCCGCCCGCGCCGGCGCCTACGTGGTGTGGACGGCGACCCCGGAGCTGGACCAGGTGGCGTTGGCCGGAGAGCTGTCGGACCCCGCTGGCTTCCAAGGCCGGGTGGACTGGAACAAGTTCTTGGTCGTCGTGACGCTGGAGCCCGCCTTCGACCCGGCCGCGACGACCTGGAGCGGCCCCGTCGTGATGCGCGGCATGTCGCGCTCCGGCATGATGCACACGATGGCCGGCCACGGTGCCTTCGAGGAAGAGAAGTGTGCCGCATACGGGTACGAGTGATCACGCCTTGACTTGGGAGCGAACGACTTGAACCGAACGTTGTTTCCAGAAGTTATCCAGGTGCCGCAACCGTGCGCCGAGCAACGAAACAACCGACGATTGTACCATAGCACCGGGTTTCCCGCGCTTCCCATCGGAACCTTCGATATCATATATGCCGACCCGCCTTGGGACTACAAGGGTCAGCTGCAGCACGCCGGTCCCGGTTCGGCCGATACGGGAGGCGCGGTGCGTCATTATCCTACGGTCAAGCTGACCGACCTAAAGAAACTCGATGTCGGGAGCATTGCTGCTCGTGACAGCCTATTGTTCATGTGGGCTACAAGTCCGCACTTGGATCAGGCCATTGAGCTGGGCAAGTCATGGGGATTCGACTGGGCGACCGTAGCGTTTGTATGGGACAAGGTACGAGTCAATCCCGGCTTCTACACACTCAGCCAGTGCGAACTCTGCTTGGTATTCAAACACGGTCGTATTCCTAGACCTCGTGGTGCGCGGAACGTGCGACAGCTCGTCAGTGCTAGGCGCGGACCTCACTCGACGAAGCCGGAAGAGGTCCGCCAACGCATTGAACGCATGTTCCCCGACCAAAGACGGATCGAGCTCTTTGCAAGAAATACGGTGCCTGGATGGCAATCGTGGGGACTTGAAGCAAATGGGAAGTAAGGCACTATCTAGTCGAGACTTGTGGCAGGACCGTGCGGCCGAACGAGGTTGGAATGCGGAATACGTATTCTATCATGCGATGACGCGGCACGTTGCATCATCAGGCATGCTTGTCGACAAGAAGCCAAGCGATTTGCTCAAAATATATGTTGCATCAAATGGAGCAAGATATGGCATCAAGCCGGATTTCGCAATTCGGACAGAGACCAGAACAATTTATGTCGAAGTAAAAAGACAACAAGCTGCCGGCAACGCCCATGAGCGTGCATGCAAGTACTGGACTCCGGGCATACTGGATTCCATGCGTCGCTTGGGCGGGTGGAACGATTCCAACGCCATTCCCTGCTGGTGGATATTTACCGGCGGCCTTACACGTGATCCGAAGTACCAAGCGGGAATCAGGCATTGGTTCAAAGGCTATGAAGGCCACGTACTGTTGTGGAAAGACACAGAAGATTACGATGCGCTTACGAGGCACTTTGACACGCACATTAGGTCCTTGTTACTATGATTTTGTGCAGTCAGGATTGGAGTGACAACTTGGTTCGTCCCGACGATAGCGGGCCAGGCGCGGAATGGCGTTGTGCGCCAGATCGAAGTACTGGGCATCTCTTTCCACGCCGATGCTGCGGTAGCCGACGGCGTTGGCGGCGGCCAATGTCGAGCCGCTGCCGCAGAACGGATCAAGGACGACGCCCTGGGCCAGGGGCAGCACACCTCTGACGACCTGACGAAGGAACTGTTGCGGCTTGAGACTGGGATGCGGAGCGAGCGCTCGTTCTTCGGCCCGCGTAGGCGACGAACGGATGACGTCTCCAAATGGCTTTGTCGGGGAGGGGCGGCGAAAGCCGCCGGTGCCCCACTTGCGGAGGTTGTCTTGCACCCGGCCCTCGAGAGGCTTGCGGAAGACCAGCCACGGTTCCCACATGGATCGCGGCATTACGCTGACGCCGCTGAATTCAGTGTGCGCGCCCTTCGGACGATCGCCTCCCCGCATCGTAGTGACCAGCCGGACGATCTCGCCTCGCCGTTCAAGACCGGCTTGCGCAAGGGAGACGGCGACCAAGTGCGACATCAGCGGACTCGCTGCGACGACGACATTGGCGCCGGGGACGAGCACGGGGTTCAGCGCCTTTGCCCATCGCACGAAAAACAAGGCCAAGCGGTCCAAGTCCGTGCGCGAGAGCACGGTGAAGCGAGGCAACGGCGATCGAGTCGCTCCGTCGAAGGAAGGCGGAAGACGCCACACGCCGCCCTTTCGCCTTCGAAGCTTGCCTTGCTCCTTCGCGGAGTACTCGACAAGACCGTAAGGCGGGTCGGTTACGACGGCATGAATGGAGTTGGGTTCCCTCGATGCCAGCCACTCGAGACAATCGGCCTTGTACAGCACTGTCCGCCCTATGCAGTGCGTCGGCCATTCCGTTCGTGCGCCCTCTCCGGGTTCTTCTGGAGCGGGGGGAGGGGTTCGCGTCTCCGTGGCCGAAACCGCCTTCAGCGAGTAATAACCACGGCTCTGGCGAACAAACAGGCGCGGCGTGTTGAGCCGGAGGTACGAACGCACGCTGGACCTCGGCACCTTGCCGATCGCCTCGTGCACGCCGGCCACGATCTCGGCAACGGAAGCGCCGTGCGGCCGGTCTGCCAGCACCTCGACTACGGCATCGCGCACTTCGCCCGGCAGTCGTCTCGTCTCCATCCCCGAAAATAGGACGTCTGGACGTCTTTGTCAACTTGGCGAGCGGCTGGCGGCGGTCAACGAAGGCCGGTATTGTGCATGGCATGCCGTCTCGAGGCGGCGCAATCGAGCCCCCCTGCCCCGAAGATGAAGGAAGAGCACATTGACTAGGCCGACATCGCTCGCGGGCTTGCTGGTCTTGCAGGCGCTTGCATTCCCTCTTGCCGCCCAGCAGATGGACCACGCGGCCCACGCCATGCACAACATGGAGTCGGGCTGGCGGATGCCGCCGATGGACCCGAATATGCCCATGCTCCCCGGACTGGAGGGTGCGCTGCCCCCTGTCGGCGCGTTCTTGGCGGGGGCGGGGGTCGACCTGGCCGCGTTGCCCGAGGCCCGGCCCAGCGAGCCCGTCCGGTTGGGGCCGTGGGACACGCTGAACGTGGACGTGACGCTTGTGCGGCGGACGCTGGCCGGCCACACGGCGGCGATGTACGGCTACAACGGCCAGTATCCGGGTCCGTTCATCCAGGCGCCGCAGGGCTCGACGGTGGTCGTCCGCGTCACCAACCGGATCGAGGCGGAGACGACCGTCCACTGGCATGGGCTTCGACTGGACAACCGCTTCGACGGCGTGCCCGGCGTGACCCAGCCGCCGATCGCGCCGGGCGAGTCGTTCGTCTATGAACTGAAGGTCCCGGACGCCGGGATGTTCTGGTATCACCCCCACATGCGTGAGGACGTGCAGCAGGACCTGGGCCTCTACGGCAACCTGCTGGTGTCCTCTCCCGACCCGGACCACTATGGCCCCGCCCACCGGGAGGAGCTGCTGGTCCTGGACGACATCCTCATGGACGGCCACGGCCTGATCCCATGGGGCGAAGAGGCGCCCACGCACGCGCTCATGGGGCGGTTCGGCAACGTCATGCTTGTCAATGGCGCGACGGGACACGCCTTGGAGGCCGCGCCCGGCGAAGTCGTCCGCTTCTTCATCACCAACGTGGCCAACACGCGCACATTCAACGTGACCTTCGGGCCGGCGCGCGTAAAGCTGGTGGCGTCCGACGTGGGCCGCTTCGAGCGCGAGACGTGGGTGTCGAGCGTGGTCGTCGCCCCCGCGGAGCGCTACGTGGTGGACGTGTCGTTCCCGGAGGCGGGCCAAGCGGCGATCGCCAACACCATCCAGGCGGTGAACCACTTCCGGGGCGAGTTCTACCCCCACGTGGACACGCTTGCGACGGTGCGCGTCTCGGGTCCGCCGGTTCGGGACGCGGTGACCGAGGCGTTCGCAACGTTGCGGGAGCACGCCGAAGTTGCCGCCGAAACCGAACCCCTGCGCGCCCACCTGGGCCGCCCGCCCGACCACGTCCTGGAGGCCACCGTCCGCGTCCAGGGCTTGCCCCTGCCGATCGTCCGCTCCATGGAGGCCGACACGCTGTACGTGCCCCCCATGGAGTGGAACGACGCCATGCCCATGATGAACTGGCTCTCCACCGGGACACAAGTCACGTGGGTGCTGCGGGACGGCGCGACCGGCCGCGAGAACGAAGCGATCCACTGGCGCTTCAAGGTGGGCGACTTGGTCAAGGTGCGCGTCTTCAATTCGCCCGATTCGTTTCACCCCATGAACCACCCGGTGCATGTGCACGGCCAGCGCTTCGTCGTGCTGGCCCGCGACGACGTGCCCAACGACAACCTTGTGTGGAAGGACACCGCGATCGTCCCCGTGGGCTCAACCATGGACATCCTGGTCGAGATGTCCAACCCAGGCGACTGGATGCTGCACTGTCACATCGCCGAACACCTGCACGCCGGCATGATGATGCACTTCACGGTAGAGGGCTGACCAGGCGGGCGATCATGATGACGAGCCGTCCCGCCGTCCGCACGCTGGTCGCGTGGTGGGGCCGACGGGTGGCGGGCGTCCTGGAGCTGGACCGCCGCGGCGCGATGCGGTTCGCCTACGACGACGGCTGGCTGGCCGACCAAGCCGCGCCAGCGCTCTCCCTGTCCCTGCCCAAGCAGTCGCGTTCGTTTCCCAGTGCGCAATGCGCTCCCTTCTTCGAGGGCCTGTTGCCCGAGGGCGCCGAAAGGGATGCAGTGGCCCGCGCCTTGGGCGTGTCGCCCGAGAACGTCTTCGGCATCCTGGCCGGAATCGGCGGCGAAGTGGCAGGGGCCGTCTCGCTCTGGCCGGAGGGTCAGCAGCCTCCGAATGGCACGTCCGCTGACTCCACGGCAGCAGCCGCGTCCACCCGCTCCGCCGCGCCCGTCCCGTGCGCCAAGCCGCTTTCGGAGGCCGCACTCGCCCGCCTTCTGGACGCCATCAGGACGCACCCGTTGCTCGTCAACGGGGAGGACGGCCTGCGCATGTCTCTGGCCGGCGCCCAGTCCAAGTTGCCCGTAGTGGCCAGCGGCGACGAGATCGCCCTTCCCGCTCCCGGCGGTCCGACCACCCACATCCTCAAGCCCGCCAACGAACGCTTTCCGGCGATGACCGAGAACGAGGCCTTCGCCATGCGCTTGGCCCGCAAGATGGGACTCGCGGCGGCCCCCGTGGAGGCTCGGGTCGCTTGCGGTCGCCCCTTCCTGCTCGTGGAGCGCTACGACCGGGAGCGCGCGCCGAGCGGCGTCGTCCGTCGCCTTCATCAAGAGGACTTCTGCCAAGCGCTGGGCTTCGTGTCGCGCCGCAAGTACGCCGCCGACGGCGGTCCCGGCTTTCCGGATTGCTTCGATCTGGTCCGTCGCGCCTGCACGAACCCCGACCAAGACGCGGACGCCCTTCTCGCCGCCGCCGTCCTGCAAGTCCTTGTCGGCAACGCCGACGCGCACGGCAAGAACTACAGCCTGGTCAGGCGCGGTCCCGGGTTCGGCGAGACGGTTGAACTTGCGCCCCTCTACGACGTGCTGTGCACGGCCGCGTACCCCGGTCTGTCGCCCAGACTGGCCATGAAGATTGGCGGACGGGCCACGCTGGAAGAGCTGCGCCCCGCGGACTGGGACCGCTTCGCGCGCAAGTGCGGACTGGAGCCCTCCGCCGTGCGCCGGCGCGTGGGGAAGCTCTGCGAACTGGCGGTGCAACAGTGCGACGGCGTTGCCCGGGAATTGGCCCGTCCCGGCCTTGACCACGACGCCCTCCAAGGCTTCGCAACGCGGACGCAGCAACGAGCCGCCCAACTGGAGCGTTCCGCGTGAACGCCTCCCCGTTCCGGCGAGGCCGAGGTCGCGTCGGTCAGGCCAGCATAGCGTTCAGCCGCTGCTGCCACTCGTCCTCGTCCACGACCTCGAAGCGCACCACCTTGTCGCGCATCGCCGGCGCGAACTCGGCCCACTCCCTCTGCTTGGCCATCTCGGAGCAGGTGCTGAACACGGAGCGCTTGTAGTTGGTGTCCTCCGACTGCTTGAGGTGCAGTCCCTTGGTCTCGAGCACGAACACGTCGCCGAAGTCCTTGTCGTCGCTCCGTTCCGCCTCGTCGTCCTGGCCTTCCTGGCCCTCCGCCTTGAGCGCAAACACGAAGTCCGCGTACACGCGCTGGGGCTTCCAGCCCTGCACATAGTAGTCCTTGCGGCTCCGGTTGCGGTACCAGAAGAACAGCCGCGCCTGCTGGTCCAGGTACGTGGCCACCTTCGTCTCCAGCGTGTTCATCTCTTCTTCGCTGGTCCGCTCGTACAGGCTCAGGCGGAATTGGCTCCCGTCGGGTCGATTGGCCTGTCGCGCGCGACCGATTTCGACCTTGGACGGCGGGCGGTTGAAGTCTAGATCGTCGGTCACGACCAGGAAGCGCATGACGCCACGCTTCAGCATGTCGAAGAAAACGCTCCGAGACATCCGGTCTCGCTCCCCCTCCAGCCGCTTGCGCAACTCTTCGAGAACGAACATGTAGCTGGCTTGCACTTGCTGACGCGGATGCTTCTCCAGCAACGCTTCGAATACCATCTGGGCGGCTTCGGCGCCGCGCCACGGATTCGGCATCACGCTCAGCAAGTGACCGGCCGCAAAGTAGTAGTCGATCACATCTCCGCCTTCGGTTGTCGTGCCGTCGCCGGCGACGAAAACGCGGTCCGTCAAGCCTCCTTGATCGAGTCCGGTGCGCAGGTCGAAGTCGCTGTCGCTCTCCTGGACCAGCGGCAGGTCGAACAAAGGGCTCACGTCCACGTCGTCCCACGGGACCCGCGACAGGATGTCGGTCTCGTACCGCACGGGCCGCCAGTCGGCGCCGTCCTTGATCATGAACGCGGGAAGCACGAAGTCGCGGACCACGTTGCGATACCGCTTCCGCTGGCGCGCCACCACCCGTTCCCTGCGCAGCACCGAATCGCCGTCGTCGACGATCCTGCCTTCCAGTCCCTGCAGGCCCTCCAGCCCGAACCCCCTGCGCACCTCGCGGAGCAGGTCCGCTCCCCGGCGCCGAAAGCAGAATACGTAGCTCTCGTCGAGCCGGGGATTTCCGGTCTTCTTGGCGTAGGGCTGCCGCAGGATGCGACCCACCAGCTGGGTCAGCGCGCTCTTGGACGCTGGGTTGGTCAGAATCGCCAAGACGTAAGCGAAGGAGCAGTCCCAGCCCTCCTGCAACGCCTGCTTGGTGATGATGAAGCGAATCGGGCAGTTCCTGGCTAGCAAGCCTCCAAGCTCGTCCACAGCCTTCAACTCGTCCTTTCGGCTCGTCTTGACGGCAATGTGTTCCGGCCGAACGTCGGGATGTCGCAACAGATACTCCCTCACGTCGTCCGCGTGCACCACTCCCGTCCGATGCTGCTTTCGCCCCGTTCGCTCCACCTGTATCAGGCATATCGGGCGGATATGCTCGCCGGTTTCCGCTTCGTGCGCGAGCGCCTGGGCTTCCAGCATCTTGCGGTGCTCCATCGCCGCCAGCAGCGTGTCCTCCCACGCGGCGCTGGCTTTGTTCTTGATGTGCAGGTCGAGTTTGATCATCTCCTCGGCGTGGAGCTCCCTGCCGGAGATGCTCACCAGCACGTTGGCTTCCGTGGGCGGCGTGGCCGACAGCTCGACGATCATGCACGGATTGAAGCCCTCCAGGGTATTCTTGGCGTTTCGGCTGTACGCCTTGTGTCCTTCGTCGAGGATGATCAGGGGACGAAGCAAGCGGAGCGTGTTGCCCAAGGACGTCTTGGCGTGACGTCCCCACACGCCCCCGTGCCCTTCGAAGGTGTCCAGGTTCGGCACCCTTTCGAGCAACTTCCTGTGGCCTTCGGCGTTGTTGTCGGCGGGGAAGAAGCGATTGTAGCCGCCGCTGTCCCGGAACATGCGGAGCTGCGCCTTGGTCCGGCGGTTGGCGGAGGGCAGCATCAGCACGAGGATGCAGAGCTTGTCCACCACGTCGCGCGGACCGAAGCCTTTCGTCTTCTCGAGAACGAGGGTGCGCCCGGCCGACAAGATGTCGAGCTGCTGTCGGTACGGATGGTCCTTGTCCTTGAGCGCCCGAAGCGTCTGGTTGTAGATCTGAGTCGTCGGGACGATCCAAAGCACCAGGCCCGACTGCCGTCGGCGGAAGCGCGTGTGGGCCAGGTCGATCACCTTGACGGCGAGCAGCGTCTTGCCGCCGCCGGTGGGAACCTTGAGACAGAAGGCGGGCAACGGGTCGCCCAGTCCGTTCCGACGGGACACGTAACGGCGCGACAAGAAGCACTTCTCCCACGCCTTGGCCGCCCAGTCGAAGCCGAACTCGGGATCCAGCGTGGCCGCCTTGTCTCGCCACTCCGCCAAGTGCTCCAGGTACTCTCCAACGACCGAGAGCGTCCGCTTCTGGTACTCCTTGAGGATCACGAGTCCAGTCTGTCCACCGTCTCGTAGATCTCGAACGGCAGCTGGGAGAACTGGATTCGATGCATGTGCAGGAACTCCAAGTCCAAGTACTTGGTGGGGGCGAAGATCAAGCGCTCGCGGCCGTTCTCCGGCAGAGCCCGGGCGATGCCGAGCGTGAGGGCCAGGTCCTTGAGCACTTCGACGTCCGAGTCGTAGATCAAGAACACGTCCCACCGCGCACTTGCGCCGATGAACCATTTCTCTCGATCAATCCGATCAGGATCGAACTCCTCGCCCGTCGCTGTGAAGAACAAGTAGCCGGCCAGCTTGTCGTAGCCCGGCAGCCGCGAAGCTCCGAACATCGATCGCGGCTGCATGGGGCGACCCACCTCGAAATAGCTGAATGTGCCGCCAAGCCCGGCTTCCAGGCGTTTGTCCTTGGCCTCCGGAATGCCCTTGGCGACCCGTCGAACCCGCTCGGCCGTCAACGTGTCCACGTAGTCCTCGCACTCCACCAGCACGAAGCGCCGACTGCCCCCGTCCTCCTTGTTGAGGGCCAAGACGGCGTGGGCGGTGGTGCCCGACCCCGCGAAGGAGTCGAGCACGATGGAGTCCTTGTCGGTGGCCAAGCGCAGGACTCGGGAGATCAATTCGACCGGCTTGGCGGTGGTGAAGTTCGGAAAGTCGTCCGGGAATATGTCCAAGAGGGTCTTCTTGGCTCTTTGCGTATGTCCCACCTCCTTGTATGTCCAAATGGTCTCCGGCACCATCCCCGACTTGACCTCGGACAGGAAGCGCTTGACGGCTGGCACCTGATTGCCGTCTTCGCCCCACCATATTCGATTGTCTTCATGCATCTCCCAGAACTTCTGCTTGGAGTACAGCCAAAATCTGCCTGCGGGAGGCCCTTCGATCCTGCGTCCCCCCGGACATTGGATGGCATAAACTCCACGAGAGTACGGGTTTCGCGCCGACAAGTCGCTCGCCTTCCAGGCCCCGCGGGGGTCGTCGTCGGGATTGGAATAGCGTTCGTCGGCTTCCTTGGTCCGGGGAAGCAACCCCAGATCGAATCGCTCCTTGTCTCTTGCGTACACGATGATGAAGTCGTGGTTTTCCGAGAAGTACTTGGCGCTGCTCTTGGGCGAATACACCTTCTCCCATATGATCGTCGCCACGAAGTTCTCTTCTCCGAACACCTCGTCCATCAAGAACCGCAACCGGTGCACTTCGTTGTCGTCGATGGAGATGAAGATCGCTCCGTCTTCGGATAGCAGTTCGTGCAACAGCGTCAGCCGCGGCAGCATCATGCAGCACCACTTGTCGTGGCGGGTCAGGTCGTCGCGGTCCACGACCTTGCCGAACCAGTCCTGCATCATCGGCGAATTCACGCGGTCGTTGTACGCCCACCCTTCGTTGCCGGTGTTGTACGGGGGGTCGATGTAGATGCACTTGACCTTGCCGTGATAGATCGGCAGAAGCGCCTTGAGAGCCGCCAAGTTGTCACCCTCGACGATCAGGTTGTCGTGGAGGCTGGCCTTCGGGCTGGTTCCCTTCGAGCGGACCGGCTTCAGCTCGTGGAAGGGGACGACCAAGTGGTGGTTCTCGACGAAGACCTGTCCCTTGAACTGAAGGTGCATGGCGGGTCCCGCAAGGCGGAGGGGCTCGAGAGGGGAGCGGCCGTCCGGCACGAGGCAGACCGGGGGGAGGCCGCGATCGGATTCAGAATAGCGACCCGCGGGCTGCAGTCAACGAACCCGAGCGCCGCCCAGGCCCGGCGCCGCCGCCAGCTCGTTCGCTCCCACGAGCCTGATCAGCGCGTTCCGGGCCGCCTCGCGTCGCAGGTCGTCGTCGAAGCCTGCCAACGAGAACACGATCCGAACGCGGGCTTGGCGGGCGAAGCCGTAGCGGGTCTTGCGGACGTGGCGCTCCAGCTCGACCAGCGTGGCCATGGAGGCGGGCTCGGGGCCGCGATGGAGGTGTCCGTAGCAGACGGCGCCGTTGCGCAGGGCCGCGGCGGCGGGGAAGTCGAAGCCGGAACCCCACAGCGCCCCGACTTCCCGGGCCGTCGCGCCCAGGACCTGCCCGCTCCCGAAGCGGAGGAAGTTCCGGCAGATCATGTGAAACGCCCGCGCCAGCGCATCGTTCAGCGCTGGAGCCACGGCCTCGTCCCAGAGACCGTCCAGCGCCGCGCCGGCGGAAGCCGCGCCCGCGTCGCCTGCGGCGCTCCCGCTCCCCAGCATCCGAAGCCGCGCCCGCACGGGGTGGACGGTGGACCACCAAAAGGCCTCGTGGGGGTCGGACAGGCGGTAGCGGGTTCGCCGACCGCCGGGGCGCGAGCCCAGCGGACGGTCCGCCGCGACCATTCCCAGTTCCTGCAAGCGCGCCAAGTAGGGACCCGTGGCGCTGGCGTTGCGCAGTCGCCGGCCGGGGGCGTCGCGGGCCAAGCGGCTCAGGATGGAGGCGTAGCGGTTGGTCTTGCGCACGCCGCGGCGAAGGAGCTCCTCCGGTCCGGCGGTCCAGCGGTCGGAGGCCCACGGGCGCGCGGGGTTCGCCAGCGCCAAGCGAAGCGCCTCGGTCGGATCCACGCGGCCTGGGATCACCGCCCAGGTCGCAGGCAGACCCCCGAAGACGGCCCATCCCAGCAGCAAGTCGCGGCCCGTCCACCGAGGCACGGCCCGAGCCAAGTCGTAGTGCGTGCCCGGACCCAGCCGAACCACGGTCACGGAGTCCGTCACGTCGGCCAAGGGCGACGCGGGGCGGTTGAGGAAGCTACCCAGCTCACGCTCTTGGCTACACAGGAACAGGTGAACGCGTGCTCCGCGCCGGGCGACTTGCCGCCACGCCCGGGCCAAGTCGCGCCAGAAGCCCCGGTGCACGGCGGCGATCCCTTCGGGCTCGTCCACGATCACGGCGAGCGGGGCCAAGTCCGCAAGAAGCCCGAGCAGCGCGGTCCACCCGACGCCGGACTCACGACCACGCCCGCCCGCGCCGGACCTCTTTCCGCGCCCCGCCGGCGATGTCGCGCTCGCTGTCGCCCGGACGCTGGCCTCCGTCGCCCGGACCGCGTCTCCCGCGAGCGGCGCCAAGCAGGCCGCCAGCTCCCGCCGGTTGTCGGCGTCGGTCAGCCCGGGCGGCACGAACAGGACGCGCCGTCGGCCCTTGGTCGCTTCCAGCACCAAGTCCAGGGGCGACAGGCCCAGCCGGCCCTCCACGGAGGCGATCGCCGGTCCGGGCCGCCGGGAGATGTCCCGAATCCGAGCCGTCTTTTCGTCGAATAGCATAATCGAAAATAGTATAATGAATATTATCTAGAATCAAAGGACGACCGGACACCTCGCACGGTAGCTTGGGTGCGTCCGGGGAAGCCGCAAGCCGGAACTGCCGACGCGACGCGCCCGATCCGCGACCCGCACGTCAAACCCACCAACTCACAACAGGAAACGCAGAAAACCATGATCGCAACCCGCAACCGCTTCGACTCCATCGTTGCCGCCAAGACCTGGACGCCGTCCAGGGACGACCGCGAGGACTCCTTCATCTCCGGCGTGGACCCGTTCCAGGACGTGTTCGAGGCGCGCGTCTTCAGCATGTCGAGGGTGCTGGACTGCCTGGACGAAGCGGAACGGGAGCGCTTTCGCGCCACGCTGGACGGCCGCCAGCCTCTGGACCCGTCGATCGCGGACAAGGTGGCCAAGGCCATGTTGGAATGGGCCGCCAGCCGGGGCGCCACCCACTTCACCCACTGGTTCCAGCCCCTGACCGGCAGCACGGCGGAGAAGCACGACTCGTTCCTCAAGATCGAGAACGGCAAGGGCATCGCCCACTTCAGCGGCAAGGAACTGGTGCAGGGCGAGCCCGACGCCAGCTCGTTTCCGTCCGGCGGATTGCGCGCCACCTTCGAGGCCAGGGGCTACACGGCGTGGGACCCCACGTCGCCGGCGTTCTTGGCCAAGCACGGCGAGGCCTCCTACCTGTGCATTCCGACGGCGTTTTCCAGCTGGGCGGGCGACAGCCTGGACAAGAAGATCCCCCTGCTCCGGTCGATGGACGCGCTGGACCGGGTGGCACGCCGGGCGCTCGAGCTCTTCGGCCAAGAGGGCAAGCGCGTCACGGCCAGCCTGGGTCCCGAGCAGGAGTTCTTCCTGATCGACCAGGAGTTCTACTACCGCAGGCCCGACCTGATGACCGCGGGCCGCACGCTGTTCGGCGCCAAGCCCCCCCGCGGCCAGGAGCTGGACGACCACTACTTCGGCGCCATCCACGAGCGCGTTCTCGCCTTCATGGAGTCGGTGGAGCGGACGCTGTACAAGTGGGGCGTGCCGATCACGACGCGGCACAACGAGGTCGCGCCGCACCAGTTCGAGATGGCGCCGCGCTACGAGAACGCCAACTTGGCGTCGGACCACCAGCAGCTGCTCATGCGCACCCTCCAGACCGAGGCGCGCAGATACGGCTTCGTCTGCCTGCTCCACGAGAAGCCCTTCGCGGGCCTCAACGGCAGCGGCAAGCACCTGAACTGGTCGTTCGGCACCGAGGACCGCAACCTGCTGGAACCCGGCGACACGCCCCACGAGAACAAGATGTTCCTGTTCTTCTGCACGGCGGTGCTGCGGGCCGTGGAGCGCCACCAGGACCTGCTCCGGGCCAGCATCGCCACCGCCGGCAACGACCACCGGCTGGGCGCCAACGAGGCCCCGCCGTCGATCATCTCCGTCTTCCTGGGCGACCAGCTCCAGGACATCTACGAGCAGCTGGAGCGGGTCGGAGCCGCCAAGGCCCGCGCGGGCGGCGGCTTCCTGGGACTGGGGGCGAAGGCGCTTCCCCCGCTCCCCCGGCACTCGGGAGACCGCAACCGCACGTCGCCCTTTGCCTTCACCGGCAACAAGTTCGAGTTCCGCGCCCTAGGGTCGGCGATCAGCGTGTCGTTCCCGGCCACGGTCCTCAACACGATCGTCGCCGAGTCCGTGGACGAACTCGCGGACCAGCTGGAGACGGCCGTCGAAGGCGGGGCGAAGCTGGACGCCGCCCTGCGCAAGCTGCTGGCTCGCGAAACGGCCGGCTTCAAGCGGATCATCTTCAACGGCGACAACTACTCGGAAGAGTGGGTGGAAGAAGCCGAGCGCCGCGGGTTGCTGAACCGGCGCACCGCCGTGGACGCCCTTCCGGCCATGTCTTTGCCCAAGAACAGCGAACTCTTCGACAAGTACGGCGTCCTGACTCCCCGCGAGCTGGCGTCGCGCTTGGAGGTGCGGACCGAGCAGTACTTCATCCGCGTCAACATCGAGGCGGAGACGGCCGCCAGCATCGCTCGGACGATGATCCTGCCCGCGGCGGTCCGGTACCTGAACGAGCTCGCGACCACGGCGCAGCGCGCGGAGACGTTGCCCGCCGTGTCGGGCGTGTCGGGGCTGGGCGTCCTGGCGTCGGCGAAGCGCGTGTCCGGCCTGGTGGACGAGCTGACCGAGGCCCTGGACGTGCTGGACGCCCAGAACGCCGAGCTGGGCGGCGACGAAATGGCGTCCAAGGCGGTCCACATGCGCGACAACGTGATCCCGGCCATGGAAGCGGTGCGCGCCGTGGCGGACCGGATGGAGGCCGTGCTGCCCGACGACCTGTGGCCCTTGCCCACCTACCGCGACATGCTCTTCGTGAAGTAGAATTCGGAGGAGCGAAAGAGGCGGGCAAGGCGAACGGGGGAGGACCACGTGACGAGGCAGACGAGGTGGCTGGCGGCGGCGCTCGCGGCGGGCGCGGGTTGCGGCGGAGAAGCGGCTACGGGCGGGAGCGGGGCCGGAGGAGGCCCGGTGCGGTTGGATACGCCGGAAGCGGCGTTCGCCCAGGCGTTCTCGGTCGTTCAGACGGTGCGGGAGATGCCCGACGGGCGGGTGCTCGTGGCCGATCCGCTGGGCCAAGCGCTGATGCTGGTGAACTTGGACGCCGGTGCGGCCGACACCCTGGGCGCCGTGGGCGAGGGGCCGGACGAATACCAGCAGCCCGACGCGGTGTGGCCCCTTCCCGGAGGTCGGACGCTGCTGGTGGACCTGGGGAACTCGCGGCTAACCGAGCTGAGCCCGGAGCTGGAGTTCGGCGAGACGCGACCGATGGTGTTGGGCGAAGTGGCGCCGGGCGCGCCGATGACCTTGGCCGTTCCCCAGGCCGTGGACGGGACGGGGCGGGTGTACGCGCGCAGCTTCGGCGGCTTGGGCGGCGGACCCACGGTGGATTCGGCTTACGTGCTGCGGATCGACCTGGAGGCGCAGACCGTGGACTCGGTGACGCGCTTCAAGACGCAGAGCACGACGCGCACCGTGTCCGGCGGAAACGAGTCGGTCTCGTCGGTTCCCCTTTCGGCCCGAGACGTTTGGGGCGTGGCGGACGACGGCGGAGTGGTCGTGGCGCGAGTCGGCGAGTCTCGCGTGGAGTGGATTTCTGCCGCAGGCGTGGTGACGGCGGGACCCTTCTTGGAGTACGAACGCTTCCCCATTGGCCAGGCCGAGAAGGAAGCGTGGCGGGAGTCGCAAGCCGAGACGGGCGGGGGCATGGGCGTCTCCGTGTTCTCCGACGGCGCCACCTTGCAGATGTCGTTCTCCAGGGGCCGTTCGTCGCGGGACGAGGACGCGGAGTTGGACGGCTATCCGTGGCCCGAGCAGCTGCCGGTGTTCTACAACGCGCGGGTCCAGGTGGATCACAGCGGCCGAGCCTGGGTGCGGATGCACGGGCCGGCCGGCGAAGCGGCGACCTCGACGTACCACGTCTTCGACACGTCCGGCGAGCCGGAGATGGTCGTCGAGCTGGCTCCGGGGCGGCGCGTCGTCGGATTCGGCGCGGCCGGCAAGGTCTATGTGGTCCGCATGGACGAAATGGGGCTTCAGTACTTGGAGCGGCACGCCATACCCTGACCAAACCATCACAAGGAGCAGTCCGATGTTGCGAGTCACCCGATTCCCCCGCCGAACCCTGACGATCCTGGGGACGGCCCTTGCGGCCGGCGCCTGCGACGAAGGGCGAAGCCCGGAGCCGGACGCCCTGACCGAAGCCGAAGTCGTGGCGCTGATTCAGGGCCTGTCCGCCGTGAGTCCCGACGTCACCGACCCCGGCGACAGGATCGGCGCACCGGCGACATGCCCTTCGGGCGGCCAGGTGGCTTTCTCCGGGAACGCCACCGCCGACGGCACCGATTCCACCAGGCTCGTCGTTCGCGCGGACATCACCATGGTTCCCCAGGCGTGCCGATTCCCCGCCGGAGGCGCCACCTTCACCATCGACGGCGCGCCCAACATCCGACAGGTGGGGACCACGACGCTGATCAACTCCTTGGAACAGATGGCGTTGGACAGCGTGGTGTTCGCCTACGACGTGACCGGCGCGGTGGACTGGACGACGGAAAGCCCAGCGCGGTCGAGCACCTGTCAGATCGACCTCGACCTGACGGGGAACATTGATCTGCCGAACCTGCAGGCCGGGGACACGTTGGCCGTGACGACCGGCAGCTTGGCGGGCACCGCCTGCGGCAGCAGCATCAGCATCTCGCTCGAGCCGTAGAAGGCGGACGCCGGCCGAGGGCGGCAAGACCGGCGTCCGACCCAGGGCGGCCCGGCCGGCCCGGAGATGCATCGGGAACCTTTTCGCGTTTCTTGAGTATTCGTCTTCAGTGGGCGGCGATCCGGCCACCCACGGAACTCGACGCCAAGGGAGCGATCCGATGTTGCGACACGCACGATTCACCTCTACCTGCCGACTCCTGGCGGTCCTGGGCGTGGCCCTGGCCTCCGGAGCCTGCAACGACCGCGTCTCCGAGCCCGAGAAGGACGACGCCCTGACCGAGGCCGAGGTCGTGGCGCTGGTTCACGGCTTGGCCGCCGTGGGCCGGCTGACCGCCACCGATTCCACCGCCAGCGAACCGACGGCGACATGCCCCCTGGGCGGCGACGTGGGGTTCTCCGGCACCGTATCGGCGGACAGCACCGAGACCACGCAAATCCTCCGGTCGGAGATCGTCATGGTGCCGCGGGCCTGCCGCTTCACGGCGCGGAACGTCACCTTCACCGCCGACGGCGCGCCCAACGTCCGGCAAGTGGGCGCCACCACGATCACCGGATTCTTCGAGGAAATCGAGCTGGACTACGACGTGACGGGCTCCGTGGACTGGAAGACGGGCAGTCCGGTTCGGTCGGGCACGTGCGCGGTGGACCTGGACCTGGAAGGCGAAGTCGAGCTGCCGGGGGTGGAGTCGACGGACACGCTGGCCGTGGTGACCGGCTCCCTGTCGGGCACCATGTGCGGCACCGCCGTCGCCCTGTCTCTTGACTCGCTCTCGGCCGAGTCCAGGAAGATCACGCAGGTCGGAGGCAGCTGACGGGGACGACGGTCGATGTCTCCCATCCGTGGCCGAAAATGACCCATCACGCCTGTTGATACGGGCGTTTCCGCAACGGAAGGGTTGTTCCACGGGTTGACCGTGAAGTAGGGGGAGACGACCAGTGACGCACGCAGAGGACCGCAGACTTGCAACCCTCGCGGCCGGCGACGGCGGCTCTCCCCCGGGGCCGTCGTCGCCGTGGCGGGATTGGCGATGGCTTGGAACGGCGCCTGCCAAGTGGACTCCGAGGTAGTCCACCCCAACGGCGAGAACCTGCCGTCTCGGCACGCATATCTTGTGCGGTCGGACTCCGTGCCCAGCGGCATGACCGCCAGCGCCATAGCCGAATGGCGACGGGCGGTGGGCGAGATGCCCGATGGCAACATTCTTGAACGTGTCCGACAGTCGTGACGCCGAGAGGCGACATCCTGGCGTCCACCAGACACGACAAAGCCTACGACGTGTGGAGCCGCGCGCCCGACGGCACGTACTTGGCCAGCTACGACGGAGATGCGATCAAGTTGGAGGTGTCTGTCGGCCCGGGTGCCAAGTCGGCAAGTGGTGGGTAGGAGTTGCCGCATCCCAGGGATGGAAACGGCGTCCTCCGAGCTGACGCGGGCGACAGCGCCGAACAACCCGGGCACGCGGATCCTTCTGCCCAAGTCGGGTCAGTTTCCGGTGTGGCCGATAATGACCCATCAGGTTTGACGCAACCTGCGTTTCCTAGGGGCAGCCGCAACGAGGCGGCGGAACTACTGCCGACCCGAACCACAAGGAGTACCACTCATGAACATCCTGCGAAGGCTCATGACCGCAACAGGCGTCGCCTGCGCCATCATGCTTATCGTCGCCTGCTTCCCTACGGGGGACGAGCAGAGCATGACATCGGCACCTCTGATCAACCGGAACGTCGTCCGTCTGGAACTGGGCGAGGCCGTGTATGGTCGAGAGGCCACCCGGGCACTCATCGCGTCCCACCGAGACGAGATCCGCCTGCTCGAGAACGACTCGACGCTGCGAGACCGAGTGGATAACCCGGACTCGCTAGTCGTCTACCTCAGGGCTGAAGTCGCAAGCCTGGAGGCCCGTCTCGCGATACCCGCAATGACCGTCGAGAGAGCTGATTCGCTACGTCGCATGGTTCGAGCGGAACTGACGAAGATGGGCGACCTGGGACTGTCGAGCGGCTTGATCAACGGGCAACGAACCAGCCTGCGTCAGCTGCTAGCCGCTGATTCCGAGCTGACCGACTTCATGGCATCGAACGGTTGCACCGGATTGCGGCTCGAGTCATACAGCTCGGTGGTCAACTCGCGAGGTACGCGACTGCAAACGACTCAGCGCACGGCAAACGCAATTGACCTTGCGGGGGTTCCAATTCCTGATTTCGCAAAGCAGACTGTCGCCGTTGACCTCTACGCCGATGGCAATTTCGCAACTCGAGAGACGGCGAGCACACATACGTGCCGAGAGGCGTCGCTCAGTATGAACAGGACCATCCGCGTATACGAGCCCGTGCCCGCGCTAGGTTGTCATGCTGCATTTAACATCAACGTTGCGTGGGACGGAAGTCACCAGTTATGGACGACAGGGGGTTGGGTCGACTACCTGTCGTCCGGCCACCAACCGGTCACGATACCGGAGAACAGAACGGGTTGCTCGTGTCGTGGTGGGGGAGGCGGCAACCCACCGGTTCCGTCTTCTAGCACGGGCGGTTGCAACGGCGGTGGAGGAGAAGGCACGCCACCGCGTGATTGCGAGTGGGTTACCGTCGAGATGTATGTCGGTGGTGTTCTCGTGCGTACATGGAGGGTACGAGCATGTGGATGAAGACCTGCGCAAAGGGGGCTTCTTGGGCCTTGACGCTGTTCGTCCTGGCTTCGTGCGTCTCGGAGAGCGACAGTGCCGGTGCTTCGCCCGACCCGAGCGCCTGCGACGACCCGGACCCGATGGACTCCGAGATGTGGACCGACACCGCTACGCTCGTGGTCGGCGACCCGCCGGACGACACCGTCCTGCTCCTGTTTGGAAGGACCCAAACCGGAAAGGACGCGCTCCGCTGCATCGTCGAGTCCTACCGGGAGGATATCCGTCTTATGGAGAGCGACTCTGCGACTCGAAACAAGTACGCCAATCCGGATTCGGTGGCGGCGCGCCTGCGTGCCCAGGCTTCGGCCCTGGAGGCCGATCTTGAAGCGCCCCCGTGGACGATCGCCCGCGCGGACTCGATGCTGGCCCTTGTCCAATCCAGGATCACGGAGATCAGGGAGTCGGGGCAGGCGCTGGCCCACTTCGACGGCGAGCCGGTCACGTTGGACGAGCTTCTGAAGGCGGACGCCGGGCTGCGCGAAATGATCGCCGAGATGCGAATGCATCCCGAGCCCTCGTCCGACCCCGAGCTTCCGCCAGGCCGATAGGTCAGCCGCGACGCTCCAGGATCATCGCGGACCCCAGGCCGCCTGCGGCGCGCACCGTGACCAGGCCGAACTGGCCGTCGCGCCGGCGCAATTGGGCGCACGGGATCGTGGACCACGGTGCCGAAGACCCAAGTGGTCCATGTCGGTCCGGCCAGCACCTCCCGAACGGCGTGACGTCCAAAGGTCGATCGCCGTCAGCCCTTGAAGTGCGCCCCCGCCCGCGCAAAGGGCGTTCCGGTAGCCTGCAACGACGGCCGAGCGCGGCCACAAGCGACGCGAGTGTGTTCCAATAGGTGCAGGGGACAGGTACGCCACCTCCGTCAATCCATGTGGATTTCCTCGGGTCACCGGCAAGTCGTTTTCGCACCCACAAGTCCTTGAGAGGCCGCCGGATGTCTCGCCCTGGGTGAACCATGGCGAGCATCGCGGGAACGACTGTGTCCGTTCTGGTGACCATGCGCCAGCTGTTGCCCACCCTGATCCACGAGCGAGTGCAACAGCTTCCTGATCTTCTGGAAACGCTGTGAGGACAACCCGGGACAGAACGGCGTAGCGGTTCTCCCATGACCCGCCTTTTCGTCGGGTAACCCCATCGGGGGAACGGTTTGCCGTCGCTCCGTCAACGGGCGTATCCTTATCGTGACGGCCTTGCGTGCCATCGCAACCGACACGGAGCCCCTCATGCCCATCGACGACCCAAAGAACCCCGAGGCGGCGGACGGTGTTCGGGAGATCGACCTGGAACGGCTGCATGCTCGCGACCCCGAGTTGCTGAAGAGGCTGATCCAAGAGACCACGCCGCGCATTCGAGCGGCGATTCGGTCGTTTGCGGCCACCGACGCCGACTTGGACGACATCGTTCAGGAATGCTGGGTCCGCATACTGAAGCAACTCGACAAGTTCACGAAGGCCGGCTCGTTTCCCAGATGGGCCGTCACGGTCAGTCGCAACTACTGCAGGTCCATGCATCGAGAGGCGAAGCGAGCCGTGGACACGGTGTCCATCGAGGATGTCGAAGATGGCGTCGATTCGGAGCCGAACCCCGAGGAAGAGTTTGGGCGAGGCCAGATCAAGCAGGCCGTCTGGCGGGAGCTGAACCGGTTGCCGGACCGAGAGCGCGAGGCCGTCGTCATGGACCTGATGGAGCAGCGCCCGACCTCCGAGATCGCCCGGAAGCTCGGCGTGACGGAGACGTCGGCGCGAAAGATTCTCGGCAGGGGGATCGCCAAGCTCCGGCGGTCCGACGTCCTGCGCGAGATGGTCATGAGGGTATGAAGGCCCGGACGCCGGGAATCCGATTGGCGGAAACTGACCCATCGGAGACGGGTGCGCACGGCGTTTTCAGTCTTTGGACCGCGCAACACCCCGAACACAGGGAGCATCGCCATGAGCACCAGGACCAAGTGGATCGTGGGCCTTCTCGCGATCAACATCGCTCTTCTGCCGTTCACGTTCACGTTCGCGTCGAAGCGGACGGCGGCAGGCCCTCCGAACGGGTGGCTGGACTGCTGCCAGGAGACCGCCGCCGGTGCACCATACTGCTGCGTCAACTGCTGCTGGCTGACCCAGGACTGCGGCGCGGGCCTGGGTTGCGGGAGGCAGGCGGCGGTAGCGACGACAGCCGCTTTCTCGGACGACGCCGAGGACGGGGACCGTGACGAGCGCTGACGCTTTCCCACGACGGGCCGGAGCGGTCTTCCTCAAGCTCGGGGCCCTCTACGCCCTCTACGCCCTCTCCGCCCTCGAGAACTTCCCGGGCGTCTACACGATGGTACAGAGGCTGGCCCTGTCGATCGGGTCGGCCAGCATCGTCCTGTCGCTACTGGTGCCCGTGGCGGTCTTCATGGCAGCGGGGCGACACTTTGACCCCATTGACGAGGCCGAGGTCGGAGGAAGAAGGCGGCAGTGGGCTTGGTTGGGACTGATGGCGCTTGTCGCTTACCTGCTGAGCGCTTTTGGGCCCGGACTCTCCGATCGAGCGATGGCTGTGCTCGCGCCGCCGCCCGAGGGATTCGCGACGCCGGAAGGTCCTCCCTCGGCAGTCGCCAAGTACATCGTTCCGTTTGCGATCGGCCTGCTGGTCGTGGTGGCCGGAGTCGCCGGGGCCGTGGTCGGGCAGATCACGACGTGGGCACCCCGTTGGTGCCGCCACCTCTGGATGTGGGCCGCCGGCGTGACGTTGACCGTTGGCTTCTTCCTGTCGGTGGTCGGGGTCGGCGAACTCGTGGACCGCCACGGCGTGATCCTTGCTTGGGCATTCTTGCCGGGTCCGCTGGTCCTTCCCCTTCTTGGGACATGGGCCTTGCTCCGGTCGCAACGCATCCCCGTCCGAGACGTATTGCGCCCGGACTACGCCAAGTCGCTTCCCGTAGAGGCAGAGAGCCTTGACCGGTTGCTGTCGGCGGTCCGCGACGCCGCAACGCCCGAAGAACTCGCCCCCGGCGTGGCGGCAAACGAACGCGAAGCCGAGTTGGCGCGGTTCCTGATCGCCATCCGGGAAGCTGCTGCGCCGACCATGGAGGTCAGCGAGCAGCAGATGCAGAAGCTGGTTCGGGCGACGCTTGCCGCGGCGGCCGAGACCGTGTCGCGTCCTCAGCCACGGCGTTCGTTTGCGTGGTGGCCGCGGTTGGACCTGGCGGCGGCAAGAGAGTTTGCGGTCTCTTGGGGATGCCTTGCCAGCGGACTGGCCGTTCTGGGTCTTGTCGGCGGCGTGTCCCCGAACGCACTTGCCGCCGGCACCGTCGGCCTGCTCGGCGCCGTCGTCGGCGTCTGGCTTGCGCGCCGACAGCCCGAGCCGGTGCTGCTTCCCGCTTGAGCCGCAATCCCACGCCCCCGCTTCTTGCGCTTCTCCAAAGCTCGCGACTTAGGGAGCGGCTGCGCGTGGCCATCGACTCCGGGCCCGCGTCCAGGATCATCGGGCCGACGATCTTCGCGTCGGGATGGCAGGAGCTGGGCGACCTTGCCAAGACGCACGCGCGCTCGCCGGCGGTGGTGGATCCAGGCTTTCGGAGTCCGGCCGATCCTCCCGAGACCGACTCGATCCGACTGTTTCGGGGCCTGCCCACAGAGCTGGTCTGCTACGCGACGACGGCTTCTCCGCCCGACGCGCCGTTCGAACCCGCGACCATGGCCTACTCGGCGGTGCTGCGGCCGGGCGTGGACGACCACTTCGACGCCATAGAGTCGGCTATCCTCCAAGCCGCCGACGCGCGCCGCGTACGCCGCCTCCTGGACGATGTCGCAAGGCGAGCGTCCGCGGACGTCGAACGCATCTTCGCTCGCGTCCTGGCCATGTCCGTCCAGCCATGCACCGTAGCGAACCTCGCGACCCATCTGAGGCTCTCCAAGCGAACCCTCTTCCGCCGCTGCGCTGCGCTGGGCATCCCGTCCCCGAAGCGGCTCTGCTCGCTGGGACGGATATTCACGGTGGAGCGACTGGCGGAGTGGAGCAATCAGCCGTCCGGCGCGGTGGCGCTGGCCCTGGGCTTCTCCGACTATGCCAACTACCGCCGGCTGGTCCGTCGCATGCTTGGCGCACCCCCGTCCGCAATCCGACAACAAGGCGGCTTGGGCCTTGTCACCAGGACGGTCTTGCGGGAGCTTGCTGCGGGGCGGGCTCCATGACCCCACAAGACGGGAGGACACGACGATGAAGCGCTCAGATCATCTACTACCGGACACCCAAGCACGGGCGGCGGTGCCAGGACACCTGCGGCGCCGACGAGCGGGGACTTGGTGTCTGCTGCTAGTCGCCGCAACCTGCACTCGCGAGGGCGGGACGGTACAGGAAGCGGACATGCCGATGCTGCCGAGTTCCATATTCGAGCCGGTCAAGACGATCGCCCTGGAAGAGAGCGACGAAGTCGTCAACGTCAGTCCGGAAGTGTCGGTTCAACAGGACGGTTCGTTCCTGATTGCCGACGGACGCGAAGCGCGCATCCGCATCTACGACCCCGACGGCAGACTGCTGACTCAGTTTGGGCGCAAAGGCGAAGGTCCAGGCGAGCTTGGCCTACCGCTCGAGGCAACCCGTCGATCCGACGGCTCCATACTGGTCGCCGACTTCTCCTGGGGACTCCTTCATTTCGATTCGTCCGGCACGCGCTTTCTCGGGGGAACTCGACCTCCGATTAGGCCGCTGTACACGGCGGAGCCGCTGGACAGCCACAGGTTCCTGATCTCTGGCCTCTACCGCGGGGCCGCCGATCCGAGAGAGTTGATGCACGTGTGGGATGCAAGGGCCGACACGGTGTTGTTCAGTTTCTTTCCCACACCCGGCGATTCGTTGGCGAGGCTTGCAGCGAGGAACTTCGGATGGGCCGATTTCGTACGCAAAGGCGATACCGTCGCAGCCATCGCCGCGTTTTCCGATACGCTCTACCTCTTCGACCAGTCGGGCGACGAACTAGGACAGGTCGCGTTGCCGATCATAGATTTCAAGCGAATCACGACATACGATCCAGCCGCAAATCCTCTTGAGCTTGACCGGTGGCTTGAGACTCTGAATCTCCTGGTAAACATACACTGGTTGGACGACGGTACGTTTCTTGTACAATATCAAGAGCCTCGCGGAGCGAGCAACGTATGGAATTTGCTTCGAACCGACCTGGATGGTCATCGCTACTTCGACGTACGCAATACTCCCGAACTCCTTGCGGTCAAGGACGAACTGCTTGTCTTTGTTCATCCAGAATCCTATACGCCAGACAAATGGATAATCGTACGACTGCGCTAGGAGCGATTGTACTGACGATCGTGACAGCTTCAATTGCCTACGAGCCCAGTATGCCGCTGCGCGAAGGCGGTTCAGCTCCGAGCTTCACTGCGGCTCATGGCAACGTATCTGTTGTCTGGGTGATTCGACCGGAGGACCTCCTTACTTGCCAAGATGTCACTACGGCTCTTCGACGGATTGAGAGGCGATTTTCCGATGTGTCGCTCCATGTGGTTGTCCTTATGGTCCGGCACCTCGAGCGTCAAGGCGGCTACAAGGGGGAAACGCCCTCCTCTCGTGAATGCGCTGGTGTCCGCCGGGTAATCGATGTTCCGGTGATGTGACTCCGCCTTATTCATGACTCGTGTGAAGTTGTCGTTGGGGCGAGATTGCGGACGTGCACAAGGCGAGTAGCGCAAGACGAGCGTGCGAGCGGGGTCGAATTGGCAGTTGCGGGCGGTGGATACGAGGCGCGTCGGGCGGCCAGCGTTCAGTGACGCGCGGAGCGGCCGACGATCGTGACGACACGGCGTTCGGAGACGGTGAACCGAGCGGGCACGCGCAGCACGCGTTCGAGCAGCCGACGCAAGCTCCACCCGGTCTGGGTGGCGCGTTCCAGCAGCGTGCGCAGCACGTGCATGGTCCCACCACCACATCCGCGCATCGTCGCCTGCCTCCCGCAAAGGTCGTACCAGGTCTTCTGCACCGCTTCGTCCACGGCCCGCTCGGCCAACCTGTCGAGCACCGCGTTCCGCCGGAGCCGGGCCACGAACGGCGTGCCCCGGTCCTCGAGCGCCCGCATCAGCTGCTCGGCGGGTATCCCGCGTCCATGCGCACCACCGCCTTGCGGCAGCAGTGCCGCTCGACGCGGTCGAGCACCGCCAGCACGAACTCCGTCCCGCCCGCAGCCGTGTGCGCCTTGCCCGCCCGCAGCCGAGCGTCCAGCATGTCGCCCGTCTCTGCCGACGACGCCACCAGCGGATGGTACACCGTCGCCTTGCAGTAGCCGTTCCAGCCGCTGCCCGGCTGCTTGCCGTGAACCTCGATCGGCGGGCTGTCTGGCGCTCGTGGCCGAGAACCGACGGCCGGCCGCCGAACGGCAGGACCGAGCCCCGCGTCCAGAACCCCTCGACCTCAAGTCACAGCCGCCTCCGACAGTCTCACCTTGGCTGTCGCTCGACAGGGCGGGTTAGCATTTCTGTCCCGATGGACCTATCCTGTCATCCGCGAAAGGAACACTCCCACTCATTCCCGGAGGGGAAGCAGCGATGAATACGATCAACAGATCGACCGCCGCCGCCGGCACGCCGTCGCCACGCCGTGAGCAAGAGCTCGACCGCCGAACGTACATGGCGTTCGTACTGGCCCTGCCTGGAATCGTACTAGCCGCGGCGTGCGGGGGCGGCCCGGCGGACGAAGGTCCCGAACTTGCAACCCGCGTCGACACCGTGGGCAGCGTGGTGCGCGTCTCCAATACCGGCGACGCCCCGGAATGGGAGCTGGTCCCAGTCGTCTCCATCGGGCCCAGGTCGGCCCTCGAGTCGAACACTCCGGAGGCGTTCGGCTCCGTATACGGGATCGCCTTCGGCGCCGGCGGCGACATCTTCGTGGCCGACGGCCTGAACCGCGAAGTCCGGGTCTTCGGCCCAGCCGGCCAGCACCTTCGTACCTTCGGGCGCCAGGGCGAAGGACCGGGGGAGTTCAGCAACCTCAATTCCCTTGCTTGGGTGGGAAGCAAGCTGCTGACGCTGGACTTCGGCTCCGGACGAGTCGGCGAGTTCTCGCCTGACGGCGAATGGTTGGGACAGCGCAGCGAGTTCGGCGCAATCGGTGGAGGAGGCGGCGCCTTGCGTCTCTACCCCGTCGCGGCGGACGAAGCGTTCGTGCTGACCTACTCTCCCGCTCGGGGCGAAATGATCTTCGCCGGCCACGACGACGCGGGACCCACTGCGGACACCCTTCCAACTCTCGTGGCGCCGGAAGGCACGGTCAGCGGCATTACGTGCACCAGCGAAACGGCGCTCCGCAGCTATCCCATCCCCTTCGCCCCCAGAATCGTGCAGCACCCCGGACCGGGCGGCAGTATCTACTCGGCGGTGACGGACCAGTACCGGATAGCAGTCACGCATGGCACGGACACGTTGCAGATCATCGAGCGGGAGTTGCCCGCAGAACCGGTGTCGGACGAGGAGTGGGAGGCGGGCAACGAAGAGTACTACGCGTTCCTGGACGAAAACCCAAGTGCCTCCTGCGAGCCGCGCAGGCCGGACAAGCCCGCCGCTATGCCCTTCGTCGAGGACCTCTTCGTCGCGCCCGACGGTCGCCTGTGGGTGGAAGTCGTGCGGGCCGCGGGCAACCGGTGGGAAGTCTACGATTCCACTGGCGCATTGGTGGGCGCCATGCTTGCACCGGAACGCTCCACGGCGCCCGCCTTCGGCCTGGAGCGAATGGCGACGGCCCGTCGCGACAGCCTTGGCCTAAGCCATGTGGACGTCTGGCGGGTGTTGGAGTCGCGATGATTGCGTCGCATTCTTTGCTCGACCAACTCTACGAATTCATGCTTTAGCTCTATTCCGACCCACCGGCGACCAAGCTGTTGTGCCGCAATCAACGTGGTTCCCGAGCCGGCAAAGGGATCCAGGACGACGGCACGCCCGTGACTTGTTATCTCTATGCACCGAAGAGTCATGGGCATAACGGCCGGGTGATCGGCATCCCCGGAGAAGCGACGAGGAGACGTGGGAATATCCCATACCGTGCGCAAGCGACGACCATTCGGGCCGCGCACGGCGTCGACGTTGTAGTAGTACGACTGGGACTTCGAGAACAGGAAGACGGTCTCGTGGGACTTGGTGGGCCGATCCCTGACCGACTCCGGCTGGGCGTTGGGCTTGTGCCATATGACCTCCGACCGGAGCCACCAACCCGCTTCTTGAAGCAGGAATGCAATTCGCCAGGGGAGGCCGATCAGGTCCTTGGCCTTCAGTCCCTCGGGGGTGGGCGGGCGCACCGACATGGCTCGCACGCGATTCTTGCGATCGGGCGCTCGGTATCGTCGACTTCCCGAAGTGTACACGTCCCCAACATTCAGCCACACCGTACCATCGCTGCGCAGTACTCGCTTTAGTTTGTCGAATGTGTGCACAAGGCGAGCCAGGTACGCATCCAGCGTGTCGTCTCTTCCCAGCTGCTGGCCTACGTCGTAGTCGCGCAAAGACCAGTAGGGCGGGGACGTCACGACGGTCTGCACGGTTTCGTCGGCTAGCAGGTCAAGTCCCGCCGACGCATCGCCGCATATCAGCACGGAATCGTCGTGATGCCGAATATCCGGTGCCTGTTGCGGGAACAATCCGAGGTCCAGCGTTGGCTGTCTCGTCGGAACGGCGGCGATCTCGTCGGAACGGCGTATCATGCCTACGACCGTACGAAGGGACGCCCAACCAGTCAAGGTTGCTTGCTAACCCCCTATCGAACAGTGCTTGCCGTCCGCTTCGGCGAGCGCGGCGACGCCTTCCTTGCCCACTTGCAAAAACGGGATCGTCGGGTAGCCGAGTTCCTGGGCGACCAGCACTCCCAGCACGAGGATCGCGTCGGGCTCGCCTACCACCACGCCGGCCGGGGCCGTGCCGTTGCGCAGCAACTCCAGCATGATCGCGCTGGACGAGCTCGAGCCGATGGTGCGCTCCGTGGCGACGATGCGGCCGCCCAGCCGCTCCCCGTGCTGGGGGTGCCGGGGGTCGGCGATCCGACCGGACTCGGGGTCCACGCCGCCCCAGAAGCTGACGGGCTTCTGGAGGAACAGGAGCCGTCCCCGGGCGCTTCCCGGGTGGACCACCGTGCCGGTCAGCTCCACAGGCTTTCGTTCCGAACGACCCGGCCGCGGGCTGCCGACGCGACGCAGTCCTCCAGGCTTCCGTAGACCACGCCGTATCCGGTGTTGGACGGCGTGTAGTGCGCGAACTTGCCGGAGTTGGTCATGAGGACGCCGCCGGTCGGCGGGAGGACGGGAGTGACGACCACGCAGGTGTCCACGACGATCTCCACGCCTGCGCTCCGGAAGCGCTCCAGGCGGCCTTCCCGTTCCAGGCGGCGGTACTCGACGCGGCCCGTGCACACATAGAACGGCTTGGCGAAGGGGCGGGACGGCAGGAGCGGCTCCAGTTGGGCGAACTCCGCAGCGGAGAAGTGCGGGCTGCCGACGGCGACGGCGTCGATCGGGCCGGAGGCTGCGGTGCTCAGGGCGTCGCGGACGGCGCGAAGTTCGGCGGGCTCGGGGGTCATGACCGATTCGGCCCTTGCGCCGCCCAACGCGGTGGACAGGTCGGGCGCTTCCGGGGTCACGCCTTCGATGTGGAAGAGACCCACGGCGCCCGAGGAGGCGGCCGCTGCGCCCAGCGCCTTCAGCTGGTCCTCCGTGACGGTGTGGGGAAGGCCGGTAATCGCGGCCACGCGGTCGCCCACGGCGCTGCCCAACCACGCGCCCAGCACGGGGTAGAACACATCGCGCGCCTTCAAGGCCGAGTTCACGCCGCTGGTGTCCACGAGCACCGTGGCACGGCGGTTCTCGTCCAAGTGCAGACCCGTGCGGGGCGCCCGTCCGGCTATGGCGCAGCAGATGTCCATGAAGTCGCCGTAGCGGTTGGTGCGTGCGCCCAGCACCGAGTTGGCGAAGGCGACCGCGTTGCTCTCGCCCCAGGCCACGTGCTCGCCCGCCGCCGGTCGGTGGCCGGACTGGTACGGCGCGCACGTCCAGGTAGGATTGCAGCCCAGCGCTTGGTACGCCTTCATCTGGCGAAGCGCCATCTCGCGCCGCCGACCCGTCGAGCGCACGCGCTCCGGGTTCAGAAGGTCCAGCGCGCCCACGTTCAGCGTGGCCGGCACGGCCGTCTTTCCGCCCAGCTCCACCAGTCGCTCGGCGAACTCGGTGCCGCCGTCGCCGTGGTAGAGGCATCCGTCGATGTGGGCCGACGCGATCTCGACGAGTTCGCGCGCACCCAGGATCTCGCCCATGCGAACGACGATCCGCATGGCCAGCTGTCGCGCGGGACCGGCTTCGCCGCCGAGGAAGGCGGCTTCCTCGTCGGAGAGCAGCAGGGGAGTGCGGGTCACGGGGCGGAGGGGGGCTGGGCTCGGGCAGTCCAGTCTGCGGGCGGCTTGGGCAGTCTGCGGGCGGGCAATATACTGATGCCGCTCATGAGCAAGCATCTTTCGGCAATTGACGCCGTGCTGGCCGCGGACGGCCCGACCCCCGCCGGCCTCGAGATCGGTCGGTCGCAGGAAGGGCGTCCCGTCTTGGCGCACAAGACCGGGCGGGGACCGCTCCGGGTCAGCCTCGTGGGGGGTTGCCACGCCGACGAGCCGGTGGGACCCCGCTTCCTTGCCCAGTTCCTCCGGTACCTTGCCGGCCCGGCGGGGGCGGAGCTGCGGGCTGCGGCGACTTGGTGCGTCGTGCCTCACCTCAACCCCGACGGCGCACATGCGAACGCCGCTTGGCAGCCGCCGGACGCGGAGCGGTACGACTTCGCGGCCTACCTGCGCCATCGCCGACGCGAGCTTCCCGGCGACGACATCGAGTTCGGCTTCCCGCGCAGCCCTGAAGACGACGGCGCGCGGCCCGAGAACGCGGGCGCTGCAATGTTCTGGCGGGACGAAGGACCGTTCCACCTTCACGTCAGCTTCCACGGCATGGGCACGGCGGCTGGTCCGTACTTCTTGGTGGAGCGGTCATGGTGGCCTCGGTTCGAGCTGGCTGCGCGGTGCTTGACGGAGAAGGTGGAGAGCGCGGGCTACGCCCTCCACGATGTGGAACGCCAGGGGGAGAAGGGGTTCCACCGCTTGGCGCGAGGGTTCTGTGGTCGGCCCGACTCGCGCGCCATGCGGCAGCACTTCATGGACCTGGGTCAGCCCGACGTTGCGGCGCGGTTCCGCCCCAGTTCGATGGAGACGGTGCGCGCCCTGGGCGGCGACCCGCTCACGCTAGTGACCGAGATGCCGCTCTTCCTCACGCCGGGCGTCGGCAAGGAGCTGGGACCGCCGGACCCGGCGCTGGCGGCGTGGCAGGGTCGAATCGCCGCCTGGGAAGCCCGTCTGCGGAGCGCCGCGACGGCCGATGGCGAAGTCGCACGAGCCGGAGCACCCGTCGCGGGTGCCGCCGACGCAAGCGCCGCGGTGTCTCGGGAAGCCCGGCAGGAGGGAGTCCAGGCCATGCCCGTGCGGGACCAGATGCGTTTCCAATGGGCGTTCGTCCGCGCCGGACTGGACGTGGCGTCCGGCTGGTTCGCGTCGGGACAGGTCGGGGGATTAGGTTGAGGGCATGATCCGCCCGAGCAACGCGCCGACCGCTGCCAAGGCGCCGTCGGCAGTCCCCGATGCGGCAACGGCCGCATCCGACGTGCCCGCACCCGACCGGACGACGGCCGCCACCGACGCGGCATCTAGCCCCGAGTCCTACGGCGACGCCTTCCCCGCATCGGCCCGCGTCTTTGCGCCGGGTCCCGGCGGCACGGGCGTGCCCATGCGGGAGATCGCGTTGTCGGGGGGCGAGCCGCCGCTTCGGGTCTACGACACCAGCGGCCCCCGGCACCGGGACGTCCGCGACGGCCTGCCCCTTCTGCGCGACAAGTGGATTCAGGCAAGGGACGTGCGGGTCACCGGGCGGTCGGCGACGGTCGCGCCGGGCAAGAACGACGACCCGCTGGCGCTGCCGCCGGGCTTGGCGCGCGCGACCCGCCGGGGCAACGCCCCCGTCACGCAAATGCACTATGCGCGCCGGGGCGAAGTCACGCCCGAGATGGAGTTCGTTGCGGTTCGCGAGGGGATGGACCCGTCGTTCGTCCGGGACGAAGTGGCTCGGGGCCGCGCGATCATCCCCGCCAACGTCAACCACCCCGAGCTGGAGCCGATGGTCATCGGGCGGGCCTTCAAGGTCAAGGTCAACGCCAACATCGGGAACTCGGTGGTGGCTTCGTCGATCGACGAAGAGGTCGAGAAGCTGCGCTGGGCCACGCTCTGGGGCGCCGACACGGTCATGGACCTGTCCACGGGCAAGAACATTCACGCCACTCGCGAGTGGATCCTGCGCAACTCGCCGGTCCCCATCGGCACCGTGCCGATCTACCAAGCGCTGGAAAAGGTCGGCGGCGCGCCCGAGGACCTGACGTGGGAAACGTATCGCGACACGGTGATCGAGCAGTGCGAGCAAGGGGTGGACTACTTCACCGTCCACGCCGGCGTGCTCTTGCGCTACGTGCCCCTGACCGCCGAGCGTACGACGGGGATCGTGAGCCGGGGCGGCTCGATTCTGGCCAAGTGGTGCCTGGCCCATCACAAGGAAAATTTCTTGTACACGCACTTCCGCGAACTGTGCGAAATCATGCGGGAGTACGACGTGTCCTTCTCGCTGGGCGACGGCCTGCGGCCGGGCTCGATCGCCGACGCCAACGACGAAGCCCAGTTCGCGGAGTTGCGCACGCAGGGCGAGCTGACTCGGATCGCCTGGGAATACGACGTGCAAGTCATGAACGAAGGCCCCGGCCACGTGCCCATGCACTTGATCAAGGAGAACATGGACAAGCAGTTGGAGTGGTGCGACGAAGCGCCGTTCTACACGCTGGGGCCGCTTACAACGGACATCGCGCCAGGCTACGACCACATCACCAGCGCCGTGGGCGCGGCCATGATCGGATGGTACGGCACCGCCATGCTGTGCTACGTGACGCCCAAGGAGCACCTGGGGCTGCCGAACAGAGACGACGTCAAGGACGGCGTGATCGCGTACAAGATCGCCGCCCACGCCGCGGACTTGGCCAAGGGGCATCCGGGCGCCCAGGCGTGGGACGACGCCATATCCAAAGCGCGCTTCGAGTTCCGCTGGCGCGACCAGTTCAACCTGTCGCTGGACCCCGTGACCGCCCGCGAGTTCCACGACGAGACCCTGCCCGCCGAGGGCGCCAAGGTGGCTCACTTCTGCTCCATGTGCGGCCCCAAGTTCTGCTCGATGAAGATCAGCGACGACATCCGCCGCTTCGCCGCCGAGCGGGGACTGGGCGCCGACGAAGCCGTGACCGCCGGGCTGGACGAGAAGGCGCGCGAGTTCCGGGAGGCGGGCGGCAAGCTGTACGTGGCTCAGGAAGATGAACGCTGACACCAGCTCGGAGGATCGGCGCTCGTCGAAGTCGCAAAACGCGAGACTAGAGGCCGAGAGGTTGCATAAGTTGTCGTTGCGGGCTCGAAACATAGGACTGCACGACGTCTGGAAGGACGCCATTGACCGCTTGCACGTAGCCCCTCGCATGAGCCTGACGAGGTGCGCACGGAAGGTGCTCGTGCACGGGATTACCTTCAACTGCCGAGGCCTAAAGATACCCGACTTTGGCGGGGCAGAAACCGCTTACGCGACGCACGGACTTCGGATCGAACCGCCGGAGGACGACTTGCGAGTCAAGTTCTTTCCCGTGGCGACTATACTCTGTCCCAAACTCTTCGAAATAGCGGAAGACGTCGTCCCGTTCGAGAAGGAGAGAGAACGCCACGGCTATGGGTGGGCCAGTCCCTCGGGGCAGCAATGGTACGTGTCGCTGGACAGGCAGACTTGGAGCAAGCACGGCGACCAGTTGTGCAAGCTTGCGACTGCTGTAGTATCCGCATGGGACGCTGCTGCCGTGCTGCTGCCTTAGGCAGCTCGCCCAAGTAGTCCTTGGTCGTCAATCCGCTTGCTCATCATCTTCACGATCCGCTTCTTCGTCTCGCGGATCGCTTGCCCAATCGTCGCGTGAGTTTATCCCCCTCGGCGTGACTGGTTGGTCGTAGCGCTCAATTCTTCACGAAATTGATCGAGCTTCGCGCTTGCGTCGTCGAGCCGCTTGCCCAGCGATCGCTCCAACGATCGGGTCGTCGCAAAGACGCCGAGCGCCAGCGCCATCAGTCCTCCCACCCACTGCCAGACCGTCATCCCTGCATCCTCCTTTCGGGCGACTCCGGCGTCGCCACGTTTCGATGAGTCCAGCTGCTTGCGGGCGTGGGCACTGGCTGATCCCAGCCCCGGGCGAGCAAGGTAACGCAGGAGGCCGGACGTGTCTGCCGCCTATTCACCTTGCACCGGATCGAGCATCCAGTCGTAGGCCGGACGGACGTCCACGTCGGCAGGCGCTTCGGCGGGAAGGCCGTCCTGGGTCAGCGTCAGCAGCCTGCGGCGTGCCTGCGGATGCTGGGCGCCGGCGACGTCCAGCGCGCGAAACTCGCGAGCTGCGGTGGACGGCTCCGACATGTCGGCGCAAACCTGAAGCAGCTCCGTCCGTCCGTTGGGAGTTCGGGCGAGGAAGTCGACCTCGTAGCCCTCGGGCGTGCTCACATAGGAGACTTCGCACCGTCGCCGTGCCAGCTCGATCAGAACGGCCGTTTCCAGGGCATGTCCCGTGTTGGCTCGGTCCGCGCGGTCGAACACGGGGATCAGCCCTGTGTCGGCCGGGTACGCCTTCCGCGGATTGACCATGCGCTGCCGCTCCGACGCCGACTCCATGTCGACGACTCGCACAAGAAAGCAGTCCTCCAAGTGAGCGAGCAGTTCGTGCAGAGTGTCCTTGGCCACGGCCACGCCCTGGGACTTGAGAGCGGCATGGAACTTCCGGATGCTGAACCGCCCCCCGGCGTTGCCCAGCAAGTGGCGCACCAGCCATCGCAGGGCGACGACGTTGCGCACTTGGTGACGCTCCAAGACGTCGCGGAGCATTGCAACGTCCACATAGTCTCGAAGGAGCTGGTGCCTAGTTGCGCGGTCGAGACATTGCGCCTCGGGAAAGCCGCCTTCGACGAGCCAATCGAGGAAGGCACGTTCCAGCCGACCTCGTTCCGGGCCGGTGAGAGGCGTCGGGCCGGGCGGCCGGCGCCCCTGGTGCTCCAGCGACTCGGCGAAGCTGAACGGGTGGAGCGACACCTGCCATGCTCGGCCGCGCATCGCCGTCGCGACTTCCGAGGACAGCATCGCCGCCGACGAGCCGGTGACGACGACGTCCGCATCGCACGTGTCGAGGAGCCTCCGGACGAAACGCTCCCAGCCAGGCGCGACGCGGAGCTTTCGTCCATGAAATCATCCTTTTCAGAAGGATAATATCTGGGCTCTTCGCTTAACCTAGTGGGTTCGCGGTTGGGCAGAGTGCTGAGCATCGCTTGTCGAGGAAGGCGGGACGAGGGGTCTACGGGGTCACCGGCGGGCGGTGCGGGGCGAGAGGTCGAGGCCGCCGAGGTGGAAGAGGATGGCGGTGACGAAGCGGTCGTAGTTGCGGAAGCCGCGGCTGCGGGCCTTGACCATCTGGATCCTGCTGTTGATGCTCTCGGCCGGGCCGTTGGTCGCTCGCAGCACGACGGCGTTGAGTATGCCCCACAGGTGGGCGCCGACCATCTCGGCGACCTTGTGAACGGGCGCGAGCCCGCAGCCCGACGCCCATTGCAGCCAGTGCAGCCAGGCGTTCTCGGCCGAGCCCCGGAGCTTGTAGTCCCACAGCTTCGATGCCGCCTCCTTCACCGCCCAGGCGCGGGCGGTCCGGTCCACGTTCTTGCGCAGCGCCGCGAACGCCAGCTTCTCGGCGTGACTCATCTTGCCGCGTCCAGTCAGCCACCGGTAGCGCGTCCTCGCGAGCACGGCGCTGCCCTGCGCCAGCAGCTCGCGGTGCTCGGCGCGCCGCACCTTGTCCACCGCGTCCGCCAGGTGCTTGGCCACGTGGAAGCGGTCGAACGCCGTCTTCAGCTCCGCGCCCGGCACCCACTCCCCCGTCGCCGCCACGTAGGGGCCCCACATGTCCATCGACACGCTCTCCAACCCGGCCAGCCAGCCGCCGTCCCTGCTCCGGTAGAACTGCGCCAGCGACTCTCGGGTCCGACCCTTCGCCACGTGCAGCACGCGCCCCGTGTCCGTGTCCGACACGATCGTCGCGTACCGGTGGCCGCGCTTGACCGACGTCTCGTCCACCGCCAGCCGCCGGACCGGCTCCGCCTTCCGGCGCTCGAGCCCCCGGCGCACCGCCCGCTCCATGATGCCGCTCACAGCGTTCCAGCTCATCCTCATGCGCTTCGACACCCCCAGGATGCTGGCCTCGCCGAGCCACGCCGTCACCTCCTCCTCGAACGCCGCCGTGTACCTCGACTTGTCCGCCGCCCAGGGCATCGATGCCGTCCGCACCCCGTGCTCCGGACACTCGACCCGAGGCAGGTCGCAGACCACGAACGTCTTGTAGCCCCAAGCGTCCAGGTGCCGCCACTCCCGCTCCCGAGCGTCGTATCCCGGACACGGCCGGCCGCACTCGGGACACGTCAACGGCTCGCCCGTCCGCCTCGCCACGCGCACCCGCGCCTCCATCAGCACCGGGTCCTCCTCGACCCCCTTCACCTCCCAGCCCGGCCCCAACGCCATCAAGCTCTCCACCCACTTCCGCATCTCCATCCTCGCCTCCTCGGTTCATGGTCCATGTCGCCCCTTGATCCTACACAGCCCACACCATATGGGGAAGCGCCAATATCTGATGTATTCGTCCGTTTAGCGGGGACAACTATTCGTGCGAACTCAGGTGCCGCTCGGCACCCTTCAGCGGATCCCGCACCCTCAGCTCCGGGAACAGCCGGAAGTCCCGGTCCCGCGTCAGCAGCACATCCGCACCGTGGGCCAAGCAGATCGCCGCCACGCGGGCGTCGTGCACGACCGGGCCTCGCACCTTGGGGCGCTGGACCAGCTGGCCGAAGACCTCCAGAAAGCCGTCGGTCTCGCCGATCAGTCGGCAGGAGGGCGAATCGGTCCAGGCGCGAAGTTGGCGCCAGGCCTGTTCGGGGGTCGTGGCGGCGTCCTTCCAGATGCGGCGGTTGGTCGCGATCGACAGGAACTCGTAGCAGCACGGCCACGGAATGGCCCAAGGCCGGCGTCCTTCCGCCAGCGGGCGCAGCACTTGGCCGGCGGCCCGGTGCAGCGCAGATTCCCGGCGGTGAGCATAGACGAGCAGGTTCGCGTCTACGGCGGTCACGGGGCGCTCACTGGGCGTTGGGGTCGCCGTACACGACTTCGCTCAAGTCTTGCCACGAGTAGGCTTCCAAGGGGTCGTCGCCTTGGGGGTCGCCCACGCTCATGTCGGGCAGGCGGTACGGTTGCGACGGCCGACGGGAGGCGTCCAGGACCATGCGAAGCCCTTCTTCGACCACCGCGCGCAGCGGGCGGCCAGTCTTCTTGGCGTGGCGCTTGGCCCGAGCCAGCAACAGGTCCTGCACGTCGATGGTGGTCTTCATCTCCCATATTAGCCATACTCGCTGATATGGGCAAGCAATATCCAGCGGTCGCACCACCAGGTCCGGTCGTGCCCCGGCATCCGGCGCTGCGGATTCGCGACCTGTCGCTGCGCTTCGGGGGCGTGGCGGCGCTGTCGGGGCTGGGCTTCGACGTTCGGCAGGGCGAGCTCTTGGCCGTCATCGGTCCCAACGGGGCGGGCAAGACCAGCGTCCTGAACTGCGTTTCGGGACTGTACCGGCCCGAGTCGGGGTCGATCGCGGTCGTGGACCGGCAGGGCGCGCGCCGCTTCGTGCACCGGCTGGCGCCGCACCGGATCGCAGCGCTCGGCGTGGCGCGGACCTTCCAGAACATCGAGCTCTTCAAGCACATGACGGTGCTCGAGAACCTGATGCTGGGGCGCCACCTGCACATGACCGGGGGCGTGCTGAGCGGCGGCGTCTACTGGGGGCGGCAGCGTCGAGTCGAGACCCGGCACCGGCGGCAAGTCGAGCGCGTCGTGGATTTCTTGCGGCTGGAGCCGTTGCGCGACTCGGAGGTGGGCGCCCTGGCCTACGGCGCCCAGAAGCTGGTGGAGCTGGGGCGGGCGCTGGCCATGGAGCCGTCGCTGCTGCTGCTGGACGAACCCACGGCCGGCATGAACGCCGAAGAGAAGGAATCGATGGCGCGCTTCGTGCTGGACGTGAACCAGGAACGGGGCGTCGCGGTGGTCGTGGTGGACCACGACATCGACGTGGTCATGGACATCGCCGACCGCGTGGTCGTGCTGGATTTCGGCAGGAAGATCGCGGAAGGGACGCCCGCCGAAGTGTGCGCCGACCCGGCAGTGGTGGACGCCTACCTGGGACGGACGGCAACAAGCGCCGCATGAGCGGCACGGACGACGCCGGCAACGCGCGCTCCCCGGACGCGCTCACGTTGCCCGGCCTGCTGGCCCTTCGCGCCGCCCGAACGCCGGACGCCGTGGCGCTCCGAGAGAAGGAGTTCGGCATCTGGCAGGAGATCACGTGGGCAGGCTACCTGGGCCGCGTGCGGCGTTTCGCCCTGGGGCTGGCCGAGATGGGCGTCCGCAAGGGCGACCGGATCGCCGTCGCGGGCGACAACCGACCCGAATGGGTGATCGCCGAGCTGGCGGCGCAAGTCCTGGGCGCGCTGCCGCTGGGGTTGTACCAGGACGCGGTGGCGGACGAACTGGCCTCGCTGCTGGAGGCCGCGGACGCCGCGGTCGTGGTGGCCGAAGACCAGGAGCAGGTGGACAAGGTGTTGCAGGTGCGCGGCCGCCTGCCGTCGCTGCGCCACGTCGTCTACTACGACTCCCGCGGCTTGCAGGGCTACGAGGCGCCGGGCCTGACGGCCTTCGAGGACGCCGAGTCCCGGGGCGCCGCCGCCCACACCGCGCGCCCGAACGCCTTCGACGAACGCTTGTCCGCCGTCCGACCGGACGACACGGCGCTCTTGTGCACCACGTCGGGCACCACCAGCCGGCCCAAGCTGGCCATGCTGTCGCACGCCAACCTCTTGTCGATGGCGGACCAGTTCCAGCGCGCCGACCCCATGTCCCCCGGCGACGACTGCGTGTCGTTCCTGCCCCTGGCGTGGGTCGGAGAGCAGATGATCGCGGTGTCCAGCGCGCTTTGCGTCGGCTTTGCCGTGAACTTCCCCGAAGAGGCCGAGACGGTGCGCAAGGACCTGCGCGAGATCGGGCCTCGGGTGGTCGTGTCGCCGCCGCGCATCTGGGAGAGCATAGTGTCCGACGTGCAAGTCATGGCGGAAGACGCGACGCCGCTCAAGCGCCGAGCGTACCGATGGGCCATGGACGCGGGGGCCGCGACCGCCGAAGCCGGCTTCCAGGGGCGTCGGCCGACGGCGGTCGAACGATGGCGGCGGCGCGTTGCGGACTGGATCGTGCTGCGTCCGTTGCGCGACCAGCTGGGGCTGAGCCGGGTCCGTCGGGCGTACACGGGAGGTGCGGCGCTGGGGCCCGACGTGTTTCGCTTCTTTCACGCCGTCGGCGTCAACCTGAAGCAGCTTTACGGCCAGACCGAGGTGTCCGGGATATCGGTTGTGCATCGGGACGACGGCGTTCGCTTTCACACCGTGGGCACGCCGTTGCCCGACACCGAGATCCGCATCGCCGACACGGGCGAAATCTTGTGCAGGAGCCCCGCCGTCTTCCAAGGCTACTTCCGCGACTCCGAAGCCACCGCGGCGGCGTTGGACGACGAAGGCTGGCTTCGGTCCGGCGACGCGGGCTACTTCGACGACGGCCACTTGGTCGTGGTGGACCGCTTGGCCGACGTGATGCGCTTGGCCGGCGGCGAAACCTTCTCGCCCCAGTTCGTGGAGAACAAGCTCAAGTTCAGCCCCTACGTGCGCGAGGCGGTCGTCTTCGGCGGGGGCGACTTGCCGTTCGTGACGGCGATGATCGCCATCGACATGGAGAACGCGGGACAGTGGGCGGAGCGCCGTCGCGTCGCCTACACCACCTTTACGGACTTGGCTCGCAAGGAAGAAGTGCGCGCCCTGATCCGGGCGCATGTCGCGCGCGTCAACGAAGCGCTTCCCGTCGCGGCTCGCATCCGCCGCTTCCTCCTCCTGCACAAGGAGCTCCACGCCGACGACGCCGAGCTCACGCGCACCCGGAAGGTCCGCCGCCGACACGTGGAGTCGCGCTTCCGAGAGCTTGTGCAGGCGCTGAACGGAGATGCGGACTCGGTGGCCGTGGAGACGGAGATCGCCTACCAGGACGGGCGCACCGCCGCCCTCCGGCACGACTTGCGCATCGAGACGCTGGACCCCGGGGCCGCGGGCTGAGGCCGTCGTCGTGGACGTCTTCGTGCAGCTGACCGTCTCGGGGCTGGCGACGGGCATGGTCTACGCCTTGGCCGCCGCCGGGTTCGTCGTGGTGTACAAGGCCAGCGACGTGATCAACTTCGCGCAGGGCGAGCTGCTGTTGCTGGGCACGTACCTGGTGTTCTTCACCGTCGTCCAAGCGGGCTTGCCGTGGAGCTTGGGCGTGCTTGCAACGGTGCTGCTGGCCGTGGCGACGGGCTTGGCGGTGGAGCGGCTGGTGTTGCGCCCGCTGGTGGGCGAGCCGGTGATCTCCATGGTCATGGCGACGATCGGCCTGTCCAGCGTGCTGCGGGCGCTGGTGAACGCGATCTGGGGTCCCAGTCCCCGGTCCTTCGAGCCGTTCCTGTCCATGGGCGCCGTGGTCGTCGGCCCGGCTTCGGTGCCGACCGAGCGTCTGCTGTCGATCCCGATTGCGTTGGCGGTGCTGGCGGGCCTGGGGTTCTTCTTTCGACGCGCCCGCGACGGCATCGCCATGCGCGCCATCGCCGACGACCAGCAGGCGGCCCTCAGCATGGGGATCAGCGTGCTGCGGGTGGTGGGCGTGGCGTGGGCGCTGGCGGCGGCGTCCGCGGCGATCGGCGGCGTCATGCTGGCCAACGTGGTGGGCGTGAGCCCCAACGTGGCGGCGATCGGGCTGCGCGTGTTCCCCGTCGTCGTGCTGGGCGGGCTGGACTCGATCGGCGGAGCGGTCGTGGGCGGCGCGGCGATCGGGCTCTTGGAGGCGTACGCGGGCGGCTATCTGGGCCACGGCCTCAATCTGGTGGCGCCGTACCTGGTGCTGGTGGCCGTGCTGATGGTTCGCCCCTACGGCCTCTTCGGGAAGGAGATCATCGAGCGCGTATGAGCTTGGAGTGCGGCGTCTTCCACACGCGCTACGCGTCGGCGATGGGCCTGCGCCCCCGTCCAGCGGAGCGGATTCGCCTGGGGGCGTTCGCAGCGGCGGTGGTGGCGTTCCCGTTCTTCGCCGGCCCCTACGCGCTGGACTTGGCCAACCAAGTGGCGATCGCCACGGTGGGTGCCGTCGGTCTGAACATCTTGGTGGGGTACACGGGGCAGATCTCCCTGGGGCAAGGGGCGTTCATGGCCGTGGGCGCCTACGGCTCGGCGCTGCTGACGCTGGAGGCGGGCCTGCCCTGGGGCGCTTCCATTCCCCTGGCGTGCTTGACGGCGGCGGCCGCGGGCGCCTTCTTCGGCCTGCCGTCTCTTCGGCTCAAGGGGCTGTACTTGGCCGTGGCCACGCTGGCGGCCCAGGAGATCGCCGAGTGGACGGTCACGCACTGGACCGCGCTCACCGGCGGCACCGAAGCCGTGGTGGCCCCCGCGCCCCGGCTCTTCGGACGACGCCTGAACGACCCGTTCGCCTTCTACTGGGTGGGCGCGGCGGCTGCGGCGGGAACGGCCCTGTTCGCGGCGAACCTGTTCCGGAGCCGGGCGGGGCGCGCGTTCGTGGCGATCCGCGACCAGGACGTGGCCGCCGGCGTAATGGGCGTGAACGTGTTCCGCTGCAAGCTGGCGGCGTTCGCCACGTCTTCGTTCTTCGTGGGCTTGGCGGGGGCGCTGGTGGCGTACTACCGCAACATCGTCGCGTGGGAGCGCTTCACCTTGGAGACCAGCGTGATCTACCTGGCCATGATCATCGTGGGCGGCCTGGGCACGGTTCGGGGCTCGTTCTTCGGGGCCGCGCTGATCACGCTGCTTCCGGCGGGCATCGCCAATGCGGGTCGCGCGCTGCAGGACGCCGCGCCGGAGCTGGCGGCTCGGTTGCCCTACGCGCAGCAAGCGGTGTTCGGACTGGTCATCATTCTGTTCCTGGTGTTCGAGCCCAAGGGATTGTCGAAGCTGTGGTGCAACGCAAAGGACTATTTTCATGTCTGGCCCTTCGCGTACCGGCGCGGGGAAGACCGGGCGACTTGACGGAGACGACATGACGAGCAACAAGAAGACCGCGCGGGCGGAGGGCGGCCAAGCGATCGCCCGCATCCTGCCGGAGGGCATCGGGAGGACCGGGCGCGCGCGCCGGGGCGCAACGCCGAAGGCGATCGGGACCGCCGTGCTGGCGGCGTGGGCAGCGGCCGCTTGCGGGGACGGACGATCCGGCGCCGGCGACGCGGACGATGTCGTCAAGGTGGGGGCCATCTTCGACTTGACGGGGCCGACGGCCGACGTGGGCACCGACTACGCGCGCGGCATGACGGCCTACGTGGAGTGGGCCAACGCCCGGGGCGGCATCGAGGGCAGGCGGATCGACCTGATCTCCCAGGACTACGCCTACCGCGTGGACCGGGCGGAGCAGCTGTACCGCCAGTTCGTGAGCGAAGGCGTCGTGGTGTTCATGGGATGGGGGACGGGCGACACGGAAGCGCTGCACACGCGGGTCGCGGAAGACCAAGTCCCCTTCAGCTCCGCTTCGTTGTCGCACCGGCTGGGCGATCCGACGCAGGCTCCGTACAACTTTCTGGTCGCCACGTCGTACAGCGACCAGTTCCGGATCGCGCTGGACTGGATCGCCCGCGACTGGGCGGCGCGGAGTCCGTCGGCGGAAGCCTTAGGCGACGACGGGCCGAAGGTGGCCCTGCTGCACAACGCAAGTCCATTCGGGTTGTCGCCGGCTCGCCAGGGAGGCGCCGACTACGCCCGCGAGCGGGGGATCGACTTGACCTTGTACGAGATGGCCCGCGCCGCCATGGACTACACGGCGGAGTTTTCGCGCATCCGTCAAAGCGGCGCCCAGTACGTGGTGATCCAGAACACGTCGGGGCCGGCCGCGCTGGCGCTGCGGGACGCCCGCAGCCTGGGAATGGAGCAGACGTTCGTGTGCCTCAACTGGTGCGCGAACGCCCTGTTGGCGCGCTTGGCCGGCGAAGCGTCGGAAGGCGTCTTGGGCACGATCCCCTACGCCCCCTTGAGCGTGGACGCGCCCGGCACCCGCGTGATCCGCGAACACTTGGAAGCCGCCGGCGAGTCCGTGGAGGGCAGGACCAACGCCTTTACGCAGGGGTGGTGGACCCTGGCCGTGTTCGCGGAAGCCATGAGACAGGTGCTGGCGTCGGGCGAAGAGCTGTCGGGACCCGCCGTCAAGGAGGCCCTGGAGTCGTTCCGGGACTTCGACATGGGCGGTGCGACCGTGCCCCTGACGTTCACGCCCGACGACCATCGGGGCGCCAAGGGCTTGCGCATGTTCCGCGTGGAGGACGGCATGTGGGCGCCCTTCACCGAGTTCTTGCAAGCGCCCTCGTGGACGCCCGAAGCGCCCGCCCCTTGAACGCCGGCGCGCCGCACGCCATCCGGTCGCCCCCGCCCGCCCCGCCCCTGTTGCAGATCAACAACGTCGAGGTCCGCTACGACGACGTGATCCTGGTGCTGCGAGGACTCTCGCTGGAGGTGGCCCGCGGGGGGATTGCGGCGCTCCTGGGGTCCAACGGGGCCGGCAAGACCACGACCCTTCGCGCGATTTCGGGCCTGCTCGACATGGAGGACGGCAGGGTCGCGGATGGTTCCATCGTCTTCGACGGCGAGGAGATCCACGAAATGGCGGCTCACCGGATCGTGGAGAAGGGCGTATTCCAGGTGCTGGAAGGGCGGCGCGTATTCGAACATCTGACGGTGCGCGAGAACCTGTTGGCGGGGGCGTACACGCGCCGAGGCCGGGGCGTCGCCGTGGAGGCGGAGCTGGAACGGGTGTTCGCGTACTTTCCGCGCTTGGCGGAGCGGCGGCGCCAGACCGCGGGCCACTTGTCGGGCGGCGAGCAGCAGATGCTGGCGCTGGGCCGGGCGCTGATGGCGCGGCCTCGCATGATGCTGCTGGACGAGCCTTCCCTGGGGCTGGCGCCGATACTGGTGGAGAGCATCTTCGAGATCGTCGAGCGCATCAACCGCGAAGAGGGCGTCGCGATCCTGCTGGTGGAGCAGAACGCCCGCCTGGCGCTGTCGGTCGCGGACTACGGCTACGTCATGGAGGGCGGCCGCGTGGTGCTGGAGGGCGACGCCGCCGAGCTTCGCGCCAACGAGGACGTGAAGGAGTTCTACCTGGGACTAGGCGATTCGGGCCGGCGCTCGTACCGCGACGTAAAGCACTATCGGCGTCGGAAGCGCTGGTTGTCGTGACCGGCGGGGCGCCCAAGGAATGGGCCGCGCGGCAGGACCGGCTGGCCGCCCGAGCAGTGGCCTACGGGGCGCAGCACAGCGCCGAGATCCGGTTGCGACTGGAACGGGCGGGGGTCGTGCCGGAAGAGGTGGCGAGCGTCGGCGGGCTGGCGCGGGTCCCCGTGTTGCACAAGGACGACGTGCCGGGCCTGCAAGCGAGCGATCCGCCGTTCGGGGGGATGCTTGCCGTGCCGGTGGGGTCGCTCCGTCGGGTCTACCGCTCGCCGGGGCCGATCCTGGACCCGGAAGGCGAGGATCCCGACTTCTGGCGGGTGGGGCCGGCGGCGCGGGCGGCCGGCTTTCGCCCGGGCGACGTCGTGCTGAACAGCCTGTCGTACCACTTGACCCCCGGCGGCATGATGCTGGACGGCGGCCTCCGCGCCCTGGGGTGCGTGGTCGCGCCCGGCGGCTCGGGCGACGCGGCGGCGCAAGCGGAGATCGCCCGCGCGACCGGGGCGGCCGGCTACGTGGGCACGCCCCAGTTCCTGCTCGCGTTGCTGGAATGCGCCCGGACCGGCGGCGCACCTCTGAAGTTGCAACGGGCATTGGTGACGGGCGCGCCGTTGCCGCCTTCGTTGCGCGCACAGCTCCAAGACGCTTTCGACGTGGACGTCTACCAGTTCTACGGGACCGCGGACGCCGGCGCCTTGGGCTACGAGTGCGAAGCCAAGGACGGCTGGCACGTGGCCACGGAGGTAGTGCTGGAAATCCTGTCGCCCGCCGACGGCCAGCCTGCCGCGGACGGCGAGCCCGGCGAAGTCGTGGTCACCAGTCCCAACAGGGTTTATCCGCTCGTCCGGTTCGGCACGGGCGATCTGTCGGCCTGGAACCGCGCGCCCTGCACGTGCGACCGGACGAGCCCGCGCCTGACCGGCTTTCTGGGCCGAACGGGCGAAGGCGTCAAGGTGCGGGGCATGTTCGTGCACCCCCGCGAGCTGGCGGCGGCGCTGGCGGTGGCACCCGGCGTGGCGCGCTGGCAAGCGGTCGTGAGCGAGCGCAACAACCGAGACGAGTTCGTGGTGCGCGTGGAGGGGCAGGGGACCGCCTTGGCGCCCGCAGCACTGGCACGTCGCATCCGGGAAGCGGCAAGGGTGCGGGCCGAAGTGGAGTTCGTGGCGCCGGGAACGCTGCCCCAGGACGGCCCCCGAATCGTGGACCGCCGAGCCCCCGGCGCCCGGCCCCGCTGAACGTGCCAACGTCGGGTCAATTGAAGAACCGCCCCCGACCCACATAAGGTTTGCCGACAGCGCGCGGTTCGGCGGCCGCGGCAGCGCCGTCCGGGGCGCGTTCGGTCTCCAGGGCGTCTAGCCATCCGTTCAGCGCTTGCACCTGCTCCGCGATCACGTGGATCACGCCGTCCTCGGCCTGGACCTTGCCGCGGCAGATCATGAGTCGCGCCGTCAGCAGGTCGCGGCGGCAACGCTCCTGCACCGTCGGGAAAACGACAAGGTTGGCGATCCCGGTCTCGTCCTCCAAAGTTGCGAACACGACCTCGCGCGCAGTGCCCGGACGCTGTCGCACAAGCACGAGCCCCGCCACGGCGACGCGGGCGCCGTCTCGCATCTTTGCCAACTCCGCCGCAGGACGTGCGCCCCGCCGCGCCAAGCGCTCCCGCAGAAACGCCACCGGGTGCCGCTTCAACGACAAGCCCGTCGTACGGTAGTCGGCGACCACGTGCTGCCCCTGGGACATGGCGGGCAGTGCGGGCTCGACTTCTTGACGGACCGCGACGCCGTCGAACAACGGCAGCGGCTCCGAGTCGCCCAAACCCCCGGCTGCCCAAGCGGCTTGGCGGCGGTCCAATCCCATGGAGCCGAAGGCGTCGGCGTTGGCCAAGCGCACAAGCGTTGCGCGCGGAATCCCCGACCTCCTCCACAGGTCTTCGGGCGACACGAAGGCTTCCCCAGGCGCCTCTCCCCGCGCCTTCACGAGAAGCGCGGCCTCTTCGGCGCGCAGGCCCCGGACTTGGCGCAACCCCAGCCTCAGCGCGAGCCGCCCGTCGCTCGCCGCGCCCAGCGTGCAGTCCCAGTCCGAGTGGTTCACGTCAGCGGGGCGCACATCCACGCCGTGGTCACGGGCGTCGCGAACGATCTGGGCGGGCGGGTAGAAGCCCATCGGCTGGCTGTTCAGAAGCGCGCAAGCGAAGACGGCGGGATGATGGTGCTTGATCCAGGAGGACACGTAGGCCAGCAAGGCAAAGCTGGCGGCGTGGCTTTCGGGAAAGCCGTAGTCGCCGAAGCCTTCGATCTGCCGGAAGCACCGTTCGGCGAAATCGCGGTCGTAGCCCCGTCCGGTCATGCCCTCCACGAACTTGTCCCGAAAGCGGTGAATGGTGCCGTAGTTGCGGAAGCTGGCCATGGCGCGGCGCAGCTGGTCGGCCTCCGCGGGAGTGAAGCCGGCGGCCACGATGGCGATCTTCATGGCCTGTTCTTGGAACAAGGGCACGCCCAAGGTCTTCTCCAGAACCTTGCGCAGCTCCTCGGACGGGTACGCGACCGGCTCCAGTCCTTTGCGTCTGCGCAAGTACGGATGCACCATGTCGCCTTGAATGGGACCCGGGCGCACGATCGCCACTTCGATCACCAAGTCGTAGAATGTCTTGGGCCCGAGCCTGGGCAGCATCGCCATCTGAGCCCGGCTCTCGATCTGAAAGACGCCCACCGTGTCGGCGCGCTGGATCATCTTGTACACCGCCGGGTCTTCCTGCGGCACGCTGGCCAAGGTATGGCGCGCCCCGCAGTGCGTTTCCAACAGATCGAACGCCCGCCTCATGCACGACAACATGCCGAGCCCCAGCACGTCCACCTTGACCAAGCCCAGCGCCTCCAAGTCGTCCTTGTTCCATTCGATCACCGTGCGATCCGCCATCGCCGCGTTCTGGATGGGAACGATTTCGCACAAGGGCCCACGCGAGATCACGAACCCTCCCACGTGCTGCGACAGGTGACGCGGGAACCCGCACAGCTCCCGCGACAGCTCCAACGCCAGCGCCAGGCGCCGGTCCGACGGATCGAACCCCTCTTCGCGGGCTTGCGCTTCGCCCGCCGGTCCGGACCACCACGAAACCGTGGACAAGAGCCGGTCGATCACGTCCTTGCTCAGCCCCATGGCCTTGCCCACGTCCCGCAGCGCGCTACGGGGTCGATACGACACCACCGTGGCCGCCAGCCCGGCGCGCTCGCGCCCGTACTTCCGGTAGATGTACTGGATGATCTCTTCTCGGCGCTCGTGCTCGAAGTCCACGTCGATGTCGGGCACTTCGTCGCGTTCGGCGGAGATGAAGCGCTCGAAGAGTAGGTCGATGCGGACCGGGTCCACGGCGGTGATGCCCAGGCAGTAGCACACGGCCGAGTTGGCCGCCGAGCCCCGCCCTTGGCACAGGATGCCCATGTCGCGGGCGGTCCGCACGATGTCGTCCACGGTCAGGAAGTACGGCGCGTACTCCAGCCTGCCGATCAGCGCCAGCTCGTGCTCCAGAGCCGCGCGCACCTTGGGCGGCACGCCTTCGGGATAACGACGCTCGGCGCCGCGCCACGTCAGGGCTTCCAGGGTTTCCTGGGGCGTGCGGCCGTCGCCGGCGACTTCGGCGGGGTACTCGTAGCGCAGTTCGTCCAGGGAGAAGCGACAGCGGTCGGCGATCTCCAAGGCGTTGCACAGGGCTTCCGGGTGGTTGCGGAAGAGCCGTGCTGTCTCCGCCGGCGCTTTGAGGTGGCGGTCCGCGCTGGGGGCCAAGCGCCAGCCGGCGTTGCGAACGGTGCAGCGCTCGCGCACGCAGGTCAGCACGTCGTGTAGGCGACGGCGGTCGGGGTCGTGCATCTCCACGTCTCCCGTGGCGACCAGGGGCACGCCGCTCGCCTTCGACAACGCGGCCAAGCGGGCCAGCCGGCGGTCGTCGTCGCCCCGGCGGTAGTGGGAGGCCGCCAAGTAAAGGGGCGCGTCGGGCCGCTCTTCCAGTCGGTCCCGGTACCATGCCAGCTGTTTGCCGAAGTCGGCGCCGGGAGGCAGCACCTGGGGCGCCACGACGACGAAGACTTGTGCACCGGCGGCCCGAATCACGTCTTGGCGGCGCAGGTGGCAGGCTCCCTTGGGCGCGCGCCGTCGTCCCGTGGTGATCAAGCGCGCCAAGCGACCGTAGCCGGCGCGATCCACGGGCAGGCACAACAGGCTGGGGCCGTCCAGCAGGTCCAGGCGCGCGCCGGGGACAAGACGCAGTCCCGCCTGCTCGGCGGTCTCCTGCTTGGCGGCCCGGTGCGCCCGAACGACTCCGGCCAAGGTGTTGCGGTCGGTTAGGGCCATGGCCCGGTAGCCCAGCGCGGCGGCCCGCTCCACCAGCTCTTCCGGGTGGGAAGCGCCCCTCAGGAACGAAAAGTTGCTGGTGACTTGAAGTTCGGCGTAGGCCGGGACGCCGCTCATCCGAACAACCCGTGAAGGAACCACCGCGCCCGCTCTTCTCGGTACAGCCAATAGCGCCGGCCTTCGTCGTCTTCGGCCCAGTAGTAGTCGCGGGGCAGGGCGTCTTCGCGCCACCACTCGCACTCCAGACGTTCGGGACCGGCGACGGCGCGGACCCGACAGGCCTGCCTCCTTCGGACGAAGAAGACCGGCAGCCCGCGCGGCTCGTCGACGCGCACATCCACCGGCTCCGGGGGCGACAACAGGCGCAACGGGCGGCGGCCCTCGGGCCAGCACGTCGCGGAGACAGCAGGCGACGACAAGGGCCCCTTGCCCACCGCCCTCTCGGGCAACCAACTCTGCCGGGGCCAAGGACGCACAATGCAACCGAAGCCGAACCGGTTCCCGATCCGATCCAGAAGGCCCGTCAAGCCCTTGGCGTCCGCCAAATCCGGCGCGCCTGCCCAATCCGACGCCGCGTCCGCGCAACCCGGCGTCGTGCCTCGGTCGGCCGTCGCCGCATCCGCGTAGCCCGCGACCATGCCCGCTCCTCCGATCCAGCCCGTTTGCACGGTCTCCACGGCTTCGACCACCTCGGCTCGCAGCACCATCTCCTCGATGCCGAAGCCGGGTCGGACCTGGGCCAGCTTTTCGGCAAAAAGGGGCGCCAACGCTTCCTTTCGGCGACGGGGGCGACTGGCGCCGACGACAAGCGACTGGCGAGTTCCGTCCACCCCGCGGCAGATCAAGCGCAACCGTCGGACACCCTCTTCGGTGCGGCGCAACGTTCGGCACAAGCTGGCCAGAAGCTCGTCCACGGCGGCCCGGACGTCGCCGGCCCTGGCTATCGGCTCGGCAAAGGCCCGGCAAGCTTCCAGGGGTGCCGGAGGCCGAAGAGGCGCAAGGGGCTCTTCAAGGCGCCCCAACGCTTGCGCCAGCCTTCGGGACGGCCCGGAACCGAAGCGCGCGTCCAGTTTGACGGATTCCATGTCGAACAGTGCACGAATTCTGTCCAGGCCGAACGACGAAAGGGCTTCCGCCACGCCGGGCTCCAACCGCAGGGCGGCCACCGGCAGCTCCGCCAGGGCATCCTTGGTTCCGTCGGGGCCGGCGACGGGCGGGAGTGCGGTCGTCGCGCCGCCGCCGTTGCTGCCGTAGTGCGACAGCGCCCAGGCCGCTCCCGGCGTTCCGGCCAGGGCCGTCCTCGAAGCCAAGCCGAAGCCGTTCAGTTCCTTATGCACTTTCGTTGCCAGGGCTTCTTCGCCTCCGAAGAGGTGCGCGCAGCCTCCCACGTCCAGAAACAGGGTGTCGGGCGGGGACAGGGCGACCCGAGGCGTGAAGCGAAAAGCCCAGCGGCCCAGCGATTCGAGCGCCCGGAGATCGCCCGCGGGGTCGGCAGGGGCCGCGACCACGTTGGGTTCGACGGCCCTGGCGTCGGCCAAGGGCATCCCGGGCGACAGTCCTGCCCTGCGCGCCCGAAGGTTGGTTGCGTCCACGACCATTCGGCCCCGGACCTCCGAAACCGTGACGAAGGGGCGCTCCCGCGCTTCGGGACGGCGCCGGGTCAGCCGTTCGGTGGCCCACCACGGCAGCCACACGGCCAAGATGCGCCGAGAGAGCGAGCGCAGGGTCACGGGCCAGCCCCGCACCAAGCTTGCGCGGCGTCGTTTCGTGTTGCGTCGCCCACGAGGCCCGGCGGTCGCCACGCCACGACCCGCTCCAGCGCTCGCCCGCCCCGGCAACGCAATAGCTGGACGCGCCACGCTTCCCGGTCCGGCCCCCGACCCGGCGCCGCCGTGATCCGCCATCGGCTGGCCGCCGTGGGAACGCCCGCCCTCCCGACCCCCGTTCCCGGCGTCAGCACCAAGCCCACCACGTCCGATCCTTCGGCGGCGAGCATCAAGCGACGCGACGCCGCCAGTCCCAGAGGGGCGCTCTCGGCCACCACCCCCTTCACCGCCCGACAGCGCAACGCCTCTTCCATGACCCAAGCAACGTCCCCCGGTCGCCGAAGCCCCGCGACCACCACCAGCCGCCCTGCCTCGATCCCGTAGCGGACCAAGCCCGGTGCGTGCAGGTCTCCGTGCTGGGCCAGCCACAGCAGCGCACCCCCGCGCGCCCCCGCCCGGCCCAGGACGGCGGCGCAGAACCCCGTCGCGGCCTCGTTTCCGCCCACCTCGTGAACGCACCCTCGCCGCAACCCGCCGCCGGGAAGCGCACCGTCGATCTCGGGAAGGCCCAAGGGCAGGCAGGGTTGCCCGGCGCACCCCGCCCCATCGATCTGCCCGATCTTCCGACGCAACGCAGCAACAGACATGGGATGACAAGAATACCGAATAAAAACCGTATTCGTCAAATCGGACTATGCTGGGAGCCGACGGGGACCGCTGGCGGCGGCAACGTCCGCACCGCATCCTTGAAGGCGTGCCGACCCTTCCCGCCCCCCTCCACGATGCGCTTGCCGCCCGCTTCGGCAGCCGATACTCGACCGCCGCGGCGGTTAGGGAGCACCACGGCAAGGACGATTCCCATCATCCCGTGGTCCCGCCCGCCGCCGTCGTCTTTGCGGGGTCCACCGAAGACGTGGCGTTCGCGACGGCGTCCTGCGCCCGTCACGGCGTGCCCGTGATCCCCTTCGGCGCCGGCACTTCGATCGAGGGCCACGTGCAGGCGGTGCAGGGCGGCGTCAGCATCGATCTGACCGGGATGAACCAAGTGCTGGCGGTTCGGCCCGACGACATGGACGCCACCGTCGAGGCTGGCGTGACCCGCCGCCAGTTGGCGCGCGAGCTGAAGGGCACGGGCACGTTCTTCCCCGTGGACCCGGGCGCCGACGCCACCTTGGGAGGCATGGCGGCCACCGGCGCTTCGGGCACCACGACGGTTCGCTACGGCGCCATGCGGGACAACGTGATCTCGCTCGCGGCCGTGCTCGCCGACGGCTCCGTGCTGCGGACGGCCGGCCGAGCCCGCAAGTCGTCGGCCGGATACGACTTGACCCGCCTGTTCGTGGGCTCGGAGGGCACGTTGGGCGTGATCACGGAGCTCGTGGTGCGCCTGCATCCGGTACCCGAGGCCGTGGCCGCCGCCGTGTGCGCGTTCCCGGACTTGGGCGCGGCGGTGGCGTCGGTGGTGCAGGCGGTTCAGGCGGGAGTTCCCGTGGCACGGGCCGAGCTGCTGGACGCGACGGCGATGAAGGCGGTCCGCCGGTACTCGGGGCTGTTCTACGCCGAAGCGCCGACCGTCTTCTTCGAGTTCCACGGGTCCGAAGCCGAAGTGAGCGACCAGGGGACCGCCATGGAGGAGCTGTGCCGCGAAGTGGGCGGATCGGCCTTCGAATACGCCCGCCGACAGGAAGAGCGGAACCGGCTATGGAAGGCGCGCCACGACGCCTATCCGGCACTGTTGGCGTTGCGTCCGGGCAGCCGGGGATTGACCACCGACGTGTGCGTGCCCCTGTCCAAGCTGGCCCAGTGCATGACCGAGAGCTGCGAGGACTTGAAGGCGGCCACCGTGCCTTGGGGCATCGTGGGTCACGTGGGCGACGGCAACTTCCACGTGGCGTTCGCGATCGACCCGGCGCGACCGGAGGAGCGGGCCGAGGCCGAGGCGGCCAACGAGCGCATGATCGAACGCGCCCTGGCGCTGGAAGGCACCTGCACGGGCGAACACGGCGTCGGGCTGGGCAAGCGACGCTTTCTGGAGGCCGAGTTCGGCGTTGCCGGGGTGGCCGCCATGCGCGCCGTCAAGAAGGCGCTGGATCCGGACGGCGTCATGAACCCGGGGAAAATGTTGCCGTAGGTGCGCGGCTTGGTGCGGCGGCGGACGTTAGGAAGCCGCTTGCGTCTCTTCTGCGGCCTTGCGAGCCTGTGCGGCTGCCAGTCCCGCCGACAGCGCGATCCAGAAGCCGGCCAGGGGCGCCGTCGCCATGGCCAAGGCGGCCACGCCCAGGCCGAGCATGGCGAACAGGCCGTCGATGCCCATGCCCGCCACGTCGCCGCCTCGGTACAGGAAGACGTCCACGACGGGCTTCGCCTTGTACTTCTCGCGCTCCGTCACGACGCTGAACAGCGTCTCGCGCGCAGGTCGCGAAACGGCGTGGCGCGTGGCCCGGTGGACGGCTTGGAAGATCGCCAGGACGCCCAGGACCGGCCATATGGCCAGCACGGCGAAGCCGACCAGGGTCACCAGCGCCACGATCGCCAGCGTCCAGCCGACGCCCAGCCACTTCAAGAGGCGGGCGGTGACGAAGACTTGGACCAGCAGCGTCGCCGACTGGGCCAGGAAGTCGAAGTAGGCGAAGTTCTCGACGCGCTCGCTGAACGTGTCGGCGGCCTGCGAGATCAGGTTCGCTTGGGCGAAGTAGATCAGCGTGTTGGACACGGCCAGGAAGACCACCCATAGCCCGATCCCGAGCATGTAGGGCGAAGTGGCCACCGTCCTGGCCCCCTCCCAGAACGTGCCGCCGATCCGGGCGCACCCCCCCCGCCGTCCTCGTCGGACGCGCCCGTCGTTCTCGCTCCGGCCGATCTCTGCGCCGCCCTTGGCGTCCGGCGCCGGGGCGCCATCCGATCCAGCAGCAGCATGACCGCAACGGCGCCCGCAAAGAGAACGCACGCGACAAGCATGAATCCGGCGGGCAGATAGGCCGAATCCGTGGCGCCGCTGATCTGGCCCGCCGCCCAGCTGCCCGTGATCGACCCCAGCGTGCCGCCTGCCCCGACGAAGGCGAAGATCCGCTTTCCTTGGCCGAAGTCGAAGATGTCCACCATGAACGACCAGAAGACGCTGGTCATGAACAGGTTCACCACGCTGAGCCACACGTAGTACGTGTAGCCCACGCCCCGCGCCAAGGCCGTCTCGGTGCTGGTTCCGATCAACCCGCCGCCCGCCGCCGCATCGCCGATCAGCAGACCCGCGAAGCCCAGCAGGCACACGACCACGAACCCGTACCATGCGGGAATGAAGCGCCGACGGTTGGTGCGCGCGACCACGCCTCCGAACGCCAGCACCACCAGCAGACTCACCGCCGAAGTGACGCCGAACAACCAGCGCAAATCGCCCATTCCCCTCGCCACGCCCATCGCGTCCCGGACGGGGCGAAGGAAGAAGTACCCGCAGAGCACCAGGAAGAAGAACAGCGCCGACAACAGGGCTAGCGGACGTTCCCGCGGCTCCATCCTCTTGAGCGTCACCGAGCCGAGGCCGAGAATCGAGCCGACTGCAACGATCCACAGGGCCACGGTCGAGACTGTCGGCGAATCCATGCTTGCGCCATCTCCGTTTGGTAGGCGGAAGGAACGGGCCGGTACGCCGAAGGCGGGATTGACCCCAGCGATAAGAAGGCCATCTTCATCCCAGGGCAAGTCCGCCCTCTCGCCCGGCTCCGATCTCCCCTCCTTGCGATGCCTGCCGTCTGCCGATGAGCCCGATCTTCGGAACCGGAGCACGTTCGACCAAAGCCCTGGTCCGCTTGACCGGCGTGCGTCCCCAGGAAGCGGTCGCGGTGTTCCTGGCGTGCGCCTACTTCTTCTGCGTGCTGGCGGCGTGGTTCGTGATTCGCCCGATCCGCGAAGAGATGGGCGTGGCCGGCGGCGTCGAGAACATCCCTTGGCTGTTCACGGGCACGCTGGCGGGGATGCTGCTGGTTCACCCTCTGTTCTCGGCCACGGTCTCCCGCTGGCCCCGTCGACGCTTCGTGACGGTGGCGTACCGGTTCTTCATGGCCAACCTGGTCGTCTTCTCGGTGTTGCTGAACGCGGTGTCTCCCGAGGCGGCGGTCTGGACCGGTCGCGTGTTCTTCGTCTGGACCAGCGTGTTCAACATGTTCGTGGTCTCGGTCTTCTGGTCGTTCATGACCGACATCTTCCGCGAAGTCCAGAGCAAGCGGCTGTTCGGCCTTCTCGGCGTTGGAGGGACGCTGGGGGGCATCGCCGGCTCCGCTGCGACGGCGGTTCTCGCGCCTCGGGTCGAAGCGGCGCATCTGTTGTGGTTGTCGGTGCTGCTCTTGGAGGTTGCCGTCCTCTGCGTCAAGGGGCTGGACAAGCGCGACGGCGCGTCCCGCTCGCAGGCGGGCAAGGTTGGTTCCGGAAGTTCCGCATCCAGCCGGAAGGCGAGCGCCGCTCGTTCGCTCTCGTGGTCGGAGAGCGCGGCGGCCAGCACGCAGATCATCGGCGGGACGCCATGGGACGGGATTCGCCGCGTGACGGCTTCGCGGTACCTGACGGGCATCTGCGTCTTCATGGTGTTGTTCACGACGGGCTCCACCTTCTTGTACAACATCCAAGCGGAGATCATGTCCCGGACCTTTCCGGACCCTGGACAGCGAACATCGGTGTTCGCGCAGCTGGACTTGGCTGTGCAGGTGCTGACGCTCCTAACCCAGCTGTTCTTTACGGGCCGCCTGCTCAGGTGGCTGGGCGTCGGCGTCGTGCTGGCGGTTCTGCCGACGGCCAGCGTGCTAGGGTTTGCGGCGTTGGCAACGGTGCCGATCTTCGCGGTCTTCGCCGCCTTTCAGGTGTTGCGGCGCGCAGGCGAGTACGCCCTGGCCCGCCCCAGCCGCGAAGTGCTCTACACCGTGCTGAACCGAAGCGACAAGTACAAGGCCAAGAACTTCATCGACACGGTCGTGTACAGAGGAGGCGACCAAGTCGGCGCGTGGTCGTACGCGGCGTTCGGCTACATCGGCGGAAGCACGCCCCTCGCGGCCTTGGCCATGGCCCTGTTGTCGGTCCCGTGGCTGGCGACCGCTCTATGGCTGGGTCGACAGCAGAAGGCCCGCGCGACCCGCCTCGGGGATCAAGCCGACGCTGGCCCGTCGGCGCCGGAGCTGGCCAGTCTCCGATCCAGACATCGGATCGATCGATCGTAGCTACGACTTCTTGCCCGGCGTGAGCTCGTCCAAGATGTCCGATGCCGATATTGCGATCTGGAAGACGATCACCACGAGTTCCAGGCAGACGCGCACCCCGAACAAGAAGAACAGCGACAAGACCACGGCCGATCCCGAGTAGGCGAAGACGTCCGCGTCGGGCAAGTCGCCACTGGTCAGGAACGGGATGATCTCGAAGCCCCATGCGAAGATCAGGACGACGAAGGTCAGGATGTACATTATCCTAACCAAACGGATCGCCACGAAGTGAGAGAACGAGAAGTCGAAGATGCGCGCGAAGGTCGAGGGACGAGAAGCCATTTTTCCGTCACGGTGTTGAAGTTGGAGTGAAGACGCTGCCCTAGAGTGATTTGTCGTGCGAGCCCGCCTGCACCCGCGAACGGCGCAGGCGGGCTCGCCCTCCTTTTGCCCGACGTTCTACTAGCGAGTCGCCACCAGCGTGTCCTTGAGGTCTTGGACCCGCTCGGAGGTGACTTCACGCAAGTCCTTGATGCGCTCGCCCGTGTAGTCCTTGAAGTCGTCGATCCGCTGGCCCAAGGTATCGACGATCCGCTTCTCCGAGTCACGAATAGCTTGACCGATCGAAGCGTGAGCGGCCTCCCCTTCGGCTGCAACTGCTTCAATGCGCTGGTCCAGGCCTGCTTCAGCGCCGTCGATGCGCTTGGCCAAGCTTGCTTCGACGTTGTTGATGCACTTACTCATCCCTGCCTCGACGCTTTCAATGTGTTTGGTCAGGCCAGTTTTGACTTCTTCGATGCGCTCCCCCAGACCTGCTTCGACGTCGTCGACGCGCTGCCCAAGGCCCGCTTCGACACCGTCGATTCGCTTGGTCAGGCCGGCTTCGACGCCGTCGATTCGCTGTCCCAGACCGGCTTCGACGCTGTCCATGCGCTGCCCAAGGCCCGCTTCGACACCGTCGATTCGCTTGGTCAGGCCGGCTTCGACGCCGTCGATTCGCTTGGCCAGGCCCGCTTCGACGCTGTCGATTCGCTGTCCCAGGCCTGCTTCGACGCTGTCCATGCGCTGTCCCAGACCTGCTTCGACACTGTCGATTCGCTGCCCCAGACCCGCTTCGACGCCGTCGATTCGCTTGGTCAGGCCGGCTTCGACGCCGTCGATGCGTTGTCCCAGACCTGCTTCGACACTGTCGATTCGCTGTCCCAGACCCGCTTCGACACCGTCGATGCGCTTGGTCAAGCTTGCTTCGACGTTATCGATGCGCTTGCTCATCCCCGCCTCGACGCTTTCGATGTGTTTGGTCAGGCCAGTTTTGACTTCCTTGATGCGGTGCCCAAGGCCTGCTTCGACACCGTCAATGCGCTGTCCAAGGCCTGCTTCGACGCCGTCGATGCGCTTGGTCAGGCTTGCTTCGACATTGTCAATGCGCTTGCCAAGGTGGGCTTCGACATTGTCCATGTGTTTGCCGAGGCTGCCTTCGACATCGTCGATGCGCTTGCCAATGGACCTGTTGAGCATCGCGAAGCCGGTCGCAAGCACGACCAGGCCTCCGAGCCACTCCAAGACTCCCATGCGACTTCCTCCTTTCGGACGAGGCGTCGTCCCCGTCCCGTTGTGGTGGTGCGCTCCGAGAAGCGTCCCCGCGTGGGACGCCCGAGGTGCGCAGGACAAGCTAACGCATTCGAGGTCCGACCGGCACGGGTCCGGTCGCGTCCAGCTGCTCACGAGGTGCCGATCCGTCTCGAGTTTGGGTCCTAGTCTTCCCGCCGAACCACGACCCCGTATCCCTCCAAGTCTCGTTGCTCATACGACTGCGCGGCGGCTACCTCAAGGAGCCGCACTTGGTAGCCGTCGGCATGAGCGACGTTCGGTACCCAGAACTCCAGCACGCCTCCGGTCCGCAGGCGCCCGGCCACGACGATCCGGCGCCGTAGCGGCGTGCCCGCGTGGAACAGCTCGAAGTCCGTCGCCCGCAACGAGTCCAGGCCCGGGCCCTCGACCTCCAGCATGACGCCCGCGTCGTCGTTCGAGTTCGGCAATGTCAAGTCGACAGTCAGGAACCCGGGCAAGGGCAGGGCAACGGCGGCGAACTCGGCGGTCAGGCCGGCTGCCGAAGCGACCAGCGTCTGCGAAGAGTCCGATCCCAAGGTCCATGTCGTCCGGGCCAAGCCGTCGGCCTGCGTCACGACCGAATCCGGAGAGATTGAGCCGCCGCCCGAAGTCACCGCGAACCGCACCACAGCCTCTTGGGCCGGGTGTCCGTTGGCGTCCAGCACTCGCACCGTCGGCGAGACGTCCAAGGGGTCGCCGGCAACGCCGTCTTGGCGGTCGCCTTCGACCTTTTGCAGGTCGCGGGGAGTTTGCCTGACCGTCGCGGCCGCCTGGGCGCGTGCGGCACCCGCTCGGGCCGTGATGGCGGCGGCGCCGCTGCCGACCGCCCGGACCAGCCCCGTGTCGTCCACGGTCGCCACGTCCGGCGCCGAGCTCGTCCATGCTACGGCCGCGCCGGCCATCAAATTGCCGTTCTGATCGCGAACTTGGACTCCCAGCTGTTGCGCGTCGTCGATGGCCTCCAGCACGAAGGCGGACGGAGACAAGACCATGGTCGTGGGAATCGGATCGGGGGCCGTAGGAGGGGAATCGCCGCCGCAAGCCGCCGCAAGCGCAGATGCGAGCAGCCGCAATCCGAGCGTCGTGGACTTGGTTCGCGGACGCAGGGCAACCGGGGCCGCCACTTTCGGCTCTGCCCGATCGCACTCGCACGGGCACTCGCGCCGCCGCGTGGCACTTGTCTTCGCCGAACGACGCCGAGCGTTCCGGCCCGGCAGCCTCCGCTCCCGCGACTTCGGCCCAGTCCGCGACGAGGACAACGTTGCTGGCGCCGACGACGACGGGCCGTCCTTGCACCGGGCGCCCCCTGCCCGACATCGGTCTCGCCACGACAGAAAGTCGCCCAGGTTGTAGGCGCCGTCGTGGTTGCCCAGCCGGTCGAGCGCCGCCCGTTGGAGATCGGTGACGGGGCCGTCGCCCAAGAGGGCCCGCGCGGCCTCCTGCACCGACAAGTCCGTCGCCACCTGGAAGGTGTCGGCCACGAAGAACGGTCGGCCGGCACCTCCGTCCACGTCGATCCGAATCGTGTCCACGTAAAGACCGGGAGCCGTGGCGCGGGCGCGCCGCCGCCACCGCAAGCGGTCGCCGGCCGTGCCCGTCGAGTCCAGCAGTTCGAGCCAATCGAACCCATTCGTCCCGCCCGTCCTGGCCGACCACGTGCTCGCCTCCGCCCCGAAGCCCTTCATCTCGACCACCACCGAGTCTCCGAGCGCCTCCGCAACCCCGGTCACCGAGACCGCGTGGCCGCCCGAACGGTCCCGCGCCCACACGACCACGCCCACGGTCAGCCCCACCACCACCGCCGGCCCGTCCTCTCGGGGGACGCTCGCCGAGCTCAGCCGAACCGTCTCTTCGTATTCGCCGGCTTCCAACTCCGACGGATCGACGGTCCACGCCAGCGTGTCGAATGCGAAGCCCGAGGCCACGTCCAGCGACAACCACTCCGATCCGCCGTGCGTGGCCGTCCACTGCTCGCTGGGCCAGCCGGCGCCGAAGACGCCGACGCCAGTGCGCAAAGCCACGGGCTGGCCGCCCACCGGCACTTCCAGCTCCTGGTCCCGAACCCGCACCTGAAGCGACAGCGGCGCCGAGGCGGGCACCGAGAAGGCGCCCCGTCCGTGCGTGGCGGCGACCATCATGCCGGCGTGCGGTTCGGCGACCAGATCAAAGACGGCCACCATCGGCAACCCGCTCCCGAAGCGCGTCCAGCGCCCCGGCCCCGCCGAAGCGAACACGCCCAAGTCCGTCCCGACGAAGAGCTGGTCGTCGTTGGCGGGGTCCAGCAGCACGGCGTTGACCGGGTGGTCGGGAAGGTTGCCCGTGATGTCGCGCCACGTATCGCCGAAGTCGTCGGTGGCGAACACGTGGCCGGTGCCGAAGCCCGAGACGGTGGCCCAGGCCGTGCCCGCCCGTGTGGGATGCACCGCCAAGTCCGACACGAATCGGTCCGGCAGGAACGAGGTGCGCCAGGTCGCGCCCCCGTCCCGCGTCACGTGCACCTTGCCCCAGCTGGCGACGTACACCACGCCCCCGTCCGAGCGCGCCGGCGCAATCCGGGAAATGGGTTCGTCCGCGTCCTTCTGGGCAATGTTGCCGGGGACGACTTGCCACGAATCGCCGCCGTCTCGCGTCTTGTACAGTCGCGAAGTGCCGAAGTACAGCACGTCGGGGTCGAACGCGTCCATGACCAGCGGCGGAATGAACAAGGCGTCTTCGTCCAAGTCGATGCCCGCAATGAACTGCTCGGCGGACGCGCCGCCGTCCGAGCGTCGGGGACCCGAGTATTCGCCGCCCCACTGCGTTTCGACCCATATGCGGTCGCGCGTGGGATGCGTTGCCGTAAAGCCGCCGTCGCCCCCCAGCACATGTTCCCACACCGGGTCGCCGGGCCGGTGTCGAACCGTTCCGTTGTCCTGTGTGCCCCCCAAGACGTCGAACGCCCCGCGCGGACTGATCGACACGCCGCCGTAGAACTGCGTCAGCTCCAAGTTCGTGTTGAGCGACTCCCAATGCTCGCCGCGGTCCGGACTGCGGTAGACGCCGCCGTCGTTGCCCACCCATACCATGTCCGGCCGTTCCGGGTCGGTGGTGATCACGTGCTGGTCCACGTGTATCCATTCGGTGCCGCCGTTCATCTTGTAGTCGAAGGACCGGCCGCCGTTGTCGGAGCGATAGAACAAGATGCTTCCGAAGTACAGGACGCTGGGGTCCCGCGGGTGGACAGCCAGCGTCATGTCGTACCAGCACTGCGTGCACGAGGCCCCTTCGGCGGGCAATGCGGACCAGGTGTCGCCGCCGTCGGAGCTGCGGTACAGCTTGGGCGGCGCGTCTTCGTCGGCCCGGGGATCGAACGCCGCATAGAGGACGGCGGGATCGGACGGGGCCTGGGCCAGCATGATCCGCCCGTCGGTGCTGTCGCCCAACGTCAAGTGCTTCCATGTCGCGCCGCCGTTCGTGGACCGATGCACGCCGACGTACCGAACGCCGATGAAGAGTCGCTCCGGAACGCTGGGATGCAGCGCAAGGTCGGTCACGGCGGGGCCCCACCACTGGTCTTCCAAGACGAACGTCTCGTGCCAGGTCCTGCCCGAGTTCGTGGAGCGGTAGAAGCCCCAGTCGGTGGCGGCGTAGACGGTGGTCGCGCTTGCCGAACCCGCCGTGGCCGGATCGACGGCTATCCGCGAGATCCGCGCGCCGCCGTAGGGCGAGTTCCCAAAGACGGACTGGCCGAGGTGGACCCAGGTGGCTCCCCCGTCGGTGGAGCGCAACACGCCGCATCCGTAGTAGCTGTCCGCGGAAAAGTGAGCTTCGCCGGTGCCGGCGTACACGATCTCCGGGTCAACCGGGTCCAGCGCGATCGCGCCCATTGCCAACGAGCACTGGTCGTCGGTCAGCGGGCGCCACGACCTCCCCTGGTTGTCCGTTCTCCAGACGCCGCCCTGCGCTCCGCCCGCGAAGATCAAGTCCGGGTCGGTCGGATGCAGCGTGACCGCCGAAACCCGGCCCGTCGAAGCCAGGAACCACGGAATGACCTGCGGCCCCAGCGGCTCCCACGCCCCTGAGAGCACCGCCGAGCGACGTCCCGGCGGCGTAATCCGCATCGGCCTGCGCAACACCGCGGACCGAGCCGCCTGCAACCGACCGCCCAGTCCCTCCAATCCCGGAGACCGCCGCTGTTCCAGAAAGAACTCCCAGCGCCGAGCGGGGTCGTCGGTCTGCAAGAGCGAGGCCGCCGCTCGTCCTGCCGAGGCGTCCGCCCTAGTTGCTCCGCCCGCCTGGGCCGCAAGCGCCAGTCCCACCGCGGCCAAGCGAGCCAGCCATGACCTCACCCAGGGAGTCCTCTATGCATCGCCCGCGTCCAAAGCCGGCTCCCACGGAACGGAAGTCAAGAAGTCGACCAGAGCTCTGCTTGCCGGCGATTCTTCGAACGCCGTCTTTGGTAGGCCCTCCCTGCCTATGACGACCGACATCGGAGCGCCCGGGCAACTAAACTGCCCCGCTATCGTTATTCCCGCCTTCGTGCGATTGGCAATGCCCCGAGACACCTGATCTTCGGGGTTCCTGTATGCGTCAATAAAGTCCAGTGCCCGGGCGTACCTATCGGGCCAAGCCACCGAGACCATCGGCCCCAGGTGATCTTCCAGGGTTCCCGTGTCTTCCGCATTTCCGGAAAAGACAAAGCACCCGACCGGAGCCACATCCGTTGCCATCCGCATCCCGTGTCGCAGCTCCGCCAAGTCTCCGTAATGCGTGCGGTAGCGCTGCCGGACGTTGTCGAGCGTGCCCGCTACGCCAATTTCGTTTGCATCGTGCAAGAGTGCGATCGCGTATTGCGACACGTCGTATGAAACATTACCGGCAATCTCCATCGTTGTCTTCACCTTGTCGAGAAAGTCTACAATCGGATTCGTCTGGTCCTTGCCGTGAGCGCGAAACAGAAAAAACACCGTATCCAAATCAACACTCTGCAAGACCGCTTCAAGCGTGGGCAAACGGGGATGCGTCGCCGTCTGCAACGTGAGGTCACTAACGGCATACCGATCAATGTGTGTTGCAATCAAACCTCGACCCGCATGGCTATGGCCAAATGGCGAAGGCAAGTCCCGAATCTTGCCGTCGACCCAACGACAACCACCCACGACGCCGAGGCTGCGTTGCGTAAACACTACATCGTGACGACCCTCGCAAAACACGAGAATCGCCTTCATCGCAATCCGCGAACGTCAAAATCCACCGCCTCGTGCAAGCGCCGAAGTTGCTTGCCGCCAAACCGCCGCACTGCGATATCTCCGTTTTCTTGCCCCAACACATAACAAGCGATGTCGTCCGTGCGATAGTCGTTCACCAGCAAAGCATCCAACGCCTCTTTGCTGTGCGTGGTGAGAAACACCTGCACATTGAGCTTGACCGCGAGCTTCTGAACAATGAGCGTGAATCCAGAAAACAAGTCCTTGTGCATTGCATTCTCGAATTCGTCGACAAGCAAGACGCCACCACGAACACCCGCAAACAACAGGCCGATCTCGAAGACCCGTCGCACTCCTTCCCCAAACCACGACCGATCCGGCGCCGTTGCGAAGTCTCGATGAGATACCAAGAATCGATTGAACCGGTCTGCCAGTTCGATATTGCGGAGGCCTGAGTCAATCTCGTTTCGAATAAAGTCGATGACTTCCGCCTTGGTTCCCGCCTCCAGACTTGCCTTGTTGGAGCGGGCAAGCACGGCGGGTCGACTGGCGTAGAACGGACTCGTGAACGCCGTCCGGCACAGCCAATGCTGGCCATCAAATGTCGTGCGCCGCCGCCGGTCGCTAAAGAATGCGGTCTCCGTTCTTTGGGCACGACTGCCGTAGCAGGACATGACCATCAGTTTGGTCAAGAACGTCGTCTGATCGCCAATGTCGGCATCCGGCACGCGCACGACGTTGGTGGTGAAGCTCGCGTGATTGTCGTCAACGGCGTCGAATACTCCCGACACTTGCACGGAGTCGGGAAGCTGATCGGCGATCCAGGCTGGTTCGGGGTCGCCTTCGATTCGGCTTCGCCAACGGAGTACGTCCAAGAGGGCTCGTTCGTCGTTCTGGCGAGCGAGCAGATAGACCGCTTCCAGCAACGACGTCTTGCCGGCGTTGTTGACGCCCACGATCACGTTGACGCGACCAAGGTCCTCAAGGGCGATTCCGCCGATGCCTCGATAGTTGTCGACGCAAAGAGACGAAAACTGTGATTTAGTGATCTCATTGAAGGGTTGCCAGGGCAGGCGTTCGCCAGTGGTTGGCGGACGACGCTTGTGTGCCAGAGAAACTCCTTGGAGACGGCCGATGAATTGGTCTACCCGGTCCAGATTTTCGGGCTTCAACTCGCCGATCCGCCGAGTGACCTTGTCGATTCCGGCATCCAAAGCGCCAAGTACGCGCTCGATCTCGCTCTTGACGAGCTGTTCGCTGGACAACGCGGCTTCTTGAAGACTTCTCGTTTCCTCCAGGCGTGAAAGTGCATCGGGATCGTCGATCAGCTTCGCCAAGTCGCGAACCTGGATCGCAGACGTGATCACCGCATCCGGCGTTGGTCGCGAGTCGTCCGATTGACTGTCTTCTTCCTCGAGCGTGACATCCTTCGACATCCAGGCAAACAGCCGGTCGAGGTTGGACTGATTTGCAACGGAACGGGTGGACTCGTCCCACCCCAACCATTTGCGCATCCCTGGGCTCCTCAGGACTTCGCGGAAAAGGTTGTACTTGTCCGAGCGGAATTCATCGCCGTAGTCTCTGGCCTTGTACATTTCGATCAATGCGAGAGTGCGAATGGACAAATTGAATTCGCGCTTGCTGACGCCCAACGCCCGACACACGGCATCGGCATCCTCGAAATGATCGAGAAGCGTCTTCATTGCCAACGCTCGATTGATGGCGGGCCATCGTCGCTTGCCCGTGATGTGATGAAGCCCCATCATGATCATGCGATGGTGCTCGTCGGCATCGTCGTAGACGACAACGGGCAGGGACGAAAAGCGGTTGCTGTCCAAGTTGCCGAGGTCGATCGAGTCTTCGGCGTGGCGGATCTGGAGGTGCTTCAGCGTAGCAACGCGCCGATTCCCTTCGATGACCAAGTACCGGCCCTTGCCCTTGCTGTGGACCAGGAGTGGATCGATGTCCAGCCACCCGTTCTCCTTGATGCTGGCAATCAGATCGCGAACTTGATCCTGATTGCGGCCCAGGACGAAGGTCGCGGTTCGTCTCTGAACGTCCGCATCGAGTTCTCGTTCCGGCAGGATCCGGCGGTAGTCGGGGTGGTCGACGATCCGAAAGTTGTTCGGATCAAGGTAGAGGTTTTTGAGGGACACGGACCGGCGGTTGCCGTGCGCAATGGATTCGCCGCTCGTGGTTGGCTGGTCGCTCATGGCCTCGCCTTTCGATCAGCGTCTGAAGCGGTCGCCCGGAACTACCCCTCCGCCTCCAGCGGTTCGGGGTCCACGGGGGGCTGCCACACCTGGATGACCGGAAACGTGGCCAAGAACCAGCGCACGGCCCACGCGAACAGGCCCAGGAATCCGATGCCGATCAAGGGGGTCCAATGCGAGAACACGGGATCGCCTTCGTGGTGCAGGGACGGGAAGATCAGCATGTAGTGCCACAGCCACAGCCCTGCCAAGATCACGAGCGCGAACGCCTGCAGGATCTTGCCCGTCTTCTTGGGGCGCACGCCGAGCAAGCCCGCGAACGGCACGACGAAGCACAAGACGATGACCGCTGCCGACAAGCCGCCCCAAGGTTCGCCTGCGCGCGTCGCGACCCACGCCTGTTCCCAGGGGAGCTTGCCGTACCAAATCACGATGTACTGGGACCAGAACAGGTAGGTCCAGAAGACCGTGAAGGCGAACACCAGCTTGCCCAAGTCCCACAGCACCGCCGTGCCGATCTGCTCGTCGAGCGTCCGGTCCTTGCCCTTGAGCCATACGGCGGCGACTGCCGTGGCCGCGAGACCGCCCCAGAAGGCGCCCATGAAGAACCAGCCGCCGAACAGCGTGGAGAACCAGTGCGGCTCCAGGGACATGGCCCAGTCGAAGGCCAGCACGGTCATGACCACTACGAAGACCAGCACCAGCACCGGCGCGATCCGGGTCATGCGCAGATAGCTGCGCTCTTCTTCGACGGCTTGGCCGGCCCAATCGCCGCTCAGGCGGTCGCGCCAACGGGCGCGCTGTTCGCCCCCTGCGTCCGTCCCCGCATCTCTGGGCTTGTCGCGGCCACCCAGGTCGGGACGCAGCGCCAAGTAGACGAACCCCAGCGCCAGGCCGAACAGCGCAAGCACGCCGACGGCGTTGCGGGCGACCAGGAACGGGATGTTCAGCCACGTGGCCTTCTTTTGCACGATGGGGTCGTGAGCCATCATGTCGATCCACGGGAAGTAGTCCTCCCGCAGAAAGGCCAGCATGGGAATGAACAGCGCGAAGGCTATCGGCAAGTAGGCCGCGAACGACTGGTGCAGGCGGCGAACCGGGCGATTCCACTTGGCCTTGGTGATCCACGTGACCGCCGCAACGATCACGCCCCCAAGAGAGATCGAGGCGAAGTAGTTCCAGTTGACCACGTACGATTTCCAGGCCAGCGCCGGGTCCGTGGCCAGCGCTGCAACGAACGACACTGCGCCGATCAGGACCATTGCTCCGATCAGCGCTTTGGTGGTCGCGGGGCGCTCCAGGTAGCGAACCGGGAACCGGTCGGGAGCCGAATGGTCGCTCACGGTTGGCTCTCCGCGTCCGCGCCTTCGGCCGTCTCCGCGCCTTCGCTCCCCGTGTCCACGCCCTGCAGCTGCCGCACGTAGTTGACCAGGTGCCAGCGGTCGTAGTGACCGATCTGATGACCGTAGCCGGGCATGAGTCCGCGGCCCACCCGGATCATGCCGTAGACGTAGCCGTCGGTGAGCGCCACGGCCCGGTCGCCCCGCAAGGGATAGGCGGCCATCGCCGGGTGCACCTCGAAGATGTAGCCCGTGGTGCCGGCCCCGTCGTGCCCGTGACACACGATGCAGACGCGCTCGTAGAGCTCCTCGCCTCGGGCCAGGGACTGGGGCGAAGCCGGCACGGGGTTGGTCAGGCTGTCCACGACCTCGGGTTGGTTGGTCATGTCCAGCTGCGTGAAGGGAGGCGGCACGTCCAGGGCGCCCTCGGGCTGACCCAGGGCGACCTGGAAGGGACCAGCGGCGTAGTTGCCGGCCGACATCGGCACGGCGCCCTCCGGGGGCAGCAACGTGTTCTCGTAGGGATCGAACGAACGCTGATCCCTCATGCTCCTGCCGAAGACGCCGGCCATGAAGTCGTCCAAGGGGACGCACGCGCCGGCGAACAAGACCGCCAGCAATAAGGTCGCGACGCTACGCATCGAACCCCTCCGCGTCTTCGCGCAGCTCGTCCGGTTCGAAGCCGTTCAGCAGTTCGCGCACTTCGCCGGCCTTGGATGCCGGCGCCGCCACGTACACGCCGAACGAGCCGCTGGAGCAGTCGGGGTGATAGGCGACGCGCGGCCGGAAGTTGGGCAAGCCGGCGTTGATGAACAGGCCGATCACTGTGGAAAGCGCCCCGAACAGGATCGCGCACTCGAACGCGATCACCACGTAGGCGGGGATCGAGTACAAGGGTTTGCCGCCGGTGATCAGGGGCCAGTCCATCGATGTCCAGGTCGTGAAGGCGAAGCCCGTTGCCGCTCCCGTGAGCGCTCCGGCCAGGGTGAACACGCGCACGGGGCTGTGCTCCAGCGCCAAGCCGTCTTCCAGCAGGTGGTGCTCCGGCAGCGGCGCAAAGGCCCGAAACTTCTTGTACCCCGCCGCCCGTAGCGCCTTGCAAGCGCCGATCGTCGAGTCCAGGTGCTCGAAGAGGGCGAAGAACCCCTGGCGTCCGCCCCGCCGCCGCTCAGCCATGCCGCACCTCCTTCGCCGCGCCCTTCATGGGCGGCGGAATCACTTCCTTCATCTCGGCGATCGCCACCGGCGGCAGCAACCGGGTGAACAGCAGGAACCAGAAGCCGAACCAGGCGAAGCTGCCCACCAGAATGCCCATCTCCACCACCGAGGGCCGGTACAGTCCCCACGCCCAGGGTTCGTATTCGTGGGACAGGGACGTGACGATGATGACGAAGCGCTCGAACCACATGCCGATGTTGATGAAGATTGAAATCACGAACAGCGCCGCGATCGAGCGTCGAACCCGCTTGAACCACAGCATCAGCGGCACCAGCCCGTTGCACGTGAGCATGATCCAGTTGGCCCACCAGTAGTGGCCGAAGACGCGGTTCCAGAACGACCCGCGCTCCGGCGGCTCCCCCGAGTACCAAGCCAGAAAGTACTCGGTCATGTAGGCGTACAGGACGATCGTCCCCGTGACCAGGCACAACTTGGCCATCGCCTCGAAGTGCTTGACGGTGAGATAGTTCTCCAGGCCGAAGAACTTGCGCATGGGCACGGCCAGGGTGATCACCATCGCCACGCCCGAGAAGATCGCCCCGGCCACGAAGTAGGGCGCGAAGATCGTGGTGTGCCAGCCGGGCACGATCGACATCGCGAAGTCCCAAGACACCACCGAGTGGACCGACAGCACCAGCGGCGTCGCCAGGGCCGCCAAGTAGATGTACGCCTTGGAGAAGTGGTGCCACTCGCGGTCCGTGCCCCGCCATCCCAGAGAGGCGAGCTGGTAGAACTTGCGGCGCAGCCCCTTGGCGTGGTCGCGCGCCGCCGCCAAGTCCGGGATCGTGCCCAGGTAGAAGAACACGGCGGACACGGTGAAGTAGGTCGTGACCGCAAACACGTCCCACACCAGAGGCGACCGGAAGTTGGGCCACAGGAACCGGGAGTTGGGGTAGGGCACCAGCCAGTAGGCGTGCCAAACGCGGCCCACGTGAATCAGCGGGAACAGTCCCGCGGTCATGACGGCAAAGACGGTCATGGCCTCGGCGGCCCGGTAGATCGACTGTCGCCACGGCGCGCGCAACAGGAAGAGGATCGCCGAAATGAGCGTGCCCGAGTGAGCGATCCCGACCCAGAACACGAAGGTCGTGATGTACACGCCCCAGCCTACCGGCGCGTTCAGCCCCGAGACGCCGATCCCTTCGTAGATCTGGTAGAACCAAGAGACGAAGAAGATGCCCACGCCTCCTGCCGCAAGACCGAAGAGCACCCACCAGCCCGGCCCAGGGCGCGAAAGAACCTTGAGGACATCCCGGTTGACGTCGTCGTAGCGGCCTACGTCGGGGTTGGGGAGCGCGCCCCGCCGCCGTCGTTGGAGCTCCGCCGCCGTTGCCGCGGCCTCGGCCGTTGCCGTCGCCATGCGCTAGTGGCCGCCCCCGTCCACTTCGTGGTGCGTCACTTTCTTCAGGTAGTGCACGGCCGGCTGCGTGTTGATGAGTTCGTCCAGCACCCGGTACGCCCGCTCGTCGGCCGCCGCCGCCGCGACCCGCGTATCGTGGTCCTTGATGTTGCCGAAGACGATGGCGCCGGCAGGGCACACGCTCTGACACGCCGTATAGACCTCGCCGTCGCGCACTTCCCGTCCTTCGACGGCCGCCCGTCCGCCGGCGTCGCGGATCCGCTGCACGCAGAAGGTGCACTTCTCCATGACGCCGTTGTCGCGAACCGTCACGTCCGGATTGAACTGCCAGTTCATCGGCTCGGGAATGTGTTCTTCGTCCGTGTACCGGTACCAGTTGAACACGCGCACCTTGTACGGGCAGTTGTTGGCGCAGTACCGAGTCCCCACGCAGCGGTTGTACGCCTGCGCGTTGAGGCCGTCGGGCGTGTGGTAGGCGGCGAAGACGGGGCAGACGGGTTCGCAGGGCGCGTTGTTGCAGTGCTGGCACAGCATCGGCAGGAACCGCACGTCCAGGGTGCCCGCCTGGGAAGCGTCCACGTGCTCGTAGTAGCGCTCCATCCGCAGCCAGTGCATTTCGCGGCCGTTCATCACCTCGGTCTCTTCTACCCAGGGGATGTTGTTCTCCGCTTGGCAAGCCGTCACGCAGGCGCTGCACCCCGTGCACTTGTCCAGGTCGACGGCCATGGCCCAACGGGGGTGGTCCTCGCCGTACTCGCCGAAGTCGGAGCCGGGCAGCGGGAAGTCCTCCGCCCGCCCTTCGGTCGGCACGGGCAGGAAGCCGCCGCCCTCCTGCAGCTCGCGCAGGCCGTGGTGTCCGTGCTCCGCATCCGCGGCGTGCTGTCCGTCGTCGCTCGCGTGTCCCAGCGCCGACAGCGCCATCGCCGGCGCGACGTTGCGGTCCTCCTGTCGGGACGCGCCCTCGTTGGAGGCCAGCCTCCGCCATTCGCCGGTCGGTGTCACTTCGACGCCCGGCGCCAACAAGGCCAAGCTGTCGGAGGCGTCGTCGACCGCGCCCGGAAGCAGCTCCATCGGATTGACGCCGTTGCCGTCGGCGAAGCGCCCGTAGCTGGTGTGGCCGCCGCCCATGGCGATCGCCACCACGTCCTCGCGGATGCCCGGGTAGTCCCAAACGGGGACCTCCACGGCCCGGTCTTCGACTGTCACGCGCACCACGTCGCCGCGCTTGAGCCCCAAGCGGTCCGCTGTGGCGGGATGGATCTCCACCCACGAGTGCCACATGATCTTGGAGACGGGGTCGGGCAGCTCCTGGAGCCAGGGGCGGTTGGCGTGGGCACCGTCGCCGAACCGGGAAGACGGGTAGACCAGCAGCGTGAGCCCTTCCGAAGCGCCCAGCCCCGACGAGCCGAAGCCGGCGCCGGTCGTGGCGGCTTGAAGGGCGGCGGGCTGGGGCTCCGGGGCGGCGCGGGAAGCGAATCCGGTCCTGAGCAGCTCGCGCCAGCGGGCGTCCGCGTTGTCGTCGATGCCCGCCTGCGCCCCGTTGTCCGAGGCGCGGGCCGCAACGCGCAGGTACTGGCGGAAGTTGTCGGCTCCGAAGTCGGCGCCGTTGCGTCGCCCCACTTCAAGCAGCACGTCCGCCATGGGACGCGAATCGAACAAGGGAACGGGCCGCATGACGGGCTGCCGCACGGCGTAGGTCCCGGGCGTGGGAGAGGCGTCGCCCCACGACTCCAGCGGATGCGCGTCGGGCAGCACCAAGTCGGCCAGGGCCGTGGTCTCGTCCGGCGCCGCGGCGAACGCAACCTTGAACGGAACGTTGCCGAAGGCCTCTTGGAATCCGGCGGAAGGCGGCAGCGAATACGCCGGGTTCGTACCCGCAACCACGGCCATGCCGTAGGCGCCCGAGTTCATGTCCACCACGGCCTGCCGGAGCGCCCCGTAGGACGAAGCTTCCGAGTCCGGCGCCGACCCTACGTGCAGCGTGTTGCCCAGCGCCCCCGCCACGGAGTTCAGGACCAGGACGGCCAAGTTGGCGGCGGTCGCGGCTTCGTGGCGACCCGCAAGCCCCGGCCCCAGAGCCAAGCCGCCGCCGGCCTCGAACCTGTCCGCCAACTGCGCCAAGTCCCCAGCGCTCACCCCAGCCGCCGCTGCGGCGCGCTCCAACGTGTACTCCTCGCTGGCGACGAGCGCCTCGTACGGCCCCGGGTCTGCCGTTTCCGGGTTGCGCCGCACCAGCTCGCCAGCCACCGCCAGGGCGATCTGCGCCTCCGAGCCAGCCCGCGCCGGGATCCATTCGTCGGCGTTTTGACCCGTCAGCGAGAGGCGAGGACCGACGAATACGAAGCGCCCCTTGTCGCCGTGGTCGACGCCGTGCATCTCGGCGAACTGCGCCCCCATCTCCACCGGCGACTGCCACGTCTCCAGAAAGTCGGCCCCGAACGACACCAGGAAGTTGGCGGCCCCGATCTCGTAGCGGGGCAGGGCGGCGACCCCGAAGGCGATCCTTGCGGCCTCTCGCAACGCCGAGTCGTCCAGCGGATCGTAGACGACCCTGCGGCCCCCGACGGTTTCTGCGAAGCGGTCCAGGAACGCGGCTTCCGAAGGTCCCTTGGCTCCGGTGAGGAACAGCGCCTGCCCGGCGGCGGCGAACCGTTCCGTCAGCAGTTCCAGCGCATCGTCCCACGACACGGGGACGAGCACGCCGTCGACGCGACGAAGAGGCGTGGCCAGCCGGTCCGGGTTGTACAGCCCCTGAAGCGCCGCCACGCCCCGAGCGCAGAGGCCCCCCTTGGACACGGGATGGTCGGGGTTGCCTTCGATCATGACGGCCCGGCCTTCGCGGGTCCGAACCCGGATGCCGCAACCGGCAGCGCATTCGCCGCAGGTGGAGGCGTACCACGTGGCGACCCCCGGCGTGATCTCCTCGGGAGGCGTCACGTAGGGGATCAGGCGCTCGACCTTCTCCGTGGAGCAGCCGACCGCCGCGGCCCCGGCCCCGCCGGTGCCCACGACCTTGAGGAAGTCCCGCCGCCCGAAGCCGCTCACCGCAAGTCCGTGCCTAGTAGTGACATACCGTGCAGTCGCGAGAGGCGCCGCGCTCCAAGTGGCACGAGACGCACCAGCCCATCTTCAAGTTGCCGGCCTCGGGGGCCACCTCCTGCAGGACGCCCATCTCCTGGACTTGGCCATGGCAAGTCTGGCACGCCACGCCCGCGGCCACGTGGCGGAAGTGAGGGAAGGTCACGTGGTCCGACACCTTGTAGATGCGCCGCCACGGGATCGGCGTGCCCGAGGCGTGGTACTCCCGGAGCTTGGCGACCTCTTCCGGGTTGGTCCTCCCGCCGACGATGCCTTCGCGGTGGCAACCCATGCAGGTCTCGACGGGGGGAATCCCCGCGTCCACGGACCGCTCCGCCGAGAAGTGGCAGTACTGGCACTCGATCAGGAACTGCCCGGCGTGCGTGTCGTGGGGAAACTGGATCGGCTGGCCCGTAACCGGGTCGTCCGCCGAAGCGACGGGGTCGGGGGCGGGCTCGCCCTCGGGCGTCTGCCATCCGATGAGGGTGACGACTCCTAGAACCGGAATCGCGCCCGCGCAAGCCGTCAGCCACAGCCTCTTCATCTTGCGGTGGTCACCCGGGCCGCCAACGGGCCGGTTGGAGGGTTCGATGTGCGGAGCCGAAAGCCAAACGATGCGAACCGGAAGGTAGGGCTAGGGCTGGGGCGTGTCAACGACGGCGGGCCGGGCGAGCGACCGGTGGGCGCAGGGGGGCGGGAGCGACGTGTTGGCGTTGCCGGACCGAATCGGCCAAATTGAACCGCGACGCTTGCGACGGGCCGGAGTCCGGGTCCATCGTCGCGCACCCGATCTGGCGACCCCTCGGAATGGAGCTGTCCATGCCTGCCGAAATGGACCCCGTTGCAGAACAGCAGTTCAGTCCCGCTTTGGACCCCGTGGTTCTGTCGGCGGTGTCCGGCGCCCGGCTGGACGAGGCTACCGCACGTCGCATCGCCGAGGGTGTGAGCGACCTTCTTGCCCAGGTGCTGTCTGGAAGTCGCCGACCGAGGTCGCCGGAGTTCTTGAGAGACGCCTTCCTACAGGACGTTGCGCGAATGGCTGTCGAAGAGGGAATCGAACTGTCGGAAGATGACTGGACTCAGTTGTTGAACGAAGCGATTGCGCTTGAGGTGTCGGCGAGGGCGAGCGAACAGATTCGCGCCTCGTTCGAGAGCATTCGAGGCGGCACATTGACAAGAGCCGGGTGGGCCAGTCGGCGCCGGAGCTGACGCAGGTCGGATGACGCTTCCAGGGGAGTCCGGGGTGCCGGGCAGCGGGGAGGGCCCGACCGAGGGCGCAGGGTCCGCCGAAAACCTGCACCTTACGACTTTCACGCACGACGGCAGGTTCTGGGACGTGTACCTGGAGTTCGTTGAGGACGCCCGACGGCCCGATTCTTGTCGAGCGCGCCTTTGCTACGTCCCGACCGACGACAGCTCGGGCCAGGAACCCGCAAGAACGGCTGTGATCATCATCGAGCCGACCTACGAGGAGGCCCTGGAAAAGGCCCGGACGCTGGACCGCCACAGCCTTGGGGCCATGCTCCGCTCCGCGACTTGACGCCGTCGTAGCCCCAAGGACGCGGACCCTGGGCGTGACGCCGATTCGGTTTCTGCTGTTGCAGGTTCGCGATCCGGGCGATCCCATGGGTCCGCACGAGGTCGCGGCGTTCGATCGCGCACTGCGGCCGCTTCCGGCGCGGATCGGCGTCTTCGACCTGCTCGGCCGCCCGTTGCGCAAAGGCGACCTGGCCAACGCCGACTTCGTGCTGATGGGGGGCAGCGGGGCCTACTCGGCGGCGCTCGGGGGACCTTGGCTGGAGATGGCCATGGATTCGCTGCGCGCCGTCCACGGCTCGGGCGTGCCGGCGTTCGCTTCGTGCTGGGGCTTCCAGGCGATGGCTCGGGCCATGGGCGGGCGGGTCGTTCACGACCGTGCCACGGCCGAGGTCGGGACCCATCAGCTCACGCTGACGGACGCGGGGCGGGCGGATCCGCTGTTCGGGGCGCTGGGGCCGGCGTTCGACGCCCAGATGGGTCACGAGGACAGGGTGGAGACGCTGCCGGCGCACGCCACCCTGCTGGCGTCTTCGGCCAAGGTGGAGAACCAGGCCTACCGCTTTGACGACGCGCCCATGTACTGCACCCAGTTCCACCCCGAGCTGGACGCGAAGGGGCTGTTCAGCCGCTTCGCCGCCTACCCCAGATACGTGGCGGAAGTGGCGGGAATGACGATGGAGGAGCTGTCGGCAAAGGTCCGGGAAACGCCCGCCGCGGCCAAGCTGGTGCGCCGGTTCGTGGAGATGCACCTGGGGCCGGGGCGACGATGCCAGCCGCCTAGGCCTCGCGGACCCAGCGAACCAGCTCCTTGAGGGTGGGGCGCTTACCCTGCATGAGGATGCCCACCCGGTAGATGCGCCCGGCAACCCACGCCATCGCCGCGATCGCCGCCGCCATCAGCACCAGGGACAGCGCCACCATCCAGACGGGCACGTCTCCGGCGACGGCCCGCGGATACATGAGGACGGGGCTGAAGAAGGGGAACAGCGCCGCCCAGTCGATCCACGCCATGCGGTTCCCGTTGATCGTGCTCATCTGCAGCATGAAGGGGATCACCAGCAGCATCATGACCGGGAACAGCGCCTGCTGGGCGTCCTCTTCGCGACTGCACATCGCCCCCACCGCGGCGAAGAGCGAAGCGTAGAGGAAGTACCCGAGCAGGAAGAAGAGAAGGAACAGGAGGACCAAGCCCGGCCCCGGGAGGAACTCGAGGATCCGGCTCACGTCGGCGCCCGGCACGTTGGCGACCACCAAGGGCAGGCCCACCATCGCGAGCAGCCCAACGAACGCCACCCAGATGCCCAGCTGGGTCAGGCCCATCGACGCCACGCCCAGCACCTTGCCCAGCATGAGCTGCGAGGGGCGGAGCGACGAGATCACGACCTCCACGACCCGGTTGCGCTTCTCGTCCAGCACCGAGCGGAGGACGTAGGTACCGTAGATCAGGGTGGTCATGTAGAGCAGGATCGCCGCGCCCATGCCCGCGACCAGGGACACGTCGCGGTCGATCTCGGCGCCGGCGGGGTCGCCGGAGTCGTCCCGGCGTCCGACGGGCTCGTACTCGATCTCGCCGCCTCCCAGCAGCTGGCGAACTCCTGCCGCGTCGCCGGTGGCGTCCAGCCGCGCGGACAGCACCGCCTCCACCACGACCCTTCGCGAGATCTCCGAGAACATCCTGCCGGGCGAGTCCTTGGCCCGGTAGACGAACGTTCCTTCGGTCGCGGTCAGGTCGTCCAGCACGAGGTACGCTTCCAGCTCGTCGTCCTCGATCCGCTGGTCGAGCGCGTTGGTGTTCGCGGCCGGGTCCGCGATCTCGACGTTGTAGCCCACGGCTTCCAGTCCTTGGGCCACGTCCTGCGCCAGCGCGCTCTCGGTCAGGTCCACGACCGCCATCTCGCGCGCGGAGCGCTCCGACTGCACGCCCATGAAGATGCTGAAGGCCATGAGCCCCATGATGAGGAGGGGCACGCCCAGGGTCGCCAGGATGAATCCCTTGGTCTTGACGCGCTCCAGGTACTCCCGTCGCAGCACCACCCATACCTGTTTCATCGGACGCCTCCGCTCCCCAGTCCGCCGACCGCAGCCGCGTCGGAGCCCGCGTCGGCCCCGGCGTGGCGCACGAAGATCTCGTGGAGCCGCGGCTCCAGAAGCTCGAAGCGCCGCAGGCTGGCCCCCGTCTCGACCGCCGCGGCCAGGACCTCGTCGTGTCCGGCCCCCGGACGCAGGGAAAGGTGCAGGGCCGCGCCCGCCTCCTCCACCGCCGAGACGCCGGGCCACGACACGCGCGGCGGATCGTCCTCGAACTCCACGGCCACGACGCCGGCGCGCTCCCGGCGCTTGAGCTCCTTCAGGTCGCCGTCCAGCACCTTCTCGGCCCGCGAGATCAGGCAGACCCGCTCGCACAGACGCTCGGCCTGCTCCATGAGGTGCGTCGAGAAGAGGATCGTCGTGCCCTTCTCCTTCTCCTCGCGCACGATCGATTCCAGCACGTCCTGGTTGATGGGGTCCAGGCCGCTGAACGGCTCGTCCAGGATGAGCAGCTCGGGTTCGTGCAGGACGGTGCCGATGAACTGGACCTTCTGCTGCATCCCCTTGGACAGGTCCTGGACCTTCTTGGAGGCCCACTCGCCCAGGCCCAGCCGCTCCAGCCACTTCATGGCCCGCGGACGAACGACGCGTCGCGCCAAGCCCCGGATCTCGCCCAGGAAGACCAGCTGGTCCACCACCTTCATCTTCTCGTAGACGCCGCGCTCTTCCGGCAGGTAGCCCACGCGGCTCCGCCGTCCGAAGTCGGGCTTGCCGCCGAACAGCTCCACGTCGCCCCGGTCGGGAAGGAGGATGCCCATGATCATGCGGATCGTGGTGGTCTTGCCGGACCCGTTGGGCCCCAGCAGGCCGTAGATGGAGCCCCTGGGGATCTGGAGGTCGAAGCCCGAGACGGCCGTGTGCTTGCCGAACGCCTTGGTCGCCCCGGAGAGGCGCACTACCGGTTCGTTCACGCGATTGGTCCTTGTGGAGTGGAGGCGACGGCACGGCCCCCCGGTCCATCGGGCGGGCGCACCGAAAGCTACTACGACGGAACCGCGCGGCTTTCTTCGGCCACGCCCGTCTCGGGGCCTCGGCCTGCCCGTCGCGTTGGTGCTTATATTCCATGGTCGGCGGTCGATCAAGAACATCGCAAAGGGAGTCTCCGTGGCCATCTATCGGACGATCTGCTACTTCGACATCAACGTTACCCGCGACGGTCGCATGACGGTGCCCAAGAGCATGCGCGAGCAGTGCGGCATCCGCGAAGGGGACACCATGACGGTGCGAGTGGAGGAGAACCCCCGAGGCGTACGCCAGCTGGTGATGTGGCGGAAGGACACGGACGAAGAGTAGTCGCGAGCTTCAGGCGGGCGGCGCTGGGGCGGGGCGGGCGGCGTCGGACTTGGTGGCGGCTGCCGTCAGTTGCGCCCGGCCGCTAGCGCTAGCGTCAGCGCAGCTCGCACCATCGCACTAGATCGCCCAGGGGACGGCCGCCGTCGTGCAGCCAGTCCGCGTCCGGAAAGGGCATCTGGTCCAAGGGAACGATCCTGCTGACGCCCAGGCCGCACAGCGCTTCGGCGAACTCGGGGTCCGGCGCGACCCCTGCCAGGCCGACGGTCTGCAGGACGGGCGACAGGCCGGCCAGCATCTGCGCGCACGCGTCCCGGCCCGAAGCCGGCACGACCCAAGCGGTGCGGCTTCCCACTGGTTCGAAGTGCTCCATGTCCGCCATGACCACGGTCCACGCCAGGTCGGGCGCGGCCCAGAACTCCACGTCTGCCCCTGCGGCTTTCTTGACGGCGAGCCGACCGTGCAGCTGCCGAACGGCCGACTGCGCGCCCACCTCCGGGGGTCCGGGCGGAAGGGAGGCGTCCAGCGCGGCCAAGCGGCTCCCGAGCGCGTCGCACCATGCGGCGGCCTCGGGCCGGTCGGCGAGGAGCAGGAACAGGTGGGCGCTCACGCAGCCGCGCTGGTCGAAAAGGGCCACGGCGCGGGCCGCTTGTTGGACGGCGTCCGAAGCCGCGGCGGGATCGACGACGGCGACGCCCAGCCGGTTCGGATGTTCGGTCAGGCGGGTCGTGGCGGGCGCGCGGGCGCGGACCGCGTTGACGGCGTCGTCGCTTCCGTGGACGACTACTTGGTCTGCGAGACCGAGCACCGCGCGCTCCCAGTGGTCGTGGGCGGCCACGCCTCCGGGCCAGTACTGGACTGCGACGGCAGCCGCCACCGCTGGATCCGCGCCGGCAAGGATCCGGGCGAAGCGCATCGTCAGCGCCACGTCGCCGGCCCCTGGCTTGGCCAGCACGGCCGACTTCACAACCAGGGACCGGCAGATCGAACCGATCGTCAGGCCGGGCACCGAGCCGGCGCCGACGTGAACGACCAAGGGGTGGCCGGACGCCCGAACCCGTCGGCCGCCGTCGATCGCGAAGCCGTCCAGCACGTCCGGATCCGGAAACTCGGCGCGGACTAGGCGGGCCAGGGCGGCTCCGCTCCACGAGCGGCTCATCTCGGTCACGACCTCCTGGATCATCGGCGCCGACAGGCGGGCGTTCGCGGCGGCCTCGCGACAGGCGGCCCCGGACGGTCCTCCTTCGTCCAGCTCCTGCCGGAGACGGCGGGCGGCTCGCGCCAGGGCCTGTGCGATCTCCATGGCGGGCCGGTCGGCCAAGCGCCTCCGGGCCTTGCGGAGACCGGACGCCAGGGTGTGCGCGGATGCGGGGTCGGGGCGCGGGTAGCGAACGGTCGCCCCCCCGGCGCGGATATCGTCCACGAACTCGGGGGCGGGCACGCCGGAGGGCCAGAACCAGCCGTCCAGTGGCGCCGGGCTCCCGCCGGTCACGAACGGCCCCGGACGGCCCGCAAGAACGCCTCCGCCGTCAACGAGCAGCCCCGCGGCTCCGCGCCCCCGGCCCGGCCCAGCAGCTGGAAGCCTCCGCCGGGAACCAACTTGCCCAGGTCCTCCGTGAGCACGTGGCACACCGAGGCGGCGTTGGCCAGGTCGAAGTGGGCCAGCAGGCCGGGCTGGCCGGGCGGCAGGGGCGTCAGAGTCGTGGGGTCGAGGGCTCGCGTTCGCACCCAGGGCGGAAAGCGGTGAACGCGCTGGGACGGGGGCGCGGCCTCCTCCGCAACGGTGCCGGCGGCGTGGTCGTAGGACTGCGAGAGCATTTCGGTCATCCCGTACTCGTTCACGATGTGCGAGTCGGGCACGCCGAGCTGGCGGGATATTCGGGCGTAGAGGGTTTCCCGGTCCACCTCGGCGGTCCGTCCCTTGAAGCCGCCTGTCTCCATGACGCGGGAGTCGGGCGGTAGCCGGATCGGGCGCGTCTCCAACGCCTCCAGCAGCTGGACCAGCGCGAAGGCCGTCGCCGCCAGCAGGACTGGTTCGCGAGCCGTCGCCGCAACCTTGCGAACAACCTCAGCGTCCACGCCCCGCTCGGGGTCGAAGGCCCATGTCGCCCCGACGACCTCTGGTTCCTCGGCAATGAACCCGCACATCGCCGACAACGACGAATCGGGCGCCGCTCGGGGGTGGGGCGCCAGCGACACCACGCGAACCCGCTTCAGCCCCGCGAACAGGTTGCGTCGGTAGGGCCCTCGGGCCGCCGCCCGGTACAACGCCATGCTGGCCACGTGGTGTTCGCCCCGTCGGGCGCCTCCGCTGGTCGTGCCGCTGGTGCGAAACACGGCCTCGGCCTTGCCGGAGACGATCGCAACGTCGCGGAAGGCGGTGGTCGGCACGGGCGGAACCTCTTCCCATCGCCGGGGGCTGCCCGCGCCGGCGTCTTCCCAGTAGTGCCGCAAGACGGGGTTGGAGCGGCGCTGGGCGTCGTGGACCTGGAGGGCCAGCCGGTTGAAGGCGTCCGCGCCAAAGAGGGCGGGGTCCGAAAGCGCGGCGTCGGCGTAGGCTCGAAACAGCCGCACAAGCTGTGCGACCACCGGCAAGGACCGAGGCGGCTCCACGGGAGACGAGGACATCATGCGGGACATCGTTGCGCGAAGGAAAGCGTCCACTCCGAAGGGAAGCGCCCGCTCGAAAGGTAGCGTAGAATATATGGCTTCCCGGCGGCCGGCTCTTCGGACGAGACGGCTGCGCTTCGGTCATCGACGCGAACAGACGGCGGCTTCGACGCATGGCGGATTCCAACAACAGGGCGCCCCGGCGACGCTTTCTGGCGGGCGTTGCAACGGCGGCGGCGGCCGGACTGGCCTTGCTGGCGCCCCTCTGGTCCGGGCTTCGGGTCGCCCTGGACCCGCTGCGTCGGGGGCGGGAGGGCCGTGCGGGGTTCGTCCGAGTCACGACGCTGGCGGCGCTGCCGGAAGACGGCGTGCCGCGCAAGTTCCCGGTGGTCGCAAGGCGCGTGGATGCGTGGAACACCTTCGCGAGCGTGCCCGTGGGGGCGGTCTATCTGCGACGGTTCGGGAGCGGGGGCGCTACTGCGGGCATTGACGGCGGGCCGGCCTCGGAGAGCGCGTCGGGCCGGAGCGACGCGGGTGGCCAAACGAACGCGACCGGCTTGCAGGCGTTCAACGTGGTCTGCCCTCACGCCGGGTGCTTCGTGACCTTGGCCGCCGATCGGTCCCGGTTCGTGTGCCCCTGCCACAAGAGCAGCTTCGCGCTGGACGGGGCCGTGAACGATCCGGCCAGCCCCAGCCCGCGCGACATGGACGCGCTGGATGTCGAGGTGCGGGACGGAGGCGAAGTGTGGGTCCGCTTCCAGAACTTTCGGCCGGGGACGCCGAACAAGACGCCCGTCGCGTGAGCTTCGCGAGGCCGGTCTTGGCGTGGCTGGACGACAGGACGGGGTACCGGGACCTGCTGCGGAGGCTGCTGTTGGAGTCGGTGCCAGGCGGCGCGCGGTGGCGATACGTGTGGGGAAGCACGCTGGCGTTTGCGATCGTGGTGCAGTTCGCGACGGGCGTGGCGCTGTGGGCGGCGTACAGCCCGAATGCGCAGGGCGCGTGGGAAAGCGTCCACTACGTGCAGAACGTCATGGCGGGCGGCTGGCTGCTGCGGGGCATCCACCACTACATAGCGCAGGCCACCGTGGTGCTCCTGATCCTTCACCTGATGCAGGTTCTCGTGGACGGCGCGTATCGCGCGCCTCGGGAGGTCAACTTCTGGTTCGGCTTGGCGCTGCTCCACGTCGTTCTCGGACTGCTGCTCACCGGCTACCTGCTGCCATGGGACCAGAAGGGCTACTGGGCCACCAAGGTCGCGACCAGCATCGCCTCGGTTGTTCCCGTGATCGGTCCCGCCCTTCAGAAGGTGCTGGTGGGCGGCGCCGACTACGGCCACCTGACCCTGACCCGCTTCTTCGCTCTTCACGCCGGCGTGCTGCCGGGGGCGCTCGTGCTCCTGGTCGCGGCGCACGTCTTCCTCTTCCGGCGGCACGGCTTGACGGCGGCGAAGCCGCGGACCGCGGCCCCGAAGGACGGAGTCTTCTGGCCGGACCAAGCACTGCGAGACGCCGTGGCGTGCTTGGCCGTGATGGCGGCGGTGCTGTTGCTGGTCGCTCTCTCCGGGGGCCCGGCGCTGGGAGCGCCCGCCGACCCCAGCGAACCGTACGCCGCGGCCCGGCCCGAGTGGTACTTCATGTTCCTGTTCCAGTGGCTCAAGTACTTCCCGGCGGGGATGGAGGTGCTGGGCGCCGTCGCGATCCCCGGGCTGGTGCTGGGCTTGGTGGCGCTGATGCCCCTGGTGGGCAGATGGCAACTGGGCCACCGCTTCAACCTGGGGCTGGGCGCCGCCGTGCTGACCGGCGTGGCGTTGCTGACTTGGCAGGCGTACCGCCAAGACGGGCGCGACCCCGAGTTCGCGTTCGCCAAGGAAAGCGCGGAAGCCGACGCGGCGCGAGCGGCCGAGCTGGCGCTGGGGCCGGAGGGCATCCCGCCTGCGGGCGCACTGGCCATGCTGCGGAGCGACCCGTGGAGCCGTGGACCGAGGCTGTTCGCGGATCGTTGCGCCAGCTGTCACGCGTTCGACGGACACGACGGGCGGGGCCGCTGGCTGGCCGACCCTCCGACGGCCCCGGACCTGAGTGGGTTCGCCAGCCGGGAGTGGATTGCGGGGCTTCTGGATCCGGACCGGGTCGCGACGAGGGAGTACTTCGGCGGCACCGCCTTCGCGCGCGGACGCATGGTGCGCATGGTGCAGCGTCGGGTCGCCGGGTTCGACCACGGGCAGCAGCAAGAGTTGGCCAAGGTCGTGAAGGCGCTCTCGGCGCAGGCGGCGTTGTCCTATCAGGCGGCCGTCGATTCCGCCGAGCAGAACGAGATCGCCGAGGGCGAGGCGCTGATCCGTTCGGAGTCGATGGGCTGCACCGAGTGTCACGAGTTCCAGGGCGTCGTGGATGTCCCGCGCGGTCCCGTGCTGACCGGCTACGGGTCGAGGGAATGGCTGCTCGGGATCATCGGCGACCCCGCGCACCCGGCGTTCTACGGCGAGCGCAACGACCGGATGCCCGCCTTCGCGCGCGACGGCGTTCTGACGCCCGACGAGATCGGCCTGCTGGCGGACTGGCTGCGACGAGACTGGTACCGGGGGGAGCGGTGAGGCGGCGGACGGCGGGCGATTCGGGTAGGGATCAGGCATGAAGAAGCTGGAACTCAGCGACGCGCAATGGAAGCGGATTTGCCACCATTTCCCCGAGGAGTCGAAGCCGAAGGGCCAACCGGGTCGGCCTTCCGTGCCTGCTCGGGAGGTCCTCGACGCGGTGCTCTGGATCATGCATTCCGGCACCCCGTGGCGCTATCTTCCCCAATGCTACCCCAACTACAAGACGGTGCATCGGCGATATCTGACCTGGGTGCGAACAGGCGTCCTGGAGCGGGCGCTCAAGGACTTGGAGGCCGAAACCAGAAGCCGGAGTTTCCTGCCGACGGAATGGGACGCCTGGCAGCCTACGTCGGACAGTCCGTAAGCTGTCTTCGTAGTCTGGGCACACGCGAGAGAGTACTCATAGCGCGACGGACGACGAACCAGTCGCGTTGGCGACGAGTCGTCCTCGGGCATCTTGCCCTTGACTCGCGGGGTTCAAGATCACATCTTTCGGCCCGACGCTGCTTTCACCCAAAGCCCGGACATGCCTGTGTTCATCCCTAACCGCGACGACTATCCCCGTGCGGCCTGCAAGCTCTTGGCTGACGCATTAGTGCTCAAGGCGAGACATCGCTACGACGGTGCAGTCTACCTAGCAGGCTACGTCGTCGAATGTAGTCTGAAGGCGTTGAAAAACTGGAAGTTGGGCAGGTGAAGCGAACTCACGACTTGGCCAAACTCCACGATACCGTAGCTCGCCTTGTCAGTGAAGCGGATGTTCGGACCGCTCGATTTGCCGAGCCCCTCGCCGATGTCCTGCGGAACGCTGGAATTATTGCTTGGGATCCACAGATGCGCTACTGTGCGCCCACAGCCGACGCTGATCAAGCGGATCAATGGACGACGGAAGCTCGTCACGTGTACTCGGTCGTAGTCGGAGGTCTGGTCATGGATGGGACTCTCGGACATGCAGGAGGATAGGTCGTTGGACGGGTCGACGCCCCACTTCGACGAGGCGTACGCCAACGTGGTATCATCTGTTGACCGCCTTCTGCGACAGAAGACGGAACCGTGGCGTGTTCTGTTGATCACGGATTTGACCAGTCAGCTGCGCGCCATACTCTGGTGCCCCGACGAGGATTGGACACAAGGCCGGGACCAGTGTTCCGAGGCGCTGGCCGTTGCGTGCGGACCGTATTGGTCGGACAGTGTCATCCGGGGCCGCACCGGCGCCGACCATCCTCAACCCCTACGTGTGTTGCAACGACACCGAGCGAAGTCGGCTTGGTTTGACGGCCCGACCGATCCACCGTGGCCGGGAGGGCAGCACGACTCTACCATCGCACTGTTCTATTCTTTCAAAGGTGGTGTCGGTCGTTCTACAGCCCTCGCCGCCACAGCCCTACACTTGGCCGCCACCGGAGAGCGCGTCGTGGTTCTGGACGCTGATTTCGATGCCCCCGGGTTGGGCTCTCTGTTGCCAGATCGCGATCGTACCACATCACGCCACGGAATCGTGGATTATTTGCTTGAACAACCCGTTCTGGCGGCTAACGACATCGTCGCTGACATTGGCGAATACTACCACCGATCTCTATTCTCGTATTCGGGTACGGACAGAGAGATTCTCGTGTTTCCCGCCGGGACGTTGAATGCGGATTTCGTCCGCAAGCTTGGTCGTGTTGACTACACGCGTTCTTTGTCTACCCGTGAACATCCATTCCTGTCGCTCTTGGGAGCGATTCGAGACAACCTAAACCCGCAATGGATACTTATTGACTCGCGAGCGGGGCTTGGCGAGGCATCCGGCCTTCTAACTGGCGGCCTCTGTCACATAAACGTGCTCTTCGGGGCCCTTGCAGAAGCAAGTTGGGATGGCAGCGCACTGCTCTTGGATCGCCTCGGTGCGCAGCGAGTGCAGGCGTCAACGCCCCGCCCCCAGGGTGAATGTGTTTGGGTTGCACCGATGGTGCCGCAACGAGGACACCAGGAGGTAATGGCACGATTCTCGGAACGATCCCGCGATTTGTTCGCAGAGCGGTACTACGCGCATCCGAACGACGGGGACGGCCCGTGGACCTTGGACGATCTAGAAGATGACGATGCGCCACATGTGCCCGTGGCCATTATGTATGATCCGATTCTCATCGACATCCCCACCGCGACGGACGTTTCGGAAAGCTTGCTAAGGTCGTGGCCCTATCGGAGCCTCGTCAATAGAATGCTCACGTGTCGCGAACGACTTGTAGGAGAAACGGACTAGTGACAACCAGGAGGCAACTTACCAAGGCTGGGTGCGCCGAGCTGCGACGGCAGTTGCGTGATCTTGGCTACGGACAAGCCGAGACGGAAATGGAAGATATGTTTGCATTGCGCGTGTATCCGGTTCCTGATCACCTCAGAGCTATTGATCCAGGGGTAGTGTTGGTTGTTGGCTCCCGAGGGTCGGGAAAGAGCGAATTGTTTCGGGCATTCTTTCAGCAGAGTGCAGAAATGCGGCAAGCTTTGGTGAATCACACGCAATTCGGAAATTCCCGAATGCTGTCCCTTGAGCACGCCAAATGGTTGTCGGCTTATCCGAAGGGCATTGACTTTCCGGATGAGCGTGCCCTAAAAAGCCATGTTCATACTGACGAGCAAGCGCAAAACGTCTGGTATGCAATGCTAGTTCGATGTCTGAAGAACGAATTTGATGCGGATGTAAGATCAGAACTTGATCCACTTCTGTCCGCCAGGGCGGCGGACTTGGGAACCGTCTTGGGAGCAATGGACTCGCTGAGCCTTAGTCCGACGGTTGCGCTCGACGATCTGGAAGAAAGATTGGCGAACGAAGGAAGGTGGGTATTTCTGGGATATGACGAGCTGGATACCCTAGGTGGAACCGATTGGTCGCTGATGGCTAGGATGATTCGGGGCTTGATGGCCTTCTGGTCCAGTTATGGACGTCGCTGGAAGCGACTTCGGGCCAAGATTTTTCTTCGATCCGATCTCTTTCGCCGGCACGCCGATATGGGCACGGCAGATTTTGCGAAATTGGCGGCTAATCGCGCCGAACTTACTTGGTCGAATGCCGCGATCCTTGGAATGCTGGTCAAGAGAATCGTCAACACGTCTCCGGGGCTGGCGGAGTATTGTGCAGGAAAAATCGGGCTCGATCCGCAGAGATCCTTGGGGCTAATGCCGCGAGTCGAGCGCCCAGAGGACGCGTTTCCGTTGTTGGAGCGAATGGTCGGTGAACATATGGGTGCAACGAAGAAGAAGGGGTACGTTCGGAACTGGGTTTTTACGCACTTGTACGACGGCAACAAGCACATCAGCCCGCGCACGATGGTTCGTCTCTTCGAGAGCGCGGCAACAAAGGATGCAGTGAATCAGACCGTCCGAGTACCGCGGCTTTTGCATCCCACCGCACTTCGACAGGGCCTAACCGACGTAGCGACGGATCATGTGACGCAGGGTCACCACGAATGGCCTTGGCTGGAAGGTGTCAAGCGTCGCTTGGCCGAGCAGCCGCTAGTGCCGTGGCCACGCACACGCTTCAATGAACTCTTGTCCACGGACTGGAACGGAGAGTGGCACGCTTCCAAGCCATCTGTTCGTCCACCGGCGGATCGGGCTGCCGACCTTGGCGACTACCTGATCGAATTGGGGATCGTGCGGAAGCGCACCGACGATCGAATCGACGTGCCCGATCTGTACCTCTTCGGTTTCGGCCTGCGGCGCAAAGGAGGCGTCAGGGCAAGGCAACAGCCTTCCAGTCGGCCCACAGGGCCAAAGTGACAACCCGGGGACCTCGCGGCGCGGCGCTTCCAGTCCGATCGCTACCCCAGCTCAGCAGCGCCGCCGCCTCACCCCGCGCAGATCGGCGGCGCCTCGTAGTCCAGGTTCAGCAGGCGGGCGTAGCTTTGGCCTAGGGCGATGTTGCGGAAGGCTTCATCGTTCAGGTGCTGGTTGATGCTGCTCGTTACCGCCAGCTCTTCCTTGTAGCCCTCGAAGTCCTTGTTTCGGGAGGCGAGGAAGTCGGTGCCGGTGAGGATTCGCTCGGAGTGCGCGTTCAGGAACGGCACGTAGTGGGCGCGTTCTTCGGGTTGAGCGAAGTAGTGGTCGTGGACGATGCGCCAGGAGATGTCCAAGTAGAGGTTGGGGTAGTCGGCGAGCATCCGTTCCAGCAGGGCGACGTGGTGGGCGGCGTCCATGTCGACGAGCTGGAGCGACAGTCCCATGTGCACCCACACGATCTTGTTCGACGGGTAGCGGCGCAACACGCGTTCGATCAAGGGCAGGTGCGTAAGCGGTGCGTCGTCGTTGCCTAGGTCGGCGTGGATCGACAGGGGCATGTCTCGCTGGCGCAACAGGTCCATGAATGGCGCCCAGTCGTCGAACACGTCGGCCGTCACGGCTTCGTGATGGTTCCCGTACATTGCCTGCTTGACCAAGTTGATCTCGCCCACCCACTCGAACATGCCCGGAAACTCCTTGTCCAGAAGGGCAATGCCGGGCAGGATCGAACTTGGGTTGGAAAGGTCCGGGAACGTCATCGCGAGAGCTAGGCGCACGCGGGCGGGTCGGTTCGCTGCGAAGGCGGTGGCGTTGGCGAAGTCGTTGCGGAACGCGGGCGTGACGGGGGTGCCCGGACAGTCCAGGTAGTACGTGCACGCCGAGAACGAGGGCAGCACCTGACCGATGCCCATCACGGTGGCGAAGCGCACGCCGGCGGCCTCCAAGTAGCCGACCACCTCGTCGAACGGGATTGCGGGGCCGTTGAAGGGGCGGAAGTGGATGTGGGCATCCGCAATGGAGGTATGGGGCTCGGTGGTGCGGTCGAAGCAGGCGGAGGCGGCCGCTTGCCCGGACGGTGGAGCGGCTGCCGGTGGGTCCGTTGCCGATGGATCGGCCGCTCGCCCAGTCGCTGGGTTCCCCGCTGGTGGGTCCTCCACTCGGGCCGGTGGGTCCAGCGCCGTCCATGTAGGCGCGGCCGGGGCGCCGCCGAATGTGCCGGCCGTGCATCCGGCGGCGCTGGCCAGCAGCAGTGCGGACGCGAGGATGCTAGCGAGTCGGTCGTGTCTCTCCATCTACGTCTCCGTCAACTTGGCGCGCATGGATTCGAAAGCGTCGTCCATACCCGTCAATCGAGCCTTCAGGCGGTTGATCCGCAAGCAGATGTCGTCCCTGAAAGCGTGCAGGGCCATGTCTGTATGGTCAAGAGCGCCTGCTTGCTCCCTCTCGTGCGTCGCGTGCGCTTCCAGGGCGCCCTGCCAGCAACAGTGCGGCACCTGCCACCACGCAAAGAAGGTCTCCTCCATTCGCTCCCACACGATGTCGAAGTCGTCCCGTTCGGCCTTGACGGCGGCCATCGCGCAAGCCTTCGGCGTCTTGGCGAACCCCTCCAGCAGGGGGAAGACTTGGACGGGAAGCGACCTCTCCCGCAAGCCGCCGAAGAACAGCTCCCAGTCGGGGATGCCCGGCTGCTCGGCCATTCGAAGGGCCACGGACTGAAACGCCTCGACCGCCTCGGTTCCGTCCAGCCTGCTCGCGTACGCCTCCGCGATTGTCTTCGGGCGACGAGGGGCGCGCTTCGATTGCGGCGTGGCCGGCCCCACGTGCCAGATCAGCGGCCAAAGGCGGCGTCGGCTCGCGCTGCCTCCAACGACGAGGTACGGTCCGGGCCCAAAGTCCTGTTCCGGCGCCAGCCAACCGGTCTTGCTTGCGCGCTTCAGCGATGTCGGCTTCAGGTCGGGATCGAGAAGAAACAGCGCCTCGACATCAAGGTCCGCCAAGTCGGCGGCGGTCAGCTTGGAGCGGCTCGACTTGTCAAGATCGAGTACGGACGAATCGGCGTCGCGGCGTTCCAGCTTCAAATCGAAGCGCATCACCGAGACGTATGCGGGCCGGGGGGCGCTCGTTCCTCGGGCGTCACGCATACCTCCTCGGGCGCCGCAAATGCGCAACTGAACCGCGCCGTCCAAGTCCCGGCTGTGCGCCAGCGCATCCTCGACAGCGGATTGGACAGCGGCAAGGTCCAGCGCGTAGTGTCCGGGACTTGTTGCCGGGATTTGCACTGCGATCCGGTCGCGGCGGCGTCGGACCTTGGTCGCGTCCTTCCCGACGTATCGCCCCTGGACCTCGAACATCGCGTGGCCCGCAGCAACGACTTCGGCACGCGCGCCGGCCAGCTGCGTTGTGGTCAGAGCGGAGCCCGGCGACAGTTCCTGGCCTCGGGGGCCGAAGAACGCCGCGTGCTCGGTGGGGAACGGAAGCCTCAACTCGGCCGTCCCCAGCAGGCCGTCCGGGCCCGGCCAGTCCACCCTGACGATCACGTCGCGGGGAGGTTTTTCGTCTTGAACGGTCAGCTCCAAGCGATACTCGTCGCTGTCGCCGCTGGTGCGTGCGTGCAAGCGCTCGCCGACCGAGGCTTCGATCTCGCCGAAGCGCAGCAGCCGTACTTCCCCGCGTCGCGGATCGGTCGAGGTGTGGAGTTCGACAGCAGCTCGTTCCGGCAGCGTGCGGAGTCGAACGGAACGGCGCACCACGTCTCCGTCCACGTACCGCAAGGTGCCTGCTCCCACTACTAAGTCGCAGTCGGACAGGCTCTTCCATGTCGTTCCGGATACGTCCGGCATCCACTGCAGATCGCACTCGGGGACGACGCCCTGCTGTTCGCCGTTGCGCCATTCGCGCATGGCCGGGCGACCCAAGAACACGGGCGTCCTCTCCCGACCGAAGGCGCGTCGCGTCCCTTGTAACCTGTACTCCACGTCTGCGCTGTCCGACGAAGCCGCCGTCTCAATTGTGATCGACGAGCCGTTGCTTCTGCGCAGGATTGCCTTGCCCCGCACACGATAGAGACGGCGCGCTCCGGGGCGCATGACGTCCACGACTGCCGCCCGGTCGTCGTCTCCCGTCTCGATCTCGGTGTCCACGCTCGCGGCGACCAGGACCCAGGGCATATCGAGATCGACCGACCGTCCGCCAGCAACGCCATGTACTTTGTGCAGGACTTGCGCCGGGTCCGCAGCGAACAGCCAGGGAAGGTCGCCCAGGCTTGGGCTGGCCGGCTCGCCCAGGATCCAGGCGATCAGTTGTCGGGCGTCCTCGGAGGCGTTCACGCGGACTTGCAACACCTTGAACCGGCGCTCGCCTCCGGGCAGCTCGACGACGATCTCCTTGCCTTGGCGTGCACGCAGGAGCGCATCGCCCATCGGCGAACTGGCGGACACGTGGCCAGCGTTGAGGTCGACCTGGGCGCTTCCCACGACCGTGTGGCGCAGCAGCTCGTCGTCGGTCAGGTCGTGAACGACGACCTCCACGCCACGGCGGACCGGAATTCCGATCTCCAACTCGTACGTCAGGAGATCGAGTTCGTCGCTGATCTTGGAGTCGGTAGCGTCGTCAAGCATGAAGCAATGCGGACTCGCGGGCCTCTTGCTTGCAGGCTCGCGCGGGGCGTACGATACTGCGGGGCCGTACAGACTGCTGCGCGCCGGCGTCGGAGTCAAGCAGGCCGACCGTCGAGTGCGCCGAAACGGAGGACCAGCTATGGACCGCAAGGCCGATTGCGCAACCCGCGTCGGAGCCGACTACGGAACGTCCGTTCGGGCCGCGTGGGGCGTCCGGTGACGCTCGCACGGCCGATGACAGTTGGGCTCCCGATAATGCCTGCGCGGCCGACGGCGGTTGGGCTCTGGATGGTGCTTGCGCATTCAATGGCGGTTAGCCGTCTGTTGGCGCTCGCGGTCCCGCTGGCGGCTTTGCTGGTCGGGGCGGCGGCGGCCCAGGAGCAGATCGCGCTGCCGGAAGACGACCTCGTTCTGGACGCCGGCTTTGAAGAGGTGTACCGGATCGGTTCGGTGACTGGGGAGGAATGGGAGGCGTTCGGCCATGTCGGCGGGACAGGGTTCGACGCCTCGGGCAACCTGCACGTGCTCGACAGCCAGAACGCCCGGATCGTCGTCGTGTCGCCCCAGGGGGAGTTCGTTCGCGAGTTCGGGCGCCAGGGCGACGGTCCGGGCGAGTTCCAGCCCTTCGCCAGCTTCGCCGTCATGCGCGACGGGCGTACCGTGGTGTTCAGCGACCAGACGGGCATTCAGGTCTTCGGGCGCGACGGCAACTTCGCGCGCAGCGTGCGCCTGCCGCCGAACGAGGCGATCTTCCGCTACGCCGACGAGATGCGGCCCTTGGCTTCGGGCGACGAGGTCGTGATGGGAAGCTTCGAGACCTTGGCGATGCCGACGGAAGAATCTGTCGACGACGCCGAGTCCGTCAAAGAGCGTCCCGTGGTGCGGCTCGACTTCGGCGGCGACGTGATCGCGTTCGACACTCTGACAATGGCTTGGCAACCACCGCGAGGCCAGCCAGCCCGTTGGGTCGAAACCGCCGACGGCCGAACCGCCCTCGTACTCCGCCGCCCAGCCCAGTTCGAGCCCAAGCTGCTGCTGGCCGCGACGCCCGACGGCGCGTACGCCTACTCCGATTCCAGCGCCTACGTGATCCGCGTGGCTCCGCTCGGCGGCTCGGTTTCCCGCGTCCTGATCCGGCCGTTTCGCGCTCGCCGCCTGACCGATCGCGTCAAGAAGGCCACGACCGAGCACCTCTACCGGGACGTGCCGCCGGAAGTGCGCGGCCGGCTGGCGGAGCCCGAGTTCCATCACGAGGTCCCGGTGCTGACGGAGATGCGGGCGTCGTGGGAGGGAAAGATCTGGGTCCAGCGCTGGAACACGGACCTGGACCTGTGGGGGAGCCAGCCAGGAAGCCTGGGGCCGATCGACCTCCTGACCACGGACGGTCGCTACCTGGGAACCCTCCCTCCGGGCTTGATGTCGCTCCCCACCTTCGGCCCCGACGGCTTGGCCGCCTTCGTCGAAACCGACGAACTGGACGTGCCGACGATCGTCGTGAGGCGCTTGCCGGAAGCGTTGCGGTAGCTGCCGGGATCCGCCTGTTCTTCAGGATGGACGCGACGCCCGGGCACGAAGCCGCGTACGCAATGTTGTCTGGATCTGAGCGTACAGGCGTGCTTGTTCGGCTTGACGGTCAGCGAGAACTACCGCCAGCGCATACTCTTCTCGCTCCGACGACAGTCCTCCTCCCCAGGCCGGGTCATTCCGTGTAACAACGAACACCCAGCGACACTGACGCAGTTTCTCGGATGGCTGCTTGACCTCCCAGCTAGAAGCTTGAACCGTACCCCGTGACCGCACTTGTGCTGTGATGCTCCTCCCCGAACTTCGTTCCGGCATCGCCGGTGCATCGCTTCGAGCGGTTTCCGCATTGAATGACCGAACCACCTGCTCAACGGAATCGGACTGAACAAGCGAAAAGCTGATCTTGACTGCTCGATAGTCGACGCGAGTCGTCTGCACCGGCGACCGATAGGCCAGCGCTACCGTCATCTTTCGCGACCGGCGTCCGCTTGACCAGTAGTCTGCTGGGATCGGAATTTCGTAGAACTGGTGACTCTTGTTCCCAATCAAATCCATGGCCCAAAGCGTGACGCAGTTGTCAAGAGAGCGAAACAGCGCGGTTCGGTCCACTCTTCCGTACCCAGCAACGTGCCGCACCTCGATCCTCGACTCCGAGCACAGCTCCTCGCAACTCGGCGGAACTTCAGCGTGAGCTGCCAGTAGGGCTCGGCAGAGATCCACGCTTGCCTCAGGCATGTGCACAAGCATCGTTGCCACCAAATTGGACACCCGCGGTGCTGCGAAGCTGGTGCCGGAACAGGTTTCGAAAGGCATTCCGCTAGCGAAGCTTAGCGAAGTAGAGAGTTCTCCAACTTCCATTGACCCTGTGAGGCCTGTGCGATGGTCAACAAGTTCGTTGCCACCATAATCGACAAGGTCCGGCTTGATTGCTTCGTTCACTGATGGCCCGTGTCTTGTAAAGGGTGATGGTTGGCCCGCTCGGGCCACAGGAGCGTAGCCCGGATCGTCCGGCCAACGAGGATCGCGATCGTAGCGAGCCAGACTTCCGATCGTCAGCGCGTTCAACGCAGGTGCCGGGTCAATGAGAGTCGCATCCTTGTCGTGAAGGTGTCTCGGGTATCTGTCCGCTGGAGTAGCAGCAGTATCCAGATTGCCAGTAGGAACGACAAAGAGCACGCCAAGTTCCCTGCTGAGCGAATCCAGAGTCACGGCAAGCCCACGGACATGTCGACCATGGTACGGCTTCCGCCGGTCGCCATACGAGAGATTGAACACCTTGCAGCCATAGTTATCCACAAAGTATCGTACCGCCTCCTCAACTTGATTTTCAATGAGACGGGCGTCGCCCTCAACGCGTTCATCCAGTATTCGGCCGCTGTATAGCGTCAGGTCGGGCACAAATCGACGCTTCTCCACGCATTTGGCGACATCGCCGTAGAGCGTGATTCCGGCGACGAGCGTACCGTGCCCGTTGTCGTCCGCCGCTGAGCTGCCAGTCAAGAAGCTCTGGGAATCTCCGACGGCCGGGGCCAATACAGGGTGCCCGGACGCGATGCCGGAATCGAGAACAACGACACCGGGAGCACCTGACGGGGGAGCACGTACTTCCTCCAGTTCCTGGACGCTGCGGCCTCGAAGGCGCCGGTCCAACATAACCCGAGGAGGCAAATCAACAAGTCGGACGTCTCGGTGCCGTAGCAGCTTGCCGACCAGACTGCTAGAGCTCTTCGTACGATAGAGGCACAGGTACGGCTTTCGCACTGAATCAACTGCTTCACCGCCGTTGTCTTCCAGCCATCGCTCGAACGCCTTTCGAAGACGGTTCATTTCAGCGGCACTCGCAAGCGGCCAAAGCTCGACATCTACAGTGACGACTGCCTTCTGTGGGATTCCTTCGCGATTCAGTGACCATCTGGTTCTGTCTTCTGGCGTCAGCTGGTCCAGGTCGCGAAGGGCATAGATCAACTGACGATACGTTACGTAAGTTCCTTCGGCGACGCCGCCAAGCTTACGTCGGAAATCAACGAGCTGTTCGTCAGTAGCGAACGCCAGGACTAGCTTCTTGTCCTCTTGACTCACGACCTCAATGCCTTTGGCGACCTTCACAATCTCCTCCGGGGGAACGCTGGTGTCCAAGTGCAACCTGACGAGTCGTCGGGCGTCGTAGCCGCCTATTTCGGGATCGGCGTGAAGAAGCGAGTCGAGTCGTCGCTGGAGGTGGCTGCCATGAGCTCGGGGGTCCTCCGGTTGTCGCGGCTGTCCAAAGCCTTTCGCGGGCCTTCGGTCCGTGATCGGCTTCTCTCTCGTAAGGTGCAAGTGCGGATAATCGGAGCTGCTCATGCGTTCGACGATCTCCGCGCCCTTCGAGTCCTTGCCTTTTCATACCGATGCGCGGCCGCAATGTGGCCCGTCGTCAGGTATGAATCGTCGCCCTGAAGAACCATCTCCTTCATCGCCCGGCGCAGGACGCGTTCCACGTCGGCATGGCTCGCACCGTCGAAGATGCCTGACGCCGCCAGCTCGTCAAGGCCGATTCTTCGGCGCACACCGCGAAGCTTGACCTCCAGGAGCTTGCGCACCTGCGTCCTAGTGGGAGGCCCCAATACCAGGATCTCCTCGAACCGGCGCCAGATCGCACGATCAAGCATTCCCTCGTGGTTGGTGGCGGCAATGACGACACTGCGGCCTTCGTAGGCATCGAACATCTGGAGAACGGCATTTACGACCCGGCGAAGCTCCCCGTGCTCGGTGGCGTCGTCGCGCTCCTTGCCCAGGGCGTCAAATTCGTCAAAGAGCGCTACCGTGGGTTGTGCGGCTATGAAGTCGAACACCCTTCGAAGGTTCGCGGCGGTCTCTCCAGGAACGAGGAGACAACGCTGTCGGTCCGGACAACCACGAATGGGCGGCCCAACTCGTGGGCGATCACTTCCGCCGTGAGTGTTTTGCCGCAACCTGGCGGGCCACAGAAGAGAACTCTGTCGCTTGGCCGCAGACCGTAGGCCTTCAGGACGTCGTCGCGATGGTTCTCGCGAACAATTCGCCTGACCAGAGAGAGATTGATGGGCGACAGCACGACGTCTTCCAAGCGCCGAGACGGCTCTTTCACCGCCAGGAGAGGTATGCCCCTTTCGTGGTCGTGGGGAACTGCGGCCGCCAACCTCCGCGAAGCGGCAGACCTCGGCTTGGCAGGACGGCCGTATAGGATGCTCTCCAAATCGTCGGCCAGGAGGTGGTGTTGCTTCTGACGTTCCTCGGCGATGACCTTCTTAGCAACGCCCCGGAAGGCGGCGAGGTCGCCGTCCGCTCCAGAGCGCACCAACTGACGCAACAGGTTGCCGTTCGCCACAGCCGATCCCTTGTGGTGCCCGTCGGACGAGGAAAGATGCCGCGAATCCTACTAGGGGCCGTTACGAGCCGCAACCGACCAGGCGTGGTTACCCGCACCAGGCGGCGCACGCTCACCTGCCTCCAACCGAGAGAGCCACGGCCGTATCGTCCTTGCTAATCGAACGTCTATCGTTTAATCTGCAAGGATGATTCCGCGACGACATCAAGCTCGCGTGGTCCGCAGCCTCGACGAGGTGCCCGCCGTCGTCATCTTGGGACCTCGCCAGATCGGCAAGACCACCCTGGCGCGCGAGATCGCCGCCACGGCTCCCGGAAGCGTCTACCTGGACCTGGAGGATCCCGACCAAGCCGCCAGGCTCGCCGACCCGGCACGCTACCTCGCGCAACACGCCGGCACCCTGACGATCCTCGACGAAGTCCAGCGGATGCCCGGCCTCTTCGACGTCTTGCGGGGCCAGATCGACCTTCGGCGGCGCGAGGGGCGGCGCGCCCGCCACTTCCTCCTGCTCGGCTCGGCCTCCCGGACGCTCCTGAACCAGTCCGCCGAGTCGCTGGCCGGACGTCTGGTCTACTACGAGCTGCCGGGCTTGGACGCCCAGGAGGTCGGCGACGACAGCGACCGGGACAGGCTCTGGCTCCGCGGCGGATTCCCGGACTCGTTCACCGCCCGCAGCGACGCGGCTTCGGCACGTTGGAGGCTGGCGTTCATCCGAACGTACTTGGAGCGCGAAGTTCCTCACTTCGGGGTGCGCGTTCCGGCCGCCACGTTGCGGCGCTTCTGGACGATGCTGGCGCACCGGCAAGGCGGGCTACTGAACGCCTCGGCCTTGGCGCAGAGCCTGGGCGTGTCGGCCCCGACGGCGTCCCGCTACGTGGACCTGCTGGTCGACCTGCTGCTCGTGCGCCGACTTCAGCCCTACTTCGCCAACGTGGGGAAGCGTCTTGTGAAGGCGCCCAAGGTCTATGTCCGCGACACCGGCATTCTCCACGCGCTCCTCGGCTTGCGCGCCTACGACGACCTCTTGTCCCATCCCGTCGCCGGCCCCAGCTGGGAGGGCTTCGTGATCGAGAACCTGCTGGCGGTTGCGCCCTTTGGCACCGACGCCTGGTTCTATCGCACTCGCGCCGGTGCGGAAATCGACCTGTTGCTGTTGCTGCCCGACCAGAGGCTGTGGGCGGTCGAAGTCAAGCGGGGAGCGGTGCGGAAGACCAGCAAGGGCTTCGAGCTTGCCGCGAACGACCTCAACGTGGCCGAGCGGTTCGTGGTCCATTCCGGTGACGCAGCGTACCCGCTCTCCGAGCACACGACGGCGATGCCGCTCGATGCGCTGATGGCACGTCTGGCCAAGACGGAGTAGGCGTCGCCCCCTACGACTCCTTCCGCAGCTCCACGGCCGTCCCGTAGCAGAGCATCTCGGCGGCGCCGCGGCTGACTTCGGCGGACTGGAAGCGGACGGCCAGGATGCCGTTGGCGCCCAGGGCTTCGGCTTCGGCGACCATGCGGTCGACGGCCTGTTCGCGGGCTTCGGCCAGCAGCTTGGTGTACTCGTAGAGCTCGCCGCCGGCCAAGTTGCGAAGGCTGGCCACCACGTCGCGGCCCAAGTGACGGGCGCGGATCGAGCTGCCGCGGACCATGCCGAAGGTGCGGACGACGCGGTGCCCGGCGACGCGCTCGGTGGTCGCGACGATCATCGGTGGACATGGCGGTAGGGGTCGGAGCGGTACTCCCGGCAACGGTCCCAGATGACGTGGGCCAGAAGGACCAGGATGCCGATCACCACGCCGCCGCTGGCGATCCGCACGACCGTGCTGGCGGGCGACGTGAAGAACACCCACAGCCCGTACCCCACCCACGCCACGAGCCCGGAGCCGCCCAGAAGCCAACCGACAGGCACGGTGATCCGCGCCCGGATCCGGTCCCATGACGAATCGACGGCCTGCGGGGCGAAGGACAGGTCGCGGAGGCCTTGCTTCATGGCCTTGTACACGGCGAACTCGCGACGGAGCTCGCTCGACGACTCCAGACGGTGCTCCACCTGCACCCTCTCCTCGGGAGCGGCCTCGCCGTCCAGAAAGCGCATCAGTTCTTCGTGGCTGGTCATTCCTCTTCTCCAGGGTCTGCTCCCAGTGCTTCCGCCAGGGCGCGTCTGGCGTGGTAGAGACGGCTGGCCACCGTCCCCTCGGGGATGTTCAGTATTCCGGCGATCTCGCCGTAGCGGAAGCCCTGGAGCTCCTTCAGCACGATGATCTCGCGATGGTCCTCGGCGATCTCCTCCAGCGCCTTCCACAGACGTTCCTTGGCCAAGCGGCGCTCCAACCCGCGCTCCGGGCCTTCCTCGGGGTCGGCGGGGCGGAGGTCCAGGTGCTCGTCCACGGTCTCGCGGTTGAAGCGGCTCTTCCGGCCGCGCAGCGCGTCGCGGCACTTGTTGCGCAGGATCTTGAAGAACCACGGCTCGAAGTTGCGGGTCAGGTCGAAGCCGTCCAGCGACTGCCACGTCTTGACGAAGGCGTCCTGCACCGCGTCCTGGGCGTCCTCGCGGTTCCCCATCAGGCCCAGCGCGATCCGCATCGCCGGCTTCTCGTAGGCGCGGACGATCGGCTCGAAGAAGCGGGCGTCTCCGTTCCGACACTTTCGCAACAGCTCTCGTTCGACCTCGGGCGGCAATCTCTCTCCATGGGTGCGGGTCGCGTGGCGGGCGAGCCCTCGGCTGGCGTGCGGGCGAGCCCCTTCTGGCGCGTGGGCCGGTCCTCTCGGTGGCCCACGGCTGATACGGCGGCGGTCGGCATTCCCTTCAAGCCGCCGGGGCTGCGCCATAGCTGAACGGGACGCGCCGTACTGGCGGCAAGCGGCTTCGCTCCGCACTTTCTCGGAAGAACACATTGACGCTGACCGGGAGCCCTGGCAAGCCGCCGGGCAGCTCCCGAAGCTCTCACTCACGACGAACACGGACGAACAAAGCTCATGGAACCTGCCTGTACCCGGCCCCCCAACGCCCCGGCCTCGACCGCCTCGGCCCTCGCCCTGGCCTGCGTGGCCGCCCTCGCCGCTCCCGCAACCCTCGCCGTCGCCCAGGACCAGACGGCAAACGGCAAGCCGTCCCAGGACCCGCAACCCGACGCCGAGCACGCCGTCCACCAGGCCGAGTACCCGGCCGGCTTCGACGAAGAGGCCGCGTACTACGACGAGGCCTTGGGGCCGCTGACCCGCCCCGTGACCACGAGCGTTCCTCGCGCCCAGCAGTTCTTCGACCAGGGGCTCCAGCAGATGTACGCCTTCACGCCCCTGCGCGCCGCCCGGTCGTTCCGCCAAGCCCAACGGGAAGACCCGGGCTGCGCAATGTGCTTCTGGGGCGAGGCGTGGGCGTGGGGTCCGTACCTGAACGGCCCCATGGGACCCGACGACGCGCCCCGGGCCTACGAGAACATCCGGATGGCGAAGAAGCTCGCCGACGAGGGCGGGGCCAGCGACGTGGAGGCGGCCCTGATCGAGGCGATGGCCGTCCGCTACGTGGAGGAGCAGGGCGACGACGGGCGCAAGTCCCTGGACTCGGCGTACGCGCGCGCCATGGCGAAGGTGTGGGAGCGCTTCCCGGACGACCTGGAAGTGGGCACGCTCTACGGCGAGTCGCTGATGCTGCTGGAGCCCCGCCGAGGCCGCTGGGACAAGGACAAGCCCGCCGTCAAGAAGATTCACGCGATCCTGGAACACGTCCTGGAGCGGAGCATCGTGCACCCCGGCGCGTGCCACCTGTACGTCCACGCCACCGAGCCCACCGTCGAGCCCGGCAAGGCGGAAGCGTGCGCCGACCACCTGGGCGCGTCGATCCCCGGCGCCAGCCACATCCAGCACATGCCGTCCCACACCTACAACCGCGTCGGGCGCTGGGGCGACGCCGTCGAGGCCAACACCGCCGCGTGGCACACCGACCTGCGGGCCGGTGTGGACCGGGCGTGGGCGATCTATCCGTCGCACAACCTCCACATGCTGCTCTTCGCGGCGTCGATGGACGGGCAAGGCGCCGTCGCCGTCCAAGCCGCCAAGGACTACGGCAAGATCGTGCCCGGCGGCGCGTTCTACGAGGCGATGACGCTGCTGCGCTTCGGCCGCTTCGACGAAATCCTGGAGATGGACGATCCGCCGGAGGACGGCATCCAGCGCGGCTTCTGGGACTTCAGCCGCGGCTACGCCTACCTGCGGAGCGGCGATCCCGGGCGCGCGTCCGTGTACCTGGAGCGCGTGCAGATGGGGGCCGAGGAGACTCCCGACGGCGAGACCTTCCGAGGGCACTCGGCGGCCGACCTGCTGGGCGTCGTGGCCGGCATCCTCGAAGGCGAACTCCTGCGCCACGAGGGCAAGACCGACGAGGCGGCGGCGGTGCTGGAAGCGGCGATCGAGACCGAGGACGGCCTGCGCTACGACGAGCCCGAGCCCCTCAACTTCTCCGCCCGCCATTGGCTGGGGAACCTGCTGCTGGAGGCCGAGCGCTGGGCCGAGGCGGAGGCCGTGTTCGAGGCCGCGCTGGAGGACCACCCCAACAATGGCTGGTCGCTGTTCGGGCTGGAGGCGGCGTTGCGGGCGCAGGGGAAAGGCGACGCGGCGGACGGGGCGAAGGCGCGGTTTGAGGAGGCGTGGGCTAGGTCGGATACGTGGATTTGGGCGCCGGTGTTCTGATTGGACGTGACGGATCGAGAGGTCATTGTGCAAGCACATGCATCGGGGAGCCGACGAACCATGCCGATACGTGCGGACAATCCGATTCGGAAATCGCACGAAGACGACCTGGGCTGGGACATCCAAGCAAAGCGGTTTTCCAACGCAATACGACAACTGGATGCCAGCGAAGGCCTAGTAGTAGGGGTGTTTGGGACTTGGGGATCGGGGAAAACTTCCTTTATCAATCTGGTCCGCGAACACCTTGAGTCGTCTGGTGGATACAAAATAATCGACTTCAATCCGTGGATGTTTAGTAAAGCACAAGATCTCGTTCTTGCCATGTGTACCCAGTTGTCGTCCTCGCTGTCTGACAACAAGAAGGGCTTGGCTAAAAATATACTGAAATACGGCCTGGCCGTTGCCGAAATTGCCGCCGAGACTGTATCACCACGGATCCTGCGCTTTGCCACAGCAATACGCAAGAAGACAGAACGAAATTTATCGCAGTTGCGCAGAGCCATATCGACTGAGCTCAAGAAGAAATCGAATGATCCCATGGTAGTAGTTGTAGATGACTTGGATCGCCTTGAGGCCGACGATGTTCGTCAGGTCATCAAGTGTGTTCGGCTGACGGCAGCATTTCCGAAGGTGATATACATTGTCGCCTGTGATCGCTGCCGTACCGCGACAGCTCTGAACGATTCGCTAGCTCTAGGTGAGCCTTCTGGTTCATCTTGGGGACACGATTATCTTGACAAGATATTCCAAGTTGCGTTCAACATTCCGGTTGTTGGTTCCGCCGAACTTGAAAAACAAGCTAAACGTGCGCTCGACGACGTTTGGGACAGGGTGCCCGGAAAGACAAGGAATGGAGAGTTGATGGACATGGCCGAAGCCGCAATTCTAATGCCTCTCGTCAAAAATATGAGAGATGTTCGGCGCTTTGCAAACGCTATCTTGGCAACAGCCCTTGTGATCCCCGATGGAATCCGGAAGGATTACCTGATAGCACTCGAGGCCATACGTGTGTTTCTCCCCGATTCCTACGTTGCACTTTGCGCTGCTGTTGACGGCCTTACACAAATTCCCATCAATTTGGACGAGAAGGATGTCCTGGGTGGCCAAGTGCGCGCCATCCTCGATAAGGCGGGCAAAGAACGTGAGGTAATCGCAGATTTGATTAACATGTTTTTCCCGGAGGGAGCCATCTGTATTTCCGATGACAGCCACTTTGAACAATGCATGCAAGGCGGCGGCTTGCCATTGTCCATGTTGCCTCGAGAAGATCGGTACGGCCCTTGGCCCGATGACGATGCTGATCGACGACAGATACTTGATCAATATCTGGGCAATGTCCTGTAGCGAGCAGGCACGCCTCGTTGCAGGCGAAGGCGTCGACGCTCGGGCCGCGCTGGCCGAAAGGCGGGGTCAACCGTCCACCAAATCGGGGCAAGTCCAAGAATGACGTATGCGGGTTTCTGGAGGCGAGTTGCGGCGTCGATCATCGACAGTATCATTCTGGGTCTGTTCAACTCGATCGTCATGGCGGTCTGGTCTATACTCGACCCGATTGGTCTCGAGTTTAGTCAATTCGGCTTCGTTGTGATTCTCAACTGGATCTACTATGCGGATATGGAGTCGTCTCGCCTTCAGGCCACCGTCGGAAAGATATGCATCGGGATCAAGGTTACCGATGTCGACGGTGCCCCCATCAGTTTCGGCAGAGCGACCGGTCGATATTTCGGGAGAAGCCTTTCGGTTTTGCTCCTCTGTGTTGGCGTTATCATGGTCGCGTTCACGGCGAAGAAGCAGGGTCTACACGACAAGATGGCTAGATGTCTTGTCGTGAACAAGTCGCCGCGCTCGACTTTGTTTGGAGAATACAGCCCTGGACCGGATCGACCGCCTACGTAACCCACAAGAAGACCAACTATGCGATTTGCCGTTGTCATTTCACAGGGACCCGAACAGCCGCTACGGGCCTCTGTGCCTGAGCTCCCCGGTTGCTTCTCGGCCGGGACACGCTCGACGACGCCGTCGAGTCCGCTTTGGAGGCCATCGCCTGCCACGTCGAGGGCATGCTGATGGGGGCTACGAGGAGTGGCTGCGGGAGCTGGCGCGGTCGTCGGGGATCGAGACGCAGACACGCGAGGAGCTGGCGAAGCTGGACCGGAAGCTGTCGAGCGACAACCAAGATGAGACTGTCGGAGGCGGCGGTGATCTAACGTCGGGGGGTTCCCGGCGCGGGCTTGGCCCTGTCGTTCGGAGTCGGGCCGGCACGTGAACGATGGCCAGGCGAGGCAGTACATGAGGCACCGGAGGAACGGTCATGCCGTGGAGACGGCGGCCGCGAAGGCGGGGTTCGGCAGGGTGACGGGGTACAGGCTGGAGGCGGACGCTCGGTTGTCGTCGGCGAAGCGGAGGCGGCGGGGCAGCAGGCGACCGGACTCGTTGGAGCAGGCTGTTCGAGCACGCAGCGGTGCCGCTGCGCGAGCGGAATCCGGGTTGCGGGTGGTGGCGACGACGCTGGGCCAAGGGGTTGCGGGAGCCGAGGACCAGACACGGCGCTACGAGGCGCTGTGCGGGACGACGCCGACGCGACAACCGAAGGCCGGGCTCCGACCATCGGATGTCGACGACCAGGTGGCGTCTTCCGTAGGTCGTCACGCGATCGAGCGTTCCCACAGCTAGCTTCGTCCGGTTGACGTGAATCCTGGGAGTAGGTACGTTCGTAAGGACTTCCGTTACGAACCGTACCCTGTGGAGGAGAATCGAGATGGCCCGGGACAGTAAGCCGACGATCACCGAATGGAAGATCCACCACACCACGGCCGGTGGTCACTCGGTGGACCGAAAGCAGTTTGGAGACTTCCTTCGGAGCGACCAAGGTCGGTCCATGATCGTCCAGGCCGCTAAGGCCGTGAGAATCAATCCGAAAGGAGAAGATGAAGGTCGGCCGTCCTCCTGAACGATACCTGCCTCAATACAACTACTGCTGACAGAGAATGAAAAATGGGATTCGGGTTACTATTTGTGCCGCTCGTAGGCGGCTATCTGTTTCTTAAGTGCTGCAACTTCACGAAATATTCTGTTTCTCGAGAAAGTGGTTACAAGCTAGTCTTTGAATCTGCCGCAACAGGAATCATCTTGCTCGTTGCCTCTAGAATCATCATACGCTTGGCTATGCTATCGCCGATAGCCGAACACGCTGTGGCTTTGGAGTAACGTCACCTCCATACAGTATTCGGGAACACTGATCACTGCTTTTGTTCTTGGTCCAATTGCCGCAAAGGCGGTCAACCTCCGCTATAACGAGGCGGCGGGAGCACGGCGAGCAGTCGAAAAGACAGATAACTCGATGGAATCCCTTATATTGGAGTCCATGAAGCCAACCGAGCTGATCGAGGTTACGTTAGAGAGCAACAAGGTATACATTGGGTGGGTATTAGGTGCTCACATTGCAAATCTGGAACGCAAATATATCGAAGTGTCTCCTCTGCACAGCGGCTATCGCGATAGGGGAACACAAGAGATGAAGCTATTGACGAATTACGCACAAGCTTTTGCTGATCATCCTGACCAGATCAAGAAAGGCCATGAATACAAGCTTCGAATTGTGATTCCGGTGTCCCAGATTCGGACAGTCCGACCCTTCGACATCGAATACTACTCTTTGTTTATTGGTGCGCAGACCACGAACGCGGCAGACAAGTAGGTTTTGTGCGCCAAGTTTCCTGTGCCATAACCTTTCTACGGTGTCGAGCACCGCCAACGACCCCAATAGACTTCACAGTTATTTGCTGCGCCAGAATCCATCGACTAGGTAGTGTGTAGGCCCAGCCTCGTGCCGGGCAAGAAGTTGGCGGGCTAGCTCGAGTCCCGCGGCCTTGTCGACGTCGCGGCTGATGTCATACGCCTTGGCCGGGACGATGCAGTTAGGACACCCCTTCCGGCAACTACAATTTTCTGCAACCCTGATGCCTTCCCGCAACACTTTGTCCCAAACGCTGAAGAACCTATTGGCGATTCCGATCCCGCCACTGTGGCGCTCATAGCAATACGCCGCCTGAGCCGTGGAGTAGGTGCTTACATCGAATCGATCTATTGGCAGGACGAACAGCGAGCCTATGCGCATCATGTGTTCTACTCCCCCAGCTGCCGCCGTCCAGCCCTTGGGAGCCGGCGATTCCAGCCAGAACGCGTGTATCTTACTGCTGGACATGGCTGCCTTGGTCGGGTCGTAATGAATTCGCTCGTCCGTCTGCGTATTGACGAGGTGGTAGCCTTCGAACCGATGCGTAATGGACACGGCACCGTAGTATGCCGCCACGGTCTCGTCGTATCTGATTCCTTGGAAGGGATGTTCATATGGATGGAGCGTCGTAAAGAACACCGGCTCCGTTCGGCGATTCAGTTCCGCCTTCCCAAGTACGATCTCGCCCGCTTGGTGGGCCTTGATCACGTAGTGCTGACCCCTAAAAGGAAAAATTGCCCCAATGTACGCCTCCCGAAAGCGGCGAAGCTCCGAAATGTCACCTATCTCCGTTCCGCCATCCATGAGTCTGAACGAGTTTCCGTACATCCCTCGCAGCGGTAGCCTCAACTGAGGCCGGAAACCCTTGGGCAGACCCACATCGGCTTCCAACGCGGTCTTGTAAAAGGCAGGGCCAAGCCACTTTTCGTCCGAGGGGCGCACTGCGTCAACTTCCTTGATTAGCGAGGGAACGTGGTTGTCGATCACGTCTTGGTTGCTGGGATCTACCACTAGCTCGTCGAAAGGCTTGTCCAGAAAGGCCTCTATGTTGGCGACGAAAAAGGAATCGATGGGATCGTTCATGGCGTAGGCTACGACGTAGGCGTCCTTATCCCACTTTCGTCCTGCCCGTCCGATCTGCTGCCACGCCGACATGATGGTGGCCGGAAAGCCAGCCAGGATGATGGCGTCCAGTCCGCCGATATCGATGCCCAGCTCGAGGGCGTTCGTCGTAAACACGATGCGAACCCTGCCATTCTTGATCCGTTGTTGAATATCCTGCTTGGTATCGCCCTTGATGTCCGCATGAAACGCATCGGCTTCGGTGGGGTCCTCGTCGTATTCTTCTAGCTCATGTCTGCATTGCCTAAGGGCGTGCTCCAGGAACCGCTTGCTAGGGCAGAAGACCAGGACTTGTTCCCGTCGCTTCCAGAACGTCAGCGCGGCACGCACGATCCGCGACCGCAATATGTCCATGTACTTGAAATCCGGTATCGCGGGCCTGACGAATACGAAGTGGCGCCTTGGCCGCAGGACCTCCGTTGCCGACACGAGTTCGACGTCGAGTCCGGTCAGGTGCTTCGCGTGCTCAGCCGGGTTCGCGCAGGTGGCTGTTGACAGAAACACGGTCGGTTGAGTACCAAGGCGGTCTAATAGAGTGAAGAGCCGTCGAAATAACAGCGCCGCATTCGTACCGAAATAGCCGCGGTATTCGTGCATCTCGTCGATGACTACATAACGCAAGTTGGGCAGGAAGCCGTTGTCGATCCATTGTTCTTTGTAGCCGAGGAACGCCATATTGAGGTAGTCGGGCGTGGTGAACAAACAGTGACACGGTGTAGAGCGGAGTACACTCTTGATGTAATCCGGCGTGTCCCCGTCGTAGGGAAAGGACTCGACTTCCAGCGGCTTGCCGAGTTCGCTAAGCTGGTTGTGCTGGTCGAAGGCAAGCGCCTTCATGGGGTAGATCAGCAGGGCGTGCCCGTCCGGGTCGCGGCGCAGCGCATCAAGTATCGGGATTGTGAAGGCCAGGGTCTTTCCACTGGCCGTTGGGGATTCCAGCACGACATGTCGCCCCTCGAGGGATCGCTGCACAGCGTAGTACTGGTGCCGGTAGGGGCGCTGGAGCCCGAGGTCGGCAAGTTTGGCTCGAATCTCGGAACGCACCTCAGTCGGCCATTCGGCCATAACGTCGGGCTGGATTGAGTCCAAGCTGCCAGTCTCGACGGTGTCTCTGTCGCGAAGGGCGTCAAGCTCCGAGAGGTGCCTGATGAGATCGTGAACGGACATGGGAGTCAGGTGGGTTGAAGGGTACGATCAATCCTCGCATAGTAGATTGCGGGGAACGCTGTCGCAAATGGCGACTCTCAGGTCAAGCGAGCCGCAAGAGAAAGGTGGGCGGCTTGAAGGCTCACAGCATGCCCACATAGTGGGGGGATCGCGACGCCAGGGTCCGACGTAGCGCGAGACCTTCACGATCCCGCCTCCACCAAGCCCGCCCCCACCGCCTCCCCCGCCGCCCGGTACCCCTCGTCCAGGAAGTGCGGGATCGCGCCGAAGTCGAAGGTGCCGTAGCCGTCCAGGTCGGGGGAGACCTGCACGGTAGGGAGCGAGCGGTGCTGGGCCATCAGGGCGCGGTGGCGGTTGCGGATCATGATGCCCATCGCGCGCTGGTGGATCGCGACCAGGCCCTCGCGCACCAGGCCGGTGCCGGCCACGCTGCCGAAGCCGAGCACGTCCACGCTCACGACGCCGCTGGCCCCGGCTTCGACGGCCCGCTCCAGGGGCACCACTTGGTCCAGGCCGCCGTCCAGGTAGAAGGCGCCGTCGTGCTCGAAGGGCGGGTACAGGACGGGAAGCGCGGCGGAGGCGTACACGGCGTCCACGGGGGACACGTCGGTTCGCGCGCCGTGGCCGAACCACTCGGTGCGTCCGGTCTCCATGTCCACGGCGTTGACCAGCAGGGGCGTCCACAGCTCCTCCCAGCGGCGGGCGGGAAGCGTTTCCTCGATGTACGACCGCAGCACGTCGCCGCGGAAGACGCTCACGGCCTTGATGCCGCTGATCCACGCGGCGCGGCGGTTCACGCGGATGATGTCGGACCGGCGCAGGCGGCGAGCCACCCGGTACATCTCGCCCGCGTCCATGCCCGCGGCGATGCAGGCGGCCACCATTGCCCCGATCGAGCAGCCGATCACGCCGGCGAACGTCGTGCCGGTCTCCTGCAACCGTCGCCAAGCGCCCACGTGCGCCAAGCCCTTGATCCCGCCGCCGCCCAGCACCAGCCACGGCCGCGGCCCCAGCGACGCCAGCGGGGCATCGGGCGCGCTCCTCGGCAAGTCTTTGTCTGCCATTTGACCCCTCCGATCATTCAAGGTAGCTTCAAGGGCTACACGCCGGCTTCGACCGGCCTTCCGCAGGCGTCTCCGGGAGCTTCCCGCTGGAACCCGTCGGGCGCTTCGCCTCCCACCCGACCACCCGACCGCTCCCGGTCGGATCGCTACCCAGCTTCGGAGATTTGCCGTAAATGGACGACGCTCCCATCCTCGCCGCCGCCGGCCTCGCGGCCAAGGTCGCCGAAGGGGACCTCGAAATCCTCAAGGGCGTGGACCTGGCCGTGGGCAAGGGCCGCATCCACGCCATCATGGGCCCCAACGGCTCGGGCAAGAGCACGCTGGCCAAGGTGATCGCCGGACATCCGGGCTACGAGGCCACCGGCGGTTCGGTGCTCTTCCGGGGCCAGGACCTGCTCGACATGGAGCCCGACGAACGCGCCCGCGCCGGCGTCTTCATGGCGTTCCAGTACCCGGTCGAGGTTCCGGGCGTCTCGATCGCCAACTTCCTGCGGACGGCGCTGCAGGCCCGGCTGGACGACGACGAAGAGCTGGATCTGTTCGACTTCCAGGAGCGGCTGGTGGAGCGCATGGAGCTTCTGGACATGGACCCGGCGTTCGCGCAGCGGCCGGTCAATGACGGCTTCAGCGGCGGCGAGAAGAAGCGCAACGAGATCCTTCAGATGGCGGTCCTGGAGCCGGCGCTGGCGGTCATGGACGAGACGGACTCGGGGCTGGACATCGACGCGCTCAAGATCGTGGCGCGCGGCGTCAACGCGCTCAAGAAAGAGAACCCGGAGATGTCGGTGCTGCTGATCACGCACTACCAGCGCATCCTGGACCACATTCGGCCCGACGTGGTGCACGTCATGGTCAACGGACGGATCGTCGAGTCGGGCGGCCCCGAAGTGGCGCTGGCGCTGGAAGCCCAAGGCTACGAAGCGTACCGGGCGGCCCACGCGGCCTGAGCCGAAACACCCGCACACCGCGACACAACAGGAGAAGACTATGCCGCAGAACGAACTCGTACACGACCTGGGGCTGGACGACTACAAGTTCGGGTTCGTCACCGACTCCACGCCCGTCTTCCGCACGCGGCCCGGGCTGGACGCCGAGATCGTGCGCCAGATATCCGCGCGCAAGGACGAGCCGCAGTGGATGCTGGACCTGCGCTTGAAGGCGCTCAGGGTGTACGAATCCAAGCCGATGCCGGGCTGGGGCGGGGACCTGTCCGAGCTGCAGGAGACGCTGGACCAGACCTACTTCTACGTGAAGCCGCAAGAGAAGATGGAGCGGTCCTGGGACGACGTGCCGGACAACATCAAGGAGACCTTCGAGCGGCTGGGCATTCCCGAGGCCGAGCGAAAGATCCTGGCCGGCGTGGGCGCCCAGTACGACTCGGAGATGGTCTACCACTCGCTCAAGGAGGAGTGGGAGTCCAGGGGCGTCATCTTCGACTCGATCGAGGACGGGCTCAAGAACCATCCCGAGCTGTTTCGGAAGCACTTCGGCACGGTGATCCCCGCGGCGGACAACAAGTTCGCGGCGCTCAACTCGGCGGTCTGGTCCGGCGGTTCGTTCGTGTACATTCCGCCGGGCGTGCGGCTGGAAACGCCGCTCCAGGCGTACTTCCGGGTCAACCAAGAGCGGCTGGGCCAGTTCGAGCGCACGCTGATCATCGCGGGCGAAGGGTCGCGCGCGCACTACATCGAAGGCTGCACGGCGCCGGTGTACTCCACGGACTCGTTCCACTCGGGCGTGATCGAGATCATCGTCAACCGGGGCGCGCAGTTCCGGTACACGACGATCCAGAACTGGTCCAACAACATGTACAACTTGGTCACGCAGCGGGCGCTCGTGCACCAGGACGCGCACATGGAGTGGCTGGACGGGAACCTGGGCTCCAAGCTGACGATGAAGTACCCGTCGTGCTTCTTGATGGGCGAAGGCGCCCACGGCGACATCCTGTCGATCGCGTACGCGGGCGACGGGCAGCACCAGGACACCGGCGGCAAGGTCGTGCACGTGGCGCCCCACACCACGTCGAGCATCGTGTCCAAGTCGATCTCCAAGGGCACGGGCCGGTCGTCGTACCGGGGCTTGTGCAAGGTGTACGACGGCGCCCGCAACGCGCGTTCCAACGTGGAGTGCGACGCGCTGCTCATCAACGAGACTTCGCGCACGGACACGTTCCCCTACATCGAGATCGACGAGAAGAGCGCCACCGTCGGGCACGAGGCCACCGTGTCCAAGGTGGGCGACGAGCAGCTCTTCTACCTGATGAGCCGCGGCATGGACGAGGCGGAGGCGATGGCGCTGATCGTGCGCGGCTTCATCGAGCCGATCGCCAAGGAGCTGCCGCTGGAGTACGCGGTCGAGCTCAACCGGCTCATCGAGCTGGAGATGGAAGGGAGCGTGGGCTAGCCGGCATGGCGAAGACAGCGGCGGCGGGAAGGCCGGCCGGGCCGGGGGTGCACAAGAGCGCGGAGAACGGCGAGCGCCGGGCGGTCGGCCGAGACGCGGTTGCGGAGGCCGGTGCCGGCGACCCGCCCTGGCTCCGGGCGCGGCGGGAAGAGGCGTGGGCGGTCTACGAGGCCACGCCGATGCCGTCCACGCGCTCCGAGGAGTGGCGGTACACGGACTTGGGGCGACTGCTGGACCTGGATCGGCTGTCGGTGCGCGCGCAGGCGGGGGCGTCAAGCGCACGGCAGGGCACGGGGAGCGTCGGGGGCAGTGCGGGCGACGGCAGTGTAGGCGCCGCCGGCGGCCCGTTCCCCAGCGGCTTGCAGGCCGCCATGGACCAGGACCGGGAGGGCGCCGGGCGGGTCGTGGACGTGGACGGGGGCGTGGTTTCGGTGGCGCTTGATGAGGCACTGGCCGAGCAGGGGGTCGTGCTGGCGTCGTTGCGGGACGCGGCCCGGCGCGACTTGGAGGACGTCGAGGCGTGGTTGGCCACCGAGGCGGTGCCTGCGTCGGACGGCAAGTTTCCCGCGCTGAACGCCGCGTTGTGGAGCGACGGCGTGTACTTGCGGGTCCCCAAGGGCGTGTCGCTGGACCGGCCGATTCGTTTGAGCCGCTGGGTTTCGGAGGCGGGCACGGCGACCTTCACGCGCATTTTGATCGTGGCGGAAGAGGGGAGCCGCGTGTCGTTCGTGGACGAGATCTTGTCGCCCGACTTCGCGGGGGCGGACAAGGCGGCGCAGGCGGACGCCCCGGCGCTGGCCGGCACGGCCGTCGAGGTCTTCGCGCGGGCCGGCGCACAAGTGCAGTACGTGTCGCTGCAACGCATGGGGCGCGGCGGGTTCTACATGGCGCACCAGCGGACGCTCGCGGAACGCGACTCCACGCTGGACACGCTGAACGTGGCACTGGGCGGCTCGGTGGGTCGGGTGGACTTGAACGCCAGGCTGCTGGGGCCGGGCGCCAACAGCGACATGCTGGGCTTGTACTTCGGCGACGACGACCAGCACTTCGACTTCAACACCAGCCAAGACCACGTGGCGCCGAACGCGCACAGCGATCTCTTGTACAAGGGCGCGCTGGACGGCTCGTCGCGAGGCGTCTTTCGGGGGATCATCCGCGTTCACGAAGGTGCGCAGCGCACCGACGCCTATCAGACCAACCGCAACTTGATCTTGTCGGAGCAGGCGGTGGCCACGTCGTTGCCCAACTTGGAGATCGGCGCCGACGACGTGCGCTGCTCCCACGGCGCCACGGTGGGCCAGCTGGACATGGAAGCGCTCTTCTACCTGATGAGCCGCGGCTTGGAGCGGCGGCAAGCCGAGCGCTTGGTCGTGCTGGGCTTCCTGGGCGAAGTGCTGTCCAAGCTGCCGCTGGGCGGCGTCGCGGAGAAGGTGACGCGGGCGATCGAAACCAAGCTTCGGCATGGGTGAGACGGGCGGCGACGCCGGAGGGCCGGGACCCGGCTGGGTTCGGGTGGCCGCCGCCGCCGACGTGCCGCCGGGCGGGCTCATGCCCGTCGACGCGGGCAACGAGCGTATCGTGCTGGCCCACGCGGACGACGGCATTTGCGCCGTCGAGGACCGCTGCTCGCATCAGGACTTTCCCTTGTCGTCGGGACAGCTGGACGGCTGCGAGCTGGAGTGTCCCTACCACGGCGCGGCGTTCGACGTGCGCACGGGGCGCGCGACCCGGCTTCCGGCCGTGCGTCCGGTTCGGACTTTCGCGGTCGAGGTGCGCGACGACAGCGTCTACGTGAAAGTTGGCTGAACGGGCCGGGCGATTGGACGTAGCGGCCGTCCGCCGGGACTTTCCCATCTTGGATCAGATGGTGGACGGCAAGCCCCTGATCTACCTGGACAACGCCGCCTCTTCCCAGAAGCCGCGCCAAGTCGTGGAGGCCGTCAGTCGCTACTACCTGCACGACCACGCAAACGTGCACCGGGGCGTGCACGAACTGGCGCGCCGGGCGACGGAGGCGTACGAAGGCAGCCGCGAGCGCGTGGCGCGCTGGTTGGGGGCCGCGGACGCGCACGAGGTGGTGTGGACGCGAGGCACAAGCGAGGCGCTGAACTTGCTCGCGTTCTCGATCGGGGAAGCGCGGGTCGGTGCCGGCGACGAGATCGTGGCGTCCGAGATGGAGCACCACTCGAACTTGGTGCCTTGGCAGCTGTTGGCCGTGCGAAAGGGCGCGCGACTGCGGCTTGTGCGTCTCACCGACGACGGCCGCTTGGACCTGGACCACTTGGCCGGCCTGCTCGGAGCGCGAACCAAGGTCGTGGCCCTGTCGCACGTGTCGAACGCCTTGGGCACGATCAACCCGGTGGCCGAGATCGGGCGTTTGGTGCGCGAGCGGTCCGACGCCGCCTTCGTCCTGGACGGTGCCCAGGGTGCGCCCCACTTGGCCCTGGACGTGCGGTCGCTCGGTTGCGACGCCTACGCCTTCTCCGGCCACAAGATGTGCGGCCCGACGGGCGCGGGCGGCCTGTGGGCGCGGCCAGCGCTGCTGGACGAGATGCCCCCCTATCAAGGCGGCGGCGAGATGATCGAGCACGTGTACCGCGACCACAGCACGTGGGCCGAGCCGCCGCACAAGTTCGAGGCCGGCACGCCCAACATCGCCGGTGCCGTGGGCTTGGCGGCGGCCGCCGAGTACTTGGAGGGAGTCGGACTGGACGCTGTTCACCAGCACGAGTCGGCCCTGGCGGAGCGGGCGGTGGAAGCGTTGTCGGAGGTGGACGGCCTGCGGGTGCTGGGGCCGTCCGAGGCCAGCCAGCGGGCGGGCGTGGTGCCGTTCGTGATCGAAGGCGTCGCTGCGCAAGACGTGGCCACGATCCTGGACGCGGAAGGCATCGCCGTGCGCGCCGGCCATCACTGCGCCCAGCTGGTGGTGGACCGCTACGGCGTGACCGCCACCGTCCGTGCATCCTTTTACCTTTACAACTCGCTCCAAGAGGTCGAGCGCCTGGCCGAAGGCGTGCGCATGGCCCGGAAGATGCTGGGCGGCTAGTCCATCCAGCGAGACGAACAGAAAGGAAGACGACTTGGTGAAGACGAGGACAAGACTTCGGAGCAGGATCACCTTGATGCGCTTGGCCGCGGTCTCGTTGGTCTGGCTTGTGCAGGGATGCGGCGACAGCCCTGGACAGTCCGGCGGCCCCGCGCCCGAGCCCGACCCCTACGTGTCCACCGAAGTCCCGCAGGAGTCCATGCAGGAAGCCGACTACGGCGACCTGGACCCGGCGGAGGTCGGCTTGGTCCTGCCCTGGACCCGCAACCGCGTGTCGAAGGACCCCACGCCGGCGGACTCGCCCGTGCGCTTGACGGACGTCGCCTTCGAGCGCCTGGCGGAGTTCGACCGCGCAGTCTTCTCGTTCGAGCCCCGCTTGCCGGGCTACCGGCTGTCGCTGGTCGCGGAAGCCGGCGGCGGTTGCGACGGCACGACGGACGCGACCGATGCCCCGGTGCACTTGGTCGTGGAGCTGGAGACGGCCCAGGCCAACGAGGACGGACAGGCCACCGTGGCGGACAGGGACCGGAGCTTGGACTACCCGGCGCTGACCACCGCCGTCCAGACATGCGACGAGGCCGGCAAGGTGCGCTGGGCGCTGGGCGTCAGCGCCGACACCGACTTCCGCATGATGGAGATGGGCGGTCAGCCGCGCCTAGTGCTGGACCTGAAGCACCCGGAGGGGTGATTTCGGATTAGCTGGGCGACGCCGATTCGGTGGACCCGGCCGGCCGGCGGCTCGGATTCGGGCAGCTCACGTCGATCACGACCACGCGAATCATCTGCCGCTGTTCGTCGGTCAGCTCCTCTTCCAAGGCAGCGCTTCAGCTCCTCGGGCGCGTCAGGCTTGGGATGGTGCCCGCAGGGTGGCACCACGGCGGTATGTTCGGCGCCGAACCACAAGACCACGTAGATGCCGAAGCCGCTCGACATCGGGTCCCGCGTGTACTTGGCGATCAACTGCGTCTCGATGGCGCTCCACAGCTGACGATGGCTGTTCTTCTTGATTTCGATCGGGATCGCCCAGTCCCCGTAAGCAACACGAATATCGGCGCGCTTGTCGTCGGCATAGTGTCCCTCGGGCTGGGCATCCACACCCGCAACTAGACGTTGCCGCAGGTCCGAGAGCAGGGCGTCTCTGCAAGGATCTTCGTGACGGGGATCCGTTGCCCGACCGTGATCGTCCACCTTCCAATACTGCTTCCAGTCGTCGGTGTTGCCGTGCCGAATCTCAATGGCAAGCTCCTCAAGCTTGTTCACCAGCAAGGCGGCGAAGTCGCCAACGTTCGCAGGGGTCCCGCCGCCCAAAGTCTCCTGTACTTCACGAACGCTCGGCACCCTGTACTCGGCTACACGACGCGCGATCCGCCACTCATTGTACTTGGGTTCGACGATGTGTCGCCACGAAGCCAGGCGTGTCCATGCCCACAACCGCCGACTTGGCGTCCACTAGCGCGACGACTCGGTCCTCGAGGTCACTAATGCTCGAAAGGCTCCGAAGCAGGATTTCCAATGCAAACTGCAGCCCACCAGCCTGTAAACCGTTGCAACGGCTCGGCCAACTTCCTGCCAGTCGCAATGCCGTTTCCGCTGCATTAGTCACGTAGCGATCCTCGGCGGCTAGACGCTTCATATGTTCTCCGTCCCAAATGTCATGTCAAACCTGCGACTTTCCCACCGCGACGAGACGCCGGTGGTCCGACCGCGCGGGCCCGCCGTTTCCGTCGGTTCGGCCGTGGGTTCGTCGGCGGCCACGTACAAGCCCGGACCCCGTTCTGGCGCAGAACATCGCGGACGATCGTCGTCTTGCCGGTCCGACGGGGGCCGATGACCGCGACGATCAGCGGCTTCTCCAGGCGCAACAACCGAAGCACCGTTTCCACGTGTTGTCTCTGAAACTGTATCATGTCATTGAAGATACGTCGTAATGATATTTACTCAATAACATCTTCAACCAGCGATCGGGGCGACCGTTCCAGACCACGGGCGCCGGGTGCGCACGACGGGAGCGTCAGCTATCTTGCCGGCTCGCCCAACAACGATGCCGCCACGGAGATCGCCCATGCCTTCTCGCAGCGCCGCTTGCCCTTGGTCCCTACGCCGCTTCCTGGTACCCGCCGCCCTCTGGCTGCTCCCCGCCTGCACCCCCCAGCCCGAACCCGCCGACCTCCTCATCGCGGGCGGCTCCGTTCTGGACGGCTCGGGGGGCGAGGCCGTGGTTGCGGATGTGGCCGTGGCGGACGGGCGCATCGCGTTCGTGGGCGACGCGGCGGGCGCGGGAATAGTTGCGCGGGACACGGTGGACGCCGCTGGGCTGGTGGTTGCGCCGGGGTTCGTGGACATGCACTCGCACGCGGAACTGGAAGCGGACCATGGGCGCGACGCGCGCGCGTTTCTCTACCAGGGGATCACGAGCGTGGCACTGGGCATGGACGGAGGCGGAACCGCCGAGACGTCCGACCGGCTGGCGGGGTGGACGGCGGACGGGATAGGTGTGAACGCCTTCCACTACGTGGGGCACAACTGGGTGCGACGGCAGGTCATGGGAATGGCGGATCGGGCGCCGTCGGCAGGGGAACTGGACCGGATGCGGGCGCTCGTGCGGAAAGGGATGGACGAAGGCGCCTACGGGCTGTCGTCGGGGCTGTTCTATCTGCCGGGCAACTACGCGGAGACGGAAGAGGTGATCGCGCTGAACCAGGTGGCGGCGGAGTACGAGGGCGCGATCTACGACACGCACGACAGGGACTTGGGGGCCGCGTATCCGCCGTTCGGGTACTTGGCGTCGACCGCCGAGGGGATCCGCATCGGGGAAGAGGCGGGCACCAAGGTGATATTCAGCCATTTCAACGCCCAGGGTGCCCACAACTACGGGCGAGCGGTCGAGGGGGCGGCGCTGATCGAGGCAGCCAGGGCCAGGGGCGTGGAGGTCGCGGGCGCGCATCATTCCTATACGGCCACCCAGTCGAACCTGCGCTCCTATACTGTACCCGGCTGGGCCGCGGCCGGCGGCGACACCGCGATGATCCGGCGCTTCGACGATCCCGACACGCTTGCGCTCGTGGACGCCCAAACCCGCGAAATGCTGGCGATCCGAGGCGGCGCGGAGCGACTCCTCTTCGCCGACCCGCGCCCCGACCTCAACGGCAAGACGCTCCGGCAGGTCGCCGACGAATGGGGAACCGACGCCCCCGACGCCGCGCGCCGAATCCTGCGCCAAGGCAACGCCGCGGTCATGAACCTGGGCCTCTACGACATCGAGAACATCCGCTACCTGGCCCAGCTGGACTGGATGATGACCTGCACCGATGGCCGCGACCCGGGGCCGACCCGCCCGGTGACGCACCCCCGCGCCTTCGGCTCCTTCACCAAGAAGTTGCGCGACCTGGTGCTGGACGAAGGGCTGATCACGCTTCCCCACGCGGTTCGCTCCATGACCGGGTTGGCCGCCGACTTCCTGAGCTGGACCGACCGAGGCTACTTGCGCGAAGGCTACTGGGCGGACATCGCCCTGCTCGACATGGACGCCGTGCAGGACGCCGCGACCTACGAGAACCCGCACCAATACTCCCGCGGCACGGTGCACGTGCTGGTCAACGGCGAGTTTGCGATTCGGGACGGCGAAGCCACGCTGGCGCTGGCGGGGCGCGCTCTGGTGCGGGGCGGCGGCGTCTTCGGCGGGGACGCGACACGGCCTTGAAGCCCGTGAACGCCGAAGTCCTTGCCTCTCGCGACGGGCCGCTTGCAACCCTGACCCTCAACCGGCCCGACCGCCTCAACGCCGTCAACTTGCGCATGTACGAGGGGCTGGCGGCGGAGTTGGCGACAGCCGACGAGGACCCGGCCGTGCGGTGCGTGATCGTCACGGGCCGGGGGCGCGCCTTCTGCGCAGGGGCGGACTTGAAGGCGCACGCCGCTGGGCCGCCCACGCCGGTGGAACGGAGCCGCTACGCGCGGGCGGCGCAATGGGCGAATCGGCTCCTCCAGACGATGGGCACGCCGGTGGTGGCGGCGGTCAACGGGCACGCCGTGGGGGCCGGGTTGGAGCTTGCCCTGTCGGCGGACTTCGCGGTCGTGGCGGAAGAAGCCAAGTTGCGGTTGCCGGAGGTCGCGCTGGGCACCTTCGTGGGAGGCGGCGTCGTGTACACGCTGGCGGAGCGCGTCGGCGTGCTGAAGGCTCGGGAGATCGTTTACATGGGCGACTTCTTTTCGGGCGCGGACGCCGCGGACATGGGAGTCGTGAATCGGGCAGTTCCGGCGACGGAGGTGATGGCCGTGGCGACCGAGTGGGGCGGGCGTCTCGCCCGGCGCGCCCCGGTGTCGCTGGCCGCCGCCAAGCGCCTGATCGGGCCGGCGGGGTTCGCGACTCGCGACGAGGCGATGAAGCGGGAGCGAGAGGCGCTGGAACGGGTATTCGGGACGGAGGACTGGAAGGAGGGCGTCGCGGCGTTCCACGCGAAGCGCCCACCCCGCTTCCGGGGCCGCTGAGGGCGGGGCCGGGCGGCCGTGCTCGACAGGATATTCGCGCCTCGGTCGGTGGCCGTCGTGGGCGCCAGCGCCGACTCCGCCAAGCGAGGCCATCAGATCCTCCGCGCCCTGGACCGAACGGGCTATTGCGGAGCTGTCCACGCCGTGAATCCGTTGGGGGGACGCATCTTGGATCGCCCGGTGCTGCCGTCGGTGGCCGACCTGCCGGAGGGCGTGGACTTGGCCGTGCTTTGCACGCCGGCGGCGACTGCGCCTTCGCTTGTGCGGGCGTGCGGGCGGAGGGGAGTGGGTACGGCAGTGGTGCTGGCCGTCGGGTTCGGCGAGTCGGGGGCGGAGGGCGAGCGACTCGAGGCCGAACTGCGGGCGGCAGGCCGGGCGGGCGGCGTGCGCATCGTCGGTCCCAACACGTCGGGGCTCATGAACCTTCACGTCGGGCTCAACCTGATCGGAGCGCGGGGCGTGCGGCGAGGCGGAATCGCCCTGGTCGTCCAGTCCGGGAACATCGCGCTGGCGCTGATGAACGAGATTACGGCCCGAACGGCGGACGGCGTCTCGATCTGCTGTGGGTTGGGCAACCGGGCCGACGTAGGGTTCGGCGAAGTGTTGGCGTACCTGGGCGAGCATGAGCCCACGCGGGCGGTGGTGGTTCATGCGGAGGGGCTCGGAGACGGTCGCGACTTCCTCCGGGCGGCCTCGACGGCTGCGCAGCGCAAGCCGGTGATCGTGATCAAGGGAGGGCGCACTTCGGGCGGGGCGGTTGCGGCCCGGTCCCACACGGGGGCGCTCGCCGGTCCCAGCGACCGCCTCCGAGCCGGGATGAAGCAGGCGGGAATCATCGAGGTCGTCCGCACCGACGAGTTGGCGGCGGTGGCGGCGACGCTGGCGTTGCAACCGGCGTGGCAAGGGAGCGCTTCGGGCCGCGCGGCCGCCGATCGCCCCTGGGACGCCGCCGATCGCTGCTCCGACGACGACAGTTGCTCCCGGACCGACGGCGATCGACCCCGGGGTCCCGCTCTTGGCCCCGATCCCTGCCCCGGCGTCGCTATCCTCTCCGACGGGGGTGGCCAGAGCGTCCTGGCGGTGGACGCCCTGAGCCGGCTGGACGCGCCGATGGCCGTTCTTTCGCCTCCGACGCAAACGGCCCTGCGACGGACCCTTGGCCCGGCCGCGGCGGTCGGCAACCCGGTGGACGTGGCTGGTGCCGCCGACGCCGACCCCCGGGCCTTCTCGAACGCCGTCGGCCTGCTGGCGCCAGACCCGGCGGTCGCCCTGGTCTTGGTCGTGGGCCTGTTCGGCGGCTACGGGATCCGTTTCCTGGACCGCCTGACTGCAACGGAGACGGAAGCAGCCCGCGACATGGCGACCACGATGCGAGCGGCCGGCAAGGGGCTGGTCGTGCACTCCATCTATGCCTCCCGCACCAGCGCGCCCCTGCAAGCGCTCCGAGAGGCGCAGGTCCCCGTGATTGAGTCGCTCGAGGCGGCCTGCCGGGCGGCGGCGGAGCTCGAGCGCCGTGGGCGAGTAGCGCGACCCCGCTGGCCGCCGCACGGATCAAGGGCGGAGCCGAGGCCGGCCAAGGGAACCCGTCGGGCGGGCGGCGCGAAGTCGCCCAGCCCCATGGAGTCGCCCCGCTCCGTGAAAGTGGTTGGCCCTGGGTGGGAGTCGCCCCACCCAAGGCGGGACCGACATCGGACCATCAAAGCAGCCCGGGCAGAGGGGCGTGTCGCGCTCACCGAGCTGGAGGCCCGGGAGGTGCTGGCGGACGCCGGCGTCACCTTCGAGCCTGTCCGGATCGCCCGATCCGTCTCCGAAGCCGCGGCCGCGGCCGCAAACGCTGGCCGGCCCGTCGCGATGAAGGCCCTGTCCAAGCACATCCTGCACAAGTCCGATGCCGGAGGCGTGGTGCTCGACGTGACGGACGCCGCGCAGGCTCGGCGGGCGTTCGACCGAATTGCCCGAGCAGTGGGCGAATACGCGCGGGACCGCGGCCTCGCCGAAGAGCCGTGCCGGGTTCTCGTGTCGCCGATGCTTCCGGTCCCGGTGGCCGAGCTCCTCGTCGGAGCCTGTCGAGACCCGCAACTGGGACCCGTTCTGACCGTCGGCGCGGGTGGCGTCTGGACCGAAGTCCTGGCCGATGCCGTCCACCGCGTCCTCCCTGTCCCCGACGGCGAGATCGCGACGATGCTCCGCGAACTGAAGGCGAGCCCCGTCCTGGCCGGCGCCCGGGGCAAGCCCGCGGCCTGCGTGGACGCGATCGTCGAAGCCGCAACGGCCGTCGCGCAATGCATCCGGACGCACCGCGACATCTCGGAAGTTGAGATCAACCCCCTGTTCGCGTACCCGCACAAGGTCGTCCCCGTGGACGCGCGCGTCGTGCTCGCGCCGGAAGACGCGCCTGCTACGGTCGCAACACCACCTTGACGGCTTTGCTGCTGCGGTGGTCGAAGGCGGCCCGGAGGGCGTCTCGGTAACGCCGCAGCGGAAACGAATGCGTAACCAGCCGCGACAGTGCGCCGGGGTCCGCCGCCATGCGCTCCAGGGCGATCTCGAAGGTGTGGCGTCGGCGGCCCTCCCACTCCTCGGCGCCGTAGCCCACGTAGCCCTGGATGCGCAGCTCCCTGGCCCACAAGAACGTTAGGTCCAGCTTGCGCAGCTGACCGGCGCAGCCCAGAAGCACCACCCTTCCCCCAGCCGACGCGAAGCGCAGCGACTGGCGCACGCTGGACTCGCTCCCCACGCAATCGAAGACGTAGGCGAAGCCACCCCCCGCATACACCTCGTCCCCAACGACGGGCATGTACGCCCGAGCCCCCGTGTCCACCATCGCTTGGCGGGCTTCGTCGCCGGGCTTCACCGTCTCGCCGGCGCCCAACGCTTGGGCCAGCGACGCCTCGTGGGGCCGCTTCGCCTGCGCGACCAGTCGGCCTTCGTAGCCCAGCGTCCGCAACGCCCAGACGGTAGCCAGCGCAATTGTCCCGCTGCCGACCACCAGCACCGGACCGGGTGAATCGAGCACACCGCACTGCAACACGCCGTGAACGCCGATCGCCAACGGTTCGGCAAGGACCGCGACCCGGTCGTCCAACGAGTCCGGCACCAGAAAGACTTGTCGCTTGTGGGCCACGATCTGCTCGCCCCAGCCGCCGGGCAGGTCGCGGTGGTAGCCGATCGCCAGCCCCGGCGCCAGTCGCCCGCCAAGCGGACCGCCCTTGCCCGTCGCCCTCTCCACGCCTTCCTCGCCCGCCATTTCGCAAGTCGCGTGGCGGCCCGTCGCGCACGAGGGGCACCACTCGGTTCGCCCGTAGCCCCGGACCTCGCAGTGGATCATCGGATCGACCACCACGCGCTGGCCCGGCGACACGCCGGTCGCGCTCGGCCCCGCCTCCACGACCCGCCCGAGCACCTCGTGGCCCAGCACGGCGGGAAAGGACCCGAACGGCTCCATCGCGGGGCTGGACCGAAAGGCGATGTTGCCCAGATCGCTTCCGCAGATGCCGCACAGCACCACCTCGATGCGAACCCAGTCGTCGCCGGGCAGCTCGGGCGCGTCCCGCTCGACGAAGCGCACGCCCGACAACCGGCCGTGAACGACGGAGTCGGTTGCTCGGCCCAGCGTGCGGGCAAGGACGTAGCCCGGGATCGTAACGTTGAACTGGACGGCTTTCACTGGCGTCGGCGGGTTGCGGAGCAGGTTGCAACGGGTGCGGACGTGTAAGGTGGGCCGAGCGCCGTCGCCGGGAAACCATGCCGCTCGTGTCAGGACCAGAACAGGTGCCGCAGGGGCTGCACCGCCGCAAGAACGGAAAGGGGGTCAGCCGATCGGGACACCAATCCCGACGCGGACCGATACGACTCGGTTCTTGTAGTCGACCTGGTCGTGTTTTCTTGCGCCAGCGTCGGGCAAGGCGTCAGCGAGAAGGCCGTCGCGGCCACGGCTGCGTTGACGAAGATGCGATGGGTGCGCATGGGTTGCCTCCCTTGGTTAGGTCGAAGGTTGGAGAGGACCGCACTGCGGTAGGCCGCCGTCGTCGGACATCGTGGTTACACGCATCTTGCGATGGACGGCTGTGCCGAAGAAGCCCGTGCCATCGCCGAAGACCGACGGAACGCGGACCTGACCCGACGGATGGTACGGACCGGCGCGTGCCCAGTTCGACCAGTTGCGATCCACGGCCGATACCGAAACGCCGGCTGTTGCTCCGGCGGGCAGCCCGTCTTGCAGGGAGACGAGGAGCCTGCGCGATTCCTCGCCGTCCACGTACTCGTCAATTGCGACAAACTCACTGGGGAAAACGGCCTCCGTTTGCTGGCGTCCGTTCAGCAGCCGGCTCAGGTAGAGCGAATCTGCGCCGTCCGCTCCAATCCCCTCCATTTCCGCCTCGAGCAAGTAGCCCCAGGCATCGTCGGCCGGCGTCCAGTCCAGCTTGACGCGCGCATCGGGTGGAAGCCGGCATCGTCCATCGGCGAGCGCAACGCCCTGCAAGCCGAACGCACCCGGCACTCGGCTGAGGGCGGCGAGCTCTCGACCGTCCGCCGTCAGCACGGTCAGCTCAAGCGCTTCGCCGGGAAGGAACGCTGCCGCCGATCGACGCGGCCGATAGCACGACGCACCGGCGTTCCTCTTCAAGTAAAGGCTGCCCAGGGAGTCGCGGGCGAGGCACAAGTCCAAGCGCGTCTCCTCTACGAACTCAATCGTTCGGCCCAACGAACCGGCTATGCGTATGTTGGCCCCGTTCATCGCCTCCACCTTGGTGCCGAACAGCCGATGGAGAAGAAGTGGCGCGGCCATTTCGACCACGAAAGGGTCGTCCGCGACGGCGACGGCTGGCTGCAGCGTCAACACGATCGCTCCCTGCAGGACGACCATGTCGTCGGCTTCTGCGATTGCGACCTCGGTCAGGTCGCACCCGGGCAAGACGTAAGCCGCCAGCGCGACGACAAGCTTGGCCGCGAGTCCGGGCACTGGTGCTCTCGGCGTCATCAGAACGACACCTCCACTCCGATGGTGGGCAAAAACGGGATCATCGATACGCCCGTGCGCGTGGGCGGCGTCTGATCGTGGTCGAAGAAGTACACGAAGACGTTCTTGCGGTTGTACACGTTGAGTATGCTCAAGTAAGGCACGAACCGGCCCCATTCTCGTTCCACGTGCTTGCGGAAACTGATGTCGAGTCGGTGGCGAAGCGGATAGCGATTGCCGTTCCTGGGACCCAGGAGAACGCCGATCGCGGAGTCGTCTAGGACGCTGGTTGCGGGCCGGTGGTCGTGGACCCAATAGCGGCCAAAGGGACGCGTGTACGGCAGTCCAGTGCCGAAGTTGAAGCGAACGGCAGCGTCGACGCCCCACCGCAGGCGCCGGCGAAGCACAAGGTCGAGGTCCAGTCGTCGGTCGAACACCGGAGGGAAGCTGACCTCCGGCGCGGGGTCCAAACCCAGTCTCGTATCCGGAAAGGTTCGCCTCGTGTGCAGAAGCGATGCCGAGACCCACCCCGTCATTGCTCCTCGGTCGCGTTTGCCGTACAAGTCCAAGCCGTAGGCGACCCCGGTTCCCGACAGCAAGTCGTCCCGAGGATCTTCGGGGTCGTCGATGAAGTTGCGCGTGATCACGCCGCGGAACGTTCTGTAGTAGCCTTCGGCAGCGACGAACCAATCGTCCGCGCTTCCGATGAAGCGCTCGAAGCCCAGTTGCACCTGGTCCGACACCACTTGAGGCACGTCGGCGCCCGCCAGGACCCATATGTCGATGCCGAGAGGCAAGTCTTCGTTGCGCAGGGAGTGCAGCGACTGCGAGTATCTTCCGACAGCCAGCCGGATCGCTGCTCTTCGGTTCGCCAGGAACCGCTTTGCCGCTGCGCGCGGCGACGCCACAATCTTCCCGCCGTCCTCGCCGGCTCGCCATTGGTCGACGCGAACTCCCGTTTCCAGCAGCCATCGCGAGCTTGGCCGCCACTGGAGCTGCGTGTATCCAGAGATCTCGCGACCGTCTCCTCCGCGCCGTGCGGCGCTGCCCAGCCCGAGTTCGCTCCACACGCCAGGCAGTTGATTGCCGTACCGCGCGCGCACTGCCGCCAACCCCGTCTTCCAGATGCTGCGCGGAGTGGGACGGCGCTCCAGGTCGACGCCCGCGGTCAGCTGCCTCACATCCGTCGCAAACCGGGAGCGGTCGCGGAACTCGGGAAATGACATGTTGGACCGAAACTTCGTCCACGAGGCACGAACCTCGAGATGCCCTCCGCCCGTCATCGGGTTCGTCCACGCCGCGCCCACAGCGCTGTTACCCCAATCCCAAAGCAGGCGAGGCAGGTCGTCGCCTCCGCTGGCAGCGCTCGTACCCGAACGGAAGGACTCTCCCAGGTCCACGTCGTCCTTGCCGTGATATGCGGTAAGGCGAATTCGGTTGCCGCCGCGCGTCCATGCCTCGAACACGCCTTGGTAGTCAACCAAATGGTAGGGAACGTCCGCCCAAGGACTCAAGACCACGTCGGCGTACGACCTGCGAGCGGACATGCGCCACCGAGAGTTGACGAGTCCTACGCCCTCGGCCAGCCCAGCGGGCAAGGTGCCGTTGACCGCGATCCGGGACGCCAGCAAGCTGACGCCAACGTCAGCCCCGAGACGCCCGTCGCCGTGGTCCGATTCGACCAGCAGTACCGACGACACGCGCCCCCCGTACTCCGGCGAGAAGCCGCCGGACCGAAGCTCGGCGGTGCGAACCATGTCGGCATTGAAGACCGAGAAGAAGCCGCCCAGATGGAAGGGATTGAAGATGGGAACCCTGTCCAGCAGAATCAGATTCTGGTCCGCCGATCCGCCGCGAACGTTGAACGCGGCGGAGAAATCCGACACCGTGTTCACGCCGGGCAGCACGTCGACCGCCCTAATCGGGTCGGCCTCGACCAGCGACGGCACGGCCTTCAGGTCCGTCCCCGCGATCTCGTAAGCCGTCCGCCCCGCCGCATCCTCGAAACGCGCCCGCAGGCGGCCCCGCTCCGCCTCCACGCTGACCCCCGGCAGGGCCACCGCATCGGCCGCAAGCGCGATCTCCAGCGCGACATCGCGTTCGCTCACGTGCACTGGGCGGTTGTGTCTCGCGTATCCGATCCGTTCGATTTCCAGCGTGTAGGCGCCCGCCGCCACCTCGTAGAAGGCGAAGTACCCCAGCGCATCGGTGCCGACAGTGCGAAGCCGAGCCGCGTTCTCCACCGGAATCAGCCGGACCGTCGCGTCCTCGATCGGCACGCCGTCGCTCCCCAAGGCGCGCCCATTGACCACCATGCGTTGCGCGACGCCGGCGGCAGGCAGGACCAGGGCGATCGCCGCAAGCGCCGTGCCGACCAGAGTCGAACCAAGTCGAACTCCTTTGCCTGTAACGACCATGACGACCTCCTTTCCCACTTTGGTACCTACTCCAGCAATATTCGTGCCACAAATCCGTGACCGATTCGCAAGACTTGGCTTGTCGGTGCACGCTCGCGTCGCTTGTGGCCGCGCCCGGCCGACTCTATTGTGGCCCCGTTACCGGTAGTGGTCTTGCTAACTCGCGTCCCCGCCACGGAGGCAATGGGCAAAGATGAGAACGGCCGTCGTCGCAGGTTGCCGGACGCCCTTTGCGCGGGCGGGGACGCACTTCGAGGGGCTGACGGCGATCGACCTGGGGCGTCACGCCGTTCGGGAGCTGCTGGCGTGGGCCGATGTGGTGCCTGCCGACGTGGATCACCTGGTCTTCGGCACCGTGGTCCACGATCCGCGTGCGCCCAACATGGCCCGCGAGGTCGGGCTGTCCACGCTGCCGCCCTCCGTCCCCGCGGTCACCGTGTCCCGGGCGTGCGCGTCGGCGAACCAGGCGATCGCCGACGGGGCGGCGCTCGTTCGAACGGGCCAGGCCCACGTGGTGGTGGCGGGCGGTGCCGAGTGCCTGTCGCGAGTCCCGATCTTGGTGTCGCGCGGGCTGTCGAAGGCGCTGACGTCGGCGTCCAGGGGCAAGACGCTGGGCGCCAAGCTGCGCGCGTTCGCAGGGGTTCGGCCCCGAGACCTCCTGCCGGTTCCGCCGGCGATCGCCGAGTACTCCACGGGCGAAACCATGGGCGAAGCGGCCGAACGGATAGCCAAGGAGAACGGAATCTCCCGCGAGGACCAGGACCGATGGGCGGCGGCGTCGCACCACAAGGCCCACGCGGCCACCGAGGACGGCCGCTTGCCCGCCGAGATTGCGCCGTTGTACGTGCCGCCCGACTACCGAACCACGGTCGCAAAGGACAACGGCATCCGGCCGGACACGTCGCGGGAAGCGCTGTCGGCGTTGCGGCCCGTCTTCGACCGGCGGTTCGGTTCGGTCACGGCGGGCAGCTCGTCCGGCCTGACCGACGGCGCGTCCGCGGTGCTCCTCATGTCCGAAGATCGGGTTCGCGCGCTGGGCATCGAGCCCCTGGGATACGTCCGAAGCTGGGCCTTCGCCGCGCTGGACCCCCGCGCGCAACTGTTGCAGGGACCCGCCTACGCGGCCCCGATCGCGCTGGATCGAGCCGGCCTGTCCATGGCGGAGATCGACCTAATGGAGATGCACGAAGCCTTTGCCGCCCAGGTGCTCTCCAACCTGCGGGCCCTGGACTCGGACGACTTCTGCAAGCGCGAGCTGGGGCGGCTCGCCCGCGTGGGCCACCCGGACCCCGAGCGCATCAACGCGGCAGGCGGCTCGATCGCCGTCGGCCATCCCTTCGGCGCGACCGGCGGTCGCCTGACCGTCACGCTGCTGAACGAGCTGCGCCGGCGCGACGGCCAGTTCGGCCTGGTCACGGTGTGCGCCGCGGGCGGCCTGGGGTTCGCGATGGTCCTGGAGCGTAGCGGCTGACCTGTCCGCCGGACGGGGGCTCGGGGTCCATTCGCATCTCAGCGATCGTCATTTCGCGCAGGCTGGCGTCCGCCTTCAGAGTCCGCGCGGGCGATCGTGCACGGTGGCGCTTCAAGCTCGGGGGTCAGCGGGGCGGCGGCTCCGGCTCCGGGATGCGCGCCACGATCACCCGTGCCCACAGCGGCAGGCTCACATGGAACACGGCGCCGTCGTCCGCCGTCTGGGCGCGGAAGTCGTGGATTCGGAAGCCGCTCTCGCCGATCTCCCCCCGGTACGTCGAGGTGCGGGCCAGCGCTGCCGCGGCAACGGCGGATGCGTCGTCTGCGCCGGTGAGCGTGACCGGCCAGGGGTAGCGCCCCGGAGGGTTGGGCGACACGAAGATCTCGGCGGCCGTAGGGAAGTCGAACGACGTGAAGCGGGGCGTCTCGGTGCTGACCAGCGATGCCTCCGCCCCTGCGACGGCGACGGCGACCGCGTGGCTCGTCAACAGGTCGGCCAACGATTCCCCCATGTGGTCGGTCAAGCCTGCGATACCGGACCGCGCGGTCGAGTCGTTCAGCGCAGAGACGAACGCCGCGTCGTCGGCCAGCGACGAACCGGCGCCGGCGAACCAGTCGCGCAAGAACCTGTGGAAGTGCCATCCGCTTCCGTACACGTAGCCCAAGTCGAACGGCTCGAACGTCACGGCGTTCGGATCGACGGAGAACGCAAACACCGTCCCGGCTGCGACGCCCCACACCCCGTAGAACTCGGCAAACGCGCTTTGTCGCCCGTCTCGGAGCATCTCCCCCGTCAGGCGGGCAGTCGCCGAGGGGCCGCCGGCGCGCTCCCAGGCCAGCCGCGAACTCATCTCCGTGGCAATTTCCGCCCTGCCCTCTTCGATCCACACCTGGTGAAACCGACGATCGCCCGGATCGGCGCCTCGGTGGTACCAGCCGCGCACGCGCTTGTACAGTGAACTCACGTGCTTGACTTCGTGCACCATCAACCCGAGCACCCAGTGCTGGTCTTCGTCCAGCGAATTGAAGGCGTTGGCGCTCATGTACACGATCTCCATTTCGTTGGAGACCGCGCAGTCGGCGGTGGAGACCAGCATGTCGTTGCTCGTCACGTAGCCTTGCCAGCCCGTCTCCGTCAGCAGCGGGTTGATCAGCACCACGACCCGGCCGTCTCCGTTCACGTCGCTGACGCCGCCGAAGTAGCGGTCGATTACCTCGGCGCCGTGGTCCGCATAGTAGTCGATCACCGTGCGGACGTTGTCGAGCGACACGGGCGACGTGGTCGTTTCGTCCTCGTAGACCGCCAAGTGCTCGTCCTCGGCCAAGAGCTTGGCGTTCACGGTCAGGTCAACTTCGCAACGGTTCCATGGGTCCGCGACGTCGCGACGGGCCACCCGGAAGGTGCGACGGCTCGGGCTGGTCTGGGGTTGGACGACGGGGGCGGCGCCCTCCGCACGCGACCGAGCGCCGGGTCCCCGTTCAAGGATGCCCGCCAACCGGCCCTCTGCCGCCCAGCGATCGAAAAGCTCGGCCTCTTGTTCGCGAATCCGGCGATGGAATCGGTCGTTGGCCAGCATGATATCCAGGCCATTGCGCGGCTCCCCGGCACGGCCGGTCGAGGCGCGTCGCTGCGCCTGCCGCCTGCCCCGCTCCGGCTCCGGCCGACGATCGCTCTCCGCAGCCGCGACGCCCTCGACGGCCAGCTCCACGGGAAGGATGCGTTCTCCCGTTCCCGACGTCCCGACGATGACGACCCGATAGTAGGCGCCCGCCTCGGGAGCGCGGACGAAGAAGCCGCAGGGCTGGATCTCCGAAGCGTTCATGACACGGACTTCTCCCGTTTCCAGGCCCAGCGGACCGTCGCACACCCGCAAGTTAAGCCTTTGCTCTGCTGTTCCGCCGTCGGAATCGACGACCTGCACGTCGAAGCCGGAGAAGCCGGTCTCCGTGGGCGTTCCGTGGATGGCGCCCTCCGGGTCCAGCGCGAGCCCGGCGGGCAGGCTGCTCCCCCCGACCAAGCTCCACGTGTAGCCCTCCCGGCTTCCGCCCCTTGCGGCCAGCGTATCGCCGTACGCAAGAGTCAACCGGCCTTGCTTGAGCGAATCGGTGACGACTGCAAGGCGCTCCGGCGCTGCGGTTGCGTGAAAGGTGGCCGTGAGGTCGCCGGCAGAAGCCGACGCGAGCTGCGCAGAATCGATGCCCAGCGTCCACGTGGCGCGGGCAATGCCGTCGGCCGCCGTGCGCTCGAAGGCCGGGGACACGGAGCCGCCTCCGGAAGCCACTCGGAAGGTGACGGTGATGTTGCTGGCGGGATGCCCGTTGGCGTCCGAGACCAGAACCGCGATTGGCACGGGCAACGCCTCGCCGGCGAAGCCCTGCTGCCCGTCGCCTTCGGCCTTCTCCATGGCGCGGGCCTCCTGACGAACCGCCGCCCGTGCGTTGCCCCGCGCCGGCCCAGCGCGAGCCGTAACCACGGCGTCGCCCGCCGCTACGGCAGTGGCCAGGCCGGTCGAAGCGTCCACGGAAACGACGCCCGCGTCGCTGGTGGTCCAGCTTACGGAGACGCCGGTCATGACGTCCCCGTTCTGGTCCCTGACCTGGGCCGAGAACTGCACGGTCTCGTCGATCGCGGTGAACGTGGCCCGGTCGGGCGACACCGACACGCTGGCAGGCACGGGCTCGGGCGCGGACGACGAATCGCCGCACGCGACTGCGACGCCGCACGCAACTACGGCCAGAGTTGCTCCAAACAGGCGGCGACTACTGGGTCCGCGGCGGTGCTTGGTGTTCATGAAGCAAAGGTGGGCATCAAAGGAGATCAGGGCAAGGCGCGGAGGTGGCATACACCGGCGGCGGCCCGGCTTACTTGCCTCGTCCCCTTGCATTACCTACCATCTTCACTCCGGCAACTCAATCCAGACAGACGAAGAACGGTCCTGCAAGGAGACGAGAACAATGCACAGCTTGCTTCGGTGGCCAGGCGTGGTACGCAAGACGATCCGGGCTGGCTTCTGCGCTGTCGCGCTGGTGTTGTTGCCCGGCTGCGAACAGGACAGCGGCGGCCTGCGGGTCGCGTTCACAACCACGGCGGGCAATTCGGACCGAACCTTTGTGGACACGCCGGACTCGCTCGTCATGCTGCTGGGGCGGCCACCACACGGCCTCGGCCACCCGGTGACGGCGAGGGTATCCAACGAGGGGGACATCTATGTCGCCGACTTTGGGAACGTCGTGGTGCGCCGGTTTGGTGCCGGCGGCGACTTCGTCCGGGACTACGGGGCGGGGCGGGGCGAGGGACCCGGCGAGTTTCAAGCGCTTGTGGACGTGGAGGTCGACGAGATGGGCCGGGTTGCCGGGTTTGATCCGATGCTTTCTCGGGTAGTGGTGTTCGACGCGACGGGCGGCGTGGTAGAGACGATCCCGATCCCGGCTTCCGGCTTTCGGTTTGCGCGCATGGCGAACGGCGACCTAGTCGTGGACGCCATGGACAGCCTTCTTTTCCGCAGGGTCAGCGCCGACGGAAGTACGGTTCTTGCCTTCGGTGAACTGCTGGAGAGGGAGCAGCGGGCGAACGCCATTGCCATTACCGGGGAGTTTGCCCCGGCCGGCGACTGGGTGGTCTACGCAGGAACCTATGGCGGCGTGCTGGCAAGTTGGTCGACACTCGACGGCAGCGTTCGCTACATTCGGCCCGCGGTAGTCAAACGCCCATTCCCAGTGCCCGTAAGGAGAGGCGAGGCAATACTGGTTGCGCCGGAGGATCGAATCGCCGCTTCATTCGGCCTCCACGTGGACGGCGGCCGCGTATTTGTGCTCGCCTATGCCGACGGGAGCAAGGTGGCCGACGTGTACGAAACCGCCACCGGCGACTACCAACACTCCTTCCATCTGCCGGATCAGGATGCGACCGGAATCACCGTGTCGGGGGATCGCTACCTGTTCACGGCCGATACGCTGGTGAGCGTGTGGGAACACCGTCGCTCCCGCGAATGAGCGCGCTCACGCTCTCCGCAGTTCTTCCAGCGCTCGCTTGACGTAAACCGGGACCATCGCTCGGCGCCAGTCCGCGTCCACGATCGTGTTCTCCAGGGGTCGGCACTGCTCGCCGGCGCGTTCGGCCAGCCGTTCCGTCAGCGTGCGCCCGAGCCGTCTTCCCGCCGCCACCTCGCTCCAACCGGAGAGCACCCTGGGCCTGGCGCCCAGCGCCGACACAACGCCAACGATGTTCGCCACCGTCCCGTCCTCGTCGAAGTCGCCGGCGACCGCCACCGACAGCAGGGGGAAGTCGATCGACTTGCGCTGCCGCAGCTTCTGGTAGGCGCTCCGCCGACGACCGTCGTTCGCAACCGGCAAGAACACGTCGGTGACCACTTCGCCCCGGGCCAGCCGACGGTTCAGGATGCCGTCCGTAACGAAGAAGTCTTCGGCGGCGATGCGGCGTCGCCCTGCGGGGCCGGCAACGGCCAGCTCGGCGCCCAAGGCGATCAGCATCGGCGGCGTGTCGGCCGAGTGGGCGGCCACGCACTTCTTGCCGACTTTGGTGACGTGGCAGATGTCGCCGTCCTTCTTCAAGCAACCGCCCAGCGCCCGCCGCCAGAACTCGGTCTGGTTGTAGTAGGTGCAGCGCGTGTCCAGGCACACGTTGCCGCCGATCGTGCCCATGTTGCGAAGCTGCGGTCCTGCAACGAGCCCCGCGGCGTCGGCCAACCCGGGGAAGCAACTGCGAACGGCGGGGTGACCGGAGACCGACGCCAGCGTTTCCAAGGCGCCGATCCGGAGCCAGCGAGACGGGCGGGGGATGTCGCCGTCGCCCTCCACGAACCCGATCCCCTTCATTGCGGCGATTCCGTTGAGCGAGACGACGTGCGCAGGCGTGAAGAGACGATGCTTCATGTTGGGCATCAGGTCGGTGCCGCCGGCGATTGGCATGGCCTCGGGGCCGTGCTCCGACAATAGTGCGGCGGCGGCGTCCAGCTCCTGCGGGCGGTGGTAGCGGAATGGGTGAAGCCGGAGCACGGGGCGTCGCCTACGCCGGGTCCACGGGGCGCGCCACCATGATGCCGTCCTGGCCTTGGATGTCCTGGATGCGCTGGGAAAGGGACTTGTCGCTGATCTGGACGTGGGAGCCGACGAGCGGCGCGTGAAGCAGCCGCAGCTTTCCTTCGCGCCAAACGGCGATGCCCGTGTGGGCCACGTCCAGGCCGGGGACCGTGCTGGTCGCTGCGACGATGTCGCCCGTGCGGATGTCGCCGGAGACGGCCTCGATCTTGTTCGCAGTGATGTAGAAGCGGGGCGCCTTGCTTAGCCGTGCCTCGATCCCGGCCACTTGGGCAAGGACGGTCGGGTCGCCCAGCTGGCGGTAGGCCGCCGGATGCGTGGACATGAAGTCGATGGCGGACGAGTCGGCCGCCCCGCCCAAGCGTTGGGACAGGCCCCGCACCAGTCCCTTCTCCTGCGCGTCCGAAATCCACTCGCTGAAGTAGTGAAGGCGACTGGCGTAACCGTCCATGGCGCCGCCCCGATATCGGACGCGGGCAAGTTCCCGGCGGTACGCAGCCCGAAAGTGCTCCGTGTCCCTCGACGAGACGGGCGGCGCGGCTCGGACCAAGCGCGCCAGCACCAGCACGTTCTCGACGAAGGTCACGCAGTCCAGCGCCTCCAAGTTGATCACCAATCGTTCCGGCCCCGGCAGCTCCAGCGTGCCCGGCTCGTAGGCGGTCCCCAAGAACTGCTCGCCGATCCTGGCCACCACGTCTCCGAACTCCGGTGCCCGGTCCAGCCCCTCGGCTCGCGCCCACTCGACGCGCTCGCGAGCAATCTCCCAATCGCGCTCCGTGCCGGACGCCGGCCGCGAGTCGACAACCCCCTCCTGGGCGCTCCCGCATGCGGCGGCGATCAACGCTGCGCACAAGCCCACGGCCCCGGCGACCCCAGCCCTCGGCTTGCGTCTTGCAACATGCTCGGCGTCCTCGCTCTTCGGGGTCGCCTCTTGCAGCGCCCGCCACACCCTGGGCGGCGAGAACGGAAGCGAGTTCATGCGCACGCCCACGGCGTCGTAGATGGCGTTCGCAATTGCCGGGATCGACGGGTGCAGCGGCCCTTCGCCCGCCTCCTTGGCGCCGTACGGTCCCTCGGGATCGATCGACTCCACGATCAGCGACTCCAGCGCCGGCGTGTCCAAGCTTGTCGGGATGCGGTAGTCCAGCAACGAAGGCGCGTTGTGCAGGCCGGCCCGCCCTTCGTCCGCGCTCTTGAAGATGTGCTCCTCCATGAGCGCTTCGGCGAACCCCATGTAGGCCGACCCTTCCATCTGCCCCTCCACCAGCACCGGGTTCAACGCCCGGCCGCAGTCGTGCGCGATCCAAATCTTGTGCACGTCCACGAACCCCGTCTCCGGGTCCACGTCCACTTCCGCCACGTGCGCAGTGAACGAATACGCGGGCGACGCGCCGATCGTTGCGCCTCGGTAGTCGCCGTGAATGTCCTTCGGCGTGTTGTACGATCCCGTGGCGCCCAACGTCCCGAAGACGGCTTCGGCCCGCTGAAACGCGTCCCGAATGGACATTTGCACGCCCGTGTCTCCGGCCTGCACGGCCAGCCCGCCGGCCAGCAGCACTTCGCCCGGCTTGACTTCCCACTCCTTGGCCACGGCCTGTTGCACCTGCGACTTGATCTTGCGCGCCGCGTCGATGCAAGCGTTGCCCAGCATAAAGGTGACCCGCGACGAATAGGCGCCCAAGTCCACCGGCGTGAAGTCCGTGTCTCCCGCCAAGACGCGAATGTGCTCAAGGGGAACGCCGAGTTCCTCGGCCACCACGTACGCCACCATCGAGTCCGCCCCTTGCCCGATCTCGGAGGCGCCGGAGAAGACCGACACGCGCCCCGATCGGTCCACCTGCAGCTGCACTCCCGACTGGGGCATGTCGTTGGGATAGACGGGGTAGTTGGTGCCCGAGATGTATGTGGAGCCGGCCACGCCGACACCCCGCCCGAACGGCAGCTTGCGGAACTTGTCCCGCCAGCCGCTGGCCCTCTCCACGGCGTCCAGGCACTCCAGAAAGCCGTTGGACGACACGCGGAAGCCGTTCACCGTGGCTTCGCCCTGCTCCAAGGCGTTGCGCCGGCGCAGTTCAACGGGGTCCAGGTCCAGCGCTTCGGCGATGCGGTCCAGCTGCACCTCGAACGCGAACCGGGGCTGGACGGACCCGTGACCCCGCTTGGGACCGCACGCCGGCTTGTTGGTGTAGGCGCGCGTGGAGTGGAAGCGGTAGGCGGGCATCCGGTACGGCGCCGTGAGCAGCTGGCCCGCGTAGTAGGTCGTCACCAGCCCGAACGAAGCGTAGGCGCCCCCGTCCATGACGATCTCGGCGTCCACAGAGGTGAGCCGACCGTCCCGGTCCGCCCCGGTCTTGTACTTCATGTGGAAGGGATGGCGGCCGCGGTGCGCGTAGAAGACTTCTTCGCGGGTGTAGAGTATCTTGACCGGGCGGCCCGTGTTCATCGACAGCTTGGCCACGCAGAACTCGAGGTCGAAGGGCTCGGACTTGCCGCCGAACGCCCCGCCGACCGGCGGCTGCACGACCCGCACCATGGCGGGGTCCAGCTCCAGAACGCGGGCCAGCTCTCGGTGCAGATAGTGCGGAACCTGCGTGGCGGACCACACCGTCAGCTTGCCGCTGCCCTCCGCCAGTCCGATGGCGCAGTGCGGCTCGATCGGCGTGTGCGTGGTGCCCTCGAAGAAGTAGTCGCCCTCCACGACGATATCGGCCTCCGCGAGCCCGCCCTCCACGTCGCCGAACGCCAGCTTCACCACCTTGGTCACGTTGCCGTTCCTGCCGGGCTTGCGGGGCTCGTGGATGAAGGGTCCCGACTTGGCGGCGATCGCGTCGAAGGGGTCCAGGTAGGCGGGAAGCTCCTCGTACTCCACGACGATGCGATCCAGCGCGGCCAGCGCCGTCTCCTCGTCGTCGGCGGCCACGGCGGCCACCCCGTCGCCCACGTACCGCGCGCGGTCCACGCACAGCGGATGCTCGTCCGGTGTCCACGGAATGATCCCGTATGTCGCGGGCATGTCTCGACCGGTCACGACGGCGTGAACGCCCGGCATGGCTTCGGCCGTCGAGGTGTCGATCGAAACGATGCGCGCGTGCGGGTGCGGGCTTCGCAGGATCTTGCCGTGCAGCATCCCGGGCAGGCGAAGGTCGTCGGTGTAGCGTGCGCGGCCCGTTGCCTTGGCCAAGCCGTCCACCTTGCGCATCCGCCGACCGATGGCGGCAAAACCTGTCCGCGTGGTCATGGCGTGCTCGGGCCGGCAAGGGGCCGACCCCGCGCGGCGGCGGCCTCCACGGCGTCGTATATCTTCTCGTAGCCGGTGCAACGGCACAGGTTGCCGGCCAGCGCGGCCCTGATCTCCCTGCGGGACGGCGACGGATTCCGCTCCAACAGCGCCGCCGCGCTGCACAAGATGCCCGGCGTGCAGAACCCGCACTGCGCCGCCCCCGCCAAGTCGAACTCGTCCTGCAGCGGATGCGGCTCGGTTCCACGGGACAGGCCCTCCACGGTGCGCACCTCTCGTCCTTCCGCTTCCCGGACCGGCGTCAAGCAGGACAGCACCGCCATGCCGTCCAAGACGACCGTGCACGCGCCGCAGTCGCCCTTGTCGCAACCCTGCTTCGAGCCGGTCAGTCCGAGCCCGTAGCGCAACGTCTCCAACAGGGTGTAGTGGGCCGGCACTCCGCAGACCCGTTCGTCTCCGTTGACTTGCAAGCGAACGATCTCCATGGCGCGCCTCCTGTGCCTAGCCCCTGGCTGGCTTGACGCCGCCCCGCCGCCCCAGGCCGTAACCCACCCTGAACACGTCGGGAATGTTGACGCGGCCGTCCAGCAGCCGTTGGAAGATGCTCAGCGCTTCGAGGTCGTCGCGCTGAGCCGTCACTCAACTTGGCCTCGATCCCTCCCGAAGCAAAGGTTGGGTCTAACCAGGCCTTGCGTGACCCGACCTACGTTCCCCCCTCACACAGAGCCAATAGCCGTCTTCGCCTGGGTGCGGATGTGGGACCCACCAACATGTAAAACTGGGATCGACGTCTGGATAATCATCTGGATCTCCGGCGATGTGAGTCTCACCCCCAGTGCCTGAATCCGGTATCCTTCCGACTCTCTGACATCGGCTGTTGGATGACTGTGACCGTGCATAACCTGCTCCCGACGTGGTTGCCTCATGAGACGCCCTGATGCTCGCACAGATTGAAGCCTCCCCGTCAAGCCTGTAGCTAACAGTTTCGGATGCGCTTAGGTGAGTCTCGCACCAGATGCCCAAGGGCGTCCGCGCCATAATGCTGTTGCCACCTCTCAAGTCACCAGTTGTGTTCACATAGGCATCTGTGGCTTGCCGTGCATCTACGTTTGTTGTTTGGCTGGTAGTACCGGAAACGTAAGCCTTGTCGTCGTCATCCCATATTCCCGTCCATGATGAGGCTTCGATGAAATGCACCGAGCGAGCATCGCAGTTGTCGTTGCGGGCAGCTGCAATCTGCGGGATAGGCTCTCCGGTGCGCGCGAAGACAATGTATTCTTCCCCTCTTTCGGGAAACGGTCCAAGCGTTCTGGACCAGAACCGAATTCCTCTCTTTGAGTGGGCTACAGCACTCTCAAGAGACGTTCCCCATCTCTCCCGAGCAACCATATGCCCGCCCGTGCCCTCGAGGGCCGCCAAGAGGGCTCGCGCTTCCCTGAGCTTCGCCTTAACGGCAGGCCGGTCAAGCCTGACCGACCCAATCTCCTGAGGAGCCTCGGTGTTCGTGGATGCGGTAGTGGTCGGCGGTTCGCAGGCCGTCAGCGCCCCCGCCATGACCGCGACCAGCACCATGCCGCGGTCGTCTACTGTTGTCCAGTGCTTCCGTTTCATGCCGTCTCAACTCCCCAGGCAGTTAGATCGGGTTCCAGCGGCCATCAGTAGTATATGGCCGTCGGTACCTCGAGCGCAAGGACATTCGCCGCGAGCCCAGTTCTCGGAATCCCGGACGTTTGCGGGGCGGTTGGGAAAGCCATGCGACCACTTACGGAGTCTCAATGCTCCGAGGGTTCGGTCCAACGTGTCGCACACCGCGCGGCACCACTGGAACGGCGGCCCACGATCCGGTAGAATTGCTCGTGTCGCGGTGCGCCCGCGTCCGTTGTCGCCGTGCCCTCGAACCCTCACCGGAGGATTTCCCCATGCCGTACCCCGAGATGATGGTGGCGCCGATGCGCCAGGAGTTGGTCCGGATCGGCTTCCAGGAGCTTCGCACCGCCGAAGACGTGACCCAAGCCATGGACGCCATGGAGGGAACCGTGTTGGTGGCGGTCAACTCGGTGTGCGGTTGCGCGGCCGGCATCTTTCGACCCGCCATCGCGCTGGCGTTGCAGGACGCCAAGCAGCCGGAGCACATGGTCACCGTCTTCGCCGGGCAGGACACAGCCGCGACCGCCGAAGCCCGCAAGCAGTTCGTGGGCTATCCGCCGTCGTCGCCTTCGGTGGGCCTGCTCAAGGACGGGAACCTGGTGTTCATGCTGGAACGGTTCCAGATCGAAGGCCGGTCCGCGCCCGACATCGCGTCCGACTTGGGAGCCGCTCTCCAGGAGCACTGCTGACGGGGGCGGAGGCCGGCCGGGTCCCGCCGCTACTCGGCTCCCGCGTTCTCCCGCCGGCCCGCGAGCCATCCGTCCACGGAGTACTTCCCGCCGCCGTTGGCGAAGAAAAACAGCCACGTGAAGCTGTAGAGGGCGGCCAGTTCGCCTCGATTCAGGACGGGCCAGAACCCCTGGGGCGCGTGACTCATGAAGTAGGCCACCGCCATCTGGCCGGACAGAAGAAAGGCCACGGGGCGAGTGAAGAGGCCGGCGATGATCAGCAGGCCGCCGGCGAACTCCATGATCCCCGCCACGCCGACCAAGGTCGCGAAGCTTTCGACCTGCTCCCGGCCCAGGACGCCGAACACCTTTTGGAGGCCGTGCTGGAGGAAGAGGAAGCCCGCGACGACGCGCAGAGCGTTGAGGGCGAGTTCGTTGAATCCGCCGCGGTTGGTTCCGTCCATGGTCGGTGCGCTCCGTTTCGTTCGTGCGTTCCTGCGAGGTCGCGGGGGACCGAGCCGGAGGCGGCCCGGCGCAGCGGACAGGGTAATGGGCGACCGACCCGGCCGGCAAGCGACCGGTTCGCCCGACGGGGCCTACTTTCCGGCCTTGAGGCGCCGCCGCTTCTTCTTCTCGATGCGCCGCCGCTTCTTCTCGGCGCGCTTCCTGCGCCGGGCGTCGCGCTTGGATTCGCCGGGGTAGCGCGCGTTCACCTCGATGGAGCCGAAGACGGCGAACCCGTTCACGCGCACGACCGGGCCGCCCGACCAACGGGAAGCCTGCACTGGATCGGACTGCTCGAACGAGCCGAAGACGGCGGAGCCGTTGCACTCCACGTCCATCCCCGGCGGCACGATCACTTCGACGGACCCAAACACCCCGACCGAGTGAATGGCGTAGTTGCCCGGCGCCATCAGGGCTTCCCGCAGATCGACCACCTGGGTGCCCATGAAGGAGACCAACGTGGTCCGCCGCGCCGGAACCCACCTCCCCTGCCGCTTCGTCTCGCCGAAGACGGCCACGGCACGGTCGTGATCGCGTATCCGCCCCGGCGCAGGCACGTCGGAGGGCGTCCGGACGGCTTCGTCAGGGGGCGCGGTCGGGGGCGTGGGCGCGGCGCCGGCGGGCACGGACGCGGGTGCGCGCGCAATGGCAGGCGCGGACGCGGACGAGCCGGGCAGCGGCAGCCCGCGAACCGCCTCCTCCAGGTCGGCCGCGGCTTCGGCCTGGTGCACCAAGTCCGCACGGCGCTCGAAGTCCTCCATGTCCAGCAGGTCTTGCGCGAAACACTCGCTGAGCAGATCGATGGCCCGGCTCTTGGCCGCCTCGATGGGCGCGCCGCTGCCCCCGGAACCGCCGCCCGGCCCTGGGCGCTTCCGCCTACTCATGGCCCGTGTCCACGACCGTGCCCCCGCACGTCTTGCAGAAGCGGGCGTCGTGGTCGTGTCCCTCGCTCCGGCAGCCCGAACAGATCCGCGCCCAGATTTCCCCCTGGTTGTCGTCCTCGCTTTCGGTCGCCGCCTGTACGAGCCCTACGCTCACGATACCCGTGGGCACGGCGATCATGCCGTACCCCAGCAGCATGATCGCAGCCGCCACGAACTGGCCCGGCGCCGTGTGCGGCGTGATGTCGCCGAACCCCACCGTCGTCAGCGTCACGACGGCCCAGTAGACCGCAACCGGTATGGAGGTAAAGCCGGCGGACGGTCCTTCGACCAAGTACATGAGCGATCCCAGGATGACGACCAGAGTCAGCACCGTCACCAGGAACACGGCGATGCGGTAGCGGCTGGCGGCCAGCGCCCGGCCCAGGGTTCGCGCCTCGCCCAGGTAGCGCACCGCCTTCAGGTCGCGGAAGACGCGCAGGACCCGCACGACGCGCACCACGCTCAGGAAGCGCGTTCCGGGGAAGAGGACGCTCAAGTACGTGGGAACGATTGTCAGGAGATCGACGATGCCGAAGAAGCTGAACGCGTAGCGCCGCTTGGACCGGACGCACGCCAGGCGCGCCGCGTACTCGACCGTGAAGCCGATCGTGAACGCCCACTCCAAGGCGCGAAGGAGCGGGCCGTGGCGCTCCACGATCCTTTCCACCGAGTCCAGCATGACCACGGCCACGCTGGTCAGGATCGCCAAGATGAGCACGATGTCGAAGACCTTCGCCGTGCGGTCCGTGTCGGCTTCGAAGAGGACTTCGTACAGGCGGCCTCTCCACGAGGGGCCGTTGCGGGGTCGGTTGCTGGGGAACATCCGTTTTCTCTTCGGCGAACCTCTATTCGGCAGGCGCTCCGATTCCGCTGGGGCATTCGACGCCCGTTCCTCCAAGCCCGCAGTACCCGCCGGGGTTCTTGGCCAGGTACTGCTGATGGTACGCTTCCGCGTAGTAGAACTGGGGGGCCGGCGCGATCTCCGTCGTCGCGAGCTTGAACCCGGCCTGGGTCAGCTCGCGCTGGTATCGCGTGCGCGAAGCTTCGGCCAAGCGCCGCTGCCGGTCGCCCACCGTGAAGACGGCGGAGCGGTACTGGGTGCCCACGTCGGCGCCCTGCCTCATGCCCTGGGTCGGATCGTGTCCCTCCCAGAACGCGGCCAGCAGGGAAGCGTAGTCCATGGCGTCGGGGTCGAAGATCACCAGCACCGCCTCGGCGTGTCCCGTGGCGCCGCTGCAAACTTCCGGGTACGTGGGGTTGGGCGTGGCGCCCCCTTGATAGCCGACCGCCGTGGAATGAACGCCCGGCGCTTCCCAGAACTGTCGCTCCGCGCCCCAGAAGCACCCCATGGCGAAGTAGGCGCGCTGGAAGCCCGCCGGAAAGGGCGGTTGGATGCGGTTGCCGTTCACGTAGTGCACCTCTGGCACGTCCAAGGGCTCGGCCCGGCCCGACAGGGCTTCGTCCGCGCCGGGGATTCGCAACCCTTGCGGGTCCACGAACCGCCTGTCGATCATTGTGTTTGCGCCTCCTCCCCAACTCCGCCGCTTCCGTTCAACGTGATCAAGCTAACACGACGACGGCGACGGCCGAAGCAAAAACGGTGCCGCCATGGCCTTCCGGCCCCTGGACTTCGTTGCCTTCGTCGGCTTTCTGCTGCTGGTGGTCGGCGTGTCGCTCTACGCCTCGCGGGGCAAGCGGGGCGCTGCCGACTACTTTCTGGCCGGACGCAACCTGCCGTGGTGGCTGATCGGCTTCTCGCTGATCGCGTCGAACATATCCACCGAGCACTTCGTGGGCATGGCCGGGCGCGGCTACGACCTGGGCCTGGCGATCGCCAGCTACGAGTGGATGGCCGCGGTCACGCTGGTGCTGGTCGGCTTGTTCTTTCTGCCCAAGTTCCTGCGCGCCGGCATCTACACCATCCCCGAATACCTGGAATACCGCTACGACCTGCGCACGCGCACGCTGACGGCAGGGTTCCTGCTGGCGGCCTACGTCTTCGTCGGGCTCGCCACGGTCCTGTACGCCGGGGCCGTAGCGCTGCAGACGATCTTCGGCCTGGACGTGGTCGTCGGCATCTGGCTGATCGGCGTCTTGGCGGGCGGCTACACCATCTACGGCGGCCTCAAGGCGGTAGTGTGGTCGGACTTGATCCAGGGCGCGGCGCTGCTGTTGGGCGGCGCGGTGGTCATGGTGCTGGGCTTTCGGGCGATGGGTGGCGTGGGGCCGTTCCTGGATGCGGCGGAAGGCAAGCTGCACACGGTGCTCCCGTGGAACCACCCCGAGATGCCGTGGCTGGCCGTGTTCGTGGGCGGACTGTGGATCCCCAACCTGTTCTACTGGGGGCTCAACCAGTTCATCGCGCAACGGACGCTGGCGGCGCGCAGCTTGGCCGACGGCCAGCGGGGCATCTTCCTGGCGGCGTTCATCAAGCTACTGGTTCCGTTCGTGATCGTCTTTCCCGGCATCATGGCAGCGGAGCTGTACGCCGAGCAGGTGTCGAACCCGGACGAAGCCTATCCGGTCATGATGCGTGAGCTGCTTCCGGCGGGCCTGTCGGGCCTCATGTTCGCGGCGCTGTTCGGCGCCGTCATGAGCACGCTGGACTCCATGCTCAACTCGGCGGCCACGATCTTCAGCGTGGACTTGTACAAGCGGCGCTTGCGGCCGGCGGCCTCGTCGCAAGAGGTCGTGTCCGTGGGGCGGATCGCGACCGGGGTGCTCGTCGTGCTGGCTTGCTCCTGGGCGCCGCTGGTGGGCAAGGCGGGCAGCGTGTTCGACTACATCCAGATGTTCTGGGGCTTCATCTCGCCGGGGATCGTGGCCGCGTTCCTCTTTGGGATCTTCGTGCCGCGCGCGCCGGCGTCGGCCGCGTTCCGGGGGATGCTCTTGGGGATACCCGGTATGGGCTGCTGTTGCTGTTGCTGCCCCAAGTGGCGTTTCTTCACCACATGGCCATTACGTTCCTGGCGGTCGCGGCGTTCATGGGCGCCACCACGGCGACGAAGCCGCTGTCGCGTCCGCGCGCGCTGCCGACCAACCCAGACTTCGACTTGCGGCCGGCCCCAGGCGCTCGGTTGTGGGCGGCCGGCGTCGTGGCGTGCGCCGCCCTGCTGTACGCGGTGTTCTGGTGAGCCGACGACCGGGGGCGGCGACGGGCCTTGCGGTGGTTGCTGCGCTCGCGGTTGCGTTCGCTTGCGCGCCGCCGTCGCGGGACGAGGGGGATGCGCCGTACTGGGAGGACCCGGCCGTGTTCGCCGTCGACAAGGAGCCGCCGCGCGCATCGTTCACGCCGTTCGCCACGCGGGAGCGCGCACTGGCTGCCCGTCCGGAAAACTCGAGCTTCCGCTTGAACTTGAATGGGACGTGGAAGTTCCGCTGGGCGCCCCGGCCCGCCGAGCGGCCGCGCGACTTCTTCGACGCGGAGTTCGACGCCGCCGGGTGGGACGACATTGAAGTGCCCGGCAACTGGGAGCTGGACGGCTACGGCTACCCGGTCTACCGGGACGAGTCCTATTCGTTTCCGGCCGATCCGCCCCGCGTTCCCCGCGACGACAACCCGGTCGGCTCGTACCGCCGAACGTTCGAACTCCCGCCCGGCTGGAGCGACCGCGAAACGTTCCTGCACTTCGGCGGCGTCTATTCGGCCTTCTTCGTCTGGGTGAACGGCCGGTTCGTCGGTTACAGCGAAGGCAGCCGCGCGCCCGCCGAGTTTCGCGTCACCGAGTTCGTGCGGCCCGGAGCGAACCTGCTGGCTGTTCAGGTCTACCGATGGAGCGACGGCAGCTACCTGGAAGGCCAGGACTTTTGGCGCATCAGCGGCATCGATCGAGACGTCTTCTTGCTGTCGGTGCCGCCCACGTTCCTGCGGGACTTCTTTGTTCGGGCCTACCCGGAGATCGGGCGGACGGGTGCCCAGGGCGAAGGTGCCGACAACGCCGTTCCGGGGCGGTTGGAGCTTGACGTGACCTTGGCCAACCGGGGGCTCGGGTCGGCGGGGGCGCAAGTCGTGTCCTACGAGCTGCTGGACCCGGACGGGCAGCCCATGTGGCCCGAGCCCAGGACGCTGGCGGTCGACGTGCCCGCCGGCGGCGAAAGGACTGCGTCCGCCGTTGCCGATGTCTCGACCGTGCAGCCGTGGACTGCCGAGACGCCGTCGCTGTACACGTTGGTGCTTGCCCTGTCGGCCGGCGAAGGCGGAGGTCCGCCGACCGAAGTCGTCGCCGCGCGCACTGGCTTTCGGCGCGTCGAAGCGATGAACGGAACCCTGCGCGTGAACGGCAGGCCCATCGTGTTGCGGGGCGTCAACCGCCACGAGCACGACCCGGATCGGGGTCACGTCGTGTCCGAGGCCTCCATGGTCGAGGACATCCGGCTCATGAAGCGCCTCAACATCAACGCGGTGCGGGCAGCGCACTACCCCAACGTGCCCCGCTGGTACGAACTCGCGGACGAGCACGGCCTGTGGGTTGTGGACGAGGCCAACATCGAGTCCCACGGCATGGGCTTCGAGCCGGAGGTGACGCTTGCCGCGAGGCCCGAGTGGCGGGCCGCTCACTTGGACCGAACGCGGCGCATGGTGGAGCGCGACAAGAACCACGCGTCGGTGATCGTGTGGTCTCTGGGCAACGAGGCCGGAGACGGGGCCAACTTCGACGCGACTTCGGCGTGGATCCGGGCGCGCGACCCCAGCCGGCCGATCTTGTACGAGCCTTCCGGGGAGCGCGACAACATCGACGTCGTGGCGCCCATGTACGTGCGGCCCTACTGGCTGGAGCGGTACGCGGCCAGCGGCCCGAACAAGCCGTTCGTGCTGGTGGAGTACGCGCACGCGATGGGCAACAGCGTCGGCGGCTTGGCGGAGTACTGGGACGTGATCGACGGGCATCCGTCGCTGCAGGGCGGCTTCATTTGGGACTGGGTGGACCAGTCGCTCCGGGCCGTCGACGAGCGGGGTCGAAGCTACTGGGCCTACGGCGGAGACTTCGGCCCGCCCGGTGTGCCCACCGACGGCAACTTCCTGGTCAACGGTTTGGTTTCGGCGGACCGCAGGCCCCACCCCCATGCATGGGAGGTCAAGAAGGTCTACCAGCCGGTGCGAACGCGCGCTCTGGACTTGGCGAACGGGCGCTTGCTCGTCGAGAACCGACGCGACTTCACCGATCTGTCGGACTTGGCCGGCGCCTGGGAGCTTCTGGAGGACGGCGTTGCGATTGCCGGCGGCGACCTGCCCGTTCTGCGCACGCCGCCTGGGGTCGCGGACACCGTGGAGCTGCGGTTGCCGACGACGCAGCCCGTGCCGCGCGCCGAGTACGTGCTTGTCGCTCGCTTTCGGACGCGTCGCGCCACGGAGATGGCGCCGGCTGGCCACGAGGTGGCGTGGGACCAGTTCGCCCTGCCCGACCGTCGGACGCCTGATGTCGTCGACTCGGGCTCGCTGCTCCCCCCGGCTCCGGGCGGCGCCCTTCGCGTCCGGGAGATCGCCGCCGCGGACCGGCTGGAGGTTGCCGGCAACGGCTTTGCGGTTCAGTTCGACCGGACGCTGGGAACGCTTGCTTCGTGGCGCGCCGGAGGCCGCGAGGTCGTGTCCGCCGGGCCCATGCCCAACTTCTGGCGCGCTCCGACCGACAACGACTACGGCAGCGGAATGCCGGTGCGCTCCGGAGTTTGGCGACATGCAGGCCGCCCGCCGGCCCGCCACCTGGACTCGATGACCGCGACGCCCGCCCCGTCCGCCGGTCGCGTTCGAGTTGCCAGCCACTTCAGCCTGCGCTCCGTCGGGGCCTCGTACGCCCTCCTGCACAACGTGCACGCCGACGGAACCGTGTCGGTGGAGGTTCGTCTCTCCCAGGTCGGCGAGGACCTGCCGGAGATGCCGCGGTTCGGCACGATACTGACGCTGCCGGGCGAGTTCGACCGGGTCCAGTGGTACGGCCGGGGGCCCCACGAGAACTACTGGGACCGACGAACGGGCGCCGCAATGGCCCGATGGGCCTTGCCAGTGCGCGACTTGGCCCACCCTTACGTTCGCCCCCAAGAGACTGGCACGCGCACGGACACGCGATGGGTCGCCGTCGCCGATTCCACCGGCAGGGGCCTGCTGGTGACGGGGTTGCCGACGGTGTCCTGGTCGGCGCTGCCCTACCGGATGGAGGACCTGGACGCCGGGGACGCGAAGCGCGGGCGCCATTGGACGGACCTCGAGCCCAGGGGCGAGGTGACCCTTGCCGTAGACTACCGGCAGATGGGGGTCGGCGGCGACGATTCGTGGGGCGCCGTGCCGCGCACCGAGTACACGCTGTGGCCGCGCGACATGGGGTTCCGGTTCCTGCTGCGGCCGCTGCGGCCGGGCCAGGACCCCGCGCGCGTGGCCAGGGCTTCGCTGCCGGACACGGCGTCGGTTCGGGCGGCGGCGAGCCGTTCGCTGGCGTTGACCAACTTCGGCGAGCGAAACCGGGTGACGCACTTGGCCCGAGGGCGCCCCGTGGAGGCGGATCCGCCGTCGTCTTCGCCGTACTCGGCCGCCGGGGACGCGGGCTTGGTGGACGGCGTGAAGGGGTCGATCGACCGCCGGGGCGGCCACTGGCAAGGCTACTGGGCCGAAACGATCACCCTGCGCATCGACCTTGGCCGCGTCGCGCCGACAAGCGCCGTCAAAGTGGGCTTCCTCCAGCACCCGTCGTCGGGCGTGTACTTTCCCCGACGCGTGGAAGTCGCGGTCAGCGAGGATGGCGAGTCCTACGATGCTGGGGCAGTCCGGGCCGTGCAATGGCTGGACGGTACCGCCGGAGTTCGGGCCGGCGTGCCTGCCGAGTCCACGGGCACTGCGCCGCCGGACGGAGGGCGTCGCTGGGTGGAGGTACCGGTGGTGTCTTCCGGCGCGCGCTTCGTGCGGGTGCGGATCGCGGCCCTGGGCATCGTCCCCGCCGGCTGGCCGTCCCAGGGCGAAACCGCCTGGACCTACATCGACGAAGTGATCGTTCGCTAACGCTAAACGAGAGGAGAGCAGCAGCGTGGCATATGACCCATTGGACTACAACAACCTAGCTCGAAGCGTCGTAGAGGCGCTCCTCGGCGCGCGCCCTTCCACCCTTCCTCCAGATGCATTCGACGGCTCAGGCGTCTATGCGATCTACTATGCGGGACCACTGGAGTACAGGGCCACCGCTTCGGCGGAGGAAGTCCCGATTTACGTCGGGAAAGCGATTCCGCCAGGTGGACGAAAGGGCGGCCGTGGGCGTGGCCCTGCAGCAACCCGACCACTCCATCGACGACTGCGGGACCACGCGAAGTCGATCGGCCAGACAACGAATCTGTCTCCGGAACATGCCAGCTGTCGTTATCTGGTCGTGGTGCCGGTCTGGATCAGTCTGGCGGAGCGTTTCCTGATCGACCATTTCAAACCGCTGTGGAACACGGTGCTCGACGGTTTCGGAAATCACGATCCCGGTCGCGGCCGACGGAACAGTGCGCGGCCCCGATGGGATATCATGCACCCGGGCCGCGCGTGGGCGACGCGTCTCCGGGCGAGCGAGTCAAGGGAAGACATCTTGGCGGCGATCCAGGTTCAGCAGCAGACCGAGAGCAAGCATCCTGCTTTCGTCAAGGTGCCCTGAGTTCCACGGCCGTCTCGTACAGTCGTACGGGACGTGCTACCTTGCCTGCGCGCACGGACGAGTTGATCACGCTGTTTCCCGTTCTCTTGGTGCGCACCATGTGGATGTCCGCCAACTGAAAGCCTTCCGCCTCGGCGATATTGGCGAACAAGCGATCGGTTTCGAATTCGATTCCTTGAAGAATGTTGTTCCCGATCACCACAACGACCGTTCCACCCGGACGCATCACGGCCCTTGTCACTTGGCAGAAACGCTGACAGTCGTTGAAATAAGAAGTTGCATAGTTGGCCCAGCCCGGGCCGCCGTAGGCCCCCTTGTCCGCGTTGCAGCTGCGAAGGCGCCGCAGCTTCCGGACGAGGTGTTCGAGATCGGGTTGCAACGGGATCTCGGGGCCTGTTCGGACGGTCTGCCAAAACTGACCAAAGCTCTGTCGCTCGATATCCTTCAAGTCCGTCGTGCTCTGAACGAGATCAAGCCAAAACAGTTGCGGACGAGTATTCCTAATGTAGTGATAATTGTTCAGATATGGAGGTGAAGTAATCATCAAGTCAATGCTGTGAGGTTCGATGCGATTTGCGTGCTTCAGGTACGATACCGGGTGCAGCGTAGCGACCGGTGGCTTGTCGAAGCCACCGACCTCGCGCTGGAACCCAAGCATGTCCTCAAGGATATCGCGTAGCTTGTTTCTCACTATTCCCGGAACATCGGCCTGCTCGATATTGGGCCTGCCCGCACCGGCTCGAGTACCAAGGCTGGGTTCGTAGGAGTAGTTCGAGAAGCTCACCATCACGGAACCCAGCGCCAGCCGGAAGACATCGGCAACCCAACCGCTCGTTTCCTCTCGGATAAAGTCCAGGCACGCAAGCACCTGCCTCTCCACATCTGGACTAAAGAATGGTACGCGGCTCTTGAAGCCTGGCGGCGGCACGGCTCGGGGCTCTTTGTCTTGCCAGAGCTTGTCGTCGGTGTAGTCTTCAAAGTGTTCGATCGCTGCTTCCAGCTCGGAGGCGTCGGAGACCGCCGCTCGCGCCTTCACACGGCACGCCAGGGCAGCGTACGGGTTGATCTCGAATCCCACGGCGGTGTCCGCGCTTCGAATCGCTTCAACGAGTGTGGTGCCTACACCGGCGAAAGGATCCAAGATGCGCAGACTCTCGTCTCCCTTCCGCACCGTCTCAAGTACGCCCGTTACGAACGAACTGGAGAATCCGGCGATCCAGGGCACCCAGCGGTGAAGTTGCCGCTTGTGGTTGTCCGAGAACGCCGTGTCCCGGAATCCAGCCAACCGCAACTCGTATTGCGGTGCAGACTCATTTACCGTCGTGCGGTCGGCAAGACTTCGGTCCCGAGGGTTCGGGTCGTCGAGGCCCGCCAGCCACTCGTCCAGGGCGCTTCGCAGAAAACGCCATTCTCGACCGACCTTTCGGGCCGGAACCCGGCGTTGCCGCGCCATCTCGCCCAGCGTCTTGCGACTCACCCGAAACATGCGGGCCGCTTCGGCGAGTGTCAGGACTTCGTCGCTGGCCATATCTTCCCCATGTTCAGTTATTGACCGTTATTTGCCTGTATCTTCCACATCAAGGTCGTCACGTAGGGTTGTCCCAGTCAAGGGAGCGCCCGATGGGTCCGACGCCCCCGCCGGCCGGCCGCTAGCCGTCCCGCCGCCACTCCTCGGCGTAGGTGCGGCCGAAGCGGTCCAACGCTTCCACCACGACCGACCGGGGCGCGCCGGAAGGTCTGTCCGCCAAGCGAGCGCGGAACAGGTGATCGGTGGGCACGGGGTCCACCCACGGGCGACGAGACGGCAGGTCCGGTCCCGCGTGAAGGTTCAAGCTCAAGGGATCCGGCGCGGTCTCCCGAGTCATGGCCCCCCGGGGCTCGCCGTCCGCGAACCAGCGGACCGTCCACTCGGCGTCCCAGTCCCAAACGTTGGCCAGCAGGTCGTCGGGTGCCGCGGGGTCGGCCCCCGGCGGATAGACCCGCATCTGATGGGTCGTGGGCTGGCCGACGGTCTTGTATCGCCACGTGACCTCTTCGCCGCGGATCTCGTAGACGCAGTAGCCGTTCGGCGTTCCGTCCCAGCAAATGGGACCGCTCCACCAAGCGCCGGACACGGCCCCGGTCACATGCTCGTGGATTCCACGCCCGAACAGATGCTCGGACTCGTGAAGGTGGCCGGCCAGCACGTGGGCGCGGAACGGTTCCAAGAGCCGATAAAGGGCTTCGCGGTTGGTGATCGCGGAACCTGTGCGCGGCGACTGTTCCCCGCGCCGGGCGTAGTGGCTTCCCAGGACCGGAATGTGCAGCGCCACGATCACCGGCGACCCGGCCTCGATGCGGGCCAAGTCCCGCTCCAGCCACGTCAGCGCGTCCCGGTCCAGGTACCCGATGTAGCCGTTGCCGTGCCAGAACACGTCGTCCAGCACGACGTAGTGAACGGCGCCTCGGTCGAACGAATAGTTGCGAGGGCCGAAGCGGCGGCAGAACGTCTCGGTGGACGCTTCGTCCGTGAGGCCTGTCCGATCCAGGTCGTGGTTCCCGACCACCTGGAAGAAGGGGACCCCGATGTCCTTGACGCCCCGCTCGTAGTCGGGGTACAGAGCCAAGTCGTCGTACATGATGTCGCCGCACGCGATCCCGAATGTGGGTGTGTCGCCCAGCGCGCGGACGGTGCGCGCCAAGTCGGGCACGGACTGCTCCAGGAACCAGTCCATCTCCCGCCGGTCCTGGGTCTGGATGTCCGCCAGCACCAGCATGGCATGGTTGTCGTGCGAAACGGGGTCCGGTTCCAGGTCGAACTCGGCCGTCTGTTCCGGCGCGTTCGTCAACTGCCGATAGAAGCGCGCAGTCCCCGTCGCGTTGGTGGGAATTCGGTATCCGGACGGACAACAAAACCACACGAACCGCCGGCTCGCCGTGGTCGCGATCTCGAAAGTGCCCCCGCCGTCCGTTTCTACGACCTGCAAGCCGTCCGAAACGGCCACGCCCGGCACTCCTCGACCCATCGATCGCACGACACCCCGCACCCGAACCGGCGCGTCGGCGGCCCGTCGCCCGTACGCGCTCGCCCACCCCGCCCACGGCGCGTACGGGTCGGCCAGCAACCGCCCGGGGTCGAGAACGACACCGGCGATGCCCGCCGCGCCGGCCCTGACGAAGGCTCGCCGAGATGGAATGCGCATCACCGGTCGGGTCAAACCAGTTCGATCAGCGTCGCCAGGATGGCGGTCGCAGCGGCGATGGCCCCGCATAGCCAGATGATCGTAGTCTTCTGGGCGCGTTCGATCTTGGCATCGATATTCGCCGCCAAGGCCGTGATGTCGCTGCGAAGGGACGCCTCGAGCTTCTCCATGTCACCGCGGATGGCGATCTTGAGCTTCTCCATGTCGCCGCGGATGGCGATCTCGGTCTTCTCCATGTCGTTGCGCAACTTCTCCAGCTCGCGACGAAGGGAAGCCTCGAGCTTCTCCATGTCGCTGCGGATGGCGATCTCGGTCTTCTCCATGTCGCCGCGCAGGGTCGTCTCGAGCTTTTCCATGTCGCTGCGCAGGGACGTCTCGAGCTTCTCCATGTCGTCGCGCAGGGACGTCTCGAGCTTTTCCATGTCGCTGCGCAGGGACGTCTCGAGCTTTTCCATGTCGCTGCGCAGGGACGTCTCGAGCTTCTCCATGTCGTCGCGCAGGGACGTCTCGAGCTTCCGCATGTCGCCGCGGATGGCGGTTTCGACCCTGTTCAAGTCGTCGCTCAGGGCCGCCTCGGTGCGAGCAAGGTCGGCCTTGGTAGCAAGCGTATCTTCCATGCCGCCGGCGACGAGGCCGACGAGCACGTGGGCCTGGGTCTCGTCGAACCCGCCTTCCTCTTGGAGGCGACGGGCCGCCTCGAGCGTATCGAACCTGGGGGGAGTCATTCCCTTATCGTACACGTTTCGCTCGGAAACGGCTACACCTCGCTCGGGCGGCGGGTCCCCGTGGGACGGGTTGGCCTTGGTTGCGACGGCGCGGGTGGGTACGGTTTGTTGGTCAGGTCTCATGGCGGGCTCCGATTCGTGGAAGGGTGCTCCTCTTGCAGCGCGAACACAGAACAATACGACCAATCTTGGGACATTTGGATAGCTGAATCGGCCAGAGTTTCTGCGCCCGCCCAAACCGGCGCTTCACGCACCCCGACGTCCGTCTGGACGTGTGCGCGGACGGCCTGCGTCCCGGGGCGCGGCGCTGGACCTAGTCGGATCCGGAGGCGGCCCGCCACGCTTCGACGCGGCCTTGGGCCGTAAAGACCAGCAATCGCTCGTGGACCGGCTCGCCGGTGATCTGCTCCCAGCACTCGGCGTACAGATCCACTTGGGTGCGGTACGCGGGAAGCCGCTTGTGAGAGTCGGGGTCCTCTCCCGTGTCCGTCTTGTAATCGGCGACTACCCAACCGTCGCCGTCCCTGAACACGAGGTCGATGACTCCCTCCAGGATGTCGCCGGAAACGGGAGACTCGGCCGTGCGAACGATCGAGGAAGCGGCGGTGGGGCGGTGGACGGCGATGGGGACCTCCGCGTACCGTTCTGGACTGGCCATGGCCCGGCGCCAGACCTCGGAGTCCAACACGGCGACGGTCGCGGCCATCAGGGCGTCGAGTTCGCGAGGGTCCCCGCGTTCGTCGACGGGGCGGTCGTGCTTCACCAGCAGGTGACGGGCCCGCTGACGCAGTCGGTCGTCGGGCTCGCCCCGGCTCGCCGCCATCAGCATGTGGTGAACGACGCCCCCCCATTCGTAGCCGCCCTCCAGCGGCCGCAACTCGGTGGTGCGGAAGACGGTCTCCTCGACAACCGCCGACTCGACACCGGCCTCCGTCCCGGAAGCTCCGTCCCGCGTCGTCGACGCCTTTGACGGGGCTCCGTCGTCCGCCTTTGTGCGCTGGGTCACGGTTTCCACCACGTAGCTGGGTTCGCCGGCATCCCCGACCGCGGCCTTCGCGGCTTTCGCGCACGAGACCAAGTCGCCTTTGTCGTCGAAGACGAGGCTCGCTGGCCGCTCTTCCCGCGGCACCTCCTCAACCCAAGTCGCGGGCGCGTCGTCGTCCTTGGCAGCCTCCTTGATCCATCGCTCGACTGGCTGCCACGGCGACGTGCTGTTCTTCCCCAGGCCAGTGCAACGCGAGACCCACAGTTCGTCTCGGGCGCGAGTGGCGGCGACGTACAGCAGGCGCGTCTTTTCCGCGTTCTCGAAGTCGGTCTCGACCTCCTGGTCTTTGTCCCAGGACAACGGCCGCGCAATGATTTCGTCGCTCCATCCCAGGGATTGCGCGACCAGCACGGAACCTCGCGGGACGCCGTCTTCGCCCCTGGAAACGTGCATCCGTGGGGGCCAGTCCTTCTTCCCGAAGGGCGCGGCCAAGAAGACCACCTTGGCTTCGAGCCCCTTGGCCCGGTGCAGGTTCATGACGCGCACGGCGTCGCTCCGCCCCGGGACGAGCGAGACTTCGGCGTCTTCCCAGTCGAGCGCCGCTTCCATGGCGTCGACGGCGCCGGTCAGCGACGGATCGCCGGCCAAGACTCGCGCCCGAACCGCGTCGAGCAGGTAGACCAGCGCTCCCGCCCGCATTTGTCCTAGGTCGGCGGCCGCCGCCAACGGGAAGACTCCCGTCTCGTCCGCAAGCCGTTCGGCCGTCACGTCGGCCGGCTCCCTGCGGGCGCGGCGCCACCACTCGTGCAATGTACCGATAGCTTCGGCCGCCGGGCCGCAAGTCCATGCGGGCGGAGGCCGGTTGACCTTGAACGGCGGGCGTCGCGTCTGCCCATCTTCGCGCTGGTTCCTGTACTCCGCCAGCTCGTCCAGGGCGATTCCGAAGAAAGGTCCGGCCAGAACGCCGAGCACATGCACCTCGTGTTCCGGATCCGCAAGGCACCTGAGCAAGAGCACGAACGCGGAAAGCTTGCCGGCAAACTCCGCCGCGGCGCGCGCTCCGGACACCTCGACAGGAATGTTCCATTCTTCCAAAACGCGTGCGTACTCGGGCAGGTGCAACCGCTCGCGCGTCAAGATCATGAAGTCGCCGGGCTTGCGGGCTCCCGACTCGATCTGCCGGGCAATGCTAGCCGCGACGATCCGCGCGTCGTCCGCAACAACCTGGCCCTGGTTGCGGCCCCTCGCTTCGTAGCAGAAGACATGTCCTTTCCCGTCCTTGGCGGGGTCCCGCCACGCGCACAAAGGAGCAAACGCGGCCTGGCCTCTGGTTGCATCGGCGGGGAACATGTCCTCGCTTTGGAAGACGCCCGCCACGACGTCTTCGATGCAGCTCAGCGAACGGAAGTTGGCCTCCAGCCCGACGACGCAACCGAACGTCCGGAACCGCTTCTTGACGAACTCGTACAGGGAAATGTCCGCCCGCCTGAAGCGATAGATGCTCTGCTTGGGATCTCCGACGACGAAGAGGGCGCCGCGCCGGGGCGTCGCCGTTCGCCAGTCCGCAGACGCGGCGTCACCGGCGTCGGCCCCGAGGTCGCCTTGGTCGACAACGGAGTCGCCGTCGGCAGCGGGGTCGCTGGCCAGCAGAAACAGAATCTCGGCCTGCAACGGGTCCGTGTCTTGAAACTCGTCCACGAGGAGGCGCTTGTAGCGGGCACCCAGCTCGCGGCGGGCGCGGGGGTTCTCCCGGAGCAGCTCGGCGGCCAGCACCAAGTCGTCCTGGTACATCAGGAGGCCCGTGTCCTTGCGCTCTTGGGCGAATTCGCGGGCTGCGGCGCGGGCGAACCGAACCGCGAAGGGGTACCGATGTGCCCACCACGATTCCACGAGTCGACAAGCCCTGCTGCCTTCTTCGGCGAACGTCTCGAACTCAGCGGCCAGCGCCTTGGCCGCCACGCCGTTCGGCCAGCGGTTCTGCGTGAGCTTGCAACGCTTCTTGTAGACTCTGGCCAGCGCGTCGAAGAGCACGATCCGGTTGTTCCAGCCATGGGCCTTCCGCCAGTAGAGGAGCGTGCGAACGCGACTTGCGAAGCCGTCCCAGCCCTTCTCCGGTTCTTGATCCGGCAGCAGCTCGTTGGCCCGGTCCAGGAGGGCGTCGAACTGCGCGCGCACGACCGCGACCTCGCCGGTGTCCGGCGGGGGCGGGTCCCCGGTCGCCGCACTGAAGTCCACGTCGGGGTGCTCGACCAGCGTGTCGAAGAGCTGCCGGAGCTGGTTCTCCGAAATGCCCAGGTTGCGCAGCTCCTTGATCCGGCTGTCGCCCGACGCGGACAGTCGCTCCAGGAAGCCGGCCCAGAACTTCGTTTGCACATCCCGAGCTTCGGCATCCGTCATCTCTCGAAACGACGGGTCCAGTCCCGCTTCCAGGGGTCTCTCCCGAAGCATCTTCGCGCAGAACGAGTGGATCGTGCCCAGAAAGGCCGCATCCAAGTTCTGAATAGCCTCCTCCAGCGCCTCCGCCTCTTCCGCGTGCGGGGACCCGGCGCCTCCGGGCGGCATCCGGTCCGCCTCGTCGCGCAGCGGCCGCGCCTGCTTCTCGAGCTCGATCTGAAAGCGTTGCCGCAGCTCCGCGGCGGCCTTGCGCGTGAAGGTGACCGCTGCGATCTCCTCCACCTTGCACCACCGTCCGCGCACCAGCGCCACCATGCGGTCCACCAACGACTGGGTCTTGCCGGAGCCGGCCCCGGCCTCTACCAAGAGGTTGCTCTCCAGATCCTCTCTGATCTTTGTGCGAAACCGCTCGTCGGGCGGTGGGCGATCTTGGGCGGTCAAGGCGTGCTGCCCCGTGCGTCGCGCAACACTGCGAGTTCCTCCACATCCGCCTTCTCCCAGTTGCGCTTCGTCCAGTCCGCATAAGGAGAAGACGGCGGGCCCCGTCGGTGGGATCGCACGGCGCAGGCGGATCCGTAGTCGCAGAACTTGCAGTCGCTCGGGTTGTCCGTGGCCGGGAACCAGCCGTTCGCCAAGCCTTCCAGCAACCGGGCCACCAATGCGGCCCCGTGTTCCAAGTCGGCGGCGGCGTATCGCCGGGTCGTCGCTTCGCCCTTGCGTGTCGGGTAGTGGTATTCCATGCGTACGTGGTTTCTGTCTCGGTCGTACAACCGGGCCGCCACTTCGCTGTACAGGAAGTGCTGAAACCGGCGCCCCCCGTCGAAGACGTTCTTTTTCTTTTCCGTGTCCCAGAGCCGACCGGTCTTGTAGTCGACGACGCGGAGACCTCCATCCACGCCGTCCACGCGGTCGATGGCGCCTCGGACGCGAACCGCCGTACCGCCGATCTCCAGGGGCTCGTCTTCGAATTCGAACTTCTTTTCAACGTCGAGCCATTGGGGCGGATCGTTGCGGATCACCTGAACGAAGGAGCGCACGTCCTCCAGGATGTCCTCTTCCTCCCATTCGCAAACCGTTTGGCTGGGCGACGGCGTGTTGAACAGTTCCCTTTTGCACGCTCGCTGGGCACACTCCAGCGCGAGCTCGAGAAAGGCCGGGTTGCCCGGGTCCACGTCGCGCTCGCGGGCACGCTCCAGAGTCTCCTGGTACACGCGATGCAGAAGCGCGCCGCGCTCCAACGAACCCAGCCATCGGCCCGGGTCGAACTCCGGGTCGTCCGGAGGATAGGCTTCCAGCAAATGGCGAAAGAAGAACCGGCGGGGACATTCGCCCAAGTTGCCCAAGGAGCTCGCCGAAAACCGATGCACGCCGAATTCGGGCCCCGAAGACAAGAAGCTCGGGTCGAGGAACCCCGTCTGCACGCTGGCCTCCCCTCGGCGCAGCGCCCGATCCACTTCGATGCCTCGCCCGAGCCGGGGAAGCTCGCGGCCCACGGCGTCCAGGCCATTCCGCAAACGCCCGTCGTCTTCTGCAAGCGCCCGCAGCCAGACGTCGGAAGCATCCAGGTTCGCCCGAGTTCCAGACTTGGGAACTCTCGATTCGGCCTGACCCAAGAGCTCTTCGAGGTCGTCGAAGCCCCGCGAATCGTCGTCCCTTAGCAAGCGGTACGCGCAAAGCATCTCCGGCGCCGGCGGCAGAGCCCTGGCCGCTGCGGGGTCCCAGCGGCAGTAGCTCAAGGCGACATGGCCGCGAAGCCGGGCAAACAGCGCAGCGAACAGAAAGCGCTTCTCCGACGGCCGATCCCTTGCGCGCGACAGGGCTTCCTTGCCCACGCGCCAGCGTTCGTGGTCCAGCAGGAAGGGGTCTTCGACGACATGGCCGGGAAAGCGCCTGGCATCCATGCCCACCACGAAGGTGTGGGACCGTCCCGTCGCGCCGCCGTGGTCCAAGTCCGCCAGATGCAAGTGGCCGGGCGCTGCTCCCCAAGGCGCCTTCCCCTTCGCCCGGGGCGCCGACACGCGAAGCCTCAGAAAGCCCTGGACGATGTGACACGCCCAGGCGAAGTCGGTGGCGCGCGTTTGCGTGGCCTCGATGCGGGTCAGTCGCTCGGTCAATCTCTCGAGAGCCTGGTCGTCGGTGTCCGTACCCCTTGCGACCCGGCTCAAGAGAGAGAGCACGCCCGTCGCAACCTGGGCCGGTGTCGTCTTGGTCTCGGGGCCGTCCGCCGGCGTCGCCTTCAACACCGGCCCCAGCAACGCCCGCAGAGCTCTCAGTTCCTCCCGCGCCCCGTCCTTCCGCCGCTCGAACGACTCGTCGCATTCGTGTGGGCGCTGACGCAGCTTGTCCACGTCGTCCAGTCGGCGCCGCACCTTGTCCATGTACCGGTCGCGCCCCCACCCGATCCGCAAGCTCCGCAACGCCCGGGCAAGGCGCGGTCCGCGCACGCGCCGGTGTGGTTTTGGGGGCGCCAAGTCCCCCGCTTCCAGCAGCGCCCGCAGGGCCGGCTCCTGAAAGCCCCCTTGGACCCAGCGGAAGTAGGCCGAAACCACTCGGCCCGGCCTCGTCCGCTCCACCGGCAGCCCGACGGCGAAGGTCGCGGGAATCCCCAGCGACTCGGTCAGCGCGTGAAGCGCCGAACCGTAGGTGTCGGGGTCGGGCGTGACGATCTCCACTTGGTCCCATCGGGCGCCCCGCGCAAGCACGCGTCGCAGCACGCCCCGCAGCTCGTCGTAGACCGATGCGGCCGAAAAGAGTTCGATGTCAGTGCGCGACAACCCGTCCGCACTCCCGGAATCGGCCGACCGCGCGTGCAGACTGCTGCTGGCAGACTGGGCAGGCGCTGCGTCCCAGATCAGATGGCCGGGCAAGGGCAGCCCCTCCACGGGGTCGGTCCTAAGCAGCGTTGCGCCCCGCCGCCGGAGGGCTTTCACGAACCGGCCCGCGAGCCCGCGCTCGGAAAGGCCGGGCACAAGAAAGAAAACGCGATCGTCGACGCCCGGGTCGGCCCGCAACGCGCCCGGGGCGCTGTCCAACGCCTCCAGGGCCCACTTCAGAATGCGCGCCTCGTCCATCCACTTGTCGTTGCGAAGAAAGGCCTCGTAGTGCGCCAGCACGCGCTTCAAGAACACGCGCTTCTCCATGTCGTCCATGGCGGCTCGGCCAAGGTCGGCGGCGGTCACGCCTCCCTCGCGAAGCGTCGCGACCGACTTCCGCACCGCGTCTCTGAAGCCCACCTTGTCCACCAGCTTGGCGAACCGCTCTCCACCCTGCGCCACCGCCTCGTCGATCGCCTCTTCGACGGCCGCTTGCTGGACGAAGAAGTCCGCTACCGCGACGCCCTCGTTCAGAATGCGCGGCAGTGCGTACTCCAACGCCAAGGGCCCAACCGTGACGACCTCGAACCCCGCCCACGACCGCCCCCGAAGCGCGACTTGGCGAAGGTACTCCCGCCCTTCTCCCTTGGTGCGCGCGACCAGGACCTTGCGACGCCGGTCCTCGGGCGCGGCAAGCCGCGCCAGCTCCTGCACCAGCACGCAGGCGTCGGCCAACTCGGGGCGCCCGTGCCCATTGTCGCCGCGGTCGCGGTCGGGCGCGTCGAAGTCCAGTAGAAGCTGGGTCACGGTGGGCAAGCGGCGGTTCGGCACGCACGCGACGGCAAGGGCCGGCCGACCGAGACGATTCCGCCGCCCCGCCGACCGGCCCTCAAAGGCCGCGCTAGAACGCTACCTGAACGGAGACGCGTTGTTCTCGACCAGCACGCGGTTCATGTCCACCCCGATCGTGACGTGCATCTCGACCAGCTGGGCGTCGAGGTCGTCGCTGTCGTAAAGCTCCAGAGGAGAGTACACGTCCATGGCGTAGAGGGGGTTCAGGGGTATCCAAGAAGGCATCGCCACTTCCGTGCCCGGATCGCCAGGGTCGATCTCCGGGTTCTGGTCGATCTCGCGCAACATCATCGGAAGCTTGATCCCCAGGTCCGCCAGCCTGCGTCCCTCCAGGAACATGATCTCCTGCCGCGCCAGCCAAAGCGCGTGCCAAAGGTCCGGGGCGTCGGACAGCTCGGCCACGCTGTCGGCGTTCAGCGAAGTCGCCGACACGGCCGGAATCATAAGCCCTTCCGCAGGCCGATCCAGGACCAGCCCCGCGCGGTACGGGCTGTCGGCGTCCGAGCGGACAAGGATCTCGGAGTTTCGGGGCCGCAGGCTCAGGTCGCCGTTGCGGCGCTCGTCGCCGTCGTCGAACTTCACCGAATCGCGAGTTCCAGCCAAGTTGATCGCGTCCACCAAGTGCGCTCGCCCCGCCTCCAAATTCCCCTCGGCCAAATCCACTTCCGCCAAGATCAAGTGCATCTCCTCGGCTTTGGCCACGGGAATGGCCGTCGCGCGTTCCGTGTACTTCGGGTCCAGGAAGTCGAGCCGTGGAAGCGGTTGCATCTCTTGAAGAGCGCGAAACACCAGGAACGCTACGGGCGTGTTTTGGATCGTTTGGGCGTCGTACGCTTGGGCCTGCAGGAAGTTGGGGTCCAGGTCGAGCACCTGTTGAGCCGCCGTCGCGGCCGCCTGCGTGTTGCCCAGCAACCTGTGCGCGCGAGCCTCCCCTGCGCTCGACGCGGCAATGCTGAAGCGCTTCGCCTGCGACAGCTGTTGGATCGCCAACTCCAAGGCTGCGGATGCCGGCTGGGCGGGCCCGTCTTCCATGTGAGGGGCGTAGGAGAAGACTTCGCCCATCGTCAGATAGGCCATCCCCCGGTAGTAGTTGGCTTCGTCCACGAGCGCCGCCGGCGGATTCGGGTCGGTGGGCACGATGTCGTTGAGAACGAAGTCGGACAGCGCCCTCAGGGACTGGACGCTCCAGTAGACGCCGGACGCTGCAGTTCCGGTTCCGTTGACCAAGTCGGGCGTCACCGCGCTCGGATCGTCCATGTCCTGGTTGATGCCGGTGCCGTGGATGGAGTAGTTGTCGCTCACCACCTCCGCAGCGGAGACGTAGGCGTTGATCATCCGCGCGAACTGCGCGCGCAGTCCCGGCAGCAACGCCGCGGTGGGGTCGCTGGCGTTGGCCAAGTCGCTGTCCGTGGTGGTCGGGTTGTTGATCTGCGTGGGATCGATGGCGTCGCAGGCGGACAACGCCCCCATGACGGCCAGAGCGGTCGCGGCCAGCCTGTGGCGCGCGCGAGCGTTGATCCGAGTCTTCATCGTATTCCGTCTCCTTGCCGGCCGCATTAGAACACGACCTCCATGCCGAGCCGGAAGATCCGGTTCGGCGGCAACGTGATGCTGGTTTCCCCGCCCAAGTCCAGGCCGCCGCCGGCGATGCCGTTGAGCTCGCCGTCCACCATGACGTTTCTGGACCAGATCCACAGGTTGCGGCCAGTGGCGTACACCGTGGCGCGACGGGCCTTGATCGTGCTCGACACGTCTTCGGGCAGCACGTAGCGTACCGCCACCTCGCGGAGCTTGAAGTAGTCGCCGTCGTACAAGAATGCGCTTCGCGCCGCGTTCTGACTGTACCTGCCTCGCGGCGTGGCGCCGTTGTTGGCAGTCTGGTACCGGACCGGGAAGGCGTACTCGCACTCGTCGAGCGCCCCTTCTTCCGTGCCGCACCGGACCGATTCGCGCCGGTAGATGCCGTTGAAGGTGGACCACACGGACCCCCAGTCGAAGACCTGGTGACCGCCGGCCCAGTCGGCCAAGGCGCTGATCGTAAGGTTGTCGCCCACGGAAACGGTCGTGTTGACGCCGCCGCTCTTGTTGGGCACGGGGATGCCGCCCGTGAACTCGCGGCTGGAGGCGTCGGGAAGCCCGTCTCCGTCGGTGTCGCTGGGCGTGGTCACCCACCACGCACCCACGGGCATGCCTTCGGTCACGCGCTTTTGGCTCCCGTCCACGGAGAACGGGGCCACGCCGCCCATGTCGGTGACTTCGTTGTAGTTGTACTGGAAGTTTCCGCCGACCGACCAAGCCAGGTCGCGCCGGTTCAGCACAAGAAGGTTGACGGCGGCTTCGATGCCCCAGTTCCAGATCTCTCCGACGTTCTCTTGTTGCGTGCCCTGGCCGGTGACCGGCTGGCGGGGCACCTGGAAGAGGGCGTCGGTGGTGCGGGCGTCGTACCACGTGAAGTTCATGCCCAGACGATTGCTGAACAGAGCGGCGTCGAAGCCCGCTTCGATCGTGGACGTCTTCTCCGGGCCGAGTCCGTCGTTGCCCGGGTTCGCGAACCCTGCGGCCGCCTCGTTCCGGAACGGAATCGCAAAGAACGTGCGGTCCTTGAGGAAGGCGCCCGGGAAGCTGCCCGTCTGGCCGTACGCAGCCCGGAGCTTGAACTCGTCCATGAACCCGAACCGAAGATCCTCGGAGAGCACGTAGGATGCGGTGGCCTTGGGGAAGAACTCTGTGTCGATGGCGTCGCCGAAGCTGGAGCCCGCGTCGATTCGGAAGCCGGCGCCGACGTAGATCTTGTCCCAAAGGCCGACCTGCTCGTCAAAGTAGATCCCGCCGTTGAACACCTCCACGTTTCCTTCGACGGCGTCTCTGGTGGCGGCCGCGTCGAAGTCGAAGGTCCCCGGCAGGGCGAAGGTGCGGCCGAAGGCGGAGATAATCGTCTCGTCTTCCCGGAAGCCCTGCACGCCGATCGACGTGGACAGCTCCAAGGCGTCGCCGGGGCTGGCCCATCTATGGGTTGTTCCGGCCTCCAGCGACACGGAGGTGAAGTCACGGTCCCAACGATTGAGCTGTCCGGTCGCCTCTCCGGGCGTGAAGCCGATCGGTTGGTACCGCCGTTGCTGATTGCTGCGGTTGTCGGCTCCAACGGTGAGTCGAGCGTTCAAGTCGTCGCGGATGTCCCAGCGCGCGCCTGCGGAAAAGATGAACCGATTCACGTACTCGGTGATGTCGGGCATGAGGAAGATGTCCAGCGCCTCTTCCAGCGTCTCCGCCCTGGAAAAGAACAAGGCGTCGGCCACCTCGAAGGTGGTGAGCGGATCGGCGATGGCGGTCCCGTTGTAGAGCCGGTCGAAGTTGTGGCGAACGTAGCTGCCCGAGAACTCCAGGCTGAAGTCGTCGTTGAGCGACGCCTGCATGCCGCCCCGAAGGCTGTAGTTCGTGCTGCCGTCCTTGGGTTGCGTTCCCGTTCGCGTTTCCAGCCGGCCGCTGATGTTGTAGGTCACGTCGGCCGTTCCGCCGGTAACGCCGGCGTAGTAGTTCTGCGTGGTGCCCCGCTGGAAGTAGTTGTCCTCCATGAAGGTGCCGGTCACCTCGCCCGACGCGACCTCGTCGGGGAAGGTCAAGCGCGTGTCGAAGATGTACTTGAGCTCGGGCAACTCGATGCCCTGCTCCACCCGGCCGGTGATCCGGGGAGCGCCGGGCGTGCCCTTCTTGGTGAAGATCTGGATGACGCCGGTGGCCGCGTCGGAACCGAACAGCGTCGACGCGGCGCCGCCTTTCGTGACCTCGATCTTCTCGATGTCCGCGGTCAGCAGGTCCGACAGCGCGGACGACTGCTCGCCGCCCGTGCCGCCGGCGGTGGACTGGTCGTTGTCCACGCGGACGCCGTCCACGTAGATGACGGGCGTCTGCGAGTTGAAGACCGACGAGATCCCGCGGAAGTTGATGAGGGAGCCGGTGCCCGGCTGGGCGGAGGTGGCGCTGACGGTGGCCCCCGGAACTCGGCCCTGAAGCAGCTGGTCCACCGACTGGACCGGCGCCAGGGCGATCTCTTCGGCGGCGATGACCTCCACCGAAGCGCCCAGCGCGCGCCGGGTCGTTTCGGCGCCTACCCCCGTCACGACGATTTCGTCCAGCGAGATCGCCGTGGAAGACAGCTCGACGTCGACCGTCACCGTCTGTCCGGCCCCCACCGAGATGGTCTGCTGCGATTCCTCGTAGCCGATGAGCGCGACCCGCAGCACGCGCTCGCCTGCGGGGACGCCCAGCAGCACGAACCGTCCCGAGACGGCGGCCAGCTGGCCGATCCCGGTTCCTTCGATGCTGATCTGGGCGTCCGACAGCGGTCGCCGCGACTTGGCGTCCACCACTTGGCCCTGGACGACTCCCGTCTGGGCCAGGCTCGGAGCCGCGCCGCCCGCCAACGCGAAGAGCGCGACGAGCAGTGCGGTCAAGTTCTTACACGGTTTCTTCATGAATTCTCCTTGTTGTTGGTGCTCACCGGAAGTTCCCGAAGTTGACTTCCGCGGTTGCGCCGCCTCCGCTCCAGTCCACGATCACCGCCCCCGAACGCTCCACCGGAACCCGCCCCGAGAGGAAGTCCAGGAGCGCGGAAACTCGGCCAAAGGCCGTCGGCTGGTAGCAGATGTTGCTGCCGAAGCTCACGATCCCCACCTGCAGCCATCGGCCGCGGAACGGCACCATGAGAGGCCCGCCCGAATCGCCTCGGCAGATCGATTCCGACGAGCCCTGCATCCCGGCGCAGATCGTCGTGTCCAAGATGTTCGTGTCCAGGTGCGTGCTGCATTCGTCGTTGGAGATGATCGCCGCCTCGAGCTTCTTGAGCACGGAAGAGATCGGCCCTCCGTCCGAGGTTTGACCCCAGCCGATCGTGGTGGCTACGGTGCCGGGCGCCGCCATCTCCGCCCGTTCCGGCGTCAGGAGCTCGATGCGAGAGTGCATGTGCGCGCCCTCCAGTTCCAGAAGGGCGATGTCGTTCTCCAGCGCCGTGGACGACGAATAGGCCGGATGGATGTAGATCCGCGCCACGTCCAGCACTTCGCCGCCGCTTGTCAGGTCGTGGGTGTCCGCCAGAACCTTGACGCCCGCGGCGGTCGCGCCGTCCACGCAGTGAGCTGCCGTCAGCACCCAGCTCGCGGCGATGAAGGTGCCTCCGCAAGACAGCGACAGGTTTGCGGACCGGAGCAGGGCGATCTGGAAGGGGAACTCCCCGGGCATCGCTGTCTCGCCGCCGATGATGGGCAGGGCTACGGGGAACGAACCGGCCGGCGGCGGCAGAGGCGACGACGCGGCCGTGCCCGGCGACGTGTTGGTCCAGCCGATCGTCAGCTCCTGGGTCACGGTGTACGACTGCCTGTCGTCCAGTCCCTCGAAGCGATACGCGCCCGCCGAATCGGTCACCGCTACGACCTCGGTGGAATCGCGTTGGCCGTCGGCGTCGGCGTCCAGGAAGACCACCATCGATGGGATCGCGTGCTCGTCGGGGTTGCGCACGCCGTTGGCGTCGGCGTCGTGCCACACCGTCCCGGCGATCTCGTTTTCGCCGACTCCGGGGGGGCTGCTCACGGTGATGGCGCTGCCCGTCTGGGTCGCTGTTGCGCCGCGGTCGTCGGTCACGGTCAGCCTGGGCGTGTAGGACCCGGCGTTTTCGTACCTGTGGACCACCGTGCGTCCCGAGCCCGTGCCGCCGTCGCCAAAGGCCCATGCGTAGCTGGCGATGCTGCCGTCCGGATCGCTGGACGCGCTGGCGTCGAAGCGCACTTCGAGCGGCGCCGAGCCCTCGGAGACGTCGACCGTGAACGAGGCCGTCGGCGCTTGGTTGGGCGTGCCCGTGAACGTCGGCGGCGCGGTCGAGTCGCCCCCGCAGCCCGCCGCGGCGCCCGCGGCCCAGGCGACCAGCAAGGCCGCCCCGCGCCCGGTGCCCCGCCTACACATCCAAGTTCCTCACGTACTTGGCGTTCTTCTCGATGAAAGCCCGCCGCGGCTCCACCTCGTCGCCCATGAGTTCGGTGAAGATCTTGTCGGCGGCTGTGGCGCTCTCCACGGTGACCTTGAGGATCGTCCGGGCGTCCGGGTCCATGGTGGTCTTCCAGAGCTGCTCCGGGTTCATTTCGCCCAGCCCCTTGTACCGCTGCACCGACACGCCCTTGCCGTCCTTGCCGTTCGACAGCGTGCTGATCTCCCGGTCCCGCTCTTCGTCGGTGTAGGCGTAGCGCTCCGTCTTTCCTTTCAGGACCCGGTACAGGGGCGGCTGGGCGATGTACACGTAGCCCTGGTCGATCAGCTCCCGCATCTGGCGAAAGAAGAAGGTGAGGAGCAACGTGCGGATGTGCGCGCCGTCCACGTCGGCGTCGGTCATGATGATGATCTTGTGGTAGCGCGCCTTATCGATGTCGAAGTCGTCCCGAATGCCGGCGCCGATGGCCGTCACCATCGCCCGGATCTCGTCGTTGGACAGCACCTTGTCGATGCGCGCCTTCTCCACGTTCAGGATCTTGCCTTTGAGGGGCAGAATCGCCTGGAACGACCGGTCGCGGCCCTGCTTGGCGGAGCCGCCGGCGCTGTCGCCCTCCACCAAGTAGATCTCCGACAGCGCCGGGTCCGCGATGGAGCAGTCCGCCAGCTTGCCCGGCAGCACGCCCCCTTCCAGCCCGCTCTTCTTGCGCGCCAAGTCCCGAGCCTTGCGCGCCGCTTCGCGCGCCCGAGATGCCTGCAGGGACTTTTCGATGACCGCCTTGGCCGCCCGAGGGTTCTCTTCCAGGAAGATCGACAGGTGCTCGTTGACCGCCGCTTCCACGGCGCCTCGCACCTCCGAATTGCCCAGCTTCGTCTTGGTCTGCCCCTCGAACTGGGGCTCCATCACCTTGACGCTGAGCACGCATGTCAGCCCTTCCCGCACGTCGTCCCCGGACAGCGTCTCGTCCTTCTTGAAGATCTTGTTGCGTCGCGCGTAGTCGTTGACGGTGCGGGTCAAGGCCGCCTTGAAGCCCGTCAGATGCGTGCCGCCCTCGTGCGTGTTGATGTTGTTGACGAAGGTGTGCGTGTTCTCCGAGAACCCTTCGTCGTACTGCATGGCCAGCTCGATCTCGGCCTCGGGCCTCGACGTCTCGAAGTAGACGACCTCCTCGTGGACGGGCGAGCGGGCGCCGCGCAGGTACGTCACGAACTCGGCCAGTCCGCCGTCGTACTTGTACGCCTCTTCCGTCTCGTCGTCCGTGCGCTCGTCGCGCAGAACGATCTCCAGTCCCTTGTTCAGGAAGGCGAGTTCGCGGAGCCGCCCCGCCAGAACGCCGAAGTCGAACTCCGACACCGTGAAGATATCGGGATCCGGCTGGAAGGTGACCTTGGTGCCTTGCCCGGCGGCGGGGCCAGCCTCCGCGAGCTCGGTGGCCTTGACGCCCCGCTCGTAGCGCTGGACGTAGCGCTTGCCGCCCCGCTGCACCTCCACTTCCAGCCACGCGGACAGGGCGTTCACCACGCTCACGCCGACGCCGTGCAGTCCCCCCGACACCTTGTACGAACTCTTGTCGAACTTGCCTCCGGCGTGCAGGGTGGTCATGGCCAGCTCGACGCCCGGCACCTTCTCCGTGGGATGGATGTCCACGGGGATGCCCCGTCCGTCGTCCACGACGGTGATCACGTCGCCGGGGTGCATGACCACGTGCACCGACGTGCAGAAGCCGGCCATGGCCTCGTCGATGCTGTTGTCCACGACCTCGTAGACCAGGTGGTGGAGGCCTCGGGCGGACGTGGAGCCGATGTACATTCCCGGCCGCTTGCGAACGGCTTCCAACCCTTTGAGGACCTGGATCTGCCGCGAGGTGTATCCGCTTCCGCCCTTCTCATCCGTGGCCATGCGTTCTCCTTTCCGCCAGGCGGAACCGGACTCGCCGGATGGCGATGCCGGCCTCGCCTGCGTTCACCCGCTCCAAGATCAGCCCGCTCATCATGGACAGCTCGTTGATCCACGCGCTGGAGCCGACTTCCACGACCAGCACGTCGCCCCGCACCTCCACGGCTCGCGTCACGCGGCCGATCCTGGGACCCACGGCGGCGTCCCACTCGTCCACGGCGCCCAGCCGGTCCAGCGACTCGCCAAGTCCCGACCGGTCCAGGAACTCCGACAAGGCGCCCCCCACGGGCACGAACCCTTCCCGGCCGGCAAGGCCGCCCGCCGCCGTTTCGCCCGTCACGCTTCCACCACGCCGTTCCGGATGCGCCATCGCGCCAGGGACATGCTGCGCAGCCGCACGTCCGAATCCTTGGGCGCCGTGAGGATCACTTGGCCGGGCGCTTCCGCCTCCATGAGGGCCAGCACGCGGTCCGACCGGCCCGGGTCCAGCTCGGCAAAGGCGTCGTCCAGGAGCAGCAAGGGCTCGGTCTTGCGCTGCCGGCGGATGGTGGCGGCTTCGGCCAAGCGCAGCGCCAGAGCCAAGGTGCGTCGCTGGCCGCCGGAGCCGAAGGCGCGGGCCGGGACCCGCCGACCGCCCGACTCCAACATGAACACGAGGTCGTCGCGGTGGGGGCCCGTGCACGTGGTCCGCCGCGCCAAGTCGGTTTCCCAGCCTTGCTCCAGGCGCTTCCGGAAGCACCGTCGCACGGCCTCGGCGGCGGACGAGGCGTCGCTCGGGTCGTCCGGGTCCTCGCTCGCGGCGCCGGCGGCTGCGTCCCCCAAGTTCGGCTTGTACGCCATAGCCCCCGCGCATCCGCCGGGGGCGTCCGAACGACGCCTGCCCGAGATCGCCTCGCAGTAGGCCGCGAACGGCCCCGCCCAGCGCGACACCCACTCCCGGCGCATGCACACGACCTGCGCGCCCCGGTCCACCAAGAGGTCGTCCCACGCCCGGACGGCTTCTCGGGCCGCGCCCGCCTTGAGCGCCGCGTTCCGTTGCGCCAAAGCCTTCCGGTAGCCTTGGAGCGCCTCCACGTAGCCCGTCCGGTTCAGCGACAGCAGCACGTTCAGGAAGCGACGTCGGCCGTCCGGCCCGCCGGACACCAGCTCCGCGTCCGCGGGCGAGAAGACGACCGCCCCCAATCGTCCCAGGGCCGCCCAAAGACGCGGCGCCTCGTTGCCGTCCACCGTCACCTTCTTCTTCTTCCTCCTGCGATCGAATCCAGCGGAAACGGTGGCCGGCCGGCTTCCGACGACCGAGCCCTTCAAGTGGAACACGTCCTCCGAGAACGCCGTCATCTCCGCGTCGCCGGCGCCGCGGAACGAGCGGAAGCTCTCCAGGTAGTAGATCGCTTCCAGCAGGTTGGACTTGCCCTGCCCGTTGTCGCCGACCACGGCCACGCCTTCGGGCGGAAAGCGCAGCGTCTGGGCGCCCAGGTTCCGGAAGTGGCGGAGTTCCAAGTCGGTCAGGACCACGGACGGAGCCGAGACGACCACCGACGAAGCCGGGCGCGAAGGACGCCGTTCATGCCTTTCAATATAGCGGATTCTCCCGGCCTACCGGCCCTCGAAGGCCGCCCGTCGCTTCTCCAGGAAGGCGGCCATGCCCTCCTTCATGTCGCCCGTGGAGGCGAGCAGGCCGAACAGCGAAGACTCCAGCGACAGAGCGTGTTCCATGGTGTTCTCGGCGGCGGCGACCATGGATTTGAGGACCATTTCAAGCGCCACGGGGCCGTTCCGCGCGATCCGCTTCACCAAGCCGCGCGCGCGCTCCGGCAGCTCGCCGTCGGGGACCACCAGGTTGGCCAAGCCGATCTCCGCCGCCCGCCGGGCGTCCACGGGGTCGCCGGTCAGGACCATCTCCATGGCCCGACCCAGCCCCACCAGCCGCGCCAAGCGCACGGTGCCCCCGTAGCCCGGGATGATGCCCAGCCCCACTTCGGGAAGGCCGAACTTGGCCCGCTCGCCGGCCACGCGCAGGTGACAGGCCAGTGCCAGCTCGCACCCGCCTCCCAGGGCGTATCCGTTGACGGCCGCCACCACCGGCTTTGGGAACGTCTCGATGCTGCGGAATATCTCCTGGCCCTCGCGGCTGACCTCGGCGCCCGACAGGGGGTCCATCTGGGCCAGCACGCCGATGTCGGCCCCGGCGACGAAGGCGCGGTCTCCCGCCCCGGTAAGAACGACTCCCCGCACGGCCTCGTCCTCTCGGAGGCGGTCGAAGGCCGCTCCGATCTCTCGCACCACTTGGCGGTTCAGGGCGTTCAGCTTCTTCTGGCGGTCGATCGTCACGGTGGCGACGGCGCCGGCGATCTCGGTGCGGACGTGCTGCGATGGCGTCATGGGCGGCGGAACCTTGGCAAGGAAGCGGGGAAGGGGCGGGCGCAGAGCGGGGAAGCTAGAATCGGACCGCGGCGCAGGCCAGCCCTTCGGACGGCGGCGCAGGCCCAAGCCTTCCGGCAGGCGCCATGGCGCGCCCGATGCGATCGTCTTATCTTGCTCGACCTTCGCGAAAACGTGAACCCCACGAACCACAGGGCGCGCACCCGGCATGGCTCGTTCTCTCAACAAGGCGATGTTGATCGGCAACGTCGGCGGCGATCCGGACATCCGGACGACCGCCTCGGGCAGCCGCGTCGCCAAGCTTTCCTTGGCCACCAGTCGCAGCTTCCCCGACCGTTCGGGGCAGCAGCAGGAGCGCACCGAGTGGCACCGCCTGACGATCTTCGGCCGATTGGTTGACGTGGTCGAGCAGTGGGTCGGGAAGGGCGACCGGCTCTACGTGGAGGGCCGCATCGAGTACTCGCAGAGCACCGACCCCCAAGGCGCGGTCCGCTACTGGACCGACGTCATCGTGGACCAGCTGATCATGCTGGGCGGCTCGGGCGGCCGCGGCGGCGGTCCCGTGGGCGACGATCCGGCGCATCCGCCGGGCGGCGGGCAGTCTCGTCAAGGCGGCCAGGGCTCGGCCCCGCCGATCGCCGAACCCGACGACGACCTGCCCTTCTGATGGCCAACGACGCGATCGAGATGGAAGGCACGATCACCGAGGTGCTTCCGAACGCGAACTTTCGGGTCAAGCTCGAAAACGGACACGAAATCCTGGCCTACTTGTCGGGCAAGATGCGGAAGTTCTACATCCGCGTGCTGGCAGGAGATCGGGTGAAGGTGGAGATGTCTCCCTACGACTTGACCCGCGGGCGGGTCACGTATCGGTACAAGTAGAACCCCGGGAGCCGCGCTCCTTCCACAGCCCCATCAAGTGCGGGTCGAACTTGCCCGGGTCCTTCTCGTACTCTTCCGCCCACGCTTGGAAGTCCGGCAGGTCCAGGCGTTCTCGAACCTTGCCGGTGGCCAGCCGAACGGCTTCGTCGAAAGACGCCGGCGCGACGCGGTTCGTCGCCCGAGCCTCGGCTTCCGCCAAGCTGTAAACCTCGTCGGGCGACAGCTTGAGCACGAATTCCGCAATCTGATGCGAGCAGTAGTCGTCGTACTTTGCGCGAAGCACGCGATCGCCGCCGTTCCGTTCCGCCATCTAATACCTTCTTCGATTGGCCGATGGGAGTGAACAACAAAGATCGGCCCGCTATGACGGCAAGTCAATAGACGCCGCCGCATCGGCGTGCTACTGGATGAACTGCGACTCCGCAGGCGACGGTTGCGGGGGCGTGGCGCCGTTGATCGAGCCTCCGTCCCGGAGCCCGCGATAGGCGGAGCGCCGAACGAGGCCGTACAGGACCAACTTGCTGAAGAACTCCGGATCCGAGTGCTGAACGGTCTCCACTTGCTTGGCTGCTTCGTCCGGGACGCGGACTTCGAGACGGACGGATCGGGTGTTCGGCATGCGCGGTGCGCTCCTTGGCGGCCTCGAGATCGTTTTTTGGCGAATCTCGTTGGGGGCTGGTCGGAGGGAAGCAAAGCGGAGCCGGTTGGCGTCGCCCGTCGTCCCTTCGGGTTTCGGGAAACGAACGATAGGGCCTGGAATCCGGTTTCGCAAGGAAGGTCCAGGAAGGTCCGGCGTTGGGTCCGATATCGTACAAGTACTTGTCAATAATGAAGTTACAAAACATTACCCATTTCGGTAATCCACTTGTTTCCGAACCTTGGCTCGCTTGCGGTCAGCTCCGGTCCAGGTGGCCCAAGTCCATTGCTTGGATGGATGTTTTGCGGAAACTCGGATTGACCGAAATCGGTCGTGGCGAAAACATATTTTTACCATAAAATGGCAAGCGAAAAAGTCCGAAAAAGCGTCCCCGTCGCCCGCCAGAATCGTCGTCTGCGGAGCCGGGAACCCGCCTTCTGCTCCCCCGTGCGCCTCCACGGCACCCCCATCGTCGTTTTCCGCTGGGGCTCGCGCGCTCTCCGGGGGCGCTCGGTGCGCGCGTCTGGCGGGGGCGAAGGGGCCGGGTCAGTGCACCGACATGCCCAGCCCCGAAGGCGTCGGCACGTTCGGTTGCCGGCTTGCGGTCTCCGCTGGCCGAGCCAGTCGCCCCAGGGTCTCCCGTTCCCCGAAGGCAGTCACTAGGCCGTGCAGCGCCCGATAGCGCTCGGGCTCAAAGCGAGCCACCAAGTGGCCGAGTCCGTGTCGCATGCGGTGGAGACTCCGCCGGGCGTCCTGCAGGTCGACGGGCACGCCGAAGCGGATCCGGTAGACGGCGACGCCCCGACGGTTCCGCGCTAGGGACAAGGGGAGACCCGCGAACACCTCACGGAGCGCGCGCTCCAAGACGAGGCCGGCCCGGGCGCCGACGGCAAACACCAGGGCGTTGGCGTCGTAGTCCAAGCGCACGCGGGCGAGCTCGCCGGGCGCCATGGCGATGCGGACCGTGGCGCCCTCGTGAAGGTCCAGGTCCTTGCACAGGTCGCGGTAGCCGATCCGAAGGAGGGTGGGCCGGGTCAAGGGCGTAAACCCCTTCCGCTCCAGGATTCGGAGGGCCAGGTCGAAGCAGTAGCGTTCCAGCTTCCTGGCCGGCTCGGGATCGCCGGCGGCTTCCGGTCCTCCCGCCGGCTCGAACCCGGCCAAGCGTCGGATGTGCGCCAGCGTGGGCTCGTAGACCCAGTCCAGAACGACCAGCTCGGAACTCAGGTCCAGGAACTTGGTGTCCGCCGACCCCAGGTCGATGGCGCGCACGGACGAGGCGAAGCGTCCCTCCAGGACCACGGCGAGCCCGATGTCCCGCAGGCGTCCGCCGGGGCGGTCGAGTTCGTGCGCGTCCCGGTACTGCACCACCGCCCGCGTGAGAGGCAGTTCGCACAAGCCGGGCACATCGGACAAGGCCTCGGGGCGGGGCGGCGGTTGGCTGGTCGGGTGCATTCGGCGCGGACGCAACGGGAGGGGCAGCAAAAAGCGAGTCCCAACAATAGCCATTTGTTTACGGCCAGTCCACACGCCAGCGGCTGGTACCGGCGCCGGTTGACGCAGTTCCCCTGCTTTGACATCATTATCGGCTGTTCCTCATTCCCGCGTAGCTCAGCTGGTAGAGCAGACGGCTGTTAACCGTCGGGTCGCAGGTTCGAGTCCTGCCGCGGGAGTTGCAGCGTGGTCGCCAGCTCGGCCACGAACTCGTCCGCTTCGGCGACGGTGTTGTAGAAGTGGGGACTGGCCCGCACCACGCCGGGCCGATGGTCCACCACGATTCCCCTGGCTGCCAAGCGCCGCACCGCCTCTTCGGGAGACGGGTGCTGGACGGCCACGATCGCCGACGCGGCTTCCCTGTCGTCCGCCATGCGCAACGAGAACCCGGCGGCGCGGCATCCGTTCGCCAGCCGCTCGGCCAGCTCCCGGTTCCTAGCCCGGATCGCGCGGACTCCCACTTCGTCCACGATCTCCTGACCGCCCAAGGCGGTGTGGACGGTCGGCAGCGCCGGCGTTCCCATCTCGAAGCGGCGGGCGTCCTCGTGGTACCGAAACGCCGCCGGATCGAAGCGGAAGGGGTCGTCCACCGCGAACCAGCTGGTGATCCGGGGCGCCAAGCGGTCCACCAACTCGCGACGGACGTACAGGTAGGCCAAGCCCGGGCCGCCGCAAAGCCACTTGAGGGGGCCCGCCGTGTAGAAGTCCACGCCCGTGGCGGGCAGGTCCACGGGCACTTGGCCGGCGCCCTGGTAGCCGTCCACGATGCACCACGCCCCCGCCTTCCGGGCGATTCGGGAGAGCGCGCCCAAGTCCTGGACGGCCCCGGTGGCGAAGAAGACGTGGCTTGTCGCGATGGCCAGCGTCCGCTCGTCCACGGCGTCTTCGAACTGCTGGAGGTCCACGCCGACGCCGTCTGCACTCTCGAGGACCACGAGTTCCGCCTCGGGGCGCACCCTCCACTGGTAGAGGAGCGTCGGGAAGTCCAGCTCGGTGGCGACGATGCGGTTGCGCTTGGACCAGTCCAGGCTCTCGGCGACGACCGACAAGCAGGTGGACGTGGTCGGGAGCAGGGCCACGGAGCCCGCCGGAGCGGCGAACATCTTCTCCACGCGCCGGCGCAGGTCGGCCAGAAGGGACCACCAGTGCTCGTACCACGCAGCCGCTCCTTGGTCGTGCCACCGGGTCGCGAACTCGTGGAGCCGGGCTTCGGCGCGTCGCGACAACGCCCCCAGGGAACACGAGTTCATGTAGTTGCGACGCCCCAAGATGGGGAACTCTTCGCGGATTCGGGCGAGGTCCATTGGGGGGATCCGGGAGTGGAAGGAGGCGCGGCAGGCGAAGCAAAGACCGGACCGGGCGGGCCGCGACACGGGACATGTCGAGTGACACGCCCTCGTCGGTCGGCTAATCTACGAAGGGGACCCGCACCTGCGGCCCCTGGGAGGGCCGGGTTCGACGCCGAACAGGGAGCGACTACGGGTGACTTGGCAGACGGCGCTAGTCCTGTCCTTGGCGTGGTGGCTCGTGCCTCTCCTGGCGGCGCTTCGGGTTAGGCTCCCTCGTCCGCTGCCGCCGCCCGGCGCACGCGGAGACGGGGCGAACGGCGCCCGGCCGTTCGTTTCGGTCGTTGTGCCGGCGCGCAACGAGGCCAGGAACATCGAGCGCTGCGTTCGGTCGCTGGGCCAGTCCGACTACGACGACTTCGAGATCGTCGTGGTGGACGACCAATCCAGCGACGGCACGGGGGAGTTGGCGCGCGGCGTCGGCCCCGGTCGCGCCCAATCGCTCCGCGTCGTCGAGGGCCAGCCGCTTCCGACCGGATGGACGGGCAAGCCGTGGGCGTGCCAGCAGGGCTTCCGCCAGGCGCGGGGCGACCTGCTGCTCTTCACCGACGCCGACACGTGGCACGGACCCGAGCTGCTCGGGCGGGCTGTGGCGGGCCTGGAAGAAGACGACGCACACGTGCTCTCGGTGGTTGGTCGGCAGGAGATGGGCAGCTTCTGGGAACGCGTGGCCCAGCCCTTCGTGCTCTTTCTGCTGGCTCAGATCTACGCGCATGCCCGGCGGCCCTTTCGGCGGAAGCGCTGGCGGTGGGCCATCGCCAACGGCCAGTTCCTGATGGTGCGCCGAGACGCGTACGAGGCCGCGGGCGGACACGAAGTAGTGAAGGACGAGGTGGTCGAGGACCTTCGCTACGCCCAAGCGACGACCCGGGCCGGCCGCACGGTGAGCGTTCGATCCGCCCACGACTTCTCGGTTCGCATGTATCGGAGCCTGCAAGAGCTCGTGGCAGGTTGGTCAAAGTGCGTGGAAACGGGGTTCCGCGTGACGGTCGGGCGTGCCTGGGCGCCGTTCGGCGTAGCCGCCTGCGTTGCGTTCGTCGGGGCGCTCTGGACGGCGCCGCTGGGCGTCGTCGTGGTCGGGGCGGCGGCAGGACTCGGTCTTCCCGTGCTGGTCTGCGCCGGGTCGGCGTACTTGGCCGGCGTCTTCGTGTTCTCGCTGGTCGCGCGGTCCTTCGGGCTGTCCGCCGTGTTCGGACTTCTCCATCCGCTGGCGGCGATGGTGGCTTGCCGCATCATCCTTTCCGGCGCGGTCGGCGGCTCCAGGGTCCGTTGGAAGGACCGCGAGTACCGGGTTGCCAAGAAGGCCTGAAGCGGGGCGGGACTAGGCTGTGGTCGACTTGACGCGGGCCGTCGCCGAGGCTCGGGCGCTGGGGTTCGAGGCCGCCGGCGTGGTAACGCGAAGCCGAAGCGGGCACGCGACCCACTACCGGCAATGGCTTGACGCGGGCCGTCACGGGGGCATGGCCTACTTGGCTCGGGAGGACGCCGTGGAGCGGCGGTCCCGATTGGAGGCGCTGCTGCCCGGGTTCCGCAGCGCGATCGTGGCCGCGCACTCGTACGCGGACGCGGACCCCGGTCCGCCCCGGGACGATCCCGCTACGGCCGTGGTCGCCCGCTACGCCCGAGGGCGAGATTATCACCGGGTCGTGACGGAGCGGTTGAAGGCTTTGGGCGAACGGCTGGAGGCGGTGGCCGGCAGGCCCGTGCGGCGCAAGGCCTACGTGGACACGGGACCCGTATTGGAGCGCGAACTGGGCATGCGCGCCGGGCTGGGCTGGTTCGGCAAGAACACCATGCTGATCGACCCCGGCCGCGGGTCCTACTTCTTCTTGGGCGTCCTCTTGACGGACCTGGAGTTCCCGGCGTCGCGACCGTTCGAGCGCGACCACTGCGGCACTTGCCGACGCTGCATCGACGCGTGTCCCACGGGCGCGCTGTTGGGACGCGACGATGCGGGCGCCCCGATCATGGACGCGCGGCTGTGCATTTCGTACCTGACGATCGAGCACAAGGGGCCGATCCCCCGCACGCTTCGGCCCGCGATCGGCAACCGGGTCTTCGGATGCGACATCTGCCAAGAGGCGTGTCCGTGGAACCTGAAGTTCGCGACCCCGGCCGCCGAACCGGCCTACGCGGCGTCCGCGGAGATGGACTCCCCTTCGCTGGCCGGCCTGGCCCGGCGGCTGCTGGCCATGTCGGGCAAGCGATTTCAGCGGGAGTTCGCCCAGTCTCCGGTGTCGCGGGCGGGTCGGAAGGGGCTGTTGCGGAACGTGTGCATCGCGCTGGGCAACTGGGGCCACGAGGACGCCGTATCGGTGCTGGACGAAGCCATGACGGACCCGTCGCCCCTGGTTCGAGCGCACGCCGCCTGGGCGCTGGGAAGGATCCGGTCCGCGCGGGCGCGCGCGACGCTTGCGGCTCGGCGACGGACGGAAGCGGACCCCGACGTCTTGGAAGAGGCGGCGCGCGCGCTCGCTTCGGGAGACCGGGGTGACGCTGCGGGCCGTGAGTAGTCCCAAGGTTGGCACGTTTCTTGCTGACCTGTTGCCCCGATGTTCAAGCCCAAGTCCACAAAGGAGCGAAACCATGATCACGACCAAGAGAGGTTCGATCTTTGCGGCGGCAGGCGTTGCCCTGGCCATGCTTGCCGCTCCGCCCGGCGGTCACGGGCAGGTCCGAGACCCCCAGACCCGATACCCGCAGGCCCGAGAAGACCTCGAATTCGGCCCGCCCAGGGGCGAGTTCTTCTTCCACGGCGACCTCATGATGCCCGTCGGCGAGTTCGACAGCCGCATCGACCTGGGGGGAGGCGCCGGCATGGGCGGCGTCCTCTTCCTGGACGAGGGCGGCACCGTCGGGCTGCGCGTGAGCGGCGCCTTCGCCATCTACGGGGTGGAGACGATCGCGATCCCCATCCTGCCGCGCGTGACCGCCGATGTCCGGACCACCAACTACGTGGCCTCCGCCGGGGCCGGCCCCCAACTCTACGCGGGCAACGGAGCGGTGCGGCCCTACGTCTATGCGACCGTGGGCTTCGCCTACTTCGCCACCGAGAGCAGCCTTCGGGACGCCGACGACTGGGGGGCCGCGGACAGCTTCCTGTCCACCACCAACTTCGACGACTTCGGCTTGGCGCTAACCGGCGGCGGCGGCCTGTCGGTCAGGCTGTCGGGTCACGGCAGCAAGAATCCGGTTTCCCTAGACCTGTCCGCGACCTACCAGCACAATGGGCAAAACGAGTACCTGACCAAGGGCGACATCGAAGACCTGCCCGGCAATCAGTGGACCGTCAGCCCCAACCTGAGCGACACCAACTTCGTGATGTACCGAGCCGGGCTGTCCGTGGGGCTGCGGTAGGGCCTCGGAACCCTTCGGCAAGGAACTCCGCCGCCCGAGGCGCTGCGTCCCCGGGCGGCGGAGTTTGGGTTGCGGCGGAAGGGGTCAGCCAGCCTCGGCGGCCAAGCGCCGGACGGCGTCCTCGAGCCGTTCCACCTTGGAGGCGTCGACGGAGCTCGCAGCGTCTTGGTCCAGCTCGGCGCCGAGAGCGTTCAGGGCGTCTCGCCGGGCGGCGCCGGAGGCGGCTTCGGCGGCCGCCAGCGCACCCCGCACGTCCGCCAAGCGCCGGGGGGCCAGTCCGCCGGAGCGGTCCAGCTGGTCGGCGTACGCCCGTGCAAGCGCGAACGTGGCCGGCCACTCGAAGATCGGCTGGCCCTGCGAGTTCAGCTGGTCCAGCCGCACCGAGTTGGCCGCGTCGATCTCGTTCTGGGTCAGGACATCGCTGGGAACCAGCTCAAAGATGTCCAGCCCGCGCGCGATCTCCGAGTTCACGATCAGCCCGTTGTACCAGTAGACGGACCAGCTGCCGCCCGACCGCATCTGTTCAGGGTCCACCGGTCCCCGGTCGAAGTAGGCGATCTCGGTGGGGTTGGCCGGATCGGTCCAGTCGATCAGCGTGATGCCGCCCTGGTACCAGCCCTGGATCATGATGTCGCGCCCCGGAATCGGGATCAGCGAGCCGTTGTGGGCGACGCAGTTCTCCTGGCGCGTCTGCGGGGCCGGGATCTTGAAGTAGCTCTGGAAGTTCATGTCGCCGTCCTCGATCGTGAAGATGGCGTTGGCGCCCCACTCCGGCGGGTCGTCGGCCCGGCACTTCGGCGCTCCACCCCCCCCCCATTCGTCAGTGAAAAGGATGGCGGTTCCGTCGTTGTTGAAGGTGGCCGAGTGCCAGTAGGCGAAGTTGGAGTCCGACACCGCCGCCAAGCGCGTCGGGTTGACGGGGTCGCGGATGTCCAGGAGCAGGCCGTAGCCTCCGCAGGCCCCGCCGGCCAAACCGATGGCAGGGTAAACGGTGATGTCGTGGCACTGCGTGGGGCCGGTGCGCGGCGCGTCGGCCTGTGCCGCTGCCATGGCGTTCAATTGCTCGCGGGTGGCGGCACTGTCGGCGGCCGTGGGAGGCCCTTCCCCGCCCCGCGCCTGAACGTTTTGGGCAAGGAGTTGCTGCGCATATTGGTCGGGAACCACCATTAGTTGGCCGTCGTACTCGACGACGAAGGCACCTCGGGCGCGAGCCTCCTCGGCCAGGACGCGAGCTTCTTCCATGTCCGCCAGGTCGGCCACGGACGGGCCGTGGCGCGGCGGGGCCACCAAGTCGTGGAAGATCCGGGGCGAGCTGGCGATCGCCGCGCTGGCCGGGTCGTCCAGGGGCACGCGAATCACTTCAATCCGGAAGAGGGCCGAGTTCGGGTCCTCCTCGGGCGACAGGCCCGAGCAGCCCGCCAGCTCCTCGGCCGGCCTCACGCCCGACGAGCCGGACACGTAGATGTAGACGTTGTCGTCGTCGCCGGGATGCTTGAGCACGGTGTGCGTGTGCGAACCCCGACACGTCTGGACGTTGGCCACGTACTCCGGCGCGGCGATGTCCGAGATGTCGAAGATGCGGATGCCTCGCAGGCGGTGATGGCTCACGGCTTCCTGGATGCCCTGGTCGCCGCAGTCGAGTCGTCCTCCCAAGCCTTCGCCCGAGACGAAGAGCAGGTTGCCGTAGACGGACACGTCGCTTTGTGAGGCGGGACACACGTAGGTGATCACCGATGCGGGACTGGACGGGTCCGAGATGTCCCAGACCTGGACGCCGTCGTAGTTCCCTTGAATGGCGTAGTTGCCGGTGAACGCCAAGTCCGAGTTGGTGCTGCCGACGAACGGCTCCTCGGGGGGAGTCGCCGAGATCAGCCGCAGGTTCCAGATCGCTTCGCCGGCGTCCATGAGCCCTGCGGACAGTCCCACCCGCGGGTCGGGAGACGGCGGATTGGCGGCTTCGGGAACAGGCATCATCGGCGGCGGCAGGATGTCGCTTGCGGCCATGCTGGGCTGGGCTGCGACCGGCGCCGCTTCGCTGGCCGGGCCTCCGTAGCCGGACGAGCAGCCGGCCAGAGCGAGGGCGAGGCTCAGGCACGAGAGGCCTGCGAGGATCGGGGAGCGGCGCGTCCGTCGAGGGAGCGTCGCGGTCGTCGAGAAGGTCATGTTCGGTTCCTGTGTGAGGTTGACTAGGGTCGGGGCGGTGCTGGATTGGATTCGAGGGCTTCGAGCATCAGCTCCATGCGGGCGATCTCGGAGCCTTGATCGGCCTGAATGTCGGAGGCCAGCTTGAAGACGAAGTCGCCTTGAGCGGCGCCGTCCACGGCGAAGAGCTCTTCCACCATAGTGACCGCGCCCTCGTGGTGCATGATCATGTACTTCAGGAAGAGTCGGTCGAAGTCGGGGCCTCGGGCTTGCCGAAGCTCGTCCAGCTGTTCGACCGTGAGCATCCCGGGCATGTGCATGGCGTGCTCTGGACCGTGGACCATGAAGCGGCCGCCGTCGGTGTGGACCTCCGGCACGGGCTGGCCTCGGTCGCGCAGCCATTCCTGCATGACCGCAATCTCGTCCTTCTGCGCGTTGATGATCCGGGCGCAAAGGACCTGAATCGTGGGACTGGCGTCGTTCTCTGGGGCGAACCCGGACATGACCAGCGCCTGTCCATGATGGCCGATCATCCCCGTCATGAAGTGAACGTCGGCCTCGTGGTAGTTCGCCAGCGCGGCTTCGGCCCGTGCCTGGTAGAGCGCTGCCAGCTCGGCGGCCCGGGCGGCGTCGGGGCGGGTGGGCCCGGCGGGGTCTTGGGGCAGCTCGCCACGGCTTCCGACGCCACTGGTAGCGCAAGCTTGGAGGACCAGAACGGCTGCTGCGAAGACGGATGGGAGAATGCGCGGTGACATGGTGGCTAGCCCGCTAGTTTCTGGTAGGCGGAAGCGACTTCGGCTGCGTAGTTGTCGCGAAGTATCCTGCGGTCTACGGGAAAATGCTGAATGAAGGTCTTGGAGTACGACCACCATCCTCCCAGATAGGGCTTGCTGGTAGTCCTGACGAACTCGTGCATCCTTTCGCTGTTCAACTCCGCAACCAAGTCCGTTAGCGACATGTTTCGCACGGGCTTGACGGCATATCCCGAATAGAAGAGAGATTCGGCGTCTTCGCATATCTGGAAGTTCGGCCTCTTATTCACGCCCGAGGTCAGAATCTTGACGCCGAGAGCGGTCCTGATGCCTACATGCCTTCCATATCCGTGCCACTTCCGCTCGTCGACACGTCCCTTGTCGCGAGCCAGCAATGTCTTCTTGTTGCGGGCCAGCCATTCGGCGGCCAAGGGGTGCTGCCGGCACATCTTCGCAAACGGCACCAGCTGACCAGAGCTGCTGTAAGGGTATATTGCGACGCGGCGAATTGGATCCGTGCCGTTCTTCATCACCGACGCCTTGTAGATGCGACGGACGCTGCCCTTCTCCAGCTGTACCTCCACATTTCCGTCCGTGCACGTTACAACCGCGTCGTCTTCATCCACGACCGTCAGGATGAACACGCGGTCCGCGAGAGTCTGCACTCCTACTCGGATCTCGGCGATGTCGCCCAGACGGACACCATGTTGCTCGAGTCGATGAAGGTTCTTCCGCTGTTCCGGGTTCGTGAGCGTCCACATCGGAGAGAGCGCATCGATGCGGTAGCCGTTCCGGGGGACGACCGTGTTCCGCTTGATCACGGCCTTGGCCGCGTTGATCCGTCGGCTGCGTCCGCCCTTCTCGACTCGGGCAATCGCGGTGTAGGTCGTAACGGACGGAAACACTTGGTGTCCCTCGAAGTCGACGATCTTGCGCACGCGATGGTTGGCGGACAGCTGGGTGCGGAGCGCGCGGCCCGCGGCTGATTTGAGCCAGCTGTTGGGCGTGATGAAGGAGACTTGGCCGCCGGGACGCAACAGGTCCAGGCCCGCCTCGAAGAACAGGAAATAGAGGTCGCCGCATCCGTTCACGAAGCGCCAGCCGCCGGACGCGATCTGCTCTCGGCGGCCGTGTTCGAGGTGCTGGATCCGAACGTACGGCGGATTGCCGACGACGTAGTCGAACGAATTTGCGTGCCGACGCCACTCTGCGCGGTTCAGTATGTCCAGGCGTCGTATCTGCCAGTCCACGGGCGGTGCCTCGCTTCCCAGCACCTGATCACATACGCCGGTCAAGCGGGCCTTGCACGCCTCGATGGCTTGGTCGTCGATCTCGAACCCGGTCAGCCACTCGAGCGAGTCGAGGTAGCCGGTCCGAGGGCCGAACTCGCCGATCTTCTCGCAAATCCGCTGAACGCACCCCGCCAAGAACGCCCCGTCGCCGCAGGCCGGTTCACATATGCGAACGGACTTGGGATCGCTGGGCAGCAGATCGTCGAGCATGAACGCAACCACGTGGAGCGGCGTGTACACGACGCCGGCTTGCTTTGCGCTCCACGCCACCTCCGTGTCGGTGCGGGGATCGGTTGCGCCGGCGACCGGTCCGAACAGGCTGGCGCGGCTCCGGCGATCGGCAACGTTCGGTTCGCGGACGGCTGCACTGGCGTTCAGCGCAAAGACGGAACGGTCCGGACCTCCGGCTGGAGCCCAACGGGACCCCAGAGGCGATCCGCCGCCGTCGGCCGGTCGCGCCCCGGCCAAGTCGTCTCGACGCGAAGTCGTCATTCCTCCAAGGTACGGAATCGGCGCGTGGCTTGCCACCCCGCAGTTCTCCCGGGCGTCCCCGTTTCGGGCGCGAGAATGACACGGCTGCTCGTGCCGACATACCTTGAATGGGCCGGCTGGGCCCGACTCGCAAGCTCGGGCCGCGATCCGGCGTGCGAGGGCCACTAGGAAGGGGGGCGCGGACAACTCTATGGACCGACGAGGTTTTCTGAAGACCGGCGCGGCGGGTGCGGCCGGAGGAGCGCTGGCCGGGTGCGGCGGGACCGGTGAACCGACTTACGGCGGCAGCGAAAGGGACCGGCCTGCGACCTCTGCCGTCCCCGACCGGCTGGGTTCGTCCCCGGCCCAGCCGCTGTCGGTGCCGGCGATCGAGGAGGTGCGGATCGGTTTCGTGGGCGTCGGGGGGATGGGGACCGCCCATGTGCGCAACTTGGTGCGGATCGAGGGGTGCGCGGTGACGGCGGTGTGCGACGTGGTGGAGGCTCACGCCGAGCGGGCCGCCGGAATCGTCGAGGAGGCGGGTCGCGCCCGCCCGGCCCTCTACACGCGGGGCGAGACCGACTTCGCGCGCCTTTGCGCGGAGGAGGAGCTGGACTTGGTGTACACGGCGACGCCATGGCGGTGGCACGTGCCGGTGTGCGTTGCCGCCATGGAGAACGGGAAGCACGCCGCCACCGAGGTTCCCGCCGCGTACACGCTGGACGACTGCTGGCGGCTGGTCGAGACCGCCGAGGCGACCGAACGCCACTGCGTCATGATGGAGAACGTGAACTACGGCCGCGCGGAGCTGCTCTGCCTGAACTTGGTGCGCCAGGGGTTGCTGGGCGAAGTCCTCCACGCCGAGTGCGGGTACCTGCACGACCTGCGGGCGATCAAGTTCGCCGACGAGGGCGAGGGGCTGTGGCGCCGCGACCACTCGTGGACCCGGAACGGCAACCTCTACCCCACGCACGGCTTGGGTCCCGTCGCCAACTGCATGGACGTGAACCGGGGCGACCGCTTCGACTACTTGGTGTCGATGAGCAGCCCGTCCCGAGGCCTGCAGGAATGGGCGGAGACCCACTACCCCGAAGGCCATCCAAAGCGCGACGAGACCTTCGCCCTGGGCGACGTGAACGGCAGCCTGATCAAGACCGCCCTTGGACGCACGATCTACGTTTCCCACGACACGAACTTGCCGCGCCCCTACAGCCGCATCAACCAAGTGCAGGGGACTCGAGGCGTCTTCCAGGGATACCCGGACCGCGTGCACGTCGAGGGCCGCAGCCCCGCGCACCAGTGGGAAGACGCCGAGGCGTACTACGACGACTTCGAGCACCCGCTGTGGCAGGCGCTGCGGGAGGCGTCGGTCGGCGCCGGCCACGGCGGCATGGACTTCATGGAGGACTATCGGCTGGTCAAGTGCCTGCGCGAGGGGCTGCCCACCGACATGAACGTCTACGACGCCGCGGCGCTGAGCGCGGTGTGCGAGCTCTCCGAAATCAGCGTGGCCAACGGCAGCGCGCCCGTGGCTTTCCCCGACTTCACCCGGGGCCGCTGGCGGGAGTGGGCGCCGTGGCCGATCGTGGAGGCATAAGGAAGGAGTGTCCCATGACCACCGAAGCCCAATTGGCGGAGATCATCGCAGCGGGCGAGAGCGACCGCGTCGAGTTCAACGAGTCTCTCTCGGGCAAACGCCAAGGAGGGCATCCGACAGGCGATCTGCGCGTTCGCGAACGATCTGCCCCGGAGCGGAAAAAGCAGGAACGGTGGTCGTCGGAGTCCGGGACGACGGATCGCTTGCCGGCCTCGAGGTCACCGATCGCATGTTAATTCGCAGGTCGACTTATGGAGAAGACGACTCATGACAAACCGTGACGACAGATGGCGCCGGACGGCGGCATCGCCGACGCAGACGACGGGAGCGTTCGCTTGGCTGGCGGCAGCGATGGTGCTCGCCGTGGGCGCCTTGCTCTTGGCCGGTGGCCCGCGCGTGGCCGCCCAGCAGGTCCCCACGCCCGAATCGGTGCTGGGCCACCGGGTGGGCGCCGACTTCCACTTGACCACCTTCGAGGAGTCGATCGAGTACTTCGAGCGGCTGGACGGGGCCAGCGACCGGCTGGCGCTTCGGCAGGTGGGGCGTTCGTCGTACGGGCGGCCGGTGTACATCGCGCTGATCTCGAGCGCCGAAAACCTGCGCAACGTCGAGCGGCACCGGGAGATCGCGCGGCGGCTGGCCCATCCGAAGGGGCTGACCGACGACGAGGCGCGGGCGCTGGCCGCGGAGGGCAGGGCGATCGTGCACATCGACGGCGGGCTGCACTCGACCGAGGTCGCGCACGCCGAGCACACGATCCAGCTGGCGCACGACCTGGTCGCCGGCGACGACGACGATCCCGAGATCAGGGCGATTCTGGACAACGTGATCCTCATGCTCTGGCCGTCGATCAACCCCGACGGGCAGACGATGATCACCGAGTGGTACCGGTCCAACCTGGGCACGCCCTACGAAGTGGCGTCGGCGCCGTTCCTCTATCAGAAGTACGTCGGCCACGACAACAACCGGGACGGGTACATGATCAACCAGATCGAGTCCCGGATGGCCACGCGGGTGACGCGCGAGTGGGAGCCGCAGATCCTTTACAACCATCACCAGAGTTCGCCGTTCCCGACGCGGATATGGATTCCGCCCTTCGCGGAGCCGATCTCTCCGCACGTGCATCCACTCATGTGGCGAACGGTCAACTTGATCGGCATGTCGATGGCGCAGGCGCTGGAGGAGCGCGGCCAGAAGGGCGCCACGCACATGGGCACGGGCTTCGACAACTGGTACCCGGGCTTCATGGACCACGCGCACAACTTCCACAACGTCGCGTCGTTCCTGACCGAGACGGCACTGTACCGCTACGCCACACCGCACTTCTACACGATAGGGGACTTTCCCGGGAACACGCGGGAGCTCCGCCCCCAGTCCCTCTACAGCAGCCCCTGGGAGGGCGGCTGGTGGCGGCTCCGGGACGCCGTGGACTACATGCTCACCGCGTCGATCTCGGTGCTGGACGTGGCGGCCAAGTACCGCACCGACATCTTGTACAACCGCTATCAAGCGGGGCGAGACGTGATCGCCCAGTATCGGGAAGAGCCTCCGTACGCGTTCTTCGTTCCCCAGGACCAGCGGGACCCGGTGGCGGCGGTGGAGATGCTTCGGCGCTTGGCCTACAACGGCATCGAGGTGCACCAGCTTGCCCAGGGACTCGAGTTCGAAGGGATCGCGCATCCGGCGGGGACCTGGGTGATCCCTATGGACCAGGAGTTCGCCAACTTCGTCCGGCAGCTCTTTGCGGTGCAGGAGTACCCGGACCTGCGCCAGTATCCGGAGGGGCCGCCCGACCAGCCCTACGACGTGTCGGGGTGGACGCTGCCCTACCTGATGGGCGTGCGCGTCGTCGAGGCGGCGTCGCCGTTGACCGAAGACGTGCGCGACGCGATGAGCGCGCTGGTCGGCGAGCCCCTTGCTTGGGACGCGGAGGTGGAGGACGCTGCGCCTTTCGATTCCCCCCCTGGGGTCGGCTTCGACAGCCATCCCGTGGCGACGGCGATCGTGCCTCCTGCCGGGAACGCCGGGAGCGGCGGCGGACTCGTGGCGGACCCGGCGCAGAACAACGCCTTCAAGGCGCTCAACCGCGCATGGGCGAGCGGGGGACAGGTGCGGTTCGTGCCGGGTGCGGGCGGCGAGGGCGGGGCGGCCGGCAGCTCGGGGCGGTACGTGATCGCGGGGCTCTCGGGAGCTGCTCGGAGCGCGCTGGCGTCGGAGCTGCACTTGCGGCGCGCGGAGGGCGGCACCGGTGGCCGGTCGGGGGTGGATCTGCCCCGTCCCAGAGTGGGCCTCTACCGCCCGTGGGACCCGTCGATGGACGAAGGCTGGACGCGCTGGCTGCTGGAGGCCTACGACTTCGAGTTCTCCAGCTTGTACAACGCCGAAGTGCTGGCGGGCGATCTTCGGGAGCGCTACGACGTGATCGTCTTGGCCGACATGCGCGCCGGGCGGATTCTGGAAGGCTTCGCCAAGGGATCGGCGCCTCCGCGCTACGCGGGTGGCATTGGCAGCGAGGGAGTTCGCGAGCTGGACGAGTTCGTGCGTGGCGGCGGCACGCTGGTGGCGCTCAACCAAGCCAGCTTGTTTGCTGTCGACCAGCTTCGCCTGCCGGTCGAGAACGTGGTGGCGGAACTGGAGCCCGCCGAGTACTTCATGAGCGGATCGATCCTGGAGATGGAAGTCGACCCGTCGCACCCCGTCATGTCCGGGATGCCCGCGCGGGCCAAGGTCGTCGTGGAGCGAAGCCCCGTCTTCACGACCAAAGAGGACTTCGATGGGGCGGTCTTGGCCAGGTACCCGGAGGATCGGTCGCCCTTGCTTTCCGGCTACTTGCTGGGGGAAGAGCATGTGCAGGGGTACGCCGCCGCCTTGGACGTGGCGCACGGAGATGGACGCGTCGTCCTGCTGGGCATGAAGCCCCAGTGGCGCGGCCAGCCCTTCGGCAACTTCCGAATTCTGTTCAACGCGCTGCTGTACGGCGCACCAGTCGCAGGCGTCGCACCGTCGAATCCCGACTTCTGGAAGGTCCCGGACGGAGACGAAGCCTCTGCCGAAGAAACGTCCAACGACGAAGCTTGACGGACATGGTCCTGCCGCTACGAAAGCGCCGGCGCGGTTCCGAGTGCCCAGCGCGGTTGGGGCTCTGCCTTGCGACGACGGGGCTCGCCGTCCTTGCCTGCGACAGCCCCACGGAGCCCCGGCCCGCGGCGGCGGCGCCCGCGACGTTGGCGCCCGCGGCAACTCTGGCCGGCGACCATGTGCCGGGCGGGCGGATTCGCGTGTCGCCGGCGCGAGCCGCCTTCTTTCGGCGGAGCGGCGACGCGGTACAGCGCTTCGCCTTTGCCGCGCAGCTGCTTGATTCGTCGGGGGTGGCCGTCGCGCTTCCGGGTCCGATGGCGTGGACGATCGCGGGAGACGGCGGGTCCAGGCTTGCGGGACAGGGGCTGTCTGCCGACCGACTCGCGGCGACGGCGGAGACGGAGTCCGTTGTCAAGGGACGCGACACGCTGACGGCGCGCCATGGATCGGCGTCGGGGCGGGCGACCGTCACCAACTGGGATTGGCTGGAGAGCAGGTGGCAAGGCCGCGACTGGGTCCGTGCGGGCGGGTCGAGCTGCATCGTGGTTGCGGTCGCGGACCGCGCGGGGACCGCGGTGCCCCTGTCGGTGTTCCACGACCTGCACGGCGCGTCCCTGGCGCCCGAGACGGCGGAGCTGGACTCGATTTCGCTCGTTGCCGGCGCCGACTCGGCACGACTGTGCGTCCGCGGACGGCAACCGGGGTCGGCCGGCCTCGCCGTGTCGGCTTGGGACACGACGACCTTTCGCTACGCGGGGAGCTGGCGGCGCCACCACGTTCTCGCAGAACCGCTGACGCTGCGGTTTGCGGCGGACGAATGGGAGCTGGGCGTCGGCCAGGAGGAACCGCTGGCGTTGCAGACGAGGGGCAGCCAAGGGAACGCGGGAACGGCGCCCGCCTCGGAGGCGTCCGTGTCGTCGTCTCGCAAGGCGGTGGCGGAGATCGCGGAAGCAGGCGGCACGGTGGTCAGAGGCGTGGCCTCGGGCTCCGCGACCCTGTCGGCCTCGTACGCCGGCCTGGAAGCGCAGGCCCACATGGAAGTGCACGAGATCGTGGCAGTGCGCACGGGGGGCGGCGTCACCTGCGTTCTGCTGCGTCGGGGGACGCTGCGCTGCGCCGGCGAAGAGGGCCGCCTGCTCGGGTATGGGCGGGAGCGGACGGAGGGCGTCCTGTTGTTTCCCGACGCGCCGGACATACCGATGGGAGAGAGTCCGCTCGTCGACCTCGGGCGGGGAATGGCTAGCTACTTCGCGTGCGCCGTCCACGCGAACGCCGACGTCCATTGCTGGGGCGCCGGAAGGCGCGGCCAACTGGGCTACGGCGACGGCCGAAACGTGGGCCGGTTCGAGACGCCCGCCGAGAAGGGACCCGTGCCCGTGGGGGGACGGGTGCGAAGCGTCGGCGTTGCGGGCGACCACGCGTGCGCGGTCATGGAGGGGTCGGGCGCGGTGCGGTGCTGGGGGGACAACACCGCCGGGCAGCTGGGCTACGGGTCCCTGGAGCCGGCGGTGGGAGACGACGAAACGCCGGCGTCGTTCGGCGATGTGCCGCTGGGCGGCAGGGCGATCCAGGTGGCGGGCGGTCGATTGCACACGTGTGCGCTGATGGAAAACGGCCGGGTTCGGTGCTGGGGGCTTGCCGGCGAGAACTGGGATCTGGCGAACGGAGAGCTGATCGGCCGTTCCTACGGGCTCGGCTACGGCGATCGGTTCCCTCACGACGAAGCCCTTGGAGACGACGAGACGCCGGCGTCCGTGGGCGACCTGCCCCTGCCGGGACGGGCGGTGAAGATCTCCGTCGGGGGCTACCACACTTGCGCGCTGATGGCTCAGGGGACGGTCCGGTGCTGGGGTTCCGCTTGGTGGGGCGTCCTGGGCGACGGCGAGCGCGGCGCCCAACTGGACCACGTCTATGACGCCGCGAACTCGCCGGAGCTTGGGTTCGAGTCGCCCGTCGTCGACCTCGCGTCGCACTACTTCCACAACTGCGCGCTCCTGGCCAACGGCTCGGTGCGCTGCTGGGGAGGCGGAGACCAGGGCGCGCTGGGCTTGGGACACGAGCGAAATATCGGCGACGACGAGCCCGCGACGAGCGCGCCGCCCGTGCCGCTTGGAGGTCCCGCAACCGCCCTGGCCGTTTTCTACAAGGGAGGCTGCGCCGTGATGCGGGCCGGGGGCCTGCGCTGCTGGGGCAACCCCCGCGGGCTTGGCTTCACCGGCGTGCAGCTGGGCGACGACGAAGCGCCCGCAGAGGGCGGCGACGTTCGGGTCTTCGCAGGACCGCTGCGGCGAGAATCGGGCAGCTTGCAGGCGAGCCGCCTGCTTGTCGCGACGGCGGGCGAGGCGACTTTGACGACCGTGCTGTTCCGAGACCACGGCCCGCTGGTGCGGCGGCAACTTGACCTCGGCTTGCGGCGCGGTCCGCTGTTCGGTCCCGAAGGCGTGCTCTCCGCAGACTCCCTGCCGCCGTCGTCTTCGTGGGTTCGCGCCAAGTGACGCGGACGCGGCGCGGCTGGACCTGGGCTTCGGCAGCCGCAACGCTGGCCACAGGAGGGTGCGGCGACGGAGGCGCGGGTCCAACCGATCCGCCTTCGCCGCCCCAGGTGGCGCGGATCGAGCTCTCCGCTGGCGAACCCGACGAGCACGTCGTCGGCGACACGGCGGCGGTCACGGCCAGGGCGCTCTCGGCCGCGGGCGTCGGCATCGGCGGAACGACCGTCCGCTTCTCCGCCGGTCCAGCCTCTGGACACGTCTACCCCGAGTCCGCCGTCACCGGCGCCGACGGCGTCGCCCGCGCATCGTGGGTGCTCGACACCATTCCCGGCGACCAGACGCTCACGGCCACGGCAGGCGCCGTCTCGCAACGCCTCCAAGCGACGGTGACGCCGGGTCCCCCCGCCACGCTCGCGGCGGACACCACAAAGCTTTCGGGGTCGCCCGGGTCGCCCACGACCCAGGCCCCAGTAGCGTGGGTGCACGACCGCTTCCGAAACCCCGTCCCCGACGTGCCCGTGAGCTTCTCCGCCTCGGAAGGAAGCTCGGCCAACCCGGCCCAGGCGCTCACCGGAGCGGACGGGCAGGCAACCACGGTGTGGACGCTGGGTCCCGATCCGGGCGACTACACGCTGACGGCAGAGGTGGCGGGCGTCGGCGGCGTGGAGTTCCTGGCCACGGCGTACGGCCGTCTCCTGGGGGTCCTGGGCGACACGCTGGTCGTGACGTCCGCGGACACCGCGTTCGTGCTTCCGGTGGTCGCGCCCCCGGAGCAGGAGTGGACGGTCCGCGTGATCGACGAAGCGCGTTGGCTGCAAGACGAACCGGTGCTGGAGGTGAAGCGCAGCGCGGACTCTCGGGGCGTCGAGATGCGGGTCCGGTCGCCCTCTTTCGCCCGGATCGTCGTCGAGACGGTGGAACAGAGCGACGAGCTGGTCGTCGTGGTGGCGCTGCCGAGGCCAATCGTGACGGCGGTGCACCAAGCGAACTGGCCCGACAGCTCCGACGCCGTGCTCCGCGGCTATCACTTGGATCGCGTGCCGCTCCCCGCCATTCAGGTGGACGGACAGCCGGTGCTGGCCTACGGCGACAGCGCCGAGATCGTGATCCGCCCGCCGTTCTTGGGCGACGGCGCCTGCTCCGGGCCGGCGGCCGCCCCCGGCAGACTGTCCGTCGTCGGCGCGACGATCGCAGCCGAAACCGTCGTCATGCGCGCCGCAGGACCGCTGCTTTCCCTGGCGACGGGCGAGTCGAAGCGCTTCGACGCCAACGACGAGTGCCTTCGGATCCTGACGCCGCCCGGTGCCCGGTTCGCCGTCGCCAGCGTGGATCGCACCTACATCGACCAGTCGCGGGAAGAGCCGGAAGCCCTCACCTACGCAGGGCACCCGGTGTACTCCATCTTCGTGGCCGACAGCACGCCGAACGCCGGCTGGTCGCCCGCCCCGCGCCAAGCGCAGCAGCTGCACTTGCACGACTTGCTCGTCGACCGGCCTCCCGACGTCCGCGTGCACAACCTCGCGGCGGCTGTCGGCATTGCCGCGAACGTGTACACGCATCCCGATCCCTACGTGGTGGGCGACGAGTTCGAGTGGTACACCAACAACAGCAGCGAACGAACGGGGACATGGCAGGTAATGGCCCTCTACCCGCCCAACGTCGCGCTGGCGGTGTTCAAGGACGACCTGCCGGCCCTGTGGAACGACGCGCGCAAGGCAGCGATGGACTCTCTGTTCATGGAACTCGGGTCGGACGCAGTCCAGGACATGTACAAGAACGTCTTCGGTCCCGATCCGCCGGCCACGAGCCCCTCCACCAACCAGATGCTGGTGATGTTCCACGACGGCGAAGACGGCGAGGGGACCGGCGTCAACATCCCGTCGCGGATCGACCATCGCTACTCCACGATTCACTTCCGGCGGGTCCATTTTCAGGACGACAACGGATGGTATCGCACGCTGGTGTCGCACGAGTTCGCCCACGCTTGGCAGTTCCGCAACTTGCAGGCCTTCTCCGCCGTTTGGAGCACGGAGGGGATCGCCAACTTCTTCGCCGAAGAGTTCGTTCGGGTCGCGGCCGGGCTGTCGCTGGATGCCAACGTGGACCCTGAACGGCGCGTGGACGGCTGGTCTTGGAGGATGCCCTGGAGCGGGTCCTTCGCGAGCGGCTACCGGGAAAGCCATCCGTTCCTTCGGTTCCTGGTCGAGCGGTTGGTGCTGGGCCACGGCCGCAGCTACGAGTCGGCGATTCGCCGGGTGATTCGCGGCGCCGCCGAAGGATGGCACGGGCGCCACTTCGTCGAGTGGGGCGCGTGGGATAACTCCCGGCAAGGGCGGGGCCTAGTCGACTACATGCAAGAAGTGGTGCCCACCTGGGACCCGGTGGAAGCGCGCCTCGACTGGATGCTGTCGATCGCGTTGGACGACCGCGCACCGGGTGCCGGGTACGACTTCCCGTTCGTTCACGAGGCTTGGCAGGTCTTCGGCCCGCGAACGGAGCTCCGGCTGGGCGACGGGCGGGAGGCCTCGATACGGGCCACGCGCGGCGGCAACGGCTACTACGTGCTGAACGGCGGAAGCGAAAGCGCCAGCGTGCGCCTGAGCGTCGTGTCGGGCGAGGCCGATGTGGCGTGGAAGATCGTGCGCTTTCGGTAGGGCGACGCCCGAAGCGGCAGCGTCGTCGTCCCTGGCGTGTTGCCAGCGTCAGCGCCATGGCTTTGCCTGGGATTTATGATTTTGCGGCCAGCGTCGTGCTCTCCACCGTGCGCGACTCCCACCAAGCCGCTCCCACTACCCCCGCCAACGTGGTCGCCGCAAGCGGCAGAAGGTTTCCCTCGGCCCCCACAGTGCCTGCCACCAGGGTAATCGTCACCACCGTCAGTCCGCCGAGGAGGCCCGTCACCCCGATCTCCCAGGGCTTGGCGCGCGCTCGTTTCTCGAGCCAAAGCGCGGTGACTGCGTCCATTGCCAGCTGGCTAACGCGCTCGGGCACTTCGGTGGCGCGCACGTCCTCGACTTCCTTCAAGACGCGGAGCAAGCGACGGCACTCGTCGCACTGCGCCACGTGGTCCGAAAGCCCGGCAACCGAGCGCAGGTCGAAGGCGTGATCGACGACTTGGTCGAGGCGTGGACAAGTCATGGTCTGAACTCCGGCAATCGCTTGGCCAGCTGCTTCGCGGCGTGACGCACGTTGGACCTCACCGTACCGGGCTCCACGCCGAGAAGCTCCGCCGCTTCCCGGGTGCTGCGGGACTCGACGTGGACGAGGTGAAAGGCTTCTCGCTGTGCCTTTGGGAGCGCTTGAAGCTCCTCGATCACGCGCTCTCGAAACTCGCTCCTTTCCGCTTGGGTCAGCGGATCGACCGTCTGGTCGACGGGCTCCGACTGCGGGGGAAGGTCTTCCAGGTCCATCAGACGGTGGGCCTGCCGCTTGCGAGCTCGAATCTCCATGAGGCAGGCGTTGCGGGCGATGCGCCCCGCCCAGGCCGCAAAGCTGCGGCCCCGACGTAGCGCCTTCCGCTGCTTCCAGATCGCGATCCACACTCGCTGATATAGCTCCTCCGCCCAGTCCGCGTCTTGTTGGAACGAAAGAATGACGCCCATCAGGAACCCCCTGTGCCGACGGTTCAACTCGCGAAAGAAGGCCGGGTCTCCGGCCCGGAACAGTGCCAGTTCAGAGTCGTCCATCCTCCATCTGGTACGGCCCGGCCGAGCGTTGCGCAACGCTCCGGCGACGCGCCACAAGAGCCAGGAGGCCGATCTGGACTGCTGGCGCCAGCAGCGGCGCCCACGCCGCGACGATCCCGGAGACGGTTTCCCAATCCCGGTTCGATCCTTGTGCCAGCAACATGGCGACGACGAGGGCGAGCGTGCCGGCCAGAGCCACCGACCACCGCATGCGGCGGCGGGTTCGCGGGCCCGTCCCGGCGGTCGCCCGACCGAGCAGCAGGCCCGCGAAGGTGTTGAGAAGCGCCACCGCCGCTGTGGCCGCCGGCAGGTGAAGGAAGAGGACGAGCCTGGCCGGATGCGCCCTGTCGGGGTGCTCGATGGACAAGCTGTATTCGGCGGGCGGGTGTTCCCGCACGTACTCCAGGTTCCGCAGAATGCCTGCCGGCGTCTGGATGCCAAACATCTCGATGTCCTTTCCGTATCGGTCTCCCCACGCGAACCCGGCGTACTCCGCCAGCGGTGTGACCAGGGCCGACATGACGTAGGTCGCAACGGCCAGGATCAGTCCGGCGACCGCGGCTGCACGAAAGCGGCGGCCCCGAAATCCAGCCAAGCGCAAGCCGCCGGCGACCGCGGCGAAGGCGAGCACGCCGGCGGCGTTGCTGGTCGCGGCTTCGATCAGCCACCAGAACGGTCGCAACCCGGCCCGCGCAATGTGCTGGACCAACAGAAGCGCCGTGGCCGTCGCCGTCCACGCCATCGTGGACTTCAGAGCCTGCCAGACGCCGCTGCGGACTCTGAGCGGCACCGTGTCTTCTTCGCTCATGGCGCTAGTTGGGCATGCATCCGCCGCAGCCGGAGCCGAGGAAGCAGCAGTTCCGGCAGCAGTACGCCCCCGGTCCGCCGCCCCTGCAGCAATCCTCCCACAGGCTCGCGACGGGCTGCCTCTGTACCGTCGCGAAGACCGCAGCGGCCAGCACGACGTTCAAGACGATCAAGCCGACGATCATGATGCTACGCATGGTTCCTCCTGTTGTCGAGTGTACGGAAAGTAGTGGCCTCTAGCCGGATCCCATCGCCATCCAGAGAGCGTCGGCGACTTGGGAGACTCGGTTTCCGGGTCCGGCAGCAACCGCCCTGCCGTTTGCGCTCACAGCGAACACCCACGGGCTTCGGCGAACGACGGCCCACACGGACGTCTCCGGTCCACTGGCCGCATCGGCTTGGACCGTAAGGACCGGCACGGGCCACCCGACTGCTGTGGCGTATGCCGAGGCCGTCGCCTGTCTGGACGCCGACAGCGCGACGACCCTGAGGCTCGGGTCGGCGTGGCGAAGCCAGTCGTGCCACAAGGGAGCTACTCGTCGCGTGTGCACGCACTCCGGGTCGAAAACGAGCACCAGCAGAGGGCCCATGGCGGCAAGTTGCTGCTGCCTGCCCTCGGCGTCCGTCGCCAAGACTCTCGACAGGTCCGCCGACGGCAGCGAAGGCGGCTGGGCGGGCGACACGTCGTCGAGGCGTAGCACGACAAGCACCGTCGCCTGGATGGCGGCGACAACGGTCAACGCTAGGGCGAGCGCCCTGGTCTTCGGCCTCATCGGTCGTGGGCCACTTCGCGCAGCTTCCTGCGCAGAGTGGCGTGAGCCCGGCAGAGGTCCGATCTGACTGTGCCCTCCGGGCGGCCGACGGTCGCCGCGATCTCCTTGTGGGACATGTCCCTGAACCACCGGCAGATCACGACCGTCCGCTGGGTGCCCGGCAGCTCGTCGACGGCTCTGCGGATGTCCACCTTCAGGAGGATCGCGTCCTCGGGGTGGCCGGTGTCGCTGGCCGCCGGCGAAGCGTGCGCCTCCAAGAGGGAGGACTGGCGGGCGTGCTTTCTCGCCTCCTGCAGGCCCACGTTGCAGACGAAGCCGACCAGCCACGCACCTGCCGCTTCGGGGTCTTTGAGCGTCTGGAGCGCGTTGTAGGCGGCTATGGAAGCCTTTTGGACGAGGTCCTCCGCTCCCACCGACCCGTGGGCGTAGCGAGCCGCCACAGAGAGCATGCGGGGGCGGTGGGTCTCGAGCCAGTTCCCGAAGGTGTGGTCGTCGGGGCTTTCGGCGGGCCGGTCCGGCGGCGGCCCGGTTCTCGGTTCGGAAGAGCGGCGCGTGGTACCCATGAGTCCTCCGGTGAGGCGACAGCAAGCCGTCGGTGTGACGGCGCGACACTCTCTTGATGCTCCGAAGCCCGAAAGCGTGCAAAGGGCCTGACGAGCTTGCCGTGGAGACGGCGGCGAAGGCGGGGTTCAGCAGGGCGACGGGTACGGGGTCGAGGCGGACCCTCGGTTGCCGTTGGAGAAACGGCAGCGGCGACCGGACCCGCTGGCGGCCGGTTCGAGCGTGTGGCGCCGCCTTTGTTCGAGCGGAAGGGATGGCGGGCGGTGGGCGCTGGACGACGCGCTAATTGCTGATAAGGAGTCCGCGCGCGCGACGCGCACGAAGAGCAAGGGTTGTGTCGCGTACAGAGAACCTCTCGTGTCCGGGTCGGCTCGGCGTCCCGACAAGGCGGTGGATTCGCGGGAGGCCGCTGTTGCTGCAACAAAACCCGAGTGTCATGACAACCACAATACGAGCAAAGAATCGCGCGTCCCCGGCCATCGGGGCACGAAGCTCGATCCGTTCACCTTTCCCAACGGAGGAAGAGTCATCATGAGAGAGATCGTCACCAAGATCGCGGCAATCTTTCTGGTCGCAACACTGGCCGGCGTCCCGGCCGTCGCGCCGATCGAGGCCCAGCCCTCGTCGTCGGAGGACCATTTCCGGACCGGCCAGCCCGCCTCGCCGAGCTTGGTCGTCGCGGACGCGTCCTGGCAGAAGGAGGTCGACGAGGTCGGCCGTCCCAACAGTCTCGCCTACGCTTCACCTCCGGCGATCGGCTTTCCACTGGTCCCTACGACCGAAGCCGAGAGGTTGCGGCTCGCGGTGGCCGTGTGCCTAGCCAAGATGTCGCCGAGTGGCGCCGAACACGTGTTGCGGTCGTTGCGGGCAGGGGCATGGACCTCGGCCGTTCGAGGCATGCAGGACGAAGACGAGGGCGAAACCAACGTGACTTGCACGGGCGAAGAGGCCACCGTGACCATCACGTCGGACTCGGTGCGAGCTTGCGTGACCAACGGGGAGTGCGCCGGCACGATCAACGGACATGGGGTGCACATGAAGTCCAGTGGCACGGTTTGCCTAACCATCGATCTCGAGCCGAGCTGACCGCCAATGGACGCCAAACCAACCGTGGCGACGAACCCCGTCGCCGGTCGCGGGTCCTGGATCCCCCGATGGCTGTTGCTGGTCGGCGCCTTGACGATGGGGTCCCCGGCGGGCACGGCCTGGGCGAGCCAGCAGCAGCAATCGTTCAGCCTGCCCGTGTCCCTTCCCGAGCCGCCCGACGAACTCCTGGCGGCGTGCGATCTGGAGCGGTCGCCGCTTGCGCTCGAAGTCGTGGCGAGTTCGGTGGAGCACTATCCGACGCTGGCGGAGCGCACCTCCAGCGGCTGGCTCGTTTACGACCGGTACTCGGACCAGGTGGTGGAGCTGGACAACGACCTTCGGGAAACAGCGCAATGGGGTCGCAAGGGTCCGGGTCCCCTCGAGTACCGGGGCACCGTGCCAGGGTTCGGACGGACGGATTCTGGCGGCACCTTCGTCGTGGACGACTCGCCGCCGTCCGTCATGGTGTTCGGAGCAGCGAAGGAGGAGCACCGCCTGGACGTGACCCACCGGTTGCATCATGCCGTTAACGCAGGCAACCGGTTGCTGCTGGCCTCTGCCCTGGGTATCCACGGGACCACTCTGGCACCTGTGGACGAGGTGACGACGGAATGGAGCCGGGAGGACCTGGGGGTCGCCGTCTACGACGACGGCCAGCCTCCTCGTTTCCGGTTGCGCAGGGGCGGCGACGGGTTCCTGTACGCGGCCACGACGACTCAGTCGGCGATCTTCCTGCTGAACGGGGAGGCCGCGCCCCGGAAAGTGGTCCAGCGGTGCGTGCCCAAGGCGTGGCGGGAAGTGCATCGGAAGGCGCCGGTGTTCGAGAGCGGTCCTTTCAAGGGACACGGATACTCGATGCAGACGCTCGCCGACTACGCGGTGCTCGCGAGCGGCCGCGTGCTTGCGCTCGGCACGCTGGCCGCCAGCGGTGACGGGCACGTTTCCGTCGAACTGTACGACGCGAGCGGCGAGATGGTTCGGGCGTGGGAGCTTCCCTTGGCGACGTCGCAGGCGATGTTCGACCCGTACAACCCGCGCCGTCTTCTGGTGTGGGGAACGTGGAAAGGAGACAAGCATGTTCGACTCGTCGAGGTCGAGGGCGATGACTATCCGTCGTCGTAACGTGACCGCGCTTCTTCTTGTTGCGGTCGCGGCAGGGTCGGGAAGCGCCGGCGTCAGCGACGCGGCGGCTCTTCAAGCGCCAGGCGCGCCCCCGCCGTTTCGTCCGCCGGAAGCGCTCGTTACGGCCTGCGAAATGGAGCGTTGGCCGCTCACGGTCGAGGTCGTCGCGACTTCGACTGCACACTATCCGCGTCACGCGGAACGCGTCCCAGGCGGTTGGCTCGTCTACGAGCGGTACGACCAACAAGTGGTGGAGCTGGACGACGACCTTCGCGAAGTAGCCCGATGGGGTCGCAAGGGGCCGGGCCCGCTGGAGTACCGCGGCAACGTGCCAGGGTTCGGCCGGACGGAGTCGAGCGGCACCTTCGTCGTGGACGACTCGCCGCCGTCGGTCATGACGTTCGGCGCGACGGGAACGGAGTACCGCCTGGACGTTCCAAGACCGCATCACGCTGTCGCCGTGGGAGGTCGGTTGATGCTTGCGTCGTCTGCGGGGATCCACGAAGCGACGATCACGGGCGACGGAGCGGGCGCAACGGCGTGGAGTCACGAGGACCTGGGAATCGATGTCTCCGAAGACGGCAAGCCTTCGCGTTACTTGCTGCGCAGCGGCGACGGCTCCGTCTACGCGGCGGCCACGAGCCAGTCGTCCATCTGGGCATTGAGCGGCAAGGACGCTCCCCGCAAGGTGGTTCAGCGTTGCGTGCCCAAGGCATGGCAAGAGATGCATCGGAAGGCGCCCGTGTTCGAGCGAGGTCGGTTCAAGGGACAACGGTACTCGTTGCGAACGCTCGGTGACTATGCAGTCCTCGACGAGGGGCGTCTGCTTGCTCTCGGTACACTGCACACTAACGCCGACCTGCACAGCTCGCTGGAGCTGTACAACGCGGACGGAGAAATGGTGCGGGCGTGGGAGATTCCTATGCCGTCGTCGTCTAGAAAGGTATTCGACCCCTACAACCCGCGCCGTCTTCTGGTGTGGGGACCATGGAAAGGAGAAGAGCATGTTCGACTCATCGAGGTCGACGGCGAGAACTATCCGTCGTCGTAGCGCTGTAGCGATCTTCTTCGTCGCCGCCGTGGCAGGATGGGAAGCCATCGCCGGTAGCACGGAAGAGGCGCTCGGCGCCGTCGGGACGCTAGCGGCAGGCCCCGAGACGGACGTCGAGCCAGAGTCGCAGGGAGACTGCTACGACTTCGGCGTGCTGCCTGACGGCGTCTCGATCGAGGGTTGCTGGAACTGCGACAAAGGACGTCCACTGGGGCTGGTCGTTCTGGTGTGTCGACGTCACGCTTTCTTGCGATGACGGCGAAGGCAACTCGCTCGAGATCGACATCACGGATGTGGGACTCTGTTGACAAGACGCGACAAGTAGCCGAGTTGATTTGACGGTGATTGCGACTGAAGCCCTGGCGCAGGCTGCTTCTAGTCGTACAACATGTGCGGCGTCGCGGACCGAGCGAACTGCTCCAGCTCCGCTTCGGCGCCCTCCATGATCCCGGTGGCGCCGACGCCGGCGTCGATGCCGGTTCGCAGGCCGTCGTGTCCCCACAGGATGCGACGCGCGAGCCGACTTCACGCCGCGACTGCCTCCTTTACGCCCCCGTCACTTTGCTGGGGGTCAGCCCCGACGATGCCTCCGTCCAGCACCAACGCAACGCCTCCCACTTCCGTCACGCGCCCGCCACCTTGGTGGGGATCAGCCGACCGGTGCCGGCGCCGGCGCCCTCGCCTTTCTCGTAGTACTCGGCGTCCTGGTTCACGTTCCAGACGTCGTAGCGGGTCTCGCCGGCAATGATGTTCTCGACCGCGCACATGGCCGTCATCATCGCGTGGTCTTGGTTGTTGTACCTGTGCATCCCGTTGCGGCCGGTCAGATGCAGGCCGGGACATTTCGCCTCGACGAACCCCCGGATCAAGTTCACCCGGTCCGCATACCCTTCGTCGTACACCGGATACGCCTTCTTCTGCCGAATCACGAAGCCGTCGATCACGTCTTCGGCGACCGTCAGCCCGATCTGTATCAGCTCGCGCTTTCCTCGCTCCACCAGCTCGGCGTCCGTGCTGTTCCACAGCCCGTCGCCCTCGAAGCAGAAGTACTCCATGCAGTAGAACGCAGTGTCGGGATCCGGAACCATCTCCGGCGACCAGTACTTGTAGTTCTCGATCCGCCCGACCTTCACGTCCGGATCGTGGATGTAGATCCACTGGTCGGTGACGTCCTTGCGGTCCTTGACCACGATCCCGACCGCGAGAAAGTCCCGGTACTTCAGCGCCTTCGCGGCGGCCGCGACCTCCGGCGACGGGCCCGGATCGACGAACCCGACGACCTCGCGCAGGGGCGCCGACGAGATCACGTGCTCGGCTTCGTGGCTGGCTTCGTCGCCGTCCGGCCCCACCGACCCCACGCGCCACCTTCGGTCCGGCAGCCGTTCCAGGCTGGTCACCAGCCGCCCCATCTCGATCTTGCCGCCCTGATCCAGAATCTTGCGCCCCGCGCTCTCCCACATCATGCCCGCACCCTTCGGCGGGTAGCGGAACGAGTTGATCAGGGTCGTGATCACCTCCTTCCCCTTTCCCTTTGTGCGGCTGCCGGTCAGCGCGTTCCTAAGCGCGTCCGCCAGCGTGAAGCGCTTGATGCGCTGCGTCGCCCAGTCGGCCGAGATTTCCGAGCACTTCATGCCCCAGACCTTCTCGGTGTACGTTTCGAAGAACATCGAGAACAGCTTGCGGCCGAAGTTGTTGCAGACCCACTGCTCGAAGTTGTCGGGGTTCTTGACCGGAAACACCCGCGCCCTGAGGTAGGAGAGGACGCACATCGCCGATTCGACTACCCCGATCTTGCCGAAGATGTTGCCGAGCTTCAGCGGATAGTCGAAGAAGCTCTGCCGGTAGTAGATGCTCGACTTGCGCATGCAGCGCACAAAGCTCTCGTCGAGAATCTCCAGCCAGAGCTTGTCGACTTCCTCGGACTTGGTGTAGAAGCGGTGCCCGCCGATGTCGCAGCGGTAGCCGTTGTGGACGAACGTCCGGGAGAGGCCGCCCAGGTAGACGGGATCGGCTTCGAGGACGGTCACGGGAACATCCTTCCGGGACAGAAGGTACGCGGCCGTGAGGCCCGCGGGGCCGCCGCCTATGCAGAGAACGCGTGTCTTGGTCGAGGGCATTGCGCTATTGGCGTGTGTCTGGGAGGAGGGTGAGAGGGGAAACGGAAGCGACGAAGCAAGATAGTGCAAGCAGGACCCGAGCGGGAGCCCCAACCGGTGGATCGCGGCCTACTGGACGAACACGCGATCGCGACTGCGAGCCCTGGCGCCGCCTAGTCGTAAAGCATGTGCGGCGTCGCGGAGCGGGCGAACTGCTCCAGCTCTGCTTCGGCGCCCTCCATGATCTCGGTGGCGCCGGCGCCGGCGTCGATGCCGGTTCGCAGGCCGTCGTGTCCCCATAGGATGTCGATGGGCGGCAGCGTTTCTTCGTACTCGTAGGGCGGTTCGCGCCAGCCGAAGTGGTCCGGCGCCAATGCGCGGGCGGCGGCCAGGATCTCGACGGCGGTGCGCACGGGCTGGAAGGCGTCGGGGTCGGCGACGTGCAGCTGGGCGCCTCCGCACAGCCGGTCGGCGTGCTTCTGGAAGGTGGGCTCGAAGTGGCATGGACGAAAAACGACGCCGGGCAGCTTTGCGGCGCGCAGGCGGTGCGCCAGGGCCAGGGGGTCCAGCCACGGCGCCCCGAAGAGCTCGAAGGGGCGGGTGGTTCCGCGTCCTTCCGACAGGTTGGTTCCCTCCAGCAGCACCATCCCCGGATAGACGGCGCAGGAGTCCGTCGTCGGCAGGTTGGGGCTGGGCATGATCCAGGGCAGGCCCGTGGCGCGCCAGTCGGTTCGGCGGCTCCAGCCTCGGCAGGGAAGCACCGACAGCTCGCAGCCGATCTTCCTCTCCGCGCACAGCCAGCGGGCCAGTTCGCCACAGGTCAGTCCGTGGCGCAGGGGTACCGGGTGCAATCCTACGAACGACTCGAAGCCGGGGCGGAGGACGGGGCCTTCCCGCTTGACCCCGCTCACCGGGTTAGGTCGATCCAGCACGACAAACCGGACTCCGGCTTCGGCGCACGCCTCCATGGCCAGCGCCATCGTCCAGACGAAGGTGTAGACGCGCACGCCCACGTCTTGAAGGTCGAACAGGACGGCGTCCAGGCCGGCCAGCATTTCGGGATCGGGCTTGCGGACACGACCGTAGAGCGAGTGGACCGGCAACCCCGTGGCCGGGTCGGCATACGAGTCCGACTCGATCATGTTGTCCTGCTTTTCGCCGCGCGCGCCGTGCTGCGGGCCGAAGAGGGCGCGGAGGTCCAGCCCGGCTTCGCGAACGGCGTCCACGCCGAAGACGAGGTCGGAGGTGACCGACGCCGGGTGAACGATCATGCCCAGTCGGGCCCCGACAAGGTCCAAGCGCCTCGCCGACGCGGGCTCGCGGGTCAGAACGTCGAGACCGGTCAGGACGTTGGCGCCGCTCACGTCTTCCGGGATTCGCCTTCGCCGGATTGCGGGAACACCCGGTCCACCGTGACCCGGAGCGCTTGGCCGACGCGGTCCCGAACTGCCGGGGCGACTCCGTACGCCGACAGCCAGACACCCAGCTTCCAGCGGTCGCCGCTGCCCTCCAGCTCAACGTGCAGGACGCCGTCGCCGAACGACTCCACCATGCCGGCGAACGCCCAGGGCCGGTCGGAGTGGACCGCGACTCCCTCCAAGACTTCGCCGCCGTCCAGCGCGAACCGAAAGCGGTCTCCGGCCAGGGGGGGCGGTGCGTTGCCCAGGCCGTCGGGCGCAAAGAGGCGACGCCAGACGTCTTCTCGCGTCCCGCGGACCCAGGGACGAGCGGAGATCATCGTTCGGGGGACGCCGGGGTGGCGCTCCAGGACATGCTTCAAGTTCCACAGGAAGAAGCGCCAGCCGTTCTCCATCATGTGCAGGAAGTCGTCCGCCTCCGGTCCTCCCGACAAGCCCGAGTTGACCAGGCGAAGTCGCATCCCGCCGTTCCTGGGCTCCAGGTAGTAGTCCAGCGCCGAAGGGGGCGTTCCCTCGGGCACGTCGTCCTCCAGCCGCAGGTGCACGCCGGGGCGCCAGACCGCGATACGGCTCGTCCACTCGCTGCCCTCGTCCCAGGCCACGGTGACGCTTCCGCCCTCGCCCGGCTCCGCCGACGCGATCGGAGAGAACCACCGCGACATCCACTCGCCGTCCGAGATGGCCGTCCACACGTCGGCGGGCGCCGCGTCGAGGTCCACCGAGAGATCGATTGTCCGCGCGCCTTCCTGTTCGCCGCTCACCTGCGCCCGCCTCGGGACAGCGCCCGGAAGTACTCCTCCACCAGCTCGCGATAGGCCTCGGGCACGTCTCCCGACGAGTGTAGCAGCAGTTGTTCTTCGTCCTCGGCCGCGAAGTCGCGTCGCAGGCGGAACTCGACCTGCTTCATGCTCTCGACCAGGGCGCTCCGCAGGCGCTGCACCTCTTGGGGGTCGTCGTAGGTGCGGTCGCGGTCCAAGGCGCGCATGGCGGCGATCATGGCCTCCAGATCGCTCGGGTCGCCCCCTGCTTGGGTCACCAGTTCCGCCAACGTCCGCAGCTCGGACGCCCGCTCCCGAGCCTCCCTGCGCATCCCGCGCACGCCGCCCCCGCCTCCCGGGGTTCCCGCGCCCGCTCCCGGTCGCCGCTCCATCGACTCCAAGCTCCGCACCAAGTCGCGGGCCGACTCTAGGGCCTCCGCTTCGGGGTCGCCGGCGGCGGTTCCGCGGCGCACGGCTTCGGCCGCGTCCTCCAGGCGGTTCCGCAGCGACTGGATGTTTTGGGCCGTCTGGTTCTCGAACGCACGGGCGTACTCCTCCTGGCCCGGACGCCCTACCAAGCCGCGAGAGTACAGCAACCGCTCTCGTAGCTGCGTGTCCCGGATGGCGGCGGCGGCCTCTTCCAGCTCGGCGGCCCCCTCCCGACCGTCGCGCCGGGCGTCGGCGGCGGCCCGGTTCAGCAGGTCCAGGATCTCGCCCGCCTCTTCGGCCATCGACTCCTTGGCGTCGAAGATGCGTCCCATCTGGTCCTGCGACGGACGGCCCACGCGCTCCATCGCCCGCACTCGGTTCTGCACCTCTTCCTGCCGCTGGGCCAGCCCGTCCGCCCGGCTCTGCGCCTCGGCCACGTCGCGCTCCAGCCGCGCGTCCTGCGCCCCCTCCAGCCGCTCCCGCGCCTGCCTAAGCCGCCGGAGCGCCGACTGCGCCTCCACGACTCCCTGGCTGCCCCTGCCGGCCGCCGCCCGGCGCATGGCGTCCGCGGCCTGCTGGAGCTCGCGCGACACCTCCTCCAGGCTCCGGTCTCCGGTCTCGCGGGACAGCCGCTCCAACTGCCTGGCGGCCTCTTCCGCGTCCTCCGCCAACTCCCGCGCGGCCTGGCCCCCGCCGCCCGCCGACCCGCCCTGCTGGACCGCGGCCCGCCGCCTTTGCCGCTCCAGCTCCTGTTCCTGTCGCCGCGCCAGCTCGCGCAACTTCTCCAGCGACTCGTCCACGCCCTGGTCGGCGGTCTGCTGCCGGCTGCGCTGCACGGTCTCGTACTGGTTGCGGAGCTTGTCGGTCTCCAGCTCGAAGAGATCGGCCAAGTCCTCGGCGGTGGGGCCGCCGCCCCCCTGACCGCCGCCGCCCTGCGAGGGCTCCGTCGTCACGAAGCGCTCGTAGGTCTCCTCGGCCTTTTGGAGCTCGCGCAGCGCCCGCTGCTCCGCCGGCACCGCACCGCCCGGACTCCCGGCGCGCAGCGAGTCCTCCGCCTCGCGCATGGCTTCGGCCGCCCTGGGCAGCGTTTCGGCGATGCGGCGGAAGGCTTCGTCCGCGCCCGCAATGCCCCGGTTGCCGATCCGCTCGACCAGCGTCTCCACCTGTTCCCGCAGCCGCTGCTGGCCCAGCGCCACGCTCACCACGTTCTCTTCCCAAGCGTCCGGGTCGTATCGGTCCCTGTCCCGCACCAAGTTGAAGCTCGCCGCGATGATCTGCCGCTGCATCGCCGACAGGTCCTGCTCCATCTCTCCTGCGCCCCCGCCGCCGCGCCCGCCGCCGCGCCCCTCGGCCTCGCGGAAGTCTCGGCGGAAGGGCCGGACTTGCAAGAAGTAGATGTCGGTCATGGCTTGGTTGGGGACGGGCGCGTTGTCCCGCGCCACGGCGTGATAGGCGATCAAGTCGCCCGTCTCCAGCCCGAACTCCTCCATGAACACGGTGTGGCCAGCGGCGACTTGAGCCAGCGGCCGTCGCCCGGCTTGGGCAGCGGACTGCTCGGAACCGTCGCCGAAGATGCGCACCGTGTCCGGCGCGCCGCCGTTGACGGAGTACACCCACAGCACTTCGGACACGCCGATGTCGTCCTCGGCCCGAGCCTCGACGAAGACCTCTTCGATGGCGCTGACTTGGGCGTCGCGACCGGGCTTGGCGAACGACACCGTCGGTCCTTGGTCCGCCAGCACGTCGATCCGGTAGTCGGGGGCGCCGGCGACCCAGGTCCCGTCCGCCGTTTGGAGCCGGATGCCGTAGAAGCCGTCTCGGCCCACGGTGAACGTCCCCTGGAAGGCGCTGCCGGGCGGGGCGCTCGCGTCTGCGGGGCCGGGCGCATCTGCCGAGACCGGCGGGGCCGGCGAACCCGGCGCGGCTTCCGAGACGGATCGCATGGCCAGCGTGTCGCCGGTGTCAATGACAAGGAGCGCGCCCGGCGACGGCAGCGTGGTGCGGACGGACAGCTCGACGCGGGTGCCGGCCAAGGCGGCCACGTCTCCGCCGACCTCGAATCGGCGGGGCGCGAGTCCGGTGTACGCGGGGAAGTGGTACTCCATGGCCAGACCGTCCACCGCGGGCAGGTCGGCAACGCCCACGGCGAAGGTGGCCGACCGAACGCCGCTCGACTCCACGTAGTAGCGGGTGGACCGCGCCACGTTCAGCAGCAGGCCGTCGAAGGTCCCGGCGCCGTCGGCGATCATGGGCATGGCAGCAAATGCGTTTTCGCCCTCTTCCATGGTGTAGAGGACCACGTCGGTGGAGCCGAAGCCGTGAAGGACCGCCGAAATGCGCAAGTCCGAGTTGCGCGCGATCGTGGTGTCGCCCGGCGCGACCGAAACGCGGTACGGGTTCACCGCCTCCGCGGGCCGGCCCGGCAGGAAGAGCGCCGTGGCGCCGTGTCGAACAAAGCCGGGCCCCAGTCCGGCCAGCGCCGCCGATACCAGGGCGACCCCGCCCAGCGCCCCCGAAGCCCGGCGGATCGACGACCGCTCGATCTTCTTGCCGTAGTCGATTCGGCGGCAGCCGTCGGCGGCGCGCTCGACCAACGCCGCCTGGATTTCAACCGGCCCTGTGCCGCCTGGCCCGCGACCGCCCGAGGCCCCCGGCGCGCGCTTCCCGACCGCTTCCACCGCCGCCAGGACGCGCGACCGGAGGGCCGGCTCGTGCTCTTCCAAGTACAGGGCGACGCGCTCGTCGGAGACGCGACGAAGCAGCGGCCAAGCGACGAAGCGGACCAGAAGGAATCCGGTCGTCAGCCACAGCAGGGCTCGGAACGCCGTGACCGCTTGCGTGTCGAAGCGGAGCGCCTCCAGGCCCGAAGCCGACGCCACGAACGCCAGGAGCACGCCCGCTCCGGCGATCGCCAAACCCCGAAGCAGCAGCTTGATCCGCCAGCGACGGCGCACCAGGCGGACGGCCCGAAGAACGTTGGCGGAGGCGCGTGCCTCGCGGGCGAAGGCGGTACCGGCGGGGGACGGGTTCATCGGCGTCAACGATACCGGGGCCGCACCGGCTCGGCAACGGACGGACTTCGCGACAATCGATTGCCCAGCAGCGATTCCAGTACGAGCAGGACGAAGGCGGCGACGGCCAAGTATCGCCAGAAGGACTGGCGCGCCTCGAAGGCTTCGCCGGCGACGGCTTCGGGGCCGCTGTCGGTCTCGCCGTCGGCGGAGGTCGGCGGGGTCGAGGCGTCGTTGCCGGGCGTCCCGCCCACGGCGGCCGCAAACTCCGCCAAGTCCAACGGTTGCAGGTCCGACTCCGCCAAGTCCACGTTGGCGGCCAGCGCGAAGGGGCGGTCGGGGCGCTCGCCGGGGGGGCGGACTTCCCAGATGCCGCGGGCGGACAGGGTGAGCAGGGGCGCGTCGGGGTCCAGGGCGACGGCGCCGCCGTGAGGGTCCATGGCCACGGCGTCCAGGGAGACCGGCGGTGCGTCGGCGCTCGCGGGCAGGTCCGCCGCCTCTGCCAGCTGGGCCAGGTTCACGGTGGCGCCGGCGCGGTGCCAGGCCGGAAGCTCGCCTTGGCCTCCCAGGTGCTGGGCAAGTCTGTGGACGAACGGCAGGTACACCGAATGCAGGGGCAGATCGTTCCACAGGCGGTCCATGCCCGTGGCCCAGATCAGGACGAGGCCCTTGTCGCGCAGGCCTTCCACCAGCGCTGGGGCGCCGTCGTCGAAGCGCGCCAGCACGCGGCCGTCCGTGGGTGCCAAGCTGCGGGCGCGGAAGAAGGCGGCTCGCGAGAAGTCTCCCGAGCGCGCGCCGTGGAACGCCTCGAACACGGGGTGGTCGTAGTCTACGAACCCCAGGCGGCGAGGCTGGCCCGGCAAGCCCGAGGTCGGGCCGACGGCGGCGGGCAGGAAGTCGGCGTGCGCCGCCGCCGTCCGGCTTCGCTCGCCCAGGACGATTAGCAGGCCGCCGCCGTCCTCCACGAACGTCCGCAGACGGTCGCCGGCGCCGCCGCCCGGGAACCCGCCGCCGTTCAGGATCACCAGGTCCGTTCCTTCCAGGTCGGCGGCGCCGGGCGCGCCGCGGATCACCCGAACGTCGAACCCAACCCCTTCCGCGATCCCCAAGGCCTGTCGCAGGTGCACGTTGGATTCGCCGCTTCCCAGAGGGTCCGCCACCACGACGCGGACGCCTCCGCCGGGCGAGGCCACGAAGTACACGACGTTGTCGGACTGCAAGGCGGCATCGGCAACGCGCACTTCGCCCCGCGTGAAGGGACGGGTCAAGGTGAACGGGCGGAACGCGACCGGCGCCGAGCCGGCGGGCGGAACGACGACGGTCGCGCGCTCCACCTCCGAATCGTCCACCCACAAGGCGACTTCGGCGGAGATGCCCGACGAGGAGGCGGGGGCCGGCGAAGGGGTGGAAGCGACCGATGCGGCGGAGGTGGCCGAGGATGCGGAGGCGGCCGATGCGGCTATTGTCGCGCCCGTGGCCAGTGTCGCGCCCGTGGCCACCAAGCGCGCCCGTACGGACATGCGCTCCCTGCCGTTGGCGGTCTCGCGCCGCAGTTCCAGCCCGGCCAGGGCCAAGTTGTCGGCACCCGCGCTGGGGTCCGAGCGGGCGGCGTTCAGCGTTTCCACGCGCGTCCCTTCCGGGAAGACCGCCTCCGAGTCCCGCCGCCATCCGGCCCGCTGGAAGTCGCTCACGATCACGGCGCGCCGTCGAGGCAGCGGCGACGCCTCCAGCACCGAAGCCGCCAGACGCACGGCCGGGGCGAGTCGCGTTCCCAGAGACGTCGTCCGCAGAGTGTCCAGGACCGCCGCCGCCCGTCCGGGTTCGGTGGCCGAGCGAAGCACCAGCCGGGGGACCTCGGAGAACGCCACGATCGACACGCGGTCGCCCGGCCCCAGCCCCGACACGACCGATCGGGCCATGGACACGCCCTCTTGCCACCGGCCCCCCAGCTCCATGGAGTACGACTGGTCCACGAGCACGACCACCTCTTCGGGACCGGCCCCGCCGACTTGCGCCAGTCGGCCGTCGCGCACGAACGGACGCGCAAACGCCGCCACGAGCAGCCCCAGCGCCGCCAAGCGCAGCAGCAGCAGCCAGGGGTTGCGAAGCCGCCGTCTGGACGTCTCCTCGAACGGTATCCGCTTCAAGAACATGAGCGACGGAAACGCCAGCGGCTTGCCTTGCTCGTGCCGCGTCAGGTGCACAAGCACGGGAACGGCCAATGCCGCCAAGCCGGCCAAGAAGAGCGGCGTCAGGAAGCTCATCGGACCCGCGTCGCCTTCTGCCGGAAGACAAGGTACGCGTACAGCGCGCGGTCCAACGGTTCCGCCGTGTTCAACAGCACATGGTCCACCCCGTGCCGGCCGAAGTACTCGCGCAACGCGGCCACGTGCCGGCCGATCCGCTCTCGGTACGCTCCGGCCAGCTTTTCGGGGGACACGGGCAACACCTGTCCCGTCTCCAAGTCGCGAAAGTTGGCCGCGTCGGAGAAGGGAAAGTCGATCTCGGCGGGGTCCAGAACCTGGAACGCCACCACGTCGTGCCCCTGCGCCCGAAAGAACCCCAGCGCCTCCGCCAGCGCTTCGGGCTCGTCGTAGAAGTCGGACGCGACCGCCAAGATCCCGCGCCGCCGAAAGGTGGCCGCGACCTGGGCCAACGGCCGCCCCCAGTCGCTCGCCCGCCCCGGCTGAACGCGCGCCGTCGCATGAAGCACCTTGTCCAAGTGGGCCGCCGACGGCCGGACGTGCTCCACCACGTCGCTGTCGAATGCGTACAGTCCCACGCGGTCCTTCTGCCCCGCCGAAAACCAGGCCAGGCAAGCGGTCAAGTAGCGCGCGTAGTCGAGCTTGGCGATCCCGTCGCCCGAGTGGTAGCCCATCGACGCCGACACGTCCAGCAAGAAGGCCAGGTCGGCGTTGGTCTCGGCCTCGAACTGCTTGACGTGAAAGCGGTCGGTCCGAGCGTACAACCGCCAGTCTATGCGCCGGATGTCGTCGCCCGGCATGTAAGGCCGGTGCTCGGCGAAGTCCATGCTGGCGCCCAAGTACGGGGAGCGGTGGATGCCTTGCAGAAAGCCGTCCACCACGGTTCGCGCCAGCAGCTCCAAGTTGTCGATGCGCGCCAACACCGCCGGGTCCAAGAACGAGGTCCGGGACACGTCCGCGCCTCCTACATCCCCGACCGGGGGACGGGCACGGCGTCCAGCAGCTGGGCCACAAGTTCGTCGGTCGTGCGGCCTTCGGACTCCGCGCGGAAGTTGGCCAGAATGCGATGTCGCAACACCGGCAGCGCAAGGGCCGCCACGTCCTCGAAGTCGACCGTGAGCCGACCCTGCGTCAGCGCCCGTGCCTTGCCTCCGAGGATCAGGTATTGGGCCGCGCGCACGCTGGCGCCGTGGGACACCCACTTCTCGACGAAGTCGTGGCCGTCGCCCTTGGCGTGGTTCGTCTGGCCGCCCCGCGGCCGCGTCGCCCGCACAAGGTCGACGGCGTAGCGAAGCACGGGTTCGGCCACGGGCACGCGACGCACAAGCTTCTGGAACGCGATCACGTCTTCCTTCGACACGACTCGCGACAACTGCGGCGTCGTCTCGTCCGTGGTCGCGCGCACCACTTGCATTTCGTCGTCTTTCTCCATGTGCTCCATGCGGATCAGGAACATGAAGCGGTCCAGTTGCGCTTCCGGCAGCGGATACGTGCCCTCCAGCTCGATGGGGTTTTGCGTGGCGAAGACGAAGAACGGCGGCTCCAGGTCGTAGGTGTTGGCCTGAACCGTGACCCGGTGCTCCTGCATCGCTTCCAGCAGCGCCGACTGCGTCTTGGGCGGCGTGCGGTTGATCTCGTCCGCCAGCACCACGTTGGCGAAGACGGGTCCCGGCGCGAACACCAGGCCCCGGCTGCCGTCCTCGCGCTGCTGAATGATGTCGGTGCCGGTGATGTCGGACGGCATGAGGTCGGGCGTGAACTGGATCCGCGAGAACTCGAGGTCCAGCACCTGCGCCACCGTGTGCACGAGCAGCGTCTTGGCCAAGCCGGGCACGCCGACCAGCAAGCTGTTGCCGCCCACCAAAAGGGTAAGCAGCACGTGCTCGACGGCCTCTTCCTGGCCGATCACGATCTTGCGCACCTCGGACAGGATCCGCTCGCGGCCCTCTTGAATGCGCCGCGCCACGGCCACGTCGGATGCGCCGGAGGCGTCGGTCGCGTCGGCGTCGGATGCGCCGGAGTCGCAAGGTTTGCCCTCGTCGCGGGTTGCGGGCGTGCTGGCGGAGTTGATTGCGGGCGGCGCTGCGGCCGCGGCTGTGCTTGGGGTCGTGTCGTCGTTCACGGGCAAGTTACCGAGTGAGGGCGTAGATCACGTAGTTGACGCCGACCTTGTACGCCTCGTTGGACAGGTCGATCGGAAAGTACCCCAGGTCCGAGTACTCCCAGTAGTCGCCGATGTCGTTGTTGAAGTTGGCGATCACCATGAGGCGTCGGGTCGGGTCGTCGTCTTCGTGAATGCCGAGGAAGTAGGGCTTGTACTGGCGAAATGTGGGTGGAGAGAAGTCCAGGGACTCGATCTCGAAGAAGGCGTCGAAGACGGGCTCGTCCAGGGTCAGCTGCCGAAAGCGGTGCCGGGGCAGAACAGCCGCGAAGATCGCCTCCACGTTGCGCCATTCGCGACTGCCCCGGAAGTCGTCCAGGATCAGAAATCCGCCCTTGCGCAGGTATGCCGACATGTTGTCGATCTCGGCCTGCGTCGGTGCCCACTGGCCCGGCTCCGCCACGTACGCCACGGGATGGCGGTGCAGCTCCGGGCTGTTCGCGTCGACGATGTTGGTGCCGTCGGTGTGGGGCGACACCAGGGTCACTTCGTCCAGGATCTTTGTGAAGTTGTTGTCGGCGAACGGGAAGTCGTGCGCCCACGGGGGGCCGCCGCCCCTGCCGAAGCCGCGTCCGAGGCCGCCCCTGCCGAAGCCGCCGGTGGAAAAGCGAACCCGGACGAAGGTGTAGGCTCCGTCGTAGGGCACGTTCCGGAAGTCTTGGAAGGCCGGCGCAACCGAGCCGGGGGCGTGCCGGTCGGCAGCGGGGGCCACGCGAGCTGCGACCGCGGCCAAGACCATGCCTATGGTTGCAGTCCCGCCCAAGATGCCTGCGCCGGCACAGGCCAGCGACGCGCGAGCCCCGCGGCCGCGCAACCTCCCGGATCGTCGGCGCGACGCCGATCCCGCGCTCACCGGCGGCCCTCGCTGCGAATCTCCAAGAGCAAGTCCAGGGCGTCCTCGTAGTTGGGTGCGATCTCGAGTGCGGCCAGCACGGCGCGCCGGGCGCCCGCCCGGTCTCCGCCGCGGTGGAGCACGTTTGCCAGGTGGTAGTTTGCCGCGGCCCGGTCCGCCGGGTCCAACGCCAGGACGGCGCGTCGCTCGGCGGCGGCCCCCTCCCAGTCCCCCAGCGATTCCAGCAGCTCCGACAAGCGTCGGTGGTCCGCGACCTCGTAAGGATGGACGTAGATCACGCCCCGAAGGGTTTCCGCGGCCCCGGCCGTGTCGCCCGCGGCCTCCAGCAATCGGACCAGGGCAACCCGTGCGTCGTAGTGGCTCTCGTTCAGCCGAAGGAGCGCGCCGTAGTGGGCGGCGGCGTCGTCGAGGCGGCCTTCGGCTTCCCGGATGCGCCCCAAGTACCAGTGGGCGCCGTCGGGACTGCCGTAGTCGGGGAACAGTCGGAGCGCGGCCTCGAAGTGGGCGGCAGCGTCGCCGTGCTGGTCGGCTTTGAAGAGCGCCCGACCCAAGGCCATGCGCGGCTGAAACCGGTCGGGGTTCATTGCCACCGCCCTTCGAGCCTGGGCAAGGTCGCGCGGCGGCGGGCCCTCCGGCTCCGCGCCCACGGATGCCGCCGCCGTGACGAACCGTTGCCGCAGGAAGGCGTCGAACTCCCGCTCGAACTCTTGGAGCGGGACGCCCAGCGCCTCGGCGAACGCTGCCCGGTCGTCGGCGCCGTCTCGGTAGGCCGCCAGCATCTTCAGAACCGGGTCGAAGCCGTGCCGCTCCTCGATGAACTCGAAGACGAGCGACGCCTGGTAGTAGCTGTCCGAGACTTCGTCGGGGCGGCGAGGGTTGGAGAAGCCTCGGTCCAGCCGGCTCACCGGTCGCAGCTCGCCGGCCGCGAGCGCGCGGACGAAGCTCACTCCCGGATTGCGCCCCCAAGCCGGATCGCCCCAGCGCTGCTCCTGGACGGCCAGACCCTCCGAGAACCAGCGCGGCACGTTGTTGGCCGAGGCGTGCATGTGAAACGAATGGGCGATCTCGTGCCGCAGCGTGGAGGCCCAGTTGAACGCGCCCCGCTCCCGTGCAGCAGGCGAGTCCATCGCCAAAGCGGGGCCGAAGCTGACCCCGAGGGCCCCGATCCCGGTCAAGCCCACGGTGCGCACCGAGAAGTCGGCGTGGCGCGGGTAGACTTCGACTCGAATGGGGTCCGGAGGCGCAGTGCCGTACCGCTGGGCCATGTCGCCGTAGGCTCGCTCCGCGACCGCCTCCAGGTACGGCGCCAGCAGATCGGCCTCGGACTCGTGCAGGACCAAGCGAAAGTGCTCGGTCACCACGGTGCGGTACTCGGCGAAGGTGTCCAGCAGGTCGAGCGTGTTCTTGAACCACAGGTTGAAGGGGTCGCCGGCGAAGGCCCGCTCCAACAGCACGCGGCCTTCGTCCACCCGCCCCAGGCGGACCAAGTTGAGTCCGGCCAAGCCCCAGCCCGTCCAACTGTTCGTGTCCGCGGCGGAGGCCGCGCGAGCAAACCGCAGGGCGTCCTCGTACTTGCGGTGGTCGCTCGCCAGCTCCGACATGACCACGAACGACTCGGTCGGCGACGGCGACAGCCGTTCGATGCGCTCAATGGCGGCGGCGAAGCCGGCGGAGTCTCCAGCCAAGTGGCGGATGGCGGCCAGGGTGCCGAGCGCGGCCAAGTCGGCGGGGTCGGTCGCCAGGGCGTGCTCGACTTCCCGAAGGGCACCCGCGCGGTCGCTGTTAAGGAGAAGGATGCGCGCTAGCAGCGTGCGTGCCCCCGCGTGGTTCGGATTCGTGGCCAGGGCTGAGTCGAGCGAGGCCGTCGGATCGCCGCTCCCCTCCAGCCGAGCGACCCGGGCCAGCCCGTAATGGGCGTCCGAATGCGACGGATTTCGCGCCAGCACTGCTCGAAACTCCGCCGCCGCCCCCGCCGCGTCGTAGCGCTCGAGGAACAAGTTGCCGACGGCGATGCGGGCAGCGTGCGGAGCAAAGCCGGCGGTGGACTGATCGATTCGGCCGGCTTGCAGGGCCTCGTCCAGCGCCAGCAGAGCGTCGTGGGCGTACTCGTAGTCCCAGCGGGACAAGCCAGCCAGCGCCCGCCCCATGGCGACGAACTCCGACGCCGACAGCCGGGCGCCTCCGGCAATCGCACCGTCGTAGCGGCCGACTTCGTCCTCGAAGAGCCGGCGGGCGTCGGCCCGGTTGCCGTACCGGTACTCCAAAACGCCGAGTTCGACGCGGGCCAGGGCGCCCGCCGTGCCCGGGTGCTCCGCGCCGGCCAACAGGACCCCGCGGGCTTCGTCGACGCGCCCTTTCATGAGGAGCGCCGAACCCAGCCAGGCCGGGGCGCTCGGGAGGGATCGGCCCAGCGCACTGCTAGCCGCCGCGACCGCCTCGTCGTAGTCGCCAGTCTCGAGCAGGGCGGCAATCCAGCCTGCCAGGGCGTGCTCGTCGCCGTCCTGAGCAAGAGGCCGCAGCTGCCGGACGGCTTGGTCGTATCGTCCAGCGGCCAACGCCTCGAAGCCCGGCAAGGCCGACGGCTGCGTCGCGCTGGCCGGAGCCCAGCCGCAGGCCCATCCAACCGCGACGGTTGCGACAACGACAGCCCGGTTCAGCCTGCTTCGGTTCACCGGTTTTCCGCGGTCGCGCCTTCCACCGTTCCGGCCGCCGGAATCACGAACGAGCGCAAGTCGTCGATGCGCTTGCTGATCTCGTCCGCTCTCTTTCCCGCGTCCTGGAACCGCTGGCCCATGAACTCCAGAACGCGAGCCTCCGAGTCCCTGATGCTTGCCCCGATCGCCGCGCGCGCCACCTTGTTCTCCTCGAACTGCCGGTCCATGGACTCCCTCACCGAGGCGAACTGCTGATCCATGGATTCGGTTATCGACGCGAACTGCTGATCCGCCGACTCCTTCGTCGAGACGAACTGCTGGTCCGTGAACTCCTGCGCCGACGCGAATCGCTGATCCATGGACTCCTTCATCGAGGCGAACTGCTGGTCCACGGAGGCGAATCGCCGGTCGTTGGACTCCTGTGCCGAAGCGAACTGCTGGTCCATGGATTCCTTCATCGAGGCGAACTGCTGGTCTACGGAGGCGAATCGCCGGTCGTTGGACTCCTGTGCCGACGCGAAGCGCTGGTCCGTGGATTCCTTCATCGAGGCGAACTGCTGGTCCATGGATTCCTTCAGGCCATCGATTCGGTCGTTCACGCTGGCGATCCGGTCGTCCATTTGCGTGCGCAGCCATCGGCCCAGCGCGAGTCCGCCTGCGCCGACGATTGCGACGGTGGCCAACGTGTCCATCCAGATTCCCATTTCCATGGTGCTCTCCCTGTCCGGCGGACCGCTTCCGCCAAAAGGTAATGGTCTCGGCTCCCATGCGCCGCCGGCGGTGCGAATCGCAGTCGCCGTGGCGGGCTGGGGGGCGCCGTTCCGGGCCTCGTTGCCCGAGGGAGACACGATGCACCCGGAAATTGGGCGCTTCCATGTGTGGATCGGCCCGACTTGCCGGACGCCTTGCTCCGTCTATCTTCCGGCGGCTCGGATCTGCCGGTTCTTCAGCGCCAGCTCCACCAGCAGCTCCTCCAACTCGTCCTCGTAGCGCTCCAAGGGCATCTGCCCCTTGGCGGCGCGAAGCGTCTCGATCCGCGCCTCGATCTCCGCCTTCTCCTCGTACAGGGCCCGGACCTCCGGGCTGACGGAGGCCGCCGCCCCGCCTGCAGCCCCGCCGTCGCCCGCCACCCACTCGGCCGCGGCCAAGAACACGCGGGCAGCCAAGGCACCGTCGCCCGAGGCCGGATCCGGCTCGCGGCTTCCTTCGCCGTCGCCGTTGTCGTCCAGCACGGCGTGTTCGGTGAGGAGCTGATTGTCGCTCTCGTACTCGCGCTCCACCTCGCGTCGGGCATAGCGGAACGCCTCCAGCATCGACACGCGCCCGTTCTTGTCCATGTCGGCGTCGTCGCCGGCGAAGGCGTCCACGAAGTGCAGGCCGAACCGGGTCAGGTTGCGCTCGCGACCGCTCCGCGTTGCCGCGACGATCGTGCGGTTCGGCGCCGAAAGGGGCTCGACGAAGGGGCCGGACGCGCTGGTCGTGTTGACAAGCGTTATGCGACGGCTCCCCAGTCCGTCCAGCAGAAGGGCGAACTCCGCCGGCGTCAGATCGGGACCCGGCACGTTGAAGCGGGCCTCGCCGTCGCGGAAGGTGCCGTGGCCGGCAAGCAGGACGACGAGCTCGTCGCCGGGCGCCATGGCGTCTCCCAACCGCGCAAACGCCGACCGCACGTTGTCGCCCGTGGACCGCGCCTGGACGCGCGTCGGGTCCAGCTGCACGTCCTCCGCCAAGTAGATGATGCGCTCCGCCGGAACGCCGTACTTCTCCGAAGCCGCGTCGGCGAAGCGGCTCATCCACCCGTGAAACGCGGCGGTGTACCGGGGTTCGCCCCCGAGCCCGGCGATCAAGAGGACGTGCGTGTCCTGGACCGTCGATGGAGCCGCACTTCCGTCCGCCGGCCCCGCGCACAGCAAGAAACCGACAAGCGCCCGGCCGGCAACACGCGCCCCAAGTCGCCGGCTCATCGCCCGCCGCCTTGTCTCCGACCGCCTCGGGCCAGCCCTCGCGATGTCGGCGCGCTTCCCGCCAACCCCCGTGGTCACGCGAGCCCCCGCCTGCGCCGATGGCCCCATTCGCCGGCCAGCAGCCCGGCAAGCAACAAGAACACCGCGGGCATGTCCCACAGGTCCCGCTCTTCGCGCACCGTGACGCCGGCTCCCGCCACTGCCAAGTCGTCGGGCAGCCGTACCGCCGTCTCCTTGGTATAGTAGCGTCCGCCGGTCTCGTTCGCCGCGCGCTCCAGCAGCTGCCGGCGCTGCCCCGGATCGCGAAACTCGTCCATGCCAGGGGCCACGCGCACGCTGGTCCTTGCCGATCCCAGCGCCACCGAGTCCCGTCCAGCCTCGACGACGATCTCGTAGATGCCGTCGGCGTCGGGCGCGAACTCGGCCACGTACTTGCCGTCTTCCTCGACCGACCACTCCATGCGCAGTTCGCGAGTTTCCCCGGCGGGCGTCGTGAGCCGGGCGGTCACGGCGGCCCCGTTGACCTCCAGAAATCCGGCGTCGCGCACGGTCGCCGCGACCGCTACCGTCTCGCCCGCTTCCACCGACTCGCGCTCCGGCGCCGCCTCGACCGGGTCCGGCGTCTCGGACACGGCCCAGCGCAGCAGCTGCCGCCAGAACGTCTCGTGACTCTGGTCCTCGAGCGACACGGTGTGGTCCATCTGCCAGAGCCACGTGTCCTGGACCGCCAGGGCCATTGACTTGCCCCGCCCGTAGCGCTGGAACGCCAACACGACGCGATTGGACCCGCGCCCGTCGCCTTCCACGACCGTCCCCGTCAGGAACTCCGTGGCGCCTGGTTTCAGGTCCTGCACCACGTTGGTCGTGGAGATCGCCGGCAACGAGTCCCAGCGAGCAGCGGACGCCTCCACCGAACCCGCGATCCGGGTCGCCGGGTGATGGGCGCCGGCCGGCGTGGGCGCGACCTTCACGAACCGCAGCCGCTCGGTAGGACCGCCGCCGCCGGGCGATTCCAGCACGACCGGAAGCACATCCTCCAGCGGCGTGCCCTTGTAGCCTCCTTCGGTGAACGACCTCCGGCCTCCCAGCACCAGCAGGGTTCCCCCTCGCTCGCTCACGAAGTCCCCGATCATCGCCAGCTGGTCGTGGGTGAAGAAGCCGGCTTCCACCGAGCCCAGGATCAGCGCGCGGTAGCGATACAACTCCTCGCGGGTGGTGGGGAAGCCGCCCAGCAGTTCCAGCGGATCGTCCAAGTTGCGGCGGAAGAACTTGTTCTCGGCGGTCCGTTGCAGAAGCACGACTTGAAGGCCGTCGTCGTCGCCCGCCGCCCGCAGCATGAACGCCACCTCGTGGCGCGGCTCGCCCTCGAAGTAAAGGATCTTCTCGGTCCGGTCGCGGACCTGCACCAGCGCGCGCAGCTCGTTGTTCTCCAGCACGCGCTCGCCCGGCTGGGGGGCGATCCGGAAGATCAATTCGCGCGCGCCTTCGCTCTCCAGCGTCACGGCCACGGGAACGACCAGCGGCTGCCCGTCGCCCGGAAGCGACACCTCCTCGGACGCCACGATCCGCCCCATGTCCTCCACGACCATTGACGCGCCCCGCCCGCGGTAGCCCTCCGCGTTCACCAGCACGTTGATCGGAAGGGATGTGCCCGCCAACGCCTTGGCCGGGGCGTCCACGCGGCTGATCTGCACGTCGGCGCCGACCGTCTCGTCGCCCAGCCCGACCGCGAAGACCGGCACCGACGCGGCCCGCAACGGCAGCAGCGCCTCGCCGACGGAGCCGTCCCCGTTGTCCCCGCCGTCGGACACGACCACGATCCCCGACAGGGGCACGCCCTGCAGCTCCTCTTGCGCGAAGGCGAGCGCCCGACCCATGCGCGTGCGGCTGCCGTCGAACGCAAGTTCTCCCGGTGCGTCGATCCGTGCCGGCGCCGACGAGTAGCGGAAGTAGCGGACCGCGAACCGCTCCGAGAGCCCCGTCGCAAGCGGGCCCGCCGGGTCGAGAAGCTCCAGCGCCTGCTCGGCCCGCGTGTTCCCGTCCGATCCAGCTATGGTCATGCTCCGGGAGTCGTCCACGAGCACGGCCACGAAGTTCCGCTGCGGCACGACCTCGGTCAGCACCAGGGCCGGCCTCATGACGATCAGGAACAGCAGCGCCAGCACGCCGGCCCGGAGCGCCCCCAGAACCCACCGGTCGGCGGAGCGACTCTTGCCCCGAGCCGCGGCGTAGCTGACCACCGCCGGCGCGGCCAGCAGGACCCCCGCAAAACAGGCCGTCGCTATTGGCCAAGACGACAGGAACGCCAGGTCGCCCTCCTGAAAGACGACCAGCGGGTGCTTGAACAGGAACTCGAAGAGGCTGCTCATCGGTCGGGGCGGCTTGCCGTCAGTGGCTCATGGCGTAAACGATCATGTTCACGCCCATCTGATAGGCGAAGGTGGAGCGGTCCAACGGGTAGTCGGGCTGCTCCGCCCACTCCCAGGCGTCGCCCAGGTCCGTGTTCCAGTTGATCATGACCATGAGCCGCCCGTCGTCGTCCAGGATGCCCTTCACGTAAGGCACGTAGCCGTCGCGCTCGCTGTACCCGCCGTAGTAGTAGCGGCGGTAGGCGGGCACTTGCAGGATCTCCTCGATGTCGTAGAACGTGCTGAAGACCGGATGGGCCATGTCCAAGTCCACGATGCTGCGGTTGGGAAAGACTTGTTGCATTTGGTGCTCGAACCAAAGCCACTCTTGCGTGCCCCAGAAGTCGTCGATGACCAGGAAGCCGCCCGCCTTCAAGTAGTCCCGAAGTCCCGTCACCTCTTCGGGCGACAAGTTCATGTACCCCACTTCCAATGCATAAAGAAACGGAAAACGCCGAAGCCGCTCGTCGGTCAACAGCACGGCGTTTTCGTATGCAAATGCGTCCAAGTTGGTCAGCCGTCGAAGCACGGTCAGGAACTGGCGGTCCGCCTTGGGATAGTCGGTGGCCCAGGCCCCCCGGCGTCCTCGCCCGCGGCCGAACGAAGAATAGGCCGCCCGAGTAAAGTAGAACTCGTGCCATTCCTGCGGATTCGGCTGCCAGTCGGGCGACGGGGCCACAAAGCGGAGGGAGGCGTTCTCGGCGATGTGGTCGGCAGCCGTAGCTGTGGGGCCGGCAACCGTAGCCGCGTGGTCGGCGACCGTAGCCGCGGCGTTCGCCACGCCCCGGACCGCGTCGATCCGGGCCGGCGCCTTCTCGACTGCGCGCTCGGCTCCCGGAACCCCCGACAACGCGATCCCGACCGCCGCCGCGCCCCCGGCCAGCCCCAGCAACGTCAGGACGGGCGCCGCCGCACCAGCACGCCGGCCGAGCGGCTCCCGCGCCCGCCCGGTCGGTGCTGCGCTCGCCCCATGCCGACCTTCGTCTTGCGCCCGCTGCCGGCTCCGGCCCTGTCGCAAACGTGAACGCTGCACTCCGCCCCTCCCTCTTCGCCTAGTTGCATGGACGGCCCGCGCCCCCAGCAGGGTTGCCAGCACCAGCGCCGCCACGGAGGGCCAGAAGGTGTCCGCCTTCACCTTCCAGAAGAAGTGGAGGACGCCCAGGCCCGCCGCAACATACGCCAGTCGGTGGAGCCGCTGCCAGCGCTTGCCCAGCCGCCGAATCCACCCCTTGGTGGAAGTGACCGCCAGCGGAACCATGAGCACCAGCCCAGCGAAGCCGGCCGTGATGTATCGCCGCTCGACCACGTCCTCCACGATGTAGGCGAGCGCGAAGAGCTGGTCCATCCCCGCGTAGGCGACGAAGTGCACGCAGGCGTGAAAGAACGCGAACAGTCCCAGCAGGCGCCGCACTTGCACAAGCCGGTTCCACTTGGCCAAGCGCCGCAGCGGCGTGACCGCCAGCACCGCCAACAGGAACACCAGCGTCCACCGGCCTTCCACCAGAATAATCTTCTCGACGGGGTTGGCGCCCAGCGCGCCGCGTGCAAGCCCGACGGCCAGCCAGACCACCGGCGCCAGACCTGCAAGCCACACTGCGATTTTGAGCAGAAGCACCTGCCGGGCCGGGGCCACGACGTTGCCGTGGAGGAGCCGCCTTGCCGAGGCCACGAAGCCGCGGGGCCGAGCGGCTAGAAGTGCTTCTTCAGGTCCATGCCCTCGTACAGGTGCGCCACTTCGTCGGCGTACCCGTTGAGGAAGCGGGTCGGAACCCGGCCGAACAGCCGGCCCAAGGGCTTCTCGCGGGCCTGGCTCCAGCGCGGGTGGGCCACGTCGGGATTCACGTTGGAGTAGAAGCCGTACTCCGACGGCGCCTGGGTTGCCCAGGTGGTCTGCGGCTCTTCGGCGGTGAAGGTCATGCGCACGATCGACTTGATGCTCTTGAAGCCGTACTTCCACGGCACGACAAGCCGCAGAGGCGCGCCGTTTTGGTTGGGCAAGTCCTTTCCGTACATGCCCGTGGCCAGCAGCGCCAGCGGGTGCAGGGCTTCGTCCAGGCGCAGGCCTTCGCGGTACGGCCAGCCGATACGAGGCACCCAGCGCCGCTCCGGCATCTGGCGCGGGTCCCAGAGCGTCTCGAAGGCCACGTATTCGGCGTCGGCCAGCGGGTCGGCCCGCCGAATCACGTCGGCCAGCGGGAAGCCCCGCCACGGCACCACCATCGACCAAGCCTCCACGCACCGGAAGCGGTAGACGCGGTCTTCGAGCACCGACGGTTTGACGAAGTCCTCCAGCGCGTAGTCGGCGGGGTTGTTGCAGAGCCCGTCCACCTTCACGGTCCAGGGCCGCGTGACCAGCGTGTGGGCGTTGCGGGCCGGATCCTCCTTGCCGAGGCCGAACTCGTAGAAGTTGTTGTAGCTAGTGACCAGGTCTTCGTCGGTGGGCTCCAGCTCTTGGTTGGCCAGCGGGTTCGGGGCGACTCCCGCTGCGGCCGCGTCGCCGAACCCCAGGAGCGTCGCCGCCCCGACGCCTGCGGACGCCCCCAGGAACGCCCGGCGGTCCAGGTAGACGCTCTCGGACGTGATCTCGGAGGAGCGGATGCGGTTCCCGGCGGCAACTCGAACGATCATGACGGCTTCCTTTGGTGCGGCAAGGTTCCCGGGGGCGGTCCGAGGACGGGCGACGACCCACGGCGCGGCTCGACCAGGGAATGATCGGCCCGGAAGCGGCCGACTGTCAAATCCGGGTGCCCCCCGAGGGTGGAGCGCGCGGCCAAAGGGCAAGCGCGCGGGCCAAGGGGCGAGCTGCCGGCCGGGCTGGGCGAAGCGCCGGGTTGGGGCAGGCGGTGACCCACCTTGTATGCCGCAAATCGTCGGATGCTGCATTTTGACTGCAATCATACTCATGTTATACTCAAGCCATGAATCCCAAGCGCCTTCAAGTGGTCGTCTCCGAGGCCGAGCACGACGAGATCCGCAGTGCGGCGGAGCGGGACCGTACGACGGTGTCGGCCTGGGTCCGCCGGGCGCTCCGTCAAGCCCGGGCCGCGGGGCGTCGGGGCAAGTACGCCGACCCCGAGGGTCGAGTCCAGGTTGCCGTTTCTGCCGGCGCGCTCGAAGCGGTCCGTGCTCGCCACGGGTTCCTGGACCGCGCAGCGGCTGCCGAGTACGCGGTCCGGCGCACCGCCGTGGCGCCCATGACCAAGGCCGAAGCGCTCGACATGCAGGGCGTGGGCTGGGAAGGAAACGTGGCCGGAATGCGTGCCGGCGCCAGCCGCAGCGACCAAGGCGCGGACGAGCTTCGCGACCTCTGGATCGGCGCCGCCGAGTGAACGGGCTGCGACCGAGGAGCCGGCGGGTAGCGTGATCGTCGACACGTCGGCGTGGGCCGAGTACCTCGAGGGTACCGGCAGCCCGACGCACTTGGCCCTTCGCGCCCGCATCGAGTCAGAGTCGGCGATCCGCGTTCCAGCCCCGGTCGTCATGGAGCTCCTGGCCGGATGCGCAAGCGAACAGGCCACGCGCGACATGATCCGCTTTCTCGCCCGCTTCGACGCCCTGGGGACCCACGGCTTGACCGACTTCGAGGACGCGGCGCTGCTCTGGCGGGCCTGCCGACGGACCGGCCATCCCGTGCGTTCGACGACCGACTGCTTGGTCGCCGCAACCGCAATGCGAACCGGCCAGCCGCTGCTGGTGCACGACCCGGACCTGGAAGCCCTGGCCCGGCACTTGGGGCTCGATTTGGTCGAACCGTAGGTTGCGGAGGCGTGTGCGCCCGGTAGAATGTCCACCCGTCCTCGCGCCCGGACCTGCCCCCCAAGCCCGTAGCCCCAGCCCCCATGACCGTCCCCACGATCTTCGAGACCTGCCGCCCGCGGAGGGACGTGTTGGCCGGGGTCGCCGACGCCGAGTTCGCGGCCGACCTGGCCCAGGTGCTCACCGACGCCGGCAGCGCCGACTACCGCGACCCCGTTCGGTTCTTCGCCAACACGTACCCCACGCGGGGAATCAGGAACCTGCTGGCCAACGTGTGCAGGCGGCTGTCGGGGGCCGGCGGCGACGTAGCCGCGATCTTTCGTCTGGACACGTCCTACGGGGGCGGCAAGACGCACGGGCTCATCGCGCTGGCCCACGCCGCTCGGGGCCTCGACGGCGTACCGGACTTGGCCGACTTCGTGGACCCGGCCGTCGTTCCCAACGAGCCCGTCCGCGTCGCGGCGTTCGACGGCGAAAACGCCGACCCCGCCAACGGCCGCGCCTTGGAGGACGGCCTGCTCGCCCACACCCCCTGGGGCGAGATCGCCTACGCCCTGGGCGGCCGCGCAGGGTACGAACGGGTTCGGGAGAGCGACGCGCGCTGCGTTGCACCGGGGGCCGACACCCTGCGGGAGCTCTTCGGAGGCCGGCCCGCCTTGGTGCTGCTCGACGAGCTGTCCGTCTACCTCCGCAAGGTGCAGGACGCGGAAGAGGGCCGCGACCAGCTGACGGCGTTCCTCACGTCGCTCTTCAAGGCGGTCGAGAGCACGCCCAACGTGGCGCTCGTCTACACGCTGGCGGTGGGCAAGGGTGGCCGGGGCACCGACGCCTACGCCGACGAGAACAGCTTCATCGCCGACCGGATGCAGGAGGCCGAGAAGGTGTCCGCCCGCAAGGCCACCCTCCTCAACCCGACGGAGCAGGACGAAACGGTTCACGTCCTCCGCCGACGCCTCTTCGAGGACATCGACGACCGCCGGGCCGCCGAGGTCGCGTCCGCATACGCAGCCGTGTGGAAGGCCAACGCCGAATCCCTGGCCCCGGACGCCGTCCGCCCGGAGACCCGGCAGCTGCTCGCCGACGGCTACCCCTTCCATCCCGAGGTCCTGGAGACCCTCACCGACAAGACCGCCACGCTGGAGACCTTCCAGCGCGTGCGGGGAATGCTGCGGCTGCTGGCCCGCACGATCCACCACCTCTGGGAGACCCGGCCCGACGACGCCACCGCGATCCACGTCCACCACGTCGATCCGGGTCAAGAGTCCATCCGACAAGAGATCGTCACGCGCCTAGGCCAGTCGAGCTACGTGCCTGCCATCGACGCCGACGTGTCCAGCGGCAAGCCCAGCGCCCGCGCCAAGCCCAGCGCGTCCAGCGGCAAGCCTAGCGCCCGCGCCAAGCCCAGCAAGAAGTCGCTCGCTCAGCAGATCGACACCGAACATCACAGGGGACTGCCTCCCTACGCCGAGTACGCGGCCCGCACAATCTTCCTGCACACGCTGGCGTACAACGACCCGCTCAAGGGGCTGTCTCCCGCTGACCTGCGCTACTCGGTGCTCGGCCCCGCCACGGACCTCAGCTTCATCGAAGGCGCGCGCAAGAAGTTCGTCGGCGAGTCCGCTTACCTGGACGACCGGCCCGGCTCGCCGATGCGCTTCCTGGCAGAGGCCAACCTGACGCAGATCGTCCGTCGCGAGGAGCGCAACGTGGACGCCGAAGAGGTGCGCGCCCACCTGAACGACGGCATCCGCAGGATATTCGAGGGCAAGACCCTGGAGGCCGTGTGCTTTCCGGGCGGCCCCCACGACGTGGCCGACGAAGCGGGCGAAAGCCGTCCCAAGCTGGTGGTGATCGCGTACGACGCCGTGGCGCTCGACGGGACAGTGGAGGGCGTGCCCGACCTGATCGACCGAATCTACTCGCGCAAGGGTTCGGACGGCTCGGCGCTCCGCCTCTTCCGCAACAGCGTGGTCTTCGTGGTAGCGGACGAGTCCCGTCGCGAGGAGATGCGGGACAAGGTGCGTCGGCGGCTGGCGTTGCGGGAGCTCAAGAAGCCGGAGCGCATGGAGGCGCTGGCGGACCACCAGCGGACCAAAGTGCGGGAGTGGGCCGAGCGCTCGGAAACGGACGAGGCCGTGTCGATTCAGCAGTGTTACCGCCACGTCTTCTACCCCTCCCGCAACCGGATCGGCGACAGCATGGTCGATCTCGCGCACACGGCCATTGACGCGCCCTCGACCTCCGATAGGCCGGGCGCGGGGCAGCAGCAGGTCGTCCGCGTGCTCCGGGACCTGGCCAAGCTGCGGCTGGCCGACGACGAGCCCGACTCGCCGGCGTACGTTCGGGACCGGACGCCGCTTCGCAAGGGGGAGATGACGACCCGTGCACTCCGCAACGAGTTCCGACGCGACCCGTCGCTGCCGATTCTGGTGGGCGACGAGGTCTTCGTTCAGGGCGTGCGGACCGGGGTCGAGCAGGGCGACTACGTGTACCGGAGCGGGGAGCTGCTCTACGGCCCCGGCGACCCGGCGGCTACGATCCGGATCGACGAGCAGTCGATCGTGCACACGATGGCCTACGCGAAGAACAAGGGCGTGTGGCCCAGACCGGAGCAGAAGTCGAAGGAGACGGAGGGTCCGACGGCCGCGGACCAGGGCGCGCTGGGGATCGAGCCCACGCCCACCGACCGGGACGGCGCTGCGGAGGGCGGCGAAGAGCCGTCGGTCGTCGGCCCGTTCCAGGTCGAGGCCCCCTTCCGCGAGGCGATCGTCCGCGTGTGGGAGCAGGCGCGCGACCGGGGGTGCCGGCAGATCGAGAAGCTGGTCGTCCGCGTGTTTCAGGTGGACGAGGCGCTCCGCGTCATGAGCGTCGTGGGCGCGCTGCCGGGTGCCGCCAAGACGGTCAGGCTGGAGGGAAGCTACGAGACCCGGGACGGGGGCTCGCTGGAGTTGGAGTTCACCGGGTCAATCGAGGACGCCGATCCGGTGAAGGAGTTCCTCCAGTCCCAGATGCGGGCGGCAACGAGCACAAGCCTCGAGGTCCGCTACGAGCTCACCTTCGAGGCCGGCTTGACGACGGACGAGGACGGCCCGAAAATGATCATCGAGCGGCTGTCCCGGTTCGTGAGCGGATCGACGGCCGTGTCGGCTACCGGAACGGAGGAGGGCTGACGTGGCAAGACCAGGCCGAACTTCCCCTACCGCTTACCCCTTGTCCGCGCCCCAGTACGAGCTTCGCGCAAGGAGCCGCGGACCGGGCCTCGCCGAGTACGAGATCTGGCAGCTTCCGGCACCCGCCACGCCCCACGTGACCCGCCCCGTCCGGATCGCCGGGCTGCGCGGCCGCAACCTGGACCTGGTGGAGCACCGCGTCCTCCGTCGCTTGGCCCGCGGCGGCGTCAAGCTGCTCTCCCAAACGACCCGCGAACCCCGTGCCTACCCCCTCTCGGAGGACTTGGCCCTCTCGATCGGCCTGCTCTTCCGCTGCTTGGCGCCGATGCGGCACCGCGACCGGATGATCGCCGTCGCCGAAGGCGTGGACGCCATGGAGCGGGAAGAGGCGGGTTACTGGCTGGGCATGGCGATGCACCGTCGGAACCCGAGGCGCGTGCTGATGGCGCTGCGGTGTTTGCTGACGGAAGCCAGGTCAAGGCGATAAATGGCGATGCGTATCACACCAGAGGTTGATGTTGTGGCCATCAGCCTTGGCGGTCGATTTGTTCCCGCGACCTTCACGCCAGCATGGTTTGCCCTCACAGGGTTGTTGCCGAAGACCACCGCCAGCTCCGCCGTACTCTCGACTGCCCACGAGCACGAATTCAGCGCAGACTGGCTGATTTTCCATGTCGCCACCGAGCGCTTGGTAGCGATGACCGCTACCTGCGAATCACGAGACCGACTGCTGGAGCTGGTGGTTGGGATGTTTCGAGATCATCAGCCTCATACGCCTCTCACAGATGTTGCGATCGAGCACATGGTTCACTTTCGATTTGAGAAACTTGCTGATCGAGACCGTCTTGCCACAACACTGGCACCTACTGAGCCCTGGGCAGAATGGGGTGCGAAACTTGGGCCAACCGGCAAGCATGGGGGTATGACGTCCTTGACCATGACTCAACACAATCCAGCCGATCGATACGAAGGAGGCAAAATCAGCGTTACGGTGGAGCCTTCCAATCGCATCGGCCAGGAAGGCGGCACGGGTGTTTATGTCAAGGTACGGGATCAGTATGCTCTCGACGGCGATCAAGTATGCCGTCGCTTGATGAAACTGCTGACACAGGAATTTGTCGGCGCACTGAATCGCAGCGATGACATCATTGATTTAATCATGGCGATCGGAACCAAGGAAGACGACAAGTGATGTCGCAACGAACCACTCGCCAAGAACGACGAAGCCAGGGAGACCACTTCTGGATGGCCATGAATACCGATGAAGTCGTCGCCTTCCCATCGGTGGCCCAAGGCGGGACGGCACCAAGCGAGGCATCTTTTGTTTCCGTCAGATTGGATGAGGTCGCCGGGAAGGCTATGGAGGTGGTCGGGTTGGCCGAGAATGCTCGTGTCCGCCCTGCGTATCCTGCTATTCGCATCGAGCATCCTTCGATTTGGCCTTCTCTATTGGAACTGATGTCCGTTCCGACACTGGAACCGATTCAGGAATGGGAGGGTCATGTCGTAGACGTGGGCGATGAATACTTTACCGCACGACTGCTGGACGTAACTAGCGGATCCGACTACCCGGAGGAAGAAGCAGAGATTCTGCGACAAGAACTGTCGCCCGAAGACAATCACCGACTTTCCGTCGGAAGCACGTTTCGATGGATTATCGGCTATGAGCAATATCGGAGCGGACAGAAAAAAAGAATATCGCAGATAACACTCCATGATTTCCAATCTTCGCGCGATGTAGATTGGACTCGGGGACGCAGGTGGACTGACAAAATACGCAAAGCTCTTACGTGACCGAAGTTGCCAAGCCACCGGCGGCAGACGAATTTGAAGTCGTAGCAATCGGACCTGGATATGGTGAAGGCATCGCGTTGCACGTCGGGGGCAATAGATGGATCGTTGTCGATTCATGCATTGCGCCGGGTGGCAAGGACCCTAGCATTTTGCGCTACCTCGAAACCCTGAAGGTCGATCCCGCTGAAGCCGTCGACGTTGTAGTCGCGACTCACTGGCACGACGATCACATAGGAGGAATGGCCAAGACGCTGAAGGCGTGCAGCAGAGCGAAGTTCTGTTGTGCTAATGCACTGAAGTACGACGAATTTATGGCCACTGTCAGCACCCTGGAAGACGTCGATGACCCGATCCCTGTAGGAACAGGCGTTCGAGAAATGTATCAAGTCTTCGAGATATTGGCTGAAGATGAAGGTGCAGATAGATGTCGCTTCGTAACGGCAAATCGTCGTATACTGAACAGAGATCACTGCGAGCTTTGGGTGCTGTCCCCGGCAGATGGCGAATACACCCATTTTTTGAGGACCATTGGAGAACAACGAAGGACATCGGTGAAAACAGGACGTCGCCTGGTTAGCCCAGGACGAAACGATGTGTCAGTGGCCCTTTGGCTAAGATCTGAAGAGGTTGTAGCAGTACTTGGCGCGGACCTGGAGAAGCAAGGGTGGATCAAGGTGTTGAAGAGCGAGAATCGACCGAAAGACGTGGCCTCATTGTTCAAGGTTCCGCACCACGGCTCGGTTGGTGCTGACGAACCGCGGGTATGGAAAGAGATGCTTGTGTCCGATCCGCTGGCCATAGTCACACCGTGGCGACTTGCAGGAAGGCAGTTGCCGATGGAATCGGATGTGAAGCGCATTTCTGGCCGCACGCCCCACGCGTATGCTACCTCAAGACCTTCGGTGGGCGATCGTCAGGTACGAAAACGCAGCAACATCGTTGGAAAAACGTTGAAGGATACAACGCGGTCGTTCAGACCTGTTTCGTCTCATAGCATGGTCCGAGCACGCAAGAAGATGGGCTGTGACGAGGAGTGGCGCATTGAAACATTTGGCGATGCGTGTCACTTGAACAAGTACGCGGGGGGCGGAACATGACCGACCGTCGGCTGATCGAGGAATGGCTGCCGATCGCTGAGATCGGGATCGAGAGTACCCGCGAGCGGACGCCGATGACGCCGTTTCCCGCACCGAATCGCCTGCACGTGTGGTGGGCACGCCGTCCCTTGGTGGCATCGAGGGCGGCGGTGTTGGGGGCCTTGCTACCTGCGGACGCGGACCGGGAGTGGTTCTTGCACGTGCTTGGGATTCATGGGGACCCGGTATCTGCTAAGAAACGTATCGCCGTTGCGACACGGACAGGAAAACGACTTGGTGCGGACGCGTATGGATACGTTCGTGCATTTCGATACACGCTATCTACGGAAGAATCAGATTGGTTGATCAGTCGATTGACACCGGCTCCGGCGGTCCTGGATCCGACGGCAGGTGGTGGAGCCGTCCCCTTCGAAGCTATGCGACTCGGTTTTCCGACGTATTCCAACGACCTCAATCCTGTGGCAGCTTTCATTGGACGAGCGACGGTTGAATGGCCAGCGACATTGGGCACCAGACTTCGTAAGCCGGTCGAGGAACTGGGAACAAGGTTAGTCAGTCAAGTCCGACGGCGCCTCGATAGCGTGTTTCCCGACGAGCCGTTGGACGACGCTCGACCGGACGGGTACGTCTGGGCACACACGGTTCACTGTCCTTATTGCACCGGCGTGGTGCCTCTATCCCCAAACTGGCGTCTGGCGCCCGACGGAACTGGTGTGCGGTTGCGACCATGTGTGGGAGACGGACCGGGTTCCGAGGGCCGGACGTGCGAGTTCAAGGTCGTCGGCTCGGCGGCGGAGCAGTCGGCGGGCACGGTGAGTCGCGGCACCGCTAACTGTCCCTATCCGGACTGCGGCCGGGTGATCGACGGCGACGAGATCAAGCGACAGGCGCGGGAAAGGGAGATGGGCCACCAGCTGTACGCCGTCGTGTACAAGAAGCGCATGCCGAACACGCTGAAGTCGGGGAAGCGCGGCAAAGACAAGTGGGTGCGCGGCTACCGTGCGCCGCGCCTGTCGGACGACAACGGCGAGGAGATCGAACGGATGCTGGCGGAGAAGCTACCCGAGTGGGAGGCGCTGGACATAGTGCCGAGCGAGAGGATACCGGACGGCAACAAGACGACGGAGCCGCTCCGGTACGGCATGCCCTACTGGCGAGACATGTTCTCCCCAAGACAACTACTCTGCCACGGCTTCAGCGTCGAAGTCTTCCGCGAGATGCTCGAAGCCGATCGAAACATGGGCAGACTTACCGAGCTCCGTAAGGCGGCCTACGCCTACCTGGCGCTTGCGATGGACAAGATGATCGATTACAATTCGCGGATGTGTGTGTGGGATACATGGAAGAGATCCATAGCTCATTCGTTTTCCCAGCACGATTATTCATTCAAGTGGTCCTATGCTGAGATGGCTCCCTGCGTGGACGGCCTAGGATATGACTGGGTAGTTGACTATACCGCCAAGTGCATCGATGAGCTCGTCGCGCTGATTCGTCCGCATGCGGACGACGGCAATGGTCCGATCTTCGGCGACGAGTCCGAAGAGGCCGTTCCGCTCAAGCCCGTCGTCACCTGCAAGTCCGCCGACAACCTGAACCACATCAGCGACGGCGAGATCGACGTCGTCGTCATGGACCCGCCCTACTACGACAACGTCATGTACGCCGAGCTGTCGGACTTCTTCTACGTCTGGCTCAAGCGCACGGCGGGCTACGTTTTCCCCGAACTCTTCCGCCGCCGCCTGACCGACAAGGACAACGAGGCGGTGGCCAACCCGGCGCGCTGGAAGGGCGAGAAGAGCGCCAAGGCCCGCGCCGGCAAGAACTACCAGGAACGCATGGCGGCGATCTTCCAAGAGTGCCGTCGCGTGCTTAAGCCCGACGGGATCATGACGCTCATGTTCACCCACAAGGCCACAGGGGCGTGGGACGCGCTCACCGTGGGGCTGATGGAGGCGGGCTTCAGGATCACGGCGTCGTGGCCGATCAACACGGAGGCGCCGGGCAGCCTGCACATCAAGGACAAGGCGGCGGCGAACAGCACGGTCTTCCTTGTGTGCCGTCCGCGAACCGGCGACGAGAAGGAGTCGAGCGACATCTACTGGGAGGACATCGAGCCCGAGGTGGCGCGTGCCGTCCGCAAGCGCATCCCCCAGTTCAAGGAAGCGAACATCCGGGGCGTGGACCTGTATCTGGCGTCGTTCGGGCCGGCGCTGGAAGAATTCTCCCGCCACTGGCCGCTGCGGCGGGGAACGCCCCGACCGCAGACGTGGGCCCAGAAGCGTCGTTGGCAGTCGGAGCTCTTTGAAGAGAAGGAGGACCCCTACGCAGCGACGCCGGAGGACGCGCTGGAGGTCGCGCGCCGGGAGGTGAAGCGCTGGCGGCTGGAGGAGCTGACCCGCGTCAGGGCGGGCGACGACATGGACGCGCGGACGGCGTTCTTCGTGCTGGCGTGGGACGCCTTTCGGGCACCGCGCTTTCCCTACGACGAGGCGTTGAAGCTGGCGCGCGCGGTCGGCGTGGACCTGGACAGGGAGGTCGTGGGTCGGACGGCGGCGAAGGTCGGGGCGAACTTGGTGCTGTGGGACAGCGCGGAGTGGGCGGCGAAGGGCAGCTTGGGGTCGGAGGACGGCTCGACGGGCATGATCGACGTGCTGTACCGGGCGGCCCATCTGGGGCGCATCCGTTCGCTGGACGCGGCTCGGGAGTACTTGGAGAACGTCGGGTTGCACAAGGAGCCGCGGTTCCTGGCGGCGTTGAAGGCGCTGCTAGAGGTGTTGCCGATGCCGAAGTCGATCACGAAGTTCGATCTGCCGAGGGGGCTGGCGGCGGCAGGGAGCGACTTCGCGGTGCTGGAGAACCTTCGACGGCTGGCGTTCGGCGAGCAGGTAGCGGAGCCGGAGCAGCTCAAGCTGTGGCGCGACGACGACGAAGAGGACGACGCGACCTGAAGATGCTGTCGGACCGGAAGTGGGAGCTGGCCTACACCACGGAAGACGGCCCCCTGGCCGATTGCTTCTACGTGCCCGCCCTCCGGCACGCCGTCCGCTACGACCGGCTGACCGGATACTTCAGCGCCGGTGCGCTGACCCTAGCGGCGCGGGGAATCGAAGGGCTGGTGCGCAACAACGGCGTCATGCGCATGGTCGTCGGGTGCACGCTCGAACAGGACGAGATCGAGGCTATCCAAAGGGGCGACCGGCTGCGCGAGGCTGTCGAGCAGCGTCTGGCGAGCGTTCCCTTTGCGCCGGACCCGACCGAAGCCGACGCCCTGGAGCTGCTGGCGTGGATGGTTGCGCGCAAGCACTTGGAGGTGAAGGTCGCAGTGCCGTGCAGGGCCGGCGACCGCCGCCCCATACCCGACGGGGCCATCTTCCACGAGAAGACCGGAGTCGTCGAGGACCGGGCGGGAAATCGGGTCGCTTGGACTGGTAGTCTGAACGAGACGCCCAGCGGCTGGCGGTACAACTGGGAGCGCATCCAAGTCTACACCAGCTGGCGCGACGGGGAACGCGTCGCCGGCATCGAGGCAGACTTCGACAAGCTGTGGAACGACCAAGCCCGCCGGGCGATCGTGCTGACCTTGCCCGAAGCGGTTCGCCGGGACCTGTTGCGCTTCCTTCCCAAGGACGACAGGCCGCCCGTCCGTCTTCAAGAGCGCGAGAAGACCGACTACCCCGAGCGGCAGTCGGGTTCCGGCGCGACGCCCGGTTTGGAGGGCAGCGTCAGGGAGCGCGCCCCGCGGACCTACGCCGCCGCCGCCGCCGACAAGCGCGACTTCCGCGACCGCGTGTGGTCGTTCATCCGGCAGGCGCCGGCGATGGTGGGCGGCGGAGGGCGCGTGGGCGAAGCGACGTCGGCGGTCGAGCCGTGGCCGCACCAAGCCCGGGCCTTCCGCCGCATGTACGACGGCTGGCCGCCCAGGCTTCTCATCGCGGACGAAGTGGGGCTGGGCAAGACGATTCAGGCGGGGATGCTGTTGCGGCAGGCTTGGCTGTCGGGGCGCGCCAAGCGGATTCTCGTGCTGGCGCCGAAGGCCGTGCTGCGCCAGTGGCAGATCGAGCTCTACGAGAAGTTCAACCTCAACTGGCCCATCTACGACAAGGGCGAACTGACTTGGCACCCGTCGCCCGCCCTGCGGGGCCGCCATGTCCGGCCCGTGGCCAGCGACCGCTGGCACCACGAGCCCGTGGTGATCGCGTCCAGCTACCTGATGCGCCGAAGCGACCGTCGGCAAGCGCTTCTGGAGGACGCCCAGCCGTGGGACTTGATCGTGCTCGACGAGGCCCATCACGCCCGGCGACGGGGCGCGGCGGGCGCGTCCGATGGTGTTCCCAACACCCTTCTGCGACTCATGCAGGGGCTGAAGGATCGCTCGGAGGGCCTTGTGTTGCTCACGGCCACGCCGATGCAGGTCCGTCCCGGCGAGCTCTGGGACCTTCTGCGGTTGCTGGGGCTTCCGCCGGAGTGGACGCCGGACGAGTTCGTCGAGTTCTTCGAGCACGCCCGGCGGGCGGACCCGACGCCGGAAGCCTTCGAGAAGATGGCGCGGCTCTTCCAAGCGACGGAGCGGCGCTTCGGGGCCACGGGGCCGAGCCAGCTTGCCCGGCCGCTCGATGGGTTGTCCCGCCTTCAGGCCCGGAAGGTGGTGCGCGCGTTGCGGGATCGGGCCGAGACGCCTCGTCGCCAGCTGTCGGGAACCCAGCGCGAAGCGGCCCTCCGGCTGATGCGCGTGAACACGCCCGTGCGGCGCTTGGTGTCCCGACACACGCGGGAGCTTCTTCGCGAGTACCACCGGCGCGGCCTGCTGGCGACGCGCATCGCCGACCGTGAAGTGGACGACCGCTTCGTCGAGATGAGCGCCGACGAGCGTGCGCTGTACGAGGCGGTGGAAGAGTACATCGCCACAACGTACGACCAAGCGTCGGAGGAGGAGCGGCGGGCGGTCGGCTTCGTCATGACGATCTACCGGCGGCGGCTGGCCAGCAGCTTCCGGGCGTTGCGCAGCACGTTGGAGCGGCGCGTCGGGGGTGCGGGCGACACGGGCGGAGGCAGCGACGCGGTCCTGGCCGAGGACGTGTCCGACGACGAGGTGGCCGACGACCCCGCCTTGGACGAGGACGCGGTGGCGCAGGCGTTGCGAGAGTCCCTTCGCGCCGAGGAAGCGGAGGACGTGCGACGGCTGCTCGACCAGATCGCCCGGCTCCCGCCCGACGGCAAGCTGTCGGCGCTGAAAGAGGCGCTGGACGACCTGCGCGAGCGCGGACACCGCCAAGTGATGGTGTTCACCCAGTACACCGACACCATGGACTTCCTGCGGGAGGAGCTGGCCGGGGACGCCGGCTCCGCCCTTGCGCTGATGTGCTACTCGGGCCGGGGCGGCGAAGTGCCCGGTGCGGACGGCTGGCGGCCCGTGGACCGCGACACCGTCAAGCGGCGCTTCCGAGACGGCCAGGCCGACATGCTGTTGTGCACCGAGGCGGCAGCGGAAGGCCTCAACTTCCAGTTCTGCGGTGCACTGGTGAACTACGACATGCCCTGGAACCCGATGCGGGTGGAGCAGCGCATCGGCCGGATCGATCGCGTGGGCCAGAAGCACAAGACGATACGCATCGTGAACCTTCACTACGCGGACACCGTCGAGACCGACATCTACCGTGTGCTGCGGGAGCGCATCGGGCTCTTCGCCAAGATGGTGGGCCGGCTCCAGCCGATCTTGTCGCAGTTGCCGGGGACGATCACACGGGCCGTCCTCTCGGGCGAAGGTGGGAGCGCGACGGGTCGCCGGGAGACGGCCAAGGCCGTGGAGGCGCAGGCCAACGAAGCCGATAGCGGGTTCGACATCGACGCGGCGCTGGACGAGGTGCTGGACGCGCCCGATCCTCCCGCCCCCCTCGTCACGATGGCCGACTTGGACCGCGTGATCGGCTCGCCCGACCTGCTCTCGCCCGGCGCGCGGGTTCAGCCCTTGGGCAACCGCGAGTACGGCTTCACGCCGCCCTGGTCCACCGAGCCGGTGCGCGTCACCACCGACCCCGACCACTACCGCGACCACCCCGACAGCGTCGAGCTCTGGTCGCCCGGCAACCCGCTCTTCCGCCCCCCGACGGGCGTGGACGACCGACGCCGCGACTGGCCCCCGGACGCCACCCTGACGGACATCCTGGACGGCTGAACCCGGCAGGCCGCCTAGCCGCCTGGTCCGCCCCATTTGACGTCTTCCGGCCCCAGGTGCGACATTGCCGCAATCCGACGGGCAACGAGGCACGAGACATGATCCGCAAACTGGAAGTCCGAAACTTCAAGAAGTTCAAGGCCGCGAGCTTCGAGTTCGACAGGCATGTGGTGATCGTGGGGCCCAACAACTGCGGCAAGACAACGCTGCTGCAAGCCGTCGCCGTATGGAACGAGGTCTGCGATCGTTGGATGAACGACGTGCCGCGGGTGAACACCAAGACTCGGGAAGGCGACTACGTCGATGTCGAGATTAGTCGTCTGGAATCGTTGCCGTACAGGGATTTTCGCTTGATGTGGCGGAATCAGGACACGCGGTCGCCGATATTTCTGTCGCTGGCAACCAGCCGGTGGGATGTCGGCTTCGAGCTCGTCTACGTGGAGCCTGAAAGACTGCGGGCTCGCCCGACCAGCGGCGTATTGGAGAGCCACTTGACGATGTGTGGAGAAGAGCCTGCGAAGACTGTGTACATCCCTCCGTTCTCGGGCTTGACGATGCCGGAGGCCAGGCTGGCCCCGGAGACCGTGCCGGTACGTCTTGTGCAGGACATGTTGCACGGCCGCGGCGGCAGCGTCTTAAGGAACATGCTGTTGGAGATCAGTACCGACGGCGAGAGATGGGATGCCGTGCAAGCCGCGATAACGGATCTCTTCGGATACGAATTGACCCGCCCCAGCGGTGTGGCCGAGATCATGGCGGGATACCGACAATCGAACAACAACTCTGCGCTCGACCTAGCCTGCGGCGCCCGTGGCTTCTTGCAGGTGCTGTTCATCTATGCAAGCCTCTATTACACTAGGGACAGCACGGTGGTGATGATGGACGAGCCGGATTCGCACTTGTATCTGGCCTTGCAAGAGAGCATGTACGATCGCTTGAAGACGATTGCACGGTCGAACGATCAACAACTTATTGTAGTAACGCATTCGGATCTGTTGATGGAGGTGGCTCGCCGCGACCTGAAGGTCCTGACCGGTGGGAAGCTCGAGGACGTCGATCGTCAAGTTACCAAAGATGCGCTACGAAAGGTTCAAGTAAGGGAAGTATTGCTTGCGCAGAGTGGACTAGGCATTTTGTATGTAGAGGGCGAAACGGACGTACGGATACTTAGAGAATGGGCACGGGTGCTGGGCCACCCCGCGCTGAAGTTCCTGGAGGGACCGTTGCGCAGGACCACTGCCGGCGAGTCGAGTCGTGCTGGTTTTGCATCGAGTCATTTCCGTGGGCTGCAGCTGAGCGTGCCGGACGTGCGAGGCATCCTGCTGGAGGATCGCAACGGCAGGGTCGATGCACCCGCCCCTCGGAGACGGTCGGTGAAGGGCTTGACGTCGCTGCTTTGGACTCGCTACGAGATCGAGAGTTATCTGATTCATCCGCAGGCGTTGTTGCGTTTCGTCCGCGAGCAGGACAAGACCGGAAAGGGAGCGGCCAAAGCCGACGAATACATGAAGGAGTACTACGGATCACTGTACAAGAAGCCGTTCGAGAACATACATGCGCTAACAGGTACGAAAGGCAAGACCATCTTGGCGGACATTCTTGGCAGTGCTCAGGTCTACTGCGCGGAAGAAGAGTACTATCGCATCGCCAGGGTAATGAAGGAGTCGGAAATTCATCCGGAAGTGCGCAGCGTTTTGGACGCAGTGGCGGACACGCTTGGGAGTCGGCCTGGTTGACTTGCTCTCGCCGCCGGCGCCACATTTCCCCGAGGCCTCGACGCCCGTTCGCCCATCCCTGCCACAACCAACAACCATGACAAGAACACGTTTTCTCGCCTGCTCCGTCCTCCTCTCTGCCGCGGCTGCCACCGCCTCGGCTCCGGCCCTAGCCCAGGACGCCCAGGAAGCCCAGCAAGACGAAGGCCCCGACCTCTCCAACCGCGCCCTGCTCGAAGGCATCGAGGCGCGATCCATCGGCCCCGCCGTCATGAGCGGGCGGGTCGTGGACATCGCCGTGGTCCCCACGGGCGGATCGTCGGCATCGGGTGCAAGACCGGCAGCAAACGGCGGACTGTCGGCGACCGCGGCGCACACAGGCGGCCCGCGCCTGGGCACCGTCATCTACATCGCGGCGGCCACGGGGGGCATCTGGAAGTCCACCAGCGGGGGCGTAGTGTGGGAGCCCGTGCTGGACGACGCGGGCGTGGGGTCGATGGGCGACGTGACGGTGGCGCCGTCCAACCCCGATATCGTGTGGGCGGGTTCGGGCGAGCCGAACAACATGCGCAGTTCGTCGTACGGCGACGGCGTGTACAAGTCGGTGGACGGGGGGAAGACGTTCAGCCACATGGGCCTGCGGTCGTCGCAGCACGTGGGCCGGATCGTGATTCGTCCCGACGATCCCGACGTGGTGTACGTGGCGGCGGTGGGTCCGCTCTGGGCAGCGGGCGGCGAGCGGGGCGTGTACCGCACCACCGACGGCGGCGAGACATGGGAGGCCGTCTTGGCGATCGACGCGCACACGGGGGCCACGGACCTGGTCATGGACCCGTCGAACCCGGACGTGCTCTACGCTTCCGCGCTGCAACGCGAGCGCCGGGCCTACAGCTACGTCGGCGGCGGGCCGGGCAGCGGCATCTACAAGACCACCGACGGCGGCGACAGCTGGACCAAGCTCGAAGCCGGCCTGCCCAAGTCCGACATGGGACGGATCGGGCTGGACATAAGCTTGAGTCGGCCGGGCACCTTGTACGCGGTCGTGGAGGGCTCGGAGCAGGGCGTCTACCGCACCGACAACCACGGCGCCACGTGGCGGAAGACCAGCGACATCGCCTCGATTCCGTGGTACTTCGGGCAGATTCGCGTCGATCCCGTGGACCCCGAGGTCGTGTATCACTTGGGCGTGCGGCTGCAAAGGTCCGAAGACGGCGGCGAGACGTGGGAGCGCATTGCGCAGTCGGTGCATGTGGACCATCACGCCATGTGGATCAACCCCGAGAACCCATCGCACATTCTGTTGGGCAACGACGGCGGCTTCTACGCGTCGCACGACCGGGGCGAGACGTGGGACTTTTCGCCCAACCTGCCGATCAGCCAGTTCTACGCCGTGGGCGTGGACATGCAGGAGCCGTTCTTCGGCATTTACGGCGGCTTGCAGGACAACTCGACTTGGGGCGGACCCAGCCAAACCCGCAACGCCCTGGGCATCGGCAACGCGGACTGGTACCGCATGGCCGGCGGCGACGGCTTCTTCGCGGCGATCGATCCGCGCGATCACAACGTCGCCTACGTCGAGTCGCAGAACGGCAACCTTGTGCGCTTCAACGGACGGACCGGCGAGCGCAAGTCGATCCGGCCTCGCCCGACGCCGGGAGACGAAGACTATCGCTTCAACTGGAGCGCGCCCATACAGATTTCGCCCCACGACCCGTCCACGGTCTACTTCGCGGGCAACCACGTCTTCAAGAGCACCGACCAAGGCGACTCGTGGGAAGTGCTGGGCGAAGACCTGACCCGGCAGATCGACCGAGACAGCCTACCGATGATGGGCGGCGTTCCCGACGAAGACGCCGTGTCGCGTCATCAGGGCACCGCCGTCTTCTCCAACATCTCGACCATGCACGTGTCCGCCCTGCGGCCCGGCGTCGTGGCCACCGGCTCGGACGACGGCACGGTCGCCGTCACCACCGACGATGGACGCACGTGGCGCAAGTCGACCCGCTTCCCCGGCGTCCCGGACACGACCTACGTGAGCAAAGTCCGCTGGTCCGCGCACGATCCGGCCACCTTGTACGCGACCTTCGACGGACACCGCAGCAACGACTTCCTGCCCTACGTGCTCAAGAGCGCCGACGAGGGGCAAAGCTGGCAGTCGATCGCCGGCGACCTGCCCGAGTTCGGCAACGTGCGCGCGTTCGCGGAGCACCCGGACGACCCGAACGTGCTGTTCGTGGGCACGGAGGTGCGCCCGTTCGTCTCCGTGGACGGTGGCGCGTCCTGGCTGCCCTTGGAGAACGGCATTCTGCCGTCGCCCGTGCACGACTTGAAGGTGCATCCTCGCGACAATGCGCTGGTCGTGGCCACGCACGGACGCGGGTTCTTCGTCGTGGACGACTTGACGCCGATCGTGAAGCTGGCAGAGGCGAAGGCGGCAGGCGGACCGTACATCTTCCCGGTGCGCGACGCCCTTGCCTACGTAGTGAACAGCGCGCCGACCACTGGCACGCACGCGGACCGCAATTACGCCGCCGAGAATCCGCGGTACGGGGCCGCCGTTTCGTACCTGCTGCCGGAGCGCGCCGGCGACGAAACAACCCTAGAGATCGTGGACGCCCGCGGTACCGTGGTGCGCGCGCTGGAAGCCGCCACCGGCGCCGGTTTGCAACAGGTGCAGTGGGACTTGCGTCTCGATCCGCCATGGTCCGGCCCGACGGCCGACAGTGGCGGACAGGGCGGCGGCCAGGGGTTCGGCGGATTCGGAGGCGGAGGGCAGGGCGGGCCGGCGGCGCTGCCGGGCGAGTACGTCGCCAGGCTGACGGTGCGGCCGGCGGACGCGGCAACGGACCAGGGAGCGGATTCGGGTGCGCCTGCGGAAGATGCGTCGGCGGACGCGGCCCCCGTCGTCGTGGAGCGATCGTTCGCCGTGGTCCTGGACGACTTGATCGGGATGAGCGCCGCCGCGCTGGCTGAACTGCAAGAGTTGCGCACCCGGCACCGGGAGCTGTCGGCGCGGGCGCGCATGGCAATCCGCCAAATCGAAGCGGTGACGGACGAGCTGGAAGGAATCGAGCAGGCCTTGAAGCGCGCGGCGACAGCGAACGGACACGATGCCGTCGCCGGATTGCGCGCTCGCGCGGATTCGCTGTCCGAAGCGGCGACCGCCGTCGTGGAGGCCCTGCGCGGAAGCGACGACGATGACGAAGACGAAGACGCTTCCGTGCCCATCGTCCGCCAGCTTGCCGACGCCAACGGCCTTCACCAAGCCTTCGCCCCGGCCACGGAACAGGAGCGCGCGGCGCTTCGGCGCGTGGCCCCGGCGCTGGACGAACAGGCGACGGCGGCGAATGCGCTGCTGGAGCGTATGGCCGACTTCCGCGACGCCCTGGACCAAGCCGACGTGCCCTGGACCCCGGGAAGGCCGCTCGGGTAGAGCAAGCGACGGGGCGGGGCAAGGCCCATGTGCGGCATCTCGGGGATCGTCGATCACGACCGACCGGACGTGGATCGCGAACTCCTGGGCGGCATCTGCAACGCGCTGGCCCACCGCGGTCCCGACGATCACGGCGAGCACTACGCGAGACACGTCGGCTTGGCGCACCGGCGGCTGAGCATCATCGACCTGAGCGAGTCCGGCCGGCAGCCTCTTTCCAACGAGGACGACACGATCTGGGTCGTGTGCAACGGAGAGATCTACAACTTCCGCGATCTGCGCCGGCAGCTGCGCGACCTGGGACACGAGTTCCGGTCCGGCACCGACGTGGAGACGCTTGTGCACGGCTACGAGCAGTGGGGCATGGAGCGGCTTCTGGACCGGGTTGCCGGCATGTTCGCCTTTGCGCTTTGGGACGCCTCTCGCGAAGTGCTGTGGCTGGTCCGGGACCGGCTGGGTGTGAAGCCGCTCTACTACGTGCGCAACTCCGCGCAAGTCGTGTTCTCGTCGGAGATCCAGCCCTTGTATCGCCTAGTGGAGATGAACTTGGGCGCGCTGGACAAGCTGTCGCTGGACTACTACCTGTCGCAGTCCTACGTCCCGCCGGACCGGACGATCGTCAAGGGCATCGACAAAATCCCGCCGGCGCACTGGCTTCGCTTCGACCGCTCGGGCGTGGAGGCGTGTCGCTACTGGAACGTGCGCTACGGGGCCGACGCCGCACAAGCCAACGGCTCCGCGCACGCCGAAGATCTTGTGCATCCCGCCGCCCCCGGCGGCCCTTGGAACGGCGAGTTGGAGCGCCTGGATTCGCTGTTGCAGGCCGCAGTCCATCGACGACTTGAAAGCGACGTTCCGCTGGGCGTGTTCCTGAGCGCAGGGATCGATTCGTGCTTGGTGACGGCGATGGCGGCCAAGCAAACGAGCGACCCGTTGCGCACCTACACCGTCGGCTTCGAGGGCGTCTCGGGCAAAGACGACGAATGCGCCGGCGCGCGGCTTGTCGCCGACATGTACGGGACCCGCCACGAAGAGATCGTCGTGCCGGGGGCGGACCGGGACACGATCGACCAAGTGTTGACGGCCGCGGGCGAGCCGTTCGGCGACAGTTCCGTGCTGCCGTCGCACCTGGTTTGCCGCCACGCCAGGCCGTCGGTCACGGTGGCGCTCACCGGCGACGGCGGCGACGAATCTTTTTGCGGGTACAGGCATGTCCACGTGGCCTACCTGGGCTTTCGAGTCCGGTCGGTGGCACCTGCAAAGGTCCTGTCCGGCTTGGAGCGCGCAGGACGCAAGCTGGGCCCTGCCGCGGCCGGCGTGCCCGGCGTTCGGGAGCTGCTGAAAGCGATCAAGTACGCGCGCATCTCGGAGTTGGCGCTGTTCGACAAGACCATGTGGTGGAACGACGGCGCCCGCCGTCCGATCTACGCGCCCGGCTGGGCCGATGCGCTGGCGCCGAGCCAAGCCTTGGACGTATTGGATGCGGCGTTGCAGGAGTCGGACACGGGGGACTTCATGTCGCGCATACTGTCCACCGACCTTCGGACGCTGCTCCCGGGCCAGTTCCTGACCAAGATGGACATCGCTAGCAACATGGTGGCGCTGGAGACCCGGTCGCCCTTCGTGGACCATCGGCTGGTGGAGTACGCGGCCGGCCTGCCCGTGTCGCTGAAGATGCGCGGGTTCCGCCAGAAGGCGATGCTGCGCAAGTTGGCGTCCCGTTACCTGCCTGCGCGGATCGTCCGCCGTCGCAAGACCGGATTCAGCGCCCCCCAGGGTCCGTGGCGCAAAGCCGACTGGAACGACTTGTTGCGCGACTACGTCACGGGCGGGATCGCCCAGCGCCGTGAAGTCTTCCAAGAGGCGCCGATACTGCAAGTCGCGCAGGAACACGCCTCGGGGAAGGCCAACCACATGTACAAGCTGTGGACGCTGATCTGCTTGGAGCACTGGCTGCGCACGCACATCGACGGAAGTGCGTAGCCGAGCAGCCGTCCCCCAAGCTAGCGCCGCTCGGCGTCCTCCGTATCCGCGCCTCCCCACGTCCGGGCAAAGCGACGCGCCATCGCCGGCCCCGCGCCTGCGTCCTCGTGCTTGAAGAACACGAAGAGCTCGTCCCAGCCCTGCTCCCGGAACGCCTGCGCCCACTCCGCCAGCGCTTCGTCGCCGTAGCCGGGCCTTCGCAGCCGCGCATAGCCGAAAGACGCCGTCCGCACCACCGGCGCTTTGCCTTCGCCCGTGTCGGAGACGACCAGCGCCGCGCCGGCGTCCGCCAGAGCCTGGTAGGTGTCGTCGGCGAACCAGCTGTCGTGACGAAACTCGAAGGCGCCGCGCACTTCTCCCGGCATCGCCGCCAAAAAGTCCGCCAAGCGCCCCACGTCCTGCTTCAGGTACGGCGGCAGCTGGAAAAGGATCGGCCCCAGGTTGTCGCCCAGCGCTTCCGTGGCCGTCCGCGCCAAGTACTCCATGGGCTCGTCGGCGTCCTTAAGGCGCTTCATGTGCGTGATCCGCTGGTTCGCCTTGAGCACGAATGCAAACCCCTCGGGCACTTGCGCCTTCCACTTCTCCAGCATCTCGGGCCGGGGCAGGCGTCGGAACGTGTAGTTGATCTCCACGCTGTCCAGCTGCCGGGAGTAGTACTCCAGCATCCGCGTGTTGGGCAGCTTCTCGGGGTAGAAGTGCCCCTTCCACTCCTTGTACGAAAAGCCGCTGGTGCCGGTGCGAAGCTTCATCGGATGTGCATGTCCTTATGCGTCGTAGCGTCGTCGAAGTGAAATGACGGCCCGGGGGTCGCCCAGGATCGTCAACTGGTCGCCGGCCGCGAGCACCGTGTCTCCCTTGGGTACCACGAGCCCGCCCCGCCGACGAATCATGGCCACCAAGGCGTCCCCGGGCAACGACAGGTCCAGGATGCGCTTGCCCGCCAATCCGGCTGCGGGGCCTCCGGCGGCCAAGTCCAGCACCATCATGTGCTCGTCGCGCAACATCACTTCGCGCAAGGCGTGGTCGTCGTCGGCCGCGAACCACTCGGCCAAGAAGCCGTCGTCGTCCACGCGCCCCGCGATCTGGGCCAGGATGCGCAAGTGCTGGCCGGGCCGCCCCTGGGGGCTGGCCAAGAAGAACGCGGCTTGCACGGGACGAGCGGGCGGGGGCGGCGCGTCTTCGGACTCCACGTCGATCCGAATGCCGTCCTGCGCGCGGACCAGGACCATGCAGGGCTCGGAGATCGAATCCAGCCGCAGGTGCGGCAGGGCCACGCCGTGGGAGACGGGGGTCAGACCCGTGGCCGTTCCGTGCATGAACCCTTCGACCAGAACTTCCGTCGGCGTGCCGAGCTGCTTCGACAAGACGGCGGACGCTTGCGCCACCAACTCCGAGAACGCCACCGCGCCCTTCGGGTCCAACACCGCGGCCGACGCGATCAGCCTTTCGAAGGGGTCCTTGGAGCGCAGTCCCTTCTCCTTCAGGATTTCGCGGAGCTCCTGCTCCAGTCCGGCGTCCCGCTGCTCGCCCAGGCGGGCGAAGACATGGTAGAGTGCGCCTTCGCGCGAAACGCGGGGCCGCGCGAACCAGCGGAACCAGACCACGCCGAACAGGACGAAGCCGGCGCTGACCAGCGTCGCCAGCCAGCCCATCTCGATGATCAGCGGGAACGGCATGATCAAGCCGACGACCTGCACCCACGGGTAGAAGGGCGACTTGAAGCCCGGATCGTAGGATTCGAGGCCGCTTTGGCGCATGACGATCACCGCCAGCGAACTCAACGCGAACATGATCAGCAGGAACGAGCCGGCCAGCTTGGCGATCTCCGCCGTGCCGAAGAGCAGCAGCCACGCCACTACGAGCGCCGCCGTGGCCAGCACCGCCGCGTAGGGCGTGCCCCGCTTGTTGATCCGCCCCAAGCCGCCGGGCAGGATGTGGTCGCGGCTCATGGCCAGCGGGTAGCGGCTGGCCGACAGGACGCCCGAGTTGCCCACCGACAGGAACGCCAGGATCGCCGCGCCCCCCATGACCATGCCGCCGACGGGTCCGTCCAGCGCGTGCGCCAACGTGGCCGCGGGCGTCAGCAGGCCACCGCCGCTTGCCAGCTCCGGCAGGCCGATCACGCCCACCATGACCCACGTGCCCGCGACGTAGAGCACCAGCACGGTCACGAACGCCAGCAGCATCCCGCCCGGAAGGTTGCGCTCGGGGTCCTTCACCTCTTCCGAGATCGACGCCACCTGCGTGAGGCCCATGTACGACACGATCACCAGCCCCACCGACGACAGGAACGAATCGGGGGCGATCCCGAGCGCGCCTTCGAACGCCGCCGGGCTTGCCGTGGTCGCCCCCCGGACCACGAACCAGCCCAGGACAGCGACCGTTGCCGCCGTCATGAAGCGCTGGAGCGATCCGACCTTCTTGGCGCCCAGCAGGTTGAAGACGGCGAACGCCGCCGCGAACGCCAGGGCCGCCGGCTTCGCGGGCGTGTCGGGCCAGTAGATCTGCAGGTAGGCGCCCAGCCCGACCAGCGCGAACGCCACCTTGAGCGTCAAGGTGCTCCACGTGCCGAAGCCGCCCACGGTGCCGACCATCGGTCCCATGCTCCGGTCCAGGAAGTAGTAGATGCCGCCGGCGCGGGGCATCGCGGTGGAGAGCTCGGCCATGCTCAACAGGCCGGGGATCAGGCAGATGCCGGCCGCCAAGTACGACGCGGGCAGCATCCCGCCGGCCTCGGCGGCGGCGATCCCGGGCAGGAGGAAGAACCCCGAGCTGAGCGTGGCGCCGGTGGCGATGGCGTAGACGTCGAAGAGTCCCAGTTCCTTCTTGAGCTTGGCCATTGGGCTATGATGTCCGCATGAGAACGTCTGCGACAGTGGGGCCGGCGCCGGGAGCGGCGGGGCGAGGGGCTTCGGCGGTTGCGATGCGAGCGGCGCTGGGGGAGGCTTCGGCGGTGGCCGGGCGAGCGACGCCGGCGACGATGCGAGCGGCGCTGTCGGCGGCTTTGGCCGCGGCGTGCGCGATGTCGGCGGGTTGCGTTCGGTCTCTCGAACTGGTGCCCTCGGATGCGCCGACGGTGCTGGCCCGACACGCGCTGGACGAAGAGAACCCGGCTCGACCCGGACCCCACGAAGTCCTGACGTTGTACTACGGAAGCGGAACCGACAAGAACCGTCCCGAGTACCGCGACTCCGTGGCGATCGCAACGGCGCCGGTGGACGCCTCCAAGCTCGTCGACCTGGGCGAATCGGCCAAGTCACGGAACGACTACTGGGGCTTCTCGCCCGACAGCTTCCCGATCAACGGCCGCGTGTGGTACCCCGCCGGGCGCGGCAATGTCGGGTCGGGACCCCATCCGCTGGTCCTGGTCGTCCACGGCAACCACAACATGCGCGAGTTCTCGGACCCCGGCTACGACTGGCTGGGCGAACTGCTGGCCAGCCGGGGCTACGTCCTGGCGTCGGTGGACATGAACTTCGTCAACGGCGGCATACGAGGCGAGAACGACGCGCGGGGGTGGCTGCTTCTCAAGCACCTGCAGGCCTGGAAGCGGTTCAACGAGGACCCGGAGAGCCCCTTCCACCGGCGCGTGGACCTGGACGCCGTTGGCCTGATCGGTCACTCGAGGGGCGGCGAAGCGGTGGCGCTGTCGGCTGCGTTCAATCGCCTGACGCGCTACCCCGACGACGCCTCTCTGGAGTTCGACTTCGGCTTCGGCATCAAGGCGGTCGTGGCGATTGCGCCTGTGGACGGCCAGTACCTGCCGGCGGACCAGCGCGCGTCCGTGGAGGACGTGAACTACCTGGTCTTTCACGGCTCTCACGACGGCGACGTGACCAGCTTCCACGGCCTGCGCCAGTTCAACCGCGTGCGTTTCGGCGCCCCCGGCGCGTCGGCGACGGGCCGCTTCAAGTCGGCGATCTATGTCTACCGCGCCAACCACGGCCAGTGGAACACGGTGTGGGGCGCCCACGACAACGGCCCGCGCAGCCCCCGCATCCTGGACCTCCGCGGGTTGCTGTCCCCCGAGGACCAGCGCGAGTTCGGGCGCGTCTTCGTGTCCGCGTTCCTGGACGTGTCGCTCATGGGCGACGACCGCTACCGCCCCCTCTTCCGCGACCACCGCGTGGCGGGCGGCTGGCTCCCCAAGACGATGTACGTGACCCGGTTCATGGACGACTCGTTCCGCCCCCTCGCCGACTTCGAGGAGGACATCGACGTGACCACCGGCTCCGCCCCCGGCGTGCGACTGGACGGACGCGATCTGGGCACCTGGCGCGAAGGCCGGCTGCAGCTGCGGTCGAGCAACCGGACCAACACCTCGTCGTCCCAGCTCAACCAAGCGCTGTGGCTGGGCTGGAACAACGAGTGGGAGGAGGGCGGCGGCGAGGGTGTCGGGTCGGGCGACGCCCGGCCGGTCGTCGAGCCAGGCAGTCCCGCGCCGGAGGGTCCTCGCTCCAGCAAGGCTGCGCCCCCGGCCGTGTTCACGGTGTCGTTGCCCGCCGGGCTCGCGGAGGCATGGGAGACGGGGCCGAAGAGCACGCTGGAGATGCATGTGGGTGGCCTGGACGAGGAGCCGGCGCCCCGAGAGCGCCCGAAAGCGGACGACGGCGACGCAGCCGAACCTTCGGAGTTCGACCGGCCAGACGCTGATCGCACCGGCGACGATGCGAGCGACGACGACGCAAGCGAGAAGCCGCCCTTGGACCTGACCGTGGAGGCGGAGGACGCCGACGGCGATGCCGCTAGCGTGCGATTGGGCGACTACGGACCGCTGCGACGTCCGCTCAAGATGCGCGTCTACCGCCGCCGAGACGTGGAGGAGGCGCGCTTCGCCAATCGATGGGAGCTGATCCTGCAGCACTTCTCGATCCCGCTGTCGGACTTCGCCGGTCGAAACCCGGCGTTCGACCCCCGGACTCTGCGTGTCGTGCGACTGGTGTTCGACCAAGCGCAAGCTGGCACAGTGGTCGTGGACGATGTCGGCCTCTCGCGGCTGCACCCGACGTTCCTGGAAGCGCGGGTCATTCCGGCAAGGTAGATTGATTCCCCAGACGACTCGGGGCGCATCCCAAGTCCGCTACGTTCAGGTCATGCCACCTGGGGTCGTCACGGAATCCCTCAACCATAGGCGAAGCTCAATGAGCAGAGAGGCCGAGGTACTCGTAGGTGCCGCATGGAGATTTCTCTTGGCGACGCTCTCCGCTCTGTGCTTGTTCGAAAAGGCTCCGCTGTCCGCCCAGGCGTCTGGGAGTGACTGGGACGACTTGCCCCTCTTGATTCGGAAAGCCGAAACCGAAATGGACTACTGCGCGGAAGCCGGCAGGCTGACGCACTTCGGCCCCGAGTGGACCCTGGCTTCCAACTACTGGGACCGAGGGTACCAAGCCTATCAGGATGGGCGCAGCTACGAGCCTCAGGTCGACTCGATGCTGGCAGTCCTTCGTGGCGTTGGTTGCGGCGATGACTTCGGGGACGACCGGATCAATCTGCTCCGGGCGACGGAGTTCAGCCCCTGCCGCTTGTCCAACGTGTTGGGATTGGTCGAACCAGGGCGCGTGTCTCCGCCCACTCCTCTGGGGCAGAGGCGCGTAGTCGGGCGTGTGTCCGGCGTTCCCGACGGAACCCAGGTCTGGTTGTGGGCTTTTTCGGCGTTCCACGACGATGTGCTCGACGGCCAGCTGACGTATGTCCAAGCGGGTGGCTTCGAAGTCTATTTCGACACGTCGGAACGGATTTGGTATGTGAGGTGTCTTCCCGAGGCGCCCTGACAAGCTACCCCATAACAGGAAGGTCAATGAGCAAAGATGTCGAGGGTTCTCGCAGGCGCTTCCTGAAGCGTTTCCGCGCGCGCCGGCGCGATCCGGGGCGTTTTCGTGGAGCAAGGCACCGAGGCGGGTTCGAGGGACCCGAGAACGTTCCGCCCCTGCAACCGCACCAAGTTCCCCTGATCGTGGTGGACGGCATCGCAGTGAGACCGAAGATCGCCCCCGCGGACAGCACGCCGACACCCCCCGGCCGGCCGGTCGGTGCAGGAGCCGCCCAGTCGGTGTCGGAGCCGCCCAAGGCAGAGGAGGACTAGGCCCGTCCGTCCGGGGTGCCCGAGCCGTCCCCTGCCGCCACCTCGCCCCCGGCGCTCGCGCGGCATGCAGGGCACCGTACCAGCAGCCGGTTCCGCACGTACGACACGTCGCGTCTGGGGCCGGACCGCACGACCGCGCAGGCGGCGCCGCATCGGGGACACGGGGGAGCGACCGCGCCGGATGCCGCGCTGGCCAGCAGGGCTTCTTTCTCTTTCGCGGTGAAATGGACCATCTTGGTGGGCTGATCCTTGGCCGACGCCAGCAAATCCGGGGTTCCGAGTGTCCTTGAAGGTTATGACGACGAGATTGCGTTTCCGAAGATCCGGCCTCTTGCCGGTGGGCTTCCTTGCCGCAACGGCGGTCGCGCCGCCGCTTGCCGCCTTCGCCGCCACCGTGGCCCCGGCCGCTGCCGAAGCCCCTGCATCGGCCGCTCCCGTCGCGACGGCAGCCCCAGTCCAGGCCGCCCAGGACGCAACCCGCCCCGCCGGCCCCCCGAACTCGCGCCGCGAACCAGCACCAGGCCACGAACCCGCCCCACACGCCGAACCCGCCCCGCCCCGCGCCGACGCCGTCGTCTACGATGGCAGCGCCGGCGAGTTGACGGTGCCTTCGCCCTGGGTGGAGGACGCGGGCGTCGACGTTGACGGTCGGCTGGACGAACCCGCCTGGGTCAACGCGCCCCTCTTGACCGGCTTCACCCAGTTCGACCCCGTCGAGGGTGTGCCGGCCACGCAACGCACGGAGGCGCGCATCCTGGTCACCGACGACGCCATCTACTTCGGCGTCAAGGCGTTCGACGACCAGCCCGGCGGAACCCGAGCCACCTTGGGCGACCGCGATTCCTTCGCCCGCTCGGACGACTACGTGCGCTTCGTGCTGGACACCTTTGACGACCGGCGGCGCGGCTACGTGATCATGGTGAACCCGCTGGGGGTTCAACAGGACGGACTCTGGGTGGTGGGCGGCGGCAGGCGGGACCGGCGCTTCGGCCCGCCGATCGACTGGAACCCGGACTTCGTGTGGGAGTCGGAAGGCCGCCTCTTCGACTGGGGCTACGCCGTCGAGGTGAAGCTGCCCTTCAAGAGCATCCGCTTCCCGGAGGTCCCCCTTCAGGACTGGGGCCTGCAGATTGAGCGCCGCATCGCCCGCAACGGGTACGCCGAGGCGTGGGCGCCGGTCACCGCCGACGTGGCCAACGCCATGGAGCAGTTCGGCAAGCTCACGGGCTTGGAGGATCTGGACCCGGGCCTGTTCCTTGAAATCAACCCGGTGCAGACGTTCACCAAGCAGGGCAGCTGGAACGACGACCTGGGCGCCCTTCGCCGGAGCGGAACTGCCGGCGACTTCGGCCTGAACGCAACCTACGGGATCACGTCGAACCTGACCTTGGACGGCACGTACAACCCCGACTTCTCCCAGGTCGAGGCGGACGCGGGCCAGATCGCCGTCAACGAGCGCTTCGCCCTGTTCTTGCGCGAAAAGCGGCCCTTCTTCCTGGAAGGTACGGAGATCTTCGGGCTCCCGCGACAGCTGATCTACACGCGCTCGATCGTGAACCCGGTGGCCGGCGCCAAGCTCACCGGCAAGATCGGCAGCTTCAACGCCGGCTACCTGGGCGCCGTGGACGACGTGGCGGACCCGGACGCGGGCGAAGGCACGGCCAACCCGGTCGTCAACCTGTTTCGCCTGCGACGCGACCTGGGGGCCACCTCGAACGTGGGGATGGTCTACACGGACCGCACCTACCGCCGCGACCGCTACAACCGCGTGGCCGGGCTGGACGGCCGCTTCCAGTTCGCTCGGCGCTACACGGGGACGGTGCTGGCGGCGGGCAGCCGCACGGGGAACGGCGAATCGGGCGACGCCACCGGGGGTTCGCTGGTCACCGCGCGCCTGGACCGCTCGGGACGCAACTTCCAGTTCGGCGCCGAGTTCTCGGACGTGAGCGACGACTTCCGCGCCGCGAGCGGCTTCATCCGGCGGACGGGGACCGCACAGGTGCAGTCGCGGGCGTCGTACAACTTCCGGGGGCGGCCGGGCGACTTGATCGAGCGTTGGGGTCCCAGCGTCGAGTTCCAGGGCTACTGGGACCACGACGACTTCTGGGCGCGCCGAGGCGTGGAGGAAGCGCGCGTGCAGCTGGGAGGAAGCGTCTCCTTCCGCGGCAACGTGACGATCTTCGGGAACTACAGCCGCTCCTACTTCGACTTCCCCCGGGACGAGTACGACGGCTTGGTCCACGCGAGCGCCGGCGCGACGCCGCAACCCTTCTACCCGGAACAGTCCTTGTTCAAGGGCCTGCCTTCGGGAACCGTCTTCTTCTGGGTCAACGCCTTCGACCGGGCGCGCGGCAACCTCCGCGTCACGCGTTCGGAGACGCCGCTCTTCGACTTCCGCACGGGCACGCCGGTGGAGGTGGCGCGGTCCTGGTCCGGCGACGCCAGCCTCAACCTGTTCCCGACCACGCGCCTTCGCGCCGAGTTGGGCGCGCGTCACACGGTGCTTCGCCGCAAGCGGGACGGGTCGCTGTACTCGGAGGCGACGATTCCCCGGGTTCGACTCCAGTATCAGTTCACGCGGGCGCTCTACGCACGGGCGATCGCCGAGTACGCCAGCCAGCACCGGGGTGCGCCGCGGACGCCAGAGGCGGGGCTGCCGCTGTCTTATTGCTCGGACGACTTCTGCAGCGCGCTGGAGGGTTCGGAGGCGAACGACTTTTCAGTGGAGACGCTGCTCAGCTACGAACCTACGCCGGGCACCGTCTTCTTCGTCGGTTACAGTCGCCGAATGGCGGACATGGAGCGTTTGCGGTTCCGAGACTTGCGGGCCGAGGCCGACGGCCTTTTCGTCAAGATGTCGTACCGGTTCCGGCGGTAGGCCGGGGCGAAGCGAAACGTTTTCGGCGCGCGCGGCGTATTCGGATGTGACACTAGCCTCAAGGAGAAATCAGATGCAGTTCGTACGGACCTTCGGCGGGATCGCCCTGACCGGCGTGGCCGCCGTCATCGCCCTCAAGCTGATCGCCGCGGTGCTGCTGCCCCTGCTGGGCATGTTCCTGGGCTTCGCGGCCTTGGCGTTCAAGGTCGGCCTGTTCCTGGCCGTCGGCTTCTTCCTCTACCGGATGTTCCGCCGCCGGAGAGACGCCGCGCACGCCTGACGGCGCCCAGACCGCTGCCTGACGGCGGCGCCTTTCAACCCTGCGCCGCCGACGCGGCCCGTCAGCGCTTCGGCTTTGCGGGCCGAGCCGCTCCCCCCCGTCCCTCCGGCTTGGGCTGGCCGGGACGCCAGTCGGGTCCGCGATCCGACCGCTTGGCCCCTCCGGTCCGACCCTTGCCGGCGGCCGGACGGCCCTTGTCGCCGGGAGATCGACCCCTTGCGCCGGCCGGGCGGCCCTTGCCGTTGGAGGCGCGGCCTCTGCCCACGGGCGGGCGACCTCCTCGCGCCCTTCCGCCGCCCGGCGGACCCCCTCCTCTGCTCGTGCCGCTTCGGGCCGGCCCGCCGCGCCGCTCGTTCTTGCCGCGGTCGTAGTCGACCCGAACGCTGCGCCCGCCCAGCGTGGTGCCGTTGAGCGCGGCGATCACCGTCTTGGCGTCGCTTTCCCGGACCTCGACCAGGGAGTGGCTCTCCCGCACGTCGATCCGGCCCACGCGCTTCCCCTCCACCCCCGACTCGCTGGCCACGGCGCCCAGGACGTCTCCGGGACCGATCCCGTCCCGCTCCCCCGCCGACACGAACAGCCGCAGCCAGCTCTCGGGCCGGCGGGCCGCGGCCGCCGCCGCTCCCCGACCTGCGGGGGCTGCCGAGCCGCCCTTGGCGTCGCTCTCGCGGTCCAGCAGGCACAGCGCCGCCGCTGCCGCCTCGGCCGGGCTCAAGCGGTCCAGCAGCGACTCCACCAGGAGGTAGTAGGGCGCGGCCTCGGGGGCGCGGGCCGCTTGGTCCAGACGGTCGGCCAGCGCGTCCAGTCGGGACGACACGCGGGCGGGGCGGTCGGGGCGCACCCGCCGCAGCTCGAAGCCTGCTCGGGCGGCCGTTTCCTTCAGGTGTCCCAGCTCGCGAACCTCCGCCAGCGCCCACGCCGGGCCGCCTTCCGCGTGGCGCGCCTTCATGGCTTCGGGTCCGGCGGGCACGGCCGCCGACAATGTGGCCACCGTCCGGGGGTCGGCGACGGCGTCCCGAGCCTGGGCGCCTTCGTCGTCTTCGCCGGGGCAAAGCCAAATCGGCGCCGTCTCGTCGCCGGGGGCGCCGCACACGTAGCCGTGGATCGCCAAGAAGTCGCCCAAGTCGGCGGCTTGGTCGGCGGAGTTTGCGAACACCAGCAGTCGGCGCGCTGGGTCGCCCACGATCTTGGCGGCCAGCCCGAGCACCGCTTCCTCCCGAGCCCCCGCGACCACCAGGTAGTCCAGCGAGCGGGGTGTCGCGCCCCGCTTGGCGCCTCGCTCCCGCCCCGTCGCCGCGCCGCCGGCAGGCTCCGCCGGCACGGTCACGGCCTTGCGCGCATACTGGCCGGCCAAGGCTTGCAGGTCGGCGCCGAAGGGCAGGCCGCAGAAGACCCTTTGGCAGTCTTTGGGAAGGGACGACAGGAAGAACTCCAACCGGTCCTTGGGCACGGCGCCCACGACGCCGTCGCCGTCGTGGAGGATCATCGCCTTGAGGTCGTCCACGGCCAGGGAACCGTCGTACAGGGCCTTGAACCGATCCGGCGGCACGAACAGGAAGTCCGCCTGCTCGGGCATGTGCCAGTTGTCGGTCAGGGCCGCCGCGCGGTGTCCCGACCCCTCGCAGAGCCGGGCGAAGGACCGCGCCAGCTCGGCGGCCTGCCGCGCACCGCCGCACAGGACCACGCACTCCGGGCCGCCGCCGCCGGCCTTGACTCGATCCAGAAGGGGCGCCCCGTAGGCCACGAGCGTGCCGCTGCCGGGTCCGGCGCGGCCCAGCAGGTCGTTGCCGCGCGCAAGGACCGGGATCGCAAGCGCCTGGAACGGCGTGGGCGTCTCGATCCCCTCGGCCGCCAGCGCGGCCACCGTCTCGTCGCCCAGCGGCAGCTCGTCGAAAGAAGTCACGCGGACGCCGTCTGCGAACGCTCTGCGCCCGCGCCGCCGGCAGCGCCCGGGTCCCCCGAGCCCACGTCCGCCGCGTCGCCCGTGCCGCCCGGGTCCCCCGAGCCCGGCCCGCCCGCGTCGCCGGGCTCGTACGGCAGGGCGTTCAGGAACCGCTGGATCTCGTAGTCCAGTCGGGACGTGCGGAGGCGGTCGGTTTGGGCCGTCACCTCCGTGGAGAGCCCGTGGCGATGGACCGTGAGAACGACCGTGCCCTCGTCGCCGGCATACGTGGCGCCATGCTTGGAGTCGCGGGACTTGGCCAGTCCGATGTACTCGGGAATGTGACTCTCGGCCTTTGCCAGCACTTCCGCCGGGCCGAACGCCGTCTTTCGCTGATAGCCTGCCATGTGCGCGCCTACGCTTGCGGGGGCGGGGTCCAGGCCGCCTGGGCGACGGCCGCTTCTGTCCATCGCCGAATTTCGCCCGGAGACCGCAATCCGGCCAACCGCCGACCTCCGACGGCCAGCACGGGCACGCCGTCCACCCCGCGCTCCAGGGCCAACGCGCGCGCCTCCGCCACGGCCCCGGCACAGCGGTCCACGCCCAGCGTCGTCCGGGCCTCGGCCCCGTCCAGCCCCGCCTCCGCCGCGACCTCGGCAAGCACGTCGATCCGCCCGATGTCCCTTCCGGCGACGAAGTGCGCCCGGAAGAGCGCCTGCACAAGCTCGCCGCGATGCCCCTTGTCCCCGGCGAACTCGGCCAACTCGTGGGCCTTGCGCGTCCAGGGCAAGAAGTCCGGCGTGGCCATGGGAACGCCCGCCGCCTCCGCATAGGCGAGGGCCCGCGACTGACGGTCGGCCCAAGCCGGGTCCACGGGGTTCAACATGGGCTGGGGCGGAACGCGAAGCTCGAAGCCGCGCCAATCGACGGCCGCCTCGGCTCCGGCGTCAAGAACGACCTGGGCGGCCAAGTACGACGCCGGATCAACGAAGTCGAAGTAGAAGGCGATGGGCCGAGTCGGCATGGGCACGGTGGGCGAGATTGGGGTTCGCGGGGACGGGGCTTGCCAGGGCGAGTGCGCTTGGGCAATGTCGGTGCCGACCAGAAACGGATGTTCAGCCCGTGCGCGCCCGCACGCTCCCTCCAAAGGACGCCTCCCCATGACCTATTCGCAAAACATCGCCAAGTTGCAGCCTTCGGCCACGATCGCCGTCAGCACGCTGGCCAAGAAGCTGGCCGCCGAGGGGCGAGACATCGTCAACCTGAGCGCCGGCGAGCCCGACTTTCCCACGCCGGAGGGGATATGCGACGCGGCGGTGGCGGGCGTCCGAGAGGGCCAGACCCGCTACACGCCCACGGGCGGCACCCCGGCTTTGCGCGCCGCCGCCGCCCAGTACATGACCGAAGACACGGCGTACCCGGCGGACCCTGCGCGGGTGGTGGTGTCGGCGGGCGCCAAGCAGTCCCTGTTCAACGCCTGCTTCTGCCTGTTCGGGCCGGGCGACGAGGTGATGATCGGGTCGCCGTACTGGACCTCGTACCCGGAGATGGTCACGCTGGCCCGCGCCGAACCCGTGCTGGTGTGGGGAAGCGAAGACCGCGACTTCCTGCTCCTGCCGGACGACCTGGAGGCCGCCGCCACGCCCGCCACGCGAGGACTGATCCTGTCCACGCCGTCCAACCCGACCGGCGCCGTCTACGCGCGCGACCAGCTGGCGGAGGTGGCCAAGTGGGCCAAGTCGCGCAACGTGGTCCTGATCTCGGACGAGATCTACCGCGAGATCTACTACGGGGACGGTCCCCGCGCGCCCGGCGCCCTGGACCTGGACCCCGCGGACGTGGGCGAACTGGTCGTCGCCAACGGCATGTCCAAGGCGTTCGCGATGACGGGCTGGCGCGTCGGCTTCTCCTACACCAGCGCCGAGCTGGCGGGGAAGATGTCCGCGTTTCAGAGTCACGTGTCGCTCAACGCCGCCACGCCGTCGCAGGTGGCCGCGCTGGAGGGTTTGACGCGCGGCGAGAAGGGGGCGGCCGACAAAGCGGTCATGATGGAGGCGTTCCGTCGCCGCCGGGACTTGGTGGCGCGCCTCTTCGACGAACTGCTGCCGGGGTGCCGGTACGTGCTGCCGCAGGGCGCGTTCTACCTGTACTTCCGCGTGGACGGGGCGTTCGACGACCATGTCAAGACGTCCAGCGACGTGTGCACGCGCATCTTGGAAGAGGTCGGCGTGGCGATCGTGCCCGGCGTGGCGTTCGGCGACGACCGCTACGCGCGCATGAGCACCGCGTCGTCGGACGAAGAGATCGAAGAGGGCGTGCGGCGGATGGCTAAGGTCTTGGCCGCCTGATCGCGTTGGGGCCCGACGAGTACGTTCGGCGGCTCTTCGCGGCGGAAGACGACTGCCTGCGGGAGGTTCGCGGCCGCGCTGACCAAGCCGGGCTCCCGCAGATTCAGCTGCCCCCGGCGACGGCGCGGGCCGTGCAAGTGCTGTTGCGCGCGGTCGGGGCCAAGCGCGTGCTGGAAGTGGGGGCGCTGGCCGGGTACTCGGCGGTCTGGATCGCCCGGGCGCTCCCGCCGGAGGGCCGCCTGATCACGCTGGAGATCGACCCGAAGCACGCCGCGCTGGCCCGGCAGTCGCTGGAAGCGGCGGGCGTGGCGGACCGGGCGGAGGTGCGTGTCGGCGACGCCGCGACCGCCATGGCCGAGCTGGGGCCGCCCGGCTCCTTCGACGCCGTGTTCCTGGACGCCGACAAGGAGCGCTACGCCCAATACGCGGAAGAGGCGGCGCGGTTGTTGCGCTCCGGCGGCCTGCTGCTGGCGGACAATGCCTTGTGGAAGGGGCGCGTGGCGGAGCTGGAGGCGGTGGGCGACTTGGAGCTAGGGCCGGCGGCGGACGCGGGCGACTTGGGGGCGGACGCGGAAGAGGACGCGGGCGAGGTGGCCAGCGACCTGGGGGCGGACGCGGGTGGACCGGCGGACATGGTGCCGGCGGCAGACCGGGAGGCGACGTCGGCGCACGCGGAGGCGCTGGACGCGGAGCGCGCCAAGATCATGCACGCCTTCAATCGGAAGCTGGCGGGCGACTCCCGCTTCGACGCCACGGTGCTTCCGGTGGGCGACGGGCTGGCGGTGGCGGTCAAGCGGTAGCGCGTGGTCAAGCGGCAGCAGCGGCGGCACGGACCGCTTCCGCCGCCGCCACGGCTTGGCTCGCATAGCCGCCGCCGAACAGGCGGGCGTGCACCAGGAGCGGGTAGAGCTGGTAGGCCGAACGACGAGCTTCGTGGCCGGGGCGAAGGGGCCATGCTTCTTCGTATGCCCGATAGAAGGCGGGCGCGAAGCCGCCGAACAGACGGGCCATCGCCAGGTCCACTTCCCGGTGTCCCACGTAGACCGCAGGGTCGATCAGCACGGGGTTCCCGGCGCCGTCGAAGAGCACGTTGCCCGACCACAGGTCGCCGTGGAGCAGGGAAGGACCATCGGCCTCCGCAGCGGGGCCGGCGAGTTCGGCCATGGAGTCAGCCGCCTCCTCCACCACGGCAGCTTGCCGAGCGGACAGGGCGCCCCCGGCGCACAGCTTCCCGACCAACGGACGAATCCGCCGCCTCGCCCAGAACTCGGGCCACGACCGGGTCCAGCCGTTGGGCTGAGGCAGCGACCCGATCACGTTGTCGGCGTGCCAGCCGTAGCGGCGCGACCGGGCGTGATCGGATCCCGACGAGCCGGCGGCGGCCCTTCGCGAGGGGGCGGCCCCCACTCGCGTGGCGCCCGGCCTGTGCAGGGCGGCCAGCTGTCGTCCCAGGCAAGTCCAGCTCTGACGGCCGGGGCGGCCTTCGCCGATCCACTCCAACAGCAGCCACGGGACGGACTCGTCAAGCGCGCTGCGGGCCGCAACTTCGGGCGTCTTGACCGCGCCGGCGCGGGCCAGCGCCGCCAACCCGTCCGCCTCGGCCTCGAAGAAGTGCGGGCCAGCGTTTCGGTTCCACTTCAGAAAGTACGTGCCCCTCGACGTGCGCACCTCGACGGCTTGATTGATGCATCCGCCGCCCACGGGCCGCGTGCGCAGGGCTTCGTCCGACGAAAGGCCCGTCGCCCGACAAACCGCGGCGACCACGGCCTCCGGCAAGGGCGTCAGTCGCTCCGCCCGGTCAAGTCGTCCAGCAGCCCTTCGCACGAGCGCGTCAGCATCTCGTACACCTCGTCGAATCCTCCCGGCCCGCCGTAGTACGGGTCCGGCACGTCGGCTCCCTCGTCCTCGGGATCATAGTCCCGCATCATCACGATCTCGGCCTGGCCCGAGCGTCCCTGCAAGCGCTCCAACGCGCGCCGGTTGCTTTCGTCCATGGCCACGACGACGCCGGGCGCGTCCATGTCTCTTTGCGTCACCTTGCGCGCCGTGCTGGTCAAGCGGATTCCCCGACGCGCCGCCACCTCCACCGAGCGATGGTCCGGCGCCTCGCCGGCATGGTACCCCGCCGTCCCGGCCGAATCCACGAGAAACCGGTCCTCCAAGCCCCGGTCGGCAACCAAGCGGCAAAAGACGCCCTCCGCCAGCGGCGAGCGGCAGATGTTGCCCAAGCACACGAAGAGAACGCGCTGTCGGGTTGATTCGGAGTTCGGCATGGTCATGGCGGGGCAAGCGACTTGGCGGGGTTGGCGGGAACGCTAGATTACTCAAATGGAAATCAGACGGAAAGAGACGACGGACTCCGAGAAACATGTAGCCGACGCCGGGACGTTCGCCGACCTGGGGTTGGACGAACTGCGGCTTGCGGCGGTTGAAGCGCTTGGGTGGACGGCGCCGACCCCCGTTCAGCAACAGGCGATCCCCTTGGTCAAGGCGGGGCGCGACGTGGTCGGGATTGCCCGCACGGGCACGGGGAAGACGGGCGCGTTCGTGCTGCCGGCGTTGGAGTCGCTGCGGGCAGGAGCGGGGTTGCAGGTGCTGGTGCTGTGCCCGACGCGAGAGCTTGCCCAACAGGTCTGCGACGACGCGACGGCGCTGGCCAAGGGCTCGTCGCTGCGGTCGGCGGTCATCTACGGGGGCGTCGGCTACCAGCCTCAACTGGACGCGCTGGCCAGGGGCGACGAGATCGTGGTCGCCACGCCCGGCCGGCTCATCGACCTGAAGAAGCGCGGCAAGGCCCGGCTCAAGGGCGTAAGCATCTTGGTCCTGGACGAAGCGGACCGGATGCTGGACATGGGCTTCCGGCCCCAGATCGAAGAGGTCATGCGCGGCCTGGGCAAGAAGCCCCAGACGCTGTTCTTCTCCGCCACCATGCCCAACGCCGTGCACGACCTGGCGCTGCGCATGACGCGCGACGCCGCGTGGGTGGAAGTGACGCCGGCCGGCACCAAGCCCAGCGAGATATCCGAGATCGCGTACTCGGTTCGACCCGAAAAGAAGCCCGGCCTTCTGGCCCACCTGCTGCAACAGCCGGGCTGGGACCAAGTCCTGGTCTTCACGCGCACGAAGGTCGGCGCCGACGCCCTGCGGTCCCGGCTGGATCGCGCCGGCATCGAGTGCGACACCATCCATTCGGACCGTCAGATGCAGCACCGAACGCGCGCGCTGGACCGCTTTGCCGCCGGCGACGTGCGCGTGCTGGTGGCCACCGACATCGCGCAGCGCGGGCTGGACATCGACGGCATTTCGCACGTGGTCAACTACGACGTGCCCCTGGATCCGGGCGACTACGTGCACAGGATAGGGCGCACGGGCCGGGCCGGGGCCACGGGACAGGCGGTCACGTTCGTCACGGCGTCGGACCTGGGCGCGTTCCGCACGCTCGAGTTCCAACTGGAGCGGCGCTTGGAGAAGGTGCACCACCCCGAGTTCGACTTTGCCCGGGGGGCCGTCCGCGAGGACGATCCGGCGGCGGCAACCAAGTCGCGGGTCGGTCGGGGCATGGGCGCCAAGGCCGGGGCCGTCCTGGACGCGGACGAACTGGCGGCGCTGCTCAGCCACGACCCCGTGCCCGCGGGAGCCGGCAAGTCGTGACTGCGATGCGTTCCGAGAACGGCGGGCGGGGCGTGCTCCCGAAGCGTTCGGCGGCGGCGAGCGGGCCGTGATCCTCAAGCGCTACGGCAAAGCCTACCACAGCGTCGAGCCCAACTTCAACCCGGCCGGGATGACCGAGATCGGGTTTCAGCGCGACCGGGCGTTCTCCCTGGCCGTGGACGAGTTCGACGAGGCCTACGAGCGGCTGACGACGGACGAGTTGCGCGCCGAGGCCGAGGGCCCGGTGCAGCGGGAGGCCGAACAGGCTCTGCTGGGCAAGTTGGAAGAGGCCTTGGCGGGACGGCTGGGGACGCTGAGCGACGACCAAGTGCTGGTCGTGACCAACGACGCAGGCGACTGGCCCAGGACCCGCGAGGAGCGCAAGGTGGCCCCGGAGGACTTGCATAACGGATTTCACTTTCGGTGGTGGGTCGATCCGCCGCTGAAGGTGGCGATCTACCGGCGGCGGTCGGACGCCTAGCCAGCGCCGGGCCAGCACCGACGCGCACGAACCCTCCTCCCGCCCAAGCCTCGTCCCGACCGCTCCCGCCGACCGCCCACGCCGACCGCCGCCGACCGCCGATGCTGTCCCTGGAAAGCGTGCAGGCCGCGTGCAAGCGAATACGGGGCGGCGCGTTGGAGACCGCATGTCCCCGGTCCTTTGCGCTGGAGGCGCGAACGGGGGTTCGCCGGGTTTGGTTGAAGGCCGAGCATCGGCAGCGCACGGGCTCGTTCAAGGACCGCGGCTCGCTGAACAAGTTGCTGCTGCTGGGAGACGACCTGCGGCGCGGGGTCGTCGCGGCCAGTGCGGGCAACCACGCCCAGGCGCTGGCGCATCACGCCGCTCGGCTGGGCGTGCCGTGCACGATCGTGATGCCCGAGACCGCGCCGATCATCAAGGTCGCCAACACCAAGCGGCACGGCGCCCGCGTCTTCCAGATCGGGACCACGCTGTCCGACGGCGCGGCGGAAGTGGAACGACTTGCCGCCGAAGACGGACTGGTTCCGGTCCACGCCTTCGACGACCTGGCGGTCATGGCGGGGCAAGGGACGATCGCCCTGGAAATCTTGGAGCAGGTGCCGGACGTGTCCACGATCGTCGTGCCCGTGGGCGGGGGCGGCATGATCTCGGGGGTCGCCGTGGCCGCCAAGGCGCTGCGCCCGGAGGTGCGCATCGTGGGCGTGGAGGCGGCCGCGTCGCCGAGCGCCGTCGAGTCGCTCAAGGCCGGAGCGCCCGTTCGCGTGGAAAGCGCCGACACCCTGGCCGACGGAATCGCCGTCAAGCGGATCGGCGAGCTGGCCTACCCGTTCCTGGAATCGCTGGTGGACGACGTGGTGCTCGTCAGCGAGCGCGAGATTGCCGACGCCGTCTTCTTCCTGCTGGAGCGCGAGAAGGCGGTGGTGGAGGGGGCGGGGGCCACGCCGGTGGCTGCGCTGTTGGAGGGGAAGGTCGCGGCTTCGGCGTCGCCCGATGAAACGGTCGTGTGCGTGCTGTCGGGCGGCAACATCGACGTGAACATCATCGCGCGGATCATCGACCGGGGGCTGCGGGACGACGGGCGCCTGGCGCGCCTGCGGGTCCTGGTGCGAGACCGGCCCGGATCGCTCAACCAACTGACGGCGGTGGTGGCCGGCGAAGGTGCCAACGTGCTGGACATCCACCACGTGCGAGCGTTCGGCGACGTGTCGGTGGGCGAAGTCAGCATCGAGATCCGCGCCGAGACCAGGGGCCGGGCGCACGCGGCCCGGATCGTGGAGAAGCTGCGCGGGCTGGGGCACAAGGTGGAAGAGGGGCCGTAGGCAGGCTGCCCGCCGGGCCCCGAGTCCTGCACGTGCGCCCGGCCAATTTGAGCGATCTTACCCCATATTAGCGAATTCCGATAAACTGGGGTAACTTCACTCAAAATGGACCCGCGAAAGAACCCCTACGCCCCTGGCGCCGGAACGCCTCCGCCCGAGTTGGCGGGCCGCGACCAGCTGCTGGAGCGCGCCGCCATCGGCTTGGACCGAGTCCGTGCAGGACTCTCGGCCAAGTGCTTGGTGATGGTCGGCCTGCGGGGCGTCGGAAAAACCGTCCTGCTGAATCGAGTCGCAATCGACGCCGACGGTCGAGGGTTCTCGACGGTGGTGGTCGAAGCGCCCGAGGGCGGTTCCTTGCCCGCCCTGCTGGCTCCGCCTTTGCGGGCGACGCTCGTCAAGATGAGTCGGCGAGCAGCAGCCGGCGAGCTGGCAAGGCGAGCGCTTCGCGCATTGGGCGGCTTCGCGTCGGCGATGGACCTGGACCTGGACACCGAGCCGGGGGTCGCCGACAGCGGCAACCTGGAGCACGACCTGCTGGACCTTCTGCGGGTGGTCGGGGAAGCGGCGCGCGGGAACAAGACGGCCTTGGCCTTGTTCGTGGACGAACTCCAGTACTTGGAGCGATCCGAGTTCGGTGCGATGATCACCGCCTTTCACCGGATCGCCCAGATGCAGCTGCCGGTGACTCTCGTGGGCGCCGGACTGCCGCAGATCGTCGCTCGCGCGGGCAAGGTCAGGTCCTATGCCGAACGCTTGTTTTCCTTTGCCGACGTCGGGCCGCTCGACGAGGGATCGGCCGCGCAGGCTTTGGAAGCGCCGGCCCAGCCCCATGGCGTGCTGTACGACGGGGCGGCAGTGGACGAAATCATTCAGCGCACTCGCGGGTATCCGTACTTCCTGCAGGAGTGGGGGAAGCACTGCTGGGAATCGGCGGACTCCTCGCCGGTCACGGTCGCCGACGTGGAGACCGCCACGATCGGCGCGATCGCCGACTTGGACGCCACCTTCTTCCGAGTCCGCCTGGACCGGCTCGCGCCGGCCGAGAAGCGGTACTTGCGAGCGATGGCGGAACTCGGGCCGGGTCCCCATCGCTCCGGGGAGATCGCCGAAGCGCTCGGCAAACAGGTCACTTCCGTGGCCCCGACGCGCGCCCAGCTCATCGAAAAAGGCATGATCTACAGCCCGGCCCACGGCGACACGGCCTTTACCGTTCCGCTCTTCGACGAGTACATGCGACGGACGATGCCGTTCAGCGGGTCATAGTTCCCGAAGGAACTCTCGTACACTGCTGAGCACCCTGTGGTCGAAGTCCCAAACACCCTGTCGAGCGGAGACGGCAAGGGAGTGGGGCGCCTTCTTCTGAACCGCTATGTATGCGGCTACACGCGCCTTGTCCGGTTTTGAGGGCGACTCCCCCGTGGCAGTTTCCCTCGCACACTTCATGAAGTTGTCGATGCACTTGGCGATGTCGGAATCCAGCGTTCGGCACAGCAGAGTCTCAAGCTCGCCCGGGTTCCTGTTGTCGGGCAGGATAAACACGCTGACCGTCAGCGCCATCCGAGCATCTCCTTCGTTCGCCACGGCACGGCGATTAGTCAAGGACGGAGGTACAGGTAGTCCAGAATCCGCGATCGACGACTGAACGCTCCGGAACGCATTCTCGGCGGAATTGTCGGCATCACGGATTATGCCCAAGCTCTCCACAGCGTCGAATCCGGTTCGACCCATCAAGGCCTCCAGATACTTGGTGTTCAAGTTGGACTTCCCCTCGTAGCTCTCAACAACGATGTCGTCTATGGTGAGATTCTCATTGAAACTGTTGAAGAATCTCTCATCTGTTCTTCCTTCCACAAGCAAGAGTTTCTTCGACTTCGATTGCCCAAGTCGACTTCGGCTACGCAACCTCCTGGAGTTGCCACGGTCACTCATCGTATCTCGAATCCGTTGGATATCGCCCCATCGACCGCATCCGGGCCAAGCGTCACGCAACGAATCGCCCTATCGTCGTCAACCTCCAAGCGGTGTACGGCCAAGTCCTGGCCGTCAATCGCATCGTTGGCCGAACGAAGACACTCGTAGCTGTGAGTTGTGACGAATACTTGCTTGTCGTACCTATGCGCCGCCTCGCTTATTGCTCGCCAGACGTCGAACATCGATTCGTGGTGGATACCGTTCTCGATTTCGTCGATCACCGCGATGTTTCCCTGGCCCGTTGACTCCATCATCAGCACCAACCTGAGCACTCGTGCTAGTCCTTGGCCCATCAGACCTAGCGGCACTAGCTTTCCGATTCCGATGTCGCAGAACAAGTTCGGTACGCCGTGTTCCATCAGGACCTCCGGAGCATCTCTCAATCGAGGTTCAATCTTGCGCAATACATCGACAATATACCCGGTCCGCCTATCCTTCCTAAGCTCGCTCAGGCGATCAAAGACATGCCCGCTTATCTCTAGGTTGGCGGGTACGAACGCTACCGAGAACGCACTAGGCGGCGGCGTGGATTCCTCCTGTCCGGCCAGCTTCAAGCGCTCGTCGTCCAGAAACGTCTGATACCGGAGATAGCGGCCATGTTCCTCCTCCAGACGTACCGCGAGAGCTACCCGTGATGGTAGCTTGCCAATCGATTCCGTGGTTGGCCGGTCCGCCATGACTGAAGCATTAGGAGTTTGTTCAACAGCGACCGTGCACTTCCGGATGCCGAATGTCGATTGTTTCGCCGTTATTTCCATCTCCTTACTGGCATCCAGGTCGCGGAAGAAGGACCGAAGGTAGCTGTCGAACGCGTACTCGTCAGTGGGCACCTTCATGCCTCTCCTAAGGTTCAACTGAAACGGCACGTAGGACGCCGCCACCAGCGCAACTGCCTCTACCGCTGCGGATTTTCCGGAGTTGTTCTTCCCAACGAACAGATTGATCCGCCTCAAGCCTTTGATCGTCAGGTCCTCGAACAGACGGAAATTGCGGATACGCAGTTCAGTGAACATCGCGGTGTCTCCGGTTGCCGATCATCTGCTTCGAGGGTGTCCCAGAGCGCCATGCCAGCCGCGGGCATGGCCAGAGACGGTATGGACTCAAGTATCACGATCAGCGTCGCGTTCCGCAAGTGGGACGTTCTTCGAACGGCCGTCGCGGCTGCCGAGGCTCTTCCCGGAGGCGCTCAACCGACGGCTCACCAAAGTCGCGTCGAAAGCCGACAGCCCGGGCCGAGGCGGCCTCGTCCTTCTTGCTGGTCGGCTCGCTCGTCGTTACGGTTCGGGCAACTTCGCATTTGGCCGCTCCCGAGCGACTGCAACGAGCACCCGCCTCGAACGCGACACAAGCAACATGATCGAGAACGATTGCCCGACGGAGCCAGCCCGCTGACCGGCCAGCTTCCAACCCTCGCTCCCGGCGCTCGCGTAGTCGTCCGCGACGCCGAGTGGGTCGTGCGGCGGGTGGACTCGACGCCGGACGGTGGCTCGCAGTTGGTCTGCGACGGCGTCTCCGAGCTCGTCCGGGAGCGGGAGGCCGTCTTCCTGACGCGGTTGGAGCCGCAGATCGAGGTGCTGGACCCGGCGCGGACGCGGCTGGTGCCGGACGAGTCGCCGCAGTTCGCCGACAGCCGGTTGTACATGGAGAGCTTGCTGCGCCAGGCGGTGCCCGGCGACGACCGCATTCACGCGGGGCACCTGGGCGCCATGGACTCGGTGGCGTACCAGCTGGAGCCGGCGCGCCAAGCGTTGCGGCAGCCCCGACAGCGCATCCTTGTTGCGGACGCGGTGGGGCTGGGAAAGACGTTGGAGGCGGGAGTCCTGGTCAGCGAACTGATTGCGCGCGGCCGGGGTCGGCGGATTCTGGTGCTGGCGTTGAAGAGCATGCTGACGCAGTTCCAACAGGAGTTCTGGAACCGGTTCACGATCCCGCTCACGCGGCTGGATTCGGTCGGCATCCAGCGCGTCCGGGCGCGGATTCCCACCAGCCACAACCCGTTCCACTACTACGACAAGTCGATCATCTCCATCGACACGCTCAAGCAGGACAGAGAGTACCGGACTTACTTGGAGCAGGCGTACTGGGACGTGATCGTCATCGACGAAGCGCACAACGTGGCCGACCGCGGCACGGGGTCGCTTCGGAGCCGGCTGGCCCGCTTGCTGGCGCGACGCTCCGACACGCTGATCATGCTGACGGCGACGCCGCACGACGGAAAGGCGCGCAGCTTCGCCAGCCTCGTGAACATGCTGGACGCCACCGCCATCACCGACCCGGAGAACTATCGGCGCGAAGACTTTCGCGACAAGGGACTGGTGATTCGGCGCTTCAAGAAGGACATCCGCGCAGACGTGCGCGACGCCTTCAGGGACCGCGAGGTGCATCGCAGCCGGTTCCCCGCTTCCGCCAAGGAGGAACGGGCCTACAAAGCGCTCTTGGCGGTGAAGGTGGCGAGGGCGGGCGGGGCGCGGACTTCGGCGAGCGGGGGCGCGAACGCCGCTGGCCAAGTCCGTCGCGACCTCTTCTTGGTCACGCTCGAGAAGGCCCTCTTCTCCAGTCCGGCCGCGTGCCTGGCTTCGGTGGACAAGCGCATTCGGCGGGCGCGACAAGGAGCTGGAGGAAGGGGCGGCCGACGGGGCCGGTGCGACCCCGCCGCTGCGGTGGCTGCCGAAGTGGCCTCCTTGCGCGCGCTTCGGGAAGCACTGGTCGTCATCGGGCCGGGCGACTACGCCAAGTACCAGGCTCTGCTGGACGCGATTCGGGGCGGACGGCCATTCAGGTGGCAGGCCAGAGGCCGGGGGACGGAAGAGGACCGGCTGGTCGTGTTCACCGAGCGGATCGAGACGCTGCATTGGCTGCGCCAGCATCTTGCGGAAGACCTTGGGCTCGGCAATGCCCAAGTGGCCATCCTGCACGGGACGATGAGCGACGTGGACCAGCAGCGCGTGGTGGAGGACTTCGGCAACGCCAAGCGTCCCGTCCGACTGTTGCTTTGCTCGGACGTCGCTTCCGAAGGCATCAACCTGCACTACCACTGCCACCGCTTGATTCACTTCGACATGCCGTGGTCGCTGATGGTCTTTCAGCAGCGCAACGGGCGCGTGGACCGCTACGGACAGAAGCGCCGACCTCAGATCGTCTACTTGGTCGCCGAGAGCGCGAACGAGAGGATCCGAGGCGACACGCGCATCCTCGAAATCCTGGAAGCAAAGGACGAGCAGGCGTACAAGAACATCGGCGACCCGGCAACGTTCATGAACGTCCATGACGTGTCCGCCGAAGAGGAGATCACGGCCAAGGCAATGGCGGAGGGGGAAGAGGCCGACCACTTTGACAGCCGTCTCCAGCCCAAGTCGAACGAGGGGGAAGACTTGCTGGCGCTGTTCCTGGGGACGCCGACTGTCGCAGGGACGACGGGCGACGAGGCCCCTGGCGAGCCTGGATCAAGGCCGGACGCCGCCGAATCGCCGGAGCGGACAATGCGCCGCCCAGCCGAGCAACCAACGGAGCGCGTCCAGCCTGCACCGCCTCTGTCGCTGTTCGACGACGACTTGGCGTACTGCGAGCAGGCGCTTCACCACCTGCGGAGGCGGAACCCCGCACTGCGCTTCAAGGCGAACGACGACTCGGGCTCGCTGACGCTCGACGCCCCGGAAGACCTGCTCCACCGATTCGATCCATTCCCTCGGGAGGTGATCCCGCAGGACGGACGCTTTCGCCTGACGACGGATCGCGAGCGCATCGGCGAGGCCATCGTCGAGAGCCGTCGCGACGAGCACGCTTGGCCGAAGCTCCACTACCTCTGGCGGCTGAACCCGATAGTCGGTTGGCTGAACGACCGAATGCTGGCCGCCTTCGGCCGACACCAGGCACCGGTCATGGCCGGAGCGCCGCAGCTGGCCGACGACGAGGCCGTGTTCGTGCTGTCCGGTGTGGTGCCGAACCGCAAGAGTCATCCGCTGGTGCACGAGTGGGTTGCCGTGACGTTCCGGGATGGGAGGCCCGCCGGGGTCGAGACCTTCCAAGCGCTGCTGGACCGGACGGGCTTGAAGGAGCGGGCGGGTCCGAACAGGAACCTTCAGCTCGACTTGGAGGCTTTGCAGAAGCTGTTGCCGGGTGCCGTCCAGCGGGCGAAGGAATGGCTCGACGGGTGCCGGCAGGCGTTCGAGAACCGAATGGACGAGCAGCTCAACCGGGAGCTCGCGGCGCTGGAAGAACTCAAGGCGCGTCGCATCGAGCAGCTCGCCCTCAAGCTGGAACGGTCGCAGAGAACCGAGGCGTTCAAGGCGCACCAGCGCTCCACCGGCGAGCGGGAGATCAAGCAGATATTCGACGACTATCTGGAGTGGGTCGAGGACACGATGACGCTGGAGCGCCAGCCGTACATCAAGGTCGTTTGCGTGATGGTGGGCGGATGAAGTGTTGACCGAGCCGGCTCGGCCGAAAGTTAGGCCGATCCAGCTATCCAAACGCCCAGTTTTCGGACGCATCTTGCTTCCGGCCCGGCCATTCCCCCCGGGCCCGGAGCGCCCCCAAGGCCTCCGCGAACCCGCGAACCTCGCGCCCACAGGAGGCCCCCTTTGCCCGACTCCCACCTCGACTCCCTCCGCCCACCACGCCGCAAGCACGACGAGGTCTACAAGTTCTTCTTTTCCCAGGCCCCCACCGTCGCCGAACTCCTCGAAGACTACCTCGCTCCCGACTGGGCCGACCAACTCGACCTGGACTCGCTGCGCAAGGTCACCCCCGAACATGTCGGCTCGCGGCTCGAACGCCGACAGGCCGACATGCTCTGGCGCGTCAACTTTCGACACCGGCCCGGCTTCGTGGTCCTGCTCCTCGAGTTCCAGTCCCGGGTCGACCCCTCTATGGCCGCCCGCGTCCTCCGCTACGTGACCGACGCCTACGAGAACCTGATCCGCGAAACGCCGCCCGGTGCCGATCACAGCCTGCCGCCAGTCATCGTCTGCGTCGTCCACAACGGCCCCCGCCCTTGGGACGCCCTCCTCGACATCGCCCACCTGATCTCGCCGACGCTGCCCCAGCTGCGCGACCTCTCGGTCCGGCTGCCGTACCAAGTGCTTGACATGCGCGCGGCACCCGGGCGAAGCTTGCGGAAGCGGCGCATCCTGACTTGGTTGAGGGAGCTCGAGCGGGACGGCGGCACGGGGAAGGTCCGGGCCGTGCTGGGAGAGGTGCTGGAGGCGTACCCGGGTCCCGAGCACGCCGGGGTCGCGGAGGCGTTCGCGCTGTGGGTGTTGGGCGCGGCGCGGCAGTGGGGCCGTTCGGAAGAGGAACTGTCGAAGATCACCAGTTTGACGGAGGCGAAAGAGATGTACACGCAGATCGAAGAAGAGATGGCGAGGCTGCGGGCGGAGGGCCGACGGGAAGGTCGTCGGGAGGGATCCAGGACCCTCTTGGAGTGCCAGGTGGCAAAAAAGTTCGGCGAGGACGCGGTCGTGCAGCTGTCGGGCGTGATCGGCGGCCTGGACGGACGCGATCAGCTGGACGCGGCGGCGATTGCCGTCATCGAATGCGACACGGTCGAGGAGTTGATGGCTCGACTCGCGAACTAGCGAGCCGCGGCGCGTCGAGGCGGCGGGGGCTGCTGCGTCCCCGTCGCCGAGGACATTTCAGTTGCGGTAGGCGCTCGGGACATCGGGGCTTGCGAAACGGGACACTCGCATGGACATTTCAGACATGCAAAATCTACGCCTCCTCCCATGACCCCACGCGCCTACCAGACCAGCCACCGCTGGATCACGTTCTCGATCAAGCTGCACCGGGCGTCGCCACGGCTCTGGGCGCTGCTAGGCCAAGCCGTGGCGTTCTGCGAGCAGGTTTCGGGGGCAGTCTTGCCGCCGCGCGACGCCCGGAAACTCTACCGGATGTACCTCGTCAAGGGTGTCAAGGCGACGACCGCCATCGAGAACAACACGCTGACCGAGGAACAGGTGGGCCGGGTGCTGGACGGGACCCTCGAGTTACCGCCGTCGCAGGAGTACTTGGGACAGGAAGTACGCAACATCTTGGACGTCTGCGAGGACATTCGGGACCAAATTCTGGCCGGAACGGCCCCGCGGCTCACGAGAGAATGGATCGCCGACGCGAACCGGGCGGTGCTCGGGGGGATGGAGGATGTGCTGGGAGAGGGAGTCATTCCAGGGGAGGTACCCGCCTTCCAGGTCGTGGTCGGTCGGTATCGGGGTGCGCCGAGGGAGGACTGCGACTACTTGCTGGACCGCCTCTGCCGGTGGCTGGACGAGGACGACATGCCGGGTCCGGGTCCGGGGGCGGCCGAAGGAGACGCGTCCCAAGCGGAGCCGTCCGGCGCGTCGGACAACGGAGCCGCCGCCGATGTGACGGCTCTGACGGATGCCCCGGTGCCCGCCGGTAACGTCTTCCAGGACGCCCGCCGCCGGCGCATGGCGGAGGGCATCCTGAAGGCGACGCTGGCCCATCTGTACATTGCGTGGATTCACCCGTACGGAGACGGCAACGGGCGGATGGCGCGGCTGGTCGAGTTCATGCTGCTGGCGCGGGCCGGAGTGCCGTTCCCGTCGGCACACTTGATGAGCAACCACTTCAACCTCACGCGCAACCGCTACTACCGTGAGCTGGACCGGTCCAGTCGGGTGAGCGGCCACGGGCGCGACGCCGACCGCGGAGACGTGTTCGGGTTCGTGGAGTACGCCGTTCGGGGGTTCGTGGACGGGCTCGCTGACCAATGCCGGTACATCGAACACGTGCAGATGAAGTTGGCGTGGGAGGACTTCGTGTTCCAGACGTTTCGGCAGACCAAGGAGACGCCGGCGACTCGAAGGCGCAGGGAGATCGTGCTGGTGCTGTCTTCGCGGCAGGAGCCTGTCCCGAAGCAGGACGTCCCGTCGCTCACGTCGCAGCTGGCGCGCATGTACGCCGAGAAGACGCCCAAGACGCTGACTCGCGACCTCAACTGGCTGGTTGCCGAGGACCTGATCGAGCGGGGGCCGGAGGGCTACCAAGCGCGCATGGAGCAGATGAAGGCGTTCCGGGCCGGAAGCGACTGACCGATGGCGCTCGAAGCCGCCGCGACCTTCGCCGGAATCCACAACGAGAACGAGTTCTACAGCCACCACTACCTGTCGGAGATCTTCGCCGGCGACATCAAGGAGACGATCAAGCGCTGGCAGGACGACGCGACGAACCGCGCGCCCCACGCCGCCCTCCGCGCATTGGCGACCGACTACGCTCGGTTTCGCGACGCCTTCGAGCGACGGGTGGCCCGGCGGACGGGCGTTCGACAGACCGCTCGCCATCTCCACGCCGACCAGATCGCCGCCCAGCGCCAGTGGTTCCGCCGCTTCCTCGGCGCTCTGGGGTACGAAGCCGACTGGCACCCGGCCAACTTGCCGCTCGACGACGGCATCGAACTCCCCATGCTGTGCGCGGTTGGCCGAAGCAGCGCGGGCGCGCGCCAGTTGCTGGTCCTGGAGGCCTACGACGCCGGCGCAGAGGGCGACGACCCGCTGTCCGTCCGGCCCCATCCCGCCCAGTTCCACGGGGAGGCGCCTCCGTCGGCGGCGCTGCGGGACGAGCGTTGGGAGGACGTGGTGACGCGCCGCGTGTTCGGCCAGGAGCATCCGCCTCGCTGGGTGCTGCTGTTGTCGTTCGGCCAAGCGCTGCTGCTCGAACGAAGCAAGTGGACGCACAACCGCCTGCTGCGCTTCGACTTCGCCGAGATCCTGGGCCGTCGCGACGACGCCACGCTCAAGGCGGCCGCCGTCCTGCTCCACCGCGACAGCCTGCTGTCCCCGGACGGGCAAAGCCATGGCCTGCTGGACCGCCTGGACGAGAACAGCCACAAGCACGCCTTCGCCGTCTCCGAGGACTTGAAGTACGCGCTCCGCGAGTCGATCGAGCTGGTCGGCAACGAGGTCGTCCGGTACATGCGCGAGGTGCGTCACGACAAGCTCTTCGACCTGGACGACGCCTTGGCGGGCCAGCTGGGCCTGGAGTGCCTGCGCTACATGTACCGCCTGCTCTTCCTCTTCTACATCGAGGCGCGCCCGGAGCTCGGATACGCGCCCGTGGCCTCCGACGCCTACCGCAAGGGATACAGCCTGGAGCACCTGCGCGACCTGGAGATGGTGCGGCTCGACACGCCCGAGTCCCGCGACGGCCACTACATCCACCACAGCGTGGAGCGGCTGTTCCGGCTGGTGCGCGACGGATTCGACGGCAGCAACTGGGGCGGCAGCGAGGACTTGCTGGCGGGCGTGGACGACGGGCGCTCCAACGGCTCCGAGCCCGCGTTGCGCTTCGGCTTCCGCGTGCGGCCGCTGGACAGCCGGCTGTTTCGCGAGGGATCGACGCCGCTCATCGACAAGGTGAAGCTGCGCAACGAAGTGCTGCAGAAGGTGATCCGGCTGATGTCGCTGACGCGGGCGGCGAGAGGGCGAGGCGGCAAGGGCGGCGCCGGCAAGGGTCGCGGACGCGGCGCGGGCAAGCGTCGGCGCAGGGGGCGCATCTCCTACGCGCAGTTGGGCATCAACCAGCTGGGCGCGGTGTACGAGGCGCTGCTGTCGTACCGGGGGTTCTTCGCCGAAGAGGACTTGTACGAGGTCAAGAAGGCCGGGGCCGCGCACGACGACTTGGACGCCGCGTTCTTCGTCGGCGCCAAGGACCTGGAACAGTACTCGGAAGACGAGCGCGTCCACGACCGGGACGAGGACCGCCGCCTCAAGCTCCGCGTCCACCGCAAGGGCACGTTCGTCTACCGCCTGGCCAGCCGCGACCGCCAGAAGTCGGCCAGCTACTACACGCCCGAGTCGCTCACCCGCTGCGTGGTCAAGTACTCCTTGCGCGAGCTCGTCACCGACGACATGCCCGCCGACGACATCCTGCGCCTGACCGTGTGCGAGCCCGCCATGGGCTCGGCGGCGTTCCTGAACGAGGCCGTCAACCAGCTCTCCGAGAAGTACCTGGACCGCAAGCAGCGCGAGCTGGGTCAGCGCATCCCTCACGACCAGTACGCCGACGAGCTGCAGAGGGTCCGCCACTTCGTCACCGACCGCAACGTCTACGGCGTGGACCTGAACCCGGTCGCCATCGAGCTGGCCGAAGTGTCGCTGTGGCTGAACTGCATCCACGAGGACGGACATGTGCCATGGTTCGGCTATCAGCTGGCCTGCGGCAACTCGCTGGTGGGCGCGCGCCGGCAGGTGTATCCGGCGGAGAAGGTGCGCAAGGCGAAAGGCCAGAAGAAGGCGGACCTGTGGTTCAACGAAGCACCGGAGCGCGTGGAGCCGGGGCCGGAGGCGCGCCGTCCGCCGGGCGCCGTCTACCACTTCCTGCTGCCGGACCCCGGGATGGTCGGCTACAAGGACAAGGCCGCGAAGGCGATGGAGGCGGCCAACTTCGAGCGCATCGCGACGTGGCGCCGCTCGTTCTTCAAAGCGTTCTCCGCCGAGGAGACGGCCAAGCTCGAGCGACTCTCGGACAAGGTCGACGAGCTCTGGACGATGCACGCCGAGCAGCTGGGTCGCGATCACAGGGAGACCGAAGACACCCTGCCCGTGTGGGGCCAGCCCGCCTCCGCGCGTCCGCGCCGCACCAGCAACACGTGGAAGGACCGCATCCGCGCCCAAGGCATCTTCGGCGACGGCAACGACATGCGGACCGCCAGTCCCTATCGCCGCCTGAAGCTGGTGATGGACTACTGGTGCGCGCTGTGGTTTTGGCCGATCCGCAAGGCTGACCGCCTGCCCAGCCGTAGCGAGTTCCTGGCCGAGATCAGCTTGGTGCTGACGGGCAACGTCCAGCAACCCGGCGTCGGCCCCGACCAGATCGGCGACCTCTTCGGCGCCGAGTATGCCCAGCATGCCGAAGAGATGGCCCGGCGGATCACCAACGAGACCGGGATGCTGGACTTGCGGAAGCTCTTCGCCGAGTTCCCCCGGCTGCGGTTCGTGAACGAGCTGGCGCGGCGGCACCGGTTCCACCACTGGGAGCTGGCGTTCGCGGACTTGTTCGCGGAGCGGGGCGGGTTCGACTTGGTGCTGGGGAACCCGCCGTGGGTGAAGGTCGAGTGGAAGGAGCAGGGCGTGCTGGGGGAGAAGAATCCGGTGCTGATGCTGCGGAGGACGTCGGCGACGGATGTGACCGAGTTGCGAGGGTCAGCGTTCCATCGGTACGCGGGGTTGCAGGGGGCGTGGCTGGACGAGATGGAGGAGGCCGACGCGACGCAGGCCTTCCTGAACGGAGCACAGAACTATCCGTTGCTGAAGGGTCAGAAGACGAACCTGTACAAGTGCTTCCTGCCGCAGGCATGGATGGTTGCCCGGCAGGACGGTGGCGTGACGGGACTCCTGCATCCGGGCGGCGTGTACGACGATCCGAAGGGTGGTGCGTTCAGGGAAGCGTTGTATCCAAGGTTGCGGGCGCACTTCCAGTTCCAGAACGAGAAGCGGCTGTTCCCGGAGGTCCATCACCACACCAAGTTCAGCGTCAACGTGTACGGACGCTTGCGCCGACAGCCAGCGTTTCAGCACATCGCGAACCTGTTCCAGCCGCAGACTGTGGACGCTTGCGTTGAACACGACGGTCAAGGCCCGGTGCCCGGCATCAAAGACGACAAGGGCAAGTGGAATGTGGCCGGGCACGCCGAGCGTGTGCTTGAAGTGGACGTGGACGCCCTGGGCAACTTCGCCAAGCTCTACGACGAGGAAGGAACGCCGCCCCATCAAGCCAGACTTCCCGCTCTTCACGCCAAGACGATGCTCGGTGCCCTGGCGAAGCTGGCGGCCCATCCGATGCGGCTGGGGGATTTGGGAGACGACGTCTTCTTCACTTGGCATTGGGACGAGACCGGGGCCCAGCGTGACGGCACGATTCGTCGCGAGACGCGATTCCCGAATAGCTCCAGCGAGTTGGTGCTGTCTGGTCCACACTTCTTCGTTGGGAACCCGCTCAACAAGACGCCGCGCCGTGAATGCAAGCTGAACAGCCACTACGACGTGCTGGACTTGACCATCTTGCCGGAGGCCTACCTGCCCAGGACGAATTATGTCCGCGATTGTGCTCCGAGGGAATACGAGCGAAGGACTCCTCGTGTCGGATGGGATGACGTCAGCGCAGATCAAGAAAAGGTCACAAGATATTACCGGGTCTCCAGCCGAAGGATGGTAGGGTCCATGGCGGAGCGAACCCTGATCACCGCTATTGTATCGAAAGATGTAGCTCACGTTCACACGACGATGGCGAACGCCTTCCGCACCACTAACGAACTCCTTGACTTTGCCGCCACATCCATGTCTCTTGTGATGGACTTCATGATCAAGGCGTCCGGCGTGTCCGAGGCAGGCAAGTCACAGCTCGATCGCCTGCCTTTCCTCACCGAAGCCTGTCACGACATCATTCGGGCCGGGCTCCGTCTGCGTGCCCTGCGCCTCTCGTGCTTGACCAGCCACTACGCCCATCTTTGGAGCAGGGCCTGCGATGGAGGCAACCCCCCGGCCATTGAAGCATTCCGCACCGACTCCTGGACCAGCGACGACCCCCGCCTCCCGAACGACTTCCCGACCCTCGATTCCACTTGGTGCCAAGATCGCGCTCTCCGCACCGACTATGCCCGTCGCCAAGCCCTCGTCGAGATCGACGTGTTGACCGCGATGGCCCTCGGCCTTACGTTGGATGAGTTGCTCACCATCTACAGGGTCCAGTTCCCAGTCATGCGCCAATACGAAGCCGACACGTGGTACGATGCCAACGGCCGCATCGTCTTCACGCCATCCAAGGGGCTTCCGGCCGTCGGTATTCCCCGCACGGCCGTCAAGAACGATACCGCCTGGGCGGTCTCTACGCCCGTCGGCCACCGGTCGGCAATCCCCCTGGGATGGGACGACATCCGCGACCTCGACGAGGGTAGCGTCACCCGCACGGTCATTGACGACACCCTGCCCGGCGGTCCAACTGAGCGCGTCATCGCATACTGCGCACCGTTCTCGCGGCCAGATCGGGAGAATGACTACCGGCAAGCATGGGCGACATTCGCCCGAGGGCTTGGCCGGCTCGTGTCGTCAAGCTCCATGGCTAGCTCTTGACAGGCTGGCTATGTTCTTCCTTCTATCGGACGACCCGGTACAAGGAGGACAGATGGCCCTCGTCTACTGCATCCACCAGCCAGTTCGGCCCGAGACCGAATACCCTGTTCGGACCCTTCACGACGACCGACACCGCCACGAGTTGCGGGCCCGTGTGGCGAGGCCCTGCGTGGCGAAGGACAGGGCGACGTCCGACTGCTTCCACGCAGCAGAGAGCGACACGTTACGGCGGACGACGCGCTTGCAGTGGCTGGTGCCCCAGGTCGGGCTGGCGATGACCGCCACCCTGGACACCCTGCCATCTCGTCACCACATAGTCTCCAGCCGTCCCCCTTCCGCGAACAAGGACGGTCACAGCCCCTATTCAGCCCTCACGATTCCTTGTATCCGTCACGAAGTTGCTATATGATGTCGAAACCGCACCGCGTCGTCGCACATCACGACAGGGAAGTTTTTCTCGCAACAATGCGGGATCACCTCTCCCGCCACGATAGGCCATTAGCCTTTCTATTTGGGGCAGGCACTTCATGTTCCGTTCGTTGTATCGATGCCGATGCCCCAGATGAATCGCCGACGCCGCTGATTCCAGATGTTCACCACCTCACCATAAGGTGTCGAGAGGCTGTCAACGGTCTCGGTTGCGACTACGCTTCGGCATGGTCTGCAATCGTCGATCGCTGTAGTTCCACGAATGAAGAGCCAAATGTTGAACACGTTCTATCTATGTTGCACATGATGATTGAAGCAATCGGCTCCTCGGATCGGCTTGCTGGGTTAGATAGGGATGCATTGCGCCGGGTAGATGCATGCATCCGAAAATGTATTGCGAAAGCCGTCAAACCAGAGTTGGATCATATCCCTCCAGACACACCCCATCATCGGTTCGCACGGTGGCTGGCTAGAACAGCTAGGAAAGTACCTGTTGAAGTGTTTACGGTGAATTACGACATATTATTTGAATTGGCGTTTGAGGCCGAGCGTGTACCGTTCTTTGATGGCTTCATAGGTAGCCACGAACCGTTTTTCTACTCCGAAAGTCTCTTACATTCGCGATGGAAGCCGGCGGATGGATGGACTCGATTGTGGAAAATTCACGGCTCAGTAAACTGGCAACGTCGCCAGTCTGACAATCACATCGTTCGTGTGCAACCCCACGGTACCGGAGAAATGATTTTCCCGACGTTTGAGAAGTACGACAAATCTCGTCAGCAACCCTATGTTGCATATATCAACCAGCTTGATCGTTTTCTAGGGCTAGACGACGCGCTTCTTGTGGTTGCCGGTTTCGGTTTCGGTGACGAGCACTTGAGCGACGTCATTATTCGACGACTGGAAAACAATCATCGAGCACACATGTATGCACTCATGTTCACCGAGTCGTGGCAACCGTCTTCCAGAATCCATGATTATTCCCTTCAACGTGGAAACATCGTACTTGCCGGACCTGAAACGGGCATTATCGAGAAAAGACGCGGTCCCTGGCTATCTGGTGACGCCCGTTGCGAAATGAATCTTGGTGATTTTTCGGAATTGTGCCAGTTTCTTGATCAAATGACATCGGGGTGATCGTCAAATGAGCACTCGTCCGCCTACACACATAGGAAGTATCGCCTCGATCGCCGGCTCGATCGTATCTGTCCAATTGCGTTCGGATATCTCATCCAACCTGCTACTGATTGACGGAGCTTCTTACAGGATCGGCCAAATCGGTAGCTTCTATCGTATTCCCCTTGGCTACACTTATCTCTATGCCGTATGTACTGCCGCCGGCGCTGCCGCGACTCCGCTACGCGACAGGAACGATGCATGGCCGCCAGTGTCCGTGGGACCGCGGAATGCCAGTATGGTCGATCTAAACGAGCATCGATGGCTGACACTAGTTCTCTTTGGTGAGTCAATAGGCGGTGATTTTCAACGAGGCGTTGGCCAGTATCCCACTATTGGTGATGAAGTACATGTCGTCACCTCGAGCGACATGGAAGTAATTTATCAGCACAGACACGAAGGCGATGCCACGATCCCAATCGGTTCTATTGCAGCATCGACGGGGATTACGGCTAACATTGACGTAGCAAAATTGATAGGTCGGCATTGTGCTGTTGTGGGATCCACGGGCACGGGCAAATCCAATTTGATCACTGTCTTGTTGGACGCTCTGGCTAACGGGAAGTTCTCCAGTGCTCGCATTGTAGTAGTCGACCCCCATGGGGAGTACGGTGCGGCACTGCCGGATCGATCTCGGTTGTTGACCATTAGGCCGACGGATTCTGATAATGAATCGTCGTTGGTTGTACCATACTGGGCGCTTCCACTCGGCGAGCTGCTTGAACTCACTCTTGGTGGAAAACAACCCATGGTGGAGGCGGTCATTAGGGAGCGAGTTTTGGAAATGAAGACGCATAGTTCTGCCCACTTGGAGAACCTATCGGCAGGGGATCTTACGGCTGATTCGCCGATCCCATTTCACATTGGTAGCTTGTGGCTAGAATTGGATCGTTTTGAGAAAATGACATTCAGCAAAAGGGGCGGCGACACTGAGGAGAGTGTCTGTGATTTCATTCGGAAAGGCGATGCTGATAAACTTATTCCTTATCAATATCCAGAAGCAACGTCGTATAACACCGCACCGTTCAAGAATCCTCAAATGCGTAACATTGGACGACAGCTTGATCTATTGGTCAGTCGCTTAAGAGATCCTAGGTTTTCGTTTTTGTTTCGTCCGGGAATGAAATACACTCCCGATCTTGACGGTAAGGTTGAAGCGGACTTGGATCAGCTAGTAGCAGAGTGGGTGGGTCACGACAGTACTGTAACAATCTTTGACGTGTCAGGCATGCCGTCGGAAATCTTGCAGACAGTCGTGGGAACGATGCTTCGCATAATTTACGATATGCTGTTTTGGGGTCAACAATTGCCGATTGGAGGACAAAAACAGCCTCTGTTGGTAATCGTGGATGAAGCACATCGCTTCATTCCGAAGGGTGCGACGACGGCGGCACATCGAACACTTTCGATGATTGCCAAGGAGGGGCGAAAGTATGGTATTGGACTGATGCTAGTATCACAAAGGCCATCTGAAATGGAGTCAGACGTAGTTAGTCAGTTTGGTTCTCTTGTTGCGCTACGCATATCTAATGCTACGGATAGAGCTCACGTGGCGGCTACAGTGCCTGATGACCTAGGGGGATTGATCGATCTCCTGCCGTCGTTGCGTACCGGAGAGGCAGTAGCGATAGGCGAGATCGTACCTATTCCTTCTCGCATTCGAGTAAGAAGAGCTGGAACAAAGGTCGTAGGGAACGACCCTAAACTACCGGAGACATGGAAAACGGAGCGGCCGGATGTACGGCTTTACCGGAGGGCGTTGGCTAACTGGCGGGCCCAGTCAATCTTGAACACAGGCGAGAGCGATCATGAGTGAATGGCGATACGTGCAGTCTTCGAACGTCGATGCGATCAGGTACTGCAGACACACCAGCGAGCTTTATGTTCGGTTTCGTGATGGCGGAGAATACGTCTATTATGATGTAGACGAGAATGTGTTCCTGGAATTCCTACACGCTGCATCGGTAGGTAAGTACCATGCCCGGAACATTAGGGGACGATACAGGTACATGAGGCTGTCCTAGCAGCCGTGGGCACTGGGCGAGGCACGCTTCATCGCTTGAACGCGAAGTCCTACTCGTCAAGCGTTCTGAACGACGGCAGAGGGCTCGACCGCATCGCCGTGGCTTACCGACGGCTGTAGCACAAGGTGCGCCGCCAACAGCTCCTCGATCGCTTCGGCTGCCGTCGCAGCACCGCCGTTTGGCGCGAGCCAAGCACGTCGGCAAGGGCCTCGAGCGCGCCCGGCATCTTTGAGTCCGCCAGCAGCTCGGTGGGCAGGCCTCCGAAGAACACGGACGCTCTTTCCAGGCCCCCGCGCATCGGTCTCCATTCGTCTGCCGCTCGTAAGTATTGGTGCCACAGCATCCGCGAGTAGCCCAGCACCACCGCACTGCCCTGCCAGGCTTGCTGGAGCCGCGTGTCCTGCGCCCAGCACTTGGCCCTCGGCCTCAGGAAGAACCCACCGTCCACACCGCCAAGGGAACATTCTACTTTGGCCAACTACCGGACGTACTTGGCTTGACATTGCAACCGCCCAAGCCCCTTGACCCGTTCCGCCTCCGCTCCCATCGTTCCCGTCACAACCCCGCGCGTCCCATCCTGATTGTCGCTCCCCCCTAGCCGAAGCCAGCGTGCAAGAGACCAGAAGGCTATCGAACTACGGAGACATCCGAGGCTCGGAAACGGGACATGCCTGTGGACATTTTGGGCCACCGAAATCGACGAAGGTAGATCAGCCAATCAGGAGGAGATGGCAGACATGACGCTCGGGGGAACAACCGAAGGACTCCGGCCCCGGTCGTGGATTTCCGGGGGCGGAGCACGGCAATGGTGACCGGCACATGCGGCTGAGCGCCTCGCTCGAGTACCGCCAGACGATGGGCCGGGTGCGGTGGGAGGGTCACGCGGTCCGGGACGCGGAGCAGTTCCAGGAGTACATGCGTCGCGTCGTCGCTCCCCGACTGACCGCGGACGACTCGAAGTTGGCCACCGTGCTGCGGGGTCTGGCGTCGACGGAAATGGCCGCCGACGCCATCGGGCAACTGCTGGCCTCCGTACGACCCTTGAAAGGCTGGGAAGTCGGAGAGACCTTCGCTGAATGCGTTCTCCGCGACGATGTGGGCTGGCAGGTGCACTGGCCTTGGAACACGTCCCGAGACCTCCGGAGTCCCAACGCGAGCCTTCAGGGCGCCGACTTGGTAGGGTTCGTCCAACGAGACGGCGAGACCTTCCTCTTGTTTGGTGAAGTGAAGACTTCGGGCGAGGCTCGGACTCCGCCCACGGTCATGACGGGTCCGGGCGGCTTGCCTTCCCAGCTTGAGAGGATTTGCCTCCGCCCCGATGTACAACACGCGTTGCTGTCGTGGCTTCACGTGCGCTGCCGGTCTCAGATCCAACGGGATCTCTTCGAGAAGGCGACACGTCGGTACCTGGAGTCTGGAGGCCAGAGCTTCATACTGGCCGGAGTCCTGTTGCGGGACACCACCCCGGACGAACGCGACCTCCGCCACCCCGCCGAAGCCCTCTCCCGCCGGCTGGCCGCAGCTCCGGGCTCCGTCGATCTTGTCGCATGGTACCTGCCGACCCCGATCGATCGTTGGCCCGCGCTGGTGGGAGAGCCGACATGAGCGACCATTCCTGGATCGTCGACAGCCTGGGAACCGACAGGCTCCAGGAGGCTGCCACCGAGGCGGCTCGGCGGCGGCTTTGGTCAGCCCTTCGTGACTCCCCGCCCGAGGCCACGCACGCCGACGACCGCCTTCGATTCGCGGCAAACGCGCTGGAACTAGACGTGCTCGACGCCATCGGAGACGACGACCTGCCCAGACTGAGGCGCTCGGCGGCTTCGGCGTTCCAGATAGCACGGGTGCTCGGTCTTCCCGACTCGCCCACGGAGAGAGCCGAAGCGCTCGTCAGGCTGGGGTGCCTGGGCATCCTCGGCGACCGGGGCGCCGACATGCAACGGATCCTCCGCAACGAGGGCTGGGTCGGGCGTTGTCCACGTGCAGCCCATTGGGGAAACCACGTGTGGGCGACCGTGCTGCATGTCTGGTTGCTGCTCTTTCGCAAGCACGGGTGGGACGACCTCAACGCGGTGCAGGAGCACGTTGCCGCCTTGCGTCGCGACCAGACGGACCTGGAGCCCCGGTTCCTGAAGGACGCCGCCGCCAACAAGGACGCCACTCCGGCGTGGAACCTGATTTGGTGCTATCATGTGGCGAAGGCCGCGGAGATCGTGGGAATGCACCAGACGCAGGGAAGCGCCGACGGCCACTACGACGTGGGCGAACAACTCGATGCGCAGTTCGACCGGGCCGTGGCCGCCGCCTCGCACGGGGGACTCGTGCGGCAGGAAGCCTTGGTGCGCTTGCTCGCCCGCACCGCCCGCTCCCTGGTGGACAGCTCCATCTGGTCGGTCGCCCGCGCCGTGAACAGCCGGGTCGAAGAGTTCGTCGCCACAATGACTTCCAGGGACCGGCCGCGGCCGATCTTCGAGGTCCTGCCGCCCCAGCGTCGGGCCCTTCGCGAGGCAGGCCTCTTGAGCGCGGGACACCGTGCAGTCGTCGTGAACCTGCCGACGTCGAGCGGGAAGACCTTGCTTGCCCAGTTCAGAATGCTGCAAGCCCTGAACCAGTTCGACCGCGAGCGCGGGTGGGTGGCGTATCTGGCGCCCACCAGAGCCTTGGTCGGCCAGCTGGCCCGCAGGTTGCGCCGCGACTTCGCGGACCTTGGCATCGTGGTGGAGAAGGTCAGTCCCGCGCTGGAGGTCGACGGGGTCGAGTCCGACATGCTGTCGGAGGCCGACGCGGCGCGCCAGTTTCGAGTCCTCGTCTCGACTCCCGAGAAGCTCGACTTGATGCTGCGAGGCGGGTGGGAGGAGAAGACGGGACGGCCGCTGACGCTGGTTGTGGTGGACGAAGCTCACGGCATCGGCGCCAGCGAGCGCGGCTTTCGGCTCGAGCTGCTGCTGGCGACCATCAACAGGGAATGTAGGTACGCGCAGTTCTTGTTGCTCACGCCCTTCGTCCCCAACGCGGAGAAGATCGCCCAGTGGCTTGCGCCCGGCAGCGCGACAAGCATTGACTTCGGCGTCGACTGGGTCCCCAACGATCGCGTAGTTGCCATCGCGCAGCCCCGTAGAGGCGAAGCTCGCGGGGACTTCACGATCGACTTCACGACGCTACACACGACTGCAAAGACCATCGAAATCCCGGACACTCTCAATGTCGGCAAGCGGCGTCCGCTGGGATTGCCTTGGTCCGCAGTCTCCCGGTCGCCCGGCAAGCTGGCTGCGGCCGCCGCCCATCTCCTGGAGCGCCGAGGCACCGTGATCGTCCTGGCCTCCCGGCCGGCACATTGCTGGGGGATCGCTGAGACTTTGAAGCGGGCGGAGAATGTCCCGGCGGCGACGAGCAACCGCATACGCCAGCTGTGCGGGTTCCTGGAAGACGAGATGGGCGCCGATTTTCCTTTGGTGTCGTTGCTGGAACGCGGAATCGGCGTGCACCACTCGGGGCTCTCCGAGGATGCACGGGCGATCGTGGAATGGTTGGCCGAGCAAGGCGACCTCCGGGCGATGGTGGCGACCACGACCATTGCCCAAGGCGTGAACTTTCCAGTGTCGGGCGTCGTATTCCAGAATCACCAGTATCCGTACGGCCGCGAAATGCCGCCCGAGGACTTCTGGAACATTTGCGGACGCGCGGGTCGCGTGGATCAGGACGACCTGGGAATCATTGCGCTGGCGGGTTGCGACGATGCCAAGGTCGCACAGCTTCGCGAATACGTTGGCCGGTCGGTTGGAGAACTGAATTCGACATTGATTGACATGATCCAAGACATCGACGACGAGACCGACCTCCTGCATCTTGAACGACTGGCATGGCGTCCCGAGTGGTCAGCCTTCTTGCAGTACCTTGCCCACACCTACCGGCAAGTCGACGATCACGACAGATTTGCGATGCAGATCGAGCAGGTCCTTCGCGGAACTCTCGGGTTCCGGGCCTTGCGTGCGAGCCACGAAGGCTGGGCCAGCAAGCTGGTTTCGGGAGTCCAACAGTACTCGGAGCGGATCAAGGGAAAGCCGCTGCGCCTTGTCGATGCGACGGGGTTCTCGTGGGAGTCCGTGGCTCATACCTTGGCTGGCCTGAACCGGGCGGAAGTGCACGACGCGGTCTGGACGCCGGACCTGTTCGGCACACGCCGGAACGACTTGGAGCGGATGGTCGGACTGCTGCTCGATGTCCCGGAGCTGAAGGGATCGCTGGGCAGAATCGCAACGGAGGCGGCCCTTCGACGAGACGCCGTGGCCCGGGTCATCTGCGACTGGGTTCACGAGCGCCCGCTGGCCGAGATGGCTCATGAGCACTTCGCGGTCCGTTCCGGCTCCGTTAGTCGGGACGGCACCTACGCGGATGCGACCAAGGCCATGACGCGGTGTTGCCAAACCGTCTTCGGCAAGCTGGCTCAATCGGCGTCCTGGGGCTTGGCCGCCCTCCAGTCGCTTACCATGCCCGACTTGGACGACCTCTCGCCGGATGAACAGCGGACGCTGCGTAACCTCCCCGCCCGAGTCTATTACGGGGTGAATTCCGACGAGGCGATCGCCATGCGCCTCCTCGGCGTGCCGCGAACGGCAGCCACTCCTATGGCACGCGAACTCAGCGTGCGACCGTCCGATCCGTTACACCTGACACGCGAGAAGCTACGCCAAGCCGATGCTGGCGCGTGGCAATCCGCCCTGGGGAATCGCGGCCCCAGCTATCGGCACGTGTGGGCCATCATGGAGGGCCTGGAATGAGCTGTTCCCTCGTTCCCCCGGCTGGCTCACCGGAGGCGTCGGAAGTGAGGTCGCTCGCGTGCGTGGATATGCTCCTGGGCCAGATCACGGCCGCCTCCGACAGTCTCATCTTGGTTGTCGCTACCGTCTCATCTTGGTTGTCGCTCGACAGGGTAGCCGACGTACAGCTTGCCGGACACGGCGGGGCGGTCTCGCGCCCACTTCTCCACCGCCGTGCACAGCATGTCGCTGGCGGCCGGCTTGCCGGTGGCGCCTCGGATGATGGCGATGCCCACAGGTTCCGCTTCCTTGCGTGGTTGGGCTGCGTGTTCCGGCTGGCCGAGCATGGCCCGACGCCGGGGAGTTCAGGCGTGTGACGCGCCGATTCGGAAGGTCGTTTGGGAACGTAACGCGACGGTCAAATGGAGTGACCCGGTCGATTTCGCACGGAGCCGGGCGTGGGGCGCTCCAGGTCCAAGTCCCACCGGACATTCAGGGCGCGGAAACGGGACATCGGAGCGGACATTCTAGGGCCTCGAAATCGCACGGAGACGACGACGCGCCGAATGGGGAAGGCTGGCCGATGAGACTCAAGGGGGTTCGAGGTTGCGCTGCACGCGGGACCGTACCGAATTTCGAGAAGGACTCGCGAAGCCTCGGGAGTTGTGGTCGCGGGGCAGTCCTACGAGGCGGGCGCTGGGCTCCGTGGCTACGGAGCTCGCCGACCAAACGGAGCAAGGAGGAGAGATGACGGAGCTACGGACGCTGGACGACCTGGAGCGCCCGGTCGCGAAGCCGCCCGGGGCCATGGAATCCCCGGTCGAATGGATCAGCGTCGCGGGCTTCAAGAGCATTCGATCCGTGCAGAAACTGCAGATCCGGAAGATCAACGTGGTCATTGGAGCCAACGGTTCCGGAAAGTCCAACCTGCTCGATGTGTTTTCTTTTCTCGGAGCCATGCGAGCGGGCAGACTAGGCAAGCACGTAGCCAGGGCCGGCGGTGCCGATCGCGTGCTCCACTTTGGTGCCGGGACAACCGACGAAGTGGTCATCGACGTGTCGTTTGCGAACGACTCCACCCGATACCGAACTGCACTGACGTCCAACGACTCCGGTCAACTCGTTCCGCGTCACGAGATTGACAATGTTGCCGTCAGGGCCGTCGCCAGCCGGATACAGAGCCGTCTTGATCGCTGGCGTCTGTATCACTTTCAAGATACGGGGTCCCGTTCGCCCTTCAAGAGAACGTGCGCGCTTCACGACAACAGATTCCTGCGGGCCGACGGTTCGAATTTGGCCGCATTGCTGTACTTGTTGCGCGAGCGGCATGAGGAATCCTACGACCTCATCCGTCGAACAGTTCGTCTCGCGGCACCGTTCTTCGATGATTTTATACTCCGGCCCATAGCTGTTGCCGAGGACATGATCCGATTGGAATGGAGGCACTTAGGTACCGATTCGTACTATGACGCATCGTCTCTGTCCGATGGGACCTTGCGTTTTGTGGCAATTGCGACGCTCTTGCTTCAGCCCGCACAATTGTTGCCGTCGGTGATTCTGGTGGACGAACCGGAGCTGGGATTGCACCCTTATGCGGTCACGCTGTTTTGTTCTCTGGTAAAGGCGGTATCCGTCAAGGCTCAAGTGATCATCGCAACCCAGTCTCCCTTGATGCTGGATCACTTCGAACCCAGAGACGTGCTCGTGGCGGAACGACGCGACGGCGCGACGACGTTCACCAGACTGAACCCGACGAGCCTTGAAGCGTGGCTCCACGACTACAGTCTTGGTCAGCTGTGGGAGAAGAACGAGCTTGGCGGAAGGCCGAGCGCCGAGACATGATCCCCTCCGTCGTCGCGTCCGAAGCCCTCGACGCCCTGCACGACTTCCTCAAGACCGGCTTCGGCCCCTCGAGCCCCGAGCTCTCCGGGGTCGTGGACGACTTTCTGGCGGACCCGGACAACCTGGCCAAGGGGCCGTACCTGTCGATCTCGCTTCCCTTCGAGCACGCGGCAGGGGGCGGCGAGCCGTTCCCGCACATCCCGCTGGGATTCACGCCCTACAATCACCAGCGCACGGCGATGGAGCGGCTGTCGCCGGACGCTGGGCGCTCCACGGTGATCGCCACGGGCACCGGCTCCGGCAAGACCGAGTGCTTTCTGTATCCGGTGCTGGAACACTGTCGTCGGCAGGCGGGAAAGCCGGGCGTCAAGGCGGTCGTCGTCTACCCCATGAACGCCTTGGCGTCGGACCAGGCGCGGCGCATTGCGCGGATCGTTCACGACACGCCGTCGGTGCGGGGTCGGGTGACGGCGGGGCTGTTCATCGGGCAAGCCGCGGGGTCGCCCCGCGACCGGATGGGGCCGGACGCCGTGATCACGGATCGCTCGGCCATGCGCGAGCGCCCCCCGGACATCCTGCTCACCAACTACAAGATGCTGGACTACCTGATGATCCGGCCTCGGGACCGGCGGCTTTGGCGCCACAACCAGCCCGACACGTTGCGGTACCTGGTCGTGGACGAGCTCCACACCTTCGACGGCGCCCAGGGCACGGACTTGGCGTGCCTGATCCGTCGCCTGCGGATGCGGCTGGGCACGCCGGCGGAGAAGCTGGTGTGCGCCGGCACGTCGGCAACGCTGGGTGGCGACCCTCGCGAATACGTGTCGCGCATCTTCGACCAGGAGTTCGACGCGGACTCGATCGTCGGCGAGTCGCGCCAAACGATCGACGCCTTCCTGGGCGACGCGCTGATCCGCCGGCACCTGTTGCCCACCCAGGACTTGGCCAAGGTCGTGGACCCCCGGCGGTACGACACGGCGGAGGCGTACCTTCGCGCCCAGCACGAGCTCTTTCTGGGGACGCCGATCGAGGGAGACTTCGAGGCCGCGGAGTGGCGCGTGGCGCTGGGCGAAGGGCTTCGGCAGCACGTCGTTTTCGTGAACTTGCTGCGGGCGCTGGACGGACGATCCCAGCCGTTGCCCAAGCTGGCGAAGCGGTTGCAGGGCAGCTTGCCCGTGTCCAACGACAAGGAAGCGCTCGGCGTGCTGAACGGGTTGTGCGCATTGATCTCGGCGTCTCGCCGGCGACCGGCCCCGAGCGACGACAACGGCGGTGACGCGCTGCTGCCCTTCCTGCACGTCGGCGTGCATCTGTGGGTGCGCGAGCTGCGGCGCATGGTGTGCAGCGTGGGCAGCGCAAGCGACATCGGTGGCAAGAACGAATCGCGATTCCGCCTGCGCCACTTCGCCGACCTGAAAGCCGACGAGCCGTTCGTGCACCTGCCGCTGGTCCAGTGCAGGGAGTGCCACGTCACCGGTTGGGTCACCAAGCTGTCCGGGGCGGGTAGCGCCAGGCCCAAGGTCTTGTCGCATCGAGCAAGGGACGGAACGCAGGACGGCCTGCAGGACATCTACGGCGCGTTCTTCGGCGGCGACGTCGATGCCGTCTTCCTGTTCCCAAGGGACGGCGGCGCGGACCTCGGCAAGGGCGTGCCCTCGCTTCTGTGCGGGAAGTGCGGCGTCTTGGCGAACGATGACGGCGACCGCAGCGATGACCACGCCGATTCCGACAAGCCGAACGATATCTGCGCCTGCCCCGACAACGCCCTGGTCAAGGTTTACAGGCCGGTCGTGGTGACGCACAGAGGCGGTTCGTCGGGAGGCGCCAAGTCACGGCTCTCCAAGAACTGCCCGTACTGCAACGCTCGGGAAGCCATGGTGGTCTTGGGCGCCCGCGCCGCCAGCCTTCTCGCCGTCGCGCTCAACCAGACGGTCTCGTCGCGCCACAACGACGACCCCAAGGTGATCGCCTTCTCCGACAGCGTGCAGGACGCCGCCCACCGCGCCGGCTTCGTGTCGGCCCGAACGTGGAGCACCAACATGCGGGCGGCGATCGCGCAGACCGTCGCGGCGAACGACCGCTCGTCGCTGGAGGAACTGTCCGGACAGGTCGCCGCCGGCTGGCGAGCCCACTGGCGGAATGCGAGCGGCAACGCACAAGACACGCTGGACCTGCCAAGCGACGCCCCGGACTTGGCCCGCTTCGTGGGCGAGTTCATCGCTCCTGACCGCCGATGGCTGAACGACTTCCGCGAGCTGGAAGAGACCGGCCGCTTGCCCCGGGGTTCGGACTTGCCGGAGCTGGTCGAGCGGCGGATGCGCTGGAACACGTTCGCCGAGTTCGGCCAGCGGTCGGCTATCGGGCGCACGCTGGAGAATACGCGGACGGCGGCGGTGGGCGTGGACCGCGCCACGCTGGACGAAGCGTGCGATACCGCGACGGCTCGGCTCGGCGAAGAGCTCCAGGGCCTGCGCGGCGCTCCCGCTGAGGTGGCCCGGGCACTGGTGCTGGGCATCGTCCGGCGCATGAAGGACCGAGGCGCGATCCTGACCGATATGGTGAAGGGCTACTTGGCCGACGGCGGCAACCCCTTCGTGCTGCGAAACGACCGCGGCTTGCCCGACTTCGGAACGGACCGCTCCACGGTGCCCGTCTTCCCTGGCACAAAGGCCACCCGAAAGTTGGGCGTGGAACCGCTCTTCGGGTCCGCTCGCAAGGGCAAATCCTGGTATCAGAAGTGGACCCGCAGAGTTCTGGATCACCACGGCCTGGCCCTTGCTGTCCACGATTCCGATGTTGTGCTCGGCATCGTCTTCCAGGCGCTGGACGCCGCGGGGCTTGTGCGAAAGGCGGACGTTGGAAAAGGACAACATGCATGGGGCTTGGTGCCCGACCGCCTCTACGTCACCACCGAAGTCGCCGAGGTGCGGAGCGGCAAGGGTCGGCCCCTGGTCGTCCCCCGTCAGGAGGCGAAGCTGTGGGAGAGCCTGCCAAGCCTGGACTTGCTGGCCTCGGGCCGGTACGAACGCCACAGAGTCGCTCGCCCGACTTGGTTCGGACGCCTCTACCGCGACATGAAGGTCCGTCGCATCGTCGCCGCCGAGCACACGGCCCTGTTGCCGCGCAAAGAACGCGAACACCTTGAGAAGCGGTTCGCAACGGAGGGCTACCGGCCTTGGGACCCCAACGTCTTGTCGGCAACGCCCACGCTGGAACTGGGAATCGACATCGGCGACCTGTCCACGGTCATGCTCTGCTCGGTCCCCCCGGAACCCGCCAACTACTTGCAGCGAGCGGGCCGAGCGGGCCGACGCGACGGCAACGCCTTCAACTTGGCCGTGGCCGCCGCACAGCCGCACGACCTCTACTTCTATGCACAGCCGCTGGACATGCTGGCCGGCAAGGTCGAGCCGCCCGGCGTCTTCCTGAACGCCACCGCCGTGCTGGAACGGCAGATGATCGCGTACTGCCTCGACAGCTGGGTAGCCTCGGGCGTGGACGAGCGCGCCGTGCCCAGGACGATGCGCGCCGTGCTCGCCAACGTCGAGCGTAGGCGGTTGTCTCGGTTCCCGTATCCGTTCTTCGACTTCGTGGGCGAAAACGCTGGCGAGCTTGTGGCGTCCTTCTTGAAGGCGTTCGACAAGGACTTGAGCGAGACTAGCAAGCGGGCGCTTTCGAGGTTTGTGATCGGCGATGCCGAATCCTCCGTTCACGGCCGGCCGCTGGTTCACCGCCTCCTCGACCGCTTCGCCGAGGTGGCCAGGGAGCGCAAGTCGATTCGTCGCGAGGTGCAGACGTTGCAGAGACGCGCCGAATCGTTGAAGCGGGAACCGCAGGATGAAAGCACCCAGGCCGAGATCGACGAGGTGGACGCCGAACGGCGCGGGCTTCAAGGCGTGCTGCGCAAGATTGACAGCCGCGAGACGTACAACTTCCTCACGGACGAGGGGCTGGTCCCCAACTACGCCTTCCCGGAGAAGGGCGTCATGCTCCGTTCGGTAATCTTGCGAAGGGGCGACAAGGCCGCTGGGAGCGACGGCAAGGCGGACCCGCGGCTCGACCACGAGGTGTTCGAGTACGAGCGACCGGCGGCGGCCGCGTTGAGCGAGCTTGCCCCGGACAACAGCTTCTACGCCGGTGCGCGCAGAGTGCAGATAGACCGCGTGGACTTGGAGACGTCGAAGTTGGAGCAGTGGAGGCTTTGCCCGGCTTGCGTCTACTGCGAGCGCGTGGACTCGGTGGACGGCCACGCGACGTGTCCTGGCTGCGGCGACCCCCGGTGGGGCGATGTCGGGCAACGCAGGGAGATGCTTCCGCTGCGCATGGTGCACGCCACGACGTCGGACAGGGAAAGCCGCATCGGCGACGAAAGCGATCAGCGGCAGCCGAAGTTCTACACCCGTCACTTGGTGGCCGACTTCGATCCCAATGAGGACCGGACCGCCTTCGTCGCCACGGGGACCCCCTTCGGCTTCGAGTACATCCCGTCGGCGACCTTCCGGGAGATGAACTTCGGCCACCGCTCGGACCAGACCGAGCCGACGCTGGTGGCGGGCCTGCAACTTCCACGAGGCGGGTTCCGCATTTGCAGAGAATGCGGCACGGTACAGCCGTCCGCTGACAACGACAAGCCGAAGCACACCCGAACGTGTCCAGCGCGACGGCGAGGCGATGGTTCCGGCGCCGACACGATCGCCGAGTGCATCTACCTGTACCGTAAGTTCGAGTCGGAGGCGATTCGGATGCTTGTACCCGGGGTCGGCGGGGCCAGCGCGGACCTGAACATGCACTCGTTCGTGGCCGCGCTGGAACTCGGCCTGCGGCGCAAGTTCGGCGGCGAGATCGGACACCTCCGCACCATGGAGTGCGAGTATCCGATTCCGGAAACGAGTCGAAGTCGAAAGTACTTGCTGTTGTACGACACCGTGCCCGGCGGCACCGGCTACTTGAAGGACCGCATGACCGACCCCGGCAAGCTGCGCTCGATCTTCGAGGCGGGACATGCCGCTTTGTGCGAGTGCGCCTGCATCGAGGACCCCGAGAAGGACGGCTGCTACCGTTGCGTCTTCGCCTACCGCCGGAGCCGCGACATGCCCACCACCTCGCGCAAGGTGGCCGAACGGCTGGTGGCGGCAACCCTGAAGCGGTGGTCGGAGCTGGAGGTCGTGGAGGGGTTGACCGGCGTCGCCGCCAACGTCCTGACCGAGAGCGAACTGGAGGAGAGGTTCATCGAGGCGTTGCGGCAGAGGGCCGCGAACCCGTTGGCGGACGGCTCTGGATCGCCCGTCGGCTCTGAGTCGGCGAGCGGTTCTGGATTGGCCGAAGCACCCGCGGTCGAGATTCGCAGCGCGCCGGTGAAGGGCAAGCCCGGCTACATCCTGTCGGTCGGCGGCAACAAATATCGTGTGGAGCCGCAGGCCGACTTCGACTTGGGCGACGGCGTGGCCATTCCCAGCCGGCCCGACTTCGCGATCTGGCCGGATTCGACGCAGGGCACAGGGCCGCCACCTGACGCCCCCGCCGTCGCCGTCTTCCTCGACGGCTTCGAGTACCATCGGGACCAGACCGGCGACGATTCGGCGAAGCGCATGAGCTTGGCCCGGGCCGGGGTCCTGGCGTGGTCGCTCACGTGGGACGACTTGGAAGGCGCCTTCGGTGGCGTTCCCAGCGCGCCGAACTTCATGGGGACCATGGCACCGACCCAGACCGCCGTCCAAGACGCCCTGGACGACAGGTGGGACGCGCAGTGGGACACGCGGAAGTTGCGGTCGCGGCTGACCGCGCCCTCGTTCGACCTGCTCCTGCACTACCTGGCCAACCCGGTTCCCGCGAAGTGGCGGCGGGCCGTATTCGTCGAGATGCTCGGAGTCTTCGATCAGGAGCAGATGACCAGTCCCGCCTTGCGCGCTCGCTTCGACGACGCGGCAAGCGACGCCTTGCCCGGCCAAGTGCTGGAAGCCGTGGCCGATCTTGCGCAGCCCGTCGTGGTCGGCGGCTTCGGACCGTGGGTCTCGGGGGCGACCGACGACGCGCGCGCGGCGGCCCGTAAGGCCACGACGCCCGTCCCGCATCGATCAGCCGCATCCCTTTTCGCCGCCCTGCCCCTTGCTGCCATCCCAGCCACGGACCCGGCCAGCGTTATCGCGGTCGCGCACTTCGACGACGCGAGGGCAGATGCCACCGCCGGGAGCAACGCCCAGAACGCGATGACCAAGCAGTACCGCATCGACTGGAACGGCGTGCTGCGCCTTTTCAACGTCCTCCAGTTCCTGCCTCAGGCCTGGTGGACCACTCGGACAGGCGTTTCCGGCGGCCTCTACCCCGAGTTCGCGCCGCCGGACACCCTCCGTGGCCGGGACGGTGAGCCCTCGGAGGACGACGCCCACCGCCTCGTCGCGCCGCAGCTCCGGCCCCTATTGCGCCAGCTTGCCCAACGCGACCTCCCCGCCCCCGAACCCGGCCACGAGCTGGCCGACGACGCCGGCAAGGTCGTGGCCCACGCGGAACTGGCTTGGCCCAGTCGGCGCATCGCGGTGTTGCTCCCGGACCAAGAACACCACAGGATGCATTACGAGAGATTGAGCTGGCAGACTTTGACGGCGGACCGGGAGGCACTGGCCGGCACCCTCGTCGACACGCTTGCGCAAGCTCTCGCCGTCTCCCCACCGTCCACGAAAGGCGCGCCACGATGATCCGCCGCGTCACGGTCCGCAACTTCAAGCGCTTCGAAGAGCAGACGTTCGAGCTTGCCGATTCGGTGGTGCTGGCGGGGCCCAACAACGCCGGAAAGTCTACCATGCTCCAAGCGATCGCGACGTGGAAGCTGGGCATGGACCGCTGGATCGCCCGGCGCGGTGCGGGAAGCGCCAGCAGCGCGGTCAAACGATCCGGCGTCCCCATCACCCGACGCGGACTGACAGCGACGCCGCTTCGCGAGATGAACCTGCTTTGGCGCAACCGCCGAGTCGCGCGAACCAAGCAGGAAGGAGCCCCAGCGGGCACGCCCAGGCTGATCGAGATCGTGCTGGAGGGGGGCGGGGAGGCACCATGGAAGTGCGGTTTGGAGTTCCAGTATGCGGACCCCCAGATGGTCTACGTGCGACCCCAGGGTGCAAAACAGCTCGACCGCGAGAGCATACGCCGCTTCCCGCCGAAGCCGGCCGCCGATCTGGAAGTCGTGCACATCTCGCCGTTGGCCGGTATTCGACGGGACGAACCGCGCCTGGACAAGGGGATGCAAGACCTGCTTGTCGGTCAGGGGCAGGTTGGTGGAACGCTGCGCAACCTATTGTTGGAGGCCGCCGAGAAGGAAAACGGCGATTGGGAGGACTTGGTTGGGCACGTCCGCGACCTGTTCGGGATCGGTTTGCGGAGGCCCGTCTACTCGCCGGCCCAGCCGTACATCTTGTGCGAGTACGATGAACCAAAGGGATCGGGTCGCCCTCTGGACTTGGCCAACGCCGGCAGCGGCACGCTTCAGGTCATCCTCCTGCTGGCCTTCCTCTACGCGCGTCCGGCACCGGTGATGCTGCTCGACGGACCTGACGCGCACCAGCACGTCGTCCTGCAGAAGCAAGTGTACGGCCTGCTCCGCAAGGTGGCCCGGGAGCGCGGCGGGCAAGTCGTCCTGGCCACGCACTCCCAGGTCGTCCTGGATGCGACGGCCCCGGAACGCGTGCTGCACTTCTACGGCGGCCGGTATCACGCGCTGACGATGGGCGCCGACTCCCGATCCGCCGGGGATCAAGCTATGACGCGGGAGGTCGTATCGTGAGAGGGCGCTACAAGCTGGCGATTTCGGGCGACTTCTTGCCTGCCTTTGCGAAGTTGCCGAAAGCACAGCAACAACGGGTCCACGGACTTATCCAAAAGCTCCGGGAGAACCCCACGTCGCCGGGACTGAACTACGAACGCATACGCAATGCGCAGAGCCCGAAGATGCGCTCCGTGCGGATCGACCAAGCCTATCGCGCGATCGTTTACGACACCGGGCAGGGTGGACTTCACCTTCTCCTCTGGGTTGCCAAGCACGACGACGCCTACGCCTGGGCCATGCGCAAGGAGTGCGCCGTCAACCCCGAGACCGGCACTGTGCAGGTGTTTGCGTCCCGGCCCGACGACTCCGGCCAGGGCCCGGCCGCAACACCCAGCACGGCGGCGGCCCCATCGGCCCCATCGGCCCCATCGGACCCGTCCGCCTTCGACCAGCTCAAGGACCGCCAGCTTGTGCGCCTGGGCGTTCCGCAGGCAATGCTCCCGGAAGTCCGAACGGTTCACGACGACGCAGACCTCGAAGCGATGAAGGAACGCTTGCCCAAAGACGCCTACGAGTCCCTCTTCTACTTCCTGGCCGGCGATTCCTACGACAAGCTGATCCTCGAACGCGAAGCTCCCAGCGAACCGGTCGACACCAGCGACTTCGAGGCGGCCCTGGGCCGCAGCGAATCACGCGCTCGGTTCGTCGTGGCGGACGACGATGCCGCCCTCCAGCAAGTGCTCAACGCGCCTCTGGAGCAATGGCGGGTCTTCCTGCATCCGTCGCAACGCAGGCTGGTGGAGCGACGGTGGAACGGTCCCGTTCGCGTGCTGGGCGGCGCAGGCACGGGCAAGACCGTCGTGGCTATGCACCGGGCGCGCTGGTTGGCTCGGCGGATGGCGGACCCGGACCGCGACAGCGACGCCAGCGGAAACCGAGCGGACGGCGCACGCAAGCGCATCCTCTTCGTCACCTTTGCCCGCAACTTGGCCGCCGACATCGAGAACAACCTGCGTTCGATCTGCTCGCCCGAGGAGATGAAGCGGATCGAGGTGACCAACCTGGACCGATGGGTGGTCGCGTTCCTGCGCCGCCAAGGGTACGAGTTCCAAATCACCTACGACAAGGACCGGGACCAGCACGCACGGGCCGCGTGGGAGCGCGCCATGGCTCTTCGGGACCTCGCCTTGGACCACACCGACGCCTTCTACGCCGAGGAATGGCAGCACGTCGTCCAGGCCGCCGGCATCGGGACCGAGGAAGAGTACTTGCGCGTCTTCCGGGCGGGCCGGGGCACAAGGCTCGGCCGCAGCGCCAGGGCCAAGGTCTGGCCCGTCTTCGCAGAGTACCGGGCGCAGCTGACGGAGCACGGGATCAAGGAAGTGGACGACGCCTACCGCGACGCAGCGGCGCTTCTCCGACGCAAACGGAACGCGCCGAGCGCGGACTACGCCGCCGTGATCGTCGACGAAGCGCAGGACCTGGGTGCGCCTGCGTTCAAGCTGATCCGCAGCATCGTGCCGGAGGGCAAGGACGACCTGTTCGTCGTCGGGGACGGCCACCAGCGCATCTACGGGCGGAGCAATGTCGTGTTGGGACGTTGCGGGATCAACATCCGAGGACGATCGCACAAGTTGCGGCTGGGCTACCGCACCACCGAGGAGACGCGCGCTTGGGCTGTCGACCTACTGGAAGACCGCGAGATCGACGACCTGGACGGCGGCCGGGACGACAACCGCGACTTCAAGTCTCTCACCCACGGCCCCGAGCCCAGCCTGCACCACTTCGACAACCGGAGCGCTCAGGCGAACTGGATCGCCCAGTACCTGGACAAGATGTCGCAGCGCGACGAACCGCTGCGCGGAGCCTGCATCGTCACGAGGACGCGGAACGAGCGCGACGCATTGGCCGACGGACTCGGCGACCGGGGCGTGAACGTCCACGTCTTGGAGCGCGAAGACCCGGACCCCGAACACGACGACTGCGTCCGCTTGGCGACGATGCACCGCGTGAAGGGACTGGAGTTCGACCGCGTGCTGATCGCCAGCGTCAACCGTCGCATGGTGCCCCTCTCCAGAGCGCTCCGCAAAACGGGCGACGCTGCCGCCCGCGAGGTTGCGGAAACCGGCGAGCGCGCCCTGGTCTACGTGGCCGCCACCCGCGCCAAAAAGGAGCTGCTGGTGCTCAGCTACGGGCGCCGAAGCGAGTTCCTGGGACAGGACAACTACGCCAGCGACCTGTTCGGCTAGGCGTAGCTCATCGCGGCGACACCATGGTGCATGGCCAGGGCAACATAGCCCGAGGCCCGGACAGCTGGGCGTCCAAACCGGGACATCGCGACGGACATTTCAGGGGGTAGAAATCCGCCGACGGGTTGTCCGGCCAGCTCCCCGGACAGGCGCCGCCCCTACCCGTCCGTGACCGACCCTCCCCGGCCGTGCTTCTTGAACCACTCGCGCAGGTAGATCTGCGTCCGCAGGAAGTTGGACGGCATCGAACTCGTCCCGTGCCACTCGTTCTTGAAGCGGATCATGGCGGTGGGGACCTTCAGGACGCGCAGTGCCTGGTAGTACTCCTCGGTCTGGGGCATCGGCGTGCGCAGGTCGCCTTCGCCGGTCATGAGCATGGTGGGCGTGGTCACGTTGCCCACGTACATGAGGGGCGAGCGGCGCAGGTGCTCGGAGGGGTCGTCCCAGGGGAACTTCTCGAAGTTGCGGTACCAGCTGGCGCCGTCGGTGGTGCCCACGAACGACAGCCAGTTGGTGACGGGGCAGTTGGCCGAAGCCGCCGCGAAGCGGTTCGTGTGGCCCACGACCCACGACGTCAGCACGCCGCCGCCCGAGCAGCCGTACACGAACAAGTTGTCTTCGTCGATGTAGCCTTGCTCGATCACCAGGTCCACGCCGGCCATCAGGTCGTCGAAGTCCTTGCCGGGGTAGGCGTTCTTGATCGAGTTGCCGAAGGCGCTGCCGTAGCCCGACGAGCCGCGAGGGTTGGTGTAGAGCACGACGTAGCCGTTGGCGGCGTGGTTCTGCCAAGCGAAGTTGAAGCCGACGTTGTACATGCCGTGGGGTCCGCCGTGGATCGCCAGGATCATCGGGTACTTGCGCGACGGATCGAAGTCCGGCGGCTTGATGATCCAGCCCTGGATGTCGAAGTCCTCGACCGACTTGTACCACACTTCCTCGACTTCGCCCAACGTCACGCCTTCGAGCACGTCGTCGTTGACGCGGGTCAGGCGCGCCATGTCGTTCGGGGCGTCCAGCGCAAACGTCACCACGTCGCCGGGGTTGTGGGAGTCGGTGAGCGTGCCGGCTGCCATGCCGCCTTCAATCGACGCGACCGAGAGCATGTGCGTGCCTTCGGTGACGGGCGTCACGCCGCCGTCCACCGAGGCGAAGTGCAAGTTGCTCGTGCCTTCGCTTCGCACGTTCATGTACAAGCCGCTGCCGTCCTCCGCCCAGACCAGCCCGGAAGGCTGCCGGTCGAACCCCTGGCTGATCATGCGCGAACCCGAGCCGTCGCGGTTCATGACGTAGAGCTTGCGCGTGATGTAGGTGTCGGTCGTCAGGTCGTTGCCGGTGTAGGCGATCAGCCGGCCGTCGGGCGAAGGCAGGGGCGAACCGTCGGGGCCGGAGCGGTCGGTCAGGCGTTCGACGGCGCCGGTCGCTACGCGCACCGAATAGATGTCCGACTGGCGCCACTCGTGTTCGGCGTCTTCGACCCGCAGCGACGTGAACAGGACCTCTTCGCCGTCGGGCGTCCAGGCCACGCCTTGGTGGTTCCAGTCGCCGTCCGTGAGCTGCCTGGCCGTGCCGCCCTCCGCCGGCACCACGAACAGGTGCGTGTAGCCCTCGTCCACGTACCCGCGACGGTCGCGGCGGTACCACAGCCGGTCCACGACCTTGGGCGCGTCGGTCCACTTGGCCCCCTCGGGCCGCCCCGGCAGGGCCACGGGCCACGGGTCGTCCGACGGCACCGTCATGGTGAAGGCGAGGCGCGTCCCGTCGGGAGACCACTCCACGTTGGACGGGCTCTTCTGCACGCGGGTGACTTGCGTGACCAGGCCTTCGTCGTCCATCCAGCGCACGAAGATCTGGCTGCCGCCCGGTTCGCCCTCGGCCGTGAAGGCGATGCGCGTTCCGTCCGGCGACCACTGCGGCGAGGAGCCGTCAACCAGGAAGCGCTTCTTGCTCCCGTCGGCGTTCATGATCCAGATCGAAGACGCTCGCCGGTCGTTGATCTTGTCCACCAGCGTGCGCGTGTACAGGATTTCGCTGGCGTCCGGCGACAGCTGGGGGCTCCCCACCCACTCCCAGTCCAGGTAGGTCTCCAGCTTGAGGGTGCCGTCGGGCTCGTCCTGGGCGGCGGCGGGGGATGGGGCGGCCGTGGCGGCGGCGAGCGCTGCGAGGGCTGCGACGGCGACGATGGCGGGGCGAATCGGAAGGGGGCGATCTGCGGACATGGGGCCTCCAAGGCGTGCGAGTTGCGGAACCGGGCGGGAACGTACGGCGCGTGGCGGGAGGGGCGCAAGCGGGCGCGGCCTGGCGACAAGATCGGGCAGGGCGACACGCCCAAGCCGAGCGACAAGCCTAGGCCGAGCAGGCCCAGCCGGGCCGCCAGCCCGACGACCGTGAAGGCTCACATGCCCCACACGACGACATCGGTTCCGTTCTCGGACGTTCGCTCCCACCGAAAGACCTTCTCGTCCCAGCTGCGGCCTTCCCGGCGGTCGAAGACGATCAGGTGTCCAGCCTCCGCGCCGCACTTGTCCATGTAGCCCGCCGTCTGCTCCACGCCCTCCGCCACCGTTCGTTCCACGCCCTTGTGCAACACCTTGCACTCCGTCACGTACTTGCGCGGGACCTTGCCGGGCTGCGGCTGCGGGTCCGGGTCGCCGCTCTGCGGCCATTCGACGAGCAGGTCCGTGCGACCCCGGCCCAGTCCGTACTCCCGCTCGATCCGCCCGCCGCTGTTCACGATCCGCTGCAAGAACGCCTGCAACAGCAGCTGCGGACCGGCTTCCTTGTACTGGAAGCGCTCCACCCAGTGCTCCGAGTGCTCGCGGAAGAAGCTTTGGAACGCCGACAGCAGTTTGTCCATCGCCAGACCCCCGTCGGCTTCCACGTACCAAGTCGGGTCCTGCGGAAGCTCGTCCTGCGCCACCCACGTCAGTTCCCGGGGCACGACCTCGGCGTAGATCGGATTGGCGATGCGAAGCGGCGCGTCCCAGGCCACCAATCCTAGGTCGCGGACGTACTCGATGTCCCGAGCCGACGAACGGGTACGGTCGGCCCCGGTCAGCAGCGGCTCCACCACCCGGCGCACGCGCTCCTCGCGCAACTTGTCCGCCAGCTGGTCCAGATGCGTTTCCCGGCGCGCGATCAGCGCCTCTTGGGCTGCCGCAATGTCGGATTTGGACACGGGTCGGGTTCGGTCTGCCGCCGCCCTACCCTCGATGCAAGCCTCGTAGGCCAGCGCGTTCACCAGCCACGGCTGGCCCACGCTTCGGCGCCACACTGCTTCCATAGCCTCTTCCGCGAACGGCTGGCCGGTCTCGTCGGTATGCTGGGCCAGCAAGGCGCGCACTTCGGCCTTGCAGAAGTCGTTTAGTCGGAGAGACCTGGCCTTGACGTTGAACGCGCTGCCGCCCGCGACGACGGCGTTGGCGGAGGCCGAGTGGATGCGGTAGTCGCGCACGTCGCGGACGCCGCAGAGGATCACGCTCTGGGGAAAGTCGGCGGGACGCAGGTCGTAGCCCGCGCGCAGCTGCCGCAACACCGACAGCAGCGCGTCGCCCACAAGGGAGTCGATCTCGTCGATCAGAAACACGAGCGGCTTCGGGTGCGACCGGCACCAGGTCGTCAGCGCTTCGGTCAGGGCGCTGGTGGGACCGTGCTTCGCAAGGATGCCGGGCCAGAGATCGTTCAGGCTGTCGTCGCCCAAAGTCAGGCGCGCCCTCCGCGCGATCTCGCTCAGCACGGTGCGCATCGCCTGCTCCACGTCTTCGCGGGCCGCTTGCGCACCCTCGACGTTGACGTAGAGGCAGCGGTGGCGCCCTTCGGCGTTCAGCAGGTCCCGCAACGCCAAGAGGGCCGATGTCTTGCCCGTCTGGCGCGGCGCGCAAAGCACGAAGTAGCGCTTTTCTAGGATCATGCGACGCACTTGGCCCAGGTCGATGCGATCGAGGGGCGGGATGTGATAGTGGTCCGCAGGCGCCACCGGGCCGGTCGTGTTGAAGAATCGCATGGGGCAACTTGGCCGAGGGCTGGGCTGCGTTGCAAAAAGCGGGTCGCCGACTTCGATTGGCCTCAGTTGCCGAACGCTCGCCGGCGGAGCTGCCGTTCCAGGCGCTGGGCCGCGTAGCCCGCCAGCGGCTCCAGCAGGTCGGCCGCCAGGGCGGTTGCCGGGAGGTCGCCGCCGCGAGGGTTCAGGTCGTCCAGGAAGAAGGCGGCGGAGAACCCCAGAGTGGGACCGGCGCCGGGCGACGTGCCGTTCTGTCCGGGGGTGGCGGACTCCAGCAGGCGCGTCGGCGGGACGCCCAGCACGCCCGCCTCGAGTGCCGACGCGACGGGACAGGCCGAGAACCAGTCGCGATGCAGGCGAGACGCTCGGCGGCCGGCTTCGGGGGGGACCACGAGCACGCCCAGCACCAGCACGGATCCTTCCCGAGTCGCAGTCCGGTCGCGCAGGGGCACGGAGACGGCGGGAGTGCCCGTCTTGGCGAAGACGTACACGTCGTGGTCCTCGGCGCCGGGGACCGATCGGATCGCCGATTCGAAGCGCCGGACCGCCGGGACGATGCGGGCCGCTGTGCCGCCGGGGCCGGCCACCTGCTCCATGGCGTGGAGCACGCGACGACGGGCGCCGGGGTGGAGCACGTCTTCCGGCAACGGTTCGGGCGCCTCGCGGGCGGTGCTGGAGCGGGGGTCCGCCACGATCCGGCCGCGCACGTCCCGGCCCGTCATCAGGCGCGCTGTGGCCTCGGCGAGCTGGAAGTTGCTCCAGCGCGAGTTCTCGCCGCCCAGCAGCAGGTTCACCCAGTCGCGGCGCAGCTCCTCGATCGTGTTCAGCGCCAAGTTCGTGACCTGGGGCGACACGGCGGAGAAGCGAAGCGCCGTGTGCACCGGGTTGGCCGTGTCTCCGGCGGCCCGCAGCGTCTCGATCGGGCCGCGCCACAGGTCCAGCCGGTAGCGGCCGGCTCGGTAGGCGTCGTCCAGGCCGGCGGAGATGGCGGTCGAGGGCGTGCGGTCGCGGTAGACGGCGCCGCCGGTCAGCCGCTCCAGGGGCAGAGCCGGGGCGAAGCGGTCGCCGACCAGGCGCAGGTCGCCGCATGTCCTGCCCGTGAAAGGGAGGTCGTCCGAGAGCACCAACCGGACCACTTGGTCGCAGAAGCGCACTTCGCGGCCGGGGGGCTCGGGGGCTGGGCTTGCCGAGTCGGCCTCGCCCGGACCGCTCGCAGGGCCTGCCGTGCCCGCTTCGCTCGCTTGGCTTGCCTCGCCAGTCGCACCTGCCGAGTCGGTCGCCTGCGCCGCGCCCACTGCGTCCGCTAAGCACTCGGCCAGTCCCCTGCCGCCCGCTCGGCACTCGGCCGCGTCCCCACCGCCGGCCGTGCTGGCCAACAACGCGACGGTGGCCACTTCCACCATGTACCGGTTGCACGATGTGCGAAGGAACGCTTCCAGTCCCTCCCATCCGTCGTGTCCCGCGGACCCGTAGGGCACTGGCAGGGCGCACCCGAAGACGTCTTCGACGGGCGCGACGGCGTGGGGCGAGATCTCCAGGTCCAGCAGAGCGGGGAAGGCGGTGGCGATCGACGCGGCCCAGAACGGCTTCAGCGCCGAGCCGCCGGGATGGAGGGCGAAGTTCTGGTTGCGCAGGTACCGGGAACGCAGGCGGCGGGCCAGGTGGCCGTAGTCGTCCAGGGTCGCTTCGCCGGGGCAAGTGGGCATCGCCAGCACGTCTCCGCCAAAGGCGTCCATCACCAGCGCCGACACGGCCCGAGGCCGACCGGGCAGGCGCTGCCGTTCGCACCAGCGGTCCACGACGGCCTGCGTCGCGGTCTCCAGGTCGCGGTCCAGGGTCAGCCGCACCTCCATGCGCGAGACGAGGCCGCCGTCTCGGGCCGAGGGCGTGGATTGCAGGCCGCCCTCCATCGCCTGGGCCAAGTCGCGCACGAAGGGCGTCAAGTGGGGGACCAGATGCCGTCTCTGGGCGCCGTTCCCCGGGGCCACGGCCGACACCAGGCCGGCCCGGTCCGAACCGTCCACCAAGTATGTGAAGACCTGGCTCCGGTGCTCGAACTGCACCCAGTCTCCCGACTCCAGACGCGCGATGCGCCCCGGCGGCATGGCGAACCCGTTGAGCCGCAAGTGCGAAGGCGCGCCCACGTCGCGGCGGTCGGCCAGGACGGGTTCGTCGCCCACGAAGAACGCCTCCGCCAGCACCTCCGGGCTGCGCGGCGCCTGGAAGCGCAGGAACGCCGTGCGGGCCGAAGCCTCCCCCCGCGACAGGCTTGCCCGCTGGCTGCGTGTGGCGTCCAAGGCCTCCAAGGGGTGAACCACGTTCAGGCGCTGATCCCGCCCGCCCCGGAAGGCAGCGCTTTGGCCGGCGCGCGCGAAGCGAACGGGCCCGGTCCAGCGGGGTACTCGGTTGTAGGGCAGGTCCACGCGGTGGTAGAAGGGGTCCACGCCCAGCAGGCGGCAGCCGTCCACCAGGAAGGGCGACCGGGCGGCGGACGGGTCGGCGTTGAAGCGGCGCACGTCGGCGCGGAGGTAGCTGGAGCGGAAGAAGCGCTCGTCGGGGGTGCCGGGGGCCAGGCGGACGACGATGGAGTCACGGGCGCCGCAGCGCAGTTCCAGCCCGCCGTTGCCGACGATCGCGTTGGCTCGGCTGACGAAGCCTTCCGGCGCCCAGTATCCGGCCGGCTCTTCCTGAAGCGCCGCAACGACGATCAGGGCAGCCAGGCCAAGGGCGAGCCACCTCGCGGATCGCGTCGTCATCGGGCGCTCCCAGGAGTCGAGGCGTCCGAGCCCTTGGCCTGCGCCTGCGCCATCGCCGCCGCCGCCAAGCCCAGCACAGCTAGCGCTTCAAGGGTGTCGCCCAGGGAATCGAGGCCCAGCAGGTAGACGTTCTTGCCCGTGAACAGCGCCCAGCCGTAGTTGGCGAAGACCATGTAGACGCCGGCCCCCGAGAAGGTGAGGAGGGCCGTGGCCGACACGAAGCGGGCGCTGCCGGACCAGCGGTCGGCGGGCAGCAGCGGGCGAAGGACCGCCGCGAGAAGGGCCAGGAGTCCCAACGTGCCCGGCGTTCCCCACTGGCTGGCCAGCAACCCCGTGACCACATGCTCTCGGGTGGCGGTCGTGCGTATCTGGGGCGACACGCGGCCTTCCAGGAAGCCCTGTCCCCACCAGTTGCCGCGCGTGTACGAACGCATCGTCTCGCGCATGACGGCCAGGGCCTCGCTCCGGCTCTCGCCGATCAGCCGGAGCGCGTCGGGATCGCCTCGCTCCAGAAGCAGGAGCTCGTTCCGGCTCCACTCCTCCAAGCCGGACCTGGGCCCCTCCATGTCGGGCAGAATCGGGCGAAACAGGTCGGGGAATGCTTGCGGCACGACGAACAAGAACAGCGGGAGCGCACCGGCCAGCGCCAGCTTGCGGTCGGCGCCTCTGGGCCGCGGCCGACCGGCGGGGGCGTCCTCGACGAGGGCGTTCGCGCCCAGGGCGTCCTCCGCCAGGGCGTTCGCACCCGGGCCGTCCTTCGCCGGGCTGTCCTCGGCCAGGGCATTCGCGCCCGGGGCGTCCACCGTCGGGCCGTCCTCCGCCGTGGCGTTCTCCAGTCCTTGGGCCCGCGCCCACCACGCGCCGACCAGCGCAAGCACAAGCAACGGGCCTGGAAGTGTCGTGAAGGCGATTCCGAAGTCGGAGATCGCGGCGCTGGTTCCCACGTAGGCCAGACCCAGAAAGGCGCACAGGTCGCCAAGCGACTTGACGGCGCGGCGACGGTGCTCGTCGGGTGCTGCCTTGGCGACCCGCCGGTCGTGGGCCGCTGTCAGCAATGCGAAGGCGAACAGCGAGACCGGCGTGTGCAGCACCGAGAGGCCGACGCGGGTGCCGCCCACGGCGATCTGCTCCCGAAAGCCCGCCACCTCCAGCGCGACTCTGCCCAGCAGAATCGCAAGTCCCGCCGCCGCTCCCGGCCACTGGGCGGCCCAGCGCCCTACCACCGTCGGGAGCGCCTTGCCGATCCGGCGCAGCCCAGCGATACACCGAGCCCAGAGCCGAACCCGGCGGTCGAATGGCGTCAGAGCAAAGGCCGCCGCGCCGCCGACCGCGACCAGGAGGACCATCGACTTGGCGGGACTGGCCGGGAAGAGGGCCGAAGCCAAGAAGATCAGCGCCGCCGCCAGCCCTGCCGTGGCGATGTCGCTGCTGTTCTCGGCGGCCCAGTGCCCAAACGCGGCCGTTTTCGCGATCGACGCCGCGCCGATGTCGTTCTTGCCGGTGCCGCCTGCGGCTGAGACCTCGCCTTCGCGCTTTCGGCCAAGAGCGCACACGAAGAACGGCAGCGCCGGGATCAGCCACAGGCCGATCTGATGGCCTTCGTCCACGAAGGGGTAGCGCGCCATGGCGGACGTGGAGAGCAGCAGGCGGACCGCGGCGATGCCCAGCGCGGCAAGAGCCACTCCCCTCGCGGCGCCGGTGGTTTCGATCAGCGCGAAGGGGACGGCCGCCAGGAGAAAGAGGGCGGCCAGCAACAGCATGAACGACCACGAGGCCGCCAGCCCGTCGATCCGCAGGAGCAGCCCCCTCTCGCCGTCGCTCAAGGTGAAGGGGCGTCCGGTGTCCCAGCGGGCTTGGCCCGACGGCGCCAGCAGCTCGAACCATCCGGCGGACGGGGCGCTGGGGAAGCGCAAGACCGCCTGCCCGGCCGCCACGAAGACGTTGGAGGGCGACACGAAGGTCAGACCTGTCGGCCCCTCCGGCACGGCGCCGACGGCCAGCCGGATCGGATGAAGCCTGGCGTCGCCCGGCCGCCCCGAAGCGAACGTCGAGACGGCGCGGCTCGCCGGAGGCAGATCGATCGTTGCGATCGAACGAACTTCGGACCGAACGCCCTGCACGGTGACCCACTCCTCGTCCACGCGGACGCCGAAGCTGCCGAGCGGCCTGGCCCCGTAGCGCTCTCCTGCGGCAAGCCCCGGCTCGGGGAAGTCGCGGTACGGCAATCCCGCCACGGTCACCCTTGGCCTGCGCCCGCGCTCCGTCCATGCGGAAGCGAGTTCGACCGGCGCCTTGGCCGCGCCGTCCGCCGAGGTCACGTGGACGGCCTCGTCCAGAACCGCCAGGCGCGCACCGCCCTCGTCGTCGTAGTAGAGGAAGGAGCGGAGCCCGGCCGGCGTCGGCCCGTTCAATCCCGCCGCGGCCGCCAGTTCGGCCAGCGGATAGGTGCGCTGGTAGACGCCGGGTCGGCGCGGGAAGAGGCCCAGCACGCCCGAGCCGTCGGGGTAGGGCACGACGACCGTTCTCGCGTCGGCGCTTCCGTCGTCGGCGCCCCCGTCGTCGGCGCTCGACCCGTCCGCATCCCCGCCGCCGGTCATGTGCACCAGCTCGTCGCGGGTTCCGCCGATCCCCGCCTTCTGGGCCAGGGAGACCTTCGACCGCGCGAAGGCGAACACTTCGTCGGGGCCGCCGTCGGGGGAGCCCACGCGAATCCGATCTCCCGGCGCCACGGCAACCGAGCCCAGCACGACATGGTCGGCGCCCCTCCACCGGCGAGGCGTTCGCACCACAGCTACGGCGGACGCCGCCGTCGGATCCGTCGCCCGCACCACGATGCCGCCCGCCGAGTCGCGCATCAGGACCGCAACCGGATCGTTCCCGGCGCCCGGCAGGTAGTAGTCCGCCCGGTCGCGGTCGCCCGACACCTCGGCGACGACGCCTCCGCTGCGCGGCTGGAAGCGCTGGCCCAGCAGCTTGACTTGGTACGACGCCAGCCTGTCCCCATGAAACCAGATCGACCCGCCCGCCACGACGCCGATCGCCAGGACCCAGAGACAGGCGCGGCGACCCGGCGACGACCGGCGTGCCATCCACCCCGAACCGACGAGTGCGATCAGGCCCAGAAGCAGGACGCTCATGGACTTGGGACCTCGTCTGCGTCCGCCCGGCGGCTGCTTCGGCGCTCGGCGGCCTCGTCGGCGTAGAAGTCGGTTCGCGTGAGCAGGAAGAACCGCCACCAGTTCACGAAGACCAGCACGGCCAGCGACATCCCGGCGGCGGCGCAGATCAGCAACGCCGCCACGGCCGCTACGGGCTGGTTCCTGGCGTGGTGGCGAAGTCGCCGACTCTGGGCTCGGACGCCGCTCTGGGACCGCACCAGCGGGGCCATGTCTTCGGCGCGGTACACGTCGGAGGGTCGAAGGCCCGCGTGGGCGACGGCGGACTCGGCCGTCCGCACGTAGTCCGCCGCGTCGCGAGCGCGGATGCTGGAGAAGGCGGCCCCGCGTCGGAGCTGTTCGACCAGCTGCTCGGCGATGTCGTGGAAGACGGCCTCCGTCCACTCCGATGCGTAGGTGCACGCGGCGGTCGGATCGATCCCGGCGTTCAGGTCGGCGGGAACCGAGCCCCCGCAGAAGGCGCGGGCGTGATTTCGGGCCTCGTCCAGGATCGCGTCGACCTGCACGTCGGGGCCGCCCGAGAGTCCGGCGCTTCTTCCGCCCCCGGCCTCCAGCTGGCGCCGGCGCCGCTCGTAGCGCGCGACCAGTCCGCCGTGAAGGAACGCTCCCGACCTCTCCAGCCAGCGCTCCCGAACCGCCTTCGCCACGGGTTCGGCGGCTCGCTCGGGACACCGGGCCTCCAGGCGCGCGAAGGTGTGAACGGCCACGGCCGCCCAGGCGCTGTCGGCGGTCGCCCGTCCATCTTGTCGCAGTCCGGCGGCGACTCCCGCCAGCATCTCGCACTGCTCTTCCTCGTCCAGCCCTAGTGCGCGCGTCCACTCCGGCTCGTCGAGCACGCGCCACGCCAGGACGGCCCTGCTCGCGGCCAGCCGAGGGTCGGGACGCAACCGGTTGTAGTGGTAGACCCGTTGCAGGTTGGACGCCGCCCAAAGGACATGCTCGGGGACCCGGCCCCTTTGCCGTCGGGGCTGGGCGGCGGCCTGCTGGGCGTACCGGAGAAGGGGCGCCAGCGGGTCGCCCGGGTCCATGTCGAAGCGGTGGCGAGCGACCTCTCCGGCCAGACGCTCGGGATCGCGGAAGTCGGGCGTCGCCATGTAGGCCGACACGAGCCCGGCGTAGGCGTCCAGCGAGGTGAGGCCGGGTTGCGCGGTACCGGAGCACGAGAGAGCGCCGGGCGGCAGGTCGGTTCGACGGTGGTGCCCCCCTGGGCGGGCGCCGCGAGAGCCGTCCAGCGCGTAGCTGACCGCGTTGAGGGCGCGGCGGAAGTGGGCGACGGCGTCGACCGGCCGACCTCGACCGTGAGCCGCCATGCCCGCTAGGTAGCGAGCGTGGAACGCCAGGATCACCAGCGTGCGCGGGGCGCCCCCGGCACGAGCCGCGCGAGCGGCATCGGACGCGTGCACCGTGGGCAAAGGCCCGCCCTGGGGCTGCACCAGCGGGATCGATTCCAATGCGCGGGCCGCGCCGGCCCAGTCCCCGCCGGCGCTCGCGGCTCGGGCCAAGGCGTAGAGCGCGATCGGTCGGGCGGCGGCCGACAGCCCCGGAATCCGGTTCTCGAGCGCCTCGACCGCGTTCGCCAACCCGGTGCGACCGTCGGCGCTCGCGGCCTGCTCGGCTTGGCGGATCGCCCTGTCCAGGTCCCGTGCCTCGTCCGCCCCGGTGCCGGGCCATCCGGCCGCGCACAGGAACGGAGGCAGCGGAGGAGCCAGCAGATCGTCGGCGCGACGGGCCATTCCGCCGCCCTCCAGCACCGCGAATCGCCACGACGCGTCCAGGGCGCGGTCCAGCCGAGGGGGCTGGTCCAGGAACCGGTACGCGCGGACCAGCGTGGTCTCCGGCGACGACGACCCGAGCAGCGACCGGCCCACCCAGGCGCACGCGACCAGCACCGCGGCGCACGCCCCCGCAAGCACCAGGCGCGCCCTACTGCCGGGCGCGGTCCGGCGGGCGCCGGCGCCGAAGAGCGTCGTCCAGCCCACTTTCAGCCCCTGTCCCCGTCGGGTCGCGGGGCGGCGCGGCCCAGGGCGTTCCATGCGTCGGGTCGGAGACGGCGGTCCAGCCGGATCGCCGCGGCCGAAGACAGCCCCGGCACCCTCCACGGATGGCGGGCCAAGAAGTCCACCACGCCTTCGCCCCCGATCAAGGAGTCCGTGCCCGGTTCCGCGTCGGCGGCAGCGTCCAGCGGGTCCGGGTCGGGGCTTCGGTCCTCCAGCGCTTGGCAGAACGACCACTTGAAGTACCGCACTTCGCGCTCCAGAAACTTCAGGAAGTCGGGAAAGTGGGCGGCGGCGGTCAGCAGGGGCTCCGACTCGCCCGGTCGCAGTCCGGCGGGCGTCCGATGTCCCAGCCGGGGCAGGTCGGGCGTGTGCAGGCGGTCCCGGGTGCGTCCGACGTACAGGTCGGCCTTGGAAAGCACGACCGCGACCGGCCGGTCGTACTTGGTGGGCGCCCGCTTGAAGGCGTCGTCCACCTGATTCCGCGTGGGAGGCCGGTTCCCTTTCAAGTCCAGCCGTCCCTTGCGCCGGAGCCGTTCGGCGAACCGCGCCACGACCGCGTACTTGAGCAGCATCTTGTGAGCGTTCACCATGCGCTCGGCGGCCGCCTCCATCTCCCTGCGCTCGCCGGCGGGGGGCACGCGGCGGCGGGGGTCGTCTCCCGGGTTCCAGCCCGACCAGACCACGGGCAGCGCCATGAGGAACGCGATTCCGTCCAGCCGCTGGAGGACGGGCCAGAGGAAGGCCCCCATCAGCTCCGGCAGCTCCCGCTCGTAGTCCCCCAGCACCTGATAGTCCTCGCCGGCCATGTCCACCAGGACGTGATGGTCGCGCCTGCCGGGCAGGTAGTAGATGTTGACGTCCCCCCGCTCGGTCTTGTTGTAGTGCAGGTCGGCGCCCGGCCTGTCCGCGGCCCGCTCCCGGAGGCGGTCGGCGAGCGTCGTCTTGCCGTGGCGCGGCAGCCCCGCGATGCCGAAGAGCTTGCCCCGCCGCCGCCGACGGTGCTCCGCGAGCGCCTCGACGGCGGTGCCTGCAGCCGACCTGTCGGCGGACTGCACCCTCTTGCTGTGCAGGCCCGGCGAGGGTCGCGGGGGCGGGATCGCCGAGTCGTCCGGTTCTTGGCGTGTGCGCTCCTCGGGCGGGTCGTTGAGCGCGTCGCTGGGTGGCGGAGCGGAACGGCTCGGGGCTTCGGGCGTCGAGTCCGCCGGGGGGCGGGCGTCGTCCGATGGCGAATCCGCCGATGCAGGGGTGTCGTCCGGGGCCGAGGCGTCGTCCGCGGCCGAGGCGTCGTCCGGGGCCGAAGCGTCGTCCGCGGCCGAACCGCGGCCCGCCCTTTCCCGCATGACCTCCTTCCGCAGCCGCTTCAGGGTCTGCGCGACTTGTCTGCTGCGCTTCTCGCTCATTCGGAGGACCTTTCCCTGCTCCCACTCCAACGCCATCTCGTCTTCCGGGCGGGGCGCCGCGCCGACGAGGAACGGCGGGCCGGGGCGGAACGCCGATGAAGGAGGGCCGACCGGAGCGCCAGGAACACCGAGATCGGCGGTCCCGGCTCGTGTTCCATGAGGCGCCGGGCCAGGGAGGCGGCTCCAGGGCGGCCCGCCGCCGCCAAGGAGGCCAGGGCCGTCTTGCCCCAGATGCGCTGCTCGACCCACGCCAAGCGCTGGAGAACGCCGGCGTCCAAGGAGCGCGACTGATCCGAGCCCAACGCCGCTTCGCCCGGAGCCGTGGTCGCTTCGCTTGCGCCGACCTCGGCCCGGCGCGCCGCCGCAAGCCCGAGCCAGACTCTTGCCAACAAGGTCTGCCAAGCCGGATGCGCCCTCCCGGGCCAAGCCAGGAAGACGCGAATCAGGTCCCGAGCCAAGCGGGAGCTCATCGGGTCCCGGAGGCCGGCGGCGTCCACCATCTTTGGCACGTCGGCGACCCGACCAAGCGGCTCGAGGAGCCCGACAACGATGCCGGCCAGCTTCGCGACCGTCTCGTCCCCGTCTTGCTCCCGCGTCCGCCCGACCGCGGCCCCCAGCTCCCCGGCGTCGACGCCCGCGTGGGCCAGCGCCCGGAGCCCCTCGACCAGGAGCACCAACCCCTCGGCCCGACGGCGCGTCCCCGTGCCCGCCAAGACGGCCAGCCGCGCCGCCCAGGAGCCGGGAACCTTGCCGCCGAACCCGCGAACCAGTCCGTCGAAGAAGCGCCGGTTGGTTGTCAGCAAGGGCTCGCGGAGAACGGCGTCGATCCACTCGGGCGGTCGGCCCGGAGGCCGCGCAGCCAAGTCGGCCGCGGCCAGCACGCCGAGCGCTCGCCACCGCTCCGCGCCCCGGGACTCGAGACGCGCGCGGTCCAGGAGGTCGACGGCCCCAAGCCGCGCCGGCGCCCAATGCACGACGTAGGGCTCGCTTGCCGCCCGAAAGAGAGAAAGGCCCCGCGCGTCGATCCGAGCGCTTGCCCTGCCGTACTCGGCCGAGTCGCCCAGGACCAGAGCGGCCCACGTCTCCAAGGGACCGCGTTTCGTGGACGCCGCTCCCGTTCCCCCAGTCCCCGTTCCCGTTCCCCGCCCCGGAACGGCGGCCCCGGGCACCAGGCACGGAGTCGGATGGCGTCCCCGCAGATCGAGCGTCGAGTAGAAGACGCGGACCCTGTCGACCAACGGCAGGGACAGCCACGCCAACCGCATTACGACGCAGGCCTCCCGGCGCGTCCCAACCACTTGGACGGCGCCGTCGCGGGAGACCTTCGCAGCCGGGGCGTCGGGAGTCGGGGCGCGGTCCGGAGCGCGGGCCGGGTCCGAGGTCGCGTCCACCTTCCGATACACGTCCACCAGCGCTTCGCGGACGGCCCGAACTCCACCAGCGGCGACGGCGGCTCGAGCCAGGCGGTCCACCTCGCGCAACCGGGCGCGCCTGATCCGGTCTCGATTCGGCCTGTACTCGGGCGTGGCCAACGGTTCCAGGCCCGCCGGCGCGGAGCGGCGAAGCTGCGCGAACCAAGCCGCCTCCGCGGGCGCTCCGGACGCCATCCCCGCCGCCGACAAGTCCAGGTGAAGCCCTTGGGGGAAACCGTCGATCTCGCGAAAGAGGGATTGGTCGAAGAGGAGCGTGTGGGTCGCGACGCGCGGACGGCGGGCGCGGGCTTCCTCGCGAGCGGGCCGAACGACGCCGGAGAGGCAGAAGCCAAGGCGACCGTCCAGCGGCAGGAACGCCTCCGGCAGCCCCAGCGTTCCCATGGCGACAGCGTCCGTCTTCGGGTCGTCCGCCCTCGGGCCGCGGCCGCCCTCCCGAACAAGCACTGGCGGCTCGGCAGACTCCGCAAGCTCGGCGCCCCACGGCACCCGTTCTTCCAGCCTCCCCGCCCGAACCCGGTCCAGACCCCCGGTCCAGCCACAGGTCTCCCACGCCGGGTTGTAGGCGGAGGCGTTGGATGCGAACAGATGGCGATCCAGGCGGCGGTTGCGTCCCGCTGGATCGTGCTCGTCCGGTCCTGGCGCGGTCACGGGACATACTCCGGGGGGATTTCGACGCCTGAACTGTCCGGCCCGGTGTCCAAGGCGCTGTCCGTTTCGAGGGCTTGCGAACTGTCGGCGGCGAGGCCCGGAGAGTCGGGCAGGCCCAGCGAATCGGGCAGGCTCAGCGAGTCGGGCAGGACGGCCCGCACGGTGTCCACGAGCGGCGCGACGGAGTCTCCGAAGACGCTTGGAGCGCCGGCCCCGCCGCCGGCCGCCCCGGCGGGCCACGGTCCCCACTGTCTTCCCGCCCACCACCCGGCGCCCACGAGCGCGACGGCGGTCAGGGCACCCACGACGGCGGCAGCCCATGTCGGCCACGGCCTTGACCCGGCCTTGCCTCGGGTAGCGGCGTCGCCCTTGGCGCCGGCGTTGCCCTTGGCGCCCGCGTCGCCTTTGGATGCCGAAACCGGACCGTCGATTCCGAGGGGGGCCGCGCTCGCCATCTCCTCCCGCACCACCCGCCGCACGATCTCCTCCCAGTCGGCGGGCGCGGGCGCCGCGCTTCGAACCGCTTCCGCGACGGCCTCTCCGGCGTCTTCGCGGATCGCCTTCAGAGTCTGGCGGTAGAGCGCCGTCATCTCCTGTTCGCGCTCGTAGGTCTCCTGTTCGCGCTTCATGGTTCCAGTCGCTCCGGCGAGAGGACGAAGGAGAACGACGATCCGCGGGGCAGGACGGCATCCAAGTCCGCAACCCCGAGCTGTTCCAGAAGCGCGGCCCGAGCGGACTGGTTGTTCTCCAGGTGATAAAGGCGCAGCACGTCGCGGGCGGTCATGTCCCAGGGCGCCGCCACGGTGGCCGTGTCCCGGCCCGCCATGAACGTCGCGGCCAACTCGGAGGCGTCGTTGAACGAGACGACCGAGGCCAAGGGGCTTGTCTCCGTGCTCACCATCGCCGCTTCCCGCAGCGCCGGTCCGAACGCCCGCCCAAGCAGATAGGCGACGCCGCACGCCGCAACCGCCGCCGCGCACCGGCCCGCCCGTACGAGCCGGGTCTTCAACGAGGGCCAAGCGTCAGTGCGCCGGGCGTCCTTCGTTTCCCTCATCGGCCATTCCTCCCCACCTTGCACAATCGCTACCGTTGGCCTGTCTTCCTACGAAGCCGGCCCGGCGCTCGTTTCCCGCGTCCCGCAAAGAGCCATGGCAACTCCCGCTCGCCGCCTTTCGCTTTCCTTCGGCCCGGCCCTGTGCGTCGCCCTGGCTCTGGCGTCCGCCTTGGCGCCGGTCCTGGCCTTCGCCGCCGTTGCCGCTCAGCAGCGTCGCGCCTACCCCGCCGCCGCTCACGGGGGGAACTACATGCACAACTTCTACCTGCCGCCGGCCGCCGCCTCCACGCCCTGGTACCCGACGTGGCACCCGAGCGGCGAAACCCTGGCCGTGGCGATGAGCGGCTCGATCTGGGAGGTGGACCCTGCGACCGGAACGGCCACGGAGATCGTGCACGGCCCCAAGTACTACTCGTCGCCGACCTTTTCCCCCGACGGCGTTTGGCTGGCCTACACCGCCGACGACAACGGACGCGCCATCGGGCTGGAGGTGCTGAACACTGCCACCGGCGAACGCCGTGTCCTGATCGACGACGAACACGTTTACGCGGACCCCCGCTTCTCGCCGGACGGCGGACGGATCGCCTATGTGTCCACGGCCCCCAGCGGCTACTTCAACGTGTACGTCCGGCCCTTCGCGGACGGTCGCTGGACAGGTTCCGCCGAAGCCGTGACCAGCGACAACTCGTTCGGTCGCGATCGCTTGTACTTCGGGTCGTGGGACATGCACATCTCGCCCGCATGGCTTCCGAACGGGAGCGAACTGCTGCTGGTGTCCAACCGGGACGTGGCCCTGGGCAGCGGCAACGTCTACCGCGTGCCCGCGCGGGCCGGGGGCATCGACGAGCGACAGGAAGTCCTGGACGAACAGACCCTCTACCGCACGCAACCCGACGTGGCCTACGACGGCAAGCGCTTCGTGTATTCGTCCACTTCCGGGGCCGCCGACCAGTTCCAGAACTTGTACGTCCAGCCCACCGTCGGGGGCGAGCCGTACAAGCTGACGTTCTTCCAGCACGACGCCTTTCATCCGCGCTGGTCGCCGGACGCGGAATGGATCGCGTTCGTGGCCAACGAGGGCGGATTACCCCAGTTGCACCTGCTCGAGACCAACGGCGGCGCCTTGCGCAAGATCGAGATGCGGGAACGACGCTGGGCCAGGCCCACGGGAGTCCTGTCGGTGACAACCACGCTGGCGACCGGCGGCCCTTCGGCGGAAGCCGTGGCCAGCCGCGTGCACTTGACGGCGTCCGACGGCAAGTTCTACGCCCCGGTGGACGCATATGCCCGAGTCAGCCGCGCCGGCGACCGGATCTTTCACCACCCGGGCAGCTTCACGGTGGAGCTGCCCGTAGGCTTGGCCGAGCTGACGATCGTCCGCGGGTTCGAGACCGTGCCGGCTACGTTCGAGGCCGAGATCGAGGCGGGCGACACGACCACGGTGGAAGTCGCGCTGGAAGAACTGTCGGACGTGTCGGACGAAGGCTGGTTCTCCGGCTCCACGCATGTGCACATGAACTACGCCGGCAACTTGCGCAACACGCTGTCCAACCTGATGGCGATGTCGGCGGCCGAGGACCAGGACGTCGTGAACGAGCAGGTCGCCAACAAGGACAACCGCGTGCTGGACCACCAGTACTGGCTGCCCGGCGGCGGCCCGCATCCGCTGTCCGAGCCCGATCGCGTGCTCGTCGTGGGACAGGAGTATCGTCCGCCGTTCTACGGCCACGTCTTCATGTTCGGACACCGGGACCACCTGATTTCGCCCTACGCCACCGGCTACGAAGGCACGGCGATCGAAAGCCTGTACCCGAGCAACACCGACATGCTGCGCAAGGCCAAGGCCCAAGGCGCCACGACCGGATACGTGCACTCTTTCTACAACGGCGATCCGCTGGACGGGAACCTGGGCGGCGCCAAGGGGTTCGTCGTGGACGCTGCGCTGGCGGCCGCGGACGCGGTGGAATGGTCCACGCCCCAGGACGGTTGGCCGCCCTTGTACGCAGTGTGGAGCAACGGCATCCGCACCGCGGTCGTGGGCGGCGAGGACTCGATATCCAGCCTGCACGCCACGCCGCTCGTGGGCTCGATGCGGACGTACGTGCGGACGCCCGACGGCTCGCTGTCGATGGAAGGGTGGTTCCGGGGGCTGCGCGAGGGCCGAGCCTACGTGAGTTCGGGGCCGCTGCTGGAGTTCGCGGTGGCCGGCCAGGGGCCCGGAGGCCAGGTGGAGCTGGACGCGCCGGGGCAGGTTGCGGTGCGGGCGCGCGTGTGGAGCATCGTGCCGCTGGCGCGCGCCGAGCTGGTGTGGAACGGCGAAGTGGTGCAAAGCTGGGAGTTCGCCGGCGACCGGAAGACGCTGACCGTGGACGAGCGGCTGGACGTGCCCGGCAGCGGCTGGGCGCACCTTCGGGTCGAGGGTTATCCCGAGGAGCGCTGGCCTCTGGACACCACGTATCCCCAAGCGTTCACGAACCCTGTGTGGATGCAGGTGGCGGGCCGGCCCGTGCGGAGCGCCGAAGCCGCCAGCTACGCGATTCGCTGGATCGACAAGCTGGAGGCGATGGCCCGCGAGTGGCCCGGCTGGCGGTCGGAACGCGAGAAGGCGCACGTGTTCGGGCAGTTCGAGGAGGCGCGGGAGGTGTATCGGCGGCGTGGGGCGGAAGCGACGGGGCCGGGCGGGGGGCGCGACCCGGGCGGGGGCAGGTCGCGCGAACGGCGAAGTGGCGACGGGAGCGGCTAGTGTTCGACGCGAAGCGCGGGGCTTGGCTGGGGGCGTCGGTCCTTCGGTCACGCGTTTCGTCGGATGATGCACTTTGACTGCAAACATACTCATGTCATACTCAGTCCACGAAATGCGAGTGCATTCGGTTGGGCGATGCCCCGGGCGACAAAGCCGGTGCCCCGCGCGACGGTGCCGGTGCCCCGGGCGACGGTGCCGGCGAATCGCGCACTTCGCATCAGCGGTTCGGCTCGGGATCGTGGCCTCGTCTGCGGTCGCCGCCTCGCCGGCGCTTTCGGCGTTGGAGCCGGCTTTCTCGGCGCTGGAAGCAGCGGCGGCTCAGGCTCGCCAGTCGCCGGCGATCTCGGGGCGGGTGGTGGACCTGGCCACGGGAGACGGCGTGGAGGGCGCCGTCGTTTCGCTTGTGCGCTTGGCGGGAGTTCGGCGGGCTGCGAGCGAAACCGTCTCCGGCCCCGCAGGGCAGTTTCGGTTCGCCGAGGCGCGGGTGGGCGAGTACGAAGTGGAGGTCGAGCACGTCGCCTACGGTGCGTTCGTGGACACGCTGGTGCTTGCGGAGGGCGAACGGATCGCGTTGCGGGTCGTGCTGTCCCAGACGGCCATTGCCTTGGAGCCCCTGGTGGTGGAAGCGGTCGGCGCCGAGACCAGACGGACGCGCGCACAGGGGACCGCGCCTCGCCGGCTGACGGCGGAGCAGCTGGCCCCGGTGGCCAGAACCGGCGTCCACTTGGTGGATGCGCTGGCTCGCCTGATGCCGGGGATGCGCGCCCGGAGCGGACGAAGCCAGCCGGGGGAGCTCGTGTGCTTGGAGTTCCGCAGCCCCGCTAGTCTGTCCGACTTCGGTTGCCTTGCGCCCGTGGTTGTGGTCGACAACGTGCGGCAAGCCAACGGCCTGATCACGCTGAACACCTTGCCGATCGACAACGTGCGCAGCGTGGAGGCCGTCCCCCCGGGAGAGGCCGGGGTCCGCTACGGCGCCGACTCGCGCTACGGCGTCGTCGTGATCGAGACGTGGTCGAGAGCGCCAACGGCCGAAGAGCCCGGGCGGCTTCCGGGCGCGCTGTACGACTGGTCCCTGGAGTCGGAGCCGTATCCGTGGACGCGGGTTCTGGGCGTGGCGGCGGCAAGCAATGCGGCGGGTCTCCTGGTCGGGTACGCAGCCTCCAAGTCCTGCTTGGACTTCGACGACCTGACCCGCCACTTCTCCGGGGCGCGGTGCGGCTTCTGGGGCAACTCGGGTGCCCGGCTGATGCTGTACGTGGTCCCGCAGGCCGGCGTGGGCTGGGCCGCGAGCCGGGCGGGCGCGACCGACCTGTCCAGGGGCAGCCCGTGGAAGAACGCCGTTGCCGCCGCCGTCATGGCGTTGCCCGGGATGGTGCTTGCCCTGACCAACGACGAGGACGGATTCGCGGGATCGAAGGCGCTGGGGCTGACGATGGCCACCGTGGGAGCGCCCGCGGCCGCCGCCCTCGCGGACCGGCTGTTTCGTCGCACCGTTCGCTAGCCTTACTTTGCGGCGCGTGCGGCCCACCGGTCGCCTGGTCGTAACCCCACACAAAAGGAGGACTCGTGTCGGCCAAGAGCTACGTAGCGGCGCTGGACCACGTCGTCGCCGGATCGAAGGCGCTTCTGGAAGCGGTTCCCGACGACCGGATGGACTGGCAGCCGCACGAACGATCCTGGACGCTGGGCAAGCTGGCCAGCCACGTGGCCAACATCCCCAGCTGGACCCAGGCCACGATGGCGATGTCCCGGTTCGACATCGCCGGCGACGGCAGCGACGCCCCCGCCCAGCCCGAGTACCGTTCCAGCGCCGAGCTGGTGGCCGCCCTGGAGAAGAACGCCGCCGTGGCGCGCGGCCTGATCGAGAACGCCTCGGACGAAGAGTTCGCCGCGCCGTGGACGATGCTCGTGGGCGGAGAGGAGCGCTTCACGATGCCCAAGGGCGCCGTCCTGCGCGGCTTCATCCTGGACCACCTGATCCACCACCGCGCCCAGCTCGGCGTCTACCTGCGCCTCCTGGACGTGCCCGTTCCCCAGACCCTGGGACCGACCGCCGACTTCCCGGAGATGTAGGCCGCCCCGTGGACCCGGACCGCTTTTCGCTCCTGACCTTCGACTGCTACGGCACGCTGGTCGACTGGGAGACGGGAATCCTGGACGCCGCGCGCCCCGTCTGTCGGGCTCACGGCGCGGACCCCTCCGACGCCCAGGTGCTGTCGGCGTTCGCCGCGGCCGAACACGTCGCGCAAGGCGGCCCCTACCGCTCCTACCGCGACGTGCTGGCGGACACCTTCCGTCGCATGGGCGGCGCGCTGGGGTTCCGCCCGAGCCGCCGAGAACAAGAGGCGTTCGCGGGTTCGCCCGGTCGCTGGCCCGTCTTCCCCGACACCGTCGAGGCCCTGGACCAGCTGGCCCGCCGCTACCACCTGGGGATCGTGTCGAACGTGGACGACGACCTCTTCGCGGAGACGCAGCTTCGGCTCGGGATCGAGTTCGACTGGGTGGTGACCGCCCAGCAGGTGCGAAGCTACAAGCCGGCCCCCCAGCACTTTGACGAGATGGCGGCTCGGTCGAAGGTCCCCCGCGAGCGGACCCTGCACGTGGCGCAGAGCCTGTTCCACGACATCGCGCCCGCATCCGAGCTGGGCTACGCCACCTTGTGGGTGAACCGTGCGAGCCGGGTGCCGGGGGGCGGGGCGACTCCGCCGGCGGATGCGCGGCCGGATGGCGAGGTGGGGGACATGGCGGGGGTGGCGGGGTTGTTGGGGGTGGGCTGAGGGGTGGAGCAGCGAGCAAACTCCCCGGATCTTCCCATCGGCACCCGTGTCGTCTACCGGGACGACCCCGGGATGCTTGGCCAAGTTATTGGTGGTCCTCGCATCCGAAACAATCGAAAAAAGTACCGCGTTCGTTGGGATCGCGGCACGGAGGGTTGGTACCCGGCCCGTGACCGTCAAGTCCACGCGGGCGCTTGGGATCGGGAGGTAGCACATGCAGACTACGAGCTATAGCCTTCGTAGCCTGCTAGATGCTGTGCAGGCTGGTCGGCTTACGATACCGAGATTCCAGCGGCAGTTTATCTGGAAGGAAGCAGATGTGCGACGCCTTGTGGACTCGATAGCCCGCTCCTATCCAGTGGGCTCGCTGCTGCTTCTCGAAAAGAATCCAGCACTACAGCTCGCGTCGCGCAGAATTGAGGCGGAGCTTCGCGAAGCGGACGACTTGGACCCGGCCGATCCTTCGGCTGGGATAGATGCGGACTCCTATATTCTTGACGGGCAGCAGCGAATCACGTCCCTCACTCGCGTATTCATGAACGCAGGCCTGAGGGTGGCGTACTATTTTGACTTGAAGGCCATTCTTGAAGAATTCGATTCGGAGTCACTTGACTGGATCAGAACGAGGCGTCGCAAGACCCGACCTGATCGAATCGAGGGCAACAGGCTATTGCGTGCCGATCTAGTGCTTGACCAGAAGAAGGCCAGTATATATGTCAATGAATACATTGAGGATTCACCCGATTTTGCCGATTGCAATCGTGACCGCAAGTGGGAAGCAATCGCAGAAATCAATGGTATCTTTGAGACCATAAGAAGATATAAGATCCCTGTTGTGACACTTGAGCAGGACCGCGGCATCGAAGCGATCTGCCGGGTGTTTGAGACGATCAACAGCACGGGCACTAGACTTAGCACATTTGATCTTGCAGTTGCTAGATTCTTCCCGAATCCAGACTTGCGAGAACTATGGGAACAGACACTCGTAGACTATCCTATACTGCAGCAATTTGGGGTCAACGGCGAAAGAGTACTGCAGGTATTGTACTTGGTGATTGCTACCCGAGATGGTCGGTCTGCTGAACTGTCACGAGGGACACTGCTGGCATTGCCGCCGGACCGATTAGCGAAGAACTGGGAGTGGTCGGTAAGTATGCTCGCGAGCACATACGAGTGGGCGAGGGCGCAGGGAGCACGTCCCAAATCGTCTGGAGGCCCAGGCACTTTGCCCAATACCATGATTCTCGTCGCCATCGCCGCCGTTAAGGCTTTGCACAGACCAAACGAGGAAGTATTTGCTGATCTTGATTTTATGCGTAGATGGTATTTTAGTCAGATTCTGCAAAAAGGTTATTCGTCTCGCGCATCGAACTATCAGATAGGCTTGTTTTTCAATGCGTTGAAGATGTACGTTCGCGAGGGAATTGTTCCACCAGTTCGAGACGTTGCCGAATTGAGTGTGGACGATATCCGGAGACTCAGGCCAGCAGACGTAAGGTACAAGGTACTGCAGAACATATTTGCCATGTCGGTACGACAGGACTTGTTGACCGGTGATATGATTACTTCCGAATCCGATCTCGATGATCACCATATCTATCCATATAACGCGGTCAAGAAGCATGGACTTGACAAGAATGTATTGAATTCGATCTGTAATCGCATTCCGATACTTGCTAGGACAAACCGTTCACTTGGAGAAGGATATCCTCACGAATACTTTGGCAGTTTAGCCGAGAGGGCACGGGCGAGTGGGACGATAGACGGCCTAAGGCGACGACTTGGAGATTGCATGATACCGGGGGACCCGAAGGAACCTGATTGGCCCAATCGCTTCTTGATCGAGAATGTTGATGATTTTATGCGTGAGCGATCCGAATTGATTCGACATCGGGTGAAAGAAATAATCGGCACGGCGTTGCAAGGGGACTAAACGGAAATGTTGTGCAAGGTCCTATAGGGAGACCTCAAACCGAGTTCGCGATCCGATCCAGGAACTCCCGTTCGGCCTTGGTCAGGGTTTTGATGCCCTTGTCGGCGATCTTGGCGAGCAGCTTTTCGACCTCCTCGCGGTTCACCTCGTGGAGGCGGTCGGTGGGGATGCCGTGCCAGCGCGTCATGGGGTCCGGCTCTTTGTTGGCAGGCAGGTGAGAGTTGGTTTTTTCTTGGACGCGGACATTGCGGCGGCGCTCCCACGCCTTCAGGAAGACCCAGGCGGCCGCCACGCCGCCCAGGTGCGCAAAGTGCGCGACGCCGTCGCGGGCGCCCGAGAAGCCGGCGAAAAGGCTGGATGCCACCATGAACAGGGCAAGGATGCGGGCCTGGACCGGGAGGACGCCCCAGATGTAGATCTGCTCGCGGGGCCAGTACCGGGCGAACCCCAGCACGACGCCGAACACGGCGCCGGACGCGCCGATCATGGCTCCGAACGGCGCAAAGGGGAAGAAGGCCACGGCAACGACGGCGCCGGCGATGCCGCAAAGCAGGTAGAACCGAATGAAGATCGTGCTGCCCAGCCGCTCCTCCAGCCTGGGGCCGAAGAAGAAGAGCATGAGCATGTTGAAGAGGATGTGGGTGAACCCGGCGTGGAGGAACATGTACGTCAGGAGCGTCCAGGGCCGCGCCAGCGCCTGCGCAGGGGCGAATTCGAACCCCTGCACGATCGCCGGGGCGCCCTGCGCCAGCAGGAACACGAGCACGTTGGCCGCAAGCAGGCGCTTGACCCACGGCGTCATCAGCACGGCGCGCTTCCTCCCTCGCTGCCGGCGCCTGTAGGGAGGTCGGCCACGCCCCGGCGCCGTCGGGCCTCGACCTCGCCGGGCAAGAGGACCGACCAGACGAAGGAGTTGACGGGCGTGGGCACGCCGCACTCGGCGCCCAGGCGCGCCACGGCCCCCGGCCAAGCTTCAAGCTCCGACGGGAGGCCGGCCGCGATGTCTCGTTGCAGCGACGACGTGCCGTCCGGGGGGAAGGAGCCGGCCATCGTCATGGCTTGCCGCACGGCGCCCTCGGGCAGGACTACGCCGCGGGCGGCGGCCAGCGCCACGACCTCTTCCATGGCGCGTCGGAGCAAGTCGCGGCTTTCGGGGACAGCGAGAACGGGGCCGAACGGCGCCCGGCAAGCCGCGCACACGCTGCCCAGCGAGGACACGAACAAGAATTTGAACCAGAGCGCGGCGTCGATGTCCGGCGGGACCTCCGCCTCCACTCCGGCCTCGGTGAGCGCCGCCACGAACGCCTGAACCCGAGGCGAAGCGCGGCCGTCCCACTCGGCGACGGCCACGTAGGGCTCCACGCCCATGTGATGGATCGCGCCGGGCGCCGAAACCTTGCTCATGATCCGCGTCAGCCCCTTGCCCGTCCGCTCGCGGCCCACGGCGGGCGACAGGACTTCGTGGGCGTCCACGCCGTTCAGCAGGGGGACCACCAGCGTGGCGGGTCCCAGCAGGGGGCCGATTCGGGCCGCCACCGCCGGCAGGTCGAACGACTTGACGGACACGACCACGATGTCGGCGGGGCCGATCTCGACCGGGTCGTCGCTGGCGGCCCCGGGAGAGACCTGGAAGGTGCCGCCGGGGGTGCGCACGCGAAGGCCGTCCGCACGGATCGCCGACAGATGGGAGCCGCGGGCCACGACAGCGACCTCGCACCCCGCGCGGGCCAGCACGGCGGCGTAGTAGCCGCCCACGCCGCCCGCGCCGTAGAACGCTACCCTCACGACGGTGGGGCCGGGGTCCGCGCGACGCCGCCGGACCCAGCGCTCCCGCTCCCGGACCCAGCGCTCCCGCTTCCGGGCCTCCTCCCCGGCGTCCACGGCGCCCCAGCGGCTTCCAACTCCGCCTCCAGCCGGGCCACTTCGTCCATCAAGCCGGACATCTCCTGGCCGACGGCGCCGAACTCCCGGGCGGCCACCTCCAGACTTTCCCGCTGCGTGTCGGTGGGCGGTTGCCGCGTGCCCCAATGCCCGCCGGCGATCTGTCCCAGCCGCCCCAGCACCGAGGGCGCCGACGGCTCGTTCAAGCGCCTTCGGGTCGGGTCGCCCTGGAGACGCGCGACGATCCCCGCCAGCCCGCGCTCCACCTCGGCCAAGCGACGATGCACCTCCGCACCCGCCGCCGGCGTCTCGGCCAGGGCGGCCCGCATGTGGCGCAACCGGTCTCGTACGCGGCCCGTTTCAGCGGCGGCGCCCCGAGCGCGGCGCAACAGGTCGCCGGTCTCTTCCTGGAAGGCCGTGGCGGCGGCGAAGTCCGTGCCGGGCGCGGCGTTGGGAACCGGCTTGACGACGAACTCCTGGGGCGCGCCCAGCGGTTGCAGCGACCCGTCCGCGTCCGCCAGCGCCAGCTCGGCCCGGTACCGGCCCGGAGGCGCCAGCGGTCCCCGGGGTGGGCCAGCCCATGGCGGCACGAAGCCGGGCACGCGCAAGTCCACGGGGTCGGGCGGGGGCCGACGAAGGTCCCATGCAACGCGGTGCAGCCCGGCCCCGGCAGGCCCCTCCAAGCGGCGAACGGGTCGTCCCTCCGCATCGGCAATCGAGAGCACGACCTGCGGCTCGCGGTCGAGCGCCTCCTCCGCCAAGCGATCCCAGCCGGGGAAGGGCACGTCCTGGCCTTGTTCCCGCAACGCTTCTTCCTCGGCGCGCCGAACGTCGCGGGGCGTCCGGGCCGTCTCGGCCAAGTAGTACGTGAAGACGGCGCCGAACGGAGGGTTGGGCGCCGTGTAGTCGGTCGTGCCCAGCGTGGGCTTGCCGGGTGCTTGCATCGGCACGTTGGGCACGTACCACCAAGCGTCGCGCACGGGGAAGAGCACGGCGCTGTCGTTCGCGTCGTCGCCGTCCGGCCCGGCGTCGGCGTTGGCGTCGCTTCCGGCGTCCAGGGCGCCCGCGGCCATCTCCCGCAGCGGCCCGTAGTCGTCCAGCACGTAGAACCCGCGGCCGAACGTCGCGCCAACCAAGTCGTCGTCGCGGCGCTGGATCTCCAGGTCGCGGAAGGCGGCGGGCGGCACTCCGGCGCCCAATTCGATCCAGTCTTCGCCTCGGTTCGGCGTGAAGAAGACGCCCAATTCGGTGCCTGCAAACAGCAAGTCCGGGTTCACGTGGTCCTGCTCCACCGACCACACGACGGCGTCGTCCGGCAGGTCTCCCGAAATCGACCGCCACGAGCGCCCAAAGTCGCGGCTCTCGAACAAGTGCGCCCGGTAGTCGCCCTCCTTGTGCGCGTCGGCGGCCGCGAACACGGTTCCCGCGTCGTGCAGCGACGCCTTTACGTCGTTCATGAAGGCCCGCTCGGTGACGCCGGGCAAGGGCGCGGCCCGCCGCCACGTTTCGCCGCCGTCCTCGGTGGCCTGCACAAGTCCGTCGTCGGTGCCCACGTAGAGCACGCCTTCGTCCACCGCCGACTCGGTGATCGTCGAGACGGTGGAGTACAACGACATCGCGGTGTTGCCGTACAGGGCGTCCACGCTTCGCACGCGGCCCGCCATGGGCATTTCGTAGCGGTTCGAGTTGCGCGTCAGGTCGCCGCTGGCCGGCTGCCAGGAGTCGCCGCGGTCGTCGCTTCGCCACAGCCGTTGCGAGGCGTAGTAGATGCGTCCGGCGGCGTGGCGGCTCGCAACCAAGGGCGAATCCCAGTTCCAGCGCTCGGGCGGATCGCCGGGCGCGGGCATGGGGCGGATGCCCACGAGTTCCAGGTTGCGCAGGTCCAGCCGTTGCAAGTTGCCCTGCTGCGACTGGATGTAGGCGATGTTCGGGTCCACCGGGTCGAAGGCGCACGCATAGCCGTCGGCGCCCAACGGAACGGACCAGTCCCAGTTGCGCACGCCTTCGACGTCGAGCGTTCGCGACGGCCCCAGCAGCGTGCCCAAGTCTTGCGCGCCGCCCAAGATGTTGTAGAACGGCTCGGCGTTGTCCAGCGCCAGCTTGTAGAACTGGGAGATCGGCAGGTTGGGGAAGTGGCGCCAGGTGACGCCTTCGTCGAAGGTCTCGTACAAGCCCGCGTCGGTGCCGGCCAGGATGTGCTTTCCGTTGGCGGGGTCGATCCAGAAGGCATGGTTGTCGCTGTGCTTCTCGCGGCCGGTGCCCAGCACTTCGAAGCTCGCACCGCCGTCTCGGGTTGCGCGCACGAACACGTCCATCTGGTAGACCAAGTCGGGATCGTGCGGGGACGCTTCGATCTCTTGGTAGTAGTGCGGCCCCGTGCCGCCGGAGATGTACGAGTTGCGCCGCTCCCAGCTCTCGCCCCGGTCGATCGAACGGTAGAAGCCCGCTTCGTCCGGCGCGGCCTCGATCGTGGCGTAGACCACGTTCGGCGTGGCGCCGGAAACCGCCAGCCCGATCTTGCCCATGTCGCCCTTGGGCAGCCCTCGGTGCAGCCGACGCCACGTCTCGCCGCCGTCGGTGGACTTGTGCACGCCCGACCCCGGGCCGCCCGCCAGCAACGCCCATACGCTGCGGCGACGCTCGTAGGTGGCGGCGTACATGACGTCGGGGTCCGACGGATCGAACTCCACGTCGGTGACGCCCGTGTCGTCGTCCACTTGCAGGACGGCGCGCCACGTGACGCCTCGGTCTTCCGACTTGTACAAGCCGCGCTGGCCGCCCGCGGACCAAAGAGGACCTTCGGCGGCGGCGAACACGATGTCGCCGTCGCGCGGGTCCACCAGGACCTTCCCGACATGCTCCGAGTCCTCCAAGCCCATGCGCTGCCACGACTTGCCGCCGTCCAAGCTGCGGTAGACGCCGTCTCCCCAGGCCACGTGACGGCCGCTCACGTTCTCGCCGGTTCCGACCCAGACGACGTCCGGGTCCGACGGGTCCACGGCCACGGCGCCGATCGAGTAGGACGGCTGGTCGTCGAAGACGGGCGTCCACGAGGTGCCTGCGTTGAGCGTCTTCCAGAGTCCGCCCGAGCCGACGGCCACGTACCAGGCGGACGGGTCGCGCGGATGCACGGCGATGTCGGCGATGCGGCCGCCCATTACCGCCGGGCCGATGCCGCGCAACGCCAAGCCGCCGGCCGCGTCGCGCATGCGTTCCAGGGCGTCTGTGGCGGTGGCGGGCTGCTGGGCGTGGGCCGGCAAGGCGGCGGCCGACGGCAGAACGACCAGGGCGACCACTGCCGCCAGCGCAGTCGATGCGGCCGGGCGCGGGGCAAGGGGAACGGCGGTTGAAGCTTGGGCGGGGCAGGCGTTCATCGGGACTCCGGTGTTTGTGGGCGGGCCATCTACTTGCCACGCGGGCCGGGGGGGCGCAAGGGCGCGACTCCGGTCAGGCAATGCTCGTCTTGGTGGTCCAGACGGCCTTGGTGGAACACCACGTGGAGCAGGGTTCCCGCCACGAACGCCTGGTAGAGTTCGGCGCCCGAGCCTTGGCCCAGCGGGTCGACCGAGGCGCCCAGCAGATAGCCTACCCCCGTGGAGGCCATAAGCACGCCGACGCCCAGGCTGGCGGCCTTGACCCCGTGACGCGGGCGCACCACCCACCAGATCGCAAGTCCGTCCATCGCCTTGTGCAGCGCCACCGCCGTCCCGAAAGCCAGCCCCGCGCCTCCTTCCCCGGCCGAGAACGCCGCTCCCTCCAGCAATCCGTGGAGCGCAAACCCCGAGATGCCCGCCACCGTCGCCGCGTCGTCGGCCCGAGTCGCCCAGCTTCCGAACAAGCGTTCGACCAGCGTCACCGCGCCGAGTCCCGCGACCGCCGCGACCGCTTCCCAGTGCCCATGTCCCTCCAGGATGCCGGGCAAGACGTGCCAAATCACGAGTGCGGGCACGCCCACGTACACCACGCCGTCCACAAACCGTGCCGAGCGCTGGCCGTCCCCGTGCAAGACGACGTACACGAGCACGCCGACCAGGGGCGCCATAGAGGCGACGAACACCACGATCGGTTCGTCCCGCGCTCAGGCCCGCAGCGGTGTGGAGTCCTGCCCTGGCGTCATCGTTCCGAGTATCCGGCCGCGGGGGAGTTGCCACGCAACCGGCGGGGCCGCTCGCGCACATCCAAAGCTAACCACCAGATTCGTCGCCAACATGTCCGCCACGTCGTCAGCAAGCCGAGGGTCGAGCCGAGGGTCGAGCCGACGGGGCCGGTTGCGCCTCGATCCCCAGGTGCTGGTGTTGGGCGGTGGCCCGGCGGGGTCGGCGGCGGCGGGACTGCTGGCCACGTGGGGACTGGACGTGCAGCTGGTGGAGCGACCCCCATCGCCCGGCACCGAGGCTCGGTCGCTGGCCGAGTCACTGCCGCCCAGCGCGCGCAAGGTGCTGGGCGCGACGGGGCTGTCGCACGTGGTGGAGGCGGAGGAGTTCCATCCCAACCGGGGCAACACCGCCCTCTGGCGCGGCGAAGCCCGCAGCGACGACTTCGGCGGGCAGGCGACGGGCTTTCACGTGCTGCGTTCCCGCTTTGACGCCGTGCTGCTTCGGTCCGCGGCCGGGGCGGGCGCCGTGGTGGTGCGCGGCACGGCCCGGGCTCCCGGTCGGACGGGAGAAGGCTGGACCGTGCCCGTGGACTTGGCCGGCGGCCGTCGGATCGCGGTGCGTCCCATGTGGCTATTGGACTGCACGGGCCGGACGGGTTTGGTGGCCCGGCGCTGGCGAACCCCCGAGCGCCAGGCGCCGACGCTGGCCGTGGTTCGGCGCTACCGGGCGAGCAACGGCTGGCGCGAGGTGGAACCGGCGCACGCCGTGGTGGAGAGCCATGGATGCGGCTGGGCGTGGTCGGTGCCCACTTCGCCGACCGAGCGCCACGTGGCGGTCATGCTCGACCCCCAAGTCCAGTCGCCAAGGCCGAGCGGCGCCGACCGGGAAGCGAGCTCGAAGGCGTTCGCGGACGGCATCGGACGCACGTCGCTGTTGCGGAGCGTGGCCGGGGCGGCGCGTGCCATCGGCCCGCCGTGGGCCGTCGCCGCTTCCATGTACACGGCGCGCGAGTTCGCCTCGGGGCGGGCGCTGCTGGTGGGCGACGCGGGTTCGTTCGTGGACCCCATGTCGTCCTACGGGGTGAAGAAGGCGCTGGCCTCCGCGTGGCTGGCGGCGGTGGCGGTTCTCACGTCGATTCGCGACCCGCAGATGGAGCAAACCGCCGTGGAGTTCTTCCGTCGGCGCGAGCGGGACATGTACAGGGCCCTGCGGGACGGCATGGCGTCACACCTGGCAGTGCCGGAACCTGCGGACGCCCCGTTTCCCGACTCCGACGTCGGCAGTCCCGATTCCGCCGGTCCCGACGCCGCCCCATCCGACTTCTGGCACAAGCGAGCCGCCTGGCTGGCCGACGCGCCCGACTCCGGCGTCGCGACCACGTCGAGCCCTGCCCGCCTTCGCTCGGACCCGGCCGTCGCGGCCGCGCTTCAAGCCCTCCGCAGCGGCTCGGGGCGCGTGCGCGAAGGCCGCCTTGCGGTCGCCGATCGGCCCCGCGTCTCCGGCAACCGGATCGAGACGGCCCCGATGCTGGTCTCGGAGCGCTTCCCCGAGGGAGTCGGCCACCTCCGGGGCGTTGACATGCTTCGATTGGCCGAACTGGCGCCCGCGGCCGACAACCCCGGCGCCTTGTACGAGTCCTACTCCGCTTGGGCCGACCGCAGGGGGGAACCGACCCCGGCGCTGGCGGACGTCGTGGGCGCGCTGGCGGTCCTGGTGGCCGACGGCGTGCTGGCCCTCGTTGACGAAGGGCCGGGCGCGTGATACATCAACAGGGCTCGCCACGGCGTGGTCCCGGCCGCGCCATCCCGTGCCGCAGGAGGACGCCGATCTCAATTTCCCGTCGGGACGCTGGACCCGCGTTGCGCCCGTCCGCCAGAACGCCGTGCCGCGCCGCCAGGACGCAGCGCCACGCTGCCTGTACCACACGCCGCGCCGCTTGTACCGCACGCCGCGCCGCCCGTGCCCCATGTCGTGTCGCCTGGACCGTGCGTCGCGTCGCCTGTGCAACCGCAACCGCCTTGGCCGTCGCAGCCGTTCCGGCGCCCGCCGCCGCAATTTCGGCCGTCGCGACGCCGACCCAGGCCGTCGCCGCACAGTCCGACTCCGCCGGCATTCCCGTTCGCGACCAGGGCGTGATCGACGCCTGCCAGCGCTGTCACGCGGTGGACGACGCCGGACGGATGAGCCGCGTCTCCTTCATGCGCAAGACGCCCGAGGGGTGGCAGCAGTCGATCCGCCGCATGGTGACCCTAAACGACATGGAGCTGGACCCGGAGGTCGCCCGACGCATCGTCCGCTACCTGTCCGACCATCACGGGCTGGCCCCCGAGGAGCTCGAACCCGGCCGGTTCGAGGTCGAACGTCGCCTGATCGAGTGGACCTACGAGGCGGACAAGGACGTCGCGTACACGTGCAGCCGCTGCCACTCCATGGGCCGAGTCGTCACGCAGCGCCGCACCAAGGAGGAGTGGGAGCTCCTCATGGCCATGCACCGGGGCTACTACCCGTTGTCGGACACGCAAGGCTTTCGGCGGATCGGCCCGCCGCCCCCGGACGCCACCGACACGCGCCATCCCATGGACAAGGCGGTGGCCCACTTCGCCCAGGCGTTCCCGCTGGAGACGCCCGAATGGACGGCTTGGTCGGCCACGATGCGCCCGCCTCGACTGGAGGGAACGTGGGCGTTCCGAGGGCACGACCCCGGCCGCGGACCGATCTACGGGACCGTCTCGATCTCGGCGGGCGACGACTCGTCCAGCTTCTTCACCGAATCGTCCTATGTGAACGCCCGCACCGGCGTCGCATCGAGGGGTGCCGGGCGTGCGGTTGTCTACACCGGCTACCAGTGGCGCGGTAGGTCGTTCACCGGCCGGCCCCAGGGCGCGGGCAACGCCAACGCCGCCCCCGACGCGGCGCTGCGCGAAGTCATGATGGTGGACCGCAGCCGGGCCGAGATCACCGGCCGCTGGTTCCGGGGCGCGTACGACGAGTTCGGGCCGGACGTGACCTTGGTGCGCGCCGACGGACCTGTCCTGCTGGGCCTCTACCCGGTGTCGGCCCGCACGGGGGCTCGCGACGTGAGCGTGCGCATCTACGGCGCCGACTTGGCGGACATGGGCGCGCCGGAGACGGGGCCCAGCGCGGTGGACATGGGACCGGGAGTGGATGTGCTCGCGGTTGAAGCGGGCGAAGGCGACTTCGTGCTGGCCAGGGTTGCCGTGGACGAGGACGCCGCCCCCGGCGCGCGCGACGTGTACGTGAACGGACGAGCCGTGCCCGGCGCCTTCACCGTGTACCGCCAAGTGGACCGGATCGCGGTCGAGCCCCGTGCCGGGATGGCGCGGCTGGGAGGCGGCGCCCACTTCCCCAAGGGATACGCGCAGTTCCAGGCCACGGCGTTCGCCAACGGCCCCGACGGCAAGCCCGAGACCGCGGACGACTTGGACTTGGGCCAGGCCGACGTGACTTGGTCGCTGGAAGAGTACGCCGCCGTCTTTGACGACGACGACCTGGAGTACGTCGGAACGCTCGACCAGGACGGCCTCTTCGAGCCGGCGCTGGACGGCCCCAACCCGCGCCGCTCGGGCGAACGCAACAACGTGGGCGACGTGTGGGTGGTCGCGACCTACCAAGGCCCGGGCGACAACGAAGTGCGAGGCCGCGCGCACTTGGTGGTCACCGTTCCCTTGTACATGCGCTGGGAGCCGTGGCGCGTCCAACAGACCTGGCCGCCCCCGCCTCCGCCCCCGCCCCGGAGCACGGGACGATGACGACGTTGCTTGCCCAGCGCGAGTTCCACCCCTTCGAGGCCGCCGGCGAGACGTTCGTCTACCTGGTGCCGTCCGCGGGCGTGTTTCACTTGGACGACGTGTCGCGCGCGGTCTTGGAGGCACTTGACCACGGCCCGGCCAGCGAAGACGACTTGGTCCGGGCGCTGGGGGATCGCTTCGGGGCCGACGCCGTGCGAAGCAGCGTGGCCGAACTGTTGCGCGTGCGTGCCGCCGGCCCCTCGACGGCGCCCCCGGACCAGACGCCCCGCGTCCTGCCCCAAGCCGGCTTTCCGCTCACGACGCTGGTGCTCAACGTCACCAACAAGTGCAACTTGGCCTGCACCTACTGCTATGAATACGGCGAGGACAAGATCGTGGACACGGCGTGCGACCCCGCTCCCGCCTACATGAGCGAAGAGACGGCGCGCAAGAGCGTGGACTTCATGTTCGAGCAGTCGGGCGCGCTGCCGGTGGCCCACTTGACGTTCTTCGGGGGCGAAACGCTGCTCAACTTCAAGGTCCTCCGGAAGACGCTGGCCTACGCCAAGCGCAAGGCCGCCGAGGCGGGCAAGGAAGTCGACTTTTCCCTGACCACGAACGCCACCCTGTTGCGCGAAGAGGTCGTGGAGTGGCTGGCCGAGAACCACGTGGGCGTGACCGTCAGCATCGACGGCCCCAAGGATGCGCAAGACAAATTCCGCGTCTTCAAGAACGGGGCCGGCACCTACGACTACGTGCTGCCCAAGATCAAGATGCTCCTGGAGCGCCACCGCTCTCGGCCGATCGGTGCCCGCGTGACACTGACCCGCCACACCTTGGACGCCACGCGCATCTTCCGCCACTTGCGCGACGAAGTCGGGTTCTGGGAGGTAGGCTTCGCGCCCGTCACCACTGCCGGAGGCCGGGGATACGCCATCGAGGACACGGGATTCGACCGCATGTTGGAGCAGTTCGAAGCGCTGGCGGCCGATTTCCTGGAGTACGCCGTCGACAATCGCCACCACGGCTTCTCCAACGTGAAGGACACGCTGGAGGAGATTCACAAGGGCGTCAGCAAGGCGTTTCCCTGCGGCGCCGGCTTGGGCCTCATGGGCGTGGCCACCGACGGCGACGTGGCGCTTTGCCACCGCTTCGCCGGCTCCGACGACCACAGCATCGGCTCCGTGCACGAAGGCGTGGACCGCAAGCGCCAGTTCGAGTTCCTGGGACGCCATCACGTGGCCCACAAGACCGATTGCAGCCGGTGCTGGGCGCGTCCCTTGTGCGCCGGCGGCTGCTACCACGAGGCCCACGTGCGCTACGGCGACACGGGCAAGGCCAACCTTCACTACTGCGACTGGATACGAAGCTGGACGGACACCTGTCTCAAGGTCTACGGCGAAATCGCCGTCAAGAACCCGACGTACCTGCGGCAGTTCGACGCATGAACGCGCGCCTGCACCAAGGAGTCGAGCGATGGAGCACTTGAAAGCAGTCAACCGGAAGGCCGAGCGCATACGCAGCTTCACGGCGGGGGCCGGCGGCGAGGCGGATGCCGTCGGCGCGGATGCCGTCGGGGTCGAAGGCGCGGACGCGGCCCAGGACGCCTTGGATGTGCAGGCGCTTGAAAGCGGGCCGCCCGCGCCGCTGGGACCGCACATCCCGCTGGGTTGCTCGTTGGTGTTCGCGCCCGGCTGGGAGGTGGACTCCAGCGGCGGCACCGCCGGGCTCTGCCAGCCGGTGGAGCGCGACCTGTTCGACTGTCACCTGGCGTGCTTCTGGCCGGCCCATGTGCCCGACCAGCTGAACCACGCGCCGGACTGGACAGGCAAGTGCGCGTCCGCCCAGAAGGACTGGCGCAAGATCGACCTGATTTTCCCGTGACGGGTTTCGCCGCCCGCCGTCCGTCGGGCGTCCAAGCTTTGGTGCTGTTGCTGGGCGCCGGGGCTGCGGCGGCACTGGCCGCCCCGGTCGGAATGGTCGTGCCCGACGCCCTGGCCGCCCAGGCCCAGGAAGCCCCCAGAAGCGGCGGCGCAGGCACGATCTACTGGGCCGGCTACGACCATGCCATCCACGTCATCGACGAGCGCACGCTGGACGTGGTGGACAAGATCCCGGTCACGACGGGGATCCCCATCGGTCTGACCTTGTCGTCCGGCCGAGACCGCTTGTACGTGCGCGACGCCGAGTTCGAGGAGATCGAGGTCGTGGACCTGGCCGCGCGCAAGTCCACCGGCAGCTTCACGTTGAGCCGAGGCCGATCCAAGGTGCGCATCTGGGGCTTCACCGTCGATCCCAACGAAGACTTCGCCGTCTTGACCACGATCCGCTACACCAAGCGCATCGACCGCTGGGAGATAGACGACCCCGTGATGCTCAAGTACGACCTTCGGCGGGGCGAAGTCGCCGACACGATCCCCTGGCCGTCGGGCGAAGAGCGAGAACGCGCGCGCCTCATGTTCTCTCCGGGCGGCGAATACTTGTACTTCTTCGGCAGGGACGTGCTGGTCCTCGAGACGGAAAACTTCACCGAAGCCGACCGTTGGGAGCTGTCGCGCCCCATCGAGGACGGGCTGGGCCGCTTCAGCTTCGGCTTCCCGACCAGCCTTCACGACGAACCCGGCTTTCACACGGGCCTCTTCTCGTTCACCGATCCGGTGCAGAACCGCAGCATGATGGGCATTGCCCGCGTCGACTTGGCCAACAAGCAGTTCGACTTCTTCACCTTGGGACCGCGCCGGCGCGTGAGCTTCGAGCTGGCCCCCGGCGGCGACAAGGCGTACGGCCTGGTGCAGCAGATCGGCAACTACGAGTTCTGGACGTTCGACTTGGAGGGCAGGCGAGTGGAGAGCCGACACCGCTTCCCCGGCCGTCCCCGAATGGCCTTGGAGGTCAGCTCGAACGGCGAACTCCTTTACGTGTACAATGCGGGCGCGACAATAGACGTCTACGACGCCGACACCTACGAACTCCTGCGAACCGTCGTCTACGACGCCGACATGACCGACTTCGTCATGATCCCGGAGGGCATGGGCGCCGGCCCCGCAGCACGCTGACGACGCAGGAATCGCCCACGGGACGCGCCCCGAAGCACCCGCACCTGCGCCGCGGACTGGCCTACGTTCAACCCTACGCCGGCCGACTGGCGGTCATAGCGGTCTTGAACTTGGCGGGCACCGCCTTGGCCCTCTACGTGCCCTATCTGTCCAAGGCGCTGGTGGACGACGCCCTGCTGGGCCGCGACTTGGGCGCGCTCGGGCGGGTCGTTGCGATCTTTGCGGCGGTCACGCTGGCCAGCTTCGCGCTGAACGTGGTCAGCGGGCTGCGCTACACGAAGGTGTCCGCGGCGATCCTCTTCGACATGCGGCTCGCAGTGTACCGGCATTTGCAGCGCTTGTCGCCCCGGTTCTTTGCGCGTGCGCCAATGGGCGACGTCATGTCGCGCATCAACAACGACGTGGGCGAAGTGCAGCGCGTGCTGGCGGACCTGGTGCTGGCGTGGCTGGGACACGCGGCGTTCCTGACGGGCACCGTGTTCATGCTGGCGTGGCTGGACTGGCGTCTCTTCCTGGCGGCGGCGGCCGTGTTGCCGGCGGCGGTTTGGACGCTTGTGCGCTATCGGCGGCGGCTGGAAGTGCGGGTTCGCGTCATGCGCGAGCGCAGCGCCGAGATCGGAAGCTTCCTGCTGGAGACGTTGCGGGCTGCGCGCGTCGTGGCTGCGTTCAACGCCCAGGAACGCGAGGCGCGCCGCTTCCGTCGCCGCAACGACGCCTTCGTGCGCGCGCTCGTGGCCATGCAGCGCTTGCGCTATCTGGCCGGGGGCGTTCCCGGGCTGCTGCTGTCGGCGGGCGCTGCCGTGGTGTTCCTGTACGGCGGCGTGCGCGTGATCGACGGGGCCATGACGCTGGGCGACTTCACCGCGTTCATGGCCTATCAAGTGCGCTTGGCGGGGCCTGTCCAGGGCTTGATGGGACTGTATGCGGGCCTGGCGGCGGCCCGCGTCTCGCTGCGGCGCGTCCACGAGTTGATGGACGAGCCCGTGGAGGTCGCCGAGGCCGCGCGGCCCCAGCGGCTGGGGTCGGTTCGCGGCGAAGTGGCGTTCGAGGACGTGTGGTGTGGCCACGGCAGGGGCGGCCCCGTGCTGGAGGACTTTCGCTTGGCGGTTGCCCCCGGCGAGGTGGTGGCTCTCGCGGGCGCTTCCGGGAGCGGCAAGTCCACCGTGGCGGCCCTGCTGGTGCGCCATCTGGACCCGGACCGCGGGCGAGTCCTGCTGGACGGCGCCGACGTCCGCCGGATCGCCTTGACCGAACTGCGAGCGAGCGTGTCGGTCGTGGAGCAGAACCCCTTCGTCTTCAACGCCTCGATCTTGGAGAACGTTCGGTACGCCCGCCCCGACGCCGACAACGCCCAGGTCGTGGACGCCGTTGAGCGCGCCGGGCTGGGCGACTTCGTGGCCGCTCTGCCCCAGGGGCTGGACACGGAGGTGGGCGAGCGCGGCGAAGCCCTGTCGGCGGGAGAACGGCAGCGCATGGCGATCGCTCGGGCGTTGCTGGCCGACCCCGCCGTGCTGGTGCTGGACGAGGCCACGAGCGCCTTGGAACCTGCCGCCGAAGCCCGCGTGGCCGACGCATACGGCCAAGCCATGCAAGGCCGCACCACGCTGTTGATCACGCACCGTCCCAGCTTGATCGAGCGGGCGGACCGCGTGGTCGTGCTGGCGGGCGGGCGGGCCGTGGAGGAGGGGCCGCCCCGCGAGCTGGCCCGTCGCGGGCGCGCCTTCCAGGCCGTGTTCGGACGAACTGCATCGCCGCCATCGTCCCCGTCGTCGCCGCAAGTCGTCCGGCGGTGAGCGTCCGAGTCTGCGTCGATTCGCCCCCGCTGGCCGGCTTGTCCGGCACGGGCGTGTCGGTGGCCGTCGTCGACAGCGGCGCGAACCCGGACAACCCTCATGTGGGAAGGGTGGCGGGCGGCGTGGGCATCGAGCTCTCCGGCGCGCCGTCGGCGGACTGGGTGGACCGCCTGGGCCACGGTACCGCCGTGTTCGCGGCAATCCAGGAGAAGGCGCCCCAAGCCGAGCTCTACGCGGTGCGCGTGTTCCGCCGTCAGCTGGCAACCAGCGTTCGGGCGCTGGCGGGGGCGCTCGACTGGGCGGCCGAGCAGGGTGCCGGCTTGGTGAACATGAGCCTGGGCACGCCTAGGGAAGAACAGGCGGCGCATTTGGCGGCGGCCCTGGAGCGGCTCGCGGTGGCGGGCGGCGTGGTGGTGGCAGCCGTGCGGTCGGAGGGACAGCGATGGTGGCCCGGTACGCTGCCGGCAGCGCTTGGCGTCGTTGCGGACCCCGACTGCCCCCGCGGATGCGTGGACATCCGAACCACCCAATCGGGCCGTCGGTTCGTGGCCGCCTCGCCCTATCCGCGACCGATCCCCGGCGTTCCCGTCGAGCGGAACCTCAAGGGAACCAGCTTCGCGGTCGCCAACGCAACCGGGCTCGTCGCCCGCGCCCTGGAAGGCTTCTCCGGCCGAATCGACCGCAAAGCCGTTCTGGATCGTCTGGGATCAAGAAACCAAGTCCTTGATGCGTCCCCTGGTCCCCAGTTCCGTGCTTGCTCCAGAAGCAAGCCGTCGCCACATTCCAGGCCATGAGCCCCCAGCGAGCCCCACCGACCGCTCCGATGTTGGACGGCCTCCCGGAGGGGTGGGTCGGCCTCGTCGCCGAAGCCGCGCGTCGCGGCTATCTGGAGTTGGAGTCGAACGAGTCGCGGATTCGATACAACTGTGCACAAGTCCGGGAATGCTCGTACGCGAATCCGGAGGAGCGCGTCCGGGCCGGCGTCTATGCTTGGCTGATCATCGATCAAGGATATGCGCCCGCAGCAATCAAAGTGGAAGTGCGTGTGCCGCGACGAACGCCCAGCGACTACGCCGATGTAGTCGTCTATACGGACCCGGAGTGTCGCGTCCCGTACTTGGTTGTGGAGACCAAGGCGCCGAATCAATCCGAAGCAGCTTTCCTGCAGGCCGTCGAACAGGCGTTCGGAAACGCCAACTCGCTGCGAGACACCAACTTCGCGCTGGTCGACTCCGGTGACAGGTCCCAGCTGTTCGAGGTCGCAGGACATCCACACGACGAACGCGAGGCCAACTGGCTAGGCGGTCGCGACAACTTGCCGGAGGCGTACGGCGCCGTTTCAGCCTTCCGCTTGGTTGCCGGCGATAGCGAGCGCGACATCGAACCCTGCACGGCCACGCAGGTCGAAACGCTGGTGCGGCGCGTCCACGGCTTGATCTGGGCTGGCGGGAAGCGGGACCCCTTTTCGGCTTTCGACGAATGGTGCAAGATGCTGTTCGCCAAGATGTACGACGAGCGACACACTGCAACCGGCACGCCTCGACGGTTTCAAGTAGGACGCGGGGAGAGCGACGTATCGGTAGCCAACCGGGTTCGCCGATTGTATGTCGAAGCCCGGGCAAGAGACGAATCGATCTTCGCATCCGACCTGCTGCTGCCGGACAACAAGGTCGCGCAGGTTGTTCGGGAGATTCAGCAAGTGGCGTTCGCTCAAACCGACGTGGACACGCTCGGCGCGGCGTTCGAGGGCTTCTTCGGATCTGCGTTTCGCGGCGAACTCGGCCAGTACTTCACCAGACGGGAAATCTGTCGGTTTGTTTGTGCGCTTTTGGAGCCGACGGAACGCGACAGGGTCCTGGACCCCACCTGCGGCAGCGGCGGTTTCCTGCTGGAGACGCTGATACAAGTCTGGCGCTACATCGACGACGCCTTCGTAGGACAGTCCCTGGGTCGCCAGCGGAAGTACGACTTTGCATGGCAGAATCTGTTCGGCATCGAGATTCACTCCACGCTGGGACGGATCTGCCAGACCAACTTGCTGATCCACAAGGACGGCCACACCAACGTCGAAGTCGGACGAAGCTGCCTGGACAGCGTGTTCGACAACAAGACGCTCGACCCCGACCGACCGTCGTTCACCGTGATCGTCGGCAACCCGCCCTTTGGGGACAAGGTCAGGAAGGGCGATGCGGACCAGCTCGGCAACAACCGGCTGTCGGCCTTCGAGCTTGCCGGCGACAACCATGCGACGTCGGAGGTCGTGATCCTCGAGCGCTCGATCAAGTGGCTGGCGCCCGGTGACGGACGGCTCGGGGTGGTTGTTCCCGACGGCGTGCTCAACAATGCCAGCGAGACCTCCAAATGCCCGGCCCTGAGGCGGTTTCTGTTCCGCAACACCCAAATCCTTGCGATCGTGTCGCTGCCGGATCATGCTTTCCGTCGCAGCGGTGCGCAGAACAAGACAAGTCTGCTGTTTGTTCGCCGTTGGTCCGAGAGCGAGCGGAAGAAGATGGAGGAGGCCGTCGCGCGCCACTTGGGAAACGCACAAGTTTCGCCTGGAGAAGACAACGATGCGGCTGCCCTCAACCAAGCGATCGGTTCGGCTCTGCAAGAAGTGGACTACCGTGTCTTCTTGGCCGAGGCCGACGAAATCGGCTATACCCCAACCGGAGTTTCGACGGCGCACAACGACTTGTACTCGGGCGCCGGATTCGATGTGGAAGAATCGGAAGATACAATTCTCGGCCAGTACAGGCTCTTCCGCGACCGGCCCCATGCCTACCGAACGTGCAGTCGTCCCGCGTGCACGTCCCTTGCCGCCAGCGAGCTCTTTGCCGGGCATCCGTCCCATAGGATCGACGCCAAGTACTTCACCTTCAAGAGTACGGAAGATGTCGTCCGCGACGCCGGCCTGCACCGATTGGGCGAACTGGTTGCTCGGCGCCGCGAGAGCCTCGTTCCAAACGACTGGCCGGAGCGGAAGTTCAAGACGATCACATTGACCCTGGAAGGCGAAATGAGGCCCCGCGAAGCTGGGAAGGGCCGCAGCCCGCCGGGATGGCACGGCTCGTACTTTCCAGCTGGCCAGAGGTGGTTTGTTGTGCGCAAGGGAGACATTGTCGTGTCTCGAATCGACCTGTGGAAAGGATGCATCGGCGTGGCGTCGGCCGCCTTTGACGGGGCCATCGTAACCGGTGAGTTCCCCGTGTACCGAGTGCGCCCGGAACACACGGGGCTGGTGGACGGTAGATACTTGCAGCTTCTGTTGCGCAGTCAGTACTTTAGACGCGCTATTCGAGCAGTTACGACAGGTCACTCCAACCGGAGGCGAACCCAGGAATCGGATTTCCTTGACCTGCTCGTGCCCCTGCCGCCCCTTGACGATCAAGTGCGCATTGCCGACGCAATGGATGGGGTGAAGCGCCGTCGGGACGAAGCGAGCGCCGACCTGCGTCGTCGCCTGAACGCCTTCGACCGGGCGGTGGAGGGGCTGTTCACGCCGGCAGCGCTGCGGGAGATCGCCGGCTAGTCGAATTCGCCGGAGGCCGACGGGTCCCGTAGGTTCAGAGGAAACTCGCGTTCGTACCCGAAGAGGAAAGCTCATGACGCCGCAATCCAGACGCCGTTCCACGACCGTGCCGGGAGCCGTTGTCGCCTTGTCGGCCGCGGCCGCCTTGCTGGCCGCCGCCCCCGCGCCCGCCCACGCAGCCGCGCGGCCCCAGGCGTCCGCCCAGGCCCAGGCCGCCGCCCAGCCCCAGCAAGCCGTGGACTACCACCGCGCCGAACTGCTGCTTCGCTGGCATACGTCGTCGCTGGTGGCGGGCGGGGCCGTGTCGCCCAACTGGATCCTGGACACGGACCGGTTCTGGTACCGGAACAACAACGGGGCGGGGCACGAGTTCACCTTCGTGGACCCGGCGACCAACGCCAAGCGGCCACTCTTCGACCACTACCGGCTCGCGGCGGCGCTCTCGATGGCGGCGGACACCAGCTACGTGCCCGAGAAGCTGCCGTTCGAGACGTTCGAGTTCGTGGAGCGGGACGAGAGCCGGATCGAGTTCACGGCGGCCAAGAAGCGCTTCGAGTGCGACATTCGCCAGTACCAGTGCGAGGTCGGCGACACGCTGCCGGACGCCCGGTCGTTCGTCGAGTCGCCCGACGAGCGCTGGGAGGCGTTCGTCATGGACCACAACGTGTACATTCGGTCCGCAGCCGCCCGCGCAGGGAACGGCGAAGCCGAGGACGCCCCCGCCGTGGACACCATCCAGCTCACCACCGACGGCGAGGAGTTCAACGGCTACGGCCTCAACTACCCGCGGCCCAACCAAGTCAAGAACAAGACGCCCCGGCGGCCCGGCGTGCACTGGTCGCCCGACTCCAAGAAGCTGCTGGTCCAGCGCACCGACCAGCGGGACGTGGAGCACCATCACTACGTGTCGTACACGCCGCAGCGCACGGTGCACTACTCCCAGCCCTACGCCTTGCCGGGCGACTCGGTGGTCCCGCTGCCGGCGTTTCACGTGCTGGACCTGACGGCCACGCTCGCGGAGGCGGGCGCGTCGCCCCCGGCCCCCGCGAACGTGCGCGTCGAGCTGGAGCCCCGGCCCAATCGCCTGAACCTGGGCGGCTCGCAGGTCGACTCCCTGTGGTCGGCCGACTCGCGTCACGTGTACGTCAGCTGGGAGACCCGCGCGTCGAAGAGCAACCACTTGGCCCAGGTGGACGCGGCCACGGGCGAGTTCACGATCATTGCCGGCGACAGCTCCAAGACGTTCGTCGAGACCAGCCAGCGCAACCCGACTTCGTGGTTCGTGTCGGAGACGACCGACGACGCCTTCTGGTGGTCCGAGCGCGACGGTTGGGCGCACATCTGGCGGTTCTCCAAGGACGGCTCGGTCAAGAACCAGGTCACGTCGGGGCCGTGGGCCGTGGGCGCGATCTGGCACGTGGACGAAGCCGCCCGGCGCATCTACTTCACGGCGTACGGACGCGAGGAGGGTATCCCGTACTACGGCCGACTGTATCGGGTCGACTACGACGGCAACGGCCTGGCGCTCGTGGCCGGCGAGGTGGGGAACCACCGCATATCCGTGTCGCCGTCGGGCCGGTTCTTCGTGGACAGCTATTCGACGATCGGCGACCCGCCGGTCAGCCTGTTGCGGCGCCTGGACGGCGGCGGCGTGGTGCGCACGCTGGAAGAGGCGGACGCCTCCAAGCTGGAAGAGGTGGGATGGCGTCCGCCCGAGGTGTTCTCGGTCAAGGCGCGGGACGGCGTGACCGACATCTACGGGCTGATCTACTTCCCCGACGACGTGGACGAATCGCGTCTCTACCCCGTGATCGACCACATCTACCCCGGTCCCCAAGTGGGCAGCGTCGGCTCGTGGATGTTCAAGGCGGGCGGCGAAGACTTTGCCCTGGCCAAGCTGGGGTTCGTGGTCGTGCAGCTGGACCACATGGGCACACCGCACCGTTCCAAGGCGTTTCACGACATCTACTACGGCGACTTCAACGACAACGGCCTGCCCGACCACGTGACCGCGATCAAGCAGCTGGCCGCCCGGTATCCGTTCATGGATCTGGACCGGGTCGGCATCTACGGGCACTCGGGCGGCGGATTCGCTTCCACCGACGCCATGATGAAGTACCCCGACTTCTTCAAGGTGGCCGTCTCCGGCGCCGGCAACCACGACAACGCCAGCTACAACATCTACTGGGCGGAGAAGTACCAGGGCCTGCTGGTGAAGGACTCGGCGTCCGGCGACAACAACTTCACCGAAGAGGCCAACAAGAGCCACGTGGCCAAGCTCCAAGGCAAGCTGCTGCTCATGCACGGCGACATGGACGACAACGTGCATCCGGCCATGACCGTGCAGCTGATCGACGAGCTGACCAAGGCCAACAAGGACTACGACCTGGTGTGGGCGCCCGACCGCGCCCACGGCCTCAACGAGCCCTACTTCGTCCGCCGGCGCTGGGACTACTTCGTGCGCCACCTGCTGGGCGCCGAGCCGCCCAAGGAGTACGAGATCAGGCGGCCGGAAGGGTAGGGGGCAGGACCCCGCAGCTCGGAACACGGCTTCGCGCGCCCACTTCGGGCAGGTCGAGGAACGCGCCGGTCTCCTTGAATCCGCGGCGGCTTCCCTTATCTTTCTCGTCCGGCATCGGAACAGGCGCGGCCCCGGACAGGGGGCTCGCCGCACAGGGGCCTGTAGCTCAGGTGGTTAGAGCGCACGCCTGATAAGCGTGAGGTCGGTAGTTCAAGTCTACCCAGGCCCATTTCCCGCAACCCTGCGGTCCGCCGGCGAAGACGCCCGTCGGGGACGAGCGCCCCGGCCCGCAGAATCCTCGTGTCCTGGACAACGGCCATGGTGACTGGACTTGCCGCTGCACTCCCGGTCGTGGCCTTGGCGGCTTCGGCCGTCGCTTCGCCCGCCCGCCAGGAGATCGTCGAGCTTCCTGCCGAGGACCGCGTGCTGGACTCGGCCTTCGAGGAGGTCTACCGAGTCGGCTCCTTCGGCGGCGAGGAGTGGGAGACGTTCGGCGACGTGGCGGCCATGGCGTTCGACCAAGCCGGCAACCTGTACGTCGCGGACGGTCAGGCGTTGCGGATCGTGGTCGTGGACCGCGAGGGCGCCTTGGTTCGCGCCTTCGGAGACGCCGGGGAAGGACCGGGCGAGTTCGGCGACGGGCCGCTGACGATGACCGTTCGGCGGGACGGTCGCGCGATCGTCTACGAGGTGGAGCGAAGCGCGTTCCAGGTCTTCGGCGCAGACGGCGCCTTCGAGCGGATGGTTCGCGTAGGCGGCGGTAACGGGTTCGTCATCTTCCAGCGCATGCAGGCCATGCCGGGCGGCGAAGTTCTGGCCGGCACCGACATTGCCACCATGTCGGGACCGAGCGGGGGCAGTCCCTCTAGCCGGTTCGTCGAGCGCTTCCTGCTGGACGGCGACGAAGCCGTGCGCGACACCGTGGCCCAAGCATGGCGGGCCGAAGGAGGCTTGGCGTTGGCGCCCAGACTCTACGCGGGGGCGCTGCCGGACGGCGTGGCCTTCTCCGATTCCACCGCCTACGCCATCAAGATCGCGACGCTGGAGGGCGACGTGTCGCGGGTCCTGACCCGGCCGTTTCGCCCGGCTGCCATGAACGACCGGATACGCGATGCAGAGCGGGAGCGCCAGATGGGCAACGTGGGGGGCCTCGTAGAGCGGGGCGAAAGGAGCGGAGGCGAGCAGGGTGCCATGATGGGACGCATGGCCGAGTTCTTGCGCCAGCGCGTGGAGGCGTTGGAGTTCTACTCCGAGTTCCCCGTGGTCGGCGACATGAAGACGACCTGGGACGGCACGATCTGGGTCCGGCGCAACGGCGCGCTGCCGGGAGAGGACGGTCCCATCGATGTGCTCAGCGCCGAGGGTCGCTATGTGGGGACCTTTCCGGGCGCGCCCGCCATGCCCGGCGCCTTCGGTCCGGACGGACTGGTCGCCTTCGCGGAAGAGGACGAGTTCGACGTGCCCGTCGTGGTGGTGAGACGGTTGCCGTCCGAGGTTCGCTAGGTCCAAAACACCAACGCCCGATAAGCCATGACGATCCCCGGAACCGCTTTGCCGCCCGCCGACGCCTCCCTCCTCAAGCGCGAGACGAGGGCGGGCGTGACCACCTTTGCCACCATGGCCTACATCGTGGTGGTGAACCCGCAGATCCTGGGTGCCGCAGGGATGCCGGCGGACGGTGTCATGATGGCCACGTGCCTGGCCGCGGCCTTGGGGTCGATCCTGATGGGCGTGCTGGCCAACTACCCCTTCGCGCTGGCGCCGGGGATGGGCTTGAACGCCTTCTTCGCATACACGCTGGTCTTGGGCTCCGGGCTGTCCTGGCAGGGGGCGCTAGCGGCCGTCTTCGTGTCGGGAACGGTGTTCGTGATCCTGACGCTGACCCGCGCAAGAGAGGCCGTCATCAACGGTATTCCGGCCAACCTGAAGCGGGCGGTCAGCGGCGGCGTGGGCCTGTTCATCGCGCTCATCGGCTTCAAGAACGCAGGTCTCGTGGTCTTCAACCAGGGCACGGGCACGCTTGGCCGGATCGCCACCAACTACTTCGAGGACCCGGCGCTGCAGGAGGCGCTTCCGTTCGGAGTCTCCTTCGAGGCCGTCGGGCTTGCGCTGTTCGGGCTGGTGATCACGGCGGGCATGGTGGCGCGCAAGGTGCCCGGCGCCCTCCTGTGGGGCATCCTGGCCGCCACTGCCGCCGGCATCCCTCTGGGCGTGGTCGCCCCGTCCGACTGGTCGCTCGTGGGCATGCCCAGCGGGCTGGGCCAGACGTTCCTGCAGATGGACTTCGCCGAGCTGTTCGCCTTCGGCTTGGTGGGGGCCGTCTTCACCTTCACGTTCGTGGACCTGTTCGACACGGCGGGCACGCTGGTCGGCGTGGCCAGCAAGGCCGACATGCTGGACAAGGACGGCAAGCTGCCCAGAGCCAAGCGCGCGCTTCTGGCCGACTCGGTGGCCACGATGGCGGGCTCCGTCATGGGCACCAGCACGACCACCACCTACGTGGAGAGCGCCGCGGGCGTGGCGGAGGGGGGACGGACGGGCTGGACGGCCGTCACCGTCGGCGTGCTGTTTCTGCTGGCGATCTTCTTCGGTCCGCTGGTGCAGATGGTGCCTTCGGCGGCTACGGCCCCGGCCCTGATCCTGGTCGGCGTCTTCATGATGGGTCCGGTGTCGCGGATCGACTTCAAGGACCCGGTGGAGGCGATCCCGGCGTTCTTGGCCGTGGCCCTCATGCCGCTGACCTTCAGCATCGCCGAAGGCATCTCGGCGGGCATCATCGCGTGCGTGCTGCTCCGACTGATCAGCGGCCGGACGAGCCAGATCAGCCCGACCCTGTGGGTGCTCTTCGTGCTGTTCGTGGCTCGCTACTTCATGTAGCCAGGCGGAGCGCCCCGCCCCAGCCTTCGGAGGCGCACCCGCTGAACCCCAAGGCTGTCCTCGCTGCTCGTCAGCACCAGGTCCCCGCGAGCATCCCACACGCGGTCGGTTCCCGGGTGCTCGACGACGAACAAGACGCGGTCGTGTTCGATGTCGCGGACTTGCCACTGCACGGTTTCCGCCCCCGGCAGCCGCAGGAGCCGCAGCCAAAGTCGTTCGTCGGCATCTACGAACACGGTATCGACTGCGGGCGCAAGCGATCTGGCCGGGGTTGTTGCGTACGCTTCCGAAATGTCCTGTTCGGTTGGCGGGTCCCAATCGCTTGGCACGTTTGGAACAATGGTGCCGGCGGTCGCCATTCCCCGAGCCAAGAGCTTGAAGAACGTACTTCTGCGTGCCATCCAATCTGCTCTGGCGGCCTCCACTTGGTCCGGTGACACGGGCACCCTGTCCGGCAAGGTCGAACGCCGGACCACGTCCCCGGTCTCGTCGAAGACCATGATGGCGGACCCGGCCGTTTCCACGACCAGAAGTCCGTTGCCGTATGATGCCTGATGCGCACGATCTCCCAGCAGCACCGGACTGGAGAACGGTATGTCCCTACCGGCAATTCGCCCGATGTAGATCTCGTCGCCTAGGACTGCCGCAAACGACTCCCCGACGCCATCCCGGACCCGCACGTAACGCGCCGAGTCCCGCCGCGCTCCGACGAGTTGCCGCGCTCCGGCGGACCGCCCCGCTGCGGAGGGCTGATCGTCGTCCCGAAACAACACCGCACCGTCGCGGAACACGGCCACCGGCTTGGCCCTCATGTTGCTAAACAACCTCGGATCGTACCGGATCGACCCCAGCATTTCCCCGGACGATGAGTACGACGTCAGCCGCCGCGTGGTCGGATCCCACACGGCCACGCCCTCCGGGGTTCGCAAGACGGCCTCGATGTGCCCGAACTCCCCCGGTCCAGTCCCGTCGCCGCCCCGGACCTCCACCTCGCCGGTTTCGTAATCCACGAAGTACAGATTGGTCTTGTCGCCGACCAGGAGCCTACCCCCCGGCAACGTCATGCTCCCCGTGAGCGTCCCGATCTCCAGCGGCTCGCCGAACGCTGGATCTTGCGAGTCGTAGATCACGGGAGCCGCTGGCCCCAAGGTTCGCACCGGCGCGTTCGTGCCCGACCCCGCTTCGGCATCGGACTGCGTCCCGCACGCAAGGATTCAGCATCAGTACCGCCGATCCCACCAACGCGCGCTGCTTCATCCGTCGGACTCCAGTCGCTTGATCCGATTGCGGACCTCGTATCCCATCGAGCGGATCAGCCGGGCCTCGTGGGCGTCCAGCGTGGTTCGGCCGAAGACGGTGCGCAAGACGCGCATGACGCTCTCTGGCTTCCGGGCCTTGAAGAAGCCGGCCCGCGCCAGCCCTTCTTCCAGCGCCCGGTACATCTCCTCGAGCTCGGCCGTCCGCGCCGGCCCCAGGGACCGCTTGCCGGCGGGAAGCTCGCCCGTCCCGCGGCCCGCGGCCAGCAGCAGTTCGTAGGCCACCAAGAGCACGGCCTGGGCCAGGTTCAGGGACGAGTACCCCGGCGCCGTCGGAACCACCAGCACGTCGTGGCAGCGGTCCAGGTCCTCGTTGGAAAGCCCCCTGTCCTCGCGTCCGAAGAGCAGCGCCACCGTGCTCTCCGCGGCCCGCCGCAAGATGATCGGCGCCAAGTCGCGGGGGCGGCGATAGTTGCGTCGCGCCGTCCGGGGCCGGGCCGACGTGCCCACGACGTAGGCCGCGTCCGCCAGGGCGTCCTCCAAGGAAGCCGCCTGCCGCGCGCCCTCGACGATGGCGTCGGTGCGGTGCGCGATCCCGGTGACTCGCCGGGCGTCGAACTCGGCCGGCTCCACCAGCACAAGGCGCTCCAAGCCCATGTTCGCCATGGCCCGCACGACGCCCGCGATGTTGACCAGGTCCTGGGGCTGGTGTAGCACGACGGACACGCGGCCCGCCGCAATGGCATCCGGCGAGCCGCTCACGAGTCGCCCTCCTCCGCGTCCCCGTCGCGAGGCTGGGACGCCCGCGCCGACACCAGAGTTGCGGCCAGGATCAGTCCCGCCGCCGCCAAGTACGGCAGCGCCAGCCTTTGGTCGAACAGGACGCCGGCGCCGGCGGGTCCCAGCACCCGAGCCAGCGACCCCACGCTCTGACCGATCCCCAGCACCGCCCCCTGCCGCTCCGGATGCGCTGCCCGCGACAGCAGCCCCAGCACGCTGGGCACGGCGCAACCGTACCCGACGCCGACCAGCACCAGCCCGCCCATCAGGCCGGGCAGCGTCGGCGCCAAGCCCATCAACAGCAGACCGGCCCCGAACGGCCCCGCGCTGGCCAGCAGCAGGCGACGCTCGCCGGTACGGGGAACCACTCTGCGCACCAGCCCTCCCTGCACGATCACCGACACTAGGCCCAGCAGGGCGAACAGGACGCCGGCTTGGCGCGCGGCTCGGGGGCCGTCCAGCGCCAGACGCTCCGCGGCCAGGAGCGACAGGGTGGGCTGCAAGGTGGAGAACGCCATCGTGATGCACAGATAGGCCGCAAGCACGATCCGTATCTGGCGCGAGGAAGCGGCTTCGGCCAGCGCCGCCCCGAAGTTGAAGCGGGACGCGCGATCCGCGCCGGCGCCGCGTGGCCGAGACTCCGGCAGCCACAACAGGGCGGCCAGCGCGTTGGCCGCGCACAGCCCGGCCGCCACGTATCCCGGCGCGGTCGGCGAACCCGGCGACGCTCCGGCCAGGAACCCGCCCAGCGCCGGGCCGATCACGAAACCCAGGCCGAAGGCGGCGCCGATGAGCCCCAAGTTGCCGGCCCGGCGCGAGGGCGTCGTCACGTCGGCGATGTACGCTTGGGCCACGGGAATGGTCGAACCGCCGATCCCGCCCACGATCCGCGACAGGAAGAGCATCGCCAAGGAGTCCGCCCGCGCGAACGCCACGTAGGCCAGGCTGCTGCCCAGCAGCCCCAGCACCAGGACGGGCCGCCGCCCCACACGGTCCGACAGCCGCCCCCACAGTGGCGCCATCACCAGCTGGACCAGCGAGTACACGGCCACCAGGAGCCCCACGTGCAGCCCCTCGGCCCCGAACGACCGCGCGTAGATCGGGAGCAGCGGCAACACGATCCCGAACCCCACCAAGTCCACCAGGACCGCCACGAAGAGCAGTCCGAGGCGGCCTCGCGGAGCCGCCCCCCCGCCGGCTGCGCCCGTCAGGCGTCAGGCGTCCGGTTCGTCGCCGTCCGAGGAGTCGTCCCCGCGCCCGGCCTTGATCGAACCCTTGAAGTTGCGGATGCCCGAGCCCAGGCCCCGAGCGATCTCGGGGATCCGCTTGGCGCCGAAGATCAGGACGACGACGCCCAGCACGAAGGCGATCTCGCCGACGCCTATGGTTGGCATCGTCCGTCCGCCGGAAGGCGTCGCTTAGGCGCAGGAAGGCGTCGCCTATCCACGGAGCAGGTCCTTGGCGATCGTTTGAAGCTGCATGTTGTCGGTCCCTTCGTAGATGGTGCCGATCTTGGCGTCGCGGTAGTACTTCTCCACGGGATACTCGCGAGTGAAGCCGTATCCGCCGTGCAGGTCGATGCACAGGGACGAGACGTACTGGGCCATCCTGGACGCGTGGAGCTTCGCCATGGCGGCCTCTCGCAGAAAGCGGGCGCCCGCGTCCTTCAGCCGCGCCGCATTGTACACCATCAGCCGCGCCGCCTCGATCCGGGTGGCGATCTCGGCCAGCTGGAATTGGACGCCCTGGAACGACGCCACCGGGTGGCCGAACTGCTCCCGCTCCTGCACGTAGCGCAGGGTGTGGTCGAAGGCGCCTTGGGCCAACCCGACCATCTGGGCGCCGATCCCGATCCGCCCCTCGTTCAGCGTCTCGATCGCCACCTTGTAGCCGCGGCCCGGCTCGCCCAGCACGTCGGCCGCGGGCACGCGCACGTCGTCCAGGATCAGCTCCGTCGTGGACGACGCGCGGATCCCCAGCTTGTCCTCGCGCTTGCCCACCGAGAACCCCGGCGCGTCTCTCTCCACCACGAACGCGGTGATGCCCTTGTAGCCGCGCTCGGGCTCGACGTTTCCGAAGACGATGAACAGCCCCGCCTCGGCGCCGTTGGTGATCCACATCTTGCGGCCGTTCAGCACCCAGTCGTCTCCGTCGCGCACCGCCCGAAGGGCCAGGGCGAATGCATCCGAGCCGCTTCCCGCTTCCGACAGGGCGTAGGCGCCCACGGTGCCCGCCGCCAAACGCGGCAGCCAGCGGCTCTGCTGGTCCGGCGTCGCCCACCTGAGCAGGGCGTTGGCCACCAAGGTGTTCTGGACATCCACCAGCACCGCCACCGAAGGGTCCACCCGCGACAGTTCCTCCACCACCAGCGTCGCGGTGAAGAAGGAGCTCTCCGCGCCTCCGTAGCATTCGGGGATCTCGATCCCCATGACTCCCAGCTGGAACAGGTGCGAGATCAGCTCGGCCCCGATCTCGTGGGCCGCGTCCATCTGCGCCACTCGGGGCGCCACCTCGGACTCCGCGAACTCGCGCACCGCGTCGCGGAACATCGCCTCTTCTTCGGAAAGGGTCGTGAGCGCTACCGGACGGGCCAGCGTGGTCATGCATTCTCCTTCGGGGCAGCCGTGGGACAGGGGAACGACCAATCTAACGCCCCGCAACCCGCCGCCGCACGCCCGGACCGGCGCCCCCCTCGCGCTGGACACGGCGCCGCACGCGGACGGGTTGACGCACGCGCGCGTCGTACCTTTATATATTCCCGGCCCGCGACCGGACGTTCGCGACCGACCGGTCCGCCCCCGCCCGATCACCGAACCCCAGCCCAGACAAACCACTGCGGAGAACTGCCCCATGTCCGACATCCCCGACGGACTGCGGTACACCACGGAGCACGAGTACCTCAAAGAAACCGCCGAAGCCGGCGTCTACTTCGTCGGGATCACCGACTACGCCCAAGGCGAGCTGGGCGACGTGGTGTACGTGGAACTCCCCGAGCCCGGCGACAGCTTCGCGCACATGGAGACCTTCGGGACGATCGAAGCCGTCAAGGCGGTGAGCGACCTGTACTCTCCGCTGGCCGGCGAAGTGGTGGCGGTCAACGCCGCGCTCGACGACGACCCGTCGCTGGTCAACAACGACCCCTACGGCGAAGGCTGGATGATCAAGCTGCGGCTGGACGATCCCGGCGAAGTCGAGGAGCTCATGGACGGGGCGGCCTACGAGGTGCACGTCGGCGCCTAAGCGCATCTCTGCGCCTTCCCATCCGAACATGGCCACGCCCGTCCACCACCCGCCCGGCTTCCTTGCCCGTCACCTGGGTCCCAGCCCCTCCGACGTCCGCGAGATGCTGGAGACGCTGGGGCACGAGACGCTGGAAGGCTTGGTGCAGGAGACCGTCCCGGCGCCGATCCGCTTCCAGGGCGAACTTGCCCTGCCGGAGGCGGTTCCCGAAGCCGAGCTGCTCGAACGACTGAAGCGGATCGCGTCCCGGAACCAAGTCTGGCGAAGCTATCTGGGCATGGGGTACGCCGGCACGATCGTCCCCGGCGTCGTGCAGCGGAACATCCTGGAGAACCCGGGCTGGTACACGCAGTACACGCCGTACCAAGCCGAGATCGCCCAGGGCCGCCTGGAGGCGCTCCTCAACTTCCAGACCATGGTGATGGACCTGACGGGGATGGACATCGCCAACGCCTCGCTGCTGGACGAAGGGACCGCCGCCGCCGAAGCCATGCACATGCTGGTTCCGCGCAGGCGGGATGCGGCGCGCAACGTCTTCCTCGTGGCGGACGACTGCCACCCCCAGACGATCGCCGTCGTCGCGACGCGCGCGGCTCCGCTGGGGATCGAGGTGCGGACCGGACCGGCCGGCGACTTCGCCTTCGACGAGACCGTTTTCGGCGCCCTGATCCAGTACCCGGCCACCGACGGCGGCGTGCACGACTACCGCGACCTCTGTGCCGCCGCCCACGACGCCGGCGGCAAGGTCGTTGCCGCCGCGGACCTGCTGGCGCTGGCCCTCCTGACGCCGCCCGGCGAATTCGGCGCCGATGTGGCCGTGGGCAACACGCAGCGGTTCGGCGTGCCGATGGGCTACGGCGGCCCCCACGCCGCCTACGTCGCCGCCCGCGAGTCGTTCAAGCGACAGTTGCCGGGACGGATCATCGGCGTCTCCACGGACCGCCACGGAAACCGCGCCCTGCGGATGGCGCTCCAGACCCGCGAGCAGCACATCCGCCGGGAGAAGGCCACCTCCAACATCTGCACGGCCCAGGTGCTGCTGGCGGTCATGGCGGGCATGTACGCCGTCTACCACGGCCCCGACGGCATCCGTCGCATCGCCCAGCGCGTGCGCAAGCAGACGGCCACCCTGGCGCGGGCGCTGGACCGGCGCGGCCACGAAATCGTTCACGACGCCTACTTCGACACGTTGCGCGTGCGCCCCGGCGGCCCGAGCGGCCCGGCCAGCACCGCGGCCGGCGTCCTGGAGGCCGCCCGCAACGCCAAGATCAACCTGCGCGACTTCGGCGACGGCGCCGTGGGCGTGGCCCTGGACGAGACCGTAACGCCCGCCGACCTGGACGACCTGATCGGCGTCTTCGGCGCCTCCGGCCCCGCCGAGCAGCTGGCCGGCTACTTCGAGCCCGGCCCGTACCCCGAGCCCTTGGCCCGCGCGACTGGCTACCTGGAGCACCCCGTCTTCAACTCGTTCCACTCGGAGACGGAGATGCTGCGCTACATCCACCGCCTCGAGTCCCGGGACCTGTCGCTCAACACCAGCATGATCCCGCTGGGGTCGTGCACCATGAAGCTGAACGCCACCACGCAGATGACGCCGGTCACGTGGCCCGAGTTCGGCGCCGTCCACCCCTTCGCGCCCGTCGACCAAGCCCAGGGCTACGCCCGGATCGTGGCCGACTTGGAGGAGTGGCTGGCCGAGATCAGCGGCTTGCCGGCGGTGTCGCTGCAGCCCAACTCGGGCGCGCAAGGCGAATACACGGGGCTGCTGGTGATCCGCGCCCGCCACCGCGACCTGGGACAGGAGCATCGCGACGTGTGCCTGATCCCGTCGTCGGCCCACGGCACCAACCCGGCCAGCGCGGTGCTGGCGGGGATGCAGGTGGTGGTGGTCGGGTGCGACGAGCGCGGCAATGTGGACGTGGCCGACTTGGCCGCCAAGGCGGAGCGCCACTCGGAGCGGCTGGCGGCTGTGATGGTCACCTATCCTTCGACGCACGGAATCTTCGAAGAGGCGATTCGGGAGATATGCGACGTGGTGCATCGGCACGGCGGCTACGTGTACCTGGACGGGGCCAACTTGAACGCCCAGGTGGGCCTGTGCCGGCCCGGCGACTACGGCGCCGACGTGATCCACATCAACCTGCACAAGACCTTTGCGATTCCTCACGGCGGCGGCGGCCCGGGCATGGGTCCCATCTGCGCCACCGAAGAGCTGGCCCCGTACCTGCCCGGCCACCCCGTCGTCCCCGTAGGCGGCTCGCGGGCGACGGGCGCGGTGGCGTCGGCGCCGTGGGGCAGCGCCAGCATCCTGCTCATCTCGTGGGCGTACATCGCCCTCCTGGGCCGGGAGGGCGTCGCCCAGGCCACGCGCATCGCGATCCTCAACGCCAACTACATGGCCCAGCGCCTGGACGAGCACTTCGACATCCTGTACTGGTGGGGCCACGGCAGCGGCCGGGTGGCGCACGAATTCATCGTGGACCTGCGACCCCTGCGGAAGGCCACCGGCGTGACCGAGGAAGACGTGGCCAAGCGGCTCATGGACTACGGCTTTCACGCGCCCACGATGGCGTTCCCCGTGCCAGGAACGATCATGATCGAGCCGACCGAGAGCGAGTCCAAGCCCGAGCTCGACCGCTTCTGCGACGCGCTGGTCGCCATCCGCGGCGAGATCGCCGAGATCGAGCAAGGGCGGGCCGACCCGCAGGACAACGCCCTCAAGAACGCGCCCCACACGGCCCAGGCCGCGACCGCCGACCAGTGGGACCACGCCTACCCCCGCAGCCGGGCGGCCTACCCCGCGCCGTGGCTGCGCGAGCACAAGTTCTGGCCTCACGTGGGGCGCGTGGACAACGCCCAGGGCGACCGCAACCTGATCTGCGCCTGCCCCCCGTTGGAGAGCTACGAGACCGACCCAGCAACCGAAGGAGCCTGATCCCCTTGGCCAAACTGACCTTTCGCGGCCACGCCACCTTCACCGCGGAGACGAACGACGGGACCCGCCTGGTGGTGGACCCCTACTTCGACGAAAACCCGGCCGCCGACGTGAAGCGCGCCGACGTGGGTCCCCTGGACTACGTGTTCTGCACGCACGGTCACACCGACCACTTTGCCGACGCGATACCGCTTGCCTTGGAGACCGAGGCGACGTTGGTGTCCACTTACGAGATCGCCGCGTTCGCCGAGTACAAGGGCGTCGAGAAGGCGCATCCGATGCACGTCGGGGGCGGCTGGGACTTCCCGTTCGGTCGGGCCAAGATGACCGTGGCGGTGCACGGAGGGCAGGTCCACGGGGACGAGACCGGCCGCTACACCACCGTGCCCGGGGGCTTCCTGCTGAACCTGGACGGGACCCGCGTGTACCACGCCGGCGACACCGGGCTGACCCTGGACATGCAGCTGCTCAAGGGCGAAGTGGACGTGGCGCTGCTGCCGATCGGCGACAACTTCACCATGGGGCCCGAAGACGCGGCGCGCGCCGTGGAGTTCGTCGAGCCCCGGCTGGTGGTGCCGATGCACTACGGGACTTGGCCCCTGGTCGAGCAGGACCCGGAGCGGTTCCGGGACTTGGTGGGCGACCGGGCCGCCGTGAAGGTCATGGAACCGGGAGAGGACTTGGCCCTCTGACGCCTCCGCAGGGGGGCGCGCTCCGCTGGCGGATGCTGGTGGACGATCCCCGTACCGGCGCGGCCAACATGGCTCGCGACCATGCCCTTGCCGCCGCCTCCGCCAAGGGGACGGGCACGGTTCGCTTCTACCGATGGGCGCCGGCCACGCTGTCGTTCGGCCGCAACGAACCCGTGACCGTCGGCTACCGCAAGCTGCTGCGCGACCATCCGGAGATGGGCGTGGTGCGACGTCCCACCGGCGGGCGCGCCGTCATCCACGACCGCGAACTCACGTACGCCGTCGTGTTCCCGACGCGCGCCATGGGGGGAATGCGGGAAGCGTACGGCCGGATCAACGCCGGCCTGGTGGACGGGTTGCGCCGATTGGGCGTGGACGCTCGAAGCGCTCCCGGCGACCCCGCTCCGGCCGGTCCCGGCGCCGGTCCGTGCTTTCTGGGGTCGGTGGCGGGCGAAGTCGCCGTGGGGCGACGCAAGCTCGTGGGCAGCGCCCAGACGCGCCTTGGGAGCGCCGTCCTCCAGCACGGGTCTCTCTTGTTGGAGGCCGACCAAGGCCCGCTCGTCCATGGACTTGGCGCGGCGGAGAACAACGGGCGTCCATCCAACGGCGTCGCTTCGCCGGTGACGTTGGCGGAGCTGCTGGACCCGGTTCCCTCGTGGGAGGCGCTGGTGCAGGCCCTGGGGCGGGGACTGGCCGGGGCGCTGGGCGGCGACTGGGAGGAAGGCGGGATGAGCGACCGGGAGGCCGCCCTGGCGGAAGGGCTGGAGGCTCGATACGGTTCCCACGAATGGACGTGGCGAAGGTGACGCCGCGGCGGGTCGGGCGCGTCCCTCTTGCGGCCTATGTTGACTTTGCCCCCGCGGGCGTTCATCTTGCCAAGTCTTGCACGTCGGCCTGCGATGGCCGAAAATCCACCGTCGCGCCGGAGGGCGCGGCCAACGCCAACCATCTGCACAGGACCGAAAGCGGGAGGTTCCTTTGACCAGCTTCACGACAATCTACGGAGCGATCCTCCAACTGCCGGGCGTCGAAGCCCCGGACCTCACCTTCACCGAGCAGATCGCGCAGGCGTGGCAGGACGCCGGGATCATGCGCTGGCCTTTGGGCTTGTGTCTCCTGGTGGGGATCATCGTCATCATCTGGAAGTTCTTCGACCTCCTGAGCAAGAGCGGCTCGACGAGGAAGATCCTCCGGGAGGTGGACGAGCTTCTGAGCCAGCGCCGCACCAAGGAGGCGTTGGAGATCACCCGCGAGTCGAACTCGCCGGCGGCCAACATCCTCTACGCGGGGCTGGACCGGCAGGACGAGGGGACCGACCGCGTCACGAAGGCGATCGAGAACCAGGGCCTGATCGAGCTCAGCAAGCTGGAGAGCGGCTTGGTCGTGCTGGCCACGCTGACCAACGTGGCCCCGCTGCTGGGCTTCCTGGGCACGGTCATGGGCATGATCGCCGCCTTCCAGGCGATCGAGCTGGCGGGCGAGGTGGACGCCCAGACGGTCGCGTCGGGGATCAAGATCGCCCTGACCACCACCGCCGCCGGCCTGGCGATCGCCATCCCGGTGAGCATCGCCCACAACTACTTCGTCTCGCGGATCGACCACCTCGTGATCGACATGGAAGAGTCGGCGCAGAAGATGATCGACGCCCTCTTCGCCATGCAGGCTGGCAGGTCCGCCGGCGGTTGATGGCCGCTTTCCGGCGCGGAAAGCCGGAGCAGCACCGAATGGGGGTACCAAGGAGGGGGGTCGCGCTGGGGGGCGTGGTCCCCCTTCTTGCGTTCGGATGCATGGCCGTCGGCGCCTCCTTGTGCGCCGGCGCAGCCCAGACCGCCGGCGCGGGTCCGAGTTCGCAGGTCCCCGAGACCGTTCGTCGCGACCTGGAGGCCGGGCGCTACTGGAACGCCAGCCGCGCCCTGAAGGACCACTTGGCGCCGGTGGCGTCGGCGTCGATTCCGGACCGGCTCGTGTTGGCGGACGCCCACGCCGGCTGGAGGAACTGGGCGGGAGCTGTGGAGGCGCTCGTCGCCGGGGGTCCCGACACCGACGACGCCCCAGCCCGCTACTGGTACGTGCTGGGGACCGCCCGCCACATGCTGGGCGAGGCCGAGGCGGCGGCGGAGGCGCTGGCACGGTTCGTCGCCTCGTCGCCCGGAGGCTCTTCGGAGGCGGTTGCCGCGCGGTCGCGCCTGGTCCGGTTGTGGGCCGAGGCCGGGGCAGGGGCGTTGGTGGAGGTTGCTTCCGCAGGCGGCGGGGAAGACGCGAGGGGCGGGGCCAGTGCCGAGGCCGGGGCAGGGGGTGTGGATTTCGGGCGCGCCAGCGACGTCGCGGACTCGCTTGCGCAGGCCGTGGCCGAGCTTCGGGCGGTGTCGCCGGCGGTGGCCGGCTGGACGGCGCTGGAGGCGGCCCGGACTATGGCCGGGGCGGGGGCTGCGGAGGCCGTGTCGCGCCTGCTCGGCTTGGTGAGCGATGCGGAAGTGCGAAGCCGGGGGTGGAGCCTGGAGATCGACGCCTGGTTGAGCGCGGCCGACACCGCCAAGGCGTTGGAGGCGCTGGTCGAGTTGCGTCGGGCAGGAGACGGAGCGAGTGCGTCGGACGGGCCGGACGCCGTGGCGCTCTTGGGCCGGGAATGGCGCTACCGACGGGCGCTGGGGGACGCGGAGGGCGCCGTTCGCGCCATGAAGGGCGTCTTGACGGGCACGACCCGGGGCACGGTGGCCAAGGACGCCGCGCTTGCCCTGTGGGAGGCGCAGGGCGCGCAGGGCTTGGACGCCGACGAACTGCGGCGCGTCGCCACGGCGGCGGGCGCCGGCCGCGAGTACGGGACTGCCGTGCGGGCTTGGCGGGCGGCCCAAAGCGCCGGAGCCGTGCTGGAAGAATCCGAGCGAATGGCGCTTGCCCGGGCGCTCAACGGCAGTCGCGACCGGAACGGTGCCGTGCAGATCTACCGCGACCTGTCCGTGTCCTCCGACGCCGCGATCGCCGCCCGAGCGTTGCGCGCATGGGCCGACATCCGCCGCGTGCAGGGCCGTCGCCAGGACTTGGCCACCTTGGAAGACCGTCTTGTGGACCGATTCCCCGGCAGCGCCCAAGCCCTGGACGTGGTCTTCTTCCGGGCCGACGACCACCACGACGCCGGTCGTCTGACCCAAGCCAAGGACCGGTACCGACAGGTCGTGTCGATGTCGCCGTCCGCCGACCGCGCCGGCCTGGCGCGAATGAGGTGGGGCCAGATTCACGTCTCCAACGGCGAGCTTGATGCCGCGGCCGAAGTCTACCAAGGCTACTTGGCAGAATTTCCGAACGGGCGGCGATGGGAAGAGGCCGCCTTCTGGGGTGCCCGTGCGGCTCGGGCGGTCGGCGACATGGCCTGGGCCGCCGCCGCGACGGCCCGCCTGCGAGCAGAAAGTCCCCTTTCCTACTACGTCGCCGTCGGCGGGGACCCGGAGAACGTGTTCGCCGCACTGCCGGAGGGTTCCGCGTTGGAGGACCCCGGTTGGCTGTCTTGGGAGCTGGAGGTCTTATCGCTACTGGAAGAGGCGGGGCTGGACGAAGGCGCCGCCGCGCACCTGGACGCCATGATCAAGACCGCCTGGGAGTCGGACGATGTGCTGCTTCGCCTGGCGGTCGCCTTCGGCGAGGAAGGGCGTTCCCGCGACGGCATCAACTTGGGATGGGAGCTGCGTCGCCGAGGGAAGGCGTGGGACCGGCGTCTGCTGCGGGTCGTGTTCCCTTTTCCGCACTCGGACTTGGTCGGGACTCGGGCGCGCGAGCTGGAGCTGGATCCGTACCTCTTGGCCGCGATCGTTCGCCAGGAGAGCGCGTTCCAGGCCGACGTCGTGTCGGCAGCCGGCGCCGTCGGGCTCATGCAAGTCATGCCGGCGACCGGCAAGGAGCTGGCTCGCAAGGTCGGGCCACGCGGCTTTCTGCAGGAGTTCCTGACCGTGCCGGAGCTGAACGTGCACCTGGGCGCCGCGTACTTGGCGGACCTGCTCCGCCGCTACGACGGCGACATCCCCTTGGTGCTGTCGGCCTACAACGCCGGCCCCACGCGGGCCAACCGTTGGCGGCGACTGCCCCAAGCAGGCGATCCGTTGCGCTTCACCGAACGCATCCCCTTCCGGGAAACGCGCGACTACGTGAAGAACGTGACCCGAAACCGAGCCCTGTACCGATGGCTCTACGGACCAAGGCCGCAATGACGAACCCTCGATTCACGATGAAGCAAACGCCGTTGTCGCTGGTTGCCCCCATTGCTGTTGCCGTCGTCGTCCTGGCGGTGCCCGGTTGCGCGCCCATGGGCGACGAGCCGACCGACCCCGACCCCGACGTCTCGGCACCGACGGCCAGTGCCCGCCATCTCCCAAACGACGCCGACCGGGAAGCCGTCCTGGCCACGGTCCAGTCGATCTTCGACGCCCTGGCCGCGGGCGACGGCGAGACGCTGCGGCGCGTCATGCACCCCCAGGTCCTGATGCACTCGGTGGAGCGCTCCGCCGACGGCGCCAGAAGCATCTCCATGTCCACCTTGGAGGACCTGATCGCCCGCGTGGAGGGCAGCGACGCCGTGCTTACCGAGCGCATGTTCGACCCGGAGGTGCGCGTCAGCGGCGATCTTGCCATGGTGTGGACGCCCTACGACTTCTACGTGGGCGACCAGCTCAGCCACTGCGGCGCCGACGGCCTCCTGCTGGCGCGCAACCCCCAAACGGAGAGGTGGCAGATCATCTCGCTGTCGTGGACCCGTCTGCAACCGCCCGAGTGCGAGCTGCATCCGGAGGGGCCGCCGGGGTAGGGAGGCGGGGGGCGGGCGGCGTAGGTCGGGCGTTGTGGGGGTAGGCGCGGCCGCTCCGCGGATCCTGGGGCCGGCCGCTTCTTCTTTTCTGCGATATTTGCTATATTCGCTATATCGCAGAATTCTCACGCACAAGGAGGAACCGCCATATGACCCACATGGACAGTCGCCCGCAGTTCGCCCTCTTATGTCGCCCGGCGCACCGACTTCGAGTTCGGCGACCACATCGCGAAGCGCTTCCGTCGCCGCTGGGGCACGGACCCCTACCGCCAGATCGTCGGAGGCGACGGCGTCGACGCGTTGCCAAGACACGCCCGTGCGCCAAGTGCCATGCTGCCGATAGACTGGGACGCGAGCGGTGCCACGGCGGTCGTCGTGCTCATGGATCGGTTCTTTGCGGCCCAAGGAGCTTGGGTCGATTACGTCCGTGAGCTTGCGGAGGAGGCAGATGCTCGCGGATTCGCCTGTCGCGTCTTCCCCGTCGCGATGGAGTCGGAAGTTCTGAATGCCCTGGATGGTCAGCTCCCCATTCAGGCCCTTGATTGGACGGAATTCGCTACCAGCGACTCGGACCGCGAGCGGCGCCTGATTTGCGAATTGCTCCACCAGTTCTGCAGAATGCTCCGGTACCGACTACGGCCGAAGCCGTACCAGCCAGCGACCTTGGACGACTACATGAGGGAGAAAGTCCGCATTTTCATCAGCTACCGTCGCGACGATCAACAGGGCCGGGAAACCGCTCGGCGGATCCATGAATGGGTCCACAGCAACAGCGACCTGGACACCTTCTTCGACGTCGTCAGCGTACCGCCGGGCGTGCCCTTCTCGGAAGTCATCTACGATGCAATTCCGGACTCCGTCATGGTTGTCTGCTACTCGGACTCGTATTCTTCAAGCCAGTGGTGCCGTCGCGAGGTCGTCGAAGCAAAGCGACATGGAATCCCCATGATCGTCCTCGACTGCCTCCAAGACATGGACCCACGCATGTTTCCGTATCTCGGGAACGTGCCGGTAATCCGCGTCGACCCCGAACAGGGGTGCCCCTGGGCCGAACGAGTCGTCACCGTGCTGCTTGAAGAAGTCTTCCGCGATCTACTTTGGAAGTGCAGAGTGGCTCCTTTCGAGCACGAGGATGCTGGAGTAGCCTTTACGTCTCGGAAGCCCGAACTGTGTTTGCTTGCAGCCTTCTCCAGATCGGGCCGGACCCGGCCTTCCGTCGTTTATCCCGGACCTTCGATTGGTGCAGAGGAGGAAAGGTTGTTTGCCGACATCGACCCGAGCGTGCAGCTTCACACGCTTGACGATTGGACACGGAGGCACGCATGAACACGGCTCTGCATCCACCGCGAGCCATCGCCGTCTCGGTCTCCGACAGCCCGGACACCGACGGACTGGGAGTCAGCGTGGACCATGTGTGGGACACGTTCGTGGAGCTTGTCATAGAACTTCTGGCCTCGGGAGTGGACTTGGCCTACGGCGGCGACCTTCGCGAGCGGGGTTTCACCGAAGTGCTCTTCGAGCTGGCAGGACGGTACCGGCGACCCGGCCAAACGGCGATTCGCGTGACCAACTACTTCGCGTGGCCTGTGCACATTCGGATGTCCACGAGCGACTTGGACGAAGTTGCGGCCAGCGTGGACCACGTCGCGCATCTGGCCTTTGTCGGACTCAACGGCACACGGATGTCTGCCGACGTGCGCCGAAAGCTCCCGTCATGCGAGCCAAGCGATAGGGACTGGCGGTCAGGTCTGACAAGCATGCGGACGACGATGCGAACCGAGACAAGCGGTCGAATAGCCATCGGTGGCCAAGTCGAGAACTACAAGGGCAAGATGCCGGGCATTGCCGAGGAGGCATTGCTGTCGTTGAAGGCCAGGCAGCCCTTGTTCCTGGTGGGAGGGTTCGGCGGTTGTACTCGCGACATAGCGGAGACGCTCGGTTTGGTCGATCCGTGGAACGACCCTCGGGATTGGCCGGAGCGCCAGCGCTTCGAGGGCTACACGGCCGACGACTTGATGAATGGCCTCACGGACGACGAAAATCGAACACTGGCTCGGACGCCCTTCATCGGTCAGGCCCGGCAGCTCGTCATGCTAGGCTTGCACCGGCTGTTCCACCACGACAGCCGTGTTCCTCTGTCTTCGTGATTGAGCCACGCAGCGTCCCAGCTACGCTCCGAGCCATCCGCGAGGTCATGGACCTGACGCAGGAGGAGCTTGCCGAGCGACTCGACGTGTCCTTCGCCAGCGTCAACCGCTGGGAGGGCGGCAAGGTCAAGCCGCAGCGAGCGTCCAGAGAGGCCATCGCGGCACTGGCCGAGGAGGCCGGCGTTGACTGGATGGCGGCGAATTCCGAGAACGCCCCAGAGGGGTCTGCCGAACCACACAGCCCTGCGCGACGGCGGAAGACGAGGAAGAGCGGCCGCGCGGCCGAGACCTCGGGGGCGTCCGACACCGCGGCCATGGAGAAGATGCTGTGGAGCGCCGCCTGTTCGATCCGCGGCGAACGGGACGCAGCGAAGTTCAAGGACTATCTGTTGCCGCTCCTGTTCTTGAAGCGCCTGTCCGACGTATTCGACGACGAGATCGCTCGACTCGAAGCCGAGTACGGGAACGCGGACGTTGCCAGGGAGATCGCCGAGGAGGATCACGACCTTCTTCGCTTCTACTTGCCACCGGAGGCCCGCTGGGCGGTGATCAGCGGCCGGAAACCTTGCGAATGGCCACGCGGCGGCGCCCCGAGGGACGTCGGGGAGCATCTGACCAAGGCCGTGCGGGCGGTCGTGCGCGAGAACCCTTCCCTGTCCGGCGTCATCGATGTCGTGGACTTTGCGGGGGAGCGCAACGGCGAGCGCGATGTCAACCCGGCCAAGCTCGCACAGGTCATCGAGACTTTTTCGGACCCCGACTACCGCCTTGGCCTTGCAGACGTCCAGCCCGACTTTTTGGGCCGCGCCTACGAGTTCCTGCTGCGCAAGTTCGCGGAGGGATCGGGCAGAAGCGGAGGCGAATTCTTCACGCCGACGGAGGTCGCCTTCCTGATGGCGCACATCATGCGCCCAAAGCCTGGCGACAAGTGCCACGACTACGCCTGCGGATCGGCCGGCCTGCTGCTCAAGCTCCAGCTGGTCGCCCAAGAACTTGATCCCACGACCCGCGTGCCCCTCAAGCTGGCCGGTCAAGAACTCCAGGCCGAGAGCTACGCCACTGCCAAGATGAACGCCATCATCCACGACATGGACGTGGAGGTCGCGCGCGGCGACACGATGATCAACCCGAAGTTCAAGACCGCCTCCGGCAAGATCGACACTCACGACATCGTGGTTGCCAACCCAATGTGGAACCAGCCGTTCAATCCGGATACCTTTGCCAACGACCCCTTCGACCGTTTCCGTCCCGCCGGAGGGCCGACCAGCGGAAAGGGCGACTGGGCATGGCTCCAGCACACGCTGGCGTGCTTGAACGAGCGGGGTCGCGCCGCCGTGGTGCTGGACACCGGCGCCGTGACGCGCGGCTCCGGCACAAAGCACGAAGACAAGGAGCGGAACATCCGCAAGTGGTTCGTGGACAACGACCTGATCGAGGGCGTGATTCTCCTCCCGGACAATCTGTTCTACAACACGACGGCCGCAGGTGTGATCGTGGTGCTGTCGAAGGACAAGCCGCCGGAACGGAGGGGGAAGGTGGTGTTGCTGGATGCTAGCGACTGGGCGCGCAGCGGGAGAGCCAAGAACCATTTGCCCCAGGCGGCTATTCCGGCTTTGGCCGCCATGTTTCTAGATGCAGATACGACGATCCATCAGGTTGCAGTTGTGTCGACAAGTGAGATCGCAGCAGTAGACTATAGCCTTATTCCTAGCCGATGGACGACGCAGACACGTACAAGAACAACAAACGGCGATCAATTGGATGATCTTGTAGCCTCCCTGAGTCGATTGTCTTTGGAGCATTCTAGATTGGAGCAAAAAATGTTGTCGATGCTTGCATCTCTGTCCATGGACCATGTAGCGGCTCCACTCTCAGACTGGCGGCATACGGAGATAGGCGACGTAACGATTCCAGTCTCAGTTTGGAATCCTCGACGTGAGCCTCGACCATCAATTCGGTACGTCGACGTTTCCGGTGTATCGCGCGATACACTCACAATCACGAAGGAAGTCGAGTACCGACGCCCCGAGACCATACCCAGCCGGGCGCGCAAAATCGTGCATGCCGGAGACACGATCTTTGCCACTATACGTCCGGCATTGCGGCGGATAGCACAAATCCCTGATCGACTTCATGGAGAAATAGTATCGACGGCCTTCTGTGTATTGAGGGCCGATCCCAACGTAATTGACTCCGATTACCTGTTTCATGTAATGCAACTCGACACAGTCGTCAGCGACATTTCGTCGTTGGAAACAGGTGCAAGCTATCCCGCTGTTCGTGACACTGATGTCCTAGCTCAGCGAATACCAGTGCCACCACTAGCGGAACAGCGGGTAATCGTATCTGTCCTGAGCGGAGTCAGAGAAAGAGTTCGTCTGTATCGCACCCAAGAAGGTGTCACGGGACAACTGTACAGAGCATTGTTGCATAGGATTGCTACTGGCCGAACTCGAGTGATCGCCGCGCGGTCTCAGGATCAGGGATGCCGTTGGATCGGAAAGAGTCGCCCCCGGACAGCAGGAGTATCCCATGACCACTGACCAACTCGCCCTTCTTGTCGAATTCGGCGAATCCGAGACGTTGGAACTGAAGACGACGACAGGCGGCCGCCGCGAGGCTGCGCGGACCATATGCGCTATGCTCAACCAGCGCGGCGGCTACGTGATGTTCGGGGTCAAGCCGGATGGTGCGGTCGTGGGACAGCAGGTCAGCGACCGGACATTGGAGGAACTTGGCGCGGAGATTGGCCGGATTCAGCCGGCGGCCTACCCAGAGGTGATTCGCGTGAATGTGGCGAATGGGCGCGACGTGGTCGTCGTGCGGGTGAAGGCGGGCGAGGGCAAGCCGTACACCTACCGAAGCCAGGGCTACCGGCGCGTGGGCAACGTTACGCTGCCGATGTCGGCGGACGAGCATGGTCGGGCGGTCTTGGAGCGGTACCACAAGAGCGACCGCTGGGAGAACCAGGAAGCTGGAGGATGGTCGATCGACGACCTCGACGGAGACGAGGTTCGGAATACGGTCGCAGAGGCCGTGCGGCGGGAACGGTTGGACGAACCGGAGCGTAGAGGTGTCGAGGACCTGTTGCTCGGACTGGGCCTGATACAGGGTGACGTGGTGTATCGGGCCGCCGCCGTGCTGTTCGGCAAGCGCGAGCGCTTGGAGGTGGACTTTCCTCAGTGCTTACTTCGCGTGGCTCGGTTTCGCGGGGTGGATCGGTCGAAGTTTCTCGACAACCGCCAGTTCGCTGGCAACGCTTTCGAACTGTTGCGAGCGGGCGAACGGTTCCTACGCGAGTGGGTGCCCATCGCGGGACGGTTCGACCCGAACCGGTTCGACCGAATCGACGAGCCCTTGTACCCGGCCTTGGCGACCAGGGAGGCGCTGGCGAACGCTCTCTGTCACCGTGACTACGCCGTCTTCGGCGGTTCCATCGGACTGGCTATGTACGACGACCGGTTGGAGATCACGTCGCCCGGCCCGTTGCACTTTGGATTGACGCCAGAGGATCTTTTTGAGCCGCACCGGTCCCGGCCGTGGAATCCCTGGATCGCCCGAACGTTCTATCGCAGAGGCATCATCGAGACGTGGGGCACGGGGACAATCAGGATGGCCGAGACGGCAGTCGCTGCCGGGTTGCCCCGTCCCGAGATCGAGGAGCAGGGCGACTCCGTGATCGTCCGGTTCCAACACGGACAAGTCGGCCCCGAGGGTGTCGCGGAAGGGGCGGTTCCGGCGAGGACGGAGGTGCTGGTGCTTCTGGATGGTGCTGTTGGGGGCATGACCCGCAGGGAGATCCTTTCGGGGATGCGGGGTAGCGTGAGCGAGGCGCAGCTGCGAAGAATGTTGGAGGAACTCCGAGACGAAGGGCTAGTGCAGTTGCGTGGTACGGGCTGGTCTGCTCGGTGGATGCGGACTAAGGCGTCAAGGTGATTGTTGGTCGGTTGCCACAGTGGCGGGAATTGACGCCAAGATGGCGTCGCGGAACACGCCAAGATGGCGGGAATTGACGCCAAGATGGCGTCAAGAGGTGCCAATGACGCCAAGATGGCGTCGCGGAACACGCTAAGATGGCGTTGAGGGGGCGCTAAGATGACGCTCCAGGGGCGCCAAGATGGCGTTGGGGAGCGTCAAGATGACGCCAAGATGACCTTCCCGTGACTGCCCGCCGGATCGACGAGGGGGCCGTCGCGCAGTTTCCGATGGTCCGGCACGCGCAGGAGGTCGGCTGGACGCCGCTGGAGCCCAAGGTGGCCACCGCCAAGCGGGGAGGTCGGGACGGCGCCTTCTTCCGCGACGAGCTTGAAGTCGCCATCCGTCGCTTCAACCCTTGGCTGACCCCTGACGCCGTCCGGTCCGTCGTGGAGAGGATCGAGGCCACGCCGCCGACGGTCGAGGGGAACCGCCAGATGCTGGGCTGGATGCGCGGGGAAAGGCAATGGTACGACGAGACGGAGAGGCGGCAGCGGTTCGTGCGGCTGATCGACTTCGACGAACCGAACGCCAACGTCCTTCACGTCACGTGGGAGTGGTCGATCAAGCCGCCTGCCCGGCGTCGGGGAGCGCGGGCGGACCTCATGTTCGTCGTCAACGGGTTGCCCGTGGCGATCGTGGAGAACAAGAACCCGAAGCAGGCCGACGCCATCGAGCGGGGCCTGAATCAGCTGAAGCGGTACGAAGCGAGCACGCCGGAGCTGGTCGGCTCGGCCCAGCTCTTCAACGTCACGCACATGCTGGACTACTGGTACGGGGTCACGTGGAACCTGTCGCGCCGCTTCATGGCGCGCTGGAAGGAATCGTCCGGCGGCAAGGGCAAGCGCGGCTTCGACGACAGCTACCGCTTCGCCGTTCAGTCCTTCTTCGAGCCGACGGACTTCCTGCGGACGCTCCGCGACTGGATTCTGTTCTACGTCGAGGACGGCGAGACGCGGAAAACGGTGTTGCGACAGCACCAGCGCCGGGCCGCGGCGCGCGTGGTCGAACGATGCGCCGAGCCGAGGAAGCGACGGGGTCTGGTCTGGCACACCCAAGGTTCGGGCAAGACCTTCACGCTCCTCACGGCGGCCCGGCTGCTGCTCCAGGACCGTGCGCGCTTCCAATCGCCCACCGTCATTGTCGTGGTGGACCGGATCGACCTTGAGGGGCAGCTCCGAGAGTGGGTCGAGCGTCTGCTGGGCGAGATGCAGCAGCAGGACATCGCGGTGCACCAAGCCGGCTCCAAGGCCGAGCTGGCGGAGCTGCTCCGGACCGACAGGCGCGGGCTGATCCTGTCGATGATCCACAAGTTCGAGGGGCTCGACAGGGACGCGAACACGCGCGACAGCGTCTTCGTCTTCATCGACGAGGCGCACCGATCCGTCGCCCGCGACCTGGGCACCTACCTCATGGGCGCGGTGCCGAACGCCACCATCGTCGGCTTCACCGGCACGCCGATCGCCAAGACCGAGCACGGCCAGGGGACGTTCAAGATATTCGGGGTCGACGACGAGAAGGGCTATCTGCACAAGTACACGATCGCCGAGTCGATCGAGGACGAGACCACGCTCCCGATCCGCCACGTCATGGCGCCCAGCGAGACGACCGTGCCGGCCCAGCAGCTGGACGACGAGTTCTTCGCCCTAGCCGCCGCAGAGGGCGTCACCGACGTAGACGAGCTCAACAAGGTCCTGGACCACGCAGTCGGGCTGCGCGCCTTCCTGACGGCCGACGACCGCGTGGACAAGGTTGCGGCTTACGTCGCCCGCCACTTCCGCAAGAACGTGCAGCCTCTGGGGTACAAGGCATTCCTGGTCGGCGTGAACCGGGAGGCTTGCGCCAAGTACAAGCTGGCGCTCGACAAGCTGCTTCCGCCGGAGTGGACTGTGCCCGTCTACACCGAGAACCCCGACGACGTCGTGAAGCGGCCGATCGTCGCGGAGCTTCAGCTGTCGCGGGACCAAGAGGATGAAGCGCGGCTGATGTTCAAGAAGACGGGCGAGAACCCCAGAATCCTCGTCGTGACCGACAAGCTGCTCACGGGGTTCGACGCGCCGCTGCTGTACTGCATGTACCTGGACAAGCCCATGCGCGACCATGTGCTTCTGCAAGCGATTGCCCGCGTGAACCGGCCTCACGTGGACCCCGACACCGGCGCCCGCAAGCGGATCGGGCTCGTGGTGGACTTCGTGGGCGTGCTTCAGGCGCTGGAGAAGGCGCTGCGCTTCGAATCGGCCGACGTGAGCGGGGTCGTCGAGGGCATCGACGTGCTTCTTGGGGAGTTCCGGGACAAGCTGGCCCAAGCAGAGGCGAAGTACCTCTCCCCGGCGGCTGAGGGAGCCGCCGACGCTTGGCTGGAACAGCGCGTCTACGAGCAGCTTCGCGATCCGGCCGCGCGCAACGAGTTCTTCGATTCCTATAAGGAGATCGAGGCGCTGATGGAGATACTGTCGCCCTCCGACGAGCTGCGCGACCACCTGGATTCCTACAAATTGCTGGCCGGCCTCTACGCGGCCACGCAGGTTGCGTACGCCCGCAAGGTGGACTACGTGGCCGACCTGGCCGCCAAGACGCGCGTCATGGTTCAGCGGAACGCGGTCACGGAAGGGCTGGGCCACGCCCCGCGAGCGGTCACCTTCGACCTGAAGACGGTGGAGGCGCTACGGGGCGGGCCGGAGCGCGACGAGGCCAAGGTGTTCAACTTGCTGCGCGGGATGCGGAGGGCGATCGACGACAACGCCGAGCTGGCCGCCGTCCTGTTGCCGTTGCAGGAGCGCGCCGAGCGCGTGCAGCACGACCTGGAGGCGCGCAGGATATCGTCGGTGGAAGCGTTCGAATTGCTCGCCGGGCTGGCCAAGGAAAAGGACGACGCGCTTGTCGCGGCAGAGGAGAGCGGGCTGTCCGCGAGAGCCTTCGGAGTCTACTGGGAGCTGCGGAACGAGTCGTCCCTGACGAAGGTGGGAATGTCGGCCATGGAGCTGGCCCGCTTGGCCGACGACCTGCTGGTCCGCTTTCCCAGTGCGAAGCGCAGCGTGCAGGAGAACCGCTTGTTGAGGGGACACTTGTACAGTCCGCTGCTCAAGCTGACCGTCGGCGATCGCAAGCGACTCGTGGACCGCATCATGGACCTCGTGCTGGGCGTGTCCGGTGACGACGACTGACGCCCTCCGCAGCCGCGTACATTCGTGGGCAACCCGCCTCGACGTGCAACCCAAGTCGATTCGGATTCGACGGATGACGCGGAAGTGGGGCTCCTGCTCCACGGCGGGCAACGTGACGCTGGCCGCCGACTTGGCCGACCAGCCGCCGGGGTTCCAGGACTTCGTGGTCGCTCACGAACTGCTCCACCTCCGGGTGCCCAACCACAGCAAGCTGTTCAAGGCGCTGATGACGGCCTACGTGCCCGACTGGCGAGAGCACGACCTCCGGCGGCGGGGGCCGACTTGCGCTCTCGGACGCGACGCATCACGTTGAACCAACTCGGTGCGCCGGGCATAGGAAGGAGGCGTTTCGGCAGCGAAGCCGTCGGCCGGGGACAGGACATGGCGCCGTTCCCGCCCAGCCAAACAGGGCGATTCGTTGCTCGTCGCAACGAGTTGCGATGCTAGAACCTGTGAATTTCCTGCGGAACTTCGGGCTAGCGCTTCGGCATAACCTTGAAGAGATGACCGGAAGGACCCAGCAGATACGCAAGTCGCCGTCTGGCCGAGACCGGCAGCAGGGGTCCAAGCAATCGGTATCCGGTGTAGTAGAAGGGTACCGGCCGTTCCTGGATCACGGTCCACCCGTTCCGGACAAAGTGGGCGCGCCACCAAGCGGGGCGAAGGAACCACGGTTCGGTGAAGGCGTTGCCGCGCACTCCGACGGATTGGGGCCCTATGCATCTCCGCAAGACCTCGGCCGTTGCGCGCCTCGCGGGCGGGGCGAACGGCGGGGCGGGATGATGGGACGCCGGAGCGTCTTCGCGCCGCATCAGTCGTTCCATGGCCGATTTGAGCACGAACAACTGATAGAACACGAGACGCCAGATGCCCCAGAAGTGAGTCGGAACGACATGGACGCACGAACCGCCGGGCCGAAGGATCCGCGCCAGTTCTCGGTGCAGGGCGCGGGGGTCCGCGACGCACGGCATCACCATGCTGGACAGTGCGACGTCGAACGACTTGTCGGCGAACGGCAATCGGCGACCATCGTACTGCATGACGTCGGCAAACATTCCGGGCGCGTGACAGGAGCTCGGAAGGTCCACGGAAACCACGGGGTAGCCTCGTTGGCTCAGAAGGTGCGCTTGGTAGCCCGTGCCGCCGCCGATCTCGACAATCCGCGTCCCGTGGGGTATGGACTTCACGATCTCCGACAGCTCGAACCGCCGGACCCAATGGAGATAGTCGACAAACCAGCGCGCGTTCCAGTCGATGGGCCGCAGCAAGGCGGCACGGTTCACGTGCCCGATCCCCCCGACGGGCCGGACCGATCTTCGAACCACGAACGGAATTCCGTCAGCGTCATCGGCACGAAGCGCGAGTCGACGCAGTGGAGAATCCCCAACACCGCCTTGAAGAAGCGTCGGGCCGGCACCGGAGGCCGCCCTCGGTGCCCCTTCGGCCTGGACTCACCGGGAAAGTGGTGGCGAATTCGCTCCCACTGCTTTCGCTCAGCTTCACGTGCATCATGCCTAAAGGTACCCAATTCCACGCTGCCCGGCAACCACCCTATTTGAGCCGCACCGGTCCCGCCTGTGGAATCCGTGCTGTCCGAGCAGGTCGCGCGTTTCGCACTCGGAGAAGTCGCCCAAGCGCAGGGACTCGGCCTTGATGCTGAAGGCGCTGCCGCCCGCAACCATCGTCTTCGCCGAACTGGAGTAGATGCGATAGTCGCGCACGTCCCGGACGCCGCACAGGACAACGCTTTGTGGGAACCGCTCGGGTCGGTGGGGATAGTCTGCCCGAAGCTGACGCAGCACCGACAGAAGGGTGTCGCCGACCAGCGAGTCGATTTCGTCGATCAGCAGCACCAGGGGCTTCTCGTTCGTCTTGGCCCAGCGGGACAGGGCCTCGCCAAAGCTGCCAGGGCCGTACTCGGAAAAGATGCTGGACCAGTTGGCCGCCATGAAGCGATCTCCTGTCGCACTGGCCTGACGGGCAAGCTGACCCGAGTCGCACGCTCCACGTCTTCGCGCATCGCTTGTCCGGCTTCGACGTTGAAGTGGACGCAGCGGTAGTTGCCCTCGGCGTTGAGCAGGTCCTGGAGCGCCAGCATGGCGGACGTCTTGCCGGTCTGCCGGGAGGCGTGGAGCACGAAGTAGCGCTGCCGGTCGATCAGCAGCCGGAGTTCAGCGAGATCGAGCCTGGCCAGCGGCGGAATGCGGTAGTGGTCCTTCGCCGTCACGGGGCCGGACGTGTTGAAGAAGCGCATTCTCTCGATCGGCAAGATCACATCCCCCAGACTGCGATCTCGGCGCCGCTCTCGGCGGTGCGGACGTCGCGGAACACCTTTTCGTCCCAACTGCGTTCTTTGTTCCGATCGAAGACGACCAAGTGTCCGGCCTCGGTGCCGCAGCGGTCCATGTACGCCGCCGTCTGCTCCACGCCATCGACCACGGTGCGGTCCAGGCCCCGGCGCTCGCGGCGAACCTTGCACTCGACCACGTACTTGCGCGTCCGCTTGCCGTCGCCCTGCGGCCACACGATCAGCAAGTCCGTGCGACCGGTCCCCAGCGCGTACTCCCGGTCGATGCGTCCGCCGCTGTTGACGACCCGCTGCAGGAACGCCTGCAAGAGCAGCTGCGGTCCCGCTTCCTTGAAGCCGTAGCGCTCGACCCAGTGCTCGGAGTTCTCGCGGTAGAACTCTTGGAACGCTTCGAGCAGCTTGCCCAACTGCAGTGCGCCGGAGGCGTCCACGTACCAAGCCGGGTCGTGGACCAGGTCGTCCTGGGCCAGCCAAGTCAGCTCCCGGGGCACGACTTCGGCGTAGATGGGGTTGGCGATGCGGACCGGCGGATCGCGGGCGATCAGCCCCAGGTCGCGGACGTACTCCACATCTCGGGCGGTGTAGCTGGACTCGGAGGCACCGGTCAGGATCGGCTCGACCACCCGCCAGACGCGGTCCTCCTGGAGCTTGTCGGTGAGCTGGTCCAGATGCGTGTCGCGGCGCAGGATCAGTGCTTCCCGGGCGTCCAGCACGTCGGCTTCGGTCACGGAGCGCGAACGGTCCTTGGCCAGTTCGCCCCGGAAGCAGGTCTCGTAGGCGAGCGCGTTGACGAGCCACGGCTGGCCCTGGGTTTGGGTCCAGATCGCGTCCAGCGCGTCGTCGGTGAACGGCTGGCCGGTCTCTTCGGCGTGCTGTCCGAGCAAGTCGCGCGTTTCGCTCTCGGAGAAGTCGCCTAGGCGCAGGGATTCGGCCTTGATGTTGAAGGCGCTGCCGCCGGCGACCATCGTCTTCGCCGAACTGGAGTAGATGCGATAGTCGCGCACGTCCCGGACGCCGCACAGGACAACGCTTTGGGGGAAGCCCGCGGGGCGCAGATGGTATCCTGCTCGAAGCTGACGCAGCACGGAAAGCAGAGTGTCGCCCACCAGGGAATCGATTTCGTCGATCAGCAGCACCAGCGGTTTCGCGTCCGCTTGCGACCAGCGCGACACGGCCTCGCCAAGGGCGCCGGCGCCGTGCTCGGCGAAGATCCTGCGCCAAGCCCCGGTCAGGTACTGATCGCCAGCTCCAGCCCTCGCCTGCAGAGCCATTTGGCTCATCATCATCTCCGTTGCTGCCTTCACGTCTTCGCGCATTGCTTGGCCGGCCTCGACGTTGACGTAGACGCAGCGATAGTTGCCCTCATCGTTCAGAAGTTCCTCCAGCGCCAGCAGAGCGGACGTCTTGCCGGTCTGCCGGGGGGCGTGGAGCACGAAGTAGCGCTGCCTGTCGATCAGCAGCCTGAGTTCGGCGAGGTCGAGCCTGGCCAGCGGCGGGATGCGGTAGTGAAAAAGCGCACGCCCTACGGCCCCAGCACCGGGCATGCAGCAGGGCGAGGTCGGCTCCGCGTCCAGATGGGAAAACAGGCGCGCGTGGACGCCTTGCAGGTCGAATTCATCGTTCCCTCGCGGGGACATGCGAAGCCGTTCGTCGGGCGGGAGACGATCTCTCCGCTTCCTTGCTGGGCCAAGCTACGAGGTTGGGAAGCGGGTTTCAAGCTCCGTGCGGTGTGGTGGGGGCCGGACAGCCACAGGGACACTTGCCTGCCGCCTAAATTCGCGCCTGCACCGTGTAGAGCTGGTGGTAGCGCCCGCGTCGCGCCATCAAGTCGTCGTGACGACCCCTTTCCACGATGCGCCCGTCTTCGATCACGAGGATGAGGTCCGCACGCTGGATGGTGGACAGACGGTGGGCGATCACAAGGGTTGTGCGCCCGCGGAGCAGCTTGGCCAAGCTTTTCTGGATCAGGGCTTCGCTCTCGGTGTCCAGGCTCGACGTGGCCTCGTCCAAAAGCAGGACCCGCGGCTCGGCCAAGACGGCGCGGGCAATGGTGACGCGCTGGCGCTGTCCGCCCGACAGCTTCACGCCGCGCTCGCCGATCACGGTGTCCAAGTCGTCGGGAAAGCGGTCGGTGAACTCGGTGACGAACGCTTGCTCCGCCGCGTGTTGCAGCTGCGCGTTGGAGGCGTCGGGTCGGGCGAAGAGCAGGTTCTCGCGGATCGTGCCGTCGAACAGAAAGTCGTCCTGAAGCACCAGCCCCAGCTGCCGGCGGTAGGACGACAGCCTCACGTCGCGGAGATCGACGCCGTCCACCACGACGCGCCCTTCTTCCGGCTCCAGGAACGTGGCGGCCAGCCCCGCGATCGTCGACTTGCCGGACCCCGAGCTTCCCACCAGCGCGATCACCGTCCCCGGCGGCGCCTCGAAGCTTATGCCTTTCAGTACCGGCTTGTCGTCCTCGTAGCGGAAGTGCACGTCCTCGAACACGATGTGGCCGTCCACGGGCGGCATCTCCATCGTGCGACGGGGATCGTCGTCCTCCCGGGGGCGAGCCAGCAGCTCGGCGGTGCGATCCAGTCCTGCGAACGCCTCGGTCATCTGCGTGCCGATGTTCGCCATCTGCACCACCGGAGCCACCAGAAAGCCCAGGAACACCGTGAACGAGAAGAGCGCGCCGATGGAGATCTGGCCCTCGATCACCAGGTAGCCGCCGTATCCCATGACCAGGACGCCCGCGATCCCCATGAACAAGGCGCCCATGCTGGTCACCATGCTGGACATGGTCAGCGTGGTCTTCACGTTGTCGAAGATGCGCATCACGCCCGCGTGGAAGATGTCCCCTTCCTTGTCCACCGCGTGAAAGCCCTTGATAATGCGGATGCCGCCCAGGGCCTCGGTGAGCCGCCCCGTGACTTGCGCGCGGATTTCGCCCCGCTCGCGGAACGCCGGCCGCAACGTCTTGAACGCGCGCGTGGACACGAACGCGAAGCCGCCCAACGGACCCACGGCCAGCAGAGTCATGACGGGGCTGATGCCGATCAGGTAGACCGCCGCAACGACCGCCGTGATCGTGCCCCCGACCAGCTGCACCAACCCTGTGCCGACCAGGTTGCGCACGCCCTCCACGTCGTCCATGATCCGCGACACGAGTTCGCCCGACTTGGTGTTGTCGAAGACGCGGACCGGCAGCTCCAGCACGTGCTTCTGCACCTGCGAGCGAAGGTTGGCGATGAGGTTCTGGGCCTCCACGCTCAACAGCATCGTCAGCGCGTAGGATGTGCCCGACTGCACCACGACCGCGCCCCCGACCGCGCCCAGCAGCAAGTACAGAAGCCGCATGTTGCTCTCGCCGATCACGTCGTCGATGAGGTACCGCGTGGACGCCGGCAGCACCAGCCCCGCCAGCCGGTTGAACAGGATCAGCACCAGCCCCAGCAAGATCAGCCGCCGTCGCGGCCAGATGATTTCGCGGAATGCGCTCTTCAGGCTCGATCCCGAGATGCGCTTGGCGGGCTTGGTCTTGGTCATGGGCGACGGCTACCGGACCTCGATGCCTTGTTCCGCCACGATTTCAAGCTCGTCTTGATCGTACGTGACGACTCTCGTTTCGTCGGTTTCTCGTTCTAGTCGCACCAGGATGCAGTCGATGCTCTTCGATTCGGTGCCGGCCGCCGCGAGGCCGCGTACGCATGAAAAGCTGTGCGTGGTGGCGACGACCTGAACGTTGTTCTCGCGCGCTCCCTGCAGAATCGTGCGCCACAAGTCGTAGTGCACAGAATAGTGAAGTCCGTTTGCTATTTCGTCGAGGAGCAGAAATCCGTCACTTGCATCGGCCATGGCCAGGGCAATGACCGCGAGTGCTTTCTCTGCTTGGTCTTCCGCCCTTGCCAGCATGTGGTCGTTGCCCAAGTCGTCAAGTTGCTCGATGGACGCAACACCGGGACCCAAGAAACGACAGTTCGCGACGGGCGCGTCGGCCAAGTTCTTGCCCCGGGCCGCGTGCGCTCGAATTGCCTGGAGAACCGTCGTCTTGCCGGAGCCGTTCTTGCCCACCAACAGCGTGACGTGGCCGAGCCTGGGAATCCGCAGATGCCTGATGTCCCGGAAGCCCGATATCGACAGGCTTGGAAGGTGGAGCCCGTTCGCTGTGTTTGTGGCCATCCGAATCACCTTGCGATTGCCCGGTCCAGGTCGAGACGAATCCTACCGGGGCGGGGCGATTAGGTCAAGCCTGGGCCACCAGTTCACGCCATTGCTTGCAACGCGCCGTCCCGAACGGCGCCTCGCGGGCCCAGTCCACGGCGGCCCTAATTTCGTGGTGCTGGACGCACTCACTGCCGTACTTTGCGCCTCGGATGAGTTCCCTCAGCGGTGCGAGCGCGATTGTCTCTTGCTTGCGACGCTCGCGGTCCAGCGTCCACGTGTCCAGCACGCTGAACTCCCAGTGAGCCAAGTCCAGTGGATCAGGTTTGTACTTGCTTGGACGGCGCTGATCCTCCTCGTCCGGGCGACGCAATAGCGCGAAAATGTAGATGTCCGCTGTCCGCTGAGGTGGATTGAGTTCTCTTGTCATGTTGGTCTCCCCATCCCACTCCTGCTTTTGCGGCGTGATGCGATAGCTGATGTCAGTCGCCGTATCCTGTGGCCAGGATTGAGCATAGGCCGCGCTCTTGACCTCGATCTTCCGTACCCCGTAGAGAATGTCGTAGGCGACCCATTCCTTGCGAGGCTCGGAAGCCACGCCCAAGGCTTGGGCCACGAGGAATTCGGCCACGATGCCTCGTTGTGTGTTGTCCAGCAGTCTCGAGCCGGACCACTGCCAGAAGTCCAAGACGTCGGCAACCTTCGGGCCGCGCTCAAAGTGAAAGGCTTTGTCGGGACGCAGCGTTCGCACGGATTCCGTCATCAGCCCATCCCTATCCGCCTGCCCAGATCGACCGGCGTCACGAGACGGCTGTTCGCCAGCGGCTCGCCCGGGGGTGACCGCTCCAGGAAAGTGATGCTCTCGTAATGGTCGTCCAAGGCGACGAAGCTGCCGTTCCGCTCTGCCCACTCCCGCATTCGGCGGTTGCAGCTGTGTCGCCACGACAGGACTTCGATGTGCCATCCACGGCTGTGCATTCTCTCCAGGTCGGCATGGAAGCCTACGCCCGATTCAAACCCCGCGCCGTCTCCTGTGAGCAACACGGCGATTCCTGGGTCTCCGTTGTGGTCGAAGGCGTCCCGAAGCATTGCAGTCTGGAGCACGTGGTCGACTCCCTGTTCTCCGCCGTGCATGGCGCCGCGCTCCAACAGGTGCACCGTAACGCCCTCGTTCTCCATATGGTTCCACACATGGCGTAGCTCCGGCGGAATCGAGCCGACCGCCACCGCGTGCTCAACCTCGCGCTCGGCTCGCGCCAGCTGCAGCAAGTGACCGAAGTGCACCCTTACCCGGAACCGCGCTGCCTCCCCCTCGCGCTTGGCAGCGACATCCTTGGCGCTGATGAAGATGTTGGAATTGTCCCAGTAGACGAAGACCCTCTTCATTCTTCACCGCCTTCTTGCAGTCGTTCGTTCGTGAACGCGAGAGGTCAGCCAGCCACCGCTTGGGGTCTGGTCGCGGGCATCCGCCCCTCGGCCGACGGACCGCACGCCATCAGGAGAATCAAGATAGCCAAGTCGCATGTCCTCGGTACGCGCAGGGCGTCGGCAAAAGCCAGTCAGGTGAAGCGCCACCGCCCGCCCGGAGGCGACGTCGCTGCGCTCGCGACGGTTATGGGTGAGGAGGCTCTGGCGCGTGGCCTACCCGGCGCGGACGGTGGCGCACGGACAATATACCACCTGGGGGTGTCAATTGCCAGTTTTTTCTGCGGGGTGCCTTCGCGGGGCGCGGGATCGGGCCGCCGGTCCGGGGGTTGGAAGCGCCGGTTCGGACGTCGAAACAGGCCAGCCCGAGTGTCGGGAGTGCCGGGGGTCAGCGACGGGGCGGCAGGTACTCCACCACGGTACCGTTCGCGTTCACCACGCCCACGGGGATGCGAAGGATGTCGCCGACCAGACGGGTTCCTGGGAGCGGGTCGCCGGGCTGGGCGGGCGACGGTTGCAGGGGAAGGCGGTACTCCTCCGCCGCGCTTCGGTCGACCTGCTCGTAACCCATGTCCTCCAAGGCCGCGATGGTGACCAGGCTCAGGGGATTGTGGACGCCGCCGTCGATGAACCCGGTCATGAGTTCGTGGCGGAAGACGGACTCGCGCCAGTGGCCGTTCCAGGTGCCTTCGCCGCCCAGGTTCTCCACGGGGACCTTCGCGCCGTCCACGTAGGTGCCGCCACCCAACGAGTCGAACGCGGCTACCGCGGCGGGGCCGGTGAAGTGGGTGTCCTCGTCGCCCACGCCTCGGGCGGGTTCGGCCAGCAGGCCCTGGCGTTCCCAGACGGCGCCGAAGCCCAGGACGTGGGCCATCTCGTGGAGTATGGTGCCCTCCAGGTGGCCCCGTTCCTCCAGGGCGGCCATGTCGGCGACGTCGAAGGCCATGAGGCCGGCGATGGGCAGGCTGGATTCGCCGCGGATGAAGCAGGGGCCGGCCAGCCCCAGGATGCCGCCTCGACCGTCGATGGCGTAGACGTTCGCGAAGACGAGCAGGTCGTCCACCACGCGGTTGCCGGGAACGTCGACGGCCAAGTCGCCTTCCACTTTCTCGGCGCAGGGCTCCAGGTCCTGCTTGGACATCTCGACGGGGCGCAGGTTGCCCCCGACGGCCCGCTCCCAGATCGCTTCCGCCCGCTGGAAGACGGCGCGCTGGGCGTCGGTCACGAGGGAGTTGCTCATATGGTGGACCACGATGTCGTAGACCGGGGGCGTGGCCATGGCCGTGAAGGTCGCGGACGCCCCGGACAGAGGACCGCCCGTCACGACGGCGACCAGGATGTTGGCGGCGTCGGGCTCGGGTCCCAGCGTCCAGCGCTCCGGCGCGGCAAGGCCGGCGGGGTCGGTGACGGTTTCCGCGCCCTGCACCGTTCCTCCTCCGCCGGTGACTTGGAAGACCACGGGCACGTCCGGGACACCGTTGCCGTAGGCGTCGGCGATCTGCACGCGGGGGGGCACGGCGACGGGGATGCCCGCTTCCGCCTCTTGCCCGTCGCCGGCCACCACCGAGACGGCCGTTGCGGGGCCGGGCAGCGCCTGCGCTTCCAGCCGAGCGGGCCGGTCCTCCAGCCGCGTGCCCGGCACAGTGGCCAGCAGGACGTAGGTGCCGGACTTCGTGCCCAGCGTCCAGCTGCCGACGATGGCTCGGCCTTCGGAATCGGTAACCTGATCAACCCCCTCTGCCACGGCATCCCCCATCGCCGCAAAGACCACGCGGACCCCCTGCACGCCCCGGCCGGCGGAGTCGGAGACGACGACCGCGGGCGGTACCGGCACCGCCCCGCCGACCGGAACGCTTTGGTCCTGGCCCACCACGAAGACGATCTCGGCAGGCGCGGCGCTGGCCGTGGCCGTGAACTCGGCCGAACCCACGCCGTCCACCGTGGCCCGGAGCCGCTGGGGGCCCGGCGCGCCGAGAGTCCATGCGCCTGGCGTGGCAATGCCCGAAGGGGTCGTCGCGGCCCGGACGAACTCCACCGAGCCCCCGCCTTCCACGACCTCGAAGGCAACGGAGACGCCGGCCACTCCAGCGCCGCCAGCGGTCGCGACCCGTACCAACGGGAACCGCGCCAAGGCGTTCCCCGCGAACCCCGCCTGCCCGTCGCCCGCGTGAGCCACGACCGCGGCTGGTTCGCCCGGGTCGGCGCCGGGGCCGGTACGACCGTCGTCGGAGCATGCCACTGCGACCAGGAAGGCCACGACCAACCCGGAGCGCAGGGTGCCGGCCTTCCGGATGAAGCGCGGGTCCCAGGTACGGTGCGGCCCGGAGACAACCCATGGAGCAGATCGCGATCCTTGAAGATCCACAGTTGACTTGGCGATTTTCAAGGAATATCGTTTACTCATGATGATCAACCGGCCTAATCCCCTGGGGCGCATCGGCGACGCCTTATCGGTTCATCCCGTCGCCGCCCTGACCGGACCGCGGCAGTGCGGCAAGACGACCCTGGCTCGGCAGGTCGCCGCCACCGCGCCCAGGAGCGTCTACTTCGATCTGGAGGCCGCAGTCGACCGGCGTCGGCTCGCAACGCCGGAACACGCCCTGCGACCGCTGAGCGGGCTCGTGGTGGTGGACGAGGTGCAAAGGGCGCCGGAGCTGTACGAAGCGGTGCGGGTGCTCGTTGACCGCCCGGACAACATGGCTCGATTCCTGTTGCTCGGGAGCGCGTCGCCCACCCTCGTGAAGGGCGTCTCCGAGTCCTTGGCCGGTCGTGTCGGGCTTGTGGACCTTGGCGGCTTCGACATCGGCGAAGTGGGGGCGAATCAGTGGCGCGCACTGTGGGCTCGCGGCGGGTTCCCTCGTTCCTTCCTGGCCGGCGACGACTCCGGTTCGGCGGGATGGCGGCGGAGCTTCGTCCGCACGTTTCTGGAGCGCGACATCCCGCAACTGGGAATCCGGATCCCCGCGGAGACGCTGCGACGCTTCTGGACGATGATCGCCCACTACCACGGGCAGGTCTGGAACGGGGCGGAGTTCGCGCGGGCGCTGGGCGCCAGCCAGGGGACGGCCCGGCGCTACCTCGACATCCTGGCGGGCGCCTTCATGGTGCGCGTCCTGCCGCCCTGGTTCGAGAACCTGAAGAAGCGCCAAGTCAAGTCGCCCAAGGTCTACCTGCGGGACTCGGGGCTTCTGCACATCCTGCTCGGCCTGGACGACGGCGACGCCGTGGCGGGCCACGCCAAGGTCGGCGCATCCTTCGAGGGCTTTGCGGTCGAGCAGGTGCTGGCCGCCTTCGCCGACGCCGACGCCTACTTCTGGGCCACGCACGCCGGCGCCGAGCTGGACCTGCTGCTGCGCCACCGGGGCAGGCGGTACGGCTTCGAGTGCAAGCTGGCCGACGCCCCCCGGTCGACGCGCTCGATGCGCACGGCCCTGGCGGACCTTCGCCTCGACCACCTTTGGGTCCTCTACCCCGGCGAGCACACCTACGCCCTCGACGACCGAATCACGGCGCTGCCGGTGGCCGAGGTGCCCGGATTGGCAGGAGAACTGGGCGGCTAGCGAGCGCCGGAAGCGTCAACGTCCGAACCATCTCCAGCTTCCTCCTTTGGTTGAATGATCTGTTGCCGGCAGCAAGTCTTGCGCCGATGCGGACCGCAAGTCAAGGACGGCGCAGCGGTACGGGCTGGCCGGGGTCGGCCCAGACCGCGGAGCTTCGAGCTACGGGTCCACCGTGCGCGCCTTGTTGGAGATCGTCGGCTCCAGCACCAGCTTGCGACGCCACTCGGCGATCCGGTCCGGGCCGAGCCCAACGACCCGGCTAACCACAGCGTCCAGCTCCGCCCGCACCGGACATTGGTCCATCTCCGGCCACGGTCGAAGCTCCTCGCCCTGCAGCCGGTCGAAGGCGTCGGCGAGCGCGCTTGCGTCGGTGGTGCGCGGGTCGGGGCAGGGCAGCGCTCGCAGCTGGTCCAGGGAGTAGGCCGGATAAGTAAGCTTCTTCGAGCGTCGGTTGAGGAAGAGGACTGCGCCCGGCGTCGAGTTGAGGAACGCGCACCAAGCCTTCTGCACGCGCAACGAGCGCTGGGCCGAGTGCCCAGACATGCGTGCGTCGAGACGCAAATAGCTCGCTCGGGGCGTCACGGGGACCCAGGCGTTGCCCAGTACCGGCTGATCCAGCATCACGGAGGTGGTACGGATCGCCTGGGGGTTGATCTTCAGCGCAACAAGCAACCGGCTCGCCTTCGGCCACAACGCATTGCGCGCATAGTCTCCCTTGGTCGGCTTCGGTTCCGTAACGCAGTCGACCGTAGTCCTCATCGTGATCTGTCGGGCGGTCTGATGGCGCCACATGACCGAGTACTGCGGCTCCGGGTCGTGTTTCAATGGGTTGACCATCGCTCCTCGTATCGCCCGCCCCGCAGGCTCCACCAACGCTATCTCGCCCAGCGGTCGCAGCGACGCCAGCGACTCGATCTCGTCGGCGACGAAGGCCAGCTCGCCGTCGAACCACTGCGCGGGGGACCAGTCGCCCTGCGCAATGCGCTCCTCGGGCCACTCGAACAGCGCGTGCCACTTGTGCGGGCGGCGTTCATGGACGGCGGACACCCAGTCGCGGATCTCCTCGATCTCGGAAGGGAGTTCGACCTTCTGCGCGAGCGACACGAACAGCGTTGGGGCGTTGGCGTTCTGCTCCGTCTTGCGCCTGCACACCAGCAGCGACTCGTGAATGCTCGTGTTCTCCGAGAGGTTGGGGCGCTTCGGGTCGTGCGTCGTGACGATCACGTCCACGTGGAAGCGTCTTGCAAGGAACTTGCGCTCGGCCAGCCCGGACGTGCTGGTGCAGGCGGTGGTCGGCAGCACCTTTCCCAGCACGGCCACGTCCTTCTTCAACAAGGCGTCCGCCATCGGCGTGAAGAAGGTGCTTACGCTGTTGAAATCGATCACCTCGCCGGCCGCCCGGTCGGCCCTCGCCACCGTCTCCCGCAGGCTCTGCTCCTCGCGCTGCATCCGCTTCAGGTCGTCCTTGTTATATTTGCGCCCCCGCTTGTCGTTGGCAGTGTAGGGCGGGTTCATCAACACGACGCTCTGGTTCCTCAGGTCCGGCGCGGGACCGTGCCTGTCGGGCCGGCCCCGGTCCACGATCCTGGCGGTCTTGGCGACCCCGAACAGGTCGGGCGCCCGGCCCGCCACCGCGTCGCGCAACAGCTCCAGGCTGCCCAGGCGCACGGTTCCGTCGGGCTGCGGGCCGTGCTGGAGCGTGTGCAGCGACATCGCCTCGTAGTTCACGCTCGGCGCGCCCAGCGTAAGGTTCGACGCCGCGAGCTGGGTGGCGTGGTAGTTGATGTCCACGCCGTGGAGGGACTGTTCTACAAGGTCCTTGTGCGCCTGGGCCAGGTTGTCGTCGTCAAAGGCGCCGTGCGCAAGTCCGCGATCCTTGATCGTCTTGAGCGCGGCCATGAGCAACGTGCCCGTGCCGCACGCGGGATCGAGGATGCGGAGGCCGGTCGCCGCCTCGTAGTCGGACCATTCGACCAGGTCGGGCGCAAGCGCCAAGCCGGCGAGCATGAGCGCGGAGACGTTGTTCGTGTAGAACGCCCCGTCGCTTTCCGCGCTTCCCAGGATGCGGTGGTACAGCGGCCCGGCGTGGTCGTAGCCCAGCTCGTTGAGCGAATCCGCCAGGCTCTCGGCGCGTTCCGCCAGCACTCGGACAGCACTGCGCAAGGATGTTCGGGAAAGATTCGGGGGGGGGGGGGGGGGGCGACATGAGAGTCGTCCGTCAGGAGGGCCAGCGCGGGGCCGAAGACGGGCTCGTAGTCCTTCTCGAGGATCGATTCCCAGGCTGCGCGGAGACGTTCCGCCGGGTTTCCGGGCGCGCGCGACGGCGTCCAATCCCGGCAAGTCGGCCCACCCCTCCGAATCCGACTTGAGGCGTTTGTGCAGCAAGCAGGCGTTGCAGAGGAGCAGGGCGGCGACGGTTGCGATCTCCTTGTCGGGCGCGGCCGGCAGTTCCAGGACGTCGCGGGCCGAGTCCAGGATCGCGTCTTCCGCCAGAAAGTGGTCGGCTGCGACCTTCACGGCGTCCGCAATCGTCTCGGCGGTCATCCGGCCGGGCTTGCCCAAGCCGGAGGCGGCTCCGATGTGTGTGAAGATGCTGGCGGCGTCCACGGGCTTCAGGTCGAACTCCAGGTTTCGCTCGTGGTGGGCGAGTCGTTGCCCCCGCGGCGGCCGGTCCATGTCCTGCGTCTGGTGGGCCGTCACGAAGCTGGCGGTCGCCTCGGCCAAACGCTCGTCGTGCGCCTGCAACGCCCGCAGGACTTGCCCGATCGCCCGGTAGTCGTCGTCCCGCCTAGCCAGCATGTCGACAACGTCCTCGCCTTCTTCCAGCGCCACCGGGACGACGATGTAGCCGAACCGCTTCCCTTCGGCCTTGCGCATCACGCGCCCTACCGACTGCACGATGTCGATCTGACTTGCGCGCGGATCAAGGAACGAGACCGCGTCCAGCGCAGGCACGTCCACGCCTTCCGTAAAGAGTCGGACGTTGCAGATCATCCGCGATTCGTTGGTGCGGTTGGCTTCGTTCAGCCAGCGGAGCTTCTCGCTGCGCTCGATTGCGCTGTGCTTGGCGTCCAAGTGCACGGCCTGCACGTCCATTGCCCGCGCGTCGCCCGCCAGCCTGCGCGTAATCTGTCCCTTCAACGTGCGGTTGGTAGAAAGCGTGTCGGCAAACCACTGGGAGCGGTCGATCCGCGAGGCGAAGGCCAGCGTGCGGGGCAAGCGGTTCGGCACTTCGATGGGGCCGCCGCGAACGTAGCCGTTCATGGCCAGCGCGGTTCCGTAGAGGCGCAGCAAGTCGTCGTCGCTGATTCGCGCTTTTTCGGCAGCGCGAGCGAGCGACGCGCGGATGCCCGGCGTCAAGTGGCTTTGGTGAACGCCCAGCACGATCACGCGGTAGTCCGACAGCTCGCCCGCCGCCACCGCGTCCTTGAACTTGAGCTTGTGGAGCAGCGGTCCGTAGATGCGCAAGTCGGACATGTCCACTACGTCCAAGCCCTTGTTCCTGGCGCTGCTCCTGGATCGCTCCTTGTAGATGCGCTCCGTCGCCGTCATGTAGAGACGCCGATCGGCGTTGACCCGGTGATGGAAGTGCTGGAAGTTGACCTTGCGGTCGGCGATGTCGATGCCCGTGGTGCGGTGGGCTTCGTCGGCTATGGCAAGGTCGAAGCCGGGGGCCGCGTGCTCGCGCTGCGCCCTCACGACCACGTCGAGCGACTGGTAGGTGCAGAACACGACCTTGGCGCCGTGCGAGGGCGTGCCGTCCGAGACGGACAGGTGCGCCGAGACTTCGGACGGGTCCGTCAGCACCGGGCACACCAGGTCGTCGGGACCCACCTCGTGCTTCTCGCCCTTGCCGCCTGCCGTGCGGTCGGAGCACACGACCAGGGCGGAGAGCGGGCGCACCGCGTGGGTCAGCCACTCGCGCCTTGCCTGCGAGACGAGGGAGATCGTGGGCGCAGCGAACAGGATGCGGCCGTCATCGGGGACCAAGCGCTCGGCGATCCGCAGCGACGTGAACGTCTTCCCGGTACCGCAGGCCATGACGAGCTTGCCCCGGTCGTTGCCTTGCTCGGCCAGTCCGTCCACCACGGCATCGATGGCGCGTCGCTGGAGCGGCTTGGGCTTGCGCACTTCGGCTGGCTTGCCGATCTCCAGGATCGTGCGGTCCAGGTAGTCGAGGAAGTCGATGCGGCGGACTTCCGGCCTCTTGTTGCGGATCGCCTTCTCGGCGTTGCGGTTCCATCGGCATGTCGAGACCATCCAGCGGAGTTCGAAGGCGTCGCCGTCCGAGGCGCTGATGAAGCTGTCCACATCGGGCTTTGAGACGTAGTGATCGCTGGCGTAGCACTTGCACTGGACCGCCACGAGACTGCCGTTGGTCAGCTTCGCCACTAGGTCGATCCCCGTGTCGCGGCCGTCCAGGCCGGTGAGCCGAAGTCGGTCCGGCCATTCGCGCCACGTCCAGATGTCCGCCACTTGAAAGTCGGGCAGCTCTCGCGCAACCGCCATGAAAAGGTGCTCGAACCAGCGGCCCTGCTCCTCATTCCCCGCGGCTTCCCGGAAGATCCGCTCGAAGGGCTCGCGGATGAGCTGGTCGCGGCGGAGGTCGAGCGTGGGTTGGGACCTTTCGCGCGCGGGAGTCGGCGGCAGTTCTTGCTGGGTAGGCACACTGTCAAGACAACGCCTTGTGTCACATACATGAGTTCGGGGTGGCGCAGCCACGGTTGCTTGACCGGCGGTTGGCCTGACGGCAGATTTTGTTTCCGGCGATGCGGCCGCATGGCGGAGCAGCGGGTCATCCAATCGAAAAAGGAGGGAGCGGTGCGGATCGCCGGGGCGTCGCGACGCGCCACGAAGGCTGACCGGAGCTTGCCGGCCCCGCCCCGTGCCGGGCTCTGGGCGGGCGTCCTTGCGGCAAGCGCGGTGGGGCTCGCCCCGGTCGTCCGTGCGCCGGTCGCGGCGACGCTGGCGCAACAGCCGTCGCCGGCGACCTATTGCCGAGTGCCGAGCGTCGGCGGAGCAGCGCGATCTCCCTTCGCCAGCGAAATAGCCGCGGAGCGAGCCGACGCTCTCTTGCCGTCGCCCGCGTACGCCACCTACGGCGACGAGCGGCTGGCTGCCCTGATCGAGGAAGGACTGGCGAACAACCCGCAGGTTCGGGCGGCTTGGTCGGCATGGCAGACGTCGCTCCATCGCGTGGATCAGGCGACGGCCCATCCCGATCCGATGCTCGCGTTGACCCAGCATGTCCAGCCGCCGGAGACGCGGGTGGGTCCCCAGATTGCGATGCTTTCGGTTCGCCAGCGGCTTCCGGGCTTCGGGAAGCTCGATCTGCGGGGCCGGGTGGCGGCTTCGGCAGCGGTCGAGCAGGGCGAACTGCATCGGGCCCAGCGCGCCGACTTGGTTCGCTCGGTCAAGGGTGCCTGGTACGACTTGGCGTTTGTCGACCGGGCGCTGGCGATCAACCGAGAGAGCCAGGAGCTGTTGGAGCGCTACGAGGCCGTGACGCGGGCCCGGTACGCGCAAGGGTTCGGGTTGCAGGCCGATGTCGTGCGCATGCAGGCCGAGTACACGCGCACCCTGAGCCAGCGGGACGATCTGGAGCGGCAGCGGATCGACGCCGAAGCGACGCTGAACGCTCTGCTCGCGCGTCCGGTCGGGGATGTTCACGGCACCGTCGAGCAGGTCGCCCTTCCCCCGGCGCCCGCGAACGTGGACTCCCTTGTCGCCGCCGGACGCCGCGCTCGCCCGGAACTCCGAGCCGCGCTCCGGCGCGTCGAGACCAGGGAACACGCCGCCAAGCTGGCCCAGCGGGCGCGCTGGCCCGACTTCGATGTGGGCGTCGTCTGGGGCGCTCTGCTCGGCCGGGACGATCCGGCGGGCCGGGCCGCGCCCCCGCCCGACAACGGCCGGGACGTCTTCAGCCTGACCGCGGGCGTCAACCTGCCGGTCTTCGGGCAACGCTACGAAGCCGGCGTTCGCGAAGCTTCCGAGTCGCTCGCGCAGGCGTGTGCCCTGTACGAGGGCGCGGTAGACGAAATGGAGCGGGCCGTGCGGTCCACGTTGTCCAGGATACTCTCCGTGAAGCGCCAGCTCGCCCTCTTCGAGGACGCCCTGCTGCCGCAGACCGAGCAGGCGCTGCACTCCACCGAAGCCGCGTACTCGACGGGCACTGTGGGCGCCCTCGACCTTCTCGACGGCGAGCGCCGGTTGCAAGACGTCCAGCTCGGGCTTGCGCGCCTTGCGACCGACTACATGAAGGCGCTGGCCGATCTCGAGCGCGCCGTGGGCGCAGTCGCGACCGAAGGCGCCGAGTCATCCAGAGGGGACGCGCCGTGAAGGACGCGCGCAGGCGATGGATCGCCGGGGTCGCAATCGTAGCCGCCCTCGCGGTCGCCGCAGTCGTCTGGGATCCGATGGGCTGGACCTCGGACCAAGCCGACGAAGCCGACGGACAGCTCTTCACCTGCCCCATGCACCCGCATTTGCTGCTGCACGGCCCTGGCGCCTGCCCCATATGCGGCATGGAGCTGGTTCCGGTCGAACCCGACCCGCCGGCCCAGGGGCGCGACTCCGCTTCCACTTCGGCCGACGACCCGCACGACCCGCACGACCCGCACGGCTCGCCGGTCTCCGTGCACGTCGACCCGGCATTCCTGCAGAACTTCAACGTGCGCACCGAGGTCGTGGGCGAGGGCTCGCTGGACCGGGAGATTCGCACGGTCGGCTACCTGGCCCACGACGACGAGGCCGTCTTCTCGGTCAACACCAAGTTCGGCGGATGGATCGAAGAGGCCCATGTGGCGACGGTCGGCGAGCGCGTGTCCAAGGGGGACGTGCTCTTCGAGATCTACAGCCCGGAGCTGGTCACGTCCCAGTGGGACTACATCTCGGCGATCGAATACGCGGACCGGTTGCGACAGCGCGGTGCCCACGACGACGCCGTGCGCCAAGCCGAGTCCCTTGCGGCTGCGGCCCGCGAGCGTCTGCGGTCCTGGGACATGACGCCCCGCCAGATCGAGGCGCTGGAGACGACGCGGGAACCCAGCCGGACCGTCGAGTTCGTGTCGCCCGTCTCCGGCTTTCTCGTGGGAAAGACGGGTGATTCGCTGGAGGGACTGCGGCTCTCTCCGGGCATGACCGTCCTCAAGTTCGCGGACCATCGCACGCTTTGGGTCGAAGCGGAGTTCTTCGAACACGACGTGCGCCACCTTCGGGAGGGCCAGCAGGTCGTCGTCACCATCGACGCCTTCCCGCAACGGCAGTGGGAGGGAACGATCCTCTTCTTCCGGCCCGCCATGAACCCTGCCACGCGCACGCTGACGGGCTTCGTCAAGGTCGCCAACGACGATATGCTCCTGCGCCCGAAGATGTTCGCCAACGTGGTTGCGCGGACTCCCGCGGCGGCCGACGCCGTTCTGATTCCGTCGGACGCCGTGTTGCGCACGGGCGGCCGAGCCGTTGTGATCGTTGCCGAAGGCGACGGCCACTTCACGCCGCGGGAGGTTCGCCTGGGGCTGTCGGCCGGTGGGCGGCAACAGGTCCTGGAGGGACTGGCGGAAGGGGAGACGATCGTCACGACGTCGCAGTTCCTCTTCGATTCCGAGAGCAACATGCGGGCTGCGATCGCTCGGTTAGCCGCCGAAGCCCCGAACCACGAGCCTTGAACCGAGTCGTCGACTGGTCGCTCGCCAACCGGCCGATCGTCCTGTTGGGAGCGGTGGTGCTGATCGTCTTCGGCGGCGCCACGTTGTCGCAACACTCGATGGACGCGATTCCCGACATGTCGGATGTGCAGGTCGTCGTCCTCACCGAGTACCCCGGCCAAGCTCCGCGGATCGTCGAAGACCAAGTCACCTATCCCCTGACGACCCGGTTGCTGTCGGTCCCCGGCGCTCGAGACGTGCGCGCCTATTCCTTCTTCGGCCGCTCGCTGGTGTACGTGGTCTTCGAAGACGGCACCGACCTCTACTGGGCGCGAAGCCGAGTGCTGGAGTCGCTGAGCACGGCCACGGGCAGCCTGCCCGCCGGGGTCACGCCGACGCTGGGCCCCGACGCCACCGGCGTGGGATGGGCGTTCGTCTACGGGCTCAAGTCGAACCGCCACGACCTGGGCGAGCTTCGATCCCTTCAGGATTGGTACCTCAAGTACGAGCTGAGCGCCGTGCCCGGGGTCGCCGAAGTAGCCAGCGTGGGCGGGTTCGCGCGCCAATACCAAGTCACGATGGATCCAAACCGGTTGCGTGCATACGGCGTAACGCCCCAGCGGATTGCGGAAGCCGTGCGCCGGAGCAGCGCCGACACGGGCGGGCGTCTGCTGGAGATCGCCGGCAAGGAGTTCATGATCCGCGGCCGGGGCTACATCCAGTCGCCCGAGGAGATCGGCAAGATCATCCTGGGGGTGAACCCCAACGGCACTCCGCTGCTGCTGGAGAACGTGGCCCGAGTGGCGGTCGGCCCGGACATCCGACGGGGCGTGGCGGAGTGGGACGGCGAAGGCGAAATCGTGGGCGCGATCGTGGTGGTGCGCTACGGCGCCGACACTCGCGAGGTCGTGCGGGCAGTGAAAGCCCGGCTTGCGGAAGTCGAGCCCCAGCTCCCCGAGGGCGTCGAAGTCGTGGTCGGGTACGACCGCACCGGCTTGATCGACGACGCCGTGAGCAACCTGCGCAACGCCTTGCTTCAGCAGTTCCTGATCGTCGGCGCCGTGTGCCTGGTGTTTCTTCTTCACGCAGGCAGCGGGTTGGTGGCCGTGGCGTCGCTTCCTGCCGGCTTCTTCGTCGCCTGCATCGTCACCGACTGGATGGGCGTGCAGCTGAACATCATGTCGCTGGGCGGCGTGGCCGTGGCCGTGGGAACGATGGTGGACGCGGCGATCGTGATGGTCGAAAACGCTCACCGCCACTTGGCTCGCAAGCGAGACGATCAGTCGCACTGGCAGGTCGTCGGCGCCTCCTGCCGGGAGATCGCGCCGGCGCTCTTCGCGTCGCTGCTTGTGATCACGGTGTCGTTTCTGCCGGTGTTCATGCTCGACGAACAGCAGGGCCGCCTCTTTCGACCGCTTGCGATCACCAAGACAGCGACGATGGCGTCCGCGGCGCTTCTCTCCCTCACGCTCGTTCCCGTCCTCGTGGGCTACTTGGTGCGAGGGCGAGTTCGGCCCGACCGCCTGAATCCCGCCCGCAACCTCTTGGCGCGCGTCTACGCTCCGTTGCTTCGGCGCGCGCTGCGCACTCCGGCGCTGGTCTTGGGGCTCTTGGTCCTGCTACTGAGCGCGTCCGCCGTAGCGTACAATCGTCTCGGCTCCGAACTCATGCCGCCGCTCTGGGAGGGCGACCTGCTGTACATGCCGACGACCATGCCCGGCATCTCCATCACCGAAGCGCGAGACCTTCTGCAACGCACCGACCGAATCATCAAGACCTTCCCGGAAGTGGACCACGTCTTCGGCAAGGTGGGCCGCGCCGAGACGGCCACCGACCCGGCGCCGCTGTCGATGATCGAGACCACGATCCTTCTCAAGCCACGGAACCAGTGGCGGGAAGGGATGACCCGCGAGCGCCTGCTGGCCGAGCTCGAGAGTGCCGTGCAGGTTCCCGGCCTTACCAACGCCTGGACGATGCCGATCAAGGCCCGCATCGACATGCTGTCCACGGGCATCAAGACGCCGGTGGGCGTGAAGATCGCGGGGCCGGACCTGGCGGTTCTCGAGCGACTGGGGCGGGAAGTCGAACAGGCGGTGCGCGACCTGCCGGGCACGTCGAGCGCCTACGCCGACCGGGTCATGGGCGGCAACTACCTGGACATCACGATCGACCGCGACGCCATTGCGCGCTACGGTCTGACCGTGGAGGAAGTGCAGTGGACGATCGGCGCGGCGATCGGCGGAATGCAGGTCACCACGACCGTGGAGGGGTTGCAGCGCTACCCTGTCCACCTTCGCTACGAACGCGAGTTTCGGAACGACCTTCCGGCACTGAAGAGCGTGCTCGTGCCGACGCCCACGGGCATGCAAGTTCCGCTGGGGCAGCTGGCGACGATGGAGTTCGTCGTGGGGCCGCCGGTCATCAAGAGCGAGAACGCGCGCCCCAATGCGTGGGTGTACATCGACATCGACACGTCGGACCTCGGGGGCTACGTGGAGGCGGCGCGTCGGACGGTCGAGACGAGCGTCGACGTCCCGCCCGGCTACTCCATCGCTTGGAGCGGCCAGTACGAATCGATGCAGCGAGCGGAGCGGCGCCTGCGCTTCATCGTCCCGCTCACCGTGATCGTGATCTTCGTCGTGATCAGCCTCAACACCAAGTCCTTCGCCAAGACCGGCGCGATCCTCCTGGGAACGCCCTTCGCCTTGAGCGGCTCGTTCCTGCTGCTGCATCTTCTTGGGTACAACTTGAGCGTGGCCGTGTGGGTGGGGCTGATCGCGGTGGCTGGACTGTACGCGGAGACCGCGATCGTGTTCATGCTCTACCTCGAGATTGCCTACGCCGACGCCCTGGCCGAGGGCAAGATGAACGACCGGCGGGACTTGGTACGGGCGATCTGCAACGGCGCCGTCTCCCGCGTGCGTCCCATCGTCATGACCGTGGCCACCGACGTGATCGGCCTTGCCCCCATCATGCTCAACGACGGGGCCGGGTCCGACATGATGAAGCGCATCGCGACCCCGTTGTTCGGCGGCGTCGCCACCTCCGCTCTCGTTGTCTTGATCGTCTTCCCGACCCTGTACTTCCTGCACAGACGCCGCAGCGTCCCGGCCGGGCTCGATCGCGAGGGCGGCGCCGGCTGAGGGGAGGCGTCCGCCCGAGTCCGCGCGTGCGCCGTCCGCGTGGAACTGGCGCAGGTCCAGACGACCGGCGACTTTGCAATGCCCCTCTTCCAAGCCGACTCTCGACCCAGCCGATCCACACCGACAGGACGACTTCCATGAAGCGCTTCGCCGCACCCTTCCCGCTCCTTCTCGTGGTCGTGGCGCTGGTCGCGACGGCCGTGGCCGCACCCGCCGTCGCCGCGCCCGCGCTCCCCGCCGCGCACCCGCTCCCCCAGGAAGAAGAAGAAGAGGAGGGGGCCGACCAGGACGAGGCCGAAGACGAGGACCAGGAGAAGACCAAGTCGTACAGCGACGTGATCACCGAGGACGCCGTGACCAGCGAGGGCCTCTTCGACACGCACATGATCGACGACAAGCTCTACTACGAGATCCCCTTGGAGACGCTGGACAAGGAGATGCTCCTGCTGACCCGCGTGGCGCGCACGCCGGACGGGGCGGGGTACGGCGGCTCCAAGGCCAACACCTCCACCGTCCGCTGGGAGCGGAACGGCGACCGGGTGCTGCTGCGGCTGGCGAGCTACGAGAACTTTGCGGGCGACTCGACGGCGGTGGCGCAGGCGGTGCGCAACTCCAACTTCGAGCCGATCATCGGGGCGTTCGACGTGGAGGTCATGTCGGACGACTCGTCGGCGGTGGTGGCGGAGGTCACGGACCTGTTCACCAGCGACGTGACGCTGCTGGGGCTGCCCAAGTTCCGCCGGGAGCAGTTCGGGGTGCGGCGGCTGGACGGGGACCGGACGTACATCGTGCGCGCCACGGCCTTCCCGACCAACGTGGAGGTGCGGCGCGTGGTCACCTACGAGGCCACCGAAGCGCCCTCCAACGCGGCCAGCAACACGCTCTCCATGGAGATGCACCACTCGATGCTGGCGTTGCCCGACGACCCCATGGAGCCGCGCCTGTGCGACGAGCGCGTCGGCTTCTTCAGCACCCGCCAGATCGACTACGGGCTGGACGAGCAGCGCGCCGTGACGCAGTGCTTCGTCACCCGCTGGCGGCTGGAGCCCAGCGACCCGGAGGCGTTTGCGCGGGGCGAGCTGGTGGAGCCGGTCGAACCGATCGTCTACTACATCGACCCGGCGACGCCGCCCAAGTGGATTCCGTACCTGAAGCAGGGCGTCGTGGATTGGCAGCCGGCCTTCGAGCGCGCCGGCTTTCGGAACGCGATCGTGGCCCGAGACGCGCCCGACGACCCCGACTGGAGCCCCGAGGACGCGCGCTGGTCGGTGATCCGCTACCTGGCGTCGCCCGTGCAGAACGCGTCCGGCCCGCACGTGCACGACCCGCGCACGGGAGAGATTCTGGAGAGCGACATCCAGTGGTACCACAACGTGATGAACCTGCTGCGCAACTGGTTCTTCGTGCAGACGGCGGCGGTCAACGAGGATGCGCGGGGCGTGAAGTTCGACGACGAGCTGATGGGCGAGCTTGTGCGCTTCGTGTCGGCCCACGAGGTGGGGCACACGATCGGGCTGCAGCACAACATGCAGTCGTCTTCGGCGTACACGGTGGAGCAGTTGCGGACGCGCTTCACTTGCGAGATGGGCGTGGCGCCGTCGATCATGGACTATGCGCGCTTCAACTACGTGGCCCAGCCCGGCGACGACGCCTGCCTGATGCCGTTGGTGGGGCCGTACGACAAGTTCGCGATCGAGTGGGGATACCGGCCGTTCCCGGGGAAGGATCGCTACGAGGAGCGCGAGGACCTGCGGGCGATGGTGGTCGAGATGCAGGAGGACCCGGTGTACAGGTTCTCCAGTCCCAACGGGGCGGACCCGTCGGCGCTGACCGAGGCGATCGGCGACGACGCCATGCGCGCCTCCGACTACGGCGTCGATAACCTGAAGCGGATCGTGGACAACCTGACGGAATGGACGTTCGAGGAGGGCGAGGACTATTCGCAACTGGAGGAGATATACGGCAACGTCGTGTCGCAGTGGAGCCGGTACATGGGGCACGTGGTCGCGAACGTGGGCGGCGTGGTGCGCACGCGGAAGCGACAGGGGCAGGACGGCGTGCCCTACGAGCGGGTCTCCGCGGACCGCCAGCGCCGGGCGATGGAATACTTGAATCGGCAGGTCTTCGCCACGCCCGAGTGGCTGGTGGATGCCGACGTGCTGGACCGCTTCCAAGGCACCGGCGCGCTGGACTTGGTGCGGGGGCGGCAGGCGGCGGCGCTGCGCCAGGCGCTGAATGTGGAGCGGATGAAGCGCTTGGTTGAGCAGGAGGCCTTCCACGGCGACGACGCCTACGCGCTGGGCGAGATGCTGGACGACCTGCGGACCGGCGTCTGGTCGGAGGCTTCGTCGGGCGGGGAGACCGACGCCTACCGCCGCAACCTGCAACGGGCGTACCTGGAGCGGATGGGCGCGCTGATGGAGGACGAGGACGCGATGCGCACCGATGTGGCGCCGTTCGTGCGGGGGCAGCTGGCGGCGTTGCGGGGGGAGCTGGAGGTGGCCGCCGCGGGGGCGTCGCACCGAGCCACCAGGCTGCATTTCCTGGATGCGGTCGAGCGGATCGAGGCGATTCTGGAACCGGGGGATTAGCCGCGGTCGGCATTGAGGACGAGCATGTCGGGACGGGCGCTGGGGCCGTTTCTCCTATTCCTCGCCGGCAGTTGCGTTGACGGAGGCGCCGAGTTGGGGCGCGTCAGGCTGCTGATCGAGTCGAGCTCCTGTTCCGAATGCACAATCGAACTGGTCGAGGTCGCGAGGCTGGGCCATCCGAGCGATTCGGTTTCCTTGACACGCGACATCGCTCACAGGTCTTGCATGGCCGCCGAACTGGCGTCGGGCGAGTGGGTGGCGGGCGGACTGGTGGGCGGCGGCGGTCCAGCCGTGTACGATGCAACGGGGCGCTTGGCGAGGCGAATCGGGCGCGCAGGGGAGGGTCCGGGAGAGTACGGTAGGAACGTTCGCGTTGTATCGGCTCCTGGGGCGCTGCACGTGGTGGACAATTCGAACTTGCGAGCGACCGAGCTTGCGCTGCCCGGGCTTCGGGAGATTCGTTCGTTTCGACTGGGACGGCGCGTGCAGGCCGTGGCGTTGTTGGAGAGCGGCGAGATGTTGTTGCATGGCAGGGCCTCGGGGAGTCCAGGGAGCAACGAACTGCGCTTCGCCTTGGTGAACCTTGCAACTCACGATGAACGCAACTTCGGCGAACCATCGGAGGAACTGGCGGACCTCGACCAATGGGTTGTGAGTCCGGCGCGCGGCGGGGGATTCTGGGCGGCAAGCGGCTGGACGTACGAACTCCACAGATGGGCCGACGCGGACTCTATTGCGTTCACGCTGGTGCGGGGCGACGTGCCGTGGTTTCCGGCGGACAACAAGTACTCGGACGCCATGTACGAGACGGAGCCTCCCCCGTCGTGGTTTGTGCACGCATGGGAGACTTCCGACAGCCTGCTGTGGACTTACTCGCAAGTGCCCGACGCCGACTGGAACGCGGAGCTGTCGGTGCCATCGAGCCCCGCCGAGGACGAAGAAGTCTTCGACATGGTCATCGAGGTGATCGACCTGCGCAGTGCGGCCGTCATCGCGCACATGCGCTTTCGCACGATCCTGGGTCCCGTGTGCGGCAGTCCATTGATGTACGCGGCCGGCGAGACGGAGCTGGGGGACGTGCGTTTGGTGTTGCTGGAGCCTCGCTTGACGCGCGGACCGGACTGACGGCGAGTAGGGCGAACTCGGGCGTTGGAGGGGTAGCCAAGAACTGGGCGGTCATGGTAGTCTTGGGGTACGCGGGCCTTCGGAGGCCCTGATTGGCGGGATACTCTCGGAGGATAGTCGTCATGCGGAAGGCGCAAGAGCGGGTCGCGGCGGTGCTCACGGCGGCGATCGCCGCCGTGGTTGTTGCGGCGGCCCCTGCGTCCGGTGCTCTCGCGGCCCAGCAAGGGCACGGCGCCGGCCACGGTGGACATGGGGCGGGCCACGGCGCCGACGGTCCCACGGTGCTTCGCGCCGCCCGCATGATCGACGTGGAGACGGGCGCGGTGCACGCCGACGCCGTGCTCGTGATCGAGAACGGCCTGATCGCGGCGGTCAACCCGGCTTCGGTGCCGGAGGCGGGGCACGACATGGACCTGGGGGACGTGACGCTGTTGCCGGGCTTCATCGACGCGCACACCCACCTGGGCGGCCAGCTGAGCGCCGCGAGCTTCACCGACGCCGTGACGATGACCGAGGCGCGCGGGGCCTACAACGCCGTCAAGTACGGAGGCGTCACGGTCCGCGCGGGCTTCACCACCGTGCGGGACTTCGGAGGCGACGTGACCGTCGAGCTGGGCAAGGCGGTGGAGCGGGGCGACGTGGTGGCGCCTCGGGTCGTGCCGTCGCGCCATCCGCTGGGCATCACCGGCGGCCATTGCGACGCGACGGGCTTCGCGCCGGGGATCCTGGAGGCCGGACCGGAGCGGGGCGTCGCCGACGGCCCGTGGGAGGTCGTGGAGGCGGTGCGCTACCAGATCAAGCACGGCGCCAAGGTTATCAAGACCTGCGCTACCGCGGGCGTGCTCTCGATGGAGGGCCCGGTCGGCGCCCAGCAGTACACCTTGGAGGAGCTCGAGGCCATGGTTGAAGAGGCCGCGCGCCACGGGATCAAGGTCGCCGCCCACGCCCACGGCGCCGACGGGATCCTGGCGGCGGTGCAGGCCGGAGTCGCCTCGATCGAGCACGGCTCGGTGCTGACCGACGAGATCATGGACCTGATGATCGAGAAGGGCACCTACTTGGTTCCCACCACCTACTTGGTGGACCGCATCTCGCTGGACGTGCTGCCCCCCTTGGTGCGCCGAAAGGCCGAGGAGATCCTGCCCGTGGCCCGCGCCAGCACCCGGCGAGCGGTGGAGCGAGGCGTGCTCGTCGCCTTCGGCACCGACGCCGGCGTCTTCCCCCACGGCGAGAACGCGGGCGAGTTCCAGGTCTACGTGGACATGGGCATGACGGAACTGGAAGCCCTGCGCACCGCCACCGTCCAAGCAGCGGACCTGCTGGACACGCCCGACCGGGGGCGCTTGGCGGAGGGGATGCTAGCGGATGTGATCGCGGTGCCGGGCAACCCGCTGGACGACATCGGGGTCACGCGAGACGTGAGGTTCGTCATGCTCGGAGGCCGGGTGATCAAGCACGTTGTGGGCGGCCGCGACATGCACTCGATGGAGCGGTGACGGGAATGGTTCGCGATGTCGGCTATTGACGAAGCCGCCGGCCGTCGCCATCTTCATTGAGACGACGGACACGGGCCCGTGGGCCCAGACCACCTGAGCGAAAGGCAGCGAAATGATGGGAGCCATTCATGTCGACGTTAAGGTCAGCAATTTCAACGACCGGCTGCGCAGCTGGACAGGCCGCTTCTTGGTGGACACGGGTGCTACGGATTCGGTCGTACCCCGGAACCGCCTGGAAGCCATTGGGATAACCCCGGAGAGACAGCGAGTCTATGAGCTGGCGGACGGGCGGCAGGAGATCATGGACATTGCGGGTGCTCGGATTGAATTCATGGGCGAATTCACGGTTGGCCTGGTCGTCTTCGGAGACCCGAATTCAGAGCCACTGCTGGGTGTAACCGCACTGGAGTCAGTGGGCGTGGAAATCGATCCACGAAACCAGCGACTGACGAAACTGTCGGCCGTAAGGTTGAAGGGGATGGACTGCCTGCCACCCCCGACACGAAGTCGGCCAGCGTCACTGGACATGGACCGATATGGGAGTGATAGCCGATGACTCTAGCGGGTGACAATCCGATCAAGTGCGCGGATGAAGATGTCCTGAACCGCACGACGTATGCACAGGATATTGCGTCAACGATCTTAGAACTAGATCGTTCTGAAGGTATTGTCGTAGGGGTTGTAGGACCCTGGGGATCGGGCAAAACCTCTCTTCTGAATCTCGTCAAAGAAAACCTCTTGTCGAGACACGCTATTGAAGCGATCGAATTCAATCCATGGCTGTTTAGCAGTGCAAATGACCTGATCAACGCATTGCTGCATGAATTGGCATCGCGTGTATACAACACTAAGTATAAGACCGTTGGCAAAAATCTGCGCAAATACGCTGCCCTGCTTGCTGAGTTGGCTGCAAGCTACTTCGGAGCTGGTGAGGCTGTGTCCGTCACGCGAAGAATCATAAGAAGAATCATGTGCACTCTAACAAAGAAGAGGCCGCCTCTTGCCGAACTAAGGCGAAAAATCGAAGAAGAAATGAGGGCTCTTCGCTTAACCTAGTGGGTTCGCGGTTGGGCAGGGTGCTGAGCATCGCTTGTCGAGGAAGGCGGGACGAGGGGTCTGGGGGGTCACCGGCGGGCGGTGCGGGGCGAGAGGTCGAGGCCGCCGAGGTGGAAGAGGATGGCGGTGACGAAGCGGTCGTAGTTGCGGAAGCCGCGGCTGCGGGCCTTGACCATCTGGATCCTGCTGTTGATGCTCTCGGCCGGGCCGTTGGTCGCTCGCAGCACGACGGCGTTGAGGATGCCCCACAGATGGGCGCCGACCATCTCGGCGACCTTGTGGACGGGCGCGAGCCCGCAGCCCGACGCCCATTGCAGCCAGTGCAGCCAAGCGTTCTCGGCCGAGCCCCGGAGCTTGTAGTCCCACAGCTTCGATGCCGCCTCCTTCACCGCCCAGGCGCGGGCGGTCCGGTCCACGTTCTTGCGCAGCGCCGCGAACGCCAGCTTCTCGGCGTGACTCGTCCGGCCGCGACCGGTCAGCCACCGGTAGCGCGTCCTCGCGAGCACGGCGCTGCCCTGCGCCAGCAGCTCGCGGTGCTCGGCGCGCCGCACCTTGTCCACCGCGTCCGCCAGGTGCTTGGCCACATGGAAGCGGTCGAACGCCGTCTTCAGCTCCGCGCCCGGCACCCACTCCCCCGTCGCCGCCACGTAGGGACCCCACATGTCCATCGACACGCTCTCCAACCCGGCCAGCCAGCCGCCGTCCCTGCTCCGGTAGAACTGCGCCAGCGACTCTCGGGTCCGGCCCTTCGCCACGTGCAGCACGCGCCCCGTGTCCGTGTCCGACACGATCGTCGCGTACCGGTGTCCGCGCTTGACCGACGTCTCGTCCACCGCCAGCCGCCGGACCGGCTCCGCCTTCCGGCGCTCGAGCCCCCGGCGCACCGCCCGCTCCATGATGCCGCTCACAGCGTTCCAACTCATCCGCATGCGCTTCGACACCCCCAGGATGCTGGCCTCCCCGAGCCACGCCGTCACCTCCTCCTCGAACGCCGCCGTGTACCTCGACCTGTCCGCCGCCCAGGGCATCGATGCCGTCCTCACCCCGTGCTCCGGACACTCGACCCGAGGCAGGTCGCAGACCACGAACGTCTTGTAGCCCCAAGCGTCCAGGTGCCGCCACTCCCGCTCCCGAGCGTCGTATCCCGGACACGGCCGGCCGCACTCGGGACACGTCAACGGCTCGCCCGTCCGCCTCGCCACGCGCACCCGCGCCTCCATCAGCACCGGGTCCTCCTCGACCCCCTTCACCTCCCAGCCCGGCCCCAACGCCATCAAGCTCTCCACCCACCTCCGCATCTCCATCCTCGCCTCCTCGGTTCATGGTCCATGTCGCCCCTCATCCTACACAGCCCACAACATATGGGGAAGCGCCAAGGATTTGAAGTTCAGTCTAGGCATGAAGGAGCGGATCTCGAGATCATCTTAGGCGATAGCGGCAGGTTTGACCTAGTTCGCGAGGCGCGAATGTGGCTTGTGGAGATCAAAGCGACCAGGGCCGACATCGTTCGGATGAGCCGGGCCCAGGCGAGGGAGGCAGTAGACAGGGGAAACGAGTATCTTCTGTGCGTTGTACCAACTGGGAAAGAAGATACGCCGACTTCGGAGACGGTACGGGGTAGCATGAGATTTGTGGAAGACATAGGGTTGCGACTGACCGAGCTGGTCCAAGGGGCCAACAAACTTGATCAGGAACGGGGCAAACTGATTTCGGACGAGAAGCAGGGAGTTCGGCTGGAGGTGGAGCGTGGTGTCGAGAGATTTCGGATATCAGAAACGGTATGGGCGGCTGGCTTTTCGATTGACGAGTTGCTTGGCAAGCTACTAAACGGGTAGAATGTCCATCGCCACGCCGATAAGTGCGGCGAGGTATGCGACTATTGATTGCGCGGATGGCGAATAGGGCAACACCCATGGTCGATGATGTGATTGGTACACAGAGGCGGCGCATGAGGAAAATCCCGGCCGCGTCACCTTCACCACCGGTACGTCGCCCGAACGTACACGTAGCCGCCGTTGTAGCCGAAGGGCGAGTCGGAGCTGTAGGCGTTGCCGGTGAAGGTGGGGTTGGGGCTGGGGGGCGGATAGGTGTTGAGTGCGTTTTGGGCGCCGGCGGACACGACGGTCGAGTTGGCGATCTCGTAGGACGCCTCCAGGTCGAGCAGGTGGGCGCCGTTGTACTTCGCGTTGTCCCAGGCGTCGAACCAGCCGCCGTACCAGCTGACGCGGGCCAGTAGTCGGACGGGAGTGGCGGCGTGGCTTGCCGAGACGGCCCAGCGGGTCTGGGGCAGGCTTTCCTCGATTTGGCGGATGCGGGTCTCGTCCAGGACGCCGGAACCGCTGCGCGCGACTTGGGTGTCCGTGTAGTTGAAGACGAAAGTGAACTCGGTCGAGCCGCCCAGCCGCGTCGACGCCAGGGCCGTGACCACGTCCACGCCCTGCGTCAGGGTCTCGAAGTCGTTGGTGAAGAAGCGGAAGTTCTGCAGGTTGCGCGCGCTGGTGATGCCTTCGGCCAGCAGCGCCGTCTTCTCGTCCTCGGTCAGGTAGTAGGACTGGGTCAGTGCCATGCGGTCGGAGACGGCGATTCGGAAGTAGTCGGCGGTCGCGCTGAAGGGGCCGCTCTCCACGACGGCGCCTACGCTGACGGCGACCGAGCGCTCGGGTTGAAGCGCCTGTCCGCCCTTAAGCGCGGCGACCCGGGAGGTGGAGGGGATCGTGCCGCTGTTCACCAGCCGGCCGGTCTGGGGGTCGAAGTCGGTGGAGACGTTGAAGGCGTTCTGCTGGCCGGGGGTCGGCGCTCGAAAGCCCGTGCTGACGCTGCCTCGAAGGGCGGTGGACGGGGCGAGGACGGCGCGCGCCGCCAGCTTGCCGTTTCCCGTCGTGCCGAAGTCGGCGAAGTCTTCGAAGCGAAGCGAGGCGCCGACCGTCCAGCGGCCGAAGGCGTCGAACGCGCGATCGTCCTGGCCCGCCTGCCCGGCGTCGCGAAGCTCGGCGTCGGCGTAGAGGGCGTAGTTGGCTCGCCGCCAGCTGCCGGCGGCCAAGGGGCCGAATCCGGGGAAGCCGTTGGAGCCGGAGCTGAAGCCCTGGGCCGCGTAGGGGCCGATCTCCCACGAGGCTTGTTCGCCCAGCCCGATGCGGAAGCGCTCTTCTCGCCACTCGGCGCCGCCGGCCAAGTCCAGCGTCTCGCTCACGGGGTAGCTCGCGTCCAGGTTCACGTGGAGTTCCTGCTGCTCGTAGACGCCGGGGTCGAAGCTGGTGGGCGTGGACGGTCCCAGCGAGGCATTGACGGTGTTGCGGATGAAGAAGTCCACTGCGTTGGCGCCGAAGCCGGCGCCGGCGTCCCAGCGCAACCCGCCGCCGGTCCGGCCCCGGACGCCCGCCACTACCGAGGCGTCGGTGGCGGTGCCGCCGAACTGGGGCGTGAAGCCCCCGGGAAAAAGCTCCTGGAAGGAGAAGCAGTTGGGGTCGGCGAAGACGCGAGCCAGGGCGACTTGGTCGGGCAGGCCGTCGGTGACGCGGACAATGGGGCAGTTGGCCGAACCGTCAGCGGTTCCGTCCTGGGCGTCGAGGGCGTCGCCCACTAGCAGCGTCTCGCCGCCGTCGGCGCTGAACACGGCGGAGCGGGTATTGGGGTTCCGGAAGAAGAAGCCGCTGGTCACTCGTTCGCGGGCGTAGTTCGCGTGACCGTACAGCTGCGCGGCGTCGCCGAAGAAGCGGCCGAAGTTGCCCCACAGCTTGAAGTCGTCTTCGATATCCGGCGAGCCCCAGACTTGCGCCGGGTCCCGGACATGGGTGTTGCCGGCGGCGACCAGCAGCGCGGCGTCGGCTCGCTGCACGCTGCGGCTGGTGGCGCCCGTGCTGCCGAGCTCGGCGCTCAGGTTGGCGAAGCCGTGGTCGCCCAGCGGCAGGCCAGCGTTGGCCGAGACGGCGTAGTTGTCGCCGCCGCCGTCGACGAAGCGCCCGCTCCGCACCTCGACCGAGCCGCCCGACCGGTCGTCCTTGAGCTGCAAGTTGATGACGCCGGCGATGGCGTCGGAGCCGTACTGGGCGGCGGCCCCGTCCCGCAGCACCTCGACCTGGCGGAGCGCGATCGCCGGAATCGCCGAGATGTCGGCTCCTTGCGCGCCGTCGGAGACGCCTCCGCCGAACCAAGCGATGATCGCCGCCCGGTGCCGTCGTCGGCCGTTCACCAGGATCAGCGTGTGGTCCGGCGCGAGTCCTCGCAGGTTGGCAGGTCGGACGATGGCGGCCCCGTCGCCCCCCGACACCGGGTTGGTGTTGAACGACGGCACGACGGTCCGCAGCAGGTCGCTCAAGTCCGTGTCGCCCTGGGCTGCGAACTCCCGACCCGCGATGGCGTCGACGGGCGTCATGGACTCGGTGGCGGTCCGGGGACGGGTGCGGCTTCCCACGGCCACGAGCCCCTCCAAGGCCACCGCATCCTGGAAGAGCACCACATCCAGTCGGCTCGCCCGACCCTGTGAGATCGTCACTTCCCGCCGCTCCGGCCGCCGACCGACGAGCCGCACTTCCACCGCGTGCGTGCCCGCCGGAATCCCCGAGATGTGATATCCGCCGTCAGGCCCTGCGACGCCGCCCATCGCGAGTTCCGGCAACGCCACCTGCGCTCCCGCCAGGGCCGCCCCGGTTTCGGCGCTGCGCACGACGCCTTCGAGCGTGCCCTGACCGGCAGCCGACCAGGGAGCGAAGGCCGCCAGAGCCGCCGCGAGCGCTGCGGCCCGCGCGAATCCCGTAGCCACCGGGGCAAGCGTGGCTCGCGCGACCCGCTTACCCACCGGGGCCGGCGTCGCCCATGTCGCCCGCGCAATCCGTACGCGCGCCGTCACCGCCCGCGCTCCCCGCGCAACCCGTGCGCGTGCCGTCGCCGCCCGCGCCCCCCTCACGACTCGGGCAGCGCCAAGGCCACGAGTTCGCCCGGATGTCCCGGCGCGCCCACCGCCATCACCACGAACTGCCGCCCTTCGTGCATGTAGGTCATCGGCAGGCCCGTCTGGTTGGCGGGCAACTCGATCTCGGCCACCACGGCGCCGGTCGCCTTGTCGTGAGCCCGAAAGATGTTCCCTCCCGACCCCGACGCGGCGTACATGCCCCCGCCTTCGCCGGCAAAGAGAAGCGTCTTCGTGGCCAGCACGCCCCCGCGGTCCTGGCGCCCGGTCCGTCCCACCTCGATCCCGGCCAGCGCCGGATGCTCCTTCACCCAGTCCGGGGCGTCGCCGTTGGGTACTTGCCACGCGATCTCCCCGGCGTTGAGGTCGATCGCCGTGATCCGTCCCCACGGCGGCTTGAACAGCGGCAACCCCTGGGGACCGCCGCCTCGGCGCAGCCGCAGACCGCCGCCCCGCACGTAGTCCATGCTGGAGACCTCGGGGTCGTGCACCAGCGAGATGACGCTGGGGTGCGTCGCGGACTGCACGAACAGGTACCCGCTCTCGGGGTCGAAGGCGCCGCCCGGCCAGTTGGCGCCCCCCAGCGACCCCGGCACCATGAGCGTGCCCTGCGTGCCTTCCTCCGTGGCCAGCGACGGCGGCGTGTAGAGGGGGCCCCAGCGCAGCTGCGCCAAGATCGCTTCGGCTTCGGCGCGCAGCTCGGGCGTGAAGTCGATCAGCTCCGCCGGGTCCACGCCCTGGCGGTCGAAGGGCGGAGGCTTGGTGGGGAAGGGCTGGGTCGGCGCAGCGCGCTCGCCGGGAACGTCCGACGGGGGAACGGCGCGCTCCTCCACGGGCCACACGGGTTCGCCCGTCCGACGGTCCAGGACGAAGGTGAAGGTCTGCTTGGTGAGCTGCGCCACGGCGGGAACGGGTCGCCCGTCCACGACCAGATCGGCCAGCACGGGCGCCGCCGGAGGGTCGTAGTCCCAGATGCCGTGGTGGACGGTCTGGAAGTGCCAGGCGCGCTCGCCCGTCTCGGCGTGCAGGGCGACCAGGCTTTGCGAGAACAGGTTGTCGCCCGGCCGGTGTCCCCCGTAGTAGTCGCCGGTGCCCGCCTCGACGGGCAGGTACACGAGCCCCAAGGCCGCGTCCGCGCTGAACGGCGCCCAGACCGCCGCGTTGCCGGTGTACTCCCACGACCCGTATTCCCAGGTGTCGCGACCGTGTTCGCCGGGGCCGGGGATCGTGCGAAAGGTCCAGCGGTGCTCGCCCGTCTCGGCGTCGTAGCCGCGCACGTGTCCCGGCGGCATGCGGGGCGACGGCGGCGCCGCGCCCGACGGCAAGGCCGATCCCACGACCACCACGCCCTTCGCCACCACGGGCGGCGAACTGGACCCGATCGGCGCGTCCTCCAATGCCGCGTCCTCGACCAGCCCGCGCCGCAGGTCCACGACGCCGTCGTCGCCGAACCCCGCGACCGGCCGCCCCGAGCCGGCGTCCAGAGCCACCAGCCGAAAGCCCGGCGTCACGAAGAAGATGCGGGGCGCGCCCGAAGGCGGCTCCCAGTACGCCACCCCACGTCCCGAGTTGCGCCGGGGCGCCGACCGCTCGCCTTCGTCCAGCCGGAACGTCCAAAGGGTCTCGCCCGTGCCCGCGTCGATCGCCGCGACCGTCCGCCGGTAGCCCGCCGTGACGTACAAGACGCTGTCGGCCATGAGGGGCGTCGCGCGGTAGTTGAACTCGGGCGCCGGACCGAAGTTGTCCGCCTTCCACCGCCACGCGACCTCCAACTGGGCTGTGTTGCGCGGGCCGATCTGGTCCAGCGGAGAGTAGCGCGTGCTGCCCAAGTCGCCGCCGTAGTGCCGCCACTCCCCGTGCGCCGCGCCCTGCTGGGCCGCAACCGGGGGTGCGCCGCCGACAACCGCAAGGGCGGTCGAGACCGCGCCCAAGACGACGATCCGAAGCTTCACGATGGGCTCCAAGGAAAGTGGGACACGCCGGCGAACCGTCGCGGCGCGGGCGCAATCTAGCGAGCGGCGGCCGGCAGCACGCACTAACTTCGTCCGCGAGCACCGGTTCGGCACCCCCCGGTTACCCGGTCGTGACAGTCTCCGGGTATACTCGGGTCACCCTTCCCCGCAACCTGTATCGGAACGCCACATGAAGCGATCCGCTCCCCGCGCAGCACTCCCGTCCCGCAAGCGCACCGCCGCTGCCGGTTCCGCCTTCGCGACCCTTGCGCTCTTCGCCTGCGGAGGCGCAGACCGCGTCGAGCGCACGCTCATCCAGAACAAGGGCTCGGACACGTTGCTCAGCGTGGCCCAGGCCTGGGCGGAAGCGTACAGCACGGTGAACGCCGGCGTCGCCGTGGCGGTCACGGGCGGCGGCTCGGGGACCGGCATCTCCGCCATGATCAACGGCACGGTGGACATCGCGAACTCGTCGCGCCGCATGCGCGACACGGAGCGCGAGGCGGCCCGCCGGAACGGGGTCGAGCCGGTCGAGTTCGTGGTCGGCTACGACGCGCTGGCGATTTACCTGCACGAGGACAACCCCATGGAGCGGATCACGATGGAACAGATTCGGGCCGTGTACGGCGAGGGCGGCAGCGCCGAGAGCTGGCCGGACTTGGGCGTGTCGGTGCCCGGTTGCAGCTCCGACGAGATCGTCCGCGTGAGCCGCCAGAACAACTCGGGCACCTACGCCTACTTCAAGGCGGCGGTCCTGGGCGAAGACGCGGAGTACAAGCTGGGCTCGCGCGACATGCACGGCTCCAAGGACGTGGTGGACTTGGTGGAGAACACGCCCTGCGCCATCGGCTACAGTGGTTTGGCCTATGCGACCGAGCATGTGCGCATGCCCTGCGTCGTCGTAGACGCGGGCGAGGGCGCCGCGAGCGAAGACGACGCCTGCGTCGCGCCCGCGCTGGCGTCCGCCGTGGACGGCAGCTACCCCATCGCGCGCCCGCTGCTCATGTACTCGGCGGGCCGCCCCCAAGGCGCCGTGAAGGAGTACATGGACTGGATCCTGTCCGACGAAGGTCAGTGCGTGATCCTGCAGCGGGGCTACGCGCCCGTCCGAGAGGTCGCCTGCACGTGACCTTCGCGGACGGGGACGGGCTGCCGCGACGACGCTAGATAGCCGTGGAGAGCCCTCTGGCGATGGACCGCCGCGACTGGGCTTGGTACGCGGACAAGTGCGCCCAAGTGCTCATCTTCGCCGGGGGCGTGTCCGCGATCGTCCTGGTCGCGGGCATCTTCGTCTTCGTCGCCAAGGAGGGCTTGGCCTTCGTCTTCGGGGCCTTGGACATGGGCGAGTTCTTCGCCTCCATCGCATGGCGTCCCACCTCCAATAACCCCACCTACGGCGCGCTCGCCCTGATCGTGGGCACGGCCAGCGTCACCGGCTTGGCCATGCTCTTCTCCGTGCCCCTGGCACTGGGGGCCGCCGTCTACATCGCCGAGTTCGCCACCGGCAAGACGCGGGAGACGCTGAAGGTCCTGGTCGAACTGCTGGCCGCGATCCCGTCGGTGGTGTGGGGGTTCGTGGGCATGTCGATCATGAACCCTCTGATCATCCGCGCGTTCGACGTGCCCGTGGGGCTGAGCGCGCTGAACGCGGGCGTCATTCTGGGCCTCATGGCGGCGCCGATCATGGCGACGATCGCCGAGGACGCCCTGAAGGCCGTGCCCGACGGCTATCGCGAAGCAGCCGAGGCCCTTGGAGCCACTCGCTGGGAGGTGGTGTGGAGGGTCGTGATCCCCGCCAGCCGAAACGGCCTCCTGGCGGCGGTCCTGCTGGGCGTGGGACGCGGCTTCGGAGAGACCATGGCCGTGCTCATGGCGTCGGGGCACGCCATCAACCTGCCGACCAGCCCCTTCGATTCCGTCCGGGCGCTGACCGCCACGATCGCCGCGGAGCTCGGCGACACCGCCTACGGATCGAACCACTACGGCTCCCTGTTCACTCTGGGCATCCTTCTCTTCGTCGTCACCTTCGTCATCAACTTGACCGCCGATGTCGTGGTCCGAGGCATCAAGAGGAAGTAGCTGGTGTTCCAGGCCACTCCCGCGAACCGGCGCAGCTATCGCCGCCAAGCCCTGGCCAAGACCGCCTTGTTCTTCACGACGGTGGCGCTGGTCGTTCCCGTGCTACTGGTTCTGGGGACCCTGATCGCGCGCGGCGGCCCGGTGTTGTCGTGGGCGTTCCTGACTACGCCGCCCACCAGCGACGGCGGGGGCGGCATCCTCCTGCCCCTGGTCGGCACGGTCTGGCTGGTCGTGGTGGCGCTCTTGGCGTCCGTCCCCGTCGGCGTGGCGGCGGCGCTCTACCTCAGCGAGTACGCCCCCGACAACGCCCTCACGCGCGTCATCAACCTGGCGATCGTCAACTTGGCCGGCGTTCCCTCGATCGTGCATGCGCTGTTCGGCGTGGGCGCCTTCGTGCTCTTCTTCGGCTTCGGGACCAGCATCTTGGCGGCCAGCCTGACGTTGGCCGTCATGACGTTGCCCGTGGTCATCGTGGCCACCCGCGAGTCGCTTCAAGCCGTGCCCCGCGCCTTTCGCGAGGCGTGCTGGAACATGGGGGCCACCCGCTGGCAGACGATCCGCAAGGTCGTTCTCCCCAACGCCGTCAGCGGCATCCTGACCGGCGTCATCCTCGAGGTGTCGCGCACCGCGGGCGAGACCGCGCCGATCATGTTCACCGGGGCGGCGGCGTTCATGCTCTTTCAGCCGTCGAGCGTCATGGACCAGACGATGGCCATGTCGCTTCACCTGTACGTGATCGCCACGCAAACGCCGGGCGTGCCGGACGCGCTTCCCTACGGAGTGGCGCTCGTCCTAGTATCGATCGTGCTGTTGATGAACGCCGTGTCGATCGCGTTCCGCGTCTACCTGCGGGGGCTCAAGAAGTGGTAGCGGACGAGGGCGTTTCGGCTGCCCTCTCCCCCGGCGCGTCCGCCGACTTCCGCGGCCCGCGCTACGATCAGCCGCCGGTAGTGGAGGTGCGGGGCCTGACCGTTTCCTACGGGGGCAAGCCGGCGCTGCGGGACGCCGACCTGGACGTCTACCGCAACGAGATCTTCGGGATCATCGGCCCCGCCAACAGCGGTAAGACGTCGTTCCTGCGGGCGCTCAACCGCATGGACGCCTTCGATCCGTCGATGGACGTGCAGGGCGCCGTGCGGATCAACGGCAAGGACGTGTCCGACTGGCGCAACGTGTACGCCTTGCGCAGCCGGATCGGCGTAGTGTTTCCATTGCCCGTGGGCCTGCCGCTGAGCGTCTTCGACAACGTGGCCTTCGCACCGCGCCTGCGCGGCGTGCGCAAGAAGGCCGCGCTGGACCAAGTCGTGGAGCATTGCCTAAGGCGCGCCGCGCTTTGGGACGAGGTGAAGGACAGGCTCGACTCGCTGGGCAGCATGTTGTCCGGCGGGCAGCAGCAGCGCCTGACGATTGCGCGCGCCCTGTCGCAGGAACCGGAGCTGTTGCTGTTGGACGAGTTCTCCATCGCGGTCGATCCCGTCACCACGATGAGGATCGAGGACATGCTGCGGGAGCTGCGCCGCGAACTCACGATCGTGCTGGTGACCAACTTGGTGCAGCAGGCTCGACGCTTGGCGGACAGGACCGCCTTCTTCTTGACGGGCGCCGTCGTGGAGACGGGCGTCACCGAGGACCTCTTCCGCGGCGCCGTCAAGGACCCGCGAACCACCGGATACGTCGAGGGACGTTATGGCTGACGCGGGCGCGAAGGCGGTGGACGGGAACGGCGCCGTTCGGGGTGTGGCCGGCGGGGCGATTGAGACGCAGAGCCTGAACCTCTGGTACGGCGACTTCCAGGCGCTTTTCGACGTGAACTTGGTCGTGAAGCGAGGGATCATCACGTCGATGATCGGGCCGTCGGGATGCGGCAAGTCCACGCTGCTCCGGACATGCAACCGCATCCACGAGCGGCTGGGCTACGTTCGGACCACGGGAAGCGTGAGCGTGCTGGGACAGGACGTTTTCGCTCCCGGCGTGGAGCTTGTGCAGGTGCGCAAGCAGGTGGGCATGGTCTTCCAGCGCCCGAACCCCTTGCCGATTTCGATCCGCGACAACGTGCTTTTCGGCTTTCGGCTGCACGAGGCGCGCCGTCGCAAGGTCTCTGCTGCGGAAGAGGACGAAGCTGTGGAGTCGGCGCTGCGTCGCGTGCTTCTTTGGGACGCCGTCAAGGATCGCCTGAACCAGCCGGCCACGGGGCTGTCCCTGGAGGAGCAGCAGAAGCTGTGTATTGCCCGCCTGTTGCCGGTCAAGCCGCAAGTCCTGCTCATGGACGAGCCCTGTTCCGCGCTGGACCCCGCCGGGACCGAGGCCGTGGAGGAGATGATCCGGGTGCTGCGGGGCGACTACGCGATCCTGATCGTCACGCACAACATGGCCCAGGCGCGCCGCGCTTCGGACGAGTGCGTGTTCATGCTCATGGGCCGCGTGGTGGAGCACGGCGCGACCGAAGACGTGTTCGCGCGCCCGGCCCGGGTGGAGACGGCCGACTACATTGAGGGCCGCTATGGCTGATCGGGCCGACCGGCTGCGGCTGAGCGGGCCGCGGCCCAGACCTGGAAGGCGTCGTTCCGCGCCACGACCCGAACGGCGGCGAACCGGCGGCGAAGGAGAGTGCCCGCGGCCAGCTGACGTTGGGTGACCACGAGCAGGCGACCGCCACGGGCTAGCAGCTCCGGTGCGCGGGTCGCCAGCGATTTCAGCGGGCCGGCATGGCGCCGGCGCCCCTCGTGCAAAGGCGGATTGGAGACGATCAGGTCGAAGCGGCCCGACGCGGCGCCCGGACCACGCCCTAGCACCGCCTTGCAGCCCGGCACGTTGCGAGCGGCGGCGGCAAGCGAGATCGCGTCCGGTTCCAAGAGGACGGCTTCGCTGTCGGGACCGCTGCGCTCGAGGGCGGCGGCGGCCAGGACTCCGGTCCCGGCCCCGTAGTCCAAGATGCGCGAGCCCGGGGGCGTCCGGCGCAGGTGGCGGGCCAGCAGCTCGGTGCCCGGATCGAGTCGGCCGCAGGCGAAGACGCCGGGGAAGAACGTCCATTCGCGGACGCCGGTGCCCCAGTCGACGACGGCCTGGACCGCCCAGGCCGCGAGCCCGTCCTTGCGCGGCGGACGGCGCAGCCGCTCGGCGTGCAGGACCCGGCAGCGGCGTTTGACGAGCACGGCCCTCGGCGTCTCCATGCCGGCGGGGAAGTGTTTGGCCGCCGAACGGATGCCCTCGTTTCCCGCTCCATACAGGAAGACGTCGCCGCCGTCGGGCACTCGCGCCGCCGCCGCATGGAGGAGCATGGCCGCCTCTGGACCCGCCCGCGGCATCCGCACCCAAACCTCACGAAACGCACCCGTGGGCGGCCACGCCGTGCACTGCTGGCCGGGTTGCAAGCATCGGTGCCACCGGGTGGTCGAGGTCCCCGCCGCTTCCAGGGCATTGGCCAGCGCCGCCGACTCGTCACCCAGCACTAACGCGCCCCGGGGCGTCCCGGACCTTCCGCCAACCGCGCCCGGGCGGCCGCGGGTCCGAGCCCACTCGGCGGCCACCAGGGACGCCAAGCTGCGCGTCTTCGCGTTCCGCAAGGTCGTGCTGCGCCCTCCGCCGGTCTCGCGGCGCCCCGCGTCACAGCAGCGGGCTGACCAGGCCCGCCATGTTTTCCGCCAATCGCCGAGGCCAGCGGCGCACCGACCACGCCGCGCCGTCCACGGTCGCCGAGTCGACGATGTAGCGCGCCTGCAGCTGGCGCAGCTTGGCGGCGAAGGCCCGGTCGTAGACCAGCGTAGAAAGCTCGAAGTTGATCTCGAAGCTTCGCCGGTCGAGGTTCGCCGTGCTCACGAGGGCAAACTCCCGGTCCACGGTGATCGTCTTGGCGTGAAGAAGGCCCTTCGTGAATTCGTGGACCCGCACGCCGGCGTCCAAGAGCGTTTGGTAGAAGCTGCGGCTGGCCAGCGCAATGAGGGGCGAGTCGTTGCGGGCGGGCACCACGATCATCGTCCGCACGCCGCGCATGGCGGCGGTTGTAAGGGCCGCCACTGTTCCTTCGTCGGGCACGAAGTAGGGCGTCGTCAGGACCAGCTCCTTCCGAGCCATGTGAACGGCGGACTGAATCACGCGCACCAGCGCCTGGTTCTGGGAGTTCACGCCGCTGCCCACGACCTGCACGACTTCGCCGTCCCGATGTTCTTCGGGTTGGATGGCGATAAGCCCTTCCAGGCTTTCGCCCGTGTCCATGTACCAGTCCTCCACGAACAACGCTTGAAGGTCCCGGACCGCCGGCCCTTCGATGCGAAGGGTCGCGTCGACCCAAGGCGCGAAACGCGGCTTGGGATGAAAAACCTCGGCCGCCAAGTTGTGGCTGCCCGTGTAGCCGGCCCGACCATCCATAACGGCGATCTTGCGGTGGTTGCGCATGTCGAAGCGAATCGACGCGATCTGCGTAATGCGGGTCGGCAGCGCCGCCGCCACGCGGACGCCGCAGCCCCGCAAGCGCTTGCAGAGGTCGGACTTGAGAAACTCGGCCGACCCCACGTTGTCCACCAGCAGCCGACAGTCCACGCCCCGGGCGACGGCTCTTGCCAAGGCGTCCCCCGCTGCGCGTCCCATGAGATCGTCCAAGTAGATGTAGAAAAGAAGGTGGATGTGGTCTCGAGCGTCGTCGATGTCCTTCGTCAAGCTGCGGACGAAGTGCTCGGCGTCCGAGAGCAGCGTCAGCCGGTTCCCGCCCCGGGGTTGCGTGTCTCCCACCAGGCAGGCCAAGCGAGCGATCGACTGCGCGTCGCCCTTGACCAGCGCCTTCGTCGGTCCTTCCCGCCACGCCTTCCGAAGCACGGCGCCGATGTTCTCGTGAATCGTGCGGTGGCGACGCTTGCGGCGGCTTCCGGTTCGGACCTCGCCCACGATCAGGTAGAGGACGACGCCGACGATCGGTAGAACGACGATGACAAGGATCCACGCGAGCGACGAAGGCTGGCGGATGCGCGGACGCAAGAGCACCAGGACGACGAACACCGCCTGCAGCGCCGCCACGCCGGAAGCAAGGGTCAACAAGACCGTGATGTTATTCATGTCATCCCAGCCGAACGACGCGGAACTTGCGGCTATGGCTTAAGCTTAAGGTTCAGCCAGAGCGCCTCGAGCATGACCCAGACTGTCCTGGCGGCGATGTGTATGTCCCAGAGGATGTTTCGATAACGGACGTAGTAGAGATCGTACTCCAACTTGATTCGCGCCTGCGTCACCAAGTCCCCGTGGTGATGGTACCGGGGCCATCGGAGCTGCGCCCATCCGGTGATGCCCGGCGTCGCCACGTGACGAGCGTCGTAGTATGGAACGCGCCGACGATATGTGCGCACGGCCAGCGGGCGCTCCGGTCGCGGACCGATCATGCTCATGTCCCCCTTGAGGACGTTCCAAAGTTGCGGAAGCTCGTCCAAGTGCGTGTTCCGGAGGAAGCGCCCAAAGGAGAAAGGACGCGTATCCTCCTGAGGCGGGAGAAGGACCTCGCTGCCGTCGGGCTCCGCGTCCACCATCATGGTGCGAAACTTGTAGATCGTAAAGGTGCGTCCCCTCTGTCCCACTCTCTTCTGCGTATAGATCACGGGACCGCTGTCGGACCAGCGTATTCCCGTTGCCGCGATGAGCATGACGGGTGCGCAGACGACCATCCCCACAAGGGCGAGGACGACGTCGAAGACCCGTTTCAGCTTGTCGTCAAAGGCCCGGTCCCATCCCGGAAAGCTCATCGACGGCGTGTGCCATCCGTCAAGTTGGTCCAAGGGGAGCTTCCCTTCGAGCATCTCCACGCAGGTTACGGGGTCTAGCACGTCGACCCCCAAGTTGCGGCAGTTCCACAGCTGTCGGTAGAGCTCGTCGCTGAATTTGCGCCCGGAGTCAAGGACGGCGATCGACCCGATCCCATGTCGCGCGACGATCGACGGCAGATCCTCGACGGCTGTGGGAGCGGCCGACTTGTTCTTCGTGGAGATGAGGACGGCCCCGGTGGACGACGGCGTGGCGACCATACCCAAGCGGAAGAAGTTGTTGCTCGAGATCGTTCGGGCGATCTCGAGCACGGTCTCCCGATGTCCCACCACGGCAATGGTTGCTGGCGTGAAGCGACCTCTTATCCGGCTCGAGCCCCACAAGTGCCAAACCACGAACACCGGCACGACGAGCAGGTGATATCCGGCAATGCCGGGCCAGCCGAGCGGCATGGCGGGCCACACCAACACGACCGTGGCTGTTAGGGCGGAGGAAACGATCACTCCCATGAAGATCCTCAGCGCGAGTTCGTTCGTCCTGCGGGACTCCATGGGATTGTACACCCCCGCGAGGTGCATCCCTGCGACGGTGCAGGCTCCGCACAGAAGAACGCAGATCGCCAGTCCGTCGGCGTTCCCGCCGCCGAGGACGTATGCGGCGACGGTGCACAGGCCCGCCAACACCATGTCGCTGCTGACCAAGACTGTACTGGTTGTTGCGACGGGCGGCCCTTGTTGACGAGCGGAGATCGTCGTCATCAAGGCCGGCGGTAGCGTGTGGTTCGGTGGCCTCGCCACGGAACCCGAGATCGCCGTCGGTGCCGTCGCCGCTTGGTTGCTGGACGAGTATTCGCGGAGGCCTTCAGGAACGCTCACGGGCATGGTGTCTCGGGGGCCGCGACGCCTAGCGGAGAAAAAAAGGGGGGGGGGGGGGGGGGGGCTTCAGCCATTCGGAGAGGTAGTCGTTGCGAGGGCTATCATGATACGAACGATACGAGTGCCGGGGGGTGCCTTTTCCATTCACACCGCCTTATTCGCCGGATTTTGCTGTGAGTGAGGCGTGCAGCGTGCGGCGGCAGGCCATTAGGTTCAAGGTTCATGGGCCGAGAGCCGGTGGCAGGCCGCGCGCAACGCCAAGGTAAAGGTAAGTGGGTGCTCCGTTTCGGTACAACAAGTCGGTGCGGGTCGAGGTGCGGCCCGACAAGTGACGGCGACGCGTGTGTTCTCTTGTGTCGCGAGGTGTCGAGCGCCAGCGGCGTGGACCGCTGGCTGAGCGAGCGGCTCGACGACGCTCGGGACCCGCGGAAGGTGCGGAACTCGCTGGCGGAGCTGGTGCGGACGGCGGCGGCTCCGGCGGAACGCGGTGCTCGACAGGTTGGCCGAGCCCGGCCGTGGACGAAGCGGTGCAGAAGCACCTGGTACGACTCGAGGGAGGCGGGCGACGAGCCGCGGATGTGGTGGTGGGAACCCGAGCAGGCTGCCGGGCGGCTTCGTGGTCGCGGTCCAGGCGCGTGGTGTGCGTGGTCAAGGAGCGGCCCGGCGAGCTGTTCCCGGAGGTGTTCTGGCTGATCACGTCGATGTCGGCGGACGCGATGCCCGCCGACGCGCTGCTGGCGCTCTACCGGAAGCGCGGCAAGGCGGAGGGCCACATGGGCGAGTTGGAGAGCGTGGCGGACCCGGCGCTGTCGTCGTCGCCGCGGCCCAAGCGCTGGTACCGGGGCCGACCGGTCGGCCAGCACGGCCCGAGCGTCGACACCTTCGCCTGCAACGAGGTGCGCCTGCTCGTCGCGCTGTTCGGCTACCAGATCTTGCACGTGCGACGCATGTTGCTGGAACGCGCCACCCAGACCGGGTGGAGCCTCGGCCGCCTGCTCGAACGCGTGCTGTGCGCACCCGCTCGGTTCACCGTGTCGGGACGCCTGCAACCCCAGCACCGTTCCATCCGTTTGCCGCGCCCGGCACCCGCGTCCTCCCGTGCATGCGGCCGCCAAGAGAAGCGCCCCTGCCCTGCAACCGTCGTCTCACGAACGTCGCCTCCGTGCCCATGAAGTGAGTGCCGACCCCGGTTCGGGTGCGAGCCGAATCCCAGACCCACTATCCCAACCGAACATTCTCGCGCACGGAACAAAACATAACAATGTCGCCTAATCGCGCAAACACCGGCCCTGGGCGCAAGCGGGGAGCACGATCTTGTCCCGGTCAGCCGCCGACCGTGGGCGGCGATGCGGTGGCGGGGAACCGAACGATCGTCGGCGCATGGCCTTCGGCATCCAAAAAGCGCAGGAGACCGGCCCGCGACACGGCGGTCGTCATGGCGTTGTCCAAGGGGTGGAAGTTGATCGGCTCGGTCTCCAGCAGCTCCGCGTCCAGGGCCACCTTCACGACGCCCCCGACGTCGTTGACGACCGCTAGCGGGGAGACCGATCCCGCGCGGATCCCCAGGTACCCCATCAGCCGGCGCTCGCTGCAGAACGTCAGCCGCTTGGTTCCCAGGCGGCCCGCCAGCCACTTCAAGTCCACGGTCCGGTGGGCCAGGCACGACACCAGCCAGTGCCGCTCCTTCTTGTCCCGAACGAACAGGTTCTTGGAGTGGGCGCCGTCCACGCGGCCACGCAGGCGGTCGGCCTCTTCCACGGTGAAGACGGGACGGTGCCTCCGGGTCTCGTGGGCCACGCCCAGTTCGTCCAGGCGGGCAAAAAGTTCCTTGGATCCCCAGGGCGTTCCGCCGTCGGCCAGAAGGGGACGGTTTTCGTTCTTGGCGGCTTGCTCGCGCATCGGTCCAAGCGTCGGGTCGTGAAGAGGCTGGTCGCGGGAGTGCGAAGGAAGTAACTTACGGTCTTCCGACCTTACTGCGCCCGAAGGCTCACGGCCAACACAATGAGGTGTCGCTTGCTTCGATTCGAGAATGGACTGCGCTTTTCCGCGACTGCCTTTCGCCTCGCCGGGAGTCGTCGGAGCATCGTTGCATGCGCCCTCCTTGCGGTCCTGTCGTCGGGTTGCGGAGGTGGAGACGACGGTCCTGCGGACGTCCCCGATCCGCCCCCGGACCTGACTGGCAACTACGATCTGGCGTCCTTCTCGGCCGCCGTCACGGGAGGGGCGACGCTGACGTCGCCCGCCGTGTCGGGCACGTTGACCTTGCAGCAGTCTCCGGCGATGGGCTCCGAAGCCTCCGGCAACATCAGCTACGAAGTGCAGGTCCCGGACGGCGAGGGCGGGGTGCAGATGATCGCCGATCAGGGGACCTACACCGTTCGGTCGGACGGTTCCTGGGAGCAGCAGGGCAGGCTCGTGCAGGGCATCGGAACGTGGTCGCTGTCGGGTTCGACCCTCACGATACAGGTCACGGAGCCCGCCCTCGCCGTCTCGACGTTGGTGTGGCGAAGGCGCTAGCTGCGGGTTCGCTCTCGGCCTGGGTGCTGGCCGCGGTCGCGACGGCAGCGCCGCCGGCGCTGCGGGCCCAGGAGGCTTTGCAGCTGTCCGGCCTCGTCGTTGCCGCGGAAACGGGCAATCCGGTGCCCGGGGCCGAGGTGCTGGTCCGGGGCACGCTCGTGCGGGCGTTCACCGGAACCGAGGGCCGCTTCGCCCTGACGGTTCCGGTGCTGGACGGGCCGGTTGCGCTGGTGGTGGCCGCGCCGGGGTTCGTGACCGCAGAACGGGTCGTGGAGCCCGGGGTCGCGCAGGCCGGTCCCGTGCAGGTCTCGCTTCGGCGATTGCTGCTGGACGTGCCCGGCGTGACCGTGACTGCAAGTCGCCAGGTCGCCCGCCCCGGCGAGGCGCCCGCCAGCGTGGCCGTGGTGGGCGGCGACGAGCTCCGAAGACGCGGCGTGGCCGGCGTGGCCGAGGCGCTTCCCTTCGCGCAAGGCGTGACCTTCGGAGCCGGCCAGATCGACATCCGCGGCACCACGGGGATCTCCCGCGGCGTGGGCAGCCGCGTGCTCATGCTTCTGGATGGACACCGCTTCCTGTCGGCGACCCAATCGTCGATCGACTTCGGCGCCCTTCCCCTGCTGGACGTGGAGCGGATCGAGGTCGTGAAGGGACCCCACTCGACCCTGTGGGGCACCAACGCCTTGGCCGGCGTGGTCAACGTGGTCACGCGGCGCGCCCCCGGCGGCCCGGAGACGCAGGTGAGGGGCTACTACGGCGTCTTCGACACGCCCGGGCACGCCAGCTTCACCGACGAGCGGCTGAGCATGGAGGGGTTGCAGCTTCAGCACTCTCGCCGCATCGGGGCCACCGACCTTACGCTGTTCGGCGGCAGGGAGGGGTCGGACGGCTTTCGCCAGAACGGCTGGCTGGGCCGGTGGCGGCTTCGCGGCAAGACCGTCTTCCGAGCGGAGTCCGCCAACCCGTGGGAGTTCTTCGTGAACTGGACGCGCGAGGACGCGGCGGAGTTCTTCACGTGGCGATCGGCGGCCCGGCGCTTGGAGGTGGCCCCCGAGCAGCTGGACGACTGGACGCGCGAGACCAACTTGGTGACGGGTCTGACCGCCGTGCCGCTGGCCACTCCGGCGGTGCGCCTGCAGGCCCGACCGCAAGTCTACCACACGCGGGTGCGCAACCACTTCCACGACAACGACGACGAGCACCTGACGACCCGCTACGGCACGGACGTTCAGCTGTCGGTGCACCCGCGGGGGCGCCACTCCGTCACCACGGGGTTCGAGGCCGCCTACACCGAGGTCGCGTCGAACTTCCTCGACACCGATCCGGACGTCGTGGACCTCGCCGTCTTCGCCCAAGACGAGGTTCGGTTGGGGGATCGGCTTCAGGGATCGGCGGGCGTTCGCCTGGACATGCACCAAGCTACGGCGGCTGCCCGCGACGTGGCGTTCAACCCCAAGCTGGGTTTGGTCTACGAGGCCGGCCAGCGGGTCCACCTGCGCGCTTCCGTGAGCCGCGGCTACCGGGCGCCCAGCATCTCGGAGCAGTTCACGACCACCAAGGTCTTCGGCTTCCGCGTGACCGCCAACTACGACCTTCGGGGCGAGTCGGCGTGGGCCGGCGAGCTGGGCGCAACGGGCGCCACCGGCGACCGAGTCTGGTTCGACGCGGCGCTGTTCTGGAGCGAGTACGACGGCCTGATCGAGGTCGCCAGCGCCGAAGGACAGGCCTTCGCGTTTCAGTTCAGAAACGTCGCCGAGGCCCGGGTTCGGGGACTGGACGCCGGCGTGCAGGTCGCCGTGCTGCCCCGTCAGCTGAACCTTCACGCCAACTACCTGTTCCTGGATTCCCGCGACCAAGCCACTGGGCGGGCGCTGCCCTACCGCTCCCGGCACAGCCTCACCTCCACGCTCTCGGCGTGGCGGGATCGGATCGCGCTGGACATGCGCCACCGAAGCCGCCCGGACGAAGTCCTGCTTTTCCCGTTGGACGAACGCGGGCCGGTCACGTTGTTGGACCTGCGCTTGGCGGCCAAGGTGCGGGACCTGGACCTGCACGCCAAGGTGGCCAACCTGATGCAGGCCGAGTACGTGGACATGCAGGAACGCTACCCGGGGCCGACGAGGAGCTTCCGGATCACCGTCACCTCCCGCTTCTAGAAGACGCCTTCCCATGAGACCGTTGCCCGCCCGTCGCCCGCCCGCCCTTGCTCGCTCGTTCGCCGGCGCCGCCGCCTGTGCCGTCGCCTTGGCCGCCGTCGTTCCCGGCGATGCCACCGCCGTGCCCCGCCAGGCGCAGGACGGCCGCTTGAATGGCTTCACGCCCGAGGGCTCGGCCGCCCAGCGCGAACTCGAAGCTCGCTACGACGCAGGACTGGACGCCGACGACCTGCGGGACTGGATGGAGTACGTCGTTTCCGCGCCGATCTACGTGGGATCGCCCCACAACAAGGAGACGGCGGACTGGATGGTCGAGCAGTTCCGCTCGTGGGGCTTCGAGGCCGAGCTGGAGCGCTACGACGTGCTGTTCCCCATGCCGCGGGTGCGGGAGCTGGAGCTGCTGGCGCCCGAGCGCTACACGGCCCGGCTTCGCGAGCCGGTGCTGGCGGAGGACCGTACCTCGCAGATCGAGGAGAACCGCCTTCCCCCGTACAACGCCTACTCGGCCGACGGAGACGTGACCGCCGAGCTGGTCTACGTGAACTACGGCGTCCCGGCGGACTACGAGGATCTGGAACGCCGGGGGATCGATGTCCGCGGCAAGATCGTGATCGCCCGCTACGGGGGATCGTGGCGCGGGATCAAGCCGAAGGTCGCCCACGAGAAGGGGGCCGTGGGCGCGATCCTCTACTCGGACCCGCGCGACGACGGCTACTACCAGGGCGACACCTACCCGGAGGGCGCCTTCCGGCAGGAGCACGGCGTGCAGCTGGGCTCGGTGCTGGACATGCCCCAGTACCCGGGCGATCCGCTGACCCCGGGGACCGGCGCCACGCCCGACGCCGAGCGGCTGGACAGGGAGGAAGCGCCCACGATCATGAAGATCCCGGTGCTGCCGATCTCGTGGGGCGACGCCAAGCCGCTTCTGGAAGCGCTGGAAGGCCCGGTTGCGCCGGCGTCCTGGCGGGGGGCGCTGCCGCTGACCTACCACATCGGACCGGGGCCGGCCACGGTGCGGTTGCGGGTCGCCTTCGACTGGGAGCTGACGCCGGCCTACAACGTCGTCGCCAAGGTGCGGGGCGGACGGTACCCGGACGAATGGGTGATCCGGGGCAACCACCGCGACGGCTGGGCGATGGGCGCCGCGGACCCCACCAGCGGGATGGTGGCGCTCATGGCCGAGGCCCAGGCCGTGGGACGGCTCATGGAAGACGGATGGCGCCCGGACCGCACGATCGTGTACGCCGGATGGGACGCGGAGGAGCCGGCGCTGCTGGGCTCCACCGAGTGGGCGGAGCACCACGCCGCCGACCTGAAGGAGCACGCGGTCGCCTACATCAACACCGACGGCAACAACCGGGGATTCCTGAGCATGGGCGGTTCCCACAGCCTAGAGGCGATGATCAACGGCGTGGCCCGGGACGTGACCGACCCGCAGACCGGCGTCAGCGTCTGGGAGCGCGCGCGTGCGTTGCGGGCCGTGCGCGGAGACGCCGAGGCGCTCAACCGCGCGAACCTGCGCATTTCGCCCCTGGGCTCGGGCTCGGACTACACGCCCTTCCTTCAACACCTGGGCCTGCCGGTACTCAACCTGAGCTTTGGCGGCGAAGGCGGGGGCGGTTCGTACCACTCGCTGTACGATTCGTTCGACCACTACGTGCGCTTCGGCGATCCAGACTTCCGGTACGGCGTCGCGCTGGCCCAGGTCGCCGGCCGAACGACCCTGCGCTTGGCCAACGCCGATGTGCTGCCCTACCGGTTCTCGGGGCTGGCGGACAACGTGAGGCGCTACCTGGAGGAAGTGGAGAAGCTGGAGGACGACATGCGGCGCAGCACCGAGAGGAACGCGCGCCTGGCGGAAGTCGGCGCATGGGAGCTGGCCGCCGATCCCACGCAGACCTACGTCGCCCCGGAGCCCAAGGCCTCGGTGCCCCACCTGAACTTCGCGCCTGTGCAAAACGCCGTGGCGCTCTTGGACGAGGCCGCGGCGCGATACGACGCGGCGATGGCGCGTGCCCTGACGGAAAGGGGACCGGCCCCGGACCTGGTCCAGCCCATGAACGCCCGCGTGCGGCGCATCGAGCAGCTGCTCTCCGACGAACGGGGGCTGCCCAAGCGCCCGTGGTTCCGCCACCAGATCTATGCGCCGGGCTTCTACACCGGCTACGGCGTCAAGACGCTGCCCGGGGTACGGGAAGCGATCGAGGAGCGCGACTGGGACCTGGTCGACGTGCAGATGGAGCGGCTGGCGGCGGCGTTGCGCCGGGCCGCCGAGTCGATCGGCGAAGGGGCGCGGATGCTGGAGGCGAGCTCCTCCTCCTAGAGCACCGCCGGTCGCGTCCGGCTTCGCCACCATTCGCCTGCCTCGTGGTGGACCATGGCCAGGGCGGGGACGACCATCATGAGCACGACGGTGGCGAAGACGATCCCGAAGCCCAGCGAAGCCGCCATCGGCACCAGGAACTGGGCCTGCAGGCTCCGTTCGAAGACGAGCGGAGCCACGCCCAGGAAGGTGGTCAGCGAGGTCAGGAAGATCGGCCGGAAGCGGGCCTTGGCGCCCGTGACGATCGCCTCGCGGCCCGGCATCCCCTCCTCTATCCGCTTGCCGATGAAGTCGATCATCACGAGGGCGTCGTTCACCACTACGCCTCCAAGTCCGACGATCCCCAGGAACGACAACATGCTCAGGTCAAGACCCAGGAGCAGGTGGCCCAGCACGGCGCCGACGATCCCGAAGGGAATCGCCGACATGACGATCAGCGGCTTGGTGTAGGAGCGGAAGGGGATCGCCAGCAAGGCGTAGATCGCCAGCATCGCCATGACGAATCCGCGGCCCATGGCGCCGAAGGACTCGGCCTGTTCCTGCTGTTCGCCGCCGAACGACCAAGTCAGGCCCGGCTCGCGATCCGCCAACGCCGGCAGAACCGATTCCTCCAAGTGCGCCACGACCTGGCCAGCGGTCGTCGTGCCGGGGTCCACCGAGGCCGTGACCGCCACGACTTGCCGGCCGTCCTGGCGGCGGATCGTCGCGGGCGAGCTGCCGAAGCGCAGGGCGGCGACGCGCCCCAGGGGCACTTCGGCCCCGGCCGGCGTGCGCACCAAGTGCTGCTCGACGGAGGCGACGGCGTCTCGTTCGTCCTCGGGCAGCCGCACGTAGACGCGCACCTCCTCTCGGCCGCGCTGCACGCGGAGCGCCTCGCTCCCGAAGAACGCGGAGCGGACCTGGCGCGCCAGCCCCTCCAGCGTCAGCCCCAGCGTCCGGGCCTCGGGCAGCAGTTCGATGCGGATCTCCTTGAAGCCGCGCTCCTGGTCGGTCCGCACGTCGTAGACGCCTTCCAGCGAGCGCAGGCCCTCCGCGACGACGGCGCCCGCCCGCGCCAGCACCTGCGCGTCCGAGTGAGAGAGCTCGGCCTCGACGGCGGGGCCCAGGTTGATCAGCTCGGCGCTGAAAGTCAGGCTCCTGGGTCCGGCGGCCCACACCGGCCCGACCTCTTCACGCCAAGCGTCCAGCACGGCGGCCCCGGACACGTCCCGCTCGTCCGCGGGCTGCAGCTTGAACTCCACGGTCGCGATGTTCGCTCGCAGTCCCTCGTCGGCGTTGCCGCGCAACGGAGTTTGGCGACGCGCCTCCTGGCCCAAGATGAAGTTCACCCCGGCCACGACGGGCGGGGCGTCGGGCGGCCGGCCCTCGGACAGGCGCCGGGCGGCGCGGCGGCCGGCGTCCTCCAGCGTCTGCGCCACCTCGGCGGTCCGCGCTCCCGTCGTGCCCTCGGGCATCTCCAGCCGGGCCCGCACCACGTCGGCTTCGGCCGTCGGGAAGAAGGTCACGCCGATGATCCCGGCGGGCGCAACGGCCAAGCACAGCAAGACCATCCCCGCGCCCGTCGCTATCACCAGCAAGGGCCGTCCGGTGGCGATCCGCAGCGCTCGGTCCAGCGGCCCCGCCACGAAACGCTTGGTGCCCCGGTCCACGCGGACGCGAGCCGCCGTCAGGAAGCGCGCAACGGGGTTGCCGGCGGGTGGCGCGCCGGGGTCGGGCAGGTGGGACAGGTGACGAGGCAGCACCAAGAGGGACTCGACCAGCGAGAGCGCCAGCACGCAGATGACGATCACCGGGACGGCGCCCACCAGCTTGCCGATCATGCCCGGCAGGAACAGAAGGGGCGAGAACGCGGCGATCGTGGTCAGCACCGCAAAGATCACCGGCCCCTTGATGCGCTGCGTTCCCCGCACGGCAGCCGCCAGTCCGCCGGCCCCCCTCTGCCGCTCGGCGTAGATGTTCTCGCCCACCACGATGGCGTCGTCCACCACGACTCCGACGGCCAGGATGAAGCCGAACATCGACAGCATGTTGATCGAGATGCCCAGGGCCAGCATGAGGGCGAACGTGCCCACGAAGGAGACGGCGATCCCGACGGCGACCCACGCGGCCAAGCGAAGCTCCAGAAACAGCGTAAGGGCGGCCATCACCAGGAGCAGACCCAGGAAGGCGTTCTTGCGCAGGACGCCCAAGCGGTCGCGGAAGATGTCGGCGGAGTTTTCCCACACCTCGATCTCGACGCCCGGCGGCAGGGAGGGCGTCATGTGGCGCGCCAAGTGCTCTTCGACGGCCCCGGCCACCTCCAGCACCCGCTCGGAAGATGTGCGGTACACGTCCACGAACGCCGCGCGCCGTCCCTCGTAGCGGCTCACCAGGTCGGCGTCCTGGAACCCGTCGCGAACCACGGCGATCTCTCCCAGGCGAACCACGGTTCCGTCGGTTCGGCCGAGGACCACGATCTCCTCGAAGTCGTGCTGCCGGTAGTTCTGTCCGGTGGTGCGGATGCGCACCCGTTCCGCCTGCGTCTCGATGGCGCCGGCCGACAGCTCCAGGGAGCCGGCCCGCACGGCGGCGGTCACGTCTTCCAGCGTCAGGCCCAGCGCCCGCAGCCGGCGAAGGGGGACCTCGATCGAGATCTCGTAGGGGCGCACGCCGCGGGTCTCGACGTACGAAACCGCAGGAAGTGCCGCGAGTTCGTCTTCCGTGCGGTACGCCAGCTCCTTGAGCGCGCGTTCCGACACGTTTCCGTGAAGGACCAGCTGCATCACGGTCTGGCGGTTGGTCGTCTCTACGACCTCGGGGCGCTCGGCGCGGGCCGGAAAGCTCTGGATCCGGTCCACGACTGCCTTGACGTCGTCCAGGACGCGACTTGCGTCCGCGCCGTCTTCCAGATCGGCGACGACCGAGCCCCGGCCCTCCGCCGCCGTGGACGAGAAGCCGTCGATCCCGTCCACGCCGCCGATCTGCTCCTCGATCTTCTGGACGATCGATTCCTCGACCTCCTCGGGCGTGGCGCCGGGGTAGCGCACCGAAACCCGGATTTGGTCGGTGGAGAACTCGGGAAAGACCTCTTGCACAAGTCCGGTCATGGAGACCAGTCCGGCCGCCACGATGAAGAGCATCAGCAGGTTGGCGGCGACGCCGTGTCCGGCCATGAAGGCGACCGGACCGCGGGCCAGAGGCGGTGGGTTCACCGCGCGCCGTCGTCGTCGGGAGGGGCGGCCTGGCGAGTCCGCACGATCATCCCTTCGGTGGCGAAGGAGATGCCGCCCACCACGACGGGTTCGCCGCGGCGAAGGTCGCCGGCCACCAGCACCGAGTCTTTCGGGCGCTGGAGCACGCGCACCGGGACGACGGCGATCGCGCTGTCGCTGCGGACCGCCCACACTTCGTCGCCGGCGCGGAGGGCCGGGCGGGGCAGGGCGAACCACGGATCGGCCGCGCCGCCGTCGATGCGCGCGTCCACGAACTGGCCCACCAGGAGAGGCGGCCCGCCCCCGCGGAACGGACCGGGGATCCGGACGATCACGTGCACCGTCCGCGTGCGCTCGTCCAGGGCGGTCTCGGCCCTGTCCACGTAGCCGGCCCAGCTTCGACTTCCGTCGCCGAAGCGAGCGAAGACTCGGGCCGCCATGCGTCGGTCCCCGTCGCCGGCCCGCAGCTCCCAAAGTCCGGGCAGAAGCGCGGCGTCGGCGTCGGCCAGCGGCACCACCACCTCCACGGCGTCGTCGGCGTAGAGGCGCCCTACGGCTTGGCCCGGCGCCACGAACCGGCCCGACGCGACCGATTCGCTTCTGACGATGCCCCCGAACGGCGCCCGTACCTCGGTGCGGGACAGGGCCAGCTCCGCGTCGGCCAAGGTGGCGCTGTCACGGGCAAGGGCGGCGCGGGCCGCCGCCAGCTGGGGTTCGCGCAGGGCCAGCGGACCGACTGCCTTGGACTCGGTTTCGCCCGCGCGGCGCCGGCGGAACCGCTCGTACTCGGAGCGCGCGATGCGAACTTCCTCCTGGGCCTGCAGAAGGGCCACCTGTTGTGCCGCCACGTTGGCGCGCGCCTGCCTGACCCGGTTTTGGTAGTCGGCGTCCTCGATGCGGAAGAGGACCTGTCCTTGGCGGACCCTGCCGCCGCTCTGAAACGCGGGGGCTACCCACGCCACCTTGCCGGCCACCTGGGCGGCCACCTCGACCTCGGCGCGGGGGCGCACGGTGCCGGCGCCGTGGACCGGGATCGGCCCCGACCCCGCCCGAGCCGGGGCCACGGAGACGTAGGGAACCTGGGACGGCGTGGGTGCGACCGGGGGGTCGGGGCGGAGCAGCACCATCAGGACCGCTACCAACGCAAAGCCCAGGAAGACGGCGACGGCCAGCGCAAAGTTGCGGGCGCGGCTCACGAGGCGGCCCCCGGCGGGTGGTTCTCGGCGTCGGCGCTCGTCGTGCCCGTTGTGCTCGGCGTTGGGGCCAAGCGCGGCTCGGGGACCATGTCTGGCGCCGGGACCAAGCGCGGCTCGGGGAAGCGGTCCGCCGCAGTCCATGCGCCTCCCAACGCCCGATGAACCGCCAGCCAGGCCAGCGCTAGGTCCCGCCCGGCCCCGGCAAGTTCGGACTCCACACCCAACAGAGCACGGTAGGCGTCCAAGTACCCTGCGTAGCCGGCCACTCCGGAGGCGTACCGGTCCGCTTGCAGGTCCGCGGACGCCTGCGCCTCGGCCCTCTGCGCGGCCAGGAAGTCGTGTCGGCGCTGTTCGTTCCGCAGCGCCGCCAGGGCGGATTCGGCCTCGTGAACTGCCGTGACGACGGCGCGTCCGTAGACGGCCGCCGCCTCCTCGAAGCGCGCCTGGGCCTGCGCGACCTCGCTCCGCAGTCGCCCGCCCCGAAACAGCGGCGCCGTCAAGTTGGCCAAGAGGTTGCGGAACCACTGGTCCATGTCGAAGAGCCCCCCGGCGTCGGCGGACTGGACGCCCAGCGAACCGGACAACGACAGCGACGGAAGCAGTGCGGCGCGACGCGCTCCGACCCGGTACCGAGCAGCCTCCAGCCGTCGGTAGGCGGCCGCCACGTCGGGTCGTTGCAGCAAGAGTTGCGCGGGCGTGCCGACGGCCGGGAACGGGGCCGGCGTCGCGGCCCGGGAAGACGCCGATGCGCCGGAGTCCGAGTCCGGGAAGATCGCGGCCAAGTCCTTGCGGTAGCGCCCCAGGAGGACGGCCAAGCGCCCCTCCGAGCTGGCGAGCGCCGTTTCCAGGGAAGGCAGCGCGGCTTGGGCGGCGCGCCGGTCCCGCCGGAGTTGGTACAGTTCGAGCGAGGTGACCAGTCCTCGGTCGTAGCGGACCTCCGCAAGCGCTTCCCGCTCCGCCAGGACGTCCGCCGTCTCGCGGGCCAGGGCCGTCTGCCGCCGGAGCGCGGCGATCTCGAAGTAGGCGGTGATCGTCTCGGCCAGCACGCCGATCCGGGCGGTCTCGAAATCGGCCTCCGTGGCCAGGTGGTCCGCGCCTGCGGCCCTGGCGTCGTTGCGTGCTCGGCCCCAGAAGTCGATCTCGTAGGAGAAGTCGGCGCCCACCGACCATGTGCTGAACGCGAAGCGGTCGAGGCCCAACGCCGCAGCGGCCGAATCTCCTCCCGTGGCGCCCAGAGCAAGTTCCCGGAACCGGCCTCCCAGCCCCGTGTTGGCCGGGGCGTTCTGATCGTTGGCGCCGGCCGACAGCTGAACGGAAGGCAGCAGCGCCGCCCGGGCAACGCGGGCCTGTGCCCTGGCTTGCCGAACCCGCGCCACGGCCGCGGCCAAGTCGAAGTTCGAGGCCAAGGCGGTGTCCACGACGGCGTTCAGCACCGGGTCCTGGAACGCCGTCCACCAATCGAGCGGCGCGTGCAGAAGCGGCGGATCGCCAATGGGCTCGGCAGGAGCCGGGTCCTCGCCGGCGATGCCTGCTTCGTAGGTCGCGGGAAGCGCGGCAGCGGGCGCAGGGACCACGGGCTCCGGCGCAAAGGAGCAGGCGGCCAGCCCGAGCAGCGCAAACGCCGTCGCTGAAGCGAGGATCGTCGCCGACCGCGGCAGGGGCGGTCTGCGAACGGCCCTGCGACGGCCCGAACGGTAGATTTGAGAAACGGTCGCTTCTTCGGGCACGGCAGCTCCGGGCGGCTGGTTCTTTGGGAGGCCGGACAACCGGCGGCGCTTGGGACAAATGGTAGCCTCCCGAACCCAGTTCGGAAATCCAGTCGAGACCAGGTGGACGTCGAGGCCAGTGAACGAAACCAGCACGATCTCGCGCGGAATCGGCCCGGCCCTCCGGACCGACGGCCCGCGGGCGCCGCCCTTGGGCATGGTCGGTCGGTACGTGTACGACGTGGAGCCGGTGGACGGTGCTCCGGCTTGGCGACTGTTCGAGGCTTGTCGTGACGGCGACGAGGATGAAGCGGCCGCCCTGCTGGCCGCCGCTCCGGCGTTGGTTCACGCCCAGTACTGGTACACGCAGCCCATTCACTTCGCCGTCTACGCCAACCGGCCTGCGGTCGTTCGCCGACTGCTCGAGGCGGGGGCCGAACCCGGCCGGACCCGCTTCATGGACTCGGGGTGGAACAAGCTGCTCCGGTGCGCTCGGCTCCTGGGGTTCGACGAAGTCGAGTCGCTGCTGGCGGAGACCGCGCGACGACGGTTCGGCTACGATCCCGAGTTCGCGCTGCTCGGGGACGCCGTGGCGTCGCGCAGCCGGGAACGGGTCGACGACGTGTTGAAGGAGCGGCCCCGCTTGGCGCGCGCATCGGACGTCCAGGGTCGCAACGCGGTTCACTGGGCGGTCATGACTCGCCAGCCTGGGCTGATCCCCTTGCTCGTGCAGGCCGGAGCGGACCCCCGGCACCAGCGCAGCGACGGCCAGAAGCCCGCCCACGTCTTGTTCAACGGCGACTACGAATATCGCCCGTCGCGCGAGCTTGCCGGGGTGGACGCCGCCCCTCCGAACGAGGTCCTGGAAGCCTTGGTCCTAGCTGGAGTCGGCAAGGACGTCTCGGCGGCGTGCGCCGTCGGCGACTTGGGCTTGGTGCGCGCGTTGCTGGCCGACGAGCCCGGCCTGGTTCTCCAGCTCGACTCGGGACGGCGCAGTCTGCTGGGCTACGCCGCAAGAGGAGGGCACCTGCACCTCGTGGAGTTCCTTCTGCAAAGCGGCGCGCGCCCCAACCAGCCGGAAGAACTGGCGCCCCGCGGACACGCGCTGTGGCACGCCTGCGCCGCGGGCCGCACAGACATCGCCCAACTCCTCCTTGAACACGGGGCCGACCCGAACTCGGCGCCCGATTCGTCCGACAGTTGCCTGGGGATCGCGCGCCGCCGCCGGGGGAAGGGCGGACGAAAGCTGGAACGCCTCCTCCTGGCCCACGGCGCCGAAACGCCTGCCTGGCACATGAGCAACCAAGACTTGGCCCGGGTTTTGGCGGCCGACGGGCGGGCGCCAACCGCCGCCCGGCGCGTCGCGGGCAACCGGCACGTCGCGAGCGACCCTTGGTTTCCCGTCGAAGTCTTGGCCCGCAACGACCTGACGCTTGCGAACCTGCTCCTTGCCAAAGACCCCGGCGCGGCCCGTCGTCTGGACGGCGCCACGCTGCGCACCGGCGATCCCGACAAGGCCGTGTCCTCTCCGGCGGTCCTGCAACGCCTGCTGGGCGCAGGCCTGGACCCGAACCGCCGCGGATGGCTCGGCCAGACGGCCCTTCACCACTACGCGGGGCGCGGCGAGACGGCGAACGCAGCCTTGCTCCTGCGCCACGGCGCCGTCGCGGATGTCCTGGACGACGAACACCACGGCACGCCCCTGGCATGGGCGGCGGCCGCCGGACACTACGAAACCGTGGAACTGCTGCTGGCGCGCGGCGCGGACCCGGCGTTGCCCCTCGACCTTCCGGCGGCGACGCCCCTGACCCGGGCCCGGCGGCGCGGACATCGCCGCGTGGCCGCCCTTCTGCAACGAAGGCGCGCGGGGTAGCTTCCCCCAATGTCTGCGCCGCACTCCATGGTGCCGTTCGGGGGCCCGGGACTCGTCGCGGGCCGGGGCTTGATCCCGACCCGATTGGCCGTCTTGGCACGAGCGGCCGTCTTGGGGCGGATCCTGGTCTTGACCGGGGCCGCCGCGGTCTCCGCCCCGCAGTCCGCCGTCGCGCAGTATCGATTCGGGGTCTCGGCCGGCGGGGCCAGCACGTTGGCCTTGGTCGCCGAGTACCGGTGGCCGCACCAGGGCGTGGAGCTGCAGGTCGGGACTTGGGGGTTTCGGGACATGAGCGTGTCCGCGACCGCCAAGCAGTACCTGGGGTCCAGCGCCATCGAGCCCTTCGTCGGCGCCGGACTGTGGGTCCTGACGGCTTCTTCGGAGAAGGGACGAGGCTACGGGCTCGTCGGTCGGGTTCCTGTCGGCTTCGACATTTGGTTCGCGACCCGGCACTCGGCGTCCGCGACCGTGTACCTGAACCGCGCGCTGGTCCTGCGCCGCCCGGACCCGGAGGACTTGCGTCCGCCCCGCGCCCGGTTGATTCCCTTGCCAGAGTTCGCGTACCGCCGGGGTTCCCGGAACTGAGAGGGCGCTACCGCAACTCGTAGTCCAATGCCAGCGTGTGCTTGCCGGCCGCGTCGACGGCGATTTCGACCGTCCCCGACAGTCCTGCCAGTTGCCCCGTGGCCGACCCGGGCACGATGTGTCCGCCGGTGCTGGGGGCCGAACCGGCGGCGGCGATGCCCCAGTGGTGCATGACGAACGTACCGGTCCTCCCGTCCAGCGTGCCCGAAACCTGCTCTGCCGCCAAGTAGCCGGCGTCCGACATCGGGGTTGCGGGGTCGGCTTGGCAGGTGAGCAGCCGGGCTGTCCCCTCGCCCTCCAAGCGACCCCTGTAGCGCTTGCGCACCACCGCCTCCGCGAGAACGGGACCGCCTTCGACGGCGTCGGCGGCAGGCTGGCCGGCGTCCTTCGCGTCCCAGCCGGTCACGTCGAATTCGCACACGGCCCGCCGGCTCAACGGGCGTCTCCCGCGCCCGTCCGCAACGGCGCCGCACGTCGGCTCCGCGCGGGGGCCTCGTCCGGCGCCGCGATCGAGTCCAGCGCAACGGCCAGCGTGTCCACGGTGCGATCCACGTTCCGCAGCTTGTCCAACCCGAAGAGGCCCAGACGGAAGGTGCGAAAGCCGATGGGCTCGCCGCACCGCAGAGGCACACCGGCTGCGGTCTGCAACCCGGCTTCGGCGAACGTGCTTCCGTCGTGAAGTCCGCGGTCGCGCGTATGGCAAACCACGACGCCCGGCGCCTCGAAGCCGCTTGCCGCGACGCTCTCGAAGCCCCTGGCGGCAAGAAGCGCGCGCACCCGGTCGCCCAGCTCTTGTTGGCGTTCCCTTGCCCTTGGGAATCCGTAGGCGCGCGTGTCGGCCATGGCGTCTTGGAGCATCTTGAGCGCGTCCGTGGGCATGGTGCAGTGGTAAGTGTGACCGTCGTTCTCGTAGGCGTCCATGACCTTCAGCCACATGGCCAAGTCGCACGAGAAGCTTGTGCTCTTGGCGTTCTCCATCCGCGCCAGCGCCCTAGGGCCCAGCATGACGAGCCCGGCGCACGGCGACCCGCTCCACCCCTTCTGCGGCGCACTGATCAGCACGTCCACGCCCAGCTCGGCCATGTCCACCCAGATGGCCCCGGACGCGATGGCGTCGACGACGAACAGCGCATCCACGGAGCGCGCCGCGCGGGCCACCGCCCGCACGTAGTCGTCCGGAAGAATGATCCCCGAGGACGTTTCCACATGGGGGGCGAACACGACCGACGGCCGCTCGGACTCGACAGCCGCGGCCACCTCTTCGGCGGGCGGCGGCGCAAACGGAGCTTGCCGGCTGGCGGCGACGGGGCGCGCCTTGAGGACGGCGACGGCCGACGGAATGCCTCCGGCGTCCAAGATCTGCGTCCATCGGTAGCTGAACCAGCCGTTCCGAACGACCACGCAGCGTCGGCCCGTCGCGAACTGGCGCGCCACCGCCTCCATGGCGTAGGTCCCGCCGCCCGGCACGACGGCCACGGCAGCGGCCGCGTGGACCTCCTTCAGCGTGGCCGAGATGTCCTTCATCACCTGCCGGAAGGACTCCGACATGTGGTTCAGCGACCGGTCCGTGAAGACGACCGAGTACTCTAGGAGGCCGTCGGGGTCGACGTGGGGAAGAAGTCCGGGCATTCCAGTTCTCGGTCGGGGCGCGGAAGGGTGGGGCGGACGCTCTGGTTGGCGGAAGCTAGCCCCTGCTGCGAGTCCCTTCCAGTGGTTCCGTGCGTTTGCGCCGGGCTTGGCCGGCGCGGGGCCGCGGCGACGCCACCCGCGAGGAGTCGGCCGGCGGCCGGTTCGACACCGACTTGGATATGCGCATGGCGGCGCTGGGCGTGCCGCGCGGCCAGTCGGCGCGAACGCCCCGGCAAGCCCCGGGAGCACGCTGCCGACAGCTTCCATCCTCCCGAACGCCGCGTCGGCCTTCCTGGGCGCAATCACCTTCGAACGGACTCCCTTCCGACGGCAGGAACGCGGGGAGGCGGCAGGAACGCGGGAGCTGGCGAATCGCGGCCCTTGACTTGTGGATCGGCGGGGATACCTTCTCGCGTGGTGCGCCGTCGCTCTTTCCTTCGGGCGGCGCTTCGTCTGCGCCGCGGCGCGAATCACGGACAACGGGACCCGCTCGGGAGCTGCGCAACGATGTTCAGCAGGCTGTGGGTGGACAACTACAAGTGTCTGGTCAACTTCGAGCTCCGTCTGGACGAGATGTCCCTGTTGGTGGGGGCGAACGGCTCGGGCAAGACCTCCGTTCTGGACGTGGTGCACGCGTTGCGGCAGCTCCTTTCGGGAAAGGTGCGCGTCACGGATCCGCGCGTGTTTCCGACGCGCACCTTGACCCGCTGGGACAGCCGCGACTTGCAGGTTGCGGAAGTGGAGGTGGCGCTGGCGGACGACGTGTTGCGGTACCGCCTGGAGATCGAACACGAGCGCGCGACCAAACGAGCCCGAATCTGTTTGGAAGAGCTTGTCGCTGCTAGCGGCGACGCGCTCTTCAGGTGCGAGTTGGGCGCCGTGCAACTGTACCGCGACGACGGTTCCGCGGGTCCCGAGTACCACGTGGACTGGACGGAGTCCGCACTGGCCCGCGTAGCGCCGAGGTCCGACAATCGGCGGCTGACCGCCTTCCTGGAATTCTTCGGGCGAGTTGTCGTGTGCGGCCTGATCCCGCCCGCATACAGCGCCGAGTCCATCCGAGAGTCCGAGCAACTTTCGCGGGACGGTCGCGACTTCGCCGACTGGTATCGGCACGCGATCCAGGAACATCCCGATCGCGTGCAGGCGTTCGTTGAAGCTCTTGAGGACGCGATCGGCGGGTTCAGGGGAATTCGCCTGGAAAAAGTCGGCCAAGAAGCGCGTTCCGTCATGATCATGCAGGAAAACAACGGCGTGCGCTACGACATGCGGCTCGACGAGGCTTCCGACGGCGAGCGGGCGCTTGCGACGCTGTACGCCCTGTTGCACCTGGGGCAGGGGAGCACGTTGCTGCTGGACGAACCGGACAACTATGTCGGTCTGCCCGAGATTCAACCTTGGCTGATTGCTCTTTCGGACGCGTGCGGCGATGCCGTTCCCCAAGCCATCCTTTGCTCGCATCACCCGGAAGCGATCGACTACCTTGGAAGCCACAGCGGCATCTTTCTTCGTCGCGAGAGTTCGGGCGTCGCCACCGCGCACTACGGGCCGCGAACGGAGGCCGCGGAGCCGGGCCTCAAGCTGTCGGAACTGGTCGCCAGAGGATGGGAAGAATGAAGGGCTCTTCGCTTAACCTAGTGGGTTCGTGGTTGGGCAGGGTGCTGAGCATCGCTTGTCGAGGAAGGCGGGCCGAGGGGTCTACGGGGTCAACGGCGGGCGGTGCGGGGCGAGAGGTCGAGGCCGCCGAGGTGGAAGAGGATGGCGGTGACGAAGCGGTCGTAGTTGCGGAAGCCGCGGCTGCGAGCCTTGACCATCTGGATCCTGCTGTTGATGCTCTCGGCCGGGCCGTTGGTCGCTCGCAGCACGACGGCGTTGAGTATGCCCCACAGATGGGCGCCGACCATCTCGGCGACCTTGTGGACGGGCGCGAGCCCGCAGCCCGACGCCCATTGCAGCCAGTGCAGCCAGGCGTTCTCGGCCGAGCCCCGGAGCTTGTAGTCCCACAGCTTCGATGCCGCCTCCTTCACCGCCCAGGCGCGGGCGGTCCGGTCCACGTTCTTGCGCAGCGCCGCGAACGCCAGCTTCTCGGCGTGACTCATCTTGCCGCGTCCGGTCAGCCACCGGTAGCGTGTCCTCGCGAGCACGGCGCTGCCCTGCGCCAGCAGCTCGCGGTGCTCGGCGCGCCGCACCTTGTCCACCGCGTCCGCCAGGTGCTTGGCCACGTGGAAGCGGTCGAACGCCGTCTTCAGCTCCGCGCCCGGCACCCACTCCCCCGTCGCCGCCACGTAGGGGCCCCACATGTCCATCGACACGCTCTCCAACCCGGCCAGCCAGCCGCCGTCCCTGCTCCGGTAGAACTGCGCCAGCGACTCTCGGGTCCGACCCTTCGCCATGTGCAGCACGCGCCCCGTGTCCGTGTCCGACACGATCGTCGCGTACCGGTGGCCGCGCTTGACCGACGTCTCGTCCACCGCCAGCCGCCGGACCGGTTCCGCCTTCCGGCGCTCGAGCCCCCGGCGCACCGCCCGCTCCATGATGCCGCTCACGGCGTTCCAGCTCATCCTCATGCGCTTCGACACCCCCAGGATGCTGGCCTCGCCGAGCCACGCCGTCACCTCCTCCTCGAACGCCGCCGTGTACCTCGACTTGTCCGCCGCCCAGGGCATCGATGCCGTCCTCACCCCGTGCTCCGGACACTCGACCCGAGGCAGGTCGCAGACCACGAACGTCTTGTAGCCCCAAGCGTCCAGGTGCCGCCACTCCCGCTCCCGAGCGTCGTATCCCGGACACGGCCGGCCGCACTCGGGACACGTCAGAGGCTCGCCCGTCCGCCTCGCCACGCGCACCCGCGCCTCCATCAGCACCGGGTCCTCCTCGACCCCCTTCACCTCCCAGCCCGGCCCCAACGCCATCAAGCTCTCCACCCACTTCCGCATCTCCATCCTCGCCTCCTCGGTTCATGGTCCATGTCGCCCCTGATCCTACACAGCCCACACCATATGGGGAAGCGCCCATGGAACATCGAGACTTGGATTGCGTACTTGGACCCCAAGAACTGCGATGATGTGGACGAGACAGTCAACGATTATCCGCGTTTTTCGCAGCCGCGGGACTGTCAGCCACACGTCAAGGAGCTGGCCGACATGTGCAGAAACAAGCAGGCACCCGCGCTCCCGAGCCTGCTTTCCGCGTGCAACGAATACAACAACTGGATGGCGTCATGAACCTCACCGGGCGGACTCTGGCTCGCGGCCTCCTTCCTTTGGCAACGGCCTTCGCGCCTCTGGCGACGGTCTTCGCGGGCGCCTGTTCGGGGCCGCCGGCGTTGACCGAGCTGAGCTACGAGCTCGAGCAGACGCTGGTGCACGACGCCGAGGCGTATACCCAGGGGCTGATCGTTCGCGGCGGCGCCTTCTTCGAGAGCACTGGTCGCCTGGGACACTCGGAGTTGCGCGAAGTGGAGGTGGCGACGGGCCGGGTCGTCAGAAGTCGCGCACTGCCGGACACGCTGTTCGGCGAGGGGCTTGCGATGGTGGGCGACAAGCTGGTGCAGCTTACGTGGAAGGCGGGCTTGGCGTTCGTGTACGACACGGAGACGTTCGAGGTGGCGGACACGCTCCGGTACGAGGGCGAGGGTTGGGGCTTGTGCTACGACGGCGTGTCGTTGTTCATGAGCAACGGTTCGGGCACGCTGACGCGCAGGGACCCGGCGACGTTTCAGGTCCAGGAAGAGATACGCGTCACCAAGGACGGGTTCTCCGTGCGCGACTTGAACGAACTGGAGTGCGTGGGCGAACACGTGTGGGCGAACGTGTACCTGTCCGACCACATCTACAGGATCGACAAGGGCACAGGACAGGTGACCGGCGAGCTGGACGCGTACGGCTTGACGGTGGCAAGCGGTCGTCCGGCGGACGCGGGGGCGGTGCTCAACGGAATCGCCTACGACGAAACCGACGGCAACTTCTATCTAACCGGCAAGCTGTGGCCCGCGATCTTCCGCGTCCGAATCGCAGGCGACTGAGGCCACGCCGTGCGCTTCACGACGATTCGTCGCCCCAAAGGCCAGGCCCTTGGGAGGTCACGAACGACTCGAAGCCCGTTGCGTCCCCGGCCGCCTTGCGAATGCGGTCCACGCCCCGGCGAATGTCGTCCATGCCGTTGGCGATCGACAGTCGCAGGAAGTGCGGAGGCCCGCCGTCGATCTCCCCGAACGACGCACGATCCATCGTAGCGACCCCATAGCGGTACAGCAGGAACATCTGGAGCATCTTCGTAGGGTTCGTGCGGTGCTGGGCGGCCGGCGGCAACAGGCGGTACGCCTCGTCCACGCGCAACCGCTCGCACACGCCTTCGACGTTGGGAAAGACGTAGAACGCGCCCTTGGGCACCTTGCATCGGACTCCCGGCACCGCGTTCAGCGCCGGCACGATCCAGTCCCGCCGCTCCTGGAACGCAGCCACCATCTTGCGCACTTCCACCTGGGTTGCCGGGTCTTCGTAGGCTGCCGCGCCCGCCTCCTGCAAGAACGGCGGCACGCACGAGACCGTGTTGATGTTGAGCTGCTTGAACAGCTCCGCCTCCTCGGTCGTCGGCAGCACCGCCCACCCCAGCCTCCAGCCGGTCATGGCGAAGCCCTTGGAGTGGCCGCTGGCGAGGATCGTCCGTTCCGCCATCCCCTTGTGCGACAAGATGCTGGCGTGTTCCAAGCCGTCGAACAGGATGTGCTCGTAGATTTCGTCGGAATAGATGCGCGCATCGGGCCGACACCGCTTGCGGATCAGCTCCGCGATCTCGGCCAAGTCGTCCTTCGACAGGACCCCGCCCGTGGGGTTCGACGGCGAGCACAGGACGATCACCTTCGTGCGGGGGCTCAGCAGCGGCGCCAAGTCGCGGGCCGTGAACGAGAAGTCCTGGTCCTCCGACAGCACCAGAGGGCGGGGAACGGCGTCCGTGAAGCGCGCCCACGACTCGTAGATCGGAAACCCCGGAGACGGGTAGACGACCTCGTCGCCGGGGTTGACGTAGGACAGGAACGTATAGCCGATCGGGGGCTTGCCGCCCGGCGTCACGATCACCTGGGAAGCGTCCACGCCCACGCCCCGGGTCCGGCTTACGTGGTCGGCTACCGCCTTTCGCAGCGCTGGAATCCCCGCGGGGTCGCAGTAGCCGGACCTGCCGGCGTCCAGCGCCTCGACGGCGACGCGGTTCAGGTGCGGCGCCGACCGAAAGTCCGGCGCGCCCAGGTTGAACCGGATCACGTCCAGTCCTCGGTCCAGGCAGCGCTGGATGTCGTCGCCCAGCTTGAAGGCGTTCTCGGTGCCCAAGCGGGCCATGCGGTCTGCGATCAGCGACAAGGCGTCCTCTGTCCGAACGGTTGGCGTCGGTGGATCGGTGAGCGTCGGTGGCGTTGCGAGTCCCGGACGGGCGCGCTACCGCCTGGCCGCGATTCCCTGCACTTCGAACCGTGCCCCGAACAGCAGCGTTCCCGCCCCGATGAAGGCCCGGGCGGGGTACTCCGTGGTGAAGTAGGTTCGGTAGACGCTGTTGAAGGCTTGGTAGTCGCCCACGTCCGAGGCGAAGACCTGGACGCTGACCAAGTCGTCCATGGCGAGGCCCGCGCTCTCCAGCGTCGCCTTGACGTTGTTCATGACGTTGGCGGCTTCGGCTTCGGCCGTGGCCGGCACTTGGCCGTTCTCCAGGCCCAGCGCGCCGGACAGGTAGAGCGTGTGGCCGACCCAGACGGCCCCGCTGAAGGGGAGGACGTCTCCGTCGGCGGGCGACCGGGCGCCCACGTACTCGCGTGCGGGGAGCTGGGCGGACGTGGTTGCGGGGGAGGCGGACTCGCGCGACTCGGACTCGGGCGTCTCGGCGTCGCCCAGGGCGCAGGCGGACAGGAGGAGCGCCAAGCCCGTCGCGCAGAAGAGGGCCAGCGGGCGAGCAGGGAAGCAAACGGGGGAGCGACAGGCCGACGTTGTTGCCGAGCGCATTGGGGCCGTACCTTGTGGGGCGTGGAGGTGTGGGCGCGCGAGCGAGTGGTTTCGGGCCAATCTAGGGAGAACGACGAATGAGCCGCAACGTGGAATGGCGGTACCACCGCCCCGGCTGAACGAGCTGCAAGCGCACGCGAGAGTTCCTTGCGAAGAACGGAATCGAGACGAAAACGGTGCGTCATGCCGGAAAGGAACCGGTGGAGGGAGATGCCGCCTTGGCGCTGCTGGAGGGCATGACCGACTTGGTGGTGACCAAGGGGCGGAAGGTCGAGCGCTTCGACTTGCGCGGGGACCGTCCGTCGGATGCCGACTTGCTGGCCGTCGTGCTGGGTCGCTCGGGGAAGTTGCGGGCCCCCGCCATGAGGACGGGCGCGACGCTGGTCGTCGGCTACAACGCCACGCTGCTGGAATCGCTGTTCGGCAAGGGAGCGTGACCTCGGATTCGGGCGAGGCGGCCGGGGCCGGCGCCGCCTCCGTCCGCGAAGCCGACGCGTCCGGCGGCCTGGGGCCAGCGATCGCGGCGGTCGTGGCCGGCCGGGACCTTTCGCGGGAAGAGGCCGGGCGCGCCTTCGCCCGCATCGTGTCGGGAGCGGCGTCGCCGGTCCGCATGGGCGCCTTCTTGGCGGCGCTCCAGGCCAAGGGCCCGTCGCCCTCCGAAGTGGCCGGCGGCGTGGACGCCCTGCGCGACGCCATGATCCGCGTTCCAGCGTCGGATCCGGCAGAGCTGCTGGATACGTGCGGCACCGGAGGCGGGGGGACGCCGACCTTCAACATCTCCACGATCGCGGCGCTGGTGGCGGCTGCGGGCGGCGTGCGCGTGGCCAAGCACGGCAACCGCTCGTTCACCTCCGAGTCCGGCAGCGCCGACGTGCTGGAGGCGCTGGGCGTCCGCTTGGACCTGACTCCCGCGGGCATGGCGCAGGTCCTGTCCCAGGCCGGGATCGTGTTCATGTTCGCGCCGCTCCTGCACCCGGCCATGCGCCACGCCGCCCCCGTGCGGAAGGCGCTGGGCATCACCACGATCATGAACCTGCTGGGGCCGCTGGCCAACCCGGCGGGGACGCGCCGCCAAGTGGTCGGCGTCCCGGACCCGGCGTTCCTGGACTTGGTAGTGGATGCCCTGGCGGCACTGGGCCACGAACGCGCGTTGGTGGTCCACGGCGAGCCGGGGATGGACGAGATCAGCCCGTGCGGCGCCACCCAGATCGCCGAGCTGGCCGACGGCAGAGTCACCAAGTATCAGGTAACGCCCGAAGCCATCGGGCTGACGCCGGTTCCGCCTGAAGCGCTGGCCGGCGGCGACCCCGACGACAACGCAGCCATGGCGAGGGCCGTGCTGGAGGGGATGGACCAAGGGCCGCGCCGCGCCGCCGTCCTGGCGAACGCGGCCGGGGCGTTCTACGTGGCGGGCAAGGTGGAGAGCCTGGGCGAAGGCGTTCTGGCCGGGGCGCGGGCCATCGACTCGGGAGCCGCGTCCGGCGTGCTGGAGAAGCTGGTGGCGGCGACTCGGGCTGCGGCTTGAGGTGGAAGCTCTCCCCGAGGTTTTCTCGACGAAAGGCATTTCGACCGCTCTCCCTACGCAGGTTACCGCGTCTTCCCGTCTCCCTAAGCTGTCGCGATTGACCTGGTCGAAGACTCCGTCGGCTACGGCGTGCCGCTACCCGTCGGCGACCAAGTGAAGCCGTTCGGCCGACGCCGTCTCGGCCTCCTGGGCAGGATCGTCTTCGACTAGATCTACCGGGTAGCTACCGGGTAATGGAGGCGCCGTTGGCCGCTTCGGCCAGCAGTTCGTCCCCCGTCTCGCAGTCCACCACGGCGTCGCCCACCTGCACCAACTGCTCGGGACCCATCGCCCCCACCAAACCCTCCAGACGCTCCGCCGTCTCCGCCCCGAACTTCCGCGACGCCTGCCGAAGCACCATCTCCCGGTGACCTCGCGCCACGCCCCTCGCCATGCCCCTGCGCTCGTGGCCCTCCACCCACTCCTCGTAGTACGTCTGCCCCATTTCCAACGCCTCCTCTGGCTGAATGATCCCCTGCACGATAACTACCCTCCGCTCCGCCGGCACGCCCGCCGACCGCATCCGCTCGTCCGTCCACTTCGCGAACGCCTCCCGTAACGACGCCTGCGCCTCCCCGGCCCACTGCCCCGCCAACGAAGCGTGTACGCGCGGAAAGGCCGCCCCCAACGGCTCCCGCTCCAACGCGCCCAGCCAGCCCAGCAACGAGTCCGCTGGCAGCAAGCCCTCCGCCGACGCCGACTGCAAGTCCAGCACGAAGCACCGATGCGCGGTGCCGAAGCCGGCTACGGCGCGCGCAACGACCGGCGAAGGCGCCGGCGTGCGTGTCAGGGCGGCCAAGCTCGTCTCCGCCGGCCAGCGCTTCGGGCCGGTGTGAAGGACGCAGGAGAGGAGCAAGGGCACGGCGTCGCCGGGGTCCAGCATCGTCGGGTTGTCCCGCAGCGCCTCGACCATGCCGATCGCGTAGTCCAAGGTGCGAAGCGCCATGTCGGGATCGTGGGACGCCTGGAACTCGACCAGGAAGACGACCGAGGCCTCGCTGTCCTTGAACCAGACCCGGAGCGCGAAGTCGGCCAGCCTGCGCTTGAGGCCCTTGGAGATCGTCTCGGTGGGAACCAGCGTGGCGGTCTCGAGGTCGAGGTGCTCGTGCCACTCGACGGCAAGGAAGTCGCGGATCAAGGACTCGATCGCCGTGCGGTGGGCGAAGAGGCTCTTGTAGGTCTGGTCGTGGCGACGCCGCTCGCGCTCTTGGGGCGCGTCGTTCTGGGGATCACCAGCGGCCGCGGCCGCCTGGTCGGATTGCTGGGACGAGTCGGGGGCGTCGGGCGGTCGGCGTTCGTAGGGAGTTCGGTCCATTTGGGCGAGCGGCCTTTGGGGCGCGGGGGCTCGTGCCGCCTCTCGGGCGGATACCCGAACGATGGGGCCGAAAACGGGGCATTTGGATAGCTGTTTGGGACACACTTTTCGCCGGACTCACGGGGACTGCCTTCTCGGCGTCGGACCACGACTCCGCGTACCCAGTAGCGTACACCCGCAAATCTGCGCCAAACCCTTGTCGCGCAAGGGATTTCGCATCTTCCGGGGGACGGAACTTCGGCTTAGTGAACCGTCCCCGGTGCGCCCGCTGTCGGGCGGAAGTCGCCGCGGGGCGGGAGACGCCGCGCCCGGGAGGTTGGCGCCCCGGCCCGGCGCGACGAACCTGCCTTGCCGGCCCCCGTCGCCTGCCGCCGTTCGGCGACGACGATCCTTCTGCCTTCTCGGGTCAGGTGTCCGACCGCGAAGATCGTTCTCATCGTCCGTGTCCTTTCGGAAATCGTGCCGGCCGGGGCTGGGCCCGCCGGCTCGGAGGTCGCGTTTTGGAGTGGGTGGTCAGTACTTCCGGATCAGCCCGACCACTACCCCTTGTACTCGCACCGCGCCGGAATGTTCCAAAATGGGTTCCATGCGGGGGTTGGCGGGTTGGAGCCGGATTCGGTCGGGGGGCTCGCGGTAGAGCTTCTTGACGGTCGCGGCCTCGTCGTCCACCAGGGCCACGACGGTCTCGCCGTCCCGGGCGGTGTCGCGCTGCTCGACCACGATGTAGTCGCCGTCGCGGATCTGCTCGTCGATCATCGACTGGCCGGCGACGCGAAGCACGTAGTGGTCCCGGCCGGGGCGGACCAGCTCCTCGGGCACCAGTACCGTCTCGCGGTCCTCCACGGCCTCGATGGGCAGGCCCGCCGCCACCGTTCCCAGCAGCGGCAGCGACAGCGACACCGCCGGCTGCTCCGGGAAGCCGATGGAGCGGCTGCCCCGGTACGACTTCCGTATGTACCCCTTCCGTTCCAGATTGGAGAGGTGCTCGTGAACGGTGGCCAGCGAGGCGTACCCGAACTCGTCGCGGATCTCCTCGAAGCTGGGCGCGTAGTCGTTCACGTCGATGAAGTACCGCAGGAAGTCCAGGATCTCCTTCTGGCGCTTGGTCAGGGTCATCTCTCGTCTCCGCTTGGAGGCTGGGGAAGGTCGATCGGCGCGCCCCGAGGGCGAACCGAACATGCTCCGAACACGCTAACCGAAGTTATACCGAAGTGCAACCGAAGGAGCAACCCTCGTGGCGGTAGCGCGCGCGGAAGCGGGCATTCTGGAGCGGATCGTGGCGTCCAAGGAGGCCGAAGTGGCCGCCCTGCGCCGCAACCGGCGGGCGCTGGCCCGAGCGGCGGACGAGGCGCCTCCCGCGTTGCCGGTGCTGGGACCGGTGGCGGCGAATTCCCGGGTCTCGGTGTTCGCAGAGGTCAAGCGACGGTCGCCGGGAGCGGGCGCCATCGCCCCCGAGCTGGACCCGGTCGCCTTGTCGGCGGCGTACCAGGCCGGCGGCGCCGGGGTTGTCAGCGTGCTCACGGACGGGCCTTGGTTCGGCGGTTCGCTGGCGGACTTGGAGGCGGTGGCGCGGGCGCGGACGGTTCCCGTGCTCCGGAAGGACTTCGTGGTGGACGAGATGCAGGTGTTGGAAGCGCGGGCCGCGGGGGCGTCGCTGGTGCTGCTCGTCGTCCGGATACTGGGCGCCGCGCTGCTGGCCGACTTGCGCGCCATGGTGCACGATCTGGGCATGGCGGCGCTGGTGGAGGCGCACGACGAGGCCGAAGTGGACGCGGCGCTGGACGCCGGTGCGCGGCTGGTGGGGATCAACAACCGGGACTTGGCGTCGTTCGAGACGGGGCTCCAGGTGACGGAGCGCCTTGCGCCGCGGGTGCCCGAAGACGTGCTCGTGGTGTCGGAGAGCGGGATCACGGACGCTGCCGATGTGGCCAGGGTCGCGGCTGCGGGTGCCGCGGCGGTTCTGGTGGGCGAGGCGCTGGTGCGGAGCGGTGATCCGGCCCGCGCGGTGGCGGAGATGGCCGCCGTGTCCCGTCGGGCGGGCCGGGCGAGCACCCGGACGGCCATGAACGTCCGGACGACACGCACGCGTGCTCGGACGACCGCGGCCAAGGTGTGCGGCGTGACCACGCCCCCAGACGCGGCGGCCGTAGCGGATGCAGGGGCGGACTACGTGGGCGTGGTCCTGTCCCCCGGATATGGACGCAGCGTGAGCCTGGGCAGAGCGCGACGGGTGTTCGAGGCGTGCGCCGGCGCCCGCGTGCGCCGTGTCGGCGTCTTCGTGGACGAGGAGCCGAGGCAGGTGGTGGAGGCGGCGCGCGCGCTCCGTCTCGACGTGGTTCAGTTGCACGGGCGGGAGACGCCTCGTGTGGTTGCGGGCGTCGGCGCCGAAGGGCCTTGGCGGGTATGGAAGACGATCCACGCCGGGCTCGGCGCCGTCCGCTTGGCCGATGCGGTTGCCCCCTACGCAGGCACGGCCGACGGCGTCTTGGTGGACGCGTGGGACCCGAATTCGCCCGGTGGAACGGGGCGTGCCTTCGTATGGGACGGAGTGAGTCGGGAGGTGCGCCGGGCCGCCCCCGACGCCGTGTTCGTGGCCGCCGGCGGCATGACGCCCGCCAACGCCGCCCATGCGGTTCGCGCTCTGGCCCCCGACGTGCTGGACGTCAGCTCCGGCGTGGAGTCGGCGTTGCGCGCCGGGGACGCGCCCCCGAGCGCCAGGGGGGACTCGGCCGGCGCCGGGGATGCGGTCATGGCCAAGGACCCGGCCAAGGTGCGAGCGTTCGTCGAGGCCGTGCGGACGGCGGGGCGGGGGCAGTGAGCGGTGCGGGAGCCATGAGCGCACCGCAGGACGGACGCTTCGGCCCCTACGGCGGCCGCTACGTGCCCGAGACGCTGATTCCCGCCCTGGACGAGCTGTCCGCGGCCTACCGGGAAGCCGTGGCGGACCCGGCCTTCCAAGCCGAGACGGACCGCCTGGGCACCGACTACGTGGGCCGTCCCACGCCGCTCTACCGCGCCCGTCGCCTGGAGGAGGCCGCCCGCACCGGCCCCGTGTACCTGAAGCGCGAGGACCTCAACCACACCGGCGCCCACAAGATCAACAACACCATCGGCCAAGCCCTGCTGGCCAAGCGCATGGGCAAGCCCCGCGTCATCGCCGAGACCGGCGCCGGGCAGCACGGAGTCGCCACGGCCACGGCCTGCGCGCTCCTGGACCTGGAGTGCGTCGTCTACATGGGCGCCGAGGACATGGAGCGCCAGTCCCTGAACGTGTACCGCATGGAGCTGCTGGGCGCCCAAGTGCGGCGCGTGGATTCGGGGACGCGCACCCTCAAGGACGCCACGAACGAGGCGCTCCGGGACTGGGTGACCCACGTCGCCCGCACGCACTACGTCATCGGATCGGTGGTCGGGCCGCACCCCTTTCCGCTGATCGTCCGGGACTTCCAAGCGGTGATCGGACACGAGGCCCGGCGCCAGTTCCTCGAGGCCGAAGGGCGGTTGCCGGCCGCCGTGCTGGCGTGCGTCGGCGGCGGGTCCAACGCCATGGGCATCTTCCACGCCTTCGCGACCGACGCCCCCGTGGCGCTCGTCGGCGTCGAGGCGGCGGGGGACGGGCTGGGCAGCGGGCGCACGTCGGCGTCGCTGGCGGAAGGGCGGCCCGGCGTGCTGCACGGTTCGCGGAGCTACCTGCTCCAGGACGCCGACGGACAGGTGGCACCCGCGCATTCCGTGGCCGCCGGCCTGGACTACCCCGGCGTGGGACCGGAACACGCTTGGCTCAAGGACTCGGGGCGAGCCCGGTACGTCAGCGTCGGCGACGAGGCGGCCCAAGCGGCGTTCCGCGCCCTGCCGCGCCTGGAGGGCATCATCCCGGCCCTGGAGTCGGCTCACGCCCTGGCCTACCTGCTCGAAGCCGGCCCCCGGGGCGAAGTCGCTGGGCCGGTGCTGGTTTGCCTGAGCGGTCGGGGCGACAAGGACGCGGCGCACGTGGCGGACGCCCCGGCCGACGGGAGCGGGCGTGCCGGCCCAAGCGACGGCGCCCCCGCCGACGGAAATGCGCCCTAGGATGCCGCCCGGCGACGCCCGCCGCACCCGCATCACCGCCCGGTTCGAAGAGTTGGCCGAGCAGGACCGCCCCGGCTTCGTCCCCTACCTGACTGCGGGCTACCCCAGCCTGGACCACACGCTCGACCTCCTGATCGGCTTGGCGGAGGCCGGGGCCGACGTGATCGAACTGGGGGTTCCCTTCAGCGATCCCATGGCCGACGGTCCCACCATTCAGCGCTCGTGCCAAGAGGCGCTGGACGCCGGCGCCGCCGTGGACGACGTGCTCGACGTGCTGGCCCGGTTGCGACGCGCCAGTCAAGTCCCCGTGGTCCTCTTCTCGTACCTGAACCCGATCCTGGCCCGGGGCATCGACGCCTTCCTGAGCGAAGCCGCGGACGCCGGCGCCGACGGTCTTTTGGCCACGGACCTGCCGCTGGGCGCCGACCCGGAGTTGGAGGCCCGCGTCACGGAGAGCCCGCTGGACTTGGTTCGCCTCGTGGCGCCCACCACGACCCCGGACCGAACCCGAGAGATCGTCCGCGCCAGCCAAGGCTTCGCCTACTACATCTCGCGAACCGGCGTGACGGGCGCCCGAACCGAGCTGCGCGACGCCCTGGCGGCGGAGGTGGCCGCGGTCCGCTCCGTGTCTCCCGTGCCCGTGGCCGTGGGCTTCGGCGTGGCGACTCCGGACCAAGCCCGAGCCGTCGGCGCCGTGGCCGATGCTGTCGTGGTAGGCAGCGCCCTGGTGGACCGGCTTCGAGAGGGCGGCTTGGCCGATGCGCTGGCCCTGGCCGGGGAGTTGCGGCGAGAGCTGGACCAAGCGCGAAAGTAGGGGCTGCCCAAACTATACGACGCAAGTGGAGAGATGATCAAGCCGCCAGGCGCGCGCCCCGCCGGGCAAGGACGGAAGGAGCCTCCTCACGGTGTACCAAGCTCGGGAATCCAACCTTTGTGCGTCAGCTTGTTGATTGCGATGCGAATCTGCCGTTCCGTGAACTGGCGCTTGCGTGGACTCCATGCGTATGCACCGCGTATCGCGTCTGCCACCGATGCCGCGCATTCCTTGTCGACCACCCAGTGAACGGTAGACAACAACTCCATCCCGAAGGACGACTCAAAGCCCTCTACAAGGTCGGCCACCCGCAAGAAACGATCCTTCGTATCCGGACATTGCTCAAGAAACGCCCGAGCATCTTCAACGGCGCCGGGCACCAAGTCCAGCCGCTTCTGCGGGTTGTCGCCTCCGTCGGCGTATCCCGACACGAGATGCCCTTCGACAGCATCGAGAACGTGTCGCAGGTTGTCGGCATATGGTCCATAGCGCGCCTTCCTGAACCGCAGACGTAGCGGCTCGCCGGCAATCTGCATGAAATACATCAATTTGTGTACCTCCAACAATGTAACATACGGATCCAGGAGCGCCTGATTGTAGCATTGCATCAGTTGAACCAGGACCGCTCTGCCCGGAGTCATGGCAGGCACGTCTCGGGAGCGATTGATCCTGTTGTCGGCGGGACCGCTGCCCGGCTCGAACACCACGACCTCGACACCCTCCAGCTCCTTCAAGAAATCAAGTATCCGTTGACGGACCGTCGACCACTCCAGTCCTCCAAGTCCGCTACCCAACGGCGGAATCGCCACTGACGAGATGCGCCGGGCGCGAATCTCTTCGGCTAGCGACACTAGTCCCGCTTCGATGTCCTCTATGCGACTCTTGCCACGCCAGTGACGTTTCGTAGGAAAGTTGATAATATACTTTGGAGACAAGACATCAGTTTCGAACACAAACACTTGCCCAGGTCGCATCTTGCCTTGTCTACACAACGACTGATACGCCTTGAAGTTATCGGGATACACTTTCTTGAATTGCAACGCGACCCCGCGACCCATCACGCCTACGCAGTTGACTGTGTTGACCAAGGCTTCGGCCAGCTCGGAGTGAATGTCTCCTACCGTAAACCGAATCTTTGCCCCCGTCATTTGTCAGTAGTACCAGTCGCGTCTGACTTCTACTGGCGGCCGGTGACGGCCGTGCGTCGCTACGAAGTACTTGGCCTGCTCGGCGATATCGTTCGAATAGACTCCGATGCGCACGACCAGCTTCCATGGAAACTGCTTCTCCACAAGGAATTCGGCTTGCTTGCCGTGCTTTTGACTCGGCCATTTCGTCGCCTCGACCGCGCTCCAATCAATCTCCTGCAGATCCGTCAAGTTGCAGCGATCTTCGAAGTACACGGCACCTGCGTTCGACAACGTGAACGCCCATCGTAGATCGTGTTCTTCCAACCAAGAAACCGTCGTGTGCAGGTCTGCCTCAAGATGAACAATAGGCTGCTGGCCGCCAGTGTAGATCATGCTCGGATGGTTGCGCCTGAAAATGACGTACAGCATTACGGATCGTGGACAAAAATAGAATGGAACGCAGTCGCCTACCGACAGATTGGAATGCGACGATAGAACATTGTTCCTGCGCCGGTCCTTTACTTCGTTCATGCCGATGGACGTTCCTTCGTTGGCCGCGGATTTTCGTTCCATTTCGGTATCGCACCACAGATGTCCATCGGCTATGATTGAAGGCAGCCGATCAATATGGACGATGTGGTAGATCATCGGATTGGCAGGCACTCTGGTGGTTGGCTTGTTGGTCGGTTGAACCATAGAGATCACACCTGTGTGGCGGGGATGTCCAGAAGCGATTTTGGACGATAGCTTCTCTCGCTGCTCGCCGCAACTGCGCCGAGATCGCGACGCAGGAATCTCCCGCAAGTTGGCTCGCGCCTTAGCGCCGCCCCCATGCCAGCTTTGCCTCCACCGACGGGTCGGGCGAGACGAACACGGTCTGAACGCGGTCCGGGACCACGACGCCGGGCGGAGCGCCTCTAGGCTTGCGGACCCGCTTGCGTCGGGTCCAGTCTACGGGGACATGCTGCGATCCGCGGGCGGCGGAACGGTTTGCCGCAAGGACGGCGGCTTCGTCCAAGTCGGCGGCGGGAGGGCGTTCCGGGCGCGTCCAGCGCAGGATCACGTGAGCGCCGGCGGCGTGCCGGGCGTGGAGCCAGACGTCGTCCGGGCGCGAGTGCCGGAACGTGAGGTCGTCGTTGCGGCGAGCGCCCCGGCCCACGCGGATCTCCAGTCCTCCCGAGCTTCGGTAGCGATGGTAGGGCAGGGCAGGCGGAGCGGCTCGGTTCGAGGCGTCGCTCCCAAGTGGCCGAATGCTCGGCAGGAGCAGGGCCAGTTCGTCGGCGGACAGATTGCCGGAAGCGTGGCGGCGGGCGGCGTCCTCCAACCTTGCCAGCGCGCCTTCGGCATCCTGGACTAGGACGTCTACCTTCGCCGCGCCGCGCTCCATCCGGGCGGCGCGCCGGAAGAGAGCGTTGGCGTGGTCCTGCGGTCGCGCGGCGGGGTCCAGCTCCAGCGTGCGCTCCCGGCCGTCGAACCCGACCAGCGCGACGCGGGCCGCGCCTGGCGAGACCCGGTGCAGGGAAGACAGGAGCAGGGCGCCGTCTTGCCGCAGTCGGTCGGCTTCGGCGGTTCGGTCCTGTTGGCTTCGCAGGCGTTCGATCCGCCGCCGGAGCCGCGCAATCTCGCGGTCGAGCGCAAGGGTCGCCGGATCCCTGGCCGCCGTCTCCATGCCCGCCAGCAGGCTGTCCAACGGAACGGCGCCTGGGTTCGACAGCGGCCACGGGTAGGGCTGGCGCCCCGTCGGCAGGTCCAGCAGGTGGGGGGCCGCATCCGCCCCTTTCGCCAGGCGCGTCCAACGGCGGAGCCCCTCCTCGGACCGGGGCGCGTCCAGCAGCCACGCCGCGTTCAAGGCCGACGTGTACGCCACCTCCGACAACAGGCGTCGGCGCTGCTCGTCGCGAGTCGTCCCCGCCAGAACCGCCTCCCACGTCTCGCGGCCCAGGTTGCCGTCCGCGCCGGCCCGGGGTCCCCGATTCCGCTTGGGCGGCGTCCAAGGGCACCCGACCGGCGGCGTTCCGCGCCCGCCCTCGCCCTTGATCGCCCGAAGCCGCTTGCGAACGACCAAGTCCGGCCCCTCCGCCAGCAGCGCGTTCCACCGGTTGGCGGCCAGCTCCAATACCAGCGAAGGATCGCCCGCTCGCCCGCGAACCCGTCGAAACCGCAAGACGATCACCCGCTCGTCGGGCAACGCCTGCGCCGACGCCAGCACGGCGGGAAGACGCGTCGCGTCCGGGTCCGGCTCCGACCCCGGCCCCAGCACCAAGTCGCCCCGCCCCGGCGACAGGTTCGCGTCCAAGGTTCGCCCCCGGAAGTGAACCCGCGCCACCCGGTCCGCATGCCGGAACGACAGCGCCGTCGCCCGGCTTCCCGCCAGCGCCGCTTCCAGCTCGCCGGCCACGGCCCGAGCCAGGCACGGGTCCCAGATCACGCTCCGCCTCCGTCCATGGCCGGAAGGTAGTGCCCATGGCGGCGCCGCAGCGCACGGTCGGCAGGTAAGCGCACCGCCCTGCCCGGCGATTGGTTATCTTCCCGTTCATGAGCCGAGCCTTGAGGACAACCCTGTTGCTGCTCGCGTCTGCGGGGTTGCTGGTGCTTGTCGGGTCCGCCCTCGTGCGCTGGCTTCCGGAGACGGGCGGACAGGTGGACGATCCCCTGCTGTCGCCCGCCGCCAAGCGCGTCACCGTGGACGTGCGCAACGCCGGCGGCGTGGACGGGATGGCCCGAGCCGCCACCGGCCACCTGCGGAGCGCCGGCTTCGACGTGGTGGGCATAGGCAACGCCGCGCGCATGGACCTGGACTCGTCCGTGGTGATCGACCGGGTGGGCGACTTGCAGGCCGCCGCCGAAGTGGCGGAAGCGCTGGGGATCGCGCGGGTCGCCAGCCAGCCGGACTCGAATCTGTTCGTGGACGTGACCGTGCAGTTGGGGGCGGACTGGCGAGTGGAGCGGGCCGAGCCGCCGGAGCGCAGGTCCGCCCTGGACTGGCTGCGCGACCTCGTGGGGTCTCGCTAATCGTGGCGACCGGACGCGGGCGCGGGAACCGGAAGAAGGGCGCGTCGCGCAGCGCGGGCGCGGCGGCCGACAAGCCCAAGACGGCGAAGCCGAAGCCGTCCCAGGGCGGGGCCGCGCTCGCGTTCGCATTCGTTTCTGCGCTTGCGCGGCGCCTCTACAAGTCCGAGTGGAGCCGCGTGCTGGTTCTCGCCCTGGCCTTGGTGATCGTGCTGCGGTCGTTCCTGTTCCAGACCTTCGTCATCACCTCCGGCTCGATGGAGAACACGTTGCTGGTGGGTGACTTTCTGGTCGTGAACCGCGCCGCCATCGGGTCGAAGGTGCCATTCACGAACATCCGCATTCCGGGCTACTCGAAGCCTCGCCGGGGAGACATCCTCGTGTTCGACCCCCACCACGAGGAGAACCTGACCGTGGTCAAGCGGCTGGTGGGCGTCCCGGGCGACACGCTGGAGATGCGCAACAAGGTCCTGTACCTGAACGGGGCGCCCCAGGACGAACCCTACGTCGTCAATGGCTCCGAGGACGACGCCTTCAGCCCCGACATGCTGTGGCAACGCGCGCACTTGGCCGCCGCCGCGGGCGCCCCGGAAGAGTACCGGCCAACCCGCGACAGTTGGGGGCCGCTGGTGGTGCCGGAGGGGCGCTACTTCATGCTGGGCGACAGCCGTGACAGCAGCTTGGACTCGCGCTTCTGGGGCTTCCTGGAAGGGTGGCGGTTCGAAGGCCGGGCCGTGGCCATCTACTTCTCGTACAACAAGGGCTCCTTCCGCCCCTTCCCATGGGTCCGCGAGATCCGGGCCAGCCGGATCGGCATGCGGGTGCGCTGATCGCGTTCGGCACGACCTAAGCGGGGGTCCCGCGCCGCCCGCAACTGACCGCAGGCCGCGTCGATCTCTCGTCCCCGGGGACGCCGGACGGCCACGGCCACGTCGGCGGCTTCAAGTTGGGCGGCGAACGCGCGCAGGCGGCTCTCGGGGCTGGGCCGCCAGTCCACGTCGGGGATCGGGTTGAAGGGAATCAGGTTCACGAACGCGCCGGCGCGACGGGCCAGCGCGGCCAGGGGCGGCGCCAAGTCCAGGGCGTCGTTCACGTCGTGGATCATGGTGTACTCGAAGGTGATCCGGCGGCCGCCCCGCCGGGCGAAGACGTCGAGAGCCTCCATGACCTGCCGCAGCGGATAGCGCTTCTCCAAGGGCACCAGCTCGGCGCGCAGGCTCGAGACGGGGGCGTGCAGGGACAGGGCCAAGCGGAACTGCTCCTCCCGCTCCGCCATGGCCAGGATGCCGGGGACCACGCCGACGGTGGAGACGGTGATTCGCCGAGCGCCGATTCCGTAGCCCGCGTTCAGGATCGACAGGGCGGGGAACACGTTCGGGCGGTTGACCAGCGGCTCGCCCATGCCCATGAAGACCACGTTGGTGACCGGACCTCGCCCGTGCTCCCGCGCCCAGCGCGCCGACGCCCTGTACTGGCCGACGATCTCCGCCGCCGACAGCTGGCGCTGGAAGCCCGACCAGCCCGTGGCGCAGAAGCGGCACGCGAGCGCGCAGCCGGCCTGGGACGAGATGCACAACGTCAGGCGCCCGCGAGCGGGGATCAGGACGCTCTCCACGACGTCTCCGCACCGAAGGCGCCAAAGGTGCTTGGCCGTGCCGTCCTGCGATTCCGAAACCGCGTCCGGCACGGGCTCGTCCAGCCGAAACGCCCGACCCAGCGCACGACGCTCGGCGACGGGAAGGTTGCTGATCGCGTCCGCGTCCGGTGTGCCGTCGCTGCCGAACACCCAGTCCAGCACCTGACGCGCTCGGTAGCTGGGCTGCCCCCGCTCCCCGAAGTGGGCCTCCAGCGCCTCTTGCAGCGGGTCGGGCGGCAGGCCGAACAGGTTCGGGCGGGATCTCGGCGGCGTATCGGCCTGGGGCACGTTCGTGGGGGTACGGTTCACGCAAGAAGTCGGGGAAGGGGGATCGGGGGCGACGGGGAACCATTAACTTTAGCCGCCGGGATGTCCAGCTAGCCGCCGGGATGTCCAGCGCCCCCCCGCCGGCGCCCGCCGGTCTGCGACGAACTGCCCGGAGACGATTGCGTGTCCAAATCCGAAACAAGCGCCACGACGATGCGCACCGCCGGTGCCGGCCAGATGAACCTCGAGCGCGTAGGCGAAGAGGTGCGCGTGGCGGGCTGGGTGCACCGGACGCGCAACTTGGGAGGGCTGGTGTTTCTGGACCTGCGCGACCGGTGGGGACTGCTCCAAGTGTCGATCGGTCCGGATTGGTCCGCGGCGGAGACCGTGGAGGCGGCGCGGAGCTTGGGCGCGGAAGACGTGGTGGCCGTGCGCGGCGTCGTCGCGGCTCGTCCGCAAGAGGCCCGGAACCCGGACATGGCCACTGGCGACGTCGAGCTGCAAGCCGCCCAGGTGCGCGTGCTCAACCGGGCGGAGACGCCGGCGATCCCCGTGTGCCGAGCGCCGGGCGAAGCGCTGCCGTCCGAGAAGCTCCGCCTGCGCCACCGGGTCCTGGACCTTCGGCGCGCCGAACTGCGGGAGCGGCTGGAGCTGCGCCACCGACTGGTCCTGGCGGCCCGGAACTACTTCGACGCCCAGGGATTCAGCGAGATTGAGACGCCGATGCTGACGCGGCCGACGCCCGAAGGCGCACGGGACTTTCTGGTGCCCAGTCGCGTTCATCCCGGCGAGTTCTTCGCCCTTCCGCAGAGCCCGCAGATCTACAAGCAGGTCCTCATGGCGGCGGGGTTCGACCGCTACTTCCAGATCGCCCGATGCTTTCGCGACGAGGACCTGCGGGCGGATCGGCAGCCCGAGTTCACCCAGATCGACGTGGAGGCGTCGTTCGTCGAGCCCGAGGACGTCTACGGGTGGGGCGAGGGATTGACGGCCGTGCTGGCTGGGGCGGCCGGCGCCGAAGCCGAGCCCCCGTTCCCGCGCATGACGTGGGCCGACGCCATGGAGCGCTTCGGCACCGACCGGCCCGACCTGCGGTTCGGCCTGGAGATCGAGGACGCGACCGGCGTCCTGGGCGCGCTGGAGTCCAACATAGTCCGCGGCGCCGTGGCCGCCGGGGGGCGCTTGCGATGCCTGCGGCTGCCCGGCGGCGCGCGCCTTTCCCGCAAGGCGATCGATGCCCTGGAGGCGTCCGCCAGGGCCGCGGGCGCGCCGGGTCTTCTGTGGGCCAAGGCGACCGAGAGCGGGGCGTCGGGTCCCTTGGGCCGATTCTTCCGGGAGGACACGGCGGGGCGGCTGGGGCTGTGCGCGGGCGACCTGCTTCTGGCGGCTGCCGGCCCCGACTCCGTGACCTCGCCGGCGCTGGCCGCGGCCCGCGCGGCCGCGTTTGCCGCCCTCGACCTTCCCCGGACGACGGCCCATTCGTGGCTTTGGGTGACCGGCTTTCCCGTGTTCGAGCCCAGCTCGGCTGCGGGGGCAGTCGTCTCCGATGCCAGCCCCGGCCCACAGTCGGTGCCCCCGTCGCTGGCGGCCAACCACCACCCCTTCGTCCAGCCCCATCCGGACGACCTGCACCTGCTCGACACGGACCCGCTGGCGGTGCGGGGCTTGGCCTACGACCTGGTCTACAACGGCAGCGAACTGGGCTCGGGCAGCATCCGCGTCCACGACGCCGACCTGCAAGCCCGCATTCTGGGGATGCTCGGACTGGCGCCGGCCGAGATCAAGGCCAAGTTCGGCTTTCTGCTGGAGGCGCTGCGCTCCGGCGCGCCGCCCCACGGAGGGATCGCCCTGGGCGTGGACCGCATCGCGGCTTGCCTGTCCGGAGCGACCAGCCTGCGGGAGGTGGTCGCCTTCCCCAAGACGACGGCTGCGCGCGCCCTCTTCGAAGGCGCCCCCGTCGCGGTCCCCGCCGGCGAGCTGGCCGAGCTGGCCATCGCCGTGACCGACGACGACGCCCCCGACGAGGCCGGGTCGTGACGGGCGTCGCGCAGGTCCGCCAAGTCGACGCCGAAGGGGCGGACCCCCTGATCCTGGCGGGCGTGGGCGACGCCAACCTGCGCGAGCTGGCCTCCCTGTTCCGCGTCCGCGTCGTGCTGCGCGACGACCAGGTCAGATTGGCGGGGGACGCGGACTCGGTGGCGGGGGCGGCTCGCGTGGTCGGCCACATGGTGCAGATGGCGCGCCTCGGGCGGTCATTTCGGTCCGGGGATGTGGTCCGGTTCGCCACCACCCTGCACGACGGCGACGAAGCCGCCGCCCCGTCCGACGACGAGCCCCTCCGTCTGTCGCTCCCCGGAGGGCGGGTCGTGGCCGCCCGCTCGGACGGGCAGCGCGCCTACCTCCAAGCCATGGAGGACTCGGACGTGGTGGTCGGCATCGGTCCGGCCGGGACGGGCAAGACCTACTTGGCGGTGGCGCAGGCCGTGGGGGCGCTCATGCGCAAGCGCGTCCGGCGCATCGTCCTGGCGCGCCCGGCGGTGGAGGCCGGCGAGAGCCTGGGGTTCCTTCCCGGCGACGTGCAGGAGAAGGTGGACCCGTACCTGCGGCCGCTCTACGACGCCTTGGAGGACATGCTGCCGCCCGCCCGCGTCCGACGGGGAATCGCCGAGCGCGCCATCGAAGTCGCGCCCCTTGCCTACATGCGGGGCCGCACCCTGTCGGACGCATTCGTGATCCTGGACGAGGCCCAGAACGCCACGGCGGTTCAGATGAAGATGTTCCTGACGCGACTGGGCGTGAACTCGCGGGTCGTCATCACCGGCGACAAGACCCAGATCGACCTGCCTCGGCGCGACCAGTCGGGGCTGCTCCAAGTCGAGAAGGTCCTCAAGCACGTGGACGGGATCGAGTTCGTGTACCTGGACGCCAAGGACGTGACCCGTCATCGCTTGGTCAAGAAGATCATCCGGGCCTACGAGGCGGCGGGCGGCGACCCGGCGCAGAGCGCGGGCGACGCGGACGACCGCGCCGAGCAAGGTTCGCGCCGGTGATCGGCGGCGTCCTTTCCGGCGCTCCCGAACGGGCGTGGCCCGACGGCTTCGTCCACCACGGCGTTCGCGTTCTGATGCTGGCGTCGCTGGCCGGGGGGCTGGCCGTCCTGTTTCCGTCGGGGCCGGGCACCCCCGTGGGGCCGTACCGAGCGGGCACCGTCGCCGGCGGAGACGTGCTGGCCGAGGTCGGCTTCGACGTACCCAAGGACTCGACCGCGCTCGAGCGGGAGCGCCAAGAGGCCGCGGCGGCGGTCGTGCCCACCTTCGTCCAACGCCCCGACGCTCCCGATTCTGCGCTGTTCGCCCTGGCGTTCCTCTTCAACCGCTTGGACACGGTGGCGGCGTCCGGCGGGACCGCGGGGATCGCCGGCGTGCTGTCGGCGATCGGGGTCGAGCCGCGCGCCGACCAGCTCGAGGTTCTGTCCAGCGCCTCGGCGCGTCGCCGGCTGGCGGACCGGGCGGCCACCGCTGCGCGGCGCTTCCTTCCCCAAGGCGTCATGGCCCCCGGTGCGGCTTCCGGGCTCGTCACCGACTCGGTGCGCGTCCTGCGGGACGGGCAGGCCGAGATCGTCCACCGGGATTCGGTGCTGTCCGGGCGCGAGTTCTACGACCGGGCGGTGGAGGGACTGGGACCGGGTCCGGAAGAGGGGCTCCTGCGATCGATCCTGGGACAGGTCGTCAACATGAGCTTGGTGCTGGACGGCGTTCGCACCGAGCGAGAAAGGCGGATCGCACGGGACGCGGTTCCCGTCGTGGCAGCGCGCGTCGTGGAGGGCGAAGCGATCGTCCGCGCCAACCAGCAGCTGGGCGACGCGGAGATCCGCAGGCTGGAGGCGTACCGCGCCGAGCTTCGGGCGCAGGGCCGGGGCGTGGACCGCAGCGCGCTTGCGTCAATCGCCGGCGCACTGGTCCTCAACACCCTCGTGCTGGGCGTCTTCGGCGTGCTCGTGTTCCTGTACCGTCGGAACCTCTACCAGACGTTCCGCTCCCTGTCGGTCGTTGCGGGGACGTTCGCGCTGTACTTCTTGGCCGCGTTCCTGCTGGCGGCCCAGGGCGCGCCCGCCGCCGCGCTGCCGGTCACCTTCGTCGCCGTCACTCTGGCCATCTTGTGGGACGGCCGACTGGCGCTGGCGGCGGCGTTCGTGCTTGCCGCCGTCACGGCGCTCCAGGAGCCCTTCGCCGCGGTCCACGACTTTGCCACGGTCTTCGCGGGCGGCGCGGCCGCTGCGCTGGTGGTGCGCGCCTACCGCCGCTTGGCCCAAACGTGGGTCTTCATCGCCGTGGTCGCGGCCGCCTACGCCGTCGTACTGTTCGGCCTCCAGCTGCGAGGCGCGGAGATCGCCTTGTGGCCGTCGCTGGCCGGGGCGCTGGCCGGCGCCGTCGTGTGCGCGATCCTCGCCGTCGGGTTCCTGCCCGTCTTCGAGTGGCTCACCGGGATCACCACCGACCAGACGCTCATCGCCTGGGCCGACGCCAACCGGCCGCTGATGAGAACGCTGGCCGTGGAAGCGCCCGGAACCTATGCACACACCATGCAGGTGGCCGCGCTGGCCGAAGCGGGGGCCGACGCCGTCGGCGCCAACGCTCTCCTGTGCCGGGCGGGCGCCTACTATCACGACGTGGGCAAGACCAAGCGCCCGGGCTTCTTCATCGAGAACCAGCAGGACGGCGACAACCCTCACGACCGTCTGGAGCCCGTGGACTCGGCAACGGTCATCCGCGAGCATGTCGACGAAGGCCTGAGGCTGGCTCGCCGAGCCAAGGTGCCTAGGGTCTTGGCCTCGTTCATCGCCGAGCACCACGGCGACCAGTTCATCGGCTTCTTCTACCGAAAGGCGGTGCAGAGGGCGGAACAGGCAGGCGCCGCCGCCCCGGACCCGTCTCCGTTCCGCTACCCGGGGCCGCGTCCCCAAAGCCGGGAAACGGGAATCGCCATGCTCGCCGACGCCGTCGAGTCGTCGGCCCGCGCCCTCAAGAACCCCACCCGGAAGCGGATCGCGGGGCTGATCGACAAGATATTCGCCCAGCGGCTGGTCGACGGCCAGCTGGACGACACCGAGTTGACGCTGCGCGACTTGGCGGTGCTGAAGGCTCGCTTCGCCAAGGTCCTGGGTGGAGTCTACCATCGACGAATCGACTACCCGCAACCCGAACCCGAACCGCCGGCGGAGGCGCTCCCGGCCGGTGCGGACGCAGCCCCCGACGCCGACACGGACCCCGACGCGGACTTCAACACCGACGTCGACATGGACCCCAAGTCCGACGCGCACTCCAACGCCAACGCCGACACGGATCCCGGGCCCGACACGCACTCCAACGCCAACGCAGTTGCGGCCCCCGACGCGGACCCGGACACGGATGCCGACTCCGATGCCGACGCCGTTGCGGCCCTCGATGCCGATGCCGCCGAAGCGCCCGCGCCCCGCCGCGCCGCCGGAGACGCTCCCTGATCACCGTGCACGTCAACGCTCCGGGGCGGTCCGGCGTCCCCGCGGCGCTGGTGGAACGCGCCCTTCGCGAGGTGCTTCGCCGGGAAGGCGTCTCTTGCGCCGAGCTGTCGGTCACCTTCCTGGAAGACCCGGAGATGGCCCGGCTGCACGACCGGCACTTGGGCAACTCCGCTCCCACGGACGTCCTTGCCTTCGCCCTTCACGACGACGGCGAGCCCCCTCTAGGCGACATCTATGTGGGCCGCGACCAAGCCCTCCGCCAAGCCGGAGAAGCCGGCGCCGGAGCAGGCGAGGAGATGGCGCGCCTGGCGGTCCACGGTGCGCTCCACGTCCTGGGCCGCGACCATCCGTCCGGCGCCGCTCGCGAACAGTGCGAGATGTTCCGCATCCAGGAAGACGTGCTGCGTCGGGTACTGGCCGAGCCGCGCGCCGCGACCGCGACCGCCCTCGCACCGTGACCCGCCGCCGGCCCGGCCCGCACGAACCCGCGCACCCGACAACCGAAGCCGGCCTGACTCGCTTCGCGGACCAGGCCGCCGCCATGCACCCGTCGGACATCGCCGACTTGGTGGCCTCGGTGCCCGAAATCGAGGCGCGCGTTCGCCTCTTGGAAGCGCTGCCCGTCGAACTGGCGTCGGACACGCTGGCCGAGATGGAGGAGGACGAGGACCGGGCCCGGCTTCTGACCGCGCTGGACGCCAAGCGCGGCGCGGCGCTGCTCCGGGACTTGGCCGACGACGACGCCGCCGACCTGGTCGGCGAGCTGGAGCCCGAGGACCGCGACCGGCTGCTGGCCGCGCTTCCGGCCCGAGAAGCAGGCGAGATCCGCGACCTGTTGCGCTATGGCGACGACACGGCGGGCGGCCTCATGACCACGGCCGTGGTGTCGGTCGGCGGAGACGCGACCGCGGGCGAAGCCGTCGCCGAGGTCCGGCGCGTGGGGCGCTTGGTCGAGGACTTCTACACCGTCTTCGTCGTGGACCCCAGGGGCCGGCTGCGCGGCACCGTGCCCCTGGACGACCTGATCCTGGCCGACCCCCGCGACCCCGTGGCGTCGCTGGTCGAACCCGCCCCTGCCACCGTCCGCCCCGACACCGACCAGGAGGAAGTCGGGCGGATCATGGGCCGCTACAACCTGGTCAGCATCCCCGTGGTCAACGAGGAGGGGGCGCTCCTGGGCCGGATCACGTTCGACGACGTGATCGACGTGATCGAGGCGGAGACGACGGAGGACATCCTCAAGCTGGCCGGCGTCTCCGACGACGAGGAGCTCCGCGCCGGCTGGCCCGACGCCGTGCGCTCGCGCCTGCCCTGGCTGGTGCTCAACCTGGTCACGGCGGCGGTGGCGGCTTCGGTCATCCTGCAGTTCAAGGACTTGGTCCGCGAGACCACCTTCCTGGCCTTCCTCATGCCGGTGATCGCCGCCTTGGGCGGGAACACGGGCACCCAGTCCCTCGCGGTCACGATCCGCCGGATCGCCGTTGGGCAGGGGTTGCGCCGCAACCGCTTCCGGGTCGTCGGCAAGGAAGTGCTGGTGGGCGTGCTGAACGGGTTCGTGCTGGGCGTGTTGTTCGCCGGGTTCGCGTACCTGTGGGAGGGAGATGCGCGCATGGGACTGGTGGTGCTGCTGGCGATGTGGGCCAACATCGCGGTGGCGGGGTTCGCGGGTGCGCTCGTCCCCACCATCCTCCACAGGTTCGGCGCGGACCCGGCGGTGGCGTCGTCCGTGTTCGTCCATACCCTGACGGACTTGGTTGGGTTCACGATGGTGCTGAGCTTGGCCATCTCCCTGCTGGCGTAGCCCCGCCGTGGCGTCCAGCCCCGCCCCGACGCCCGCCGACCGGGCGCGTCGCCTGGTCGAGGCGTTCCGCGCCGGCAAGCGTCCCGCGCTGGCCCGCGCCATCTCCATCGTCGAGGACGAGCGCCCGCACTCGGACGGTCTTCTCCACGACCTTCTCGGCGTGCCGCCCCGGGCCCGGCGCTTCGGGTTCACCGGTCCTCCGGGCGCGGGCAAGTCCAGTTTGACGGCCGCCGTGGCCGCTCGGCTGCGCGACCGCGGCGAAGATGTTGCGATCGTCGCGGTGGACCCCACTTCGCCGTTCTCCGGGGGCGCCCTCCTGGGCGACCGGATCCGCATGAACGACCTGGCCACCGACCGGGGCGTCTTCATCCGCTCCATGGCAACCCGCGGGTCCCTGGGCGGCCTGGCGGCAGCCACCCGCGAAGCCGTCGACCTGCTGGACGCGTTCGGCTTCGCCAACGTGCTCGTGGAAAGCGTGGGCGTGGGCCAGACCGAGCTGCAGATCGCCTCCGCCGTGGACTCGGTGGCCGTGGTGCTGGTTCCCGAGTCGGGGGACGGCGTGCAGGCGATGAAGGCCGGCCTCATGGAGATCGCCGACGTCTTCGTGGTCAACAAGTCGGACCGCCCCGGCGCCGACCGCTTGGTGCGCGACGTTCGCCAAGCCCTCCGGCTGCGCGCCGGAAACCCGGCCCCAGGGGCGCCGAGCGCCGACGATCCCGCCTCTCACGCCCGGCCCTCGCACCAAGCCCGGCCCCCGCACCAAGACGCGCCCCCGCACCACCACAGTACGCCCTCGCACCAAGACGTGCCCCCGCACCACGGGGTGGACCTGTCCGCCTTGCGGGCACCCCGCGAAGCCCCGTCCGGGTCGGAGGAATCGCCGTGGGCGGTTCCCGTCCTCAAGACCTCGGCGGGCCGGGACGAAGGTGTCGACGAACTGCTGGAACGGTTGATGGAGCACCACCGCCACGCGACCGCTTCGGGCCGGCTGGCCGAGCGACGCCGGGCGCGAGCGCGGGCGCGAATCCGCGACGTTGTGGACCGCCGCCTGCGAGCTCGAGCGGCCCAGGCGCTGGCCTCGGAAGAGGGACTCGACCAGTGGGCGCCCCAAGTGGCTGCGGGCCGGGCCACGGCCTACCAAGTGGCCAACAAGGTCGTTGACGCCATATTGAAGGACGCCGGAGCGAACGGTTGAAGGGAGAATCCATGTCCACTACCAAGTCTCGGATCGCGCAGCGCGACGCCGGAGCCGTCGCCGGTCCGACCACCTCTCCGCCGAAGACCGAAGCCCCCTCCGACGCGGACGATCCGGCCGCCGCCGACCGGATGGCCGCGGAGACCGGCGCCTGGGAGGCCGCCTGGGACGCCGCGCCCAAGCGACACGCCTCCTTCGCTTCCGTGTCGGGGAACGAAGTCGAGCCGCTCTACACGCCGGCCCACGTCTCCGGCAGCTACTTGGAACGCTTGGGAATGCCCGGCGCCTTTCCGTTCACGCGCGGTCCCTACGCCACCATGTACCGGACTCGGCTCTGGACGATGCGCCAGTTTGCCGGCTTCGCCACGGCCGAAGACACCAACCAGCGCTACCGCTACCTGCTGGACGCAGGTCAGACCGGCCTCTCGGTGGCCTTCGACTTCCCCACGCTCATGGGCTACGACGGCGACCACCCCCGATCCCTGGGCGAGGTCGGCGTTTGCGGCGTGGCGGTGTCTTCGCTGGCGGACATGGAGACCCTCTTCCGAGACATCCCGCTGGACCAAGTATCGGTCTCGATGACGATCAACGGCCCGGCGATCGTCCTGTTCTGCTTCTACGTGGCGGCTGCGGAGAAGCAGGGCGTGTCGCCGGACCAGCTCCGAGGCACCGTCCAGAACGACATCCTCAAGGAATACCAAGCGCAACATGCCTGGGTGTTTCCCCCGGACCCGGCGCTGCGCCTCATCCTGGACATGTTCGAGTGGTGCGGCGCCCGCGCGCCTCGCTACAACCCCATCTCCATTTCCGGGTACCACATCCGCGAAGCCGGGGCCGCCGCCGCCGAAGAACTGGCCTTCACCCTGGCCAACGGCTTCGAGTACGTGCGCCGCGGCGTGGAGAGGGGGCTCGATGTGGACGTGTTCGCGCCGCGCCTGTCGTTCTTCTTCGACGTGCACAACGACTTCTTCGAGGAGGTCGCCAAGTTCCGCGCGGCCCGCCGCATCTGGGCCAAGCGCATGAGAGGCGAATTCGGCGCCGAAAACCCCCACTCGTGGCGGCTCCGCACGCACGCCCAGACGGCGGGCGTCACGCTCACCGCCCAGCAGCCCGAGAACAACGTCGTGCGGGTGGCGTACCAAGCCATGGCGGCGGTGCTGGGCGGCGCCCAGTCGCTCCACACCAACTCCATGGACGAGACGCTGGCCTTGCCCACCGAAAGGGCGGTGACGATTGCGCTCCGCACCCAGCAGATCCTGGCCTACGAGACCGGTGTGCCCAACACGATCGACCCCCTGGCCGGGTCGTACTACGTGGAAGCCCTCACCGACCGGATGGAGGCCGAAGCCGAGGAAATCTTCGAGCGGATCGACCAGCAGGGCGGGGTCGTGCCGGGGATCGAGAGCGGGTGGTTCCAGCGCCGGATCGCCGCTTCCGCCGCGCGCCAGCAGGCCGAGGTCGAAGCGGGGCTCCGCACGGTCGTGGGCGTGAACGACTTTGTCGAGGGCGCGGAGGACGTTGCCATCGACACCCTGCGGATCGACCCGTCGGTGGAGCGTCGGCACCGGGCGTCGATGGCCCGACTTCGCGCGGAGCGGGACGGCGACCGGGTGGAGGCGTCGCTGGCGGCCCTGCGCGCGGCCGCCGCGAGCGACGAGAACTTGGTCCCCCGCATACTGGACTGCGCGCGGGCCTACTGCACCCTTTACGAGATTCGCGCCGCCATGGAGGACGTCTTCGGCGCCTACCGAGAGCCCGTCTTCTTCTAGCCGCGGCGGGGCGGAGCAGCGACCGTCGCCATTTGACAGCGCTTCCCTCGCGGGCGAAATTTGCGGAAGCCGTCGCTCGGTTGCGTCGGCGCGGGCGGCGCGCCCGTTCCAGCGAGGCTCCCAAGAAGGACATCATGCTGAAGACATTTCGCGGCCGGGTCGTCGTCATCTTGGCGGTTCTGGGGCTGTCGGCCTATTACTTGGCGACTCGGGGCCTGAAGCTCGGCCTTGACCTTCAGGGCGGGATGCACTTGGTCCTGGAGATCGACGACCCCGAGGAGACCCTCGACCAAGACGCCCGAGCCGACGCCATCGACCGGGCCGAACGGATCATCCGCACGCGCGTGGACGAGTTCGGCGTGGAGGAGCCCCTGATCCAGAAGATCGGCTCCGAGCGGCTGATCGTGGAGTTGGCGGGGCTGGACGACGAGAGCCGGGCCAAGGAGGTCATCAACCAGCAGGCCTACTTGGAGTGGAAGCTGGTTCTCGAGACCACCGAGGTCGCGCCGTCGCTGGAGCGGCTGGACCGGGCGGTGGTGGCCGCCGTCGGCGAAGAGGGATTGCGCGAGATGGGCCGCGCCGTCGAGACCGCCGAGACCACTTCGATCGAGGACCTGCTCTTCTCCACCCCCGACGACTCGGGACAGGCCGAGGCGGCGGGAGACCCGGCCGACGCCGACGCGGCGGAGGCGGACGACACGGGCGAAGACGCATCCGCCCCTGAGGAAGGCGCGGACGCCGAGGCGGAGCCCGAACTGAACTTCCGCCCGTTCACCAGCCTGCTGCGCTCCGGGGAGACGGGAACCTACTTGGTGGACATGGCGGACGTGGAGACGGCCAACCGCTTCATGGAGCTTCCCGAGTTCCAGCGCGCGTTGCCCCGAAACCTGAGCCTTCAGTGGAGCTGGGATTCCCTTCCAATGGGGGCCGGCTTCTACCGCGAGCTCTACGTTCTGGAGGAGGACCCGTTCCTGACAGGCGACCAATTGGAGAGCGCAACGGCCAACCGCGACCCGCAGTTCAACCAAGCCCAGGTCATCTTCCAGCTCAACCGCCGGGGCGGCCGCGAGTTCCAGCGTCTGACCGGCGCCCACATCGGCGACCGCATCGCGATCGTCCTGGACGGCGAGGTTGTCAGCGCTCCCGTGGTAAGGGATCGGATCGGGGCCAACGGCTCCATCGACCTGGGGTCCGCCGACATGTCCGAGGCCGCCGACTTGGCGCTCGTGCTTCGGGCCGGCGCCCTTCCCGCGCCGTTGCGCATCTTGGAGGAGCGCACCGTCGGTCCTTCTCTGGGCCAGGACTCCATCGACCAGGGCCGGGTCGCCGGCATGGTCGGCTTGGCCGCCGTGCTGGTGATCATGCTCGTGTACTACAAGACCGCCGGCGCCCTGGCGCTTCTCGCCCTGGGCGCCTACGTGCTCCTGGTGCTGGGCGGACTCTCGGCTCTCAACGCCAACCTGACCTTGCCGGGGATCGCCGGGCTCATCCTGTCGGTGGGCATGGCGGTGGACGCCAACGTCCTCATCTTCGAGCGGATCCGCGAGGAGCTGGCCCAGCGCCGAGCGCCTCGAACCGCCGTGGACGAGGGCTTCGGCAACGCGCTCTCGGCGATCGTCGACGCCAACATCACCACACTCATCACCGGACTGATCCTCTTCCAGTTCGGCACCGGGCCGGTGCGCGGGTTCGCGGTCACCCTGTGCATCGGGATCGTGGCCTCGTTCTTCTCCGCCCTCTACGTGACCCGCACCCTCTTCCTGGTCTACCTGTCGGGCAAGCGGGGCTCTGACCCCATCAGCATCTAGCCGCCATGTGGCTCTTTCACGAAGCGAAGTACGAGTTCATCAAGCTGCGCCGAAAGGCGTACGTGCTCTCCGGAGCCTGCTTGGCCCTGGGGATCGGGGCCATGCTGGTGGGACAGTTCGCCCGGGGGAACTGGCAGAACTACGGCGTGGACTTCACGGGGGGCTCCCTGGTGCAGGTCCGCTTCTCCGTGCCGACTTCGGACAACGAGCTCCGCGAGGCCTTGGGGGGCGTGCAGTCGCCTCCGATCACCCGGTTCGGGGCCGAGAACGAGTTCGTGATCCGAGCGCCGCTGGACGAAGGGGCCGACATCGACCAAGTGGCCGCCGACCTGAGCGCCCGCATCGCCGCCAGCTACGGCGAGGACGCCTTCGAGATCGCCCGGCAGGAGCTCGTCGGCCCCAAGATCGGCGCCGAACTGCAGCAGAAGGCGGCGTTCGCCATCCTGTTCTCCCTGGTACTCACCCTCGTCTACATCGCGGTCCGCTTCGAGTTCCGCTTCGGCGTGGCGTCGGTGATAGCAACGGCCCACGACGTGCTGCTCACCTTGGGGTTCCTGGCCCTGTTTCGCGTCGAAATTTCGCTGCCCACGGTGGCCGCGATCCTCACCATACTGGGCTACTCGCTCAACGACACGATCGTGGTCTTCGACCGCATACGAGAAAACCTGAACAGCCGAGGCGGGCGTCGCGAAGACCCCTACCGCTTGGTCAACCGCTCGATCAACGAGACGTTGCCGCGCACCGTGCTCACGTCGGGCACCACTCTGGCGGTCCTGTTCTCGCTGCTGATCTTGGGCGGAGCCGTCATCCGCGACTTCACGATGGTCCTGATCCTGGGCGTGGTGATCGGCACCTACTCGTCGATCTTCATTGCTTCGCCGGCCCTCTTGGAAATCCAAAAGCGGTACGGGACCGCCGAGCCTCGCGGGGAGGCCAAACCCAAGCGCCGGGCGAAAGCCGCGGCGGTTTGAGGCTCGCCGACTCGCACTGCCACCTCACCGACGACGCCTTCGCCGGCGATCGCGCCGCGGTCCTGGAGCGCGCCGGGGCCGCAGGCGTCGAGCGGATCGTGACGGTGGCGTCGGACGCGGACGACGCGCTCCGCGCTCTGGAGCTGGCCAAGGACCACGACGGCGTCTGGTGCACTGCCGGCGTGCACCCGCACTCCGTCGAGGCCGGCCGGCCGGGCGCATCGATGGAGCGCTTGGCCGAGACCGCGGCGCATCCCTGCTGCGTGGCCGTCGGCGAGACGGGGCTGGACTACCACTACGACCACGCCCCCCGCGCCGCCCAGCGGGAGAGCTTCCGACGCCACGCCGAACTCGCGGCCGAGATGGGGTTGCCGCTGGTCGTCCACTCGCGGGACGCCGCCCAAGACACCGCAGCCGCGATCCGCGACGTGGCAGGAAGGGCAGGGGGGGTGCTTCACTGCTTCTCCGGCCCGCCGGCACTTCTGGACGCCGCCCTGGAGTCGGAGTGGCTGGTGTCGTTCACGGGCGTCGCAACCTTCCGCGGATTCGACGCCGGCGTGCTGCGGGCCGTGCCCAGAGGCCGCTACATGATCGAGACCGATTCACCCTACTTGGCCCCGGCGCCCCGGCGCGGCAAGCGGAACGAACCCGCCCTGGTGCGCCGGGTGGCGGAAGCCGTGGCGACCTTGCGCGACGAGACGCCGGCCCGTGTGGCGGCGGACACGTGGGACGCGGCAACCCGCTTCTTCGGCCTGGACGCCAAGGACTGTCGCCCAAACGGCGAAGACGGCCTACCGGACGGCCGGGACTTTCTCCCGGACGGCGAGGAGTCCCCGGCGTGAGCGCCCCTGCACAGTCGGTGCCCCGCGTCAAGGTCCTCCCGGACCACGTGGCCAACCAGATCGCCGCTGGCGAGGTGGTCGAGCGCCCTGCGTCGGTCGTGAAGGAGCTGGTGGAGAACGCCCTGGACGCGGGCGCGTCGGAGGTGCGGGTCACGGTGGAACAGGGCGGCAAGGGTCGGATACGGGTCGCCGACGACGGCATCGGCATGATCCGCCAAGACGTGCTGGCGTGTCTCGACCGCCACGCCACGAGCAAGATCCGGCAAGCCGCCGACCTGAGGGACATCCGCACGCTGGGCTTCCGGGGCGAGGCGCTCCCTTCGATCGCCGCCGTCTCCCGCATGACGATCGAGACGGCGGCCCGAGGCGACGACGCCGGGACCCGCGTTCGCGTCCTGGCGGGAAAGATCCAGAGCGTCGAGGACGCGGCTCGGCGTCCGGGAACCACCGTGGACGTTCGCAACCTTTTCCTGAACACCCCCGTCCGAGCGCGGTTCCTCCGCAACGTGGGCGTGGAGACCCGCGCCGTCTCCGAAGTCCTCCATTCCCTGGCCCTGGCCAACCTGGACACGCGCCTCGTGCTCGAGACCAACGGACGCGGCCAGTGGGACCTGCCCGCCGGCCGCAACTTGGCCGAGCGGGTAGCCGAGATATGGGAGGACGCGGGCTTGATCCCCGTGTCCGCCGCGAACGGCGACCTGCGCTTGGAGGGCGTGCTGCAACGGCCCGATCGCGCCCGCCCAGGCTTTCGGCGCGCGCTCCTGTTCGCCAACGGCAGGCCCTTCCGCGACGGCCGCCTTCTCGCCGCCGCCGACCGCGGCTACCGCACCACGGTCCCGGAGGGCGCCCGGGCATGGCTCTTCCTCTTCCTCTCGCTGCCCCCGAGCCTGATGGACGTGAACGTGCATCCCGGCAAGGCCGAAGTGCGGTTTCGCGACCCGGCCCAAGTCGAGGACTTCCTGGAAGAGGCGGTGCGGGACACCCTGCAAGGGGTCGATTCGGCGGCGTCGTGGGGTCGGGCCACGGCCGCTCCCAAAGCCCCGGCCATGGTTCGCGAGACGCCGTCGTCCCTGCCCCCGATGCGCCTGTTCGGTCCCGACGACGAAGGCGAAGGCGACGACGGCGCCCCCGGACCGGCCGTCGACCCGCCGGACCCGGCGGACGCGCTCGTCTCCTCGACGCCGAAGCTGGCCCTTCTGCAGGTGCACAACAGTTTCATCCTGGCCGAGACCCGAGATGGCCTGCTCATCGTGGACCAGCACGCGGCTCACGAACGAATCCTCTACGAGCGTATCATGGCTCGCTTCGAGGTCGGCGGCGCCGAGGGACAGCGCCTCCTCTTCCCGTTCACGGTCCGCGTGACGCCGCAGGAGCTGGACACGGTGACGGCCGTGTCGGAGCTGCTGACCCGACTCGGCTTCGAGATCGAGCCCTTCGGTTCCGGGGCGCTTCTGGTTCAGGCGGTCCCCAGCCCCCATGCGCACTTCGACGCCGAACGCTGCATCCGCGAGATGATCCGCGAGTTGGCCGAAGGCTCCGACCTCACGCGGGCGGCACGCAATCAAAACGAGCGCGTCGCCATGAGCTTCGCCTGCAAGGGGGCCATCAAGGCGGGCCAGAAGCTGGCGCCCGAAGAGATGCAGGACCTGTTCGACCAGCTCTTCGCCACGCGGCTGCCCTATCACGACGTGCATGGGCGCCCCACCGTGGTTCGCCTGGGGCTGGGCGAACTGAAGCGAAAGTTCGGAAGGTCCTCGTGACCGGAGGGCCGGCGTGACCGCCGTTGCCGTCCCGGACTTCCTGGCCGTCGCCGGTCCCACGTGCGCCGGCAAGACGCGCCTGTCGCTGCGGGTCGCCGAGGCCCTGGACGGCGAGATCGTCTCCGTGGACTCGCGCCAAGTCTACCGCGGCATGGACGTCGGCACCGCCAAGGCCACCCCCGAGGAGCGCGCGCGCATCCCGCATCACGGCCTCGACGTCCGCGACCCGGATCAGCGCTACGGCGCGGGCGAGTTCGTGCGCGACGCCCGGCGCTGGATCGCAGGCATAGCCCAGAGGGGCAGGGTTCCCGTGTTGGCGGGCGGCACCGGCTTCTACCTCAAGGCCCTGGCGGAGCCGCTCTTCGAGGAGCCCGCTTTGGACCCCGGTCGTCGCCGCGCCCTAGAGCGGTTCCTTGCAGCCCTGTCCCGAGCCGACCTGGAGCGCTGGGTGCGCGCGCTCGACCCCTCTCGGGCCGAGACCGCCGCCGCAGGGGGCCGCCAACGGCTGCTGCGCACCGCGTCGATGGCGCTCCTCACGGGCCGGCCGCTTTCCTGGTGGCACCGCCGGCGTCCTGGTCGGAGGGCGTTGCAGGGGGTGGCGTGCGTGATCCGGGTGCCCCCGGAAGTGCTGGCGGAGCGCATCGACCGTCGGGTCCGCGCAATGGTGGCGGACGGCCTGCTCGAAGAGACGGCCCGCCTTCTGGAGGCCGGATACCGGCGGGAGGACCCGGGAATGAGCGGGGTAGGGTACCGGGAGATGGTGGACCACGTGGAGGGCCGGCTTTCGCTGGCGCAAGCGGTGGAGCGCGCGCAGGCCGCGACCCGCCGCTACGCCCGCCGCCAGCGCACGTGGTTCCGCGGCCAGCTGGGTCCGGGCGCGACGATGGTGGACGGCGCCGCACCGATCGAGCGTCAAGTGGAAGCGGTCTTGGAGGCGTGGCGCAGCGCAACGGCGGGGGCGAGCGCCCGGCGGGAGGTGTCGGCCGCGTGAAGGTCGGGATCGCCTGCTACCCCACCTACGGCGGCTCGGGCGCCGTGGCCACGTCGCTGGGGATCGGCCTGGCGGAACGGGGCCACGAGGTCCACTTCGTCTCGTATGCCCAACCCTTCCGCCTGTCGGGCTTCCGCGAACGGGTCTACCTGCACGAAGTCGAGGTCGACCGCTATCCCCTCTTCGAGCATCCGCCCTACACGCTGGCCATGGCGGCGGCGATCCACGACACAGCCCTCCGGGAGTCGCTGGACGTGGTCCACGTGCACTACGCCATTCCTCACGCCACGTCGGCGTGGATCGCCCGGCAGATGCTGGGGCGCGACGACGGCCCGCCTCTGGTCACCACGCTGCACGGAACCGACGTGACCCTGGTCGGTCGCCAGCCTTCGTTCCACGCGATCACCCGCTTCTCGATCCTGCAGTCCCAGGGCATCACCACCGTGTCGCGCTTCCTCAAGGACGTGACCGTTCGCGACTTCGACGTGCCCGAGGAGCGGATCCGCGTCGTCCCCAACTTCGTGGACACGGACGTTTTCCGCCGGGGCGGCGAACCCTGCCACAAGAACGTCTTCGCCCCCCGGGGCGAGAAGATCGTCATGCACGTCTCCAACTTCCGGGCCGTGAAGCGCGTGGCCGAAGTGGTGCGCATCTTCGCGGGGCTGCGGCGCTCGATCCCGGCGCGACTGGTGCTGGTCGGCGACGGACCCGAACGCTCCCGGGCCGCCCAGGCGGCGCGTACTTCGGGGGTCGAAGACGACGTGGTGTTCCTGGGCAAGCACGCCGCCGTCAACGAGCTGCTGGCGTGCGCCGACCTCTTTCTGATGGCCAGCGAGAGCGAGTCCTTCGGGCTGGCCGCCTTGGAGGCGATGGCGAGCGGGGCGCCGGTGGTCGGGTATAGGGCCGGGGGACTGCCGGAGGTCGTGCCCGACGGAGAGGCGGGCTACTTGGTCCGGCCCGGCGCCGCAGAGGAAGCCACCGCCGCCGCCGCGCGCATCTTGGGCGACGAAGGCCGCTGGCGGCGCTTCAGCCAAGCCGGGCGGCGGGTGGCGGTGGAGCGCTTCGATTCCCGGCGGGTCCTGCCGCTGTACGAGGCGTACTACGAGGCCGTGAGGTCGGGAGCGTGACTTGGTACGAAAGCGTCTTCCTGGGCTTCCTGCAGGGGGCTACCGAGTTCCTGCCCGTCTCCAGCTCCGGCCACTTGGTCATGGGACAGGCGCTTCTGGGGGTCGAGCAGCCGGGCGTCGGGCTGGAGATCGTCCTTCACGTGGCGACGCTGGCGTCGGTGCTGACCGTGTACCGCGCGCGGATCGGCGCCTTGGCGGTCGGGGTCGCGCGCGCGGATCGGGAACACCTGCGCTACGCCGGACTGCTGGTGGTGGCCTCTGTGCCTGCCGGGGTCGCCGGCGTCGGGTTCGGCGGATTCTTCGAGTCGCTCTTCGACAGCTTGGCGGCGACGGGGGCGGCGCTCGTCTTCACCGGGTGCGTTCTTTGGACGGCCCGCCGGGCGCTGGCTCGCTCGCCGTCGGCTTCCCCGGACGCCGGCGCGGCGCTGGTCATGGGGTTGGCCCAGGTCTTGGCGATCGTGCCCGGGGTCTCCCGGTCCGGCACGACTGTCGTGGCGGCGCTGTGGAGGGGCGTGGCCCCGGCGGAGGCGGCGGCGTTCTCGTTCCTCATGTCGATCCCCGCCGTGTCCGGGGCTGCGCTGCTCAAGCTACCGGACGCTGCCGCCGCCGGGTTCTCGGCGTCTTCCGGCACCTGGATCGCCGCCGCCGTCGCATGCGTCACGGGCGTGCTCGCGATCCGCGCCTTCCACGCCGTGCTCGATCGTCGCTCCTTCCACCGCTTCGCGCCGTACCTGTGGGCGGCAGGGGCGATACTGCTTTGGTACGCGGGACGGCCTTGACGACTTCGGCGCGGGTGCCGGGGTCCGCTGGGGCCGCCGCAACGGAGCTCCTGGCCGAATGGGAAGGCGTCTCCGTCGGCGAATGGGCCCGCCGACTGGGGGTTGCGACCGCCGAGTTCCACGGGTGCACCGCCTCGACGAGCGACCGCGCCGCCGCGTTGGTTCGGGCCGGCCAGCCCCTGCCGGTTCTCGTGGTTGCCGACCGCCAGACGGCAGGGCGGGGGCGCCGAGGAAGGCGGTGGACATCGGACTCTCCCAGCGGGCTCTGGTTCACCGTGGCGCATCCGTTCCCCCCCGCGGGGGCGGTGCTCCCGCTCCGGGTCGGGCTTGCGGTGGCGCGTGCGCTGGAATCGGTCGAGCCCGGCATCCGAGTGCAGGTCAAGTGGCCCAACGATCTCCTGATCGCGGGAGGCAAGCTGGGGGGCGTGCTGTGCGAGCGGGTGAGCGACGCAGCCCTAGTCGGGGTCGGCCTCAACCTCAACCACCCCCAGGACGCGTTGCCGACGGGACCTGAACTGCGCGCCACCTCCATTGCCGCGGAGGTTGGCCGGACCGTGTCTCGGGGTCGGGTTCTGGAGGCCGTCCGGGATGCGATGGAGGTCGTGTGGCGCCGGCGGGCAAGCGCCATTCCGCCGCCCGAGCGGACCGCCCTGGAACGCCGTTCGCCCTTGACGGGCCGCCCGGTCGCTGTCGAAGGGGTGATCCGCCTTCGTTCGGGTCGCGCCAAGGCCGTCCGCGGCATGAACGCCGTCGGAGGCCGCCTGTGCTCCGACGGCTCCCTGGAGCTTGTGGACGCCGCCGGCGCTCGGGTGCGCCTGGTCGCCGGCTCGGCCCGCCCGCGATGAACCGGTTGCCTGCGATGCCTCCCCCCGCGACGACCCATCCGCACCAGGGTGCCGCCGACTGCCAGCTCGTCGCCGACGTGGGCAACACCGAAACCGCCTTCGGCTTGGTCAGTCTGTGCGGCACCGAAGTCTTCGACCACTGGCGCGTCAGCACTGGCGTGCAGAGGACCGAGGCCGAGTACCAAGTCCTTCTCGCCGCCCTCTTGTCCAGAGGGACCCGGCGGCCGGCCAGCGCCCCGCCGATCGCCGTCCGCCGAGCGGTCGTGGGCTCGGTGGTTCCCGCCGCCGCTCCGGCCCTGGAATCGGCCCTGTCCTCGCTGCTGGACGCGCCGGTCGCGACCGTGACCGCCGAGTCGGACCTGCCGATCGAGCTGGCGGTCGAGGAACCCCTGACGGTCGGCGTGGACCGCATCGTGAACACGCTGGCCGCCAAGGTTCGCTTCGGCCGGGACACGATCGCCGTGGACCTGGGGACCGCCACCACCTTCGACTGCATCACCGCCGAAGGCGTCTTCCTGGGAGGGGTCATCGCGCCGGGGGTCGCCGCCGGCCTGGATTGGCTGGCCAAGCGGACGGCCAAGTTGCCCACCGTGGACTTGGCGCCGCCGCGCGCGGTGACCGGTCGCCGAACGGAGGACTGCATCCGAAGCGGCGTCTTCTACTCCGCCGTGGATTCGGTGAACGGAATCGTCGCCCGCATCAAGGAGGAGTGGCGCGCCGCCGGTTCCTCGGGCGGCGATCCGCTGGTGGTGGTCACCGGGGGCTTCGCGGCGACGATCGGCCCGCACGCGTCGTCCGTGGACCGCGTCGAGCCCCTCCTGACGCTGCAGGGCCTGGGGATCGCCGGCACCCATTTGGCCGGCGACTCCGCGGCCGTCTAGCTCGGCCGTCTGGCCGGCGACGGAAGCGCCGTTGGCCGCCTCGGCCAGCATGGCGTCTCCAGTGTCGCACTCCGCTACGGCGTAGCCCACCTGGAGCAGCTGCTCGGGACCCATTGCCGCCACCAGCCTCTCCAAGCGCTTCGCCGTCTCCGCCCCGAACTTCCGCGACGCCAGACGAAGCACCATCTCCCGGCGACCCCGCGCCACGCCCTGCTTCACGCCCGTGCGCTGTTGTTCCTCCACCCACTGCTCGTACGTCTGTTCCATCTTCGGCGCCTCCTCTGGTTGAATGATCTGTTGCTCGACGACCCGCCTCCGCTCCGTCGGCACGCCCGCCGCGCGCATCCGCTCGTCCGTCCACTTCGCGAACGCCCGGCGCGCCGACGCCTGCTCCTCCCCGGCCCACTGCTCCGCCAACGAGGCGTGCACCCGCCGAAAGGCGTCCCACGGCTTCCGCTCCAGCGCGCCCAGCCAGCCCAGCAACGAGTCCTCCGGCAGCAAGTCTTGCGCCGACGCCGACTGCAAGTCAAGCACTTCGTAGCTGTGCGTGCTCGCGCCGGCGTCGGCCCAGACCGCACCGGGCGGCGGCTGCGGCGTCAGCGTCAGAGCGGCCAAGCTGGTCGCGGCGGTCCAGGGCTCCGGGCCGGTGTGGAGGACGCGGGCGAGAACGAGGGGCACGGAGCCGTCCGAGTCCAGCATCTTCGGGTTGGCGCGCAGCATCTCGATCGTCCCGGTGGCGTAGGCCAGGGTGCGAAGCGCCATGTCGGGGTCGTGGGAGGACTGGAACTCGACGAGGAAGACGACCGAGGCGGTGCTGTCCTTGAACCAGACCCTTACCGCGAGGTCGGCCAGCCTGCGCTCGAGCCCTGGGGAGATCGTCTCGGTGGGGACGAGTTCGGCGGTGTCGAGGTCGAGGACGTCGTGGCCTCCGGCGGCGAGGAAGTCTCGGATCAGGGACTTGATGGCCACATCGTGGGCGAAGAGGGCCTTGTAGGTCTGGTCGTGGGGACGGCGCTCGCGCCGGCTGGGACCGGCGTCGGGCGGGTCCGGGGCGTCATTGGACGGGTCCGGGGTCTCGCCGGCGGTGGCCTCGTCGGGGGAGCGGAGAGCGTCGCTAGCGCTGGGGGATCGGGGTTCGCTGCGGGGTCGGTCCATCTGGACGAGCGGCCTTTCTCGAGTGGGTCTCGTGCCGCCTCTCCGGGGCGGATACCCAAACGATGGGGCCGAAATCGGGGCGTTTGGATAGCTGTTTGAGCCCGACTTTGCAGCGGCCGCCCGCGAGTCCGCGCCACGCCATTGGGGCGCAACGGATTTCGCGCGTTCCGGGCGACGGAACTTCGCGCACCCGCGTCGCCCAAAACATGCCCATCTCCCCGCCCGAAACGCCCTCCCCCTCGCCCGACCTCTCCCCCCGCTTGACACGTCGCGCCGCCTTCCCCATCGTTCTTGCTAGCACTCGCACGGATTGAGTGCTAGCAGTCGCGGCTCCGGGCGGAACGCGCGCCGGCCGGCCGCGCAAACCCATACTTCTCGCAAGGAGGAAGCGCATGTCTGCCGCAGACAAGATCCAGCCTTTGGCGGATCGCGTGGTGGTGAAGGCCTTGGAAGAGGCCGAGCAGATGCGGGGTGGCCTGTACATCCCCGACACCGCCAAGGAGAAGCCCCAGGAGGGCGAGGTCGTCGCCGTGGGTCCCGGCAAGCTGTCCGACGACGGCAACCGGGTCCCCATGGAGGTGGCCGCCGGAAACCGCGTGCTGTACGGCAAGTACAGCGGCACCGAGGTCAAGGTGGACGGAGACGACTACCTGATCCTTCGGGAGTCCGACATCCTCGCCATCGTCACCAACTAACCCACGCCAGGAGACAAGAGACACATGGCAGTCAAGGAACTCGTATTCGACACCGACGCCCGCTCGCGGCTCAAGGCGGGAGTCGACAAGCTGGCCAGGGCCGTCAAGGTCACTCTGGGGCCGAAGGGCCGGAACGTGGTGCTGGACAAGAAGTTCGGTTCGCCCACGGTGACCAAGGACGGCGTCTCGGTGGCCAAGGAGGTCGAGCTGGAAGACCCCGTCGAGAACATGGGGGCCCAGATGGTGAAGGAAGTGGCCACCAAGACCTCCGACGTGGCCGGCGACGGCACCACCACCGCCACGGTCCTGGCCGAGGCCATCTTCACCGAGGGCCTCAAGAACGTCACCGCCGGCTCCGACCCGATGGGCATCCGCCGGGGCGTGGACCAAGGCGTGGACGCCGTCGTCGGGCGGCTGGCGGACGCCTCCACCGAGACCAAGGGCAAGCGCGAGATCGCCCAGGTCGGCGCAATCTCCGCCAACAACAACATGGAGATCGGCGACTTGATCGCCGAGGCCATGGAGAAGGTCGGCAAGGACGGCGTCATCACCGTCGAAGAGGCCCGCGGCCTGGAGACCGAGCTGGACACGGTCGAGGGGATGCAGTTCGACCGGGGCTACCTGTCGCCCTACTTCGTGACCGACCCGGAGCGGATGGAGGCGGTCCTCGAGGACCCCATGATCCTCATCCACGACAAGAAGGTCTCGTCCATGAAGGACCTTCTGCCGATCCTCGAGAAGGTCGCCCAGATGGGCAAGCCGCTCCTCATCATCGCCGAGGACGTCGAGGGCGAAGCGCTGGCCACGCTGGTGGTCAACAAGCTGCGTGGCACGCTCAAGGTGGCCGCCGTCAAGGCGCCGGGCTTCGGCGACCGCCGCAAGGCCATGCTTCAGGACATCGCGGTCCTGACCGGTGGGCAGGTCATCTCCGAAGAGGTGGGCTTCAAGCTGGAGAACGCCGTGGTGAGCGACATGGGGACGGCGAAGCGGGTCGTGATCGACAAGGACGACACGACGGTCATCGACGGCGCCGGCTCCGAGGAGAAGATCCACGGGCGCATCGAGGAGATCAAGGTCGCCATCGACAAGTCCACGTCCGACTACGACAAGGAGAAGCTCCAGGAGCGCTTGGCGAAGCTGGCCGGGGGCGTGGCGGTGATCAACGTGGGCGCGGCCACCGAGACCGAGATGAAGGAGAAGAAGGCTCTGGTCGAGGACGCGCTGCATGCCACTCGCGCCGCGGTCGAAGAGGGCATCGTGCCCGGCGGCGGCGTGGCCCTGCTGCGGGCCCAGTCGGCGCTGGACGACTTGGAGGTCGCAGGCGAGGACGAGCAGATCGGCGTCAACATCCTGAACCGGGCGCTGGAGTCGCCGATCCGCCAGATCGCGGTCAACGCCGGCGCCGAGGGCTCGATCGTGGTCGCCAAAGTCCGCGAGGGCCAGGACGGCTTCGGCTACAACGCGCAGACCGACAACTACGAGAACCTGGTGTCGGCCGGCGTCATCGACCCTACCAAGGTCGTGCGGAGCGCGCTCCAGAACGCGGCATCGATCGCCAGCCTCCTGCTGACGACCGAAGCCGTGGTCGTGGAGCGCCCCGAAGAAGAGAAGCCGATGCCCGGCGGCGCGGGCGGCGGCGGCATGGACGGCATGTACTAGGCAGCACGGCCGTCCAAGGCTAGGCAGGAACCGGGCCGGGGCGTCCTCCCGTCTTTTCGAGGGGACGTTCCGGCGCCGGTTTCGGCCTCCGTCCTACGGGGTCCGGGGCATGAACGACGCTCCGGGCCCCGTTCTGCGTTTGGGCGTGGCGGGTCGCGGACAGTGCGCTATACTTTCCGTCCGTCCGAGCAAGCCTCCCACCTTCAGGAGCGCGCCCGTGGCCGTAACGATCACGCGAGGAACCAACGACGTGCCGGTCGCCAGCCAAGCACTGGCCGAGGTCATGGCTGGACTCCCCGGTCTATCGGGGAAGCTCTTTCTCGGGTACCCCGTAGTCGCCACACTCGACGGCCCTCTTGCGATCGACGCCCTGTGGGCCTCGAGGGAGGCAGGCTTCGTGCTCTTCGACCTAGTCGAGGGGGCCGACTGGGCAGGACACGACCGACGTCAGGAGAACCTCGGCAACGTCGTGGAGGCCAAGCTGCGGTTCCATAGCGAGCTGGTCGCGCGTTCCGATCAGGGCAGGGTCCTCCTAGTTCCCGTGCACACGCTGACGTTTGCGCCCGGCGTTTCCCGACTGCCCCACGACTCCGCTGCCGACTTCCCGCTCGCGAACCGGGAAACCCTCCCGCAGGTCCTGGACCAGCTTCGATGGACCACCAACGGAGGGGACCGCGAGTTCCGCGTCGCGCTTTCCGATATCGAGAACGTCTCGACGATCCGGCGGACTGGTCGCGAACATCGCCCCGAACGACCGGATTCGCGGGGAGCCAAGTTGCGCAAGCTGGAAGACTCGGTGGCGACGCTGGACACGCACCAAAACAATGCGATCGTCGAGACGACGGACGGCGTTCAGCGAATCCGCGGCCTTGCCGGCTCGGGCAAGTCGATCGTTCTCGCCCTCAAGGCGGCCTACCTCCACGCCCGACACCCCGACTGGCGAATCTGCGTCACCTTCCAGACGCGCTCCCTGAAGCTGTTCTTTCACCAGCTGATCACCGACGCCTTCGTGTCCCAGACGAAGGCGATGCCGGACTGGCAAAGCCTGCGCGTCGTCAACGCATGGGGCGCACCAGGCGACAAGGAGCGGGACGGCGTGTACCACCAGTTCTGCACGGCACACGGTCTACGCTACCATGACTTCACGACTGCGAAGATGACCTTTGGTGCCACGGGCGCATTCAACGGCGCATGCAAGCTTGCGCTGAAAGAAGCAAAATCCACGCACGACCTCTACGACGTAGTCCTGGTCGACGAGGCCCAGGATCTTCCTCCTGCGTTCCTACGCATCTGCTATGAACTCCTGACGAAGGACAAGAGGTTGGTCTACGCCTACGACGAACTTCAAAACCTGGGCCGCGCTTCGATGCCGGCACTGGAAGAGATATTCGGGCAAGACGTGCGTCGCCCGACCGATTCGACTTCCCACGACATCGTGCTGAAGAAGTGCTACCGCAACTCGCGGCTCGTTCTCGTCACCGCGCACGCCCTCGGTTTCGGCGTTCACCGAAAGCCGGACGAGACGACACGCACGGGCATCGTGCAGATCTTCGACGACACGCAGATGTGGCACGACACCGGCTACCGTGCCAAAAACGGCGAAATCCGCGACGGGCAGCGGGTCGTGCTTGCCAGGACAGCCGAGACCAGTCCATTGTTTCTAGAAAAGCACTCTCCCCCCGAGGACTTGGTGCAGTTTGTCTCCTTCGAGACCGATGACGAACAGGTGGAATGGGTAGCGGAGCAGGTGGCGCGGAACATCCGCAATGACGAACTGCGGCCGGACGACATCGTGGTAATCAACCCGGATCCGTTCTCGACTTCTGCCGCCGTCGGGCCGATCCGCGCACTGTTGCACGACAATAAGATTGAGCATCATCTGGCCGGCATCGACACGGACGCGGACATCTTTCGACAACCCGACTCCGTGACCTTCACCGGCATCCATCGAGCCAAGGGCAACGAGTTCGGCATGGTGTACGTGATCAACGCTCACGAGTGCTACTCGGCCCAATACGGCTTGGCCCGGATACGGAATCGCCTGTTCACGGCGATCACGCGAAGCAAGGCGTGGGTGCGCGTATGCGGCGTCGGCGACGACATGAAGCGGCTGATGGAAGAGTTCGCGAAGCTGCGCGCCGAGGACTACGAGCTGCGCTTCGTTTATCCGACCGCACAAGAGCGCGCCGGGATGCGCGTCGTGCATCGCGATCGGTCGAGCGCAGACATCAAGCGCGTCGAGAGGCACAAGAGCAACTTGTCGCAACTCATGGAAGACCTGAAGTCGGGCAGGGTCTACAGGGAGGACCTGCCGGAGATCGGAAAGGAGATGCGGGAACTGCTCGCGGTGAGGGAAGGGAAGCGTCGCGATGACCAGCGCTGAAGGCACGGTCAGCCGCGTTAACGGACTTCTTCGCTACCTTGGCAAGGTGGGCATTGCGCGTCACTACCAGCGGGCCGTACTCCACCGGGACGGGCGAGTTGCCCAGGTGTCGTTTCCGGGTGCCGAGCATGTGTCGGTGGCGATGAAGGATCAGGATTATCGGCGAACCTACCGACGCTTCTTGACAGAGCGGGCCTACTCCGCCGTCATGTTGGACAACGCGATCTTGCAGATCATGTACCGGTTCAACGGACGCGAACTGGCGGCCCACCGATTGGCGTTCTTTCCGGCTCCGAAGCTGGACGAGTTTCAAAACGCGCCGGACTGGTACTTGCGCGACGACGTGTTCGTCGATGTAGTGGCAAGGGCCACGACACCGACGCTCGTCCGATTTGACTACGATGCCAGCGAAGAACGCCATCGGCCAGTGATCCACTCCAAGTCGCATCTCACGCTCGGACGCTACGAGGGCTGTAGAATCCCCGTCTCGGCGCCGCTGACGCCCTACCGCTTCATGGACTTCGTGTTGCGAAGCTTCTACGACACGCCGACGAGGCGCTACTCCAACGACCTGCCGCGAAGCACGGCGCGCTCTGACGATACCATCGACGCGAGGGAGCAGGACGTGCTACACGTGGCGGTGCCGGCGTAGGGGGCCGTGGTCAGAGGCGGCGTGGACCCGGGACGAAGCTTGCGGCCTGCTGAGGTAAGGGTTGCTCGCGGCGGTGCCAACCGGGTGCGGACGGCTGGGAAAGGGGTGTCCGCAAAAGGGCGAATGTCCAATGACCCGTTCTGCTCCGTATTGCGTTATCCTTGGCAGCGATCGGAACGTCGGACACAACGGAACAGCAGTTCCGACCGTCATGGATGTTCTCTGCTACCGACTCGGATAACGACCGGAGGAGCTGTCCTACGCCGTCGAGTCCTAGGCTTGGCACGACGAGCGTTCTACGATATCAAGACGGAGGACGTAAAGTGGAAAACAGTGGGGTTCGTCTTCCGATGGAAATACGATTCCGAGTGTCACGGAAAGCTAATCGACGTTCCGGCATTAACAACCAGAGCACTCAAAAATGGAAGTACACGGACAGACAACCAACGACATACGGAAATTGTCCGTCAGCATTATCTGACAATAGCATGTTGGACTTGGCGTAAACCGCCCGTCAATGCATTGTCCCGGATATCGGTTTGTGGATACATATTTAGAATAGAAGGTTTTGTGGCAGATACGCCAGCCGGAACAAAGTATCCACTGAATCTCGACCGGGATCCGCACAATTTCTCGCTCGCCGATGCTCTTGAATTGCAGGATCAGCTTGCTCGGTTGTTGACGATTGTTCGTAGGTGTGAGAAGGGTGGTATCCTTGCGACAGCAAACAGCAGAGAGCTGTTGGAGCACGGCAGAGCCCGCACCGAAAGAAGGCTCTTGGCTTACGTACAGTGTGCGCACATTGGAGAGCGATACGGGCAAATGCGCGGGGCCGGGCGACGAATTCATCGAGGAACTGATGGATATGCTCGACTGATGGAACACTCGTCATGACGACCCAAACCCACCAGAAACTCGTCAACTTCATCTGGAGCATCTGCAACCTGCTTCGCGGCCCGTACAAGCGCAACGAATACCGCAAGGTGATCTTGCCGATGACCGTGCTGCGGCGCTTCGACTGCCTGCTGGCACCGACGAAGGACGCCGTGCTTGCCAGGCACAAGGAAGCGTCGCACAGGTCGGACGCTGTGATTCATAGCCTGCTGACCAAGGTCAGCGGACACGGATTCTACAACACGTTCAAGCTGGACATGAAGGGACTTCTTGGCGATCCGAACCACCTTGCGCAGAACCTGACCGGGTACATTGACGCGTTCTCCGCCGACGTGCGGGAGATCATGGAACGGTTCAAGTTCCAGCAGCAGATTGAGCGGATGGCCGAGAAGAACCTGCTGTACGAGGTCGTGAAGCGCTTCGCTGGCACGGACCTGTCGCCCGAACGCGTCGACAACGTGCAGATGGGCTACGTGTTCGAGGAGCTGATTCGAATCGGCGCCGAGCAGTCCAACGAGGAGGCGGGCGAGCACTACACGCCGAGGGAGGTCATCCGGCTCATGGTCAACTTGCTGCTGTCGCAGGAGGAGGACCTTCGGACGAGCCATGTTGTCAAGACGATCTACGACCCCGCGTGCGGTACCGGCGGGATGCTCGCGGTCGCCGAGCAGTACATCCGGGAGCTCAACGCCGATGCGAGGCCGATTCCCTGCGGGCAGGAGCTGAACGACGACGCATGGGCCGTCTCCAAGTCCGACATGCTCATCAAGGGGGCGAAGGCCGACAACATCCTGCTGGGCGACACATTCACAAACGACGGCTTCCAAACCGACGAGCAGGGCAGGAAGTGGACGTTCGACTACATGCTGGCCAACCCGCCGTTCGGCGTCAACTGGACGCAGCGGCGATCGCACATCAAGCGGGAAGCGGAGTCGCAGGGCCACGCGGGCCGCTTCGGCGCGGGCCTGCCGCGCATCAATGACGGCTCGTTGCTGTTTCTGCAGCACATGCTGTCCAAGATGCGAGCTCCCTCGGAGGGCGGCAGCCGCATCGCCATCGTCTTCAACGGCTCGCCGCTGTTCACTGGCGGAGCGGGAAGCGGCGAGAGCAACATCCGTCGCTGGATCATCGAAAACGACTGGCTGGAGGCCGTGGTGGCGCTGCCCGACCAGCTGTTCTACAACACCGGCATCTCGACGTACGTGTGGGTGCTCACGAACCGAAAGGACCCGCGCCGACGGGGCAAGGTCCAGCTCCTCGACGCGCGCCGCTTCTTCGTCAAGATGCCGAAGAGCCTGGGCAACAAGCGCAACAAGATCGGCGACCCGGCCGACCGCGACGACGAACCCGACCAGATTCGGGAGATCGCCCGCATCTACGGCAACTTCCAGGACGGCGAGAGCCGCTCGTTCGAGGAGGAAGACCCTGTTACCAGGGCTCCTGTCCAGCGGGACAGCGTGGTCAGTCGCGTCTTCGAGAACGACGACTTCGGCTTCCGCGAGGTCGTGGTGGAGCGCCCGCTTCGGCTGAACTTCCAGGTCAGTCCCGAGCGGATCGACCGGTTGGGTGAGGTGCCGGCGTTCGTCAGATTGCCGGAGAACAGCCAGGAACAGATATGCGATCTAGTAGAAGCCTTCGCGGATTGCCATGGCGAGGGGTTATATCGAGATCGAGCCGAATTCTTGGCGGACTGGCGGGTTGTCGTTCGTCAGACAGGGAAGCCACAGTTTAAGGCAAAGGAACGCAGGGCATTGCTGGAGGGATTGGGGGAGCGCGACCCGGATGCCGAAGTCTGTCGCAACAGCCAAGGCGAGATGGAGCCCGATCCGGCTCTACGTGATTCCGAGATCGTGCCGTTGCGCGACGAAGTGGACGAATGGCTTCGGCGAGAAGTACGGCCGTACGCATCGGACGCCTGGGTGGACCACAGCAAGACCAAGATCGGCTACAAGATTCCTCTGGTACATCGCTTCTATCGCTACGATCTGCCCCGGTCTCTCGACGAAATAGACGGCGACATTCGCAAATTGCATAATGACATTAAGGCGTTGGTGGAGGAAATAGGTATAGGTACACCCGCCGGCAACGTTATTGGGCCGGCCGCGTTCGTTCCGACACTGCCCCGTGACGGCATGCTTGTCGACCAGGTCGCAAGCTCCGGTGACCTCAACCGGATGTCCGTATGGCCACCGTTGACGGATTGGCACACCCAAAAGGAATGGAGCGTCCGACCCTTGCGGTACATTATAGGACGTACGGATCGGATATCCGCTAAAGTGAACGATGATGTATCGCGGCGGTATATCGGGATGGCATCTGTGCAACCAATGACCGGCACCTTGACCGAATCCGCAGCACTGGACTGGAAGCCCCCTTCCTCTTCATCGAGCGGTTTCCGTAGAGGTGACGTTCTGTTTGGAAAGCTTCGTCCGTATCTGGGAAAATCGTGTATGCCAGATTTTGAAGGGCTGTGTTCGGGCGAGTTTTTAGTACTCGATGGTAATAGGGACATGGATAATCGCTACCTCTTTTATGTGCTGCTTTCGCAGCCCGTAATCGCATTGGCCGATGCCTCGGCCGTTGGGACCAAGATGCCTCGCACTAGCTGGCAAGAGATGGGATCGATCATGGTGCCCGTTCCTCCCGTCGAGGAACAAAGGGCAATATGTTCGTATTTGGACGATGTGATCAGAAGAATCGATGTATTGGATCAACAGGCCAGCGCGCTCATCGAACGCCTTCGCGAAAAGCGCCGAGCGCTTATCACCGCCGCTGTCACGGGCCAGATCGACGTCCGGGAGGAAGGGAGGGGCGCGACGGAATGATCACGCTCGTCCAGGCGCGCAACTATCGCAATCTTCGGGACGTTCGAGTACCGCTTCGGGACTTTCAGTTGCTGGTGGGCAAGAACGCTTCGGGGAAGAGCACGTTCATGGACGTTATCGCGTTCATGAGCGATTACTTGTCGGGCGGCCTGGAGAAGGCCGTGGCGGCGCGCTCGGCGGACCCTCGGGCTCTGGTGTACCAGGGGCGGGGAGATCGCTTCGAGTTGGTCATCGAGGCTGCGGTGCCCGCAGAGGTGGACGAGCGGACCGACGGGCTCGACACGGTCCGATATCGCCTGACCGTGGAGGTCGGAGATCGACTCGGCGAATGCCGCGCTGCGGGCGAATCGCTTGCTCTCACGACCTCCGCAGGCTATCCGCCGTCGGGTAGCGGCACCCCGGCCTTGGAGACGAAAGCGAGCGGGGCGGCGCTGGTGGCGGAAGGGCCTGGAACCGCTCGTCCGGTGGTTGAGGGCACGGAGGGCACCGTGGCCAACTTCATGCCCGAGTCGGCTGCCGGGCAGACCGGAACGGCACGCGCCGCCACCGTGGACGCCGGCACGTCTGCGCTGGCAGCCCTGCCGGAGGAGACGGAAGCGTTCCCGGCCGCAACGTGGTTCAGGCAGTACCTGCTGTACGAGATTCACAGGATCGCCTTTGATATTGGGGTTCTGGCACGTCCCAATCCGCCAACGGATGCCAAGGGTTTCCTGCCCGACGGGTCGAACGTGGCCAGCATCGTAGCGCGGTTCCGAGAGGATTCGCCCGACAGGTTTCATCGATGGGTTGACCAGCTTCGGTTGGATGCGCCGGACTTGGCGGACGTGTCGACTGTCGTTCGTGCCGAGGACGGCCATTCCTACCTGGTCTTCGAGCACCGGGGAGAAGTCAAAGTCCCTGCGTGGCTGGCTTCCGGCGGACTGTTGCACTTGGCTGCGTACACCCTGCCCACTTACCTTGCGTATCCCTCCGGAACGTACCTGTACGAGCACCCTGGGCGCGATGTCTACGCTGGCACCATGCATTCGATATACAGTGCTCTGACGAGTCTCTGGTACTCGCAGGCCTTGGTAGCCACGCAATCGATCACTCTTACGGCTTTCTTCAAGCCGAAGGATCTGCTTTGCTTTGGTCGCGACGACGACGGCGAGATCGATGTCGTGAGGGGTTCCGATCACAGGTACCTAAGGAATTGGAGCGCCGAAGTTGACGTGGGCTCCATCGTCGCATCGGGAATCCTCGGGTGAACCGACCAGACTTGATTGCGCTCGTGGCGGACAGAGTCATGTTCGGCGTGTTGGCGCAGGTGCTCAGGCGGCCCGAGTCGCTGGGCATACGTCCGATCGATCCACTGGTGGTTTTAGAGAGTCGTCATGATCCGGCGTGTGCCAGAATTGGCGTTCAGCGGTTGGGCAAGTATGCGAGGGACTTCGATCACGCCATCTTGATGTTCGACCACGAGGGAAGCGGAAGAGAGCGGGAATCGCCCGAGGAGATCGAGGCGAGCCTGGACGCGGAGTTTCGGCGGTCCGCCTGGGGTGACCGCGCCCGCACCATCGTCGTGGCGCCGGAGCTGGAAGTCTGGCTTTGGGGTGGTTCTCCTCATGTCGATCGCGCCATCGGGTGGACCGGGCGGTCGCCGTCACTGCGAAGCTGGCTGGCCGAAGAAGGCTGGTGGCCGGAGGGTGCTCCGAAGCCGTTGCGCCCCAAAGAGGCGTTCCAAGCGGCAGCGCGCGAGACTCGGACCACGGCCAACCCCAAGATCATGCAGGAGATCGCCCGGCGCGCGTCTCATCGCAGATGTACCGATCGGGCGTTCCTGAGGCTTCGGGACACGTTGCGGACTTGGTTCCCACTGGACAGCCCGTGACCACCTCCACCGGCGAGACGGCCTTCGAGGCCCAGGTCGAACGGCTCCTTCGACAGGGCGGCTGGCAGTCCGGCGACACCAGCGGCTGGGATGTGGAGCGCGCTCTGTTTCCCGGCGACGTCTGCGCGTTCCTCGAAGCAACCCAGCCCGCCAAGTGGGACGCCATGCGCAAGTTGCACGGCGACAGGCTGGGCGCGCTCGTCGTCGATGCGCTGGTCACGGAGCTTCGGATCAAAGGAACGCTTCACGTTCTGCGCCACGGGTTCAAGTTTCGCGGCCGGGTCTTGCGGATGGCGCACTTCAAGCCCGCCCACGGCCTCAACGACCAGGTGCTGGCACTCTACGACCAGAACAGGCTCACGGTCGCCCGCCAAATCCGCTGCCATCCAACCAAGCGCCACACGGTGGACCTGCTCTTCGCGCTCAACGGTTTGCCGGTGACCACGTGCGAGCTCAAGAATCCGGGCACGGGCCAGACATGGCGAGACGCCGTGGAGCAGTACAAGAACGATCGCGACCCCCAGGCGCCTCTCTTTCGCTTCAAGCAACGGGCGCTGGTGCACTTCGCCGCCGACACGGAACAGGTGCACATGACCACGCGACTGGCCAAGGGCGACACGCGCTTTCTGCCCTTCAACCGGGGCAGCGACCCCGGCGGCGTGACGTGCGGGGCAGGGAACCCCGAGCACTCGTCCGGCTATCGCACGGGCTACTTCTGGGAGGACGTGCTGGGGCGGGACAGCTTCTTGGACATCGTGGGCCACTTCATGTTCGTCGAGGAGCGCGAGAAGATGATCTTTCCGCGCTACCACCAGCTCGACACCGTGCGAAAGCTGGTGGAGGCGGCCCGAGCCGACGGCCCCGGCCACAACTACCTGGTCCAGCACTCGGCGGGGAGCGGCAAGACCAACAGCATCTCGTGGCTGTCCCACCGGCTGGCCAGCCTCCACGACATCGCCGATCGCAAGGTGTTCGACTGCGTGATCGTGGTCACCGACCGACGCGTGCTGGACAGCCAGCTTCAGGACGCCATCTACCAGTTCGAGCACGCGCAGGGCGTCGTCAAGCGTATCGACAAGGACAGCAAGCAGCTGGCGGTGGCACTGGTGGACGGCACCCAGATCGTCGTCACGACCTTGCAGAAGTTTCCCTTCGTCCTGGGCGGGCTGCTGCGGGTCGCGGGAGCCGATTCCACCGATGCCGCCACGGCCTCGGAGCAGGAACGCGCCGACGAATGGGCGGCCGAGATCGCCGGACGCCGGTACGCCGTCGTCGTGGACGAAGCCCATTCCAGTCAGAGTGGCGAGACGGCCCGGCAGCTCAAGGCCGTCCTGGGGGCGGGAGCGGACACCGGTGTGGGTGACGACGCGGCCTTCGCCTCCGACGACCCTCCCTCCGGCGACTGGCAAGACGGTCTGAACGCAGTGCTGGCCTCCCGGGGCCGCCAACCGAACCTGTCGTTCTTCGCCTTCACCGCCACGCCAAAGGGGAAGACGCTCGAGGTGTTCGGCAGGCCCGGTGCCGCCGGGGGGGCGCCCGAAGCCTTCCACCTGTACAGCATGAGACAGGCGATCGAGGAGGGCTTCATCCTCGACGTGCTGACCCACTACACGACCTACAAGACGTACTGGCGGCTCCTCAAGCGCGCGTCCGAAGACCCCGACGTCCCGAAGCGCCGGGCCGCACGAGCGCTGGCCAAGTTCATGTCGCTCCATCCGCACAACATCAGCCAGAAGACGGAGGTGATCGTCGAGCACTTTCGCGAGAACGTGGTGGGCCGCCTCGATGCCCGGGCCAAGGCGATGGTCGTCACGTCGTCGCGTCTGCACGCCGTGCGCTACTTGCTGGCCTTCCGCAACTACATCGCCGAGAAGGGCTACAAGGATGTGCGGCCCCTGGTCGCCTTCAGCGGCACGGTGCGCGACCCGGGCACGGGCGACGAGTTCACGGAGCCTGGGATGAACCTGGACGCAACCGGCGAGCGGATAAGCGAGAAAGCCCTGCCGAGCCGCTTCGCGTCGTCGGACTTCAACGTGCTCTTGGTGGCGAACAAGTACCAGACCGGCTTCGACCAGCCGCTGCTCTGTGCCCTGTACGTGGACAAGCGCCTGGACGGGGTACAGGCCGTACAGACGCTGTCGCGCCTGAACCGCACTCATCCCGGCAAGGAGCCGCCCTTCGTCCTGGACTTCGTCAACGACGCCGACGACATCCTGGACGCCTTCAAGCCCTACTACGACAAGACGGAACTGGAAGCGGGATTGGACCCCAGTCGGCTGGAGGCGCTGAAGGTCGCGCTGAACCAGGCGCAGGTCTACCACTGGCGCGAAGTCGAGCAGTTCGCCAAGGTCTACTTTGCCGGCCTGCGCAACTCCCGGCCTAGCGTTCACGCCCGCCTGCAACGCCTCCTCCAGCCAGCGGTGGACCGGTTCGCGGACCTGTCCGAAGACGAGGCCCAGTCCGAGTTCCGCGACAAGCTGTCCGCCTACTTGCGGCTGTACGAGTTCGTGAGCCAGATCGTCCCCTATGCCGACTCCGAGTGGGAGAAGCTGCACGCCTACGGAAGCCTGCTCGCACCGCTGCTGGCCGTCGGGCGCACGCCCAAGCTCACGCTGGACGAGGATGTCAGACTCGAGTACTACCGGTTGCGGCGCGCCCATTCCGGCCGGCTCCAGGTGGAGGAAGGCGACCCCGCGTACGTCGTCGGCCCCTCCGAGGTTGGGACCGGCCGCCCGGACGAGCCCGAGGCGCCCTTGTCCGAAATCATCGCGCTCCTGAACGACCGCCACGGAAGCGAGCTGGGCGAGGCCGACCGTCTCTTCTTCGAGGAGGTCCGGGCGGAGGCCTGCGCCGATCCGGAGGTCGTGCACCTCGCCCAAGCCAACGACCTGCAGAAGTTCGCCCTGGGCGTCCGGCAGCGGGTAGGCGAACTGATGGTGGAGCGACTCGGCAAGAACGACCAGATCGTGACCCGCTACATGGACGACGACGACTTCCAGGCCACTGCGTTCAACGTGCTCGTCCGGGCGATCTGGGAGGCGGCGAACAAGGCAGCCTGAAGCCCCGTCGTCGTCTACTCGTTCCGTGTCCGGCATCTCGATTAGCTTCTTGCCGTCCCAGGTGTCCCGCGTTCGCCTGCCCGACGTCCCCTCACGACCCCGGTTCCCACATGCAAGCGTCCCGCCGACCGACTCGCGCAGCCTGCCTGGCCCGCACACCCCGCACCGCCCGCGCCCTCCTGCTCGCCGTCGTCCTCTCGACAGCAGTCAGCGTCCTTCCAACCGCAGCCGCCCCCGCCTCGACCCAGCAGGTCGGCCCCGAGAACGGCAGCCTGATCGTCGCCGGAGGCGCCTTGCGCGATCCCGCCGTCTTCCAGCGCTTCGTGGAGCTGGCCGGCGGGCCGTCCGCGCCCATCGTCGTCATCCCCACGGCGGGCGGCGCCGACGACTACGACCAGTTCTTCCGGGGACGCCGACCCTTCGAGAACGCCGGCGCCCGCGACGTAACCGTCCTCCACACCTACGACCCCGAGGTGGCCGACACCGACGCCTTCGCGGAGCCGCTTCGCCGAGCCCGAGGCGTCTGGTTCACCGGCGGACGCCAGTGGCGCTTGGCCGACTCCTACCTGAACACCAAGGTGCACGACGCCCTGTGGGACGTGCTGGCGCGCGGCGGCGTGATCGGCGGCTCGTCGGCGGGCGCGTCGATCCAGGGCTCGTACCTGGTGCGAGGCGACACCCGCACCAACACCCGTCATGATGGGCGATCACGAGGTCGGCCTGGGCTTCCTCAAGGGCGTTGCCATCGACCAGCACCTGTTGCGGCGCAACCGCCACTTCGACCTGATCGAGGTGATCCGCGCCAAGCCCGAGCTGCTGGGGATCGGCCTGGACGAGAACACGGCCATCGTCGTCCACGGCGACCGCTTCGAGGTGGTGGGCCAGAGCTACGCCGTCATCTACGACCACCGGGCCACGCTGGACACAGGCGGCCTGTTCTACTTCCTGGCGCCCGGCGACCGCTACGACATGGCGGCCCGACAAGCATTCCGGCCCACCACCGACCAGCAGCAGCTGGACAGAGTGACGGGCACGCCCTGGCCGCCGTCCTAAATCGTCGAATGATGCAAGTTGACTGCAAACATACTCATGTCGTACTCAAACCACCGTTTTACGCAGCCCTCGTCATCCGTCCGGTGGCGACGGACCGCCAAACGCCCAGGGCGCCGACCGCGATCCATCCCGCGGCGCAGCCCAGGCACGCCAGCAGCGGCTGCACGCGAAACGGCCGGTCGCCCGTGAGCCCCAACGTGAAGTGCAGCAGGTCCACCGTCGGGAACAGCAAGATGCGGGCCAATCGCACGGCGCCGCCCCTTTCCAGCTCCGGGTTCTCGAACTCCGGCGCAAAGGCGAACAGCGCGAGCAGGAACAGCAGCACGACCGCCCCCCGGCCCCCCTTGTCGAACCACGCCGCCATGCCGAACGCCATCGAAGCGACCACGAACGAACCCAACGCGGCCACGGGCAGCACGTAGCCCAACGGCCGCTCCGGCTGCCAACCCCGCGCCTCGCCGTACCCCATCATCGCGATGCCGCACAAGACGACGACGCCCACCGACAGTGCCATCGTCTCGGCCACGCGAGCAGCTAGGTACCGCCCTTCCCGCACCGGCTTGTGCAGCCACAGCGCACTCTCCGGGCCGAACATCTCCCGGGGACTCGCAGACAAGATCAGGGGAACGGCGACAAACACCGCGACCATGCCGACGACCCAGTATATGAAGCGCTCTCCGTCCCACGTCACGAGCGCCAAGGCCCCCGCGACCGCGATCAGGATTCCCATCCCCTTGGTCCGCGAGCGCACCAGCAGCACGATCCGCCGTTCGAAAGGGACCAGGGGCCGGGTCATCGGCAGGCGCGGGTCCAATCGGCGGGCGCAAGTCATCCGCGGACGCGAGTCACTCGTTGCCGCCGAACAGCTCCGCTTCCAGGCGGGCAGCCGGCGCGGCCTCCGGGTCCCGGTCGGAGCGCGCCAAGTCCCGGGGAGCCGACGTGCCCCCGTCCCGCAGGAGAACCACCGTGTCCGCGACGCGCTCCACTTCGGCAAGCTCGTGGCTGGCCACCAGGACGGCGACACCCCGATCCCGGGCGGCCCGAACCTCGCTGCGCAACGCGCGCCGAGCCGGCGGGTCGAGTCCTGCGAACGGCTCGTCGAGGACCAGAACGGCCGGGTCGCCCGCAAGAGCGCACGCAAACCACAGCCGACGCTGCGTACCGTTCGAGCACTTCGCCGCCTCTTTCCGAGCGTGACGTCGTCGAAGCGAGCCGTCTCGACCGCGCGGACGTAGGCGTCGCCGCGCGCCTCGGGCTCGACGCACAGGTCCACGCTGCGGGCAAGCAGGTCCCGCACCGTCCACGCCTTGGGAAGCACGACCTGCTCCGGAACGTACCCCACGCCATGCCGACGCCGGTACTCTGCGGGCGCCAAGCCCCCGACCCGACAACGCCCGCTGTCGGGCCGCACGAACCCCAGCAAGGTCCTGAACAGCGTCGTCTTGCCGGCCCCGTTCGGCCCCACCACCGCCACGACCTGGCCGGAGCGCACGCACACTCCGACGCCTCGAAGCGCCACGTGCCTGCGCAACAACCGCTTGTACGACACCACGACGTCTTCGGCGAAGACTTGAGCTTCGGCAGTGCTCACCGACGCCCGGCCCGCGACCGCGGCTCGGCCCCGGCGGGTTGGATTGGCCGGAATGGCGGTCTCCCAGACTCGAACGAAAGGTTGCAGACGGGCTGTGCCGACCCATCATGCGATCCGATTGGCCGGGGGTCAAACGGCTGCATCGGCGTCGCAAGGCCGTCTAACGGGGCAGCCTACCGCGTCCAGGACCGCGCCTCCGCCTCCCGGGCGTCAAACGCTGAACCCACCCCCCTTGACACGCTCAGGCCGATTTCCCAACATTTCTGTTGCCAACGGTTCTGTTGCCAACAACCTTGATGGGAGAAGCGACCATGGGACTCGAGAAGACGCTGGGAAGCCCAGTGGAAGGGAAGAAGTTCTTCGACCGGGAGCACGAGATCGCACTGCTGTCGGAACGTGTCCGGGAAGGCAACCATACCCTGCTGGTTGGCCAGCGGCGAATGGGGAAGACGAGCGTCGTCCGCGAGCTGTTGCGCCGCCTCCAAGCGACCGGCGAGTTCGCGACGGTGTTCGTGGACTTCGAGGACGCCCAGAGCCCGGCGGAGACGGTGGTGGAGTTGGCTACGGCCTCGATGCCGATTCGGGGCGTGTGGGATCGGGCCAAGGGCGCGTTCGCCAACGTCGCTACGGCGGCTGGCCGGCGGATCGACGAGGTGGGATTGTACAGGCTTCGCGTGAAGCTTCGCGACGACATCGACTCGGGCAACTGGCGGACCAAGGGCGACGCGGTGCTGGCCGCCTTCGCCGAGCACGACAAGCCCGTGGTGCTGGCGATCGACGAGCTCCCCATCTTCGTCAACCGCATCCTCAAGGGAAACGACCACAGGACGACGCCTGAAGGCATACGGAGGGCGGACGAATACCTGAGCTGGCTTCGCAAGAACGTCCATCGACATCAAGGCCGCGTTCGACTGGTCGTGTCCGGAAGCATCGGCCTCATGCCGATCGTCCGGCAAGCCGGCCTCGCTGCCCAAGTCAACGTCTTCTCGCCGTTCGAACTGAAGCCGTGGGACGAGCAGACCGCGATGGAATGCTTGCACCAGCTGGCAGCCCATTACGACTTGGACCTGTCGCGCGACGCGCGGCGCGAGATGTGCCGAAGGCTTCGCTGCTGCGTCCCGCACCACGTCCAGGTCTTCTTTGACAAGGTGCACGAACACCTGCGTCGCTCCAACGCCACGACGGCCACGATCGACGAAGTGCGGCATGTGTTTGAAGAGGAAATGATCAGCATCCACGAGCATCCGGCGCTTGACCACTATCTCGTCCGGCTGCGAATGGTGCTTGATCCCGAACAGTACAGCCTTGCCCGGGACCTTCTGACGGAAGCCGCCGTAGCCCAGGGTCGATTGTCCGAGGCCGCGTTGGGGGAGCACTGCCGGCGCTGGCTGTCGGCCCCGGACAAGAGCGAATCCGATGTCGAGCAAGTGCTTCACGTGTTGGAGCACGACGGCTACCTGGTTTCCGGCGACGACGGGCATCGGTTTGCGTCCGGTTGGCTGGAGGCTTGGTGGCGCACGCGACACGCACGACGCTTCACCCCTGTTCGCGACCGCACTGGGGACTCATGATCACCGACCAACACGCGTACAACCCCGGCTTTCTCTCGGACGACGAGCTGGTGGCGTCGTTCTGCGTGCGCACGAGCGAGTTCGAGTCGCTGATGGAGTCGCTTCGAGAGAGTACTGGAAGGGCAAATCAGCACCTAATCGTCATCGGCCCCCGTGGAAGCGGCAAGACCACTCTGCTCCTTCGAGTCGCGGCCGAGCTGCGATCCGATCCGGTTCTGTCTTCACGTTGGTTGCCCGTCGTGTTCGCCGAGGAAAGCTACCAGGTCGGCACCTGCGGGGAGTTTTGGCTGGAGGCGTTGTCGCGTCTGGCCGACCAAGTTCCCAATCGGCCCGACCAGCCGGACCTGCGCCAAAGCGTCGCCGACATCCGCGAGGAACAAGACGACCGAGCCCTGCAAGACCGTTGTCTGGGTGCGCTGCTGGACTTTGCGGACCGACACGACAAGCGCCTTGTGCTCGTCGTGGAGAACCTGAACATGATCTTTGCCGACATGCAGGACGACGATGCGGGGTGGCGTTTGCGGAAGACGCTTCAGACCGAGCCCAGAGTGTTGTTGCTGGGCAGCGCGACGAGCAGGTTCGGAGAGATCGACAGGCCGGACAAGGCTCTGTACGACCTCTTCAAGATCGTGCAGCTTCGACCTCTCGACTACAACGAATGCGCCGTCCTCTGGGAACGAGTGTCGGGCAAACGTCCCGGCGTCGGCCAGATCCGTTCGTTGCAGATCCTTACCGGCGGCAATCCGCGACTATTGGCGGTCGTCGCCCGCTTCGGCGCGGAGCAATCGTTTCGAGGATTGATGTCCAACCTCCTCCATCTGGTGGACGACAACACGGCCTACTTCAAGAACCACCTGGAATCGTTGCCGTCTCAGGCACGACGCGTCTACCTTGCTCTTGGCGCGCTCTGGAGACCCTCTACGGCGCGGGAAGTGGCCGGCCGTGCCCGAATGGACGACACCAGCAAGTGCAGCGCCCAGCTGGCGCGCCTGGTCGATAGCGGCGTCGTGGCGACCGTCGACGACGCCTCTCATCGCAAGGAATACTACTTGACGGAACGCATGTACAACATCTACTACCTGCTCCGCAACAGCCGTGGAAAAAACAGCCTGGTCGAAGCTCTGATCGCGTTTATGATCGACTTCTACTCGCTGCCGGATTTGGCGGCTATCGCCAGAAAGACAGTTGAAAGCCTTGGAGCAGAAGATACAAATGAGATGACTGAAGACAGAATATTTCTCATACGACTTCTTGAGCAACCCATGCTCCGAGAACACATTAAAGCGATCTCGACTGCATCTGAAGCTATTCGTGATCGTATCACTCTTGCAAAGCAAGCGACAATGGAGGGCGACTACGTACGCGTGCTTGACCTGTATCCAGGTTTGCGAAAAATCATTGCAGACCATCGCGAAGCTCTAGGGGACGAGTATGACTTCCTGGACATCGTGGCAAGCACGTATCACGCTTCCGCACTTCTTATTACGAGCCAGGCAAAAAAGGCGCTTGACGTATTTGATGAAATGGCGAGACAGTACGGCCAGCGCCACGACCCCGCACTAGCGTCCATACTATGCCGGGTTAGCATTGGCCGCGCCGAGGCATTGCGATCCTTGGGAAGGATAGACGAGGCGGTGACGGATTATGGAAGATCGGATGCTCGATTCAAAGCGTTTGTGGCCGACCCGGCAGTTGGCGACCTGCTTGTACTAACCGCAATCGCAAAAGGCGACTTGCTCGGCCAGCTGGACCGGGCCGAAGAACGAGGAGCGGCCTACGCGCGAGCGGCAGCACTTGCAACCGATATAGTAGAGCAACGCGGTTCGGCCGAGCCACGTCATGTCCTTCGAGCGCTGGAATCGCGTGCCTATGCCCGCGGCATGACCGGAGACAAGGAAGGTAGCGAGCGGGACGTGACGGAGGCCCTGGTGTTGCTGACGAAGATCAAGCCGCCCCCGGGCGAGAGCACAGGTCGCATACTCACGTTGGGCGTAGTGCTCGGGTCCGACCGGATGGCCGAACTGATTCGGAACTCGCCAGCGGTCAAGACGGCCGGCGTCCTTCTTGCGGGCTTCGAACTGGACATGGGCTTGCAGCCACGGGTGGCGCCCGAGGTTCTGAGGGTGGCCCAGGACGTCAAGAAGACGCTCGACCTCCGCCGACGGAATCTGGAGTTTGCCCGCTGGATCTAACCATAGCTCAGGCTGGGCCCATTCCCATTAGCTTTCCCACCATGAACGTCCCCGCTCCCCCCGCGCCCCCGCGCCCCCTCCGCGTCACCCTCCCCGACGGCCGCCCCGTCGAGCTCCCCACGGACGCCACGGCCGCCGACCTGGCCGCCCAGATCGGCCCCGGCCTGGCCCGCGCCGCTCTGGCCGCTGTCGTGAACGGCGAGACCGTGGACCTGGACCGCCCCCTGCCGGACGACGCGCAGGTCCGCCTGCTCACCGCCCGCGACCCGGAAGCGCTGCCGGTCCTGCGCCACTCCGCCGCGCACGTGCTGGCCACGGCGGTCCGCGAGATCGTGCCCAGTGCGGGGATCGGCTTCGGCCCCGCCATCGACGACGGCTTCTACTACGACTTCGACGTGCCCGAGCCGTTCACTCCCGAGCAGGTGAAGGCCGTCGAGGCCAAGATGGCCGAAGTCGCCCGCGCCGCGCATCCGTTCGAGCGCCGGGTGGTCACCAAGGCCGAGGCCCGCGACCTCTTCGCCGACGACGACCTCAAGCTGGAGCGCCTGGAGGAGTTCGACGACGACGAGACGATCACCGTCTACCAGGACGGCCCCTTCCTGGACTTGTGCAGGGGCCCCCACGTGCCCGACACGGGCGCGCTCAAGCACTTCAAGCTGCTCGCGGCCGCCGGCGCCTACTGGCGGGGCGACGAGAAGCGCCGGATGCTGCAGCGCATCTACGGCACGGCCTTCTTCCGCAAGTCCGACTTGGACGCGCACCTGCAACGCCTGGAAGAGGCCAAGAAGCGCGACCACCGCGTCTTGGGCAAGCAGCTGGACCTGTACTCGATCCAAGAGGAAGTGGGCTCGGGACTTGTGCTGTGGCACCCCGACGGGGGGCGCGTGCGGCATGTCGTCGAGGACTTCCTCAAGCAGACGCTGATCGAGCACGGCTACGAGCTGGTGTTCACGCCCCACGTGGCCAGCGAGCAACTGTACAAGCTGTCGGGCCACCTGGACGTCTTCGCGGACGACATGTTCCCGGCCATGGACGACGACGGCGAGCGCTTCCGCATGAAGCCGATGAACTGTCCGCATCACTTCATGATCTACCGCTCCGACGTGCGCTCCTATCGCGATCTGCCGGTGCGCTACGCCGAACTGGGCACCTGCTACCGCTACGAGCGCTCCGGCGCGCTGCACGGCATGTTGCGCGTGCGTTCCTTCACCCAGGACGACGCCCACATCTTCATCCGCGAAGACCAGATCGAGGAAGAGTACGCCCGCCTGCTGGACTTGGAGCACTACCTGCTGGGCGTCTTCGGATACGAATACCGAACCGCGCTCTCCACGCGCCCCGAAAAGGCGATCGGCGACCCGGCCGTCTACGACGCGGCTTCGGACCGACTGGCCCGCGTCCTGCGCGACCGCGGACTCGACTACGAACTGGACGAGGGCGGCGGCGCCTTCTACGGCCCCAAGGTGGACGTGCTGGTGACCGACGCCCTGGGCCGGGAGTGGCAAGGCGGCACCTTCCAGCTGGACTTCCTCATGCCCCGGCGCTTCGGCCTAGAGTACGTGGGCTCCGACAACCGCCGTCACAACGCCGTCGTCGTGCACCGCACCCTGCTGGGCTCCATGGAGCGCTTCGTGGGCGGACTGGTCGAGCACTACGGCGGCGCGTTCCCCCTTTGGCTGGCGCCAAGGCAGGTGCGCGTGCTGCCAGTCTCCGAGCAGTGGGCCGCCTCCGCCCGCGAGTTCGCCGATCGCCTTGTGCGCGAAGGGTTGCGGGCCGAAGTGGACGAGCGCGACACGCTGGCCTATCGCATCCGCACGGCCGAGACGCGCAAGGTCCCCTACATGGCCATCGTCGGCCAGCGCGAGGCCGAAGCCGGCACCGTGGCCGTCCGCAAGCGCGGCGCCAAGAAGAAGCAAGTGACGATGACGCGCGACGCCTTCGCGGAGCAGCTGCGGCAAGAGGTGGCCAGCCGGGCGCTGGATTAGGGCGGGAAGCGATCCGGCTCCGACTTGTCGCTAGTCCAGCGCCGCCAACTCCTCCATCAGTTCCCGCAGGCCGATCGCCTCGACGCCGTCCCCCTTGGGGTAGCGCTCGTCGCCTCCGTAGACGAGGAACGCTCTGTCCACGGGCATGTCCTGCAACGCGACGAGGAAGCCCTTGGGCAGCCGAGGCGCCGTGCTGCGCTCGATTTCCACCGCCCATCTCCGGTTCCCCGGCAGATCGAGCACCAGGTCGATCTCGGCGCCGGTAAGCCGTTCGGTAGAAGCTGGCCGTCCGAGATGCGGAGGAGCGCGTGGACGATCCCGCTGTCGCGAACGTAGACCTTCGGCGACTTGACGAGGCGCTTGCGCACGTTGGCGTGAAGGGGAGGCAGGCGGCGCACCAGCAGCAGGTCGACCATCAGGTCCAGGTAGCGGGCGACGGTCTTGCCGTCCACGCCCAGGCTCCGGGCCAGCTTGGCGCCGTTCCACACGCCGCCTTGGGAGTGGGCGAGCATGGTCCAGAAGCGTCGCAGCACGACCGCGGGGATGCGAGGGCCCAGCTCGGGGATGTCCCGCTCCAGGTAGGTGCGCACGAAGCTCTCGCGCCACACAGCGCTCGCCCGCGCGTCCCGGGCGAGAAACGACAACGGGAAGCCGCCCCGAACCCACAGGCGCATCGCCTCCACCGACCCCATCTCCTGCATGTCCAGGGGCGTCAGCTCCAGGTGTCCGATCCGGCCCGCCAGACTCTCGCCCGACTGGCGGAGCAGCTCCACCGACGCGAAGCCCAGGATCAGGAACTGGCCGGCCGGCTCGCCTGCGAAGATGCGCTCGTCGATGATCTCCCGCAGCGTCTGGAAGAGCTCGGGGGCGCGGTGGATCTCGTCCAGGACGACGAGACGGTCGCGAACGGAGCCCAAGTAGCCTGCGGCGTCGGAGAGGCGTTCCAAGCGTCCGTTTCCGTGGTGCGCTTCGAGCGTATCGGCGGGGGCAAGGCGGTTCGGACCGCCCGTGTAGTGCACGCTGTCGGTGCCTCTATCGCCTGATCCCGACCATTTGCGGGGCGGCCTCATGGTCCACCCACTTAATTTCCTTGCGTTCTGGATGGGGAAGGTGTACTGTACCTACGGATGGGCAGGGCGGGGGGTTGGGGGAGCGTCCACACAAAGCGCGGAGTGTCCGGGCCATGAAGCCAAGAACCTCGGGTCGGCGGGTTCTGGACGGGAGTATCTTCGTGCTGATGCTCTTGGCGGCGGTTGCCGTTTGGAGGACCACGAGCGTGAACCGGGAGTATCAAGCAGCCCTCCAGTCCACCGGTCCTCTGGCGAACCGCACCCTTGTGAGGGACAGGTTGGTGGGCGTGCGCGTGTCGTTGCCGATGATTGAGCGGTCGGAAGATCTCGGTGCCGGGGCGGAGTTGGTGTGGGTCGTAGACTCGGACCGTTGCGACGGGTGCTTCGGCGACGGCGTGGGGGCGTGGAACGCGCTGGCGGCGGATTCGTCGTTGCGCCGTCATCTGTTGGTAGTCGGTGCGGGCGGCCTTCCCGGCGAGGTTCGTCGTGCGCTGCGTGGTACGACCGTCACGACGGTAACGCGGGAAGAGGTGGAAGCGGCCCTGGGACCGTTGCTCCCGACGACCAAGTTCCTGGTCGGGTCGGAGGGCACGGTGCTGCTGGCCGATTCGAGAACTGCAAACTCGGAGTGCGGCTGGAGCTTCGAGGCGCAGGTGGGCGTCCTGCGGGACGTTCTGCCGAGCGCGCTGATCCGCAACACTCAACCCTAAGATCCCAAGGAGGATCGACATGGAGCTGGTAACGCAGGTTGGTCGCATCGTCGTCGCGGCGGTGCTGGTGTTCGTGCTGGGGTTCGCTTACGCGACCGTCAGCCCCGTCCCCACGTCGGCGTCTGGAGGATGCGACTCCGACTACTGCCACGACATGCCCGGGAGGGGGCCGAGCGACGAGTCGTGCGGGGGCAGCGTCTGCGACACTCGGGGGCAGATCTGTTGCTATCCGGAGATAGTAGTCTTCGTACCCCGGTCATAGTCCTAGTCGTGGATCGGCCGGGGACCAAGACCGGGCCGAGCACAATCCTGCTTTCCCTGGGGCTGGCCCTGCTTGCAGGCTGCGAGCCGGGCCAAGCCCCGGGGGAGGCGCCGGGCCGTAAGGTGCTTGCGGACGTGTTTGCCTTTGAGGGGATCGCGGAGCTTGACGAAGACCCGGCGGACTCGATCGCTCAGCCTGGTGCCTTCGTGGAGCGCCGACGAGGCGGCTTCGTCTTAGCCGACCGGTTGCTTCCGCGGATAAGGGCATATGGAGACGACGGCCGGTTGGAAGCGGCGTTCGGACGGTTCGGCGTTAGGGACCCTTGGAGCTTCGAACGGGTTGGGGGCGTGGCCGAGACGGCCGCAGGCGGCATCGTGGCCGTCGAGTACAGCAAGAAACGGCTGGTGTACCTGACGGATGCATTGGAAAGGGACACGGTTGTTTCGGTGTCCGGGCATCCTCGAAATGTTGTTGGTTTTGGGCCGGACTTGTTGTTGGAGATGCGGCACGAGTGGCAAGCAATGCAGGACGAACAGCTGCCGTGGTTTCACCGAGTGACCGGGAACCAAGTGGCCTGGAGCCGGTATGGCTTTCCGTACATTCCATCCGAACGTCCGTACTGGGCCTCGCTCACGAGTTTCAAGGCGGCCGTTACCGGCGATTCGGTGTTCGCGGTCACCAGTTTGGGCTACCCGGCGGTTGTCTACAACAGAAGGGGTGATTCGGTAGGCACAATCGGTATGCAGTCGTCCTCGTTTCGCCCGATCCCAGTGCTTGAATTCGGCGCATTGGTCGACCAGGGTCCGGGAGGAAGTCTCGCCGATTTCCTGGCTTCGTTCGACATGATTCACCGAATCGATGTGGTGGCGGAATCTTACTTGGTGGTGACGCTGGGCGTCTTGGACCCGAGCAGGCCCTTCCGTCGTTCAGGGTGGTTGCATACGTCTGTCGAGGTGTACGACAGACACACGGGGACCAAGCTGTACGAGGACGTGCCGTTGCCCGACGGATCGGAGGTGCTGGGCGGCGGCCGATTCCTGTACCTGCTGACGAACAGAGAGGAGCCACCATGGAGAATCGCCAAGTTGCGGTTGCGCACGTCGTGACCATCAAGACTCGGGTCGGTGCCGCTTGTCGGCGGGCGGCGAAGCGCTTGCGGTTGGCGGCTCCGCTGGTCGCCGTCCTCGTGGCGACATGCACGCAAGACGTCGCGGAGCCCGACTCCGACTTCGTGTCCGTGGACGTTGCGGACGCCGAGGAGTGGATGCTCGACGGCAGCCCGCTTTTCGTGCTGGGCGACGACGAGACCGATCCGCTGAGCAGCGTGCTCGGCGGACTGCTGATGGACTCGGGCCGAATCGTCGTGGCGGACCGAGGCAACTACCGAGTGCTGGTGATGGACGCCGAGGGCCAGACGGAGAGAGTCATCGGGGCGAAAGGCGAGGGTCCGCTGGAGTTCACGACGGTGACCAACATCGAGTCATGGGGCGGGGACACCGTGTTCGTCCACGATTCGCGAGCGAATCGGTACTCGGTATTTTCTGCCGCGACGGGCGAAGGCCGTAGCACCATGTTGCGAGGGACGGATGTGGTGCCAGGCACTGCCTTTCCTGCTGGTGACGGCGAGCTTTGGCTGACCGGTGGTTTGGGGATCGGGCCCGGAGAGCATGGCGCAGGTAGACGGCGGGTTCCGGTTGACCTCTTCCGTTACGTGGGCTCCGACAGCGTTGTCAGGGTGGCGACCCTGGCTGGGCCGGAGCTGTTCTTCGGGGCGGGCGGTGTCGGGTTCACGATTCCGCCGGTGCCCGTGGCGGCGGGAACCTCGCTGTCCCCCGGCGACGACAAGCTGTTTGTTTCGGATGGCGAGCGGCCTGTGATCACCGTCATGGACCGAAATGGCGCGACCGTGCGAGAGATCGAAGTGGCCGGAATGGACATTGAAGTGACGGACGACCTACGGGACATGATCACGGACTCGCTGTACGCGCTCGTGGCGAAAACCGAGGCGAGAATGCGAAGTCGGCTCGCGAAGACGCCGATTCCGGTGCAGCTCAGCGGATTTGCGTTGATCAAGTTGGCGGGAGACGGCACCTTGTGGATCGCTGGTCGCGGGGCGCCTGGGATTGAGACGCGGACATGGGTGAACATGACCATCAACGGGCGGTTGCTTCGCCGGTTCGATCTGCCGCGCTCGGTTGGCGTCCTGGACGCCTCCGCCGATCGAGTCCTGTTGCGCACAACCGATGCCCTAGGCGTGGACAGGGTGGAGTTGCACGGCGTAGCGCGCCGCTGACCGCTCGCCTCCTAGCGTTCTGGGCGAGCAGGGGTTACCGTCCGTGGAAGCATGGGATGGAACCGGGAGCGTCCACACTGGGAGTGCGGAGTGTCGGGGCCATGAATGAATGAAATGAAGCTCACAACCGCGGATCGGCGGGTTCTGCCGGGAGCCCTTCGTCATCGTCGTAGACGGGCCGTCATAATCGCCAGCTCGTTGATCGGCCCGGCGTCCAAGACCGGGCCAAACACGATCTTGCTTTCCCTGGGGCTGGCCCTGCTTGCAGGCTGCGAGCCGGGCCAAGCCCCAGGGAAAGTGCCAGCCAGTACGGGGCTCGCAGACGTATTCGCCTTTGAGGGGATCGTGGAGCTTGGCGAAGACCCGGCGGACTCGATCGCTCAGCCCGGTGCCTTCGTGGAGCGCCGACGAGGCGGCTTCGTCTTGGCCGACCGGCTACTTCCGCGGATAAGGACGTACAGCGAAGACGGCCGGTTGGAAGCGGCGTTCGGACGATTCGGCGTTAGGGATCCTTGGAGCTTTGAGCGTGTTGGGGGCTTGGCCGAGACGGCCTCGGGGGGCATCGTCGCCGTGGAGTACACCAAGCAAAGGCTGTTGTACCTAACGGATGCACTGGAGCGGGACGCGCTCATTCCAGTGTCCGGGTATCCTCGGGACGTTGTTGCTCTTGGTCCGGACTTGCTGCTGGAGATGCGAGTGGACGAGTGGGAAGTGGTGGAGGCCGACCGGCTGCCGTTCTTTCATAGAGTGATCGGCGATCAAGTGGCCTGGAGCCGGTACAGCTTCCCGTACATTCCATCCGAGCGTCCGTACTGGGGCTCGTTTGCGGCTTTCCTCGGTACCACGGCAGGCGACTCGGTGTTTGCGACCACTAGCCTGGGCTACCCCGTGGTCGTCTACAACGGAGCGGGCGATTCGGTGGGCACGATCGGTGCGCCCTCGACTTCGTTTCGCCCGATTCCGGTGCTCGAACTGGGTGCGTTGGTCGACCAAGGGCCGGGAGGCGGTCTTGCCGACTTCCTAGCTTCGTTCGACATGATCCACGGGATCGACGTGGTGGCGGACTCTTACTTGGTGGTGACGCTCGGTATCTTGGACCCGACCAAGTCTTTTCCGCCCTTCAAGTGGCTGAACACGTCGGTCGACGTGTACGACAGACACACGGGGGCCAAGCTGTACGAGGACGTGCCGTTGCCCGAAGGATCGGAGGTGCTGGGCGGCGGCCGATTCCTGTACCTGCTGACGAACAGAGAGGAGCCACCATGGAGAATCGCCAACTTGCGGCTACGCACGTCGTGACCATCATGACTCGGACAGGTGCCGCTTGCCGGCGAGCGGCGAAGCGCTCGTGGTTGGCGGCTCCGCTGGTCGCCGCCCTGGTGGCGACATGCACGCAAGACGTTGTGGGGCCCGACTCGGGCTTCGTCTCCGTGGACGTTGCGGACGCCGAGGAGTGGACGCTCGAAGGCAGCCCGCTATTCGTGCTGGGCGACGACGAGGCCGACCCGCTGAGCGGCGTGGTCGGCGGACTGCTGATGGACTCGGAACGAATCGTCGTGGCGGACCGAGGCAACTACCGGGTACTGGTGGTGGACGCCAAGGGCCGGACGGAGAGAGTCGTCGGAGGGCAGGGCGAGGGTCCGCTGGAATTCACGACGATGACCATGTTCGCGCGGTGGCCCGGCGACTCGGTGTTCGTCTACGATTCCCGGGCGAACCGGTATACCGTGTTCTCCGCCGCGACGGGCGAGGGTCGCAACACCACATTGCGCGGAACGGAAGTGGTGCCGGGCAACGCCCTGCCTGCTGGCGACGGCGAGCTGTGGCTGATCGGAGGTTTGCGGATCATACCCGGAGATTTTCGCCCAGGTCGACAGCGGGTTCCGATCGAACTCTTTCGCTACGTCGACTCCGACAGCATCCCGAAGGTCGCGGAGCTGGCTGGGCCGGAGGTGGTCTTCGGATCGGGCAGTGTCGGGTTCACGATGCCGCCGGTGCCCGTAGCGGCGGGAACCTCGCTGTCCGCCAGCGACGACAGGCTGTTCGTCTCGGACGGCGAGCGTCCGGTGGTTACCGTCCTGGATCGGACAGGCGCGACCGTGGGAGAGATCGAAGTAGCCGGTTTGGATGTCGAAGTGACGGACGACCTGCGGGAGATGATCACGGACTCGCTGTACGCGAACGTCGCGCAAAACGAGGCGAGAATGCGGAGCCGCCTCGAGAAGGCGCCGATTCCGGCGCAGCTCGACGGATTCGGCTTGATCCGCTTGGCCGGAGACGGCACCCTGTGGGTCGCCGGCCGCGGTGCGTCCGGGCTGGAGAGGCGGACATGGGTGAACATAGCCCTCGACGGGCGGCGGCTCCGCCGGTTCGATCTGCCGCGCTCGGTCAGCGTTCTGGATGCTTCCGCCGACCGACTCCTACTGCGCAGAACCGACGCCGTGGGCGTGGAACGGGTCGAACTGCACGCGATCTCGCGCCGCTGACCGCTTGCCGATAGTCGATCTCCCCATGACACCTTCGCCCACGCTCCCATCCGCCCTGCTGGCAGCGGCAATCGCCCTGTCTTGGTGGGCACCCCCCGCGTCCAGTCAGGAAGTCCAGCGGATCCAGCGCGCCGAAGGAGCGGACACTTGGTCGCTGCGACTCGAAGAAGTCCTCGCGGTCGGGTCGATGGAGGAGGGCGACGCGTTGTTCGGCCGCATCATGGACGTCGCCTGGGACGGCCGAGACCGGATTCTTGTCGCGGACGACTTGGGGCCGCACGTCAAGGTGTTCGAGTCGGACGGAACGTACGTCCGCACGATCGGGCGCGAAGGAGACGGCCCAGGGGAGTTTTCCTTGCCGTGGCAGATGGCCGTGGACGCGAGCGACTCGCTTTACGTGTGGGACGCCGCGCAGTCGCGCATCTCGGTCTTCTCGCCCGATCACGACTTCATCCGGAGCATTTTGGTCTCGCCGGCGTGGGTCGTCACCTCCATGGAGGTTCCGGCGCCCGATCGGATCGTCGTGGCCGCGTTCGCTCCCGGCGAGACGCTGCCCGTCAAGGTCCTGGACAAGGAAGGGGCCGTCCTACGCCAAGCGGGCAGAGCCATCGAACCGGCCGACTTGGCGGGACACGCCGGAAGCCTGCTCGGCGGGTCGCTGGCGCGAGTCGAAGGCGGCTACGCGTACACGAACAAGAGTCCGTGGGCCGTCACTTGGTTCGACCGCGATCTGCGGATTGTGCGCACCTGCGTCGGCCCTTCGGAGTGGACGACCCCCCCGGGCGACGCGGTTCAGCGGACCGATCGAGGCGTGGGGCTCGCATGGAACAGGTACGTCCACTCCGCGTCCATCGTGGGACTGCCGGGGGGCGTGGTGCTCAATACGATACTGGACCCGGCGGCCGACGTTCGCGTCCTGCACCTGGTGACGCCGGATTGCGTGATCAAGTCGGAGATCAGGCTGGAACTTCCGGTCACGCCGACCCTGGCCAAGGGTGATCTGGTTGCGGCCGTGCGCAGCCTGGACTACCACGAGGTGGTTCTGTACCGCGCCGCCACGGCCAGCCGCTAGGCCGACCTCCGCCGGCGACCCCCGTCGCGCGCCCCCGCAGGGCGGACATTGACGGACGCCCCCTCGCGGTGCGATACTCCTTGACTGTACTTCTTCACCTTCCCCCCAACAGCGGCAGCCGCCGCGACACATCCCCGCAAGCAGAGGGCTGACCACCTCTCACCCTGGTCGCCGAGCCGGCCGCCGGGTTCCGTTCAGCAGGTCCGGCGCCGGACAGCAGGCGCGCCGGGTCCGGTGGTCGCGAAGCCCGGCTTTCCCGTCCGGGCTTTCTTGCTTTGCGGAGCGTTCGCGCCGGCGCACCCCAGCCGTGCAAGGAGAGAGCCAAGATCGCAGAAAAACGTGTCCGGGTGAACGAACAGATCAGGATCAGCCCCATCCGCCTCATCGCCGAGGGGGGCGGCCAGATCGGCATCGTCTCCCTGGACGACGCTCGTTCGCGGGCCTCGGAGCTGGGGCTGGACCTGGTCGAGGTCGCCCCCGATTCCCGGCCCCCCGTGGTCCGCATGATGGACTACGGCAAGTTCAAGTACAAGGCGGCTCGGGCCGCCCGGGAGGCGCGAAAGAAGCAGCACACGGTCCAGATCAAGGAGGTCAAGTTCCGGCCCGGAATCGAGGACCACGACTACGAGTTCAAGCTTCGCCACGCCCGCCGCTTCCTGGAAGAGGGGAACAAGGTCAAGCTCACGATGATGTTCCGCGGCCGGCAGGTCACGCACCCCGAACTGGGGCGGGAGGTCCTCCTGCGCGTGACCGGCGACCTGAGCGACCACGCCAAGGTGGAGCAGTACCCCAACTTCGAGGGACGCCAGATGTCCATGATCCTGACGCCCATCAAGACCCAGTGACCGCAACGCCAAGGAGGAACCGATGCCCAAGATGAAGACGAACCGGGGCGCCGCGAAGCGCTTCCGCAAGACGGGTTCCGGGAAGCTGGCCCGAAGGCGGGCCTACAAGTCCCACATCCTGACCAAGAAGAACAGGAAGCGGAAGCGACGTCTGGGCTCGGGCACGCTGGCCTCCAAGGCCGACGCCCGCCGCGTCCGCCGCATGCTTCCCGGCACGTAGACTTCCCCCTGGAACGCTAGGAAGGAGATGAGTTCATGCCGCGCTCCACACGCGCGCCCGCTCGCAACAAGCGCAAGAAGAAGATACTCCGCGCCGCCAAGGGGTACTTCGGCGGCCGCAAGAACCTGTACCGCACCGCCAAGGACGCCGTCGAAAAGGGCTGGGAGCACGCCTATCGGGACCGCAAGAAGAAGAAGCGAAACTTCCGGCGGCTCTGGATTACCCGAATCAACGCCGCCGCCCGGCAGCACGAGCTGTCCTACTCCCGCTTCATGAACGGGCTTCGCGTGGCCGGCGTGGAGCTGGACCGCAAGGCTCTGGCGGACTTGGCCGTGCGCAGTCCCGACGCCTTCGCGTCGCTGGCCGAGCAGGCCAAGGCGGCGCTGCGGAACGGGGCCGCGTCCCGGGAGTCCAACGGCTCGTAGCGCGCCCACAGGGCCCATGACGGGCGCGACATGCCCATGACGGGCGAATCCGTCCTCGAAGCGCTGCGCGCGCTGGAGGCGGAGGCCCTGGCCGCCGTGGCGGAGGCCGCCGACCCCCAAGCCGCGGAGCATGTCCGCATCGCGTACTTGGGCCGCAAGGACGGGCGCATCTCGGCGCTCCTGCGGGGCCTGGGCAAGCTGGACCCCAAGGAGCGCCCCGCGGCCGGCGCCGAAGCCAACCGGGTCAAGGCCGCCGTCGGCCAGGCCCTGGAGGGTCGGCTGGAGGAGCTGGCGCGCCGGGAAGATGCCGCTTCCCGCCCGCTCGTGGACCTGACGCTGCCGGCCCGGAGCCGATGGCGCGGCGCGGTCCATCCGGTCAGCCAAGTGGTCGCGGACATCTGGGCGATCTTCCGGGACCTGGGCTTCACCCGCGCCCGCGGCCCCGAGGTGGACGACGAGTGGCACAACTTCGTCGCCCTCAACACGCCCCTGGACCACCCCGCCGCCGACGAGCAGGACACGCTGTACTTGGCGCCCGGCTTGCTGCTCCGCAGCCACACGTCGCCCGTGCAGGTGCGCACCATGAAGGCGCACCGGCCCCCGATCCGCATCGTCGCGCCGGGCATGGTCTACCGTCGGGACACCTACGACGCCACGCACACGCCCGCCTTCGCACAGATCGAGGGGCTGGTCGTGGACGAAGGCGTCACCTTCATGGACTTCAAGGCCACGCTGGCCGAGTTCGCCCGGCGCTTCTGGGGGCCGGGAACCCAAGTGCGCTTCCGCCCGTCGTTCTTTCCGTTCACGGAGCCGTCGGCGGAGGTGGACGTGAAGCGCCCCGGCGCCGACTGGCTCGAGATCATGGGCGCGGGCATGGTGGACCCCGCCGTGCTGGAGAACGTGGGCTGCGACCCCGAGCGCTACACCGGCTGGGCGTTCGGCATGGGACCGGCGCGGATCGCCATGCTGCGCTACGGCGTCAAGGACCTGCGCCTCTTCTACGAGAACGACATGCGCTTCCTGGAGCAGTTTGCTTGAGGCGGCGCGCGACAGGCGCCGGTTGCGCAGGGGCCGTCCCGTGAAGGTCTCCTGGCGCTGGTTGCAGGAGGTGGCGCCCGGGCTCGCCCCGACTCCGGAAGCGGCGGCGGAGCGGTTGGCGCTGCGCGGGGCGCCGGTCGAATCGCTGGACGACTTGGCGCAGGGCCTCGGGGACGTGGTGGTGGGGCGCGTTCTGGAGGTAGGGCCCCATCCCGACGCCGACCGCCTGTCGTTGTGCACGGTGGCCGGGCCGGCGGGCGAAGTCCCCGTGGTGTGCGGCGCGCCCGACGTGCGGGCCGGGGCGTGCTATCCCTTCGCGCCGGTGGGGGCCGTGCTGCCGGGCGGCTTCAAGATCGGGCGGCGCAAGATACGCGGCCGCACCAGCGCAGGGATGCTGTGCTCGGAGCGAGAGCTGGGCCTGGGTCCCGACCACGAGGGGATCATGCTGCTGGAGGGGGACCACGAGCCGGGTGCGCCGTTCGCCGCCGCCGTGGGGCTGGACGACGCGCGCCTGGACGTGGAGGTCACGCCCAACCGGGGCGACCTGCTGTGCCATGTGGGCGTTGCTCGGGAGCTGCATCCGAAGGGGTGCGCCGGGATCGTGCTGCCCTCGTTTCCGGGCCGGTCGGCGGGTGAGACCGCGTCGCAGGTGGCGGGAACGCCGTTCGCGCGGGGCGGGGCCGAGATCGCATCCGAGGCGGTCCGCGTCCGCATCGAAGAGCCCGAGTTGTGCTCGCGCTACTTGGCGGCGGCGATCCGGGGTGTCGTCGTGGGGCCGTCGCCTCCGTGGCTGGCGAACCGCCTCCGGGCGGCGGGCGCGCGTCCCGTCAACAACGTCGTGGACGCCACGAACTACGTCATGCTCGAGCTGGGACAGCCGCTGCACGCTTTCGACTTGGCCAAGCTGGCCGACGCGACCGTTGTGGTCGGTAGCGCCCGCCCCGGCGAGACGCTGGTGACGCTGGACGGCGAGCGCCGGCCGCTCGCGCCGGAGATGCTGACGATCCGAGACGCCGAGCAGCCCGTGGCCGTGGCGGGCGTCATGGGCGGCGCCAACTCGGAGGTGTCCGCCGACACGACCGACGTGTTGCTGGAGTGCGCGCTCTTCGAACCGCGACAGGTGCGGGCCGCGCGCCGGGCCTTGGGGATGTCCACCGAAGCTAGCTACCGCTTCGAGCGCGGCGTGGACCCCGAGACGATGGAGACGGCGGTGCTGCGGGCGGCGTCGCTGGTGCTGGCGGTGGCGGGAGGCGCCGTGGACGGCCCGGTGGTCGATGCGTGTCCGGCGCCGTGGACGCCCCCCGTCGTGACCGTGCGGCCTTCGCGGGTGGCGCGCGTGCTGGGCGTGTCGTTCTCGCCGGACGAGATCGCGGGGCTGCTGGAGCCGCTGGGGTATGCGGCGGCGGACCAGGACTGGACGGCAGGGGAGCCCGCGACGGCGGTCGAAGGCGCGGAGGCTGCGCTGGCGTTTCGCGTTCCCGGCCATCGCAGCTGCGACACGCTGCGGGAAGTGGACCTGATCGAGGAGGTGGCTCGCGTCCACGGCTACGACGCCTTCCCCGACGCGCTGGGATCCTATCGCCCCGGCTCGGTGCCCGACCACCCCTTGTTCCGCCTGGAGGACGACCTGCGGGCCGACCTGACGGCGGCCGGAATCAGCGAAGCCCAGACGCCGGCCCTGGGACCCGAGAGCGACGGCGACGTGCCCGTGCTGAACCCCGTCTCCGCGCAGGAAGGTTGGCTCCGGCGGGACCGCCTGTCCGGCCTGCTGCCCCATGTCGAGCGCAACATGTCCAGGGGCGTGGGCGACGTGCGGCTCTTCGAGTTCGGAACCGCGTTCGCGCCGGCGCCCGAGTCCGCGCCGCCGGTGGAGACTCCCCGCGTGGCCGTCGTGCTCACTGGACTTCGGGCGCCGACTCACTGGTCCGGGGCCGGCGAGACCTTCGACGTCTTCGACGCGGCGTGGGTCCTCGAGCGCATCGTCGCGCGGGCGCACCCCGGTGCTCGCGTGACGCCGGCCGACGCCGGAGACGATGCGGAGGCGGACCATCCCCACTTCGCGCCGGGCCGCTGGCATCGGGTGACCGACGACGAAGGCCGGGTCGTTGGCGCCGGCGGGGAAGTGCGCCGCGAGAGGTTGGACCTGCCGCCGTGGGCGGGCGTGGTCGTCGGCGCGGAAGTGGTCCTGCCCGAACTGCCCGATCCTCCCAGTCCGGCGGCGGCGGTGGAGCTGCCCGACCAGCCTTCCTCCAGCCGCGACGTGGCCATGCTGTTGCCGCAGGGTGTAGCGGCGGGCAAGGTGCTGGATGCCTTCCGGGCGGGCGGCGTCGCGGTCCTGGAAGACGTGGCGATCTTTGATCTGTACGAGGGGGCGGGCCTGCCCTCCGGGGCGCGTTCGGTCGGGTTCCGCTTGCGCTTTCGGGCTCGGGACCGAACCCTGACGGAGGCGGAAGTGGAACGTTCGTTCGGGCGATTGCTTCGCAAGGTGAAGGAGAAGACCGGTGTCGAACCGAGGGGCTGACGACCCGGCCCCCGCCAGCGGGCCGGAGATGGAGACGCTGGAGGCGGCCGTGGACCGGGCTGTCGCCGAGCTGCGGACCGCGCGCAAGCGGGCCAGCGAGGCGGAGGAACGCGCCGACCGCGGCGACGAGCTGCTCCGCGAGTTCGTGGACGGCAAGCAGGACCCGGCCGCGCTGTCGCGGAAGGTGGCCGAGCTTGAAGCCGAGAACGAGGCGTTGCGGTCCCGCATCCGTCAGGGGCGGCAAGGGGTCGACCAGATTCTGGCGCGCATCCGCTTCTTGGAGGACCGACGATGACCGCTTCGGACGGCGACGCCCGCAATACCGTGCGCGTGACGATCGCCGGCGAGGACTACACGATCCGTACCGAAGCCGACGAGGACTACACGCGGCGATGCGCAACCCTGGTCGATCAGCGGATGAAGGCGATCGCCGGCGAAGGCACCGCCGGGGCCGCCCAGACGCGGGCCGCGATCATGGCCGCCCTGTCTATCGCCGACGACCTGTTCCAGCAAAAGGCCCGCACTCGCCAGCGGGCGCAGGAGCTGGCCAAGCGCGTGGAGGAGGCGTTGCAAGAGGACGGTGCGACGGGAGGCTCGGGGGGAGCGAACGACTCGAAGGGAGGCCTGGGAGCGAAGGGCGACGCGACGGGAGCTCCGAGCGTGCGGGGCGACTCGCCAGGAGCCCACGGCGCAAGGGACGACATGGCGACTGCCCCGTCGGCCGCCGAGTCGAACGACTTTGTCGCAGGCGACCTTTCCCCGTCGAACGCCGCCGAGTCCGGCTTTGCCGCAGGCGACTTTGTCCCCGCGGACGCTGCCGAGTCGGACGACTTCGCCCAAAGCGACTTCGTCCCGCCGGACGCCCCGCCCGAGGACTGACTCCCCACCATGCCGCCCGCCAAGGACGCATCCCGCTTCAGTCGCCGTCGCTGGCTAGCATCGGCCTCCGGAGCGACGGCTGCCGCCTGGGCCATGACCCGCGCCGACGCCTTCGCCGCGGCCCCGTTCCGGCAGCAGCCCTTGTCCCCCGACCCGACCAAGGTCCCCGGGCGCTTCGTCTCCGAGGTGGGCCGTCGGGCGCCGGGCGAACAGCCGCGTCGCCTGATCCGCGCCCAGGCGCTGTCGAGCTCGTCGCGGACGCCCCTTCACGAGTTGCAGGGCACGATCACTCCCGCGGACCTGCACTTCGAGCGCCATCACGCCGGGGTCCCCGAGATCGCGTCCCAGGACCACGAACTGCTCGTCCACGGGATGGTCGAGCGTCCAATGGTCTTTCGCATGGCGGACCTGAAGCGGTACCCGCAGGCGTCGCGCATCTGCTTCGTCGAGTGCTCGGGCAACGGCGGCGGAGCCTACAGCCGCGACCGGATGCCCACCGAGATCACCGCCCAGCAGCTGGACGGGCTGATCAGCACCAGCGAGTGGACCGGCGTCATGCTCTCCACGATCCTTCGCGAGGTGGGCGTTCGTCCGGGCGCGAGCTGGCTCTTGGCCGAGGGCGGAGACGCCGCCGTGATGGGCCGCAGCGTCCCGCTGGAGAAGGCGAACGACGACGCAATGCTCGCCTACGGCCAGAACGGCGAGGCGATCCGCCCCGAGCAGGGCTACCCCGTGCGGCTCCTGCTGCCCGGCTGGGAGGGCAACGCCCAGGTGAAGTGGCTGCGGCGCATCGAGGTCACCGACCGCCCGACGATGACCCGCGACGAGACCTCGCGCTACACCGACCCCCTGAAGGACGGGACCGCCCGCCAGTTCAGCTTCGTGATGGACGCCAAGTCGGTGATCACCTTCCCGTCGTACCCCTACGTCCTGCCGGAGCGGGGCTGGTGGGAGCTCTCGGGACTGGCCTGGACCGGACGGGGCCGCGTGACACGGGTCGACGTGAGCACCGACGGCGGGCGTTCCTGGACTCCCGCGCAGATGCAGGGGCCGGTGCTGCCCAAGTCCACCGTCCGCTTCCGCCACCTCTGGCGCTGGGACGGCCGCGAGACCGTGATCATGAGCCGCGCCACCGACGAGACCGGCTACGTGCAGCCCACCGTCCAGCAGCTCTGGCAGGCCCGGGGCGAAGGAACCACGTACCACCACAACCACCAGCGCGCCTGGAAGATCGCCGCCGACGGAGCCGTCACCTTCGGCCTGGGGGAGTTGGTGTGAGGGGCGGCGCGCCGTCGCGCCGGCGGAGCCTGTCGCCCTGTTCCCGCCCTGTCGCCGCGGCCGCTTCCGAAAGCGCTCGAACGGCCTCCATGCGAGCGGCGCTTGCACTGGCGGCAATGGTCGTCCTTGGTGGATGCGGCAGCCCGCCCGACGAAATCCCCGGCAACCCGTCCGTTTCGCCCGTTCTGTCCAGCGTCCCCGTTGCGCCCCCGAGCCTCCCCGATCACGCACCCGACCGGTTCGGCTTCGGTTCGGCCGCCTCCGAAGCGCGCGTCGCCCTCTGGGACATTGACGTGAAGCCCGACGGCGAGGGGTTGCCGCCCGGAAGCGGCTCGGTGGAGGAAGGCCGCCGCCTCTACGAGGTCCAGTGCATGGCGTGCCACGGCCCGACCGGAACCGAGGGTCCCAACGAGCGGCTCGTGCCAGACGGTGATTGGGAGCAGTGGCCGCAAGGGCGCACGGTCGGCGGCTACTGGCCCTACGCCACGACACTGTTCGACTACGTGCGCCGGGCCATGCCCCAAGCGACTCCGGGCTCCCTGTCGGACGACCAGGTCTACGCCGTCTCCGCCTACGTCCTCCATCTGAACGGCCTGCTGCCCGCCGACGCCGCGCTGGACTCGGCTTCCCTGGCGGCAGTGGAGATGCCCGCCCGCAACCGCTTCGTCCCCGACGACCGGCAAGGCGGCCCGGAGGTGCGGTGACAGGCGAAGCCCACGCTTGAAGATGACTTCCAGAGTTTGGCACGTAAATTGCTGTGTACTGGCGCGTCGCGACACGGTGTCGCGAAAAACACGTCCCAGCAAGGGAGGCAAAGATGGAGAAGCACCGGCAGATGAGGCTGTTCGCCATGATCGCGTCGTTCCTGGCGCTTCTGGCGGCAGGTGCCTGGGTCCAACACCTGGGCGCGGAAGACGACGGAGGCTGCGACCACGGGGAGTGCGAGCACAGCCACCGTCGCTTCTGGTTCGACAGCCACAAGTGCGTTCCGAACGAGAACGACGTGGCCTGTGGGACCGACCAGTCGGAGCAGCACGGCTGCGAAACGACCAGCTGCGGCGCTGCCTAGCTGTGGAACAACGGTCGAAGACGAGAAGCCGCCTCGGTGGGCTCATCGTGACGGCGGGCTTGGCCCTGGCGTGCGGCCAAGAAGGACTGCGCGAAGGCGAGGTCCTTCATCCCACGGCCCAGAACGCTTTGCCGGACGACGCAGCGGTGATCACCAGCGATACGCTTCCCGCGGGACTCTCCCCGACGGCGCTGGCGGCATGGCGGGAGACGCGAAACGCCCTTCTCGGGTCTGTCACGCAACTCCAACTCGGGGCGGACGATTCGTCAGGCCCTGATGCCTTTGGTCGAGTTTGGGACGCGGCCGTGGCGGGTCCCTCCGGGCGGCTGTTCGTGCTCGACGAAATCGACCAGGAGATCCGCGTCTTCGATCGCGATGGACGCTTCGTAGGCCGTACAGGCGGAATCGGAGACGGACCGACCGAATTCCGATACGCCAACGGAATCGAGATGCTTGGCGACGGGCGACTGGTTGTGTCCTCCCGGGGTTCCGTTCAGCTGAAGGTGCTGGCGGAATCAGGGTCCGGCTGGGAGCTGGACGCGACGATTCAGCTCCCGGCCGGTCCCGACGATCTTTGTTCCACTCCCGACGGGCGGGTCTTCCTTTCCGGCTACAAGCGCGAAGGCAATACTCTGGTGCACGAGGTTGCCGTGACGGAGGGCTCGTCAACCCAAGACTTCGGGGAAGGCTACCTTGCCGACCACTGGCTGGTCGAACACCAGCTGGCGCCGGGAAGGCTCGCATGCACGGAAGAACAGGGTCCGGTGATGTTCGCTCACGAGTTGCTCCCGTGGGTGCGCGCGTTCGATCGGGATACCGGTCGTCTGCTGTGGACCGCCGAAATCGAGGACTTTCTGTTGCCGATGGTCGTGTCGAGAGTTCGGTCCGACGGACGCCACGCAGTGCGACGCGGCCGAACAGAGGTCGAAGACATAGTGGCAGCCCTGCACGCAGTGTCGTCCAACCATCTGCTGTTGCAGGTCTCGCGATTCCGTGCTAGCGGAAGACAGGTGAGCGTGCGCAGCTACCTTCTTGACGCCGCGACCGGGCTTGGGGCGAGCCTCGGGGACGATGCACTGCCTCCCGTCGTGTCTACCTTTCCCGGTGGTTATGTCGCCGTCTTCGAGGATCCCTACCCTCGCCTCGAAACGAGGGTCTTCGGCGACGGTGGAGGTCTGTGACGGTGTTGCGCGGGAATCGAAGGCAGTGGGGTTGGATTGCGATTTTCGCGTGCATGGGAGCTCCGGTCGGATATGGACTAGCGTGGGCAGGACTGATTCCAGACGTGCGCGTCGACTGGCCCGTCGGCCTGCGCGGGAGGGAGTCGTACACGCCCTCCGGCACCCTGTCTTCTGGCACGGAGGTTGTCCTGGTCTACGTCGGGTCCTCAACCTGCGCCTGGTCGAACGTGCCGAGATTGCCCAAGTTGGTCGAAGAGCTCAAGCTCACGCTTCAGGCGAGGGCGAAGTCCGAAGGCAAGACCTTCTTCACGGTTGGCGTTGCCCGCGATCTCGAATCGGACCGAGGCCTTCGTCACCTGGAGGACTTCGGGACGTTCGACGAAGTGATGTCGGGCGGCAGTTGGATCAATACTGGTATTCTCAAGTACATCTTTGACGACCTGCCGGGTCCCGCGGCTACCCCGCAACTGGTCCTCTTGGAGCGCTTGGTCGAGGTCCGCGAGGGGAACTATTCCATCGCGGACGAACGAATTCTGGCCCGGGCTGTCGGACTTGAGGAAATCGACGAATGGGGCGCCTCGTGGGCGAGAAGCGGCACCGCGCCCGACCGCGGGACACGAGGTCGGTAGTTCGGGTCCCAGGTCGTCCCTTCCGGCCGGTCGGCCGGGCGCTGGTGGCTGGCTAGCGACCTGCCGACGGCGCGATCTCCCCGCTCCGCTCGTTGCCGCTTGCGCCTTCGTCGGCCCCCGCCGTATGGTGTAGCCAAATCCAGGGAGCCCGTGGGCAGGCGCGCGGACTTCCGTTGTCGATTCCTGGGGTCGGTCGGGCAAGACCGGCTTGGAGAAAATACATGGACCCGCTGGGTTGGGCCCTGGCGGTGGGGGCGGTCGTCGCCGGGGTTGTGGGGTACCTCCTGGGCAGGAGCCAGGAGCGCCGCCGACAGAGCGAACAGCAGGCCGCGGCCAAGGACGAGGCCTCGCGCATCCGCCGACGGGCCGAGGAAGAGGCCGGGAGCCTGCGTCGCGCCGCCGAGCTGGAGGCCCGGGAGGAGGCGCTTCGGGTCAAGGAGGCGTGGGAGGCCGAGGAGCGCCGTCGGCGGGATGAGGTGGAACGGGGCGAGCGCCGGTTGGCCGAGCGGGCCGGGGCCGCCGACCGCAAGTCCGAGCAGCTGGATCGGCGGGAGACCGGGTTGGACGAGCGGATTCGGGTTCTCGAGGCCCGGGAGCGCGAAGCCGAGGGCCGTCGCCGCGAGTCCGATCGGCTCCTGGCGAAGTTGCGCGAGCGCTTGGAGGCGGCGTCGGGCCTGTCGGTGGAGGACGCCAAGGCCGAGTTGATCGCCGGGCTGGAGGACGAGGCGCGGGCGGGGGCCGCCAACTCCATCCGGGCGATCAAGGAAGAGGCGCAGCGCACCGCCGACCGCGAGGCCAAGCGCTTGGTGGCGATGGCGATCCAACGAATGGCCGCGGTCGAGACCGCCCAGCTCGCCGTGTCGCTGGTGCAGCTTCCGTCGGACGAGATGAAGGGGCGGATCATCGGCCGGGAGGGACGCAACATACGGGCGTTCGAACAGGCCACGGGGATCGACGTGGTCGTGGACGACACGCCCGAGGCCGTGGTGCTGTCGGGGTACGAACCGGTGCGGCGGGAGATCGCTCGGCTGGCGCTGGCCAAGCTGGTCGAGGACGGGCGCATCCACCCCGCGCGGATCGAAGAGGTCGTGGAGGCGAGTCGGACGGAAGTGGAGGCCGAGATGCAGGCGGCGGCGGAAGAGGTCCTTTACGAGCTGGGCATCCACAACGTGCACCCGGAGATCGTCAAGGTGCTGGGCCGCCTCAAGTTCCGCACGTCGTTCGGCCAGAACCAGCTGGCCCACTCGCGCGAGGTCGCCCTGCTGGCGGGCACGATGGCCGCCGAAATGGGGCTCGACGCGAAGATGGCCCGGCGCGCCGGCGTGCTTCACGACGTGGGCAAGGCCCTGACCCACGACCAGGAGCTGACGCACGTGGAGCTGGGACGACGGCTGTGCAAGCGCCACGACGAGCCCGACGTGGTGCTGAACGCCATTGCCGCTCACCACGGGGACGAGCCCCACGAGTACGCCGAGGCGTGGCTGGTCACGGCGGCGGACGCCATCAGCGGCTCCCGGCCCGGCGCCCGAAGGGAGATGTTCGACGGGTACGTCCGGCGACTGGAGCGGTTGGAGGAGCTGGCGATGGAGCAGCCCGGCGTGGAACGTTGCTTCGCCATCCAAGCCGGCCGGGAACTTCGGGTCATGGTGCAGCCCGACAAGGTGTCGGACGACGGGATGGCGCAGATTTCGGAAGCAGTGGCCCGGGCGATCGAGAACGAGCTTCAGTACCCCGGCCAGATCAAGGTCGTCGTCATTCGGGAGACCCGAGCCGTCGACTTCGCCCGCTAAGGGGGCGATCCTCACCTCAACAACGGAAACCTGTTCAATGGCAGCGAAGATCATTTCGGGAACGCGGATCGCCCGCGCCATCCGCGAGGAACTCCACGCGCGGGTTGCGCGGATGGCCCAAGACGACCTGGTGCCGGGGTTGGCCACGGTCCTGGTGGGCGAGAACCCCGCAAGCCGCCTCTACGTGGGCATGAAGAACAAGGCGGCGTCCGAGGCGGGCATCCGCTCCCGCCAAGCGACCCTGCCCGAATCGACCAGCGAGGCCGAGCTGCTGGCCCTCGTGGCCGAACTCAACGCCGACCCCGCCGTTCACGGCATCCTGGTGCAGCTGCCCCTGCCCGAGCAGATCGACGAGGCCAAGGTCCTCACGGCCGTCGATCCGGCCAAGGACGTGGACGGCTTTCATCCCGTGAACGTGGGCCGGCTGGCCACGGGCGATCCGCGCGTCCTGCCGCCGTGCACGCCCCGGGGAGTGCTGGAGCTGCTGCTGCGCAGCGGCGCCGACCCGGCGGGCAAGCACGTGGTCGTGGTGGGGCGGTCGAACATCGTCGGCAAGCCGATGGCCTACCTGCTGCTGCGCCGGGCGCCCGGAGGCAACGCCACCGTGACCGTGGCCCACAGCCGCACGGCGGACCTGGGCGCCCTGACCCGCCAAGCGGACATCCTCGTGGTGGCCGTGGGCCGCCCCGGCATCGTGTCGGGCGACATGGTCAAGCCCGGCGCGGTCGTCGTCGACGTAGGCACCAACCGGGTGGACGACCCGGATCGCGAAAAGGGCTACCGCGTGGTGGGCGACGTGGACTTCGAGAGCGCGAAGGACGTGGCGTCGGCGATCACCCCGGTGCCGGGCGGCGTCGGCCCCATGACCATAGCCATGCTCCTGGCCAACACGGTGGAAGCTGCGGCCGCGCAGGCGGGACTCGACGAGGCGCAACCCGGCCGATGAGCCCGCAGCCCGACCTGTTTTCCGGCGACGGGACGGCCGGTTCGGGCATCCCCGCCCCCAAGGTCTGGACCGTGACCCAGGTCAACCGGTCGGTCCGCCTCTTGCTGGACGAGAGCCTGCCCCGGCTTTGGGTCGGCGGAGAGGTGGCCAACTTCACCCGCCACCGGTCGGGGCACCGCTACTTCTCGCTCAAGGACGGGACGGCGCAGCTGCGCTGCGTCATGTTCCGCCGAGAAGCGGTTCGCCTTGCCGCGGATCCGTCCGACGGCATGATCGTGCGGGCCTTCGGGGGCGTCACCCTGTACGAGGCGCGGGGCGCGTACCAGTTCGTGATCTCCAAGCTCGAGGCCGAGCGCGAAGGGGGCATGTGGCGGCTGGCCTTCGACCGGCTTCGGAAGCGACTGGAGGCCGAGGGCCTGACCGACCCCGCCCGCAAGCGGCCGCTGCCGCCCTTTCCCCGGTCGGTCGGAGTCGTGACCTCGCCGGGAGGCGCGGCCCTGCGCGACGTGACGGCGGTGGTGGCGCGGCGCTCGCCCTGGGTGCGGCTCGTCGTGCGGGCCACCCGGGTCCAAGGCGAAGGTGCGGCCCGGGAGATCGCCGCCGCCGTGTCGCTGGTGGCCGCCAGCGGCGTGGACGCCGTTCTCGTGGCCCGAGGCGGCGGGTCCGCAGAGGACCTGTGGGCGTTCAACGAAGAGCCGGTGGCGCGGGCGGTGGCGGCCAGCCCGGTGCCCGTCGTGTCCGGCGTGGGGCACGAGACCGACGTGACCCTTTGCGACCTGGTGGCCGACCTGCGCGCCGCCACGCCCTCCGCCGCTGCCGAAGCCGTGGCCCCCGCCCGCGACGCTGTCGACATCCGGCTGAACGCTTCCACCGCGCGCTTGGCCAAGGGACTTGCGGCGCTGGCCCGCTCGCGCAGAAGCAGGTTGGAGTGGGCGCGCGACGCCCTCGACAGTCGCATCCGGGCAAGGACGGCCGTCCGTCGGACCCGCCTGGAGCGCGACAAGGAGCGGCTGGCCGCCGCCGCCCACGGGCGCATCGGCCGCGACGCCGCCCGGCTGGCGCAGGGCGCAGCCGCCCTGGAGGCCCTATCGCCCCTGTCCACGCTGGCCCGCGGCTATGCAGTGCCGCTGGACGGCGACGGACGTCTCCTTCGCGCCGCCGCCGACTTCGCACCCGGCGCGCTCTTTCGCCTCCGCGTCGTGGACGGGAACGTGCCCTGCGCGGTTCGGTCGTGACCCCCGACTCGCGCGAGCCTGGCGCGGAAGGCGAGCCGGGCCTGGAAGACCGCCTGCGGCGCATCGACGAGATCGTGGCGGCCCTGGATTCCGACGCCCTGGGACTGGACCAAGCGCTGGCGCTCTTCGAGGAGGGCGTCGTGCACGTGGGACGGGCCCGGGCGATCTTGGCCGCCGCCGAGCTCAAGGTCGAGGAGCTGGTCGGGCCCGACGGCGAGGAGCGGCGGGACCGAACGCCGTCGGAGCGCGACCCTGGGCCTGGGGAAGATGCCTGACGGCTTCCGCGCCTTCCTGGAGGACCGGCGCGACAATGTCGGCGAAGCTCTGCGCCGCGCTCTGGACGCCCTGGCCGAGCGGATTCCCCCGAGGCTGGCGGCGGCCGCCGAAGACGGCGTGATGAGCAGTGGCAAGCGGCTGCGCCCGCTCCTCCTCGTCGCTGCCTACGAAGAGACCGGGGGCGGGGCCACGCAGGACGTGTACGACCTGGCGGCGTCCGTCGAGCTCGTCCACGCATACTCGCTCATGCACGACGACCTTCCCTGCATGGACGACGCGCCCTTGCGGCGGGGCCGTCCCACGCCCCATGCGGTTCACGGAACTGGCGTTGCCGCGGTGGCCGGCGCCGTGCTTGTGCCGTGGGCGGCCGCATGGGCCCACGACGCCGCGGTCCGCGTGGGCAGGACGCCGGCCCAAGCGCGGGCCATCGCGGTACGGCTCCTGGAAGCGGCCGGGGCCGGCGGCATGGTAGGGGGGCAGGCGCTGGACCTGCTTGCCGAAGGGCGGCGCGTGGACGAAGCGGAGCTGGCGGCGCTTCACGGCCTCAAGACCGGCGCCCTGCTGGCCGCGTCGCTGGAGGCCGGCGTCATGGCGGCGGGCGGGAACGGCCGCGTCCTGGAAGCGGCTGGAACCTTCGGCCGGAGCGTGGGGCTGGCGTTCCAGCTCGTGGACGACGTGCTGGATGCCACGGCCTCCGCCGTCCAGCTGGGCAAGCGCCCCTCCGACGCGGATCGGGAGAAGTCCACCTACGTGGCCCTCTTGGGAGTCGAAGGCGCCCGAGCCCGGGCCCGGCAGCTGGTGGTGCGCGGGACGGCCGCCCTGGACGCGGCGGGACTGGCGGCGCCGCGCCTCCGCGAGCTCGGCCGCTTCGTCCTGGACCGTCGCCGATGACCGCCCCGTCGTTCCGCCGCATCTCGGTCGTCGGCATGGACCCGCAAGCCGGGCCCGACCCGATGGCGGACGCTTTCCGACGCGTGTCTTCGGTGGCCGCCGAGTTCGGCGCCGACGTATCGGCGGCCGTGGCCGACGCTTCCACCACCGGGGCGGAGGGGGCGCCGCCGCCGGGCGTTCACGCGGAGGCCGACTTGGTCGTCTCGCTGGGTGGCGACGGCACCCTGCTGCGGGCCGCCCGCTTGGTACTGGGCCTGGGCGTCCCGGTTCTGGGCGTCAACCTGGGGAACCTGGGGTTCCTCACGTCGGTGTCGGGCGCCGAGGTCGAGACCGGGCTGCGCCAAGTCCTTTCGGGCGATTACGAGGTCGAGGAGCGAACCACCCTGGTGGCGGAGGTCCGCGCGCCGGAATCCGCGCCGAGTGCGTTGCCCCGTGCGTCGTTCGCCGCGCTCAACGACGTGGTGGTCCACCGACCCGTGGCCTCGCGCGTCAGCCGCCTGGGCCTGTGGGTCGGCGACCCCGGCGAGTCCCGAGAAGAGATCGGCAGCTTCGCGGGAGACGGCCTGATCCTGTCGACCCCGACCGGCTCCACGGCCTACTCACTGTCGGCGGGTGGCCCGGTCATCGTGCCCGGCATGAACTGCCTGCTGGCGACGCCGATCCTGCCCCACACCCTGGCCGTCCGCCCGCTGGTGGCGCCCGGCGACAGAGAGATCACCGTCGGAGCGCTGGACCCGGGCGATCCCCTCGTGGTGACGGTGGACGGACAAGAGGGAGGACTGCTGCCGGACGACGCCTGCCTCGTCGTGCGCATGGGAACCGCCCGAGCGTCCCTGATCCGCCTCCCGGGCCATTCGTTCTTCGCAACGCTTCGGCAGAAGCTGAGCTGGGCTGCCCGCGCCCCCGGCGGCAGCTGACCGATACGGCCACATCGAGTCGGCCCAGCCGGCCATGGCGGGTTGCGTCTTGGCACCATTATGCTATGTCATGCTGACCGAACTGCAGATCAGAGACCTCGCCGTCGTCGAGGACGTGACGGTGCCCTTGGAACCCGGGCTGAACGCGGTTACGGGGGAGACCGGGGCCGGCAAGTCCATCGTCGTCGGCGCGCTGCATCTGCTGTTGGGTGGACGGGCTTCGGCCGGAGTGGTCCGCAGCGGCCGCCCGCGCGCCGTGGTGGAGGGCGTCGCCGAAGTCGGAGACCGAAAGGACGTAGCCGCCGCCCTTGACGAGCTGGGGCTGGAACCCGACAACGGGCGCTTGGTCTTTCGACGGGAGATCCGCGCCGGGGGGCGCAGCCGGGGCTGGGTCAACGGATCGCCGGCAGCTGCGAGCGTGCTCCGGAGCCTGGGCGCCTTCTTGGTGGACATTCACGGCCAACACGAGCACGCGCGCCTTCTGTCCCCGGACTTCCAGCGGCGGATCCTGGACGCCTTCGGCAACTGTCGAGCGCCGTCCGAAAGGGTCGCAGCCGCGTTCCACCGAGCCGCCGGCCTCCGCGAACGCTTGGCCGAACTGGAGGCGCGCAGCCGCGACATGGAGGAACGGGCCGGGCTGGCGCGCTTTCAGGCGGACGAGATCCGCGCCGCGGAACTTCGCACGGGCGAAGAGGAAGAGTTGTGCGACGAGGCCAAGCGCTTGTCCAACGCCGGGCTTCTGGCCCGAGAGACCGGCACCCTCCACCAGTCGCTCTTCGCGGGCGAGGGAGCGGTCACGGACCGGCTGGCCGACGCGGTGCGGAGGTTGCGCCGCTTGGGCGAAGTCGACCCGGCGCTGTTGCCGGTCGCGTCGGCGCTGGACGACGCCTACCACGGCGTGGCCGAGGCTGCGGCGGAGCTGGGACGCTATTCCCAGGACGTGGAGCAAGACCCGTCCCGGCTCGAGGCCGTGCAGGAGCGCCAAGCCCTCCTTCACGAGATCGGCCGGAAGCACGGCGGCAGCGTCGAGGCTGCCATCGAGAAGGGCGAGGCGCTGGCGCGGGAGCTGGCGGCGCTGGACTCGGCCGCCGTCGATGCCGGGGCGCTCGGGGCCGAGCTGGAGGCGGCCGAAGCGACTTGGCGAACCGAGGCCGAAGCCTTGTCGGCCCGGCGTCGGGCGGCAGCCGACCGGTTGCGCGACGAGGCCAAAGCCCTGTTCCCGGGACTGGGGCTGGAAGGCGGACGGTTCGACGTGGTCCTGGAACCGCTGCCGGAGCCCTCCCGGCGCGGCCTGGAGGCCGTGCGCCTCATGGCGTCGATGAACCCCGGCTTTCCCCTGGCAGCCCTGGCCGAGATCGCGTCGGGCGGCGAGCTGTCGCGGGTCATGCTGGCCCTCAAGTCGGTCCTGACGGGCATCGACGACCTTCCCACACTGGTCTTCGACGAAGTGGACGCGGGCATCGGGGGCGCGGTCGCGGCCAAGGTGGGCGACTGCCTTGACGCCCTGGCGCGTGGTCGCCAAGTGATCGTCGTGACCCACTTGGCCCGCGTCGCCAGCCGGGCGTCCAGCCATCTCCTGGTCGAAAAGCGCGTGGCCGGGGACGCAACCACCGTGTCGCTGGGTCGGCTGGACTTCCCCCAACGGGTCCGCGAGATTGCGCGGATGCTAGGCGGCGACCCCGACTCGGCTTCGTCGGTCCGCCACGCCCGCGAGCTGCTGGAACGCCCAGACATGGAATGCCCGCTTGGCACGGAATCCCGTACTCGCAGTCCAAGATGATGAAGCACATGCCGTCCGTCTCCGCCGCCGTCGGTCTCTTGTGGCTGCTTGCGTCGCCGTGGGGCTTGGAAGCGCGCGGGGCGTCGGGGGAAGACCGGGGCGGCCCCGCAGAGGAGGCGGGCGGGGCCCAGCAGGGGAACGCGCCGGTAGTCAGCGACGTGTACTTCACGACGACCCCGACGCACGACTCGACGTACGAGCGGGGCGAGCCGATCACCGTTCGGGTCGTGTTCGACAGGGCGATCGTGGTAACGGGCAGCCCGCAGCTGGCGATGACGATGGGATCCACGACGCGACCGTTCTACCACTTGGCGGTGGGAAGCAACTACATCGACTTCAACGACTATACCGAATCGACCGACCACGACTTGGACGGGATCAGCATCGGGGCGAGCGCGCTGACGCTCAACGGGGGGACGATCACGTCGAGCGACGGGACGAATGCGGCGCTGGGGCTGGGAACGCACGCAATCACCAACGATCCGGCGCGCAAGGTGCAAGGAGGTCGGCGGTCGGCGCCGCGCGTGGCAAGCGTAACGTTCATTACCGATGCGGGCAGCGACTCGACGTACACGTTCGGCGACGAGATCGAGGTCGTGGTTCGGTTCGACCGCGCAGTCGTGGTGAACCGGCACGTCACGGTGAGCGGGAGGCCGCAGTTGGCGTTGACGGTGGGGTCGCAGACCCGGCAGGCGCGCTATGAAGTCCAACCAGGACCGACGTCGAACATCCTCTGGTTCAGCTACTTCGTGCAGGCGTCGGACAGCGACGCGAACGGGATCAGCATCGGGGCGAACGCACTGACGCTGAACGGGGGGACGCTGACGCTGCTGGGCTATTCTCCGGTGAGCGCGATCCTGGGGCTGGGCACGCACGCCGTCACCAACGCCGCAGCGCACAAGGTGGACGGCAGCAGGGGGACGAAGGTGACGGGGGTGTCGATCTCGTCGCCGTCGTCGAGCGATTCGACGTTCAAGGGGGCCGACCGGATCAAGGCGACGGTGACGTTCAGCGCGGCGGTCGACGTGGCGAGCACACGGCCCGTCCTGAGCCTGGGGATCGGATCGGCGACGCGGCAGGCGAGCTACGCGCGGGGCGGGGGCACGTCGTCGCTGGAGTTCGAGTACACGGTGTCGTCGTCGGACTCGGACGCGAACGGGATCAGCATCGCGGCGGACGCGCTCTGCTGCGACGGCCGGGTTCTCGTGGTGGGGCAGGGCACGACCAGAGCGGCGCTGGGCCTGGGCAGCCATGCGATCTCGAACAGCGCGGCGCACAAGGTGGACGGCAGCGTGGCGGGCGCGCCGGTGGTGACCGACGTGCAGTTCACAACGACGCCGGCGAGCGATTCGACGTACGAGGTGGGCGAGCTGATCGGGGTTCGGGTCTTCTTCGACCGGAGCTTCGCGCTGACGGGCCGGCCGCAGTTGGCGTTGACCTTCGGGTCCGGGACCGGGCAGATGTCGCCCACGGGGTGGGGCGGCAGCGCCATCTCGTTCGACTACTACCTGCGGGCGACCGACGTGGACACGGACGGGATCAGCATCGGGGCGAACGCGTTGACGTTGAACGGGGGGACGATCACGTCGAGCGACCGGACGACGAACGCGGAGCTGGGGCTGGGAACGCACGCGATCGCCAACGATCCGGCGCAAAAGGCGGATGGACGTCGGGCGACGGCGCCGACCATTACGGACGCCTACATCCATACTTCTGCCGGCAGCGACTCGACGTATGCGGTGTCCGAGGAGATCACGATGTGGGTCGTATTCGACCGCGGCGTCGTGATGACGGGAGAGCCCCAGCTGGCGTTGACGATCGGGTCGCAGACGCGCTACGCGAGCTACTCCGGGCCCACGCCCACGGCGGCAAGGCGCGACTTCTACTTCCGGTACTTCGTGCAGGCGTCGGACAGGGACGCCGACGGGTTGAGCGTAGGGCCGGCGCTGGTGCTGAACGGGGGGACGATCAAGGTGGCGGGCGACACGGTGAACGCGAATCTGGCGCTCGGCGCCCACGCGATCGCGAACGCCGCGGCGCACAAGGTGGACGGCAGCATGGGGACGGGGGTGACGGGGGTGTCGATCTCGTCGCCGTCGTCGAGCGACTCGACGTTCAAGGCAGGCGACTGGATCGAGGTGACGGTGACGTGGAACCGTGCGGTCGACGTGAATTTGAGCTCGCCGCCCCGCATGGTTCTGGGGATCGGGTTGTTGGACCGCGCGGCAAGGTACGCGCGGGGGCACGGCACGTCGTCGCTGGTGTTCCGGCACCCGGTGCAGCGGTCGGACTTGGACTTGGACGGGATCAGCATCGCGGCGGGCGCGCTGACCAACTGGGGGCGCGGCCGGATCTTCGCAGCGGGGACGAGGACGCAGGCGGGGCTGGGTCTGGGCGCCCACGCGATCTCCAACAGCGCGGCGCACAAAGTGGACGGTCGCAGGGTGGGCGCGCCGGTGGTGAGCAACGTCCGGTTCACGAGCACGCCGGCGAGCAGCGACTCGACGTATCACCTGGGCGAGCGGATCCATGTCGAGGTGCTGTTCGACAGGTCCATCAGCTACACCGGCACTCCGCAGCTGGCGCTGTGGGTCGGAGCGGCCACGCGATACGCCGCGCTCAGCAGCGCGTCCCTGCGCGGATCGCTGGTGTTCACTTACGACGTGCAGGCGTCCGACTCCGACCCCGACGGCGTCAGCATCGGGGTGAACGCGCTGAGGCTGAACGGAGGGACGATCACGGCCCGGACGGACACGACGGCCGCGAACCTTGGGCTCGGGTCCCAGATTACGAACGATGGCCGCCACCAGGTGGACGGGAGCCAAGTGACGGCGCCGTCGGTCGCCGACGTGCGAATTACGAGCAGCCCAGCCAGCGGCAGCACCTACGGGCTGGGCGAGCAAATCGAGGTGGCTGTCGACTTCGACCGTCCTGTCGTGGTTACCGGCGAGCCGATAGTGACACTGCTAATCGGGGCCGAGTTTCCGGCGGCGCGCTACCATTGCCCGGGGTGCACAGGAGGCGCCACGACGTTGAACTTCCGCCACACGGTTCGAGCGGTGGACCGGGACAGCGACGGGTTGAGCCTCCACAACAACAGCTTGGCACGGTCCATCGGTACGATCAACTTGGCGGCGAACGGCACGACGGCAGCGAACAGGAGCTTCGGCGCGCACGCGGTCTCGAACGTTGCGGCGCACAAGGTGGACGGCAGCCGAGCGCCCGTGCCGGCGGCGACCGCGGTGCAGATCTTGAGCAGCCCGCCGGCCGACCAAACGTACGAGCTGGGAGAGGAAATCGCGTTCAGGGTGTCCTGGAATCGCGCGGTTGCAGTTACGGGCACGCCCCAACTGGCGGTGACGATCGGGTCGCGGACGCGGCAGGCGGATTACTACGAGAGCGCTTCGGGCACCCGCACCCACTTCCGCTACAAGGTGCAGGCGTCGGATGTGGACGCGGACGGGATCAGCGTCGCGACCAACGCGCTGACGCTGAACAGCGGGACGATCAACGACGCCGTCAACGATTCGGCGGCCGCCTTGACGCTCCCCCGGGCTATCCCGAACACGCTGTCCCACAAGGTGAACGGCGGTCGAACGACCCGGCCGTCGGTGAGCGCACTGTCGCTGAACAGCACGCCGGACTTCACGTTCACCTTGGGCGACCGGATCGTCGTCACGGTGAGGTGGGATCGTACGGTCGCGGTTACGGGCACGCCTCGGCTGGCGCTGACGATCGGCACGCAGACGCGGCAGGCGGAGTACGCGAGCGGGACGGGCACGAACGCGCTGGCGTTCCACTACACTGTGGCGGCCACGGATGTGGACACGACGGGGATCAGCATCGGGGCGAGCGCGCTGACGCTGAACGGCGGGACGATAAAGCATGTCGGATCCAGTGCGGTGGACGCGAACCTGGGTCTCGGGACGCACGCTATTACCAACAGCGCCCGCCACAAGGTGGATGGAAGTCAAGTCAGCATCATCATGCGTGGCGTGGGCGTGTCTGGCCTGAGCTGTCCCGAGACCGGCGATACTTGCGAACTCGGAGACAGGATCCTGGTCTTTGGCCTCTGGACCGACTCCAACCGACGGCGGATCGTTGGCATAGACGTCACGGGCACGCCCCAGATCGCGATTGCCGTCGGGGCGCAGACCCGCTACGCGAACTACGACGCGGTGAAGACGGTCGAGCTGGGCACGTCGGGGCCGGGCGTCGTCTACTTCTCGTACTTTGTCCAGCCGGCGGACAGGGACACGGACGGGATCCACATCCCGCCCAACGGACTGCGGCTGAACGGCGGCACGATCAAGGTTGCCGGCTCGCAACGCGACGCGCCGCTCAAGCACGCGGGGTCGCCCGTTGCAACCGACACCAAGGTGAACGGCGGCAGCTTGACGGCGCCCTCGGCGAGGAGCGTGAGGATCGTCAGCTCGCCGGCCAGCGGGGACACCTACGGGTTCTTTGAGAACATTCGGGTGCGGGTGGAGTTCAGCAGGGCCGTGGCCGTGACGGGCACGCCGCGGCTGGCCCTGGCGATCGGGTCGCAGACGCGACAGGCGAGCTACGCTTCGGGTACGGGGACGGAGTTCCTCGAGTTCGGCTACCGGGTGCAGGTGTCCGATGCGGACGCCGACGGGATCGGCGTTGGGGCGAACGCGCTGACGTTGAACGGAGGGAAGATCGCGTTGCAGGGCGACACGGCCACGAACGCGAGCTTGGCGCTGGGGCACCATGCAATCGCGAACGCCGCCGCCCACAAGGTGGACGCCAGCCAGGGTGCGCCTGGGGTCGGCGGCTTGGTGTTGGGCTCGCCGCCGGTGGGCGACACCTTCGAGCGGGGCGACACGATTGCCGCGACGTTGACGTTCAACAGGGCGGTGGACGTGACGGGGACGCCGCAGCTGGCGCTGACGATCGGCGCGACCACGCGCCAGGCCGCCTACGTCTCGGGCACGGGCACGGCGTCGCTGGTCTTCCGCTATGTGGTGGTGCAGGCGGACGCGGACGCCGACGGGTTGAGCATCGGCGCAAGCGCGCTGGCGCTGAACGGCGGCACGATCGACGCGGCGGGCGGGACGACGGACGCGCGGCTGGGGCTGGGCAGTCACGCGGTAGCGAACAGCTCGGGCCACAAGGTGGCGGGCGGGACGTTCACGGCGGCGGCGGTCAGCGGCGTGTCGATCACGAGCAGCCCGGCCAGCGACAGCACCTACGGCTTTGACGAGGTGATCGAGGTGCAGGCGACGTTCAACCGCCGCGTGACTGTGACGGGGACGCCGCAGCTGGCCCTGACGATCGGGACACAGACGCGCCAGGCGAACTACACCTCCGGCACGGGCACGGCGTCGCTGACGTTCCGCTACACGGTGATGGCGGCGGACGCGGACTCGACCGGCGTCGGCATCGGCGCAAGCGCGCTGGCGTTGAACGGCGGTGGGATCGCCGACGCCCGGGACGGGAGCACGGCGGCGAGCTTGGGGCTGGGCGCGAACGCGATCGCCGCCGCGGCGGCGCACAAGGTGGACGGCGCCCGTGGTCCGCCGAGGGTGGCGGGCGTGGCCGTCGGGTCGCCGGCGGTGGGCGACACCTTCGAGCGCGGCGAGCGGATCGAGGTCACGGTCACGTTCACCAAGGCGGTGGACGTTACGGGGACGCCGCAGCTGGCGCTGACGATCGGCGCGGCGACGAAGCAGGCGGCGTATGCGAGCGGCACGGGCACGGCGTCGCTGGTGTTCCGCTACCTGGTGGTGCAGGCGGACGCGGACGCCGACGGGCTCAGCATCGGGGCGAGCGCGCTGGCGCTGAACGGCGGGACGATCGACGAGGCGGGCGGTACGACGGACGCGCTGCTGGGGCTGGGCTCGCGCGCGATCGCGAACAGTTCGGGCCACAAGGTCGCGGGCGGGACGTTTACGACGCCGGCGGTGAGCGGAGTGACGATCTCGAGCAGTCCCGGCGTCGGCGACACCTACGCCTTGGCCGAGCGGATCGAGGTCGAGGTCGCATTCAGCAGGCCGGTGAGCGTCTCGGGCGCGCCGCAGCTGGCGCTGACGATCGGGACGCAGACGCGCCAGGCGGCCTACGCATCGGGCACGGGCACGACCACGCTGACGTTCGGCTACGCGGTGGTGGCCGCCGACTCCGACACCACCGGCATCAGCATCGGCGCGAGCGCGCTGACGCTGAACGGGGGAACGATCAACGACGTCCGGAGCAGCGCCACGGCGGCGAGCCTGGGCCTGGGCGCGAACGCGATCGCCAACGCCTCCGGCCACAAGGTGATCGGGACCCCGGCGGTCCCGACGGTGACCGGAGCCTCGGTCGCGAGCAGCCCGGCGAGCGGAGACGCCTACGGCGCAGGCGAGACGATCACCGTGCACATCGTGTTCCAGGTTCCGGTCGTGGTGACGGGCGCGCCCCAGCTGGCGCTGACGGTGGGGCCCGAGACGCGGCAGGCCGCCCTCGCCGGCGGAAGCGGGACGGACACGCTGGCGTTCAGCTACACGACGGTGGCGACGGACACGGACACGGACGGGATCGGGGTCGCCGCGAGCGCGCTGGCGCTGAACGGCGGGACGATCCGAAGCGGCAGGGGGACGGACGCGTTGCTGGGGCTGGGCGCGCACGCGATCGCGAACGCCGCGGGCCACAAGGTGGACGGCAGGGCGACCGCGCCGACGGTGACGGCCGTGAGGGTCGCGAGCACGCCGCTGTTTCAAGTGCGGAACGTCGGCTTGTACGGACGAGGCGAGACGATCGAGGTGCAGGTCGGCTTCAGCCTGCCTGTAAGGGTGACGGGCGCGCCCCGGCTGGCGTTGACGATCGGCGCGGCGACGAGACAGGCGGCCTACGCGGGCGGATCGGGCACGGCGACGCTGGCGTTCCGCTACACGGTTGGCCAGTCGGACGTGGACGGGGACGGGATCGGGGTCGGCGCGAGCGCGCTGACGCTGAACGGCGGTGCGATCCGGAGCAGGGCGGGCGCCAGCGCGGCCTTGGGACTCGGCAGCCACGCGATCACGGCGGCCTCGGGCCACACGGTGGACGGTCAGCAAGGAGGCGGCGAGCCGGAAGTGACGGGAGGCTCGATCGTGAGCCGTCCAGGGGTTGGAGACTCGTACGGGGTCGGCGAGACGATCAGGTTGCGGGTGGTCTTCAACGAGCTGGTGGCGGTGACGGGGACGCCGCAGCTGGGGCTTGAGATCGGGACGGCGACGCGGCTGGCGTCGTACGCTTCGGGCACGGGCACGACGGAGCTGGAGTTCCGCTACACGGTCCAAGCGGGGGACAAAGACGACAACGGCGTTGCCGTCCCGGGCACGTTCACCGACCTCGCTGGATCGATCAGCAGCGTCGCGTCGGGCAACAGCCTGGACACGAGCAAAGAGTATGAACGCGTGAAGACCGCGGACCTCGTCGACCACAAGGTCGATGCAGCGAGCGACAACCGGGCGTCGATTCCGATGCCGAACGCGGTGACGATCAGCAGCAGCGCCGGGAACGACAGCACCTACGCGGCGGACGACACGATCTCGGTGCAGGTGGGCTTCACCGTTGCGGCGACGGTGACGGGGACGCCGCAGTTGGCGCTCTCGATCGGCAGCGCGACGCGCCAGGCGGCCTACGCCAGCGGAAGCGGGACGGCGACGCTGACGTTCCGCTACGCGGTGACGGACGCGGACGCGGACGCCGACGGCATCAGCATCGGCGACCTCGCGCTTGCGCTGAACGGCGGGACGATCCGGAGCGGGAGCGGCGCCTATGCCACGCTGACCTTGGGAACGCATGCGATCTCGAACGCGGCGGCTCACAAAGTGGCGGGAACGACGACGGCGCCCACGGTGAACGCGGCGTCGGTCACGAGCACGCCTGCGACGGGCGACACCTACGGCGCCGCCGAGAAGATCGCGGTGCAGATCGGCTTCCGGATCCCGGTCGTGGTGACCGGGGCGCCGCAGCTGGCGCTGACGATCGGGACGCGGACCCGGCAGGCCGGCTACGCGGGCGGCAGCGGGACCCGCGTCCTGACGTTCGACTACGCGACGGTGGCGACGGACGCGGACGCGAACGGGATCGGCGTCGCCGCCGCTGCCCTGACGCTGAACGGCGGCACGGTCCGGAACTGGGCGGGGACGAACGCGGTGCTGGGCCTGGGCGCGAACGCAATCGCGAACGCGAGCGGCCACAAGGTGAACGGCGCGGCGACGGTTCCGGCGGTGAACACGCTGACGATCGCGAGCACGCCTGCGAGTGGGGACACGTACGGCGCGGGCGAGACGATCTCGGTGGAGGTGGGCTTCCGGATACCGGCGACGGTGACGGGGGCGCCGCAGCTGGCGCTGACGGTGGGGGCGCAGACGCGGCAGGCGGGATACGCGAGCGGGAGCGGGACGAAGACGCTGACGTTCAGCTACGAGGTGGCGGCGACGGACGCGGACTCGGACGGGATCGGCGTCGGCGCGAGCGCTTTGGCGCTGAACGGCGGCACGATCCAAAGCGGAGCGGGGACGAACGCGGCGCTGGGCCTGGGCGCGCACGCGATCGCGAACGCGGGCGGCCACAAGGTGAACGGTGTGGCGACGGTTCCGACGGTGAACGCGGTGACGATCGCGAGCACGCCTGCGAGCGGGGACACGTACGGCGCGGGCGAGACGATCACGGTGGAGGTGGGCTTCCGGATACCGGCGACGGTGACGGGGACGCCGCGGCTGGCGCTGACGGTGGGGGCGCAGACGCGGCAGGCGGAGTACGCGAGCGGGAGCGGGACGAAGACGCTGACGTTCAGCTACGAGGTAGTGGCGACGGACGCGGACTCGGACGGGATCGGCGTGGGCGCGAGCGCTTTGGCGCTGAACGGCGGCACGATCCAAAGCGGAGCGGGGACGAACGCGGCGCTGGGCCTGGGCACGAACGCGATCGCCAACGCGGGCAGCCACAAGGTGGACGGGGCGGCGACGGCGCCGACGGTGAACGCGGTGACGATCGCGAGCACGCCTGCGAGCGGGGACACGTACGGCGCGGGCGAGACGATCACGGTGGAGGTGGGCTTCCAGATACCGGCGACGGTGACGGGGACGCCGCAGCTGGCGCTGACGGTGGGTTCGCAGACGCGGCAGGCGGGGTACGCGAGCGGGAGCGGGACGAAGACGTTGACGTTCAGCTACACGGTTCTGGCGACGGACGCGGATTCGGACGGGATCGGCGTCGGCGCGAGCGCTTTGGCGTTGAACGGCGGGACGATCCAGAGCGGAGCGGGGACGAACGCGGCGCTGGGTTTGGGCACGAACGCGATCGCGAACGCGAGCAGCCACAAGGTGGACGGGGCGGCGACGGTTCCGGCGGTGAACGCGGCGACGATCGCGAGCACGCCTGCGAGCGGGGACACGTACGGCGCGGGCGAGACGATCTCGGTGGAGGTGGGCTTCCAGATTCCGGCGACGGTGACGGGGACGCCGCTGCTGGCGCTGACGGTCGGCGCCTCGACCGTCCAGGCCCAGTACGTTCGGGGAAGCGGCTCCGGGACGCTCGTCTTCGAGCACGTCGTGCAGGCCGCGAACGTGGACGCGGACGGGATCAGCATCGGCGCGAGCGCGTTGACCTTGAACGCCGGCACGATCCGGAGCGGAGCGGGGACCAACGCGGTGCTGGGCCTGGGCACGAACGCGATTGCCAACGCGAGCGGTCACAAGGTGAACGGCGCCACGGCCACTCCGCCGACGGTGAGCGCGGTCGCCGTCGCCAGTTCGCCGGCGAGCGGGGACACCTACGGCGCCGGCGAGCGGATCGATGTGACAGTCGGCTTCGACATCGCAGTGGACGTGACGGGCGCGCCGCAGCTGGCGCTGACGATCGGCGCCCAGACGCGCCAAGCGGCGTACCGAAGCGGCGGCGGGACGCGAACCCTCGCCTTCGAGTACGTGGTGCAGTCGGCGGACGCGGACAACGACGGCATCGGCATCGGCGCGAGCGCGCTGGCGCTGAACGGCGGCACGATCGGCAGCAGCTTCGGCGCGTCGGCGGTGCTGGGTCTGGGCACGAACGCGATAGCCAACGCGAGCGGCCACAAGGTGAACGGCGCCACGGCAACGGTTCCGACCGTGAGCCGGGCGGCGATCGCCAGCGCTCCCGCAACCGGAGACACGTACGGCGCCGCCGAAGCGATCACGGTCGAGATCACGTTCACGACGCCTGTGACGGTGACGGGCGCGCCGCAGCTGGCGTTGACGATCGGCGCCCAGACACGGCAGGCGTCCTACGCCGCCGGAAGCGGCGACAAGACGCTCTCGTTCGCCTACGCGACCACGGTGGCGGATGCCGACAGCGACGGGATCGGCGTGGGCGCGAGCGCGCTGGCGCTGAACGGCGGGACGATCCGGAGCCAAACGGGGACCAACGCGGCGCTGGGGTTGGGCGCGCACACGATCGCCGACGCGAGCGGCCACAAGGTGGACGGGACGACGACGGTGCCGGTGGTGAACGCCGTCGCGATCGCCAGCTCTCCGGCGAGCGGCGACACCTACGAGATCGGCGAGACGATCACGGTCCAGGTGGGCTTCCAGATCGCCGTCACGGTGACCGGGACGCCCCAGCTGGCGCTGACGATCGGGACCCGGACGCGGCAGGCGTCCTACGCCGCGGGAAGCGGTGCGGACTCGCTGACGTTCAGCTACACGGTGGAAGCCGGCGACTCGGACTCGGACGGGATCGGCGTGGGCGCGAGCGCTCTGTCGCTGAACGGCGGCACGATCCGGAGCGGGACGTCGACCAACGCGGCCCTGGGGCTGGGCGCGCACGCAATCGCGAACGCCGCCGCCCACAAGGTGGACGCCAGCCAGGGTCCGCCGGGCGTCGCCGGCTTGGTCTTGGGCTCGCCGCCGGTGGGCGACACCTTCGAGCGGGGCGACACGATCGTTGCGATGGTGACGTTCAACAAGGCCGTGGACGTGACGGGCGCGCCGCAGCTGGCGCTGACGATCGGCGCGGTCGTGCGCCAGGCTGCGTACGCCGGCGGCACGGGCACGGCGTCGCTGGTCTTCCGCTACGTGGTGGCGTCGTCGGACACGGACGCCGACGGGTTGAGCGTCGGCGCGAGCGCGCTGGCGCTGAACGGCGGCACGATCCGGCTCGCAGGCGGCACGACCAACGCGCTGCTGGGCCTGGGCAGCCGAGCGGTGACCAACAGCGCGGGCCACAAGGTGGCGGGCGGCGCGTTGAGGGCGCCTGCGGTGACGGGCGTCGTGCTTGTCGGTAGCCCCGACAGCGCATCGACCTACGGCCTCGGCGAGGAGATCACGGTCCAGGTGACGTTCGGCCGCCCGGTGAACGTGAGGAGGACGCCGCGGCTGGCGCTGACGATCGGAGCCCAGTCCCGCCAGGCGAACTTCGTCTTGGGCTCGGGCACGGCGACGTTGACGTTCCGCTATGTCGTGGCGTCGTCGGACGCGGACGCCGACGGGCTGAGCATCGGGGCGACCGCGCTGACGCTGAACGGCGGCACGATCGTGGACTTGCGCGACGGAGCCACGGCCGCCGCGCTCGGCTTGGGCGCGAACGCGATTGCCGACGCCGCGGGCCACAAGGTGGACGGCAGCATGGAGAAGGCCCCGGCGGTGGTCGGCGTGCAGATCGGGAGCACGCCGGCGGACGGCACCACCTACAAGCGGTCGGAGAAGATCAGAGTTGAGATCGCCTTCGACCGGGTGGTGGCGGTGACCAACTCGCACCGTCTGGGGCTGGCGCTGACGCTGGGGACGCAGACGCGGCAGGCGAGCTACCTGAGGGGCACCAGAACGAAGACGCTGACGTTCGAGTACACGGTGCAGCCGTCGGACGCGGACTCCGACGGGCTGAGCATCGGCGCGAGCGCGCTGACGCTGAACGGCGGCAGGGCGAACAGCGGCGCGATCCGGATCGCGGGCGGCACGGCGAACGCGCTGCTGGGACTGGGCGCGCACGCGATCTCGAACAGCGCGAGCCACAAGGTGGACGGCAGCCGAATCGTTTCGCCGTCGGTGGACGAAGTGGCGATCGGCGGGCGGCGAGTCGGGGACACGTACGAGCTGGGCCAGTTCATCATCATCTTCCTGATCTTCGACCGGGAGGTCGTCGTCACGGGGGCGCCGCAGGTGGCGCTGAGGGTGGGGACGCAGACGCGGCAGGCGGAGTACTTCACCGGTTCGACGGACCAGCTGACCTTCACTTATGTGGTGCAGGCGTCGGACGTGGACGCGGACGGCATCTCGATGGACGCGAACGCGCTGACGCTGAACGGCGGCACGATCGCGTCGGCGGTCGACAGCACGACGGCGGCGAACTTGGCGACGCAGGCGTTCGCTCCGGGCGCGAACTACAAGGTGAACGGCGCCCAGACGACGCAGCCGTCGGTGACGACCGTGGCGTTCGGCGACTTGCCGACGGGGCAGACCTACGAGCTGGGCGACGAAGTCGTCGTCAGCGTAGGCTTCGACAGGGTGATCGAGGTGACGGGCGCGCCGCAGCTGGCGCTGACGATCGGCGCGGAGACGCGCCAGGCGAGCTTCGACGAACTCGCCCGGCTGGGCGACATACTGCGCTTCAGCTACGTGGTGCGGCCGCCGGACGCGGATTCGAACGGGATCAGCATCGGGGCGAACGCGCTGACGTTGAACGGAGGGACGATCCGCCTGGGCGGAAGCGCGACGGTGAACGCGAACCTGGGGTTGGGCGCGCACGCGATCGTCGACGACCCCAACCGCAAGGTCGACAGCAACCGGGGACCGCCGGGGGTGAGCGGCCTCGCGTTGAACTCGCCGGTGGCGGACGACACGTACGGCTTGGGCGACGTGATCGAGGCGACGGTGACGTTCAACAAGTCGGTGGACGTGACGGGGACGCCGCAGCTGGCGCTGGGGATCGGTTCGCAGACGCGGCAGGCGTCGTACGCGAGCGGGACGGGCACGGCGTCGCTGGTGTTCCGCTACACCGTGGCGGCGGCCGACGCGGACAGCGTCGGGCTGAGCATCGGCGCGAGCGCGCTGTCGCTGAACGGCGGGACGATCGACGTGGCGGGCGGCACGACGGACGCGTTCCTCGACCTGGGCGGCCATGCGGTGTCGAACAGCGCGAGCCACAAGGTGGACGGAACCTTGGACCGGCCGACGGTGGCGGACTTGGTCGTGGGGTCGCCGCCGACGGGCGACACCTTCGAGCGCAACGACTCGATTGCGGTGACGGTGACGTTCAACAAGTCGGTGGACGTGACGGGGACGCCGCAGCTGGCGCTGGGGATCGGGACGCAGACGCGGCAGGCGGCGTACGCTTCAGGCACGGGCACGGCGTCGCTGGTGTTCCGCTACTTGGTGGTGCCGGGGGATGTGGACGCCGACGGGCTGAGCATCGGCGCGAGCGCGCTGTCGCTGAACGGCGGGACGATCGACATCGCGGGCGGCACGACGGACGCGCTGCTGGGCCTGGGCACCCATGCGGTGTCGAACAGCTCGGGCCACAAGGTGGCGGGCGGGACGTTCACGGCGACAGCGGTCAGCGGCGTGTCGATCACGAGCAGCCCGGCCGCCGACAGCACGTACGGCCTGGGCGAGCAGATCGAAGTGGAGGTGACGTTCGTGCGGCCGGTGGTTGTGACGGGGATGCCACAGGTGGCGCTGGGCATCGGGACCGACACGGTGCATGCGGACTACGCCTCCGGGACGGGCACGACGACGCTAACGTTCCGGCATGCCGTGGCGGTGGGCGACGCGGACTCCGACGGGATCGGCGTCGGCGCAAGCGCGCTGACCTTGAACGGCGGGACGATCGCCGACGCCCGGGACGGGGCCACGGCGGCTGGGCTGGGGCTGAGCGCGCACGCGATCGCGAACGCTGCGGCGCACAAGGTGGACGCGAGCCGGGGCGCGGCGGGGGTGACGGGCGTGTCGATCGGCGCCCCGGTGGTGGGCGACACGTTCGAGCGCGCCGACACGATTGCTGCGACGGTGACGTTCAACAAGGCGGTGGACGTGGGGGGCGCGCCGCAGTTGGCGCTGACGATCGGCGCGGTCGCGCGGCAGGCGTCGTACGCATCGGGGACGGGCACGGCGTCGCTGGTGTTCCGGTACGTGGTGGTGCAGGCGGACGCGGACGCGGACGGTTTGAGCATCGGGTCGAGCGCTTTGGGGTTGAACGGCGGCACGATCCGGGTTGCGGGCGAGACGACGGACGCTTTGCTGGGCTTGGGCAGTCACGCGGTGAGCAACAGCGCGGGCCACAAGGTTGCGGGCGGGACGTTGACGGGGCCGTCGCCGAGCGGCGTGGCGATCGCGAGCACGCCGTCGAGCGACGGCACGTACGGTCGGACGGAGCGGATCGAGGTGGAGGTGACGTTCGCGCGGCCGGTGGTGGTGACGGGGACGCCGCAGCTGGCGCTGGGGATCGGTTCGCAGACGCGGCAGGCGTCGTACGCGAGCGGGAGTGGCACGAAGGCGCTGGCGTTCCGGTACACGGTGCAGGGGACGGACCGCGACTCGACTGGGCTGAGCGTCGGCGCGAGCGCTTTGTCGCTGAACGGCGGTACGATTGCGGACGCGCGCGACGGCGCGACGGCGGCGGCGCTGGGGCTGGGCGCTCACGCGGTGTCGAACGCGGCGGCGCACAAGGTGGACGGCAGCCTGGGCACGCCGGGGGTGATCGGCGTGTCGTTCGCGGACGATCCGTACAACTCGGAGTACGAGCGGGGCGACGCGATCGATGTCCGTGTGTTGTTCAGCAGGGCGGTGGACGTGACGGGCGCGCCCGAGCTGGCGTTGGGGATCGGTTCGCAGACGCGGCGGGCTGCGTATGCGTCGGGCACGGGCACGGACACGCTGTTGTTCCGCTACGTGGTGGTGCAGTCGGACCGGGACGTGGACGGGATCAGCATCGGTGCGGGCGCGCTGACGCTGAACGGCGGTACGATCCGTGCGTCGGGCACGACGCTGGACGCTGTTCTGGGGCTGGGTTCGCACGCGATTGCGAACAGTTCGAATCACCAGGTGAACGGCTCGCTGTTCACGGGTCTGGCGGTGGAGGACGTTGTTGTTCGGAGCGCGCCGGCGAGCGACAGCACGTACAAGCTGGGCGAGCGGATCGAGTTGGATGTGTTGTTCCAGCGGACAGTGGTGGTGACGGGCACGCCCGAGCTGGCGCTGGGGATCGGGAGCGCGACGCGGCAGGCGTCCTACGCGAGCGGGAGCGGCACGAAGCAGTTGCGGTTCCGCTACGCGGTGCAGGCTGCGGACGTGGACGCGGACGGGATCAGCTTGGGCGCGAGCGCTTTGGCGCTGAACGGCGGCACGATCGTCGACGCGCGCGCGGGCGGGTCGGCTGCGGGGCTGGGCACGTCGGCGAGCGTGTTCAGCGACGCCGCGGCGCACAAGGTGAACGGCGGCGTGGGCGCGCCGAGCGTAAGCGCGCTGTCGATCGGCGCGCCGGTGGTGGGCGACGTGTTCGAGCGGGGCGACACGATAGTTGCGACGGTGGCGTTCAACGCGGCGGTGGACGTGACGGGCACGCCGCAGCTGGCGCTTGCGATCGGGAGCGCGACGCGGCAGGCGGGCTACGCGTCGGGGACGGGCACGGCGTCGCTGGTGTTCCGGTACGTGGTGGTGCAGACGGACGCGGACGCGGACGGGTTGAGCGTCGGGGCGAGCGCGCTGGCGTTGAACGGCGGTACGGTCCGTCGGACGGGCACGGCGACGGACGCGGTTCTGGGGCTGGGCGGGCACGCGGTGGCGAACAGCGCGGGCCACAAGGTTGCGGGCGGTACGTTCACGGCGTCGTCGGTCGGCGGCGTGGCGATAGCGAGCGTGCCTGGGAGCGACAGCACGTACGTCCGCACGGAGCGGATCGAGGTCGAGGTGACGTTCGCGCGGCCGGTGACGGTGACGGGCACGCCGCGGCTGGCGCTTGCGATCGGTTCGCAGACGCGGCAGGCGGCGTACGCGAGCGGCAGCGGCACGAAGACGCTGACGTTCCGTTACGCGGTGCAGGCTGCGGACTCCGATTCGGACGGCATCGGCGTCGGCGCGAGCGCTTTGGCGCTGAACGGCGGCGCGATCGCCGACGCGCGCGACGGCGCGACGGCGGCGGCGCTGGGGTTGGGGAGCCATGCGATCGCGAACGCTGCGGCGCACAAGGTGAACGGCGCTCGCGGACCGCCGGGCGTGAGCGGGTTGTCGATCGGCTCGCCGGTGGTGGGCGACACATTCGAGCGCGGCGACACGATAGCGGCGACGGTGACGTTCGACGTCTCGGTGGACGTGACGGGCACGCCGCGGCTGGCGCTGGCGATCGGGACGCAGACGCGGCAGGCGTCGTACGCTTCGGGCACGGGCACGGCGTCGCTCGTGTTCCGCTACGTGGTGGCGCAGGCGGACGCGGACGCGGACGGGCTCAGCATCGCGGCGAGCGCTTTGGGGTTGAACGGCGGGACGATCGACGTGGCGGGCGGCACGACGGACGCGCTGCTGGGGCTGGGCAGTCACGCGGTGAGCAACAGCGCGGGCCACAAGGTTGCGGGCGGGACGTTCACGGCGGCGTCGGTGAGCGGCGTGACGATAGCGAGCGAGCCGGCGAGCGACAGCACGTACGCGGAGACGGAGGAGATCGCGGTCGAGGTCTCGTTCAGCCGTCGTGTGACGGTGACGGGCACGCCGCAGCTGGCGTTGGCGATCGACACGCTGACGCGGCAGGCGGAGTACGCCGGCGGCACGGGCACGGCGACGCTGACGTTCGCGTACCAGGTGGCGGCTGCGGACGTCGACTCGACGGGGCTCAGCATCGCAGCGAGCGCGCTGGGGTTGAACGGCGGCACGATTGCGGACGCTCGCGACGGCACGACGGCGGCCAGCCTGGGCTTGGGGTCGAACGCGGTGTCGGACGCGGCGGCGCACAAGGTGGACGGCAGCCTGCCGCCGCCGGTGACGCGCGCGACGGGCGCGCCGGAGGCGACGGGCCTGGCGATCGGAGCGCCGGCGGTGGGCGACGTGTTCGAGCGTGGCGAGACGATCGAGGTCGAGCTGGCGTTCCACCGAGCGGTCGAAGTGACGGGCACGCCGCGGCTGGCGCTGACGATCGGCGCTGCGACCAGGCAGGCGAGCTACGCGGCGGGGACGGGGACGGACACGCTCGTGTTCCGCTACGTGGTGGCGGCGGGCGACGCGGACGCGGACGGCATCGGCATCGCGGCGAGCGCATTGGCGCTGAACGGCGGGACGATCAGGGCGGCGGGCGAGGCGCTGGACGCTTTGCTGGACCTGGGCGCGTTCGCGGTCGCGAACAGCGCGGGCCACAAGGTGGCGGGCGGCACGTTCACGACGCCGGCGGTGAGCGGTGTGACGATATCGAGCGCGCCGGCGAGCGACAGCACGTACCAGCTGGGCGAGCGGATCGAGGTGAAGGTGGCGTTCGGGCGGCCGGTCGCGGTGACGGGCGCGCCCGAGCTGGCGCTCGCGATCGGCGCGCAGACGCGGCAGGCGAGCTGGGCGTCGGCGTCGAGCACGGCGGACACGCTGGTGTTCGGCTACGCGGTCCGTCCGGCGGACGCGGACGCGGACGGCATCGGCATCGCGGCGAGCGCGCTGGCGCTGAACGGCGGTACGATTGCCGACGTGCGTGCGGGCGCGACGGCGGCGAGCCTGGGACTGGGGTCGAACGCGATCGTCAACGCGGCGGCGCACAAGGTGGACGGCAGCCTGGGGCCGCCGGGCGCGACGCACTTGTCGGTCACGGCGCCGCTGTCGGCGCAGACCTTCGAGCGGGGCGACACGATCTTCGCGAGCGTGCGGTTCAACAAGGCGGTGGACGTGACGGGCACGCCCGAGCTGGCGCTTGCGATCGGGAGCGCGACGCGGCAGGCGTCGTACGCGAGCGGCACGGGCGCGACGGAGCTGGAGTTCCGCTACGTGGTGGTGCAGTCGGACGCGGACGCGGACGGGCTCAGCATCGCAGCGAACGCGCTGACGCTGAACGGCGGCACGATCGACGTGGCGGGCGGCACGACGGACGCGTTGCTGAGCCTCGAGCACGTAGCGATCAGCAACGCTGCCGGCTTCCGCGTCGCGGGCGGCACGTTCACGGCGCCGGCGGTGACGTGGGCGGGGATCTCGAGCAGCCCGTCGGACGGGAGCACGTACGAGCTGGGCGAGCAGATCGGCGTGACGGTGACGTTCAACCGCAACGTGACGGTGACGGGCGCGCCCGAGCTGGCGCTCGCGATCGGCGCGCAGACGCGGCAGGCGGCGTACGTCGCGGCGGCGTCGGGCAACCGCGAGCTCGAGTTCCGCTACGCGGTGGCGGCGGGCGACGCCGACGCCGACGGCATCAGCGTCGGCGCGAGCGCGCTGACGCTGAACGGCGGCACGATCGTGGACCCCCGCGACGGCACGACGGCGGCGAACCTCGGGCTGGGCGCGAGCGCGATCGCGAACAGCGCGGGCCATGCGGTGGACGGCAGTCGCGGACCGCCGGGCGCGAGCGGGGTGTCGATTGCGGCGCCGCCGACGGGCGACACCTTCGAGCGCGGCGACACGATTGCGGCGACGGTCGTGTTCAACAAGGCGGTGGACGCGACGGGCACGCCCGAGCTGGCGCTGACGATCGGCGCGCAGACGCGGCAGGCGTCGTACGCGAGCGGCACGGGCACGACGTCGCTGGTGTTCCGCTACGTCGTGGCGACTGCGGACGCGGACGCCGACGGCATCAGCATCGCGGCGGGCGCGCTGGCGCTGAACGGCGGCACGATCGACGTGGCGGGCGGCACGACCGACGCGGTGCTGGGGCTGGGCCGCCACGCGATCGCGAACAGCGCGGGCCACAAGGTGTCGGGCTCGACGTTCACGGCGTCGGCCGTGAGCGGCGTGACGATATCGAGCAGTCCGTCGAGCGGCGACACCTACGGCCTGGGCGAGCGGATCGAGGTCGAGGTGGCGTTCGTTCGCGCGGTCGGCGCGACGGGCACGCCGCGGCTGGCGCTCGGCGTCGGGGCCGACACGGTGCACGCGGACTACGCCTCCGGCACGGGCACGAAGACGCTGACGTTCCGCTACGCCGTCGCAGCGTCCGACGCCGACAGCGACGGCATCAGCATCGGCGCGAGCGCGCTGGCGCTGAACGGCGGCACGATCGTCGACGCGCGCGACGGCGCGACCGCGGCGAGCCTGGGCCTGGGCTCCAACGCGATCGCGAACGCTGCGGCGCACAAGGTGGACGGCGCGCAGGGACCGGCGGGGGTGATCGCGCTGACGATCGCTTCGCCCGTGGTGGGCGACACGTTCGAGCGCGGCGACACGGTGGTCGCGACGGTGACGTTCAACAAGGCGGTGGACGCGACGGGCGCGCCGCAGCTCGCGCTGACGATCGGGACGCAGACGCGGCAGGCGGCGTATGCGCGCGGCACGGGCACGGCGTCGCTGGTGTTCCAGTACGTCGTGGCGACTGCGGACGCGGACGCCGACGGCATCAGCATCGCGGCGGGCGCGCTGTCGCTGAACGGCGGCACGATCGACGTGGCGGGCGGCACGACCGACGCGCTGCTGGGGCTGGGCGCGCACGCCGTGACGAACAGCGCGGGCCACAAGGTCGCGGGCGGCACGTTCACGGCGGCGGCGGCGAGCGGGGTCGCGATTGCGAGCGCGCCGGCCAGCGACAGCACCTACGGGCGGACGGAGCGGATCGAGGTCGAAGTGACGTTCGACCGCAACGTCACGGTGACGGGCGCGCCGCAGCTGGCGCTGACGGTCGGGACGCAGACGCGGCAGGCGGCGTACGCGAGCGGCACGGGCACGAAGACGCTGGCGTTCCGCTACACGGTGCAGGCTGCGGACAGCGACTCGACGGGCATCGGCATCGCGGCGAGCGCGCTGGCGCTGAACGGCGGCGCGATCGCCGACGCGCGCGACGGCGCCACCGCGGCGACGCTGGGGCTGGGTTCGAACGCGATATCGAACGCTGCGGCGCACAAGGTGGACGGCAGCCGCGGACCGCCGGGCGTGACGGCGCTGTCGATCGGCTCTCCGACGGTGGGCGACACCTTCGAGCGCGGCGAGACGATCGAGGTCGCGCTGGCGTTCAACCGCGCGGTGGACGTGACGGGCGCGCCGCGGCTGGCGCTGGGAATCGGGAGCGCGACCAGGCAGGCGAGCTACGCCGCGGGGACGGGCACGGACACGCTGACGTTCCGCTACGTGGTGGCGGCGGGCGACGCCGACGCCGACGGCATCAGCATCGGCGCCGGCGCATTGGCGCTGAGCGGCGGCACGATCAAGGTCGCGGGCGGCACGCTGGACGCGACTTTGGGGTTGGGCGCGGGCGTGGCGGTGAGCAACAGCGGCAGCCACAAGGTCGCGGGCGGCACGTTCACGACGCCGGCCGTGAGCGCGGTGACGATATCGAGCACGCCGGCGAGTGGTCAGACGTACCAGCTGGGCGAGCAGATCGAGGTGAAGGTCGCGTTCGGCCGTCCTGTGGCGGTGACGGGTTCGCCGCGCTTGGCGCTGACGATCGGCACGACGACTAGGCAGGCGGGCTACGTGGCCGCTTCGAGCAAGGCGGACACGCTGGCGTTCGGCTACGCGGTCCGTCCTGCGGACGCGGACGCGGACGGGCTCAGCATCGCAGCGAGCGCGCTCGCGCTGAACGGCGGCTCGATCGCCGACGCGCGGCCGGGCGCGGTTGCGGCTGCGCTGGGCCTGGGTTCGAGCGCGGTGTCGAACGACGCGTCGCACAAGGTGAACGGCAGCCTGGGACCGCCGGGCGTCGTGGGGTTGACCGTGGCTGCGCCCGTGGTGGGCACGACGTTCGAGCGCGGCGACACGATCGTGGCGACGGTGACGTTCAACAAGGCGGTGGACGCGACGGGCACGCCGCAGCTGGCGCTCGCCATCGGGAACGCGACGCGGCAGGCGAACTACGCGAGCGGCACGGGCACGACGGCGCTGGTGTTCCGGTACGTGGTGGCGGCTGCGGACGCCGACGCCGACGGGTTGAGCATCGGCGCGAGCGCGCTGGCGCTGAACGGCGGGACGATCGACGTTGCGGGCGGCACGACGGACGCGCTGCTGAGCCTGGAACACCACGCGCTCGGCAACGACGGCGCGCGCCGTGTCGCGGGCGGGACGTTCACGGCGGCGTCGGCGAGCGGCGTGGCGATATCGAGCAGCCCGGCGAGCGACAGCACGTACGGCCGGACGGAGCGGATCGAGGTCGAGGTGACGTTCGACCGCAACGTGGCGGTGACGGGCGCGCCGCAGCTGGCGCTGGGGATCGGCACGCAGACGCGGCAGGCTGCGTACGCGAGCGGGACGGGCACGACGACGCTGACGTTCGGCTACACGGTCGCGGCTGCGGACGCGGACGCGAACGGGATCGGCATCGGCGCGAGCGCGTTGGCGCTGAACGGCGGGACGATTGCGGACGCTCGCGACGCGAGCGAGGCGGCGGGCCTGGGCCTGGGGAGCTACGCGATCGCGAACGCTGCGGCGCACAAGGTGGACGGCAACCAGGGGCCGCCGGGTGCGACGGGCTTGACGGTCGCGTCGCCGCCGACGGGCGACACGTTCGAGCGTGGCGACGTGATTGCGGCGGCGCTGACGTTCAACCGTGCGGTGGCGGTGACGGGCACGCCGCAGCTGGCGCTGGGGATCGGTACGCAGACGCGGCAGGCGAGCTACGCGAGCGGCAGCGGCACGATGTCGCTGGTGTTCGAGTACACGGTGGTGCAGGCGGACGCGGACGCGGACGGGTTGAGCATCGGGACGAGCGCGCTGGCGTTGAACGGCGGCACGATCCGGCTGTCGGGCGGCACGCTGGACGCGACTTTGGGGCTGAGCACGCACGCGATATCGAACAGCACGGGGCACAAGGTGGCGGGCGGCACGTTCACGGCGTCGTCGGTGAGCGGCGTGACGATCACGAGCACTCCGTCGAGCGGGGACACGTACGGGCTGGGCGAGGAGATCGAGGTCGAGGCGACGTTCGTGCGGCCGGTGAACGTGACGGGCGCGCCGCAGCTGGCGCTGACGGTGGGTGCTGCGACGCGGCAGGCGGCGTACGCGAGCGGGACAGGCACGAAGACGCTGACGTTCGGGTACGAGGTGGTGGCGGGGGACGCGGACGCGAACGGGATCGGCGTCGGCGCGAGCGCGTTGGCGCTGAACGGCGGCACGATCGCCGACGCGCGCGACGGTTCGACGGCGGCCAGCCTGGGCTTGGGATCGAGCGCGGTCGCGAACGCTGCTGCGCACAAGGTCGACGGCAGCCTGGGACCGCCGGGCGTGACGGGGTTGGCGATCGGCTCGCCGCAGGTGGGCGACACGTTCGAGCGCGGCGAGACGATCGAGGTCGAGGTCGCGTTCAACAAGGCGGTGGCGGTGACGGGCACGCCGCAGCTGGCGCTGACGATCGGCACGACGACGAAGCAGGCGAGCTACGCTGCGGGCACGGACACGGACACGCTGGTGTTCCGGTACGTGGTGGCGGCTGCGGACGCGGACGCGGACGGGATCAGCATCGGCGCGAGCGCGTTGGCGCTGAACGGCGGCACGATCGACGTGTCGGGCGGGACGACCGACGCGGTGCTGCGGCTGGGCGCGAGCGCGGTCGCGAACAGCACGGGCCACAAGGTCGCGGGCGGCACGTTCACGGCGGCGGCGGCGAACGGCGCGGCGATAACGAGCGCGCCGTCGAGCGACAGCACGTACGGCCGGACCGAGCGGATCGAGGTCGAGGTGTCGTTCACGCGGCCGGTGACGGTGACGGGCCCGCCGCAGCTGGCGCTGACGATCGGCACGCGGACGCGGCAGGCGGCGTACGCGAGCGGGAGCGGCACGACGACGCTGGCGTTCGGCTACACGGTGCAGGCTGCGGACGCGGACAGCGACGGGTTGAGCGTCGGCGCGAGCGCGCTGGCGCTGAACGGCGGGACGATCGCCGACGCGCGCGACGGCGCGACCGCGGCGACGCTGGGGCTGGGGACGAACGCGATCGCCAACGCTGCGGCGCACAAGGTGGACGGCAGCCGCGGACCGCCGGGCGTGACGGCGCTGTCGATCAGTGCGCCGACGGTCGGCGACACCTTCGAGCGCGGCGAGACGATCGAGGTCGCGCTGGTGTTCAACCGGTCGGTGGACGTGACGGGCACGCCGCGGCTGGCGCTCACGATCGGTTCGGCGACGCGGCAGGCGAGCTGGGCCGCGGGGACGGGAACCGACACGCTGACGTTCCGCTACGTCGTGGCGGCGGGCGACGCCGACGGCGACGGCGTCAGCATCGGCGTCGGCGCATTGACGCTGAACGGCGGCACGATCCGGGTCGCGGGCGGCACGCTGGACGCGACGCTGGGGCTGGGTTCGAGCGCGGTGACGAACAGCGGGGGCCACAAGGTTGCGGGCGGCACGTTCACGACGCCGGCGCCGAGCGGCGTGACGGTGTCGAGCACGCCGGCGAGCGCGAGCACGTACCAGCTGGGCGAGTCGATCGAGGTGAAGGTGGCGTTTGGGCGACCGGTGACGGTGACGGGCTCGCCGCGTCTGGCGCTGACGATCGGCACGCAGACGCGGCAGGCGAGCTACGACGCGTCGTCGAGCAAGGCGGACACGCTGGTGTTCGGCTACGCGGTCCGTCCCGCGGACGCGGACGCGGACGGGCTCAGCATCGCAGCGAGCGCGCTGACGCTGAACGGCGGCGCGATCGCCGACGTGCGGCCGGGCGCTGCGGCTGCTGCGCTGGACCTGGGGTCGAACGCGGTGACGAACGCGGCGTCCCACAAGGTGAACGGCAGCTTGGGGCCGCCGGGCGTCGTGGGGTTGACCGTGGCTGCACCGCCGGTGGGCGCCACGTTCGAGCGCGGCGACACGGTGGCGGCGACGGTGACGTTCAACAAGGCGGTGGACGTGACGGGCACGCCGCAGCTGGCGCTGGGGATCGGTTCGACGACGAGGCAGGCGGCGTACGCTTCGGGCACGGGCACGACGGCGCTGGTGTTCCGGTACGTGGTGGTGCAGGCGGACGCGGACGCCGACGGGTTGAGCGTCGGCGCGAACGCGCTGGCGCTGAACGGCGGCACGATCGACGTGGCGGGCGGCACGACGGACGCCTTGCTGAGCCTGGCGCACCACGCGATCGGCAACGACGGCGCGCGCCGAGTCGCGGGCGGGACGTTCACGGCGTCGTCGGTTGCGGGCGTGACGATCTCGAGCAGTCCGGCGAGCGACAGCACGTACGGTCGGACGGAGGCGATCGAGGTGGAGGTGACGTTCGACCGCAACGTGGCGGTGACGGGGACGCCGCAGGTCGCGCTGACGATCGGTTCGCAGACGCGCCAGGCTGCGTACGCGAGCGGGACGGGTACGAAGACGCTGACGTTCCAGTACACGGTGGCGGCTGCGGACGCGGACGCGAACGGCATCAGCATCGGCGCGAGCGCATTGGCGCTGAACGGCGGCACGATCTCCGACGCTCGCGACGCGAGCGAGGCGGCGGGGCTGGGCTTGGGCTCGAACGCGATATCGAACGCTGCGGCGCACAAGGTGGACGGCAACCAGGGACCGCCGGGCGTGACGGGCTTGGTCGTGGCGTCCCCGCCCGTGGGCGACACGTTCGAGCGGGGCGACGTGATTGCGGCAACGGCGACGTTCAACCGCGCGGTGGACGTGACGGGGACGCCGCAGCTGGCTTTGGGGATCGGTACGCAGACGCGGCAGGCGAGCTACGCGAGCGGCAGCGGCACGACGGCGCTGGTGTTCCGGTACACGGTGGTGCAGGCGGACGCGGACGCGGACGGCATCAGCATCGGGACGAGCGCTTTGGCGTTGAACAGCGGCACGATCCGGCTGTCGGGCGGCACGCTGGACGCGACTTTGGGGCTGGGCACGCACGCGATATCGAACAGCACGGGCCACAAGGTGGCGGGCGGCACGTTCACGGCGGCGTCGGTGAGCGGCGTGACGATCACGAGCACTCCGTCGAGCGGGGACACGTACGGGCTGGGCGAGGAGATCGAGGTCGAGGCGACGTTCGTGCGGCCGGTGAACGTGACGGGCGCGCCGCAGCTGGCGCTGACGGTGGGGGCTGCGACGCGGCAGGCTGACTACGCGAGCGGTACGGGCACGAAGACGCTGACGTTCGGGTACGAGGTGGTGGCGGGGGACGCGGACGCGAACGGCATCGGCATTGGCGCGAGCGCGTTGGCGTTGAACAGCGGCACGATCGCCGACGCTCGTGACGGTTCGACGGCTGCGAGCCTGGGCTTGGGATCGAACACGGTGTCGAACGCGGCTGCGCACAAGGTGGACGGCAGTCTGGGACCGCCGGGCGTGACGGGGTTGTCGATCGGTGCGCCTCAGGTGGGCGACACGTTCGAGCGCGGCGAGACGATCGAGGTCGAGGTGGTGTTCAACAAGTCGGTGGCGGTGACGGGGACGCCGCAGCTGCAGCTGCGGTTCTCGAGCGGCTCGAAGCAGGCGGACTACGCGAGCGGGACGGGGACGGACACGCTGGTGTTCCGGTACGTGGTGGCGGCTGCGGACGCGGATGCGGACGGGTTGGGCATCGGCGCGTCCGATTTGCGGCTGAACGGTGGTACGATCCGTCGGTCGGGCGCGGCGACGGACGCGGTGCTGGGGCTGGGCAGCCACGCGGTGATCCGCAGCACGGGCCACAAGGTGGCGGGCGGCACGTTCACGGCTGCTGCGGCGAGCGGCGTGGCGATCACGAGCGCGCCGTCGAGCGACAGCACGTACGGACGTACGGAGGTGATCGAGGTCGAGGTTGGGTTCACGCGTCCGGTGACGGTGACGGGCGTGCCGCAGTTGGCGCTGACGATCGGGTCGCAGACGCGGCAGGCGTCGTACGCGAGCGGGAGCGGCACGACGGCGCTGACGTTCCAGTACACGGTGCAGGCGTCGGACGCGGACTCGACGGGGATCGGCATCGCGGCGAGCGCGTTGGCGCTGAACGGCGGAACGATCGCCGACGCTCGGGGCGGCACGACGGCGGCGGGCCTGGGTCTGGGGTCGAACGCGATATCGAACGCGGCTGCGCACAAGGTGGACGGCAGCCGCGGACCGCCGGGCGTGACGTCGCTGACGATCGGCTCTCCGACGGTTGGCGACGTGTTCGAGCGTGGCGAGACGATCGAGGTCGAGCTGGTGTTCAACCGCGCGGTGGACGTGACGGGCGCGCCGCGGCTGGCGCTGACGATCGGGAGCGCGACCAGGCAGGCGATCTACGCGAGCGGGAGCGGCACGGACACGCTGGTGTTCCGTTACGTGGTGGCGGCGGGCGACGCGGACTCCGACGGCATCGGCATCGCGGCGAGCGCGTTGGCGCTGAGCGGCGGCACGATCAAGGTCGCGGGCGGGACGCTGGACGCGACGCTGGGGCTGGGTACGAGCGCGGTGACGAACAGCGCGGGCCACAAGGTTGCGGGCGGCACGTTCACGACGCCGGCTGTGAGCGCGGTGACGATATCGAGCGCTCCGGCGAGCGCGAGCACGTACCAGCTGGGCGAGTCGATCGAGGTGAAGGTGGCGTTCAACCGTCCGGTGGCGGTGACGGGCGCGCCGCGCTTGGCGCTGACGATCGGGACCACGACGCGACAGGCCGGCTACGATGCCGCTTCGAGCAAGGCGGACACGCTGGTGTTCGGGTACGCGATCCGTCCTGCGGACGCGGACGCGGACGGCATCGGCATCGGCGCGAGCGCGCTCGCGCTGAACAGCGGGACGATCGCCGACGTGCGTCCGGGCGCTGCTGCTGCTGCGCTGGACTTGAGCGCGAACGCGGTGACGAACGCGGCGTCGCACAAGGTGAACGGCAGCCTGGGTCCGCCGGGCGTGGTGGGGTTGACGGTGGCTGCGCCGCTGGTGGGCGACACGTTCGAGCGGGGCGACACGGTGGTTGCGACGGTGACGTTCAACAAGGCGGTGGACGTGACGGGCACGCCGCAGCTGGCGCTGGCGATCGGTTCAACGACGAGGCAGGCGGCGTACGCATCGGGCACGGGCACGACGGCGCTGGTGTTCCGGTACGTGGTGGTGCAGGCGGACGCGGACGCCGACGGGTTGAGCGTCGGCGCGAGCGCTTTGGCGTTGAACGGCGGGACGATCGATGTGGCGGGCGGAACGACCGACGCGCTGCTGAGCCTGGAGCACTATGCGATCAGCAACGACGGCGCGCGCCGAGTGGCGGGCGGGACGTTCACGGCGTCGTCGGTGAGCGCGGTGTCGATCACGAGCAGCCCGGCGGGCGGGAGCACGTACGGGTTGAGCGAGGAGATCGGTGTCGATGTGACGTTCAACCGGAACGTGGCGGTGACGGGCGCGCCCGAGCTGGCGCTGACGATCGGTTCGCAGACGCGGCAGGCGTCGTACGTCTCGACGACGGGCGGCCGCGTGCTGTCGTTCTCCTACACGGTTGTGGCTGGCGACGCGGACGGGAACGGGTTGAGCATCGGCGCGAGCGCTTTGGGGCTGAACGGCGGCACGATCGCGGACGCGCGCGACGCGAACGAGGCTGCGAGCCTCGGACTGGGCTCTCACGCGATATCGAACGCGGGCAGCCATCGGGTGGACGGCACTCAGGGACCGCCGGGCGTGAGCGGCGTGTCGATCGCGTCGCCCGTGGTGGGCGACACGTTCGAGCGAGGCGACACGGTGGTTGCGACGATCGTGTTCAACAAGGCGGTGGACGTGACGGGCACGCCGCAGCTGGCGTTGACGATCGGCAGCACGACGAAGCAGGCGAGCTACGCGAGCGGCACGGGCACGGCGTCGTTGGTGTTCAGGTACGTGGTGGTGACTGCGGACGCGGACGCGGACGGCATCAGCATCGGCGCGACCGCGTTGGCGCTGAACGGCGGGACGATCGACGTGGCGGGCGGCACGGTGGACGCGGTTCTGGGGCTGGGGACGCACGCGGTGACGAACAGCGCGGGCCACAAGGTCGCGGGCGGCACGTTCACGGCGGCGTCGGTGTCTGGCGTGGCGCTGACGAGTTCGCCTGCGGTGGCGACGACGTACGGCCGCGACGAGTCGATCGAGGTTCAGGTGACGTTCAACCGTCGCGTGGCGGTGACGGGCATGCCGCAGGTGGCGCTGACGGTGGGCGCGCAGACGCGGCAGGCGGACTACGCGAGCGGGACGGGCACGCGGGCGCTGACGTTCCGCTACGTGGTGGTGGCTGCGGACGCGGACGCCGACGGGATCGAGGTGGGCGCGAGCGCACTGGCGCTGAACAGCGGAACGATCGCCGATGCCCGCGACGGCTCGACTGCGGCGAGCCTGGGGCTGGGCAGCCATGCGTTGAGCGCTGCTGCGGGCCACAAGGTGGACGGTACGCTGGCGGGTGCGTCGGTGAGCGGCGTAGCGGTGTCGAGCGCGCCGGAGAGCGGCGACACGTACGGCCTGGGCGAGCGGATCGAGGTCGAGGTGACGTTCGACCGTGCGGTGACGGTGACGGGCGCGCCGCAACTGGCGCTGACGGTGGGCGCGGTGGCGCGTCAAGCGAGCTACGCGGGCGGCAGCGGCACGGCGACGCTGTCGTTCGCGTACCGGGTGCGTGGCGCGGGCAGTGGCGGCAGCGGCGCGGGCGGCGTGGACGCGGACGCGGACGGCGTGGGCGTTGCGGCGGCTGCGCTGACGCTGAACGGCGGTACGATCGTGAACACGGCGGACGGCGTTCGTCCGGCGACGCTGGGGCTGGGCGGCCATGCGGTTGCGGCTGCGGCGAACGACAAGGTGGACGGTACGGTCGAGGTCGCGCCGGTGGTGGTGGGCGTGGCGGTGACGAGCGAGCCTGTGGCGACGGGACTGTACGGCGCGGGCGGCGTCATCCGGGTCGAGGTGACGTTCAGCCGGCCGGTCGATGTGGCGGGCGCGTCGTCGTCGCCGGCGCTGGCGGCGTCGATGTCGGCCGCGACGGCCGCGAACACGGCTGCGGCGCGGCTGGCGATCGACGTGGGCGGGACGACGCGCCATGCAGTCTACGTGTCGGGTTCGGGCACGACGGTGCTCGTGTTCGAGTACGTGGTCCGTCCGGCGGACCGGGACCCGGACGGCATCAGCATCCCGGCGGACGCGCTGGCCGAGTCGGCGGGCGCGCTGCGGATCGCGGGCGGCCAGGCGGCGGCGGTTCTGGACCTGGGCGCGCACGCGGTGACGGACTTGACGGGCCACGCGGTGAACGGCGCGGGCAGCCTGGACCCGGTGTTCGGTCGGTTGGAGTACGAGTTCGAGTTGGCGGAGAACGTTGCGGGCCCGCTGCCGCTGGGCGAGGTGGTCGCGACGAGTCCGTTGGGCGCCGAGATGCGCTACGGGTTGGAGAGCGGAGGCGAGGGGCTGTTCGAGGTGGACGTGTCGAGCGGCGTGGTGACTTACGTTGGCGGAGGCGAGGACGCGGAGCAGCGTTCGGAGTACGTGATGCTGGTGGTGGCGGTGACGGACGGTGTGGGCGAGGACGAGCAGCTCGAGACGGTGGCGAAGGTGACGGTGAAGGTGATGAACGAGAACGACGAGGCGCCGTCGTTCGTCGAGGAGCGTTGGGCGTTCGAGCTGGCGGAGGGCGCCGCGGGTCCCCTGGTGCTGGGCGTGTTGGAGGCGGTGGACCCGGACGAGGGCGACACGCTGACGTACGCGCTGGTGGCGGGCGACGCCGAGCGGTTCGAGCTGGACGGGCAGACGGGCGAGTTGCGGTACGTGGGCGGTGGCGAGGACTACGAGACGAGCGTGGGCATGTGGCGTTTGGAGGCGACGGCGACGGACTTGCTGGGCCGTACGGCGCGGACGACGGCGACGGTGGTGGTTGCGGACGTGAACGAGGCGCCGGTGTTCGCGGACTCCGCATATGCGTTCGAACTGGCCGAGAACGTTGCGGGACCGCTGGTTCTGGGCATGGTGCGGGCAACGGACCCGGACCGGGACGACCCGCCGACGTACAGCTTGGCCGAAGGCGACCGAGAGCGGTTCGAGGTGGACGCTGCAACGGGCGAGTTGCGGTACGTGGGCGCAGGCGAGGACGCGGAGACGGGCCCGGAGAGCTGGGCGCTCGAGGTCCATGCGACGGACCGCGGCGGCATCGCGGCGTCTGCGCGGGTGGTGGTGGCGCTGCTGGACCGGAACGAGGCGCCCGTGTTCGCTGCGGAGGTCTACGAGTGGGAGTTCGAGGAGAACGTCGCCGGACCGTTGGTTCTGGGCGCGGTCGAGGCGGCGGACCCGGACCGAGCGGACACGCTCGTGTACAGCCTGTCGGGCGAAGGTGCGGCGCTCTTCGAGGTGGACGCTGCGACGGGCGAGGTGCGGTACGCGGGCGCGGGCGAGGACTACGAGGTGGGCCCGGCGTCCTGGGCGTTCGAGGTGGTGGCGACCGACGGCGAGGGGCTGGCGGCGCGGGTGGCTGCGGCGGTGGCGCTGCTGGACGTGAACGAGGCGCCGGCGTTCGCCGACTCCGCATACGCTTTCGAGCTGGCGGAGAACGTTGCCGGCCCGCTGATGCTGGGCGCGGTCGAAGCGACGGACCCGGACCGCGGCGACGCGCCGGCGTACAGCTTGGCCGAAGGCGACGCCGAGCGGTTCGAGGTGGACGCCGTTACGGGCGAGGTGCGGTACGTGGGGAGCGGCGAGGACTACGAGCAAGGTCCGCCGACGTTCGCGCTGACGGTGCGGGCGACGGACGCGGGCGGACTGACGGCCGAGGCGGTCGCGACGGTGACGTTGCTGGACGTGAACGAGGGTCCGGAGGCGGTGGGCGCGATGTCGCCGAAGACGCTCGAGGCGTACGGTGCCGCTGTGCAAGAGGAGTTGGGTCGGTACTTCCGGGACCCGGACGGCGACGCGCTGGCGTACGCGGTCGAGTCGTCGTCGCCGGCCGTGGCGGTTGCGACGGTGACGGGCGTGGGCGTGCTGTCGATCGCGCCGCAGGCGATCGGCGAGGCTGTGGTGACGGTACGGGCGAGCGATCCGGGCGGGCTGTCGGCTCAGCAGCAGGTGCGTGTGACGGTGGAGGCGTCGCGGTCGGAGCGTGCGCGTGCGTTGGAGCTGACGCTGGCGGCGTTCGGCCGGTCGCTGGGCACGGAGACGGTGGAGGCGATCGGCGGGCGGTTGGGGCTGGGGTCGTCGGGCGCGCTGGGCCGGTCGCATGTGCAGCTCGGCGGGCGCTCGCTGGCGTGCGGCGCGCCGGGCGCCGGGTCGGGCGGCTTCGGCGGCGTCGTCCCCGGCGTTGCGAGCGCGGCGCGTGACCAAACCGACGCCGGCGTTGCGGCCGCGGCGGACGGCCGGACAGACACGACGCCCACGTTGAGAGCGTGGCGGCCGGCCGGACCGACAAACGGCAGTGCCGCGTCCGCTGGCGGCGACAACGCCGGGGCCGGCTCGGGCAAGTGCGGTCTCGAGTCGCTGGTGCGGGGCGCGACGGGCCTGCTGGGGTTGCAGATCGCGCACCCCGGCTCGGCCGACGCGGCCGGCGGGACCGTCGACTTGGCCGCGCTGCTGTTCGGCGACGGCCGGAGCGGTCGGTTCGGCGGTCCGGGCGCGGGCATCGCCGGCGGTATGGCTGGCACGGGCGGCGCCTACCGGGGCCAGCAGCAAGCCGACGCCGAGCGCGCCGACCGCACCGGCGGCCTGACGTTCAACCCCGTCGACGCCCGCGGCCTGCGCTCGCAAAGCTCGTTCCAGCTGTCGTTCGGCGGCTCGGACGGTTCGGCGGACGCATCCTCGGCCGGCGCTTCCGCCTCTTCGCAGGCGGCTTTGCGGTCGGGCTGGACGGTGTGGGGCCAGGCGAACCTGGGCGAGTTCGAGGGCCGTCCCCGAGACGACTTCGCCATGGACGGCCGCACGCGCTCCGCCTACCTGGGGCTCGACTACCGGTTCGGCTCCGGGTTCCTCATGGGCCTTGCGGGCTCGCGCAGCGACATGGAGGCCGGCTTCGACAGCCGCATCAACGGCGCGGGCTCGGTCGACGCTCGCCTGACCAGCCTGTACCCCTACCTGCACTGGTCGTCCGGCGGCGGCTTCGGCGTGTGGGGCTTGGCGGGCGCAGGCCGCGGCGACGCGACGCTCGAGGAGTCGGCGGGCGGCCGTTTCGACACCGACTTGGAGATGCGCATGGGCGCGCTGGGCGTGCGTCAGGAGCTGACCGGCGGGTTGGCGCTGAAGGCGGACGCTTTCGCGGTGCGCATCTTGTCGGACGAGGTGGCGGGGCTGGCGGGCGTGACGGCGGACGCGCAGCGCGTGCGACTGGCGCCGGAGATCGGCGGCCAGTGGTCGTTGGGCGACGGGCTGGCGATGCGGACGCGGCTCGAGGTGGGCGGTCGCTTCGACGGCGGCGACGCGGAGACGGGTATGGGCGCGGAGGCGGGCGCCGAGGTGGGGTTGGCGCACCAGGCGAGCGGGTTCAGCATGACGGCGCGGGGCCGTGCGCTGCTGGTGCACCAGGAGCGCGACTTCAAGGACTGGGGCGCGGGGTTCTCGCTGAGGTTGCAGCCGGGCGGGGGCGGCGAGGGCGAGGGCGGGCTGTCGTTCTCGGTCGAGCCGACGTGGGGCGACGCTGGGGGCGGCGCGCGTGCGCTGTGGCAGGGCGGCGCGGACGTGTGGCGGACCGCGGGCGCGGACGGCTTCGGCGCGCCGGGCAGGGCCGCGCGGCCAGTCGGCGCGAGCGTCCCGGCAAGCCCGGGGCTCGGCCAGAGCCAGGGCGAAGCGTCGGCACAGGGCGCGTCGGCCGCCAATGGCGACCCGGCTGGCCCGCCCGCAAGCCCGGGCCTCCCGACAAGCGCCGGCGTGCCGGCGCCCGCAAGCACGCCGGGCTGGGCTCCCGACCGGGTGGCGATGGAGGTCGGCTACGGGGTGCTGCTGCCCGGCGGCGGCCAGGTCAAGCCGTTCGGACGTTGGAGCCGCGAGGGAGCGGCGGGGCATCGCGTGAACGTGGGGACGCGCTGGTCGCTGCTGGGCGGCGAGACCATGGGCACGGGCCAAGAGCCCGCGGCTCCGGGCCTCCGCCTGATGATGGACCTGTTCGGCGAGCATGTGGCCAACGGCTTCCAGCCCCCGGAACGCCGCGTCGGACTCTCCGGCAGGATCGTCTTCGACTAGGGAGAGTCCTTTCGACGCCCCTGTGCCCGGCGGCGGCCGTCCGAAGACCTTGACGTCTCCGGCGGCCAGCGCTTAAGGTTCATCTTCAAGGCGGCCGCCGGTCGCTCGCCGCAGCGGCCGTGCCAGGTCGCTGGGAGTCGCAGGACACAACGCGGGAATAGCTCAGTTGGTAGAGCACCACCTTGCCAAGGTGGGGGTCGCCGGTTCGAGTCCGGTTTCCCGCTCTTCGGGAACGCGCCGGCCGGTCGCCGGGCGTCCCCAAGTTCCGTCGGCGCCGTAGCCAAGTGGTAAGGCGGAGGTCTGCAAAACCTCTATTCGGCGGTTCGAATCCGCCCGGCGCCTCTGCGGTTGGCCTGTTCGCTACGCCGGACCCGAGGAAGGCTGCCTGGACCCGACCCCCGACAACGTCGTCCTCCGAGGCCACGGCCTGGAGCTGTCCGCCATCGAAGATGTGGCCCTCGGCAGGGCGTCGGTCTCGATCGGCGCGTTCGCCAAGGAGAACGTCCTTCGCTCTCGGGCGTTGCTGGAGCGCCTTCTCGAAGAGGGCAAGCCCGTATACGGCGTCACGACGGGCTTCGGACGACTCGCCGGGGAATCCATCCGTCGCAACGAACAGCAGGTCCTCCAGCGGAATTTGGTGCGCAGCCATGCGGCGGGTACCGGTCGTCCCCTGCCTGCGGCCGAAGTTCGCGCCATCGTGCTGTTGCGCGCCCAGGGCTTGGCGCGGGGGCACTCGGGATGCAGGCTGGTCGTCGTGGAACGCCTCCTGGAACTCCTTGACCGGGGCGTCAACCCTGTTGTTCCCGAAATCGGCTCCGTCGGCGCCAGCGGCGACTTGGCGCCTTTGGCTCACGTGGCCTTGGTGCTCATGGGAGAAGGTCGCGCCGAGTTCCGCGGCCGCGAGGGCCCCGCCGCCCATGTGCTGGCCAAGGCCGGGATCGAGCCGATTGATCTGGCCGAAAAGGAAGGCGTCGCCCTGGTCAACGGCACCCAGGCCACGACCGCGATCGGCGCGCTGGCCCTGGTCCGCCTGGTTCGCGCAACGGCCACGGCCGACGCAGCGGGCGCGACCAGCTTGGAAGGGCTTCGGGGCACGCCCTGCGCCTTCCGCCCCGAGATCCAGTCCGCCCGTCCCCATTCGGGACAGGTCGAATGCGCCGAGCGCCTGCGCGCCTTGCTGGCCGGATCGGAGATTCGCGAGTCCCACAGAGAAGGGGACCCACGGTTGCAGGACGCTTACTCGCTGCGCTGCATGCCCCAGGTCCACGGCGCCGCCCGCCAAGCCCTGGACTACGCGAGCCGGATCGTCCAGCAAGAGGCCAACTCCACCACGGACAACCCCTTGGTGCTCCCGGACGCAGGCGAAGTCCTGAGCGGCGGCAACTTCCATGCCCAAATCGTCGCGCAGGCCCTGGACCTTGCTGCAATCGCGGCGGCGGACCTGGCATCGATCTGCGAGCGGCGCATCGACCGTCTCCTGAACCCCGACCTGTCCGGCCTGCCGGCCTTCCTCACGCCCCGTCCCGGCGTTCGCTCGGGCTTCATGATCGCCCAGGTGACGGCGGCGGACGCCCTGTCGGAGATGCGCGTCTTGGCGTCGCCGGCCAGCATCGACTCCGTGACCACCAGTGCGGCACAGGAAGACCACGTGTCCATGGGGATGGCCGCGGCGCGCAAGCTCCGCCGCACCGTGGGGCTCCTGGAGACGGTGCTGGCCGTCGAGTTGCTGTGCTCCGTGCAAGCCGTGGAGTGCCATCGTCCAATGCGGGCCGGAGCGGGAGTGGAAGCGGTCGTGGCGGCCGTGCGGTCCCGCGTCGAGCCGCTGGACGACGACCGCGCCCTCGGGACCGACATCGAAGCTGTGGCCGACTTGATTCGGCGCGGCGCCTTCAGCCGGATCGCGGACGACCTCTACGACGCCCGCAAGCGTCAAGCCTCGGAGGAAAGATGAGCGGCAACGTCAAGACCGAGCGGGATGCCGGCGCCCTGCGGCCTGCCGGCCCCAGAACCGTCCGAGCTCCCAGAGGCCCCAATCTCCGCTGCAAGGGCTGGACCCAAGAGGCGGCCCTCCGGATGCTCATGAACAACTTGGACCCCGAGGTGGCGGAGAAGCCGGAGGACTTGGTGGTCTACGGCGGCACCGGCAAGGCCGCCCGCAGCTGGGCCGCCTTCGACGCCCTGGTGACCGCCTTGGAGCGGCTCGAGGACGACGAAACGCTGCTGGTGCAGTCGGGAAAGCCCGTCGCCGTCTTCCGCACGCACCGCCACGCCCCCCGAGTCCTAATCGCCAACGCCAACTTGGTCGGCCGCTGGGCCACGTGGGACCACTTCCACGAGCTGGAACGCGCCGGACTGACGATGTACGGCCAGATGACCGCCGGCTCGTGGATCTACATCGGCACGCAGGGCATCCTGCAGGGCACCTACGAGACCTTCGGCGCCATGGCCGCCGCCCACTTCGGCGGAACGCTGCGAGGGCGCTGGATCCTGACCGGCGGACTGGGCGGCATGGGCGGCGCGCAACCTCTGGCGGGCACCATGAACGGCGCGGCAGTGCTGGTCGTGGAGGCCGATCCCGAGCGCATCCGCCGCCGGATCGACACGCGCTACTGCGATCGGGCGACCGCCGGCGTAGACGAGGCCGTGGCGTGGGTCCGGCAGGCGGCGACGGACGGCCGGGCCGTGTCCGTGGGACTCGAGGGCAACTGCGCCGAGGTGCTCCCCGCGTTGCTGGATCGGGGTGTGGTGCCGGACATCGTGACCGACCAGACGTCGGCCCACGACCCGTTGAACGGATACCTTCCCGCCGGCCTCTCGCTGGACCAAGCCCTGGCGCTGCGCCGAAGCGACCCGGACGAGTACCGCAAGCGCTCCATGGCCTCGATCCGCCGGCACTGCGAAGCCGTGGTGGAGATGTCGAAGCGAGGGGCCGTGGCGGTGGACTACGGCAACAACCTGCGGGGCCACGCCAAGGACGCCGGCTTCGACGACGCCTTCGCCTACCCGGGGTTCGTGCCCGCCTACGTTCGGCCTCTGTTCTGCCAAGGCAAGGGGCCGTTCCGCTGGGCGGCGCTCTCCGGCGACCCGGCCGACATCGATCGCACGGACGACTTGGTGCTGGAGATGTTCCCCGACGACGCGCACCTCTGCCGGTGGATTCGGATGGCGCGCGACAAGGTGGCCTTCCAGGGACTGCCCGCCCGGATCTGCTGGCTGGGCCAGGGCGAGCGCGCCCGGTTCGGGTCGGCGCTGAACGACTTGGTGGCCCGAGGCGAGGTCGGCGCTCCCATCGTGATCGGGCGAGACCATCTGGACACGGGTTCCGTGGCGTCTCCCTACCGCGAGACCGAAGCAATGAAGGACGGAACCGACGCCGTGGCCGACTGGCCCGTGCTCAACGCGCTCCTGAACACGGCGTCGGGCGCGAGCTGGGTGTCGTTCCACCACGGTGGGGGCGTGGGGATCGGCGCGTCGTTGCACGCAGGCCAAGTGCTGGTCGCCGACGGGACTCCGGAGATGGACGTGAGGATCCGTCGCGTCCTGACCAACGACCCCGGGATCGGCGTAGCGCGCCACGCCGACGCCGGCTACGAGGAAGCGCTGGCGACGGCCCGAGCGGAGGGGATCGAGCTCCCCATGGCGTCCTGCGACTGACACGCGGTTCCCCGCGGACCGCCACCCCGCGGACCGCCAGTTCGTCGCGGACCACCCGTATCCCGCCGGACTACATCCGCCGAGCCAAGCCCTTCATCGCGCGGACGAAAGCCCGGCCAACCTCCTCTTCGCGCGCGTGATGTCCGCCCTCCACGACGCGACGCCCCGACACCCACACGTCCTTGACCGGACTCTCCGTCCCCGAGAACACCCACGAATCGAGCACCGCGTGTCCGCTTCGGCCCGCCAACGCTGGATGCTCGGGGTCCAGGACCACGAAGTCGGCGCGCCGTCCGACCGCTGCTTCGCCCCCATTCCACGCCAACGCCCGGCTCCCGGAACGCCATGCATGGCCCAGCAGCGCGCCGCCCGCGCCCGACGCGCCCCGCAGCACGCGCCTCGTCTTGAGCGACAGCCGCTGGCCGTACTCCAACGTCCGCAGCTCCTCCACGGGGCTTCGCGCCATGTGGCTGTCGGTCCCGATTCCGAAGCGGCCCCCGAGCGCCGCGAACGCGCGCAGCGGGAACAGACCGTCGCCCAAGTTGGCTTCGGTCGAAGGGCACAAGCCCACCACCGCGCCGCTGCGGGCCACGGCCGCCAGCTCCTCTTGGTCGGCGTGGGTGGCGTGAACCAGGCACCAGCGATCGTCCGCCGGGGCGTGGTCCAAGAGCCACCGCACGGGCCGGCTCCCGCGGGCGGCTACGCATTCCAGCACCTCGCGCTCTTGCTCGGCCACGTGAATGTGCACGGGCGCACGCGGCCGCTCGCCCAGCAGCGGCTCGGCCTCGGCGAAGGCGCCCTCCGGCACCGCGCGCAGACTGTGAAGCCCCCATCCCAGCAGGCGGTCGTCCCGCCCTCGGAACGCCGGCTCCAGGGATTCGCGCAGGCGCGCCAACCCGTCCACGTCCATCCGAAACCGGCGCTGGCCGCCTTCCAGAGCCTCGCCGCCGAAGCCGCCGATCTGGTACGCGACGGGGACGTGAACGAGGCCGATCCCGGCGCGGTCGGCAGCCTCCAGGAGCCGCCGGCTCATCTCCGCCGGATCGTCGTAGGACCGCCCGTCGGGCGCTCGGTGCAAGTAGTGGAACTCGCCCACGCACGTAAACCCGGCCCGAAGCAGCTCCACGTAGAGCTGCGCGGCAATGGCCGCCATGTCGTCGGGCGTCAGGTGGCGCAAGAACTCGTACATGACTTGGCGCCAGCTCCAGAACGTGCCCGGCGCCTCGGAAAGGCCCGGCCCGGCGGACACGCCCGTTCTCGCGCCCGGCCCCTTGGCCAAGTCGGACGTCGGCCGCCCGCCCGGCCCCTCCGCAAGTCCCGCCAGTCCCCGCTGAAAGGCGTGACTGTGGACGTTGGGAACGCCGGGGACGGCCCACCCCGCGATCTCCTCCACGTTGCGGGACGCCGCTTCTGCGCGGCTAGGCCCGTCCCCTCCGACGCCGCCGGCCTTTTCCACGCCGCCGGCCGCCGGCTCGGGGCCGCCCGACGTCGGGCTGGACGCCATGGCCGCGATCCGGCCCCGATCGTCCACCTCCACTTCGACGTCGCGACGCCAGTTGTCTCTCACGAGCAGTCGGTCGAAGCGCAGGGTGGGGCGGGACGGGTTCATGGACGGCTACGTTCCTGCAGGATTGCGCATCCGCAAGGTCCGGCCCGACAATCGTCGGCGACGGTCGCAAAGCAACCGCAGGCGGAGGAGGACCGCGTGTCGAAGCCGGCGTGGGACAGGCTGTGGATCGGTGCGAACCTGGCGACCATGACGGACGCGGCCATGGGGATCGTCGAGGACGGCGCCCTTGCCGCCAAGGACGGACGGATTGCATGGGTGGGCCGGGCGCGGGACCTGCCGAGGGACGCGCGGACGCGGGCCAAGCACATGGTCGAGTGCGACGGCGCCTGGATGACGCCGGGGCTGATCGATTGTCACACGCACCTGGTGTTCGGGGGCGACAGAACGGGCGACTTCCGGCGGCGACTCGGGGGCGAATCCTACGAGGAGATCGCGCGCGCCGGGGGCGGCATATGGTCCACGGTACTGGCTACGCGTCGCGCCTCTTCGCGAGAGCTGGCCGAGAGCGCGTCGGCCCGAGCGCGAGAACTGACGGCGTGGGGCGTCACGACGATCGAGATCAAGTCGGGCTACGGCCTGGACGTGGAGACGGAGCTGAAGATGCTGGACGTGGCCGCCGGACTCGGGCGCAGCCTTCCCGTGGACGTGTCGCCCACCCTGCTGGCGGCCCACGCGCTGCCCCCGGAGTATGCGGGAAGGCGGGCCGAGTACGTGCAGCATGTCGTGGAGGACATGATTCCTGCCGCTGTCGAGCAAGGCCATGCGACGGCGGTGGACGTGTTCTGCGAAGGCATCGCCTTTTCGCCCGCCGAATCCAGGGCGGTTCTGGAAGCCGGTCTTGCCGCCGGCCTTCACGCCCGTGTGCATGCCGACCAGCTTTCCGACACGGGCGGCGGCGCGCTCGCGGCGTCTGTGGGGGCCCGCTCGGCCGATCACCTGGAGCACCTTTCGTCGGAGGGCGTCGCGGCCATGGCCGAGGCGGACGTCGCAGCGGTCCTCCTGCCTGGCGCGGCGTACACTCTGGGCGCGGACCGGAAGCCTCCCGTCGGTGCGCTGCGGAGGGCGGGGGCGACGCTGGCCCTGGCCACGGACGCCAACCCGGGGTCGTCCCCGATCACCAACGTGGGAATGATCCTCAACTTGGCCTGTCTCCTGTTCGGGACGACTCCAGCCGAAGCCCTGACGGGGTTCACGCGCGCCGCCGCCAAGGTGCTCGGCCTGGAAGACGACCGGGGCGCCCTGGAGCGCGGGAAGCGAGCGGACCTAGCGATCTGGAACGTGCGTGACGTTGCGTTCCTGTGCTACTGGATGGGCCAAAGCCCGTTGGCCGGCTTGGTCAAGGACGGCGAGCCGGTCCTGTCGCGCTAATGGGAGCCGGAAGCGCCGTTGGCCGCCTCCGCCAGCATGGCGTCCCCCGTCTCGCACTCCGCCACGGCATGGCCCACCTGCACCAGCTGCTCGGGACCCATCGCCCCCACCAGACCCTCCAGACGTTCCGCCGTCTCCGCTCCGAACTTCCGCGACGCCTGCCGAAGCACCATCTCCCGGTGACCTCGGGCCACGCCCTGCTTCACGCCCCTCGCCATGCCCCTGCGCTCGTGTCCCTCCACCCACTCCTCGTAGTACGTCTGCCCCATCTCCAACGCCTCCTCTGGTTGAATGATCCCCTGCACGATAACCTCCCTCCGCTCCGCCGGCACGCCCGCCGCTCGCATCCGCTCGTCCGTCCACTGTGCGAACGCCTCCCGGAACGAGCGATGCGCCTCCCCGGCCTGCTGCCCCGCCAGCGAAGCGTACACGCACGGAAAGGCCGCCCCCAGCGGCGCCCGCTCCAACGCGCCCAGCCACCCCAGCAACGAGTCCGCCGGCAGCGTGCCCTCCGCCGACGCCGACTGCAAGTCCAGCACGACGCACCGGTGCGCGGTGCCAAAGCCGGCTACGGCGCGCACCACGGCCGGCGGCGGTGCCGGAGTGCGCGTTAAGGCGGCCAAGCTCGTCTCCGCAGGCCAGCGCTTCGGACCGGTATGGAGGACACAGGAGAGGAGCAAGGGCACGGTGCCACCGGGGTCCAGCATCTTCGGGTTGGCCCGCAGCGCCTCGACCATGCCGACGGCGTAGTCCAAGGTGCGAAGCGCCATGTCGGGATCGTGGGACGCCTGGAATTCGACTAGGAAGACGACCGAGGCCTTGCTGTCCTTGAACCAGACGCGGAGGGCGAAGTCGGCCAGCCTGCGCTTGAGGCCCTTGGAGATCGTCTCGGTGGCGACGACCGCGGCGGTGTCGAGGTCGAGGTGCTCGTGCCACTCGACGGCCAGGAAGTCGCGGATCAGCGACTCGATTGCTGCGCCGTGGGCGAAGAGGCCCTTGTAGGTCTGGTCGTGCCGACGATGCTCGCGCTCTTCGGGCTCGTCGTCCCGGGGGTCGCGGATGGCATCGGCGTCGTGGTCGGTCAGGTGGGACGAGTCGAGGGCTTCGGGCAGTCGGGTCTCGTTGGGGGATCGGTCCATTGGGCGAGCGGCCTTCCGGCGGGGGTTCCATGCCGCATCTCGGGAGCTCGGGAGCCGGGGGACCGGCCCGCTCCTCTGGACGGATACCCAAACGATGGGGCCGAAAGCTGGGCGTTTGGATAGCTGCTTGGGACACACTTCTCGCCGGACGTCTCGGGACTACCGCGAATCCGTGCCAAGCCCCTTGTCGTGCAACGGATTTCGCACGCTCCCGGCGGCGGAGTTTCCGCCTCGGGGGCCAATACGCGGACCCCGGCCGCGCGAGAGCGGCCGACCCCAAGCGTCCCGGGTCTTTACCCTCCGCGCCGACGGACCGGGCGTTTGGCCGGAGCCCGCTTTCCCCCTGGGCGCGACGGAGCCGGTCGGGCCTTCGGCGGTGGGCGCCGGACGACTGGCCGGGCCTGGGCGCGCGGCCGCGTCGCTGGGGCCTTCCGAACCTTTGGCGCCGAACCCCGCGGTTGCGGGCGCACCGTCGCTGGCGAACGTCTGGATGGCGTTGCCGGTCGGGCTTGCGGGCGCCTCGTCGGGGTCGTCGGTCTTGTTTGCGGCAGGCGCCTCGTCGGCGTTGCCGGTCGTGTCTGCGGCGAACGTCTGGATGGCGTTGCCGGCGTTGCTTGCGGTACGCGCCTTACGGGTGGTGTCGGACGTGCCTGCGGCCTGCGCCTTGTCGGAGCTGGCCGCGCTTCCTGCGTCGGCCGGGGGCGTGCACCCGCCCGTACGTCCGGGCGCGCCGGGGCGCGAGGCGCCGCTTCGGGGTTGCTCGCCCGCGTGCGAGGCCGTGCCTTGCGGCGTTCCGGAGAAGATGGATTCGCCCGGATGTTGTCCCGGGTTGCCGGCCCTATTCTCGGAACGGCCCGGCGCAGCGGCGAAACCTTGGACACCGGTCGCTCGGGGCCGTTGTCGGTTACGTAGACTCTGGGGTCTTCCTTGAAGCGCGGGCCGAAGAGGGGCGACCGCCGCCAGACGCGGTCCCTGCCACCGGCGTATCGCCCGGGGCGCACATGACCGGAACCCGGACGGCGCCAACCGGCGCGGCCATAGTCCCAGCGGCTCCAGCCATGATCCCAGCGGTCCCAGCCATAGGCCCACCGGTCCCAGCCGCGACCCCAACCGCCCCAACGACCCGGCCCAGCCCAGGCGTGCCCCCACCGACCCCACCGACCCCCGCGGACCCATCGCACGGGAATGGCCCAGCCCCACGGATCGTACCGCCACCCCCAGCCGCCGCCCCTCGCGTACCAGCGCGACGGCCAGCCGACATGGACGAACGGTCCCCAAGACAGGTAGCTGCCGACATGGTGCCAGCCGCAGCCGACCAACGGGTACGGTTCGTGCTGGAGCCAATACGGATCGCCCCAGTACGGATCGCCCCAGTACGGGTCGTCCCAGAGGCCGTGCCCGCAATGTGCGCGACCGTGGCCGAGTCCCCCGTCAAAGCCGAGCGAGACCACTGTCGCCGGCCCCGATCGATACGCCAGCCCCACGCCGAGTCCGCTCCACGGCGCAACGGACGGGGCGCCGACCGCGAGGCCGATTCCCAGCGATACGTGGCTTGCCACCTGCGCCGTGGCGGACATCGGAACCAGAATCCCGACCGCCGCCGACAAGAGCTTCATCCCGAGCTTCATCTCGTCCTCCTCCCTAGTGGGGGTTCGACTGCTGCCCCATCATACAGCAATTTGCGTGCCAAAGTTGCAATCGACGAATCCCGTCGGAGCCGACGTGCTCCCGCGAGCAACGCGCACCTGTGCAGGCGTCCGTGATTTCGGTACGCCGGGCGAAGCGAACTGTGGACACTGGAACCCTGAACGCCCGCCAAATGCATGTGGACGCTGTCGCCCCGCCGCCGGGGGTTGCGCTTGCGAATCGCGACCGAATGGTCAATCTTGATAGACCGTCGCTGTGCCGGCCCCGCCGTTTTCTGTGCGTGGGCGCCGTCCGCGGCGCGCCTACTCGGGACCTCGATGTCCCGTTTTTCGCGGCGAAGCCCCTGTCCGAGCCCTGCGGAAGCCCCGCCTAGACCGGAAGCGCCTCGTGCTCCCGGCCCTTGTGCCCGGCTCCCGGCCCGTACCTGGGAATCGCCACCGCAGCACGCTTGGCCTCACGCCAAGCAAACATCTGGAGATCGCAGAAGATCGTGACCGATCAGCCTATTCCCGGGCCCCGGGAAGACACGAAAACCGACCACGCCTCCACCTCCTCCACCACCGAAGCCGCCCCCTCGATCGGCCACGCGCCGCCGCAGGACACGCAGGACGACGGCGCAGCCAGCGCGGCCCAGACGAACGCTGCCCAGGCGGACGGTGGGCCTCCCGCCGACCCCGCAACCCAGAGGCGCTCGGGAGCACCGCGCCGACGCCGACGCTCGAGAGGGCGGGGACGCCGCCGCCGGGGCCGCAGGCAGCAGCACGTCGAAGAGCAGGTCGTCCCCAACGACGACGAGCCGCGAGAACCGGGGCAGCTCCTGGGCGTGCTGGAGGTTCTTCCCCGGGGGTCGGGCTTCATCCGCCGAGCGGACGGCGGCTACATCGCCGGCCAGGACGACGTGTACGTCGGCTCGCGCCTGATCCACCGCTTCGGGTTGCGGACGGGCGACGAGCTGACCGGTACCGTCGGCCACCGGCCTCGCAACGGCAAGAGCCCGCCGCTTCGCTTCCTGGACTTCGTCAACGGAGGTCCGCCGGCCGACGCCGCGCACCGCCCCGAGTTCGACCGCCTCAGCGCCATGCACCCCCGCGACCAGCTCCAGTTGGAGTGCGGCCGCGAGTTCGGCGGGGAACCCGACCTCACGAACCGGGTCATCGACCTGTTCTGTCCCTTGGGCAAGGGGCAGCGCGGACTGATCGTCGCCCCTGCCAAGGCCGGCAAGACGACGGTGCTCCAAGCGGTGGCCGAAGGCGTCGTCAAGAACCACCCGGAGTGCGAGCTCATGATCCTTCTGGTGGACGAGCGGCCCGAAGAGGTCACCGAGATGGAGGCCTGCGGCTTCGGCGAGGTGATCGCGTCCACCTTCGACTTGACCGCAGAGCGCCACTGCCAGGTCGCGGAGATGACGCTGGAGCGCGCCCGGCGACGGGTCGAAGCCGGGAAGGCCGTGGTGATCATCCTCGACTCGATCACGCGCTTGGCCCGCGCCCACAACACGGTGGAGGCCGGAAGCGGGCGCACCCTGTCCGGCGGACTCGACGCCAACTCGCTGGAGAAGCCCAAGCGGTTCCTGGGGAGCGCGCGGCTGATCAAGGAGGAGCAGGGGGGCGGCTCGCTCACGATCATCGCCACGGCGCTGGTGGACACGGGCTCGCGCATGGACCAGGTCATCTTCGAGGAGTTCAAGGGGACCGGCAACAGCGAGCTGGTCCTGAGCCGCGAGCTGGCGGACCGGCGCATCTTCCCGGCGATCGACCTGAAGGCGTCCGCCACCCGGAAGGAAGAGCTTCTCCTGTCGCCCGAGGCCCTGACGATGTCGCGGGCCATGAGGCGCAAGCTGTCGAACTCCTACCCGGCCGACGCCATGGACGAGCTGCTTCGCGTCATGCGGCAGACCTCCACCAACGCCGAACTCATCTCGGTGGCGATGGAGCGACTCTAGGGTCCGGCTGCGGCTCGCCTTGGGCGCGAGGCTCCACCAGCTCCCGGAGGCGTTCCAGGCTGTCCTGCAGCACCTGCCCCTGGGACTTCTCCATCGCCAGGGCGGTCCAGCCGAGAAGGGGGTTCCAGCCTAGATTGGCCCGCTCGGTCCAGGTCACGATGGACACGACGGCCGCCCCGGCCGCGGCGCTCCGGCCCTCCACGACAAGCGTGCCCTCGAAGCGCAAGGCGCCTTCCTCGACCTCGACCACGTAGTCCACCCGGGAGGGCGGATGCGCGGCGGTCAGCGTGAACGAGCCCGATCCGACGCCGGGGTCGTCCCACGCTCGACGCGCGCCCGGCCCCGAGGCCGGCCCCTCCATGCGGGACTCGACTTGGCCCCACGGCGCCCACTGGTCCCAAGCGGCCAGCTCGTTCAGGAACGGGAAGACCGCTTCCGGCGCGGCCCGTACCTCTACCGAGCGGACCACCTCCACGCGACCCGGGAGCAGAACCCCGACCACCACGAACGCGCCCGACGCCAGCGCCAGCGTCCCCATGCCCCACGCCAGCCCTCGGGCCAGCCTTCTGGACCTCAGCACGCCCCGTCGCTCCGGCACCGGGCCTCCAGCCAGTCGCCCAGGAACGACCACACGTAGTCCGCCACTGTCTGGTGGCCTTCGGCGTTGGGGTGGATTCCGTCGGCTTGGTTCAGGGCCGGCGCCGCCGCCACGCCGTCGAGCAGAAACGGCACCAGCAGCGCCCCGCTTTCTTCGGCCACGTCCCGAAACACTTGGCGGAACGGGTCCGTGTACACGGGCCCCAAGTTGGGCGGCGCCTCCATGCCCGCCACCACGATGCCGGCGTCGGGCAGCCGCCGTCGGGTCTCGCTCGCGATCCACTCCAAGTTCTCGCGCAGGGCCTCGTGGCTCCGGGCCCGCAGTCCGTCGTTGGCGCCCAGCTCCACGAACAGGACCGCCACCGACTCGCAGTGCACGTCGAGCAACTGCGAAAGACGCGCCCGCCCTCCCGCCGAGGTGTCGCCGCTGACGCCCGCGTTCGCCACCGCGTACCGCCAGCCCTTCTCCGCCATCCGCCGGTCCAGGAGCCCCGGATAGGCCAGCGCCGGATCGTCCAGCCCGTAGCCCGCCGTCAGGCTCGTTCCCAGGAAGACGATTCGCGGCGGGTCGGCGTTGTCGGCCCGGCGGACTGTACCGCAAGCCGACTCGTTGGCAACTTCATATGTTTCCGCGACGGGGGCGGATGCCGCCGGGGCGGACGTTTCCGCAACCGGGGCGGACGTTCCGGGGCTCGAGGCGGACGGCGGCGCATCGCCTTGTGGCGGCCCGTCGCCGCACGCCTGCAAGCCGACCGTTGCCGCCAAGAAGAGGACGGGGGAGAGCCTGGAGACCGAAGCGCGCGCGATGATCGCGGCCCGAGGCGTCTCGCGGACCTTCACCAGCGGGGGCCGCCCGCTCGAGGTGCTGCGAGATGTGGACCTGGAGATCGAGGCGCGGGCCTTCGTGGCGATCGTGGGTCCGTCGGGGAGCGGAAAGACGACACTGCTGGGCCTCCTTGCGGGACTGGACCGACCCACCGCCGGGCGGGTCGCCTTGGACGGGCGCGATCTCCATGCCCTTTCGGAAGATGAACGGGCGCGGTTCCGGGTCAACCGCATCGGCTTCGTCTTCCAGACCTTCCACCTGCTGCCCACCTTGACGGCCCTGGAGAACGTGCTGGTGCCGCTGGAACTGGCGGGCCGTGCGCGTCGCTCCGGGGGCGGGCAGGCTCGCGGCCGTGCGGCCGCGCTGCTGGAGCGCGTGGGACTGGCCGGTCGCGAGAGCCACTATCCCGTGCAGCTGTCCGGGGGCGAGCGCCAGCGGGTCGCGTTGGCCCGGGCCTTCGCCAACCGCCCCGCCGTGCTCTTCGCCGACGAGCCCACGGGGAACCTGGACGCCGAGACCGGCGCCAAGGTCGTGGCCCTCATGGAGGAGCTCAACCGCGAGGCCGGGACGACGCTGGTCCTGGTCACTCACGATCTGGACCTGGCGGCCCGCGCCGGCCGGGTGATCCGGTTGGAGGCGGGGCGAGTCGCCTTCGACGGACCCCCGGCCACGCTGCCCAAGGCGGGCACGGCAACAGCGCCGGGGGCCGCGCCGGTCGCGACCGCAACGCGGGCGGCTTCGAGCCCGTGACCCCCTTCGCCGTCCGCATGGCGATCAGGGAGTGGCGGTTCACCCTGCGCCGCCTGGGCGTCTACATGACCTCGATCACCGTGGGCGTGGCGGCGTTGGTCGCCCTCCACTCGTTCCGCGACGACGTGGTGCGCTCCATCGAGGCCGAGAACCTGAGCCTGCTGGGCGCCGACGCCCGCTTCAGCGCCGGCCGACCCCTGCCGGATTCGGTGCTGTCGATCGTGGATTCGCTGACGGCCCTGGGCGCGACCGTGGCCCGCTCCACGAACCTGCTCTCCATGGCGCTCGCCGAGGAGAGCGGCCTGACCCGGCTGGTGCAGCTCCGGGGCGTCGACGCCGGCTTCCCCTTCTACGGCGACGTGACCACCGATCCGCCCGGCCTGTGGGGCACGCTGGACGCCCCGGCCGGACTTCCCCCGGCTTTGGTGGACCCGACCCTGCTGGCCCAGCTGGACGCCGAACCGGGCGGCGTTCTCACCCTGGGGACGGCGCAGTTCCGCTTGGCGGGCACGGTGGACGGCCTTCCCACCGATGTCGGCTTCCAGACCGCCACGGGCCCCCGCGTCTTCGTGGCTCGCGAACGGCTTGGCGCCACCGGCCTCCTGGCGACGGGCAGCCTGTCCCGCCACTACACGTACGTTCGCCTTCCTCCCGGCGTGGACCCGGACGAAGTGGAGGACGCCCACGAGGAGACGCTGCGCGCGACCGGCGTTTCCCTTCGCACGCCGAAGGAGCACGCCCGCTCGCTGACGCGCTCCGCCGACTTCCTGGAGGACTTCCTGGCCCTGGTGGGCTTGGCGGCGCTGATGCTGGGGGGCGTCGGCGTCGGCAGCGCAGTGTCGGTCTACGTCCGGGGCAGACTGGGGGCGGTGGCCCTTCTGCGGTGCGTGGGGGCGACCCGCCGACAGGTCTTCTCCACGTACCTGCTCCAAGCGGCGATCATGGGGTTCCTGGGGTCGGCGCTGGGCGTGGCGGCGGGCCTCGTCGTCCAGCGTTTCCTGCCTCGGCTTATCCGCGAGGTGCTGCCCGTGGACGTGACGCCTTCCGTGTCGCTGGGGTCGGCCTCGTTCGGCTTGGTTCTGGGCGTCTGGGTGGCCGTCGTCTTCGCGCTGCTGCCCTTGCTGGGCGTGCGCAAGGTGTCGCCCCTGCAGGCGCTGCGTCACGTGGCCGAGCCGCCCCGCGGGCGGGACCCGGCCAGGTGGGCGGCGGTGGGCGCGACCGGGGCCACGGTGCTGGCCCTGACGCTGCTGGAGGCGCCGTCGCCGCAGGCGGGGCTGGCGTTCGCCATGGGACTTGGCGTGGTCGCGTGCACGCTGTGGCTGGTGGCGTGGGGGCTGGCCTGGGCGGTCCGCCGGTTCTTCCCCAAGCGTGCCGGCTACACGCTTCGGCAGGGCGTGGCCAACCTCTTCCGGCCCGGCAACCAGACGGTGGCCGTCACGCTGGCGCTGGGGTTCGGCGTGCTGGTCGTGGGCATCATCGTGCAGCTGCAGCGCACCTTGGCGCGGGAACTCTCGGTGGACGCGGGGCCGAACGCCTTCAACCTGCTGGTGTTCGACGTGCAGCCCGACCAGGAGGAGGGCGTGGCGGCGCGGCTGGCCGAGTGGACCGAGGACGAGCCCGAGCCGGTGCCCGTCGTCACCATGCGCCTGGCCTCGATCAAGGGCGAGACGGTGGGCAGCCTGCTGGCGGACAGCGCCCGCGACGCCCGACCGCCCCGCTGGATGCTGCGGCAGGAGCACCGCGCCACCTATCGCGCGGACCTGCGGGAGAACGAGGAAGTGCTGGCGGGCCGCTGGTGGGACGACGGGGACGCGCCGTCCAGGGGCGTTCCGCGCGCGTCTTTCGAGGAGGACTTCGCGGAGGACCTGGGCGTGCAGGTGGGCGACACGGTGACCTGGATGGTCGGAGGCGCCGAACAGCCGTCGGTGGTGGCCAGCCTGCGCGCGGTGGAATGGGCCGGCTTCGACGCCAACTTCTTGGTCGTGTTCGAACCGGGCGCCGCCGTGGAGGCGCTGCCGCGCACCAGCGTCATGCTGGCCCACGTGCCCCGCCAGGACGACCGCGCCGCGTTCCAGCGAGCCATGGTGCGCGGCTTTCCCAACGTCTCGGTGCTGGACCTGTTCACTGTACGCTCCACGGTCGAGGCCATCCTGTCGCGGGTGCTGGCGGCGATCCGCATACTGGCCGGGCTGTGCACCGTGGCCGGGCTGGTGGTGATGGCCGGGTCGATGGCCTCCACCCGCGCCCAGCGGCGCTTGGAGGGGGCGCTGCTCCGCACGCTGGGCGCCCGCTTCGGCCAAGTCCGCCGCATCCTGCTGGTCGAGTACGCGGCGCTGGGGACGCTGGCGGCCCTGGCGGGCGGCGTCCTGTCGCTGGGCGCCAGCTGGCTTCTGGCCACTCGTCTCTTCGGCGTGGCCTACCAGCCCGCGGGCGGCGCGGCCGTGCTCCTGTGGCTAGCTGTGGTGGCGCTGGCGGTGGGGGCGGGGGTCGCCAGCGGTCGAGGCGCGCCGGCAAGGGCGGGTCCGCTCCCCGTGCTGCGCGTCGCCGCCGACTGAGCGCCGCCGTCCGGCCCGGCGCGTTCGCCCCCAAACGACCGGCGGGGCGCTCCCCCGAAGGAAAACGCCCCGCCTCTCCGTCAACGACCCGAAGGCCGTTCCGGCATCTCCGCTACTGCTGGATGCCGGCCACCCCCCACCTCGTCCTGAGTTGGCTCCGGTCGTCCTCGCGGATCAGCGGCGAGTTCGACAGAAGCTGGGCCCGAGCCAAGAGACCGTGGGCTCGCTGGCCCCGGCCCTCGGTGTCGGCAACCCACGCGGCGTCGGTGAAGGCGTTCGCCGCGACCACTACGTCGCCCCGGTTGAGGGCGCGCTGTCCCGCGTTCTCGAAGTCGCGCACCGACTGCAGGACGCGCCCCTCGTAGAACGAAAGCCGGGCGGCCCGCAGAAGGTCCTCGACGGCCACGGGGTCGGCGGGCGAGCGGAGCTCGGCCGCGCGCCGAAGCAGCGACGCGGCGCGGTCCCACCTGCCCAGCTCCTCGAGGTAGCTCTCGGCCTCGGCTTCGAGCTGCTCGATCTCCTGAACGGGCGCGCGGACGGCGGTCTGCGCCGACAGGCCCGTTGCGCCGGCGGCCGCCACGAGAGCGGTCAGCGCCAGCCTGGTGAATCCGTTGATCTTCGACATCTATTGGTTTCCTCGTCTTCTTGAGGATGGAAGAACCCGAACGCCCGGTCGTCGGATTTCGCGTCCGGGGAGGGAGGCTGCGGAGCCGTCGTGGCCCGAGACTGCTTCCCTCACTGCTTGATACGCCGGTTTCGACGAAAGGTTTCAAGGCGCTGGCGGGGGCTTCCGACACGCCGGAGCCGCGGCGCTTCAGCTCAGCCGCACCTCCAGCAGCGGCTCGTGGCCGCAGCCGTCGCAGGAAACCGGATGAGGTGCGCGGAGACGGGTTCCGGGGGCCAAGCTCACCGTCTGGCCGCAGCGGGGACACGGGGCCTGGAAGCGCCCCACCGAACAGCGCTCCGTCCAGCGCCGCCGCCCCATGACGACCGCCGCCGCGAGCCCCGCCGCCGCCCAAGGCGCATGAGGCGGCACCAGCGCGGCCAGCGGCGTGACCAGCAGGAACGCCCCCGCCGCCACGGCCGTCCGTCGCAACCTCCACGCCCGGCTCCGAGGGATCACCTCCATCCGCACGCGCACCGGGTCGTATCCGAACAGCCGCAGGTCGCCCGTCGCGCCCACCGCCCGCGCCCCGCCCGAGTCGCTACCCAAAGAACGCGCGGAGGCGCTCCCCCGCCTTCTCCAGCGTGGAGGCGCGCTTGCAGAAGGCGAAGCGCACCAGGCCGCGCCCGTCTTCGGGCCGCGAGTAGAAGCACGAACCCGGCACCGGCGCCACCCCGCACTCCCGCGCCATGTAGCGGCTGAACGTCACGTCGTCCATGGCGCCGACCCGGCCGGCACCGCCGCCGACCAGCCCCGAGAACCCCGCCAGCACGTAGTACGCGCCCTCCGGCTTGGCGCAGTCGAACCCCACCTCCGCCAAGCTCTCGAAGAGGATGTCCCGCCGACGGGCGTAGCTCCTGGCCATCTCCGCGTAGTAGTCGGGTCCCAGGGCGTCCAGCCCGGCGGCGCACGCCTCTTGAAGGGGGGCCGGCGCGCCTACGGTCAGGAAGTCGTGCACCTTGCGGATCGCCGAAGTCAGGACGGGCGGCGCCACGACGGTCCCCACCCGCCAGCCCGTCACGCCGAAGGTCTTGGACAGCCCTGAGACCACGACCGTGCGCTCGCGCATTCCGGGCAGCGCCGCCAAGCACAGGTGTTCGCCGTCGTAGACGATGTGCTCGTAGATCTCGTCGGTCACGGCCAGGACGCCCCGCTCGACGCACACGTCGGCCACGGCCTGCATCTCCTCCCGGTCGAACACGCGGCCCGACGGGTTGTTGGGCGTGTTGATCACGACGGCGCGCGTCCGGTCCGTCACGACGGCGCGCAGCCGGTCGGCGTCCAGCCGGTACTCCGGCGGCGTCAGGGGAAGGAAGGCGGGCACGGCCCCGCACAGCACCGCGTCGGGACCGTAGTTCTCGTAGAACGGCTCCAGCACCACGACCTCTTCGCCCGGGTCCACCAGCGCCAGCATGACGGCGGCCATCGCCTCGGTGGCGCCGCACGTCACGGTGATCTCGCGATCCGGGTCCACGGTCAGCCGGTACCACTCCCCGTACTTTCGCGCCAGCGCCGCCCGCAGCGAAGGCGTGCCCCAAGTGACGGCGTACTGGTTCACGTCGTCCTGGATCGCCCGGCACGCGGCGTCCTTCACCACTTGGGGCGCGGGGAAGTCCGGAAAGCCCTGGGCCAGGTTGACGGCGCCGTGCTCCCGCGCCACCCGGGTCATGTCGCGGATCAGGGACTCGGTGAACGAATGCGTGCGCCGGGCCGTGCGGCCAAGGGCGGACCGAACCGCGGACGGACTTTGCGTCATGAGCGGAGGGGGGTCGAATGGGGACGAGCCGGGGCGCGGCGCGGGAAATTGGCGCACTCCGAACCGGTCGCGCTTGACAAACGGACGCCAGGGTAACCCTATTGCCCTCCCGACTCCCCGCCAAGTCCCCGACGCGGACCAACACAGGAGGCCGCCATTTCGAGTTCGCAATCAGACTACCGCGACGCGCTGGATCGCCTGATCGGCTGTGCGGTCCTGTTTCACGGCGCCGAGACCTTGGCGGACTTGGAGGAGCTGGATTTCGGCGTGCTGCTGACCGACGCCGGCCTGCGAGAGGTCGCCGGCCGCGTCTACCTGGAGGGCGCGGCCGAAGCGCTGGCGCGGAAGTTCTCCGTGGGCCGCGAGTTCGGAGAGGCGCTGCACGACCTGGACGACCGTCGCCGTCGGATCGCCTTGGGCCGCACCTACGCGCAGGACCCCATCAAGCTGGCCGCCCTGGGCGACGAGTTCGGCGTCAGCCGCGAGCGGGCCCGCCAGCTGGAGGCCAGCATGCGCCACGCGGTCGAATCGCGCGTGGGGGCGCGGATCCGCGAGGCCGCGCACTGGCTTCGGCGCACCGTGGGGCCGGCCGTGCCGGAGGACGAGTTCCGCACGGCGCTGGGCGGGCTGGTGGACGACGCGCCGGCCGCCGAGTACCGGACCGCCGCCGAGGTGGCCGTCATGCAAGAGTGCGGGTACGAGGCGGAGGACGGCGTGGTGGGCGACCGGGCGTTCCGCGCGCTGGCCAGCCGGGTCCGGTCTCTCGTGCAGCGGCTCTCGGACGTTGCCGGAGTGGTGGACGAGGAGGCGCTTCGCAACGCCGTCGGAAGCCACGACGAGGACGTTCCCTGGGCGCTGGCCGTCCACAGCGCGGGGCTGGTGCGCGTCGGAAGGCACTTGGTCTTGCGCGACACGCGGCGGGTCCGCGTCTACTTGGCCCTGGTCGAGCTGGGCAGGCCGGCGCACCGGGCGGAGCTGTCGAAGGTGACGGGCCTGCCGAACAACACCACCCTGTCCAGCCTGCTATCGTCGGACCGCTTGTTCGTGCGCGCCACCAAGGACAAGTGGGGCCTGCGCGGCTGGACCCAGGAGCCCTACGAGGGCGTGGTCGCCGAGATCGTGAAGCGGATCGAGCGAGGCGGCGGAGAGGTCGCCGTGGAGGAGCTGGTGGAGGAGCTGCCGGCGAAGTTCGACGTGCTGCCCGCTACCGTCCGCAACTACCTGGCAACGCGGAAGTTCACCACCCGCCGGGGCAAGGTGCGCGTCGTCCAGGCGCCCGAGGCCCGCGTCCAGGACCTGTCCGACGCTCGCGACGTGATGTGGACCGCCGACGGAACCCCCGTCCTCCATTTCGTGGTCGGCGAGCACCACATGAAGGGCAACAGCCAGAAGGTGTCCGTCGCCGTCGCCCAGCACCTGGGCATAGGCCCGGACGACTCGATCCAGATCCCGTTCCTGGACCCCCCCGACGTGCACCCCGCCTCCTTGATCTGGCGCTCCTACGACCCCAACGGCCCCGAGATGGGCCGCCTCCGCGAAGCCCTGAACGCCATCGGGGCCGGCTCCGGCACGGACGTCTACGTACTCCTGGAGCCGAACGGCCTGCGGATGCGGACGGACGGGCGGGGGCTGACGAAGCCCGCCCGGTCGGGAGCGCGGCGCAGGGGAGGGCGGCGGAAGAGGGCTGACGGCGGGGGGCGCTAATGCCGTTCAGCTGGGCGTGGCGGGTGGCGAAACACTTGTTGCCTGTGCCACTCGACGAACTCCGGCGACGGGGCGAGCGCCTTCGTCATGGGAGGCCGGACAGGCTCCTCGTGCAGCGCCCGCATTTGACCGGCCGCTTGACCGCGTCCGCTGACCTGGGCCGAGACGACTACGCGATAGCCTGATCCCTGCGGCGCCAAGCCCAGCGCGCCTCGGTCGAGCGCCTTGTGGTGAAGCACGCACAGGGCAAGCCCGTTCGAGACGTCGTCCGGCCCTTCATGCGAATGCCATCGGATATGGGCGGCCTCCAGGCCGAAGGTCTCGTCTTTCAACCGCACGTCGAAGTTGCAGATCGCGCAGCGCCTCTCGTATTCGCGCAGCACCTCGTCTCTGAACGTGGAGTCTCTGGGTTCGCGGACTGCCTGGGGCTCGCGGGACCACGGGACGGGCGTCGTGTCCCCAAAGCTCCACTCGCGCCGAATCCCTACGGCGCTCCGAATGTCGTCGTGCAGCGAGCGGGGAAAGTGTTCGGTCAGAAGGCCTCGCGCTGCGCCGGCAACCAAGTTCGGGTCGGACGCCAACAGATCGAACGCCGGCTCGGGAAAGCCTCCTTGGACGCCGCTCTCTCTCATTTCCTTGGCGCTCAAGTCGCCGCTGGACGTGACGGACAACGCGGATTCTCCCGGAATCTCCCACAGCCCGTCGTTGCGCAACCTGCCAAACGGAAATTCCGGGCGCGGCTTCTTGGGTTGGCCGAAGGAACCCAGCAAGGACTTCAAATGCCGTTCCGCTTCCCGAAAAGAGACGAGTCGAGGCTTGCCCCGGGCGATCCGCCCAAGAGCAAACAGGAGCAAGAGCGGCTTGTGGGGCGCGCGGATGTCTCCCGACCGCCCCGTGTTGACGGCGCGAAGAAGCCGCAAGAAGTCGTCTCGGGTCAATGGAGGCTTGGTTGGGTTCGGCGCTCAGGGATCTAACCGTCTTAAGGTCTCTGTAGGTACAATATAGCGAAGCAAGCGACAAGCTCTGCCACCTCGGCCCGTGGTCCTCGATCGCTCCTGGATCCGCCCAGAAACCCATACGGACACTTGCCATGTGTCCAACTGGCCGAGACTCCTGGACAGCCCGGCCGCTTCCTTGCATCGTGCTGGCTCGCACAACCCACGCCGATGGTCGAGTGCAAGCGAACCGGGACCACCCCAGCCCCGCAGGCGAAACGCGCCGCCTCGAGGCGCCAACCCACGGGAGGAAAGCATGTACAACCGCGTCATCCTTATCGGCCACGTCGCTTTGGAGCCAACTAGGGACGTGGACAGCGCCAACCTGCACTTCTTCCAGGTCGATGCCGACAACGAGCGGGTCGTGATCATGGCCAACACGTTCCCGGACCAGGTCAGACCCATCCACCCCGACGACGTGAACCTCAAAACCGACGACGAGGTTCTTGTCGAAGGCAAGCTCGTAGTGCGGCCCATGCACCGTGGCGACGACGGCCACGACGACGACCGCGTGACCCATGTGGTTGTTGCAGACCGGATAGCGCGACTGGATTCGCCGTCCATAAGGTTTCGGATCATTGGAGGCCGGACTGCACGGAGCATCCGTGTTGACGGCCAACACTGGGGCGACGCCGAGCGCCGCGCGGAAGGCTGGTACTTCCACGCTCCAAAGACCGAAGAAGCTCAAAGGCTTGCCGGACGCACCTTTCCGTCGCGAGCCGCGCTCAGCTACGCCATCCGGCAAGAGATCGAATACCAGAAGTACGTCCGACCGAGCCCGCGTTTGAACGAAGGGGGAAACGATGGCAGAGCTCGCGAGCGTGGCGCGGGCGTCTGCGCGGACGGCGGCGAAGGCCGTGGTATCTCGGGCGCGGGTGCTTCGGAGCTTCGTGATGGGCAGGCTGGACGTCATGGATGATGCGACCGGCCATGCCACGCGCACGGTCGCCGTCCACCTACGCGTCTTGGCGGAGTCGATCATGAACGAATCCGGGGACGCGTGCGAGCAGGCTGAGAAGCTCGAACGCTTGCAGGCGTAGGCCCAGCCCTTGGTGGCTGGCCCGCAATACCGAGACCGACGAAGAGATTCGCAAGTTCACGCTTGCCGACTGCAAGGAGCCAGCTCGGGGACGCTACCGACAAGAAAAGGAAGCATGGGCAGCAACAAGCTCGTCGCCAAGAGCCCCGTTCGGGAGCTCGCGATACGGGCGTTGACTCGACGTCCCGATCGTCGTAACGTTAAGCCGGTGTCGCCGGAAATGCTGCGCGTACCGGTACATCCACCGCACGCCGCCAACTCCTGACAATAGGGACTCATGGTGCGACCGATGACAGCGACAGACGCGGACGGGCTTCGAGACACGCAGGTCGACGATCCGCTCGACAGCGACGACGAGAAGGGCGAGGCCATTCGCTATGGAATCGCCAGTTACGGTGCAGACTTGCCCGTCGACGCTGTGGTGGAGCGGCTTGATCGCGGAGACATCTTCGTTCCCGAGTTTCAGCGGAAGTTCGTTTGGAGCCAACGGCAGGCGTCACGATTTGTCGAGTCGTTGCTCTTGGGGCTGCCGGTCCCCGGCGTCTTTCTGTTTAGGGTGCCGGGTGCTCGCACGCTCATGGTCGTAGATGGGCAACAACGGTTGCTGACCCTGCAGCGCTTTCGACACAGCCTGTTCAACGGACGGGAATTCAAGCTCGTGGGCGTCACGGACGAGTACCTGAACAGGACTTACGCCACTCTGCTGGAACATGATCGCCGGCAGCTGGACGATTCGATCATTCGTTCCACGGTATTTCAACAGATCAAGCCGTCCGACGATCGCAGTTCGGTCTACGCGATCTTCGAACGACTGAACACTAGCGGAAGCCCTCTCCAGCCGCAGGAAATCAGAGCTTGCGTATACGATGGAAAGCTGAGCCGTCTCCTGGTGGAACTGGCTGGATATCCGAAATGGCGGGAGCTGTATCGCTCGTCGAATCCGCGCAAGAAGGACGAAGAAATCATTCTGCGTTTCTTGGCGTTGTGCACGTCGCCGGAAGAGTACGCACGTCCGATGAAGCAGTTTCTGAATGATTTCATGGAGCAGAACCTGGACCCGGACGACGAGACGTGCGACGAATTTCGTAATCGGTTTCGTGTGGTCGCGGATACGGTTGCCGATCACCTTGGATACAAGGCGCTTAGGCCGGAGCGAAGCTTGAACGTGTCGGTCGCGGACGCCGTCATGGTGGGATTGGCGCGACGGCTGGAAAACGGACCGATTCGCGACGCGGAGGCACTGCGAGCGGCTCACGGCCGTGTGCTCATGCACCTGAAAGAAGAAGATCTGTACAGGACGGGCACCACGCACAAGGATCGAGTCGAGCGGAGAATCGCGATCGCGAGAAAGGAGTATGGAACGGTCGAATGAAGCACGGAGACAGCAAGCGGCTGGAGGAGGCCATCGATTCGGTGCTGCAGGAGACTCTGTTGCTGTTGCGGTCGGGCAGGGGCGATGCCTACCGTTCGTATCTCGCCCAACTGCTTGCAGTTTGGGCGTCGGGATACCTCGAGGCCAAGTGCCGCGAAGTCATGTTTATGTACACCGAGAGACGAGCCAACCCGGGTGTCGCGCGGTACGTGGCGAAGAGGCTCGACCAGTTTCGGAATCCGCGAGCCGACAAGATACTGGAGTTGATCGGGAGCTTCGACGCGGACGTTGCGCGCCAGCTTGGCGACTTTACCGAGGGCCGAATTCGGTCGAGCATCAACAGCATCGTCAGCCACCGACATCGCATCGCTCACGGGCGCTCGTCCGAGATCAGCATACTGGATGTCGAGAGGTACTTTGGCGATGCCCGGATGTTCGTCAGAAAGATGGAAACGCTGCTCCTGGAGTGACCCCGTTCCGGTGCACTTGCGCCGCAAGATGTCCTCATGAGGTGATCGACATGAAAAACTCTCGAATCGTCGTTGGCGCCACATCCCTGCTGATCGCACTTGCCGCCCCTGAGGGCGCAGACGCCGTAGCTTGGCACGGCGCCGTGGGGATCCAGTCGCGTGCTGTCCAGGCTGCGCCTCCCGTCTCCGCCGCCGACTTCGCTCCCATGACGGCGCGCAGCATCGGGCCGGCGGGGATGAGCGGGCGCGTGTCGGCGGTGGCGGTCAACCCGCTGGACCCGACGGTGATCTACGTGGGCGCGGCGACGGGCGGGGTTTGGCGGTCGCGGGACGGGGGGCTGGCGTGGGAGCCCGTCTTTGACGACCAGCCGGTGCTGGGCATCGGGGCGGTGACGGTGGTGCCGTCGAACCCGGACGTGGTGTGGGTGGGCACCGGCGAGGGGAATCCGCGCAACTCGGCCGGGGTGGGGAACGGTGTCTACCGCAGCCTGGACGGGGGCGACACGTGGCGGCACATGGGGCTGGAGGCGTCGGAGCGCGTGCACCGGATCGTCGTGCATCCGACCGACCCGCGCATCGTGTACGTGGGTGCCATGGGGCCGCTGTGGAGCGACGGCGAGCAGCGCGGCGTCTTCAAGTCCACCGACGGCGGCGAGACGTGGGAGCGCGTGCTGCACGCAGGACCCGGCGCGGGCGCGGCGGACCTGGTCATGGACCCGCGCAACCCGGACAAGCTGTTCGCGGCGATGTGGTCGTTTCGGCGCTGGCCGTGGTTCTTCCGCTCGGGCGGCCCGGAGAGCGGCCTGTTCGTGACCCGGGACGGCGGCGACAGCTGGACTCGGCTGGGGGCGGAGCAGGGGCTTCCCGCCGGCGAACTCGGCCGCATCGGCGTCGCCGTGTCGCGCTCCAACCCGGACGTGGTGTACGCGCTCGTGGAGGCCCGGCGCAACGCGCTTCTGCGCTCCGACGACGGCGGCGGCAGCTGGCGCACCGTCAGCGACCGGCCCGGCGTGGCGCCTCGGCCGTTCTACTACGCCGACATTCGGGTGGACCCGGCCAACGAGAACCGCTTGTACAGCCTTCACAGCCTAGTGCAAGTCAGCGAGGACGCGGGGCGGACGTTCCGCACCGTGGTGCCCAGCCGAATCGTGCACGGCGACGTGCACGAGCTGTGGATTCACCCGGACGACGGGCGCTTCATGATCCTGGGCGAGGACGGCGGCATTGCGATCACCCGCGACCGGGGCGACAACTGGCGCTTCGTGGAGAACCTGCCGCTGGCGCAGTTCTACCACTTGAACGTGGACATGGCGACGCCGTTCAACGTCTACGGCGGGTTGCAGGACAACGGGTCCTGGTTCGGTCCCAGTCACGTGTGGGCGGAACGGGGGATCATGAACCTGCACTGGACCCGGGTGGGGAGCGGCGACGGTTTCGCCACGCTGCCGGACTTTGGGGACGACCGGTACGGCTATTCCATGGCCCAGCAGGGCAGGCTGAACCGGTTCGACAAGGTCACGGGCGCGCGTCGGGACATTCAGCCGGTGCACCCGGACGGGACGCCGTTGCGCTTCAGCTGGAACGCGGCGCTCAACGTGGACCCCTTCGACTCCACCACGATCTACCTGGGCTCGCAGTTCGTGCACCGCTCGCGCGACAGGGGCGCCACGTGGGAGATCGTTTCGCCCGACCTGACCACGAACGACCCCGAGAAGCAGCGCCAGCAGGAGAGCGGCGGCCTCACGCTGGACGCCACCGGCGCCGAGAACCACACCACGATCCTGAGCATCGCGCCCAGCCCCTTGGAGCGCGGTCTGATCTGGGCGACCACCGACGACGGCAACGTGCAGGTCACCCGCGACGACGGCGACACCTGGACCAACGTGGGCGACCGCGTGCCCGACGTGCCGCCCGCGACCTGGGCGCCCCACATCGAGCCCTCCAAGCACGACCCGGCGGCGGCCTACCTGGTGTACGACGACCACCGACGCGGCAACTGGACGCCCTACGCCTACCGGACCGGCGACTACGGGCAGAGCTGGCAGTCGCTCGCCACCGACGAGCTCCACGGCTTCGTTCACGTCCTGGAAGAGGACCCGGTGGAGCCCCGCCTCCTGTTCCTGGGCACCGAGTTCGGCATGTACGTCAGCCTGGACCAAGGCGCGTCTTGGATGCGGTGGCGGAACGGCCTGCCGCCTGCGCCCGTCCGCGCCCTGGTGGTGCACCCCCGCGATCACGACTTGGCGGTCGGCACGCACGGCCGCGCCGCCTATGTGGTGGACGACATTCGACCCCTTCGCGCCCTGGCCGCCGACCCGACGGTGGCCGACGCCGCGCTCCACGTCTTCCCGGCCGCCTCGGCGATCCAGTACGTGGAGGCCGAGGCCCAGGGCTACCGTTCCACGGGCCACGCCATGTTCATGGGAGACTTGCGGCCCTACGGCGCGCTGCTTCACTACTGGATGGCGGCGCCCGGTTCGGACGGCGACGGCGCAGCGGCTGCCTCCAGTCGCGCGCGAATCTCCATTGCGGACGCCTCCGGCCAAGTCGTCCGCACCTTGTCGGGCACTGCGCACAGGGGCCTCAACCGCGTGGTCTGGGACCTGCGCTCGGGACCAGCGGACTCCACCGCCGACTTCGGCCAGCCCTCGTCCCCCGGCCCTTGGGTCCTGCCCGGTCGCTACGACGTGCGCGTCGAAGCGGGCGGCCAGAGCGCCGAGGGCGCCGTCCAGGTCGTGGCCGACCCGCGCACCGACTTCTCCATGGCCGACCGTCGCGCCCGAATCGCGGTCCAGACCGAGGCGGCCGGCTGGGCCCGGTCCGCCGCCCGAGCCCGGCAGCGACTGGAACGGACGATCGAGGCCGTGGACCAGGTGCTCGCCTCGCTGCCCGCCGACGCCGACGAGCTGCGAGCCCAAGGCGCCGCCCTCCGCGACGAGCTGGCCGCCCTGAACCGCCGCCTCTTCACCGGCCCCGAGTGCCAGGGCATCTGCGGCCGCACCACCGTCGCGGCCCGCGTCCGCGCCCCCCTGCGCAAGCTGAACAGCGCCCAAGACGCCCCCTCGGCCACCGACCGCTTGGCGATGGCCCACGCCAAGGCCGCCCTGGACGAACTGCTGTCCGAGACCAGCGCCGCCCTGGACGGACCGGACGGCCCCGTGGAAGTGTACCGCCAAGCACTGCGCAGCGCGGGCTACACGCCTTTGCCGAGCGCGGCGGAGTGGCGCCGCCGTTAGCCGGGACCCCCGCTTCGTCGCTGCCGCCGCCGCACCCGGCCCGGTGGCGCATCTTGGCGCTGGTGGGGCTGGCGGAGCTGCTGGGCATGTCCGTGTGGTTCGCCGCGACGGCGGTGTCGGGCGACCTGGGCGCGCGCTGGGGGCTGTCCGCAGCGCAGACGGGGTGGCTGGCCACGGCGGTGAACTTGGGGTTCGTTGCGGGGACGGCCGTGGCGGCGGTGCTCAACTTGGCCGACGTGGTGCGGTCGCGGACGTACTTTGCGGTGGCGGCGATCTTGGCGGCGGCGGCGAACGCGGCGGTGCTGGGAGCGACGGGGTTCGGCCAAGCGGTTGGGCTGCGCTTCGCGACGGGGTTCGCGCTGGCCGGCGTGTATCCGCCCGCCATGAAGATGACCGCGACGTGGTTCCGGTCGGCTCGGGGCATGGCGATCGGGACGATCGTGGGCGCGCTCGCGGTGGGGAAGGCCGCGCCGTACTTGCTGCGCTTGGCACCGGACGCGGGACCCGAGCAGGTCGTGCTGGGCGCGTCGGCGGCGGCGCTGGTCGGGGCGGCGCTGGTCGCGCTCTTCTACCGCGACGGTCCGCACTCGTTTCGCCGAAGTCCGTTCTCCTGGGGCATGGCCGGCCGAGTCCTGCGCCACCGGCAGGTCCGCTTGGCCACCGCCGGCTACCTGGGCCACATGTGGGAGCTGTACGCCATGTGGGCGTGGGTGCCGGCGTTTCTGGCGGCGTCGAGCCGGGCGGCGGACCCCGGCGCGGGCGCACAAGCCGAGGTCGCGGCCGGACTGGCGGGCTTCGGCGCCATCGCGGCCGGTGGCCTGGGGTGCGTTTGGGGAGGCTGGGCCGCCGACCGGACGAGCCGCGAAAGAGTCGTCGTGCTGTCGATGGCGGCCAGCGGCGCGTGCTCGCTGGGGATCGGGCTGCTGTACGGACAGGCGTTCGCGTTGGTGGCCGCGGCGGCGCTGGCGTGGGGGTTCTTCGTCGTGGCCGACTCGGCCCAGTTCAGCACGCTGGTCACGGAGGTCGCGCCCTCCGACGCCGTGGGCACGGCCCTCACCCTTCAGACCTGCCTGGGCTTCCTCCTGGCCACGGTCACCATTCAGCTGGTGCCGGTCGTGGCCGAGGCGGCGGGCTGGAGGTGGGCGTTCCCCGTGCTGGCCATCGGTCCGGCCGCGGGAATCGCCGCAATCCGGCGGCTTGCACGGGTTCGAGCTACGCGGGATCCCGCTGTCGCGCGCTCTCCCGCCGCACCAGCACCAGGCCCCACGTCAGCACGGGCACGATGAACACGGCCCACCAGCCGTACGTGATGTAGCCGTATCCACGGCCGACCAGTGCGGTCAGGCCGAACTGGGCGATCAGCGCCCCCAGCAGCAGCAGCCCGCCGGCCAGCGCCACGCGCCCGCGAACCGACAGCACGATCCCGCGCTCGGCCGCGGTGCCGGCGACGCGCTCGTTGAGGGCGTGGATCATGCCGGCGCCGGTCTCGACCAAGGTGCCGAACAGCATCACCTGAAACGCGATCTGGAACGGCCTGGACCCGATCCGCTCCAGCATGTGGTTCACCGGGACCTCTTCGCCCAGGATCGCCGGGTACTCGCCCGCGATGGCCACGAAGAACAGCAGCGCGGGGATCATGGCGATCGGACCGGTCAGAAGTCCCGCGACCACGCTGTCCTTGCGGCTCTTGTGGTACCGCACCGTCAGGAGCACCGCGGGCAGGACGCCCAGGTTGTAGCCCGCGTACCTCAAGCCGTCCAGGAACCACCGTCCCTCCACGACTCCCCCGGCGAACGCGTGCTGGATCGACGGCCCGAACCGAACGACGCACCAGACGAAGAAGACCAGGTATACCGCATACAGGACCCCGGACCAGCCGGACAGGGCCTTCTCGATGACCTCGTTGCCCCCGAAGACCAAGAGGCCCACCAAGATCATGATCCCCACCACGCCGACCAGATCCGGGAACCCGAAAGTCTCGTGAAGGACGGCGCCCGCGGCCGCCGCGATCACCGCCAGCACGAGCATCATCATCGTCACGTACAAGACTTCGAACAGAACCCACGCCGGCCCCAGCAGCCGCCGGAAGAAGGCTCGGTACTCGAAGACGCCGAACACGCGGGCGAACTCGTACACCGCGATGCACACCACGCTCCACGCCGCCGTCGAGACCGCCATCGCGAGCAGTCCCCCGACCGGGCCGCGCGCCAGAAAGAACTCCGCCAGCTCGCGGCCGGTACCGTAGCCGCCGGCGATCACCACCGACTGAAACATGAACCCCGGCAGCAGGTACCGTCGAACGGCGCTGGTCACGAGCGTCCGATGCGGATCATGGCATCCGGCGCGGGTCGCGCGGGTCCGGCCACGGGGGTCGCAACGTAGTCACGGGCGTCCCGGCGCGGAACAAAAGGCGTCTCTTGGGCAGTTGCGGGCATGTCGGCCAACCTACGGGCCGACCCGGCTCCCGCGCCACACCGTCCAGGGCCCGTGCGCCTGTCGTGCGATGACGGAACGCTGATTTGGTGGTTGCATTCTCCCGGCTCGTTCCGCGGCACGCCAGTCGGTGCCCGTCCCGAAGCTCACTCCTGCACGCCCCCGCATGGAGGCCACCCCGAAATGGATCGTCCTGCCCAAGAGCCCGAGTCGCGCCGGCACGACCAGACCTACAAGCTCTTGTTCTCGCACGCCCCGGCCGCCACCCACCTAGTCCGCGACTTCGCCGCCAAAGGCTGGAGCCGCGCCCTAGACCTCGCGACGCTCGATCCGTTTCCCACCGAGAGCGTCAGCCCGGACCTACGGCGCCGGCTGGGCGATTGCGCGTGGCGGGCGTGGCTCAGGGACGGCCGGGCGTCGGTCGTGTTTCTGGTCGAGTTCCAGTCCTCCGTGGACCGCGAAATGCTCTTCCGCACGATGAGCTACCGCCAAGCGGCACACCTGGCGTTCCACCGCTACCCGAGCCTGCGGGACCCGGGCGACGCCATGCCGTATACGATGTCCGTTGTCGTCTACTCGGGCGTGCCGCCGTGGACCGCCGCAACGACGCTGGCCGAACTGGCGTGCAGGCGAACGGCCTCGCTGCCGGAGGCGGCGCTTTGGCTGGGGGGCAGCGGGACGCACTCGCATGGCCACCGGTTGCTTGACTTGCAGTCGACGTTCGCGCAAGACTTGCTTCCGAAGGACAGCGTGCTCGACTGGATCGCGGCGATGGAGCGTGCTCCGTGGACGCACCTGCCGCGAGTTCGCCGAAGCTTGGCGAGGTGCTGGGGCGGACCGGAGCACTCGGCAGTGCGCAGAGCGCTCGCGGAGAGGACGACATGGAGACCTACGAAGACTGGGCGAGGGGCCACGAAGAGCGGGGCCGGGCCAAGGAAGGCCGGGCTATGGTGGTGCGGCAGGCCTCGCGGCGGTTCGGCGCAGAGACGGCGCAGCAGCTGGAGGGGTTGGTGGAGGGGATGGGCGTGAAGGAGCTGGCTCGGGTCGGGGATGCGGTCGTGGACTGCGACACCGGCGACGAGCTGCTGGAGGCCGCCGAGAACGGGCCAAAGAGCCAGTCCAGCCCCCGGTGACCCGCGCCGGGACGTTGGGGCGGCATCCGGCCACGATTGCGCGCGGTCGCGAATGCGCTATTCTTGGCGATGCACCGACGGGTAGTCCCGATAGCCCGTCGTTCGCCGGTCCCACCGTCAACGCAGCAACCCGATGATCAAGAAACTGTACATCGACAACTTTCGTTGCTTCGTCAACTTCGAACTGCAACTCGACGAGGTGGCGATCATCCTGGGAAGCAACGGCACCGGCAAGAGCACCGTGCTCGGTGTGCTGTACAAGCTTCAAGAGCTGGTCGTTCGCGGAAGGAGGATCGACGAAGTCTTTTCAGCACGAGACCTGTCAATGACGCATTCGCGCGACACTCAGGTGTTTGCAGTCGACCTGGCGGTTGCCGACGGCGACTATCGTTACGAGTTGATGATTGAGCACGATCGAGACCGAGACAAGATGCGGATTCAGCGAGAGGAACTTCGGATCGACGGCAATCCGTTGTTCTCGTTCCAAACCGGGAAGGCGCAACTTTATCGAGACGATCACAGCACGGGACCATCGTATCCGTTCGACTGGGCGCGCTCCGGCGTAGCGTCTCTGTACGAGAGTCCGGACAACCGCAAGCTATCGCGATTCAAGCGTGAACTGGCGAATCTGATCATTGTGAAGCCATGTCCTCCATTGTTCGATTCCGAGACCAAAGCCGAAGACGAATTCCTCGAACCGACGATGCGAAACTTCGTTGGTTGGTACCGTTATGCGGCCCAAGAGAACATGGGGGCGCTTGCAAAGTTGTTCGCCGACTTGAAGGACATTCTTCCGGGCTTCGAATCGATCAGTCTTTCCAAGTCCGGGACGAGCCGGTTTGTGCTCAAGGCGTTGTTTGATGGTTCAGACAGCGCCGACAAGCACATGAAATACGGATTCGATCAGCTTTCCGACGGCCAAAGGGCGTTGGTCGCCTTGTATTCTCTGTTGATCCTGCCTGGCGAGAGAAGGGTATCGCTGTTCATCGACGAACCCGACGCATATCTGTCCCTGGGCGAAGTCCAGCCGTGGATCAGTCAAGTGTTCGACGCTTGCGGAGAAAGCTTGGAGCAAGCGGTTCTCGTGTCGCATCACCCGATAACGATCGACTACTTGGCGGGAACGTGTGCGAAGTGGTTCTCGCGAGACGGGGATGGCCCAGTGCGAGTGTCCGACGAGTCCGGTTTTTCGGATCAAGCCCTCCCGATTTCGCAGCTGATTGCTAGGGAGCAAACTTGAAGATCGTTCTGCTGTGCGAAGATATGCAGACGATAATGTTCATACGTCGATTTCTCAAGAAGCGAAAGTTCAAGCCCCGCGACATCTTTGTGCGTGAGACGGCGGCCGGCAAGAAGTCGGGCGAACAATGGGTTCGAGAAGAATTCCCCAAGGAACTGCGATACGCCCGCAGCGGCACGGGACGTTTCCTGATCGTGGTTATCGACGCGGATACTGGATCAACGCAGGATAGGTTGTCGCAACTGACCCGGGAGTGCACCAGGCAAGGAATTGCCGGAAAAACGGACTCCGATCCCGTTATCGTTGCCGTCCCTCGGCGCAACATCGAGACGTGGTTTGCGTATCTTCGGGGGACGAACGTCGAGGAGACCACAGCATATCCGCGGCTCCGCCAACCACGGGGCTGCTTGCCCTTGGCCGACGAGCTGTATCGGATGTGTCACAGGGCGCAGAGTCTTCGCGAGCCGGTGCCTCCGTCGTTGCAGGCGGCTTGTCGCGAGTACCCGAAGCTGAAACGGGAGCGTTGAGGCACCTCTAGCTGCGCCATCTGTCGCGGTCGCGCCGGAAGATCGGGTTCGTGCGGTCAGCTCGTGTCCCGACGTTCGCGTACGCCCCTTGGCGCGACGCGCGCTTCCGCCTTTGCCAAGCCCCAGTCCACCGCCATGGCCAGGGTGGCGGCAGGGACGGCGCCCGACAGGATCATCACCGGGTCGGACAGAGCGAGCCCGGCCACGATTGGGTCGCCCAGGCCGCCGGCGCCGACGAACGCCGCCAGGGTAGCGGTTCCGACGTTGATGACGGCTGCGGTCCGCACGCCGGCCATGATCACCGGCGCGGCCAAGGGGAGCCGGATGCGTCCCAGCAGCTGGCGTTCGGTCATGCCGAGCGCCCGTCCGGACTCCACGGCGTCGGGCGCGGCGCCTACGATTCCCGTGTAGGTGTTTCGCAGGACGGGAAGCAGCGAGTACAGGAACAGGGCCGCGATCGCGGGGGCCGAGCCGATGCCGAAGACGGGGATCATGAACGCCAGGAGGGCGATCCCGGGGATCGTCTGCAGAAGGCCCGCGAACCGAATGGCGGCCTCGGCCAGCGAACGGCGCCGCTCCAGCAGGACCCCGGTCGGCACGGCCATCAGCACGGCCGCCCCCAAGGAGGCCAGAACCAGAAGAAGGTGGCGCCCCGCCTGTTGCCCAAGTTCGCCGCGACCCGCCCACATGTAGGCAGGAAGCTCGCGGATCGGCCGCCGGGTGCCGGCTCGTTGTCCGCCGGTGCCTGTCGATGTTGCGACGTCTGGGGACGGCGTGTCCTCGTCCGCCGACGCGCCCGCCTCGCCGACGGCGCCGGAACCCGACGCCTGGTCCGCCCCCGCGCCTTCGCCCGCCAGCTCTCCGTCGCCCCTCCCTCCGGCCTCGTCCGCCAACCCGGCTTCGGCCAGGAGAGCCTGCGCCGCCTCGGCCACGGGCGCTCCGTCCAGTTCGACCCGTTCGTTGGCTCGCCTCATGAGTTCCGGCCCGATCCGGCCCGCGAGCGCCGACAACGCCAGCACTGCACCGGGCCGCTCGGCGTAGAAGGCGGACCCGACGAGCGGTGCGGCGTGGTACGGAGGGAAGAAGCCGCGGTCGTCGACCATCACGGCCAAGTCGTAGCGGGCGACGGCGCCGTCGGTGGAGTAGGCGTCGATCACGTCCACTTCCCCGGCGGCAAGCGCTTGGTACTTGACGGCCTGGAGCAGTGCCCGCGTCTCCCGAAACCGCATCCGATACGCGTCGGCCAGTCCCGGCAACCCGTCGGCGCGGCCCACGAAGTCCGGCGAGAAGCCGCCGGCCAGCGTCGGGGCGACCCGTGCCAACCCCGAGAGCGTTCCGATTCCCAGCGAATCCGCCGCCGAGCGGCGCATCGCGACGGCGTAGGTGTTCTCGAACCCCAGCGGGGGCAGCCATCGCAGTCCCCAACGAGCCTCGAACTGGTCGGACACGCGACGGAAAACGGCATCCGGCCCGCCCTGCGGAGTCTCGCCCAGGATCGCCGCCAGACCCGTGCCGGTGTATTCGGGATAGACGTGAACCTCGCCCTGAACCAACGCCTGGAAGACCAGCTCGGTCGAGCCGAATCCGAAACGGCGGTCGACTCGGTGGTCATGGTGCTCCAGCAGCTGGGCGAACGTCTCGGCCAGCACGTACGACTCGGCGAACGGCTTTGACGCGACCACGACGGGTCCGCGCTCGGCCCCCGGCTGCTGTTCGGCTTCCAGGGCCGCCGCCTCTTCCCGCGCCTGGGCGGCTAGCGGCTGCGCGAATGCGACCCAGCCCAGGCACGTCCCGGCGGCCGCTCCCGCCAGCAGTCGCCACGCCGGCAGCCCGCTTGGGCCTGCCAACGGCCGCCGCGCCCGTGCGGCCCGCGCGGCCCGCGCTGGCCTCGCCGCCCGCCTCACTCCGCCGCCCGCTTCACCCCGCCACCCCCGACCGCTTCACCAGCTCGGCCGCGTACCCCCGCGCACGCCGCACCAGCTCGCCGGCGGGCGCCTCCAGCACGACCCGGCCCGCGCGCATCACCGCCACCCGCGTGGCCACCCGGAGCGCCTCCGACAAGTCGTGCGTCACCAGCACGGCGGTCACGCCGGCCGACTTGCGCAACGCCACGAACGACGCCTGGGCCTCGGAGCGGGTCACCGCGTCCAGGGCGCCGAAAGGCTCGTCCATGAGCACGATGTCGGGGCCGGCCGCCAGCGCGCGCGCGATCGCGACCCGTTGCCTCTGGCCTCCCGACAGGTCGCGGGGGTAGCGCGCGCCGAACACGTCCGGGTCCAGGCCGGCCGCCTCCAGCGCGCTCCTTCCCAGGGCTTCCGCGCCGGAGAGCCCAAGCAGGCCGGGCACCAGCGCCGCGTTGGCCAGGCAGGTCCAGTGGGGGATCAGGCCGCCGTCCTGCTGGACGTATCCGATAGAGCGGCGAAGCTGCACCGGGTCCGCCGCGGCCACGGACCGCCCCCGAACCAGGACTTGGCCCCGGTCCAGCACCGTCAGTCGATTCACTGCGCGCAACAGCGTGGTCTTGCCGGACCCGCTTTCGCCGACCAGCGCCAGGCACGTGCCGGCCTCGACCGTCAGGGAGACGCCGTCCAGAGCCGCAATCCGGCCGTACCGCTTGTACGCGCCTTCGATCTCGATCAGGGCCACGGCACGCCTTCGCGCAAGGCTCGAACCACAACCTCGGGGTCCGCGTTGCCCCCGGTCACCACTGCCACCGCCGCTTCTTCGGGCGCCAACGGAATGCGGCCGTGCATGAGCGCCGCCACGGCAGCAGCGCCCGACGGCTCCGCCAGCAGCTTGGCCCGCGTCAACAGGAGCCGCATGGCGGACAGGATCTCGGCGTCGGACACCAAGACCACGTCCTCCACGAACCGGGCCACGTACCGGTAGTTGAGTTCGCCCGCAAATGGCGGCGCCAGTCCGTCGGCGATCGTGTCCGTCCCTTCCAAGCGGATGGGCCGCCCCGCGTCCAGGCTGCGGCGCATCGCAGGCGCCCCCTCCGGTTCCACGCCGAAGACGCGCCACCCTCGCGCGCCGGTCCGACTGTCCTCCCCGGTCCAGTCACCCGGTCCGCCCCCGCCCGCGCGCGAAAGCTGGCCGGTTGCCGAAGGCTGGCCGGTCACCCCCAGCTGGCCGGTCGCCCCCAGTCGGCCGGTTTCCGCCAGCCTGCCGGTCGCCGCGAGCGCACCCGCGATCCCCGCGATCTGTCCGCCGCCGCCCACGGGCGCCACCACGGCAGCCGGACCGTCCAAGTCCTCGGCTACCTCCAGTCCGGTCGACCCGTGGCCGGCCACGACGGGGGCCGCGTCGAAGGGATGCAGGAACGCGAGCCCGTCCCGATCGGCCAAGCGGCCGGCCTCCTCGAAGGCGTCGGCCGCGTCGCCCCGCAGGACCACCTTGGCCCCGTACCCCCGCGCTGCCGCAATCTTGGACGGCGAAGCCTTCTCGGGCATGACCACGACCGCTTCGGTCTCCGCCTTGCGGGCCGCCCAAGCCACGGCTTGCGCGTGGTTGCCCGCCGACACCGTGACGACTCCCGGCAACGGATCGCCCGGCGGACGGCCCTCCCGCAACGCCGCAATCGACGCCAGCGCCCCACGCACCTTGAAGGAGCCGGTCTTCTGCAGGTTCTCGCACTTGAGCCACGCGGCCGGGGCGGCAATGCCCCTCGCAAGCGTACGGCACGACAGCAGCGGTGTGCGGTGCAGCGACGGGGCGGCCAAGCGCCTGGCCTCCTCGAAGTCGCGCCGCGACAGCCAGTCCATGGACGGCTCCTTTCTCGCTGGGAATCTAGCCCCATTGCCGGAGGCGCCGCCTGCCGCAAGAGGCGCAGCACGCGGTTGCCGGAGGCGTCGCGCGGCGATAGGTTGAAGCTGGTTCTCTCCGCGCCGCTGCTTCCAAACCACACGACCGTCAAAAGGACGGAACGACACCATGAGCGTCGAAACCCGCTTCGCCCGCACCGCCTCCTTTCTCGCGTTCCTCGCGCTCGCTTTCGCGTTCCAGACTCCCGGGGCCGCGGCCCAGCAAGGCACGATCACCGGGAGGGTCGTGGACGCGGAGACGGGCGTCGCACTGACCGGGGCCGCGATCGAGGTGCTGGGGCAGGACGCCCTGGCCGAGGCGGGCGAGTCCGGTCGGTTCACCGTGTCCGTCCCGGCCGGCAGCCATTCCCTGGTCGCGACCCTGATCGGCTACGAGACGGCCCGCGTGGACGGCGTCGACGTGGCCGCCGGGGGCACGGCGGACGTGGAGTTGTCCCTTCGCTCCCAGGCCCTGGTCCTCAATCCGGTGGTCGTAACCGCGTCCCGTCGCCAGGAGAAGGCGCTGGACGCCCCCGCCTCGGTGTCCGCCGTCTCGGCCGACGAGATCGCCCGCACGATCAAGACGACCCCGGCGGAGCACGTCCGCTCGCTGCCGGGCATCGACATGGCCCAGACCGGCCTGACCCAGACCAACATCGTGGCTCGCGGCTTCAACAACGTCTTCTCGGGCGCCCTGCTCACGATCATGGACAACCGCTACGCGCGCATTCCGTCGTTGCGGTTCAACGCGCACAACATGCTTCCGGCCACGGACTTGGACATCGAGCGGATCGAGGTCTCGCTGGGACCGGGGGCGGCCCTCTACGGCCCCAACGCCTCGACGGGGGTCATGCACCTGATCACGTCGTCCCCGATCGACAAGCCCGGGACCACGCTCTCGCTGGCCGGCGGCGAGCGCTCGGTCTTCCACGGGCAGTTCCGAACGGCCCACGCCCTGTCCAGCGGCTTCGGCTTCAAGCTCTCCGGCCAGTACTTCCGGGGCAACGACTTCGAGTACATCGACCCCGTGGAGGAGCGCGACCCGCCGGACCTGGAGCGCGACTTCCTCAACGAGCGCTACTCGGCCGACGCGCGCTTGGACTTTCGGTTCGCAGGCGACGCCGAGCTGATCGTCAGCGGCGGCATGAACGTGGCGGCCAAGAGCATCGAGCTCACGGGCATCGGCGCCGCGCAAGCCCAGGACTGGGGCTACCAGTACGCACAGACGCGGTTCAGCAAGGGCCGTTTGTTCGCCCAGGCGTTCCTGAACCAGACCAACGCGGGCGACGCCACGCGCCTGCTCCGCACCGGCGTGCCCGTGGTGGACAAGTCCCGCGCCCTGGCCGTCCAGTTCCAGTACGGCTTCGACCTGGGCAGCTTCCAGAGCTTCACCTACGGGGTGGACTGGCAGCGGACCGAACCGCGAACCGGCGGTACGATCACGGGCCGAAACGAGGAGGACGACTTGGTCAGCGAGATCGGCGCCTACGTGCACTCCGAGACCGCGCTGGGCGACAAGGTGGACTTGGTGGCGGCGATCCGCGTGGACGACCACAGCCGGTTAGCCGCCGCCGCCATATCTCCGCGAGCCGCGCTGGTGCTGAAGCCCGCGGAAGACCAGACCTTCCGCCTCACCTTCAACCGGGCCTTCTCGACGCCGACCACGAACAACCTGTTCCTGGACATCTTGGCGGGTGGATTCGAGCTGGGCTTCGGGTTGCCGGGCTACGGGATCCGCGCCCTGGGCGTGCCGGCCGGCGGCTTCACATGGGACAACCAGTGCCCCGGCGGCTTCATGTCGATGTGCATGTATTCGCCCTTCATGCCGGGCCAGCTGCCCGCCAACGCGGCCCTCTTCTGGGACGCCATGATGCAGCGGCTCCCGGAGTTCGACGCCTCCCTAGGGGCGCTCGTTCCCGTGCTCGTCGGCCCGGGCCAGCTTCCCGGCGACCCGGTGCTGGCCACCGTCTTCCGTCGCCTGAACCAAGCGGCGGCCGAGACCGGCCAGGGCGATCTCTTCCCCCTGGACGCCACCGGACTCACGAGCATCGCCGAGATGCGGTCCACCATCTACAACACGTTCGAGGCGGGCTACAAGGGCGTGATCGGCGACCGCGTCCTGCTGGCGGCGGACGTGTACCACGCGCGCGTCAAGGACTTCGTGGGCCCCCTGCGAATCGAGACCCCCAACGTGTTCCTGGACGCGGAGTCGGTGCAGCAGTTCCTTGCCGCCCGGCTGGGGCGCCTTGTCCAAGCCGGTCAGCTGGACCCGGCCGGCGTTGCCGGGATCATCGCCGCGATCACGCCCATCGTGGCGGCGATCCCCTTCGGCACCGTGGTTCCCGATCAGGTCGATTCCCCCGACCTCCTGGTCACCTACCGCAACTTCGGAGACGTGAACTACTGGGGCACGGACTTGGCGATGCAGGTATTGGCGTCCGACCGGGTGCGGATCAACGGGGCGTATTCGTTCCAGAGCGACGAGTGCTTCGACTTCAACGAGGACGGCCGGTGCACCAGCGCCGACGACATCGCGCTCAACGCGCCCCGTCACAAGGGTTCGGTCGGGTTCGTCTTCGACGACCAAGCCGCCGGCTGGTCGTTCGACGGGCGGTTCCGCATGAGCGGCGGCTTCCCCATGAACTCGGGCGTCTACATCGGCGACGTCGAGAGCTACGGAGTCGTGGACTTGGGCGTCGGCTGGCGGCTGCCCTTCCAGCCCAACGCCCGCGTGTCCCTGAACGCCAGCAACGTGCTCGACAACAAGCATCGGGAGTTCGTGGGAGCGCCGGAACTGGGCCGGTTGATACTGGCCCGCGTGCGGTACGATTTCTGACCCCGGACACGTTCGGCCCCGGCCTTCCGCGCCTCCCCGCAGAAAGCGCCTTCGCCAAGCCCGCATCCTGGACTTGGTGAAGGAGCACCGCATCCCCAGCCAAGAGGCGTTGCGGGAGCGGCTCGCGTCCGAGGGCTTCGCCGTGGCGCAGGCCACGCTGTCGCGGGACATCCGCGACCTGCGGCTGGTCAAGGCCCCGGCGGGGTCGGGCAGGTCGTTCTACACGCTGCCCGAAGAGTGGGATCACGTGCCGCCGCTGGACTCGATCCTGCCGGCGCTCTTCGTGTCCGTGGACGTGGTGGGCAACTTGGCGGTGGTGCGGACGCTGAACGGCGCCGCCCAGGCGGTGGCTTCGGGGATCGACTGGGAAGAGCACGAAGGGTTGGCCGGCACCATCGCCGGCGACGACACCGTGCTCCTCATCTTCCGGTCGCCCGAGGCCGCGACCACCGTGGCCCGCGAGATCGAATCGCTGGCCCGGAACGAAGAAGCCAAAGCCAAGTAGCCGGCCCGCGCCATCCAGAATCGGGCCTTCTCGCGCCGACTCGCCTTGTCCGTGCGGACCTCCCGCGCCCTGTTCGCGCCGACCCCGCATCTCCCGTCCCGACCCCCGTCTTGCATATTATTTCAGAATGCGCGATAGTACTTCCATAGACGGGTTCGGAGTCCAGGGAAGCGCAACACCGTACGGGACCTTGGCGGGAGACGTACGGACCCTGGGCTCCGGCCCGCGAGCACGGGCGAAGGGCCCGAAACCGGCAAGGAACCGAAGCGAGGGAACGACATGAAGGTGGTGTTGGGATACTCCGGAGGACTCGACACCTCGGTGATCGTGCCGTGGCTGGCGGAGAACTACGGCGCGGAGGTGATCTGCATGGCGGCCGACGTCGGCCAGCCCGGCGGGGTCGAGCATTTGGGCACGAAGGCGTTCGCCACCGGCGCGGCGGCGTTCTTCGGCGAAGACCTACGGCGGGAGTTCGTCTCCGACTACGTCCTGCCGGTAGTGCGGGCGGGCGCGGTCTACAGCCGCAAGTACTTGCTGGGCACGGCCATGGGACGGCCTCTGATCGCGCGCCGCATGGTGGAGATCGCGCGCCGGACGGGGGCGAACGCGCTGGCCCACGGATGCACGGGGAAGGGGAACGACCAGCTTCGGTTCGAGTTGTCGTTCGCGGCCCTGGCCCCCGAACTGGACGTGATCGCTCCCTGGCGCGAGTGGGAGATCGCCTCGCGCGAGGACGCGCTGGCCTATGCCCGCGCCCGCGGCATCGCGCTGGACGTGGACGAGGACAAGCTCTACTCCCGGGACGAGAACCTGTGGCACACCAGCCACGAGGGAGGACCGCTGGAGGACCCGTCCAATGTTCCCGGGCGGGACGTGTTCACGCGCACCCGCGACCCCCTGGAGGCGCCCGACGAACCCCTGGAGCTGGAGCTGGGCTTCGAAGCGGGCGTGCCCGTGTCTGCCGACGGGCGGCGCCTGTCGCCTTTGGAGCTGCTGCGTTCGCTCAACCGCTTGGCTGCTCGGCACGGCGTCGGTCGGGCCGACGTGATCGAGGACCGCGTGGTGGGCATCAAGTCCCGCGGCGTCTACGAGACTCCCGGCGGCACGGTGCTGCTCGCGGCTCTTCAGGAGCTGGAGCAGATGGTCCTTTCGCGGCGCGCGCTGGCCATGAAGGACGAGCTGGCGTCCCGCTACGCGGACTTGGTCTACGAAGGTCGTTGGTGGACGCCGGAGCGCAGGGCGCTGGACGCTTTGGTGGACTCGTTGATGGAGACCGTCACGGGCACGGTTCGCGTGCGGCTCTACAAGGGAGGCGTGCATGTTCTGTCGCGTACGAGCCCCATGTCCCTGTACGACCTGGGGCTGGCCTCGTTCGGGGCGTCGCAGGGGTACGCCCACTCGGACTCTTCCGGGTTCGTGAAGATCTTCGGCTTGCCGCTGCGGGCCGTGGCGCGCCAGGAGAGGGCCCGTCCGCGCGAGGGGCGCGGCGACGGGACTCGCGGGCGGGAGGCGCGACCACCGGGGGACCGCTCGCAGGAGTTTCCCGGGCAGGACGACCGAGTGGAGGGGGCGGCGGCGGTGCCTGCACGCAAGACCTGACCCCGCTCTGGGGCGGACGCTTCGCCGACGGGGGCGGGCTGGCGCCGGAGATGGAGGCCCTCAATCGATCGCTGGACGTGGATTGGCGGCTGTGGCCCCACGACGTGCGGGGCAGCCGGGCCTGGGCGCGGGGGTTGGAGCGCGCGGGCGTCCTGTTGCCCCAAGAGGCGGCCGAGATCGACCAGGGGTTGACTGCCGTCGCGGCGCGGCTGAAGGCGCTCGGCGGCCCGGACGGCCTTCCCGACGAGGATGTCCACACGTTGATCGAGCGGTTGCTGACCGAGATCGCCGGTCCGGTCGGGGGAAAGCTGCACACCGGCCGTTCCAGGAACGACCAGGTGGCCACCGCCTTCCGGCTTTGGGGCATGGAGGCGGTTCGCGAGCTGAAGGCGCAGACGGGCGCCCTGGCGCAGGCGCTGTTGCACCGGGCCGAGGCTGCGCGGGCTATCGTCATGCCGGCGTACACGCACCTGCAGCAGGCCCAGCCGGTTCCCGCCGCCCACTGGCTGCTGTCGCGGGCGTGGCCGCTGGTTCGCGACCTGGAGCGGCTGCGAGTCGTGGCCGGCGAGTGCGCCGTGATGCCGCTGGGGTCGGGTGCCGTGGCGGGGTGTCCGTTCGAGGTGGACCGGGAGCGGCTGGCCGACGAACTGGGCTTCCCGCGCCTGTCGGAGAACTCCATCGACGCGGTGTCGGACCGGGACTGGGTTGCGGGGCTCCTGTTCGCATGCGCCATGACCGGCGTGCACGTGTCCCAGCTGGCGGAGGACTTGGTGATCTTCTCCAGCGCCGAGTTCGGCTTCGCGCGGATCGGAAGCGGGTTCGCCACGGGGTCGTCCCTGATGCCGCAGAAGCGGAATCCCGACGCGGCCGAGCTGGCGCGGGGCAAGTCGGGCCGCCTGATCGGGAACTTGGCGGCGATGCTGGCCGTGCTGAAGGGGATGCCGACCGGCTACAACCGCGACCTGCAAGAGGACAAGGAGGCGGCGTTCGACTCGGTGGACACGCTGGGCGTGGTTCTGCCGGCCATGACGGGCGCCGTGGCGAGCCTGTCGCTGGACCGCGAGCGGGCTGCCCGGCAACTGGGCGCCGGAGTGTGCGCCACCGACTTGGCCGAGCACTTGGTGCGCCGCGGCGTTCCTTTCCGGGAGAGCCACCATGCCGTGGGCGCCCTGGTCCGGGCGGCGGAGGAGTCGGGCCGGGCGCTGGACGAGCTCGCGCTGGACGAGATGCGGGCCGTGCACCCGGCCTTCGGCGACGATGCGCGCGACGTCTTCGACCCGGCGGCTTCGGTGGAGTCCCGCGCCGTGCGCGGCGCCACGGCCACGGCCGCCGTGAAAGCCCAGCTGAAAGCGCTGTCCGCCGCGCTCGACGAGCCGTCCTCGCCGTCCGCATAAAGCCCCTCAGTCGTCCGTTACAGCGTGCGGCCGGCGGCTTTGGCGAAGGCTTCCAGGGCGCCCATGAGCGCGTCGAACTCGTCGAAGGTCAGCGACTGATCCCCGTCCGACAAGGCGGTCTCCGGGTCGGGGTGCACCTCGACGATCAAGCCGTCGGCCCCGGCGGCCACCGCGGCGAAGCTCAACGGGGCCACCAAGTCGCGCCGCCCGCCGGCGTGGGACGGGTCCGCGACCACGGGCAGGTGCGTTTCCGTCTTCAACCAGGGGATGGCGGCCAAGTCGAAGGTGTTGCGCGTCTCCGTGCCGAAGGTGCGGATTCCGCGCTCGCACAGCACGACCTGCATGTTGCCCCGGCTCATGACGTACTCCGCCGCCAGCAGCAGGTCCTTGAGCGACGAAGCCATGCCGCGCTTCAGCAGGACCGGCCGCTGCAGCTGTCCCACCTCTCGGAGGAGCGCGAAGTTCTGCATGTTGCGCGTCCCGATTTGCAGCATGTCCGCGTACCCGGCCACCAGCTCGGCGTGGCGCGGGTCCAGCACCTCCGTGACCACGGGCAGGCCCGTCTTGCGCCGCACCTGGGACAGAATGCGCAACCCGTCTTCCTTGAGTCCGTCGAAGGAGTAGGGCGACGTGCGCGGCTTGAACGCGCCCCCGCGGAGAAGCGCGGCCCCGGAATCGGCCACCGCGCGGCCCGTCTCTTCCATCATCCCTTCGCTCTCGACCGAACACGGCCCGGCGGCCACCAGGCACGCCTTGCCGCCGAAGGCGTGATCCCCCACCTGCACGCGAGTCGTCGTCCGGTCCGCCGCGAAGTCGCGCGCCGCCAGCTTGTACGGGCGCATGACGGGATGCACCGAGCGCACGCCGGGGATCGACAGCAGCGGCACCTGGGCTAGGCGCGCCTCGTCGCCGATGCACCCGATGATGGTGCGGGTCTCGCCCCTGGACACGTGCGTGCGAAGCCCAGCCGCCTCGACCCTCTCGCGGATGTGGTCGATCTGGTCGGCGGTCACGCCTTTTCTGGCTACGATGATCACGATAGGAAGATGGCGGATTCGCGGCGGCAGTAAAGCGCTCGGGCTCGGGGGGCCGCCGGCGGTCGCGCACCGCGGGTCCCGATTCGCGGGGACGGTCCGTCGGGCCTAGATTTCCCAATCGTGGAGCACCTCAAGAAGCTGGCGGGCCGGAAGGCGGCGGAGATGGTCCGCGACGGGATGCGCGTGGGGCTGGGGACCGGGTCCACCGTGGCGCCCTTCCTGGAGGCGCTGGGGCGACGACTCGCGGACGGGGAGCTGCAGGGCGTGGTGGGCGTGGCGACCTCGATTCGGACGGAGCGGGCCGCGGCGGCGCTGCGCATTCCGCTGGTCGGACTGGAAGACGTGGACTCGCTGGACTTGGCCGTGGACGGCGCCGACGAGATCGACCCGCGCCTGGACTTGATCAAGGGACTGGGGGGCGCCTTGCTGCGGGAGAAGATGGTGGCCCAGGCGTCGCGGCGGTTCGTGGTGGTGGCCGACGAGAGCAAGTGCGTGACGCGGCTGGGCGAACGCGCCCCCGTGCCCGTCGAGGTCGTGCGCTTCGGGTTCCGGGCACAGCTGGGCTGGCTGCGCGACTTGGGCGCCGATCCCGTTGTGCGGACGGAGGCCGACGGAGCGCCCTGCCGCACCGACAACGGGAACGTGATCGTGGACTGCCGCTTCGCCGAGGGGGTCGAGAACGCCGCCGAGCTGGAGCGGCGGCTGGCGGGGCGGGCGGGCGTGGTGGAATCGGGGCTGTTCCTGGGGATGGCGGCGGAGGCGGTCGTGGCCGGACGGGAAGGTGTGCGGCGTTTGGTGCGGGAGGGCGCCCGGTGAGCACGGCGAGAACGACGGACACGGCGCAGGTGCCGGACGCGGCAAGCCATGCGGGCATCAAGCTCGCGCCGTCGATTCTGAGCTGTCGCTTCGGCCGGCTGGCACGCGAGGTGCAGGCCGTGGACCAAGCCGGGGCCGACTGGATCCACGTGGACGTGATGGACGGGCGGTTCGTGCCCAACATCACGATCGGACCCGTCGTGACCCGGGCCGTGCGCGAGGCCACCCGCCGGGTCGTGGACGTGCACCTCATGATCGAGGACCCCGACCGGTACGTGTCCGCCTTCGCCGAAGCCGGCGCCGACTTCATCTCGGTGCACGCCGAGGCGTCGCGCCACCTTCACCGCACGCTGTCGCTGATCCGCAACCTGGACGCGCGCGCCGGCGTCGCGCTGAACCCGTCCACGCCGCTGTTGGCCGTGGAGGAAGTGCTGGACTTGGTGGACTTGCTGGTGATCATGTCCGTCAACCCCGGCTTCGGCGGCCAAGCGTTCATCCCCGGTTCCATGGACAAGGTTGCCCGGGCCCGCGACATGCTGGCGGGCCGGCAGACCGAGTTGCAAGTGGACGGCGGCGTCGACGCCGAGACGGCCCCGGCCCTGGCGCAGGCGGGTGCGACGGTGCTGGTGGCTGGCTCCGCCGTATTTCGGCACCCCAAAGGACCGGCGGCAGGCGTGCGCGCCCTGCGCAAGGCGGCGTCGGGCGGTCCTGCACGCTCCGCCCCGACCCAATCCAACCCATCGCAGCAACGCCAGGAGGTTCCGTGAAGCCAGCGTCTCCCCAGCCTCGTCGGGGCCGTTCCGTCAAGCTCAAAGCCGCGTCCGGCATCTTGCTCGCTGTCACTGCGGCCGCCTGCTCCGAGATCGTTCCCCCGCCCGGCGCTTGCAGCGTGACGGGCCGCCCATTGAAGACGGGCTTCTACGCGTACTTCGAGCCCGTCAGCTACTCGGCGGACGCCGACCCGAAGGCGAGCGACTTCAACGTCCACTTGGGCTACGAGGCCGACCTGCTCACGGCGCTGGAAACCATGGACGGCGCACGACTGTCGTTCTCGCGGCGCGCAATCCCCGACTGGCCGGGGATTTGGCTGCTGTCGGCCCGTGCCGACTACGACATCGTGGGAGGCGGGATCACGATCCTGGAAACGCGGACCCGGGACGATCAGGGCCGCAAGGCCGTGTCCTTCACGCGGGGCCACATCGCGTTCCGCCAGTCGTTGCTGGTCCGTGCGGCCGACGCCGACCGGCTGGACAGCTACGCCGCCCTTCGCGACGACGCGCGCGTGGGCGTCCTGGCGGGCACCACCGGCGAGGCCCGCCTGCTCCAGCTCGTGGGGCTGACGGGCGCCGACGGGGTCCTGGCGGCGGGCACGCGGATCGAGACGCCGTCCGGCACGGTCGAAGCCGACGGCACCACGGCGTTCGTCGTGACCGCGTCGATGGCGTCGGCGGTCTTGGACGGCAGGACGCTCGTGCACCCGCCGTCGGCCAGCATGCCGCAGGTCGTCTACCTGGGGTACGAACGAGGCGAAGCGGAGCTGCTGGAGGGCCTGCGGGACGGCGTGGTCGACGCCGTGGCGCGGGGAGAGATCGGCAACGCCGACGCGGCCAGCCAGTCGGACGGGACCTTCGTCGTCGCGGTCCTGGACTCCGAAGCCGAGTACGGCGGCTTCACCGTGAACGCCGAAGACGGCACGCTGCTGGCCTGCCTGAACGAGAAGATCGACTGGCTCACCGACGACCGAGCGATCGGATACGCCCAGTGGCGGGCCGACCCGTCCGTCTTCCTGGACCGCGCGAAGACTTGGCGGCCTCGGGGCTGACGGAATCGGGCGCGCGGGGCCCGACGGAGGCGCTGGCACTGGTCCGGGGGCCATGGCCAGTACTGGACCAAGCACCGATGTCGGAGCCGAGTCCAGTCAAATCACGAAGGCCAGCCCTGTCTCCCTAGAACCTATCTCAAAAACATGAGGTGGTTGCCGAGCACCGTGGAAATGGGTACCTTCGGGCATGATGCACGTGAAGCTGAGCGACGAGCAGTGGGAGCGGATTCGCCACCACTTCCCGGAGGAGTCCAAGCCGAAGGGAGGACGGGGGCGGCCGATGGTGCCGGCCCGGCGCGTCTTCGAGGCGGTGCTGTGGATTCTGCACACCGGCGCGCAGTGGAGCTTTCTTCCGCAGTGCTATCCCAACTACAAGACCGTTCACCGGAGATTTCAGGCCTGGGTACGGACGGGCGTGCTCGACTCCGTGCTCGAGGACTTGGCGGGGGAAGCGAAGCAGCGGGGGCTGTTCGACGGCTCGGAGGCGTACGTCGACGCGTCGTTCGCTCGGGCGAAGGGCGGCGGCGCGGGCGTGGGGAACACCAAGGCGGGCAAGGGCGTGAAGATCATGGCGATCGTGGACCGCTGCGGGCTTCCGCTGTCGTTGAGCACGCATGCTGCGAGCCCGCACGAGTCGACGCTGGTGCAGCTGTCGCTGGACTTGTCGTTCGCGGAGGACGCGCCTGCGAACCTGATCGGCGACAAGGCGTACGACAGCGATCCTCTGGACGCCGCGTTGCGGGAGCGGGGCGTGGAGATGATCGCGCCGCACCGCCGCAACCGGCGGCGGCCGCGGACGCAGGACGGTCGTCGGCTGCGCCGGGCGAAGCGCCGGTGGATCGTCGAGCGGTTCTTCGGCTGGATGCAGTGGAAGCGCCGTCTTCTGGTCCGCTGGGAGTATCATCCGGAGAACTTTCTGGCGTTCGTCCAGCTGTCCGCGATCTGCATGTTCTTCAAGCATCTCGGTTTTTGAGACAGGTTCTAGTCTGGGATTCCTCTTCGAGAAACCAGGAGACGTGATTCGTGTTGCGTCGCTACCGCTTGGTTGGCTGGTTCGTTGCGGCCGCCCTAATGGCTGGGGAGCCGACCTTCGCCCAGGTGCCGGCCACTTCAGAGTCCATCGGCCCCATGGTGTGGCCTCAAGTAACGGTCGATACGTTGCACCACCGGTGGAACCGAGTGCGCTACAACGACGCTCCCTTGTTTCGGCCCACCGTGTTGCTCGTGACGAGTTGGGGCGAAGTGTGGACCACGGACGTAGGGGACCGGGCCGTGTACAGATGGTCCATCGACGGGAAAGAACTGCCCCCGGTCGGTAGATCTGGAATCGGCCCCGGCGAGTACCTGCGCCCCGGCGTGCTGGTGGAGCTGGACGCCGATTCGGTTGGCGTATGGGATCGCCAGTTGCAGCGACTGAGCTTCTTCGGCAAGAACGGAGAGTTTCTCAGCTACCGCGAAATCGCGTTGACAATCGATTCGCATGGCTTCATGAATGCGGTAGGGTTTCGCAACGATACGACGATAGTCATGACGGCCAACTATACCGGCCCTGCGCCCAGTCCTCTCGACAATCGAGCTATGTTTTGGAGGTTCGTCAGTACTGGACCAAGGGCAGATTCGTTGCTGGCTATGCCGGGGACTCGCATGACCGTCTTTCGACAGGACGGTTATGCGACGCGCTATCTCTCACCATTCACACCTCATGCGTACGCTTTCTTTGGCTTGCCAGGTCGCGTTCTTGTTGGTTACGGCGGTCACGACGAGATCACGGTGTACGACTACGACATGACTCGCATTGCCACGGTCGGCCTTGACCTTCCGTCGCTTTCCGTCACAGGACAAGACAAGAAAGCCTTCGCGGATTCCTTGTCGAAAGCTCTTGAAGACAACGTGACGCGTTCCGGCGTCGGGCCGTCGGATCGCACGAGGATGAGAACGATCAACCGTCGGATTGTTCGCGATCTGGATTTCCCGAGTACGCACCCACTCTACGTCGATGCGTTTCTAGGCGTTGATCAACTCCTGTGGATCCGGCCGACCGCAAAAACAGACGCGGAGTACCTCGAATGGTGGGGCTACGCAACCGATACATTCCGTCATGAGAGGTCGGTGTATCTGCCCAACGACGGAGTGATCCTCAACACGCGTACCGACGGCCGGTCCTTCTTCCTCACCATGCAGGACGAGCTGGGCCGGTCGTACTTGGCAAAATACGGCACATGATTCAAGTATTCCCGAATACCGGCTCCGTCCACCGAGACGGCAGAAGCATCATCCACGGAGATCCGGGCGACACTCGGATTGGTTGTGTGTCTGAAGACCGATCCGTAGGAGTGTTGTCCGGCGTGCAGCGCCTGTTGCAGCCCGGGGCCGCCTGTCTTCGATGCCTGTTGCAGCAATTGTTTTCCGACATTCTGTGCCGCCGAATGTTGCAAGGGTGCAGGGAGTGGGGAAACCAAGATCCTAGCTTTGGCTTAGCGCTAGGCTAGGCTCGGCCAACGAAGCGTGCCCCGCTACGGACCACCTTCCGCCTGGATTTCGGCCGCCACGGCCTGCACTTCGTCCAGCACCCGCAACAGGTTGCCGCTCCAAAGCATGGCGATCTGCTCTTCGGAGTATCCGCGGCGCACCAACTCCAAGGTCACGTTGAAGGTCTCGGAGGCGTCGTTCCAGCCGGCCACGCCGCCCCCGCCGTCGAAGTCCGAGCTGATGCCGACGTGCTCCAGGCCGATCAGGTTGACCATGTAGTCGATGTGGTCCACGAAGTCGGCCACGTCCACGTCGGACGCCTCGATCTCGTCGAACCGCTCGGACGCGGCTTCCCGCACCTCGGCCAGCCCCGCCACGTAGGCCGCCCGGTCGGCGTCGTCCATCTCCATCACCTGCTCCCGGCCCAGCACCTCGAAGCCCATCTCGCTGGCCACGGCCTCCGTCAACTGTTGCTCGGCCGCCTGTCGGGCCTCGGCCTTCTCGGCGTTCACGAACCTGCGAAGCGCCACCGCGTGGACCACGCCTCCGTTCTCGGCCACGGCGCGCAGCTGCTCGTCGTCCAGGTTGCGCGTCACGTCGCTGATGCCACGGGCGGAGGAGTGCGACGCCATCACCGGCGCCCGGCTCAGCTCCAGCGTCTGCATGATCGACGCCTTCGACGGGTGCGAAATGTCCACGATGATCCCCAACCGGTTCATCTCCGCGATCGCCTGGCGCCCCAGGTCGCTCAGCCCGTTGTGGAGCCACTCGCCGGTCGTCTCGCCGTTGTGGGCGTCCGAGAACTGGCTGGGGCCGGTGTGGGCCAGCGACATGTAGCGTCCGCCCATCTCGTGGAACTGCTCGATCCGCGACAGGTCCGTGCCCAGGGAATAGGCGTTCTCGATCCCGATCATGGCGACCTTCTTGCCGGACGCCGCGATGCGGCGCACGTCGTCGGAGGTCAGGGCGAGCTCGATCCGGTCGGGCGCGAACTCCGCGACCAGACGGTGAATTCCCTCGAACTTGTCCATGGCGTTGGCGTAGGCCGCGGCGTAGCCCTCGTCGTCCAGCGGTCCCTGGGCCGTGTAGACGACCAGCCAGGCCACGTCCAGTCCGCCGGCCTCCATCTTGGGCAAGGTGAGCTGCGTGGGCAGGTCGGTGGCGTAGTTGCGCTCGGCCGTGAAGTTGGAGGCGTTGATGTCGTCGTGCGTGTCCAGCGTGATCACGCGTTCGTGGATTCCCCGGGCTCGCTCCTCCAGCGACTCCTCGGACTCCGGGCCGGGCGCGGGCTCGCACGCGAACGCCGCCAGCGCCGGAACGAGGACCAGCAGCGACGGAACCGCGAATCGTCGGGACGCAGGCGATCCTTGGGAGGTTTCGGGCCGGGGCTCGGCTGCGCGTACGGGCTCGCTTGTCATCGTCTAGTTCTCCTGTGGGTTGTTGGCTTGCCGGGGGAGGATTCGTCCCACGACCCGTCCTTCCTCGTCCACGATTCCGACGGGCCCGGCGCGAATGTCGTCCACAAACCGGATGCGGGGTCCCTCTCGAAGAGCGGCGGCGGACTCGGGGGTGGGCAGGCGGTACGGCTCGGCGACGCCGTAGTCGATCTCCGCGTAGCCCAAGTCTTCCATCGACGCGATCGTCACCACGCTGAAGGGGTTGGCCACGCCGGGGTTGTAGTAGCCGGTGAGCAGCTCGGAGCCGAAGACGGACTCTCGCCAGTGGCCGTTTCGAGTGCCGCCGCCTCCCAGGTTTTCCACGGGCACCTTGGCGCCGAGGTAGTCCTCGCCGCCGACCTCGTCGAAGCGGGCGATCGCCTGCGGACCCGTGAAGTGCGTGTCGAACTCCTCCGACGCTTGAGGCGCCGGGTCTTGAAGCAGTTCCTTGTCGCTCCACAAGGTGCCGATGCCCAGGACGTGGCCCATCTCGTGGACGATCGTGCCCTCGAACCCATCCAGCGCGACCAGCGGGCCCACGTCTTCCACGTCGAAGACCATGACGCCGGCCAGCGGGAGGCCGTCGGACCGGCGCACGAAGCACGGGCCGGCGAAGCCCAGAACGCCGCCCGACCCGTCGATCTCGCCCACGTTGGCGTAGATGATCAGGTCGTCCACGACCTGCAGGGGCGGATGGTCCACGTCCTCGGCGCAGTCGCTCAGCACCTGCCCCGGCATGGGCACGGGAGACAGGTTGCCGCCGATGACCGCCTCCCAGGTGGCCTCGGCTTCAGCGAACAGCCGGACCAAGTTGTCGTCGAGATGCGACTCGGGCGCGTGAACCAGCACGATGTCGAAGAACTGGGCAACGGAGGTGGCGTTGAAGGTCACCGAACGGCCGACGAACCCGGGGGGACCCGAGACCGTGGTCGCTGTGGCGGTCTGGGCGGCGCCCTCTTCGGGTCCGGCGAACCATGCCGCCACCGACGCCAAGCCGTCTTGACCCGTGGTTTGCTCGCCCCCCAGGATCGCCCCGTCTCCGCCGGTCACCTCGAACAGGATGTCCACGCCGGGCACGCCGTTTCCGTATGCGTCCAATACGCGAACTTCCGGCCTGACGGCGGCTGGCGACTCTACCTCGATCTCCTGTCCGTCGCCCCGAGACGCTTCGAGGACCATGGGCGGCCCCGACCGGGCGACGGCTTGGAAGACGGCGGGGTTGCCTTCGATGGCGCCGCCGGCGACGGCTGCAATCAGCTCCTGGACGCCGGACTTGGTGCCCAGGGTCCAGCGTCCCACCGCGGCCCGTCCGTCGGCGCCCGTCCGCGCCTCGGCGCCCGTCACGAACCCGGACGTGGCCAGGAACGTCACGGGCAGGTTCGCCACCGGGGCGCCGGCCGCGTTGAGCACCCGCACCGTCGGGGGAACCTCGACGTCGGTGCCCACTTCCGCCTCCTGTCCGGCGCCGGCCACGGCCTCCAGCAGCGCGGGGATGTCGGTCGCCGTGGCCGTGAAGACGGCGGGCGGCAGCTCCGCGACCGTGGCCATGACCTGCTGCTCCCCGAGTGCGTCGCCCAGCGTCCAGGGGCCGGCGGAGGCGACCCCCTGGCCGTCCGTGACCGCGCTGGAGGCAACGACGGCGCCGGAGCCGGGGCCAGCCTGGAACTGCACCGGGACGCCCTGCACGGGGAGCCCCGTCTGGCCGATGACGCGCACGCGCGGATCGAGGGCCAGCTCGGCGCCAATCTGGCCGGTCTGGTTGTTCCCCGACTCGACCACAACGGCCACAGGCTTGGTCGGGTCCAGCGCCGCCGGGTCTTCTTCGCAGCCCGCTGCCCCCAACGCGACGCACGCCGCGGCCACGGCCTTCCAGGACGTGCTCATGGCGAGCCTCCTTCCGGATTATCGGGTTCGAAGACGCGGATCACGGCGCCGCTCGCGTCCACGATCCGGCGCGTCACCGGCAAGCCGTCTCCGTGGAAGTGGAAGCGCGCGGCGAGGGCGGCGGACGCGGCCGAGGGGCCGGCGGGTTCCGGCAGAACGTATTCGTCCGCAGCTCGGGAGCTCACTCCCCGGTAGCCCATGTCCACGAGCGCGCCCAGGGTCACCAGGCTCAGGGGGTTGTCGTCGGGCGCGAATGCCAAGCTCATGAGTTCGAGGCCGAACACCGAGCCGCGCCAGTGCATGGCCTGCGGCGTCACGGCCTCGTCCAGGGGCACCTTGGGGCCGTCGTAGGCGGTGCCGCCCACGATGTCGAACAGCGTGGTGGCCAGTCGCCCGGTGAAGACGGGCCCGAGTTCGTCCGAGTCCAGCAGCTCGGCGAAGTCCCAAAGCGAGGTCGCGCCGAACCCCAAGGCGTGGCCCAGGAGGTGCAGGGCGACGGCGTCGAGGAGCCCGATCTCGGCCAGGACGTCCACGTCGGCTTCGTCGAACTGGACAACGGAGACGGTGGGGAGGACCGTGCCTCCGCGGTTCGCGGCCCAACACCAGGACGACCGGCCGGGCAAGCCGCCGGGACCGTCGACCTCGCCTACGATCGCAAGGACCATCAGGTCGTCGAAGGGGACGGTCGCGCGAAAGCGGTAGTCGTAGCCGGCGTCCGGCGGCACGCAGCGCTCCAAGTTGTTCCGCGTGGTGAAGAAGCTGGGGACGTCGCCGTTGATCGCCGTCTCCCAGCGCGTCTTGGCTGTCTCCATGGCCGTGCGGACCAGCGGGTCCGTCTCCGGGGTCTCGGGGTACGCCAGCCAGAGGTCGAAGTCCGCTTCCTCGGGCGCGACCGCGAGCTTGGCGGAGGCGCCGCTGATGTCGTAGCCGACCGACAGCACCGTGACGGACAACGCGTTCTCGTCGCCTATGTCGCGCCCCAACGTCCAGCTGTCGACGACCGCGGTGCCCGTTTCGTCGGTGTACGAGGGCGCGTCGCCCACGATCCCGCCGCCGGACAGCACCTTGAAGCCGACGGCGACGTGGGGCACGCCGTTGCCGTACGCGTCGGTGATGCGAACCGTGGGCGGCGGAAGGTATCTGCGACCCGCCTCGGGGGCCGACGGGGAAGGCGCCACCTCCATGCGGCGGGGCGGGCTGGGCACGGCGAGGGCCCGGAACACCGCCGGGTTGCCTTCCACGGCGCTGCCCGCGACCGCCGCGACCACCTCTTGCGGGCCGGATCGGGTTCCCAGCGTCCAGCTGCCGGCGGCGGCATGGCCCCGTTCGTCGGTGAAGACGCGGGGCGTGCCGATGGCTCCTTGGCTGGCGGCGAACGTTACGGGTACGAACGCCATGGGTTGGCCCTTGTCGTTCAATACCCGCACCTCGGGCGCCGCCGGCAAGCGCGTGCCGACTTCGCCGGTGGCCCCGTCTCCCGACACGACTTCCAGCGCGGCGGGCATACCGGACGCGCCCGCCTGGAACACGACCGTGCCCAGGCCGGTTGCCGACGCTTCCAACCGCTGCGGTCCCTCTTGGCCCAGCGTCCAGCGACCCGCGGACGCGACGCCGTCGCTCCCGGTCGCGGCGGAAGGCGCCTCGACGCTGCCGCCCCCTTCCACGACCTGGAACGCGACCTGAACGCCCGCCACGCCAGTTCCCGTCTCGCCGACCACGCGGACTTGGGGCGCCGCTTCCACGGGCGTCCCGGCTTCGGCGACCTGGCCGTCCCCAGCGTGGAGCACCATGGCGACCGGGTTCCGGGGGTTCGGCGCCGTGGCCGATTCGCAAGCTGCCAGTCCCAGGAGAAGCCAAGCCAGCCTTCGCGGGACGCCTCTGGGGTCGGCTTCTTTTCGCGGCGAAGCTTCTCCCCGCCGCGAAATCGTACGATTCTTCATGCCGCCTCCGACGAGTTGACCCGTTCGACCATTGCCAAGCCCTGGCGAACCGACAATATCGGGCGGGCAGGCCGGAGGCACAACCTTGCACAACCCGCACCGCCAACACACCAAGGGAGCGCCGTTGACGACCAGCCATCTGTTGCTTCGCCTTCTGGACCTGACGCTGCTGGGCGTGCACGGTTCGCTGGTGATCTTCAACGCAAGCGGCTGGGCTTGGAAACGAACTCGGCGGCTTCACTTGTGGACCGCGTCCGCGACGGTCGCGTCGTGGTTCGGGCTGGGGGCGGCGTTCGGCTGGGGCTACTGTCCCTTGACCGACTGGCACTGGCGAATAAAGGCAGCGCTGGGAGAGACGGGGCTTCCCGCCTCGTGGGTGAAGTACTACCTGGATCGGCTCACGGGCATGTCGTGGGACCCGACGGTGGTCGACGCCGTCGTGGGCACGACGGGGGCTGTCGCCCTGGCCCTGGCCGTGGCGCTCGCGGCGCGGGACCGCATCGTCGGGCAAGTCCCGGCCCCGCGCCCTGCCACGCCCCCGCGCACGTCGGAGCGGCTCGGCCGGTCGGGGTTGCGCCGGAACGCCGGAATCGGGAAGGTCCAAGCGCGCCGAGCGGTGCCGACGGCGCCCACTTCAGACGCGGAGGAAGAATGAAGCAGGCTTGGAGAGTCGTGCCGCTGTGCGGCGTTCTGTTGCTGGCGGGGTCGCGGGCCGGGACCGCGCAACCGGCCTCGGAGATGGGCCCGGAGCCGGGCTGGTCCCGCTGGGAAAGCAGCCACTCGATCGTCGTGGGCGGCGAGACGGTCTCGTACGACGCACTGATCGCGAGCACCGTGCTGGCGGATGCCCAGGACGAGCCCGCAGCCGAACTCTTCTACACGGCCTACTTCCGCACCAACGGTGCGCCGTCCCGGGACCGACCCCTGATCTTCGCCTACAACGGCGGGCCGGGTTCGGCCTCGTTCTGGCTGCACATGGGGATCATGGGCCCTCGTCGGGTCGTCACTCCCGAGGTCGGCCCCCAGGGAGCGCCGCCGTATCCGCTGGAGGACAACGCCTACACGGTGCTGGACAAGGCCGACATCGTCATGGTGGACCCGATCGGCACCGGGTTCAGCCGGCCCTTGGGCGACACGCCGGGCGCCGACTTCTGGGGCATCGACGAGGACGCCCGCTCGCTGGCCCAGTTCGTGCGGCGCTTCCTGAGCGAGCACGACCGCTGGAACTCCCCCCGATACCTGCTGGGCGAGAGCTACGGCACCACCCGCTCGGCCGTGCTGGCCCGCCACCTCCAGCGCGCCAACATCGACCTCAACGGAATCGTGCTGGTGTCGTCGGTCCTCCAGTTCAACACGATCCAGTTCGCGCCCGGCGACGACCTGCCCTACATCGTGAACCTGCCGTCGTACGCCGTGACCGCCCGGTACCTGGACGCCCTTCCCGACGGCCAGCCGGAGGACATGGAGGCGTTCATGGCGGAAGTGGAGGAGTGGTCGCTCACCGAGTACGCCACCGCGCTGCTGGCGGGGACTACGTTGGACTCGATCACGCGCGCCCGCGTTGCGGACCGGATGCACCGCTACACCGGCCTGAGCCGCGACTTCGTCGAGAAGTCCGACCTGCGCGTGACCGCCCCCGCCTTCGAGGCCGAGCTGCTGCGCGACCAGGGCAAGGTCGTGGGCCGACTGGACTCCCGCTTCGTCGGTCCCGCCGGCGATGTGCTGGGCGGCCGTCCGTCCCACGATCCCCAATCCACCGCGATCAGCTCGGCGTACACGTCGGCGTTCAACAGCTACGTCCGCGCCGAACTGGGCTACGACGGCGACCGGGAGTACGTGCCCAGCGGCGGAGTCCGAGACTGGAACTGGGGGCGCGCGGGCGGAGGGGGCGCCTTCGTGAGGGGCGGCGGCACGCCCAACGTCGCGCCCGACTTGGCCGAAGCGATGAAGCGGAACCCGCGCCTGGAAGTCCTGCTGATCAACGGCATCTACGACCTGGCGACGCCCTACTTCGCGGCGGTCTGGACGATCGACCGCATGGGCCTGCCGCCGGAGCTGCGGGCCAAGGTCCACCGCGCCGACTTCGCCGCCGGGCACATGATGTACGTGGACCAGTCGCTCCTGCCCCAGTGGAAGGAGACCTTGGACGCGTTCATCGACCGGACCTCGAGCGGGACGGCCCCGGTCTCGGAGTAAGGCGGCCCGCCGGCACTCTCGCGACGCAGCGACGCCCGCTCGCGCTCGTTCGATGTCCCAGACGGCGCTGGCGCTGGCCCTGGGCGCGGGGCTCCTTCACGCCGCCTGGAACCTGATCCTCAAGGGCGCGCCCGACCGCCTCCTGGTTGCGGCGTGGGGACTGCTCGCGGGAGCGGCGCTCTTCTCGCCGGCACTGATCGCGGCGTGGCCGGTGCCGGCGTCGGTGTGGCCATTTGCCTGCGCCAGCGCCACGGTGCTGCTTGGGTACTACGTCTGCCTGGCCCGCGCCTACGAACGGGGCGACTTCTCCCTGGTCTACCCGGTCGCACGGGGCGCCGCGCCCGCCCTGCTGACGCTTTGGGCGGCGCTTTTTCTGGGGGAGCGGCCCTCGGCCCCGGGGCTCCTGGGGATCGCCACGATCCTGGCCGGGCTGGCGGTTGTGGGCGGCGCGCCGCTGTGGCTGGCGGCGGACGCGGTGCAGGCGAAGGACGGGGGCTCGAGGCTGCATGCGCTCCGCTCCCATGCGCGGGGGGCCGGCGTCGCGTTCATGGTGGCGCTCCTGGTCTCGGTCTACACGGCGGTGGACGCGGCTGGGGTCCGTCGGTGGTCCCCCTTGCCCTACTTGGTGCTGGTGTTCGCCCTCTCGGGGTCGGTCCTGGTGCCGTTGCTGGCGCTGCGAGAGGTGCTGGCCCGCCGCGGCGGTGACGGCCGGGGCCGCGTCCTCCATGTGCTCCGCACCGACTGGCTCCGAATCGTCGCCGTCGCCACGATGACGCTGGGGGCGTACGCGCTCGTGCTCGAGGCGTTCCGGATCGCGCCGGTCAGCTACGCGGGAGCGGTCCGGGAGTCGGGCGTCGTCTTCGGCGCCCTGGCGGGTTGGCTGCTGCTGGGAGAGCGATTCGGCCGAGTGCGCGCGGCGGGCGCGACGCTGGTGTTTGCGGGGATCGCCCTGCTGGCCGCCCGTTAGTCTCGCTTGCCGCCCGGACGACCCGACCGGCACCAGCGTGCGAGTCCGTCTAGATTGAAAGACGCGACGAACCTCCCGAAGGAGGACATGATGGTGTTCGCCCGCCCGATTTCACCGCGTCCTGCGACGCGCCGTCTTGTCGCGGGCCGTCTCGCCGCCGACTGCCGTTAGGAATGCGCCGCTTCAACACCTCGGGCCCCGTGGTGGCCGAGGACCACTACCGCGTCCCGCCGTTGGACAGGCTGGACCTCGCCGAAATCCGGCAGCTGATCGACCGCAAGCATTACTTCGTCCTCCACGCGCCCCGGCAGACGGGCAAGACGTCCGCTCTGCTGGCGCTCAAGGACCTGCTGAACGCCGAGGACGCTTGTCGTTGCGTGTACGTCAACGTCGAAGGAGCCCAGACGGCGCGCGAAGACGTCGATGCGGCGATCCGCACCGTTCTCAACGAGCTGGCCAGACGGGCCCTGAACGCGGTGGGTGACGACTACCTGGAAGAGACGTGGCCGGCAGTTCTGGCCAAGGCCGGCGGCCACAGCGCCCTCGGCGACGCCCTCGGCCGCTGGGCACGCGCCGCCCCGAAGCCGCTGGTGCTGCTGATCGACGAGATCGACGCGCTGGTGGGCGACTCGCTGCTGGCCGTGCTGCGGCAGCTGCGGGCGGGCTACGACCTGCGCCCCGCGGGCTTTCCTCAGAGCGTAGTCCTCTGCGGCGTCCGCGACGTGCGGGACTACCGCATCTACTCGGGCTCGGCCCAGACGATGGTGGCCGGCGGCAGCGCGTTCAACATCAAGGCCGAGTCGCTGCGCCTGGGCGACTTCTCTCGGAACGAGGTGCGCGACCTGCTCGGACAGCACACCGCCGAAACCGGCCAGCCGTTCACCGACGGCGCAATGGAGACGGTCTGGACGCAGACACGAGGCCAGCCGTGGCTGGTCAACGCGCTCGCCTACGAGGCGTGCTTCCGAGGCGACTTGGCCGCCGACCGATCGCGGCCCGTGACCGAAGCGGACGTGATCGACGCCCGCGAGGCGCTGATCCTGCGCCGCGACACGCACCTGGACCAGCTGACCGACAAACTGAGCGAGGACCGCGTCTGGCGAGTGGTGGAGCCAATCCTGGCCGGCGCCGGCGAGTCCAGCTACACCGCTCGGGACGTGGAATACGCACGCGACCTGGGGCTGATCGCCCGCGACCCGCCGATCCGCATCGCCAACCCCATCTACGCCGAAGTCGTACCGCGGGAGCTGACTTGGCTGGCCCAGGACGACCTTCCCAACGACCCGGCCTGGTACGTGGACGCCTCCGGCGCGCTGCTGCTGGGCAAGCTGCTGGAGGCGTTTCAGCAGTTCTACCGGGAGCACTCGGAGCACTGGATCGAGCGCTACGGCTTCAAGGAAGCGGGGCCGCAGTTGCTCCTGCAGGCGTTCCTGCAGCGGGTCGTCAACAGCGGGGGGCGGATCGAGCGGGAGTACGCGCTGGGCAGCGGGCGCACCGACCTGCTTGTCGTCTGGCCGGAGGGCGAGCGGGTGCGCAAGTACGTCGTCGAGTGCAAGGTCAAGCACGAGCGCCGGGGCCTAGAGCGCACAGTGGCCGAGGGCGCGGAGCAGACGGCGGCCTACATGGACCGCTGCGGCGCCGAAGCGGGGCACTTGATCGTGTTCGACCGCAGCGACGAGCGCACCTGGGCCGAAAAGGTGTTTCGAGATCGCCGAGCGGCGCCGGACGGCGCCGAGATCGCCGTGTGGGGGATGTGATGCGGTTCGCGAAGTCCCGGCCGGTACTGGCCGCCGTACTTGTTGCGGCGTGCTCCGGCGGCGCGGAGAACGTCGTGCCTTCCGAGGTCGAACGGCGAGACAGCGCCGGCGTCCGCATCGTGGAGAGCAGTCGCCCCGCTTGGGGAGATTCGAGCAGGTGGCATATCGACCCCTCGCCCATCCTCGACTTGGCGGCGTCCGGTACGGGCGATCCGCACGTGTTTGATCAGGTGCGCGGCGTGGTTCGCTTGTCGGACGGCTCCATCGCGGTTGCCAACGGCGGGTCGCGCGAAGTCCGCTTCTATTCGCCCGACGGCAAGTTCCGCGCGGCCACGGGCCGGGAGGGCGAAGGCCCCGGCGAGTTCACGAACATGCGCGGCGTCTCGCTGACCACGTCCGACACGTTGCTCGTGCTCGACTACGATGGGCGCATGACGGTTCTTGGCCCCGACGGAACTTTGGCGCGGGTCGTTCGCTTGCCGGGTTACGTGGTCTCGATTCATGCGCTGGGGGACGCGGAGGTCGTGGCGGTGTTCGGCTATGCGTCGGTGGTCGAGTACCAAGGCGCCGGCGGAATGATTCGACGCCCCAATGCGCTCTGGCGTTACGACATTGGCGGCACGCGACTGGACAGCATTGGGCGAACCGCGGGCTACGAGGAGTACATGTTCGTCTTGGAGGGCGGACGCAGCGGGGCGGCCCCGCCAATGTTCGGCCGGAGAGCGCACGTAGTCGCCCACGGCAATGCCATCTTTCGCGGCAACGGCAACGCGATGCAGATCGAGGAGTTGTCTCCGTCGGGCCGGTTGTTGCGCATACTCCGGGTGGTCGACTACCCCTTGGACTTGACGCAGGACGTTGTCGCCGCCGAACGCGCGGCTCGCTTGGGCGTCGACCCGCACCCTCTTGTGCGTCAGATCGTCGATCAGTTGCCGGACCCCGAAAGGCGTCCCGCATATGCACAAATTCGGGTGGACGCGGGGGCCGCGATTTGGCTGCGTCCGTACCTGGGCCGGAGCGAGCAGGGAGGACCGGAAGCCTGGCAAGTGTTGGATTCCACCGGGACGTGGCTTGGAACGGTGGACGTGATGGAAGGACTGCGGGTCATGAGCGTGGAGAGAGACGTCTTGATCGGCGTGTGGACGGACTCGCTCGGGGTCGAGCACCCGCGCGTCCATAGACTGCGGCGGGATCGGTGATCAAAATGAATGCGGCAAGGGGGAGCTTGGTCGTCTGCGCCGTCTTGCATGTCGTCGGCATGGTTCACGACGTTGCTGCACAGAGCATTCGGGGACGCGCGTCGGACATGTCGACGGGGGGACCGATTGCCTATGCCGAAGTTGCGTTGCTGGACCGAGACGAACTGCCGGTCGTGGCCGTGCTGTCCGATTCCGAGGGCCGCTTCGTGTTGGAGGCGCCCGGTGGAGGCGAATACTACGTTGCCATGCAGCGCATCGGCTACATGACGGTCCGCTCGCCGCTGATCGCGGTCACGGAAGGGGCGACGTACGACTTGGAGTTGGAGGCCGCGCCCGAGGCGGTTCCGCTGCGGGGTCTGGACGTGTTCGCGGGCTTGCAGACCACCGTGAATTGGTTGCGTCGCGAGCTTGGCAACCATCCGAACGCCATGAAGGGCTTCCGACTGCTTCGGGGCGCCCGGCTGGAAGAAGCCAAGGCGAGGAGCAAGGACAACACGGGGATGCTGCGCCGGCTGTACATTCCCGTGTCCCATGCCCGACGCGTGTGCGTGCTTGCTCTGTTCGACGCCTGCGGGCAGTTGTACGTGGACGGGCGTTGGATCCCCAACGAGCACATCGACCGCATCGACATGGAATCGATCTCGATGGTCGTGACCGTACGGGAGGGTGGCGCGCGGGTGTATCTGTTCACGTCGGAATTCGATTGGAAGAGACATTGGAACCCCCCCGACCGGCAGTGACCGGCGCACCGTCCGCGCGTTGCGTCCCGCGCAGGACAAGTCGGGCAGGTCGCTGCTTGTGCGCCTGGACTCTTACGACCTTGACCTGCGTCGCAGCCCGAGACGCCGTCGCGCAGGAGCTTCGCGGACGCGCGGTGGACGCACACGGCGGAGGTCCCGTAGCCTTTGGGGAAGCCGCCCTGCTTTCCGACGACGGCATACCCGTTGCAGCGGTCGTGGCCGATTCCGCAGGCCGCTTCGTCTTGCGTGCGCCGGTTGCCGGCGAATATCGCGTGGTCGTCCACCGTTACGGGTACGAGGAGACGCGATCGCCCCTCATGATCTTGGAGGACGGACGCGCCTACGAGATCGAAGTCGAGGTCCGGCCGCTGCCTGTGTCGCTTCCCGGCGTGGAGTTGTCGGTCGTCAACGAAGCGGAGACGATCCAGTGGCTGCGACGAGCATGGGGCGGCCACCCCAACGCCGCCAAGGGCTTCCGGCTGATCCAGGGGGCGCGGCTGGAAGAGGCCAAGTCGAAGAGCGACGACAACACGGAGATGCTGCGCTGGCTGTACATTCCCGTGTCCCACGGGCGCCGCGTGTGCGTGCTTTCGTTGTTCGACGATTGCGGCCAGCTGTACGTGAACGGGCGATGGACGCCCAACGAGCACATCGACCGCATCGACCTGAACTCGATTGCGGTAGTGGTGACGACAGGTCGGAAGCGCGGGTCCGTGTACTTGTTCACCCACGACTTCGACTGGAAGCGGTAGCGGGACCGGCACGCCGATCGCGCGATTCGCTATCTTGCAGGGCATGAACGGGGCGTGCGCCCGCCAGCTTGTGCGCGCTCGAACCCTCCAGCGACGGCCGACGCGAATGCGCTTCTTCAACACGACCGGCCCGGTGGTTGCAGCGGACCACTACCACATTCCGCCTCTCGGCCGCCTGGACTTGGCCGGGGTTCGCCGGATGATTGCCGAGAAGCGCTACTTCGTCCTTCACGCGCCCCGCCAGACGGGGAAGACGTCGTCCTTGCTGGCCCTTCGGGACTTGCTCAACGCCGAGGGCGCGCATCGCTGCGTCTACGTGAACGTGGAAGGCGCCCAGGTTGCGCGCGAGGACGTGGAGGAGGCGATGCGCACGGTGCTGGGCGAACTGGCGGACCGAGCGACTGACGCGCTGGGCGACGACACGCTGGAGGCGATCTGGCCGGATATGCTGACCACTCGCGGCCCTCACGGCGCACTCCGGCAAAGCCTCAGCCGCTGGGTGCGCGCCGGCGACAAGCCGCTGGTGCTCCTCGTCGACGAGATCGACGCTTTGGTGGGCGATTCCCTGCTGTCCGTGCTGCGCCAGCTGCGGGCGGGCTACGACATGCGCCCCCGGGCGTTCCCTCAGAGCGTGATCTTGTGCGGGGTGCGCGACGTTCGGGACTACCGCATCCACTCGAGCTCGGCGAACACGATGATCGCGGGCGGCAGCGCCTTCAATGTAAAGGCCAGGTCGATGCGGCTGGGCGACTTCTCCCGGCAAGACGTCCACGCCCTGCTGGGCCAGCACACGGAGGAGACGGGGCAGGGGTTCGCGGACGACGCGCTGGAAGCGATTTGGCGCCGGAGTCGGGGTCAGCCGTGGCTGGTGAACGCGCTTGCGTACGATATGTGCTTCCGCGGCGCGGGCGGGGTGGACCGGCTGCGGCCGTTGACGAGAGCCGACGTGCTGGCGGCCCAGGAAGCGCTGATCCTGCGTCGCGAGACGCACCTGGACCAGCTGGCGGACAAGCTGCAGGAGGATCGGGTGCGGAGGGTCGTGGAGCCGCTGCTGACCGGGGCCGGAAGCACGGAATCGTCGGAGCGGGACGTCGAATACGTTCGAGACCTGGGTCTGGTGGCGCACGACAGGCCGCTTCGGATAGCGAATCCGATCTATGCGGAGGTGGTTCCCAGGAAGCTGACTTGGATGGCGCAGGAGGAGCTGGCCCAGGAACCGGCGTGGTACGTGACCGAGGCGGGCGGATTGCGGATGGACAAGCTGCTGGGGGCGTTCCAGGAGTTCTTTCGGCAGCATTCCGAGCACTGGGTGGAGCGATTCCAGTACAGGGAGGCGGGTCCGCAACTGCTGTTGCAGGCATTCCTGCAGAGGGTCGTGAACAGCGGGGGCCGAATCGAGCGGGAGTACGGGCTGGGACGGGGTCGAACCGACCTGCTGGTGGAGTGGCCGGAGGGCGATGGCGTCCGCAGGCACGTGGTCGAATGCAAAGTGCTGCACAAAGGGATGGAGCGAACCCTGGTCGAGGGCGTGGAGCAGACCGCCGCGTACATGGACCGCTGCGGCGGCGAGACGGGACACCTGGTCGTATTCGACCGGCGAGAGGGCCGAAGCTGGGACGAGAAGGTGTTCCGGCTCGCCCGGAAGGCCCAAGGCGGAGCGAAGATCGAAGTCTGGGGGATGTGAGGCGGGCGCTGGGAGCGATCGGGGCTTCGGCGACTTGGGCAGTTCGCCCGCCGCGCGGCTATACTGTTGCTTGTGCGGCCGAGGCCGGCCGCCGGCTGCTTCCGATTCCGCCGGGGTGGTGAAACGGTATACACAGGGGACTTAAAATCCCCCGGGGCAATCCCCATGCGGGTTCGATTCCCGCCCCCGGCACTTGGAGCGGCGTGTCGCCTTCGCCGCCGCCCCCCCGGAGCACCTGCGCGGGACGCGCGAAGTCAGTTCCTGCGATAGGAGCCGACCGGCGGCAGCCGCGCGCCCGTTCCGCCCGGCGGCTCGTCTTCCTCCACCACCGGCACCGTGAGCGTGCCGATCCCGTCGATCGTCGCCTCGATCACGTCGCCGGGCTGGAGGAAGCGCTGCTCGCCCCGGACGGCGGTGCCCATGCCGACGCCGCCGGAAGTCCCGTTGTTGATCACGTCGCCGGGGAAGAGCGTGATGATCGACGAACCGTATTCGATCAGCTCCCATAGCGTGTGGATCATGTCGCCGGCGCGGGCCTCCTGCATCTGCTCGCCGCCCACGCTCAGGGTCTGGCGCAGCTTCTCCATCGGGTCGCCGTAGAACTCCTTGGGGACGATCCACGGTCCCATGGGCGCGAAGGTGTCGTGGCCCTTGCCCACGAACCAGTCGGAGCGCAGCGGGTTGCCGCCGGGGGGACGTCCGCCCCGGTCCGAGATGTCCAGCGTCACGGTGTAGCCGAACACGTAGTCCTGGGCGTCGTCCGCCGACACGTACTTCGCGGCTCGCCCGATCACTGCGCCCAGCTCCACTTCCCAGTCGGTCCGATCTCGGCCCCACGGGATCACCACCGCGTCCCCGTCGCCCACGACCGCGCCCCGGCTGGGCTTCAGGAAGAGGTACGGCACGCCCCGGTTCTCTCGGCGCTGCCGCCGCGCCTCGGCGCGGTCCTCGGGCGTCCCCGACTCCTCCACGTGACTGTAGAAGTTGACGGCGGCGTTGAGGATCTTGCCTGGGTAAAGGATCGGCGGCAGCGTGCGCACGTCGCCGACGGCGTGGACGTAGGCGGGGCGCTCGTCCGCATCGAGGGCGCCGGCGGCCGCCAAGTGGTTCACGATCTCGTAGAGACGCCGCTTGACGCCGTAGTCGTACCGCTCGATGACCCCCAGCATGTCGGCTGGCATGGGGAAGGGCGGGTAGGTCGGGTTCCCCTCCAGCGTCCGGTTGGCGGCTCGGGCGTCCACGACCCACGCGTCGCGCAGGACGACTCCCACGCGCGCGTCGCCGTCGATCTCGAAGGTGCCGACCTTGAAGGGCTCGGCGACGTCGTGCAGGCCGGCCCGCGCGTCGTCCCGCACTGCGGCCCCCGTCGTCGTCGGGGCTTGGGCCAGGGCGGGCGCTGACGCGGTGGTCCAGCAGGTCGCGGCAAGGCCCAACGCAAGGGCGCGCGCGCCCTTGGCGACGCCGGCATCGAGCGCGGCGCGACGAGCGTTCCGGTAGAAGAAGCGCATGGCGGCCAACTTCGCGCCGGCCGGGGAACAAGGCAAACGCCCTGCCTGCGCGCCGCTACAAGATCGCGTCCAGCTCCAAGTGGACCCGGAAGCCCGGGTCGGGGCCGTTGAGGCCTCGGGCCACGTCGAAGCGCGCGAGCCCGTCCAGAACGCTGACGCCCAACCCTATGCCGTACAGGAAATCGCTCCCGTCGAAGCGATCTTGCGCGCCGGCCCAGGCCGCGTCGCCGAAGAGGCTGGCGCCGATGCCGTGGTAGGTGCGGGCCACCTCCAGGCGACCGAGCAGCAGGGATGTGCCGAACGCCGCGGCCGTCTTGTGGCCGCGCAGGGTGGCGGGGCCGCCGACGTGCCATGTCCGCTGGGCGGGCGCGTTGCCCCAGATCGTGCCCGCGGCAACTTGGACGCCGAGACGCCAAGCGCTCCACTCGCCGCCCGACAGGGGCACGGCCGCTCGGGCCACGGCCTTGGTCTCCAGATATCGGTCCCCGTCCCGCTGGCCGTCCGCGAACCGCCAAGCCGCGCCCCGTGCCTGCACTTCCAATCCCAGCTGCGTCCGCGTGGGGTCGCTTCCCCACCACGGCGCCCAGCGCACCTCGGCGCCCGCCACGTCGACCTCGTCCACGGCGGGGTTCGGGCGGAACGCGAATCCGTCGCTGAAGGCCTTGAAGAGGGCGAAGTCCGTCTCCTTGACGACCGAACGCTGACGCTCCGCGAAGAGGCGGAGTTCGAACGATTCCCTGGCTAGCGCGGGCGGCCGCCACGCGAAGGTGGCGCCGGTGGCCCGGTAGTAGTCGCCGTTGTCGGTGCCGAAGAAGAAGGCGTTCAGGGTGTTGCCCAGGCCCAAGTGGGAGCTTTGCCGATCCGTGGCGCGCAGTTCGTGAAACGCTTCCAGGGAAAGACGGCGCAAGATTGTGGAGCGCTCTACTTCTAGATGGATGTCGGGGCGCAGGTTCGCCAATCCCAGCAGGCCCGCAGCGCGGAACGAAAAGCGACGTCCCAGCTCGGCCTGGAGCGAGCCCCCGGCCGCCAACCCTTCGACCCGATTGTACCGGAACCCCCCGCCGGCCCATCCCAAGCCCCACGACAGCGGCGCCCGGCCCGAAGGCGGGGCCGGCAGCTTGGCCAAGTTCTCCACGTACGCTTGCAGCTCGTCGTCCGACGGGAACCCGGCGGCTTCTTCCCAGATGGGCGGCGGCAGGTGCGGGCTCTCGGCCACGCGACTTCGCTCCCGCGGCACGATCAGAAGCGCCTCCCGGACGAGCGCAGCCTCTTCCGACTCGTCCATGAGCTCGTACGGCGCGTCGCCTTCGGACAGAAGCTCGGCGACGAATGCCAGCGCTTGGGCCCGCGTCTCGAAGTGCACTTCTTGCAGCTCGTCGGCGGGACTTGCGGCTGGAAGCTCCGCCGGCGCCAGGTCCTCCACTGTGGCCACCGACTCGATTCGGTACGCCAAGTCCATCGACACGGGCATCTTCAGGACGCCCGCCGCCACTTCTCCTTCCATCCTCATGCTGCGGGGCAGCCAGACCTTGAAGTCCCAGAGGCCGTAGTCCACCGCGATCATCTTCAGGTCGAACGTCCACGGCTTGAATATTCCCGGCACGTAGCGGAAGCTGCCCCGGTCCTCTTCGCGTTGCAGTTCGGGGATGTCGCGGATCGCGTCGAACCGACGGCTCAGGCGGTAGACGGCGCGGACCAGCGCACCGGACTCGGGTTCGATCCACAGGGTGCCGGTAATGCGGTGGGCGTCGGCTTGGCGGGGCAGGACTTCGAGCTGCACCGCCGTGAGCGAGCGACCGTCGGGGAGCGAAACGGTCAGCGTGTCGCCGCTCCGAAAGCGGTAGTGGGAGTCGGCGTCGGCCGCCAGAGGATGGGCGAACCAGAAGGCGTCCCCGGCTTCGTAGCTCTCGCGGTCGTCCACGTCCACGCGGAAGTACTCGTCGTCCGGGTCGGTCAGGCCGAAGAGCAGCCGGTCGCCCCCGGGCTCGAAGGGCCGGTCGAAGGGAAGGTCGTCCAGCCAGTCCAGGTCGCCCTCGCGAACGGCGATGTCGCGCCCCGGGTAGCGGGAGCGCGTGCCCAGCACTTGGACGACGGGCTCGTAGTCCCGGTCCCAGAAGGCGCGGGCCGCCGTCTCGTTGCGGTAGACGACCCGATCCTTGAGCGGCGTGCGGATCGCCGCGGCTATCCGCTGCTCGATGCGGGCGGTGTACCGGACGACCGACTCGTCCAAGGTGCGCCAGTTGCTCTGTGCCGCCTCGTACAGGCGGGAGGCCGCGGCGTCCAAGAAGACGTCGGAGCCGCCGACGGCCTGTCCGGCCCCAGCGGTCGCGGTTGCGGCCAGGACGGCGACCGCGGCTCCGGCGCTGGCCAACGCCCGTCGCTGACGCGGGCGCGCGTGCCGTCGTGCAATGCCGCGGGCCGTCAACGGCTTGCGCCTTGGCGGAACGGGTTGCGGACGCCCGCGCCGAGGTCGAAGCGGACCGCCGCAAAGTCCTCCCAGGCCACGTAGACCCACTGCACTGGCTCGGAGGCTATGCTTGTGTCCGGGTCGCCTGCGTCCACGCCCACGCTCGGCAGCACGAAGAGCCCTCGGTTCTCGCCCTCCGATTCGGCGTCCCGCGACAGCTCGAACACTCGACCGTCGACGAGGGACACGGCGATCGCGTCGTCCTCCCGGCGCGCGACCTGCGTCACGGACCCGAACTCCACGGCGAACGCCGCCCCTTGGGACTCGCCCTGGAGCAGCTCCCACGACCACTCGTGCTCGGCGTCCCATCGGATCAGGCCCTCGATCTGCTCGCCTTGGCGGGTCGTGACCACCCCCGCAAGACGGCGCGCGCTCGCCCGCGCCCCGCCGTCGCCGCCCGCGAACGACTCGTATCCTCGCGCATCGGCCGGAGGGTGGAACCGCAGGACGCCGAACTCCTCCCACTCGACCTTGATCATGCCCAGCGCGGGGTCGAAGACGCGGACGCCCCGGTTGTCGCGGTTGACGTCGTTGGTCCCGGTCAGGTTCACGATATCGCCGGAGGCAAGCACCACTCGCGACCCGGACAGCCCTCGCTCGATTGACGCGATGTCGCCGAAGGGAATCTCGTGGTCCTTGCCGTCTTCGTCGAAGCCGTCCAGCACCTCCGAATCCAGCACCTCGTCAGAGTCCCACGCCACGTAGCCCGTGAACGATCGCCCAAAGCGGTCTTCCACCGTGCCGTGGAGCCGCGCCGAGCGGGGTCGAGTTCCGGCGGGCGGCCGGGCAAACTCCACCCGTCGCAAGTTTCGCCACTCGACCTGCGCGCTGCCGGCGCCGGGTTCGTCGACCTCGAGAGCCCGGGAGCGCGCAAGGGGCCGACGCAGAATCAACGGGGGCGGGGAAGTCGAGGCGTCGTCCTGGGCCGACCGCAGGACGAGCTCGACGCCGCCGCTCTCGGGCACGTTCACGGCCGACAGCCAACCGAACCGAATGCCGGTGGCGGCATGAAAGGGGTAGTCGGGATCGTCCTCGTTCCAAGACACCCGGTAGCCGCGGAGTTCGATCGAGCGAACCGGGCGCTCCCGGCCCGTCGCCGACAGCCACGCTTCGTAGTGCTCCGGGTCGGCGGCTCGCGTTCCGTCCAGGACGTCCGCCCAGCTTGCGGCGTTGTAGGCGCCGGGACCGTTCCACAGGATGAAGCCCTCGTGGAGCTCGCCCGCCGAGGTGTGGACCCGTCCCCAGATGCGGTCCGCTTGGGCGGCGGCCTGGGCGACGCCGCCGGCGCCCGCGACGACAGCGGCCGCCGAAACCACGCACGCGCGCACAACCCGAGAACGGGGAATGGCAAGGGTTGGGAGCATGCATTCGGTTACGCAGTCGCGCAGCGCCGGGTTTCGCGCCGCCCGCCCGCGCCTTATCATGTCGTCAGTCCTCCCCGGCCCTGCGCGGGCCGCTCCTCTTGCACCATCGAGACCCGGTTGCTCCCCGCATGACACGTTCGAACACCACAGCCCTGCGATCCCTCGTCGTGTGCGCCGCCCTGGCCGTCCCCGCCTGCGGCCCCTCCGAAGCCGGCGACGACGCCCCGGAAGCCGAAGACGCCGCGACCGCCGCCGATGCCGAAGACGCCGCCGCCAACCCGAGGTTCGGCGCGTGGCAGCTCGAGTCCGACGCGCCGGCCCCCTTCAGCAACGTCATGACCTACGAGCCCTGGGGCGACGGCGGCATGAAGATCACGGTCGCCTCGACCAACGCGGACGGCGAGTCCTCCGAGTGGAGCTACACGACGTTGTTCGACGGCGTGTTCCGGCCCGTGGAGGGGCAGGAGAACACCGAGACCGCCGTGGAGGTTGTGGACGACCGCACCAACCACATCTTCAACCGGCGAGACGGCGAAGTCTACCAAGTGATCGTGAACGTGTTGTCGGAGGACGGCAATCGGATCGACAACGAGTACCGGCGCACGGCGGAGGACGGCTCCGAGCGCGTGAGCCACGCCGTCTACCTGCGCATTCAGTAGGTCCGGCGGCGACACGCCGGTCGCGCCGCGCCGGGGGGCGTGGCTCGGTTCAAGCGCGGGCCCCGAGGCCTTGGCCCAACGGCGCCCTCAAGACGAACCGGGGAATCGGGGCTCGAAAGACGACGCCGTCGCTGCTTCGGAAGTGGTAGAACCCTTCCATGTGGCCGACGGGTCCCTCCAGCACGCAGAAGCTCTGGTACTCGTGCACCTCTCCCGGTGCCAGCACCGGCGACTGGCCCACGACCCCTTCGCCCTCGACCTCCTGGTCGCCGCCGACCGGATCGTGGATCGTCCAGTGGCGCCAGAACAGCTGCACCGGCTCGTCCCAGGCGTTCTCGATCCGGACCAGGTATGCGAAGAGGTAGCGGTGCGGCGGCCGAGAGTGTGCGGTCGAGTACACGGGCTCGACATCGATGCGGACGCGGCCGGCGACCACGGGCGGGCGTCGGTCGGGGCGCGAAGCGGGCTGGATCATGGCGAGTGGGAATAGGCGCGTCCGGCGACTCCTTGGCAACCCGCCCCGCGCAGGCTTTGCCGGCCCCGCGCCTTGTGTCGCAAGCACTCCAGTCGTTTCTTCCGTGGGCGACAGGCCCCGCCGGCCCGAACCCAGCCCCCCAAGGACATCTGCGATGCCGCCACGCACCCCAATCCGCCGCAGCTCGACGCGACCCGCCGCTCGGGACCGCGCCCTTGGCCGGCTCGGCCGGTCCGTCGTTCTGGCGGGCTTTGCGGTTGCTCTCTCTGCGGTTGCGGCGTCGGCCCAAGACGCCCAGGCCGGCGCCGTCGCGAGTGCGGCCGCCCGCTTGGAGGCCGAGATCCGCCGGGCCATGGTCGAAGGCGCCATCCCGTCGGTGGCCGTGGCCCTGACCGACCGGACCGGCGAGCTGTGGAGCGCCGCGTACGGGCAGGCGAACCTGTGGGCGCGCACGCCCGCCACGACGCGCACCGTCTACCTGATCGGCTCGACCTTCAAGGCCCAGTCCACCGTGGCGCTCCTGCAGCAGATGGAGCAGGGCAAGTTCGAGCTGGACGAGCCCGTGGCGCCCCACCTGGACGGGATGGTCGTGCGCGACGAAGACCCGGACCGCCCCGTCGTCTTTCGCCACCTGCTGACCCACACGTCGGGCATGCCGGGGGACTTCGGTCCTCATCTGGTGTGGAGCAACCAAGGCCCGTTGCCGCTGGACCGCTACCTGGCGGACTCTCTTCGCGTGGACGCGCCGCCCCTGGAGGCCGTCGTCTATTCGAACATGGCGTACTCGCTGGTGGGCCGCTTGGTCGAGAAGCTGTCGGGCGTGCCCTATCGAACCTACGTCCGAAACGAAGTCTGGGATCGTCTGGGGATGACCTCGACGGCGTTCGAGCCCACGCCCGACATGGACGAACGGCTGGCGGTGCCTTACCAGCCCGACCCCGAGACCGGTCGCAACGCGCCCGCCCCGCGGCTGAAGGCCAACGTGTGGCCGGCGGGGATCGTCTACGGGACGGTTCACGACCAGGCCGCCTGGGTTCGCTTCAACCTGGGGGACGGCAGCTGGGACGGCGAGCGCCTCCTGGCGGCTGCGACCTTGGACGAAATGCACGCCTTGCAGTACCCGGAGTTCGCGGGCCAGCCGATGGGTGGCGGCTGGGGCTACGAGAACCCGGGCTACGGACTGACGTGGTGGGTCTCGGAACGGGACGGCGAGCGGTTCTTCGCTCATTCCGGCAGCGTGCCCGGGTACACCGCGTTCGCGGCGGGCAACCGGACCCGCGGGTTCGGCGTGGCGTTTCTGACCAACGGCCACCGGGCGCACCCCCACTTGGCGCGACTCTCGAACTTGGCGCTGGACCTGCTGGCGGAGGAGCTGGGCGCCTCGCGGTAGGCGCGGAACCCCGTCATGCAGTCTCTTCCTTCGTTGCCGCCCGGATGGCCCACGGTCGCCGGCGCGTTGGCGGCCCTGGCCGTCCTGGCTTGGATCGCGAACTGGGCCGCCAGCCGGCTCTTCACCGGGGCGGTTCGTCGCGTGGCCTCGCGAACGCGCTCGACGTGGGACGACCGCCTGATCGAACGCAAGGTGTTCGCGCGCGTCGCGCAAGTGGCGCCGGCGCTGGTGATCTACGCCGGCATCGGTCCGGCGCTGGGCGTGGCGGGCATCGACGTGGCGGCTGCGGACGGGGGGCTTGCGGCTGCGCTGTGGACCGCGGTGCGACGGGGCTGCGCGGCATTCGTCGTGTTCGTGGCGGCTCGGGCGTTCAAGGGGTTCCTGGACGCCGTCAACGACATCTACAACGACGCCTACGCCCAGGCCAAGTCGCGACCCGTCAAGGGCTACCTGCAGGTCTTGAGCTTGCTGGCGTACTTGGCGGCGGCGATCGCGGCGGCGGCAGTCCTGGCGGGGCGCTCGCCCGTCGTGTTCCTGTCCGGCTTGGGGGCGCTGGCCGCGGTGCTGATGCTGGTTTTCAAGGACACGATCCTGTCCCTGGTGGCCAGCGTGCAGATCATGTCCAACGACATGGTGCGGATCGGCGACTGGGTCTCGATGCCCCAGGCCAACGCGGACGGCGACGTGGTGGACGTGGCCCTGCACACGGTCAAGGTGCAGAACTGGGACAAGACGATCTCCACGATCCCCACGCACAAGTTCATCAGCGAGTCGTTCAAGAACTGGCGCGGCATGTCGGAGTCGGGCGGGCGCCGAATCAAGCGGTCCCTGCGGATCGACATGGGTTCGGTGCGATTCCTGACCGACGGCGAACTGGCGGCCCTCTCCCGGCGCGAGACGCTGCGCGACTACATGCGCGAGAAGCGGTCCGAGCTGGAGCGCCACAACGCCGGAGGGGCCGGCGGCGACGCAGACGCCGAGCCCGAACTGCGGCGCTTGACCAACCTGGGCACCTTCCGGGCGTACGTGCACCGCTACTTGGAGGCTCACCCCGCCACACACAAGGACATGACCCTTCTCGTTCGGCAGCTGGCGCCGGGACCGGAGGGCGTGCCCATCGAGATCTACTGCTTCTCCAACGACACGGCCTGGGCCAACTACGAGGCGTTCCAGGCGGACGTCTTTGACCACTTGATCGCGGTGCTCCCCGAGTTCGGCCTGAAGGTCTTCCAGCGGCCGACGGGACAGGACTTCGCGATCGCCGCGGGAGGGGCTGGACGCTCGGCTTAAGTTCCCAAACTCGAGGTCCTCCGCCCACGGCGCTTTGACCAGGTCGCTTCCGGTGTAGATTGCCAGGGACCGGCCGCAGGAGACCTCCTTCAAGCGCGGCTCGAACGCGAGACCGGCCCCAACTCGAGGCCAGAAAGGACGACAAGGATGGATTTCCTGTCGAACGGCGACTTCTGGACGATCGTGGCGGTCCTCGTGTCCGCCCTCGGCGTGCATCGCGCCATGAAGGCCGACAGGCGCAGGGAGTGGCAAGAATTTCGGGCTGAGATCGGGAAGCGGTTCGAAGAGGCGGAGAAGCGACGCGAGGCGGGCGAGAAGCGGCTCGCCGAACAGATCGACCGAGTAAGGCAGGAGCTTGGCCAGCGGATCGACCGGGGGAAGCGAGAGCTCGGCGGCGTGGAACAGAAGCTCGGCCATCGGATCGACCGGATGGAGGACCGGATGAACGAGAACCACCGAGAGGTGTCGGCCGGGCTCGCCGAGACGAAGGCGGCGGTCAGCGACTTGCGCGCAAGGCTCGACGAGCGTTCCTCACCGCGCCGGTTGACGGGCGCCGACTTGCCCGGTTCGGTGGAGTCCGTCCGCTCGGGGGCCGTCGTGCGTGAGCCGTCGGGAGACTACTCGGAAGACGAGCCCAGGGACGCAGTCGAGCCGGAGGAGGCGCCGAAGGGCCGTCGGAGCGACATCGCGGAGGAGCGTTCCGACCGAGCGTAGACCAGCCGTCCCACGGGGCGGGCGTCTCGGCCCCAGACGACTTCGCGGGTCAACAGCAGGTGGCCGCTTTCCAAGATGGACAGGCCGTCGCGGACGACGCCTCCGCCGGCAACGCGACGCTCGAACCCCGGGGTGCCGCCTTGCCAGCGGACCCGGGCTTCGACCGGACCCTGAGGCGTGTCCGCCCGCCTCCACTCTCCCGCCAAGGGCGCCTCGACGGGCGATTCGCCGTCGAACGACACGGCGAGCGTGCCGTCCGCCAAGCCGACGACCAGCGTCCGGGGCGCGACGCCCGCCAGCAGCATGGTCCGGCGGAGCCCCTCGGGCGTGCCCGACACGCCTCGGGAGCCGGACGACTGTTCCCGCAGCATGGCCATGGCCATGTCGGACGCCCGTTGCGTGATGTGATCCTCGGGGCGAGTCCCCGACACGCCCGCCGCCTGGGCGGTGGCTGCTTCGTCGAGGGTCCATGTGCCGGCCAGCCGAGCGGCGGCCTGCAGACGTTCCTGGGCTTGCTCCGGGTCGCCCGTCCCCGCGCCCGGCGCGGAGGCGCAGGCGTGAGCGGTCAGCAACGAGGCCGCGACGACCATGGCCCAACTCCGCCGGCGAACGATCACGGGTCGCCGCATCTTCACGAACCCGGCGTCGGCAGTGAGGGCTCGCCGGCCGTGCGGGGGCACGGTCGGCCGGTCATCTGGTTCACGGGCCGCGGGGCGAAGCCGCTGTGCGCCGCATCTTCCAGAAACTGCTTCGTGTAGACGCGCACCATCGCCAAGCTGCGATACACCTCCACCAGTTCCACTTCGTCGGGCTTCAGGGTTTGGAGCACCAAGTTGGGGACCGCCGCTTCGTCCAGAAAGACCTGCACCAACCGGGGCGACTTCCCCCGGACGGACACGCACAGGTGATCGCTGCGGTTCGGCTTGATCTCGAAGCCGGCGGTTCGCTCCCCGACGAACTTCTCCAGCCCCGGGGCTCGGCTTTGCGCCAGTTGCCGCCGCGTGAACACGGCGACCTCGCTGGCACCCGAGGAAAGGCGACGGGCTTCTATCCGGTGCAAGAGCCGCTCGACGGTGACCTCCAGTCCGGGCAGCTCGAAGACCATCGGGCTCAGACGGACCACGAGAACCGCGTTCGAGGGCACGTCGGAGTCTTCGCGGTTGGTCCGGTAGCCGAAGCTGGAGGTGACGAAGGTGTGGCGTCCCGGGAGCAGGTCGGGAAACTCGAAATAGCCGTTTCGGTCCGTAACCGCGGACCGTCCCATCTCGGCGATCTGGACGACGGCGCCCTCGACGGGGCGCTCGGTGGCGTAGTCCCGCACTTCGCCGATCAGCGTAAACGGCTCCGGGGGCTGTTCCTGCGCCAGCCCGCCGTCCGGCGCCGGCAAGACGGTCAGGGTCGCAAGGACGCCGGCGACGCTGGTCCGACGGTGCGCGGTCAAGTCTTTCCCTTGAGGAAGCGGTCGAAGAAGCCTTCCGCCGCCCGGAACGCCGCCGTCCAGTTCCGGTGCAGCAGGAAGCCGTGGACTTCGTCGGGGAAGACGAGCTGCTCCACGTGCACGCCCTTCTTCCGCAGGACTTCGGCCAACTCCACGGACTCGCTGAAGGGAACGTTGCGGTCGTCGTCGCCGTGGATCAGCAGCACCGGCGAAGTCCAGCCGTCCACGTACGCCATCGGGGATGAATCGAAGGCCGAGCGAGCCACGTCCGACCGCGCCGCCGGGTCGTAGGACGGCACGAAGTTGCGGATGACGGGGTTCCAGTCGTGAACGCCGTGCACGTCCACGCCGGCGCGAAAGAGGCCGGACGCCTGGGCCAAGCCGTGCGCCGTCAGGTAGCCGCCGTACGATCCGCCCCACAAGCCGATCCTGGCCGCATCCACATCGTCGCGCCCGGCCATGTACGCGCCCGCGCCCAGCACGTCGCGGACCTCCGACGCGCCCCCGGCGCCGTAGCCTTTGGCTTCGCGGAACTCCATCCCGTAGCCGATGCCGCTGCGGTAGTTGACCGACAGCACGGCGTAGCCTTGGTCCGCCAGCCGCTGGTTGAAGGAGTAGGCGTTGTGGTAGTAGCCCCGGTGGTGAAAGCCCAGCAGCATCTGCCGCCGCGAGCCGCCGTGAAGAAACAGGATGCCCGGCCATCCTTCGGGCGGAGCGGAGCCCTTGGGCAGGAACAGTTGGCCGTGGATGCGCAGGCCGTCCGTGCCGGGGAAGACGACTTGGATCGGTTCGACCAAGCCCCGGGGCAGGGCGGCCCGCTGTCCCGGCGCCAGCCACCGCCGTTCGCCGTCCGACAACACCTCGGCATGGGCCGGCGTCGTGCCCGACGACGCCAGGAAAGCCACTTCGCCGCTGGCCAGCGGGGCCGGCTGCCACTCGATGCCGGCGCCCGGCGTGAGCGCCTGGGCGCCCGACCCGTCCATCGGCGCTCGCCACAGGTGCTGCCGGTCCACGTTTGCTTGGTTGGAAGAGAAGACCAGCGCATCGCCGTTCGGAACCATGGACACGTACTGCACCTCGAAGGCGCCCGTGGCAACGGAAACGGGCGAACCGCCGCCGTCCGCCGCGACCGAGTAAAGGTTTGTGTAGCCGTTCGCCTCCCACGCGAAGGCGATCCGGTCGTCGGTGCCCCAGAAGAGCTGGCGGCCAGCGGAGACCTGCCGGTGCACGCTGCCGGGCCCGGGTTGGGCCTCGAAGACCTCCCAGGCGAATCCGTCCTCCACGCGGGCCGCGCGAATGCTCCACGGCAACGACTCGCGCAGGGCGAAGAACGGCAGCTGCCCCTTGCGGCTGGGCACGCGCAGGAACGCGATCGTCGAGCCGTCCGGAGACCAGACGGGGCTGCCGTCCCGGTCGAGCGACGGGTCCAGGTACCGCAGGTCTCGCGTCTCCAGGTCCAGCACGGCGACGAACGCATGGTCTCCGCGCCGACTGGTCCACGCCAAGTGCGCTTCGCCGGGAGAAAGCGCCAGCTCGGCGGGCGTGCCGCGCCCCTCGGCGAGCGGTTCGGATTGGGCCTCGGGGTCCTGGACCGCCCGACGGTGGACGGTGCCGTCGCGGATGAAGTAGACGTGCTCGCCGTTCCGCGACAGAACCGGCGAGTGCCCAGGTCCCAGCTTGCGCGCGATGCCGTCCGGAGTCGTCGACCAAAGTTCCCGTTCGGCACCGCGGGGGTCGCTGGTCGGGTTGGGCGTCTCGCCCGCCCGGTTCGGCGCGCCGCCACGAACGAAGACCACTACGGCGCCGTCGGCGGAGACGGCCAGCGACGCGATCTCCTGACCGTCGTCGCCCTCGAAGGCGGTGACGGCACGACCTTGCCAGCCGGGACCGTGCGCCACCCAGACGTTGCGTGCGCCGCGCTCGTTCCGAACCCACGCGACCGCCGGGCTGTCGGCGGCGGCCACCAATCCCGAGGGGAACGGCCAGCCCACGAGCGCCTCCAAGTCCACCTCTTGCACGGTTGCCCGCGGAGGCGCGACGGCGTGCAGCGCCCCGGCAAAACTCCCGATGGTCGCCGCCAGCGCGGTCGCGAAGATCGTGTTGCGGGTGCGAAGAGCCCTCGGCGCGCTCGTCCGCGTCGCTGTTGCCAAACGCCGTCGGCCGCCTGCTCGGTTGCGTCTCACAGGCCTACGCAAGGGGCTGGGCCACCAGCCACGACGTTGCTGCCAGCGCCGCCGCCGCCAACGCCAGCTCCACGAACGCGGGAAGGGTCAGCAGGCCCGGACGGGGGCTCTCGGCCAGCGCCGGCCGCACCACTCGCCAGTTGTAGAAGCCCATGGTCATCACCGCGGCCACCACCGCGAGCTTGATCGAGAGCGCCCGGCCCCAGGCCGTGGTCCAGAGCTGGGACAACGCCTCCAGTCGAATCCAAGCGTTGGCGCCGCCGCTGGCCGCCAGCAGGACGACCGCCACGACGGCGACGCGCGAGAACGCCGCCACCATGGGGGCCAAGCCGCCCTCTTCCGCGTCCTCCGCGTGGCGCTTGACGGCCGGCACTCCGGCGAAGAGCACGCAGAACAGCCCGCCGACCCAGATGCTGGCGGCTGTCACGTGCAGATAGAGGGCGGGGGCGGCCAGCGACCGGGGCTCCGCGCTCCAAGCGTGTCCCGACAGGACGGGAACCAAAGGCAGACACAAGGCGGAGATGCCCGCGACGCCCCATCCTGCGCCCCGCGGCCCCTGCCTCCGTGCAAGGGCGACCGCGGCGCCGGCCAACACGCCCAGCCCGGCGTGCAGCATCCATCCGGCGCCCCACGGCGTGCCCGTCAGGAGGCCGCGCAAGTCGGACGCCGGGTCGTCGGGGAAGAACGCCTGAACTTGGAACCAAAGCCTGAACGGCGCCGACGCCAGAACGGCCCCTGCGCTCAGCGCGGCGATCTTCCAGGCGCGACCAACGGCCGCTTGATAGACTTCGCGGGACCCTTGCCGAGCCAGGACCCCCGCGACCAACAACCGAAACGCGACCGCGCCCAGCAACCCGACGACGCCCAGGTAGAAGACGAAGCCCGTGGCCGCCGGGGCCAGCGCGGCGCCGATGGCCGAGTTCCCGGTCGCGGCCGACACGCGGCTGGCGTCCAGCGTGTCGCTTTCGCCCGACGTGTCGCCGGCTTCGTCCGGCGTATCGCTGGGTTCGCCCGACAGCTCGTTTGCTTCGTCCATTGTGCCGCCGACGTCCAGCGTGTCCAGCAGCGCGCCGCCGCCGGCCCCGGGCGCGTCCGCGGCGCGATCGAGCGTGTCGAGGGTCGTGCTCGGCGTGTCCGCAACTTCCTGCGCGACCCGAAAGCCGAAGGCGCCGGATACGGCGTGGCCGTCGGGTCCTCCCGTGGTCCACGCCACCTGGTAGGCGCCGTCCAGCAGAGGCTGGGCCAAAGGCAGCACGAGCACGTCGCGCCGGTCGTCGGCCAAGTGGGCCACCTCGCCGCCGCCCATTGGCGTCTGGGCGCCTCCGCCTGCGATCAGCGCCGCCAGCGCCGTCCCCGAAACGAGCATCGCGACAAACGCGAACCCGTGCCGCGTCGTCGGCTCGCCCGCATGGGATCTGGCGCGATCCATCCCGGCCGCCGGTCCGTCGCGACCCGCGCGCCGCCGTCTCGGGTCCAACGACCTCACTCGGCGGGCAGCCCGTGCGCCATGGCCCACTCCACCGCCTCGGCGAAGCGGTCCAGCTCTTCCAACGTCGTGTAGACGCTGGGCGAGATGCGCAGTCCTTCGCACTCCTCGTGCCCGATCGCCACGTTGACGATCCGGTGCTCGGTCCAAAGCCAGCGCCCGAGCCGGGCCGTGTCCAGCCCGTCCACGTGCACGTTCGCGATCCCGCAGGCGAAGCCCGGCTTCAGGCTGGTGTTCAGGCTGACCCGCTCGTTCTCCAGCAGCCGCCGAGCCCAGTAGTTGCGCAGGTACGTCAGCCGAGCGGTCTTCCGGTCGCTTCCGATCCCCTGGTGGAAGGTCAGCGCCTCGCCGATCGCCAGGTAGTTGGCCGCCGGATGGGTGCCGATCTCTTCGAACTTGCGGATGTCGCCGTCCTTCGAGTCCGGCGCGGCCATCAGCGGCCAGATCGCGGGGATTTCGTCCTTGCGCACGTAGAGCAGCCCGGTGCCGTGGGGCGCGAAGAGCCACTTGTGCAGGCTGGTGGAGTAGTTGTCGCACTCCAGGTCGGGAAGCTTGAAGCTGAAGTGGGCCATGGCGTGCGCCCCGTCCACAACGACCGGAACTCCATGCCTGCGCGCCATGCGCACCACGTCGCGGACGGGCAGGATCTGCCCCGTCAGGTTGATCATGTGGCACATGAGGATCATCCGCGTCCGGGGCGTGATCGCCTCCTCGAAGCGCCGCACCACCTCCGCCGGGTCCTCGGCGGGAACGGGGACCTTGATCTGCCTCATGACGATCCCCTCGCGACGCTCCCGCTGCCGGAAGGTGGTGAGCATCCGGCCGTAGTCCTGCGTCGTGGTCAGGACCTCGTCGCCCTCCGCCAAGTCGTATCCGAACTGGCAGGTTTGAAGGCCTTCGGAGGCGTTGCGCGTGAACGCGACCTCTTCGGCGTCGACGCCCCACTCCCGCGCCATGCGCGCCCGGACGCCCTCGCGCTGCGGCTCCAGGACCTGCCACATCGTGTAGGTGGGCGCCTTGTTGGAGTAGTCCAGGTGCCGCTTCATGGCGTCCTGCACGAACGCCGGCGACGGGCTCACGCCTCCGTTGTTGAGGTTGACCAGGGTCCGGTCCACGGTGAATGCCCGCGCCACCTCCGCCCAGAAGCTCTCGTCGCGGGCGATCTCCCCCGGCGTTCCCGCGTGTCCCGCCAAGCCGGCGGCGATGTCCGCGGCGCGACCGTTTAGGGAGGGCAACCGCGACGCCCCCAAGCCGGACGCTCCCAGCGTGGCGACAGCCGCCCCGAGAAAGTGCCTGCGGCTGGGAGTAGTCGGGTTCGGGCTCGGAACTGGGCGTCGCTTCGTCGTCGTCATCTTGGCTCCCTCCGGTGAACTTGCGGCGTGGACGGCCCCACTCTCCAAATAGTAGTGCGCCCCGGCACGATAGTGCGCCCCCGCGCGGTTTTGCAATTCGGTACCTTCCCTGTCCAATGATTCGAGTGCGCTTTCTGGGCACCGCCGCCGCGCGGCCCACGGTGGCCCGCAACGTGGCGGGGATCGCCGTTCAGCGGGAGGGCAGGCCGCAAACCGGCCCGATGACGACCACGTCTGTCTTGTGGGACTGCGGCGAGGGCACGCAGCGCCAGATCATGCGCTACGGAACCGGCTTCTCGTTCGCTCGCATCTTCGTCACGCACGCGCACGCCGACCACTACCTGGGACTGCCCGGCCTGTTGCGCACCATGGGCCTGCAGGGCAGGGAAGAGGGGATGACGATCTACGGTCCCGTCGGCGCCGCAGATGCGCTGCGGACCGCCGTGCACCTGGGCGCCGAGCGGCTGGCGTTTCCGGTGGAGGTGACGAGCCTTCGGCCGGGCGACCGCGTGGGTTTCGACGGCTGGGCGGTGCAGGCGTTCCCGGCGGATCACGGCCTGCCGGCGCTGGGGTACGCCTTGGTGGAGGAGGCGCGGCCGGGGCGATTCGACGTGGAGGAGGCGCGGCGGCTGGGGGTTGCGGAGGGTCCGCTCTTCGGGCAGCTGCACCGGGGCGAGGCGGTGGAGGGCGCCGACGGGCGGCGCGTGACGCCGGACCAGGTCGTGGGGCCGGCGCGGCCGGGGCGAAAGGTGGTCTACACGGGAGACTCGCGGCCGACCGCCCATGCGGAAGAGATGGCCCGAGGCGCCGACCTGCTGGTGCACGACGCGACCTTCGCCGCCGCCGAAGCCCAGCGCGCCCGGGAAACCGGCCACTCCACGACGGTCCAAGCAGCCGAGGCGGCCTCGCGGGCGGGCGCTCGGCGGTTGGCGCTCACCCACGTCTCGGCGCGCTATTCCGACGCCCCCAAGGTCCTCGAACAAGAGGCCCGCGCGGTCTTTCCCGGGGCGCGGGTGGCGTATGACGGGTACGAAGTGGAGATCCCCCACCTTGATTAGCGAAGGGGTCGGCGCAGGTCCGACAGGCGGCGGCGCCCCGGCCGAAGGTGCCCTCCCGGCAGTGACCGCAGGTCCGCCGCCCGGCTGCCGGTCCGTGGTGATCGTGGGGCTGGGCGTCATGGGGGGATCGGTGGCCAAGGCCGTGCGCGGCCGCGCCCCCGAGCTTCCCGTCTACGGCGTCGACTCGGACGACGCGGCGCTCCGATTGGCGGCTCGGGACGGAGTGCGGTCGGCTCCGGGGCTGGCGGGGCACGAGACCGAGAACGCCGTCGTCGTGTTCGCGACGCCGTTGGACGCAACCACGTCGCTGCTGCGCACGGAGGCCGCGTCGTGGAGAAGCGCGCTCCTGGCCACCGACGTGGCCGGCCTCAAGGCGCCCGTGCTTCAGGCGGCAGCGGCAGCGGCGCCGACGGCGGAAGGGGCGGAAACCGTCTTCGCGGGTTCGCATCCCATGTACGGCTCGGAGCGGTCCGGCTACGGCGCCTCGCGCGGCGACCTTTTCGAGGGCGCGCGGGTTTGGCTCTGCCCGCTGCCGGGCGGCAAGGCGGCGCTGGACCGGGCGGCCGCTTTCTGGCGCTGGCTGGGCGGGGTCCCGGAGATCGTGACCGCCGAACGCCACGACCGCACCATGTCGTGGGCCAGCCACCTGCCTCAGCTGACCGCCTGGGCGCTGGCGCAGGCGCTGGACGACGCAGGCCTTGCCCCCGAAGACCTGGGACCCGGCGGCGCGGACATGACCCGGCTGGCTGCTTCGAGCCCCGAGGTCTGGGCGCCCCTGCTGACGGCGGCTGCCCAAGAGGACGCGGAGGCGCTGCGGGCCCTGGAGGTGCGCTTGGCCGACCTTCGCAAGGCCTTGAAGCGCCTGCAGCCCGCAAGCCCAGCTTCGGCGAGCGGCCCGACCGCACTCGCCCGCGCCGTCGAGACTGCAAGGGAATGGCCGGCAAGACGCCGCTGACGGTTCGCGTTCCCGGAGACAAGTCCGTAAGCCAGCGGGCGTTGATCCTGGCCGCCATGGCCGACGGCGAGAGTCGCATCGGCGGCCTGCTTCGGAGCGCGGACCCCGTCGCCACCGGTCGCGCCTTGGTTGCCCTGGGCGTGCCGATCTCGGCCCTGGAGGGCGCACCGGAGGAACCGGTCCTGATCCGGGGCGCGGGCCTGCGGATGTGGCGCCGGCCTTGCTGTCCACTGGACTTGGCCAACAGCGGCACCGGTGCTCGACTGCTGGCCGGGGCGCTGGCGGCCCAGCCGCTCTCGGTGGTCCTGTCGGGCGACGAGTCCCTGTCGCGCCGCCCCATGGAGCGGATCGCGGAACCGCTGCGTCGAATGGGCGCGGCGGTGAACTGGCTGGGCCGACCGGGCGTTCTCCCCATGCGGATCGACGGCCGGCGTCTGTCCGCAATCGTCCACGAGAGCCCGGTGGCCAGCGCCCAGGTGAAGAGCGCCGTCCTCTTGGCGGCTGTCGGCGCCGGCTGCGCGGTGAAGGTCGTGGAGCCCCGCCGCTCCCGAGACCACACCGAGCGGATGCTGTCGGCGATGGGCGCGACGGTGGACGAAGGTCCCGCGGCCGACGGCTGGTCGGTTCGGATCGCCGTCCCGCCGGACCGCCTGTCCCCCTTGGATATGGCCGTGCCCGGCGACTTCTCCTCGGCTGCGTTCTTCATGGCGTGGGCGGCGCTGCACGAGGACGCGCGCCTCGTCCTCCCGTCCGTGGGGCTGGCCGAGACCCGCACCGGGTTCGCGACCGTCCTGTCCCGCATGGGTGTCCACGTCCGCGTTTCCCACGAACCGCCGGCCGGGGGCGAACCGGTGGGCGATGTGCAGGTGAAGAGCGGCGACGGGCTGCGCGCGGTGGAGGTGGACGGGGCCGAGGTGCCCTCCCTGATCGACGAAATTCCCTTGGTGGCCGTGTTGGCCGCCCGTGCCGAAGGCGTCACCAAGATCACCGGCGCGGAGGAGCTGCGCGTCAAGGAGTCCGACCGCATTGCCGCCCTGGCGGGCAACTTGCGGGCAGTCGGCGTGGATGCCGACGAGCTGGCCGACGGACTGGAGATCGAGGGCACGCGTCGTCCGCTGTCGGGCCGAGTGCGGTGCTTCGGCGACCACCGCATCGCCATGGCCTTCGGCGTCCTGGGAACGGCCCCGGACTGCGATGTCCGCGTGGACGAGCCAGCGGCCGCGAACGTGAGCTTCCCCGACTTCTGGAGGTTGCTGGCGGACGTCGAGCGCCGGCGACGGGAGGCGACGCCCAGCGCTGGAGCGGCCAAACCAAAGCGGACCGGAGACGGGTCCAAGTCCTCTTCGCGCGGCTCTCCCCGCTGCATCGTGGTGGCGGTAGACGGCCCCGCGGGCTCGGGCAAGTCCACTACCGCTCAGGATGTGGCGGCCCGTCTGGGCTTTCGCCACCTGGACTCGGGCGCTCTCTACCGGGGCGTCGTGCTGGGGCTGCTGGCGTCGGGCCGCGACATGACCCGCCTGGACACGGTGTCCACCGCCGAAGTCGAGCGGCTGCAGATCGGCGCGGGCTGGGACGGTCCAACGATGCACGTCGTGGTCCACGGCGAGCGCGTCCCGGACCAACGTCTCCGCAGCGACGAGGTCACGGCATGGGTCTCCCAAGTCTCGGCGCTGCCGGCGGTTCGCGCCTGCCTGCTCGGGTTGCAGCGCTCCGCCGCCCGCGACGCCGGCCTGGTCGCCGACGGCCGCGACATCGCGACGGTGGTGTTCCCCGAAGCCGACGTGAAGATCTTCCTGGTCGCGGACACCCGAGAGCGAGCGCGTCGGCGCTTGGCCCAAGGCGGAATCGAACACCCCTCCGAGGCGCAGATCGAGGCCGAAGCCGCCCGGCTGGAGGCGCGCGACGCCATGGACTCGTCCCGCAAGCTGGCGCCGCTGAAGCCGGCCCAGGACGCCGTCCGCGTGGACACGACCCGGCTCACGCCCGCCCAGCAGGCGGACAGCATCGCGCGGCTGGTCGGGGAAGCCCGACGCTGACCCGGAGAACGCCGAGCCGTCCTCTGCCCCCGCTATCGTCCTGTATTGTGCTTCCCGCCGGGCCTCCCCGACGGTCCCCGCCCTGGGTCGCATAAGTCCAGGAGAACAAAATGTTCGCCAAAACGCTTTGACGGCCGCGGCCGCAGTCATGGTCCTGCTCGGCCCCGAAGTCGAGAGGGACTGCTCGAGAAGCCCGTCGCCAAGCTCGGCCACGGGAAACGTGGTCCTGGTCGCCGTTCCCGCCGCCCAGGGGGGCCAAGACCGACATCGTCCTGTTCGTCGACGCCGCCGCCGAGGAGTGCCCGCCCGACAGCAAGGTCGACCACGTCTTCCGGCTTCAGATGGACGAAGTGGTGGAACTTCGGCTGCAGCTGGCCGATGTCCGCGTCGACTGGAACCGCAGCACGGTATCGGTCCGGGACCGCCTGGGCCGATCGTTGGCGCTGACGATTCAGAAGCCCTTCGGCCCGACTCCTTCGTCCACGTTCGTAGGCTTCGGGTTGAGCCACGCCGGCGGATGGGACGTCGCCCTTCCGGCGGGCGAACCGACGGCTGCCCAGTACGTCGCGCTGGCCGCCAACGCGGTTTCCGCAGAAGGTGGGTGCGAAGGGCACACCGGGGGGGAAGGGGCGGCGGAGTGTTCCATTGCATGTAGCGGCGGGTGCTCGGTATCTTGCCGCAACGGCTACTATGCATGTTGCAGGTGCGTCCTCCCGACACCGAAATGCAACTGCGTAAAGGCAGAACCCAACTGACTGACGTATCGAGTGGCAAGGCGTCGCACTTCCCCACGAGCATCGGAGGGAGCCATGTTTGGAACGAAAGCCTCGGGTTCAGCGGCAGCAGGTCTCGCGCTCGTCCACGGTACGGGTCTCGCGCTGGCCGGCGTACTTTCCGCCCCCTCCCTTGCGGGCGCCCAAGCCTCTCAATGGCGCCTGGATGCTCCGCCGCTGGTCGAGGTCGGCAGGGGCGACGGCGTGTTGCTCCACAACGTTCGCGACGCCGACGTCTTGGCCGACGGAACGCTCCTCGTCGGAGACAACGGCAGCTCGAGCGTGCTGCGCGTCTCGCCCGCAGGCGAAGTGGTGGAATCACTGGGCCGACCCGGTTCCGGTCCTGGAGAGTTCGAGTTGATCTGGCGGGTGTTCGGCCTGGGCGACACCGTCGTTGCCTATGACTCGTCCCCGTTGCACCGCATCACGACCTGGATTCCCGGCGCCCCCAAGCCGGAAGTTCGCTCGTTGCCGGACCTGAACGGCTTCGCCACGGAGCTGGCGACGGTCCTGTCGGCCCGCGTGTGGCTCCTCACGTCGTTCGGGAACATGCCCCACGATCCCGACCAGAAGAGAGCGGGCTTGCGGGAGGTCTGGTCCGACATCTTCGTATTCGACGCCGCTTCGGGAGCGTCGAGGACCGCAGGCCGGCGCCTGATGGAGTACGACTACTTCGTCGTCGAGGTCCTTCCCAGTGGACACTTCGGGACCACGGCGTACCGCACGGACTTCCTGGGCAAGGCCCACCTGGCGTCGGCCGAGGGCCGCTGGCTGTTCGCGCCCATGAGCGACGCGGTGCTTGAAGTATGGGGACAGACCGGGGCGGCCCCCGAGCGCAAGGTGCAGCTGCCGATTGATCCGCGCCCGCACCCCCGGGACGTGGGGCGGGAGGTCCGGGACCGGTGGTTGTCGCGCGCCGGCGGGCCGAGCGCGGCTCGCATTCGCGGGATGTTCGACGACCTGTGGGACGGGAACGCGCCTGAGCAGGCGCCGGCGGTCGGCCAGGTCGTCGAGGTCGGTCGCGACGTGTGGCTTCGGCCCTTTGCCCTCGACGACGAGAGCGAGTCCGAGCCCGTCTCCTGGGTGGTCGTGGACCCGGTCGCGGGGGTTGTCCGCGCCACGGTCGAAGTGGCGCCCGACCTGGAGCTGCTTGGCGGCTCGGAGGACGCCGTGGCGGTGCTGGGCCGGACCGAGCTGGGCGAGCAGTTCGTCCAGGTGCGCCGGATCGCGCGGGACGATTGACCCCGCGTACGGCGATGGGATGCGACTGGTGGCCCTCGGCTTGACCATGCCCCTGGGCTTGACCTGGACGCGACCCCCGGCTTGACGCTACATTCAATAGCTTAATCCGCCGGTGGCTCGACGGGGCGGAGCGGGCGGCCCGAAACCAACCGCGCCGTCCCTTCGTCTTTTCTAGCCCCGGGGAAAGCGCCGGCCAGGGACCCCGCAGCGGGGGCGGTTCCGCGGGCCGGTCCAATCCACGTCAACCCGGCCTGCCCCGAGCGGCGGTGAAAGCCGCTTGGCCGGAACAACGAAGTCATGGAGCGCCGCCCCCTTTCCGGCGGGCAGGCGAAGCACGCGATGAGCGAGAAGATCGAACCCCTAGCCGCGGATGTCGAGTCCGCGGGCGACGAGGAGGCTGCTCGCAGGACCAACGGGGGCCGCTTTCCACCCGGCGAACTGTCTCCCGAGCTGCTCCACGATCCTTACGGCGAAGAGGTCCTGGACATCAGCCGGGGCGACTTCGAGGCCATGCTGGCCCAGCACCAGACCGCCAGCGGCGATTTCCGCGAAGGGGAGATCGTCAAGGCCAAGGTGCTTCGGGTCACCGACTCGGTCGTCATCCTGGAGTTCGGCTTCAAGAGCGAGGGCGCGGTTCCCGTCGACGAGTTCAAGGACGCGGTCTCGATCGAGCCCGGCCAGGAGGTCGAGGTTCTCCTGGAGAGCTTGGAGGACGACGACGGCGTCGTCATTCTGTCCAAGAAGAAGGCGGACTTCCTGCGGGTCTGGGAGCTGATCCGCGACGCCTACGACAACGACCGCCCCGTCAAGGGCCTCCTGACCCGCAAGATCAAGGGCGGCGTGACGGTGGACATCATGGGCGTGGACGCCTTCCTGCCCGGCTCCCAGATCGCCCTGCGGCGCGTCGCGAACATCGAGGACCTGGTCGGCCAGACCTACGACCTCAAGATCATCAAGCTCAACAAGCGGCGCCGGAACATCGTCGTCTCCCGACGGGTCCTGCTGGAGCGGGAGCGGAAGAAGAAGCGCTCGCGCCTGGTCAAGGAGCTGCTGATCGGGCAGGTTCGAGAAGGCGTCGTCAAGAACATCACCGACTTCGGCGCCTTCATCGACCTGGGCGGCCTGGACGGCCTGCTCCACATCACCGACATGTCCTGGGGCCGAGTCGGGCACCCGTCCGAAGTGCTGGACATCGGCGACGCGATGGACGTCAAGGTCCTGGACATCGACTGGGACCGGGAACGCATCTCCCTGGGGCTCAAGCAGCTCCTGCCCTATCCGTGGACCGACATCACGGAGCGATACCCCGTCGGCGCCCGCGTCAGGGGCAAGGTCGTGTCGATCACCAACTACGGCGCCTTCGTGGAGCTGCAGAAGGGCGTGGAGGGGCTGGTCCACATCTCGGAGATGTCGTGGACACGCAACGTGCGCCACCCGTCCAAGCTGGTCTCGATCGGCGACGTGATCGAGTCGGTGATCCTCAAGGTGGACTCCAAGGAAGAGAAGATCTCCCTGGGGATGAAGCAGATCCACGAGGACCCGTGGCTGGCCTTGCCCGTCAAGTACCCGTCCGGGACGCGGTTGGCCGGCACCGTGCGCAACCTGACGACGTTCGGCGCGTTCGTGGAGATCGAGCCGGGCATCGACGGCTTGGTTCACGTGTCCGACATGAGCTGGACGAAGCGGGTCGAGCATCCGTCCGAAGTGGTGCGCAAGGGCGACGAGATCGAAGTCGTGATCTTGGACGTGGACGGCGACAACAAGCGGATCTCCCTGGGCGTCAAGCAGCTGCAGGACGACCCGTGGCCGGTGCTGGTCGCGCAGTTCGCCAAGGGGCACGAGCAGACCGGGACGGTGGTCCGGTTGCAGGACAACGGCGTGGTGATGGAGCTGGGCGACGACGTGGAGGGGTTCGTGCCCGGGTCCCACACGGGCGTGGAGCCCGAGGGCCTGGAGTACCACTACCGACGCGGCGAGACGGTGCCGCTCCGGGTCGTTGCGTCCGACGCCGGCGATCGGCGCATCGTGCTGGAAGTGTTGGAGGTTCCGCCGCGGATGCAGAAGCCCGAGGAAGAGGAGAAGCCGGAGGACGGCGCGGAGGACACGGAGGGTGCCGACGAGGCCCTCGAATCCAGTGCGTCGGAGGGCAAGGCGGACAAGGTCGGGACGGACGAGGCCGAGGCGGACGAGTCCGGCGAAGCCGGAACGGACGCCGGCGAGTCGGAATCCGAGGCCAGCGAATCGGAGCCCGCCGAGGAGGATTCCAAGGTTGGCGAGTCCGAGATCGAGGCCGGCGAATCCAACGCCGACCCGTCCGACGCCGAGGAGGGGGCCGACGCCGACTCCTCCGATGCCGGTGCTTCGGAGCCCGCCTCTTAGCGTCGTGAGCCGGAGGCTGCCGGTCCTTCTGTTGGCCGGCTCCGCCTTCGGTTGCGGGGCGGGGTCGGCGTTGCCCGGAGCGGGGTCTCCGGCCAGGCCGGCGACCCAACCGGGGGTTGGCGGCTCGTCTGCGCCGCCAGCCGCTGCGTATCGGCAAGCCGAGTTGTTGCTGCGCGAGGAGCACTTCGACTCGGCGGCGCTTGCGCTGCTGGACCTGCCGGCGGGACAAGATTTGGAGCGAGTGGTGGGCCAGATGGAAGTCGCGGCCTCGCGCCTAGGTCGGGAGGCGTTGACGGAGCTGGCAGCCCGAGCGAACAGCGCGGGGGACGATCCGCGCCTCGGTCCCGTCTTCGCGCAGTTGGCCTTGAGCTACGCCCTGGCGGGGCAGAGGGAGCGGGCGCAAGAGTTCGCGGCGCGGATCGGGCACGCGCACGGTCGGGGACGTTCCGGGCGGCTCGCGGCCGTGCTGCTGACCGGCGGAGTGCCCGCCGCCGCGCCCATTCCGGTGGCGGGAGCGGTCATGCCGCTGTCGGGGTCGCCCGCCAACCGGGAGTACGCCCGTCTCTTCATGGAGGGGGTGGAGGTGGCGGCCGCTGCAGCGCGCCGAGGCGGTCTGCCGGTTGAGCTGATCGTGGAGGACAATCGGGGCACGGCTCACGGCAGCACCCAGGCGGCGGCGGCCCTGGCCGAGCGCGGCGCGGGCGTGGTCCTGGGACCCCTTCGGGACGCCAACCTGTCCGCGGCCGCCGGCGCCTTGCCGCCGGAAACGGTCCTGTTCTCTCCTACCGCCCGCGAGCCGGCCGTCGGTCGCGACGGCGTCTACAGCTTGGCGGGCGGCGACCCGGGCGCGGCCCGGACCTTGGCCGCCGCCGTGTCCGACCTGGGCTTCTTGGACGCCGTTGTCGTGCATCCGCGCAGTCCGCAGCAGGCCATGGAGGCGGAGGCGTTCGCGCAGGCATTCTCGGAAGCGGGGGGCGCGGTGCGACACCGGCTCGAATACGAACCCGGGACGACCACGTTCGAGGACCCGCTGGGCGAGGCTGGCCTGCTCGACCCGGAGGTCCTCGTGGTCCTTGCGCCGCCTGCCGACTTGGAGCTCTTGGCCCCGCAGATCGCCTTCTTCGAACTCGACGAGACGGAGGTTCGGGTTGCGGGCGCCGCCGGTTGGACGACCCCGCGCGTCCTGGAGTCCGTTGCCCGTCGCCACACCGACAGCGTGGTCACCGTGAGCCCGTCGCCCCCGTCCGCCACCGACGCCGACCCGGCCCGCGACTTCACGGAGGCCTACGAGCAGCACTTTCGCCGCACGCTCGCCAGTCCCGTGCCCGCCGTCGGCTACGACCTGTTTCGGATAGCGCTCGCCGCGTGGGCGGAGAGCTGGCGCACCGAGGTCCCGCCCGCCCAAGCCCTGGAAGCGATGGGACCGATCGAGGGTGCCACGGGGATCTACTCGGTGGTGGACGGGCGCTTGGTCCGAGAGTTCTTTCCTGTGATGATCCTGGACGGCGCGCTCCAACCACTGGACTTGGGTGCGACCGCCGTTCCCGAGGACCCCTCCGGGCAGCGTCCCGGCGGCTCCTGACGCTCGAGGGGCTCCGCCGCCCGGACCGTGTCCAACCAGGAAGCGCTGAAGCGGCTGGAGGCTCTTCGCCGGGAATCCGCGTTGGGCGGCGGCGAGGCCCGGCTCCGGGCGCAGCACGAGCGCGGCAAGCTGTCGGCCAGGGAGCGCCTGGACCTGCTGCTGGACCCCGAGTCCTTCGTGGAGATGGACCGCTTCGTCACGCACAGGTCTACCGAGTTCGGCCTGGAGTCGCAGAAGTACCTGGGGGACGGCGTGGTCACGGGCTACGGGACGATCCGCGACCGCTTGGTGTACGTCTTCTCGCAGGACTTCACCGTCTTCGGCGGCTCGCTCAGCGAGGCTCACGCCGAGAAGATCGTGAAGGTCCAGGAGATGGCGTTGAAGAACGGCGCACCCGTCGTGGGGCTGAACGACTCGGGCGGGGCGCGGATCCAGGAAGGCGTCGTGTCGCTGGGCGGATACGCCGACATCTTCCTGCGGAACACCTTGGCGTCCGGCGTGGTCCCCCAGATCAGCGTGATCCTGGGGCCGTGCGCCGGCGGGGCCGTGTACTCCCCGGCGATCACCGACCTGGTCTACATGGTGCGCGGGACTAGCTTCATGTTCGTGACGGGACCCGGCGTCGTGAAGACGGTCACCCACGAGGATGTGGACATGGAGGGGCTGGGCGGTGCCGACGTGCACGCGGAGACGTCGGGCGTGGCCCACTTCGCCCACGACACCGAGGCCGAGAGCCTGGCCGCGGTGCGGGAGCTGTTCCGCTACGTGCCCGGCAACAACGCGGAACGGCCGCCCCGCGGGACCGACGCCGACCCCCACGACCGTCGCGACCCGAAGCTCGCGACCGTGGTGCCCGACAACCCGAACCGCCCCTACGACATGCTGGACGTGATCCGGCGCGTGGTGGACGACGGGGCCTTCTACGAGGTCCACGCCGGCTTCGCGCGCAACCTGGTGACGGGCTTCGCGCACCTGGGCGGGCACTCGGTCGGGATCGTGGCCAACCAGCCGGCGGTGCTGGCGGGGGTGCTGGACATCGATTCGTCCGACAAGGGGGCCAGGTTCGTGCGGTTCTGCGACGCCTTCAACGTGCCCTTGGTCGTCTTCGAGGACGTGCCCGGCTTCCTTCCGGGCGTGGGGCAGGAGCACGGCGGGATCATCCGCCACGGCGCCAAGCTGCTCTACGCCTTCTGCGAGGCCACCGTCCCCAAGGTCACCGTGATCACGCGGAAGGCGTACGGCGGCGCCTACGACGTCATGAACTCCAAGCACGTACGGGGCGACGTGAACCTGGCGTGGCCCTGGGCCGAGATCGCGGTGATGGGACCGAAAGGCGCCGTGGAGGTCCTGTTCCGCAAGGAGATCGCCGCCGCGGCCGACCCCGAGGCCGCCACCGAGGCCAAGATGGCCGAGTATCGGGAGAAGTTCGCCCACCCGTACGTGGCCGCCGCCCGAGGCTACGTGGACGACGTGATCGACCCAAGGGACACGCGTCCGCGCCTGGTGTCGGCCCTGGACATGCTGGCCGCCAAGCGCGACTCGAACCCTCCTCGGAAGCACGGGAACATCCCCCTCTGACGCGAGCCCCAGCCGCTGGCCGGGGCAACCGGAGTTCGCTGGGCGGGCGTCCCATTGACCGAGCAAGCGGGACGCCCGCAGCGGGGCTTTCCCGTTCCGGAAATCGAGCGAGGGAGGGACGATGACGACGAGAAGCACGACGACGAAGGAATCGAGCGCGGCGACGCGCGGGGCGGCGACGGGCAGGGCGGTGGTGCTGGCGGTCTTGGCGGCGCTGGCGCCCGGAGCGGTCTGGCCCGGGCCTGCTTGGCACGGCGCGGCGACCGCACAAGAAGCGGCCGACGAGGCGGACTGCGACTGCTCGCCGTTCGACTTGGCGTTCGGCGCGTGGCAGGTCCCGCCCCGGCCCATGCTGGGCGTGACGCTGGACACGGAGTTGGACCGGCGGCTGGAGACGGTCGGCGCGCGGGTGGCGGACGTCTTGCGGGACGGCCCGGCGGACGAGGCCGGCATCCGGGAGGGGGACGTGATCGTCTCCGTGGACGGCCACGCCTTGTCGGACGCGCTGGACGACGCCCTGGAGCGGCGCTTCGACGACGACCGCTCGTTCCCTGCCCAGCGCTTGGTCGCCCTGGCTCGCGAACTGGACGAGGGCGAACCCGTGGAGGTGGTGGTGGAGCGGGACGGCGAGACGCGCGCCTTCACCGTGACGCCCAGAGAGGTCGCCGAGCGCGACTGGCCCCGCTCCGTCATCTTCCGGGGGCCGGGACCCCAGGCGATGCGCGAGTACCGCCTTCGGATGGGCGACATGGCCGAGCGCATGCGGGACGTGAACGAGCACCTGCGCGAGATGGACCTGTCGGGACTGCGCGATCAGGCGCGGCGGCAGGGCCAAGTGTTCCGGCTGCGCGACGGTTCGGTGCGCGGGCTCGACTTGGTGGAGCTCAACGCGGGCTTGGGCGCCTACTTCGGCACCGAGTCCGGCGTGCTGGTGGCCGACGTGGACGACGATTCCGGGCTGGGGCTCCGGCCCGGGGACGTCGTGTCCGCAGTGGATGGGCGCGAGATCGAGGATGTGTCCGAGCTCCGGCGCGTCTTGCGGTCGTACCGGGAGGGCGAAGAGATCAAGTTCCGCATCTGGCGGGATGGCGCCGAGACCACGGTGACGGGTACCATCGAGTAGACTTGCGGGGCGCGGGGCGTTCTTCCCCCGTGTCCCCGCGCGTTCTTCTTGCCCCGGGAGGCGTCCGTTGATCGAATCCGTGCTGGTCGCCAACCGGGGCGAGATCGCCTTGCGGATCGTCCGAGGCGCGCGGGAGCTGGGGATCCGCACCGTGGCCGTGTATTCGGACGCCGACCGGACGGCCCCCCACGTGTTGCACGCCGACGAGGCGTACCGCCTGGGCGCCGCGCCGGCCGCCGAGAGCTACCTGAACGTGGGCAAGATCCTGCGGGTCGCGCGGCGCGCCCGCGCGGAGGCGGTTCACCCGGGGTACGGGTTTCTGGCCGAGCGGGGCGACTTTGCCGAGGCGGTGATGGGCGCGGGGCTGGTATTCGTAGGTCCGCCGGCCGCCGCCGTCCGGGCCATGGGCGACAAGACCGAGGCGCGGAGCCGCATGAAGGAGGCCGGCGTGCCCGTGGTCCCCGGCGCCGATGCGCCTCTGGATTCGTGGAGGGCGGCCGAGGAGGCGGCTGCGGAGGCCGGCTTTCCAGTAGTGCTGAAGGCCGCGGCCGGCGGGGGTGGGAAGGGGATGCGGGTCGTGGGTGCGCCCCGCGAAGTGCGAAGCGCGTTCGAGGCGGCGGTTCGCGAGGCCGAGTCCGCTTTCGGCGACGGGCGCGTGTACGTGGAACGCTTCTTGGAGCGGCCACGCCACATCGAGGTCCAGCTCTTCGCCGACCAGAAGGGCGGCGCCGTCCACCTCTTCGAGCGCGAGTGCTCCATCCAGCGGCGACACCAGAAGCTGCTCGAAGAGGCGCCTTCGCCGTTGCTGACGCCGGCGGAGCGGGCGCGGATGGGCGAAGCGGCGGTGCGGGCCGCGCGCGCGGTCGACTACGTGGGTGCCGGCACGGTCGAATTCCTCTGGCAGGACGGCGAGTTCTACTTCCTGGAGATGAACACGCGCCTTCAGGTGGAGCACCCGGTGACGGAGATGGTCGCGGGCGTGGACCTGGTCGAGTGGCAGTTCCGGGTAGCGTCGGGAGAAGCCCTTCCGCTGCGCCAGGAGGAGCTTGCCCTGCGCGGCCACGCGGTCGAGTGCCGCATCACGGCCGAGTCGCCCTTCGACGGCTTCTTGCCCGGTGCCGGAACCGTGACCGACTTGGTGCTGCCCGGCGGTCCCGGCGTGCGGTGGGACGGCGGCGTCGCGCAGGGAACGGAAGTCGGCCTGCACTACGATTCCCTGTTGGGCAAGCTGGTGACCCACGGCAAGGACCGGGACGAAGCGGTGCGACGCATGAGCGGCGCGCTGCGGGAGCTGCGGATCGGCGGCGTGCCCACCTGCGCACCCCTGATGGCCCGCATCTTGCGCGAGCTGGACTTCCTGGCCGGGCGCCTCTCGACGGCGTACCTGGACGACCACCCCGAGCTCTTCGACGACGAGCTGCCGGAACGAGAGCGCCGGGCACTGGCCGCCGCTGCCGCGCTGTTGGAGCAGCGCCGCCGGGGCGAGCCCACGGTGCGGCGCATTCGGCGAGGGGGACGGTCCCTGCCCGAGTGGGTGCAAGCGGCTTCGTGAACGGCGCAGTCCGCTACGTCGTATCCGTGGCCGGCAAGGAGCACGCGGTCGTCGTGGATGCGGGGCGGGTCGCGGTGGACGGTCGGGAGTTCGAGGCGTCGCTGGCCGCTGTTGGTGCGACCCCCGACGCGGGCGCGACGCCGTCGGGCGGATCGACTTCCGGCAACTCGGCCGTCGGCGTCTCGCTGCTCTTGGACGGGGCGGCCCGAGGGCTCTTGGCGCGGGCGGTCTCGCCGGGCGTGTGGGAGTTGGAGTCGGAGGGAAGGACGTATAGCGCCGAGGTGCTGGACGAGCGCGCGGCGCGCGCTCGCGGGTTGTCGGGACCAGCGGGCGGGGCGGCGGCGGTGCCGGTGCTCAGGGCGCCGATGCCGGGGCTGGTGGTTCGCGTGGTCGTGGAAGAGGGCCAAGCAGTCGAGGCGGGGGCGCCCGTCGTGATCGTGGAGGCAATGAAGATGGAGAACGAACTGCAGGCGCCCGCCGCCGCCAAGGTGGCAAGGGTCTGCGTGGCCGCGGGGGACGCTGTGGAGAAGGGGCAGGTGCTGGTGGAGTTCGCCCCGCCCGAGGCGTCGTGACGGCGGGCCGACAAGCAGGCTCCCTGGACCGTCCGGCGACGGTTGCAGACGCCGGTACCGGTGCGCTTGGCGCCGGGGGCGACGGCCCGACCCGCGGGGACGCCCCGCCCCGCGCTCGGGACGCGGACCCGGCCAGCTTCGCGTCTCTGCCCGAGGGCTTCTCTCCCGAACGCGACTTGGGCGAGCCGGGCCGGCATCCCTTCACCCGCGGCGTCTACCCCGGCATGTACCGGGACAAGCTGTGGACGATGCGTCAGTACGCGGGCTTCGGCACGGCGGACGAGACCAACCGCCGCTACCACTTCCTGCTGGACCGGGGGACGACGGGCCTGTCCGTGGCGTTCGACCTGCCCACCCAGATGGGCCTGGACTCGGACGCGCCCATGGCGGCCGGCGAGGTGGGTCGGGTGGGCGTGGCGATCGACTCGCTTGCGGACATGCGCGCCCTGTTCCGCGGCATCGACTTGGCCCAAGTGTCGTGCTCCATGACGATCAACGCCACGGCGCCGATCCTGCTGGCCTTGTACGCGGCGGCGGCCGACGAGCAGGGGGCGCCCAGAAACCGCCTGCGCGGCACGGTGCAGAACGACGTCCTCAAGGAATACGTGGCCCGGGGCACGTACATCTACCCCGTGGAGCCGTCCCTTCGCCTAGTGAGCGACCTGATGGCGTTCTGCGCTCGGGAGATGCCGCGCTGGAACGCGGTCTCCGTATCGGGCTACCACATCCGCGAAGCCGGCTCCACCGCCGCCCATGAAGTGGCGTTCACCTTGGCCAACGGGCTGGAGTACGTGGGGCGGGCGATCGCCGTCGGCATCGATCTGGAGGCGTTCGCGCCCCGAGTCTCGTTCTTCTTCGCGGCCCACAACGACCTGTTCGAGGAGGTGGCCAAGTTCCGCGCCGCCCGCCGCCTTTGGGCTCGGCTCATGCGGGACCGCTTCGGCGCTTCGGACCGGTCGTGCCGCCTGCGCTTCCACACTCAGACCGGCGGCTCCACCCTGACCGCTCAGCAGCCGCTGAACAACGTGGTGCGGGTTGCCGTCCAGGCGTTGGCCGGCGTGCTGGGCGGCACGCAGTCGCTGCACACGAACGGCTACGACGAGGCGCTGTCGCTGCCGTCGGCGGAGGCGGCGTCGCTGGCCCTGCGCACGCAGCAGATCCTGGCCGAGGAGTCGGGCGTGGCGCAGTGGGCCGATCCCCTGGGCGGCAGCTACCTGATCGAGCGCCTGACCAACCGACTGGAAGCCGACGCCACCGCGCTCGTCGAGCGGATCGAGGAGGCGGGCGGAGCGTCTAAGGCCATCGACTTCATGCAGGACGAGATTCACCGCGCGGCCTACCGGTTCCAGCTGGAAGTGGAATCGGGGAAAAGGGCTGTGGTGGGCGTCAACCGGCATTGGACCGACGAGGGCGAAACGGGGGAGGACGACGAACTCCCGCCAAGCCCCGACTATCGGAAACTCGAAGCGCGGCAGGTCGCCGCACTGGCCGCGTTCAAGGCGGAGCGCGACCGGGTAGCCGTAGCGGATCGGCTGTCGAGCGTGCGCGCGGTCGCGACGGGCGACGAGAACCTGCTGCCGCCCATGATCGCCGCCGTCAAGGCGGGCGCCACCTTGGGAGAGATCAGCGACGCCCTGCGCAGCGCCTGGGGAACCTACGCGGAGGCGGGCTGATGGGCGGGCTTCGCGACGGTCCGCGACCAGGGTTCGTCGAGTTCGCTGAACGGCCACTGGACGAGAACCCTCGCGGCCCTCGTGGCGTTACGGCTAACGCTAGGTCGCGTTCTGTCTCCAAGTGACTGATAGCGGTAGCATCGTACTTGGACAATTGCTGCAGGTAGGGTTCCAAGTTTCCTTTGGCTCTAGTAGCACCGCGAAACAACTTGTGGTAGGTATCGATTACATGATGAAGGAAACGCGACTGTTCTCAAAAAACCACGAGTTGGGTGGCTTGCGTGCGTTCGTTGAGGATTTTGAGATGATGGGATCTTGAGTCGTGGACAGTCTCTTCCCTCCGTGGTCCGGCAAGGTTTCCGTGGCCTGTTGCGGCCTCCCGAGGGTGTTCGGACGAGTGTCCCGCACTCCAGCGTGCCCGGTCCACTCATAGTCGGTCGTAGTCTGTTGATGACGACAAGAAAATTAGCTAGCGATCATCTCCAGGGCGTCAAGAGCAATGCGAGGCGTCCAAGGACGACCACGAGGCGTATTCCGTCCATTGCAGGTGATCACGACGGGCCGCCTCTGCCCAGGTCGCTGGGATGTCCACGCCCAGCCGAGCGCGATCCGTCTTCCGCGGCCTTGACCTGGTCCCACAGGTGGTCCAGCTGTTGCAAGCTGGTTCCGGGCATTGCGTAGCCGCGTTCGGTCGCAAGACGCACCACGCTCTCGTACCGTCGCTGGAACTTCCGGGTGGCGCCGGCGAGCGCCGAGGCCGGGTCCACGCCCGCCAGCCGCGCGACGTTCACTGCGGCAAAGAACAGGTCGCCGACTTCTTCGGTCAGCGCGGCGTCAGGGTCGCTGCCCAGCAGGGAACCGACCTCGGCCGCTTCCTCCTGCACCTTCTCGAGTGCGCCAAGCGGGTCGGGCCAGTCGAACCCCGCCTCGCTCGCCCGACGCTGCGCCTCGCAGGCCGCCGCCAAGGCCCCGGACCGGTTCGTCACGATCCCGCAACCTCCCGTCACGGTCCCGTGCCGCCCGACGGCAGGACGCGCTTTCCCGAAACGCCGCCCGGCGTCCACATTGTCTCCGGCAATCCAATCATGGCTGTACCTTGGCTACGGACCGACCCCATGGCAAGCAACGCCACGCCCTGCGAGCACGCCCGCGCGCGTCCGGTCCGCGAGCGCGCCTGGGTCGAGGTGGACACGGGCGCGTTGCTTCGCAACTACCGCCAACTCCGCGCCGCCGCCGGTCCGGGAGTCAAGCTGGTCCCGATGGTCAAGGCCGACGGCTACGGCCTGGGCGCCCGGCGCGTCGTCGAGGCCCTCGCCCCTGCGGACCCCTACGGCTTCGGCGTCGCCACGGTGGACGAAGGGCTCGCTCTGCGGCGGGCCGGCGTGCACGCCCCCGTCATGATCTGCGGCCCAGCGCCGCCCGACGCCCTGGGCAGGGCAGTGCAGGGCGGCCTGATCCCCACCGTGTCGGACCTCGGAACCCTGGACGCGCTCGAAGCCCTGGCGGCCGGGCGCAGCGACCGCGACGACGACCCTCCCGTCCTCTTCCAAGTCGAAGTCGACACCGGCATGGGCCGGGCGGGTTTTCCCCTGGCGGGGGCGGTCCGGGACTGGTGGCCCCGAGTGCTCGCCGCGGCAACCGACGGCCTTCGCTTGGTCGGCGTCTACACGCACCTGCATTCGGCGGACGAGGCGGACTTGGCCAGCGCCCGCCGGCAGGTCGAGCGTTTCCGCGACTTCGTTCACGCCGTCGAAGGGATCGGGCCGGACACGCTGGTCCACTTCGCCAACAGCGCCGCGGTTCTCCGGCTGCCGCAGGGATTCGCCAACGCCGCACGCCCCGGCATCTACCTCTATGGAGGCCGACCGGGACCCGTTCCCGTCCCTCCGGAACCGGTGGCGGCCGTGCGCGCCAGAATCGTACTTGCGCGCCAAGTGCCCGCAGGCGCGACCGCCAGCTACGGCGCCACGTACAAGGCCCGGGGTCCCGAGCGATGGGCCACGGTTGCGATCGGCTACGGCGACGGGCTGCCGCGCGCCCTCGGCAACCGGGGCCGGGCGCTGGCGGCGGGCAGGAACCATCCCATCGTGGGGCGGGTCACGATGGACATGACCGTGTTGCGCTTGGACGACGCAGCAAACCCGTCGCCCGGCGATGCGGTTACCTTCATAGGTCGCGACGGGGACGCCGCTATCGGCCTGCACGAGGTCGCGGCGCTCGCGAACACCATCGACTACGAAATCCTGACGGGGCTCTCGCCCCGGTTGCCGAGGACGACGAAGGAACCGTGACGGCGAACCGAAAGGCGGCGGTGAACGAGGTGGCCGCGGCGAACGACGAATCGACTGCGACGGAAGGAGACTCCATGGCGCGCATCGCGGAGTTGGCCAAAGAGGCGATGCGGTCCGCCTATGCGCCCTATTCGCGGTTCCGGGTTGGGGCCGCGCTTGAGGCCGATTCGGGCGACGTGTTCGTCGGCTGCAACGTCGAGAACGCGTCTTACGGGCTCACGATCTGCGCCGAACGGGCCGCCGTGGCAGCTGCCGTCGCGCAGGGCCACCGCCGATTTCGCCGCGTCGTCGTGGCCACCGAAGGAGACCGGGCCGTCTCCCCGTGCGGCGCCTGCCGCCAGGTGCTGGCCGAGTTCGGAAGCGCGCTGGAGGTGTACGGCGTCGCCAAGGACGAGACCAAGCGCTGGCTGCTTCGCGACCTGTTGCCCGCCGCGTTCGGCCCCGCCGCGATCTCCGACGGAGGCTCATGACCGCCCCCGGCGCAACATCCTGGACCAGCTCCCGTCGCCCGCCCGCGACCGCACGCCCCCGCACGCGTGCGGCCGCCGGACCCGTCGTCCTTGCGCTGACCGCCGTCCCGCTCGTCGTCTGGGCCTGCCGGGAGCAGCTCCCCACCGCCACGGAAGAGGGTTTGGTCCCGGTCGGCACCACCGTCGAAGCCACCCTGTCGTTCGACGAGTTCGCAACCGCCGTCCGCATCTACGGCGGATACGGCCGCCCGTCCGACTTGGGCGGCGGCTTCGTGGCGCGCGATTTCGCGGGCGCGGACGCCAACTTGTCGGACGCTCCCGCCGACGGCTTGAACGCGGCCACGCTGGTCAACTTCGGCGATCTCCCGCAGGTCGCCTCCGTGCGCGACACCACCGGCACCACGCGCCCCGATTCCTCCCTGACGTTCCTCTCGGGCCGCATCGTCGCGAACTTCGACGCCGACGGCAGCGTCGCCCAAGGCCCGGTTCCCGTCCTGGCCCACGAGGTGACCGAACCCTGGGACCGGATCACCGCCACGTGGAGCTTCGCCGTCGATTCCCTGGACCGGCAGGTGCCCTGGTCGACGCCAGGAGGCGCCGCCGGCCCCGAGCTCGGAAGCGCCGTCTGGGACATGGCTTCGGACGACAGCTTGGAGATCATGGTGGACTCGGCCGTCGTGGCGGCGTGGGGCGAGAAGCGCGACTCGGCGGGCGATCTGCGCAGCGTGCGCCTGACCTCGGGCGCGGAAGGCTCCCGCCTCAAGCTCCGCTCGGTGCGGCTTTGGCTCGCCGCCCAGCCCAGCTTGGCCCCCGACACCATCGTGCAGGTCCTGGCGCCCTCCCGGGGCACCACCTTCCTCTACGATCCCGCCCCTCCGCCCGCGACCGGAGCGACCCTCCGCGTCGGCGGCGCACCGGCGTGGCGCAGCGTCTTGGACCTGAACGTTCCCCGCCGACTGACCGGCCCGCCCGAGCTTTGCAACGCCGTCGGATGTCCGGTCGAGATCGACGAAGACCACGTGTCCTACGCGGGCTTGGTCCTGTCGCCGCGCCGCCCCGATCCCGCCTTCGCGCCCTCCGACACCTTGGCCATGGACGTGCGCATGGTGCTGGCCCCGTCGTTCCTGCCCAAGTCGCCGCTGGGTCCCTCCAACGGGGGCGTCGGAGGCACGACCGGGTTCGCCGGCACCTTGCTGGCGCCCAACTTGTTCGACGACCCGGGAACCGGCGAGACCGTGGAGATCCCCGTGACCCGCCTGATCCGCGACCTGTTGCGCGGCGAAACCGCTTCCGGCGACCCCGTGCCCAGCAGCACGGTGGCCCTCCTCTCCACCTTCGAGCCGGTCTCCATCGAATACGCCTCGTTCGAAGGCCCCGGCTCTCCCGCTGCCCCGCGCCTCCGCCTCATCCTGAGCTTCTCCCCGCCCGACGAAGGATGACGACGAAGCAGCCCCCCGCGCGGCCCCCGCGTCCCGCCCGCGTCCCGCCCCTCGCCCTCGCCTTCGTCCTGGCCCTGGCCGCCCTCCTCCCCGGCTCGGCGTCCGCCCAATCCCTGCTGGGCTTCCGCGCGCTGGGCGTGCCCGTCGGCACGATGAGCGCCCGAGCCGCCGCCGCCGGCAACCTGGGCGTGGGGCTGGCAGGCGCGGAGGTGTCAGCCACCGATCCCACCGCCGCCGCCAGCCTCCTGTTCCCCACGATCAGCGCCTCCATGCAGCCGGCCTGGGGCGAGTTCACGCTGGGCGACGAGACCGGCGCCACCACCACGACCCGCTTCCCGGTGATGGGCGTCGGCTATCCGGTTCCGGCGGCCCGCGGCGCCCTGTCGGTCACCCTGTCCGGCCACATGGAGCAGCGGTGGGTGGGCGAAGTGCCCCGCAGCACCCCCGTGGGCGACGCCGACGTGGAGGTGAACGACCGCTTCGAGAGCGACGGGGGCACCTCCGTCGCCCGCATCGGCTGGTCCCAGCGCATCGGCGACCGACTGGCCGCGGGCGTCTCGGCGGGCACCTACCTGGGACGCTTGGACCGCACCTTCGACCGCACCTTGGACTCCACCACGGTCGGTTCCGGCGTCGAGTCCTTCGGACGAACCGGCTCCTGGACCTACAGCGGCCTCGCCTTCGCCGCCGGCGTGTCCGCGGACCCCCACGATCTGGTGCACGTGGCCACGGTCGTGGAGTGGTCGGGCGACTTGAAGGCCGACCCCCGCGACGAGACGTCCAGCGAAGGCGCCGCCTACTCCATTCCCATGCGCTTCTCCGCAGGGGCCACGGGCCGCTTGACGCCGCGCCTCCACCTCAACGCTTCGGTGGCCTATCAGGATTGGTCGGGCGCCGCCGGGTTCGACCCCGAAACGACGGCCGCGGGTCGCTTCAGCTACGGCGCCGGCCTGGAGTGGCAGGTCGTGCAGGGCATGCAGCGCGCCCTTCCCGTCCGCTTCGGCTACCGCAACGTCGTGCAGCCGTTCCGCTTCGGCGCCGCCGACGCCGTGGAGTCGATCTGGTCCGGGGGCGTCGGCTTCGACTTGGTCCAAGCCGAAGGGCTGCGCTTCGGATGGATCGACGCGGGCGTCGAACGGAGCAGCCGGTCCAGCGGCAGGTTGAGCGAGCAGTTCTGGCGCGCCACGGTGTCCGTGGGCATCTCCCGCTACTAGCGCCGGCGGCGGGGACCGACCCCATGCGGGTTCACTACAAGACGTTCGGTTGCAAGACCAACCAGTACGACACCGAGCGCGTCCGCCAACTCCTGGAAACTCGGGGCGGCGCCGTCGTCAGCGCGGATCTGGAGTCGGCCGCCGTTTGCGTCGTCAACACGTGCACGGTCACCAACCGGGCCGACGCCGACGCCCGCCGCTTCGTTCGCCGGGCGAGCCGCCTCAACCCCGACGTTCGCATCGTGGTGGCGGGTTGCTCGGCGGCGCTCCAAGGGGACCGCTACCGGAGCATGGACGAAGTGGCCGCTGTGGTGGAGGGCTACGACCCGGCGGAGGTGCTGAGCGCGGTCGTCGGTGCTCCGCTGGTCCAGCTGGGCGCGCGCCTTCCACTGGACCGGACCCACGCCGAGCCGGTCGGCGCCACCGTGCTTCGACGGCGCGCCGGGGCCACCCGGGGCTGGCTCAAGGTGCAGGACGGGTGCGACCGAAAGTGCGCCTTCTGCGCCACGCGCTTGGCTCGCGGACGAAGCCGAAGCCGCGACCCCGACCGCGTCGTCGAAGAAGCCCGGGTCCTGGCCGCCACGCACCCCGAGCTCGTCGTGACGGGCGTCCACATCGGCCATTACGGACGCGACCTGGTGCCCCCCAGCTCGCTGGGCGCCCTGGTGCGGCGCTTGCTGGAAGAGGTCCCGGGCCCCCGCTTCCGCCTGGGGAGCATCGAGGCCACCGAGATCGACGACGCCCTGGTGGAGCTGACGGCCGGCTCGGACGGGCGGCTGGCGCCCCACTTCCACATGCCGCTCCAGAGCGGTTCCGACCCGGTGTTGCGCAAGATGCGGCGCTGGCACACCCGCGACGACTACCGCCGCCGCGTGCTGGAGATCGCCGAAGCCGTCGCGCCCCTCGGCCTGGGCGCCGATGTGATCACCGGCTTTCCGGGCGAGACCGCCGCCGACCACGCCGACACCCGCGCGCTGGTGGAGGAGCTGCCGTTCACCTACCTGCACGTCTTTCCGTGGTCGCCCCGAGACGGCACCGTCGCCGCCGACCTGCCCGACCGCGTGCCCCAGCGCGTCAGCGCCGAGCGGAGCCGCGAACTCCGGGTCCTGGCGGAAGAAAAGAGCGCCCGCCACGCCCGCCGTCGGGGCGGGGAAGAGGCCCAGGTCGTGTTGGAGGGCGACGCCGGCAAGGCCCTGACCGGCGACTACCTGCGAGTCCGGGTGCTGGCGACCGAGCCGCCCCAGCCATCGGTTCTCCACCGCGGCCGGCTGTCCGCCGACGGGGCGCAGGTGCGCGTCGCGTGTTGCTAGATTGGTCCCCATGAGCACCATGGAACGCCCTCGCCCGTCCGCCGACGCCTGCGCCCGCGCCGAAGCGTCCCCGCCCCGCGCCTACGTCGAGACCTACGGTTGCCAGATGAACGTCTCCGACGGCGAGCTCATGGAGGGGGTGCTGGAAGCCGAGGGCTACGAGATCACGCAGTCGCCCGAGGCGGCGGACGTGATCCTGGTCAACACGTGCGCCATTCGCGAGCATGCCGAGACGCGCGTGCTGGGGCGGGTCGGTCAGCTCAACGCGCTGAAGCGCCGTCGTTCGGGGGTGGTCCTGGGCGTGACCGGCTGCATGGCGCAGCGCATGGGCGACGAGCTGCTCGCGTCGGTGCCGCACGTGGACCTGGTGGTGGGACCCGACGGCTACCGCGGCCTGGGAGACGCTCTTCGCCAAGTCCGTTCCCGCGAGCCGAACGGTGCTCCGAAGCGCCTGTCGGTGCTGGACTTGTCCCTGGACGAGAACTACCAGGGCTTGGAGCAGCGCCGACGCTCCACCGTGTCCGCCTGGGTCCCCGTGCAGCGCGGCTGCAACCATCGCTGCACCTTCTGCATCGTCCCCTACGTGCGAGGCTCCGAGAAGAACCGCGCCCCCGACGACGTGCTGGCGGAGGTCCGCGCCGTGGCGGCCCGCGGCGTCACCGAAGTCACCCTCTTGGGCCAGACGGTGAACTCGTACCGTCACGGCGGCTGGTGCTTCGCCCGCCTTCTCCGGGCGGTGGCCCGCGTTCCCGGCATCCGCCGCGTGCGCTTCACGTCGCCCCATCCCAACGACGTCACGGAAGCCCTGGCCAAGACCATGGCCGAGGAAGAAGCCGTCTGCGAGCAGTTTCACCTGCCCGTCCAGTCCGGGTGCGACCGCACGTTGAAGCGCATGCTCCGCCGCTATACCGCGAAGTCCTTTCTGGAGAAGGTGGACTTGATCCGGTCGGCGGTTCCCGACGTGGCCCTGTCCACGGACGTCATCGCGGCCTTCCCGGGCGAAACCGAGGACGAGTTCGAAGAGACCCTGGACCTGCTCCGCAGGGTCCGCTTCGACGAGGCCTTCACATACAAGTACAGCCCGCGCTCCGGCACCCCGGCCACGCGCCTCCCGACGGACCAGTTCGTGGACGCCGAGACGGCCCAGGATCGACTGGAGCGCTTGATCGCCGCGACCCGCAGCATCCAAGCCGAAATCAACCGAACCGAGGTCGGGCGAATCGAAGAGCTGCTGGTCGAGCGCCGGGGCCGCGGCGCCGGGACCGTCCTGGGCCGCACTCGCCGCAACAAGGCCGTCGTGATCTCCGGCGCCGGCGACGACATCGGCCGCTACCGAACGGCGCGCTTGGCACGGACCACCGGCGCCACGTTCGTGGGCGAGCGGCTCGCAGTCTCCGTCGGTCGGTGAGCGTCCGGCGCGACTTTCGCGCGCCCGCGGCCCGATGGTCCCTGTCCGAAGCGATTCCCGCGCTGCTGTTCAGGGCCTTCTTATTGCTGGTGTTGCTGAATTTGAACGGCCTCTGGTACTTGCTGTTCTTCGAAGAGGGCCAGACCTACCAGCGCCGAATCCCGTGGATGCTGACCGGCCTGTGCGCGCTCGCGCTCGCCCTGACGGTACGGGCACCGATTCACAAGAGCCTCGGGTTGCCCGGCTTCTTGTTTCTCGGCACCCTTATTTCCTACTTGGGCATCAGCACCCCGCCGTACATCTGGAACATGGCGGCGGATCAGGTACCCATCACCCTGCTCCTGCAATACGTCATATACTTCGTCGTTGTGGTGGTCACGGCCGCTGCTACGACGGCCATTATACCGCGTGTTGGAGTCGTAAGGTTTCTGCGGTGGATTCTCGTCGTCCTGACGCTAGGCTGCGTAAGCATCCTTGCGACGCCATGGCTGACCGGCGAAAACGTGCTCGTGGCATTCGGCACACGCATGTACGGGGTATACATGCAGCCCAACGAAGCCGGCCTCTTTGCCAACATGACCATGTGGCTGGCCATCGCCTTGATCTTGTGCAAACGAAACAGAATTCTGGCCATCACCGCCATGGTGGTCGCCGGGGCGGCCATACTCCTCTCCGCATCGAGGTCGGCGGTCCTCACTGCACTCATCTTCATGATCCTGTTCTTGGCATATTCGATCGTACTGCGCATCAAGATCATGACAACTGCGATTACATTGTCGGCCGTCGCGGCGTTGATCGCCGGACTCATGTGGCTGGTCCTTCGGTCCGAGCCGATCCTCGCCATGGCCCTGCCGATGCCGGAGAAGCTGACGTCTCTTTTCACGCTGATGTCCGGCGATGTCAGCCTCGTCACAACGGACGCTCGCTGGACCCTATTGTTGCAGGCACTGAACGAAATCGAAGCGGCTCCGTTGGTGGGCAACGGCTTCCGCCACCCCTTGCCGGATATTCTCTATTGCTTCGGAGACGGTTCCCGTTGCAGTGCCCACAATCTCTACCTTACGTTGTGGGTAGAGGCCGGCTTCGTGCCGGTCGTGCTTTACCTGGGGTACGTGCTTTCGATGCTGGGAACGTCCCTGGGACTTCCTCAGCGCGTCGCCACCGTGACAGCCGTGGGCTGGACCGTCGCACGGGCCGTCCAGGATCTGTTCAGCGACAACGGCTACGAAATACTGTGGCTGGGCTGCTTTTCGGGGCTGGCGTTCGGATTGCTCATGCACGAGGTCCACAGGTATCGAGATCGCAACGGCTCCGAACATCCGGGTGATTCTTATGGCGGCGACCCATCCGCGTCTCCCGGCAGCGCGCGATCCGTCCCGTGATGCGGCGTTTGCTGGTGTGGTTGGGGCTCGGAGCGGTCGTTGCGCTGGCGGCGGTCTTTGCCGCCAACAACGCGGGGAGCCGCGTGGTCGTGGACTTGGGCATCGTGACGTTCGACCGAGTTCCGGTGGCCTTCGTGGCCTTCGGAGGGATGGTGGTCGGCATGGCCGTGGTCTTGGCGGCCGGACTCAACGCCGACCTGAAAGTGCGTCGTCTGCTCCGCCAACGCGGCGAAGACCGGCGCTGAAGGAGGAACTGCCTTAACTTAACTGGAAGGAGGAACTGTCTTAAGGAGTGAGGGACGCGCCCCCGGTCCTCTGGGTCGCCGTGGGGTTCGCCGCCGGTGCGGCCGCCGCCACGGCCACGGGGTTTGGCCCGTCCGTCCTTCCTATTCTGGCCGTCACGAGTCTCTTCCTGCTATTGCGCCGCCGTCGATCTCGTGTACTGGCCCTGACGGCATGCTTTGCGGCAGGCCTGGCCTGGGCCGACGCCGATCGTCGGTCGCGGGAACGTTGCTTGGCACAAGTCCAAGACGGCGACCGGAGCGCGGTCCATGGCTACTTCGTTCGCTCCAGCGCGACGGGGGCGTGCCAGTTTCGCGTGCATTCCGGTCCCGGCGCCCGGTGCCGCGATCCGGTTCGGGTCTACTTGCGCGCGAATCTGTATTCCCGGGCAGGTCGCGCTCCCATGGTGTCGCCACCCGCCGAAGCCCGGTTCGCGATCGTGGAGGGGCGCTGGTACGTCACCCGTCGCCCCGACGGTTCGCGCGCGGTGTACTTGAGCGCCGCCAGCGTGCGCTTCGCCGGGGCGTTGGCGGCGACCGATTCCGTGCCCGCAACCCCGCCCGAGTCGACCGCCGTCGTGCCTTGGCATCACCGGTTGCGAAGCGCGGTGCGGTTGCGCGTTGCGCGAGCCCTGGACCGCACCCTGGGCACGCAAGCCGGCACGGCAAAGGCGCTGGTGCTGGCCGAGCGAGACGCCATTCCCCGCGAACTGTGGGACGACTTCGCCCGATCCGGGTGCGCTCACCTCCTGTCCATATCGGGGTTCCACGTCGGGGTCGTCGCGGCGCTGCTCAACGGCCTCTTGTCCCTGACGGGCCGATCTCCGCGAACCCGGGCGACCGTCACGGCGGCGGGCGTCTGGGCCTACGTGCTGCTGATCGGCGCTCCCACTTCCGCCATGCGCGCCGCCTGGATGACCACGGCCTTCGTGGCCGGACGCCTCCGCTACGTGCCGGCCCGCACCCTGGGCGCACTGGGCCTTTCCATGTTCGTGAACTCCGTGCTCCGCCCACAGGTGGTGTCCGAGGCCGGCTTCCAGCTGACCGTGGCCGGAACCGCCGGCATCGTGATCCTGGCCAAGTGGCTCCTGGCCCACTGGCCTCGCCACCGGGGCCACAGATGGATCGCACCGCCGCTGGCGGCCGGCATCGGCGCGTCCGTCTTCACCGCGCCCGTGCTGGCGTGGCACTTCGGGCAGGTCCCGCTCCTGTCGCTGCCGTCGTCGATCCTCCTCACGCCGCTGGTGGCGGCGGCCGTGCCCGGCGTGCTCGCCTCCGTTGCCATGGATGTGCTGGGCGTTCCCGGCGCCCGCGTGCCGGGATCCGGGGCCGAGGCCCTCTTGTGCGCCGTCACCACCGCCGCGTCGGCGCTGGGAAACGTCGCGGGTGCCACGTGGAACGCATCTCCCCGCGAAGCCGGCCTGCTGGTTGCCGGCGCCCTGGCCGCCCTGGCCTTCGGGGGCGTGCAATGGCGAAATCGGCCCGCCGTGCGCGCAGCGGCGCCGGTGGCGGGTGCCTGCGCCGCCCTTTGGCTGGGACAGTCCGCCTTCGCGCTGGCCGGCAGGGGCCGGATCGAGATCGTGGCGATCGACGTGGGGCAGGGCGACGCCATCGGAGTACGCACGCCGAGCGGTCGCTGGCTGCTGGTGGACGCCGGCCCTCGCTCCGGCGGCGCCGACGCCGGCCTGACCCGCGTGATCCCCTACCTTCGCACCCGAGGCGTCCGCCGCCTGGAGGCCGTCGTCCTGACGCATCCCGACGAGGACCACGCCGGCGGCCTGTCTTCGGTCCTGGCCCACGTGCCCACCCGCGTCGTGCTGGGGCCGGGCTTCGCCGGCGGACAGCGCGGCCACATGGACGGCCTGGACGAAGCTCGCCGCGCCCAAGTCCCCTGGCGTCGCGTCCGGAAGGGCGACTCCTGGACTACCGACGGCGCAGTCTTCCAAGTGCTGAGTCCCGCGCCGCCGACCGCCGACGAACGGTCTCCCAACGACTGGTCGGTCGTCCTGCGGATCACCTACGGCGAGTTCGACGCCCTCCTCATGGGAGATGCCGACGACCGGATCGAGGCCGGGCTGCTGGACCAGGGCAAGGTCGAAGTCCTGAAGGTGGGGCACCACGGCAGCCGCACCTCCACGTCCGCGGAGTTCGTCGAGGCCGTTTCCCCCGACTACGCCCTGATCTCGGCCGGCGCTCGCAACCGCTACGGACACCCCCACCCCCAAGTGCTCGCCCGACTGGAGGACGCCGGCGCCCGAGTTCTTCGCACCGACCGCCAAGGCACCGTCTGGGTGACGGGCAAGAAGGACGGCACGGTCTCGGCGTCAGATACTCGCTGACGGTGCTGGAGGGTCGCTTGAATTCGTTGCGCAACAAGGGCTTGGCGCGGCTCGGAAAAGTCGGTCCCAACCAGCTATCCAAACGCCCCGTTTTCGGCCCCATCGTTCGGGTATCCGCCCCGAGAGGCGGCACGAGCCCACGCGCCACGAAAGGCCGCTCGCCCAATGGACCGATCCCCCAACGAACGCCGACCGCCCGACGCCCCCGACTCGTCCCAGCCGCCCGACCACGCGGCCGATGTCCCGCACCCCCAGGACGACGCGCCCGACGAGCGCGAGCGCCGTCGCCACGACCAGACGTACAAGGCCCTCTTCGCCCACGGCGCGGCGATCGAATCCTTGATCCGCGACTTCCTTGCCGTCGAGTGGCACGAGCACCTCGACCTCGAGACTGCCACGCTCGTCGCCACCGAGACGATCTCGAAAGGCCTCAAGCGCAGGCTGGCCGACTTCGCCCTCCGCGTCTGGTTCAAGGACAGCAAGGCCTCGGTCGTCTTCCTAGTCGAATTCCAGGCGTCCCACGATCCCGACATGGCGCTTCGCACCTTGGACTACGCCGTCGGCATGGTCGAAGCGCTGCGGGCCAACCCGACGATGCTGGACCCCGGCGACGCCGTGCCCCTGCTCCTCTCCTGCGTCCTTCACACCGGCCCGAAGCGCTGGCCGGCGGAGACGAGCTTGGCCGCCTTGACGCGCACTCCGGCGCCGCCGCCGGCCGTGGCGCGCGCCGTAGGCGGCTTCGGCACCGCGCACCGCTGCGTCGTGCTGGACTTGCAACTGGCGTCGGCGGAGGGCTTGTTGCCGGCGGACTCGTTGCTGGGGTGGCTGGGCGCTTTGGAGCGGACGCCGCTGGGGGCGGCCTTTCCGCGCGTGCACCCTTCGTTGGCGGCGCAGCGGGGCGGGGAGGAGCATCGTACGTTCCGGGAGGCGTTCGCGAGGTGGACGGACGAGCGGATGCGGTCGGCGGGCGTGCCGGCGGAGCGGAGGGAGGTTATCGTGGAAGGGATCATTCAACCGGGGGAGGCGTTGGAGATGGGACAGACGTACTACGAGGAGTGGGTGGAAGGCCACGAGCGCAGGGGCATGGCGAAGGGCGTGAAGAAGGGCGTGAAGCGGGGCAAGGTCCGGGGTCGCCAGGAAGGCCGGGAGGAGATGGTGCTTCGTCTGGCGTCGCGGAAGTTCGGGGCGGAGACGGCGGAGCGTCTGGAGGGTCTGGTGGGGGCGATGGGTCCCGAGCAGCTGGTGCAGGTGTTCGACGCCGTGGTGGACTGCGAGACAGGAGACGAACTGCTGGCCGAGGCGGCCAACGGCGCCTCCGCCGCCTGCCGCCACTAGCTGGCCCCCTTCCCGCCGTGGCCCCAATGCGCAGCAAGGTCGTCACCATCGACCGCCACATCATCGACCAGGAGCGGCGGCACCCCGGCGCGTCGGGCCGCTTCTCGGCGCTCCTGTACGACATTGCGCTGGCCGCCAAGATCATCTCGCGAGAGGTCAACCAGGCCGGCCTGGTCGACGTCCTGGGCAAGGCGGGCGGCACCAACGTCCAGGGCGAGGAGATCCGCAAGCTGGACGCCTTCGCCCAAGAGGTGATCGTCAAGGCCATGGACCACGCCGGCCACCTGTGCTGCATGGTCTCCGAAGAGTGCGAAGAGATCATCCCCATCCCGAGCAAGTTCGAGCAGGGCAACTACGTGCTCCTCTTCGACCCGCTGGACGGCTCGTCCAACATCGACGTGAACGTCTCCATCGGCACCATCTTCTCCGTCCACCACAAGGTCTCGCCGGGGCGCGGCGGAGGCGTCCTGGAGGACTGCCTGCAGCCGGGCGCCCGACAGCTGGCCGCCGGCTATGTCGTCTACGGCTCGTCCACGATGCTGGTCTACACCACGGGCCGGGAAGGCGGTGTCCACGGCTTCACCCTCGATCCGTCGATCGGCGAGTTCCTGCTGAGCCACCCGGACGTGCGCATCCCCGACCCCCCGACCCGCATCTACTCGGTCAACGAGGCCTACTACCCCCGCTGGTCCCGCCCGCAGCAGCGCCTCGTGGACCACTTCCGCGACGCGGAAGGGGGCGGCCGGCGCGGGTACCGCTCCCGCTATATTGGTTCCCTGGTCTCGGACTTCCACCGCACCCTCCTGCAAGGCGGCCTCTTCATGTACCCCAGAGACACCCAGTCTCCCGGCGGCAAGCTCCGAATCCTCTACGAGGCGGCTCCCCTGGCGCTCGTGTGCGAGTCGGCCGGCGGCCGGGCCACCGACGGCCTCCGCGACATCCTGGAGATCGTTCCCACCGGACTTCACGACCGCACGCCCCTCTACCTGGGCTCCAAGAGCCTGGTGGACTTGGCCGAAACCTACCTGGACGACGCCGGCGCTCCGCCCAGCAGCCCGCCCGCGTCCACCAGCCCGCCGGGGTCCAAAAGCTGAACGCCGTGTGGTTTCCTAAACCTCCGACGCTCCCGGCCAGAGCCCTCAACTCCTTGCTGACAAAGAACTTGCGGCATCCGAAAATCGTGGCACCACTCTTGCTGTAAAGGAAACCGCTCGGGCAGCCGAGTCCACAACCAACCCTCGACAATCGTCCCGCAACGGAACAGCCGGCGCTGTCGCCGACCGCTCCCGGGGACGACCACATAGATTTTTCGGCCCGGCCCACTTCGGGGCAGGCGAAAAGCAACCCCATCAATCCCACACAAAGGAATGATGAGAATGAGCAGACTCAAGCTGACAGCGATGGCGGCCTTGCTCGCCATCCCCCTCGCAGCGTGTAACGAGGGGACTCCTCCTCCGCCGGAGGGCACGATCGACGGGCAGGTGTCGATCGAAGGCCAGGGCCTGGCGGGGGTCTCGGTGTCGTTGAGCGACGGCACCACGCAGACCACCGGAACGGACGGTCGGTTCGCGTTCACCGGGGTCGAAGGCGGCACGTACACCGTCTCGATCAGCGGATTCGCGGCCGACGCCACCTTCGCATCCACGAGCCAGACGGCGACGATCGCCAGTCAAGGCCAAACGGTGACCGTGAACTTCACGGGCACGTACGTCCGCACGGCGAGCATCCTCGGCTCCGTGACGGTTGAAGGCGACGGCCAGAGCGGCATCGCCGTGCGTCTGTCGGGCGTCTCGGACGCGTCGACGACCACCGACGCCAGCGGCCGATATGCGTTCACCGGACTTCGGGCCGGCGCGTACGAAGTTGCGATCTCCGGGTTCGACGCAGACGCCGTCGGATTCTCCAGCACGTCCAAGGGCGCGACCGTCGGCGTCGGCGAGTCGCAAGTCCTCAGCTTCGACGGCACCTACCTCCGCACGGCAGGGATCGTGGGTCGCGTGTCGGTCGAGGGCGACGGCCTTGCGGGCGTGACGGTCAGCCTGAGCGGCAGCGAGAGCCGGACGGCGACCACCGACCAGGCCGGTCAGTACGCGTTCAACGAGCTGCGCGCCGGGACCTACCAGGTGGGCATCTCCGGGTTCGACGCGGACGACTACGAGTTCTCCAGCACGTCGCAGAGCGTGACGGTGACCCTGGGCCAGACGGCGAACGTCCCGTTCGACGGGACGCTGCTCCGGACCGCCGGAATCAGCGGTCGCGTGAGCGTAGAAGGAATGGCGCTCGCCGACGTTACGGTGATGCTCACCGGCGCGGCCACCGACACGGCGACGACGAACGCGGACGGACAGTACGCGTTCACCGGCTTGGCTGCCGGCGCCTACATGGTCGCGATCTCCGGCTACGACATGGACGCCTACGCCTTCGCGGCGGCGTCGATGTCCGTAACGCTGGCCGACGACGAGTCCAACATCACGAACTTCATGGGCACGCACACCCGTTCGGCGAACGTGTGGGGGTACCTGTACCTCGACGCCAACGAAGACGACGAATACGCCGGCTCGGACCTTGAAGACCTACTGGCCTTGGCGGGCGTAAAGGTGACGCTGAACGGCCCCGGGGTCGGCGACGTTGACTCGACGACGACGGACGCGCGGGGCATGTACAAGTTCGACTCGCTGGCGACGGGGAGCTATCGAGTCGCCCTCTCGGCGCCCACCGATACGATGTTCACCAACATGGGCATCGCCTTCGGCGGCCTGCAGTCGGGGGTGGTGGTGAACGTGACGCCCGGTTCGGCGAACGCGGTGCACCTGCCGTTCGACATCACGCGTCAGACGATCAAGGTCCATGCGATGATGGGAGACGGCAAGGGCAAGACCGGCAAAGCCGTAAAGGATGTCGAAATCACTCTTTACCCCACGTACCAGACCGCGACCGCCCGTACAAACGCGCTGGGAACGGCGAAGACGGACTCGACTGGCGTAGCGACGTTCACTTTCCTTCGCGCCGCAGACGTGGGTCCGGCCGGCACGAAGGACTACTTGGTGTTCGCCAGCGCCGGCAAACTGCCGCACAACAACCTTTCGGTGTCGGGCAACAGCATCCAGGAAGTGTCGTATGCGCGTAGGGATCGCGAGAAGACGGCGGCTAACCCCGTGACGCTGCTCAACCGAGAAGTAAGGTTCCAGTTTGCGGTGAGGAGTATCGGGACGGCAGTCGGGGGCAACGCACCAATCGAGGGATGGCAGCCGGAGGTCATGGTGCGCGGTGCGAGCATCACCGTGCCGAAAACGCTGAAGACGGGCGTCACGACCTTCCGTGACCTGGACAATCCGGCTAACCTTCCGGCCACGTACTACATCGGCGCGGGAGACGCAACGCCGGCTGCGATTACGTCGGGCGAGCGTTACACGGCGGTGCCAGAGCCAACGGATGGGGTGATGCTGGACAGCACGAAGACGAAGTTCATGTACGTCCACGACGGGCTGCAGCTTCCGGGCACCACACTCAACCTCGGCACGCTTCGGATCAAGTACACGACCCAGACCCTGCGGGTCGCGTTCCATATGGAAAGAGACCAGCAACGGGGCTACACGCAGAGCGCCATCGGCGGCGGCGACGTCAGGCCTAACGCGTCGGTAGCAGACCTGAGCGTCACACTGGAATACACCAACAGTGAAGGCAACACCGTCCCGTATGAGTACCCCACAACTACGCCGCGCGGCATTAGCAGGGCCAATCCGCGAAGTCCTACTGTTGCGAGTAGGGGCTTCGTGACCTTCCAAAGGCTGCCTGCGAACGTGGAGTTCGAGTTGGACTTCAGTGTTAGCGGCGCCCTCGAGGGCTACGGTGACGACCAGATCGAGACGTACATCTTGACGGAAGGCAGAAGCGCCGAGGCCCGGAATCGCAACAACAGGGGCTCGTATTCCTTTGGTGCCTTCGGTGACGAGAGCGGTAGTTCTTCCCAGGTCTGGCTTTGCCCCTTGGCTACTGAGGGCCTGAACAACAATATCGATGCTTGCTCGACCTATGCGTTCGGTCGCACCGACGGTTCGATCACGGGCCTCGTGCATACCCTGGCTGGCGATGAGCAGGATAGCATCACAGTCACGCTGACTCCTTCTAGTCGAAACATGGGGAGCAAGACCGTGAGGACGCGTGTCACGTCGCGGGGCACTGCTGCCGATGGCGCGTACACGTTCAGCGGTCTCGGAGGTGGTACGTACGATGTTACTGTGGCTAGCACCTCCAACTGGGCGTCCCGAACGCCGAAGCAGACGTTCGTCCTGTGGACGGACGACTCTGCTACACCCTCGCCCACCTTTACCCGAACCGCCAACGCCTTCCAGATGCGCTTCCTGAAGACGATGATCTCGGGTACGGTGGTCAACGACACTGAGAGAGTGCCGGGCGGCGCCAAAGACAACCAAGTGCAGTTCGTGGAAACCGTGCAGGGCGCGAAACTGACCCTCTTGGAGGTGACGCGGTTGGTGCGGGCAGTGGGTTCCAGGACTCACGACACGACGGCTACCGCTCGTACGGCGACGACAAATGCCGATGGCGAATTTACCTTTGAGAACGTGCCAGAGGGTGTGTACGTCATCGAAGGCACGAACACGGATGCTTACGAGCTTCGTGCAAAGGACACGTCTCCGTACAACCAGTCCCGACAGGTCACCACGACGGCTGAAAATCGTATGGCCACGGGCGGGACTGATTTGCCGGCTTGGGCCTACGGCGATCACGCCACGAACAGGTCCAACGTCTGGAACAACGAGGTCGCCAACGATAGTGCAGGTGCAGACTTTGTCGTGCTGCACAAAGACGGCACGGTGACGGGTACAGTCAAGACCGACATCTTGGGTGCGTCCGATCCGGACGTCTTGTATGACGACCCGGTTTCTGGCATCAGGATTGTCGCTCTACTCTGCAGTCACTTTGGGACTGCCGACATTACCACGGTCCGGCAATGCTTGGCGCCTGACAACGACAGAGGCGTTGTTGGTCGTTACGAGACGACGACCGATGCGAAGGGCGAGTATACTTTCAGAAACCTGAGAGAAGGCTTCTGGATCATCGACGTGGACTCCGAGAGCCACGGGGACTATGACGAGAGCGACGTGAGCAACGGGAAGGCTTATAACCAAGCGGCCTTTTTGGCAGGACGGCGAGCAGGGGCGATCGTCGACTTCATACTCGTAGCAAACCCGTAGTATACGGAGGCCAATCTGTCGCAGTCTCTGGTAGACTGTGACGATGCTCGCCCCCGTCCGGCTTGCCGGGCGGGGGCGAGTTGCGTTTGCGAACACTTTTCGTCCAGCCCAGCCTGGCCGTGCTTTGACTCACTCGTCCGGCAGCGCCTCCAGGACTGCGGCCGCGACGCGTCTTCCCGCGTTCCCGTCGATTCGGAGCGTCTGTTCCTCCACCAACCGGCGGCGCGCGTCCGAGTCCAGCGACGGGTCCCCGACATAGCGCTCGACGGCGTCCATCAACGCGCTCATCTCCGAGGCAAGCCGAAGGCCGCCGGAGCGGACCAAGTTGGCTTGGTGGGAGAAGTCGAAGAAACGGCGCACCGAGCGCTCATAGGGCAGCACGGAGTCGGCCGCGTCGAAGCAGACGCCGACGACGGGCGTGCCCAAGGCGGCGGCGTCGATGGAGATCGACGAAGCCGTGCTCGCGACCACTGCCGCATGATGCAACGTGTCGGCCAATCGCTCGCTTGCGGCTCGATCGAAGGCGCGGTCGCGATATTCTCCCAGGTGTGCGGCGCCCGCGACGTCCACGGCAACATCGGGCAGGTCCCGAAGCCGGTCGTATCGCTCCGGCCGGTCAAGCTGATGCACGCGAACCAAAAGAGACAGGGAATCGCCGAAGTTGGCCCGCACCGCTTTGGCGATGTCCAGCGCCAGCCGGGGCTCTTCGGGCACCGTGCCCTCGGTCTGCGTGGCGTAGACCAAGTACGGCTTGGCGGGATCGAGTCGCAACGCGGCGCAAAGGTCGCGTCGCGTCTGGTAGGGCGCATCGGCGTAGACATCGTGCTGGGGCGCGCCGGTGACGCACACCGTCTCCCGCGCCAGCTCGTGAACTTGGACCGCCTCGCGGCGCATCGTCTCGTTCCATACCGTGATCCGATTCGGGAGCACTGGGAAGAAGCCTTTGCAAGTAAGGTTGTCCCAGCTGGGCACCAGAATCATGTTCGGCACTCCGTGCTTTGCGGCGGAAATCACCAAGTACCGGTCCGCATAAGGCTTGGAAGCGGCTCCATGGTTCGGCGTCAGCGTCAGAACGCGCGTGCCGACGACCAGGTCGGGGCAAAGGCGGCGAATCTGCTCCCCGTACAGGTCGGGTCCCCAGCGTCGCGCTCCCCATCGCGCCAGAGCCAGCACCGGACCGTTGGCCCAGGACGCCGCGCGGGCCGCCGTCCCGACCAACGCCAAGGCCATCGGCCGGTTCGAGAACCTGATGCGGGCGAAGATCCGGCCTGTCGCCGTTCGCCGAGCCAGCACGAGGAGAAAGAATCGATGGACGAGTCGGTCGAACAAGCGGAAGCCGGCGGCACGCAGCCCCCCGGTGGGAGCGGCGGCCAGCGCGTGGAGGCGGACGTTGTCGTTGCCGTCTTCGAACTCGCGACGAAAGCTTTCGACGTGGCCGGCTCGCGTGAACAGATGCAGCTGAACGCCGGCGTCGCGCAGCACCTTGAAGACATCGGAGCGCAGGACGTCGCGCACGCCGGCCGCCATGGGGACGCCGATGAAGACGACCGGCGGGCGCGCGGTCACGTCGCAAAGCGCCGGAACCACAATTCGGCGACTACCCATTGCCACACGTGAAAGGAGTTGGCGCTTCCCTCCATTCGGAACCGCGCGAACTCCTTGACGACTTCGGCTTGGCGGAAGAGGCCGCGCCGTCCGAACGCCTCGGAGTTGACGATCTCCTCCACGAAGGGTGCAAGGGGACCTGCCAGCCATTCCCGTTGCGGCGTGACGACCGCGCGCTTCGGCGTCTTGCGGACGGCGTCGGGCAGCCGGTCGGCCATGGCTTCGCGAAGAAGGTACTTCGTTGCGCCGTCGCGAACCTTGAATGAGCCGGGAAGCGAAAAGGCGAACTCGACCACGCGGTGGTCCAGGAACGGTACCCGAAGCTCGCGCGCGGAGGCCATCGACAGGCGATCGTTCATGCGCAGCACGCGCGGCAGCTTGGTGTGCGCCAAGTCCCTGTGGAGCACGTTGCGCAGGCGGTCCGGGAACGGTTGGTCGAATACCGGGGGAGCGCCGGCAAGCTCCAGCGCGGCCCGACTTGCGCAACGGGGCCGCAGATGCGTGGTCCCGTCCTGGGAAACGGTTGCCGCCGGACCTCCGTTGGCCAGTCTGCGAAGTTCGCGTGCAAGTCGTAGCCGCTCGTCGGCCGCGCAGGCGATCTCTCGGCGCAGGCGCCGAAGCCGGCCCGTCTCCAGCAGGTCCCAGAGCCGGTAGGGCAGGAAGTAGCGGTAGCCCGCCAACAGTTCGTCCACGCCTTGGCCTTCGAGCAGCACGACGACGCCCGCTTCGTTGGCCGCCTCGTGCAGGCGGTGGTAGGCCAGCGTCGCCACGCCGCCGAACGGGGCTTCCTGGTGCCAGATGGCCGTGTCGGCCAACGCGACGACGTCTTCCGGTTCCAGACGCGCGAAGTGCCTCTGCCAGTTCGCCTGGACCGGCACTTCTGCGGCAAACTCCGACTCGTCGTACTCCGGATCGCCGAACGTCGTCGTGAACGTGCTTACGCTGCCTCCCGTCCACTGTCGGTCCGCCGACGCCAGCAGCGATGCCGAGTCCAGCCCGCCGCTCAGATTCAGGCCAACGGGAACGTCGGCGTGGAGGCGGAGCCGCACGGCGTCGTCGATCAGCTCCACAAGCGTTCTCTGTGCCTCTTGCAGCGAAATGCAGGCCATGTCGCGGGCCAGCGACGGCAGGTTCCAGTACCGCTCGATCTGTGGATCGGCGGGCCGCGACAGGTCGAGGACCAGAGTATGGCCGGGGGGCAAGCTCCGCACGCCCTCGAAGAACGTTCTCGAACCATGGTCCGAGCATCCGTGCACCACGTACTCCGACCATGTCTTCATGTCGGGACCCAGCGGCAAGCCCAACGCCGCCATGCCCTTGATCTCCGAGGAGAAATAGAAGGCGCCCCGATGGACTGCGTAGTGAAAGGGCTTGATGCCCAAGCGATCCCGGCCGCAAACGAGAACACGCCGCCGACGATCCCAAATGGCAAAGGAGAACATGCCGTTGAAGTGGGCAACCGACTGCGCCCCGTACTCCATGTAGGCCGCTAGCAGAACCTCCGAGTCCGTTGCACTTTGCCAGTTGCGTGCCGGAATCTGCTTCTTGATCTCGTTGTAGTTGTACAGTTCGCCGTTGAAGACCAGCACGGCGTCCGCGCCGGGAAGCGTCATGGGCTGGCGGCCCGCCTGCGACGTGTCGACGACGCTCAGCCGATTGTGGCACAGCGTCACGGGATGGAGCGGATCCTTGTAGCTGCTTCGGTCGTCGGGTCCACCGTGAGCCTGCGCGTGCAGGGCGGCTTCGACCTGGCCGGGGGCGGCGTGTGCGCCGACCAGCCCAGCGAACCTACACACCCGATAGAGAGAGCGGGAGAACGGGCATGGGCGGTGGAGCTTGTTGGGTTTGCCGAGAGGAAGGAATCAAGCTACCATTTGGTCCGGCCCGAAGCAAGGGAGGTGGAAAATGACGACGGCAGGCACCCTCGCTGGTCCAGCGTATGGGCCGGGCTCACCTGTCCGTTCGCGCAAGCTGGTTTGTTTCTTGCCTTCGCTGGGCGGCGGCGGAGCCGAGAGGGTCGTGCTGAACGTCGCGACTGCGCTGGCACGCCGGGGCTATTCCGTCGACTTGGTGCTCGGGAGCCCCAAGGGAGCTTATATGGACCAACTTTCCTGCGAACTGGATGTGGTCTCGTTGAAGTGCCGAAAGATGGTCTTCGGCGTCTTGCCCCTGGTCCGGTATCTGATGCGCCGGCGTCCCGATGTCCTGATGTCCACTTCGGAAGTTGCGAACATCGTGGCCGTCGTTGCGACGCGGTGGGCACCGGGCCGACCTGTCCGCACGGTGCTGCGCCAGGCAAACACGTTCTCGGCGACGCGTTCCGCAGCCACTGGAGCGCGCCGACTGGTGTTCCCGTTGCTCAAACGGGCGCTGCGACGAGCAGACGCGGTGGTGACGGTGTCGTCGGGCGTGGCAGCGGACCTGACGCGCCACGTGCTGCGAGCGGATCAAGACGCGTGGTCCATTCCGAATCCGGCGTTCAGAGAGCAGATCGTCAAGGATGCCGCGTTGCCCGCGACGCACGCTTGGCTCCAAGACGACGTTTCGCCCGTAGTGCTGGCGGTTGGCCGACTCGTGCCCGAGAAAGACTATCCGACCCTGCTTGCCGCATTCGCTCGGGTCGTGCAGGCTCGGCGGGCCCGGTTGCTGATTCTCGGGGACGGTCGGGAGCGGGACGGGCTGACGGCCTTGGCCCGACGGTTGCGCATCGCGGAGGTCGTGGACATGCCCGGCTTCCAGCGCAACCCGTACGCGTACATGGCTCGTGCACACGTGTTCGTTCTCTCGTCGCGCTCCGAGGGCATGCCCAACGTTCTTGTCGAAGCGATGGCGTGCGGGACGCCGGTGGTGAGCACGGATTGTCCACACGGTCCGCGCGAAGTTCTGGCCGACGGAAAATGGGGCAAACTGGTGCCGGTCGGCGATTCCGAGGCCATGGCCGCTGCCATTTTGCAGACCTTGGACGAAGTCCCGGATCGCGAGTCGCTTGGTGCTCGCGCTCGTTGCTTTTCCTTGGAGCGAGCCGTGGACGCCTACGAACGCGTACTGTTTCCCGACGCGGCGGAGTTGGCAAAGGTGAACTCGTTGCAACCTCCGCCCGACGACTCCACCAGCCGCTCCACGCGGAAGCCCCGCTCGCGGAAGAAAGACGCGACTTCGTCGGCGCCGGCGACCTCGAACGGATAGCCGCCGAGCCAGTCGCGCCAGTCCGTGATCACCGACATGCCGCGGCCCTTGTGCCTGTTGCTCTTGTACTTGGCAACGACGTTCTCGCCCTTCGCGGCCGCCTTCAGCAGGCTAATGCAGAACCTGGCGGCCAAGTACGGGTAGAAGAGGCCGCCCACGGCCGCGCCGCCGAGGCGCCCGGTGTTGTAGAGCCTCTTGACCTGGGTCCAGAACGCCGACTTGAGCCCCTGATCGTTGTAGATGGAGACGTAGAGGAGCCCGTTGGGCTTGACCAGGCGTCCGGCGTGGCCCAGCGCCGTCCAGAGATCGCCCGTATGGTGCAGGACGCCAAACGAGTACACCACGTCGAACGTTCCCAGCGAATCCAGGAAGGCAGGATCGAGAACCGAGCCCTGGGCGACGGTCCAGATGGGGGAATCCGGCCAGTGGCGTTGTCGGAGCGTGTCGGTGCAGAGAACCGCGTCGGCGTCGTAGTCGAAGGAATGGACGGCAGCGCCCAGGTTTCGGGCGGCCAACGAGAACAGGCCGCTGCCCGATCCCAAGTCCAGGAAGCTCTTGTCCTTCAGCTCGACGGCGGGGAATGCTTCCAGGAGGTGGCGTTCGGCCATGGCGATCTGTTCGACCGTCAGGCCCTTCAGAAACCGCGCCCAGTTCTTGCCGAACGGAAAGCGCGTCTCGGCGTCGGCGTCGCGCGACGGCACTCGGATCAGCCCCTCTTGGCTGCTTCCAGGTCCACCAGCGGGGCGGAGTACTTTCCCGAGAAGCACGCGTTGCAGAAGGGGCCGCCCTGAGACACGGCCTGGACCATGCCCTCCAGGGAGAGGTAGCCCATGGAGTCCACCCCCAGTTCGACGGCGATCTCGTCGACCGACAGGCGGGCGCCGACGAGCTCGTCGCGAGAAGGCATGTCGATTCCGTAGAAGCACGGAAAGCGGACCGGCGGACTGCCGATGCGCAAGTGCACTTCACGGGCGCCGGCGGCTCGGACGAACTTGACCAAGCTGCGGGATGTTGTGCCGCGCACGAGCGAGTCGTCCACCACGACGATCCGCTGGCCGGCCAGGACCTCGCGCACCGGGTTGTACTTGATGCGCGCGCCGAAGTCGCGGTCCGCCTGGGACGGGCGGATGAAGGTGCGTCCGACGTAGTGGTTTCGGAGCAGGCCCAGCTCGTAGGGGATGCCGCTCTGCTCGCTGTAGCCCAGGGCGGCGGAGTTGGCGCTGTCGGGCACAGCGACCACGCAGTCCGCGTCCGCCGGGTGCTCCAGGGCAAGGGCGCGCCCGAACGCCCGCCGGGCTCGGTCCACGCTGATGCCCCACAGGTTGGAGTCGGGGCGCGCGAAGTACACGAGCTCGAAGATGCACGGCGCCGGTTCTTCTCGGTGCAGGCCCGGCAGGCTGTCCACCTTGCCGTCGCGCACGCGCACCAGCTCGCCGGCCTCCAGGTCGCGCACGAACTCCGCGTCCATGATGTCCAGCGCGCAGGTCTCGCTTGCCACCACGTGCCCGCCCTCCGGCAGGGCGCCCAGCACCAAGGGCCGAAAGCCCCGGGGGTCGCGCACGGCGTACAGGGTGTCGCCCACGGTGACCACCAGGGAGTATGCGCCTTCCAGGAAGCTCAGGGCGTCGCGGAGCTGGGATTCCACCGACGAGTGACGGGAGCGCGCGATCAGGTGGACCACCACCTCCGAGTCCGACGAACTCTGGAAGATGGCGCCCTCGTCGACCAGCCGGCGCTTGAGGAAGTGCGCGTTGGTCAAGTTGCCGTTGTGCACGATCGCCAGGTCGCCCTCCGCGTACCGGACGACGATCGGCTGGGCGTTGACGCGCTGTCCGCCGCCGGCCGTGGAGTAGCGCACGTGGCCCAAGGCGGTGCGGCCCGCCAGCGATTCGATTCGCGCGGCGTCGAATGCGTCCGACACCAGCCCCAGCTCCTTGTGCAGGCGAGCCCTTCCGCCGTCCACCGCGCAGATGCCGGCCGCCTCCTGGCCTCGGTGCTGCAGGGCGTACAACCCCAGGAAGGCGAGTTCGGAGGCGTTGTCGGCGCCGCTCACGCCCACGATTCCGCACTCCTCGCGGGGGCCGCTCACGCCGGGACCTCCTCGGTGGCCGCGTCGGGCGCTTCGGCGTCCGTACCGTCGTCCATGATCCGCGGGATGGAACCGAAGTAGCGGTCGCGCAACCGTTCTTGGGGCAGCGCAAGGGCCGAATGGGCCGTTTCGATCCGGAGCGGCGCGGCGGGAGCGTCCACGACGCCGATCCTGCGCGCGGGGACGCCGTGGTCCAGCGCGGTCTGCAACACGGAGGCGGTGCGGCCCGGTTCGCAGCTGGCCACGACCCGGCCGTGGTCTTCGCCGAAGAGGAGCGCGGCGTCGGGGAGCGCGGCGCCTTGGGCCGATTCGGCCTTGTTGGTCGACCCGGCGTTCTCGGCCGATTCGGCGGACTCCGCCGCGAGCCGGACGGAGGCCCCGACGCCCGGACCCGAGCGGGGCCGGCCCAGACAGGATTCGACCAGCGTGACCGCCAAGCCGCCGTGGGAGACGTCGTGGGCGGACTTGAGGATCCGCGCCTTGGCCATGGCCAGCAGGCACCGCTGAAGCTGGCGCTCCGCGTGAAGGTCCACCTTGGGCGGCTCGCCGGCGGCGACTCCGTGGACTTGGTACAGGTACTCGGAGCCGCCCAGCTCGCCCCGGTTCTCGCCCAGCAGCACGATCTCGTCGCCCGCGTCTTGGAAGGCGTGGCGCACCACGGCGGACACGTCGTGCACGACGCCCACCATGCCGATCACCGGCGTCGGGTGCACGGCCCGCCCGTCCGTCTCGTTGTAGAAGGACACGTTGCCGCCCGTGACCGGCGTCTCGAAGTACGCGCAGGCGTCGCGCATTCCCAGGATCGCTTCCCGAAACTGGTGGCGGATGTGCGCCTTCAAGGGGCTGCCGAAGTTGAGGTTGTTGGTGACGGCCAGCGGGACCGCTCCCGTGCACGCCAGGTTGCGGGCCGCCTCCGCCACGGCCCCCATGGCGCCCGACCGCGGGTTCAGCCACGTGTGGCGCCCGTTGCAGTCCACGACCGCTGCCACGCCGCGCTTGGCGCCCGGTATGCGAACCACGCCGGCGGCCCCGCCCGGGCGCTCGACCGTGTTGGCGCGGACCGTCGTGTCGTACTGCTCGTAGACCCACTGCTTGGACGCCGCGTTGGGCGAGCCCACGACCGCCAGGAACGCCTCTTCGAGCGCGGCCAGCCGGCTCGGGGCCGGCGCCTGCTTGCGCGCGGCGGGCGCTTGGCTAGGCGTCGGCGCCAGTCTCTCGTATCGCGAGATGTCCGTGGTCCGTCGGGCGCGGGCTTCGGGCGACTCCTCTCCGGGGCGCTCGTAGGCGGGGCAGCCCTCGGTCAGCGGCAGGGCGGGGATGTCTGCCACCACAGCGCCCGCCTCCAGGACGCGGAAGGCGCCGGAGTCGGTCACGCGGCCCACGACGGCGGCCTCCAGCTCCCACTTCTCCAGGATCGCCTGCACCGCCGCCTCGCTGCCCGACTTGGCCACGACCAGCATCCGCTCCTGGGACTCGGACAGCAGAATCTCGTAGGGCGTCATCCCCGCCTCGCGCACGGGCACCTTGGCCGTGTCGATCTCGACCCCGTTGCCGGCGCGACCGGCCATCTCGGCGCCGCTGGACACCAGCCCCGCCGCCCCCATGTCCTGGATGCCCACGATGTGCCCGCTCCCGATCAGCTCCAGCGACGCCTCCAGCAGCAGCTTTTCGGTGAACGGATCGCCCACCTGCACCTGCGGCCGACTGGATTCGCTCTCTTCCGAGAGCTCGTCGGAGGCGAAGGTGGCGCCGTGGATGCCGTCGCGACCGGTCCGTGCGCCCACCGCCATGATCGGGTTGCCCACGCCCTCGGCGACGCCCGTGATCAGCTCCTCCTTGCGCATCAGCCCCAGGCACATGGCGTTCACCAAGGGGTTGCCCTCGTACCCCTGGTCGAAGTGCACCTCGCCCCCCAGGCAGGGGATGCCGACGCAGTTGCCGTAGTCGCCGATCCCCTTGACCACGCCCGCGAACAGATAGCGGACCCGGGGGCTGTCCAGGTCGCCGAAGCGAAGCGAGTTGAGGGTCGCGACGGGCCGGGCGCCCATGGTGAACACGTCGCGCAGGATGCCGCCCACGCCCGTGGCCGCGCCCTGGTACGGCTCGACGGCGGACGGGTGGTTGTGCGACTCGATCTTGAACGCCAGCGCCCAGCCTCCGCCCACGTCCACGACCCCCGCGTTCTCGCCGGGACCCTGCACGACCCACGGCGCCTGGGTCGGCAGCAGGCGCAGCAGCCGCTTCGAGTTCTTGTAGCCGCAGTGCTCGGACCACATCGCCGAGAAGATGCCCAGTTCCGTGAAGGTAGGCGCGCGGCCCAGGACGGCCAGGACCTGGTCGTACTCCTCGGGCGACAGGCCGTGCTCCTCGACCAGCGCCGGCGTGATCGCGGGGTCGCCGGGGCGGGGCTTCGGGGGCGCGGCGCGGGCCGTGGGCGGGGGAGCCGGAGCGGGCGCGGAGGCCGGGGAGCCGGGGGTCACGACGCGGCCGGGGCGGCAGGCTGGCCGGTGCTTCGCGCGGCGTCGAGCAGCGCTTGGAACAGGGGCAGGCCGTCGCTCGATCCCAGCAGGGGTTCGGTGGCGCGGTCCGGGTGGGGCATCATGCCCAGGACGTTGCCGCGGGCGTTGCATATGCCGGCGACATGACTTTGCGAGCCGTTGGGGTTGGCCGCCTCGGTGGCTTGCCCGTGGGCGTCGCAATAGCGGAACAGGACGCGCCCCGCCGCTTCCAGGGCGGCCAGCGTGTCGGGGTCGGCGTAGTAGTTGCCGTCGGCGTGCGAGAGCGGCATGCGGAGCACCTGTCCCGCTTGGTAGCGGCCCGTGAAGGGGGTGTCGGAGCGCTCCACGCGCACGCGGCACTCGTGGGACTGGAAGCGAAGGGACTCGTTCCGCAGCAGGGCGCCGGGGAGCAGGCCGGCTTCGCACAGGACCTGAAAGCCGTTGCAGATGCCCACCACGAGGCCTCCCGCTTCGGCGAACGCCGTCACCGCCTCCATGACGGGGCTGAAGCGGGCGATCGCTCCGGGGCGCAGGTAGTCGCCGTGCGCGAACCCGCCCGGCAGCACCACGGCGTCCGCGCCTTCCAGCGAGCTGTCTCGGTGCCAGACGGCGCCGGCCTTGCCGCCCGCCGTCTCCACCGCTTGCACGCAATCCTGATCGCAGTTGGACCCCGGAAAGGTCACGACCGCAACCGTCACGGGTCTGGTTTCCCAATGTCGCGGTCCAGTTCCGTGGCGTCGCTGTCGGGTTTCCCGACTCCGCGGTCGCGCTCCTTGACCGGCGTGGCCCGGACCCTAAAGTGCTCGGTCACCGGGTTGGCCAGCAGCTTGCGGCACATGCCGTCCGCCTGGGACTCCGCCTCTTCGGCCGACTCGGCTTCCACCTCCAGATGGATCGCCTTGCCCACCCGCACATGAGCCACGGAACCGTAGCCCAGCGAGGACAGGGCGTGGTGAACGGCCTTGCCTTGGGGGTCCAGCAGGCCGGGCCGGGGCACGACCAGCACCTGCACGTCGAATCGGCTCAAGGAACGGGCTCCTCTCGGTCTTCGCGGGAGGCCGACCAGTCGCTGCCGGCGCCGCCGCCGGGGGTCAACTCCGGCGTCAAGTCGTCGTAGTCCACTTCGCGGGGCTCCAAGGCGTCGGGGTCCTCGTCCTCGTCCAAGAGCGGGTCGCGCTCCGGCAGTCGGTCCAGCAGGCCCATGAACGCGGACCGCATCAGTCCCCAAGCCGTGTACGCCGTCAAAGTGGGGAAGAACCAGTAGCGCGGGAACGCCACGGCCGTCACGGCGCCGACGGCCATGAGGCCCGTGACCACCCGGCCCCCGGGAGTGCGGAGCGCGATGCGCGGAACCTTGGCGTAGGGCACGTGGCTCAGCATCAGAACCGACACGAGCACCGTCGCGATAACCATGATCCGGGGCCAGGGCAGGGTTGCTAGGTGCTGCTGGAAGAAGGCCGTCTGGGAGAACGGGTACTGTGTGGCCAGAATCATGCCTGCGGTGGGCGAAGGCAAGCCGTGGAAGTGCCGCTTGGCCTCGCCGCCCTGTTCCATGTTGAAGCGCGCCAGCCGGACGACGACGGCGGTCACGTAGACGAAGCCGATCAGCCAGCCCCAGTCCGAGTCGCGGAAGTGCAGGGTGATCATGATCACCGCGGGCGCCACGCCGAAGGAGATCGCGTCGGTCAGCGAGTCCAGTTCGGCGCCGAACGCCGAGCCCGTGCGCGTGAAGCGGGCGACCCGGCCGTCCAGCAGGTCCAGCACCGCCGCGAAGACCACGAACCATCCGGCCCAGGCGAAGTCGCCCCGGACCGCGGCCACGACGGCGTACAGGCCGAAGAAGAGCGCGCCCAGCGTGAACGCCGACGGCAGAATGATGACGCCCCGTTGCAGGGTGCGTCGGGACTCCCGGTGCGTGCGTCGGGACTCGCGATGGGGGCGGCGCAATGGCTGGAGGGGGCGCGACCGGGACGCCCGGGGTCCGTTCTCCCGAAGTCGTTGCCCGCGGAGCCGCTGTACGCGGAGTCGGTGCGGCGTCACGGGGCGCTTCCTGGAGCGGATTCGCGCGACGGGGGGACCTGGGCCACCTCGGTGACGCCGCCTCGCACGCGGTCGCCGGGCCGCACGGTCGTGGGCCAGTCGGGCGGCAGGAACAGCTCCACGCGCGATCCGAAGCGGATCAGGCCGATGCGGTCTCCCTTGGCCAGCTGGTCGCCTTCGCGGGGGTAGGTCGCGATTCGGCGGGCCACGAGCCCGGCGATCTGGCGCACCAGGACGGGGCCCGCCGGCGTCGAGACGCCCAGCGACGCGCGCTCGTTCTCTTGGCCCGCGCTCTCCTTCCAGGCTGCCGCGTAGCCGCCGGGGTGGTAGGCGTAGAGGGCGACCTTGCCGTCCAGGGGGGCGCGCTGCACGTGCACGTCGAAGATGCTGAGGAAGATCGCGATGCGGGTGGCCGGGCCACCCATGAAGTCTTCGTCGTTCGCGGGCCCCACGCTCACGACCTTGCCGTCCGCCGGCGACACGACCATGTGGGCGGCTTCGGGGACCGCTCGCTCCGGGTCGCGGAAGAACCAGGCCACGAAGACCGCAAGGGCGGCCGCGCAAGCCGTCAAGGCCCAGCGCGCGATCGCGGCGCCGTCCGCGGCCGTGCTGCCCGCGTTCCCCGCGCCTGCGCCGCCTTTGCCGCCCCCGCCGGTTCCCGCTGCCGCCCATGCGATTGCAGCGACGAGCACGACCAACCCGGCGACCGCGAACGGGACGCCCTCCTTGGCCAGGGGGAAGCTCACGCCGACGCCGGGACCTTGGGTTGCCCGGTGGCGGCGCCCGCCAGCCGCCGGAACACGTCCCGGTAGCGCTCGGCGGCGGCGTCGGTGGCGGCGGTGGGCAAGGGCGGGGGCGGGGCTTGGCGGTCCCAGTTGGGCAGGGCGGCCAAGTAGTCGCGGATCGGCTGCTTGTCCATGGACGGTTGGGACCGCCCGGGCGCGTAGCGGTCCGCCGGCCAGAAGCGGGACGAGTCGGGCGTCAGCACCTCGTCGATGAGGAGCAGCTCGCCCTCCGCCGTGGCGCCGAACTCGAACTTGGTGTCGGCCACGATGATGCCGGCGGCGGCGGCGGCATCCCGCCCGCGCTCGAACAGGGACAAGGAGCGCTCCCGGAGCTGGTTCGCCAGGGTCGTCCCCAGCAGCTGGGCCACGCGGCCGAAGGCGATGTTCTCGTCGTGACCCTCGCGTGCCTTGGTTGCCGGCGAGAAGAGGGGGCGGGGCAGGGGGCCGCTCTCCTCGAGCCCCGGCGGCAGCGGTTCGCCGGCCAAGGTCCCCGATTCGCTGTATTCGCGCCAAGCCGAGCCCGACAGGTGGCCCCGCACCACGCATTCCACCGGGACGGGGCGCGTGCGGCGGGCAAGGGTGGCTCGGCCTTCCCATTGGTTGCGGCAGTCGGCCAGGGCGGGGGCGGCCCGCAAGATGTCGTCTGCCTCCACCGACAGCAGGTGGTGGGGTTCGTCCCGAAAGTGGGTCGCCAGCCACCAAGCCGTCATCCCGGTCAGCACGCGGCCCTTGCCCGGCACCGGTTCGTCCATGACCACGTCGAAGGCGCTGACGCGGTCGGTGGCCACCAGCAGCAGCCGGTCTCCCGGCGCCTCGTACACGTCCCGCACCTTGCCCCGGTGGAGCAGGGGCAGGGGCAGGCGGGTCTTGACCACCGCGTCCGTCGTCACACCCTTGGCCCGTCGTCGTCGCCGCCGGCCTCGTGCTTGGCCAGGATCGGCGCCACGTGCTCCTCCAGGAAGGCGTCCACCTGCTCCGGCGCGCGGCCCACGAGCTTCTCGGGACGGGCGTGCTCCCGGAGCGCCTCCGCGGTCGCGTCAATAGCCGGATCGGCCGCCACCTGGGCGAAGAGCCCGTCGTCCTCTCCCTCGGCGGCGCGGCGCGCGGCGTCCAGGGCGTGTCGCCGAATCCGCTCGTGAAGGTCCTGACGGTCGCCCCCGGCGGCGGACGCCTCCATCAGCACTGACTCCATCGCCATGAACGGCAGGTGGGCGGCCAAGTTGGCGGCCACGACCCGGCGATTGACCCGAAGCCCCCCGGCCACGTTGGCCGCCAGCACGAGGATCGCGTCCACGGCCATGTACGCGTCGGGAACGGCCAAGCGCTTGGCCGCCGAGTCGTCCAGCGTCCGTTCCAGCCATTGCGTGGCCGCCGTGTGTAGCGGGCTGGCGGCCAGGGCGGACACGTGACGCGCCAGCGCGCAGATCCGCTCCGAGCGCATGGGGTTCCGCTTGTACGGCATCGCCGACGAACCGATCTGCTCCTCCTCGAAGGGCTCCTCCACCTCCCGAAGGTGGGACAGCAGGCGCACGTCGTGGGCCATCTTCGACGCCGAAGCCGCCACCCCCGCCAAGCACGACAGGAAGGCGTGGTCGATCTTGCGGGGGTAGGTCTGGCCGGTGACCGGGTAGGCGGCGTCGAAGCCCATGCGCCGGCAGACGTGCCGCTCCAGCCGGTCCACCTTGGCGGGATCGCCTCCCAGCAGCTGAAGGAACGACGCCTGCGTGCCCGTCGTTCCCCGCACGCCACGCAGCTTGAGCGCGCGCAACCGGTGGTCGATCTCCTCCAGGTCCAGCAGGAAGTCCTGCGCCCACAGGCAGGCGCGCTTGCCGACGGTCGTGGGCTGGGCGGGCTGGAAGTGCGTGTAAGCCAAAGCGGGCACGTCCCGGTGCTCCCGGGCCAAGCGGGCCAGGGCGGCCAAGGCGGCCACCACGCGCTCCCGGACCAAGGTCATCGCCTCGCGGTGCTGGATCAGGTCCGTGTTGTCGCCCACGAACGCGCTTGTGGCGCCCAAGTGCAGCACGCCTCGGGCCGCCGGCGCCGCGTCGCCGAACAGGTGGACGTGGGCCATGACATCGTGGCGGAATCGGCGCTCGTACCGCGCTGCCGCATCCAGGTCGATGTCGTGCAGCCGCTCGCGCATCTGGTCGAGGGCGGCTTGCGGAACCGGAAGCCCCGCCTCGCGCTGGGCCTCGGCCAGAGCCAGCCACAGCCGCCGCCACGTCCCGAACCGAAACGCCGGCGCGAAGACGCGCTCCATCTCCGGCGACGCGTACCGAAGCGACAGCGGGTGCTGGTACTCGACCCCCGCCTGGGCGGCCGCCCCCGAACCGCTCCCTGCGCTCACGGCATCAAGGCTCCTCTGTCTCCGTGTCGTAGCGGACGTCCGTCAGGAACAGCCCCTGGGGCGGCGCCGGCCGGGAAGTCCGAAGCGACGAAGGTTTGTCGCCAAGAAGGATGCCCAGCTCCTCCGCGTCCCGCCGCCCCCTGGCCACGTCCACCATCGTGCCCACCAAGTATCGCACCATTCGGTGGAGGAAGCGGTTCGCCGAGATGCGGAAGACGACGCCCAGCGCACCCTCGTCGGTTGCGTCCGGCTGTTCCGGCCCCTCGCGCGGTTCCCAACGCGCCCACCCGGCCGCAAGCACGCGGCACGCCGTGCCCCGCTGGGGCTGGCCCGACTTGGCGAAGGCCCGAAAATCGCGGGTTCCGGTCAGGTGTCGGGCAGCGCTGGCGGCGGCCTCCAAGTCGAAGGGACGACAAAGGGGCCAGCACCAGCGCCGCCGAAACGGCGACGCCGCCCGGGGCGCGAGGCCGACGCGGTACTCGTAGCTGCGCGCCGTGGCTTGGCGGCGCGGGTCGAAGCCGGGCGCGACGGCCTCGGCTGCGCGCACCCAGATCGTCGGCGGCAAGGTGGCGTTCAGCGAGCGGGCGAGTTCGGCGGCCGTCCAGCGCTCGGGCATCGTCACCGCGGCCACCTGTCCCGTGGCGTGCACGCCCGAGTCCGTGCGCCCGGCGCCCGCCACCACCCGCCGCTCGCCCGTCAGCCGGCGCACGATCCGCTCCAGCTCGCCCTGTACAGTGGGACCGCCGGGCTGCACCTGCCAGCCGCGAAACGCCGAGCCGTCGTACTCCAAGGTCAGCTTGAAGCGCGTCTCGCCCGCTGTCGTCCGCCGGCTCTCTTCCGGCCCGCCGTCTCCGCCGCCCATGCAAGCGTCTACGCCAGCCGCGCCAGCACACCCAAGAGCCGGTCCACGTCGGCGCGGTTGTTGAACATGGCGACGGCTGCCCGCAACAGCCGGCCGTCTTCCTGAAAGGTGACCGCCACGCCGTCGTCCGCCAGCGCCTGGGCCAGCGTCTCGGGGTCCAGACCGTGGTAGAAGCTGACGATCGGCGACGGGTTGTCGGGCGGCGTGAACGGCTGCATTCCCAGCTCCGCGACGCCCTGCCGGAGCCGACCCGACAGCGTCTGCGTATGCGCGGCCACGCGCTCAATCCCGACCTGGTCCAGGAACCTCAAGGCGGCGTCCATCGCCGTGGCCGGCCCGAACGCCGCGTTGGCGTACTCGAACTTCTCGGCGTTCGACTTCAAGCGGTACCGATGCCCGGGCAGCGTCGCCTCAACCTGCCGGTGGCCATGTCGGTCGGGCGTCATCCACTCCAAGTGCTCGCGTCGAACGTAGAACGGCGCGCAGCCGAAGTCCGCGAAGAGCCACTTGTAGCCGTTTCCGCAGGCGAAGTCGACCGCCTCGTTGTGCAAGTCCACGGGAAACGTGCCCCACGCCTGGATCGCGTCCGCGTACAGGTAGCCGCCGTGGCCGTGCACAAGCTCCGCCAAGGCGGGCAGATCGTGGCGAAACCCGTTGCGGTTCGACACCCACGCCACGCTCAGCAAGCGCGTCCGGCGGTCGGTGCGCGCGGCGAAGTCGTCCACCGTCACTACGCCGTCCGTAGCCGGCACGATGCGCAGCTCCACGCCCCGCCGCCGTTCCAGCTCGCGGTAGAGCACGAAGGTGGTCACGAAGTGCAGCTCGTCCACGACCACGTTGTCGCCCGGCTTCCAGTCCAGCGCGCCCGCGATCACGTTCTCCGCTTCGCTAGTGGCGTACAGGAACGCCGTTTCGTCCTCTTCCGCGCCGAAGATGCGCGCAAACGACGCGCGGGCGTTCTCTTGCGCCGCCCGCCAGCTGCCCGTGTCGCGGCAGAGCGACTTCTGCTCGGCGTAGTCGCGCAGGGCGTCGCGCACGGCAACGGGGAGCGGTCCGACGGAGGCCGTGTTGAGGTACGCCAGCTCGTCGGTGACCGGAAACTGGGCCCGGACGCGCAAGGGATCGTCGTCGAGGTCCGGCGGGGCAGCGCCTGTCGCCGAAGCGCCGATCGCCGAAGCGCCGGCCGCGCCCGGAAGCCCAACCGCAGCGGGAAGCCTGACCGCAGCCGGCAGCCCCACCGCGCCCGGCAAGCTTGCCAACCCCGCTGCCGCAGTCGTCTTGAGAAAGGTGCGCCGATCGCGACGCCCGTCGTTGCGCGGGTTCGCGCGCTCGCGACGGTGCGGGTCGCGGCGCGGGGGCTTGCGTGCGTCGCTCTTGTCGTGACGGCTCATTCGCTCCTCGTTTCTCGTTGGTTCCTCTGCAGGTCGCTCACCAGCTTCCGAAGCCGGCGACGAAGCTCGGTGGCGTCGTAGGCGGAGATCGCGCCGACCGCTCCAGCCGACGCCGGGCCTTCGACTTGCGCTTCCAGCTTACCGCCTGCCGCGTTCACCGCAACGTGCGCCGTGTGCCCTCGGTAGCGCATGGTGCCGGCGCCCTTCGCTCGGACCTTGGATTCCCAGCGGGCGAGCTTGGGGTCCGGCTTCGTCCAGGACTCGAATTCGGGTGGCAGAATGCGCATCAGCGCCTCCGGCGACATGTGGTGCACGTCATAGGTACGCTCCAGCTGATCCAAGACCCGCAACAGGTGTCTCATGCCGCCGGGGCGACCCATGAATCCCCTCTTCTGCCGCGTGCCGACCGTGTACATGCGCAAGATCAAAGGCACAAGTCCCTCCGAGTTGAAGATCCGCTGCGATCCCATCACGCGGTCGGCGATCGCGCCCTCCCTCTCCGGCGCTTGGTCAAGCAGGAACGCCGCGTCTTCGCCGTGCGTCTCGTACAGCTGCCAGGCGGATCGCAGATAGTGGCGATGCCGGTTTCGGCGGGACTGCGGATCGCGAGGGTCGATCACGAACGTCTCGTCTCGGCGCGCCAGCCTTGGCGACCCGTTCGCCGCGCGCACCATGTCTTCGAAATAGAAGATGCCCAGCCACGACCAGAACGACGCCCGGTCGGCGACTTGTCGCTTGATCGGCGCCAGTCTGGGCGAAAAGTACTCGCCCACTTCCCGCCGGGTCGCAAAGGACCTGCGCGCAACCTTCGGGGCGTCCCTGAACGGCCGACTGAACTCGTTGCTTGCCAGCAGCTCCTGCGGCGGCGTCAAGTTCTGCGAAGGCTTGGTCCGGACTGCGTCTAGGAATCTGCGGGCGCGGGCGATTCCCCGGGCCGTGAGTTCGCGCGCGTCGACCGCCGTCGGCTCTCCCGACGCCGTCACCGCTTGGTCCTGCGGTACGATTCCAGCGCCCGCGCCTTCTTGCGCGCGAACGCCGCCACCACGTCCTCGATCCATCGGTCGGCCCGCGCGATCTGATCCTCCTGCGCGTTATAGTCGACGACCGGCGGCTCCTGCTCGGGCATCAGGTCGCGCGCCAAGTCGAACCACGCCTTCCACCTGCCCTCGGCGTCGTCGGGGCGCTCGCGCTCCACCAGCAACGCCCGCTCGAGCACGGAGCGCAGCACCTGCGGCGCGACCAGCGCCCGAAAGGCGGGGTCGTTGCGCGCGGTCTCGCTCAGGCCCGGCATCCGGCTGTTGACGCGCAGCACCGCCATGTCGTCGCCCATGCCGAAGTCCAGGCGCCAGACCTCGCTCCCCAAGTCCGAGGCCACCAACGGCAAGATCGACTCCGCCGGCAGCCGGGGCGACAGCCTGTCCGCCAAGCCCAGCAGCCGGCCCGAGGCGCCCGCTTCCACGACCGCGACCCGGAACCTGCACGTCTCGGGCACGTCTCGAAGCACGCGGGCGGATTCGGGCAGGCCTCCGGGGCGGCCCACCGTGCCCCAGCTCCACCTTTGGAAGGCGCTGCCGCGCCAAGCCTCGACCCGAAGGCGCGCGTCCGGCGGAAACCCGTAGCCGCCCAGGTCGAGCCGCAGGTCGAAGCAGTGGTCGCCGTCCGGCTCCGCGACCCTGTCGCGCTTCAGGCGCCGCAGCGTGACCACGGCGTGCGAACGCTGAATCCGCTTGCGCCCGGTGCTGTTGAAGTGACGGATCATCGTTCGTCCTGCCCGGTCTCCGACGACCCGACCTCCGCGATCTCCACCAGCAGGTCGCGTTCGTCGAAGCCTGTGACCTTGAAGGCGAAGGCGGGGCCGTTCACGCGCACGCGAAGCTCGTTGTCCGACAGCACTTCGTAGGTGCAGTTCGCGTGCTCCACCGCCAGCCGGCCGTCGTGCAGCGAAAAGTCGGGGCAGCCCGCCCGCAGTCCGCTGGCGAAGCGAGAAAAGGCGCTGCGGGCCGTGCCCCGGGCAACGTCGTACGCCATCCGAACCGTCCACGTGCCGCCAGCTGCGTTCCCATTCGGCCCAGGGTCGAGCGTGAAGCCGCCCGACACCGGCCTTGCTCGCAGGCTCGACCGGCCGCCGGGCCCCTCTCCGTTCGATTCGCCCGAGCTGGCGTCGGGAGCTGGCGCGGGGCGCGTGGTCGTGGCCGAACTGCCCTTCTTCTTGGAGGGGAACAGGTCCGCGAAGACGTCCCGCTGCTTCTCTTCGGGCCGCACCGCCAGCTCCTGCAAGATCCGCTGCGCCGCCCGCTGCGCCTCGCGCACCCGCACGGCGGCGGCCGGCCAGCCCTTCTTCCTGAGCCGAGGCGCGGTGGGACTCCACCGCTCGTGAGCGGGACCCTCGGCGTCGCGCAGCAAGTGCCCCAGCGGGTTGCGGCTGGGCACGAACGTCAGCGCCCGCGCCCGAAAGCCCTCGATGTAGTCCATGCCCGGGATGTGCAGGTGGCCGCGCACGAAGAAGTCCTGGCCTCTGGACAGGTTGTCGTCCTTCTCCAAGTACACGCGAAAGCGCGCAAGCACGCCGCCGACCTTGGTCGTCACGCGGAACGCCAAGCGGTGGCCCCTTTCGTAGCGCGCCCGAAGCTGCTGCGCCTCCAAGGGAGAGAGCGCCGACTTGTTGCGGTTGCCGTCGGCGTCCACATGCTCCCGCTCCGTCGCAAGCCCCCACCTGGCCAGCTCGATCGCGCGCGCCAGCGCAGCAGGCTCCTCTTCGCCCTTGCTCGGCGCGCTGCCGCACTGGTGCACCTCGGCCGATATCGTCCGGGCATCCACGACCCGCGTCCGTGCGCCCGCCACCGCAATCTCCACCACGAGGTTGCCGGCCACGATCGGCCAGAAGTACTGCGTGACCACCGCCCATGCCAGCTTGCCCGGGTCGGTCAGCTCATTCTCGGGGTGGAGCACCACTACCGACGTGCCGCTCTCGCTGTCGCGAAGCCCGAAGTCGTCCACCGCCTGCCCCACGAACGCCCCTGCGCCGTGCCGGGAGTCCAAGGGCATCGGCAGCCACCTCTCGTCGGGTTCTTCCGAAGCCGCCGCGAAGTAGCCGTAGTGCGAGTACTTGTTGTCCCCCATCTTGTGCAACTTGAGCATCGCCTGGCCCATGAGAAGGAGCCGCTCCTCGCCCTGGCGGCGGGTCACGCCAACGAAGGCGTTCAGCCGGGACGCGTCGGGGAAGACCCACTTGCCCAGTCCCCACGAGCCGCCGGCGTCTTGTCCCTTGGGCGAAATGCCGACGCTTCGGAACAGGCCCCAGAAGTCGTTGCCCTTGGCTTCGGGCTCGTTCGCTTCGACGTCTCCGCGCAGACCCGTCGTGCCGAAGTCCTGCACGACCAGAAACGGCATGGGCCTGTCGAAGAGCTCCTTGCGGGCCTCGAGTTCCTTCTTGCGTGGGCCGCGGGCGTTCTCTGCGTCCACGACCGCTTGAAAGTGCGGGCGAAGGCCGTCCAGGTACGCCGCCGCGCGCGGGGCGTCCAGTGCGCATTCCTTGCCGCTGACAGAGAAGCGCACGCGCACCGGTCCGGCGTCGCGCCGTCCGTCCTTGATCCGCGCGTCCAGCGAGTTCTGCACCGACTCGCGCACGAAGCGCTTGGGCAGGTCCGTGCTGAAGAACTCGCCTTGGACCGGGTTCTCGTTGATCTCCGATGGCGACATGGCCCGGAAGCGCCAGCGGGGTGTGCGCCAGTCCCGAGCGTTCAAGCGTCTTCGTCCTGGGCGGGAGTGCCGCCGGCGCCGTCGCCGCTCAACTCCAGGTGCGCGGTGTGGGCCGGCAGCACCGTCGTGAAGTAGGTGCGCGTCTGGTCGAACTCGAAGCGGGGCGGGGGCGACCCGTTCTCGGCCATGGCGCCGCGGATCTTGCCGAGACCCATGAACCGGCCTTCCGCCAGTCCCAGCTCCTTCAGGAACTCGCCGATGCGCCGGTTCCGCGCCGGCACGTCCGGCATCGACGCGCCCTCTTCCATATGCGCCGCCTCAACGCCGGGCACCGGTCCCGGATAGCTGCTGATCGTCATCCGGTCGTGGTAGACGTGGACCTTGATCGGGTCGGGCGCGTCCGGTTCGTAGCTCCGATGATACGCGGCGTTGGCCAGAGCCTCGCGCACGGCGACGGCGGGCCAGCGCCTCGTGCGCCGGGCTCGGGGCGTCCCGGACCGCTTCTCGACGCGAACCTCCGACAATGCGTCCAGCAAGTCCAGGCACCGGCGAAGCTGGTCGGCCAAGCCTCCGCGAAACGTATGTTCCACCAGCAGGTCGCCCCCAGGGCCGTTCGGGAACTGGGCCACTTCGACGAGCGCGCCCCGAAACCACTCGGACGGATCGCGCGAGAAGAAGAGCAGCCCCACGTTGCGCGGCGTCTCGTGGTCGTTGGCCCGAGCCGTGATGCGCATCCGGCGATAGACCTCCCTGGCGTCCGGCTCCGTCCGCAGCTCGCTGTCCACGTCGCGCAGGAACTCCCGGACCAAGCCCTCGCGCAGGTCGTCCAGCTTTGCGCCCAGGGCGCGCCGGTCGTCCCACGGAACCCGAGCCGTCTGGCGGACCAGCGCCGGGAGCAGCCCGGCGGCCTCGGCGTCCACGGTTTCGGCCCCAGTCGGATCCAGTACCGGCGCCGGTCGCCGCGACCGCTCGGGCCGCCTGCCGCCTGCCGCCCGCCGGCGGCTTGCGACTCGCCTGTCGCCTGCCGCCCGCCCGGCGCGCGATGGGGCCTGGCCTCGCTGGCCGGCGCCCAGATCACGAGCACGTTTCGCCCGTCCACGACCTCGGGCGACACCACAGGCTGGTACACGGGATCGATGCGGTTGCACTGGCCCCGGATCCACTTCGCCGCCGCTTGCATCTCGCCGTCGGACAGCCCCACGGGCGGGAAGACGGCGCGCCCGTCCTCTTCGGCCACGCCCACCACCACGTAGCCGCCGTTCAGGTGCAGGTGGTCGTTGGCGAAGGCGCAGATCGTCCGAAGCACCTGGAACCCGGTCGTCTCGGGGCACCAGCGCGCCTTGAACTCCAGTCGCGCGGATTCGGCTCGGCGGCCGCGCAGCAGGGCTTCCACGTTGACGGGGAGGAGCGGGCTCATGAGGCCGAATTCTGCCCCTTCGGGCGGGCGGCGGCAACAGCCTGGCATCGGTGCCCGGCAACGGCCGGCAGCCGCGTTCCAGCAACCGGCGATGCAAGCGCCCAGCCACGGTCGATGCCCGAGCACAGCAAAAACCGTTTGGCGGCCCCAGCGGTGCTTCCGTATCTTCTTGGCCCTCGGCGCCGAAGCGCAGCCCTCTCCGCATCAAGCGGCCAGCTCTCTCGCGCCGAGCACACGCCCTAGGAGGCGCAGCCCTTGCAAGCTCCCGAAACAGTGCAATCTGCCGAGCCCCTGCAGTCTGCCGAAACCTTGCAGTCTCCCGAAGCCGGCATCGGCCTGGTGGCGGACCTTCAGGGCTGGTGGAACGCCGTCGTCGATTACAGCGTGCCCAAGCTGCTGCCGACGGCGGCGATCCTGGTCGTCGCCTTTGTGGTTCGGTTCGTGGTGCTGAGGGCGCTGAACCGGATCGAGAAGCGCTGGGTGGCCCGCACCGAGACCGAGGTGGACGACAAGGTCCTCCAGTCGGTGCGCAAGGTGCTGCGTCTGTCGGTCGCGGCGTGGGTTCTGTGGTCGCTGGCCTACCAATGGTTCCCATCGGCGGTGGCCGGCGTGGCGCCTCGGCCTGCGCAGTGGATCGCCGCCGTCTGGATCGCCCTGGTCTTCGTGCCCGTCGGCAAGCTGGTGGGCGACGTGCTGGCCGTGATCAGCTCCCGCGTGGTCGAGCGCACCGACACGAGCCTGGACGAGACGGCGCTGCCCCTGCTGACCCGCTTCGTGCGGTTCATCTTGGTGGCCTTGGGCGTGGTGCTGGCGCTGGACCGGCTGGGCGTGAACATCGCGCCGTTGCTGGCCGGCGCCGGGGTCGGGGGACTGGCCGTGGGCTTGGCGGCCAAGGACTCCCTGTCGAACCTGATCGCCGGCGTGCTGCTCATCTTGGACCGCCCGTTCAAGGTCGGCGACCGGATCGAGCTGTGGAGCGCCCCCCGGGAAACCGGCACATGGGGCGACGTGATCGAGATCGGCTTGCGCGCCACCCACATCCGCAACCCCGACAACCTGGTCGTGATCGTCCCCAACAACGAGATCATGCAGCGCGACATCGTGAACTACACGGCCCTGGGGACCGACATCCGGCTTCGCATTCCCTTCTCGGTGGCCTACGAGTCCGAGCTGGTGAAGGCCAAGAACATCCTTGTTGGGGTCACGGGCGAAGTGGAGGGCGTGAAGCCCGTGCCGGCGCCCGTCGTCATCGTGCGCGGCGGCGGTCCGTCCGAGGTGAACCTCGAGCTTCGCGTCTGGATTCTGGACGCCCGCCAGCGCCGCCGCATCGCCGACGAGATCACCGAGAAGGCGTTTCTGGCGTTCGGCGACGCGGGCGTGCACATTCCCTATCCCAGGCGCGAGTTGTTCATCCGTCGCGAGGAGGAAGCGGCGCGCGACGAAGAAGCCGCGGTGCGCGACAAGGCTGGAGCCCGCGGGAGGGCCGCTCCACGCGAAGAGGCCGCTGCACGCGAGAAAACGGCGGCGCGCGAGGAAGCAGCGGCACGCTCGGAACCGGCGGCTTCGGGCTGACGCCGGGCGGACCGGGGCATTTCGTGCTAATCTTGAATCTGATGTCGAACCGCCCACGGACCCCGCAACCAGGCTTCACATGAACGAGAAGAACGATCCCGAGCCGTTGACCTCCCGCAGCGTTGCCCCTGCTCCCGAGCCGGTGGCCCGTCGGAACTTCCTGGGCAAGGCCGCCGTCGGCTTGGCCGGGGCGGGGTTGGCCGGAGCCTGCGGCGGCGGCGACGGCGGCGACGGCGAAGGCGCTCCGGCAGTTCAGACCCGCCCGAGCGTGCAGTGGCGGCTGGCGTCCAGCTTTCCCAGGGGCCTGGACACGATCTGGGGCTCGGCCGAGATGCTGGCGGAGGTGACCTCGTCGCTGACCGGCGGTCGCTTCCAGATACGCCCGTACCCCGCCGGCGAGCTGGTGGGCGGCCTTCAGGTCATGGACGCCGTCCAGCAGGGGTCCGCGCAGGTGGGGCAGAGCACCAGCTACTACTTCACCGGCAAGAACCAGGCCCTGGCCTTCGACGCCGGCGTGCCCTTCGGCATGACCGCCCGGCAGCAGGACGCTTGGCTCAACGAGGGGGGCGGCGGCGAGGTCGTGCGGGGCATCTTCGCCGACTTCGGGATCATCTCGTTCCCGGCCGGCAACACGGGCGGCCAGATGGGCGGCTGGTTCCGTCGCGAGGTGAACACGCCCGAGGACCTGCGGGGCCTCAAGATGCGCATTCCGGGTCTGGGCGGCGACGTCATGAACCGCTTGGGCGTGACGGTGCAGGTCCTGGCCGGGGGCGACATCTACCCGGCGCTGGAGCGCGGCGCCATCGACGCCACCGAGTGGGTCGGACCCTACGACGACGAGAAGCTGGGCCTGCACCAGGCGGCCAGCTACTACTACTACCCCGGCTGGTGGGAGCCGTGCGCCTCCATGTCGTACCAAGTCAACCGAGCGGCTTGGGACGCGCTGCCCTCCGAGTACCAGGAGGTCTTCCAAGTGGCCGCCCAGGCGTCGGCCCGGCGGATGCTCTACACCTACGACGCCAAGAACCCGCCCGCCCTCCAGCGCCTGTTGGAAAGCGGCATCCGGCTCCGGTCCTTCTCCGACGAGATCATGGACCAGGCGCGCGTCGCCACCGACGAGATCCTGGAAGAGTACGCCGCCGCCGACCCCGCCTATCGCGCCGTGTACGACCACTGGCGGAACTTCCGCGACGCCTCGTACCGCTGGTTCGGAACGACCGAGCTGCGCTACGCGGCCTACGCGTTCGGCGACCGAGGGGCCTGATCCGCGGGCGGGGCCCGTCAGCCTTCCGGTCGCTCGTCCGGCGCCTCTGCCGGTCCGGGCTTGGCGAAGACGCCCCCCTCTTACCGCCCCAGCAACCCGGTCACCAGCTCCGGCCACAGGATGATCGCCAGCAGGCCCAGGAGCTGGATCACGATGAAGGGGATCACGGCGCGGTACAGGTCGGTGGTCTTGACCGAGGACGGGGCCACGCCGCGCAGGTAGAAGAGCGCGAACCCGAACGGCGGCGTCAGGAACGACGTTTGCAGGTTCATGCCGATCATGACGCCGAACCACACCAGGTCCACGCCCAGCAGCGAGGCCGCCGGCGCCAGCAGCGGAATGATGATGAAGGCGATCTCGAAGAAGTCCAGGAAGAAGCCCAGCACGAAGATCGCCAGGTTGGCCACCAGCAGCAGGCCGACCTTCCCGCCGGGCAGGTTCGTCAGCAGGTTCTCGATCCAGATGTCGCCGTAGAGGCCGCGAAAGACGAGCGCGAACGCCGTCGAGCCGATCAGCAGGAACATGACCATGGTGGTGAGCTTGGTCGTGTCCCGGCAGGTGTCGCGCAGCACCGCCATGCTCATGCGCCCCCGAGCCGCCGCCAGCAGGATGGCGCCCACCGACCCGATGGCCCCGGCCTCCGTGGGCGTGGCCACGCCGGCGAAGATGGAGCCCAGCACGATCAGGATCAGCAGCAGGGGCGGCATCAGCACCAGGGCGACCTGCCGCATCAGCGTGCGAAACGCGATCTCCGTCATCTCCGGGGGCAGGGCGGGCGCGGCGGACGGCTTCGCGATCGCAACGCCCCCCACGTACAGCGCGTACATGCCGGCCAGCATCAGCCCCGGCACCAGGCCGCCGATGAACAGGTCGCCCACCGAGATGCCCATCTGGTCCGCCAGCACCACCAGCACGATGCTGGGCGGGATGATCTGCCCCAGCGTGCCCGACGCCAGGATCACCCCGGCCGACAGGTGCTTCGAGTACTTGTAGCGCAGCATGACCGGAAGCGAGATGCTGCCCATGGCCACGACCGACGCGCCCACCACGCCCGTGGCCGCCGCCAGCATGGCGCCCACCAGCACGACCGCCAGAGCCAAGCCGCCGGCGTGCCGCCCGAACAAGGTGCCGATCGTGGTCAGCAGGTCCTCGGCCAGCTTCGCCTTCTCCAGGATCAGCCCCATGAAGATGAAGAAGGGGACCGCCAGCAGGACATAGTTCGACATGACGCCGAAGACGCGCTCCGGCATGGCGTAGAGCAGGTTCCAGTCGAAGTAGCCCAGTTCGACGCCGATGAAGGCGAAGAGCAGCGATGCGCCCCCCAACGCGAACGCCACCGGGTAGCCGCTGAAGATGATCACGAACACCGCGACGAACATGAGCGGCGCCAGCACGTTGCCGTTCATCGGGCGCCGCCTCCACCGCCTTCTCGGCCGTCGTCGGACGTTCGGCGCGCGCGCCGTCTGCGCAGCACGCCCACGTCCTTGGCCAGCTGCGCCAGCGCCTGGGCCAGCAGCAGCACGAAGCACACGAGGATGACGGCCTTCAGGGGATAGCGCGGCAGTCCGCCGGGGTCGGGCGACACTTCCTTGATCGACCACGAGTTGTGCACCGACGGCCACGACACCCACAGCATGAACACGCAGAACGGCAAGAGCATGAGCACCGCGCCGACGGTGTCGATCCACGATCGGGCGCGCCTGCGCAACCGGCCGTAGACCACGTCGACGCGCACGTGGGCGTTCTCCTTCAGCGCGTATCCGGCGGCCAGCAGGAAGATCAGCGAGAACAGGTACCACTGCAGCTCCAAGTACAGGTTGGAGCTGAGGTTGGCGCCGGTGAAGCGGCCCAGGTAGCGGACCAGGGCGTTGTAGGCGCCGATGAGCACCATGGCCAGGACGAACCACGACACGAAGCGGCCCAGAACGCGGGTGAAGGCGTCCACGCCGCGCACGAACGCCCTCACGAAGGGGCTCTTGGGCAGGCGGGCCGAGCGGGGGGATCGGGCCGAGCCGCCGGTCGAGGCGTCGTCCGGGGGCGGGATCGCGGGGCGGGCGACGCCGTGCAGGGGCGAGTCGCCGCCGGGCGGAGGCGCGTTGCGGGGCTCTCTCAAGAAGCGTGTGATGGCGGGGGCGTCCCCGGTGGCGTGTCCCCGCTCCCTTCGCGGGCGAAGCAAGGCCAGACTATCACCCCATCCCCTGGGTCAGCAAGCTGGTTCCCGTCATCTCGGGCGGCTGCGGAACGCCCATGAGCTCCAGGATCGTCGGCGCCACGTCGGCCAGAATGCCGTCGCGGAGGCCTGGGGGCCGCGCCGGGGAGCGGGGTCCTTCGCCGTGGCCGCCCCCGCCGCCGTGGCCGCCCCCGCCGCTGCCGTTCGGGCCGCTGCCGCGGTCCGCGCCACCCCAGTCCGGCGTTGCCAGGAAGACCCGCACCGGCATGGTGGTGTGAGCCGTGAACGGGCCGCCGTCTTCGTCCAGCATCTGTTCGGCGTTGCCGTGGTCGGCGGTCACCAGCGCCGTGCCGCCAAGCGCCGCCACGCGTTCCAGGACACGGCCCACGCAGCGATCAACCGCCTCCACCGCCTTCACCGCCGCCGACATCTTCCCCGTGTGGCCCACCATGTCGGCGTTGGCGTAGTTGATCAGCACGAAGTCGTGGCGACGCTCGTTCAGCCGAGCCAGAAGCGCGTCCGTCAGCTCGCGGGCGCTCATCTCCGGCTTCGCGTCGTAGGTGTCCACCTTGGGCGACGGGACCATCTCGCGGTCCTCTCCCGGGAAGGGGCCCTCGACGCCGCCGTTGAAGAAGTAGGTCACGTGAGCGTACTTCTCGGTCTCGGCCATGCGCAGCTGGGTCCGTCCCGCATCGGCGAGCACTTCGCCCAGCACCCTCTGCGGAACGCGGCGCGGGAAGAGGACCGGATGGCGGAAGTCGTCCCGGTACGGCGTCATGGCCACGAAGCGGGAGCACGGAGGGCGCGCGCGCCGAAAGTGGGGGAAGTCGGGGTCCGCCAGCGCCGACGCGATCTGCCGCGCCCGATCCGCCCGGAAGTTGAAGAACAGCACGCCGTCCTGGGGCGCGATCCCCGGGGGGTCCCCATCCGGCCCGGAGATGGTAGCGGGCGGCAGGTGCTCGTCCGACTTGCCGCGCTCGTAGTGCGCCGCCACGTGGCGGGACGCGCTCGAGGTGCGGGGCGCCGCCCCCTCGGCCATGGCGCGGTACGCCCGCTCGGTACGGGGCCAGCGTCGATCCCTGTCCATGGCGAAGTGCCGTCCGCCCACGCTGGCGATCCGCGCGTCGCCGGCTTCGTTCGTCCATCGCTCCAGCTCCTTGATCCACGCCAACCCGGAGTTCGGCGGCGCGTCCCGCCCGTCGGTGAAGCAGTGGATGCGCACCGAGAGGCGCTCGCCCCGTGCCCACCTCAAGAAAGCGCGAAGATGGGCGACGTCGCTGTGGACGCCGCCGTTGGAGCACAGCCCCGCCAAGTGAAGACGGCCCCCGCTACGCCGCAGCGAACGCAGAAGTTCGACCAATTCCGGGCGCTCGAAGAGGCTGCCGTCCGCGACGGCCTTGTCGATCCGGCTCGCTTCCTGGTGGACGATCCTTCCCGCTCCCAAGTTCAGGTGGCCCACCTCCGAGTTGCCCATCCGGCCATGGGAAAGCCCGACCGCGCGCCCCGACGTCTCGAGCAGGCTCCACGGGCACCTCCGCAACAGCCGGTCCCGCACCGGCGTCCGGGCTTTGGCCACGGCGTCGCCCCGGCGTTCGGCCTCCGCCGGGTCCGCGGCGCCCACGCCCCATCCGTCGCGGACGACCAGCACCATTGGCTTTCGTTCGCGCCGGCTCGGGATGGCGCTCCCGGCGTCCGGGGGCATCTTCATTCAACAATCTACATCTGCACGGCGGGCCGTACGTTCGCCCGTCACGACCTTACGTCCGCTCGTCACGACCGAACCCCGTCGTCACCGAACTCCGCCCGTCGTCACCGAACTTCCTTCATGACCGATCCCAGTTGGAGCCGCACCGTGGACCTGGAGGGCCGTCCGGCGCCGCAGGCGGTGTCGTGGAAGGGAGCGACCTCCGACGCCGAGCGCTCGCGACTGGGCCGATGGCGAAGGGCCGTAGGGCCGGCTTGGTTCGGGCAGGCCCAGGCGGCCTCGGGCGCGTCCGCGGATGCGGGGCGGGGCAGGCCGCTCGTGGTGGCGTCGTGGAACGCCCGGACCGGGGGCGGCGCGTTGCTTGCGTTCTGGGACCGCTTGCTGAACGAGGCGGGCGGCGGCCCCGTAGTGGCTCTTCTTCAAGAGGTCTTCTCGGCGGGCGCGCACGTCCCGGCAGCCGGCAGCCGGCGCGAAAGGCAAGAATGCGACTGGGCCGAGCGCATCGCCGAGCATCCCCCGCGGGGCGAACCCCGTACCGACATCGTCTCCTTTGCGCGGCGGATGGGCCTGTCTCTGCTGTACGTCCCCTCCATGAGAAACGGCGCTCCGGCCGGAAACGGGCGACGCCGGGCGGGCGCGGAGGTCGCCGAGGACCGTGGGAATGCGGTCTTGGCCAACGTGCCCCTCTGCGCGCCCGCTGCCGTCGAGCTGCCCTTCGAGCGCCAGCGCCGCGTGGCGGTCGCGGCTCGAGTTCGGCTCGGAGGCGAGCGGATCGGCGCGTGTTCCGTCCACCTGGACAACCGGGCCCCTTGGCGCCGGGCTTGGCGAAGCCTGGGCGCCGCCCGACATCGTCAGATGGCCGCGCTGCTGCCGCTCTTGTCGCGCTCCGACCGCGCCCAACCGTTCGCGCTGGGCGGCGACTTCAACACCTGGGTGCGGGGCGCCCGCGAAGCCGCCTATCGGCTGGCCAGGGAACGGTTCCCGCACCCCGCGACCCCGGACCCCCGGCCCACCCACCACTTCGAGATCGGCGGCTGGCTGCGCCGTTCCGATCACCTGCTGTTCGCCCTTCCCGAAGGCTGGCTGGCCGAATGTCGCCGCCTGGACGACGCCTTCGGCTCCGACCACTACCCGCTGGTCGGGACGCTCGATCCACCCCGATCTCTGCGCCGCGCTTGACCTTTGCCTTCTCCTGGATGCAACTAGGCGGACAGCAACGCTTCGTCATGGCACAGCCGCCGCTCGGCGGGCCAACGCTACGATGCGAGGGAACACGTCCCACGCTTCGGTGGTAAACACCCTGTCCGCGCCCACGACCGCTTCGTTCGCATAGTGAGGGAGCACGTCGGTTTCCAAGTACGCCCCGGACCGCACGTCGAACTTGTCCAGTAGCCGGCCACGTCCCGGACTCTTGCCGCCGAACAGAACGAACAGCGTGTCGCCGACCACGGACAACGAACGCCCGGTTTCGATCGGCCGTCTTGTCGTTTTCGTGCTCACGGTGTTTCCCCGACGCACCTGACGCAACCTCGGAAAGTCCAAGTGCTCGACGTAAGGGAAGACGCCCTGCAGTTCGGCCTCCCGGAATGTCGTCCATCCGTTTCCGACCCGAAACCCAAACACCCAACTCTTGTCGCCCCACCTGACCAGTCTTCCCTGGTGCTGCATAGGGTGAGGCTCACCGAGACCGGCCGGCAACTCCACCGCGGCGACGTTGCTCCCGTCCCACAGCCCCAGCACGGAACCAGTGCCCGAACGTCCAGCAACTGCCATCTCTCCGGCGACTGCCATCCGTCCGCCCTGCAACACGGCCACCGACTGCACAGAACTGCCCTGACGCGGCATCGGTGCCTCTTCAAGCAGCCGTCCGTCCGCACTCAATCGCACCACTCGCCTGTTGCCGGAGTCGACCAGTACCACCGACCCGTCTGTTCCTACGTCCATTGCCCGGACGTTCAGCAGTTCGCCCGGCCCTTCGCCCTTGGTGCCCCAGGACCACAGCAGATCGCCGTCCGCCCCAAGCCGGTAGGCGGCTTGGTTCCGAATGTCGAAGAAGACCAGCCCCTGTGCACCGTCTAAACGAGGCCGCCCAGGAGATGCCAGCAACGTGTCCGACGGTCCGCCGAACACCCACAGCGTGTCGAACTCCACCGACGACCGGACCCGCCCGACATCGTTGGAGGGCGAAAACAACGCTGGTGCCTCGATCAGCCTCTCCTGGTCAACGTTTTCGCCGGCGTAGCCCACGCCCAGGACAGCCGCAAGCGCCCACGTCTTCACATCGGCCCCAGCGACCCGAGGATTGCTTGCCACGAACGACCGGCGAGCGCCTCCACCTTCACAACCGCTCCCGAAGGATCGACGATCATGGCAAGGGGCGTCCGACTGTGGCCCAGAGCCGCCAGCGTCGACGCTGCCCTACGGAAGTGTCCTGTGCGGGAAACGCCTCGCTTGCCAGCTGAACCGCAACATCTACTGGCCCGCGCTCCAGAATCACGCCCTGCACGACTACGCCCCGTGCCTGAAGCGCCGCCGCGGTGAACTCCACCGGTCCCGCCGTGGTAGCGCCGAGCGAGTTCCCAAACGAGCCGCGCTTCCCTTGGACGGCGGCAAGGTATGCTGCACCAAATGCAAGCGCGAGAAAAGCCCCCGATGATGGATCGATGGGTCTTGCGCGCCTCCGTCAAACACGGCGGTCCCCATGAGTCCTCCGGGCCAGTGGGCCTGCCGCCGCGCTTTCCTACCTCCGAATCCCCGCTGCCGTCCCCGACGGGTCGGCCTCGGCCGGGCGCTGGCGCTCGAGGACGCGCGGCTCCGGATAGAGCTCGTCCAAGGTCGTGCCGTTGTAGAGGCGGCCGTCCTTCATGACGTACAGGATGTCCACGGTGGCGCGCAGGTCGTCCAGGGGGTCGGCGTTGAGGACCACGATGTCGGCGAACTTGCCCTCCTCGATGCTGCCCAGGTGTTCGCCGAAGCCGATCGCCTCCGCGCCCAGGATCGTGGCGGCGCGCAGCATGTCGTGGTTGGACGCGCCCCCTGCCGCCATCGCCCACAGCTCCCAGTGGTAGCCCACTCCCTGAATCTGGCCGTGGCTGCCGACGCCCATCCTGCCGCCGGCCTCCAGCATCTTCTTCACGAACTCGCCGTGACGGGGGAACACGTGTTCCTCTTCCAGGAACCAGCCGGCTTGGCCAGGGCTTCCCCCCCCGCCGGGCCCCCGCCGCCGGGCGCGCGCGTCGATGTTGGCCTTCGGCGCGAAGACGTTCAGCTTGGGGTCGTCGTGCACGTCCTCCGTGGCGTAGAACCAGTTCTCGCCGAACGGCCCGCCGTACGACACCAGCAGCGTGGGCGTGTTCGTGGTCTGCGACTCCTTGAACAGCTCGACCATGTCCGAGTAGACCGGTGCGATCGGCAGGTTGTGCTCGATGCCCGGGTAGCCGTCGATCGCGTGAGTCATGTCGATCTTGAAGTCCAGGCCGCCCTCGGTGGTGGGCATGAGCTCCAGCTCCTTGGCCGCCTGGATCACCCACTGGCGCTGCTGGCGGTTGCCGGTCATGTACATCTTCAGCGTCTTCGTGTCGAAGTACTCGGAGTAGCGCCGAAGGATCGTCTTGGCGTGGTCGGCGTCTCGGATGTTCTCGCTCAGGAAGACGCCCGGGCCGGTGGAGTAGATGCGAGGCCCCGTCATGCCGCCGGTGCGCACCCGGTCCGTGTAGCTCAATATGTCGGTCGTGGCGGTCTGCGGGTCGCGCGTGGTTGTGACGCCGTACGACAGCGTGCTCAGATACTGCCAGACTTCCTCCGGGTGAATCTCCGGGACCAGCCACTGCGCATGGTAGTGGATGTCCACGAAGCCGGGAACCAGCGTCTTGCCGCTCACGTCCACCACCTCGGCGTCTTCGGGCACCTCCACCGAATCCGCCGGCCCCACGGCCGCGATCCGGTTGTCCTCGACCACGACCACGCCGTTCTCGATCACGTTAGGCGCCTCCGTGGAGTCGTCCGCGGGCTCGGCCATGGTGATGATCCGCCCGCCCCGAAGCGCCACCGTGCCGCGGGGCACGTCGCGGGGCAGCTTCGCCTCGATCTTGCGTTCCCCGGCCTCGTAGGCTTCGGTCGAGTCGGCCAGGACCTCGTCGTCGCCGGCGCGCACGGCGGCCGCCTTGGCCGCCACCTCGGCGGCGGCGTCCCGAATCGAGTCGGCCCGCGCCACGAGCGAATCGGCCACGACCTGCACCGAATCCGCCGCCAGCCGCGAGATCTCGTCCTCCAGCGCCTCGGGCACCTCTTCGTCGGCCTTCTCCAGGCTGTCGGCCTCGGCGCGCTTCTCCTTGAGCGTGTCGGAAACAGCCATGGCGCGGACCCGGAGCAGCGCCCGTTCGCGAGCGGTCTCTTCCTCTTCGGCCTCTTCGGCCTCCACGTGGTCCAGGTCGTAGGTGAAGAGGACGTTGCCCATGGCCCAGTGGAGCGCGGAGCCGTCGGGGGCCCAGGACGGGAACTCGCCCCCCACGTCCGTCACCTTGCGCACCGGCACGGGCGACGCCGCCAAGTTGGCCAGCACGATGTTGGGCGGCGTCGCCCCCACCTCCGCCAGCTCGACCACGAACACGTCGCGTCCGAACTGGGCGAAGGCGCGGTCGCCCTCGGGAGACAGGAGCACCAAGCCGGCGGGGCTGGGCGGCCCGGACTCGGTGGGCGGTTCGGGGTCGGTCGGGTCCGGGGCCTGCCGCCACGGGAACACGCGCCTGGGCAGGTATTCCCATTCGCCGGGGTGCGGGCTGCCGATGCCCTGCACGCCCTGGCGCCCGCGCACGACCAGGTGCTTCTTGACGTCGGTGCCGTCCCAGCGGAACGAGACCAAGCCCTCCAGGGGACTGTAGGCGTAGATGCGGTCGGGCTCGTCCGCGGCGAAGTGGGCGACGTCGCGCGTGCCCGTCGGAGAAACGAGCGTGGCCTCCGAAGGCGCGGCGCCGTCCGCCGGAACCCAGACGAACGACCCGCCCAGCGGGCCGAAGAATATCCCCGACGCCTCCTTGAGCTCGCGGGCCGCGCCGCGCGACGCCACGATGCGGTCGCCGCCGGGCGACCACGCCACGTTGTAGTACAGCGCCGGCGTGGCCGTCAGCCGCACGGGTTCTCCGCCGTCGGCGGGCGCCTTCATGACGTGTCCGCCCTCGGCATCGTCCCATGTGGCGTAGGCGATCCAACTGCCGTCCGGCGACCACTGCGGGTGGAACTCGCCCACGTCGGCCGTGGTCAGGCGCCGCGCTTCGCCGTCCGGCAGCTCCTTCGTCCACAGCCGGTCGAAGGCCGTGAAGACGACCTTGCCGCCCCCCGGGGCGACCGCCGGACTGCGGATCTGGCTCGCCACGACCATCTCCGCCGTGTCGATCCGGAAGTCGAACTTGACCTCGGGGCCGATCCCCAGCTCGATAGGCACTTCGAACGGAACCTCGGCCGCCTCGCCGCCGTCCATTGGGACGCGCCAGATCTTGCCGCCGTACGAAGCGACGATCGCCGACCCGTCCGGCAGGAACGCGTAGCCGGGCAGCAGGTCCAGCGGCGCCCGCGACTCCTGTTCGTCGCGCTGCACGGGGTAGGCCAGCCACGCCTCTTCGCCGGTCTCCAGGTTGCGCTTGCGAAGGCCCGTGTCCGCGTTGTGCCGGGTGGCGTATACCAGCCACCGGCCGTCGGGCGAGATCGCGGGGCGCATCCCCGAGCCGTAGCGGTTGGTCATGATCGTGTGGGTGCCCGTCTCGCGGTCGTAGCGGTACAGCTGGTAGCGGGGCAGGCGCGCGTTGTACTGCCAGTCGCCTGTCCCGCCGGCGTACCAGACGTGCCGGCCGTCAGGCCCGAACGCCGCGCCCACCATCTTGCGCGTCCCGGTGGCGCCGCCCAGGGCAAGCGGCGACCCCCGCTCGACGTGGTACAGGAAGAGCTTGGCGGGCCCGCCCAGTCCGCCGGACCGGCTGACCACGACGAACTCGCCGTCCGGGTCCCACTCGGGCGACAGGAACAGGTTGCCGTTGCCCCGGGACACCTGGGTCGTGTCGGTCTTGTCCAGGCGCATCGTCCACAGGTTGTCGCCGCCGCTGCGGTCCGACACGAAGGCCACGGACTCGCCGTCCGGGCTGAAGCGGGGCTGCACGTCGTAGGCCATCCCGGTCAGCAGGGGCGCCGCCTCGCCGCCGCCGATCGGCATAGTGTACAGGTCGCCCAGCAGGTCGAAGACGATCGTCTGCCCGTCCGGGCTCACGTCCAGCGATATCCACGTGCCCTCCGTGGCCGTGAACTCGGCCGTCCGGGCGCTGGCCAGCGGAAGCGGCTTCTCCCGCGAGCCGCCCCCGCCGCCGGCGCGCTGGGCCTCCGCCTCCGCCGGAAGCAGCGCCAGCGCCAACAGACCCAGCGCCGCCACCGCCCCCGCGATGTTGCTCGGGCGCCTCGCCGTCCCCTCGGCCCGCCTCGTCTCCCCGCCTTGTCTCGTCGTCCCGGTCCTCGCTCTCCACGCGGCCCTCATCGCCCGCCTCCCCGAATCCCCGCCGCCACGTCGGGCGCCGTGTGCCGCCAGGGTTCGTCGGGCGCCGGCCGCTGCCTGGGCCACAGTTCGTCCAGCGTGTCCCCGTCGTAGAGCCTTCCGTTCATCATCACCTTGTCCACGGTGTTCGTGTTGCGGATGTCGTCCAGGGGGTCGGCGTCCAAGATCACCAAGTCGGCCAGCTTGCCCGCCTCGACCGATCCCAGGTCGCGCCCCAGCCCGATCGCCTCCGCCCCCATGATCGTCGCGGCGCGAAGCGCCTCGTGCTCGTCCATGCCGCCGCTCTGCAACGCCCACAGCTCCCAGTGGTAGCCCAGCCCCTGCAGCTGGCCATGGCTGCCCACCCCGGTCTTGCCGCCGCCCTCCACCAGCCGGGCCAGCCAGCCCGAGTGCTTTTCGAAGGCGTACTCCTCGTCCATGAACCAGCCGCCCGGCCCCGGCCCCGACGTTTGGAGGCGCCTCGCCTTGAAGTCGAGCTCCCGCTTCGGCGTGAAGTGCGTCAGCTTGTCGTCGCCGAAGACGTCTTCGTGCGTGAAGAAGTAGTTCTCGGCCCACGGCCCTCCATACGACACCAGAAGCGTGGGCGAGTTCACGGTGCCCGACGCCGCGAAAAGCTCGACCACGTCCCCGTAGGCCGGCACGATCGGCATCGAGTGCTCGACCCCCGGATAGCCGTCGATGGCGTGCGTCATGTTCAGCCGGTAGTCCAGTCCGCCTTCCGTGGTGGGCATCAGCCCGAGCTCCTTGGCGGCCATGATCAGCCACTGCCGCTGCCGGCGGTTGCCGGACATGTACATCTTGAAGGTCTTGGTGTCGTAGTACCGGCTGTACTTGCTCAGCACGTCCAAGGCGTGCTCGTAGCTGCGCACGAAGTCCGACGAGAAGACGCCGGGGCCAGTGTGGTAAACCCGCGGACCCGCCATCTTTCCGGCCCGCACCATGTCCTCGTAGGACAGCACGTCGGTCGTGGCCGTCTGCGGGTCGCGCGTCGTGGTGACGCCGTAGGCAAGGTTGGCTTGGTATATCCAGGGCCGCGCCCAGTGGAAGCCCCACAGGTTCCACATGTGGGCGTGGGTGTCCACGAACCCGGGCACGATCGTCTGGCCCATCGCGTCGATCACCGTTGCGCCCTCGGGCACGTCGCCGGCGCCCGCCGACACCGACGCGATCCGGTTGTTCTCGACCACCACGTCGGCGTTCTCCACGATCTCGTCGCCCCGCATCGTGATCACGCGGGCGCCGCGCAGCACCACCGTGCCTTCCGGGATGTCCCGCTCCGCCGTCACCTCCACGCGTTGCTCGGCGGGCTCGTAGTCGTCCCCGGCGGCCTCCGCGGCGTCCAAGTCGTAGGTGAAGAGCGCGTTCCCCAGCGACCAGTGAACGGTGCGGCCGTCCGCGCTCCACGCGGGGAACTCGGCGCCGATCCGACTCAGCCGGCGCACCGGCACCGCGGCCGAGTCCGGCTTGAAGACGTCCACCTCCGGCAGCGTGGCGCCCAGGTCGGGCACCGTCACCGCGTACACGTCGCGCCCGAGCTGCGCCAGCGCCCAGTCGCCCTGGGGCGCCATCAGGACCTGCCCGGCCGAGAAACGGGGGATGTTCTCGCGGGGCTCTTCCTCGTGGTCGTCGTCGAACACCTGGGGCATCACCAAGTCCGAGGTCTCCGAGGCCACGTAGCCGTCGGGCGCCACGCCCGCGTCCACGTCGATGCGTCGGGTGACGCGAAGGTGGAGCTTCCGGTCGGTGTCGTCCCAGGCCGCCGAGCTCAGCGCCAGCGCCCGAGGTCCGGCGGCCGGCGAGCCGGGAACCGCGTCGGCCCGCGCGAATCCGTAGTAGTAGATGCGGTCGGGGTCGGCGGTGAAGTGGGGCGATCTGCGTCCGTCCGTGGGACCGATTACCGTGGCCGGCCCCCCGTCCGTCGGAATCCAGACGAACTCCGAGTCCAGCCCGAAGCCGATGAACGGGTCCACGGCCTCCTGCACGTTGCGGCGCGACGAGCGAATCGCCACGATCCGCTCCCCGTCCGGGGACCACGCGATCTGCTGGTAGTAGGCGGGCCGGGCCGTGAGCGTCGTGGCGCGTCCGCCCTCCGCCGACACCCGCCGGACGTGGCCCTCGCCGGCGTCGTCGTCCCACGTTGCGTACGCCACGTGGCGGCCGTCGGGCGACCAGACCGGCTGGAACTCGCCCACCTCGTCTTCCGTGAGGCGACGGGGCTCGCCTGCCGCGTCGGCGCCTTCGCCGGCCAGCTCGGCCACGTAAAGGCGGTCCAGCGCGGTGAAGGCGATCCGCGCGCCGTCGGGCGAGGGCTTGGCGTCGCGGATCTGCTTGACGGTGAAGGTGGGCGTGTCTTGAATCGGGTACTCGAACTCGACTTCGGGGCCGATCGCGATCTCGGCCTCGACCGAGAAGGGGACCTCCGTCGGTTCGGCGCCGTCCACGGGCACGCGCCAGATGCCGCCGCCGTACGAGATGACCAGGGCGTCGGAGCCGGGCGTGAAGCTGTAGCCGGGCAGCACGTCCATGGTGGCGGTGGACTCCTGGTCGTCGCGCTGGATGGGGTAGGCCAGCCAGTGCTCCTCGCCCGAGGCCAGGTCGCGCAGGCGGATGCCGGTGTCGGCGTCGTCCCGGCTGCCGTACGCCAGCCACTTCCCGTCGGGCGAGACCGCCGGACGAAACGCCGATCCGTACCGGTTGGACATCGGCGTCCGCGTGCCCGTCTCCCGGTCGTAGACCCAAAGCTGGTACTGCGGCAGGATCGCGTTGTAGCTCCAGGTGCCGATGCGCTGAGCGTACCAGACGTAGCGGCCCTCCGGGTCCACGGCGGGGCCCATCATGCGCTGCCCGAAGGAGCCGCCCACCATCTCCAGCCCCGTGCCCCCGTCCACGTGGTACAGCCACAGCTTCTCCAGGCCCTGCCGGGGCGCCGCCCGCGACACCACCACGTACTTGCCGTCGGGGGTCCACTCGGGCGAAGCGAAGCGGCTGCCTATCCCCTTGCTCAGCTGGACGGGCTCGCCGCCCGTCGCGGGCATGAGCCACACGTTGTTGTCGCCGCTCCGGTCCGACACGAAGACGATCCGCTCGCCGTCCGGGCTGAAGCGCGGTTGCATGTCGTGCGGCATCCCGTCGGTGAGCCGCGCGGCCTGCCCGCCGGAGGCCGGCATGGCGTAGAGGTCGCCCAGCAGGTCGAAGACGATCGTCTGCCCGTCGGGGCTCACGTCCAGGGAGATCCACGTGCCCTCGGTGGTGGTGAAGCGCGCCCAGCGGGCGGGCTCCAGCGGGAGGCCGCGATCGAGGTCCGGCTTCTCGTCGACGGCGTCTTGGGCGCCGAGGGCCGAAGGGAGGATGACCAGCAGGGCGAGCGTCGAAAGGCCGCGATGGGCAAAGCGCATTTGCCGACTCCGTTCGTCGTGGTTGCAGATGGCGGCACAGGTCCACAGTAGCACCGGCAACGGCCCCGCGGCTACCCCGTTCGCTTCTGCGCTCGGTGCGCCCGCCGTCGGTGCGCCGCGCTGGACTTGCCGGGGGCCAGCGGCGACCTTTCGACATGAACGGAGCCGACCTCCGCGAGATCGCCCTGATCTCGGTGTCCATCGACCTGGGCGCCGGACGTCGGGGCGTGGACATGGGGCCGTCGGCCCTTCGGATCGCGGGGATCGTAGAACAGCTCGAGGCTCTGGGCTACAAGGTTCACGAGGCCGGCTCGGTCACCGCCGGCGGGCTCGAGGTCACCGACTCCGGCGAAGCCCACCTTCGCTTCCTGGACGAAGTCGCTCGCGTGGCCGCCCGCACTCGGTTCATGGTGGCGCGGGCCTTGGAGCGTGGCCGCCTGCCCGTGGTCCTGGGCGGCGACCACTCCCTGTCGATCGGTTCGATCGCCGCGGTGGCGGATTACTTTCGCGAGCGGCGCAAGCCCCTGGGCGCCATCTGGGTGGACGCCCACACGGACATGAACCTCCCCGGCACCACCCCCAGCGGCAACATCCACGGCATGTCCCTGGCCGTCCTGCTGGGACGGGGCGCGCCCCGCCTGACCGGCCCGGTGCCCAGCCTGCGTGCCGACAACGTGTGCGTGCTGGGAGCCAGGGAGCTGGACGCGGGCGAAAAGGAGCTGGTGGCGGAGATGGGCGTGCGCGTGTTCGCCATGTCGGAGATCGACGCCCGCGGAGTAGGGCCGTGCATGGACGAAGCGCTGGAGCGCGCCAACGACGGCACCGCCGGCTTTCACCTGTCCGTGGACCTGGATGTGCTGGACCCGCGTTTCGCGCCGGGGGTCGGCACCCCCGTGCAAGGCGGCCTCACCAACCGCGAAGGGCACCTGGTGTGCGAGAAGGCTGCCCGCTCCGGACGGCTGGCCGGCATGGACGTGGTCGAACTGAACCCGGTCCTGGACCACCGCAACGACACGGCGGTGCTGGCCGTGGGCTTGGTGGCTTCGGCCCTGGGCAAGACGATCCTCTAGCTCACCCGACCCGGTCTCACATTCCCCAGACCCGGACGCGGGTTCCGTCCTGCGCCTCGTGGGACCTTCGGAACACCTTCTCGTCCCAACTGCGCCCCTGCCGTCTGTCGAACACGACCAGATGTCCCGCCTCGGCGTCGCAACGGTCCATGTAGCCCGCCGTCTGCTCCACCCCTTCGGCGACCGTTCGCTCCAGCCCCTTGCGCAGCACCTTGCACTCGACCACGTGCCGTTGCGTGCCGCCGCCCTTGGGCCACAGCACCAGCAGGTCGGTGCGTCCTCGCCCCAGCCCGTACTCCCGCTCGATCCGGCCTCCGCTGTTCACGATGCGCTGCAGGAACGCCTGCAACAGCAGCTGCGGTCCGGCTTCCTTGTATTGGAAACGTTCCACCCGATGCTCCGAGTGCTCCCGGAAGAACTCCTGGAAGGCCGCCAGCAGCTTCTCCATCTCCAGGCCGCCCGCCGCGTTCACGTACCAAGCCGCGTCCTGCGCCAAGTTCGCCTGCGGCTCCCACGCCAGCTCCCGCGGCACCACCTCCGCGTAGATCGGATTCGCGACGCGCACCGGCAAATCCCTGGCCACCAGCCCCAAGTCCTGGACGTACTCGAGGTCGCGCGGCGCGAACTCGGTCTCGCCGCCGCCCGCCAGCAACGGCTCCACCACGCGCCGCACCCGCTCCTCCCGCAGCTTGTCAGCCAGCTGGTCCAGGTGCGTGTCGCGCCGCAGGATCAACGCTTCCGCCGCCTCCAGCACGTCGGCCTGCGAAATCGTTCGTGCCCGGCCCGCCGCTGCGCGCTCGCCCTCGAAGCACATCTCGTAGGCCAGCGCATTGACCAGCCAGGGCTGGCCCCGCGTCCGGGTCCAGACGGCATCGATCGCGCCCTCCGCGAACGTTTGGCCCGCATCCTCGGTGTGCTGGCCCAACAGGGCGACAACTTGGTCGCGCGAGAAGTCGCCCAGCCGCAGCGACTTGGCCTTGACGTTGAACGCGCTGCCCCCCGCCACCATCGTGCCGGCCGGGGCCGAGCGGATGCGGTAGTCCCGCACGTCGCGCACTCCGCACAGGACCACGCTCTGCGGAAAGCCGTCCGGCCGCATGTCGGAGCCCGCCCGCAGCTGCCGCAACACCGACAGCAGCGAGTTTCCCACCAGCGCGTCGATCTCGTCGATCAACAGCACCAGCGGCTTCGGGGCGACGGATGCCCACCGCGTCAGGCTTTGGCGAAGCGCGCCGTGGGGGCCCCGCGTGGCCAGCATCTCCGGCCATATCGCCTCCAGGGCGTCGTCGCCCACTGCGCGCACCGCTCGGTCGGCCAGCTCGCCCAGCACCGTTCGCATCGCCTGCTCGACGTCCTCCAGGGCCGCCTGGGCGCCTTCCACGTTCACGTAGACGCAACTGTGACGCCCTTCGTCGTTCAGCAGGTCCCGAAGCGCCAGCAGGGCCGAGGTCTTGCCGGTCTGGCGGGGCGCGTGAAGCACGAAGTAGCGGTGCTCGGCGACAAGCCGTCGGATCTCGGCCAGGTCGACGCGCTCGGGGGGCGGGACGCAGTAGTGGCGACTCGCATCCACCGGGCCGGTCGTGTTGAAGAAGCGCATGGGCGTGGACTCGGACGCCTCCCCCCGAGGACTCGAGCGCGCCCGCCCGATCCGTGAACTCCGGGGCGGCGCCGACAATCGAAGATAGCGACGTGGCCGAGGCGGCCGAGGGCGCGGGCGTACGGGGCAGCGCGACTTGCCGGCCGGTCCCGCGGCTCCGTACCATTCGCCGTGCAGCTCCAACCCGCGAGGCGCGCCGGATCGCGGCCAACCCCATGACTTCTGCCGACCCCCCGTGATCTCCGTCAACGAGCTGGGCCAATCGTTCGGGGGGCGAACGCTCTTCGCGGGCGCTTCGTTTCGCTTGGACCGGGGCAAGCGGTACGGCTTGGTGGGCGCCAACGGCTCGGGCAAGACCACGCTCCTGGGCATCCTTGCGGGCGACGCGACACCCAGCGTCGGCGAGGTGTCCGTCCCCAAGCGGGCCCGGCTGGGCGTGTTGCGTCAAGACCAGTTCCTCCACCGCGACGAGGCGATCCTGCAGGTCGCTCTCATGGGCAACCGAGAACTGTGGGAAGCGATGGCGGAGAAGGAGAGGCTCCTGGCGGCCGCCGACGGGGCCGCGAGCGCCGACGGGGCCGAGGGAGCCGAGGCCGAGTTCGACGCCGAACGGTTCTCCGAGCTCGAGGAGATCGTTCAGGACCACGACGGCTACGCCGCCGAATCCCGGGCCGGCGCGATCCTGGAAGGACTGGGGATCCCGTCCGTCGTCCACGGCGACCCGCTGTCGACCCTGTCCGGCGGCTTCCGGCTGCGGGTCCTGCTGGCGCAGGTGCTGGCCAGCGCCCCCGACGCTCTCCTTCTGGACGAGCCGACGAACCACTTGGACATCCTGTCGATCCGCTGGTTGGAGAAGTTCCTGCGGGAGTTTCCGGGTCCCGTGGTCGTCGTCAGTCACGACCACAGGTTCTTGGAGAACGTGGTCACGCACGTCCTGGACATGGACTACGAGACCGTGCTGCAATACCCGGGGGGCTTCGAGGCGTTCCGCCGGGGCAAGGCGGAGGAACGGGGGCGGCGCGAGAAGGAGATCGCCACGCGCAAGCGGGAGATCGCGCACCACCAGCAGTTCGTGGACCGCTTCCGGGCCAAGGCCACCAAGGCCCGACAGGCCCAGAGCAAGGTCCGCCTGATCGAGAAGAAGGCCGACGCCTTGGTCGAGCTTCCCCGGAGTTCCCGGCGCTGGCCCACCTTCCGCTTCGAGCAGTCGCGTCCCAGCGGCAGGGAAGTGCTGCGCGCGAAGGGCGTCTCCAAGTCCTACGGCGACAACCGGGTGTTGGATGGAGTGGACCTGGAGGTTGCGCGCGGCGACCGGCTGGCGGTGATGGGACCCAACGGGATCGGGAAGTCCACTCTCCTGCAGATTCTGACGGGGCGACTGGAGGCCGACGCGGGGTCGGTCGAATGGGGATACGAAGCTCGGCCGGGCTACTTCGCCCAGGACCAGGGCGACCACTTTCGCTCCTTGCGCCGCAGCGCCGAGGCGTGGATCGGCGACTTCTGCGACGGACGGGACAGAGGATACGCGCGCGGCATGTTGGGAAGGGTCCTCTTCTCGGGAGACGACGCCGAGAAGCCCCTGGACGCTCTGTCCGGCGGCGAGGCGGCCCGACTGGTCTTCTGCAGTCTCATGATCCGCGCACCCAACGTGCTCGTGCTCGACGAGCCCACCAATCACCTGGACATGGAGTCGATAGAGGCGCTCGTGGACGGGTTGCGGGAGTACGAGGGGACGCTGGTCTTCGTGTCCCACGACCGCTGGTTCGCGAGCCGCCTGGCGAACCGGGTCGTGGAGATCGCGCCGGAGGGCATCCGGGACTACCGCGGCACCTACGAGGAGTACGTCCACTTCTGCGGCGACGACCACCTGGACGTGGACCGAGTCGTGCTGAAAGCGAAGGCGACGCGCAAGAAGCGGGCGAGCGGGCAGTCCGGCGCAGGCGGGCAGCAGAACCGGCGGGCGGGGACGCGTCGGCGGGGCGGGAAAAGCAGCGGCGCCCGGCGACGAGGGTCGCTGGACGACAGGCGGAGCAGCCTGATCGGGCGCATCGAGCGACTGGAGGCGCGGTTGGCCGAGATCGACCGCGAGTTGGCCGATCCGGAGTTGTATGCGCGCCCCGCGCAGGGAGAGGCGGCGACGCTGGCGCAAGAGCGCGCCAAGGCGGTTGCCGAGATGGAGCGGCTCATGGCCGAGTGGGAAAAGCTCGAGGCGGAACCCGGCTAGCGGCCCGTAGCAGGTTCTCGCGGACGTGCGGACCGCGCTCGCCGATGCATGGGCGATGTCAAACCACAGTAGAAATGTCCGGGAGCAGTAGGTGTCGCGGCGTCGCGCCACTTCAATGAACGAGCGAACGAGTGCCCGCGGTGTCCGGACGATTGCCTCGGGCTCGTCTCGAGATCGTGATTCGCCGGCTCCCGCTATTCGAAGACGATCCTGCCCGAGAGGCCGATGCGGCGTTCCGGGGGCTGGACGCCGCTGGCGACGTGTTCGCCGAACAGGTCCATCATCAGTTGCAGGCCGGGTGACCGGGTCCCCGGGGACTCGGTAAGTTGCCCCGTGGTCTCGCCGCCCAGCAGCGACCACCGCGTCCCCACGTTCACCCGATGGCCCGTCGGTCCCTCGCGGCTCCAGCGGCCGAACGGCTTGACTTGATTGCCGCCGGGCAGCAGCACGCCGTAGCCGACTTCCATCGCCACGCGGTCGGGCGCCCAGCCCGGCGCACCCGTGGCCGCCAAGAGGCCGGAGCTTGCCGGGAGGCCCAGGCTCGCCTGCGAGCCGGCGGTCGGGCCGCCGTCAGCAGCCGACGCGCCCTGCGCCGACGGGTCGCCCGGGTTGTGAGCAAGCCCCGTGCCTGCCGGAACGTTCGCGCCGACCGGCCGCGCCGCACCGCCCGGCGCGCCGAAGCCGCCCGCGCCAGCGGTCCGCCACACCTCGGCGCCCCCCTGCCACAGCGCCCGCGCGCCGCGCCCAGCGTCGCCCCATGTCGGCTCGACCGAGAACGACAGCCCGCCGCCCTCGCCGCCCCCGCCCGGCTGCAACCTCAGCGAGAACCCGGCGCCCCAGTCCTTGAAGTCGCGCTCCTGGTGCACCAGCAGCGCACGGCCCCGCGCCGTCATGCTGAACCCGCTGGCCTGGTGCGCCAACCCCACCTCGGCGCCCGCCTCCGCGCCCATCCCCGTCTCCGCGTCGCCCCCGTCGAAGCGACCGCCCACCTCGAGCCGCGTCCGCATCGCCAGCCCGCCGCCCAGCTGCCACTGGCCGCCGATCTCCGGCGCCAGTCGCACGCGCTGCGCGTCCGCCGTCACGCCCGCCAGCCCCGCCACGTCGTCCGACAAGATGCGCACCGCGAAAGCGTCCGCCTTCAGCGCCAACCCGCCGGTCAGCTCCTGGCGCACGCCCAGCGCGCCCATGCGCATCTCCAAGTCGGTGTCGAAACGGCCGCCCGCCGATTCCTCGAGCGTCGCGTCGCCACGGCCTGCGCCCGCCAAGCCCCACACGCCGAAGCCGCCGCCGGACGACCAGTGCAGGTAGGGGTACAGGCTGGTCAGGCGAGCGTCGACCGAGCCCGCGCCGTTGACGTCGCTGTCGAAGCCCGCCTCCATGTCGCTGCGCGAGCCCGCAAGGCCCATCAGCACGCCGGATGCGAACCGGTAGTCCAGCCCCAGGTAGGCGGAGCGCGTGCGGCCGTCCATGGCGAAGCCGTCTTGGGGACGACCCTCGAACTCGCCCAGGTTCGCCTGGCCCCACACCGTCCAGCCCAACCGGACAGCAGCCTGCGAAGAGACGGAGGCGCCGGCCGAGGATGCGTCCGCCGGGGCGTCCGAGCCGCCGAACGCCAGTTGGAACGAGCTTTGCGAGCGCAGGCCGCGGGCGTCGACGGGGTTGAACGTCAGGCCGCCCCGGTCGGCGCGCCCGGCTTCGGGTTGCTGACGGCCCTGGTAGGCGCCGCCCATGCCGCCCATGCCGGTCATGCCGCCTGCGCCACCCGCTGTCGGTTGACCGAATGCACCGCCCCGGCCGTCGCCGAAGAACAGCGCGGCCAGGTCGACGGTCCCGCCGGCCGCGTCGGGCGAGCCGGGGTGCACGATCTGCAGCCCCAGCAGGCCCGTCGCGCCCCGCACCAGCGACTCGAGGCCGCAATGGCCCGAGCCGCCTGCATCGCCGTTGCCGCCGCCTGCGGCCTGGCCCGAACCGCCCGCGGCGGCATTGCCCTGGCCGTCGTCGGCTTGGCCGTGCACTGCGTTCGCAACGTCGCCTTCAATGTCGGTCCGGCCGTCCGCCGCGGCCGCAACGTCGGCGAAGCCGCCGGCGCCGAACACATCCGAGCCGCCCGTGCCGCACGCCAGCGAGCGCCCGCCGAGCTGCACGTGCGACCGGCCCAGCGCGCCCGACGACCCCAGCCCCAACCGCCCGCCGACCGCCTCCACCGTCTCCGTGCCCAGCGACCTGCCGAACGCCGCCAGCGTCAGCTCCAACGCACGCGCGCGCTCCGACCGCGACGCCTCCACCGTCACACGCACCTGCTGCCGAACCGACAGCCCGCCCGGATCGCTCGCTAGTACGGTCACCACGGCCTCGCCGATCGCATGCGGCACAATCGACAACCGCCCCGCGCCCGTCACCGTCGCAGCAGCCACGGCCGGCGACGACGACTCGACTGCGTATGCCAGCGCGTCGCCGTCCGGGTCCCGGAAGTACTGCGCCAACTCCTCTTCCACCGCGTCGCCGTATGCCTCGAGCGTCTTCGGCGACATCGCGCCCACCGCCTCCGGGCCCTCGTTCACGTCCAGCAGCGTCACCACGACGCCCGCCTCGGCCGTCAGTCCGCCCGCGTCCGTCGCCCGCACCGTCAGCGCGAACGACGGCGGACCTTGCTCGTAGTCCTCGCCGCTCCCCACGTACTGCAACGCGCCCGTCCGAGCGTCCACCTCGAACCGCTCGGCGTCACCTTCGGCCAAGCTGTACGCCGGTGCGTCGCCACGGTCCGGGTCCGTCGCTTCGACCGCGCCCAGCATCAGCGGCCCGGCAGCGTTCTCCGCCAGCTCGAACGCGTACGCGCTGTCCGCGAACGCCGGCGCCTCGTTCACGTCCAGCAGCGCGACCGTCGCAACCGCGCGCGCCGCCAACCCCTCGCCGTCGGTCGCCACGACCTCGAACTCCCAGCGCTCGGGGCCCGCCTCGTAGTCCTCGCCTTCGCCCGCGTACCGCACCTCGCCCGTCTCAGCGTCCACCTCGAAGAGCGCCGCGCCTTCGCCCGACAGGCTGTACACGAGCGTGTCCGCTCGGTCCGGGTCCGCCGCCTCGACCGACCCCAGAACCAACGGGCCCGCGACGTTCTCCTCAAACTCCCACTCGTAGACCTCCGCAGCGAACACCGGCGCCTCGTTGCGGTCCAGCAGCGCCACCACCACCCGCGCAGACGCCGCGACGCCGCCCCGGTCCGTCGCCCGGACCTCGAGCGCCCAGCTCTCCGGCCCCGTCTCCGCGTCCTCGCCTTCGCCCACATACCGCAGCTCGCCCGTAACGGCGTCCACCTCGAACCGCTCGGCGTCGCCTTCGGCCAAGCTGTACGCCGGCGGATCGTCCCGGTCCGGGTCCGTCGCCCGAACCGCGCCCAGCACCAACGGACCCGCGGCGTTCTCCGCCAGCTCGAATGCATATGCGGAGTCCGCGAACGCGGGTGCCTCGTTCACGTCCGCAACCACCACCGTCGCCGTCGTCCGCGCCGTACGGCCCAGCAAGTCCGTCGCCGTCGCCTCCAACACCCACGGCCCCGCGCCGCCCTCGTAGTCCTCGCCGCCGCCAACGTACCTCAACTCGCCCGTGCCAGCGTCCAGCTCGAACCGCTGGGCGTCGCCCGCTACGAGCGCGTAAGTCAGCGTGTCGCCCTCGTCCAAGTCCGCAGCCTCCAACACGCCCAGCACCAGCGGTCCCGCAACGTCCTCCGCCAGCTCGAACACCCAACGCTCCTCGACGAACGACGGCGCCTCGTCGTTCTCGTTCATCACCTTCACCGTCACCTTCGCCACCGTCTCGAGCTGCTCGTCCTCGCCCACGCCGTCCGTCACCGCCACCACCAGCATCACGTACTCCGAACGCTGCTCCGCGTCCTCGCCTCCGCCAACGTAAGTCACCACGCCGCTCGACACGTCCACCTCGAACAGCCCCTCGCCTCCGCTCTCCAACCCGTAGCGCATCTCGGCGCCCAGAGGACTCGTCGCGACCACCTCGCCCACCGGCAGCGGGCCCGCAACGTTCTCCGCCAACTCGAACTCATACTCCAACCGACCGAACACCGGGTCCAGGCTGCCCGCGCCGTTCACCGCGTGGTCCGTCAAGTCCGTCACCGCGTGCGCGCCCAGGTCCAGAACCGCCGCAGCCTGGCCGCCCGCGATCCGCAGCGCGCCCGCAGCCTCCGCCAGCGCGTCCGCCGGGATGCTGATCCCGTCCGGGTCCCGGTCCGCCGGAAGGACCACGTACTCGAATACCAACACCGTCGTGCCCGAACCCGACACGTAGCGCGCGTGCCGCGTCGTGCCGCCCACGTCGATCGCCAGCCGCGCCCCAGCCGTGTTCGCAGCCGTCATCAACGCCGCCAGCGCCGGCGACGACGACGCGCCCGCCACTTCGACCGGTCGGCTGAACGTCACCTCGACACGGATCACGCCGCCCGCGCCGTACAGTCCCGTCGCCACCGGCTCGCTCGTCACCGCCACACCGACCACCACCGGCGCGACCTCGACCGTCCCGTCCACCTTGTCGTTCGCAGCAGCCGCGATCGCATGAGCGCCCAGCCCCAGCGTCGCCGGACGAACGCCGTCCGCCGTGTTCACGATCGTACCGCCGTTCAGCGTCAGCGCAGCAGCCGCCACGCCCACGCCGTCCGCGTCCGCGTCCACGCCGCCCGTACCGCTGCCGCCGCTGCCCGCGCCACGAACCCGGTACGCGAACGACAGCGTCGCCGTGCCGCTGCCGTCCGCGTAGCTCGCCTGACGCGCAACCGTCCCCACCGTCAACGCCAGACGCGGCGCCCCCGTCACCGTCACCGCGCGGTCGAACGTCACCTCGACCTCGATCCGCTCGCCCAGGCCGTAGGTGTCCGCGCTGTCCGGCGTGCTCGACACCGCAACGCCCGTCACCGACGCGCCCGCCAGCGTCCCGTCCACCTTGTGGCCCGCTGCGGCGCTCAACGCATGGCTGCCCAATCCCAACGCCGCCGCAGTCGATCCGTCGCGGGCGTCCGCGATCGTCCCGCTGTTCAGCGCCAGCGCGCTCGCGCCGACCTCGATCCCGTCGGTGTCCGCGTCCGCAGCCACCACCACGTAACGGAACGTCAGCGCTCGCGTGCCCGTCCCGCTCGCGTAGTCCGCCTGCCGCGTCTGCGCGCCCACCGTCAGCGCCACCCGAGGCGTACCCGTCACCGCCACCCGACGGTTGAACGTCACCTGCACCTCGATCCGCTCGTCCCGGCCGTACGTCGTCGCCACCGCAGGCGAACTCGTCAGCGACACGCCAGACACCGACGCCGCCGTGAACGTGCCGCCCGCAACCTTGTGGCCCGCGCTGTTCGATATCGCGTGGGCGCCCAGTCCCAGAACCGCGTCCACCGTGCCGCCCGCCACGTCGATCGTCCCGCCGTTCAGCGCCAATGCGCCCGCTGCGATGCTGATGCCGTCCACGTCCGCGTCCGCAGTCACCACCACGTAACGGAACACCAACGACGCCGTGCCCGTGCCGCTCGCGTAGCTCGCCTGCTTCGTCGTGCTGCCGATCCCCAACGCCAGCTGCGGCGTGCCCGTCACGTCCACCGCCTTGTTGAACACAACCGTCGCAACCACCGTGTCGCCACGCTCGAACACGTCGCCCACCACCGGCGACGCGATCGACACCGCGCTCACGCCCGGCGGGCCCTGGTTCCCGTCCACCCGGTGGGCGCCGCTGTTCGATATCGCATGGCCGCCCAACCCCAGGCTCGCAGCCTCGTTCGCGTCGCGAGCGTCCGCGATCGTCCCGCCGTTCAGCGACAACGCGCTCGCACCGATGCTCAACCCGTTCCCGTCCGCGTCCGCTGCAACCACCGTGTACGCGAACGACAGCACGCGGCCGCCCGTCGTCGTCACGTACGACGCCTGCCGCGTCTGCGAGCCGATCGTCAATGCCAACTCGGGCGACCCCGTCACCGCCACATTCCGGTTGAACGTCACATTGACGCCGATCTCCTCGCTCAACCCGTACGTGCCGCCGCCCGCCGGACTGCTCGTGATCGACACCGCGCTCACCGACGCCGCCGTGAACGTGCCGCCAGCGACCCGGCGCCCGCTCGCGTTGCTGATCGCATGATGCGCCAAGCTCAACAACGCGTCCGTCGTGCCGCCCGCCACGTCGATCGTCCCACCGTTCAGCGTCAGCGCATTCGCGCGGATGCTCAACCCGTCCGTGTCCGCGTCGCCCGAAATCACCACGTACCGGAACTCCAACGACGTCGTGCCCGTCGCCGCGCTCGCGTAGGCTCCCACCTGCTGTGCGCCGATCAACAACGCAAGCTGCGGCGCGCCCGTCGCGTCCACCGCCTTGTTGAACGTCACCGTCGCCACAATCGTGTCGCCACGCTCGAACGTGTCGTCCACCGGCGGCGCCGCCACCGTCAACCCCACCACGCCCGGCGGCCCCAAGCTGCCGTTCACCTTGTGCGACGCAGCGTTCGACACCGCGTTCGCGCCCAAGCCCAGCTCAGCAGCAGCAGCGCCCGGTCGCACGTCGGCGATCGCGCCGCCGTTCAGCGTCAACGCGCTCGCGCCGATGCTGAGCCCGTCCGTGTCCGCGTCCGCAGGACGGATCGCGTACCCGAACACCAGCGTGTCCGCCTTGCTCGTCGCCGACTCCCAGCTCGCCTGACGCGTCTGCGTGCCGATCGTCAGCGCCAAGCGCGGCGAACCCGTCACCGCCACCGGTCGCCCGAACGCCACCTTCACCTCGATCGACTCGCCCAGCTGGTACGTCTGACCGCTCGCCGGAACGCTCGATATCGTCACCGCGCTCACAGCCGGCGTCGTGAACGTACTGCCGGACACCTGGTGGCCGCCGCTGTTCGTCACCACCACGCCCACGCCCAGCCCCAACGTCGCGTCCAGCGTCCCGCCAGCCAGACGGATCGTCCCGCCGCTCAACGTCAGCGCGCCCGACCCGATGCTCAATCCGTCCGCGTCCGCGTCGCCCGACGCCACCACGTACCGGAACACCAGCGACGTCGTGCCCGTTCCGCTCGCGTAGCTCGCCTGCCGCGTCGCCGAACCGATCGTCAGTGCGAGCCGCGGCGTGCCCGTCACGTCCACCGCGCGGTTGAACTCCAGTTCGACCTCGATCGTCTCGCCGCGCTCGAACACGTCGCCCACCACAGGCGAACCGATCGTCAGCGACGTCACGCCCGGCGGTCCCAGGCTGCCGTCCACCTTGTGCGCAGCAGCGTTCGCAATCGCATGGCTGCCCAGCCCCAGGCTCGCCGCAGTCGAACCGTCGCGAGCGTCGGCAATCGTACCGCCGTTCAGCGCCAAAGCGCTCGCTGCGATGCCGATCCCCGTCGAGTCCGCGTCCGCAGCAACCACCGTGTAGCGGAACGCCAGCGTCTTCGTGCCGCTCCCGCTCGCGTACGACGCCTGCCGCGTCAGCGTGTCGATCGTCAGCGCCAGCTGCGGCGTGCCCGTCACGTCCACCGGACGCGTGAACGTCACCTCGACCTCGATCATCTCCGTCCGTCCGTACGTGCTGTCGCTCGACGGTGCGCTCGCGATCGCCACGCCGCTCGGCGCCGACGCCGTGAACGTGCCGCCCGCCACCTTGTGGCCCGTGCTGTTCGTGATCGCGTGCACGCCCAAACCCAGCACCGCGTCCGTCGTGCCGCCCGACACACGGATCGTCCCGCCGTTCAGCGCCAGCGCGCCCGACCCGATGCTCAATCCGTCCGCGTCCACATCCGCCGTCACCACCTCGTACCGGAACATCAGCGTGTCCGTGCCCGTGCCCACAGCGTAGTCCGCCTGCTTCGTCGCGCTCCCGATCCCCAGCGCCAGCTGCGGCGTGCCCGTCACGTCCACCGACTTGTTGAACGCCACCGACACCTCGATCGTCTCGCCCCGCTCGAACGTGTCGCCCACAAGAGGGGAACCGACGACCAAGCCCGCCACGCCCGGCGGCCCCTGCGCGCCGTCCACCTTGTGCGCCGTCGCGTCCGCGATCGCGTTCGAACCCAGCGCCAGGCTCGCCGCCACCGTAGTGTCCCGGCCGTCGCCGATCGTCCCGCCGTTCAGAGCCAAAGCGCTCGCACCGATGCTGATCCCCGTCGGGTCCGCGTCCGCAGCCGTCACCGTGTACCGGAACGCCAGCGTCTTCGTGCCGCTCCCACTTGCGTACGACGCCTGCACCGTGTCGCTCCCGATCTCAAGCGCCAACCACGGCGTCCCCGTCACCACCACGCCGCGGTTGAACGACACCCCGATCTCGATCCGTTCGCCCAGCTCGTACGTGTCCCCGCTCGACGGAGTGCTCGTGACCGCCACCCCGCTCACCGCCGTCGCCGTGAACGTCCCGCCCTGCACCTTGTGACCCCCGCTGTTCGTGATCGCGTTCGTCGTCGTCCCCCAGGGCGTTCCGCCAAGCACGGCCACGTTGGTGCCCGCATCCGTGATCGTCGAGGCCGGCGTTCCCGTCAGCTGCAACGCGTTGCCGCCGATGCTGATGCCGTCGCCGTCCACATCCGTCGCCTCCACCACGCGGTGGAACTCCAAAGTGTCCGTGCCCGTGCCCGAAGCGTACGTCGCCCCCGCGTAGTTGTTCGTCCCGATGTTCATCCACACCGTCGGCACGCCCGTCACGTCCACCGAACCGCTGTAGACGACGATCACCTTGATCGTGTCGCCACGCTCGAACGTGTCGCCCACCGGCGGCGGCCCCAGCGATACGCTCGTGATGCGCTCCGCGCCCGCCACTATGTGGTCCGGGCTGTTCGTGAGCGCGTTCTGGCCCAGATGAGGCCAGGGCGTGTCGTGGAACGCGCTCGTGGTGGTGCCCGCCTCTCTGATCGTCGAGCCCCCCGTCAACTGAATCGCGTTGCCGTAGAGGCTCAGGCCGTTGGGGTCGGAGTCCGCCGCCTGCACCACGTAGCGGAACTTCAGAGTGTCCGTGCCCGTGCCCGATGCGTACAGCGCCGGATTGTGCGTAGCCGACGCGAAGTTCAGCCACGCCGTCGGCACGCCCGTCACGTCCACCGAGTCCGAGTAGACCATCGTCACCACGATCGTGTCGCCCCGCTCGAACACGTTGCCCGTCGGCGGCCGCCCCACCGAAGCGCTCGTTATGCGCGTATTGCCCGCCACCTTCCATGCCGGGCCGTCCACTATCGTCAACGATGACGCTATCCATACACTCACGTTGACCTGGTTGGCGGCCCTGACCGCACCGCCGTTCAGGTCGACGGCGTCGGCGAGTATCCCAACACCGTTTCCGTCGTTGATCCCCGCCTCCACGACATAGCGGAACTCCAACGCGCTCGTGCCCGACCCCGAGTGGTAGGTCGCCCACCTGGACGTGGCACCCAGCCACATTCTTATCCGCGGCGCGCCCGTCACGTTGGTCGTTTCCCTGAAAGTCAGCGTCACCTTCATCGTGTCGCCTCTGACGAACGTCGAGTCCGGGCCCGCCGAGTTGACCGACAACCCCGTCAGCTTGTTGCTCGTGGGAAGCACCTTGTGCGCCGCGGCGTCCACGACCACATGGCTCAGCAAGCTGACGATCACGTCCAGCGTCGAGGCCACCCGCCTGATCGTGCCGCCGTTCAGCGCCAGCGCGTCCGCCGAATAGCTGATCCCCGTGCTGTCGGTGTCCGCCACCACCGTGACGTAGCGGAACGACAGCGAATCCCCGCCCGTACCCGACACGTAGCTCGCCTGCCGCGTCGCCGCGCCGATCTCCAACGCCAGCTGCGGCGTGCCCGTCACGTTCACGTTCTCGTTGAACACCACGGCTACCTCGATCGTGTCGCCGGCCGCGTAGATGCTGTCCGTCCCCGGATCGCTCGCGATCGCCGTGCCCGTCACGTGCGGCAACCCCTGCACGGCCAACACCTTGTGCGCCGCCGCGTTCGTCACCGCGTAGACACTCAACCCCAAGACCGCGTCCACCGTCGTGCTACCCGCCCGCCTGATCGTCCCGCCGTTCAGCGTCAGCGCGCTCTCGCCGATGCTCAGCCCGTCCGTGTCGACGTTTCCCGCCACCACCGGGTAGCGGAACGTCAGCGAATCGCCGCCCGTCCCCGACACGTAGCTCGCCTGTCCCGTCTGCGAACCGATCGTCAGCGCCAGCTGCGGCGTGCCCGTCACGTCCACGTTCTCGACGAACACCACGCCGACCTCGATCGTGTCGCCCACGACGTAGGCGCTGTCCGTTCCCGCGTCGCTCGCAACCGCCAAGCCCACCACCACCGGCGGCCCCTGCGAACCGTCCACCTTGTGCGCCGCCCCGTTTGCGACGACATGGGTCTTCAAGTCCAGGTGCGCGTTCCGCGTGGTGTCCCCATACACGACCGTGCCCTTGATCGTCCCCCCGTTCAGAGTCAGCGCGCTCGCCGAATAGCTGATCCCGTCGGCGTCCGCGTCCGTCGTACGGGTGGCGTAGCGGAACGTCAGCGAATCGCCGCCGCTGCCGGAGACGTAGTCCGCCTGCCGCGTGTTCGCGCCGATCGTCAACGCCAGCTGCGGCGTCCCCGTCACCGCCACGTTCTCGTCAAAGACCACCCCGATCTCGATCATGTCGCCCCGCACGTACGTGCTGTCCGTGCCCGCGTCGCTCGTGATCGACGCCCGCTGAACATCCGGCAGGCCCAGCAGGCCGTTGACCTTCCTGGTGGGGTCGTTCGTGATGGCATTCCCACGAAGCCCGGTGAACGCAGCCCTGCCCCCACCACTTACGCTGCCGCTCAACGCGTTCTCGGGAAGGCTGAGGCCATCCGCGTCGATGTCGTCGGTCGTAACGTAGTGCGTGAACGACAACAAATTCGGGCCGACGCCAGTATAAGCGAAGGGTACCGTCCTCGCGCCGATCTGGACGTTAAGCGTTACAGAGCCTCCCCCAGGCGCGTTGATCAAGTTGTTGAAGTAGATCGCTATCCTGATTCGGTCGCCGAAGCCGAACGTCGAGTCAGCACCCGGGCTGTCCTCAAAGACTACTGGGCCAGCGAAGCGCGTGATGCCGTCCACCTTGTGGGTCGCGGCGTTGCTGACGGCGTGCGAGCCAAGCGACAAGTTGGCGTTCGTCGTCCCGCCCGAGACTTTGATCGTCCCGTTGTTCAGCGTCAGCGCGCTGGCCCCAATGCTCACGCCGGTCGTGTCCTCGTCCGTGTCCTCGATCCTGTAGGAAAACACGAGGGAATCCGATCCGCTGCCCGACTGGTAGCCCGCCTGCCGGGTGTTCGCGCCGATCGTCAAGGCCAGCCGCGGCATGCCCGTCACCGCCACAGCCGAGTCGAACTTGACCGCGACTCGCATATGCTCGAGCCTGCGCCAAAGCGAATCTCCCTCTGCCGCGGCGTTCGGGAACACGACGTCCGTCACGGTCGGCGCAGCCTGAGCGCTCGCTTCCGCCGGGAGGGTGGCCCCGAACGCTCCCAGCAGGCCGAGCGCCGCCAACGCAGTTCGCGCTACAACGCCCAGCATGCGCGGCCGCACGGCACTGTAAGGGGGGGGGGGGGGGGGGGGCTCAAGCTAACTGTCGGTTGTTTCATGGCGCGGCGCTGATGATGTGGTGGAGGACATGGAAACGGAAACCGGGCCGCTCCCAGTGTGTCCGGCCCGAGTTCAAGCAACATCGGTGCGCGATGGGGGGCTTGTGCCGCGAGGCCGCGGCCTGGCGTCGCAACCGATGCTGGCGCGCGGGGCCGAAACATGGTCGGCCACACCGCAGGCCGCTCGCCGCCGGTCCTCGCCCTACCTTGCCGAAGCCCGACGGCGCGGCCGTCTGCACGGCGGGTTCGAGGGCGGAGGCACCTTGCCGACACAAAACGGGGGGGGGGGGGGGGGGGGAGGAGGATTTCGTCATCGTTTTCGCCGCCTAGATTGCTTGCTGGAACCGACTTCCGGACGTTGCGCGGCAAAATATACAACCTTGCTCAGAGCGGCACCACGGCCGTGGCCTCCACTTCGACCAGGGCCGCCGGGTGGACCAGAGCGGATACGGCCACGAGGGACATGGCGGGGAAGTGCTTGCCGAAGACCGCCCGGTATTGGACCCCGATCTCGGACAGGGAGCTGCGGTAGGCCGTCATGTCGGTGACGTAGACGACCATGCGCCCCACGTCGGCCGGGCGACCTCCGGCAGCCTCCACGACCCGCGCCACGTTGGCCAGCGCCGCGCCGAACTGCTCGGGCAGCGTCGAGGCCGCGATTCGCCCGGAGGAGTCCGCGGCGATCTGACCCGCCACGAAGAGCGCGCGGCCGCCGGGGCGCGCCAGCATTCCGTTGTTCCAGCCCCGGGGACGGCCGAGCGCGGGAGGGTTGACGATCTCGAAGGCCGGCGAAGGCTCGACCGCCGGGGCGCCTCCGGCGGACATGCGCGCCATCACGTCTTGGGCCACCTCCTCGGGCTGAAGCAGGCGGCCTTCGGGCTGAGTCCGGGCGATCCGGTCCCGCACCTCGTCCGGGGTTCGGCCGGTCTTGGCCGCGACGCGACGCGCGTTCTCGTCGGTCATGGGCGTGTCCACGTAGCCCGGGCAAACCGCGTCGGCCACGACGCCCGTGCCGGCGAGCTCGGCCGCCAGGCACCGGGTCATGCCCAGGAGGGCGTGCTTGGAGGCGGCATACGCGGCGATGTACCGGGCGCCGGCCAGGGCGACCACCGAGGCCACGTTGACGATGCGCCCCCACCGCTGTTCCAGCATCGCGGGGAGGAACGCCTGGGTGCACAAGAGCGGTCCGGTGGCGTTCACGCGGTGAAGGGTTTCCCAATCGTCGAGCGAGATTCGGGCGAACGGCGCCGAAGCGGACGCCCCGGCGTTGTTGACAAGGACGAGAGGCGGCGTGCCCCTTGACCAGACGGTCCTGAGCCGTCCCGAAGCTGCGCTCGACCCGCCCCTTCGCCTGTGGCGAGCCCGCAAGGATCAACTCGACTCCCAGTTCGCCCAGACCCCAGGCGATGATCGTGTCCGTCCGCCTCTCCTTCGCCGCCATCCACTGCCCGAAGTGACCGGCGTGGTCGGTGTAGAACGCCAGTGGCCGGCCGCGGCGCCGCAGATACGCGATCAGCGCCCGGTCGTCCGCACCCGGTCCTCCAGGCCAGGGATGCACTGAACTGTCCCACTGCGCCAGCTCGCCCAGCGCCGCCCCCGCCGAGGACGCCGGCTCCGATGCCTCGCCCGCTTGCGCTTGCGCGTCCACAGCCCGGCCCCTGCATCCAGCGCCGAACCGTCTCGGAACTGGCCCGCACTCCGCAGCGCCGCTCCACGTGCTCGGCCAGCAGCGTCGGGCCGAAGTCCCGGTACATCGCCTCCGACGCCACCCCCAGCACCGCCTCGCGAACCGCCGGAGGCAGCGCCTGGTTCGACGACCGCCCGCAGAGACCGTGGATCACCACGCCGTCGCCTTCCGCCTCGAGCCGACGTTGACTCTCCCGGCGCTTCGTTGTAGCCTTCCGCCACGACCACTCATCGAGACCGGCTGAGGGACAGGCCCGAAGAAGCCGGGGCAACCTGTGGAAGGTGGCTCTTCCACTGATGTGCCAACTCCTGCGGCGGAAAGAACGCCGAAAAGATGAGCCGCCCACGGCGTCCGTAGGCTTCGGGCGCGCGGCCTCGCACGAAACTGGGCGTCGATTCTCCGGGAGTCCGATGGGGCCACTCGAACAACCGGAGGCTTTTCCTCATGGCTTGCAACGTCGCCGCCCGCCACGGCCCCAAAGCCGTCCACGACGGCGCCACCGGACGCGTCCGCGTTCCCGTCGTCTTCGACCACTTGGGCGAACGCGGGGTCACGGTGTCCTACCAACTCCACGGTCCCGTCCAAGCCGCCCATGCCCGCGCCGCCCCCGTGGTGGTGCTGGGGGGCATCTCGGCCGGTCGCCGCTTGGCCCCGACCCCCGACGACCCCGGCAGGGGATGGTGGCCCGGCGTCGTGGGTTCCGGCTCGGCTCTGGACCCGTCGCGGCGCCGCCTGGTCGGGATCGACTACCTGGGCGGGCCGACGCCGGACGGGGACCTGCTCCGTCCCGTGACTAGCCACGACCAAGCGCGAGCGCTGGCGGCGCTGCTGGACCGGCTGGAGATGCCGCGCGCCTCGCTGGTGGGAGCGTCCTACGGCGGGATGGTGGCGCTGGCCTTCGCCGAGCTCTTCCCGGAGCGGGTGTCCAGGCTGGTCGTGCTGTGCGCGGCCCACCGCACCCACCCCATGGCCACGGCGTGGCGGTCCGTGCAGCGCGAAACGGTTCGCTTGGGCGTGCGCGCGGGGCGGGGCGCCGAAGGCCTTGCCCTGGCCCGCGCCCTGGCGATGACTACCTACCGAAGCGTTGACGAGTTCAAGGAGCGCTTCTCGCCCAGGCCGTTGCCGTCGGTGACGCCGGAGTCGGGGCAATCGGCCAGCCGCTGCGATGTCCGCCCGCACCGCGGCGCCGGTCGCCCCGACGGTCCCGTCTTCCCCGTGGAGAACTACCTGCGCGCCCGAGGCGCCGACTTTGCGGGCCGCTTCGACCCGGAACGCTTCCTGGCGCTCTCCGAGTCGATCGATCTCCACTGGACCGAGCCGGGCTCGCTGCCCCCGGCGACGCTCCTCGTGTCTGTGGCAAGCGACATCCTGGTTCCCCCGTGGTTGGTGGACCGCTTGGTCGAGGCAGGCGGAGGCGAGGCCGGCCACGTCGTCCTCGAGTCGCCGTTCGGCCACGACGCGTTTCTCAAGGAGACCGAGCACGTCTCGGCGTTCGTGCGCTCGGGGTTGGCCCTGGACAACGACGAGGCGACCCCGTGAGCGCCGAAAACGGGACGCGGTCCGGCGCGCCGGAACCCAAGTCGCTCCTGCCGGCGACGCCCGGCGGCTCCGCGCGTCGGGTCTCGCGTCCAACCGTCGACTCTCCCGCCGAGCCTTCGCTGGTCACCCGCGCCGTGCGCGCCGGCATCGGGGCCGACGTCGCCCATCGCGCCGTGATGCCGCCGATCCACCTCTCGTCGAACTACCTCTTCCAGTCGCCCGGCGTGTACGAGCGGTACGACTACACCCGGACCGCCAACCCCACCCGCGACCTGGCCGCGGCCGCCATCGCCGACCTGGAGGGCGGCCGCGGCGCGGTCGTGACCTCTTCCGGCATGGCGGCCGTCGCCGTCGCCACCCGCCTGCTCTCGGCGGGGGAGCTGCTGGTGGCGCCCCACGACTGCTACGGCGGTTGCCACCGGCTCTTCACGGCGGAGCAGCGGCGGGGCGCCTGCCGCGTGCGCTTCGTGGACCAGACCCGGCCCGGCGCGATGGAGGAGGTCCGCGCCGCCCGACCGCGGATGATCTGGCTGGAGACGCCGAGCAACCCCCTCATGCGGATCGTGGACATCGCCGCCTGGGCGTGCCTGGCCCGGGAGATCGGCGCGGTATGCGTGGCCGACAACACGTTCCTGTCGCCCGTGAACCAGCGTCCGCTGTCGCTGGGCGCCGACGTCGTGATCCACTCCACCACCAAGTTCATCAACGGTCACAGCGACATCGTGGGGGGCGCGGCGGTCGCCGCCGACGAGAGCGTCCACGAGCAGCTCGCTTGGTGGGCCAACGCGCTGGGCGTCACGGGCGCGCCCTTCGACTCCTTCCTCGCCCTTCGAGGCGTTCGCACCCTTCACGCCCGCAGCCGGGTTCACGAGGAGAACGCTCTTCGCGTGGTGGACCTGCTGTGCCGCAGCGACGTGGTGGAGCAAGTCAATCACCCCAGTCTGCCCGGCCGTCCCGGTCACGAGATCGCTCGCGCGCAACAGCTGGGCTGGGGAAGCCTTCTCTCCTTCGAACTGCGGGGCGGGCGTGCGGCGGCGGAGGCGTTCGTGGACGGGCTTCGGCACTTCGCCCTGGCCGAGTCCCTGGGCGGCGTGGAGAGCCTCGTGTCGCATCCCTGGACGATGACTCACGCGTCGATGGACGTGCCCGCGCGCACGGCGGCAGGGATCGGCGAGGGACTGCTGCGCCTGTCGGTGGGGATCGAGTCCGCGGACGACTTGGAGGTCGACCTGGAACAAGCCCTGCGCCGGGCGGAGAAGGCAGCGGCGGGCAAGGACACCTTGCGATGCCCGGCAAGAAGTCGTCGTCTTGCCGGTGCTCGGAGTCGCCCGTAGCCGACCGGGACCCGGCCCGAGACGCCGGTCGCAGGCACGCCTCCGACGTTGCGACCTTGCTGTTGCTGCGTCCATATATTATGTTGTTGCCTGCGCAGGTCGTCCGTTCCATCAACCGCGGGAGCTTGCCGATGACGCCACTTCCCGTTCGTGCCGTTGCTCCCAAGGCCGAAGCCGCCCCGACGCTTTGGCCGTTCGCGACTTTCTTCGCCGCAGTGCTGATCGGGCTCGGCGGGCCGGCGGGAGTTGCAGCCCAGACCGCCGCCACCGTGTCCAGCGTCTCGATCGGTTCGCCCGACGTCGGCGACACCTTCGAACGAGGCGAAGCGATCCTCGTCACCGTCACCTTCAGCGCGACTGTCGCAGTGACGGGCTCGCCGCAGCTGGCGCTGACGATCGGAAGCACAACCCGGCAGGCCGCGTATCGGCGCACCGTCGGCAACGGACTGGTCTTCGGGTACGTCGTGCAGTCTTCGGACGCGGACGCCAACGGGATCAGCATCGGCGCCAGCGCGCTGACCCTCAACGGCGGATCGATCTCCAGTGCCGCGGTCGCAGCCACGCTGGGACTGGGAAGCGCGGCGGTCTCCAACAGCTCGGGCCACAAGGTGAGCGGCTCTTCCTTCACCGCGCCGGCGGTCAGCGGTGCGTCGATCACCAGCACTCCGCTCACCACCACGACCTACGGGCAGGTGGAGCTGATCGAGGTGCAGGTGAGCTTCGGTCGGGCCGTGGCGGTGACGGGAACGCCCCAGCTGGCGCTCACGATCGGGGTGGCGTCCCGTCAAGCCGACTACATCGGCGGCACCGGCACCAAGACGCTGACCTTCCGCTACAGAGTCCAGCCGGCCGACCTCGACAACAACGGGATCAGCGTCGCCGCGTCGGCGCTGACGCTCAACGGCGGCGCGATCAACGACGCGCGCGCCGGCGGCGCCGCCGCCACCCTCGGCCTGGGCACCGCCGCGATCGCCGACAACTCCTCCCACAGAGTGGACGGCACCCATCGGACTACGCCGGTCGTGAGCGGCGTGTCGATCGCCAGCGACCCGGGCAGCGGCGGCGTCTACGGGCAGGGCTTTCCGATCAGAGTGCACGTCAGCTTCAACCTGCTGGTCGTCGTGACCGGCACGCCCCAGTTGGAACTGCAGATCGGGAGCGCGACGCGGCTGGCGAACTACGTGTCGGGTTCCGGCGCCGACATCTTGGTCTTCGAATACGCGGTTCAGTCGACGGACATGGACTCGGACGGGATCAGCTCCGCGGACTCGGTGAACCTGAACGGCGGGACGATCCGGTTGGCCAGCTCCGCGGCCCCGGGGGAGGCCCAGCAAGTGGAGCCTGCCGCCAACCTCGACCTGGGGAGCCACGCCCTGTCGAACGTGGCCGGTCATGCGGTCGACGGTACGCTCGCCGAAGAAGAAGAGGAAGAAGAAGAGGAAGAAGAAGAGGAAGAAGAAGAAGAAGAGGGCGAATTGGCGTTCGACCAGCTCGAGTACCAATTCATGCTCGGAGAGCGCGTGCCGGGCCCCGTGGTGCTGGGCAGCATCCGCGCCGAGAAGCCGGGGGGCGGGACGGTGCAGTACGCCTTGGGCGAGGGCGGCGAGGAGCTGTTCGAGGTGCAGGCGTCGAGCGGCGAGGTGACTTACGTGGGTCCGGGCGAGGATGCCGAGCATCGGTCCAAGTACCAGATGATCGCGCGCGCCGCGGCCGACGACGAAACCGTGGAGGCCCGCGTGACCGTGCGCGTGCTGAGCGTGAACGAGCCTCCGACGTTCGGCGCGGCCCAGTATGCCTTCGACGTCCCGGAGAACGTCGCCGGGCCGCTGACGCTGGGCGCGGTGGCGGGCGTGGACCTGGACGAAGGAGACACGCTCACGTACAAAGTGGTTCCGGGCAGCGCGACGCCGGGCGCGGCCGAGCGGTTCGAGGTGGACGCGGCCACGGGCGAAGTGCGGTACGTGGGCGCGGGCGAGGACTACGAGGCGGCGCCCGGGCCGTGGTCGTTCGAGGTGGCGGCAACGGACTTGGCCGGCCTGAGCGCGACGGCCAAGGTGGTCGTGGCGGTGGCCGACGTGAACGAGGCGCCCGCCTTTGCGGATTCGGCGTACGCCTTCCAGCTGGCCGAGAACATGGCCGGGCCGCTGGCGCTGGGATCGGTCGCGGCGACGGACCCGGACCAGGGCGACCGGCTGTCCTACGCGCTTGCCGAAGGCGACGGGACCCGGTTCGAGGTGGACGCGGCGAGCGGCACGGTGCGGTACGTGGGCGAAGGCGAAGACGCGGAGACGGGACCGGCCAGCTGGGCGCTGATGGTGTCGGCGACGGATCGAGCGGGTCTCCGCGCCACGTCGAGTGCGACGGTGACGATCGTGCCCGTGAACGAGGCGCCGACCTTCCGCGAGGCGAGCTACGAGTTCGAGGTGGCGGAGAACGCCCCTGGCCCCTTGGTCTTGGGGACCGTGGATGCGGTGGACGTCGACCGGGCGGACACGTTGTCGTACAGCTTGGCGGGCGGCGACGAAACTCGGTTCGAGATCGATGCGGTCAGCGGCGCCGTGCGGTACGTGGGCGCGGGCGAGGACGCGGAGACGGGACCGGACGCCTACCGGTTCGAGTTCGTGGTGCGGGACGCGGGCGGCTTGACGGACCGGGCGCCGGCGACCGTCCGCGTGCTGGACGTGAACGAGGCGCCTTTCTTCGCCGACCCGGCCTATGCCTTCGAGCTGACGGAAAACGCCGCCGGGCCGCTGACGCTGGGGCGCGTCGAGGCGTTCGACGCCGACGACGGGGACGTCGTGTCGTACAGCTTGACTTCGGGCGACGGCGCCTTGTTCGAGGTGGACGCCGGCACGGGCGAAGTGCGGTACGTGGGCGCGGGCGCGAACTACGAAGACGGGCCGCCGACCTACGATCTGGTGGTGCGGGCGAGCGACGCGGGCGGCCTGGGCGCCGAGGCCGAGGCGACGGTGACGGTCCTGAACGTGAACGAAGGGCCGGAGGCGGTGGGCGCGATGGCGCCGAAGACCTTGGAGGCGTACGGGAACGCGCAGGAGGAGGACCTGGCGTCGTACTTCCGGGACCCGGACGGCGACGCGCTGAGCTACGTCGCGGAGTCGTCGTCGCCGGGAGTGGCGACGGCGAACGTGACCGGCGGAGGTCGGTTGTCGATTCGGCCGCAGGCGATCGGGGCGGCCACGGTGACCGTCACGGCCACCGATCCGGGCGGGCTCTCGGCCGTCCAGCAGGTCCAGGTCGCGGTGGAGCCGTCGAGCTCCGAGCGGTCGAAGGCCCTGAGTCTGGCGCTGGCGGCGTTCGGCGGTTCGGTGGGCGCGGAGACGGTGGAGGCGATCGGCGGACGCCTGGGGACGGAGTCCTCGGGCGCGCTGGGACGATCCCACGTGCAGATGGGCGGCAGGTCGGTCGGTTGCGGCCCGTGGGCCGGCGCAGGCGACGAATGCAGCATGGCGTCGCTGGCGCGGAGCGCGTCGGGGCTGCTGGGAGTGCGGCTGTCGCATCCGGCGCTCCAAGCGGGCGCATGGGCGTCGCCGAGCGGCGAAGGGCGACCGTCCGTGTCGTTCGACCCGATGTCGTGGGAGCGCATCGGTTCCGAGAGTTCGTTCCAGCTGGCGTTGGGCGGCGCCGAGGGCCGAGTGCAGGACGCGGCCGCAAGCCTCCGCTCCGGCTGGACACTCTGGGGCCGGGCCGGGGCCGGCGGGTTCGACGGTCGGCACGACGACGGCTTCACCTTGGAGGGCACGACCCGCTCGGCCTACCTTGGCTTGGACTACCGATTCCCCTCGGGGGGGCTGCTCGTCGGCCTCGCCGGGTCCCGCAGCACGACCGCCTCCGACTTCGAGAGCCGGATCAACGGTGCGGGCTCGGTGGACGCTCGCCTAACCAGCCTGTATCCGTACGTGCATTGGTCGCCCCGCCCGGGGTTGGGCGTGTGGGGGCTGGCGGGCGCGGGCCGGGGCAGCGCCGACATGGCGGAGACGGCGGGCGGACGGTTCGCGGCGGACTTGGCCATGCGGATGGCGGCCTTGGGCGTGCGCCAGGAGGTCTACGGCGCGTTCGCGCTCAGGGCGGACGCGTTCTCGGTGCGAATCCAATCCGATCAGGCGGCCAACTTGGCCGGGGTGACGGTCCAGGCTCGGCGGCTGAGGCTGGCCCCGGAGCTGAGCCGTGGGTGGCCCGTGGGCGATGCGATGTCCGTTCGCGCCCGCGTCCGGGCCGGGGCGCGCTTCGACGGCGGCGACGCCCAGACGGGAGCGGGCGCCGAGGCGAGCGCCGAGTTCGGGTTCGCCCACCATGGCGCCGGCCTGGCGGTGAACGCGCGGGGCCGAACCCTGCTCGCGCACCAAGCCGAGGACTACCGAGACTGGGGCGCCGGCTTCTCGGTGCAGCTCCAGCCGGGCGGCGACCGGGGCGGCCTGTCGTTCTTGGTGGCGCCCGCCTGGGGCAATGCGACAAGCGGAGCGGGAACGCTTTGGCAGACCGGCGCCGCCGGGTTCGCAGGAGCCGAGTACCGCGAGTCTGCACACGGCGTCCCGCCGGTGGACGACCTGGGATGGACCCCTGCCCGGGTCGCCATGGAGCTGGGCTGGGGCGTGCTCCTGTCGGGCGGCGGGCACGTCACCCCGTTCGGTCGCTGGAGCCGGGAGGGCGACGACGGCCACCGACTGAACGTGGGAACGCGGTGGACGATCCTCGGACAACAGGGTGCCGGTGCCCGCGAAGCCCGCGGCGACAGCGGCCTCCTCGACGCCGGACGGCTGTTCGGCGCCGGCGCGCCCGAGGCGGCAGGCCGTCGCGGCCTCCTCCTGGAGGTGGATCTGTTCGGCGAGCGCGTGGTCGCAGGTCGTCAGCCGCCGGCCGACCGCCTGACCCTCCAGGGAAGGATCGGATTCAAGTAGGACCGGGCCGAACGCGCTCGAAGGATCGACCGTAGGCCAGCGCAGCGTGGCTCGGTTCGTCCGATGCGGAAGCCTTACCGTGCTGGGCCTTCAACCTTCAGGGCGGCCCGGGAGCCGCGGGATGGACACGTAGCGAGCAGATGATTATCGTTACCCCAATCGTAACGATAACGACGAAAAATCGTGGAGATCGGATTTCGAAGCCGTCGCTTGGCAAAGACGTTCAACTCGGAACGCGAGCTGAAGCGGAGGTACGGAAACCGCATGGCGAAAGCGATCATGCGCCGCCTCGCCGTCCTGAAGAACGCCAAGACGCTGTCCGACGTGCCATCCACCAAACCCGAGAGGAGACATCAGCTAAAGGGAGACCGAATCGGCCAGTATGCCGTAGATCTTGTTCAACCCAAGCGGTTGATCTTCAAGCCCGATCATGATCCGGTGCCCCGTCGGACGGACGGGGGCATCGACACGGACCGGGTCTCGGCAGTGACGCTGGTTGAAGTCGGCGACTACCACGGATAGGGGAGCAAACCATGGCTACAGGGACCTATCAGTACCGACCGGACTACGCCGTCTCCCCGGGATCGGTACTGGCGGAGCGCCTAGCGGCGCACGGGCTTTCTCAGGCGGAACTCGCGCGCCGGTGCGGGCGGTCGCCGAAGCTGATCAGCGAAATCATCGCCGGAAAAGCTCCGGTTGAGCCGAAGACCGCCTTGCAGTTGGAGAGGGTGCTTGATGTCGGCGCCCACGTTTGGCTCGGCATGGAGTCTGATTACCGCCTCCATCAGGCCCGCCGAGCAGATGACGAGCAGCTCCGCGGCAACTTGGCCTGGGCACGACGTTTTCCGGTGAAGGAAATGGCGGAACGCGGGCTCATTTCCTCTACGACAGGCAAAATGTGCGTGTCCGAGCTGCTCTCTTTTCTTGGGGTGGCATCGGTGCAGGCATGGAAGCACCGGCATGACGAGATGGCCGTGGCGTACCGCCATTCGCCGAGCTTCAAGAGCAACCGAGATGCGCTCGCTGTTTGGCTTAGAACGGTGGAGATTCGTGCTTCCGAGCAAGGCTGCGCGGACTACGACTTGAGCGTGTTCAAGAAATCACTGGGGGCCGTCCGTCAGCTTACCCGGGAATCGTTGGACCACGCCCTGCCAAGTTTGCGAGCGTCCTGCAACGCGGCCGGGGTGGCCTTCGTGGTCGCGAAACCGTTCGCTGGAATGCGGTTGAGTGGCGCGGCGTGGTGGCCGTCGACGCGCAATCCCGTCATTGCCCTGACGGCGCGTCACAAGACCAACGACCAACTCTGGTTCAGCATGTTCCACGAAGCCGCCCATGTCATTGTTCACGGCAAGCGGGACGTCTTCATCGACGAGCCGGGCGCGAACGACGACGGCATGGAGCTGGAGGCGAACCAATGGGCCACCGACTTTCTGATTCCGCGGCCAGCGTGGCTACGCTTCCTGGGCGAGGGCAAGTTCGACTCCGGCACGGTGCAGGGCTTCGCGGACGCACAGGGCATCGCTCCCGGCATAGTGGTCGGGAGACTCCAGCATGAAGGGCATCTGCCCTGGGGAAGCAGGTTGAATTCGCTCAAGGTCAAGCTGCGCTGGGCCGACGAACCCAGCTGACCACGACTCTCCAGCAAGATCCGACCGAGGACCGGGCGCCGTAGGCCGGCCAAGGCCGGCTACCTGGACCGGGCATCCGAGGCCGCCAGCAGTTGGTCCGCCAGCGCGACGATCATGTCGTGCTTGGCCACTTGGCGCCGCCAGTCCTCTCGGATGCCGGCCGCGCCGTAGTAGGCGCCGGCAAGCTGGCCGTACACCGCCCCGGTCGTGTCGGCGTCGTCGCCCAGGTTGACGGCCAGAAGCAGGCCGTCGTCGAAGCCCGTCGCCTTGCTGAAGGCCCAGAGCGCGGCTTCCATCGATTCGACCACGTATCCCGAGCCCTTGATCTCGGGCGGCTCCTTGCGCTTGAACGACCCGTCGGCGACGCGCGCGATTCGTTCGGCAAGCGGATCCCGGTCCCATAGGCCGGCCTCCGGGGAATATCGGCGTGCCAGAAGCGTTTGCCTCGGCTCGCCGTTCAGCGCTCCCGCGATCAGCCCCGCATAGTATCGGCAGGCGTCCACTGCTTCCGAGGCGGCGTGAGTCGTCTCGGAGCCGGCGACGGCGCACTCGACCGCTTCCCTCGGCGTGCGCGCAAAGAACATCGGCACGGACGCCAAGCGCATCAGGGAACCGTTGCCGGCGGTCGTCGGGTCGGTCGAGCCGGCCCACGGGTCCCCCGTGTCTTCGAACCGGACGAGGGCGGCGCGCGTCGTGTTCCCGACGTCGACGGGCAGGTCGTCCCGAGGCGTCATGTAGCCGTCCCGGAGCCAGCGCACGTACCGGTCCATCTGGTCTTCGGGGTCGAAGCCGCACTCGACGAGACTGGCAGCCAAGCAGAGGGCCATGGAGGTGTCGTCGGTCCACTCGCCGGGGCGCAGGCGCCAAGGGCCGCCTCCGGTCATGTCCTGGACGGGGGCAAAGGCGCCCGGGGACTTGAACTCCACAGGCGCTCCCACCGCGTCGCCAACCGCCAGGCCCAGGAGGCACCCGCGGTACCGGTCCCGCCTGCCAACCGGGGAGTTGCATGAAACGATAGGGCGCATTCGCGGGTTCGCTTGGTGACGGACTGGACCGCCGGGGCCGCCCTCGGGGGCCAGTTCGGTGCGGAATCCCCGGCACGGCAGGGACGTCGCCGGGCTGGCAACCGACATCAATCCTAAGTGGAGCCGCCGCCTGCCGCCCCTGACGGCCGACCGACGTTCGTACTCGTGCTGCGACGGGCGTGCAGGAAGCTTGGCCGGGCTCCCGAGAGCGCGCCGGGTTTCGCTCTTGGCCGCTTCCGGCGAGCTTGCCTCCGTGAAGATTCGAGACCGAACCCTGTCGAAGGTGCGTGCAAGCAAGTCGACGGCGCACGCGGGAAAGGCACGCCGGACGGTGATCGACGGTGCGACCAGAACCACCGCGGGCGCCACGGCGCCGTGGATCGCACTGGTCCTTGCTGCTTGCGGGGGCGACGCGTGGCCCGTTCCCGAGGCCGTGGACGAGGCAGTGCTGCTGGCCGACCACGAGGAATGGCGCGCGGATCGGAGGGAGAGCCTGGTGGACTCGGCCGGCGGCGCGGTCCTGTGGTCGGGTCTCTGGGAGCTGCCGGAAGGGCCGACGGGGTTCGGGTCGGACTCGTCCTTGGCGATCGTGCTGCCGCCCGAGGACTCGCCGCCTCTGGCGGGCACCCTTCGCCGAACGGGCGGCCGAGTGCACCTGGAACCGGCGCCCGACGGCGGCGTCCGCCTGAGGGACGGCGCCATCGTGACGGCCCCGCTGCCCCTCGAAGACGACCGTTCCGACAGCACCACCGTCCTGTCGCTCGGCTCCTTGGGACTGCGCATCCACGCGGAGAGGGGTACAAAGCGCCTGTGGCTGCGCGCCTGGGACGCCGACTCTCCCAAGCGGCAATCCTTTCGCCTGCCGCCCTACTACCCGGTCCGGAACGAGTGGCGCGTCGCCGCGCGCCTGGACCCGTACCCCGAGCCCCGAACCTTCGACTTGACGGACGTGACCGACGGCACGGTTCAGAACGTCTCGCCGGGCGAGCTGGTCTTTCGCCGCGCCGGACGAGCACATCGGCTAGTGGCCTTTGCGACCGAGAGCAGCCGCAACTACTTCGTCATGCTGTGGGACTCGACGGCCCTGTCCGGCACCTACCAGGGCGGCCGCTACATGCGCGTGCCCCTGGCCGACGAAGACGGCTGGACCACCATCGACTTCAATCGCGCCTACAACCCGCCCTGCGTGTTCACGCCGTACTCGGTGTGCAGCCTGCCGCCGCCGGAGAGCCGACTGGCCCTGACGGTGGACGCCGGAGAGAAGCGACCGGAGACGCCTTCGTACTGAGAAGTTCTCGCGCCCTACCGGTTCTCCGTGTAGCGGTCAGGAATCGGGCCGGCGTCGCTTTCGGACTGCCAGAAGATCGTCACCACCCACCAGCGCTCGCCGTCGTCCAGGAGCTGGATGGAGTTGATGCCGCGCATGAAGGGCTCGGCGTCCGATTCCGACCGGTACGCGGCGTAGGTGCTGAAGCGGTGGGCGATGTTTCCGTAGCGCTCGGAGACGTGGCTGGTCTCGGCCTCGAAGAAGCCTTCGGCGAACCAGTTGCCGGACTGGGCGAGCGACGCGTAATCGTCCGGCGACATGACGCGCGCCCCCACCCGCCCGTCCTGGCCGGCGCCCGAGGGGATCAGCCGGGCGCCGGGGAGGAACAGGGACCGGAAGCGGTCCCAGTCGCGCGGGGCGTCCCCCGGTCCCGAGATCACGTCGTAGACCGCGCTCACGATCGCGTCCGCCGACTCCACGTCGGCGGGGTCGGCGATCAAGACCGGCATCGCTTCCGCTACCGCCGGGTCGGCCGGGGGCGTCTCCCTTTCCTGGGCGGAAGTGCATCCGGCCAGCACGGCGAAGGCCGCCGTCAGAAGAGGTCCGGCCGACTTGCGGATGGCCGACGAATGCGGCGGCTTGCTCGCCGGCAACAGGGCCGGCGTCCGACGGTGCTCTCGGTGCTTCACGGCACTTCTCCTTCGCGTCTGAAATCCAATCCTTGGCGTCCAAGGCCTCGGAAGCTATTTATGGGGGCGATCCCGTTCTTCGCAAGAACCGCTTGTCTTTCGCAAGAACCGCTGCCTCCCCCGCCAAGGCGTCCGCCTCATGTCCTCCGACTCCGACTCCGCCGCCGGCCTCGCCGTCCGGTACGAACCCGACGAGCGCCCCCCCAACGCCCTCTCGTTCGGGTTGGCGTTCCAGTTCGTCATGCTCACCGTGGCCGGCATCGTCTTGACGCCGGCGATCGTGGTGCGCGCCGCCGCCGCGGGCGAAGCCTATCTGTCGTGGGCCGTCTTTGCCGCGCTCCTAATCTGCGGCGTCACCACGGTGCTCCAGGCGGTGCGCGTGGGCCGCGTGGGCTCGGGCTACGTGTTGCTGATGGGCACCTCGGGCGCCTTCATCGCCGTGTGCGTCACGGCCCTGGCGGAAGGCGGACCGGGGATGCTGGCGGTGCTGGTGATCCTCTCGTCGCTCTTCCAGTTCGTGCTGTCGTGGCGGCTGGCGTGGCTCCGCCGGATCATCACGCCGACGGTGGCCGGCACCGTGATCATGCTCATCTCGGTCACGGTGATGCCGATCGTCTTCGACCTTCTCACGGACGTCCCGGCGGAAACGGCCCGCTTGGCCGCGCCGGCCAGCGCCGCGGCGACGCTCCTGGTCACCTTGGTGGTCGTCTTGCGCGGATCCGGTCCGTGGCGTCTGTGGGCGCCGGTGATCGGCATCCTGGTGGGCTGCATCGTCGCCGGGTGGTTCGGCCTCTACAACATTGGCAGAGTCGCGGACGCCGGCTGGGTCGGCCTCCCCGACGCCGGTTGGCCGGGCTTCGAGTTCAGCGTTACGCCCGCGTTCTGGGCGCTGATGCCGGCGTTTGTGCTGGTCACGCTGGTGGGCGCCATCGAGACGATCGGCGACTCGGTGGCCATCCAGACCGTCTCCTGGCGACGGCCCCGCGCCACCGACTTCCGAGCGGTGCAGGGCGCCGTGGCGGCCGACGGCGTGGGCAACTTGCTGTCGGGGCTGGCAGCGACCGTGCCCAACACGACGTACTCGTCCAGCGTGGCCGTCACCGAGATCACCGGCGTGGCGGCGCGGCGCGTGGGCGTCTTCATCGGCGTCATCTTCTTCGCCTTGGCGTTCCTGCCCAAGACCACCGCGCTGTTGCTGGCCATCCCGAACCCGGTGATCGGCGCCTACGCCCTGGTGCTCATGGCGATCCTGTTCGTGCTGGGCATGAAGATCGCCGCCCAGGACGGCATGGACTACCGCAAGGCCACCGTGGTGGGCGTGGCCTTCTGGATCGGCGCCGGGTTCCAGAACGGAACGATCTTTCCCAGCTACTTGGGCGAATGGTGGGGCGGACTCTTGGGGAACGGCATGACGGCCGGCGGGCTCGCCGCCTTGATCCTGTCGGCGTTCATGGAGCTGACGGGTCCCCGGCGCAAGCGCATGGAAGCCCCGCTGGACGCCGCGGCCGTCCACAAAGTCAGAACGTTCCTGGAGAACTATGCCTCGCGCATGGGGTGGGGAGCGGAGATGGCCGACCGCATGTGCTTGGTGGCCGAAGAGGCGCTTGAAGTTCTCAAGGAGCGGAACGCCGAGCGGTCGGAGGGCGAAGCGAGCCGCGTCCTGGTCGTGGCCGGGAGCGACGGTTCGGAAGCCGAGATGGAGTTCGTCGCCGGAGGGGCCGGCGGGAACATCGAGGACCGAATCGCGCTCCTGGGCGAATTGCCTTCCACCCCGGCGGAACAGGAGATGTCGTTGCGGCTGCTCCGCCACTTCGCGTCGTCCGTGCGCCACCAGCAGTACCAGGACGCCGACATCGTGACCGTCCGCGTGAAGGCGCCCGGCGCGCCGCAGACGGCGGAGGGCGGCTAGCGGGCGGCGGCCTGCGACGGGGCCGGCCGGCGGACGCCAGCGAGCGTTCCCTACTGCGACACGACGCGCTTCCCCGGTCGGGCTCGGTACTTCTCGTACAGCGACTTGTGCTTGTTGTCCAAGCTGACGCCTCGGCCCAGGATGAACATATCGGTGACCTGGGTCTGGATCTCCAGCGGGTCCCCGTCGGTGATCATGATGTTGGCCAGCTTGCCGGGTTCGATCGTGCCGATCCTGTCGCCGAACCCCAGCATATCGGCGGCGTTCTTGGTGACCGCGGCCAACGCCGCCTCGCGGGGCAGGCCGTAGGGCACCGCTTGGGCGGCCTCGTAGGGCAGCGTGCGGGAGGCCGACGAGTTGAAGGTGGCGAAGGCGATCTTGACGCCGGCGGCGTGAAGCTTGCCGGGGTTGGCGTAGGCCTCGTCGTACGGGGCATCCGGCCCCGACGGCATCGACTGAGTGGGCGAGAGGACGACGCTCACGTCGTTCTCCGCCAGCCAGTCGGCGATCTTCCACGCTTGGCGGCCTCCGGCGATCACGAAGTCGATCTCCTGCCGCTGCGCCCACTCAACGGCGTTTCGGATGTTCCGCTCGCCGTCCGCGGCCAGCAGCACCGGCATCTCGCGGCTCACGACCTTGGCCAGCGCTTCGTTCTTCAGGTCGCGGCGCAGTTCCGCCCCGGCCTCCACCGCTTGACGATACCGCCGCGCCGCCTCCATCCATTCGTCCAGGCGCGCCACGGCTTCTTCATACTGCTCCTGCTGCCGTCGCCATCCGCCCTCGGCCGGCGGTCCGAAGCGCCCGAAGCGTCCGCCTCCGCCGCCCAGCCGCGGGTACTGGACGACCATCGCCGCGCCCGGCTCGATCGACATCTCCTCGACGGTCCAGCCGTCCAGCCCGATCAGCGACGCTTGGCCGGGGATGGCGCCGTTGCCGCCCTGGGGCGCCGCCATCGTCAGCGCGATCCCGTTGGCGCGCGCGACGGGGATGTGCTCGGTGGCCGGGTGGATCGCCGTGGCCGCCTGCAGATGCGGGTTGAAGTCGCCCTGCTCGCGGGAGTCGTTGGTCATGTCCACGGCGCCGATCTCGGTCAGCCCCAAGCCCGAGACGGCATCGAACATGCCCGGGTACACGTGCCTGCCGGCCGCGTCCACGATCTCGGCGCCGGGAGGCGCTTCCACGTCGGCCCCGGCCGCCACGATCCGGCCGCCTTCGATCACCACCGTGCCGACGAACGTCTCGCCCGCCAGCGTGTGCACGGTGCCGCCTTGGATGGCGTAGGTCTGGGCCGCGGCGGGGGCAGCGGCTCCGGCTGCCGCGAGCGCGAGTGCGAGTGCGAGTGCGATCGGGACGGCGCCCCCGCTGTGCGCGTAGGCCCTGTGCAGGTTGGTGATGCGAGTCATCGGTTCGTCTCCATGTGCTTGTTCAGAAGCGCTTCCTTCTCGGCCTCGACGGCTGCTCGGCGCTCCCGGTCCATGTCGATGTCGAAGTACAGCTTGCCGTCCACGTAGGTCTGCACGGCCTTGCCGTACATGCTCAGCGGATGCCCTTCCCAGATCACCACGTCGGCGTCCTTCCCTTCGTCGATGGAGCCGATGCGGTCTTCCAGGCCGAACTGAATCGCCGGGTTCAGCGTCACCAGGCGCAACGCCTGCTCCTCGTTCATGCCGCCCCACTTCATCGACTTGGCGGCCTCCTGGTTGAGGTGGCGGATCTCCTCGCCCGAATCGGAGTTGATCGACACCAGCACCCCTCGCTCCTCCATCAGGGCGGCGTTGTGCGGGATCGCTTCGTACGCCTCGACTTTGTACGCCCACCAGTCGGAGAAGGTGGACGCGCCCGCCCCGTGCGCCGCGATCTCGTCGGCCACCCTGTAGCCTTCCAAGACGTGCTGGAGCGTGCGCACGCGGAAGCCGAACTCTTCGGCCAACCGGAGCAGCTGCAAGATCTCGTCGGCCCGATAGGAGTGCGAATGAACCCAGCGCTCGTCCGTCAGGATCTCCCCGAGCGCCTCCAGCTTGAGGTCCCGTCTCGGGGCCACGCCCCTTCGTCCGCCCTCCTCGTAGGCGTCCCACGCCTCCATGTACTCGCGCGCGTCCAGGAACGCCTGTCTGATCACGTCCTGCACGCCCATTCGGGTGGCGGGGTAGCGGTCCGGGTTGCGGTCGCGCTTCGTGTTCTCGCCCAACGCGAACTTGATCCCCTTGCGAGCGCCCATCCGCAGGTCGGCCGCGTCGGCGCCCCAGCGCAGCTTGATCACCGAGTTGCCGCCGCCGATCGGGTTGGCGGAGCCGTGGAGGATGTTGATCGTCGTGACGCCGCCGGCCAGCGCGCGGTACATGCCCACGTCCTCGGGCCGCAGCACGTCCTCGATCGTGACCATCGACGACACGTTCACGGTGCCTTCGTTGATGCTCAGCGCCGCCATGTGGGAGTGCGCGTCGAAGATGCCCGGCGTGACGAACTTGCCCGTGGCGTCCACCACCGCAGCGTCTGCCGGCGCGTCCAGCCCGGTCCCGATCTCGGCGATCTTGCCGTCGCGCATCAGCACGTCGGTGTTTTCCAGGGTGCCGCGCGACGCCGTGAGCACGGTCGCGTTCCTGATCAGCGTCGCCGGGTCGTCGCGGTACGGACCCTTGTCGGCGCTCATCGGCACTGGCGGCGCCGACGGGTCGGGGCCGGCGTTCCGTCCGCCGCGACCTCCGCGTGCTCCGCGGCCTCCGCCGGGCCCGCCGCCCGCGCCCCGCCGCCCGGAGCGCGCATCGTCCTCTTCTTCGTCACCCTCGTCTTCCGCCGCCTCGTCTTCTTCCTGGCCCATCTCGAAGAGCTCGCCGTCCACAAAGACGATCTCCACGCGCGCGTCCTCGTCGAGCAGGCTGCCGTCGGCGACCACCAGGTTGGCGATCTTGCCGGCTTCCACCGATCCCAGTCGGTCGGAGACGCCGAAGATCTCGGCGGGCGACAGCGTGAGCGCCCGAATCGCGTCCTCCTCGGACAGCCCTTGGGCGACGGCCCGGCGGACGGCCGGCAGCGCCTCCGACGGCTGGTCCAGCCCGCCGACGTAGAAGGCGAACGGAACGCCCGCCTGGGCCAGCACGCCCGGCGTTGTCGGGGCGCGGTCGTACAGGCGCAGTTCCTCGAGGGACGGCACGGCCTCCGGGTCGCCGTTGCGGGGCGGCTCGGGCCAGTCCAGGTCCACCAGCGCGGGCACGCCCGCTTCGGCCAGCACGTCGGCGGCGGCGAAGGCGCCGTGAGCACCGTACACGATCGGCCGGACGCCCATCTCGCGCGTGGTCTCCAGAGCGCGTCCCACGTCCGAACGACTGGTCGCGGGGAAGAGGACGGGCCAGCCCTCCTCGAACTGCAGTCGCACCGGCTCCAGCGACGCGTCCCACTCGGGCCGCCTCTTGCCGCTGGGATCGGTCTCGTAGGCGCTCCAGGCGTCGTCGTAGTGCTTCGCGTCGTAGTACAGCTGCTTCAAGTAGGCGAAGACGCCCATGGGGCTGCCCGGATAGCCGGTGTAGGTGCGCGACCGGTCCTGCAGGTTGACCCGCATCGCCGCGGGCGTCGCCACGACCATCTCCCGAGGCCGCTCGAAGGAGCGGAGGTTGAGGACGGCGGCCTGGCCCGGGAACAGTCCTTCGTGTCGCGTGCTGACGACGGTGGTGAAGCCGGCCTCGCGCCAAGTCTCGAAGCGCTCGTCGTCGGCCTCGATGTCGTCCGCGGCGGTCAGCCACGTGGAGGTGCCGGGACGGTCTTCCGGTCCCCACGAGTGGACGGACTCGCCCGACGCTCCGTCGCCGGGGCCGAAGCGCGCGCGGGCGGCGGGCTCCGAGCCGTGGCCCAGCGTGGTGAAGGCGTCGAAGAAGCCCGGATACACCGTCTTGCCCGTTCCGTCCACGATCCACGCGCCCGGAGGCGGCTCGACCGAAGACCCCACCGCCCCGATGACCCCGTCGTCCACGACCACGGTGCCGCCCTCCACGACCCCGCCCGAGACGGTCACGATCCGGGCGTTGACTACGGCGTAGAGGCCGATCCCCTCGGGCCGGGTGGGCCTGGGCTGGGCGTCCAGCGCAGCGGCAAGCGTCGCGAACGGCGGCAGGGCGACCGCGACGGACAGAAGCCGAGCGAAGGTGCGTCGGCTGCTCGTCGGGCGGCGAGCGCGCCGTGCCGTGGGTTCGTCGGGAAGCGTCAAAGGCGGCGTCATCGGGCTTGTCCTTCGTTGACGGTATGCTCGTCCGGTCGTCGGACGCGGGCCATTAGTCATTGCGCAAGCGCCCGGCGAAAGCAAGCGGCGACCGTCCCCCTCGGGCTTCGCGCGGGGGATGGCCCGCTCGCCGTCGCGGGTCACCTGATCAGCAGGATCCGCCGGGTCGCGGGGTACAGCCACTCCACGCCCCGTTCCGTCACCACGGCGTCGTCTTCCAGCGGAATGCGCACCTTGGCGCCGCCCCACTCCGGGTTGGCGGTGTAGGCGAACAGCTCCACCGAGATCAAGGTGCCGGGCCGGAGCTCGTACTCCAGGCGGGCAGGGTTGAAGAACGCCAGAGACGGGCCGAAGCCGTGGCCCCAGTTGCCCACCGAATGAGGTCCGATCACCACGTCGGTGACCGCGGGGTCGTCGGTGGGCCGGTTGAATTCGATGCGGTTGAAGCCCGCGGCTTGGATGGCGGCCCAGGTGGCGTCCAAGGCTTGGCGGGCGGTGGGCGCGGGTTTGATCGCGGCCTTCATCACGTCGCGCACCTCGACGGCCCGATCGAAGGCGTGCCGAATCCCCGGCGGCGCTTCCGTCTCGCCCTCGCGCAGCACGTACGCCGTCCGCTTCATGTCGGTGTAGAAGTCCAGGAAGCCGACCCCCCAGTCGATCATGAGCAGGTCGCCCCGCTGGATGATCCGCTCCGACGACGTGGCTTCGATGCCGCCCGGTCCGGTCACGTAGACCGAAGGCATGTCGAACGAAGAATCGAGTCCCCGCGCCAGCAGCTGGTCCCACATCCACCACGCCACGTCCTCCAGGGCGGTGACGCCGGGCCGGATCACCTCGTTGGAAAACGCGCGCTCGGCGATCTCGCGGCTGATCTCTCCGGCTTCGGCGAAGGCGGCGATCTCGGAGGCCGTGCGCGTGCTCCGGAAGTCGGACACGAAGCGCTCGGCCGACACCAGCCGGTCCCGATAGGAGGCGCCCAGCACGTTCTGCAAGTGCAGGAACGACGTGTGCGACAGGCCGTCGGCCCCGCCGATCGACGCCGCCATGTTGACGCCGATCCGCTGCGGGTCGCGCGCGGCCACGTACGAGCGCAGGGAGTCGGCCGGGCCGAACCGGTCGTAGACGCCGCAACGCTCCAGCATGTAGCCGCCGGCGCCGAAGACGGCCCGCTCGGCCCGCTCCTCGCCGGCCGCGAACACCCAGTACGCCCATCCGCCCACGTACCCCCGGCCCAGCGCCTCCCACATGGGGTCGAGAAGCCCCTCCCGCATGACCACGATCCACATGTCCAGACGGTTGTCCGCCAGCGCCTTGGGCAGCACCAGGTCGAACTTCTCGGCGCGGATCTGGCACATGCGCTCCCATCTGCGCCGGGCCTCCTGGCCGTCGGCATCGGCGGGCGAGAAGAGCGCGACCAAGGCAAGCAACGTCGCCCAGCGCCTCACGGCAGCAGCACCCACGCCGACCGAGCCACGCCGCCCTTGTCCGACCGAGCTGCCACCCGCGCCCGGGCCGCGCCGCCGGTCCTCCGCACCGTCCAGGACACGGCCTGGGACGACCCGCCGCCCGGGTCCAGAAACGAATTGGCCCCTGCCAGATGGGGAACGGCGATCCGGGAACGGCCCGCGACAAGTTCGAGGCCTTCGTACTCGAGCGTCGCCGCCGGGGCGCGGACGACTTGCCGGTCCACGTGCCCGTCCGGCCGCTCGCGGCCCACGGCGCCCCGGCCCGTGACGCTGGTGGGCAGGAACCCCGTGTTGGAGACGGTTGCCGACACGCGAAAGGTCCCGTCGTCCGCCAGCGGCTCGAACGACGGGTCGGTCACCGCCAACAGCGGGGTCTGCTCGGCCAAGTAGAGGATCCAAGGCAGCTGCACCGCGGTTTCTTCCTCCAGGAACTCGGGCGGCGGATTCTGGCCCCAGAACTTGGAGTGCCAGCCGCCGATCTCCACGGCCCCCAGCTGCGGATGGTCGTAGGGCGTCCAATCCGAGAAGTAGCGACCGCCCAGCACCTCGTCGTTGAAGCGGTGCTGCTCGGCGGGGCTCGCTTCGCCGTCGCCGTCGTAGTCCGTGACCCAGGCTTCCGGTCCGGGCGAGAACTCGGGCACCCAGCCGATCACGCCGTGGTCCCAGTAGGCCCACGAGATGAAGGTGCCGTACCGATGCTCGGTGGGGTGCGTGGCGCTGGGCACCACGGGCCTGCCCGTCGAGCGCGTGTACGCTTCGCCCAGGTGGACGATCAGCGCCAGGTCGTCCTTGGGGAACAGCGACGGCGCCGACGCGGAGGGCAACCGGTACACGAAGCCCCCCGACGTGTGGCCGTGGACGATCCCCGCGATGTTGCGCCGAACGTCCACGAAGGCGGCCGCGGCTCGGGTCTCGGGCTCGGAGAGCGGGTAGTTGCCGGCGCCCGGCTGCAGGTGTCGGCGCTCCCAGTTGCGCGGGAAGTTGCGGTTCATGTCGCCGCCGCCGAAGCCGTCCTCGTTGATCCGGCCGTCGCCGTCGTTGTCCACGCCCTCGCGCACCACCCGGTAGCGCCGGCCCGCCGACGTTCGCTCGGGGTCGCGGATCAGGATGCGGTCGTCCGTCGGGTCGGCGGCCCACTCGCCGTCCGGGTCGGGCTCTCGCATCTGCGTGATCCAGCCGTCGCCGTCCAGGTCGTCGGGAGGGTCCTCGTCGGCCAGGCCGTCCTCGTCTTCGTCGAAGGGGCGCGTGGTGCTGCGCAGGAACTGGTCGTGCACCAAGGCCAGGTCCGAGCCGTCCGGGTTGAACTTGGGGCGCACGTAGAAGGCCCGCTTGTCCAGGAGCGCGGTGACGCGGGGGTCGCGCCCGTACTCGGTCAGCAGGTGGCCGACCAGGTGCGTGGCCACGGCCGACGCGGTCAGTTCTCCCGCGTGAATGCCGCCGTCCACGTAGAGCGCGGGCTTCTCGGCGGCGGGACCCGTGGCCTGGTTGGTGATCTCGATGACCATGAGGGGCCGCCCGCGGTAGCTCTCGCCGATCTGGCGCAGCTCGGTCAGCTGCGGGAAGAGGACGTGGTACTCCCGCAGGATCTGGTCGGTCTCGGCGGCGGTGTAGAAGCGGTTCCAGTCGGCCTCGCCGGCGGGCGACACGAGACTGGACGCCTGCCAGGCCGCGACGCCGGACGGCGGTGCAGCGCCGGGCGCGGCGGTCAGCAGCACGGCGGCCGACCAGCGGAGGAGGCGGGTCGTGTTCACGGCGAAGGAACTCCTTGTCGGGTTGGCGAGGCCGGGGTCGGCGAGGCGGCGGGCGCGCACTCGTGGAGGCGGCCTGCGTCGGGGGCTTCCGGCTTCGTCCAGAGTATCCAGTAGTCGTCCAAGCTGTCGTCGTCGCTGCCCAGCTCGGCGCGCCCGGGCGGCAGGCCGTTGAGGCGAAAGATGTAGGCCAGGGCGTCGGTGACCTGCCGGCGCGTCAGCGTGCCCGGGGCGCCGTGCGGCATCCGCTGGTAGACCCAGTGCCAGAGCCGGTACACGGACGCCTCTTCCCAGCGCCCCAAGAACGCCGGGTCGGTCCAGTCCTGGGACTCGTGGCACTCCGAGCAGATCTGCCGGTAGACCTGGAGGCCGCGGTCGGCCTGGGCGTCCGAGTAGATGCCGTGCAGCGTATTGGGCTCGTCCGCCTTCGAGCGCACCGACGAAGCACCCGACGAGCCGCTCGGCGCTGGGCTCGGCGAAGCCGTCGCGCCCGGGCCGGAGGTCCGGCACGACGCGAACGCAGGCAGCGAGAGCGCCAAGGCCAGGACGACCGAGACGGCGGGAAGGCGCGTGCGCGAAGGCGAGATTACGGAATCGATCATGGGAGTCGTCTCGAAGCTTGGGGCGGTCCGCCGCGTCGCGGCAAGCGTCCGGCCCTGGACAACCGTCGGCCTCGGGCTAGGTTGGCGGACGCCTTGGGCGCTTAGCTCAGTTGGTCCAGAGCGCCTGCCTTACAAGCAGGAGGTCGCTGGTTCGAATCCAGCAGCGCCCATCCAGCATCGACGGCACCGATCACGACAAGCAGTCCCGCAGCTTGTGGATCTGGTCGTCGGTGCCCATCACGATCAAGTCGTCTCCCGGTTCCAGGGTCGTGTCGGCGCCGGGGTTGAAGGCGATCTCCTCCGTGCCCGAGCCCGCCTTCCGAAGCGCAATCACGACCATGCCCGTCCGGGCGGGGAGCCGCGCCTCGGCCAGAGTCGCTCCGGCCAGCCGGGCCCCGGGGCGCACGGCGACCTGCTCCAAGTGCCGCGAAAGCTGGGGTCCGGGCGCCGTCGCGCCCAAGAACGACGCCACCGAGGGACGCGCCAGCACCGAGGCCACCCAAATCGCTCCCGTCACGTTGGGGCTCACCACGTGGTCGGCGCCGGCCCGACGCATCTTGGCCACGACCGCGTCGCCTTCGGCTCTGACGACCACGACCAAGGCGGGGTTCAGGTGCCGGGCCGACAAGCACACGAACAGGTTGTCGGTGTCGGAAGAGAGGCACGCCACCAGCCCGGCGGCGTTCTCGATTCCAGCCTCGAGCAGGACGCCGTCGTCGGTGGCGTCGTCCTCGACGACCAAGGCGCCGGGCCGCGTCTTGCGCAGCGCGCGCACCGCCGCGCCGTCGCGCTCCACCAGCACGCAGGGCTTGCCGGCCTCCTGCAACTCGCGCGCGACCTGCCGGCCCATCTCGCCCCCGCCGCACACGACGACGTGATCCCTGCAACGGCTCGCCTTCTTCATCGTTCTGCTTCTCTTGTAGCGTTTTCCGACGTCCATGCGGACGACCCAGGACGTGACCAGGGCAAACCACATGCCCAGGCCGGTCAGGCCGCCGCCCAATACGAACATGGTCCAGTACCGTCCGGCGCTGGAAAGGGGGTGCACCTCGTTGAAGCCGACGGCAGTCTCGGTCGTGACCGTCATGTAGAGGGAGTCTTCCCACGACCAGCCCTCGATCTCCACGTAGCCCGCCGTGCCCACGATCGTCAACGCGACGAAGTAGCCCAGCACGAACAACAGCCGGGACGCTTCCTGGCCGATCGCCATCAGCGGTTGCCCGTAGGCCGTGCGCCCCGGGCAGCGTGGCGGGTCAGGCTCAGGAGGCGATCCAAGGCGAGACGGGAAGGCGGGAAGGCATGGCGCTGGAGAGGCGGGCAGGGGGGGCTTGAAGTCGGTGTTGGAATTGGCGAGTTTGCGGACGGCGTGCAATGGCAGGCCGTTGCGCGCCCTTGTTCCTCGAGTGACCCCGTAGCGAGTCACCCACGCCAGAACCCCCAGGAGAAACCCCACTCATGAGAAGCAGACTGATCGTTGGAGGCGCCTTTGCGGCGCTTCTGACTCTCGCCCTGGCCCGGCCCGCGTCGGCCCAGGGCACGTTGGAGGGCACCGTCACGGCCGCCGGAACCGGCGCGGCGCTGGCGGGCGCCCAAGTATCGTTGCCCGGCTTGACCCTGGGCGGCACGACCAACCCCTCCGGCGTCTATCGGATCACGGGCGTTCCCGCCGGAACCCACACCGTCGAGATCCGGCTGATCGGGTACGCCACGGAGGTGCGGCAGGTCACCGTATCGTCCGGCCAGACCGTCGGCCTGGACGTGGCGCTCGCCGAGACCGCGCTGGTGCTGGAAGGCCTAGTCGCCGTCGGCAGTCGGGCCCAGCCGCGCGCGGTCACCCAGTCGCCCGTGCCCGTCGACGCCATCGCCGCCACCGACTTCATCAATCAGGGCGACACCGACCTCAGCAACCTGCTGCGCAACATCGCCCCTTCGTACAACGTCAACATGCAGCCGATCAGCGACGCGGCCACGATCTCCCGGCCCGCGAACCTGCGCAACCTGGCGCCCGACCACACGCTGGTGCTGGTCAACGGCAAGCGGCGGCACCGGGGCGCGATCATCACCTGGCTGGGGAACGGCGTGGCCGACGGCGCGCAGGGCGCCGACATCGCCGTCATCCCGGCGATCGCGCTGCGACAGGTCGAGATCCTGCGCGACGGCGCGTCGGCCCAGTACGGCTCCGACGCCATCGCCGGCGTGATGAACTTCCAGCTGCGGGACGACCGGGACGGCAAGATCCGGATGGAGGCCAAGACCGGCTCCTATCCCTTCTACGGCGACGGCCAGTCCCACTCCTTCGCGGGGAACGTGGGTCTGCCCCTGGGCGAGACCGGGTTCGTCAACCTCAGCGCCGAGTACGGGAACGTGAACCCCACGGACCGCAGCGTCCAGCGCAACGACGCGCTGCTCCTGATCGGCGCGGGCAACAGCAGCGTTCGCCGGCCGGCCCAGATCTGGGGCTCGCCCCATGTGGAGGACGACCTGAAGCTGTGGACCAACTACGGCGCGTTCCTGGGCGAAAACGTTCAGCTCTACGGCCACGGGAACTACGCCAGCCGCAAGGTCACCGGCGGCTTCTTCTTCCGGAACCCCAACACGCGGGGCGCCGTCTTCAGCGGCGACGGCGGCAAGACCCTGCTCATCGGCGACATGCTGGACGCCCAGGACAAGGTGCTGGACGGCTCGGCCAACTGCCCGGTGGTGAACATCACGCGGGGCGTGCCCGATCCGGTCGCTCTCAAGCAGGTCTTCGACGACCCCAATTGCTTCTCGTTCCAAGAGCTGTTCCCCGGCGGCTTCACGCCCAACTTCGGCGGCGACGCCACCGACGCTTCCTTCGTCGGAGGCCTGAAGGGCGAGGTCGGCGATCTGGGCTGGGACGCCAGCGTCGGCTGGGGCAGGAACCACGCCGACTTCTTCATCTACAACACCGTGAACGCCTCGCTCGGACCAGCCCAGCCGACGGGTCCGCCGGGCAAGGAGAACCAGCCGCTGTTCGATCCCGGCGACTACATCCAGGAAGACTTCAACATCAACCTGGACCTGACATGGGCCGCCAGCGAGGGCGTGAACATCGCCGCCGGCGCCGAGCGGCGTCAGGAGGGCTTCGAGATCGTCCGGGGTCAGGTCGAGTCGTGGACGTTCGGTCCGCTGGCGGACCAGGGCTTCAGCGCCGCGTCCAACGGCTTCCCCGGGTTCAGCCCCATCGCGGCCGGCGACTGGACCCGGTCCAACATTGCCGTGTACGGCGACGTGGAGCTCCGCGACCCGGACGCCGGAATGTGGACCGTCGGCGCTGCCGTTCGCTACGAAGACTTCTCCGACTTCGGGCGCACCTTCAACTACAAGTTCGCCGCGCGCTACGGCTTCAACGAGAACTTCGCCTTGCGGGGGAGCGCCAGCACCGGCTTCCGCGCGCCGACGACCGGTCAGCAGAACGCATTCAACGTCTCCACCGTGTTCGACACCGATCTGGGCGACCTGGTCAACCGCGGCACAATTCCTTCGACCTCCGAAGTGGCCGCGCTCCGAGGCGGCGAGCAGCTGCAACCCGAAAAGTCCGTCAACATCGCGTTGGGGGCGGTGGCCGAGGTGGGCGAGCTGGACTTTACCATCGACTACTTCCGGATCAGCCTCACGGACCGGCTGTCCCAGACCCAGACGTTCAAGCTTACGGACGCCGAGGTCGACCAGCTGATCCGCGAAGGCATCACCAGCGCCCGCAACCTAAGGGAGTTCCGCTTCTTCACCAACGACTTCAACACGACGACCCAGGGCATCGACGTCGTGGCCACGTACGCGCCCGAGTCGCTGGGCGGGAACACCACGCTGACGCTGCTGTACAACTTCACCGACACGGACGTCACCACGCCCAGCTCGCAGACTCTGGGCACGGACCGCATCCGTCAGCTGGAGGAAGCGCTTCCCCGGAACCGCTGGAACATTACCGTGAACCAGTTCGCCGGAGACTGGCGCTTGCTCGGCCGCCTCAATTGGTACGGCGGATGGTTCGACGGCGAGCTCGCCCAGGCGGCTTACGACGGCGCCGCCACCGTGGACATGGAGGCGGCGTACGCCCTGGACGAGAACACCAGCTTCACGATCGGCGGACAGAACGTGCTCAACAGGCTGCCCCAAGAGATCCCGAACCCGGCCAGCGTCGGAAACCGGTACAGCGAGTCCACGCCCTGGGGCTTCAACGGCGCCTACTTCTACGCAAAGGTGAACTACGCCTGGGGCTGGTAGCACCGAGTAGGATCACAAGCTGGACGCGGCGAGAGACGCCGCGGTAGACAATCCGGGTGGCAGGGGGTTCGGCGCAGCGTCGCCGAGCCCCTTGCCGTCGCGCCGGGGTTCGTGCAGGCCAGGAGGACACCGAATGACGAAACGGCAGCGGACCGTCCCGACGGCAGGCGCCGTGATTTCCTTGCTCGCGGCCGCGGGCTTGGTGTTGGCCGTGCCCGGCCACGTTGCCGCCCAAGGGACGATCGAGGGGCGCGTGAGCGCCGCGGGGACCGGCGCGAGACTGACGGCTGCGCAAGTATCGTTGACGGATCTTGGCCTGGGCGCCGTCACCGGGCCCCAGGGGCTGTACAGGATCGACGGCGTTCCCGCCGGCACCCACGGCGTCGCGATTCGCCTCATCGGCTACGGCACCCAGTTGCGCGAGGTGGTCGTGCTCGACGGCGAGACGACCCGCTTGGACGTGGAGCTCTCGCAAGCCGCCGTCGTGCTCGAGGGGCTGGTGGCGGTGGGGAGCAGGGCCAAGCCCCGGGCGGTCACCGCGTCGCCGGTGCCCGTGGACGCCATCGCCTCGACGGACTTCGCGAATCAGGGAGACACGGACCTGAGCAGCCTCCTGCGCAACATCGCCCCGTCGTACAACGTCAACACCCAACCCATCGCGGACGCGGCCACGATCTCCCGGCCCGCGAACCTGCGCAACTTGGCGCCCGACCACACGCTGGTGCTGGTCAACGGAAAGCGGCGCCACCGGGCCGCTGCGATCGCGTGGTTCGGCAACGGCGTGGCGGACGGCGCCCAGGGACCGGACATCGCCGTCATCCCGTCGATCGCGCTTCGCCAAGTCGAGATACTGCGTGACGGCGCGTCGGCGCAGTACGGCTCCGACGCCATTGCCGGCGTCATGAACTTCCAGCTGCGCGACGACCGCTCCGGCGCCAGCCTGGAGGCCCGAACGGGCGCCTACCCCTTCGGTGGGGACGGCCAAGCGTTCACGGTGGCCGGCAACGTGGGGCTGCCGCTGGGAGACGCGGGGTTCGCCAACCTCAGCGGCGAGTACGGCAACGCCGGACCCACCAGCCGGAGCGTGCAGCGGGACGACGCGGCGGCGCTGATCATGGCCGGAAACGCCGACGTGGCGACGCCGTCCCAGGTCTGGGGCTCCCCGGACGTGGCCGACGACGTGAAGCTGTGGGGGCACTTCGGGACGTTCCTTGGCGACGGCGTTCAGCTCTACGGCCACGGAAACTACGCCGCCAAGACCGTGGTGGGCGGCTTCTTCTTCCGAAACCCCAACGAACGGCAGGCGATCTACAGCAACGACCAGGGGCGCACGCTCCTCGTCGCCGACATGCTGGACGCCCAGGACGGCGTGCTGGACGGCTCGGCCGACTGCCCGGTTGTTCGGATCGTGGGCGGCGTGCCGGACCCGGTCGCCTTCGGGCAGGTGAAGGACGACCCCAACTGCTTCTCGTTCCAGGAGATCCTGCCCGGCGGCTACACCCCCCAGTTCGGCGCCGACATGCTTGACGGTTCCGTGGTGACCGGCCTGAAGGGCGAGACCGGCTCCGGGATGCTCTGGGACGCCAGCGCCGGATTCGGCAGCAACCGACTGGACTTCTTCATCGACCAGACGACCAACGCATCGCTGGGCCCGGCCACGCCGCTCCACTTCGAGCTGGGATCGTACCAGCAGCAGGAGCTCAACTTCAACGCGGACGTGTCCTACGCGGTCGGCGACGTGGTCAACGTGGCCGGCGGCGGCGAGTGGCGCGACGAGCGCTTCGAGATCGGCGGCGGCCAGGAAGAGTCCTGGGTGTTCGGACCGTTGGCGGCACAGGGCTTCCGGGCGGCGTCCGACGGCTTTCCCGGCTTCGGCCCTCTGGCCGTGGGCGATTGGAGCCGGTCCAACTACGCCTTCTACGGCGACGTGGAGATGCGCGATCCGGACCAGGACCGCTGGACCGTTGGCGGCGCGGTCCGCTTCGAGACCTTCTCCGACTTCGGGCGCACGTTCAATTACAAGCTGGCGGGACGCTACGGGCTCAGCGACGCTGCGGGGGTGCGGGGCAGCGTCAGCACCGGCTTTCGCGCGCCCACGCCGGGTCAGCAGAACGCCTTCAACGTGACCACCGAGTTCGACAGGGAGATCAATGCGCCCGTCAACAAGGCCACGATCGCTTCCACCTCGCCCGTCGCGCGTTTGCGGGGCGGCAAACAGCTGCAGCCGGAGGAATCCGTCAACTTGGCGCTGGGCGCCGTGGTGGGTCTGGACGCGCTGAACCTGACCGTGGACTACTTCCGAATCAGCGTGACCCAGCGGATATCGCTGACCCAGGACCTGCGGCTCGCGCCGTCCGAGGTGGAGCAGCTGCTGGCGGAAGGGATCACCGTCGCGGGAAACGTGCGGGACTTCCGATTCTTCACCAACGACTTCGACACGCGGACGCAAGGCGTGGACATCGTGGCAACCTACGAACCCGAAGCGTTGCGCGGCACGACCACCTTCACCTTCCTCTTCAACCACACCGACACCGAAGTCACCAGCTTCAGCCCCGACGTCATCGACGCTCGGCGGATTCGGGAGCTCCGGGAAGCGTTGCCCAAGACCCGCTGGAACTTGTCGGCTCAACATGCGCCCGGCCGCTGGCGCTTCTTGGCACGGCTCAACTACTACGGCGGATGGTACGACTCGGAGGACGCCCACTTCTACCAAGGCGACGCGACCGCGGACATGGAGGCGGCGTACTCCTTGGGCGAATTCGCCAACGTGGCGGTGGGCGGACGGAACGTGTTCAACGAGCTCCCGGGCCCGAACCCGCAGGCGGCGTTGGTCGGCAACCCGTACAGCCAGTACTCGCCCTACGGCTTCAACGGGGCGTATTTCTACGTGCGGATGAACTACAGGTGGAGCTGGGAGTAGGGATTCGGGCGGCCGCGGCGTTGTTGGTCGCGGCGCTCCTGGGGGTGCCTTCCGTCGTTTCGGGCCAAGCGCCCGGCAGGGTCGAGGGCGTGGTGCGGGACGCGGCCACGGGGCGAGCGCTGGCCGGGGCGCAGGTGTCCTTGGCGGAGGCGGGCATGGGCGGCACCGCCGGGCCGGAGGGACGCTACCAGGTGGACGGCGTGCCGGCGGGCACGCATCAAGTCGAGTTCCACGCGATCGGCTATCGATCGGAGCGCCGGGAGGTCGTGGTCGCTGCCGGTCGGACCGCGCGGCTGGATGTGCTCATGGCCCCGGCCGCCATTGCCCTGGAGGGCGTGGTGGCCGTGGGAAGTCGAGCCCGTCAGCGAACCGCGACCGAGTCGATGGTGCCGATCGACGCCATCGCCGCCGCCGACTTCGCCGACCAGGGCGACACGGACTTGGGCGACTTGCTCCGCACGGTGGTGCCGTCGTACAACGTGAACCCGCAGGCCACCGGCGACGCGGCCCGCATCGTGCGGCCGGCGAACCTTCGTGGGCTGGCGCCCGACCACACCTTGGTCCTGGTCAACGGCAAGCGGCGCCACAGGGGATCGGTCATTACGTGGATCGGGAACGGCGTGTCCGACGGCGCCCAGGGCGCGGACGTCTCGGCGATCCCCGCTTTGGCGCTGCGCCAAGCCGAGGTGCTGCGCGACGGAGCGTCGGCCCAGTACGGCTCCGACGCCATTGCGGGCGTGCTGAACTTCCAGCTCAAGGACGCGCCGTCGGGCGGTGCGCTGGTGGTGCGGGGCGGGCGCTTCGGCGACGGCGGCGGGGAAGGGTACACGGTGTCCGGCAACGTGGGGCTCCCCCTGGGCGAGTCCGGGTTCGCGAACTTGACCGCCGAGTACGGCGCCTCCGAACCGTCCAGCCGGAGCGTACAGCGGGACGACGCCTTGCTGCTCGTGACCGCCGGCAACCGCCACGTCCGCGACCCGGCCCAGATCTGGGGCGCGCCCACCGTCGACGACGACCTCAAGCTGTGGGGCAACTTCGGAGGCTTCGCCGGCGAGAGCGTCCAGCTGTACGGCCACGCCAACTACAACCAGGAACGCGTCGAGGGCGGGTTCTTCTTCCGCAACCCGAACACCAGGGCGGGCGTGTTCAGCTTGGACGGCGGCCAGACGCTGCTGATCGGCGACGCCTTGGACGCACGGGACGGCGTGGCGGACGGCTCCGCGGGCTGTCCCGTGGTTGCAGTGACCAACGGTCTGCCGGACCCCGAGGCCTTGGCCCTAGTCTTTGCCGATCCGAACTGCTTCTCCTTCCAGGAAATGTTCCCCGGCGGCTTCACGCCCCAGTTCGGCGGAGACGCCAGCGACGGCTCCGTGGTCGTGGGCGCGAAGGGACAGGCCGGCCGGCTGGCTTGGGACGCCAGCGCCAGCATCGGCTTCAACCAAGTGGACTACTACATCTACAACACGGTCAACGCCTCGCTGGGACCGGACACGCCCTCCGAGTTCGACCCCGGCGCCAACCGGCAACAGGACGCCAGCGTGAACATGGACTTGGGCTACGCCGCCAGCGATCTGCTGTACGTTGCCGCGGGGGCCGAGTGGCGGGACGAGTACTTCGAGATCGGCCTGGGGGAAGACGCTTCGTGGCAGATCGGACCCTACGCGGCGCAGGGGTTCAGCGCGGGCTCGAACGGGTTCCCGGGTTTCAGCGACATCGCGCAGGGCGGATGGCACCGGGCCAACGCCGCCGTCTACGCCGACGCCGAGTTCCGTGATCCGGAGGACGGGCGCTGGGCGCTGGGGGCCGCAGTTCGCTTCGAGAACTTTGCCGGATTCGGGGCGACCAGGACCGGCAAGCTCGCGGGGCGCGTGGGCGTCGGGGGCGGCGTCGGGCTTCGCGCCAGCGCCAGCACCGGCTTTCGGGCGCCCACGCCGGGCCAGCAGAACGCTTTCAACGTCTCGACGCAGTTCGACCGGCAGCTGCGGGACTTGGTGAACAACGGCACGATCCCCTCGACCTCCGAGGTGGCCAAGCTGCGGGGCGGCGTGCCGCTGGAGCCCGAAGAGTCCGTGAACCTGGGCGTGGGGGCCGTGCTGGAGCGAGGCGGATTCAGCCTGTCCGCGGACTACTTTCGCATCGTCCTGTCCGACCGAATCGCCCTGACCCGGGTGTTCAAGCTGACGGACCAGGAGCAGGACCGACTTGTGGCGGAAGGGATCACCAGTGCGCGCAACCTGCAGAACTTTCGCTTCTTCACCAACGACTTCGAGACGCGCACGCAGGGCTTCGACGTGGTGGCCGCCTGGGCGCCGTCGCAGGCTGGGGGCGGCGCCGAGTTCAGCTTTGTACTCAACCACACGGACACCAAGGTGACGAAGCACGCGCCGGACGTGCTGAACGAGACCCGCATCAGGCAGCTGGAAGAGGGCCTTCCGCGCACGCGGTGGAACGTGACGGCCCGGCGAGAGTTCGGAGGCGTGGCCGTGCTGGGCCGGGCCAGCAGCTACGCCGGCTGGTTCGACGCCCGCGACGACCGACCCTACGGCGGAACCGTGCTGGTGGACTTGGAGGCGTCGTTCTCCGTCGGCGAGTCGCTGCGGCTGACCGTCGGCGGCGACAACGCCCTCAACCGCTACCCGGACAACAACCCCGACGCCGGCTTCTCCGGCAACCGCTACAGCCCCACGTCGCCCTTTGGTTCCAACGGCGGCTACTACTACGCCCGACTGGCCTACCGCTGGAACTGACCTTCAGCAGCGCGCCGTCGGCGAACTCCGCCACCAATTGGACGCCGGGCAGGGCAAGCAGGTCGGACATGTCGTAGTCGACGCCGGCGCAGTAGGCCCGGCCCTCTTCGGCCTGGGAAGGGAAGAACAGAATGTAGGCGTCGGCGCCCAGGCCCGAAAGGAAGAACTCTCGCCAAGTGCTCCGTTGGCATGGGATGTACCTGTGACTCGGCGGCGTGGTCGTGTGGATGTAGGCGGCGGCGGCGTCGTTGCTGACCAGGGTTCTGGACAGTCCGTGCTCGCGCACGTAGCGCAGCGCGTCGGAGTTCGTCCACCGTGGCGCTGCGTAACCATGATCGAAGCCGGCCAACGCTTTCTTCGTCGTAGGAACAAGGGCCGCTGCCTGCGGCAGCACGAGGATCAGACAGGCCACGGACGCGACGAAGCGACGTCGGCGACTCCCTGCGTTGCGGGGCAGGTCCACCGCCAGCAGCGCCGCCAGCAAGAAAGACATGTACACGGGGACGAAGAAACGCGGGAGCAACTGGTGCGTTGCGCCCCACATGACGGCTGGGACAAGCAGCACGACTTGCGCCAGCCCGTAGCCCCCAAAGAGCGCGACGGACGCACCGTTCGCGGGCTGGCCCGCCCCCGGGCGGCGGCGACCCGTCCGTCGCCCCTGCACAGCCAGTGCAAGCAGGACGATCGCCAGGGCGCCGGCGACCAGCCCCAGAAGCCCGGGCAGCCAGCCTATGTAAGCCGCCATGTCGGAAGCGAGGTTCACGCCTTGGTCCAGAACTTCCGCCAATGACGGGTCGCCGTATTTGCGGCGGCCTGTCCATGTATCCGCCACGACCCGGCTGCGGAACGCCCACGCGCACACGGGAAGGCAGGAGACGACGGCGAAGACCGCGATCCGCTTCAGCCTCTCGGTCGAAGCAACGCCACGGCGAAACCCAACCACCGCCACCACGACCGGAACAAGCACGACGCCGAAGAACCGGCAAAGGCAAGCCAGAGCGGCGAACACGGCCGCCCACGCCAAACAGCGCCGGCTCCGCCTCTGCTCCGCAGTGCGGATGGATTCGTCGACCTTGATCAAGGACAGCGTCGACAGCAGAACGAAGGCCGTTTCGTTCATCGCCCACGTGCCTGCCCAAATCAATGGAGCGGAAAACGCAACCGCAAGGCAGCCGACCACGGCAAGAGACGGTGCCTTCAGCCGTCTGCGCATCCACCGGCCGGTCGCGAATACGGTCGCTCCCAACAGCACCGCGTTCAAGGGGCCGGCTACGGCGCGAGGGTCGAAGACGAACAGGCTTGCGGCGGCAAGCATCGTCGGATACAGAGGCGGAAAGGTTCGGTACGGGCGGCCGTCGAACCGGACGAATCCGTCGCCCGACAACAGGTTCCTTGCCGTGCCGACGTAGTTGACGGAGTCCCAGTCCAATGCAACCCCGTGACCGAACTGTTGCAACAGCACGAGTCCGGCCCCGGTCGCCGACAGCAGCGCAAGGAAGACGCCGAAGCGGCCCGGCGGCCGCAAAGGCCAACCTCTGGTCGGGTTCATGCTTGTTCCGCTCCTTGAAGCGACTCCGGCTCGATTCGTCGGACCCGGACGGCACCAAACTTGGATCGGCCACGATAGCGTTTGACCGCGCGTTGCTCAACGGCGGCCCGAGGCGCGCCCTGTTGGGGCTTGCCTCCGCGCACCATAGATTCCAGGGTGGCGGAGAGTTTCAGGAGGCGACTTTCGGAGAGGATGAACGTGCGACGCCCAGACGAAGGCGGGTCCACGACGTCCGAACTGCCTCTTCTGCATCGGGCGGCCGTGGCCTACCTCGTCTTGCCGTTTGTCGTCTGGCTCGTCGGCTGGTTTCGCTGGGAGGTCGGCGTGCCGCTGGCGCTTCTCCTTGCCGCGGGCTTGCGGAGAGCGCTCGCAGGCGGCTGGAGGGTTTCCAAGCCATCCCGCGCGTCGGTAGCCGTGCTGCTTGCGGCCGCCGCGTGGATCGCCACAACGCCGGCCTTTGGTCTCTTCCAAGGCCATTCCGACTGGATCATTCACCGAGCCGTGCTGCTCGATCTGGTCCGGGGCGAATGGCCCACCTACTTGGCCGGCTACGTCGACAACCCACCGCTGTTGCGCTACTACCTCGGGTGGTACATGGCGCCGGCGCTGACGGGTCGTTGGCTGGGCGCCTGGGCCCTGAACTGGGCGGTGCCATTGTGGACATGGTGCGGCATTTCCTTGGCGCTGCTGCTCTTCGCCCGAGGCCTGCGCACTACGGGCGCGGCGCTTGCAGGCGCGGCGGTGCTGATCTTGTTCGGCGGCATGGACATGGCCGAGCACGCCCTGCGCGAAGGCGTGCCGGAGACGGCTAGCCGCTTGTTGGGTGCGCCCGATCGCGACTCGACCGAGGTCGTCAGGCCCTTCGGATTCGTTCGCGCCGGTGACAGCCCCATGATGCTGGACTACCAATCGAACCACATGACGTTGCTGGCGACCCCTCAGCACTTCATCCCCGGGGCGGTGGCGGCACTCTTGATCCTTCAAGCGGGCGGCCGCCGGCGCTTCTTGGCGGTCCTCGGCATTGTCTTGGCGGCCTGCGTCTTCTGGTCGACGCTTCTCTCGACGGGCTTGCTGCCCTTGGCGGCCGCCGCGGCGCTTCGGAGAGGACGCATTCGCTCCTTGCTCACTTGGCAAAACACTGTGCTGGCGGTCGCTCTGGCGGGCGTGCTGGCGCTGTATTTGACGAGCGGCGATGTGGACTATCCGCGGGGCTGGCTCTGGAGTCTGTACGACAGCAAGCTTCGGATGACGGCCGATCTGCTGTTTCTCTACGCGAGCGAGTTTCTGGTGCTGGTGTTCCTCCTGTGGCGGCTGGATCCGGATGTGGTACGACAGCCGATCTTCGTTGCGTCGGTGGGCGTGTTGCTGGTTATGCCCTGGTTCTACTACGGGGGCACGCGTTTCGACGAATGGGGCATCCGGTTCGTGGTGCCGTCTCTGGTCGTCGTTTCCAGCTTCACCGCCCGCGCGTTGGTCGCGGGCTGGCCCAGGGGACCTGCGGGTCGCCGGCCGAGAGCGGCGTTCGGCGCATTGCTTGCGGTGCTGGGGGTCGGCGTGCTCACCTGGGTTGTCGATGCCGGGCCAGCGATTGCCCACCCCCAATGGCGGCTGCCCTTCGAGCGCGCGGAAGCTTCTCTGTTGGTCGACGGCAGCTCCCGGGGAGTTCGACAACGAACCAGCGTTGCCGTCCCCGAACTGCTCGACGCCGTGCTCAGGAAGTCCGGCGTCTCGGCCCCTCCCGGTCGTCTGCTGATTCGGTCGGCGTACGACGTGTACCTGGAAAACGACCGCTTGGTGTACGTGAAGCAGAACTGCTTGCCGGAAGACCACGCCGACTTCTTCTTGGAGGTCCATCCCCAAGACGCGAAGGCGTTGCCCGCCGACCTGCAGCGTGTGGGATACGAGACGCTGCACTTTCGTCTGGAGCCGTGGGAGCACCTCAAGCGCGGCGCGTGCATCGTGCCCAGCAGGCCGTTCGGCTACGCCGCGGCGCGGATCACGACTGGGCAGTTCGTGTCGGGCGAGGGACGGATCTGGGAGGCCGAGGCGGCGATCGGTCGGCCGTAGCCAGGGCCGCGAGCACGCCCGCCGCAAACAAGTATGCGCCCAGGTGGAGCAGGTGGTCGAACGCCAAGCTGTACAAGACCATGGCGAGCCCCCCTCCGACGACGGCCGCGCTTGCCGGCGAGCGGGGCGGACTCCAGCGCGTTCGCAAGAGCGACAACAAGAACAGCACGTAGAACGACGCGGGCACAATGCCGGCTTCTCCCGCCAGCTTCAAGTACATGTTGTGCACGCTCGTCGGTGTGCCCGTCCGGTCGTTGGGAGCGCCGGACAGGCTGAGCATGCTGCCGATTCCGTGACCGACGAAGGGAGACTCCAAGAACCGTCGCGCGCCGATCCGCCAAATGGACGCTCTCCGCGCAAAGTCGCCGGTACGGGGCGGATCGACGAATCGATGGTCGCCGGACCAGCCGTTGCCGCTCATGCGGACGCGAGAGAGCTGCTCGAAGTTGTCCAGAGTCCAGGGCCCGGGACCCGACAGCCGGTTGTTGTCCACGATCAGGACGCTCAGCTGCGGGAGCGTGCCCAGCTCCGGAGGAAGGCGGCCCGTCAGGGCGTTCTTGCCCAAGTTCAGGAACCTCAGGCGGGCCAGGGCGCCTAGTTGCGGCGGTATGGGCCCGGACAGGCGATTCCGGTGGAGGCGGAGGACGGACAAGCGGTCCAGACCGGCCAGCTCGGCAGGGATCTGCCCGCTCAAGCCCATATCCGACAGATCGAGCGAGACCACGCGGGGCGGCTCTCCCGCCATCCGGACGCCCCGCCAATGCGCGAGGGGATGCCCATCGGTCCAGTTCAGGCTGGCGCGGCCTTCCGACCCGCCCACCAGCACGCCGGCCGTCGCTTGGAGGACCGTGCAGTCGCGACGGAGGCCCGGGTTGGACGGCGGGACCTGGGCGCAGTACATGGCCGGGCCCGGGCTGACGTGGTATTCGATGTAGGACTTCGTGTTCTTGAAGTCCCGAGCAGTGTGGACGAACAGCCCGAGTGCTGCGGCCACGGGCGCCCACCGCGCGACAACGGCCCACGGGCGGAGGCCGGTCGACCCCAGGTGGTGAAGCCATGTTGCCGCAAGGACGATGCATGCCGTGGTGGAGAGGGACGCCAGGGCGGCCAGAACGCCCAGGGTCGCACCCGAGAGCGCAAGCTTGCGGTGTCTTGGGCCCTGCAGCAGGGCGAGCGCCACGACGACCGTGATGCATCCGACGAACCCGGCTTCGTTGGGGTCGACAAAGGCGCCGGACATGCGAAAAGCCCGTCGGGAGGGCCACACCACCCACCAATGCCGCAGCAGCGGCGTGGCGACGACGATCGCGCAGCTTGCCGTCAACACCGTCAGCACGCCCTTCAACAGGAAGTCGGCGCCGGACCTGCGGATGAGAAGCCGACTGCCGAGAACGGCGGCGGACAGCAGGCCGAAGTAGAACGCTGGACGCAGCAAGAGTCCGGGAAGGCCGACGCTCGAATGCGCAACGGGTTCGGCCCCATAGGACAGCGCACCGATAGCCGCGTACGTGGCCAAAGCGGTCAAGAGCAGCGCGGCTGGCCTCCCCGGCGCCAGCGACCGCGCCTTGATCGCACCGGCCAGCACCGCGACGCAACAGCCGGCCGCAACGGCGAACCCGACGACCTTGATCATTGGGAGGCCCCAAAGATACAGGTACGACAGGTTGCACAGAGCGACGACGGCGAGCGCCCAGAACGCCCACGGAAAACCGGCGAACGGCTCGATGCCCGTCGGGTTCGGCCTCGCGAGGCCCGCCCTAGTCGCTGACCGGTCTCCTGTCCGCGCCAATGGTGTACTCCGGTGGTTCCACGCCCAGAAGGTGCCGCACGAAGTAGTCCCAGCGACGGCGCATCATGTAGGGTTCGTTGCCGAAGCCGTGGCCCCGGTTGGGCATCATGATCAAGTCGAAATCCTTGTCCGCGGCGATGAGTGCGTCGGCCACCAGCAGCGTGTTGTACACGGGAACGTTCGTGTCCATGGTGCCGTGGGCCAACAGAAGCTTGCCCTGAAGGTTTTCGGCGATCAGCTGGTTGGCTTGATTGTCGTAGTTCGTCGTGCCGTCGGAGTAGGTCTCCAGCAGGCCCTGCCACTTCTCGCCCCAGTCGTCTTCGTAGCTGCGGTTGTCGTGGTTGCCGGCCTGGGACACCGCCACCTTGTAGAAGTCCGGGTAGCGCAAGATGCCGGCGGTGCTGGCGAAGCCCCCGCCCGAGTGACCCCAGATGCCGACTCGGTCCAGGTCCATCCACGGATGACGCTCCGCCAGCTGGCGCACCATCCCCACTTGGTCGGGCAGCCCGTTGTCGCCCATGTTGCCGTAGTAGGCGTCGTGGAACTCCTTGGAACGCCCCGGCGTGCCCATGGCGTCCACTTCGACCACCACGAACCCCAGTTCGGCCAAGGACTGCTTGTCCCCGCGGGACGCCCGAAACGAGCGGGATCCCACGCTGCCCGCCTGGGGCCCCGGGTACAGGTAGTTGATCACGGGGTAAGTGCGCGCGGGGTCGAAGTTCGAAGGCTTGTACATCAGGCCGTGCAAGTCCGTCGTGCCGTCGCGAGCCTTGACCACGAAGGGCACGGGCGGCCGCCAGCTCGTCGCCGCCAAGCGCGAGATGTCCGCGCGCTCCAGGTCGACCAAGAGTTGGCCGTTGCGGTTGCGAAGCACGGTCACCGGCGGGACGACCGGCGTCGAGTAGCTGTCCACGAAGTAGCGATCCGACGGCGAGAAGGAGACCGAATGATCGGCGCTGTCGGGGGTGAGCAACGCAAGGCCCGTCCCGTCGATGCCGATCTTGTACAGGTACCGGAAGTACGGGTCGCCGGGCTCGCGGCCCGACCCGGTGAAGTACAGCGTCCTTTCGTGCTCGTCCACGCGAAGCAGCCGGAGCACGTTCCATTCGCCCGCGGTGATCCGGCCTAGCAGCCGCCCTGTTGCCAGGTCGTACCGATACAGGTGTCCCCAGTTGTGGCGCTTGGAGAACCACAATACCTCGCCGGACTCGTGCAGCACGCGCCAGTTGGGGAGGCGCGAGCCCGACTCGAAGAAGTGCTCTTCCACCTCGGAGAGCACGTCGCGAACGGCGCCCGTGCGGGGGTCCGCGACGCGCAAGCGCGCTTCCTTGTGATCCCGCGAACTGGACACGAACGCGAACCGGGAGCCGTCGGGGCTCCACTCGGCGTCCAGCAGCAGGCCGCCGGGGCCTGCCACGTGATCGGTGACCGTGGAGCGGTGCGGATCGGGGGGCATGTCCAGGCGCACCACCCGGGAGCCGTCCAAGTGCACGACCACCCGGCTGATGCGGAAGATCAGGCTGTCGCCCGGCAAGGGATACTTCCACCGTGCCAGTTCGGGCCGTCCGACGGCGGTTGTGGCCATGACCATGTCGCCCACGCCTCGGCCGTCGTGCTGGAAGGTTGCGATCATGTCCGAACCCGGCGACCAGAGCAGCACCGGCGAATCGCGTCGCATCCAGCCCGCGTTGTTCGTGGCGTAGCCGTAGTCTTCGACGCCGTCGGTGGTCAAGGGCGTCTCGGCGCCGGTGGCCAAGTCGCGCAGCCACAGGTTGTGAGCGCGGACGAACGCGGCCTTCGTGCCGTCGGGCGACACGACGGCGTTGGGGTCCTCGTCCCGGGGCGGCGGTCCAGAAAGCCGCGCGCATGTGTACGCCCCCAGGTCGCAGCGCCATCGCGCACCGCCGAACTCGGCCGTCAGGGCGTCTTCGGCGGTCAGGACGACGCTCTCCGGGAGGTGGTACGGCTCGAAGGTTGTGTCTGCGACGACGCCCAGAGCGGCGGCCACGCGGACGTGGTCGAAGGCGGGGTCGCGGGTGCCCGCGGCTGGGTCCACTCGCACGAACTCGGTGCCGGCAGACGTGGAGTTCCGGTACCAGAAGCGGTCCGGCGACGAGCCGTCGGGAAACCATCGCGGTTGCACCGCAGCGCCGAAGACGAGGGGTGCGGTCTGGCGGCCGAGCAGCGACTCGGCGCGCGCGTAGTCTTCGACGGTCGCGCCAGCCACGGCCCGCTCCTGGACGGCGACGGACGGCGGAGAACCGCCGGCCGCCGACATCGGGTCCAGCATCGAGAGCAAGCCGGCAAGAAGCGCGAAGCCGGCCGAAGAGGCTGTCGAACTCATGGAATGACCTGCGATTGCGGCTACCTCGCGACAACACCAGTTGAACGGCTGCCCGATGGGCCAATGTCGCTCCCGCGCCGAATCATCGCAAAAAGCGGGCATCGACAGTGCTCGGCTGCGGCTCGGCCCGACCAACGGTCAGGCGGGCCGTTTGTCGCCCGCGCCAGCAGCTTGTCGCCCGAGTCGCAGTCCACCACGGTGTCCGCCGCCTCGTCCACCAGCTCCGATCCCGACCCCGCCAAGATGCGACGCAGCCGCTCCGCCGTCCCTGACCCGAACCGCCGCTCCGCCAGGCGAACCACCAGCGCCCGCTTGTCGGCCAGCCCCTGTTCCAACCCCTGCTCGCTGGTCTCTCGCCGGAGTTCCTCCGCTGCTTCCGCCGCCTGCCAGGACATGCCGCCTCCCTCCCTTGGGTGTCTGATCCGCTCCACGATGCGATCAATCGTCGCCGGCGCCACGCCCATCGCGCGTGCCGCCTCTTCCGCCCACACAGCGTAGCCCTCCCGCACGCCCGCGTGCTCCGGACCGCCGTAGCTTGCTCCGCGGCCGACCTCGAGTCAAGCACCCCGTACGCATGAGCCGTCTGCCGCCGCGCGACGCTCGGCGATCCCGGCGGCGCCAGCGCGGCCAAGCTGGTCAGCGCGCGCCACGGCTCGGGGCCGATGTGCAGCACAGCGGACAGGACGGCGGGCGCGCCGCTGCCGTCGGAGTGGTTCCACTGCTCGCTGGCTTTGAGGAAGCGGTAGAGGTGGGCGACGTACTCGAGGCTTCGGAAGAGCATGTCTAGCCGACGGCGGACTGGTACTCGACGTGGAAGCCGACGGCGCGGCGGCGGTGGCGGAAGGGGACCCACCAAGCGGCGTCGACGCGCCGGAGCTCGGCCCCGCGGAAGGGACCCGCGCCCGCCGGCAAGCCTGTCCCATCCAGCTATGGAAGCGGCTCGGTCCGGTACCCTAATTGGCTCTCATGAACGCCACGGAGAAGGATGCTCGCCGCACGCCGTACCCGCCTGCCGCCGCGCGGGCGGTCCTGCGCGAGCACTTCGGGTTCGACGGCTTCCGGCCGGGCCAGCAGCGCCTGGTCTGCGGCGTGCTGTCCGGCCGGGACGCGCTGGGGGTGTTGCCCACCGGCGGCGGAAAGACGCTGTGCTTCCAGCTGCCGGCGTTCGTCCTGGAGGGGCTCGTCGTGGTGATCAGCCCTCTCATTTCCCTCATGCAGGACCAAGTGGCGCGCGCCCGCGAACTCGGCCTTCGCGCCGCTTCTCTCACGTCCCAGGACCCGCGCCCCGAACAGCGCCGCACGGAGCGCCGGATCGCCGCAAATCGGCTGGACCTGCTGTTCTGCTCGCCGGAGCGCCTCGAATCGGACCGGTTGCGCACCCTGTTGGGCGCCGCTCGCGTCTCCTTGCTCACCATTGACGAGGCCCACTGCATCTCCGAGTGGGGGCACGAATTCCGACCCGCCTTCCGCCGCATCCGCGCGCTCCGCTCCGCAACACGTTCGCCGGTGCTGGCGGTCACGGCCACCGCCACGCCCGCCGTCCGAGAAGACATAGTGAAGATGGCCGGCATGAAGGACCCCCTCCGTGTCGTCACGTCGTTCGATCGCCCCAACATCCGCTGGCTGGTGGCCAAGTGCCCCGCCGGCCCCGAGCGGATTCGCGCAGTCGTGGAGATCGTCCGTCGGGCGCCGGCCCGGTGCGCCGACCGGGCGCTCATCGTCTACGCGCCCACGCGGCGCCAAGTCGTCGCCGTCCGCCGCGCGTTGGCCGGCCACGGCGTGACCGGCGACGCGTACCACGCAGGCTTGCCCGCCGACGAGCGCCAAGCGGTCCAGGAACGCTTCATGTCCAAGCAGTCCAACGTGGTGGTGGCCACCTGCGCCTTCGGCATGGGCATCGACAGGGGCGACGTGTGGGCCGTATTCCACTACGCCTTTCCCGGCTCGCTGGAGAGCTACTATCAAGAGGCGGGTCGGGCAGGCCGCGACGGCGAACCTTCCCTGGCCCTCGGCTTCGTGCACCGCCGAGACTGGCAGATCCCCAAGTCGTTCTTGAACCGGTCGTTTCCGCCGGAACGAGAAGTCCTCGCGCTGCTCTGCAAGCTCGCCGCAGCGGACCGCCTTGAAACAGCCGCTCGCCGGGCCGGCAGGCCACACCCCCTTGCCCCGGCCGCGCTGGCCGGTCCCGGCTCGGCCAACGTGCCCCATCTGAAGTGGCTGGGACGTTCCGGCGCCGTGCGCCTTGCGCCCGCCTTCAAGGAATGGGTCGAAAGCTGGCCGGACGGCGAGGCGGACGGCCCTCCGTCCATTGCAGGCCCCGCTGCCGCCTTCACCGGCCGCGCCCCGGACCTGTCGGCCCTGGCCACGGCCCGCAAGCTTGCCTCGGGCCGCCTGGACGCCATGCGCAAGTACTGCAGGAAAAACGGGTGCCGCCGCGCGGAGCTTCTCCGTTATCTTGGAGAAACGCCTGCCCGATTGTATTGCGGCTCGTGCGACCAGTGCGAGCGACGGCGGCGCGCCCCCGCCTCCTGAATGCATCCATACCTAGACCGGCGCCACCGCCAGCTACAGTCCGAAGTCCGCCGGTTCGCCCTGGAATCGATCGTCCCCGAGGCCAGGGAACTCGACGAGACGGCCCGCTTCCCGTGGAAAAACGTCAAGGCCATGGCCGAACGGGGCTGGCTGGGCGTTCCCGTCCCCACGGAGCTGGGCGGCATGGGCTTGGACGACTTGAGCTACTATGTGGTCGTGGAAGAGCTGGCCAAGCACGACGCCAGCCACGCCATCACGGTGTCCGCCCACACCAACTTGGGCACCTCGCCGATCCTGAACTTCGGCGACGCCGAGCAAAGGGCCCGCTTCGTGCCGCTCCTGGCGTCGGGCCAAGTGCTGGGCGGCTTCGGGCTCACGGAACCGGCCGCGGGCTCCGATTCGTCGGGCACGCGCACGAGAGCAGTCCGGGAGAACGGCGGCTACCGGATCAACGGCAGCAAGATCTTCATCACCCATGCCGGCGTGGGCGAGATCTTCACCGTCACCGCCGTCACGGATCCCGGCGCCGGACACCAAGGCATCAGCAACTTCGTGGTCTGCAAGCCGACCACCGACTTGGAAGACGCCGAACGCGCGGGCGTGGGACACCGTCCCGAGCTGCCGTACACGGAGGGGGTCAAGGCGGGCGAGAAGGAAGACAAGCTGGGCTGGCGCGCCTCGGACACGCGCGAACTCCACATGGAAGACGCCTGGGTGGACGCCGCCCAGCGGATCGGCGCGGAGGGCCAGGGCTTCAGGAACTTCATGAAGACCTTGGACGCCGGGCGCATCGGGATCGCCGCGCTGTCGCTGGGGATCGCCCAAGGCGCGCTGGACCACGCCGTTCGCTACACGGCGCGGCGTCGTCAGTTCGGCCGGCCCGTCTTCGAGTTCCAGGACGTGCAGTTCGACCTGGCAGGGCTGGCCGCGGAAGTCCAGGCGGCCCGGCACCTTGCCTACCACGCCGCGTGGCTCAAGCAGCAGGGCCGGCCCTTCGCAAAGGAAGCCGCCATGGCCAAGCTGTTCGCGTCGGAGCTGGCCACCAGGGCTTCCCGCTCCGCCGTCCAGTACTTGGGAGCCGCAGGGTACACGTCGGACCATCCGGTCGAGCGCATGATGCGCGACGCCAAGGCGTGCGAGATCGGAGAAGGGACGAGCGAAATTCAGAAGATCGTGATCGGCCGCCACCTGCGGCGCGACGCAAGCACGTGACGGGACAAGGGTTCGCTTGAAGAGAGAGATCCTCGTAAGCGCTTCGGACCGGGAGTCCTGGGTCGCCTTGAAGGAAGACGGCAAGCTCGCCGAACTCCTGTTCGACCGGCCCGGCGAAGGTCGAATCGCCGGCGACATCTTCTTGGGACGCGTGGAGTCGGTGCTGTCCGGCATCCAAGCGGCGTTCGTGGACATCGGTTGCGACAAGGGCGGGTTCCTCCACGCGTCAGACGCGACGGGAGAACAGGACGACCGCGTGCGCAACGGGCGCAACCGCGACGGCCCGCGCATCGAGGACGTCCTGTCGAAGGGCGACGTGGTGCTCGTCAAGGTCACCAAGGAGGCCATCTCCACGAAGGGGCCTCGGGTCACCACCCGCATCTCCCTGCCCGGACGCTTCCTGGTCTACCTTCCCGCCTCGAGCCACGTGGGCGTCAGTCGCAAGATCGACCACCGGGGCGAGCGCTCGCGCCTGCGCGACATGGCGCGGACCGTCGTGGACGGACGCCAGGGCGGAGTCATCGTGCGCACGGCCGGCGAGGAGCTCACCCAGGACAAGCTGGCGAAGGAGTACGAACAGCTGCGGCGCTTGTGGCAGTCGATCCAGCGCCGGGCGGCCCGCGCGCAAGCGCCCGCCTTGGTGCACGAGGACGCCAAGCTCGTGTCGGGCGTGATCCGCGACCTGTTCACGGACAAGTTCGAGGCCGTCACCATCGACAATCGCCAGGTGTACGAGCAGATCGCCAAGTACGTGAAGACGTTCGACCCCGCCCTGCTGGACCGCATCCACCTCTACGACGGCGGAACCCCTCTGTTCGACCACGCCGGCGTGGAAGAGGACATCCAGCGCACCTTCCGGCGCCGGGTGGACCTGCCGTCCGGCGGACACGTGATCATCGAGCCCACGGAGGCGCTGGTGTCGGTGGACGTGAACACGGGGCGCTTCACCGGCAAGGGAAGGGCAAGGAAGAAGGATCCGGAAGAGACGATCCTGAAGACGAACTTGGACGCGGCCCGAGAGATCGCGGCTCAGCTCCGGCTGCGGGACGTGGGCGGGATCGTCGTGATCGACTTCATCGACATGGAGTCGCCCGAGAACCGCAAGAAGGTCCTGCACGAGTTGCGGAGCCGCTTGGGGCGGGACCGTGCCCGCACCCGGACGTGGGAGGTGTCGGACCTGGGGCTCGTCGAGATGACCCGGCAACGAGTGCGCCCGCCGCTGCTTCAGTCGTTGACCGATCCCTGCGCCGCGTGCGGCGGGACGGGGCGCGTCTGGTCGGCGCCGGCCCTGGTGCGCGAAGTCGAGCGGTGCATCCGCCGGGCCGCCGCCCTGGGCGACGACACGGACCTGCTGGTGCGCGTCCACCCCCAGGTGGCGCTTCAGGTCATGGAGTTCGAGCCCCGCTTCGTGCGCAAGCTGGCGCGTCGCACGCGGCTCCGCCTGGACCTGCGCGACGACCCGCTCCTGCGGCACGACGAGTTCCGCATCCTGGCCGGCCGCGCCCGGAACGACGTCACCGACAAGTACCGCGTGGCCTGAACCGTCGGGGCCGGAAACGGAGTAGATTGCGACCATGAACGGAGACCGCGTCGCCGCCGTCCTGGAGCCTTTGGGGCTGGCGCCCGCCGGCGGCCGAACCCCCAACCCCGGCGGATTCGCCGGCGAGTGGATCGGTTCCGGCCCTGCGCTGGACGTCTTCACGCCCATTGACGGCTCCCGGATCGCCACCGTGACCCAGGTCACCGAGGACGAGTACGACGCTGTCTCGGACCGGGCGCATCGGGCGTTCCTGGAATGGCGGCGCGTCCCGGCCCCGCGCCGAGGCGAAGTGGTTCGCCGGCTGGGTCTGCTCCTCCGCGAGCACAAGGAGGCCCTAGGTGCGCTGGTCACGCTGGAAATGGGCAAGATCAAGGCGGAGGGCGAAGGCGAAGTCCAGGAGATGATCGACATCTGCGACTTCGCCACGGGGCTGTCCCGCCAGCTCTACGGCCTGACGATGGCCAGCGAGCGTCCCGACCACCACATGCGGGAGCAGTGGCATCCTCTTGGAGTGGTGGGCGTGATCAGCGCCTTCAACTTCCCCGTGGCGGTGTGGTCGTGGAACGCGGCGGTGGCGGCGGTCTGCGGCGACGCCACGCTGTGGAAGCCCGCGTCGGGCACGCCCCTTTCGGCGATCGCCGTCACCAAGATCGCGGCGGAGGCCTGCCGGGAGTGCGGCGTGGACCCGGCTGTGTTCAGCTTGGCCGTGGGGCGGGGCGCCGCGGTGGGCGACCGAATGCTCCGCGACCGGCGGATCCCGCTCGTGTCCGCGACGGGATCGTGCGCGGTGGGCCGGCACGTGGCCGAAGCGGTCGGCGGCCGGCTGGGCCGGACGATCCTGGAGCTGGGGGGCAACAACGCCGTGATCGTCACGCCCCACGCCAACATGGACTTGGCCGTCCCGTCGATCCTCTTCGGCGCCGTGGGCACGGCGGGCCAGCGCTGCACCAGCACCCGCCGCGTGATCGTCCACCGGTCCGCACGCGACGAGTTCGTTCGCCGCTTGGTGCGCGCCTACCGGGACGTGCGCATCGGCGACCCCTTGGACCCCGCCACGCTCATGGGTCCCGTGGTGAACCGCCAAGCCGTGGACGACCTTGAGACGGCCCGTCGCCGCGTCGTCGAAGAGGGGGGCGAAATCCTTTGCGGCGGCGAGCGCCTGGACGGCCCGGCGTTCCCGGGCGGCCTGTACGTGACGCCGTGCATCGCATCTGCCCGGAACGACTTCGCCATCGTGCAGGAGGAGACGTTCGCCCCGATCCTCTACGTGATCCCGTACGGCACGGAGGACGCGACGTCCGCCCGCGCCGCCGACGAAATCGAAGAGGCCCTGGCCCTCCACAACGACGTTCCCCAGGGCCTGTCGTCGGCGATCTTCACCGACCATGTGCGCGAAGCCGAGTACTTCCTTTCCCACAGGGGCAGCGACTGCGGCATCGCCAACGTCAACATCGGCACCTCGGGCGCGGAGATCGGCGGCGCCTTCGGCGGCGAGAAGGAGACCGGCGGCGGCCGCGAGTCGGGCTCCGACGCCTGGAAGGCCTACATGCGCCGTCAGACCAACACCGTCAACTGGAGCACGGAGCTGCCCTTGGCCCAGGGGATAGAGTTCGGGGGCGCTACGGGTCGCTGCAGTCCCGCTGGTAGCCGCAGTTCAGACACGTGACCTTGCAGTGGCGCGCCAATACGGGGCCGCCGCACAGCTCGCAGGCCGACTCCGCGATGTAGCGGCGCCCGAGCGCCACGTAGTGGGCGGCGCTCCGCTCGGTCCATGCCGCCGCCCGCGGACTCAACGCCCGTACACGGCCGGGCACCCCCGCCACCAGCCGCCCGCTCGGCACGTCGGCGCCCCCCTTCACCACGGCGCCGGCGGCCACCACGCAGCCTTCTCCAAGGCGAGCGCCCTGGAGCACGGAGGCGTTCATCCCCACCACCGTTCGCCGCCCGACCCGACAGCTCTCCAGTACGGCGCCGTGACCCACCGTCGCCTCTTCCTCCACGATCGTGTCGCCCGCGGCGCTCACGTGCACCACGACGTTGTCCTGCACGTTGGCGCGCGCGCCGATCCGAATGCCGTGCCCCGGATGGTCGCCTCGCAACACGGCGCCGAACCAGACGCTGGCCTCGTGGCCGATCCTCACGTCCCCGATCAGCACGGCTCCGGGCGCCACGAAAGCGCTTTCCGCAACCCGGGGCCGGCGCCCTCCGAGCGCGACGACCCTCGGCGCCGTCACCCTTCGTCCGCGTGCTGTGGCCGTCGCAGCAGGCGAGCGCGCAACACCTGCGTCTCCGACGCCTCCAGGACCTCGATGCGCACTCCCTCGGCTTCGAGCGACGCTCCCGCGTTCGGCACTTCCCCAAGCTCTTCCAGGATGAATCCGTTCAAGGATCGGTGCTCGCCCGCCGGCAGGTCGCTGCCGAAGGCGTCGTTGACGGCGCGAATCTCCGCAGCGCCGGAGACGACGATCTCGTCGGCGGAAACGCGCACCAGCGGTTCCTCGTCCACGTCGGTCTCGTCCACGATCTCTCCAACCAGCTCTTCCAGCACGTCTTCCAGCGTGATGAGGCCGTCGGTGCCGCCGAACTCGTCGGCCACGATCCCCATGTGGACCCGCCTAGCGCGGAACTCCGCCAGCAGCTTGGCCAGCGACAGGGAACCGGGCACGAACATGGGCTCGCGGGCGAACCGGGACAGCGGCGCGTCGTGCTGCTGCCCGGCCACGTAGGCGGCGTAAGCCTCCCGCACGTGAAGGATCCCCGTCACGTCGTCGATGTTGTCGCCGTAGACGGGCACCCGAGAATGCGGCACGGCGCCCAGCTTGGGGACGATCTCGCCCAGCAAGGCCGAGTCCTTCCAGGCGAAGATGTCCACGCGCGGCGTCATGGCGTCCCATGCGTTCCGCTCGTCCAGCTGAAACGCGCGCTCCACCAACCGGTGCTCGTCGGCCTCGACCACCCCTTCCCCGGTCCCGATCTCCAGGGCTTCTCTCACGTGAAGCTCGGCCGACGAAGCGTCGTTGTCGGCGGTCCCTCCCCGCGGAAGCCGTTCCAGCAGGCGGAGCGGCAGCGCGAGCCACCGAAAGAGTCCCGAGCCCCGCCGAAGGAACGGCGCCGCCACCAGCGCCAACCGAACGGGACGCCGGCTCCCCAGCCCCCGGGGCACCACGTCGCCCGCCAGCAGCACGACCAGCACGAGCGCCGGCGCCGCCCACTTGGCCGCCCCCGGCCCCCAGATGGCCAGCGTCGCCGACAGCCCCGCCGCCACGGCCCCCAGACAGCAGAGCGTGCGCAGCACCGACAGCGGCGACGTGGCCACGTCGCCCGCCCGAATCGCCGAGAGCGCGTCGGCCCCGGCGAAGCCCTCGCCGGCCATGATCCGGACCTTGCTGCGGTCGATCGCCAGAACGGCTGCCAGCGCCGCGGTCAATGCCGCCGACAGAAGCACCATGCCCGCGGCGGCCACCGCGAGCCCCGCGATCAACCACTCCAAGGAGCGGCCCCCTCTTCCCTGCGACTCGGAGGCTGGTCGTCGGGCTGGCCGGCCTCTATGTCCATTTCCTGCTCTCGCCGATCAGCTCGGCGATCACGTCGCGGGTGCTCATTCCCTCGGCCTCGCCGTCGAAGTTGACGACGATGCGATGGCCCAGGATCGCCGGTGCGATGTCGTGCACATCCTCCATCGTCGGTACCGGCGCCCCTCGAAACGCCGCGCGGGCCTTGGCGCCCAGCACCAGGTACTGGGATGCTCGCGGACCCGCGCCCCAGCTTACGTAGCGCTTGGCGACCGCCGCCTGCTCCTGGCCGCCCGGCCGCGTGGAGCGGGCCAGCCGCACCGCATAGGACACGATCGACGGCGGTACGGGAATGCGCCGCACCAAGCGCTGGAGCTCGAGGATCTCGTCGCCGTGTACCACGGGTTCGACCTCCACGTCCTGCACTTCGGTAGTCAGCGTGGCGATCCGTTCCTCTTCTCCCCGGTCCGGGTATCCGATCCGCAGATCGAACATGAACCGGTCCAGCTGGGCCTCGGGCAGGGGATACGTGCCCTCTTGCTCGATGGGGTTCTGCGTGGCCAGCACGAAGAACGGCGGGTCCAGGTGGTAGGTCTTGCCGGCCGCCGTCACGTCGCGCTCCTGCATGGCCTCGAGAAGCGCCGCCTGCGTCTTCGGCGGCGTCCGGTTGATTTCGTCCGCCAGCACGATGTTGGCGAAGATCGGGCCAGGCACGAAGCGGAAGACGCGACGGCCAGTGGCCTTGTCCTCTTCGATCACGTCCGTGCCCGTGATGTCCGTGGGCATCAGGTCGGGCGTGAACTGGATCCGAGAGAACTTGAGGTGGAGCGCCTCCGCCAGCGTCGAGATGATCAGCGTCTTGGCCAAGCCCGGGACCCCGACCAGCAACACGTGGCCGTTGGCCATCATGGCGGTCAGGATTCCGTCGACGACGTGTTGCTGGCCCACGATCCGGCGCTCCACCGCGCTCCGAAGCTCGGATGCGATCTCGCCGGCGCGCCGAAGGAGCCGAACGTCCCGGTCCGCATCCGGTTCGGGGGCGGCGACACGGGGGACTGGCGGGGCCGGCGGGGAAGAGATGGCGGTCATGGAAGTCCTTGGGCCGGGGGCAGGCGCCGAAGATAGACGACGGGCGAATTGGCGGTCAAGGCGGGCCGACGAAAGGCCCCGTCCATTCCCGACGCGGCACGCCGCCGCCGCGACTCCCGTCGCCTTCGAACGAGCCGATCGACCCCGCTTGCGAATTTTTTCACAAGCGCTACGTTTCTTGTGCTGTGCGGGCGTTTTCCGGTCGCGGGCGCTCGGGCGCGGATCGCCCCAGGCGGGCCGAGTTTCTTCGCGACCGGCGGAGCACGGACGACAGACTCGTGAAGGACGTTCGGAACCCGTCCCAGGAGCCGGCTGGAAGCGGTTCCGGCGGGCTTCACCGCTACGCGGGCTACGGCTTCGCGTGGGCCGGTGCGGCATTGCTGGGAGGCTGGGCGGGGTTGGAGCTGGACCAGCGTTTTGGAACCGCTCCCTTGTTTGCGCTGCTGGGCGCTCTCGGCGGCGCAGGGGCGGGGCTGTACACCCTCTACGTGCGGCTTGTCGTGGAGCCTGCCGCAAAGGAGAAGGAAGAACAGGGATGAAGCGGTCACCGTCCTTCGCGACCACGGCCCTTGGGCTGGTGGCGGCGCTGGCGCTGGCGGCGTGGCCCCTGGCGGGCGACGGGGGCGGAGGCGCGGTCGTTTGGGCCGGCGCATGGGCGCTGGCGACGCAAGTGCCCCTCCACTTCCTGCTGAGAGGTTGGCGACGGCGCGCCGACCGGTTCGTCGCGGCGCTGGCCGTGGCGTTCGCGGCGCGCGCAGCGCTCCTCGCTGCATCCGTGGCCGTGCTCGTTGCGACTGCGTTCGCCCATCCCGCCGCCTTCCTCCTCAGCCTGGCCGTCTTCTTGGTTGCCACCTCCGTCGCGGAGGCGGTCTTGGAGTACCGGGCGGCCGCATGACATCCCTTCGGGCCGTCGCCCTTCAGGCATCCCAAGAGGGACATGCCGACCCCGCGCACCCGACTGCGCCGGGCTTCGACCTGGGCGAGATGCTTTCGCACCACATCCTCAACGCCGCGAAGTACGAGTTGCCGTGGGGCGAGGTCCCCCTCCCGCACTGGACCCCGGTGTCCGTGGGCGGGCTCCAAGTCGACCTGTCGCCCACCAAGCACGTCGTCCTCATGCTCCTGGCCGCCGCCATCACCACCGTGGCGGTCGTGGCCGTCGCCCGCGCCGTGACCGGCCGCGGCGCGGGCCGGGCGCCCTCCGGCTTCGCCAACGCCGTCGAAGCCGTCGTCGTCTTCTTCCGCGACGACGTGTGCAAGGGGAACATCGGCCCGGGCTATCAGCGCTTCGTGCCGTTCGTCCTCACGCTGTTCTTCTTCATCCTGACGATGAACCTCCTGGGGCTGTTGCCCTGGGGCGGCACGGCCACCGGCAACCTGACGGTCACTGCGTCCCTGGCGGTGGTCACCTTCTTCGTCACGGAGATCTCCGGGTTCCGGGCGCTGGGGTTCGCCGGCTACATGAGAACGATCTTCTTCGCGCCGCCGGGGATGAGCGGGATCGGGAAGTTCCTGATCCTGTGCCTCATGACCCCGGTGGAGCTCATGGGCAAGTTCACCAAGCCCTTCGCCCTCGCCATCCGGCTCTTCGCCAACATGACCGCGGGCCACATGCTCATCTTCTCTCTCCTGGGCCTGATCTTCGTCTTCGCCGACCTCTACGCCGGCAACTGGCTGGTCGTGGGCGGCGTGGCCGGGGCGTCGTTCGTCATGGTCTCGCTGATCATGCTCATGGAGCTGCTCATCGCCCTCATCCAAGCGTACGTCTTCGCCATGCTGTCGGCCGTCTTCATCGGCCTCATGCAGCACGAACACTGAGCCCACCAAGAACCACCCACCACGGAGAAACCATGCTCTACGCGACGCTGGCGGTCTTCCAGGACGCCGCCGCCCAGATGGAACTGGACACCGCCAAGAACACCTTTGCCCTGCTGGGCGCCGGGATCGGGGCCGGTCTCGCCGTCGTCGGCGCCGGCCTGGGGATCGGCCGCATCGGCGAAGGCGCCACGCAGGGGATCGCCCGCCAGCCCGAGGCGGCCGGCGAGATCCGCAACCTGGCCATCCTGCTGTCGGTCTTCGTGGAGGGCGCCGCGCTCTTCACGATCGTCATCGCCGCCCTCTTCAAGTTCATCTGATGACGACGACTGCGCTGCGCGCGGCGGCGCAGGACGAGGCGGCGCACGGAGCGGCGTGGGACACCCTCTTCGCCGTCGACACGGGGCTCTCCCTGTGGACCCTGCTGACGTTCGGGGCCATGCTCCTCATCCTGTGGCGCTTCGCGTGGAAGCCGCTGCTGGGGGCTCTCGACGCCCGGGAGACGGGCATTCAAGAGGCCATCGACGAGGCTCGGAGGCAGCAGGAGGAGGCCCAGCGCTTGGTCAAGGAACAGCAGGAGAAGCTCGCCGAGAGCCGCCGCCAAGCCCAGTCGATCGTGGCCGAAAGCCGAGAAGCCGCCGATCAGCTTCGGCGAGAGCTGGAAACCAAGGCTCGCAAGGAGAGTCACGCGATCATCGAAGGCGCGCGCCGCGAGATCCTGCGCGAGCGCGACGCGGCGGTGGAAACGCTCCGCCGGGAATCGGTGGAGCTGGCGATGGCCGCGGCCTCGCGCCTCTTGTCAGAGCGCCTGGACGACGACCGGGACCGGCGGCTCGTCATGGCGTACGTGGACGAGATGTCCAAGTCCGGCGGCTTCTCCAAGTCCGGCGGCTTCCAGGCCTGAGGCGCCGTGAGAGACGACACCATCGCCCGGAACTACGCCGAAACGCTCTTCGAGCTGGCGGAGCACCACGAGGGCGTGGAAGCGTTCGGCGAAGCGATGGCCGCCGTGGCCGACTTGGTCGAAGATCCCAGGGTGCGCCTGTTCCTGGAGACGGCCCGCGTGCCGGCCTCCGCCAAGAAGTCGGCGCTGGCGGGGGCTCTGGGACCGGCCGCGCCAGCCGCCTTCGTCGCGTTCCTGAAGGTGGTCGTGGACAAGCGGCGACAGCGACTTCTGTCGGAGATCGGGCGGGAGTACGAGCAGCTGCTGGACCGCCGTCGAGGGCGCCGCTACGTGGAAGTGGCAGTGGCGCGTCCATTGACCGAAGGCGCGGCGGAGGAGCTGGCGGCGCGGATGTCCAAGGCCACGGGCACGCAAGTCATCCCCCACGTCAAGGTGGTCCCGAGCATCTTGGGCGGCGTCGTGATCCGAGACGGCGACATCGTCTACGACGGCTCGTTGAGGCGTCAGCTGGGCCTCATGCGACGCCGTCTGCTGGCGGCCGAGCTGCCGCCCGCCCGCCCGCCCGGCCCGGAAGCGCAATAGAACCGCGAAACCACAGGAAAGACCACGAAATGTCAGATACGCAGCTTCGGGCAGGAGAGATCAAGGGCGTCCTCTTGGCCGAGATCGAGAACTACCAGGAGGCCCTTCACGCCGAAGAGGTCGGCGAGGTGCTCGAGGTCAAGGACGGCGTGGCCCGCATCTACGGGCTGACCCGCGCCATGGCCAGCGAGATGCTCGAGATCGTCTCGGGCGAGAGCGGCGAGTCGGTCACGGCGCTGGCGCTCAACCTGGAAGAGGACAACATCGGCGCCGTGGTCATGGGCGAATGGGCCGGTCTCCACGAAGGAGACGAGGTGCGGCGCACCGGCCGCGTTCTGGACGTGCCCGTCGGAGACGCCTACTTGGGCCGAGTGGTCGATCCGCTGGGCGCCCCCGTGGACGGCGGCCCCGCCATCGAAGCCTCGGACCGTCGCCAGATCGACGTGGTGGCCCCCGGCATCGTGAAGCGCCAGCCCGTCAAGGAGCCCCTTCAGACGGGCATCAAGGCGATCGACGCCATGATCCCGATCGGCCGGGGACAGCGCGAACTCGTCATCGGCGACCGCCAGACCGGCAAGACGGCGATCGCCGTGGACGCCGTCATCAACCAGCGCGACACGGACGTGATCTGCGTCTACTGCGCCGTGGGCCAGCGGGCAGGCCAAGTTGCCGCGGTCGTCGAGACCCTGAAGCACCACGGCGCCATGGACTACACCATCGTGGTCGCGGCCAACGCTTCCGATCCGGCGCCCATGCAGTACGTGGCTCCCTACTCGGCCACGGCGTTGGCGGAGCACTTCATGTGGCAGGGCAAGCACACGCTGGTGATCTACGACGACCTGTCCAAGCAGGCCCAGGCGTACCGTCAGCTCTCCCTGGTGCTGCGCCGTCCGCCGGGCCGAGAGGCGTACCCCGGCGACGTCTTCTACCTGCACTCCCGTCTGCTGGAGCGGGCGGCCAAGCTGTCCGACGAGCTCGGCGGGGGCTCGCTCACCGCCCTCCCGATCATCGAGACCCAGGCCGGCGACGTGTCGGCCTACATTCCCACCAACGTCATCTCCATCACCGACGGCCAGATCTACCTGGAGCCGGACCTGTTCAACTCCGGCGTCCGGCCCGCCGTCAACGTGGGCATCTCGGTGTCCCGCGTCGGCGGCGCGGCACAGGTCAAGGCCATGAAGTCGGTGGCCGGCCGGCTGCGCCTGGACCTGGCCCAGTTCCGCGCCATGGAGACCTTCGCCCAGTTCGCGTCGGACCTGGACGCCGCCACCCAGCAGCAGCTGGCCCGAGGTCAGCGCACCGTCGAAGTCCTCAAGCAGCCCCAGTACCGTCCGGTGCCCGTCGAGCGGCAGATCGCCGCGATCTACGCCGTCGTCAACGGGTACTTGGACGACATCGCCGTGGCCCGGGTCCGGCAGTGGGAGCACGGCTTCCTCGAGTTCGTGGAGAGCCGCTTCGACGACGTGTTCGCCGGCCTCCGCCAAGAAGGCAAGCTCACCGACGATATCGAGGCCCGCCTGCGGGAGTCGATCGACGAGTACAACAAGGTCTTCGAGGCCGAAGGGCCGTCCGCCGACTGAAGATGGCCGGTTCCCAGGACGTCCTGCGACGGATCAAGTCCGTGAAGAACACGCGGAAGATCACGCGCACCATGGAGCTCGTCGCCACCTCCAAGCTCAAGCGGGCCATGGACCGCATGGCCGCGGCCCGTCCGTACAGCGACGCGCTGGCGGGCGTCGTGGGCGGGCTCTACTCGCCGTCGCTGGCCCAAGAGCATCCCCTGTTGCGCCGCCCCGCCGAAATCCGGCGGGCTGCGGTCCTCCTGCTCACGGCGAACCGAGGGTTCTGCGGCGCCTTCAACGCCAACCTCGTCCGCGAGGCTCGTCTCCGCCTGCAGGCGCTGGAGGCGGAGGGCGTGGACGCCGAGCTTCACGTGTCGGGCAAGAAGGGGCTGGCCTACTTCCGCTTCCGGGGCGCCCAAGTGGCGTCGGCCACCACCTCGATCGGCGACGCTCCCGGCGCCGAAGACGCGGAACGGCTCGTGGCGCCGCTTCGGGACCGCTTCGCGACGGGGGAGTTGGACGCCGTTTACGTGGTGAGCTCCGAGTTCCGTTCCGCCTTGTCCACGCCTCCGCGCGCGACCCGGCTCCTGCCGGTGGAGCCCGACGCTCCCGGAGCGCCCGCCGACGCCTTCATCTTGTCGCCTTCGGGCGGCGAGATCGTGGGGCGCCTTCTTCCCAGCTACCTCCGCGCCGCCGTCTACCGCGCTCTCGTGGAGAACGCCGCCGGCGAGCAGGGCGCCCGCCGGGCCGCCATGAAGAGCGCCACCGACAACGCCGGCGAGATCCTGGAAAGCCTGACCCGCAGCTACAACCGAGCGCGCCAAGCCCAGATCACCCAAGAGATCGCCGAGATCGTTGGCGGGGCCGCCGCGCTCGAATGACCCCCAAAGGACGACGAAGAGAGACATGACCAACGACAACACGGGCCGGGTCGTGCAGGTGATCGGCCCCGTCCTGGACGTGGAGTTCGACCCCGAGCACTTGCCCGAGATCTACAACGCGCTGCGCCTGACCACCGAGTCCGGCTCGGGCCGCGAGATCGACTTGGTGGCGGAGGTGCAGCAGCACATCGGCCGTTCCCAGGTTCGCGCGGTGTCGATGAGCTCCACCGACGGCGTGCAGCGCGGCATGGAGGTGACGGACACGGGGCAGCCGATCGCGGTGCCCGTCGGCGAGCCGGCCCTGGGGCGCATCTTGAACGTCCTGGGCGAACCCGTGGACGAGCGCGGTCCCGTGGCCGGCGGCGAAGACGTGGAGCGCTGGCCGATCCACCGCCTGTCGCCCCGCTTCGAGAACCTCGAGCCCAAGACCGAGATCTTCGAGACCGGGATCAAGGTCGTGGACCTGCTAGCCCCCTACGTGAAGGGCGGCAAGACGGGGCTCTTCGGCGGCGCCGGAGTCGGCAAGACCGTCATCATCATGGAGCTCATCAACAACATCGCCATGGAGCACGGCGGCCGGTCGGTGTTCTGCGGGGTCGGCGAGCGCACCCGCGAGGGCAACGACCTGTGGCAGGAGATGACCGACTCCGGCGTCATCGATTCCACCGCCCTGGTCTACGGCCAGATGAACGAGCCGCCGGGCGCCCGCCTGCGCGTGGGGCTGTCGGGGCTCACCATCGCCGAGTACTTCCGCGACGTGGAGAAGCAGGACGTCCTCCTCTTCATCGACAACATCTTCCGCTTCACGCAGGCGGGCTCGGAAGTGTCGGCGCTGCTGGGGCGCATGCCGTCGGCGGTGGGCTACCAGCCGACCCTGGGCACCGAGATGGGCGAACTGCAGGAGCGGATCACCTCCACGCGCGAGGGCTCCATCACCTCGGTGCAGGCGATCTACGTGCCCGCCGACGACCTCACCGACCCGGCGCCGGCCGCGGCGTTCACCCACCTGGACGCCACGACCGTCCTGTCCCGGTCGATCTCCGAGAAGGGCATCTACCCCGCCGTCGACCCCCTGGACTCGTCCTCGCGCATCCTGGACCCGCAGTTCATCGGCGAGCGCCACTACGAGGTCGCCGGCGGCGTCCAGCGCATCCTCCAGCGCTACAAGGACCTTCAGGACATCATCGCGATCCTGGGCATGGACGAGCTCAGCGAAGAGGACAAGATCGTCGTGGGCCGGGCCCGGCGCATCGAGCGCTTCCTGTCCCAGCCGTTCTTCGTGGCCACCGCCTTCACCAACATCCCGGGCAGCTACGTCAAGCTCGAGGACACCATCGAGTCGTTCGAGCGCGTGGTTGCCGGGGAGTTCGACCACCTGCCGGAGCAGGCGTTCTACATGAAGGGTGGGATCGAGCAGGTCGTGGAGGCCGCCGAGAAGATGGGGGCCTGAGGTGGCCGGCGTCTTGGCGATCCAGGTGCTCACGCCCGAGGGGATCGTCTTCCAGGGCGAGGCGGCGTCGCTGGTGGCGCCCGCTTGGGACGGCCGGGTCGGGGTGCTTCCCGGCCACGCCCCCTTCCTGACCCTGCTGGGCGAAGGCCCCTTGGCGGTGCGGCCGAAGGGCGAGCGTTCCGTCGAGTTCGAGATCGCCGGGGGCGTCATGAAGGTGGAGGCCGACAACGTTGCCGTCCTCGCCGACCGGGCGTCCGAGGGGCCGAGACGCCACGGCGCCGGCGGCGCGGATCGGGCGGGCTGACGGGCCGACGCGATGGCCCCCGCCGCATGCCCGAGAACGAGCGGCCTGCCGTGAAGCTCGACCTTCACATCCACTCGACCGCCTCCGACGGGAGCTGCACGCCGACGGAGGTGGTGGAACGGGCCGAGGCGGTCGGGCTCGACGTGATCGCGCTTGCGGACCACGACACGGTGGCGGGCGTGGACGAGGCGGTGCGGGCCGCGAAGGGCCGCCGGTTGGACGTTATCCCCGCGGTGGAGCTCAGCAGCACCTTCCAAGGCGAAGACGTGCATATGCTGGGGTACTTCCTGGACGTGAATGCCCACGCCTTGAAGCGCCACGCCAAGCGCGGCCGAGAACGCCGACGGCAACGGATGGACCGAATGATCGAGCGCTTGGGGCGAATGGGCGTCCACGTGACTTGGGAAGACGTCCTGGCGCGAATCGCCTCCAAGAACGCGGCCCCGGCCCGGCCCCACCTAGCCCAGGCGCTGGTCGAGGCGGGGCACGCGACTTCGGTCCCCGACGCCTTCAAGCGGCTGATCGGCAACGACTGTCCGGCGTACGCCCCCACCGAGGTGGCCACGCCGGAAGAGGTGGTCTCCACCGCTCTCGAGTCCGGGGGGATCGCGGTGTGGGCCCATCCCCCCGCCGAACTGCTCGGCGAGCTCCTGCCTCGCTTGGTGGACGCGGGGCTGCGCGGGTTGGAGGTCTTCCGGCCTCCGGGGCGCTCCGCCAGCGTGGAGGTCCTGGACGAAGCTGCCCGTCGCCACGGGCTTCTGCGCACGGGCGGGTCGGATTGGCACGGGCCCGAGCGCGGGTCCGAGCTGGGCGACTTCGTGGTGGCGGGCCGGGACGTGGCCGCGTTCCTGGACGCAGGAGGCATGTAGGCCCCCTTGTTGACTTGCGCCGGGGAAGTGTTACCTTCCAGGACTGTTCGCCCGTTCCGCCGTCCGGCGGGGTTCGCATGGGCGGCGCGTTGCTTGACATGACCGGTAGAAGGAAGGAAAGAGCCTTAGGCCGCTCCGGCCCGCGCGGCTCGGCGCGTCCCCTCGCGGGGAGGCGTCGGTCGGGCGTGGTCGCGAAGCGTGCGTGTTGGAAAGGCGACGGTGGGCCGGCCCACGAGATTCTTGGGACCCGGACGCGGACGCAGGTGCTGCCTGCCGATCCCGCGCCCGGGCGCCCCTTGGAACGACTGCGGCTGGTCAAGCGAGAAAGTGCACACGGCGGATGCCTTGGCACAGACCGGCGACGAAGGACGTGGCAAGCTGCGAAAAGCCTCGGGGAGCTGCAAGCAAGCTGAGATCCGGGGATGTCCGAATGGGGCAACCCGGCGGGAGCGATCCCGTCACCCTTTCGAGGGAGCCAACCCAGGGAACTGAAACATCTAAGTACCTGGAGGAAAGGAAATCAATCGAGATTCCCAGAGTAGCGGCGAGCGAAAAGGGAACAGCCCAAACCCGGGCGGGGTGACTCGTCCGGGGGTTGTGGGGCCGCGCCGCAAGGCGAGCCGAAGCATAGCGGAACGGTACTGGAACGTACGACCGCAGAGGGTGAGAGTCCCGTATGCGAAATGCGAGTAGGCGAGCTGGCGCGGACCCCGAGTAGGCCGGGACACGTGAAACCCTGGCTGAATCCGGGAGGACCATCTTCCAAGGCTAAATACGAGTCTGTGACCGATAGCGGAGAGTACCGTGAGGGAAAGGTGAAAAGAACGCCTGACGGCGAGTGAAATAGACCCTGAAACCGTGTGCATACAAGCGGTCGGAGCCCGGTTCCCGTCTTCGGACGACGAGCGCGGGTGACGGCGTGCCTTTTGCATTATGATCCGGCGAGTTACTCCTCATGCGCGAGGTTAAGGGCCTCGGGTCCGGAGCCGAAGCGAAAGCGAGTCTGAAACGGGCGACGAGTGCATGGGGGTAGACCCGAAACCGAAGCGATCTATCCATGGCCAGGGTGAAGCCGGGGTAACACCTGGTGGAGGCCCGAACCGTTGTGGGTTGAAAACTGCTCGGATGAGCTGTGGATAGGGGTGAAAGGCCAATCAAGCTCGGAGATAGCTGGTTCTCCCCGAAATATATTTAGGTATAGCCTCAGGGAATTGTCTCGAGGAGGTAGAGCACTGGATGGGCTAGGGGCCTCACCAGGTTACCGAACCCAACCAAACTCCGAATGCCTTTGAGATGTATCCTGGGAGTCAGTGGGCGGGCGATAATGTCCGTCCGCGAGAGGGAAAGAGCCCAGACCGTCAGCTAAGGCCCCCAAGTTCGTGCTAAGTGAGAAAGGATGTGGATTTGCAAAGACAGCTAGGAGGTTGGCTTAGAAGCAGCCATGCCTTTAAAGAGTGCGTAATAGCTCACTAGTCAAGTGGATCCGCGCCGATAATGGTCGGGACTCAAGCACGGCGCCGAAGCTACGGATGACGCAAGTCATGGTAGGGGAGCATTCCCTGGTCGGCGAAGCGGACTCGGAAGAGCATCCGTGGAGAGCAGGGAAGAGAGCATGCCGGAATGAGTACGCGATAAACAGGGTGAGAATCCCTGTCACCGAAAGCCTAAGGGTTCCGGAGCCAGGCTTATCCGCTCCGGGTTAGTCGGTCCCTAAGCCGAGGCCGAAGGGCGTAGGCGATGGGAAACAGGTTAATATTCCTGTACCGTTCAAGAAGCGTTCGACCATGAGGAGGGACGCGGGAGTGACAGGACCGTCGGGTGGTGG